>NZ_CP012040.1:3365000-6158829 GCF_001050135.1 Cyclobacterium amurskyense | reverse complement strand
TTGATTTTTTTACTTTATGGGTACATTGTCAGTTCAGGCGGATTTTGAATTTTAATTATTTGAAAAATGAAATGTTTTCCTTGATAATCAATAGGAATTTTGAGAGGTACCACCATTTATAATAATTCCGTTTTTAAACTGCTTAGTTTTAGGTTTTTATCCTCAATTCCAAGCCAGTTAATATCAAGTTTAATGAGAGATAAGAGGCCGCTCAAGCAGGGAATAGAGGATTTGAATTGAATTTACACGATCAATTGGTCTTGAAAATGGCAATTCAAAAATATTTCAAAAAAATGTAAAAATTACCTTAAAATCAATTTAGAACCTGCTTTTAGATTGTTTTTATTAAGATATGGGTCTGGCTCATTCAGGATTGGATGAAAGGGTATTAAATTGACTTTTCTAAGTTATCTTTGGATGGGTTCTTGGTATAGGAAATCAAGCTGGAAAACAAAAGCATTGCCTATTGAAAGAATTATCAATTTTGAAGAATTGGTACATTGAAAAGAGATAAAACCCGAAATATGCAATAGCCATTCTATTGCGTGCTGAAATCGCTTTAAAATACCCAATCTTTGCTGTTTTCAATTTCACCATAGCGGTGCTATGCTAAAATCTCCAAACAGCCTGATTTTCTTGCGATAGCAAAACTTCCCGTAAACACGGGACAGGCTTTACCCCTGACATTGTCAGGGCGGAGAAATTCTATTACATAATCCGGGTTAACCCAGATTAAGGAATAGCTGTTTTTAAATAATATTAAGAAATGATAAATGAAAAGCAGAATATTAATTTATGATAGTAATGAAGAGGATTCAGTGCAAAATGACATTTTGCCTGAATTTGGTTCAAATTTAAGGGCAAGCTATCCTTATACTGAAGCTTTTATTGAGGAAATTGAGGAGGATGAACAGGTTGTAACTTTTCTTTCTGATGAACAATTAAAGTCATTTCTTCTTATCGCGATTAAAAGAAATCTAGAAATAGCACTTCTACCACACCCTAAAATGATCCATGGGATTAAAGGGTTTGGCGTGAAATCCAGCCTTGAGGATAATATTGCTTATATTCTACTTGAGGAGAAAGTGTCCAAAGTAGATGTTCTTGAAGCGAATGGGGTACCAGTTTTTAATACCATACTAATAGGAGAATCACTGAGTCTAATGAGTAGCTCAGTTGCTAGGTTTGGTTTTCAAAGATTTTGGCAGAGGTTAAGTTATTTTTTCAAACTTTTTTGGAGCACTAAATTGGTTGGTTTCAATATCAAAGCAGAGAATCAAGATGAAATTAACACAGCGGCCATTGGTCTAATCATCGTTCACCACGCTCAGAGTAGCTTGATAAGTAAGAAAATACTCGAGCATTCAGTAATTAATGATGGGAAGTTACATGCCTTTATTTTAGCTCCTAAAAGTATTAGTGGTTTGTTCTGGTTTGGACTTAACAGTTTATTTAGAACAAACAGTAATAGAAAATTACCGCCTTTTGCAGCTCATATTAAAACTTCGTCCATAACAATAACTGGAGACCAGCCTATAAATTATTCCCAGGATGGTGTGCTATTGTCCACCGAGAAATTGCAGATAGAAATAGGAAAAGGTGCCTTAAATATGCTGCCTGGGCAAAAGTTAAATATTGAGAATAAAGGTGGGAGTGATGATGTGTATAAAGTTGAAGCCCTGCCTAAGGGGGATGCAAGAAAGGAATTATTAAAAAGAAAACTTCCACTTATAAATCATGCAACAACAGAGGAATTTAAAGACCTGTTTTCTAGCTTAAGATCAAGTTCTATCACTTCGAGCGTATACCTTGTACTGATGCTATTGGCGACCCTAATTGCGACATTAGGGCTTTTTGGTAATTCTGCTCCTGTGATTATCGGGGCCATGATATTAGCCCCTTTAATGGCGCCGATTATATCTCTTTCTATGGGTGTTTTGAGACAAGACCGCACCTTAATAGTTAATAGCTCCAAGACAATAGGTTGGGGTGTTCTATTGGGTTATTTGTGTGCCATATTTATCACATGGCTCACTCCGTTAAATATTGCCAATGACGAGATTATGGCGAGGGTAAGACCTAATTTATTGGATTTAGGAATTGCTGTTGGCTCTGGAATAGCTGGTGCATATGCGAGTGCTAAATCAGAAATCTCTAAAACCTTGGCAGGTGTAGCAATAGCGGTAGCATTGGTGCCGCCTTTAGCAGTATCAGGTATAGGATTAGGATGGATGGAATGGGATATTTTTCGAGGAGCATTTCTCTTGTTTTTAACCAACCTTGCAGGCATGGTAATGGCTGCAGCTATGACATTTTTGCTATTGGGATTTAGTCCATTCCGTCTGGCAAGACGGGGGATTCTCTATTCCTTGGTTGTTGTTGGTTTGGTAAGTCTTCCTTTGTTTTTTGGTTTTATGGACATGGTAAGGGAAAACAATATCCTATCCAAATTAAATGGGTACACGACTAATGGTGTTGTTTTGAGAGATGTTTCTGTGCGAAATATTAAGCCTATGCGCTTAACTGTAAAAATTGTAGCAGATAAACCTCTTGACAAAACTGAGCTGGAAAATATAAAAAATGAAATTGAAAATATTGTAGGTGACAAGGTGGTCTTGGAGATAACGGTGGCAATGAAGGTCGAGTGATCCTTCTGCTTTTGATAGGAGAAAAATTAAAATGGATTTCAAAGATCTTCTCTGAATAGCATTTAAGTTGAGCTTCAAATCATTAATCTGATAATACAAATTCCCAAGTCCACGCTACAATAGTTTTAGCATTTCTGACAGATAATTAATACATTGAATATTGAAATTAAAGAACAAACTTTAAACCAATCAATACCTAAAAAGATGAAAAGAAAAGCAACAGCAATTTGGAAGGGATCCGGTAAAGATGGCAGTGGAACATTGTCTTCACCAAGCGGATTTTTTGATAAGTCACCTTATAGTTTCAAAACCAGATTTGAAAATGAGGATGGTACTAAAGGAACCAACCCTGAAGAAATGATAGCGGCAGCCCATGCGGGATGTTTCAATATGGCATTAAGTTTTCAAATCGCTGGAAAAGATTTGGAAGCTGAGGAATTAAATACTACCGCTACTGTTACTATCGAAAAAGGTGATGCGGGATTTGCCATTACAGGGATAGTACTTAACCTTACAGGGAAAGTTCCAGGTATGGATGAAAAGCAATTTATAGAGTTGGCCAATGCAGCCAAAGAAGGTTGCCCGATTAGCCAGGCTTTAAGTTCAGTTCCTATTTCATTGAATATTACTTTTAATTCCTAAGCATTTAATTTTAAATTTATGTTTGGAAAGTGCCAAAGAGTTTCTTTTTGGCACTTTTTTATTTCCCTATTACCTAATCATTATAATTATTGGTAAAGTTATCGAGTAATTCGGAGGCAAATTAAGTGTATGAATAAAAAAATGGCAATGCTGGGGTGGATCACCCTTTTAGGCTTTGGTTTGGCTGGACTCTCCTTGGTGTATTTCTTTCAAGAAATCACTTTGATGGAGCTGTTTGAGGGGCATCGGTCCCTATTTGTGCAATTGATTTCAGGATTAGTCTCAGGAATTATTGGTGCTTTTATAGCCCTAAAAATCATCAATGCCCCTTTTTTTAGAATAGAGAAGCAAAAATACAATGCACTCATCAATACCTGGCCATGGACAATAAAAGGAATTGTTTTTATTTCAATGTGTGCTGGAGTGGGAGAGGAACTCTTGTTTAGGGCTGGTATTCAGCCATTGTTGGGACTTTGGGTGACCGCAGTGCTTTTTGTTTTAATTCACGGTTACCTCAATCCGTGGAATTGGAGAATAAGCGTATATGGATTTGTAATGATTTTTTTTATAGCCGTTTTAGGAATTCTTTTCGAAAAATACGGGATTTTATCAGCCATAATTGCTCATTCCGTTTTTGATGCCATTTTACTTTATTGGATAGCAATAAAAAAGTCCTAAAAATCTATTTTTTTATACCAATTGTCGATTCGAGTCAGAATTGAAGATACGGAAAAATATAAAGTCTAAAACCTAATTAAAATCCAGATTTTGGCAGTGTTAACACAGAGAAAAAGCAAGAATAACGATGACCTGTGCTAAATGTTTTAGGTGGGATAAGGATATGGGAAACTCTGTGCTAGAGTTTCCCATATCCATTACTTATCATTAGGACTATTGCTTATTTCAAGTGTAGCTGATTCAATAGATTTTGCATGGTATAATTATTCCAAAGGAAAGCTAAATTCATTACTACTCCTGCCTCCTGGAGTGATGGTAACATAGCGAAGAGTGAGCGGTTTTTGGTCTTCTCCAGCAATTGGCGCTAAAATAGGAGATGTGTAAAGCAAAGCTGTTTGGTCGGCTTTATGCCCGTCAAAAGTGTAATAGACTGTAGCATTTTCTACCATTGGGTGGATTTCTACTATATGTCTACCGCTTGTTGGGTCTGTGCTAACATTTATTTTTGCTTCTGGAATCCTGAAAAATACGTTTTTTTCTTCCAGGTTAAGAAGTCTTTTGGGTAATCTCTCAAGGCTAAAGGAATCGAAATTTTTATTACCCGCTTTAGTCCAAGCAACTTCAGCCAAAGCAAAGGCTCTTGGGAATAAAAAATATTCCATTTTGTTAACACTAGGGATGTATTCAGTCCATAAATTGGCTTGTACACCCAAGACATGCTTAGCTTCTTCTTTGGTTAATTCATTTGGAATAGGGGAATAGCTATAAACTTTCTCTAAAGGTAAAAATCCACCTATTGCCAAAGGTTCTGTGGTTTTATCAGCTGCCTGTGAGTGGTCAAAGTACATGTGGCTATTGGGGGTCATGATAACATCGTGTCCCATTTTGGCTGCTTGAATGCCACCTTTTTCTCCTCTCCAGCTCATAACGGTAGCATTTGGGGCAAGTCCTCCTTCTAATATCTCATCCCAGCCAATCAGTTTTCTATTGTTTTTATTAAGAAACAATTCAATTTGATGAATGAAATGGCTTTGAAGTTCATGTTCATCCGCTAATTTTTCTTTTTTGATTACCTTTTGAGCAATCTCAGAGGTCTTCCAATGGTCTTTAGGTACTTCATCTCCTCCAATGTGGATGTACTCACTAGGGAAAATTTCCATTACCTCAGTAAGGACATCTTCCAAAAAGGCAAAAGCTTTAGGAGTTGGACCATAGATATTATAATGAACACCCCAAAATCCAGGGACTTCTTGGTTTATATCGTTGTCGTATTCCTTTCCATTTTCATTTACGGCAGCTATAGTACCGGTACCCATTCCTTCAAAAGTATCAAAACTTCCAAGTTCCGGATAAGCAGCCAGTACTGCAGAACTGTGACCAGGAAGTTCTATTTCAGGAATGACTGTAATTTTTCTTTCCGCAGCATAGGCTACGATTTCTTTTGCTTCCTCCTGAGTGTAATATCCTCCGTGTGGTTGACCATCATAAACAAATGGTTTGAAATCATAGTATTGACCAATAATAGTAGAATCTCTCCATGCACTTACCTGAGTAAGTTTTGGGTGTTTTTTGATCTCTAAACGCCAACCTTGATCGTCTGTTAGGTGCCAATGCAAGGTGTTTAATTTTAGCTGACCCATCAAATCAATTATTTTTTTAACTTGGTCAGTGCTAAAAAAATGCCTCGAAACATCTAACATTATTCCTCTATATCCGAAAGCTGGGGCATCGGCTATCTTCAATTGGGGTACTGTCACCTGGCCATTATTTATTTCAATTAATTGAAAAAGAGATTGTAGACCATAGAATATGCCTTTAGAGGAGCCTTTTATTATGACATATTTGTTGTCAATTTGTAAAGAATAACCTTCATCATTTTCCGGATTTTTAACTTCCTCAAGGACAATGGCCACCTCGCTTTGTGGTGTTGCCATTTTTATTGGTAAACGAAATCCTGCTTTAGTCTCTAATAGCTCGTTGAAAATGGTTGCAGATTTTCTGGTGTCATCACTATATGCTGCAATAATGGTACCCTGTCTTAATACCAATTGACCATCACCCATTTGAATGGATTCGGGCAAGGGGATTATAGTTAGGTTTTGCGCTTGGATATTTAAGGCAAATAAAACCAAAAAAGAGCTGGTTAGAATTAGGAATCTATACATGATAATACAATTATTTAATACCTTGTTTTTATGTTAAAGAAAGGAAAGTTAAATAAAAAAATTGATTAACATGATGATATATGTGAAAATATTTTAATTCTACAGTTGGTTTAGCTTACCTGAATGATTATTTAAAAAATAGAATCTGTATTTAGTTGCCTTTAATGTAGAATGGGTCAATACTAAATAAATTGGTATTATCTGGAGAGACATTGATTTTAACTGCATGAATGTCATTGTCTCCAAATACCTGTACAGCGGTGAAATTTGTCAAAGTTTTGCCGTTATTATCTCTCATAGGTTGATTCACCATGAAACGGTGGTGATCCCCATAAAGAAGCAGAACTGGTTTATCGTAATCCTGCACTTGCTGCCTAAGTAATGTGACGAAACTTGCGTGGCCATTGTTTTCGTCCTTGTTGTTATAGTTTAAGCCAGCGTGTAATACTAATACTAGGCCATTGCTATTGTTTTTCTTTGCTGCTTCAAAAAGAGAGATTAACCAAAAATTATTTGCTAATTCTCTTTCATAAAACTCATCGTTTAAGGCACCTTTTCCGCTGTCAAAGTTATTGTTTGAACCAATAACATGTAAAGTTCCAAATGTCACATCAGATTTTTGCCAGGTTGAATTTTCAGCGAACTTTTCAAAGCCTTCAGTTTTATTTTGTCTTAATAGTTCAATAGGTCGCCCCCCTTGACTAAAGTCATTTGAGAAAAACAACTGTCTTAATTTATCCAGTCTTTCTTCAGGAACATAGCTGCCACAAGACTCCCTATCACAATCTGTCCATTCATTGTCACCTGGTGTATAGATCAAGGCTTCATCAAAGGAGTCGAAGTATCCTTTTATTTTTTCGTAGTACTCATCTGAGCAAGGAATATGGCCAGATTTAATATCTCCCACATGTAGAGTAAATGCTGGTTTGTCTTTGTTGATTTGAGCGATCATGCGATCGAATCTTTCAAAATCTTCAGGGAGGTGATATGGGACATCTCCGATGGCCATAAAATTGAACGAAGCATTTTCTTCACTTGTACAAGAAGATAAAATGGTGCTTGCTACTACTACAAAAAGGAAAAATACTGATGTTTTCATTTGGGAAAGGTAATAATTTGCCAGTAAAATTTAAACAATTAAATATTTGAAAATTTCAGGACATTATAATGGTGAAGTTGTTGAATAACCCTTTAATGGAGGGGCGGGAAAACTTTTTACAAGAAAAAATCAGCCTGATTTAAGAAAAAAAATAATTTTTGAGCGCGTTGACAGCCTTCTTTTATTGCTGTAAATAATTATTTTCTATTGTTTTTTAATTACAAATAATACCTTTCTCTTTGTAAAACCATAGTTTCCCTATCAATTTGGAAGGCTAAAGATGAATGTAAAGGTTTTCGGCCGATCTAAATTATAATCTTGGGTAGAATTTATAATCATCTAAAAATTTTGAATTACCTGTTTGTGCTACTACTTTTATATTTCGATTATCGAAAGTGCTTAGGGTTTTAAAAATAGTAGTTGAACCTTTGCCTTTGAATTACCGAAATCACAAATTCATTACCTTTGAAAAATTAAGGTAGACACAACAGTTATTTACTTCTCAAAAACCAAGAATGTTATTGAGGATATTTATAATTGAAATTTCCCTTTAAAATTTATGGCCTATCAGGCGAAGCAATGATCAACAAATTTAAATTTTTATGTTCTCATCTGGTCTGATAACCATATCGATTGTAATCATCTTGGTCATTGTTTTGTACAAGGACCTGTTGAGGCCCTCTTTTGCCTTTTTGGGTGCTGTATTTTTATTGCTTGTATTGCAAATAATTAGCCCGGAAGAATTTCTGATGGGCTTAGCCAATAAACAAATCATCGTTATATTTCTACTGATTGGCTTGACATCCGGAATTCAACAAAATATAGGGACAGGATTTTTTTTTAAAATCTTTAGTCAAAAATTAAAGCCTGGTACTTTTAGGTTGAGGCTAATGTTGTTGGTAAGTAGCCTTTCCGCGATTTTGAATAATACTCCGGTGGTGGCATTCATGATACCTTATGTAAAAGAATGGACCAAAACCAATAAATTCCCCGCTTCGAAATTTCTAATTCCGCTTTCCTATTCCACTATTCTAGGAGGAATGATTACAGTGGTTGGTACTTCAACAAACTTGGTATTAAATGGCCTGATTAGTCAGTTTGGTTATCCCTTATTGGGCTTCGAGGATTTTCTTTATTTGGGTATTTTGGTAGCCAGTATAGGCATGGTTTATTTAAGTATTGCCTCCAATTATTTATTGCCCTCGAGGGAAGAAAACAAAAGTGAGGTAATTGATCATTTGAATGAATATTTGGTTGAAACCTATCTGCCTATAGGTTCAAGTATGCATGAAAAAACTGTAAAGGAGGCTGGTTTAAGACAGTTAAAAGAAATATTCCTTGCTGAAATCAGAAGAGGGAAAAAGGAGATTTCACCAGTGGGGCCAAATGAAATATTACAGGAAGGAGATAAGCTTTTTTTTGCCGGAAATTCCGAAGCTATTTTAAAACTTATCCAAGAGGAGAATGGCTTAAGTTTACCGGAAGATGGGCATGTGTCAAATTATGGTTTCTTTCAATTGACAGAAGCAGTGGTGCCTACCTCTTCATCATTGATAGGTCTAAAGGTTAAAGACAGTGATTTTAGAAACAAATACCAGGGGTCAATTATATCTATTCATAGAAATGGTACTCAACTGAAGGGGAATATTGGTGAAACCAAAGTGCATGCTGGGGATCTTTTCCTAATGTTGACAGGAAAAGATCACAATAGGAATGACTATTATAAGGATTTAATCATAGTTACCCTAAGGGGTGAAATAAGTGTTGATAGAGGAAATTTAAAAAGACTTCCCTCTTTTTTGGCTTTAGCGGTGTTGTTTACTGGGATTATCGGATGGATAGATCTTTTTATAGCAGCTTTTGCAGGAATTCTTACCCTGTATCTATTTAAAGTGTTAAATTTGCAAACTTTAAAGAAGGCTGTTGATTTGGATCTTTTGTTGATTCTAGTTTGTTCGCTTTCTTTGGGGTTGGCATTAAATAATTCAGGTGCGGCCGGTGTGTTGGTAAACCTATTGATTCAATTAACAGAAGGGTCGGGAGTGATGCTAGCCTTGGTGCTATTGTTTGTCATGACTTTGATTTTAACAAGTTTGATTACCAATGCAGCTGCTGTGTCTATTATGTTTCCAATCGCATTGGAACTGGGCAACCAATTGGAACAGCCTTTGACCCCCTTCTTTGTGGCAATAGCGTTTGCCGCATCAGGTGATTTTATGACTCCAATAGGATACCAAACCAATTTGATGGTAATGGGTCCTGGGAATTATAAGTTTAGAGATTATTTTATTATTGGCTTTCCACTTACTTTGATCTATACTGTAGTGGTATTGTGTTTTATTAATTGGTATTACCTTTAATTTATATAAATAGAGTAGCGTTAATTTCATTTTCCATATGCGTGAAAACATTCATCCATCTGTATTTAAGGTGAAAGTAGAACACCGAGCAAAGGCCCTAGGTCAGCAACCAAGATTAATTTGGTTTACGGGATTGTCGGGTTCTGGAAAATCTACTTTAGCCAATGCAACGGAAGATGCGCTTTATAGAATGGGCTACCATACCTACCTTTTGGATGGGGATAATGTAAGGACGGGATTGAATAAAGACCTTACATTTAGTGACAAGGACAGGGTAGAAAATATCCGAAGGATAGGGGAAGTAGCAAATTTAATGTTGGATGCAGGGTTGATAGTGATTTCGGCATTTATATCACCTTTTGTCTCAGATAGGGACATGATAAAGGAATTGGTTGGAGAGGAGAATTTCTTGGAAATTTACTTGAATTGCCCCCTAAGCATATGTGAAGAACGGGATGTCAAAGGTTTGTATAAGAAAGCCCGACAAGGACTGATTAAGGACCTTACAGGAATTGGATCACCTTATGAACCACCATTGTCTCCATTTGCCGTAGTGAATACTGCAGAGGAAAAAATGGAAGATGCAGTAGCAAGATTAGTACAAAAAATAAATAAAAAAATAAAAATTTGATATGGCACAATACTATTTATCCCATCTGGAAGAGTTAGAGGCAGAGGCAATTTTTGTTATTAGAGAAGTTGTTTCTCAATTTGAAAAACCAGCCTTGTTGTTTTCAGGGGGTAAGGATAGCATCGTTTTGGCTCATTTGTCTAAAAAAGCCTTTTATCCATCCAGAATTCCTTTTCCTCTTATCCATATTGATACAGGACATAACTTTCCTGAAACCATCGCCTTTAGGGATGAGTTGGTGAAAGACCTTGGGGTGCAACTTATTGTTGGATCGGTTCAGAAAAGTATAGATGAAGGTAAAGTAAGAGAAGAAACTGGGGCAAATGCCAGCAGGAATGCTTTACAGACAGTCACTTTGCTAGATACTCTGGAGGAAAATAAAATAGATGCTGCCATGGGTGGTGCTAGAAGAGATGAGGAAAAGGCACGTGCAAAAGAAAGATTTTTCTCTCATAGAGATGAGTTTGGACAATGGGATCCAAAAAATCAAAGACCAGAATTATGGAACTTGTTCAATGGTAAAAAACATATGGGAGAGCATTTTAGGGTGTTCCCAATATCAAATTGGACTGAAATGGATGTATGGCAATACATCCAATACCAAAACATAGCATTACCATCTTTGTATTTCTCTCATCAAAGAGATTGTGTGGTAAGAGACGGTGTGATATTAGCCAAATCGGACTTTATCCAGTTAAAACCTAATGAAGAAATAAAGAATTTAACGGTAAGGTACAGAACCTGTGGAGATATGCCCATTACTGGGGCGGTAGAATCTGATGCTGATGACCTAGATAAAATCATTGCTGAAGTAGCGACTACAAGAACTACCGAAAGAGGTACAAGAGCAGATGATAAAAGAGGGGAGACGGCCATGGAGGACAGGAAGAAGAGTGGTTATTTTTAGGATTAAATAACCATTATATCCCAGCCGATGTAAGGATATGCTTTTGATATTTAATTCACGCGCTTTTAGGGTGAATAAGCGTTTATATCAGAATATTCGGCAGAAATGAGATTAATAAAAAAATTCTAGTGAAATAGTATACATACAATATGAGCATACAGGAAACCAATCAATTGTTGAGATTTACCACTGCAGGATCTGTTGATGATGGAAAGAGTACCTTAATAGGTAGATTGCTTTATGATTCAAAATCTATTTTTGAAGATCAGATTGAGGCAGTGAAAACTTCCAGCGAGAAAAAAGGATTTGATTATGTAGACCTCTCTTTGCTCACAGATGGATTGAAGTCTGAAAGAGAACAAGGGATTACTATTGATGTAGCTTATAGGTATTTTGCTACCCCTAAGCGAAAATTTATAATTGCAGATACTCCAGGACATATTCAATACACAAGGAATATGGTAACTGGCGCTTCTACTGCAAATCTTGCCATTATTTTAATTGATGCGAGAAAAGGTTTATTGGAGCAAACTTTCAGACATAGCTTTATCGCTTCCTTATTGAAAATCCCACATGTAATCGTTTGTGTAAACAAAATGGATTTGGTGGATTATGGTGAGGAGGTTTACCAGAAGATAGTAAAAAGTTACAAGGACTTTGCTAGTAAAATGGAGATTAAAGATGTTCATTTTGTGCCTATTTCCGCACTTAATGGAGATAATGTGGTTGACAGGTCTACCAATATGAAATGGTATGAGGGACCTACTTTACTTTACCTTTTGGAAAATGTACATATTGCCTCGGATTTCAATCATATCGATTGCCGTTTTCCTGTACAAATGGTAATTAGGCCTCACACACATGAACACCAGGATTTTAGAGGCTATGCAGGTAGAGTAGAAGGTGGTATATTTAAGCCAGGAGATGAAGTAAAGGTTTTACCTACAGGATTTACCTCCAAAATTAAAAGTATAGAGTTGGATGGTAAGCCTATAGAGGAAGCCTTCTCTCCAATGTCCGTTACCATGACTTTGGAGGATGAATTGGATATTAGTAGAGGCGATATGCTGGTAAGGCCGAATAATGTGCCTAATGTAAGTCAGGACCTTGATGTAATGGTTTGCTGGATGAGTACGAAGCCTTTAGCAGGAAGAACAAAACTTTTGCTAAAACATACTACTCAGGAATGCCAGGTGATGGTGAAAGATATTCTGTATAGAGTGAATGTTAATACCTTACATAGAGAAGAAGGAGTCAATCAAATTGGCATGAATGATATTGCAAGAATTAGTGTTCGCTCTGCGAAACCTTTGTTTTTTGATGCATACAGAAGAAACAGGCAAACAGGCTCAATTATTTTGATTGATCCAAATACCAACGAGACTGTGGCGGCTGGAATGGTAATATAAAAACGCGTTTTAAAGAAGTGAAGCCTATTTACTTAAATGATATTCCTTATTTTTTCTTAAAATATAAACAGAATGGAGAACTTGTCAGGTTGTTTCTAAGCGATTCAGCTTGATAAGTTTATTTTTTCACAAACCTTGCCCAATTGATTTCTGGTAAGGTATTTAGTTCTACTTTTAAAAGAATTTCATGGAAATTGATGAAAAACACCTTACGGAAATAGCCTTAGTGGCAGCAAAAGCTGCTGGACTAGAGATTCTGAAAATCTATGAAAGTGCTGATTTTGGCCTTGCTTATAAAGATGACGACTCTCCACTTACTAAAGCTGATTTGGCAGCTCATAAAAAAATATGTGAGTTGCTCGTCAGTACTGATCTACCTATTCTTTCTGAAGAGGGTAGAAATATTGCCTATCAAGAAAGAAAAGATTGGGAATATTTTTGGATGGTAGACCCTTTGGATGGTACCAAGGAATTTGTGAAGAGGAATGGAGAGTTTACTGTTAATATTGCCCTAATTCATGAGGGACGTCCCATCTTAGGGGTTGTTTATGCCCCAGTATTAAATTGGATGTATTGGGGGAATAGCCAAGGGGCATGGAAATCCAATGATGGAATAAAAACTGAAGAATTACAACAAAAGGGAAATGTCTCGGTTAGTTCTATTGTGGCTTCTAGATCACATCTGAGTACCGAAACGCAGGAGGTTATAGATAAATATCCCAATGCTGAAGTTATCAGTATGGGGTCTTCACTTAAATTCATGCTTATAGCCGAAAATAAGGCACAACTTTATCCTCGTTTTGCACCTACTATGGAGTGGGATACTGCTGCCGCCCATGGGGTGTTAATTGCCTTAGGGTATGAGATTAGGAAAGTAGATGTTGATGAACCTTTGGAATATAATAAAGAAAATCTTTTGAACCCTTGGTTCATAGCTTCTTAACTTTCTCTTGACAAAGTGAACTAAACCCGGTTTTGTAATTTAGCTCTGAACTATTAAAAATATTAGCTTTTAACTGTTTTAAGAGGTGTTTCATTTCGAATTTAGTTTAATCTGACGCTTAATTTTAAACAATACTTACAAATACGTTCTTCTATAATTAGAGTAATTCTTAAAAAAGGTAGTTGGTTTTTTGTTAAATTTTTAATTTTTGTTGGAAA
Source organism: Cyclobacterium amurskyense (assembly GCF_001050135.1). Taxonomy (GTDB): domain Bacteria; phylum Bacteroidota; class Bacteroidia; order Cytophagales; family Cyclobacteriaceae; genus Cyclobacterium; species Cyclobacterium amurskyense. Next base: position 6,145,129 of record NZ_CP012040.1, on the reverse strand, counting down.
TAATATTAGAATTAATAATATATTTACCTAAAATTCACCAAATTAAATTGGTCTTTTTCAATATTACAGCTAAAGGAGGAGTGTGATGAAATAAGCATTGCTTTGAGGGGATGTTTTAAGTATAATTCCTTGTTCTCTTAATAAGTATTGGATAACTAGTTAATTTTGTATTTGAATCCGTTGGGATGATTTGGAATATAGTCTTAATTAACCAGTGAGATTATTTACTTTTGTAAGCTTTCTTTTGAGGGAATTAGAAATTTTGACGATAATTTTACGTATTTTAATTTTGAATTGGAAGGCTTAAATTTGTTGTCATAAACACTGCTTTTTGGTTAAAAATTAATAATGATTTTGTTTGCATGAATGAAGGTTTTTATCAGATATCCAAGAGCCCTTTTATTTTGAAAGAAATGGTTTTAGCTTTTGAAGCTTGGTATAAATAAATGAAACGAATTCGTAGATAAAGTATTTAGAATTTAAAATTTTAGTATTTTTGTATAATTTTTATTAATAAATGAAATATAGGGTAAGGTGAGCTCCACCCTGATTTTATAAATGTTTTAAACTATAAGAAATGAAGATCCAAAGTATTTGTTGTATAGGTGCAGGTTACGTTGGGGGTCCAACTATGGCCGTTATTGCAAAAAAATGTCCTGATATTAAGGTAACTGTAGTAGATATCAATGAGGCGCGTATTGCAGCCTGGAATGATGAGGATGTTGAAAAAATTCCGGTTTATGAGCCAGGGTTGCCTGAAGTGGTGGCAGAGGCTAGAGGAAGAAATCTATTTTTCTCCACAGATGTGGACAAGGCAATTGATGAAGCTCAAATGATCTTTATTTCTGTAAATACACCTACCAAAACCTACGGTGAAGGAAAAGGTCAAGCTGCAGATTTGAAATGGATTGAACTGTGTGCCAGGCAAATCGCCCGAGTAGCTAAGGGAGAGAAGATCGTTGTTGAGAAATCCACTCTACCGGTAAGAACAGCCAGTACTTTAAAAGATATATTGAAACATACTGGAAATGGAATGAATTTTCAAATTCTTTCAAACCCAGAGTTTTTAGCAGAAGGAACTGCTGTAGATGATTTGATGGCACCAGACAGGGTATTAATCGGTGGTGACCAATCAGAAGAGGGATTAAAAGCAATCAATGCTTTGGTTGAAGTTTATGCCAGATGGGTACCGAAAGAAAGAATTCTTACTACCAATGTATGGTCTTCAGAGTTATCGAAATTGACCGCCAATGCTTTTCTTGCACAGCGAGTGTCTTCTATCAATTCTCTCTCTGAGCTTTGTGAACATACAGAAGCTGACGTGAATGAAGTGTCTAGAGCTATTGGTACAGACTCAAGAATAGGTCCTAAATTCCTTAAAGCATCAGTTGGTTTTGGAGGTTCTTGTTTCCAAAAAGACATTTTGAATCTGGTATATATCTCACGTTCTTATGGTCTTGACGAAGTTGCGGATTATTGGGAGCAAGTGATAATTATGAATGATCACCAGAAAAAGCGTTTTGCTAAAAAGGTAATAAGGAATTTGTACAATACCGTAAGTGGTAAAAAAATCGCTTTTTTGGGCTGGGCCTTTAAAAAAGACACGAATGATACCAGAGAATCTGCTGCTATTTATGTAGCCGATCACTTGTTAAATGAGCAATCTAAGGTGTCTGTTTATGATCCAAAAGTGACTGAACAACAAATATATTCTGACTTGGATTATTTGGGTAGTCGCAGTTCAGAAGAAAACAAAGCTTCCTTAAGTGTGGGTAGTGATCCTTATAAGGTATGTGAAGGAGCTCATGCAATTGCAGTTTTAACTGAATGGGACGAGTTTAAAACTTATGATTGGAAGCGAATCTATGATAATATGTTAAAACCTGCGCATGTTTTTGACGGTAGAAACATTATGGATAAGAAGGCATTGAAAGAAATTGGTTTTCAGGTTCATTCAATTGGAACCGCAGATGACAATTAATTCAAAAGAAATATAAATATTACCGAATAGTTCGGTTCTGAATCAAAAAAAAGGTGAACGAGAATTCGTTCACCTTTTTTTGATTCATTATGTAGAGTATGCGGTTAAGAATTATTTGTCTTTTACGTCATCCTTTACTTCAGCCATAATTTTTTCCAAAGCTTTAATGTCTAATTGTTCATCTTTGGCAAAAAAGGAGGCCAGGTTGGCAAAAGAACCACTAAAATACCCAGTCAATAAATTTTTAATGGTAAAGCTTCTGTATTCGTCTTTAGAAACTATTGGGTAATATTCATGAGATTTTCCATACGCTTTGTGCTTTACAAAACCTTTTCTTTCCAATATACGTATGATGGTCGATACAGTATTGTACGCTGGTTTTGGAGCGGTCATTTTTTCTAGGACATCTTTGACAAATCCTTTCTCGATGTCCCATAGAATCTGCATTATCTGCTCTTCTGCTCTTGTTAGTTCTCTCATATTGATTATTAAAGTAGGTGATTTTTTATGAACTTAACCATTTAGTTTTTTATTTGCAATACTTTTTAAAAAAAACATGGCGTTTTTCATTACTTTTTTCATAAAAGTCCTTAGAATTCAGCTTTTTTAATAATTTGGAGACCTTTTTCAATGCCAATAGGAATTAGCATTATATGGTACAAGCTATTTATCTTATTTCAAGATCACATTTTTTCTGCTCAGTTTTATTCTCCTCCGTATACCTAATAATGGCTTAAATAATTGGAGCCATTTTTTATGTGTTGATTAAGAAAGTAAAGTTGTACGTTCGAGGTCAATTCCTTTTTTGTTTGCAAGCAGTTACCTGCTTTTTTTTAAAGATTAGCTGACCGACTTAAGTTTAATTATTCCTGTGGCATGAAGTAATTTTACAATTGGATAAGTTGGGTCAAACTCATACCATTTTACGGCGAAATTAACTCTTTTAGGAAGTCTATGATGATTGTTTTGGAAAAGCTCACCAAGCATAAGGAAATCCAGTATCAATGAGTTTTTAGACTTATCGTTATTGTCAAAATTGGCATAACCATATTTATGCCCACTCCAGTTTACTATAGCTCCATGAACGGGGCCCATCATAAAATGAATAGGTAGCATAAAATACATCCACCAATAAGTTCCCGGAAGTTCGAAGACGCTAATACTAAGTACATAGATTAAAAAATATACAACAACCCATCCAATTCGAATACCCATAGTATCCGCAAAGCGATCAAATCGATTCCAATCTGGAATGTCTTTAGCAAATCTCTCTTCTGGCTTTACCTTAAAGGTAAAATGTTCATTGTAAATTTTTTTCGTTTTCCACATCATGGTAAATAAATTTTCTGTGTGATGTGGGCTATGAGGATCTAAAGGAGTGTCACTGTACGCATGGTGCATTCTGTGTAAAATAGCATAGGCACGTGGGGAAAGGTAAGAACTGCCTTGACAAAGCCAGGTGAAAACATAAAAGAATTTTTCCCAATATTTATTCATCACAAACATTTGATGAGCAGCATACCGATGTAGGAAAAAACTTTGGCAAAACAGGGAGAAATACCAATGCAATAGAAAGAAAATAATTAGAATCACTTGAGATATAATTTGATATACTCTGTAAAATTAAATCCTATTTTCATTAATTAAGCAATCTTGGCATTATTTTTTATGAAAGGTGATAATATTCATGTTTCTCGACTTCGTTTAATGAATTTTTAGGCCACTTGAGCATTCTTTTTAATTAATAAAAAGAAAATTATACTTTTACGGCATAATGAATAAACCCAACCCAAATAACATACTTACTACCAATAAGATTTCTTTGGACAAAAGCTCAAATGGAAGTTATAGGGTTAGTGATGCTACCTTATGGCAGCAATTTAAAGAAGGTAGCGAAGCGGCATTTATCAAGATTTACAATGAAAATTTTAACATGCTTTTTAACTATGGGTTTCAACTTACAGGAAACCAGGAGTTTATTGAAGATTGTGTGCAAGATATTTTCATATACCTAAGACAAAAGAGAAAGTCCCTAGGACCTACTGATTGCATTAAGTTTTATTTAATGAAATGCATGAGAAGGAAGGTTTTTAAGGAGATGAAAAAATCAAAAATATCTTTTTCCTTGGAATACTCTGAAGGTTTTCAAATTACCTTTTCTCACGAGGACTTTTTGATTGATCAACAAATTGAACAAGAAAAATCCGAAAAGTTAAATAAGGCTTTAAGTCTTCTTTCAGGTAAAAAAAGGGAAGCCATTTATTACTTTTATTTTCAAAACCTGAACTATACTCAAATCAGTGAATTGTTGGAATTATCTCATGTTAAATCTGCTCGGAATTTGGTATATAAGGCGCTTTCAGTCTTAAAAGCTTCCATGGAATAGCTTCATGATTTTTACATTTTTTGAAATTTATTCTGACAAGATCAAAGCTCCATTATAAACAGTATTGAATTTTTTTTAACAAATTTTTAAAAATTATTGATGTCATTTTGCCATTATGGGCCTTATGTGGTTGAAGGTATTAGAAAATGACTAACAGAAAGGAAACATCACTAGTGTTATTAACAAACCCTGAATTTGTACAATGGGTATTGCATCCTAATAAGGAGTTGGATATGTATTGGAACAATTGGATGAAGGTACATCCTGAGAGTATACAGGAAGTTAAGAAAGCCAGAGAGATGCTACAAGGGTTACAACACGAGCCGCTTCATGTTTCTCAGGGAGTTAAGTCAAGGGTTTTGCAAAATGTCTTAGCAAATGATCAAGCTGTTTCATCTGAAATATCACGATATCCGTTTGACTATAAGGAGACAAAGTCATGGTTGACCATTAAACAGTGGTATAAAGTAGCGGTGATTTTAGTTTTAACCTGCTGTTCTGGCTATTTACTAAATCAGTTTTTAGGATCGAAGGAAACGGTAGAAGTAATTAAGGAGACAGTGCCAACTTTAATTGCTAAGACTACTCATACCGGGGAAAAATTAAATTTTAAGCTTCCAGACGGATCAACTGTTTGGTTAAATTCCGGTAGCGAATTAACATTTCCCGAAGAGTTTGACTCCCTTGAGAGAAAGGTCATATTATTGGGTGAGGGTTATTTTGAGGTTAAGAAAGATTCTTTAAGGCCTTTTAGAGTGGTTTCAGGCAATTTGGAAACTGAGGCATTGGGTACATCATTTAACGTGAATTTTTTTGACCCTGAAAAAATATTGGTATCGCTACTTAGTGGTAGTGTTAGGATTCAATCTAAGACTGCGGATAGCAGCTATATACTTAATCCTGGACAGCAACTGCAATTTATTCCAATGGAAAAAGCGTTTAAAATTTCTAAAGTTACCTCCGAAACAGCAATTGGTTGGAAAGACGGGCTGCTTTCTTTTAAGAATGCTGGTTTCAATGAGGTTATTAAAAGTCTTGAGCGTTGGTATGGTGTTAATATTCAAGTGACTGGTAAGCCATCGAAGACATGGAAATTAAGTGGGAAGTATAAAAATCAAAACCTTGATTTGGTGTTGGACAGAATGTCCTTCGTTGAGAATTTTAACTACGAAATAAACAGAAAAAACATTCACTTAAAATTTTAATAATATGCATATAAATAATTAAAAATGAGGGGTTATTCCCCAAAAAGTGGTAGTTAGGCTTAGTGAAATAAGCGGCATCTACCATGATCATTGATTGAAACAATAAACCAATAAAACTATGAAATTTAAATTACAAAAGACAATCTACCTATTGTCGCGTTATTTGCTATATGGGTTCTCCTTACAACTCGTTTTCTTCAACTTGGTTTTGGCATTAAATGTAAGTGCTCAATTCCAAAGCATAGAGGAAGTAAAGGTGAGAGTGACTAAAAATGAAATGACTTTGGGAGAATTTCTCCAAAAAATAGAATCTGAAACTACTTTCACATTCTCTTTTGATAGGGCAGATGTAAATGAGGATATATCCTTGGTGCTTTCTAAAGGGAATGCCAGTATTGAATCCTTTTTAAAAGAAATAGCCGCCCAAACTACTTTAGGCTTTCGTCAAGTTAATGACCAAATTGACATTCGACTTACAAAAAAATCAGAAGCCTTGTTGGTTGCTGTAGTAGAGAGGACAATTAAAGGGGTAGTTAAAGACGATCAAGGTCAACCACTTCCCGGTGCTACTATTTCCGTACAAGGAACAACTACTGGAACTATTTCAGATTTGGATGGTAGTTATTCGATTACTGTACCTGACGGGGCAGTGTTAGTGTTTTCTTATATAGGTTATGAATCCCAAATAATTAATATAGGAAATCAATCTATTATTAATGTTACCATGTCTATGGATGAGTCTTCTTTAGAAGAGGTAGTTGTAGTAGGTTATGGTACACAGAAAAGAAGTGACCTTACAGGTGCTGTTTCTTCTGTCAAATCAGAGGAATTGACCGCTTACCCAGCTATTGATGCTGTTCAGGCTTTACAAGGTAGGGCTGCTGGAGTTCAAATTCAATCCAATAATGGAGCACCTGGTGCCAGTATGAAAGTAAGGGTAAGAGGTGGAACTTCTATTAATGCCAGTAGTGATCCTATATTTGTAGTGGATGGGTTTATTGGAGCGGCCATGCCTCCTCCAGAAGATATTGCTTCCATAGAGGTATTGAAAGATGCCTCTGCAACAGCAATATACGGTTCTCGAGGTGCTAATGGTGTGATCATGGTGACGACCAAAAGAGGTAAGACAGGTGCTGCAAGGATTGAGTTCAATACTTCCTACAGTATGCAAAATGAAATCAACAGACTTGACTTATTGAATGCGGCTCAGTTTAATGATTATATCTCTGATGCCAGACCAAATATTCAGCCTGCAGGAGGAGATACAGATTGGCAAGATCAGATCTTCAGAACTGGAGGTATTCAAAATTATCAGCTTTCCATTTCAGGTGGCACTGATAATGTGAATTATTATGTTTCAGGTGCCTACTTTGATCAAAAAGGTGTAATTATAAATTCAGATTTCAACAGGTTTAGTATTACCAGTAATTTGGATATTCAGGCATCGGAAAAGCTCAAAATTGGCTTAAACCTTTTTGCTAGAAGAAGCAGTAGTGATGGAGTGAGAACTCAGGAGAACTCGGGGGGGTTAACTCCAGGAGTAGTTGCTTCCGCTTTTAAGTTTGAGCCTGATCAACCTATTTATAATGCAGATGGTTCTTTTACAGTAGCAAGACTTAATGACCCACATGACAACCCCTATGCCGTGGCCACTCAGTTGGTTAATGAAAATGTAAATGACAGGTTTCAGGGAAATTTCTTTGCTGAATATGATATTATAGAAGGACTTAAATTTAAAACAACCTTTGGAGCTACCGCAAATACATCAAGAACAGGTACTTTTGCTCCTACATCAGTTACCGAAGGTAGAAATGTTGGTGGAGATGCCTCTATTAATGCGTTCAGAAACACGCTGGTTTTAAATGAAAACTACCTTACTTATTCCAAAACCTTTGGCATTGATCATACAGTATCGGCAATGGGTGGGTATTCTTTCCAGTCTTCAGAAAGTGAGAGCTTTGGGGCTAGAGGTACATCCTTTATCACAGATGCTTTTTCTTTTTGGAACCTCGGTTCTTCTGCGGTATGGCAAGCGCCTAACTCAGCATTAACTGATTGGCAAATTTCTTCCTATTATGGACGGTTAAATTATTCTTTTGGAGACAAATACCTAATTACATTTAATGCTAGGTATGATGGTTCTTCAACCTTTTCTAAAAACAATAAATGGGCATTCTTTCCATCTGGAGCCATTGCTTGGAACATGAAAAATGAAAAGTTTTTGGAAACTTCAGACCTAATAAGTTTTTGGAAATGGAGAGGAAGTTACGGTATTACCGGTAATCAAGCCATTTCTCCTTACCAGACTTTAGCAAGGTTTTCTCCTGTTTTTACCATCATTGATGGAGTTCCTGTAAATGCCGTAAGACCTACCACTGTAGCCAATGATAATTTGACTTGGGAAACTACAGCTCAATTGAATATTGGTACAGATGTTGGTTTTTGGGATGATAGAGTGACTTTCTCTGCTGAGTATTACCGAATGGTGACTTCTGATTTGTTGTTTGCTGTTCAATTGCCTCAATATTCAGGTTATACCAATCAACTTAGAAATATTGGAGAAGTAGAAAACAAAGGGGTTGAGTTGACCTTAGGGTCTAGAAATCTTGTTGGAGCATTTCAGTGGGACATGGATATTAATTTTTCTAGAAATAGAAACAAGGTGCTTTCGTTACCTGAAGGTACTGAAATCCAGTATGGATCAGGTCCAGGTCATATGGTAGGTTTAGGCAATACACAGTTATTGAAAGAAGGCTATCCTGTAGGAAGTTTCTATGGTTGGGTTTATGATGGAGTGTACCAAGAAGGGGATGAATTTTTACCAGGTGGAGGTTTTGAACAAGTTCCAGGGGGTGAAAAATTTAGAGATCTAAACAATGATGGATCTCTCAATAGTGATGATAGAGAAATTATAGGAAATCCACATCCTGATTTCTTCTGGGGTTGGAATCATGCCTTTAGGTACAAGAATTTTGACCTTAATGTTTTCTTCCAAGGTTCTTTCGGTAATGATATCTTGAGCTATACATTGATGGAACTCAACCTGATGTCAGGTATTAACAATGCAACTACTGCTGCCCTAGACAGGTGGACACCTACTAATACCCAAACTGACATCCCTATGGCATTTAACGGAAGGACAAGAAGGGTTTCATCGAGATGGATTTATGATGGTACTTTCACTAGATTAAAGAACCTTTCTTTGGGCTATAACTTTCCTAAAACGGTTGTGAACAAATTGAAGCTTTCCAAATTAAGACTTTATGTAAGTGCACAAAACATATTGACTTTTACAGACTACGAAGGGTATGATCCAGAGGTTAATTATCGATCTGATGGAGCTACTGATGGTAACCGAAACCTTGGTTTGGATTATGGAAGTTATCCAAATGCAAAGAGCTATACTGTAGGTCTTAATGTGGGATTTTAAGCATCGAAAAAAATAGAAATAACCATGAAAACTAAAATATATAAATCTTTGGTATTGGCCGTAACCTGTTTGTTTGCAGGATGTGCTGACCTAGAAGAAAAGCCTGTGGGCTTGTTGGCCCCTGAAAGTTTATTCAATTCCGAAAAAGATGTGGAGACAGCTATTTTCGGAGCCTATGGCTGGATAGCCTCAGAGAGGTTGTACGGTAGGCAATTTGTTACCTCTATCATGCTGAGAGGCGATATGGTGGATATTGGTGATAGGGGAACACCTGCAGAAAGGCAACAAGTGAATGATTTCAATATGGACGATAACAATGGTATGGTCAGGGTTTTCTGGCCCTATTGGTACCAAGTTGTTAGTGCCGCCAACGCTGCCATCGCTGGTGCTGAAACTTTAGAATTAGACGAAACAGTTAGCAATCAATTGATTGCAGAAGCAAGGTTCGTTAGGGCTTTTAGTTATTATCACCTGGTTAGGGTGTTTGGAGACATACCTTATATCGATTATTTTATTACCGATCCTGAAGCAGTTAAGGACATTTCAAAAACTTCTGCTGAAGACGTTTACAAGGGGATTTTGGAAGATTTAGCCTTTGCAAAGCAATACCTTCCAGATACTCAGCCCAGTGATGTTAGATCAAGGCCTACCAAAGGAACAGCAGCATCCTATTTGGCATCTGTTAATTTAACCCTTGAAGATTACCCTAAAGCTTATGAAGAAGCAAAATGGGTGATTGACAACAAGGATAGGTTTGGTTATGAGCTTGAAGCCGATTATCAGAACCTCTTCAGAGCTGATATGGCAGATAACTTAAAGGAGCATATCTTTGCGATTGATTTTCTAGGCCAACAAAATGGTGGCGGAGGAGCGAATGATGATATCATGCCGCCAATGACAGGTATCAGAGGAGCTGACAATTTGGGTTGGAGTGTATGTGTTCCATCTATGGCGGTGTACAACACCTGGGACGATAGGGATTATCGTAAGCAAGTGAGTTTTGAGGATGAAGCTTTGGTTGGTGGTGTAATGGTGCCCTATACGGAGTTCCAAAATACACAAAGACCACATATTGCTAAGTACAGAAGGTTCCCTGGAAATAGTAACTCTGATGGTAGGTATTCAGACAATAACTATGCTGCCATGCGTTATGCGGAAGTATTATTAATTGCCGCTGAGGCTGCAACTGAAATAAACAATGGGCCTACTGCTGAAGCGGTTGCTTTAGTAAATTCCATTAGAGAAAGAGCAAGAAATGCAGCTGGACAAATGAATAATTTTCCTGAAGATGTTCAGTCTGGTATGGATAAAGATTCCTTTGTCAACCTTGTTTTAGAGGAAAGAAGGATTGAACTGTCTTTTGAATACAAAAGATGGTATGACATTAAAAGAAGGAAATTAGGTGAGACCGTTTTTAAAGGTGCTAATAGCTTAGAACCGCATTCTAATTTTGATGCTTCTAGAGATTATTTGATGCCTCTACCAAGTATTGAATTGGATGTAAATCCAAATTTGGCACCACAAAACCCAGGTTATTAATTGTGATTTTAAAAAAGAATTATGCAATAGGATTTCCCGATTCTAATAGGAACCTTTTAAAATAGGGAGTAGGTGCTTGGATATAAAATGATTTAAGTGCTTTTACTGTTTGATTATTGCATTTTCGAACTAAATATTAAAAGGTGGCAGGTTTATCCTGCCACCTTTTTTTAATTTAACCCGGATTATGTAATAAGATTTCTCCGCCCTGACAATGTCAGGGGTGAAACCTGTCCCGTGTTTACGGGAAGTGTTGCAATCGCAGACAAATCAGGCTGTTTGGAGATTTTAGCATAGCGCCGCTATGGTGAAATTGAAAACAACAACGTAGTGACTGATTTTGAAGCGATTTCAGCACGTAATAGAATGTCTATTGCATATTTCGGGTTTAAGGACAAAATATAGCTTTGGATAGGGATTATCGTTTCGATCAAAAGCAATTTACTCTGTGATAGGAATACTTTTTAAACACAATTTGGATGGGATCCTGTTTTAATAAACAGGGAATTCTTGCTGAAGACCACTAAAATTATCTATCATCTGCCATCTATCCTCCCTAGGTCTAATCCTAGTATTTGGATTTAGGTTTCCATAAAGAATATAAGATAAGGCGCTGGATAATTTCTTATCCTCAAGCCCGCCCCAATTGATTGAAGGGTCGTCTGAAGCAGGAATGTCTACAGGGAACCCATCATAATATTCAGCCTCACCTGAAGCATTGGCAATGGAAAAAGTAATGGGTACTAACTCGATGTCACTTTGTTCCAACGTCTCATTAAAGGAGGACAATGGAAAGGAGCCAACAGGTTTGCCGTAGGTTCTTTCACCTATAAGTACAACCTCCATATAGGGTCTTAAACAATTGATGACCAATTCACTTGAAGAAGCAGAACCTCTTGAGGTGAGCACCACCAATCTGTTCAAATCTAGATCTTTGGTTTTTTCGAAATAATAAGATTCATTGAGGCTTTCCTTATCCCGATTGAAAGCATTGGTATAAAGCAATTCCCCATTAGCTGAAATCGGCACCAAGGCATTCATTATTTGTTCTGCTACATCTACAGATCCACCACCATTGTACCTCAAATCAAGAATCAATTCATCAATGTTTTCCGCCTCAAAATAATTTAACGTTTCTTCAACTTCTAAACTCTTTATAGGGCTAATATTAGCTGAAGCTTTGAAACTATTGTAAACCCAATAACCGATTTTTTTACCACTCTGTTCGAATATTTCTTTATGCAGGACAGAGTTTGCCTGATAATTGTTTTTGGTGTTGGTTCGACTTGTTATGGTGCCATCAGGGAGTTTAAAAGTAAAAGTATTTGAAATCCCTGTAGTGCTTTCTCCCAGGTTGAAATTATACCCCCCTTCCACGCGGTATGTCGAGATAGGTTTCCCATTTATTTCAAGAATTTGCCATCCTCTTTGCCAACCATCTTTTCCGGCAGGGGAATCCTCATAGACAAAACTAACAAATAACTCATCGTCTTCATTTAACCCAAATCCAAATCCATGACCAGCATTTTGCCCTGTAAAAGCATCTTCAAATTCTTCTTTTGTCGTGAGATATGACCACCTGTCATACTGAAGGTACATCAAGTTGTAAAGTAATTCATCGTTAGTGCCATAATTACTGACGTTTACTGCACTAGGCAAATGATCGTTCCAATAATACCATTCTTGCATACTTTCTAAAATTGCACTTTTGACCAGATTAGGGTCTTCTAGTGTTTCGTCATTATTAAAATCGCAGGATGTAGCACTGAAAACAACTACAAGGAGCACCAAAGAAAAGATGTTTTTTGCCTTTATCATTGAAGTATAGGGGTTAAGCTGTTTAATGAATAACGAAAAAAAAGAAAAAAAAGATATTCAAATGTTTATCCACTATCGTCAATTTACCCATTCTCAAACAAGATTAAACTGTTTGTGAAAAACTTTTGCAACAATTAACAAACCACAAGGGTACTTATGGTGTTAATAAGGTGAGATAAATACACAAACAAAATGACGGAAAAAACTAAAAATCAGGAAACTGACAAAAATAAAATTATTGAAGGATATATAGCTCATATTTTGGAGACGGGGCATGAACCTGTATCTGTTTTTAAGTTTGCCAAAGACTTGAAAATGAAAGAAGGGACATTTTATGAGTATTTCACTTCCTTCGATGCTGTGAAAAAAGCGGTATGGGAATTGAATTTTGACAAAACAATTCATGCTTTGGAAAGTCAGGAAGTTTACCAAACCTATACTTCAAGAGAAAAACTGCTTGGGTTCTTGTTTACCTGGATTGAAGAGCTCAAGGAACAAAGGTCTTATTTACTCACCGTATATGGCAATGTGTCCTTGAAGGATCGTAGTTTCCCTACTGAGTTAAAAGAATTTAAATCAAAATTTAAGGATTTTGCCAATAGCATTGTAAACGAAGGCAAAGAAACAGAAGAGATTGCTGAAAGGCCTTATTTGACAGACAAATACCATGAGGCCATGTGGCTTCAGGTCATGTTTGTATTTCGTTTTTGGTTAAAAGATGATTCCCCAGGGTTTGAAAAAACAGATGCCGCCATTGAAAAGTCAGTGAATTTGGCTTTTGACCTGATGGGCAAATCAGCTGTGGATAGTTTTGTTGATTTTGCCAAATTCTTATTTCAATCCAAATAGAACATGACAGACAAATTAAGTGAGCAGCAAAGTATTCCTGTTTCAAAGGTCCAAAGAGCAGCAAAATTTATCAGTACTGGTGCCAAAGTAGGGGGCAATTATATGAAGCATTATGCCAAGAAAGTGGTGAACCCTTCCATGTCCAAAGATGAGCTTCATAAAAACAATGCCACAGATATATATGATTCATTGAGCGAACTTAAGGGAAGTGCCCTGAAAGTTGCTCAAATGATGGCTATGGATAAAAATATGCTTCCAAGAGCTTATCAAGATAAATTTACTATGGCACAATACAGTGCTCCACCTTTGTCTTACCCTCTTGTGGTAAAAACATTCAACCAATACTTTAAAAAAGGACCTGAAAGCCTTTTTGATACTTTTACCCCTTCGGCTGTTAATGCAGCATCAATTGGTCAAGTGCATAAGGCCACCAAAAACGGTAAGGAATATGCTGTCAAAATTCAATACCCTGGAGTAGGATCAAGTGTAAAATCAGATTTGAAATTAGTAAAGCCTTTTGCTCTTCGCTTATTGAACATGAGTGAACGTGAGCTAGACAATTATATGGATGAGGTGGAAGAAAAGTTATTGGAAGAGACAGACTACCATTTGGAAGTTTTGAGAAGTAAGCAAATATCTGAAGCATGTGGCCATATAGAAGGATTGAATTTCCCAAAGTATTATGAGGAAATGAGTAGCCCAAGGGTGATTACAATGGATTGGATGGAAGGTATGCATTTAAAAGAATGGCTTTTAACTGATCCATCACAAGAAGCCAGAAATAAGGTAGGGCAAAGCTTGTGGGATTTTTATGACCATCAGGTACATAATTTAAAACAGGTTCATGCAGACCCTCATCCTGGTAATTTCATTATACAGGAAGGGAATCAATTGGCTGTTATTGATTTTGGTTGTGTTAAAGTAATTCCTGAAGATTTCTATTCTGGCTATTTTTCATTGATAAAAAAGGACCTATTAATCAAAGAGGAGGAACTAGACCAAATATTTTATGATTTGGAGTTTATTTCTGATAAGGATTCACCAGATGAAAAAATCTACTTTAAAAACACCTTTAAAGAAATGATATCATTGCTTGGAAAACCATTTCATGTAGCATCCTTTGATTTCGCTGACGATGACTATTTTCAAATGATTTTTGCATTGGGTGATAAGATTTCTAATGACAAGATGTTTAGAAAATCAAAGCAGGCTAGAGGTTCAAGGCATGGATTGTACATCAACAGAACCTATTTTGGTTTGTATAATTTATTAAATCAATTGCAAGCAAATATTAAAACGACCAAACCAGACTGGCTAAAAAGCTAATCTGGGGTCAAATTAAAGTTGTTTTAACATACTTGATACTAGTTTGTAGGGAAGAAGTGGGTCGTCACATTGATTTGTAGTCCCAGTCATGAAGGTTTGATATTCAGGTATGTAAAAGCTGAAAGCTCCAGAGGTAAAGCCTGAATAACCTATTATCTCAGGATCCTTAGAGGCTGTCAAAAGCATTCGGGGTTTCTGATAGCGGAGAATTCCCTTACCCTGACTTAATCCTTGTTTAATTGGAAGCCATTTCATGGTCTGTTCTAGTTCGGAAAGTGGGAAAAGATGTCCATGGAAAAATGCTTTAACAAAAGTTAGGCAGTCTTTGGCTGTACTGACAATGCCACCTGAGGCTCCCATTGATACCATTGCCAAAGGTGAGTTTATTGGATTTGACTTGTAAGAAAAAAGTGCCGGGGTTCGGTCGTTTGGGTCTTTATAAACATAGGTTTGGTTCATGGAAAGTCTACTGAAATGAAAATCATTCAATGTCTTTTCCAAAGGTTCCCCATTGATGCTTTCAATGACCTTACCTAGAAGCTGTTCATTTGTAGATGAGTAAATGCCTTTTTTTGATTTTCCAGGTTTGAAATTAGGTTTTTGACCTTTAGTTCTATTAATTATTTCGGTCCAATCCCAGTCCAAGTCCGCCCCGGAAAGAATGTCTTCTTTAATGGGGTTTTCTTTGCCTTTGGAATAATTTAAAAAATCAGGGATTCCTGAATTTTGAGAAAGTAAATGAGCTATGGTGACCTCATGAGTAAAGTCTCTTCCTCCAATAGTAATCAAGCCCTCATACATCTTGTCTGTAAGAAACTCTGCGATTGGCTGATCCAGTTTTAATAAGCCTCTCACCTTAAGTTTTAAAATAATTGCCAAAAGGTGAAGGTTTCCTATTTCTGTGATGAAGTAGGGTTGATCCAACGATCCACTTCCTGTGGCTTCAGACCAAAGTAATGGTTCTTCGTTTTCCTTGTAAATGCTCAGAACAAGCCCTGGTAATTTTTTCTGGTTAGAAAACTGGTTTAACGCTTTATGCCAGGCAGTAAAAATAGCAGGTTCCCTGTCGATAGTAGACATAAAATGATATTTATGATTAAAAGATTAAGGTACTAAATTTATCCTTTAAATGGAAAAAGGTATCAAAGGTTAGCAAACTGTTAAAGTTAAAATAATAAGGAATTATTTGTCAATCTAAAATTGATTTAAAGCATTGTTTGATTCAATTCTATTCCGAAATTCATTATATCCTTTAAATTAAAGGTAATGTGCAGCTATAGGGCACAATTGGGCTTTCAGTGTGGGAGGAATAGAGAATCCATAATTTACTGTGCTTGTCTAGATTTTATGTTGAAAATTCCTTTATTTTGAATGAATGAGTACAAAAGATCAGTGTTTATCCCTTTTTTGTCATTAGATATTACTACCATGCTTAGAAAAAAATCAATCTATTTTCAGCTATTGTTAGTTAATTTTGCGCTAATATTTAACAGCTGTGGGGGGGATTCCTCGGAAAGTAATGCGGAAAATTCAAAATTACCACGTGTGGCCATTGCAGGTTTGGCCATAGAGTCTAGCACTTTCTCACCTGCAGTGTCGGAAAAGGAAGCCTTTCATGCGAGAAGAGGGGAAGAAATATTCAATTATTATCCATTTATGAATGAGGATTCTATCAATAGATCCAGAGCTGAATGGTTCCCTACACTTAGAGGACATGCCATACCTGGAGGAATAGTTTCTCGAGAAGCATACGAATCTCTGGTTGGAGAAACACTTGAAAGGTTGAAAGAAAATTTACCTTATGATGGGTTGTTTTTTGATATTCATGGTGCCATGAGTGTGGTTGGTTTGGATGATCCTGAAGGAGATTTTATTGAAAGGATTAGGGAAGTGATAGGTAAGGAAACCCTAATATCTACTTCAATGGATTTGCATGGGAATGTTTCCTGGAGGCTAGCAGGTAATACTGATTTAATTACTTGCTACCGAATGGCTCCGCACGAAGATGCGCTGGAATCCAAAAAACGAGCAGTAGACAATCTTTTGGACAGATTAGAATCAGGAAAAGGTAAGCCAGCCTACAAGGCATGGGTGCCTGTTCCTATATTGCTTCCAGGAGAGAAAACGAGTACCCGAGTTGAGCCAGGTAAAAGTCTTTATGCAGAGGTGAATCCTGCAACTCAACAGGAGGGTGTAATTGATGCTGCGATATGGGTAGGATATGCCTGGGCGGATGAACCTAGAAATCATGCCGTAGTGATGGTAACAGGAGATTCAAAAGAGAAAGTTAGCCAAACTGCAGAGAGGTTGGCGACTAGCTTCTGGGATAAAAGAAACGAATTTGATTTTATTGCCCCGACTGCAAGTTTAAAAGAGAGCTTGGATATGGCAATAGATAGTGAAGCGAAGCCTTTTATGATAAGTGATATGGGGGATAATCCAACTGCCGGGGGAGCGGGTGATGTCACCTGGACATTAAAGGAAATACTTGACAGACCGGAATTTAAAGCTGATTCAGGCCCTTCTTTAATTTATGCGTCTATTCCCAGTCCTGAATTGGTGGAGGCTGCGTTGAAAGTAGGTGTAGGTGCTAAGGTTTCTGCAAAAGCAGGAGCAGCAGTTGATGATCGTTTTTCACCCCCGATTTTACTTTCAGGTACTGTTGAAGCTATTGAAAAAGGGGATAGAAATGCCGAGGTGGAAGTTGTAGTGAAGGTAGGAAGCGTACATGTAATTGTCACCAAAAAGAGAAAACCTTATCATAGGGAAAGTGATTTTACTAATCTTGGTCTTAACCCGAGAGATACGGATATTGTAGTAGTTAAAATCGGTTATCTTGTTCCAGAATTATACGACATGAGGGCTGATTGGATTATGGCACTTACGCCAGGAGGTGTTGATCAGGACTTAGAAAGGTTGGAGTTTAAACGTATCAACAGACCCATGTTTCCGTTTGATAAAGAGATGTCAACACCAGATTTGAGTGCCCGCTTGGTTCCTTCCTCTCAAGAATTTTGACCAGATTGGTCAGTCTTTGTTTAATGCCCATTCAAGCCTTAATTAAGAAGTAGCTCAACGACAATCTTAAATTGCTCAAAGTTGCTGGTCTGAATAATATCCTTTTACTTTACGTATTGAAAATTATATGCCTGATTTGTTGGTGAAAACAACAGATCAGGCAATTCTATTTTGTTAGAAATCAAAATTTCATTTAACAAGTCCCAATAATCAATAGGTTGATTTCATAATAGTACCGTATTACCTAAAAGTTATAAAGGAGAAAGAACGATTGTTTTAAAAAAATCCAAAAAAATGGTAAAAAAATATTGCATTATTTTCCTATTCTGTTTCCTCTCTCATTTGACTTATGCTCAGGTGAAGATTGAAAAGGAGTCCAGAGTAGTGAGTAATGATGTTCCTGAAATAGCCATAAAGTGGTTGGAGGATGTTTTTGACCATAAGAAAAAATTAAAGTGGTATTTTGAGATAAGTGCGGACAGCCACAGTTATGAAGCCAAATTTATTCGAAAAGGTAAAAAATTTAGTGTTGAATTTAGTGAGGAAGGAATTATTGAAGACATAGAAGTATTTGAGCATTGGAGGAAATTACCTCAACATGTCAAAGACAATATATCCGATTACTTGGAGGGAAAGTATATAAAATCTAGAATCGAAAAAATTCAAGTTCAATATACTGGGACAAAGGAAGACTTTCAAAATTGGGTGAAGACCAATTATTTGAACCAAATTGTAATAAAATATGAATTGGAATTTTATGGCGAAACATCAAATTCAAAAAAATTATGGGAGGGATTATTCGATAATAATGGGCAAATCCAAATGAGTAGAGAAATCATACTAACACCTTCGAATAATCTGTTTTATTGATGCGTAAACTATTACTTATTTTTCTTTTATCATTGCCAGCACAGTTAATGGCTCAAGGAACTGTCAGGATGTTTGGGTTTTTTCCTGAATTTCAGATAGGCATTAAAGCAACAGAAAAACTGAAAATAATTGGTAAAATAGAGAGTCAACACGGTATGGCCGAAAAGTTCGAAGGCAAGGATTTGGATGTGGGTTACTTCCATAATCTTACGGATTTTCAGGGGTTTTTGGGCACCAAAGTCAATCCATTTATTGATATAGCCGCAGGGTATCAATATAGGGTGAATAGCAGGGGAGACAATAGCCATAGAACCATACAGCAAATATCCATTCTCCAGTTGCCCGGCAATTATAAGATTGGGCATCGAATTCGAGCAGATCAAACTTACGCTCCTTTTGAAAAAAATGATTATAGACTTAGATATCGTATTTCTTTTGAACTACCAATTGAAGGAAAAAGTTTGGATCCTGGAGAGTTCTATCTCGTATTTAGTGATGAAGTCCTTTATAGCTACCAAGCAGGTGAAAGCGGTGTCGAAAACCGGGTGGTGGCATCTTTGGGTCACCTTTCCAAGGAGAAACAAAAATTTCAGGCAGGAATAGATTATAGGACTGATCGCTTTTTTGACCCGGACCTCCGCCATAGAACTTGGTTTAAATTCGGATGGTACTTGAATTTTTAGCGTATATTCTGATAATAAATCAAATGCTAAAACTCATGGTTTTTGGCATTATTCCAAAACCAATCCAACTTCGTTAAACCCAGATTGGGTAATTGCTTGTATATTTAGATTTAACCCCGATTATGTAATAGGATTTCTACGCCCTGACAATGTCAGGGGTGAAGCCTGTCCCGTGTTTACAGGAAGTGTTGCAATCGCAAGAAAATCAGGCTGTTTGGAGATTATAGCATAGCACCGCAATGGTGAAATTGAAAACAGCAACGAAGTGGCTGATTTTGAAGCGATTTCAGCACGTAATAGATTGTCTATTGCATATTTCGGGTTTAAAATAAACATAGCTTTAGGAATTTACCCTTGGCTATGTTTAGTGCTTGGCTTTTTAGGTGAGGTACATTGCGCTACAGGAAACATTGGTTACTCAGATTAGTAAACGTCCAAGATTTTGTAGTTTTGACCATTCATACTGAAAGAATCCCCTTTCTTTTTCCCTAGCATTTCTTTGTATATTGGAGCTTTTCGAGATATGCCGAATAATTTATCTCCATCTACTTCAAATTCCTCCAAACTCACGCTCGGAAAAAAAGTCATTTTATCGGTTTTTACTATTGCGCCCAAAGAAACTTCAGAAAAGTGATTGTCAGCAGTTTTCATTTGCTTCAGAAAATCTAATTCTTCGATCACAAAGTTCAGTTCCCGTGCAAGTCGATTGATGACAAGCGCGCTTTCATTTTCTTGGCCTTGCTGATCATATTCTTGAGGCTCATCCTGAGGCTGTTGTTCTCCATCCCTTATTTCTTGTATCCTTTGCCTAAAATCTGAAACGATACTTTCCTGATGTTTAATGGCCTCGACCATTACTTTTTTCTTGTGGGCTAATTTTTCCATAATAATTATGTGTGTAATTTTTCTCTATCCATCTCAAAAAGGTTGCCAAAAAAGTTAACGAAATCAGAAAATTATGAAAGCCAGACTAGACCTGAATTTTAAATTGAATCTGTTTAGTGATTGATGGCAATCTGGTATTTTCCTTTCTTTCAAGATTTAATACCATTATATCATTTAAATACATTAGCTAATCCATATTGCTAGATCTAGATAAGCAAAAAGCAAAATTAATACTGTCAAGGTTTAAGTGAAAGTACTTAACTTAATAAAGATTCTGGTCTTGAATACATTTAAGAAAAATCAAATAGGACGATAATGTTGCTGTTTTTGAACTAATAGATTATTTTGTAAATAGCTGATAAATAACAATTTGGTTTTGATATTTTTAAAAAAGATGTATCTTTAAAAGAATCAGATACTGTAATAATATGAAAATGATAAAAAATTTAAGGAGCGTTGCTTTATTGTTATTACTAATGGGTTTTTTCTTTTCATTCACTGTTACTTCTTGTGGAAACAAGAAAGCTGAGAGTACTGAACAAACCGAAGAACATCCTGCTGGAGAAGATGAGCATCCGGCTGGAGATGACGAACACCCTTCAGATAGTTCTGAACATCCAACAAAGGAATAATAATGTACCCATAAAGAAGGCGCTTAATTCGCGCTCTTTTTTATGGGTAATTTTACCTGGTAAAAGAAAATGTTGTTTTCGCTACTGCGGATTTACCATCAATTTCTAAGACAGGGTAAGCCATGAAGTTTACAGGTCCAGCCTCTGGTCCAGGGTTTAAGGCTAAATCTCTACCTCTACTTAATTCTACCCTATTGGCCGGATTGCGACCAAAATAATAAGTGGAAAGTGCAGTATATTTATTGCCCTCGCTTATATCCACAGGCCACCATTTTCCTTCTGCATAAAATTCAGCCCAGCAATGATAACCATCAATGCCTCCTTCGTCTCGGTCTGAGGGTATAGCTGCACCTATAGAAAATCTGGCTGGAATGCCAACAGAACGTGCCATGGAAATAAATAAGGAGTGAAACTCGGTACAGTTTCCGGTTTTTGTATCACAAGCATAGATAGAATCGCCTTTGCCATAATCACCATATTTCATGTACTTCATATTGTCTATAATGTAGTCGTATATAGCCCTGGCTTGCATTAAGTGACTGTCATTCTTTTTTTCTCCTATGGCCTCCAAAGCCAACTCCCGGAAGCGTCTACCTACAGGCATTAATGCACTTGACTCCAGATACCGTGGATCCATTTCACTAGCGTCTTCATAGGGGCCTTTTTCTTTGCGTTTGACATTATAAACCAAGGTAACCGGTTTGCCACTCTCTTCTGAAGTAAGGTCAAGGAATAGAATGGCATTGTTATTTGCAATGTCTTTGATGATCTCATGCTTACCTGGTATTTCTTGTTTTGCTAGTTCCACTTCCTGAAAGTCATCAGTGATAGCCACTGGGATCCACATTTTTGCCTTTCCAACTATAGTGGGCAAAATGACTTCATAATTAAATTGAAATTGATCTTCTCCCTCTATTACCCCCAGTAATAAATTACTAGCCTCTGCTACAGGGAGTCGATGCCATGTTTTATCTGGCTTCTGTTTCCAGGTATAAAATGGTTTTCCATTTAATTTATGGACAGTAGTTTCAGTTACTTCCATCTCCCCAGGTTTGCCCTCCATGAAAAAATCCACATCGTAAACGTCTCCACTGGTATCCGCAAGGTCCACACATGCAAAATGGCTGTTAGGGCCTAGGTTTGATAAATATTCTGTGTGGACCCTTACCAATTGTAAGCGCAAAAATTTATTATCATCCTTCACCAGAAAAAAACCATCATTCTCCGCTGCTTTGTTGGTGATAAAGGCCTTGATGCCCTCCTCAATATCAGCAATGTCTACTTTGGGTATAGGTGCAGTTTTATTTTTGAACTGAATAGTTTCTTTTTTCTCAGCTTGGCAGCTTATTAGTGTCAGGGAAAAAATGAAAAAAACAATTAACGGAGCAAAACACAATTTTTTTTTCATGATAAGGCTTTTAGTTGTTGTGTTTAAGATGGTAGGGGTAGTGGTTCATTAACTCAAAGTTAGTGTTTCTTAATTAAGTATCAAGTCAATAAAAGCTTATCTGTTTCTAACTTTTATATAAAAATAAGGTGAAATTTGTACTGGAGGGTATGTGTGATTTTTATGTTGAAAAATGAATAATCAATATAAATTTATATTTTAAAGTGCTGTCCATCAATGGTTCTCGTTAATAATTATTACTTAGCAGGTATAATACAAGTATAAAAAGAGTAATTTACTTTCTAAGGTATTTTATTTTATCAAAACCATTATTGATTATATTGCACCTTAGTTTTTGACCCTTAATATCCGATTGAATTGACAAAACTACAAACCCATTAATCCAAAATTCATGAATTTCACCTCATTAGACCTGGCAATATTTGTTGGTTATTGTATCCTTATCATCTTGATGGGGTATTTTGTATCAAGAGAGAAAAAAGGCCATGTAAAAGATTCCAACGATTATTTTCTAGCAAGTAAGGCCCTGCCTTGGTGGGCAGTTGGAGCCTCATTGATCGCTTCCAATATTTCAGCAGAACAATTTATTGGGATGTCTGGATCAGGATTTGCTCTTGGATTGGCTATCTCTACTTACGAGTGGATGGCCGCAGCAACATTGATTATTGTGGCTATATTTTTCCTTCCCATCTATCTGAAGGAAGGGATTAGTACCATGCCTCAATTTCTACTCAAAAGGTACGACAGTAGGGTACGGACAGTAATGGCTGTATTCTGGCTATTGGTTTATGTATTCGTAAACCTTACTTCTGTATTGTACCTAGGCGCATTAAGTCTTGAAACCATATTAGGTGTACCAATGATCTATGGGATTGCAGGATTGGCAGTATTTGCCATGTTGTATTCCATATATGGGGGACTTAAAGCGGTTGCATGGACAGATGTAGTTCAGGTATTCTTCCTGGTACTAGGTGGATTAGCAACTACTTATCTGGCCCTGTCAATAGTTGGCTCCGGAGATGTTTTTGCAGGAATTGCAACGCTTTTTAGAGAAGCCCCATCACATTTCAATATGATAATAAATGAGGGAGAGATGATGATCCCTGATGGAGCAGGAGGAGTAAGAGATGCCTATATGGATTTACCGGGTATTTCCGTACTTATAGGCGGAATGTGGGTGATTAACCTTAGTTATTGGGGATTTAATCAATACATCACGCAAAGGGCCTTGGCTGCAAAATCACTGAATGAAGCGCAGAAAGGGATGGTCTTTGCTGGATTCCTAAAATTATTAATGCCTTTAATTGTGGTGATACCAGGGATTGCTGCTTTGGTAATTGTAAACCAAGGAGTAGATCCATCATTTGCTGAATCCATGACAGACCCTGTTAGTGGTATAATCAAGTCAGATAGGGCTTATCCTACCTTGCTTCAATTGCTACCATCAGGTTTAAAAGGTTTGGCATTTGCAGCATTGACAGCAGCAATAGTATCCTCTTTGGCTTCTATGGCCAACAGTACTTCCACTATATTTACTTTGGATATTTATAAGAATTTCTTCGACCAAAATGCTTCAGAGAAAAAGCAGGTTAGGGTAGGAAGGATAACAGCAGTTGTTGCCTTTATTGTTGCAGCCATTGTCGCACCAGCATTAAGGGAATTAGATCAGGCTTTTCAGTACATACAGGAGTATACTGGTTTTGTTTCGCCAGGTGTATTTGCCATTTTTATGTTTGGTTTCTTCTGGAAAAAAACCACTTCAAATGCCGCATTAACTGCTGCTGCACTTACTATTCCTTTGTCAGCTGCTTTCAAGTTCTTGACCCCGACTCTACCATTTATAGACCGAATGGGTTTGGTTTTCCTTATCATTTCAGGCCTTATAATCCTTATCAGTTTAGTAGAAGGTAAAGGAAAAGACCATCCTAAAGGAATAGAGATCACCAAAGATCTTTTTAGGACAAGTACTCAATTTAAAATAGGAGCAATACTGATATCTGGTATTATAGCGGCCCTATACATTGTATTTTGGTAAATATTAATTCGTAACATGAGACAACTCCTTATAGGATATGATATTGGCAGTTCTTCTGTAAAAGCCACCCTCTTGGACGCAGATTCCGGTAAGGTAGTGGCCGCAAAAGGGCTTCCTGAAGTAGAAATGAGCATTGATTCCCCTCAAAAGGACTGGGCGGAACAGGATCCTGAATTGTGGTGGAAATACATCAAGGAAACGACAAAAAATATAATTGCACAGGGGAATGTAAAAGCCGGTGAGGTAAAGGCTATAGGTATTTCCTATCAAATGCATGGCCTCGTGATGGTAGACAAAGACTTGTCTGTAATTAGGCCTGCCATCATCTGGTGTGATAGCAGGGCAGTGGAAATTGGCAATCAAGCCTTCTCAAGTTTAGGAAGTGATTACTGTCTCAGTCATTTGCTCAATTCTCCGGGTAACTTTACAGCTTCAAAGCTTAAATGGGTAAAGGAGAATGAACCTGATAGGTATGAACAAATACATAAAATAATGCTTCCTGGTGATTTTATAGCTATGAAGCTTACAGGCGAGATCCTTACCTCTGAGACGGGATTGTCGGAAGGAGTTTTTTGGGATTTTCTAGAAAATAATATTGCCGACCGACTGTTGTATCACTATGGGATAAGTGCTGATTTACTACCCAAAGCGGTTTCTTCATTTGGTGTGCAAGGTGGCTTATTGCCTCAGGTTGCCAAGGAATTAGGCTTAGATACTGGAATCCCGGTTACTTATAGGGCTGGTGACCAGCCTAACAATGCCTTTTCCCTAAATGTACTTCAAGAAGGAGAATTGGCCACTACGGCTGGAACTTCTGGAACCGTGTTTGGCGTTAGCACCAAGCCTGTATATGATCCCCTTTCCAGAGTCAATACCTTTGTTCATGTCAATCATCAGAAAGATGACCCTAGATATGGGGTCTTACTTTGTGTGAATGGAACGGGCATATTGAACAGTTGGCTCAAGCGATCGTTTGGAGGTCAATCTCTCGATTATGAAGAGATGAATCAACTTGCGGGCGAAGTGCCAATAGGAGCAGAAGGGCTAAGCTTTTTGCCTTTTGGAAATGGGGCTGAAAGGATTTTGGAGAACAAACAAGTCGGTGCACAACTTTCAAAATTGAACTTGTTGAAGCACGACAAGAGACATGTTTTTCGTGCCGGGCAGGAGGGGATTGTTGCAGCATTGACCTATGGGTTTAATATAATGAAGAACATGGGCCTCAACTTGAAAACTGTGAAGGCCGGTAAGGCCAATATGTTTTTAAGTCCAATTTTCAGAGAAGCTTTCGTGAATATGAACAATGTGTCTCTCGAACTCTATGACACAGATGGTGCTCAAGGAGCAGCAAGAGGAGCCGGAATAGGGGCGGGCATTTATTCTGGTCCTGAGGAAGCTTTCCAAGGCCTGGTTAAAATCCAGGATTTTGAACCCGATGCAAAGAAGATTGAAGCATATGGGGAGATTTATAAGCAATGGGAGGATTGCTTGAACCTGATAAAATAATTAAAAATACTTATCTAAAACCTAACAAAAATACAATTATGTCTGATTTGTTTTTTCCTGAAATTGATAAAATTAAGTTTGAAGGGAAGGATTCTAATAATCCATTGGCTTTTAAATATTACGATGAAAACCGAGTGATTGGTGGAAAATCGATGAAGGAGCATTTTCGCTTTGCTATAGCTTATTGGCACTCATTCTGTGCTACAGGAAATGATCCCTTTGGGCCAGGTACTATTGTTCACAAATGGGATAAATCCAATGATCCTATTCAGCGAGCCAAAGATAAAATGGATGCCGCATTTGAATTTATTCAAAAAATTGGTGCACCATTTTATTGTTTTCATGATATAGATCTTATTGATGAGGGAGACAGCATTGCCACTTATGAGAAACACATGGGAGCTATAGTGGACTATGCCAAACAAAAACAAAAAGAAACAGGAATAAAATTACTTTGGGGAACTGCAAATGTATTTAGTCATCCTAGATACATGAATGGAGCAGCTACCAATCCGGATTTTGATGTGGTAAGTAGGGCTGCTACCCAGGTTAAAAATGCCATAGATGCTACCATTGAGCTTGGAGGTGAAAATTATGTTTTCTGGGGAGGTAGAGAAGGTTATATGTCTTTGCTAAACACCGACATGAAAAGGGAAACAGAGCATTTGGCTCAATTCTTAACCATGGCCAGAGATTATGGTAGAAAACAAGGGTTTAAAGGTACTTTCCTAATTGAACCAAAGCCAATGGAGCCTACTAAACACCAGTATGACTATGATGCAGCTACCGTTATTGGCTTCCTTAGGCATTTTGGATTGGATAAGGATTTTAAATTGAATTTGGAAGTAAACCATGCAACCCTTGCAGGCCACACTTTTCAGCATGAACTACAGGTAGCGATGGATGCAGGCCTTCTAGGTAGTATAGATGCCAATAGAGGTGACTATCAGAATGGTTGGGATACCGATCAATTTGCGATCAACTTACAAGAGCTTACCGAGGCAATGTTAGTATTGTTGCAAGGATCTGGATTTACTTCTGGTGGAGTTAATTTTGATGCTAAGATTCGTAGGAATTCTACCGACCAGGATGATCTTTTCCATGCACATGTAGGAAGTATGGATGCATTTGCCAGAAGTTTGCTCATTGCCAGTGATATCATGGAAAAATCACCATATCAATCATTAAGAAAGCAACGTTATAGTTCTTTTGACAGTGGTAAAGGAAAAGAGTTTGAATCAGGTAAACTTGATCTTGAAGCATTGAGAAGCCATGCATTGGAAATTGGTGATCCAAAAATGATCAGTGGAAAACAGGAGATGTTTGAAAATATTCTAAATCAATACATCTAAAACACTATATTGAATTATAAAAAAAGCAGCTTATGAATTCTAAGCTGCTTTTTTTTATGCGATTTTTTAAGGCAAAACCCTTATTGTACTTTCTCTTTTGCCAAAAGTGCTTTTACTTCTTTAATCAAAGCCTCACTCAGTCCGTAAACCAAATTAAGATCTTGGTCCCAAAAATCTATTTTGGCCAAAACACTTTCTACCACTACATCAGGCGTTTTGATTTTCCATACCTGATCAAAATATTTCACAATCTCAGTTTTGTCATTGATGGGTGTCTTTTCACCGTTATAATGACCTCTGTAATAAACAATCATTGCAGCAAATGCTTGAACCATTCCAGTTGGGATTTCATCTTTTTTATTGATGTAATCTAGCAAGGATGGCAATACCCTTACTTTCCACTTAGAAATAGAGTTTAAAGCAATGTCACTGAGCTTATGCTTGATAAATGGATTTCTGAATCGATCAAGCACGTCTTCTGCAAAAGGAGTTACACTAGCAGCTGGTTGATCCATTGCAGGTATTATTTCATTAAAGATAACCTGTTTAAGGTAATTACTGGTTTCCTCATTTTCCATGGCATCTCTAACCAATCTGATCCCTGCCAGATAAGCAACAGGTACCAAACAAGTGTGGGCACCATTTAATATACGCACTTTTCTGGTTCTGAATGGTGCAATATCTTTTACAAATTGTACATTAAAGCCTGCATTGTCTAGAGGCAATTCCATCCTCAACCAATCCGGACCTTCTATGGCCCAGAAGTGGAAAGGTTCGGCCATTACCATTTGTTCATCCTTGAATCCGAGCTGAGCCTGAATTTCATTTCCACTGCCCACAGGGTATCCTGGGACAATTCTGTCTACAAGGGTATTACAGAAAGTATTGTGTTTGACAATCCAATCTTCAAATGATCCTGGAAGTTCCCATAAATCAATGTACCTTAAAATGTTGTCCTTTAATTTTTTACCATTGTCTTCTACCAACTCACATGGAATAACTACCAGTCCTTTTTCAATATCACCTTTGAAATGCTTGAAACGCCGATAAAGCAAAGCTGTTAATTTTCCTGGAAAGGATTCAGGAGAAGTCGCCCAGTCTTTGTCATTTTCATCAAAATAAATCCCAGCTTCGGTAGTGTTGGAAATTACGAACCTTAATTCAGGTATTTTTGCAATTTCCAAATAGGCATTATAGTCTAAAAATGGATTAACGGCCCCTCTTACTGACTGGATGAGCCTGTTTTCTTCTATTGTTTTTCCCTTACTTATTCCCCTGGTTAAAACATGGTATAGGCCTTCTTGGTCATTTATTCCTTGAGCCGGCTTTCGGCTATGCACTTGTACCATTTGAATGTCTCCATCAAATGATGTTTTTTCGTTTAGGACATCAATCATCCAATCAGCAAATCCTCGTAAAAAATTCCCCGTGCCAAATTGGATTACCTTTAATGGACGAGAAGTGGGATTTGGGATATTTTGTCTATTTATTGGTTTCATGCTTTACTTTCAATTAGTATTGTTAATGTTGTTTGATTTTTTTCTTGTTATGATGGATAATTAGGTGGTGTAAACCTGAATAAACAGGTGATTTATTTTTTATGGAAAAGTCCTCTACCTAATCAAGCTCTTTGAAGTCTATGGATAATGATAATTAAAGCGTGGAAGTAAATTCCCTAAATTGTTCATTCCTAAATTAATATAGACTTTCAACTCAAGCAATTTACATGTTGTTTCTGTTCCTGCACCTCAATGATTTCACAATGTCATAATTACTTACGAAAAATTGCATCAAATTGGCTGTTTTTTTCAAAAGTAGACCTGCTGTATTTTTATCCTTTCTTTCAATTTAAGCTACCTAATCCAAAATACTTTCATCAAATTTCATACCGATATGAGCTTAATCTTCTTATAAAATTTGGAATTACATGTTGTATTTCTGCCGGCTATCAGAATGATTTGCTATGGCCTTTTAACCCGGATTATCAATGTCGTTTAGTTAAGGAATTTTTATTATTTTTAGGAAAGAAAAGGGAGCGTAGTTTTTTTGAAAATAATCTAACAACAATCAAGTCCTTTTCCTTTTCGAAGGACTTTTTAAAACTATTAAAAAACAATATAGAAAATGGATTAACACGCGATAGGTTCCGTACGACTAACACAGCGTTTGTTCGTCAGCGGTGTTTGGGTTTTACAGATCTTATCTACTTCATGTTGGGCCTGGGTAAATCGAGTGTTCAGCAAGAACTTGATAATTTTTTTTCCGACAAATCGGTCAGCTATTCCAAAGGAGCATTCAGTCAGCAACGATCCAAACTAAACCCCAAGGTGTTTACATGGCTCAATGAACAACAATGTTCTTTTTATTATAATAAAGCCAGCCATATCCGTAAATGGAAAGGTTTTCGGCTTATAGGTATCGACGGCAGTACTTTGCAGCTTCCTTACAGCAAAGAATTGGCAAAAGGTTTTGGCCATTTCGAAACCCGGACTGAAAACGGGAGAAAAGTAGTGTTAGCCCGTGTTTCCCAAGCCTACGATGTACTCAACCAAATCAGTATAGATGCCAAGATCAAACATTACAGGACAAGTGAACTTGCTCTGTGTGAAAGTCATCTTCCCTGTCTAGGGCCGGGCGATCTGCTTATAATGGATAGGGCTTATGCGGCCTTTTGGCTCATGTCCTCATTGGTTCAGCAACAGAAATCCTTTGTCATCAGGGTAAAGGCAAACAGATGGAAACATGCAAAGGCATTTTTAGCATCTACCCAAAAACAGCAGATCATAGAGGTGTCCCCTTCCAAAGAGGCCTTAAACAGGTGTAGGGAAAGGAATATTCCTACTGAGGCACTCAAGTTAAGGCTCGTACGGGTACCGATTGCATCAGGAGAAGACCATATATTGATAACCAACCTAGTTGACCATAAGAAGTACCCTGTCAAGGAAATACGTGAGCTCTACAGGAAAAGATGGCCTGTTGAAGAGTCTTTCAAGCTACTCAAAACTAGGGCGGAACTTGAAAACCTGAGCGGAAAGACGGCCAGGGCCGTTCTCCAGGATTTTAATAGAATCATTCTCAGGGCCAACTTGAGCAACATTCTCAGTAAAACACTTACCAAAAAAGGGATTGACTACTGTAATAAAAAACGGAAAAACACTTATCAGATCAACAGAACCCAGGCGTATCGTAAAACCAAATCTATAATTGATCAACTCAAACAAGGAATGGACAAAATCATTGGAAAAATATCTGATTATGCTTTCAAACTGTTGCTTCAACTTGAAATAATACGGCCCAACAGGTCAGTTCCTAGAATAAAAAGGTATACTGCCAGACCCAGTAATTTTATAACTTATAAACCTTAACTAAACGACATTGCCCGGATTATGTAATAGGCTTTCTCCGTCCTGACAATAGTCAGGGGTGAAGCCTGTCCCGTGTTTACGGGAAGTGTTGCAATCGCAAGAAAATCAGGCTGTTTGGAGATTTTAGCATAGCACCGCTATGGTTAAAATTGAAAACAGCAACGATTGGGTATTTTGAAGCGATTTCAGCACGGAATAGAATGTCTATTGCATATTTCGGGTTTAATACTTGTATTTACAGGTATACAGTTACATTAAATCAATGTTCAATCGCATCGACTATTTTGATAGTAAGATTTGAATACAGGGTTTTAACGTCTGTATTTCATTTTTTAGCGACAGCGCTCCTAATAAATTGACTTTTCCTGTATTAATGACTAAGAATAAGGGTTTAAATAGAACAATGATCTGTTCGACAGTAAGGAGAAAAGCCTAGTAACTTAACTTCCGAATGGATGATCTTGCGCCTGTATGCTCCTAATCAAGCCAATATTACATTTAAAGTAGAAATTTACTCATTGCTAGACAATACCGCTTATAAAGAATTATATGGTTGAAATGCATAAAATGCAATCCCTTGCTCCAATTTTTGTTTTATTCTCCTTTTATATTCTTTATATTTAATCCCTTGATAAGTTTTCTTGCTGTTCTATTATTTAGAACAATAATTGGATTTTCTTGCATCAAAAATAGATTGTCCCAAAGTAATTATTACCTAATTTTATTTAATTACCAAAACTAGATCTTATGAAATTCAATAGTAAATTTTGGTCACCATTTGCTGCCTCAATTTTGCTTTTATCAGTATCATGTTCCAATGAAAAAAATGTGGAAGAAGAAGTGAAAACCACCTTTACAGGAGGTAAGAATGAAATTAAACTGTTGACTCTTGATCCAGGTCACTTTCATGCCCACCTCGTTAAAAAATCCATGTATGAGCAAGTAGACCCTAAAGTTTACGTTTATGCTCCTGATGGTCCAGAGTTGCAGTCTTATTTAAAATCAATTGAAAGCTACAATACCCGTGAAGAGGATCCTACCAGTTGGGAACTTGAGGTATACAAAGGCGACGACTACCTTCAAAAAATGCTCAGTGAAAAGAAGGGTAACGTAATGCTTACTGCTGGAAACAATAAAGAGAAAACAGCCAATATCAAGGCAACCATTGAAGCAGGTATAAATGTTTTGGCAGATAAACCAATGGCCATTGATGCCAAAGGTTTTGAAACATTGAAGGAGGCTTTCGAGCTGGCAGAAAAAAACAATGTTTTACTGTATGATATCATGACCGAAAGGTTTGAGATCTCTACGATTCTCCAAAGAGAGTTTTCTTTGATTCCCGATGTGTTCGGACAAATGGAAAAAGGAACAGTTGACAATCCGGCCATTACCAAAGAGAGTATTCACCATTTTTCTAAGTTGGTTTCAGGAAAGCAACTGATCAGGCCAGGATGGTTTTATGACGTAAATCAACAAGGGAATGGTATTGTGGATGTTACTACCCACTTGGTTGATTTGGTACAATGGGAAAGTTTTCCAAATAAAATCATAGATTATAAGACTGACATCGAAATGATCAATGCCAAGAGGTGGACCACAGACCTTACTCTTGAAGAGTTCACTAGTTCTACAAACCTTACTGAATTCCCTGATTACCTTCAGTCAGTGGTGTCTGACGGCTTATTGAAGGTTTATGGCAACGGAGAAATTAATTACAAGATCAATGGGGTGCATGCGAAGGTATCTGTTATCTGGAATTACAAAGCGCCTGAAGGTTCCGCGGATACGCATTATTCTATCATGAGAGGTACCAAAGCAAACTTGGTTATCAGACAAGATGCTGAAGAAAACTATAAACCTGAGCTATACATAGAGCCTGTAGAAGGTCAGGATTTGGCTGAGTTTGAAGCCAATGTTACCAAGCATGTAAAAGAACTAGCTGGTACCTTTAAAGATTTGGATGTTGCGAAAGTAGAAGGTAAAAACTCTTGGAGAGTTGTAATCCCACAAGCTTACCGACATGGCCATGAAGATCATTTCAGGGAAGTAACAGAAACCTATATCAAATACCTTAAAGAAGGTAAATTACCTGATTGGGAGGTGCCGAATATGTTGGCCAAATACTACGTTACTACACAGGCTTTAGAATTGGCCAAATAATAAATTCATACTAAAAAAATACAAGCAGATGAAAAAGCAAAGAAGAGACTTTATCAAAACTGCAGGATTGGCAGGGTTTGGTTTAGCAGGAGGGGTATTATCTCCTCAAAGTTTTGCTTTTTCACCTGCTATAAAAGACCTTGCCATGAGCAAAAGTGACCTTAGTATCATCGGTCCATATGGCCCTTGGGCCAATGGGTTGATAAGCAAAGAATTGCCCTCGCTTTCTTTCAGAAACGAACGATTCACAGCTCTTGAATCCTGGAAAATGGAAGCCATGTCCACTGCCAAAGAAAGACTGGGAATTCCTGATTTGGGTAAGGTCCCAGAGGTAACTGTTCATGATACTTATGTCAATGATGGTTTGCGTTTTGAAGAAATAAGTTGGCAGCTTCCCTATGGCAATCCCACCAAAGCTTTGGTCATCAAGCCTGAGGGAGTTAAAGGAAGGTTACCAGCCATATTGGCTTTTCATGACCATGGAGGAAATAAATATTTTGGCTTAAGAAAAATTACAAGAACAGGTAAAGCGCAGCATCCACTGATGATAGAACATCAGGATCATTATTATGAAGGAAAGGCTTGGGCCAATGAAATCGCCAAAAGAGGATATGTGGTAATAGTGCCCGATTCCTTCACTTTTGCTAGCCGCAGGGTGCTCTTGGAAGAAGTTCCGGAGAATCGAAGGGGAGGTTTGACTGATGAAAACCCTGAAAAAGAAGAAAACATCTCAGCCTATAATAAATGGGCAGCAGACCATGAACACATCATGGCCAAGTCCTTGTTTTGCGGAGGTACTAGCTGGCCGGCAGTGTTTTTCGCTGAGGATCAAGTCGCTTTGGAAGTTTTACTTGCCAGAAAAGATGTAGATCCGGACAGAGTCGGTTGTGGAGGCCTTTCAGGTGGAGGATTGCGAACAGTGATGATGGGAGGATTGGATCACCGTATCAAATGTGCGGTATGTGTTGGTTTTATGAGCACATGGACAGATTTTTTATTGAACAGGGCTTATACACATACCTGGATGGCCTATGTGCCAAGACTGCCCAATGAATTGGATTTCCCTGAAATTCTTGGTTTGAGAGTTCCATTACCCACCTTGGTGCTCAATGATATTGACGATCAGTTGTACACCCTTCCTGAAATGCAAAAAGCAGATAAAATTCTTGAAGCGGTGTTTGTTAAAGCCGGAGCCCAAGACAAATACAAAGCCTCTTATTACCCCGGACTTCACAAGTTTGACCAAGCCATGCAAATAGAGGCTTTTGAGTGGTGGGATCAGTGGTTGAAAAATTAACTATTTCTTTATGAAAAACACCTTCCTTATGAAATCAAATTGGTATTTAATAGTAATCCTCTTCCTGGTTTTTACTTTTCCAGAAGTAGTGAATGCCCAAAGTTTAGATTCAGACATGCTCTGTGTTGGTGACCATTGGACAGAAGAAGAAGGAGCAGCATTTCTCCAAATGGAGAAGAAAAAGTACAGCACCGAAAAAGCTTGGAACAAAAGAGCTGCTGAGATTAGAAAACAAATACTTAAGGGAACGGACCTAGTTAAAATGCCTAAAAAGTCACCTTTAAAACCAATTATGGGTGAAATTAGAAAATTTGATGGCTATGTGGTTCAAAATATAGCTTTCGAAAGTTTGCCAGGTGTTTTTGTAACCGGAAGTTTGTACATGCCTAGTGAAAACCCCGGTAAAGCACCAGGGATTCTTAGTCCTCATGGACACTGGACAAAACCTGGAGATGTAGGAAGGTACAGACCTGATGCGCAAAAAAGATTTGCCTCTATGGCCAGAATGGGTGCAATAGTTTGGGCTTATGATGCTGTTGGTTATGGTCAAATGGGTGAAATTGGCTGGGAACATAGAGAAGGAGATGTGCTCAAATTGCAATTATGGAACAGTATCAGAAGCGTGGATTTTATCCTTTCCTTGGGAGCGGATCCCGATCGACTGGCCGTTACCGGTGCATCAGGAGGAGGAACACAATCCTTTCTATTGGCAGCAGTGGATGATCGAATCGATGTTGCAGCGCCAGTAGTAATGGTTTCTGCTCATTTCTTTGGTGGATGTGAGTGTGAGAGTGGCATGCCAATACATAAAGCAAAGAATTATCAAACCAACAATGTAGAGATTGCGGCAGTATTTGCACCAAAACCTCTTTTATTAACCTCTGTGGGAGGTGACTGGACCAAGAATACCCCGAATGTGGAATACCCATTCCTTCAGTACATTTATGGTCTAAAAGGTCATTCTGAAAAAGTTGAGAACAAGCATATCCCAGAGGATAATCATGGCTATGATGAGAAGAAAAGACAAGCTGTATATCCTTTTTTAGCTAAAAATTTAAAATTGGATCTTTCCAAAGCCATGTACAGCGATGGGCGCTTAAAAGAAGAAGCCGTTACAGTCGAAGACCAAAAAGCATTGTATCCCTTCAATGATAAGAATCCTTTCCCTGCTTATGGAATTACTTCCATAGATAACGTAAAATGGTAAACCCAAAACAATGAACAACGATCAAAATAATCGAAGAGAATTTCTTAAGAAAAGCCTTTTGTCAGGTATAGCACTGAGCAGTATGGGGACCACATGGGCCAGTCCTGTTATTCCTAAAGTGGCTTCTATGAAGTTGGGTTTAGTGACCTATCTGTGGGGAAAAGACTGGGCATTACCTGAACTTATATCCAACTGTGAAAAAGCAGGATATGAAGGTGTAGAGCTTCGGACACAACATGCTCACGGTGTGGAAACGAGTCTTAGCAAAAAAGAACGAAAAGAAGTTAAAAAGAGATTTAAAGGCAGTCCAGTAACCTGCGTTGGTTATGGTAGTAATTATGAATACCATAGCCCTGACCCAGCAGAGTTGGCCGCAAATATTAGAGATACTAAGGAATACATAAAATTGTGCCATGATATTGGTGCTACTGGTATTAAAGTAAAGCCCAATCGGCTTCCAGAAGAAGTATCACGAGAAAAAACCATCGCTCAAATCGCCAAATCTTTTAGCGAGGTAGGTGAATATGCCAAAGACCTTGGTCAGTTGGTACGTGTAGAAGTTCATGGAAAGGTAACCCAACAGCTTCCTGTGATGAAGGAAATATTTGATCAGGTAACTTCTTCCAATGTGAAAATTTGCTGGAATAGTAACAATACCGATCTAATGGAGCCAGGGCTTGAGGGGAACTTTGATATGGTCAAAGAATGGTTGGGAGATACTACCCATATTCGGGCATTTGATGAAAATGATTATCCTTTTCAGGAACTTTTCAAATTGATGCATAAAGCGGATTACAATGGCTGGATACTAATTGAAGCTCATAGTGATCCTGCTGACAAATTAGCGGCAATGATTGCTCAGAAAAAGACTTTTGAGCAATACCTAAAAA
Organism: Cyclobacterium amurskyense; assembly: GCF_001050135.1. Classification (GTDB taxonomy): domain Bacteria; phylum Bacteroidota; class Bacteroidia; order Cytophagales; family Cyclobacteriaceae; genus Cyclobacterium; species Cyclobacterium amurskyense. The sequence goes on along the minus strand of NZ_CP012040.1, from coordinate 6,109,287 downwards.
ACTTATAGGCCACTTAAGCCAAAATTATTCAAAAAATTGAAATGACAGAAAGAAGAGATTTCATCAAAAAGAGCCTATTGGGAAGTGCAGGGCTGGCTGTGGCAGGAATGACCATGAGTGCTAAATCCTATGGGAATATTTTAGGTGCCAATGACCGAATACAGATCGGAATGATAGGTATTAGGGGACAAGGTACCAACCATATCAACCAATATTGTAAGCTTAAGGAAAGTCGGAATGTTGTCATCAAAACCTTGTGTGATACAGATGAGAATACCTGGGCCGAAAAAGTGAAACTGGTAAGAGACACTGTAGGAGATAAGCCCAATACGGAATGGGACATGCGGAAGGTTTTGGATGATCCGGAAATTGATGCCGTTTCATTTGCTACACCAAACCATTGGCATGCACTAGGTACTATCTGGGCCTGTCAGGCAGGAAAGCATGTATATGTTGAAAAACCAGCAAGTCACAATGTTTTTGAAGGTAGAAAAATGATAGAAGCTGCCAGAAAATACAACCGTGTCGTTCAGGTAGGGTTTCAAAACCGTTCCATCGAAAATGTTCAAGAAGCCATGAAATTTCTTCATGACGGCAATATTGGTGAAGTATACATGGCCAGAGGCTTGTGTTACAAGCCAAGAAATAGTTTTGGAATAGCCAAGGATAGTGCGCCACCGGAAGGTTTGCATTATGACATGTGGCTAGGACCTGCTCCTTACCGGGCATATAATGAGAAAAAAGGACATTACAACTGGCACTGGCACTGGGATACAGGAAATGGGGATACAGGAAATCAAGGGCCTCACCAATTCGATGTTGCCCGCTGGGGTTTGAATAAAAATGAGCATCCTGTATCTGTATTTTCTTCAGGAGCCATATATGGAATTTCTCCCAAAGAATGTTCACAAGAAACCCCCAATACCCAGACTTCTATCTTTAAGTATGAGGATGGTAAAACCTTGGAATTTGAAACCCGTGGTAGGTATACGAATGGAGAATCCAGCCTTGGAACCAAAATAGGAAACATGTTTTATGGTACTGAGGGATACCTTGAGCTTAACGGAGGTACCTGGAAAGCTTTCCGTACAGATGAAAAAGAACCATTTGCTACATCCCAAAAGGCTAAAACTGAAGTTTCAGGCAGCAATGTATTGATGGCTGCACCAGGAGGTTCTGAACATTACGCTAATTTTCTTGACAGTGTAAGAGCAGGAAACAACGAAGCATTGAATTGCGACATTAGAGAAGGCTATTATTCCTCTGCTTTGCCACAGATAGCTAACATTTCCTATCGATTGGAGAGAGGACTCAAGTTCATGGGGGATTATGAGAAGTTTGCCAATGATTCTGAAGCAGACACCATGCTCACTAGGCCTAGTCGACCTCCTTACGTCGTTCCAGATCAAGTATAAATATTGAGAATGAAGACTTTAATAGTTGGTCTTTTCATGTCACAATATATTAGGAAGGATTTTTCTTTTGTTTTAAAGGAAAAAGCCTTTCGTTTTTATTCCAATAGTTACCAGCAAATAATGGGGCTAATTGATACTTAACTAAATTATTTTTATAAACAAGCCACAACTGGTTGTAAAAACCTGTTGTACTGTTAAATTACAAACTTTCTATAAATGAAAAAAATACCACTGACACTACTGCTTTTTATTGGCTTGGCTTCTATCGGGTTCTCCCAGGAAGATCTATCAGTGATTCAATCTCACTGGGTTAACTTCACCGACGGTCCTAATGCTCTTTACAAGCACCAAAGCCAACTAGCACTTGATATGCTTGATGAAAGAGACAAGGCCATTGCTTCTATCTCTTCTTTGAATGAATGGAAAGACTGGCAAGAAAAAGCCAAAGACAAACTGATGGAGGCGGTAGGACCATTTCCTGAAAAAACACCTTTGAATCCAAAAGTTACCGGAAAGCATAGAGGGAATGGATATAAATTTGAAAACATTGTATTTGAATCCCAACCGGGATTTTTTGTGAGTGGGACTCTTTTTATTCCTGATGGAGTAAAAGGGAGAACCCCTACCATTATTTATTGCTCAGGACATACGCCTTTGGCTTATAGAGCTCCTACTTACCAGCATGTAATTCTTAATTTGGTAAAGAAAGGGTTTATTGTTTTTGGCTTTGATCCCGTTGGACAAGGAGAAAGATTGGAATATTTTGATCATGACACAAATAAAGATCTGGTAGGAGGCCCAACTAAGCAACATTCTTATCCAGGAGCGCAAGCATTTGTTGTAGGTTCTTCAGAGGCCAGACACATGATTTGGGATGGTATCAGGGTGGTTGATTACCTGATGACTAGAAAAGAAGTGGATCCAGGTAGAATTGGAATCACAGGAAGGTCAGGAGGAGGTACACAATCTTCTTATATCGCTGCTTTTGATGAGAGGATTAATGCATCTGCACCTGAAAATTACATTACCAATTTCAAGCGACTGATGCTTACTCATGGTCCTCAGGATGCCGAACAAAATTTCTACCATGCCATTGCAAAGGGGTTGGACCATCCTGATCTAATGATCGTTAGGGCACCAAAACCCAACCTGCTTATCTCTACTACTCGTGACATGTTCAATATAGAAGGGGTAAGAGAAACCAGTCAACAGGTTCAAAGAATTTATGATGCTTATGGTGTATCAGAGAACTTTCAAAAAATTGAAGATGATGATGGCCATGCTTCAACGAAAAAGAACAGAGAACGCATGTATGCATTCTTTAGAAAACATCTTGACTTACCAGGAGCTGTGGAAGACCAGGACATCGATACATTATCAATGGAGGTGTTGCAGGTATCTCCTACAGGGCAGTTGGTGAGCAGCTATAATGGCAAAACCACCTATGACCTAAACAAGGCTGAACTACAGGAATTGAATGGCTCCTTGGAAGAGAAGGTAGACTGGGCAAGAAAACTTTCGGGTTATAAAAAGCCTGAAGCATTGTCAGAAACCATGATGGTTGGCAGGTATCAACGTGATGGGTATACCATTGAACAACACCTGATGAAGGGAGAAGGAGACTACTGGTTGCCTTACCTATTAATGAAACCTGATCATGCTACAGATAAAGCGGTGCTTTATTTAGATCCATCAGGTAAAGCTGTTGATGCTAGTGTAGGCGGAGACATGGAGGCTTTGGTGAAAGCAGGAGCCATGGTACTTGCTCCGGATCTTTTGAATACTGGAGAGATGGGTAATGGAAGTTTTAGAGGCGATGCTAATTTCGACGGCCATTCATATAACCTTTGGTTTGAAAGTATTCTTATTGGAAGAAGCATTGTGGGGATTAATGCAGGTGATGCCAATCGTCTGGTAGCTGTTTTGCAGGAGAAAGAGGGAGCTAGAGAGATAAAAGGCCTTGCTAAAGGAGAAATGTCTTCGGTACTGCTTCATGCGGCCAATTTCAACCCTGCAATATCTTCAATAGCATTAGTAGATCCAATGAGTTCTTACAGAGGAATTGTAGAGTCTTTCAGGTACAATACAAGTGAAATTAATTATACAGTAGCTGGTGCATTGAAGCATTATGATTTGCCAGACTTGTTGGAAAATTTGAGCATTACCAATCCAATAGTGCTTCATGAAAATACAGAGTTGAAAAAAGAACACTCCCTATTGCCTGAGCGTGGAGGTAACGAAAAAATCAAAGCCCTTTCCGTAAAAAATGCAAACGATAGAAAAGCCCATTTGACAAAATGGCTTAACCTTTAAGAGGGGCTATTATTTCAATTTCAGGAGCAGATTTGACTTGAAATATAAATACAGTTATAAAGCATCGGGTTTATTTTCTACTCGGTGCTTTTTTTGTTTAATAGGAGTATTTTATTAACCCAGTTAGATAATGAAGTGGACGGGGAAAACCTACCACAGATACATAAACCGGGAAGGTACCAAACAGATCGGTACAACGCCTACAATCAGGGGTTTAAGGCGATATTCATTATGAAAACGAAAAAATAGTTTGTAATATGCAACTAAATGTAGTTGCATTGAGTTTATGGCTAAGAGGGAAAAACTAATTGCTAGGTTTTTGAGTATGCCATCCGACTTTCATTACGAAGAGTTGGTGAGACTTCTTGGGTATTTTGGTTTTAAGGATGTAAAAATAGGAAAGATTTCAGGATCAAGGGTGAAATTTGAGAATGAAGTGAGCGTTCCAATTATACTTCATAAACCACATCCAAACGGGGTTATGAAGCGGTATCAGATGAGGCAGATAAAAGAATTATTGGAATTATGAAATATTTGGAATACAAAGGTTATACAGGCACAATTGAGTACAGTCCCGAAGATAACTTGCTATATGGTAAGGTACTAGGGGTGATGGGGCTGATCTCTTATGAAGGGGAAACCGGAAAGTATTTAGAAGAGGACTTTAAAGCGGTAGTAGATAGTTATTTAGCAGATTGTAGAGCAGAGGGCAAGGCTCCTATGAAACCATTTAAAGGGAGTTTTAATGTAAGAATTCCATCTACTTTGCACCAAAAGGCAGCGTTAAAAGCCATGGAATCAAAGACCTCATTGAATAATTTTGTAGCAGAAGCCATCAGGAACCAAGTCGAAAAAGAGTCTGACTAAATTCCCCTTTCTATGTTTAAATCTAAACTTTGCATAAATAGGGCAATCACCCTTGCTGGTGCGCCTGAAGTGCCAACAATTTTTAGCGGGGAGGCGGCTATTTTGAAAGCATTATAGGGAGAAGATTTGTAAGTTGTGACCCCATTTTAAATAGTGTCAATTGCCAAATAATAAACCATTAGGTGACAGCTTTAGAGGGGATTTCTAAAAATCTAAAATAAAAAAAGCTGCCCAAATAGGGCAGCTTTGACAATTAAATAGTATTTCTAAACTTAGTTTCTATCCAATGCATTTAGCATATCGAAGGCAAGTTCTAATCTTTTGCCGAAGTTTTCTTCACCTTTTCTAAGCCATACCCTAGGGTCATAAGACTTTTTGTTAGGGTTGTCTGCTCCTTCAGGATTTCCCAATTGAGTCTGAAGATATCCTTCTTTGCTGTGGTAGTATTTCAATACACCTTGCCAGAACGCCCACTGAAGATCTGTATCGATATTCATTTTTACAGAACCATAGCTATTGGCTTCTCTAATTTCTTCTACAGTAGATCCTGATCCACCATGGAATACGAAGTTCACAGGTTTGCCGGTAGTTCCGAATTTCTCATTGATATAATCCTGAGAATTTTTCAAAATTATAGGTTTCAATGAAACATTACCCGGCTTGTATACCCCGTGAACATTTCCAAATGCTGCAGCTACAGTAAACAGGTCGTCCACTTTTTTCAACTCCTCATAAGCATAAGCTACTTCTTCAGGCTGAGTATAAAGTTTGGAGCTATCGATTTCTGTATTGTCTACACCATCTTCTTCTCCACCAGTCACACCTAGCTCAATTTCGATTGCCATTTTAATTTTGGCAAACTCCTTGAAATATTTTACGGATGTTTCAATGTTTTCCTCAATAGACTCTTCAGACAAATCCAACATATGGGAACTGAAAAGAGGTTTTTTATAAGCTTCATAATAAGCTTTTCCTTCGGCAAGTAAGCCATCTATCCAAGGAAGTAATTTCTTAGCTGCATGATCTGTGTGTAAAACTACAGGGACACCATATATTTCAGCCATTTTATGTACATGCAGGGCACCGGAAACACCACCTGCCACAGATGCTTGTTGCTTGTCATTTGGAAGGCCTTTGCCAGCATAAAACTGAGCACCACCATTTGAAAACTGAATCATTACCGGGGAGTTGACCCTTTTTGCGGTTTCTAAAACAGCATTCACAGTATTACTGTTGATACAATTCACTGCAGGCATTGCAAATTCGCTTTCTTTCGCATAGGCCAATAGGTCTTTAAGCTCTTCGCCGTACTTTACTCCAGGTTTGAATTTCATATTAAATAATTTATGGTTGTATTAAATTTGATCCACCTCCATTCACCTAAGTGATAGCTTTGGAACTCAAAGATATAAATAGTGCAGAACAATTACCTTATAATTTGATTGAAAAATACATTTTCACCGAATATTTCATAATTTCCCTGCCCATTATCATTGATTGGAAACTATAAAATTTCCTTTATATATTTGTTTTATGGAAAAGATAAGGATTACAGGGGTGCCCGAGCATTTTAATTTTCCCTGGCAAAAGTTGGTTAAAGAACAACCATTTTTGGATGATCAGGTTCAACTGGTCTGGGAGAATGAACCCAGAGGATCCGGTGCTATGAATAGCGCCATAAGAACTGGTGCAACAGATTTGGCCATTGTTCTTACAGAAAGTTTTTTGAAAGACAAAGTTGACGGAAATTCCGGGAAAATTATAGGTTACCATGTCAAGTCACCATTAATTTGGGGGATTCATGTTCCCGGCACTTGCGAGGTGCAAAAGATTGAAGATTTACGAAATGCTCCTTTTCTAATAAGTAGAAGGGGTTCGGGCTCTCATTTAATGGCTTACCTTCTTTCAAAAAGGGAGGGATGGGACACACAGGATCTTGATTTTGAAATTGTTAATAATTTGGACGGAGCCATTAATTCCTTCAAAGAAAATAAACCCAAAGCCTTTCTTTGGGAAAAGTATACGACAAAGCCTTTAGTGGACAAGGGACTTTTTAAGAGGGTGGGAGAAATACCAACTCCCTGGCCTTGTTTCGTCATAGTCGCCTCTGAACAGATGTTGAAGGAGAAGAGAGAATTGCTTTTAAGTATTCAAAAGGAAATTTACCGGATAAACTCGACCCTAATGGAAAATAAGCAAAGCTTTGTTTTGCCTATTAGTGAGGCTTACCAGATAGAAGAGAGTGATGTCTCAGAATGGTTAACTCAGACCAATTGGGCAACTGATGGTACGGTGCCGAATGAGGATGTAACTACCACTTTGGATGCTTTAATGAGTCTTGGTCTTATTGATAATAAGTTGGCTACCGAAGAAATAGTTGAAAAATTGTAAACCGTAAGTAGGGTTACTTGGTAATACTTATAAAAAAACCGATCATTTTTAATAATGATCGGTTTTTTTTGTGAATGGTTAGATTCAAAAATCTGAGTAAGAAGTAGGTCTTAAAAGTCTTTTGTCATTTTTCGACACTGTATTGTCATATTCGCTATTGGCTTTTAAGGCTAACCAAGCTGGATAATCACTAAATGCAGCCCAATGTGCATCTCTATCTTCCATGTTTTCAAAGGCAGTCATGTAAACCAAGTTAGGCATGTTTGCTCCTGCAAGAGGCTCACCATAAAATACCCCATTGAAATTCATCTCATCAAAAATATCAATTTCACCTTCATTAAACATTTTTACCTTTTGGTGGTAAAGACGTTCAGTGGCTGATTCATAACTCCTTAGCTCATATACTCTTTCGCTTTTAGGAGAACTTAGCTTAGGTAAAGCCATTCTGGATCTTGTTTCAAATGCTTGCATTAAAGATGTTTCTATTCTATTGAAAGAAGGATTGTCAAATGCTGCTTGAATATAAGCTTTGCCATCCTCTTGGTGCCTGGCATCTGTTTTTAATTTTCTTTGGAACCTGAAATAATCCTTTGAATTAGTAAATGGAAGGAAAACGTAGATTTTTTTTCCTGCATCTGGTTCAGAAGCTAAAGGTTTGAAAACACCAACATGCTTTACACCTGCACGGTGGGCTGCTGGAATAAATGCCTTTTCTAGGTAGTTCTCGACTACTTCTATTTGTTTTAAATTGTCGATGTGATATACTCTCAGTTCATATAAATCTTTTTTCCCATCCTGTGCTTTGAGAGGAGCGTAGGAAGCGATTAAGATTAAAACTAAGGTGAATACTTTTAATAATCGTAAGTAGTTGTTCATTGGTAATTTAGGTTTTTATTGATTTTTTTGTTCAAATATTTAAATTGACCACTAAAATTAAGTAAATTATACATAACATTATAAAAAAGTTATTTCGGTGGAGAATATATTATTATTTTTGAAGAATACACTGCAGCAATAGTTGATTTTAAGTTTTTAACTAATTATTTAATAAAATGAAGAGGATTTTAGTAACCGGTGGAGCCGGATTTTTAGGTAGCCATCTTTGTGATAAACTTTTGGGAGAGGGCCATGAAGTAATATGCGCCGACAATCTTTTTACTGGTAGAAGGAGAAATATTCATCACCTATTAGAAAACAAAAATTTTGAATTTCTTAGACATGATGTTACGCTTCCCTTGTATGTCGAAGTAGATGAAATTTACAATTTGGCCTGTCCAGCTAGTCCAGTACATTACCAATTTGACCCAGTTCAAACGACCAAGACAAGTGTTATAGGAGCGATTAATATGTTGGGTCTTGCTAAGAGGTTAAAAATTAAAATCTTACAAGCAAGTACCAGTGAGGTATATGGTGATCCGGAAATTCATCCCCAACCAGAATCTTATAAGGGTAGTGTAAGCACAATCGGACCACGTGCATGCTACGATGAGGGGAAAAGATGTGCAGAAACCTTGTTTTTTGATTATCATAGACAACATGGGCTTGATATTAAGGTCATGCGTATTTTCAATACTTATGGGCCAAGGATGCATCCCAATGATGGGCGTGTAGTTAGTAATTTTATTGTCCAGGCATTGAAAGGGGATGACATCACGATTTTTGGGGATGGAATGCAAACACGTAGTTTCGGTTATGTGAGCGACCTGATTTCAGGAATGCATAAATTGATGAACAGTCCCAATGGAGTGATTGGACCCATCAATATCGGTAATCCAGTTGAATTTACTATGCTGGAATTGGCAGAGAATGTTTTGGAGCTTACTGGATCAAAAAGCAAACTAAAATACATGCCTTTGCCACAGGATGATCCTATGCAAAGGAAACCTACCATTGATTTGGCACGAAAGGAGCTAGATTGGGAACCAAAAGTTCAGTTAAAAGAAGGTTTAGTAGAAACCATAAAATATTTCGATATGGTATTAAAAGAAGATAATATCTAGCATTTAAAATTTTTATATAAGCATTGTTCTTTTTTTAAGAGCAATGCTTACTCATTTTGCCACGTTTATTTTTTAAAATACATAATTTAGTTATTTGTATAATATATTTTGTATTTTAATATCTTTTTAATAAAAATGGGTGCTATATGAATTAAATCGGTTAATTTAATAAGGAAATTAAACATTAAAACCTTTTTTTATATGCAGGTTCATTTTTACCTTTATTAGCAATTTAATTGGTGAAATTTCTATTTTGTGAATATGAAAAACAAGTATAAAATTTTTGGTATAGATGATGAGCCTTCAGTTTTACTGATTATACAACATTACTTTAAAAGTAAATTTGATGTTAAGGTGTTTAATAAGCCTGCAGATGCTCTGGCGAATATGCAAGATGGAGATTTGCCTGATATAATTATATGCGATTTGAATATGCCTGAAATTAGCGGGGCCGAATTTGTAGGTCTAGTGCGGTCAAGTGGATTTTTCTCATCTATTCCTTTAATCGTTCTCTCGGCTACAGACTCTTCTGAAAAGAAAATTGATATTTTGAACTTGGGGGCAGATGATTTTATGGTTAAACCTTTTAACCCCAAAGAACTTGAAGCCCGAATTAATTCAATTTTAAGAAGAACTGGGAAATTTGCAATCGAATCTATAAATGAATAAAGAAAACAAAAAAATCGCATTGATTTCTAAAGACCCTAAAGTCATTGATGCTATTGAAAAGGCTGTAGGAGACACATTTGAGATTAATGCTTTTACAAACGGAATTATTTTTTACAATCAACTTTCTACTTCATCTGATGAGTTATGCATGATTCTTAGTGACTCGTCCTTACTAGATGTGCATGGAGTTGCCTTAAAGAATACCATTGAGAAATTAGGATTTGGGCATCTTCCATTTTTTATGGTTGTAGATAAAGCTACTCCAACAGATATTATTAATGCGATTTCTTCTGGGGTCACTGATTTTATCCTTAAACCGATCAATGGGAAACAATTAAAAACGAGACTGGACTTCCAAATGAAGCATCCATCTCCAAAAAAGAAAAACCTTGAATACACTGCCTTAAAAGAATCTAAAACCCCGTTTATTAAAAGGTTATTTGATATAGTGGTGTGTAGTTTTATCCTTTTGGCTTTGCTTCCACTATTCTTGATTGTAGCAATATTAATTAAATTAGAGTCAAGAGGACCTGTCTTTTATTATTCCTACAGGGTAGGAACGGGATACAATATTTTTAAATTTTATAAATTCAGGTCCATGGATCCTGATGCCGATGCCAAATTGCAACAATTGAAGCATTTGAATCAATACAATGATCCTGAAGAAGAGGAAGAAGAAAAACAATCTGAAGTAGTCAATGAAGTTAAAGAACTCTGCGAATTTTGTGAACAAGCAGGGGGAGGGTGTCTACAGCCATTATACGACGATAATAAAATGGTTTGTGAGAAAATCCTTATGGCTAAAAAAGACAGTAATAAGGATGCCGCTTTTATTAAGATCAAAGACGACCCCAGAGTAACTCGTATAGGTAAGTTTATTAGAAATACCAGTATTGATGAACTGCCTCAGCTTTGGAACGTACTTAGAGGAGATATGTCACTTGTGGGCAATCGACCTTTACCACTCTATGAGGCAGAGAAAATCACTACTGATAAATACTCCCTTAGATTTCTTGGTCCAGCTGGGATAACCGGTCTATGGCAAGTAGAAAAACGAGGAAGAGGAGCAATGTCTGAAGAAGAACGATTAAGCCTTGACAATGACTATGTCAAAAATTTCAGCATTTGGTTTGATATCAAAATTCTTCTAAGAACTATCCCCGCTTTGTTTCAAAGTGAAAATGTTTAGTCCATTAATAATTCCCAAAATAACTTAACCCTTCCTTTCCACGTATTTTTAGAGGCTTCAGTATACCTGGATTTGGCTTTCTCCTCCGTGTTTGTAGTTAATTCCATTTCTATTGCTTTATTGAAGTCCTGAGGTGATTTCTCTAAGCTTATTAGCGGATGGAACAATTGGATGTCTTCCGAGAATGGAGTCGCTACTATGGGTTTCCCAGAAGCAAGGTATTCATTGATTTTAAGAGGATAGATACTTTTTGTCACTTCATTACATAGAAATGGAAGTATCAAAAGTTGGAAATGTGCCAGGTATTGTGGCAGTTGCTCTATTTTTTTTGGGCCTGTAAAATATAAATTGGGAATTTCATCCAAATTGATGTCGGTATGCCCTTGATGGTTTCGAGGGCCCACCATTACCATGCTTTTGTCTGGGTTTGCTTCACATACAGTCTTTATCAAATCATAATCCAATCGATGACAAATATTTCCTGTATAACCGATTATTGGTTTGGGAATGTTTTTTAGATCCTTAGGTACATTCAATTCTAATTCATAAGCTGACTTAAACAATTCGAAATCGGCTGCATTTGGAAAATAAGCCACTTTTTTTCCTGAAAGAGCTTCAAGATCCTTCTGAAGCATACGTGATGTGACTAGGCTTAGGTCTGCACTTTGTACGGCTTCTATTTCTTTCCTTGCACCATGTTTTCTCAAATAGGGTTCTAAAGCCCTAATATTGTCTCTCGATTGATAAACAAATGCATTAGGTTTAAAACTATTCGGTAGTTTGGTGAGGTATAAAGGGTTGAAGGAGTTAAAGTAAATAAATGCTTCTTCATGCAATTCTTTTAATGCTTTGCTTATGGACTTGGCCAATCGCCGATCATTCCAGTTTGAAAAGAAATTGTACAGTGAGCCCTGAGGAAGCCAATTTATTGGAAGCATTAGCGGTGGGCTGAGGGCATATAGTTTAGGGCTAAATTGAGACAGTTGTTTAATACTATTATTTCCCCAGATTAAAGCTGATTTTCGGGCTTTTACAGATGGTTTTTTCCGTTCTTTCAAATAGTCCAAGAAAGTAAATGGGTAGTCTACATAAATAACTTTTTGGGTTTGAGCAAAAGTTTTCGCCAATGACCAAGAAGCTGATGAAAATTCCCCGTCCCATCTGGACATGCTGGTCATTACTATGGTAACCTTATCAAAAGTTAGGTTAGAAAAATCCTTCATAAAAAGCTGTTTTTTTTCTAAAATAATGAATGTTTTCCGCATTGGAAAGCTTAAATTTAGGTTTATGTTAACCATTAATTTTTAAAGCTTTGATCCTATTTATTATTATTTCGTGTATATGCTGTTTTTATCTCTTGTTTCCACTCACAAGTGCTTTTTTCTCACTTTTTAGTCGAAAGATCAAACTTAAAAAATCTGAAATGATTGCAGATTTTGCTTGTGTGATCACAGTTTATAAAGAAAAAGACATAGCGTGGCCCCTAGTAAGTGCGCTTTTGGCTCAGGATTATCCCCATTTTCATATTTATTTGGTGGCTGATGGAATTACCGAAAAATTGGACGTGAAGGAGAATGAAAAACTGACGGTTTACCAGCCTAGTACTTTTTTAAACAGTAAGGTCGCTTCTTTAGGGCTTGTTCTTGATAATATGAAGGAAAGTCATAGTCATGTGGTGGTGTTTGATCCTGATAATCTAGTACCCTCGCATTTTTTAAGGACAATTAGTAAGTTTCATGACCAAGGATATATGGCAGTTCAAGGTAAAAGAATTGCGAAAAATATTGCTGGTACCTACGCGGCATTGGATGCTTTAGGAGAGTACTATTATGACTTTGCGGTAAGAAATGTTCCTTTTCGTTTGGGATCATCTTCCACCATTGCAGGTTCGGGAATGTCAATAGAAAAAAACTTATATAGCAAAAATATTGCGAAGGAATTATTGGTGTTAGCAGAACAAGGGGTGGTTGTGGCAGAGGACAAATCTTTGCAGTCCGAACTGGTAGATCAAGGACATACCATTGCCTATGCGGCTGCAGCGATTATCTTTGATGAAAAGATTACCGCATCCGAACAAATAGGGAGACAAAGAGGAAGGTGGCTGAATAGTTATTTTGGTCAGTTGCCGGAAAACTTAAAGTTATTTGGAAAAGGAATTTTAAAATTTGATTGGAACCGTATTTATTTTTCTTTAATGACAGCAATGCCACCAATGGTGATTTTGGTCGGTTTGAGCGGGCTTTTGGCATTTGTTGCATTGTTTATCCACTTGGCTTATTTTTTCCTTATAGCTGGGAGTATGGTGCTCTTTGCGTTAGGATTCCTATTGTTACTATTGCTGAATAAAACACCTCAAAAAGTCTTAAATGCCATCCCCAAAATACCTTTGTTTGTGTTAGGTCAAATTTCCGGGATTTTGAATATAAGAAAGGCCAATAAAGATTTTATGGCGACAACCCATAATGAAATTTCGGAAATAAGTAAGCTATGGAAGGAGAGGAAGCATGAATTTAAACACCTAAAAAAAGATTGGGAATAAACTCATAGAAGTTTATTTCAAGTTTATTTTTTGATTTTATCTCTAAGCGTTTTCAGCATAATGGGGTAATTTTGGATGGCTTTGATCCAGCATTTCCCAAGGCTGACGTCAATAAACTTGTTTAAAATTACATGTTTGACGATTGCGGTAATTAAAAGGGCTAGTACCAGCCCGTAAGCAGCCCCTAAAAGACCAAACCATTTGATAAAAAACCAGCTAAAAGCAGCACCGTATACGAAAGTGCCAAATACCATGATCATATTAATGAATGGTTTACCTATGGCATCTAGAAAAACCCCAGACTGCCTGTCAAAAGGCTTAATCAGGGCTAAAAATGCCATGATTCTCAAAAAAGGAACCGCTTCTAAATAGGCTTCCCCTGCGATTAATAAGACAATATAATGTGCGAATATTATACAAAATAGCCAAAATGGTGCCGTAAGACTAAGCATCATTCCCAAGGTTTTCTCATATATCTCACCCACAAGTACAGGTTGTTTTTTGTCGTGGGCCTCCGCGGCCTTTGGATAACTGATCGAAGCGATAGAATTGACTGGTATTTCCACCATATTCATTACTCTTCCAGCCGTATTGGCCATGGCAACTTGAACTGGGGACAATAAAGCTCCGAGTAAAAATTTGTCTAAACTATTGGTCAGCATTGATACAAGGTTGGTACCAAAAACAAATTTCCCAAAATGAAAGATTATTCCCAGCCAATATTTCTCCACTTTTAGACGGAGTTTAAAGTAATTCCTAACCTGATACATTGACATAAATGTGGCCAGAAGAAAAGCCAAATTTTGGTACCAGGCCAATTCTATAAGGCTTAGTTTTGAGTCAATTAGGTATGCAAATAAAATAACCAGAAAGAAAGGAAGGCTTTTACTGATTCCTGCAAGAAAATAGGCTTTAAAATCATACTTAGCCTGCATAAGCACCATATTATGGGTATGAAAAATAAGTACAGGTAGGATTAAAGAGTGGATTTTAACCAAATCAGCCAAACCTTCAGCATTAAGTAATTGCTCTAGTGGTCGGGCCAGTATCCATAGTAATAGCACCATCAATAAAGTTAAAGCGGCATTTAACCAAATGGAAGCGGTTTGAATTTTCGCTTGAATAGCATCTTCCTTTCCTACAAGAAATTTAATCATGCCATTTTGAATAAAGCCATTTCTAGCCATGTCGATGATAGAGACAATGGTGATAAGCAATACCCAAATACCAAATTCTTCAGGACTAAAGACCCTTACCAACAACATGAACCCAATAAAACCCAGAAGAAAATCCACTCCACGGTGCATCATAGTAAAAAAACCTCCGGTAAGCCAATATTTCTTATCTGTCATTTCTTCGCATAGGTTTTCTGATAGGCCGAAAGTGTATCCAATGCTCCTTTTTTATAATCAAATAGTGGGGGCCTTTTGAAACCCTTGTTTATAAGTTTATTTCTAGTGTCTTCTTCAGACAATAACTTTTCAATGGCCCCGCTGATCGCTGAAGGGTCAAATGGGTCAATGATGATTGCTGCATCTCCTGCAACTTCGGGCATGGAGGAGGTGTCAGAAGTGATTACAGGGCATCCACAAGCCATGGCCTCTAAGATGGGTAGACCGAAACTTTCTCTTAGGGATGGGTATAGAAATATTTTTGCTTGGCTGTAAATAGCTGGTAAATCTTCGTTTGGTATATACCCCGTTAAGTGGATTTTTGAAATTAATTGTGGCGCCATAATCTCATTTAGCATTGTTTCTAGCACTTCTTTGCCAAAGTCCGGCATAACAATGTCTGGGTATTCAACCTTGTTCTTTTCTAATATTGCAAGACTTTTCAGAACACCTTTAAGGTTTTTCTTTGGGTCAGTATTACCGAGGAAAAGTATAAATGATTGGGGTAAGTTGTATTTCAAACGAATTGCCTCTTGTTTATTTGGCTCCTCTACTTTGAAATGACCTGCTACACCATTGTAGATTACCTGAACATCATTATCGTTCATGCCAAAATGTTGGACAATTCTTTTTTGCTCATAATTGGAAACAGTGAAAATCATGGCCGCCTTATTCACTACCTTAGGTACATTCCACCTTCTGTAAATATTACCTAATCGTTGGTACCAGGTACCTTCTTTTAGGTTTATCTTTTCAAGATAAATAATATCATGTAAGGTGATGAGCAGGGGGATAGAGCACGAAACGGGAGCGGTATTGCTAGTGCAATGAAGTAAATCCAATTGATAGGTTTTTACTGCTTTTGCAAGGTTACGCTGTTCCCATATAGGGTAGAGAGCAGGGGCCAACGGGATGATTTTGAAATTGTCAGTTTCCTGAATTGCGGAGGTGTCCTCAGTATCATTCACAAAGATAAAATACTCATTTTCCGTATCCAATTGCTGCAGGTTTCTGATCAGGGCAAGGGCTACCATGTCCATGCCATGCTTTTTTTTCCTAAAAATCCGCTGTGCTTCTATTCCTATCCTCATCTTCTTGTCGTTTAATTAATTAAGGTAGGGTTCTCCTTAATGTCTTTTAAAAAAAGTCCGTCAATAAATCCTTTAAAATATTTTCTAGCATGGTCCATTTCTCCTTGAAAAAGATGGACCAACAGGTTTTTGGGTAGTGCTATAAAAAGATAGTAGCCCGCAGTGAAGATGAATAATGGATAGTCAACATTTCTCCTTAGGTATAACCACCTGTTACGGCTCATATAATAGGTCTTCAGTAAAGAATTTTTACCTACACTCATGGATTCCTTGTGTAGAATAAAGCTTTTTGGCTCGTACCAAATTTCATATCCAGCTTGTTTGATACGCTCGCAATAATCCATCTCTTCATAATATAGGAAATATAGCTCAGCCATTAAACCTATTTCATCTACTACTTTTTTTGGAATAAACATGGCTGCCCCATGGGCCAACTGAGTGATTTCTGCCACCTGATGCTGGCCTTGATCTTTTTCTAAATAACCTTTCCCTTTCCCTCTCCCTGTTATAGGGTTTATCGCTGAAAATCCGGCATACTGAATAATGTCTGGTTTTTCATGATACAAGATTTTAGGGCAAACAAGACCTACTTTTTCCGAATTTTCCGCACGTTCCAATAGGGCTTCCAATATATCAGGGGCCACCTCCGTATCGTTATTGATTAGAAAGAAATAGTCGCCTTTGGCAATTTCCATTCCTCTATTGTTTCCGCCGGCAAAACCTTCATTTACAGGGTTTTTGACTAAAATAGTGTCTGGATACTTTTCTAGGAGATTATCCGGAGACTCTTTTGAGGCATTGTCCACCACGATCACTTCCACGTTAGGGTAGGTGATTTTTTGAAAAGAAGCTAAAAAATCCATTGTATGGATTAGGCCATTATAATTAATAGTAATGACGGAGATTAATGGTTTATTCATTTTCAGAAGGTTTATTTAAACTTTTATCCATGTCTTCGGCAAGGAAAAAATAGGCCCAAGACATATAAAGAATGATTCCTGTTGGCATTTGGCCTAATAGAGGATTACCATAAGAGGCAGCAGCTATACCTACATATCCGCCAAATAGAGCGAAGAGTTTTTGCCGTAACCTCGGGTCCTTAACTTTCCATATTTTTAATAGCCCCATTCCCGCAATAAATGCTAAAATGCCTATATGCAGGTATAAACCTACAATGCCCATCTCTGCCCATATTTTCACAAACCAACTGTCATTAGGGGTTTCAGCTAAAAAGGTGCCCGGACTAAACCTTTGACCCCATGATCCCGAAGTGCCAATACCTCCCCCGAAAGGTCTGCTTTTTAAGTATTCTGCAAACTTCCTTTGGTTTAAATACCTAACATTTAATGATGGGTCTGAAGGATCTAATGCAGACCTCATTCTCCGGACTTGGTAATTGTTGTTAGCAATGGTCGTAAATTTCAAAAACGAAAACACCAGCAACAACCCTAGTAGTCCCATTACCATTAATTTAAAATTTTTGGAGGCAAAAAGATAAGCCATTGTGCCTGCTACAGGTACCATCAATGCTCCCCTTGTGCCACTCATTATCATAAGGTAAAAGAACAACAAAGCCATAACTGCAAAAATTATCCTTTTCTTGAGTGAAAAAGGACCTAAGGCCAAGACCATTGCCATTACCCCTGAATGGGCTATTCCAGCACCAAATTGACCTGCGTCTGAGAAAAAACTAAAAACACGAAGGTTTCCAAACAAAACATGAGTTGATCTGGAACCAGCATCTAACCATCGGTTTTCTGCTGCATCCAAGCCTATATAAAATTGTCTTAAACCCCAAAAAGAAGCGAGTACACTTAAAGCAAAAACAATTATAAATAGTCTATTTATATCAGATGGTTTATTGGCATACAAAAGTGTAAGTGGAACCGTAAGAAACATATACAAAGCCGTGCCTCTTACTGCATAAAACCAAGCCGTAACGCTTCTCGCTTCAGGATTAAAGATTTCTGCTACATTATATCCCATCCAAATTAGGGTTACTAAAATGAGACTATTATGTAGTTTTGAAAAATCAGTCTCCACTTTATTATGAAAAAGAGCACTGACAATTAGCATGGCCAATGCAAAATCTACAGTAAGCCCTAAGGGTAAATTGGGGACGTATCTGATGGCACCTATGGATAAAAATGCAAAAATTAGTCCGGCTGCAAGTGACTTGTTGGGATGACTCATCATAAATATCCCACCTGCCAATACAAAAGGAAGAACAAGCATTAAACCTATGCCCATCACCCCTGTTTTGACCACAAATAAACTCAATAGCCCTGCCACGAGCAGGGCAAATATTTTATTTGAGATATCAGCTTTGGTGATTTGCATATTAGTTAGAATTATCCCTTAGGAAAGTAACTGCTTTAATTTGGTTCGAATCTTTGACCTTTTTCTCGGTATTTCACCATTAATGTCCTCCAATTCATCCCCCTCCATTTTATTAAGCCAGATTAAATGCGGAATTTTTATCATTTCATTTAGACTATCGTTGAAATAGGCATCTGAAGATTTCCATTTTCGGCCAGCATCTGTAACCTTCACCAATGCATTTGCTTTGTTAATCAGTGGATAATTGACTGGCTTCACATTGGTATTTGGTAATTCAATAAGGATGAACTCATGTGGTAAGTTGGTCAATCGATCCTCCCAGAATTGGGTTTCTTTTTCAGGATTTGATATAGAATTTATATCCATTACTAAAGTTTCACAAGGCATTTTTTCTACGTCTTCTTTATTGCCACAGTAGATCACACTTCTGTTTTGTTGTAAAAGTTCTTTTGCAAAAAATTGCAATAAAAATGTTTTCCCCTCACCATTTTGATGGCTATAGAAAAGCAGGGTTTTTTGTCCTGAATTGGAGAAGTGCATGCTTAAATTATTATAAAACTGTTTGATTAGGTTGTTTTGTAATATATCCAAATAAACGTTCTTTGGAATATCTTTTTCCATTATCCATCCGCCTGCTACCGGAAGAGATGTAAGTTCGGTGGCACGTTTGCCAGATTTGATTGATGAATCGAGAAAGAAGGAAAGTAGCACCACAGTTAACACCAATCCCCCTGTACCAAGCATTCCTCCTATCACCATT
Organism: Cyclobacterium amurskyense; assembly: GCF_001050135.1. Classification (GTDB taxonomy): domain Bacteria; phylum Bacteroidota; class Bacteroidia; order Cytophagales; family Cyclobacteriaceae; genus Cyclobacterium; species Cyclobacterium amurskyense. Next base: position 6,090,322 of record NZ_CP012040.1, on the reverse strand, counting down.
AACATTCTCTTTGAAGCCTGAGGTGTTTTAGGATAAAAAGGTTCGTCAATTAGTTTTTGGGTAGCAGACATTTCAAGATCATATTTCTGAAGGTAAGCCATATTAAGACCATGTAGAATAGAAAGGTATTGTTCTTCATTTACACTTACCTCTCTTTCAAGTTTCTTTAGCTCTGCACCTAAAGGAGCAAACTCATCTATTTTATCTAATAGATATGATTTTCTGGTTTTCATTACATCCAAAGCTTGTTTTTGCTCTTCGTAGGATATTTTTAATGTTAACCACTGATCTAAAATGGTTTCCCTTTGAACACCTTGTATGGAATTGCTATTCTTGAACAATAGGTCCGAAAGTTCTTTTATTTCTTTCTCCAATCCGTCAATCTCTTTTTGTATATTTTCTATTTGTAGATTTTGGTTTTCCAAAACTGATAGGCCTTGAATTTTTAAATTTCTGGTAACAATTTGATCCTGAAGTTTTGAAATGTTTTCAATGATTACCTGTCTTTCGTCAAAATTTTCAAACATTTCTTCGATCTGCTCTAGATTATAGCCGGTACCTGAAAGTAGTCTTCTGGAACGTTCTTCATCTTGGTCATGTTCGAGCTTGGCGATGTCCAGGTATTTACCCTGTTCGTAGTAATTTAGAATACGGTTGTCCGTCATAAACCCTTTGAGGTTTTCTTCAGCTTTTCTTAACTTATTTTGGGCAATGTTGAGTTGATTTTGAAAATAGGCAATGGTATTGGTGTTTTCCAATTCTTTCATATTGGAATACCCACTCATAAATGACTCTGCTAAGATTTTAAGTGTGTAATAGCAAATTCCGGCATCATTTGTACTGTATTTTATTTCCATCATATCACTGGAGAATTTCCTAGAAACTGATAGACGTTCAATTATTTTGTTTACTGAATAATATTCGTGTTCTCTAAGCAAATATTCTATGGGAGAGTTATCGTGCTCTTCGATATTTTGTAAAATATTTTGCAGAGTTTTCTCCTCATCATTTGTAACTACCAATTTTTCCCAGATTGGGGCAGGAATATGTGATTTTAGATCTTGATAGGCTTCGATACATAGCACTTCGTCTTTTTGTTCAGGTAGTGCCAAGTGTTTTGCCAGAAGCTTCAATGAGGCTTCGGTTACGGTTTTTCTGGATTTTACTATAAGGGTTAGGTTGTCAAAAAGGTTGTTGGAGGTGTAAAAATCCATTCTTACAACCCCGCCGTCAGTGGCGCCTCTATCGGAGGTAGGATTTGTAAATACCAACGTTGAGGATTCGTATACTCTAGGAAGATCTTGAGTTAGGAAAAAGACGCCTATAGCTACAAAAATTGGGGTTAAAAAAATCCAAAATTTGTTTTTCCAAAGGAGCCGTATAATTTGTTTTATCGTCATTTTACTTAATAATATTGACAAGGGGTTCCCCTAATAGTATTTCTAATTTCTGAATAGCCACAAAAAAGTTTTTTCTCGCATTTTCATATTCTGAACGCGCAATGGTATAAATTTCCTGATTACGTAAAAAGGAAGTTGGGTCAAGATTACCTAAGTTAAACTCCATCTCCATTTGTTGTAAATTGGTTCGGGCTTTCTCTTGCATTTCTAACCTTATGAGCATTAGCTTCTGCCCAAGTAAGGCACTATTGTACTCTTCAATCACCTGATTGGAAATGGTTAATTCCATTTCCTTTGTTTTATAAAATGTCGCCTCAAGTTCTTGTTTTTGGAGCTTGACCCTGTCTTTTTTCAAAAAGACTTCAGATAGCGGAATACTTAAATTTGCCCCTGTCCTATAACCGTTCGCGATATTAGATAAGTCGGACCCAGAAGCATATAAAATGGCTTGGTTACCGTAAGAGTAATCAACATAAACCCGTACTAAATTTGACCATGATTTTTTGGCTAAATTAATTCTAGCCTCTGCTGATCCTACTAGAGCTTGATTGACTTTTACCGTTGGGTGATTACCTATTGCGATTTCAATCAGGCTGTCCAATTTTGGAAGTTGATCTGCAAGGGGCATATTTAGGTTAATGTACTTTTCAATATCTCCCTGCTCTTGCGCACTGAGTTTTTTACCGGAAATAAAAAAAATAAAAAACGAAATCGTATAAACAATATATTTGAGCAGCTGCTTTTTAAATATGAATTTCATTTATTTATATATCAAAGACATTAAATGTTTTACGTAAAATTAATTACTGTTTATTTCTTATTTTTAAAATAAATGTACTAAAAATTTTAGTTTATCCTTTTTTTTGAATTTAAAATTTTCACTTCTATATTCATTAAATATTTAATAATCGAATGGTTCAGGGTAAGATTTCTGCTAAAATAACACAACTAAGTAAGGAGATTTACGGAAGGGAAACAAGGAGTTTTGCTGAGAGATTAAAAATATATGTTTGCCTTTTTAATGACATCTCGAAAGGAATTCTGCGTGTACTTAATGGGAAATTTCGCTTAAGGAATTGTAAAAGTACTGGCAAATTGATAACTGTTCGAGGGCCTTTGCGTGTAGAAGGTTCAGGAGATATAAAGATAGGTGATCATTGTAAAATTTGGTCCCATATGGGAGTCACTCAGCTGTTTGCTGATAGAGGAGCTGAACTAATTATAGGGGAAGGTACTTTTATCAATACAGCATGTATTGTTTCAGCAAGTAACCGAATTGTCATAGGGAAAAATTGCCAGATAGCAAACCAAGTGATCATTATGGATGGTGATTTTCATGGAGTAGATGACCGAGCTGAGCCGGGAAAATCAGATGCCATCATCATAGGTGATAATGCATGGTTGGCTACGCGGTCAATGGTCTTAAAAGGAGTGAAAATAGGAGAGGGGGCAACTGTCGCAGCTGGAGCTGTAGTGACCAAAGATGTCGCTCCTTACACTTTAGTAGGAGGAGTTCCTGCCAAGCTTATCCGGAAGCTTCAAGCGCCATAATTTAAAAATAATATAGCTGGTTAAGCAATCTCAGCTGTATTTTAACTTTAACTGATACTATATTTTTAAGTGATGGATAATTGCGTGATTTTAGATGATGATACTTCAAGTATAAAAGTACTGTCACATTATATTGAAAAGACTAAATCGCTTAAGTTAGTAGCGAGTTTTTCTGACGCAATTGATGGGTTGAATTATTTAGTGGACAATAGAGGAAAGATTGACCTTTTATTTCTTGACATAGAAATGCCGGAAATGAATGGCTTTGAAATTCTTAAGCATAGCCAATATGATGGAGCATTGATCATTATATCTACGAATAATGAAAATGCAATTGCAGCATTTGAAACCAATGCTTGTTTTTATTTACCTAAACCATTTAGTTATACTCAATTTTTAAAAGGTATAGAAAAACGAAAAGATAAAGAAACAAATATTGACCCCAACTCTTATTCAAAAGATTTTATTTTCGTAAAGGACGATAGATTGTATAAAAAAATTCTATTTTCAGACATAAGCTATTGCGAAGGTAAAGGGGATTATATTAGTCTAAAGTGCAAAAATAAAACCTACACTATAAAATCAACTATTTCCAATTTTATTGATAAACTATCTGGAAATCCAGAATTTGTTCAGGTTCACAGGTCTTATGTTATAAACCTTCATTACCTCACTGATTTTGATAGTGATACTTCTGTAGTTGATGGGAAGATCATACCTATTGGAGCCAAATACAAGGAACAATTAAAAAGTAGTGTGAATTTTTTGTAAAAGGGTATCAGTATTTTCTTTTCAGCTTTCATTCTATATATTCGAGAGCTTGCTTAAAAAACTTTTCAAAAATAGCTGTATGGATTTCTCATTTCCATAGGCCCTATTATTATCAAGTATTTCAGGCTAAGTTTAGTAAGAAATACAAAGCTTCAAAGAAGTAGCTGAAATTAAGCAATAGGCTTTTCCCTATTCAAATAAAAACTGCTACAATCCCAATAAAATCAAATTATCTTGAGGCCAAAGCAAGCCCATATAGTTCATTATAATCCTGTTTATTAGAAACTAGAGGACAATCGGTTGTTCAATTGCCATTAGCAATGTAATCGTCAATTAGGGTTCTGACTATTTCATTTTCATCAATGAACATGTCAATTAGCTTTTTTGATTTCACTAAATCCAGTGTAGTCATTTCCTCCAAAGTTATCGCGATCTCATAAACTTTCCCTAGTCCAGCTGTAAGGGCTGAACCTTTTAGCTTATGGCCCTCAGAACTCAATCCTTCCAAGTTTTTGTCATTATAATGATTTGAAAGCACTTTTTTTGATTGTTCTAATTCATGAATGGTGAGTTTTAATACTTCCTTAATGATCTCAGGTTCATTCCCCAAATACTCCTTTACTTTATTAACATCAAAATGAGATTTTTCCTCAATTTTCTCTTGAACTGTTGAGGTATCGTTTGCCTCTGAAGATTCTTTTTTATCAGCATCGTCTTTTTCAGGGGCTTTTAGCCATTTGTCAAAAATATAAGTTATGTTTTTTTCAACAATAGGTTTTGGTACAAAATCAGACATGCCCGATTCCATGCATTTTTCTTTTTCGCCTTTAATATTCCCTGCAGTGATAGCAACAATTGGAATGTTTCTGGTGCTTTGGTTTTCTTTTATTTTTCGTGTGGCTTCATGTCCACTCATTATGGGCATCTGAATGTCCATAAGTATAATATCTGGTAAATGTTCTATAGCCAATTCATAAGCATCTAGCCCATTGGTCGCTTCAATGATTTTAACATTTGGGGAAACTTTCAATACTATTGTCTTAGCAAGGAACATATTAATTGAATTGTCCTCAGCGATAAGTACCTTTATTTCAGATAGATTCTTATTCTCATTAATTTCTTCAGGAGCAATTGTTTTACTCGTAGCTGAAGGAGCTAGTTTTGATAAAGCCTCAAATAATTCATTGTTTTTGATCGGTTTTGGCAATCTTTTATTTATTAAAAGCTCTTTACATTGCTTCAAAATATATTCATCCTCAGCGGAACTATGTAACAGTAAAACGGGTATTTGGGCTCTCTCTCCAGTAAAGTTCTCTCTTATTTTTTTAGTGGTTTCTAGACCATCCATATAAGGCATATTCAGGTCCATTAATACCACATCATATTCATTGTTTTCGATTTGCTGCAAGGCATCAAATCCATTCTGGGCTTCATCCATTTTTATATTATTCATGGAAAAGATTTCTTTAAGGATAAGGCGATTGTTTGCATTGTCGTCTACTACAAGAACATTTTTTATAGTGAGATTATCAGGTGCTTTAATGATATCTCCAATTTCAGTAGAAAGGACTAGATCGAAATAAAAGGTGCTACCTACATTAAGCTCACTATTTAATTGTAATTTAGAGCCCATCATAGACAGTAATTTGTTGGAAATGGTAAGTCCCAAACCTGTTCCTCCATACTTTTTAGTCGTAGAACCATCCTCCTGCATAAAAGCATCAAAAATTCGCGACTGAAACTCTTTTGTTATCCCAACACCTGTATCCCGAACCTCGAATCTTATTATTCTTTTGTTTTCTTCAATTTTCTCTATTGTATGGATCTTAAGTTCGATTTCACCCTTGTCAGTGAACTTAACAGCGTTGCCTAAAAGGTTGATTAATATCTGTTTTAACCGGATATCATCAACTAAAATAAACCTAGGAAGGTCTTTTTCTATGTTTAGCAACATTTCTATCCCTTTTTTCTGGGCTTGGTAGGATACCACATCAGTTGCTTGACCTGTCAGTTCAAAAATATCTGCTTTAGAAATATCCAATTCAAGTTTTCCTGCTTCAATTTTTGAGAAATCCAGGATGTCATTTATAATATTTAACAGGGCAACTGCAGATTGATTGACAATTCCTATGTACTGATTTTGGGTTTCATTGAGTTCTGTTTTCACGAGAAGGTCCGTAAAACCAATAATGCCATTTAGTGGTGTTCGAATTTCGTGACTCATGTTGGCCAAAAATTCAGACTTTGCTAAACTTGCTTTCTCAGCAATTTCCTTCGATTCGATAAGATTACTTTCTAAAGTATTTCTATCAATGGCGTTCGATATGCTATTGGCAAAGCTTTTTAATAATGAAAGTTCAGCTTTGGACCATTCCCTTTCATTGGTGCAATCGTCATAACCAATAAAGCCCCAGAACCCATTGTCGGTACAAATAGGTGTTGTCAATATTGATTTTATATTTTGTGCATCTAGCAATTTCCTAAGATCAGATTCTTCGGGTAGGTTTGAAATGATTGCCTGAAAAATTTCATTGTTCTCCATAGGGAGCATAAAGTCCCCGAATGCTTCAAAAGGTACATTTTGAAGATCAGGGTTGTTGATCTGAGGCTCTACATTGGCTGCACTCCATTCAAATCTTTGGGAAGAAATTTTCTCATCGTTTTCATCTAAACTATTTTCGAAGTAATAGATCCTGTCTACTCCTACAGATTTACCAATTATTTCAAGGCTATTTTGAATGGCCTCATACACTTTATTGTTCGAAAGGAGCTCATCTGTAGCTTTAGAAATTGCCAAAAGCATTTGCTCTTTTTGAATAAGCTGATTTTCTCTTCTAACTTCTTCGTCTATGTCTTGTATGGTTCCTGACAAGTAAAGGCATTTTCCATCTTCTATAAAGGCTTCACCTAATGTCCTTACCCAGATTTCCTTTCCTGATTCAGTGATTATTTTAAGCTTTTCATCCCAAGATTTACCGTAATTAATGGCCAAATCAATAACCTCTTTCACCTTATCTCTATCGTATCCCTGCTTATAAAAGTTTATTCCATTGGTTAAGTCTGGAATAAAGTCATCAGAAACCTCAAAAATAGACCTAGTGATATCAGTCCAATTTACACTGTTCTTTTCTAAATCTACCTTCCATCCGCCTATTTTAGCCATGGTATTGGTTTGGTTTAAAAATTCTTTGGCATTTTGAACTCTTTTCTCTAATCGTAATCTTTCAGTAATGTCAATGGAGTTGCCAATTACATAACTTTTTCCAAAATGGTCTTTTTCCATTTTATTACTGTATAACCAAACCTTCAGTTGCCCATTCGCTTGGGCAGTAGTCATCAAGCCTTGGGCCTTGCCAGTTTCCTTAATTTCCTTGAGGTAATCATCTACCTCAAATCGAAATTTCAATGGTATGATGTCCCAAAGGGTTTTGTTAAGCATCTCTTCGACCGTATAGCCCAAGAGTCTTGCCCCGTAGTTATTAAAACTTAAAAAATTTCCATCTAGGTCATGGGTTAACATTAAGCCTTGGCTATTCTCAAAAAAGGAGCGAAATTTCTCTTCACTTGCTAACAGCCTTTCTTCATTTTCCTTTTCTTCACTTATGTCTCTACCAATTGCAAAAATCCATTTGTTTGCTAGATCACCAGTAGCTCGCCAAGCAAAAGTTTTATACTCTCCACTACTGCATTTTAACCGATGGGAAAAACTAGAGGTAGACTCTCCATCCATTAGTAAATTAATTTGCTTAATTGTGTTTTTTACATCGTTAGGATGGATATAATCCACAATTGGTTTATTTGAAAGCTCACCTTCATTATAACCTAATAAAGTTTTAAATGCTTTATTTACTTTAATAAATTGCCCATCAAATTTTAATACTGTAATTAAATCTTGGGACAAAGCCATAGCTTGACTGAGTACTTGATCTTCCAAATCCCCACAAGATGAATGCAATAATTGTAAAGCCTGTGGTAATAATAGCCCTAAGTTTTCGGCTATAGGTGATGTTTCAACAGGTGTCTCCTGATTTAAAATGATTAAAAAACCATTGTGCGTCTCCGATGGGTCTTTGAAGGGGAGAATTGAAAGGTGTTTTACCCCATTTAAATGATTGATAAACTCGCTGTCATTAAGTTCTTTATGTTCTGATAAGTCTTTTATTTCTGTAAATCCTATTGCATTTTTTAATATATCAAATAAGGAGTCTGTGTTTTTTATTTCTTTTGAAGATATCTGATCAGAGGAGGTCAGGACATTTATTGTATCATTCTTTAATGCACCTAAAAAAAAGTGATCACAAGAAGTTAATTTTTGAGCTAAAACTACCATTTTTGTAGATATTTCAAGCTTGTAATTACTTTCTTGATTCATTCTTTTAATTTGTCCGGGATTCTCCGTATTATTATCTGAAATATTTTTTTTCATGCTCTGAATTATACTTTCTTGAGATGGATGCATTATCTCAAATTAATTATTAAAACTAGTTTAATCCTTTGTTATAAGTTGTTTGAGTAGTTCTTTTTTTACAAAAAATAAAGTGTCCGTAAAAAATCAAATTTCGTTTCAAACGGACTTTAAATTTTTACAAAATCGAAATTTTAAAGTTAAAATCAAATTCATTATTTAAATTAATTCTTATGATGCAAATAGTTTTTTGGATAGCGATAGGAATAGTTGCCTATACTTTTTTAGGTTATGGCATTGTGATAGCCATACTGGTAAAATTGAAAGGATTTTTTGTCAAAAAATTAAATCCCAACAACAATGAATTTTTGCCTAATGTTACACTTGTAGTTCCTTGTTATAATGAGGCAGATATAATAAAAGACAAGGTGCTTAATTCTTTGGGACTGGAATACCCAAAGGAGCGGTTAGAAATTGTTTTTATTACTGACGGTTCCAATGATCATTTTAGAGAAGTATTGCAGGAATTTCCGCAAGTCAAATTGCTTCATGATGATAGGAGAGCAGGTAAAACAGCCGCTGAAAACAGGGCTATGAAGTTTATTAATAGTCCAATCGTGGTTTTTACTGATGCGAATACAATACTTAATAAATCTGCCATTAAAAACATTGTCAGACACTTTAGCAATGAAAAAGTAGGTTGTGTTTCCGGTGAAAAAAGAGTGTTGGTAGAACAAGAAGATTCTGCCAGTTCCGCCGGAGAAGGTATGTATTGGAAATATGAATCCTTTCTAAAGAAAATGGATTCAAATCTTTATTCAGCAGTGGGTGCAGCAGGAGAGTTGGTCGCTTTCAAAACAGCCCTTTACCAGGACTTGCCAGAGGATACTATTTTGGATGACTTTATGCAATCTCTTTTGATTGCTTCAAAGGGTTATAGGATTGTTTATGAGCCTGATGCTTATGCCATGGAAACTGGTTCAGACTCTACTGGAGAAGAGCTTAAACGTAAGGTTAGAATCAGCGCTGGAGGTTGGCAGTCCATGAAAAGATTGTTTTTTAAAATTACTCCTTTTAATCATCCAGTATTGTTTTTTCAATACCTCTCTCATAGGGTTCTTAGGTGGACAATAACCCCTTTCTTGTTGGTGTTTATATTTGTAGCCAATTTTTTTCTATTAAACCATGGTCTTATTTATCAACTGCTAATGGTCAGTCAACTGTCTTTTTACGCAGCAGCACTGCTTGGATATTTTTTGGAAAGTCGAAAACTTAGGATTAAGGTATTATTTGTTCCCTTTTACTTTTGCATGATGAACTATGCGGTGGTTGCAGGTTTGCTCCGCTTTTTAAAAGGAAGTCAAAAAAGCACATGGGAAAAAGCCAAACGGAAAAGTTGAGTTTAACTTAATGACATTGAGTTAGATAGGTGGGGTAGGGAGTTTTTAAGTGCTTCGATGAGCGATTTTATAAACTAAGGAATTAACCCTGTCTATTCCATTTAAACCCAGAGGTAAATTAAGTCTTCTGGGGAGCGTATTTTTCTGGATTTATTTGGAGCCCAAATAAAAATGTTGTTTTATTGTTTGATTAAGCAAACATACAATACCCAAAACCATGAAAAAACTGCTATTTCTTTTGTTAATAACCTTACCCTCCTTTTTAAATGCTCAACAATTGCCAATTCCATCCGCTGTTTTTGAGTGGAAAATGTTACCAGCTTATGCAGAAGTAGGGACGGAAATAAGACCAATCGTCGATGGGCCCACTGAAACTTTGGATAATTTCCGAGTCAATCACTATAAACTCAGCCAAGGGAAAAGTATTTCCATTAAGAAAGGGGATGAAAAATTGATTTTAATAGGTTCTGGCAAACTTCAGATCAATCAGGGTGGAAACATTAATCAACTTGAAAGTAGGAGTGTGGCTTGGGTACCAAATGACAAGACGGTTAAAATCCAGCATTTGGGAGATGAAACCACTTCATTTTTTGTAATAGAATTGGAGGCCGATAAGGTGGGAGAGGATTTTAAGCCCGATGTGAATTCCCTGACAAGCTATGATTATCAAAAGTTACCATTTAAGAAAAGTGCTAAAGGAGGAAGAAGAGATGTTGCTAGAGGACCTACACCTACTTTGCAAGAGTTGGAAATGCACATTACCACTTTAAACGAAGGAGAAAAAAGTCACGATCCTCATCAACATGCTGATGAAGAAATAATTGTGGTGCTCCAGGGAGAAGTAGAAGAGATGGTTAATGGCGTCCCGTATCTGCTTGGACCGGGCTCTCTTATCTATTTGCATGCCATGGATTCGCACGGCATACGGAATGCAGGAAAAGGGGCTTGTGAATATTATGCTATTCGTTGGATTACAAAAAATACTGGAAAGTAACTATCTGTGTAGTAGAATTAAGGAATAGCACATTTTTTTATTTAAATCTTATTAGACTATATTGTCTTTCTAAATCTATATTAAATATAATAAATTACTCCCTTCACTTTTCATTACTAATGGAGGATACTAGTACCAACAAGCAATAATCCCATGGGTATGCTGAGGAATCATACAGACAATAATTTGCTAATTTCCCTTAAACAAGGGGACATGGCTGCATTTAATGAATTGTATTTTCGGTATTCCAAGAGGTTAATGGCTTTTTCATTCACTTTTTTTGCAGATCAACAATTGGCTGAGGAGGCGGTACAGGAGATTTTTGTAAGGGTTTGGGAACGCAGGAAAAAACTAGATGAAACAAAATCATTTAAAAGCTATCTTTTTCAAGCCGTAAAATTCTATATGTATAATTATATACGAGATAGAAAAAAGGATTGTAGCCTTGATGTTTTATCTGATGATAATGTGATAGGTGCAAGAAATCAAGAAGATGACTTTACCTATAATGAAATGGAAGGCATGGTGATGGAGCTAATAGAAAAGCTTCCTAAAGTGCAGAAAGAAGTATTTAAATTGAATAAATTGAAAGGGATGAACAGTGAGCAAATCGCTCACCATATGAAGTTGTCAAAAAGGACCATTGAGCATCATATTTATCTGGCTTCAAAATCATTGAAAAAAAACCTTCTCGAGAACCCCACCCTAAGTTTATTGATTTTCGCCAATATTTCCTTTTGATAGGCTTGTTTCTTTTTGTAGGATTCAAGTGTGTTTTTCACAAGCTTATAGCTGTATCGTTTTTTTTTAAGTTTTTTTTGGTTCCGGTTAAGTAAATGCCAGGGTTGATGGTTTATATATCAAATTACAATAAACCCAATTGGAACGAGATATTATTATAAAATTTTTAAATCGAGCAGCCAACGCTGAGGAAAAGAGACAAGTGTTGGAATGGTTAGAACAACCTGGTGCCAAAAAGGCCTTTGATGAGCTATTAAAATCAGAGTGGGAGATTAGCCTTACCCGAGAGAAGGATGAAACAGACTACAAAAAACTCCTTCATCAAATACATATTAGAACATTAGGAACCAAAGAGAAAAAACAAGCAAATACAATTTTTCCTTGGTCAAAGATTTTTAGAATAGCGGCAAGCTTTGCCCTATTGGTAGGGTGTATTTTTTTTATTAAGAACGGGCTCGACTATGGAAAGGAAACCAACGGTTTAGCGGAAAATAGAATTCAAAGAAGCACCGGTGTTGGAGAAAAACTGACTCTTAAACTTCCTGATGGTTCCACAATCGTATTGAACGGTAATTCCAGCATAAGTTTTTCATCCACATTTGGGAGAGTAAATCGCCATGTTCAATTGGATGGAGAAGCCTACTTTCAGATAGCCAAAGATAGTTTAAAGCCTTTTCAAGTCCTGACCGAAGGCATGCTTACAACAGCTTTAGGTACAGCGTTTAATGCCTTTGCCAGAGATGGATTGTATTCAGTGGCACTTACTGAAGGACGAGTGGCAATAGAAGCCACCGACAAAACAGTTGAGTTGAGCCCAGGCCAAATTGTCATTTTAGACAAGCGAGAAAATTTGCCAGCATTCAATATAAGCACCTTCAATTATATAGAAATAATGGGATGGAAAGAAGGGATTTTAGACTTTGATAGAGTTCCATTAGGTTCCATTCTAGATGACCTGGCCAACTGGTATGATGTTAAAATTAAAATTGAAGATGGAATCGACGTGAATAGGAGAGTCATTGGAACTTTTCGCAATAAAAACCTTAGCGATGTACTTACTGGGCTTGGGTTTTCTATGGGATTTGAATTTACTATAGACAAAAATCAAGTTGGGATAAAAAAAAATAGCCTATGAAATAAAATAAAATGCAGGGCAAATCTCGCATCGCCAAATGAAAAGATTTACCCTGCTGATCTTAAATCTTAAACTTTAAAATCATTTAAAATTATGAAAAGAAAACTACTGTACCTAATAAAAATGGTATCTAAAAACCTATTGTATGGCCTGCTGATGCAGTGTTTGTTTATGACAACATTAGCTGCTCATGAGATCAATGCACAGATCAGGCCCATAGATAAATCCTATGTAAGACTAAACAAAGTCCAATGGGATTTGGCGGAGATATTCCAAAAAGTGGAAAATTCTACCGATTATCAATTTGTGCTTCCTGAAGAAATTCTAGACAAAAACCCAAAATTAGACTTAAAAAATAAGAGACAATCGGTCAATGATCTTTTGATGGACATTGCAGTCTCTGCAAAGCTCAAATTTAAGCAGGTTGATAATTCCATATATGTGGCGAGTGTTACAGATGATGTTAGCGCTAGGAAAATTGAAATTTCGATTGAAGAAAGGCCTATTAAAGGAAAGGTGGTTGACAGTAAAGGAATAGGAATCCCAGGAGCCACTGTATTGATACAAGGAACCAATATGGGGACAGCCACTGATATTGATGGTAACTTTTCTTTAGAAGTTCCGGACAATGCGGTGTTGATTTTTTCTTTTATTGGCTATGAGCAACAAATTGTTTCTGTAGGAAACCAAAGCGAGGTCAATATTACGATGACCGAAGACCTATCTTCCTTAGATGAAATAGTTGTTGTCGGTTACGGAACGCAGAAAAAAGTGAACCTAACAGGAGCGGTAAGCTCTATTACCTCCAAAGAAATTGTCAATCAACCCGTTGGGCAAACTTCAATGGCTTTGCAAGGGATTGCTCCTGGAGTTACAGTGACGCAGCGAAGTGGTCAGCCAGGTAGTGATGGAGGTTCCATCCGGATTAGAGGTATAGGTACATTGGGTGACTCCAACCCACTAGTGATGGTAGATGGGATAGAGACAAGCCTTAATAATGTAGACCCAAATGAAATTGAAAGCATTTCTATATTAAAGGATGCTTCTTCGGCTGCCATTTACGGTGCCCGTGCGGCCAATGGTGTAGTCTTAATTACAACCAAAAGAGGTGTAGAAGGAGTGAGGGTAAACTACAATATGTATGCTGGTTTCCAGGTACCTACCCAGCTTCCAAATATCGTAGGGGCAATAGATCATATGGAAATGGCCAATGAGGCTTTTACCAATATAGGCAATGATCCACAATATACAGATGAGTTTATTGCGGCTTACAAAGCAGGAATGCCTTCTGATCAGTATCCTAACACAGATTGGCAAGGCATCACCATGAGTAATTCTGCCTTTATGCAAAATCACAACATGAGCATTAATGCCGGAAGTGAAAAGGCCAAACTATTTGCCTCTGTTAGTTACCTGGATCAGCAAGGAATAATCCCAAACACGAGCTTTAACAGGTTCAATTTGAGGCTAAATTCAGATATCAAAGTGTCTGATCGTTTAACACTTTCTACAGATATATTTCTACGACGAGCTTACCAAACAGAACCATCCAGTGGCACAGGTTATGTTTTTCACTGGATGAGAAGAATTCCTTCAAACGAAGTAGGTATATTGTCCAATGGGAGATATGGAGAAGGATGGAATGGGGATCATCCACTGGCAAGATCTAAAGATGGTGGACTAAAAACAGGGGAAAGCTTAGATGCCATTCTAAACTTCCGCTTGAATTATAAAATTACAGACTGGCTCAATGCAGAAGTAATGTATGCACCAAAGTTTTGGAACCCTCATACCAAATCTTTCTCCAATATCACGCAAACCTATGCCAGAGATGGTGAAACGCCAACTCATTTTGTTCCCCAAAGAAATTCTTTGTCGGAGAGTTATACTAGAGAATGGTACAATAATATTCGTGCAATTGTAACTTTTGACCGTACTTTCAATGAATTGCATACCCTTGGGGTGACAGCAGGGTATCAGCAGGAAGACCAAACCAATAAGTGGATTTCTGCTTATAGGGAAGTTTTCCCTTTGCCTCAATACGAGCAGATAAACGCTGGAAACAGGGCCAATGAAAGAACCGGAGGAGCAGCCTCCCATTGGGCTTTGCAGTCTGTATTTGGTAGGGTAACTTATAATTTTGACGAGAGGTATTTGTTAGAAGGAAATGTCAGAAGAGACGCCTCCTCGAGATTCGCAGAAGGAAACAGGTCAGGTATTTTCCCTTCCTTTTCTGCTGGTTGGAGAATTTCTGAAGAAAGTTTCATGCAGGATTATTCAGGTACTGTTGATCAATTGAAACTTCGTGCTTCCTGGGGTCAACTAGGAAACCAAAATATAGGTCTTTATCCTTTTGCTGCTTTTATGTCATTGGGTGGAAGTGCTCAGGATTATGTCTTTGGCGGTGCAAATGCACCTGGTGCAGCGCTGAACAGTATGGCTAATTCCACAATTAAATGGGAGACCACAGAAACAACAGATATAGGACTTGAGTTTAACCTCTGGGGTAAATTAGATGTGTCTGCTGATTACTATGTAAGAAGAACGAAGGACATACTTTTGGCTTTAAATATACCTCAGACCATAGGTCTTAGTGCACCTTTCCAAAATGCTGGTGAAGTTGTAAATAAAGGCTTTGAATTGATGGTTAATTATCGTAATAAGATAGGCGACCTTAACTACAGTGTTATGCTGAATTATTCTGATGTTCGCAATGAAATTGTGGACATGAGAGGAATCGAAAACACAGGACTGACAGTAAATAGAGAAGGTTATCCTATAGGTTCTTTCTTCGGTTATATAGATGAAGGCTTGTTTCAGTCTCAGGAAGAAGTAGACAATCATGCGGATCAGTTTGGCAATATTGCCCCAGGTGATATCAAGTATAAAGATGTTGATGGTGATGGAATGATCAATGACCGTGACCTTGCTGTGATAGGAAGTCCTATTCCCAGACATACCTTTGGAGCACGTTTCAATGCTGATTATAAAGGATTTGATCTATCCATCTTTTTACAAGGAGTAGGCAAAGCCGACGGGTATTTGTTTGGTCAGGGAATCATGCCTTTTTATTTGGGGGGAACAGTACAAGAACAACACAAAGACCATTGGACACCTACCAATACGGATGCCGCATATCCTAGATTGGCCTGGAACCAGACCAACAATGAGCAAAACTCAAGTTTTTGGATGAGAAATGCAGCTTATTTAAGAGGTCAAAACATTCAGTTAGGATATTCATTTTCTGAAGATGCTTTAGCACCACTCAATATTCAGGGAATAAGGATCTACCTAAGTGGTAGAAATCTTTTTACCATTCATAATTTTTATGAAGGTTATGATCCAGAAGCACCTGTTAGTAATGGTGGTTGGTATCCGCAAATGGCTACTTATACTATGGGTTTGAATGTTAATTTCTAAACACTGAGAACTGATGAAAAAGATAATTATATATACAATATTGATACCTGCTTTACTATTTTCTTCAGCATGTAATGAAGAATTTCTAGAGCGGTTGCCACTGGATTCCCCTTCTAGTGAGACGTATTTTGCCAACGAAACTGAATTGGAGATGGCAGTTACCGGAGTTTACAACAGACTATGGTATTTCCCTGTAGGTATAGCCTGGTTTTTATCTTTCGATTTTGCCTCAGATGATGGCTGGGATCGAAATGGAAGTGATTTGCAAGCCCTTGGTAGAGGTGAACAAAATGCAGACAATGGCTACACCAATGGTTTTTGGTCACATTTCTACAGAGGAATTAACAGGGTGAATTTCATAACCTCAAAGGGAGACCATTTGAGGCAAGAAATGGATCCGGCAAAATACGACAGACTTGTAGGAGAAGCGAGGTTTCTCAGGGCGTATTTTTATGCTTACCTGACAGAGCTCTATGGGGATGTGCCTTTGGTGACAACTAATCTATCACTAGAGGAATCGCAGACCCCTAGGTCTTCGAAAGAAGCAGTGATTGATTTTGTTCTTTCAGAGTTAAATGAAATTAAGGATCAACTTCCAATGAATGCTGCTGAGAAAGGAAGGGTCACCAAAGGTGTGGCACTTGCTTTGATATCCAGAGTGGCATTATGGAATGAAAGATGGCAAGAATCAGCAGCAGCGGCAAAAGAACTGATGGATGCTAATGCCTATCAAATTGATCCTGACTATGAGGGGATGTTTACCTTTGCAGGAGACAATTCTAGTGAAGTAATCATGCGAATTCAATACTTAAGAGGAGTTGCAACGCACAATATGCCAAGAAATTTTTGGTCTAGAATGGCCCTTGGGCATTCCAATAAAAAACCTCCTCAGGACATGGTAGATACCTATGATTGTATAGATGGATTGCCCATTGATGAATCTCCACTATTCAATCCTCAAAGTCCTTTTGAAAATAGAGACCCTAGATTGAACTATACCTTAGTAGTACCGGGCTCGCGATTGGTAAACTGGATTTATGAAACCCATAGGGACAGTACCATGACTTGGGAATTCAGAGGAAATGAGAAGATTAGAGTGCCTAATATAGAAGCTGCACACGCTTATGCATCCTTTACAGGCTATTTATACAGAAAACACATAGACGTAGCCAATTATCCTACAGATGTGGGGTCGACAGATCAAAACCTTACCATTTTCAGGCTTGGAGAGGTGTTGCTGAATTATGCAGAGGCAAAAGTAGAGTTAAATCAACTTGATGAAACTGTTTATAATGCTCTAAATGCAATCCGTGGAAGAGAATCTGTACAAATGCCAGCCATTGAAGGTGGTAAAACTCAGGAAGAATTGAGAAACATTGTACGTAAAGAAAGGAGGCATGAACTGGGAATGGAAGGTTTTAGGTATTTTGATATAAGAAGGTGGAGAGTTGCAGAAGACATCATGCCTGGTCCATATAGAGGAAGAGTCAATAGATACGGTGGAGGCGGATGGTTAAGTGAAGCCCCAATGATCGACGAAATGGGTACTCCTAACTATGACAATATCAGCAATGCTGATGAAATGGTTGTTGTGGAAACCAGAGCATTTAATCCTGAAAGAGATTATTTGTGGCCTATTCCTAGAATAGAACTAGAAACCAATACAGCATTGACTCAAAATCCAAATTACTAATTAGGATTTGAAAGGGTAAATTGATGATAATCAATTCATTATGAATTTCCTGCTCCATTTATAATTTAGGTGGAGCAGGACAATTTACTTTTTTATAACTTGCTAAGGGTATACGAATGCCAAAATCCTAGCAATTATTGAAATTCAAACCTATTGTATTTTATTCCATTTCATATTGGAGTTAATATCACCAATGGAATGGAAGTTCTATGTAAGTAAAATCTTAAAAAAGGAATTATTCACTATTTTAGGCTTGAGGTAAGTTTTTTTACAATTGTAAGGAAGGATTTCGAAGAGATTGACATTGAGAAGGAATTGTAGCAATTTCAATTAATAGTAAGTAAAATTATTTTATAAAATAATAATAATTGATTGGCAGAATGAGAATTATACAGATTGTTACGTTGGTTTTTGCCTACATGCTTATGTCCTGCGGTGCTGAGGAGAAGGAGGAATTAACGGAACCTTTACCTAATATACTGTTTATTTTCGCGGACGATCTGGGCTACGGAGATTTGGGCGTATACAATCCTAACTCAAAAACGTTAAGCCCTAACCTCGATCAATTGGCAATGGAGGGAATTCGGTTTTCTGAAGCTTATTGTCCTGTATCAGTTTGTTCTCCTAGTCGCTATGCGCTGATGACAGGAGAGTACCCTTGGAGAAGTTGGAAAAAGTCTGGAGTAATGGCAAATTATGAACCTTCTATGATTGAAGAAGGGATGCTAACCTTACCTCAGATGCTTCAGAATGCGGGCTATCATACAGCCGGATTTGGAAAATGGCATTTAGGCACTACTTTCCCCACAAATGATGGAGAGCCTCCAGTTGGATATGGGAAATTTCAAGATGACCAGAATGGTGCTAATATTGATTTTACCAAGCCATTAAGTGATGGGCCTTTGGATAGAGGGTTTCAGCATTGGTTAGGTTTCAGTTGTGCCAGTGAATGTTGGATATTTGAAGACAAACAGGTAGTAGGGGCACTTATACACGATTTGTACACGATTGAAGCTGCTACAGGAATCGAAAACCTCAATAAAATTCCCTTGCAGGGATTTTTGCCTTATATCACAAAAGAAAGCATTAATTATCTACAAGAATTCAAAAAAAGCGGTAGCGAAGAACCATTTTTTCTTTACTACTCGCCTTATGTTCCACATATTCCTTTGGCCGTGGATCAGGAGTTTATAGGCAAAACAGATGCTGGTCTTTATGGGGATTATGTGTTTGAGTTGGATTACTATGTTGGTCAAATATTAAAAGAACTAGACCTTCTCGGATTAAGAGAGAATACGCTAATAATTTTTGCCAGTGACAATGGATCGCAGTTTATTGCCACAAGTCCGGAAGATGACAAAGAGCAAGTAACAAATAGTCCAAAGGATGTGAAGAAGGAAATAAATCCAGATTCACACCGACCCAACTTCCCTTTCAGGGGAACCAAATGGTCTGTTTATGAAGGAGGAGTACGTACGCCTTTGATAGCAAGTTGGGCAGGTAAAATCCCAAAAGGACAGGTGAGCAATGAACTTATTGGGCTTAATGATATTTTGCCAACTTTAGCGGCCCTGGTGGGGGAGACATTGTCTGAAGATTCGGCTATAGATGGGCATAACCTATTGTCAGCTTTTTATGGCAGTAAGGTGACTTCAGGAAATAGGGAATCAATAGTGGTCCGGGGCAGTGGGAATGCATATGGTTTGCGTGAAGGGAAATGGAAAGTGCTTGGGAAATATCCGTTTGTTTCACCCGTGGAATTGTACAACCTAGAAAAAGATCCTGGTGAAACCAATGATCTTGCTATGGAAAATCCTGAAATAGCTGAAAAATTATTAAATCAATTGAACGACCATTTAAACTCAGCCATTATTGCAGATAATTAACAGGTCTAATTTTGCTTTTGTCCTTTGGGTCTTCCCATTTTACAACTTTAAAAAAAGAATTAATAACTTATAACCAAAGACTGGAATAGTAACCAAAAAGGATACATTCCTTAAATCTAAACATTATGAAGCAACTGTTTACAGCATTACTACTGCTTTTTACCTCCTGGATTGCTTATCCATCGCAGGGGCAAAATACCTCTTATGATCTGGTCGTTTATGGAGGTACTTCTGGAGGTGTCGCTGCAGCCATTCAAATGGCTAGAATGGGGAAATCTGTAATTCTTATTGAACCTTCAAATCATTTAGGGGGCTTAACCACTGGAGGTTTAGGGGCTACAGATATTGGGAATAAAGATGTAATAGGTGGTATTTCCTTGGAATTCTACCAAACTATCAAGGCTTACTATGACAATCCAGAGGCATGGAAATATGAGGATAGGCTAGATTATTTAAGGAGGCCGGATCAAACAAGATCCAACGAAGGAGAAGAGGCCATGTGGACTTTTGAACCTTCAGTAGCAATGAAAGTCTATAAAAAGATGTTGGCGGAGGAAAATATAGTGGTCCTTATGAATAAACGCCTCAATAGGGCAACTGGAGTCAAGACCAACAACAATAGAATTACCTCCATTACAATGGAAAGTGGAGAGACTTATTCAGGTAAAATGTTTATAGATGCTACTTATGAGGGAGATTTGATGGCAGCTTCAGGTGTGAGCTATACTACTGGTAGAGAAGCCAATAGTCAGTATGGAGAAACCCTTAATGGTGTGCAAGCCAATTTTTATAACCTTACCCTTAAAGGGAATGTTTCCAGAAATGCCATCCACCATAATTTCGTGCCAGGTGTTGACCCTTATGTGGTAAAAGGTGACCCATCTAGTGGGTTATTACCATTTATTATTGAAGGAGGACCTGGATTAGATGGCACTGCAGACAAAGGGATCCAAGCTTACTGTTATCGTATGACCTTAACCAACCATTCTGAGAACAGGATTCCATTCGAGAAACCTGCAAATTACAATGAACTTGAATATGAGTTGTTGTTTAGGAATTATGAAGCAGCCAATGGGCCAATAGAAAAAATGTACCATTATGGGGATCCATTGGTGCCTTGGATCAATACACCAATGCCCAACAAAAAGACGGATACAAACAATCAAAAAGGGTTTTCAACAGACTTTATAGGTCAAAATTTCGATTATCCTGAGGCAAGTTATGCGGATAGGGAAGCGTATAGTCAAAGGCAATTGGAGTACCAACAAGGGCTAATGTGGTCATTGGCTTACCATCCAAGAATTCCCAAAAAAGTGAGAGATGTTGTGTCAAAATGGGGGATGACAAAAGATGAGTTTAAAGATAGAAATGGTTGGACACCTCAGCTGTATGTAAGAGAAGCAAGGAGAATGGTAAGTGATTATGTCGTTACTCAGGCTGATTGTGAAGGATTGGTTCCGCAGGTAAAAGATGGAGTAGGTATGGGCTCTTATGGGATGGATTCTCACATGGTACAACGTTATGTAGACCATAATGGCTATGTACAAAACGAGGGTAACTTTGAAGCCAGAGGTTTGACGGCCTACCCAATTTCTTACAGGTCAATTGTACCTAAAAAAGGAGAAAAAGAAAACCTGTTGGTGCCGGTTTGTATTAGTGCCACGCATGTTGCTTTTGGATCAGCTAGAATGGAACCTGTATTTATGGTTTTGGGCCAATCTGCAGCCACTGCTGCTGCCTTAGCCATCGATCATCAGGTTGCAGTTCAGGACCTTGATTATAATTTATTGGTAGAAGTTCTACGTAAAGACAAGCAGATTTTAGAATATCAGAAATAAGTATAAGTAGAATTCCCTTTGTTGAAGCAAGCCTTAGCTTGGCTTAATTGTATTCTGCATTACTGTAAATTGTATTGTTATATTGCATTTAAACTAATAAAAGCAAATAGTTATGCCAATTGAACCCAAAAACCACAGAAGATCTTTTTTGAAAAAGTTATCTACATCCACTGCCTTGGCAGTGGGTGCACCGATAGCCATTGCGAATGCCTCTAAGGGATTTGAATCATCAACCTACCTTGACTTAGTAAAGAGAAAAGCGGTGTCTGCCAATGACAAAATCCGAGTAGCTGTCATAGGTACTGGAGGCATGGGTATAGGTGATGCCAATACAGCTTTGATGGTGGATGGAGTTGAAATTGTGGCAGCTTGTGACTTGTACGATGGAAGACTTGTTCGCGCTAAAGAACTTTGGGGGGCTGATTTATTTACCACCAAAGACTATAGAGAGATTTTAGAAAGAAGTGATGTGGATGCTGTCATCAATGCGACCACTGATCATTGGCACCAAAAAGTGTGTTTGGATGCCATGGAAAAAGGCAAACATGTCTATTGCGAAAAACCAATGGTACAACGTTCTGCTGATGGTCACAGCATCATCGACATGCAGAAAAAAACCGGAATGGTATTTCAAGTAGGTAGTCAATATGTGAGTTCCATCATTCATGCAAAGGCAAAGGAACTAATAGCTGCAGGAGAAATTGGAGAAATCAACTTTGCTGAAGCACAAATTGACCGACACAGTGCAAGAGGAGCTTGGCAATATACAGTGCCATTGGATGCCTCCGAGGAAACAGTCGATTGGGATACTTATCTAGCCAATGCCCCAAAAAGAGATTGGGATCCACTTCGTTTTTTCAGGTGGAGAAACTACCAGGATTATGGCACAGGGGTAGCGGGTGATTTATATGTGCACATGCTTTCCATGCTACATTTTGTGACAGGATCTAAGGGGCCTGAAAGGGTTCAGGCTACCGGAGGTTTGAGATACTGGAAAGATGGAAGAGATGTGCCTGATCTACATTTGGGATTATTTGATTATCCTAAATCGGATGCCCATCCTGCATTTAACTTATCATTGAGAACCAATCTTGTAAGTGGTGGAGGAAATAATTTTCTGTTCAGAATAGTGGGTTCGGAAGGAGACATTACGATTGATTTTAATGGCTTAAAATTACGCAAAACACCTTTCCCTAAAGATCCTGGAATGTCCTTAAACAGCTTCCCGGAGGCCATGCAAGAGGCACTCAAAGCTGCTCACAGTAAAAAATACCCTCAAAAAGCTGAAATGGTAGGGCCTTCTGAATTTGAATTTAAGGTACCTTCTAACTATAAGGGAGACAGGTATGAGCATTTTGTCAATTTCTTTGAATCCATCCGTCATGGGAAGCCTGTTGTGGAGGATGCTGTTTTTGGACTTCGGGCTTCAGGCCCAACTGAAGCAGGAAATATCAGTTATTTCCAAAAGAAAATAGTCGGATGGGATCCTGAAAACATGAAGCTAAAAGACGCTTAAAGGAAATTGAGAATAATCTTTGGGCTTAAGTAGGAATCCATGCTACAACTGAAAGTAAAATGGTTATATAGATTATTAATCAAGCTCAAGATTTTAGAAAAATAATACGTAAAATTTAATAAATAAGCATTTAACTAATTGAAACAATGAAAAAAACAGGGATTTTAAAGATTGTGTTGTTAAACCTTTCTTTGCTTTTCGTTTTTATGGCCTGTGGTCCAGTAACTGAGCAGGAAGAAACAACAGATGTAATTGTATATGGAGGTACATCTGGAGCCGTAACAGCTGCTATCCAAGCAAAGAAAATGGGCAAATCAGTAATAATGATTTCTCCAGACAAGCATTTAGGAGGTTTGACGGCCGGAGGTTTAGGCTGGACGGATACAGGAAAAAAAGAGGTGATAGGAGGCCTTTCCCGTGAATTTTACCAACGTGTATATGAAAAATATACAGAAGATGGTGCCTGGAAATGGGAAGCTCAATCTGATTTTGGAAACAAAGGTCAGGGCACTCCTGCTATAGATGGAGAATTTAGAACCATGTGGATTTTTGAACCTCACGTGGCTGAGGAAGTCTATGACGAATGGATTGAGGAATTAGGAATTGAAGTCCTTAGAGATGAATGGTTGGACAGAGAAAGTGGAGTTACCGTTGAAAACGGAAAAATCACTGCTATTCGTACATTGAGTGGCAAGGAATTCAAAGGTAAAATGTTTGTAGATGCCACCTATGAAGGAGATTTGATGGCAGCTGCCGGGGTGAGTTACCATGTAGGAAGAGAAGGAACAAGTGTATATGGTGAGGATTGGAATGGGGTGCAGACGGGTGTTTTTCACCACAAGCACCATTTCAAAGCAGTAGATCAACCGATAGATCCTTATATTATTCCTGGTGACCCTTCCTCAGGTTTGCTTCCTAAAATCAGTGGTGAGGACCCAGGTGTTAAAGGTGAAGGAGACAATAAGGTTCAGGCTTATTGCTTTAGAACCTGTATGTCTATAAATCCAGACAATCAGGTTCCTTTCCCAAGACCTGACAATTATGATTCTACCCAATATGAATTGCTAGGTCGGATTTTTGATGCAGGATGGACACAATGGTTCGGTAAATTTGACATGATCCCTAACAAAAAAACAGATACCAATAATCATGGACCATTTAGTTCTGACAATATTGGGATGAATTATGATTATCCTGAAGCGAGTTACGAAAGAAGGCGAGAAATCATAAAGGAACATGAGGACTATCAAAAAGGACTACTGTATTATGTAGCCAATGACCCAAGAGTACCCAAAGAAACCCAGGATGAATTTAAAAAATGGGGCTTGGCCAAGGATGAGTTTACAGACAACGGTAACTGGCCGCATCAAATTTATGTAAGAGAAGCCAGAAGAATGGTTGGCAAATATGTCATGACGGAAAATGAGTTATTACAGAAAAGACCAACTCCTGAATCAGTAGGAATGGGATCCTATACCATAGATTCACATAATATTCAACGTTATGTGGATGAGAATGGGCATGTCCAAAATGAAGGAGACGTGGGAGTTCCATTGCCACAACCTTATGAAATTTCCTATGGTTCTTTGGTACCTAAAGCAGACGAAATTCAAAATCTAGTGGTACCTGTGGCAGTTTCTGCAAGTCATATTGCTTTTGGCTCCATTCGAATGGAACCAGTATTTATGATTTTAGGGCAATCTGCGGCCACAGCAGCTGTTATGGCTATGGATGAAGGCATCAGTGTACAAGAGCTTCCTTATTCTTCTTTAAGAACGAAACTTCTTGAAGATGGTCAAGTATTGACTTTAGCTGATAAAATTAATTAAGCATAAAGCTTTGTGTTAAGTCAAGTATTGACTTAATGAATTTGAGTGTTTCAATAGTAGGCAATAAGGTACCGATAACTTTATAATGTTTGCAGTACCTATTGCTTACTTTTGTCTACTTTAGACTGCTATGTAATTGTTGAAGTTAAATAAATTCTGGGGCTATGAAACTTTCTAAATCCTTATTATTCCTGTGTATATGTACTTTTATGGCTTGTAAGTCAGAAGAAAAAGAACAAGACAGGCCTAATATTCTGATCATTTTATCTGATGATCAGGGATGGGGTGATTTAAGTTTCACTGGGAACCCAAATTTGAAGACACCAAATATTGATAGGTTGGGTGTTGAGGGGGTCAGTTTTGATCGTTTTTATGTGTCTCCGGTCTGTTCTCCTACCAGGGCAGAAATGCTTACTGGCAGGTACCATTTGCGTGGAGGGGTAAGTGGGACTTCGGCCGGGCAAGAACGATTGGACCTAGATGAAGTAACCTTTGCCGAAGTGCTAAAAAAATCAGGCTACGTAACAGGCGCTTTTGGTAAGTGGCACAATGGCATGCAACACCCTTACCATCCCAATGCCAGGGGGTTTGATGAGTTTTATGGCTTTTGTTCCGGACATTGGGGGGATTATTTTAGTCCACCGCTGGAACACAATGGTAAACCTGTTCAAGGTGATGGCTTTCTTGCCAATGACCTGACAGCAAAAGCCATGCAGTTTATTGAGGAAAATCAAGCGCATCCTTTTCTAGTTTACCTGCCCTTAAACACACCACATTCACCCATGCAAGTTCCCGATCGTTGGTACGACTCATTTGCTAAGAAGGAGCTTGATAGTCTAGTGCAGAACGAAGACCAGGAGTTTACAAAGGCAGCACTTGCCATGTGTGAAAACATCGATTGGAATGTGGGAAGAATAATGGACAAGTTGAAATCCCTTGACCTGGAGGAAAATACCATTGTAATTTATTTTAGTGACAATGGTCCGAATAGTTTTAGGTGGAATGGTGGAATGAAAGGCAGAAAGGGTTCTACAGATGAAGGAGGAGTTAGAAGTCCATTATTCATACAATGGAAAAGGACCATTCCAGGAGGTGAAGTGGTCGAAGAAATATCAAGTGCGATTGACCTGTTCCCAACTTTAATGGAGCTGCTAGGGATAGAACATAATTCGGAAAAGCCCTTCGATGGTAAAAGTTTAAAGCCACTTATATTCAATGAAGCCAGCAAGTGGGAGGATAGAATAATCTACAGACATTGGAATAACAGAACGAGTTTAAGAACCCAGAATTTTCTTCTGGATCATGAAGGAGCCTTGTTTGACATGGGAAAAGACCCATTTCAACAAAACCCTATTCAAGATCAAATGAAGGAATTAACTGCGGAATTAACAGCATCAAAAGCATCTTGGGAAAGAGAAATGGCTGAAGAAATGGACAAAAGTTCTAAGATCAGATCATTTACCCTGGGAGCACCTGGAGCAAAGTACACCCAAATGCCCGCCCGTGATGGTGAGGCTCATGGTCAGATTCAACGATCCAACCGGTTCCCCAATGACTCTTTTTTTACAAATTGGGTAAGTTTGGAAGACAGTATCACTTGGGATGTGGAGGTATTGGAATCAGGAAAATACCAGGTTGATTTATATTATACATGCCCTAAAATAGACATTGGCGCCACCTTTAGACTTCAGCTAGGAGAGAATTACCTAGATGGAAAAGTGGATATAGCCCATGATCCACCTCTCAAGGGGATGGAAAATGACAGGGTAGAGCGCATGGAATCCTATGTTAAAGATTTCAAACCCATATCATTGGGTGAAATAAACCTGGAAAGTGGAGAAGCCACTTTATCCATGAAAGCGCTTGAGATCCCTGGTAATCAGGTAATGGATTTAAGATTGATTGTATTCACCAAAACCAATTGAAAACAAGTAATGATAAGACAATTAAGTTATTTAGTAATAGGCTGTTTGATTTTATCAAGCCTGATTTTTTCTTGCTCAGGGCCTGAAGAAGCCAAAGAAAAAACCTATGATGTAGTCGTATATGGAGCCACATCTTCGGGGGTAATAGCAGCTTATACAGCGAAGAGTATGGGGAAATCAGTACTTCTGATTGAGCCTAGCATGCACCTTGGTGGTTTGACTACTGGTGGATTAGGCTACACTGATATAGGGAATAAATTTGCCGTAACTGGCTTATCAAGAGATTTCTATCGAAAACTTGGTGATCATTATGGGAAATTTGAGCAGTGGATATTCGAACCAAGTGTAGCTAAAGCTACCTTTCAAGAGTATTTGGACCGGGCAGGAATCACTGTTCAGTATGGGTTTAGAATCCAAAGTGCTGAGAATAAAGATGGATGGATAACCAAGATTTCTATTGAGAATGCCAATAACCCTTCAGAACCGGTGAGGGAAGTGTCAGGTAAAATGTTTATCGACGCTACCTATGAAGGTGACCTGATGGCAAAGTCTGGGGTAAGTTATGATATCGGTAGGGAATCCAATGAAAAATATGGGGAAACCTATAATGGCGTTCAATTAATGAATGGCCACCAGTTTCCTGACGGCGTTGATCCTTACAAAACTCCAGGAGATCCTTCAAGTGGTTTGCTTTGGGGTATAAGTGAGGAGCGTTTGGCGGAAGATGGCACAGAAGATGATAAAATTCAAGCCTATAATTACCGTATTTGCTTGACCAATGATCCTGACAATCGGATAGAAATTACGAAGCCGGAAGGTTATGATCCAGCCATGTTTGATTTATTGGTCAGACTCTTCGAAGCTCAACCTGAAAAAAGAAGCCTTGGGCAGTATTTTATCTGGAGTCGCATGCCAAATAACAAAACGGACATAAACAATAGGGGAGGTTTCTCTACAGATATGATTGGAATGAACCATGAATATCCAGAAGGAAGTTATGAAAAGCGGAAAGAAATCATAGATGCACACACGCTTTACACGAAATCTCTGCTTTACTTTTACAAAACTGACCCAAGGGTGCCAAAAGAACTTCAAGAGGCGATTCAGGAATGGGGTTATCCAAAAGATGAATATGTAGAAAATGGAAATTGGACTCCGCAATTGTATGTGAGGGAAGTACGGAGAATGATAGGAGAATATGTAATGACTCAAGCCAATTGTGTAGGAGAGGAAGTAGTAGAGGATGGTGTTGGAATGGCTGCCTACACCATGGATTCTCACAATATTCAGCGTGTGGTTGTAGAGAAGGATGGTAAGAAAATGGTGAAGAATGAAGGTAATGTTGAAATAGGTGGTTTTGGCCCATATCCTATTGCTTACAGGTCAATTATACCCAAGGCAAATGAAGCAAAGAACCTATTGGTACCGGTGGCACTTTCTGCAAGTCATATTGCTTATGGCTCGATTCGAATGGAGCCGGTATTTATGGTTTTAGGACAATCTGCTGCAGTGGCTGCAAGTTTGGCCTTGGATGAAGGGCAAGCTGTTCAGGAGGTATCCATTAAGAAGCTACAAGGAGAGCTTCACTCAAATCCATTGGCAAATGGAAGCACTGCTGAATTACTGGTGGACAATGATGATGAAGGTGTAGTTGTTACCGGAGATTGGGAGGTTCAAAATAGGCATGGATATGGTCCAACACTTTTGAAAAACGCAGGCAATGGCAACTCCATTAGTACAGTCCGTTTTAGTCCAAAAGTGGTAGAAAATGGTAAGTATGACATTTATGTCTATTTCTCAGGAACAGAGGATGCAACAAGTCAGACCAAAATTATTGTTTCTGATGGAAAATCAGAAAATGAGGTTTTTGTAAAAGAAACGGACATTAGAGTTGAAGGCCAAACAAGAGGAGAGTGGGTAAATGTAGGCGCTTATACCTTAGAAGCAGGTACGAATCCTTTTGTTATTGTTAGTACAGAAGGTGCAGATGGCACAGTTGTAGCTGATGCAGTACTATGGGTGCCTGAAAAATAATATTTTCACTGCTGTCTAAAAATTAAATTTATTTAACCAGTTTCATAAAGGTAAAACTTTTTGAAGCTGGTTTTTTTTTGTATTCTATTTGCCCTGTACAGATCAGAGCTGTACATAAGACTAGTATAGCTGATTTTGAGGTGTTTCCCATGAGGTAATTTTAGTTTGTGAATTATTTAGGACTAAATGGGTCTCCAACATGAATGGAGTTTGGTTTCAAAAGCTGGCAGGGAAATGGAAAAATGGTTTGATTTTTGCTATCAAATTTCTTGATTTATCACCTTAAATTTTTGTGAAGTTTCAGAATTGTAAACTGAAAGGATATTTGAGTAAATGCTTCAGGTAAGAATCTTTCAAAACAATACTAATGAGAAACTTAAATTGTGACTTATTACCCGAACAAAAAGTAGATCTGTTTTAACAAAAATCACCTAATAAAATTCATCTATAATCAGGGGCCAAATGAAATGATTTCATTGATGCAATGAATACTATGAATAAAGATAAGATAGTAAAAAACAACGTGAAAATTATTGGTAACGGTAAGCAGCCTATTGTTTTTGGTCATGGATATGGTTGTGATCAGAACATGTGGCGCTTTATAACACCTGCTTTCGAAAAGGATTATCAGGTTATTTTATTTGACCTTGTAGGTTCAGGCAATTCAGATCAAAGCGCTTATGATTTTGAAAAATACAGTTCTCTAAAGGGGTATGCTCAGGATCTAATTGAAATGATCGTTGAACTTAATCTTTCAAGGGTTATTTTTGTAGGTCATTCTGTAAATTGTATTATCGGAATACTGGCTGCCACTGCAAGGCCTGATTTATTTGATGATTTGGTTTTGATTGGTCCTTCACCCTGCTACACCAATGATGATGATTATTTTGGAGGCTTTACCAAAGCGGATATTGATGAATTAATTGAAACTTTGGATAGTAATTATTTAGGGTGGTCTAGTTTTATTACGCCAATAATTATAGGCAATCCTGAATTGCCTGAATATGCCGAAGAATTAAAGAATAGTTTCTGCTCGATGAATCCTAATATAGCCAAGCATTTTGCCAAGGTAACCTTTATGGGGGACAATAGAGCGGATTTAGAAAATGTGTCTATACCCACTTTAATTCTTCAAAGCCATCCCGATGTTATTGCCCCAGTTAGAGTAGGGGAGTTTGTAAATCAACAGATTAAAGAAAGTCATTATGTGCTATTGAACGCTTCAGGGCATTGTCCTCACCTGACTGCCCCTGATCAAGTTGTTTCAAGTATTGAATCCTATTTAGCCAACAGAAATTGATAGAACAAGCATTTACAGAAGATTCTGAAGACCTTTACCAAAATGCTCCTTTTGGTTATATGACCACTGGTGCTGATGGAAAAATTGTCAACATAAATGGTACATTGCTAAAGTGGCTGGGTTATGAAAGAAATGAAATTGTACTTCAAAAATCTTTTCAGGATTTGTTGGGTATGGGAGAGAAAATTTACTTCGAAACACATATAATGCCCATGCTTCATATTCATCGAGAAATTTCTGAAATCAATATTGAACTTAAGGGGAAAGATTCAAGGCGATTGCCAACCTTATTAAATGGTATGCAAATTTTTAAAAGCTCCGGTGTGGCGCCTTTTTTTAGATTTTCAGTATTGAACATAACCCAAAGAAAGCAATACGAGGTTGAGCTGATAAAGGCAAGAAAACAAGCGGAACAAACTGTCGAAAGGCTTAGACAGGTAAATGAAGGGCTGGAACATTTCGCCTATACTGCTTCGCATGATTTGCAAGCTCCTTTAAATACGATTTCCAGTTTGGTGGGATTATTAGAAAAAGAAGGTCATCTGCCCCCTGATACCGACGGCAAGATGTATTACTCCCTTATTTTAGAAAATACCCAAAGGATGAAACTTATGATCAAAGATTTGCTCGATTATTCCAAAATAGATGGAAACGAGAATGAATTTGAAGAGGTTTCGTTAAATGAGGTCTGTGGTTTAGCTCTGGAAATGATTAAAGTTGAGGTGAAAGAAAACAATGTTACCTTCAATATACCAGCATTACCCGTAATAGTGGCTGACAATATTCAAATGACACGATTATTTCAAAACCTGTTTAGTAATGCTATAAAATACCGTTCTGAAGCAGACCCGGTAATCTCGGTAGATTATGAAGAAAAAGGAGATGAAATAACTGTTTATGTCAAAGACAATGGGATGGGATTCAAGCAATCAGCAACGGATGAAATATTTGCTTTTATGAAAAGGTTGAACCCACATGGTAGTATTCCCGGAACAGGAATAGGACTTGCATCCTGCAAGAGGATTCTAGAAATTCATTGCGGAACAATCAGTGCAAAATCAACTCCTGGAAAAGGAAGTACTTTCTTTTTCACCCTTCCTAAAAGGGGGAAAAAACCAGAATATTGAAGCCAGTTTAGTTTTAAATTATTGGATGTCCCTTACTTAGAAAGTCGGAAGCTTATCTCAATTGGCAAAGTGCTTAAATCTTCAATTAATGTTTAATGCGAAACAGCCTTTAAACCAATTATGGAGCCTATCAGCATGAAAATGAAAAACAATCGCCAGAAATGAGCCGGTTCTTTAAAGAAAAATATCCCAACCAAAACCGTCCCTACAGCCCCAATACCCGTCCAAACTGCATAAGCTGTTCCGATCGGCAAGCTTTGTGTAGCGCGGATCAGTAAGGCCATACTTATGGTCAGGCAAATAAGAAAGGCTCCATACCAGCCATACATTTCCTTACCGGTTGAAGCTTTTGCCATACTCAAACAAGAAGCGAAAGCAACCTCAAAAAGACCTGCAATGATTAAAAGGATCCAATTCATTCGATTTTTATAATGAGTATTTGTTAATTATTTTTTCTTGTAAATAATATTAATTTTAGCATTTTGCTTTAGCAACCTTGTAAGAAATTCTTTTTTGTCTTTGGGAGAGATAAGTACACTATCGTACTTATTATAATGTATTTCCAGCCGATCCATGGACGCCGCTGCTGAACTTATGGGATTATAGGATTCAGAAACTTTTTTAATGTCTTTGATAGGGATTTTTTTATGAGTACCAAAACATCCATAAACATGTAGGTCGCTTGTATCAATACCATATTTCATGGAAGTAAATAGATAACCTATGAAGATGCTGGTCAAAAACATGAGAACTAAACCCAACCAAATTTCGTCAAGATACATTTTATAAGAAATCCCGAGGAATAAAAGACCAATGGGGATGACCAATTCAAGACCTATTTTTGAGGGGAAAATCTTCATGCTTGGCTTATTGATTTTGATTACCGGGTTTTATTTTACTATTGTTCTAAAAGTCAGGTTAATTCTTGGATTTATTATTCTTTTTGAAGGGGGTAAGCGATGAAGCCAGTTGCTTTGTGTTTTTCCCTTCATTAATAGCAAGCTTCCATTTTCTAATATCAACTCTTTTTTAATTTTAGTCTCCTTGTGTTTAAAAGAAAACTTTCTTTCTTCTCCAAAGCTCAGAGAAGCAATTGTCCCATTTTTTTTTAAGTCTTTTTCTCCATCACTGTGCCAGGCCATTCCTTCACTTCCATTGTGGTAGAGGTTTAGAAGACAGGAATTGAAAGTTTCTCCCGCAATTTTTTCTATATTACTTTTTAATTCAAGTAATGCTGGTGTCCAAAGCAAGGCGGATTTTGTGGTTTTGGAATAGGTGTATTTAAAGGCTTCTTCCGCATACCAGGCCACTTTTCTTTTAGTGATGATCTTTTTGCCAAATATAATCGCTTCATCGTTTTTCCATTCAATGGATTGCGTCAAAATAGACATAAAATTATTGGCCTGCTCTTGTCCGAAAATTTTCCCATAATAATTTACTATTCCATCGAACGGAAGTAGGTTTTTTTCAGGATCAATTTCTCTTTCAAATAATTCCATTGCTTAGTTTACGGTAGGAATTATTTGTAGGTTTTGATTATGTTGTAACTTGAAAATTCTAGACAGTTAATAAAGCTATGTTGTAATGGCAAAAAGCCAAAACTCCTATTTGGAAGTCATTACTTTATAAGTCCTTTTATATATTAGGGAAGTTGATTGTAAGGCTTGTAACTGGTTATTTGTCTTTAATTTGCTTGTAATCAGTTTCGATTATTTTTTTTATGCCCAATTCATAGGGTGTAGGCGTATAATCAAATGCTTTTTCAAACTTACTACTGTCAAATACGTAATCCCTGTCATATTGATAAAGCATTTCTACAGATTCACGCATTATGGGGTTAAATATCCCCATAATCTTGATGAGGAATTTTGGTGCCAGTTGGATTTTTGGTATTGTGCCTAATCCTTTTGCAATATGTTCTATCCACTGTTTGCCTGTATAAGGAGCTGAAGCAGTTGGCAAATGCCAAACCTGACCATACGCTGTATCTGTATTACCCAATAAAGCAGTAGCAACCGCTGCGTCTATAGTATAGGTAAAAGAGTGTACATATCTATCACTTACCAGCCAATTCGCTTTTTTGCCTTGGCTCAATGGTTTGAAAACCATTTCGGTAAGAAGGCTATTGTTTGAAATGGAGGGACCATAGAAATCAGCAGATCTGGCTATAAGGGCCTGAATCTTATTTGAAGCAATGGCATCTAGAATCATTCGAGCAACCTTGGCTCTAACGGCTCCTTTTTTACTTGGTGGATTTACTGGGGTTTCTTCGGTCATACCATTGAGGAAACCTGGATCGTACATATAAATATTGTCAAAAAACACCAATTTACAGTTCTCCTCTGAACAAAAAGTAATGACGTTTTCAATAAAGGGCACCCATTTTTCGGCCCATTTTTTATGACTATAGGTAAAACCCACCGTAACGTATACAATAGAAGAACCATGTATGGCATTTTTTAAAGCTTTGGTGTCTAAAATGTCTGCGGCAAATAATGCAT
Source organism: Cyclobacterium amurskyense (assembly GCF_001050135.1). Taxonomy (GTDB): domain Bacteria; phylum Bacteroidota; class Bacteroidia; order Cytophagales; family Cyclobacteriaceae; genus Cyclobacterium; species Cyclobacterium amurskyense. The sequence continues at coordinate 6,056,856 of NZ_CP012040.1, read as the reverse complement.
CAGAATCGTTGACTTTTTTAGGGCTTCTACTTACTAACCTGATATCCGAGGTATATGCTTTTAGGGCCTTTGCCAATTCGGTACCTATGGCACCGCCTGAACCTAATATTGTCTGCATAGTATAAAAATTTATTTTAGCCTCTAAAATCCCACTATAATGCTACCTAATTTTCAAAAGTAATGTTTTAAATGAAATTAATACTTTATTTCTACTTCCCAAGCTTGGGACCAATAATATATGGTAGGAGAAATGTTTGATAGGTGTAAGTTTTTTACCCGACTCCGTTCTCTTCAATTACCTTTTCCATTTGTTTTAAATACACCCCTTCTGGTACCTCAGGATAAATCTCACTGTATTTTAAAACCTGATTCATTCCAATTCTCCGATTAATATGATGCCTGGTTAATTTTTCAGTTTTTCGAATACCTGATGCTGCTACCAATTCAATAAAACTTTTTACCGTTTCCTCATGAAAATTGGCAACCCTTTGGGCTTTGTCTTTTACAACCAGTCCTTCCATTAAGCTTTTGTTTTGGGTAGCCACACCTGTTGGACAAGTATTGACATTGCATTGTAAGGCTTGAATACAACCTGTGGCAATCATCATGGCCCTAGCACTATTGACCATGTCGGCTCCCATGGCTATAACTCTGGCAATATCAAAACCACTTAAAACCTTACCTGAGGCAATTACTTTGATGTCTTTTTTTAGGTCGTATCCTCTTAAGGTGTCGATAGCAAAAGAAAGTCCATCTTTTAAAGGCATTCCTAGTGAATTGGAAAACTCAATCGGTGCAGCTCCAGTGCCACCTTCACCTCCATCGATAGAGATAAAGTCAGGTTTGATTCCCAGTGTAACCATTGCTTCACATAAGTCTTTAAATTCGTCTTTTTTACCAATACAAATCTTAAAACCTACTGGTTTTCCTCCTGACAAATCTCTCAATTTTTGAATAAAGTGCATCAATCCTTTTGCATCTTCAAAAGCAGTGTGTTTTGGTGGAGAATGAACGTCAGTATGCGGCTTTACATGGCGAATGGCTGCTATTTCTTTGGTGTTTTTGGAAGCGGGAAGAATTCCACCATGTCCAGGTTTGGCGCCTTGAGAGATTTTAATCTCAATCATTTTCACATTGTCCAAGGTAGCATTCTTTTGAAAATTCTCTTCACAAAAATTACCTGCCTCTGTTCTACATCCGAAGTATCCTGTGCCAATTTGCCAAATTAAATCCCCACCAGGTTCCAAGTGATATGGGCTTATTCCTCCTTCTCCAGTATTATGTGCAAAGCCACCAATTTTGGCACCTGTATTCATAGCTAAAACAGCATTTTTACTAAGTGCCCCAAAGCTCATTGCTGAAATATTCAAAATACTTGCGGAGTAGGGTTGTAAACATGCATCACCACCCACCAATATTCTTGACTCATGTTGGATATCTGCATGGTTATTGGCATAAATCGAGTGGTCCATCCATTCATACCCCGTTTCATAAACATCCATTTGAGTTCCAAATGGTGTTGTTGCATTTACTTTTTTAGCTCTCTGGTAAATCAGTGAGCGGTATATTCTATTAATGGGCCTACCTTCTGTATCCGTTTCCACAAAATACTGCATGATTTCGGGTCTGATCTCTTCAAGTAAGTACCTGAAATTACCTATTACGGGAAAATTTCTCCTAATGGTATGTTTGGTCTGGATGATGTCCACCAAGCCTATAACAATAATAGGTACGACCAACCACAAAATCCAGACAATGGATGGCATATAGAGATAGATAGCGGGAATACAAATAATGGCGACTAATGAGGAGGCGATAAAAATGTGCTTTGGCTTCATTTAATGATATTATTAGAATTCAGTCAATTATAATTGCTAATACAATTATGGAGTATAAGGAGACAACGAATCACCTATTAAAGGAGTTCAAATGACTAATAAAGTAATCGGGATTGATAAGGTTTTCGGCTTTTCCACATGTATTAATTTCTAATTTACTCTTTTTTTTCAATTCAATGACTTTTTAGAGTAGGGATACGCTTGGACATTTTTTGCTTATCAGGTAATCCCAGAATCTTTTGGGACAAAAATACCTAAACACAAAAACCAAAATTCATTCTTGTTAATATAAGTTGGATGAAGTCATTAGAAAAAAAGCAGGCCATTGCTGACCTGCTTTGAATTGTTCAACCCGGATTATTTAATAGGATTTCCTGGCCCTGACGTGTCAGGGGTGATGCCTGTCCCGTGTTTACGGGAAGTGTTGCAATCGCAAGAAAATCAGGTTTGGAGATTTTAGCATAGCACCGCAATGGTGAAATTGAAAACAGCAACGAAGTGGCTGATTTTAAAGCGATTTCACCACGTAATAGAATGTTTATTGCATATTTCGGGTTCAATAAATCATGGATAAAAAAAGGAGCCCAAATAATCAACTCATCCAAAGGCCTTGATTTACTCTTTTTTCTTTGATTTTACCGCTCCTTTTGTGATGATTAAAACCACCCCATTTGGGGCATTGTGCTTTTTCATTGCATTTTCTCCTTTCAATACTTCTACAGACTCTATGTCTATAGGATCAAGCTTTTCAAGATCCCCTTTTTCCGCAGTAACGCCATCAATGATGATTAAAGGTTGGTCCTCATCTAAATTCCCGTTACTGTTTCTAATTCTTACTTGGTTGGCTTTTGCTTTTGTTTTTATTATTATAACTCCATTTGGCGCATTGTATTCACTTATTGCTCGCTCACCTTTTATTACATCTACGGATGCAATTTTGTCTGTGTCCAATAAGTCTATGATGGAATGGTCGTATTTTTTACCATCAATGTACACATCTGGATTGTCACTTTCTTTAATTGTGATTTCAAGCTTTTCTTTTGCACCTTTACTTGTTTCTTGTGCTAAAATGCTAGAAAATGGTACAAGTGCTAGGCCGACTACTAAAAGGAAGTATTTCATTGTGATTAATTTTTTATGTTAAAATTTGTCTTAATTATTCTGATGTCGCATAAATGATGATAATTTCATCTTCATAAAGCACTTTTTTATTCTTTTTATTTATGCTGATATTATCAAACATAGCCAAAGCCTCTTTTAGTAAGGCCTGTTTTTCTGCAAGGCTTTTAGTTTCTGGAATAGGTTCAGGTTTAAAATAAATCAACAAGAGTAGAAGGGATGCAGCGATGGTCATAAACCCAACTACAAGCTTTCGGTTTTGGCTCTTTTTTTCTTTTTTATTAATGGCTTCCAAAACTTTAGCATTTAGATCTGCTGCTGGAATTTTCTTTTTCCCATTTACATACCTTAGCCATTGTGTTTCTAATGACTTTTTATCAGTTGAATTTTTGATTAAAAACGCTTCTTCTTCAAGTGTACTGTGTCCTGCAGCAAACTTTTTCATCAAATCTTTAAATATCCCCTTTTCCATAGCTGTATGTTTTTTGGAGTCCTATCGCCACTTGTTGCCTCGCCCTGGACAAAAGAACCCTAATATGGTCCACTCTTAATTTTGTCAATTCCGCAATTTCAATAAATTCCATGCCATCTAAATCTCTCATGATCATGACTTCCTTTTGTTGTTCAGGAAGTCCTTCCAATATCACCTCTATATTGCGCTTAAGTTCCTGCCATTCATAGGTGTCATGTTCAGGTTCAGAAGCCAGTAACTGGGTTTTGGCATCATATTGATCTTCTGGAGGTTTTTTCTTTTTGATCAAGTCCAAGCAATAATTTCTTGCCGTCAAGAAAATAAATGCTGAAAGATTGGGATGGTTTTTAATTTGTCCTCGACGCTCCCATAACTTGATCATTATCTCTTGTATAGCATCCTCTGCATTGGCAGTATTACCTAACATTCGTGAGACCATCGGGTACAAACGCTCAGACATTGAAATTACCCTTTCTTGAAATTCTTTTGTTTTCATCTTGTACTTTAATGACGATAAACTAGGCGATGTATAACAACTAAGTGAGTGATTTTTTGAATTATTGTATTGAGGGATGGCTTAGTGAAGAAAAGATGGGATATCTTTTAAAGGATTTTATTATTAGATAATACAGCTTTAAATTTTTATAAGATGTTATTAAATAGTGAGTTGTCTGTTTTTTTCGATAGATACAATCTATATTCGCTGTCTTTACCTCAAAGTCTTTATTTACCTTGCTTATTTTGTAAATAAAGTAATTCCTCATCAAGTGCAATAAGTGAAATTTTATGGACCAAGATTTCCAAATCTTGGAATAATTTAAAGGATCACTTAATAATGTCGAATATCATGTGAAAATATAGTGGCAATAGTGACAGAATCTAAGAAGTTAAGGTTTTTGGTTTTGTGATCAAAGAAAATTAGTTCACTACATAAAGGTATAATATTACGATAATTTTTAATTCATCAAATGTTAATAATAGCATAAACGGAATGTTAATATTTATCTGAGGGTAAAATTTCTAAATAAACGAATAATCTTTTTTGAATTTTGTAAGTAGTACAAGGGTATTTAATTGTCTTAATATAGTCCGGCAATAAAACCCAAATACCAATGCCACAATCGAAATCTAAAGAGTACCCTATTTTATCGCCATTAAGGCAAAGTGAGGAGCAAAAGCCTACTCAAGAGGCACAAACTGACGAACAGTTAATATGGCATGCATTAAAAAAGGACCCTCCCAAAGGCATGGATTTGGTGTTTAGAAAGTATTATCAGCCGCTATGTTCACATGCAGTGCGTTTTGTGGGTTCTAAAGAAGTAGCACAGGATATTGTATCAGACTTACTTGCCCAATTCTATGATCAAAAATTATTCCTAGCCATTACTACCTCTATTCGATCTTATTTGTTTAAGGCTGTGAGAAACAGGGGTTTCAATTACCTTAAATTGGACTTGGCAAGAAAAGGAGATATGGCATGTTCTCCCGAACCTAGAATTGCTGAAACCTATCAACCTGATAGCATTACTCAATATGAAGAGTTGTATCAGGATTTTGAAAAAGCCATAGAAACACTACCTAGCCAAAGGAGAAAAATTTATCTCCTGTTCCAGTTCGAAGGTAAATCTATGAAATCAATCGCACTGGATTTGGGGCTTTCAATCCGGACGGTAGAAACCCAGCTATATAGGTCGAAAATTGCCATTCGCCATTTATTAAAAGACAAATGGTTGATTTTAACACTAATATTTACTCACCTGATTTAGTAGCTTTTCATTTTAATGGGGGGCAACAGCTCTTAGCAGCAAACAATAAACAAGCTAAAGAATGCAAGATAAAGATACGATAAAGGAATTATTGCTCAATTATTTTAAGGGTTCCGTCTCTGTGATCCAAAAGAAATGGATAGACGATTGGGTGAATGAATCCCCAGAAAATGAGGAGCTGTTTTATGTTTACTTAGAAGAATGGGAAAGAAAAAACCCACAATACCTTACCGATACAGAACAGGCCATTTTAAATTTTAAGAATAAAAGTGAAAGCTCATTTGTATTAAATGATAAAATTATTTCCAAGCAGAAAAGCTCCGGACGGTCTAATTTGAAATTGTTTTTAGTGGCCTCAGTGACGCTGTTTGGCTTACTCTTTTTGGGCACCTTTGAAAGAATTACAGTTAAAACCTACCGAACTGGATATGGGGAATTGGCCACAGTAATCCTTAATGATGGGACTGAAGTCTTTTTAAATGCCAATAGCCAACTGAAAACCCCTCGATTTGCTTTTTTGGGGAATCCCAGAGAGGTGCAGTTGTCAGGTGAAGCTTCTTTTAATGTGACGCACGATGCGGTTAACAAATTTATTGTCCAAACCATGAATGGCTTGGACGTGGTGGTTCACGGAACTGAATTCACCGTCTATAATCGTCGACACAATACGGAGGTACATTTAAAATCGGGAAAGGTTGAATTGATCAAACACAGTCCCTCAGGATCAGAATCAGTGCTAATGCAACCCGGTGAAAAAATGCGTATGGAGAATGATGGCCAACTAAAAAAGGAAATGGTTCAAAAACCTGAAGAGTTTGCCTCTTGGAAGGAACATCGGTATGTTTTTGATAAAACCAGTCTTAGTGAAATCGCCAGTTTAATGAATGATAATTATGGGGTGGAGGTAGAAATATTAGGTGATTCAATTAATGACCTCACCCTATCAGGTTCCTTTCGCTCAGAGGATGCCAAAGAATTTGCTAATGCTGTAGCCCAGGTATTGGGTATTTCCATGGAAATTAATGACAAACGCTTTCGCTTTTTTGAAAATGAATAGAAAAATTCAAATGCCATAGTATGCTACTTAATTCTAAATATTGCCTATTTCCGGTTAAATAAAACAATAAGTCAATCAATTAAACCCTAAATCTATATGAAAAAGATTTTACCCTTTTCACTAATGGTTTGGACATTATGCGTCTTTTTGCATACTGGACCACTCACACAGGCTGAAGCAATTGGCTTAAAGCCCAAGCAATTGACTCATCTTCCTATGGCTAATCATCAGTACGATATAGCTTTGGCTGACGCACTTGATAAGCTTAAGGCTTATTATAAAGCGGATATTTTATTCGCCGATGGAATGATTCAAAACCTTAGGGTTGACAGTGCGCTCATCGATTGGGAGAAAGGGCTGGAGAAGAATCTATTGAAACTTCTAAGTCCCTATCAACTTTCCTTTATCAAACAAAAAGGAGGGTCCTATGTGATCGTTCCTAAAAATAAACAATCAGGCAATAATATGGCTGAATTGGCCAGGCTTGTTGCCGAAAACAGTGAGCACATTCAAATTCGAAACTTTGATGATTATGATGTTCAGCAAAGCTTAAATCAAGCACTTGCTATTCAAAAGGTAAAAGGAACGGTTGTCTCTGAAATTGATGGCTTGGGACTTCCTGGAGTGACAGTCCTTTTAAAAGGTACTTCTACGGGAACTATTACGGATCAAGATGGAAAGTATAACCTGGAATTTGACCGAGAAAATGCAGTTTTGGTGTTTTCTTTTATTGGGTTTGAGACGCAGGAAATTGCTGTAGGAAACCGTGAGATAATTGATGTTACTTTACTTGAAGACATGAAATCCCTTCAAGAAGCAGTGGTGACCGCCTTGGGCGTGAAAAGAGAAAAACAATCCCTAGGCTATTCTGTAGGAAATGTAGATGGAAGAGACCTTACTGAAACTCCTCAGAACAATGTCTTGAATGCCATGGCTGGAAAAGTGGCAGGAGTCCAGATTTCTCAAATGGATGGAGCAGCAGGATCTTCTGTTAATATCATTATTCGTGGAGCCAATTCCCTCAACAATGACAACCAGCCATTGTTTGTTATTGACGGTGTACCGGTTGCTAATAAATTGAACAATGAATTTGGAGGTGCTGATATGGGTAATCCTATTTCTGACATCAATCCAAACGATATCGAAAATGTTTCAATTCTTAAAGGCCCTAGTGCAGCTGCTTTATATGGTTCTAGGGCTGGTAATGGTGTGGTACTCATTACAACCAAGTCTGGGTCTGGAAGGAAAGGAATTGGAGTAGCTGTTAATTCCTCAGTGGTAATGGATTTTCCATTTCGGTACTTACCTATACAAAATGAATTTGCCTCTGGCAAAAGTGGTGCTCATGTGTTTGAAGAAAGTGAAAATGAGAGTTGGGGCCCAGAGCTCGATGTAGGGGAGGAGTGGGTTCAGTGGAATTCAGACGGAGAGCCTGCACCACTTGTATCTTATCCTGATCGGTTTAAGGACTTTTTTCAGACAGGATATACCAATACCAACAATATTGCGGTCAATGGAGATTATGATGAAGGAAGTTTTAGGCTTTCCGTAGGGAATATGGCAAATAAAGGTATTATCCCAAATACTGATTTTTCCAGACTGACTATTGGCCTCAACACCAATTATAATATTACAAATAAATTAAGGGCTACAGCTACTTTTAATATCACAGAATCCGGATCAGATAACCGGCCTATTATTGACGGTGGTAGAACCTCACCTGTAAGGAGTCTCTTTGAAACTGGACCTCAAGTGAATATTTTGGACTTGGAACAATATTGGGTGCCAGGGTCTGAAGGAATACTACAGCGAAAATACAAACAAAAGCAAAACAATCCTTATTTCGTTGTAAATGAAAATCCTACTGGTTTTAAAAGAAACAGAACGGTAAGTAAGCTACAACTTGATTATGATGTGACCAATAATTTAAGCATGATGCTTCGCTATGCGAGGGATTCATATGATGAGCAGCAAGAAGCCATAATTGCCTATAATAATTATGATCAGATCAATGGGGGGTATCATATAAGGAATAATTTCAGTAAAGAAAACAACTTGGATTTCATGCTGAATTACCAGAAAGTCTTTAATAATAACTGGAACATAACAGCATTGGCTGGAGCCAATAGGATGGAACAAAAGTACAGCCATGTTGACAATAATGCAGGTCAATTGGTTATCCCTATGCTTTATACCATAGCGAATGGGGCACCAGGCACAGTGGCTTATGATAGTCAGCAATTCTGGAAAGTGATTTATGGTATTTATGGTTCTGTATCTACTGGATACCAAAATAAATTATACCTCGATATCACTGCTAGAAACGATTGGTCAAGTACGCTACCGGTTGAAAATAGATCCTACTTTTATCCATCGGTTTCTTTGAGTGCAATTGTATCAGAAATGGTTGACATGCCGTCATTTATTGATCTTTTTAAATTCCGAGCAGGCATAGCTCAGGTGGGTAATGACGTTGCTCCTTATAGCCTAATCCCTACTTTCGGTACAGCCTTAGATTGGGGAACGGCCAAAAGCATGTACATGGGAGGTCTTTTAAGAAATGCTTCTTTGAAACCAGAAATATCTACTTCATCTGAAGCAGGTGTTGATATCTCTCTTTTTAACAACCGAATAGGTATAGACGCGACCTATTATGTTAGAGGAAATAAAAACCAAGTGCTGCCCATTGATTTACCTATAGAGTCAGGAGCAAGTAGTAAGTTGATCAATGCCGGTTTGGTAGAAAGTCGCGGTTTCGAACTTGGACTTAGCACTACGCCAGTTATCTCTGGAGATTTCAGATGGGACATGAATATCAATCTTTCAAGAAATCGAACAAGCATCAAAGAATTGGCAGATGGTATTACCTATTATAATTTTACCTCTTATAGTGGAGCTGAGTTAAGGACCTATGTTGGTGGAGATATCGGCGATATCTATATGAGACCAGTTCTTACGGTGAAAGATCCAGAGTCAGCTTATTTTGGGTATCCGGTACTAACTGGAAGTGGATTGTATCAGGAGGATCAGGATGTGAATAATTTGAAGAAGATTGGGAACTTTAACCACGACCTCATGCTGTCCTTTCAACCAACCTTTAGGTACAAAAAATTTAGTTTATATGCCAATATTGATTGGAGGCAAGGAGGGCAGTTTTATTCCAATACGATGATGTTCCTAGGCAATAATGGGATGCTAGCCGAAACCCTTTCAGGCGTACCTTATGATGCCGGAAGACCAATTGAGGATCAGGTAAAGGAAAATCCGGAAGCGTATTTCGGTAAATGGATAGGAGGTAGAAATGCAGCCTATGGAGGACTTCCATGGTCAGGGGATGAAGCCAATTTCAGAGAACAAGATGCGAGCTTTAATGTGGGGGTAAGAGAAAGCCGAGATGCAGAAGGTAATATTGTCTATATAGAAAATCTGGGTGGAGAAACAACCCAATGGCTGAACCCATTTCAGGCTTATAGGTATGCACACAGGCCTTTTCCAGACAGAAACCTTTATAGTGCTACTTATGTCAAGCTAAGAGAAGTAGCCGTCACTTACCAACTTCCATCCAGATGGCTAGATAAAATTAGCCTACGAAATGCATCACTATCAGTAGTTGGAAACAATCTCTTCGTATGGACTGAAGCAGGTAATGGAGTTGATCCTGAAAGAGCTTTTAGGCAAACGGGCAACGGATGGATCCAAGGTGTTGAATATTACAATGTAATGCCGTGGACAGGTTCTCTGGGACTGAAATTAAATGCTGAATTTTAACTGAAGAATAGCCATGAAAAAATTAATAAAAAATATACTTTGTATTGGATTGATTGCCTCCTTTTGGGCTTGTGAAGACCTTTCTGAGGTCAACATCAACCCAAATAGTCCTGAGCAGGTGTCCTCCAATTATATCCTTACCTATGTATTGACCAATACAGCCAAAACCTACCACAATCTAGGGTATGAAAATTCCAAAATTGCTGGAGCAATGCAATATGTGCAAAGAGGTACCAATGAGGGGGCGGTAGTTGTTAATTTTTACGGCTGGGGTCACGAATCCTGGAACAGCTATTTCGACATACTTAGGAATAATCAGGTTATTTATGAAAATGCAATAGAGGAAAACAATGATTTCTTCAAGGGAATAGCATTAATTGTTCGGTCCTTCCACTTTGGACTAATGAGCGATCTTTATGGAGATATTCCTTATTCAGCTTCTTTACAAGCCAATAATGATGTCTTTTTTCCAAAATATGATCGTCAAATAGATGTTTATAATGGCGTTTTGGTTGACTTAAAGGAGGCTGATGCACTGCTTCAAAACCTGGATCCTTCTAAAGATGTGGTAAATGCCACTTCCGATATAATGTATGGAGGTGATGCTCAAAAGTGGAGGAGGTTTGCCAATGCCTTGCGTATGCGATACAGCATGCGGTTGATAAACAAGAAATCAGATATGGGCGCATTAGGAATTGATGTGGAGCAAGAGTTCAACTTGGCCTCTCAATTTACATTTACGGACAATGCAGATGACGCAATAGTAGATTTTCTTGGTACCGATGAAAATAATGCAGCCCCAGGAGGACCATTAAACAGCCCTAACCCTAATTTATTGTTAAAGCCAGGGCAACCCTTGGTAGATAAGCTTTTAGGACTCAACGATCCTCGACTTTACCGTTGGGTATTGCCGGTTCAATACAAATGGGATGATCAGGTGACCATAGAGAAGGATTCAGTGATTACCAATGTTCTCGGTGAAACGGCTACGGTTAAATTCAAACCAGCTCCTGAAGGAGTAGATGTGAATACCAATTTGTATGTAGGCTTACCAGTTGGCTTGCCTATTGTGGAGGCCATGTCTTACAATAAGGGAAATGATGAGGAAGGTTATCATCCGGAGCGGAGTCCTTATATTTCCTATCTGCATGATAGGTATAGAAAAAATCATGACGATTACGTTGGAATGAATTTGATGACTTATAGTGAAGTCAAGTTTCTTATGGCTGAAGCGGCGCTTATAGGTGGACTTGGTGCCAGTGATCCTGAAGGACACTATAGAGAAGCGATAAGGGCTTCTATGGAGAAATATGGCATCCTTTCCAATCCTGGGAACTTCAATTTTGAAAATTACTATGATCAGGAAACTGTGTCCTATGCTTTAAGCACCAATAAAGAAGAACGAATCATGGAACAAAAATGGATAGCCAACTGGCAAAACCCTCAAGCATGGTTTGATTGGAGGAGAACTGGCTACCCTGTTCTTGAAGCAGGTCCTGTCACCCAGTTTGGTGCAGCTATTCCTGTGCGTTATATGTATCCATCTCCTAATTTGGATCCAAATTACCTGGTTAATTATGAGGAGGCAATTTCTTCACTAGAGGATACCCAATACATCCCTGCAGGTCAAAGCAAGGATCATCCTTATGCCAAAATGTGGTTGTTGCAGAACTCAGGGAAACCTTGGTAAAATGAATTTGAAAACAACAATGCTCTGGCTGATTTAAAAGCCATTTCATTGCTTAATAAATTGTCAATTTCGGGTTGAAAAATTTCAGCAGATGATTAAATAGGAAATCTAATGTATTAAAATCTGATTTTGAAAAATAAAAAGGCCACTTGAACATTCAAGTGGCCTTTTTGCAATAAAAATTTAACCCGGATTATGTAATAGGATTTCTCCGTCCTGACAATAGTCAGGGGTGAAGCCTGTCCCGTGTTTACGGGAAGTGTTGCAATCGCAAGAAAATCAGACTGTTTGGAGATTTTAGCATAGCACCGCTATGGTAAAATTGAAAACAGCAACGAAGTGGCTGATTTTAAAGCGATTTCAGCACGTAATAGAATGTCTATTGCATATTTCGGGTTTAATTATAATTGAGAAATATTGATTTTATTTAATTCCAACCACCACCTAATGCTTTGTAAATGTTCACTTTGGCATTCATCTGGCTCATTTTTATCTCTATAAGCTCCATTCTGGATTCTAGAGCTTCCCTTTGGGTAAGCAAAACTTCCATATAGTCGGCTCTAGCTGATCGAAACAAGCTATTTGAAATGGTAATGGACTGATTGAGCAAATCCACTTCTTTGGCTTTGGTTTCATAGCTTTTACTTGTATTGGCTATTTGAGAAAGCTGGTTTGCTACTTCTATATAAGCCTGTAATATGGTTTGCTCATAACCATATACAGCCTGTAACTGCTTTGCATTGGCACTATTATAAGTGGCTTTAATGGCGTTTTTATTCACTAATGGCGCCATTAATTCTCCCCCTAAGTTGTATAATATGGATTGAGGGTTGACGAGATATTTGGGGTTGAATGACCCAAACCCTACACCAGCTTCAATACTGAAAGAAGGATAAAAATTGGCACGGGCAATAGCCACATCAAGTTTGGCTGCAGCTAAAGTAAGCTCAGCTTGTTTTATATCCGGTCTGTTTTTCAACAATTGGGATGGTATTCCAGAATGAATTTCATTGACTGTAATTTCATTGAAACCTGATGAGCTTCTTTCAATGGGCTGAGGAAAACGACCAACTAGGAAGTTTATCCTGTTCTCAGTTTCTACAATCTGTTGTTTTATATTGTACTGTAAATTCTCTGTGTTGAGGACCTGAGCTGCAAAACGATTTACAGCCAATTGCGTTTCCTGAGCAGCCTGCTTTTGTTGCTCTATTATGTGCAAGGCATTCTTCTGAATGGCTATGTTTTTTTGAACAATCTCCAATAGGTTGTCCAGTGCCATAAGTTCATAATAAGAACTTGAAATTTCAGCAATCAAGTTAGTAACCATGAAATTTTTGCCTTCAATACTTGACAAATACCTTGTTACAGCGGCCTTCTTTCCATTGCGAAGTTTTTTCCAAACATCCAGTTCCCAGGAAGCAAATGCTCCAAACATAAAGTCAGGTAAGGGTTCAGGAATGGCCTTTCCTTCTCTGATGTTTAAGCTTTCATCCACAGCCCCATGTCGGGTGTATTTTCCGTCCTTCTCCAGACCAGCACCAGCACCTAGATTTACAAAAGGGAGGTACTCCCCTTTTCTGGCCAAGATCTCATTGTTGTCTACAGCGATCTCTTGAAGCAGAATGTTCAGCTCCTGGTTGTTGGCCAGCGCTGTATCTATTAAATGTATTAAGTGTGTGTCAGAAAAGAAGGTTTTCCAATTCGTGGAAGCACTATTGGTAGTGTCTTTGGAATCGTTGAAACTAACTGGAACCGACTTGTTTTCATTGATCGTAGTCACCTGCGGTGTTTTACATCCCCAAATAAGGAGCATGGAAAATAATAGGCTTGTCGTATTTAATATGAATTTATTTGCCATCTTTCAGTTCTTTTTTCGACAATAATTTCTTTAGTTTCTTAAGTAAGCTCGCATCGGATTGACTTCTAATGTAGTCCTCACTTAGCGGAGTTTCGTCTTCGTCTTTAATGAGTTTTCTACCATCTGCCATACTACCGAATATATAGTAGAGTCCCGGTACGATTATCACACCAAACAAAGTTCCGAATAACATTCCTCCCATGGCTGAAGTGCCTATGGTTCTGTTACCTATCGCGCCAGCTCCTGTAGCTATCACCAAAGGAATAAGTCCTGCAATAAAAGCAAATGAAGTCATCAAAATAGGACGGAACCTAACCTTTGCACCTATGATTGCAGCTTCGAGAATAGTTGATCCCTGCTGGTGTTTCTGAATGGCAAACTCCACAATCAACACTGCATTTTTCCCCAAAAGTCCAACCAACATGATCAAACCAATTTGCGCATAAATATCATTGGCAAGCCCCATGAATTTTAGCATCAGAAAAGATCCGAATACACCTATTGGTAAGGAAAGAATAACTGCTAGAGGGATTATAAAACTTTCATATTGAGCAGCCAATACCAAATAAACGAAAATCAATACCACAACAAAGATGTAAATGGCCTCATTTCCTCGTCTTGATTCATCGTAGGAAAGTCCTTCCCAAGCAATGTCATAACCATTAGGAAGGGTTGCAGCTGCTACCTCCTGTATGGCATTAATGGCATCACCACTGGTATAGCCTGGAGCAGGTACCCCTTTAATAGAGGAGGAAGTGTAAAGGTTGAACCTTGTGATTTCATTTGGTCCTTGTTTTTTCTCCATTTTCATAAAAGCAGAGTAAGGGACCATTTCTCCTTCTTCGTTTTTGATAAATAGGTTCATAATGTCTGAAGGAAGTTTTCGGTATTCCGGAGCAGCCTGTGTATAGACTTTAAAGAAATTCCCAAATCTAATGAAGCCTTGCTCATAGGTACTACCGATCAGTACATCGAGGTTTTCCATGGCTTTGCCTATAGAAACTCCCTTTTGCATAGCAAGTTTATTGTCAATGGTCAACTCAAATTGTGGGTAGTTGGCAGCAAAGAAAGTAAACAGGCCACTTAATTCTGGCCGCTTATTCAGTGCTTCCATAAAATCATGGTTTACCTGATCAAATTCCTGATAATCTACGGTACTGTTTTTGTCCAACATCCTAAGAGAAAAACCATCAGATGCGCCATATCCTGGTACTGCTGGTGGTTCGAAGTATTCGATTACAGCTCCTAAATCTTTGGTTTCTTCTTCTAGCTCCTCAATGATTTCTTTAACAGAATGATGTCGATCTTGCCAGTTTTTGAGGTTAATGAGGCAAGTGCCTGCATTTGACCCCCTACCTTCCGTAAGAATTTCATACCCTGCCAGAGAAGAAACAGATTGGATACCATCGATTTCTTCAGCAATTTCCTGAAGTTTTCTTGATACCTCATTGGTTAACTCCAAAGTAGATCCTGGAGGAGTTTGTATAATCGCATAGATCATTCCCTGATCTTCATTAGGGATAAATCCTGTAGGTAGTTTTTCGTTTACGGCAAAAATACCAAAACCAAAAGCGATAAGAATACCATAGGTGATCACCTTTCGGTTTACAATAAGCTTAAGGAGCCCTTCATATTTGTCAGTGATTTTCTCAAATTTTCTATTGAACCAATCCAGGAAAAGATCAATTGGAGATTTTCTTTTAGGTTTTCCATGATTGTTTTTGAGAATCATCGCACACAATACTGGGGTAAGTGTAAGTGCTACTAAACCTGATAGGACAATTGCACTGGCCATGGTAATGGAAAATTGGCGGTAAAAAACACCAACCGGACCTGTCATAAAAGCTACTGGTATAAATACCGCAGTCATAACCAAGGTAATTGCTATAATGGCACCACTAATTTCACCAAGTACTTTCTTAACAGCCTTAAATGGGCTTAAATTTTCTTCTTCCATTTTGGCATGGACAGCTTCCACTACCACAATTGCATCATCCACCACAATACCAATTGCCAGAACCAGGGCAAATAGTGTGATCATATTGATCGTCAAACCAAACATCTGCATAAATACAAAGGCACCTATCAAAGAAACAGGGACAGCAATGGCTGGAATAATAGTGGACCTTAAATCACCAAGGAAAAGAAATACCACTAAAGCAACGAGAATAAACGCCTCAACTAAGGTATGCAATACCTTGTCAATAGAAGCATCAACAAAAGTAGAAACATCGTAATTTATCTCATACGACATGCCCGGAGGAAAGTCCTTCTCAAGTTCTTTTAGTTTTAATTTTACCTCATCTATAACTTTACTGGCATTGCTACCAAAGTTTTGCTTCAATACCATTGAGGCGGCAGGATAGCCATCTTTATTGGAATAAATATCAAAAAATTCACTACCAAGTTCTACCTCAGCAATATCCTTAAGCATCAATATTTCACCTTCAGGGTTAGCCTTTATAATAATGTCTTCGTACTCTTCGGGGAGATTAAACCTACCCTTATAAGTCAATACATATTCAATAGATTGGGCCGATTTTCCTGAACTTTGTCCTAGTCTACCTGGTCTTCCGATTACACTTTGCTCATCAATGGCTTCTAGGACTTCCTCTGTGGAAATATTATAGGCCCTCATTCTATCTGGTTTTAACCAAACCCGCATTGCGTATTGGCGGCTACCAAGTATGATGGCCCTACCCATTCCGTTTATCCTTTGAAGCTCCGGTAGAATGTTGACATTGGCATAGTTGTATAGAAACTTCTCATCAGCTTTTTTATCTGTACTGAAAAGGTTAACGTACATCAACATACTGGGTTGGATAGGTGTAATGATTACACCCTCCCTTTGCACCAGAGGCGGGAGGTTGTTCATGACCTGATCCACCCGGGTCTTTACGTTGACTACTGCCGCATTGGGGTCTGTGCCAGGTTCAAATATTATCTGGATAGTGGCCTCTCCAGCACTTGTCGCATCAGAGATGATATACTGCATCCCTTTCACACCATTAATGGCTCTTTCTAGTGGGATCAATGTAGACTTAACCAATACATCTGCACTAGATCCTGGATAGGCTATAAATATATTTACTCGGGGAGGGGCTATTTCTGGAAATTGAGAAATAGGTCTTGTCGCTATAGCTAATATTCCGAGGAATATGATGGCCAGGGAGATAGCTATCGCTAACACCGGCCGTTGTATAAACTTGCTAAACATGTATAAAGTAATTTATAGGTTAAATTTACTCTGCATGAAGCAGGTTTAAATCTGATAAAATTGCTCTTTGGTCAAGAAATTCATATTTGATCTCTTGGTTATTTTTAACCTTTCTCAAACCTTCAATAAGAATTTTATCATCTGGATTCAGACCTTCACTTACCATAAATAAATGAGGGATTTCGTGCGCAATGGTTATTTCTTTTGATCGCAAAGTGTTGCTATCATCGACTATATAGACAAACTTTTTATCTAGAATTTCAAAAGTGGCTTTTTGAGGAATGATCAAGACGTCTTTAAAAGAAATCGGCATCATAATATTACCTGTTTCACCATGTCTTAACAATCCATCCTCATTAGGGAAAGTTGCTCTAAATGCAATATTTCCTGTTTCATTGTTGAAATCTGCCTCAATGGTCTCAATAATTCCCTTATTGTTAAAGTTCTTGTTATTGGCCATTTTGAATTGCACTTCAGGCATGTTTTCTAAACCTGTTGTAGACGCATAATCTAAATATTGAGATTCAGGAACATTGAAATAAATCCACATCTTACTGTTGTCAGAAAGTGTAGCCAATAACTCACCTTCGTCCAAGAGACTTCCTAACCTAACATGGAATCGTCCCATGATACCATCAAATGGAGCTCGGATTTCCGTAAATCCCAAGTGTGCCTTGGCAAGATTTAACTCGGCCGTTGCTTTGGCCAATTTGGCTCGAGACATGGCCAATTCGTTTGAAGAAACGATATTGCTGTCTGCTAGGCTTTGTGTATTGTTGAATTCAATTTCAGCAAAATCTGCTTCAGCTTCTGCTCTTTGTTTTTCGGCTTCATAAATAAGTGGCATTATTTGAAACATAAGCTGCCCTTTTTTAATAAACTGTCCCTCATCTACAAATACTTTCTGTAAATATCCCCTTTCAAGCGCCCTGAGTTCAATGTGTTGGATGGAGTGAACCTGGCTTACGTATTCCTGAAATACTACAGTATCCATTTTTATTGGACTCGTGGCACGAAAGGTAGACTCAAAATGCTCCGCTTTTTCTTTATGCTGACACGCCGTATTGCCTAGTATCCCTACCAAACAGATGAGAATTAATATCCTCTTCATAATGATTCTGATTTTTTTTATTATAAAAATTGAATTAAATGACCCATTAGTAGATGAAAACCTACTTCAAATCATGGGAATTGATTAAATCATTGGAGTGCATCCAATGATGTTTTGGGATGTAAAAAAAGTTATACGAGAAAACTCTTCCAGGAGTGGTGGAGAATAACGAGTGAAATCCTAGTTCTATTATGAATTGAAAGGTTCAATTGGGAAAACAAAGATTTCCCTAAATTGTAACCAGCTTTTGAAAAAAAGGCAGTGTTTACACAAAAATTCTCACTGTCTTCATCTAGTGTTTTATTGGACTCATTTTCACTTTCATTTTCCTGTTCTTCTGGAGAATCACCCTCAGATGGTGAATGCAAAAAATAGTGAATGTCGCTTAGATTGTCATTGGCTGAAAGAAAAGTAGCCTTTTGATTATAGCTTTCTGAAGGTTTGTCTGATTCATGAGATCCCAAAAGGATAGGGCCAAGAAATAGCATCAAAAAGCATGACACTAAGGATGCCCCAACCAAAATTGGGTGCTGTATAGAATCCTTTATAAAACGTCTTTTCCTTTTCATTTAGATCAACAAACCTATAAAAATATTTTAATTGTTTTAATTTTTTAACATTTTTTTTATGAATTAGATATTTAATAGTTAGGAGATAATGGTCAATAAAACTGTCTTTTTAAAGATAGTATAGGATAAAACATTTATTTAACAACAGGTGTTTTTAGCAAGTTGAATTATTTTAAAAATGACATTTATACAATTTTAAAATACTGATAATCAGAGTTTTATTTTTATTTTTTTGATCTTTTCCGGAAAGAGATTTAGACTTTAAGGAATATTAAACCATATTTTATGGGCTAAATATTCTGAAGAAATTGAGTTGAAAATTAATCGAAAAAAAAACATACATATTTGCCATACTTCTAAATATTTTGTCTTTTACTGAATAATCAGCAAGCCAATGTCAGTAGAATTGTATATTGATGAAGTTATTCGGTGAATTGGTAACTAAGTTAAAAACTATAAAAAAATGAAAAATAATGAGCCATCTCTGAAATTGAATAGATATATTTGAAAAACATTCAATCTACCCAAGCGGCATAGGAGTGGAACTAAAAGCACTCAATAATCTCATAAGATGAAACCACGACTGTAAAGGGTGCAATTGGTCTTTTGTGAATTATTCAATAATGCCCTGCCCCTGAATTGGCAGGATCAATCTATATATTGATTGTCTTTAGATGTAATTAACATGGTAGCTCCCTTAACAATTTCTACTACTAATCGATCAAATTTACCAATTACTTCTCCGTCTAATTGTAATAATCTAGGGTGGTCAAATTTTAAAATTGCCTTTTCTGTACTTATTGCAGTGATGTTTTCTTTCATATAAAAGACATCATTAAACTTGGAAAGTCCTGCATTAATTAAAAATTGAGTGTTTAAATTCTTGACTAAGACTATCTCAAATTTTCCATCCATAGGATTACCATTAATATTTAAGGGTATACCTGTTCCATATTTTCTGGAATTACATATACCTACCATCACGGCCTTTTCAATTGTATTTTCATTGTTTGCCTCTACTTGAATTTCGAAAGGATCGATTTTCATCAACTCATCTAAAAAGTATTTGGCATAGGTGGTCATCCCTCTATTGGAATCCTTTTCATAGGAAGCCACGATCTCTGCATTAATCCCTACATCCCCAATGTGGAGAGAATAATACTTGTCATTAATCTTTAACATATCCAGGCTTTTGATCATAGAGGACATGATCAGGTCCTTTAAAGCCTCAATTGGATTTGAATTAACACCCAGTTCAACTGCCATACCGTTAGCTGAACCTAGGGGGATAATGCCCATTGGGATTTTTTCTTCCATCAAAGCAATAGCCGAAAACAAGGTCGTACCATCCCCGCCAACAGATGCGACTCGGTCAGGTACAAATTTCTGAATAATATCATTTACTTTTTCCTCATCATCCTTTCCCGTAGTTTTAAAAAATCGGTTCTCTATTCCATATTTAAGACATAGTTCTTTTGCGTTTTTTATAAATGGCTCTTTGTCGACGTCGCCAGAAATTGGGTTTACAATAAAAAGTAATTTCATGTGCTTTATATTTTACTTTTTGGAAGGTTGAAATTCAATTTTGTTATTTTCAGTACTCTTCAACGTCATACAATCTATTTCATTATTGGTTTAACCCGAAATATGCAATAGACAATCTATTACGTGCTGAAATCGCTTTAAAATCAGCCACTTCGTTGCTGCTTTCAATTTCACCATAGCGGTGCTATGCTAAAATCTCCAAACACGACCGAATTTCTTGCGATTGCAACACTTCCCGTAAACACGGGACAGGCTTCACCCCTGACATTGTCAGGGCGGAGAAATCCTATTACATAATCCGGGTTTAAAAATATATTGATAATATGCTTTATAGACATTTGGACTTAGGTTAAATGAAATATAGAACGGCTTGCATTATAGCGAAAATTACGAAAGGTGAGGGGTTTATGTTATTTCAATTGACAATTTTTTTACCTTTAAAAATACTACTCCATTGACCAATTTTTTTTGCTATTGCATTGGAAGGGGCTAAGTCTGATGGTCTTGTGCTACAATTCCAGAGTATGGAAAGAGGAATAGTTATAAGATGATCTGGTAGTCGTTTAATTATTATAAAAAAGAAAGAATCTACACTTTCGGATCCTTTGAAGGAGTTTAAGCAGAAAATACTATTGGGATACTTAGGGCTGAAATTTGTCAGGAACAGGCCATTATATATCAGCCTTACTTTCGTGGGGCTATTTCACAGCTGTCAACCCTAAAGCCATTGACGCTAATGAGTTGATCAAGCCGAAAATTTTCACCGCTTTCAAGTACTATAAATTCTTCACTGTTTTTTGTGAAAAGATCTATAATTCGAGAAGACTTAGCGACTATTTTAAGGTCTTTATTGAAGAATGTTAAGGCCACAATTTCCTTCTTAGTGGCCCAATCTTGCAAACGATCAAAAAACAGGCAACTAATTGGAACATAATTTTGATTTCCTTTCATATACTTTTCAACAAGAAGAAGGGAGATTTAATTCATAAGATTGAAGGGATTGTAATAATAATAGAGATCAGCACTTATTTAAACATACTTACAATAGTTTTTCCTGCTTTTTCATCTTCTTGGTTTATTTTATACCTATCCTTTTGTAAGGGAAAACATTTTAATTCACATAAAAGTACCGAATCCTACATGCTTTACGATTTTGATCTTCATTTATACTATTGGGGACCTTTATTTCTAGTAAGTGGGAGGTATTTTGCAATCCACTGCCTAAGGTAAAATACCAGGGCAGATGGAGTTGGTCACTCCATTTGGTTTTTAAATCCAATTGGCGCCATTCTCCTTTGTCGATTCTAAAGCTAATATTTGCTGCATCATGGCCGGCTGCAACAGCGATACCTACAGCATTACCTTTGAATTTAAATTTTAGGGATTTGGCTCCTGCTTTTCCAATTAGCATAGGTTTATTGACAAAATCAGGCCTTGTTTTTTTATTGTCCACAGGCTTCCAATTTGGATCAATATGCCAACCTTTTGCAAGTTTTGCTTCTTCTATACTTATAAGTGAACCTTTATCATAGGAGTAAATATCCATTCTGTTTACCTCCGGATAACTGGTAACCTTGTTTGAAGAACCCTCCCTATTGTCATAGGTCTTTTTAAGAAAGGAAATGATGGATAGGGCGTAAATTCCCTGCCCAAATGGAGAAGGATGGAGGTTTTTGAAATCATCTTCCCAAGTAAATTCTTCTGCATTGATTCTATCTGTGACTTCCTTTGCAAGGTTGATTGTAGGAATACCATAATGGTCTGCTACAGCCTGGTGATTCTTGATTACATCAGGTACAATCCCTTGATTGTAGGAAACCATTTTTTTAGGGTCTACAAAATGCATGATGACGATATCCATTTCCGGGTTTACTTTCCTTGCATGCCTGATGATGCCCTCCATTGCTCGAACTTGTTCAATGGAAGACCTTCCATTACCTGAGTCGTTAACAGCGGCCTCTAGAAATAAAAGATCAATATTGCCTTTATCCAATACATCTTTCTCTAACCTGAAGGCGGATGGAGTACTTCCCATAGAGGGAATGCCAGCATTGATAAAGTCAATTTCAGTATTTACAAAGCGATGCTGCAAGTAATTGCTGACACTGTCTCTCCAGCCAGGGTTGTGCGTAATTGATCCACCTAAAAAAGTTACCCTGCCAGTTTTATTATGGGAAAATTTTATCAAAGAATTTTTTATGCCCCCATTATTCTGATGATATTTTTCTGAAGCTAATCGTTGTGCTTGTATGGAATGGTATTTTATAAAATCGGCTACCAATCGAGGTGTCTGAATAGGGAAGTGGTGGCCTTTTAGGCTTTGTTCTCCATCTACTGAAGTCACTACCGTGGCAATTCCTCCTGATTTAATGTAATTTTGAATCATAGGAAGGGTGTTTTCATCAACAGGTACTACCTGATCATTCAGCCCTATCATGTGCAATATGGGTACCCTATGTGTTGGTAGGTCTTTCAGGTTATCTATAGGGTTGTCTTTATATGCCTTCGCCTCTTCATCAGATGAAAAATGGTAGACTTCTTTTAATTTTTCCCAATCTTTTGGTGAACCCTCACTATCTCCAAAGCCACCTGGCCAGCTTTTAAAATCCAGTACGGGTGCTTCAGCATAAATACATGCAACCTTATCAGGATGTTCTTTTGCCCAATTGTAAATAAAAAGACCTCCTCTACTAACCCCCATTAATGACACTTTGTATTGAAGCTCTATTTCTTCAATCAAGTACTGGTGAAAATCATCCCAGATCTTTACGGCAGTAGGACTGCCAAATAAATTGTCGGTGTTGATATAAGCCAGGTGAAATCCTTCGGCCACCAAAATACTATCTGCTTCAGTGTGCCAGCCGGGGAATCTTGCCCGCCATATCCATGGGTTTCCTTGAATGGCCTCCTTAGGCAGGATCAGTCTGGCTTGCCTCCCTTGAAAGCTGAAATCATATCGTTCAAAACCTTTCCATTCAGATTGCTCAGCATTGGCAATAAAGTTGTCGGAAAGCTGCGATTGAGGATAAGCATGTAAGATGAGGAAATAGAAGGCAAGGAGGGTGAGAGAAAAGTAAACTTTCAACATTTATATAAGGGTTATCATTAAAGTATTATTTGGTTATCAATAAAATGGGCCTTTGGTAAGCCAACTTAAGTATGGTATTTTTTTGTTAAAGAGTATATGCATCATTCATAAGCCCTGATTTCGAAAATCCTGGCGTGATCTAAACCTTGAGTGGCCAATACGGTGATCTTTATACTATCTATCGCTTTTCCATTTAAGGTGTGTCGGCGAAGCCTATGATAGTTATTTACTTCTGATAAAGATTCCTTTAGCTGTTCGTTTAAATAAGTGTCAATTTTATAATCTTTTACTGTTTCTGGTTGAGGGCTGCCCCAGTGCATTTTTTTGGTGTATTCATCCGCTAGGCTGAAAGTGAGCACCCTATGTGCACCGGTGTCAAAGATGATCTGCAATTGTCGAATGTTTTTTGGGCTATCCCAGTGTAGTTCTATGGTGGCCGGGAGTCCAGCCTCGGGATCACTCATCCATCGGTGGGTACCTGGTTTTGTCAACTCGGACCGTACCCCCTTTTCTCCATGGACACTTCTGTTCTGTCCACTTATTATATTTACAGCCAGTCCTTCTTTCTGTTCTGAATTGGCTTTAATTCCTGCTGTTTTGACCAAGTCACTTTTTTCTTGGTTTATAATGCCTGGAACAAATGCATCATCTTTTAAAAGCTGTTGTTGAATTCTATTAAGTAATTCTTTATTAGGCACAATGTCCATTGGAACAACGTCCTGCTTTACGGCCAAAGCTGCAGCAGTACCAACAGCTTGTCCCACAACGGCACAAGTAGCCATGACCCTAGTCGAAGCGAAGGCCACATGGCTTGCTGAAATGTTTCTTCCCGCAAACATTAGATTGGAAATGGTGTTGCTAATGGTAGTTCTAAGCGGTATTTGGTAAAGTTTTGGGACCTGATGGTGGATGCAGGGTGATTCGTTGATGGCATCCACACCTTGGGGGGGATGAATGTCGATGTGCCAGCCCCCATAGGCGATAGCATCATCAAAGGTTTCGGCCTCTTGTATATCTTTTTGGGTTAAGGTGTATTGTCCTATAAATCTTCTACTTTCTCTTTTTCCAGGTAAGAAACCACACCATTCTAAAGCCCAATTGTCTGCACCGTGGTCACCTCCATTTTTCACATGATCCCAGACTCCAAGTAAAATAGCTAGCAATTCATCTCTGATGAGCTCATTGTCTTTAATGGTGTCCAATGTTCCGCCCCATTCCAGCCACCAATAGCCATATTCTAATCCCAGATCCATGTCCATGGCTGGTGTGGCATGCGGCCTGAGTACAAGGTCTTCTTCAGAAACTTTTCTAGCCCATGAAGGTGGAGTGAAAGGCATTGGTTGATCGTGCTTTTTGGCCTGAAACATCAATGAGGAACCCAACCTTAATTTATCGCTTTTATCTTGAGCAAGGCTTTCTCCAAAGGTAGATTTTGCTTCTCTGCCCTCAAAATACGGTGCAGCAGAGGTAGCCCCGATTGTGCCATCTCCTGTACAATCAACAAATACTTTTGCTTCAATTTCGAATTCGTCCTCAGTAGACTCCCTTCTTGCAAAAGCCTTTTTAATGGTTTGGTCTTGCACCTCAGTTGAATATACCCTAGTGTTGAGCATCAATTCAATATTAGGTTCATTTCGGCATTTGTCATATAATATTAAGTCAAATACAGAGGGAGACCTTTGGGGGTTATTTACACAGGCCTCAAGTCGAATTTCTTCAATAATCCCAGACTCTCTTGCTTCAACGGATAGATTTTCTCCACGTTTTCCACTACAATCAGCGCCTACAATGTGCATGCGTACTTCACTGGATGCGTTGCCGCCTAATACAGATCTGTCCTGACAGAGAATAACTTTTGCCCCATTTCTAGCAGCGGCTAAAGCCGCAGGAATTCCTCCAGGACCTCCACCTGCTATTAAAATATCGCATTTAAGTAGTTTCATATTTTTAGTTTACTTCATTATTCATTTCAAAGATAGTTTATATGGGGCATATAGGGAGGTTCTATTTAAAAATACTAAGGCAATTAATGGATTAAGTTTTTTTGGCTTTCTAGACAAATAATACTGCATAAATTCTTAAAAACCAATAAAAAAAATCAGTAAAGCGAGTTTATGGACTTGCTCATTAATTAAATCCAGATTATGAAATAGGGTCTCCGCCTTGACAGAAGTCAGGGGTAAAGCCAGTATCGTATATACGGGGAGTGTTGCAATCACAAGAAAATCAGGCTGTTTGAAGATTTGGTATTTTGAAGTGATTTCAGCACGTAATAGATTGTCTATTGTGGGTTAAAGGTATAACATAGGGCTGGTTCTCCGTAAATCAAGACCGATTTCATTTTTAATAATAAACTATGGTACATGGTTTGTGGTATACTAACCTGTAGCAATGGAGATTATTTGCGAAACCATAATAAAGTCCCTTTAAGCTGATTTAATGGGTAAAGAGCTACATTTTACAATATTGATTGAAACCTTTGCAAGGAAACCTATGGAGTAATCTAGGGTTGGTTTCTCTTTTTATTTAAAAGATAGGGAGTGGTTTTGGATTGAAGCAATATTAGAATTTATTGAGTCCATTAACCAGGGTTTTATTTGATAATTTTAACTTTTATATCAATTGATATACTTAATAGTTTGTAAATAACTTAAAATCAACACTATGCTACGATGGACAATCATTTTCATTATTATCGCAGTTATTGCTGCTATTTTCGGGTTTGGTGGAGTTGCTGAGGGAGCAGCTTCTATCGCTAAGGTGATCTTCTTTATTTTCGTTGTATTGTTCCTTATTTCCTTGATTTTCGGCAGAAAGGGGATTTAGTATTTTAAGATCTAATTTGAATTTAAATCAATTAAACTAAAACAGAAATTATGAAACGTTATATTAATATTTTCCTAATCGCATTAATGACAACCTCATTCCTATCACTTACAAGTTGTAGAGACAAAAATGAAAGTGCAAGTGATAAAGTTGAAGAAGCAGTTGAAGATACAGGTGATGCTATCGAAGAGGGTGTGGAAGAGGTTGAAGATGAGATAGATGATGCTACCGATGACAATTAATTTTAAAACTAATTAATTCTATTTTAGAAAGCGGATTTTCTTACACAGAAAATCCGCTTTTTTATGCTTCGATTTTTTACTGATTAATGAAATATATTGGAGGTTTAAGCCTTCATGATCAGCTATTTTGATTGAAATCCTTGGTAAGTAATAGGTATTAAAGTTTTTACCTTAAGGTTACCCAAAATGAATATCACACGGGAATATTAAAAATTCACACTCTTATTATAGAATTTGTGATTATCTTGCTTTAAATTCTGAGGAAAATCTTTAATTGGCCCCTTTTTTTAGTGAAAATTTACCTGAGATATAATTATAAAGTTATCTGCGAAACTGTCGTGAAAGAACAACTGGAAAAACTTCAAATCCCATTCTCTTTAAAGGATTTGGGAGAAATAGATGTTTTGGAGAAGTTGCCGGTTGAGACGAGAGAGGCACTGTATATTGCCTTAAAACAATATGGTGTTACAATTTTGAACGATGAAAAGGAAACACTTGTAGATCGGATTAAAAATACTATTGATGAAATGTTGAATGATGAGAATGCCCGAATTTTGAAGGTGTCAAGTTATTTGTCAGATAAGCTTAACTATACTTATTCTTATCTGTCCTCTGTTTTTTCAGAGAATACCTATTCATCCATAGAAAATTTTGTGATCTTAAGAAAAGTGGATATTGTGAAGGAGTTGCTGTGTGATGAGGAATTGACCCTAACTGAAATTGCTTATCGTTTAAATTACAGTAGTGTATCTCATTTGTCAGGGCAATTTAAAAAAACAACAGGGCTTACACCCAGCAGTTTTCAACGGATAATGAAACGAAAAAAAGCGAATTCACAACAAAGTGTTAATTTTTAATCCCTTTAAATGGAAACCAATTTTCTGAATGTTGCTCTTGCTGATGACGATGAAGATGATAGAATGCTTTTTGAAGAAGCAATCAAACAACTTGCTATTAAAACCCAACTTGCCATATTTAAGGATGGTCAAGAATTAATGGACTTTCTCTTTCATCCAGGCATAGTGCAACCTAATTTGATCTTTTTGGATCTAAATATGCCAATTAAGAACGGGATGCAGTGTTTGCAGGAAATTCGTCAAAATAACGTTTTAAAAGATCTCATCATTGCAATTTATTCTACTTCTTCATCTGAACAGGATATTGAGGAAACTTTTGTTAATGGTGCTAATATTTATATAAATAAACCAGCAAGCTTTGGTAAGCTTAAAGAGGTGATTGAGAAAGTGTTGCAAATAAACTGGCAATACCACACTTCAAACATGAATAGAAACACTTTTATGTTCCGGTTTTAACCTGAGTGAAATACTTTTAAAATATAAAGTTTAGCGAAAATCTTTTGAAAAATTAAGGATGGGCTGTAATAGGAGCAAAGACCATCATTCAAAAAATGTCCTCAATTTATTTTTTTTCAAGCTCTCAAAATAAGATTTTTTAACATTTTACTGATGTTACTTTTCCCTCTTTCCAAAAGTAGGTTTGTTAATTCTTTTAGGATTGTAGTTAAAATCTTTCTTTAACCCGAAATATGCAATAGACATTCTATTACGTGCTGAAATCGCTTTAAAATTAGCCACTTCGTTGCTGTTTTCAATTTCACCATAGCGGTGCTATGCTAAAATCTCCAAACAACCTGATTGTCTTGCGATTGCAACACTTCCCGTAATCACGGGACAGGCTTCACCCTTGACAATTGTCAGGACGGAGACCAAACTATTTATAAAACCTGGTATGTATTGTATAATAAGTTGTGCTTTAGCTGTTTATGTAAATTGTTTTAGAAGAATATTGAATAACAATTGTAAATATTTCGCAATTTTTAAGATGAAACGTAAAATTTTGTAACGTAAACCCAAAGTTCTGTAACTTAAGTTGAGTGCCTATAGGTGATATTTGTAAAAGATCTAAGATGATATTTTTTATCTGCGGTCTAATTTGTTTTAAAAGATGGATATTTCAATTACTGCAAGTTTTGATTTTCAGTTTTTTAGAAATGTCAATATTTTATTTTGAATTGGTGCATTGCTTTTTGAAATGAGGATCAATTTATTAATGTTTAACCCTATTTGTAACAACATGACTACGATATCACTTACATCCACGACCATTAAAAACATGTTTGATGAGTTAAATCAAAATTTCAATGGAAATCTTAGCATTGGGGTCAAAGAGCATGTTTTAGATATTGACAATGAATTTGGCAAGGGGCGAATCAGAGGTATTACCTTCAAGAGTGGTATATCGCTACTGGAATTTGATGTAAAATTTTTGCAAGATTTTACCCTACTTGCAGGAACATCAAAAAATCCACCAATTTGTTTTGCCTATTGTTTGAAAGGGAAAGTTTCTCATAGTTTTGGTAGCCAACAAGCCAAAAACACATTGGAAAATTTCCAGACGGGTATTTTAACAAATAGGGCATTTGAAGAAAATCGCCTGTATTTTGAGAAAGATGAACACGTTAAGATCTCTCTTATTGTGGTGAAAACTTCATCAAATCAAAACATCCTGAAGCAACATAATCTAAATTACAGAATTCAGAAATCATTCATAAATGGTGATCGACCAAAAAATTCCATTTATGTGGGTTCGTACAATTTAAAAATAGCCGATAAGATTCAACAGCTAGAGGCAATTCAGCAAAGAGGCATTGTTAGGAGTCTTATGATCGAAGGATTGGTACACATGATTCTTGCTCATGAAATCCAACAACATTCAGATGACCTTAAGAACAGATCTTTTAACAGGGGCAATTTGAACTCAAAAGAAATGGATATTATCCGTAAAATTTCAATAGATATTCAAAATTCTCCTGAGGCACAGCATTGTATTTCAACACTAAGCCGTCTTTCTGGATTAGCACCGGGTAAGTTACAAGAAGGTTTCAAATTAATGCATGGAACTACTGTAAGTGATTATATCCGCGCAGTAAGGGTAGAGAAGGCTGAAGAACTAATAAAGACTTCAGATTTAAATATTTCTGAAGTGGTATACAGTGTTGGTTTTACTAGCAGAAGCTATTTTTCAAAGATATTCAGGCAAAAGTACAACTGTAGTCCAAAAGAATATAAAGTTCATCAACAATTGATGAGTTTATCAGCATAGAAGATTAACCTTAATTTTGTAATAGGCATCGATGTTTGTTTTCAAGAAAATTTTGGACATGACTTTATAAGCAAGCAATCTTTCTATTGCAATTATAGGATATAGCATAAATAAACCAACTATTTTAATTACCACAACCAACCTAAAGCCGTCTATTGAATAGACGGCTTTTTATAGCTAATTATATGGTGATTAGTTCAAGCGTTAGTGATTGATTAAGCTGACCTGGAAAAAAATAGGAGGAGTGATTCGATTGTGGTGTCTATTTAATATTGAGAATGAATTTGAAAGAGACAGATATCGCGCTAACTGATTCGAGTGAGAAAATTAACTTAAAAATTTTTCACCAGCTATTGACAGATAAGCTCGTTTTATACGCTAAAGCCAAAGAGGCTGCTCCCAAGCTATTATCCAAAGATGATGGAGGCCACTGTTTTTTCAAGCAATATTTTTCATTATTAAATGATGTTTTGACCATTGTAAATGGTCAAATAAGAAAGATCAACTTTAACTATCAAGGGAGTCTTACACAGGGGCTTAAAAGCTCAATTTTAAATGCATTTGATTCTAGCATTAATAGATCAGAATGTTTAATTAGAGGCTTGTTACGAGATCATAACATGATAATTAAATTCATCCGAAAAAACTTAAAACACAATTCTTTCCACCTTAATTCTAATGATTCTTTGGACGCAATAGCTGAAATTCTACAGTTACATATTGAAATGACTTGGATGTTAAGGGATCAGTTAATAAAAATCATCTATTTTAAATAAAATTTAAATTGGCATTTTTGAAATTAAAGTGATTAGGTCTTATTGCTTTTCAATATTCCAGGAGATTTTGCTTTTATTAGCAGCTTCTAAAGCTTCTTTAAGTTCATTTTGGTCATTAAATTTTGTTTGTTTTAAAATAATCTCTTCAATTGAAATTTCAAATTTGTTTTGTTCAAAACACCATGGTTCGACAGTTACAATACCATTGTCTTTTTGATGAAGGAAATAGGTCTTATTATCTATTGACGTATTAATTTCAATTTTTCTTCCGGCATCTGGAATTTCATTTTTGCACAATATCAAAGACAAGCGATCACAGAAAAGTAAAACCTGATAGATTGAGTAAGCTTCGGTCTTAGAGGTGTTATGTTCCTTTAAAATTTTATTTCGAAGTTGCTCCTGATTTTTTAAAAAGTCTTTTAGGCCTTTGCTCTGATCTTTCACACTTCTATACAAATATTCAATGTGGAAAGACACGAGTAAAGTCGTCCATGATGATTTGCTGTTTGCATGGCTCATTATTCGTTTCAACCTTTTTAATATCATTGACGAATTTTGCTTGTCTTCAGTAAAGTCCTTGGGCATACCAATGTCAGACAAGTAATTGTTGTCCTTAAAGTTAAGTTGTAAATCATCGTGTTCTACGATAGCTATTAAAGTTTCAAGCCAAAGTTTTGGTCTGTATTTCCTTTTTAATTGCTGAGCAATTTTACCGGCCAACAAGCCATGGGCTGCTTGGTATATGATGTGATGTCCTTGTGGTGATTTTTTGACTATCATATATTTTGATTTTTTTCCTAGACTTTCAATTTTCTAACTGCTAGGTTATGACTGGTTTGAATAGGCAAGTGCTGTGCCAAATGCTTAAATAAATCCATAAAAATAGGGCTTAACTGTCCTATTTGGTCTTATTTTTGAAGATTAGCTTTTTATCTAGATTTTGCAAAGGAATTTTCTTTACAACTTTATTCCACTTTGAAAAAGATCTTCGAAGTAAAAGGTTACTTTGTAATGCCAAATTTAAGATAAGACATGAAGACAATAAATAATAGTTTACTTGTTTTGGCTGATGATGATCCAGACGATTGTGAGCTCTTTCAGGAATCAATAACAGCGCTAAATGTTAATGTTAAGACAATTATTTTCGAGGGAGGAGTCCAATTAATGGATTACCTTAAGGATGAAAATGCAGAATTGCCAGACATTCTGTTTTTGGATCTCAATATGCCTTTAAAGAATGGGTTTGAGTGTTTGAAAGAAATCCGAACTAATGTTCGGTTGAAGGATATTTGTGTAATTATTTTTTCAACCTCTTTCAATCCTGCAGATGTAAATAAATCCTATCAACTTGGTGCAAATGCCTATATTCAAAAGCCATTTAGTCACGAAGAAATGAAAAAGATTCTTAAAAATACATTGGATACTGACTGGAATGATCCCTGTTCAGCCCTTGATAGCCATAATTTTGTGATTCAGGCATAATCTTAGTTTGGATCTAACATTAATGATTATTTAGTAGTACTGACCATAGGCAAATGTGATTTAGTTGATAAAAGTGATCTCGTTTGCTTTAATTTCACTTTGAATAAAAGCCTTTTCACAGCTTTTATTCAAAGTGAAATTTATTTTATCTGAATTGATGTTTTTGTGATAGGATATTAAAAATCATCACTGGTTTCTAGTAATTATTAATGCAGCATATTCAGCAATAGAAAAGGTTAAGGTATGTGCTTGGTTGTCATAATTACAATTTTCTAAAACCTTTAAGGCAGTAATCTCGGTATTAAAGTCATTTTCATCGTATCCCGAAAAGCTACTGTTAAAATTGGTCTCCCAGTTAGTTCCCATAGGAACACCTATTTCATATTCATTAAACCTTCTATTCGAAAAATTTAAAATAACTAAAACAGGATTTTCAGGATAAAGGTCATGGGTTCTTAGAAAGGCGAGCATTTTATTTTCCTGATTAAAATGAATGATTTCCAAGCCTTGACCTTGCAATCCTTGCAGGTGATCGTCTTGGCTTAATCGCCTTTTGATTAAGTCTTGGTATAATTTACCAATGCCCTCAAAATGGGAAGCTTTCTCCCAGTCCAAGCCTTGATTGTCATCGAAATACCCATCTTCTAAAAATTCTTGACCTTGAAATAGCATTGGAATTCCAGGAGATGTAAAAATTAATGTTGCACCAAGAATCGAGCGTTTTTTCGCGAATTCTCCATTAGCTTCTCCTGGTTGAATTTCTTCTGGAACTCTTGAATTCCCATTGGCCACTTCGTCATGTGATTCTGTATAAATGATTCTTTCAAAAACATCCTCGTTGTATTTAAAAGTCAAAGCATTGACCACCTCTTGCAAATTGCGGTGGTTATCTTCCCCTATAATTAAAATGTTCCTTACTTTATGAACGAAATGAGAATCCCATTGAGCATGGAAATTTAGACCGCCGTAAATTGAATCTTGTGTAACTATGGTATCGGCATTCAAATCTTCAGCGATTAATATTTTTTCTGGGTATTTTGTGCGAATCTCACCGTTAATATCCTGAATCATCTTTTTGGCTTCCAGAATTTCATTCCTTTCAAAACCAGTACCTCCTTCGACAAAACGTAGGTAGGAAGTAGCATCCCATCGCAAGCCATCGCAACGATAATCCTCTAACCACATCAGAGCATTGTCTCTAATATACTGTCGAACTTCTGCACGTCCAAAATCTGGTCTTGTATGTCCCCAAGGGGTTTCTGCCCGATAGTCATTATAGAAGTAGATGCCCCCATTTTCATTTTCACCCCATCCATCAAATTGCCATAAATCTGATTCAGTTGATCCAAAGTGGTTATAAACCACATCCATAATTACGGCCATTCCGTATTTGTGGGCAGCATCTACGAAAGAAGCGAAATCCTCTGGAGATCCGTAATCTGTTTCTATAGCAAAAGGAGCTGAAGGGTTATAACCCCAAGATATTCCACCGGCAAACTCTGCTATGGGCATGATTTCAATGGCATTGATTCCCAATTCTTTGAGATAAGGTAGTTTTTCAATAGCACTGATAAATGTTCCCATTCCCTGTTCTCCTGAATTGGTTTTCGGATGGAAAGTACCAATATGCATTTCATAAATAACCAACTGATTGAGGCTTGGTACCTTAAAATTGTCATTGTTCCAATCAAATGCTCTCTTTGCAATCACGGAGTTGCCACTGCTATGTGTCATTTGCCTTGCATAAGGATCATTTTTCAGCATATTATTTCCGTTTGACTGAAGTGAAAATTTATATTCCGCCCCGATTTTAGCGGAAGGAATATGCAAAGACCAATATCCGTTGTTTTCTGAGTTCATACGGTCCTTAATTTCATCCCAATTATTAAAATCACCTACCACAGCGACATTTTCAACATTTGGAGCCCAAACACGGAATGTGGTTCCTTTGCTTTGAGATGGTATTGCACCCATCCCATCAAGCAAAATTTCATCTTTTTTTATAGTAGCTACTTCCATTGTTTTCAATGTTTTTTGCGTAAAATAAATGCTAATTTTATTTAGGAATAGCTTCAAAAAAATATATTATTAGCTCTAAAATTTATATTTTATTGCAATGGCCGGTGTCTATTTTTTTTCATTTTAATACTGATAAATTCTTGGCTGTTAAGGTCAACGGTATTTTAAAATCATTCAATTAAGTTCTCTTTCATATCGAGGTGAAATTTTTAAACCTGGATTATGTAATAGGATTTTTTCGCCTGTCCCGTGTTTATGGGAAGGGTTGCAATCTTAAGAAAATCAACCTGTTTGGAGATTTTAGCATAGCACCGCTATGGTGAAATTGAAAACAGCAACGATGGGGTATTTTGAAGCTATTTCAGCAAGTAATAGATTGTCTTTTGCTAAAATCAATCAAATGTAATTTACTTCACAAGTGCTTAAATAGGGGGCTTTATTCAAATGCACTGGGAACTTATGTAACCGGCATTGTAGCCATCTATTTATGAAGTTGGTCAAACGCTGTAATAGATCTCACTTATGTAAATTTTTACTTTTTTGAGTTAATTTCTGATTCAATATTTGCAAGCTATCGGAGTTATGAGCTTTATCTTTAGATCAAAATAAAAATGATATTTATGAGTAAAGAAAACTTATTTAATAGAGAAGCCATAGACAAGTTAAAAGAATTGGCTGAAGGTATTCAGATAGCCATATTGGAGACAAGCCTTAAGTCTTTACCTCCGCACACTGTACCAATGAGCACTAAGGAAGTTGATGATGAAGGTTGTATCTGGTTTTTAAGCAGTGAAAAAAGTGTACACAATCAAAATATTGATACAGACAATAGTGTTCAATTGATTTATTCCAATCCGAAAGAAATGAAGTTTTTGACCATATTTGGCCAGGCTATTGTTTATAAGGGAAGAGTGATTTTGGAACGTTACTATGAAAAAGCTGACAATGCATGGTTTGATGGAGTAAGTGACCCTGATTTGACAGCAATTAAAGTTATACCAAAAGAAGCACATTATTGGGATACAGAAAATGGTAAGTTTATTAATTTATTGAAGATGGGGATTAGTGCAGTTACAGGAAATAGCCAAGATTTAGGAACTCAGGGCGATTTGAAAATTTCAATTGAAGAGCATTAGCGATAATAATAACACAATATTGATATGGACGAACTTCGGCTGTTTATTGCTGATGATGATAGAGATGATAGGGAAATGTTTATTGAGGGGTTAGCCAAATTCCCTTATGATCATTTTATAAGCCAGTTTGGGAATGGAGTTGAACTAATGAAAAGTCTTAAATCTGATAGCCCTTTACCTGACGCTATTTTTCTTGACTTATATATGCCTTTGCTGAATGGGTTTGATTGTCTAACCGATATTCGAAATATTCCTGAATTTTCTGAGATTGGAATTATAATTTTTTCTACCATCAATGATCAGAATGTGATAGATTTATTGAAGAATAACGGAGCCAATCAATACATCCAAAAGCCCGCTTCATATACGGATTTAAAAACCTTGTTATTTAAATCTTTGAATTATGTTTTGGATACCAAAACTGATCCAAGTATTAAAAATCAATTTATTATATTGTCCTAAGAATTGTAAAGTAAAAAAACAGCAAAGAGCGAAAAGATGATTGTTTGGTTCTATAAACGTCTTTAAGTATTTCTCTATTTACCAATACTTTTTTCTCTGTTTTAAAACCCTAAATCAATCTGTATTAGTGGGGATCAGGGCTTTTCAAATTCTAAAGAATTCAATTTCCCTACCTGAAAATTTATTATGAAATGATTGTTTTTGTATCCTATTCTTAATCATTAAATGTTGAAAGATAATGCGAAATAATTAGTGCCTGGCTTTTATGAATGTAAACAACAGAGATATTGAATCAATCCCTAAATTTCTGCATAATGGCGGAGAGATGGGGTGGATGATAGGCAATAAAGACTGGAAGGATCATCCTTTAGGAATTCCCGAAAATTGGCCCTTGTCATTAAAATTGGCTGTAAGCAGTATGCTGAAAACAGCATTTCCTAATTTTATTCTTTGGGGTGAAGAGCATTATTGTTTTTACAATGATGCTTATCGCCCTAGTTTGGGAAAGGATGGAAAACATCCAATTATCTTAGGTCAGCGATTTGAAGAGGCCTTCCCTGAATTGGTGCATACTTTGTTAAAAGAAATCAAGAACGTCTGGCACACAGGTGATCCAACTTGGCATGAAAATCAGCTTGTTTCCATTTTCAGAAATGGAAAGATGGAAGATGTTTATTGGACTTTTAGTTATAGTGTGCTTATAGGAGATAATGAAGAGACGGAGGGGATTTTAATTACATGCATAGAAACAACCGATGCTGTGAATAATTTAAAACAGCTCCAAGAGAGTGAAAGTCAACTTGCCTTTGCTATTGATGCTGCGGAATTAGGCGCCTGGGATTTTAATCCATTATTGGATACATTTAAAGGGAATGACCGATTAATGGAGTGGCTGGGGATTCCAAAGGGTAAGGCCGTTAAATTGGAAAATGCCCTAAAGGCAATTGTTCCAGAGGATATCGATAGGGTTTTAGGTTCCATAAAAAAAGCCTTGATAGGTCTAAATAATGGTAAATTTTCAGATACTTTTTCCATAAGGAATGATATGACTAATAAAGTTAGAATTGTTCGTGCAAAAGGGAGAGTCCGATTTAATAATGCTCAGGAGCCGGTTCACTTTAATGGTACTTTGCAGGATGTGTCTGAGCAAGTTCGCTATGAAAAAAAGTTAAAGCTCGCCAATGCCCAAATAAAAAAACAAGAGCAGCATTTTAGAGATATTGTTTTCAAAGCACCTGTGGGAATAGCCATTTTTAAAGGGCGGGATTTGGTTAATATAATGGCAAACAATGCAATGTTAAAATTTGTAGATAGGGATGCCAATAATTTTGTAGGTAAAAAACTTTTTGAAGCAATGCCCGAAGTTAGAGGCACTGTCTCTCATTTGTTTGAAGAGGTTTTCAATAAACAAAAACCTACCCGTGGTACTGAATTTCAGGTATCTATAAAAAGAGATGGAGAAATTGAAAACACTTATTTCAATTTTATTATTCAGCCGATTACATTTTTTGCTGGAGAAGTTGTCGAAGTAATGTTAGTAACCAATGAGGTTACTGATTTTGTTGAAGCAAAAAATGCATTGGCTGAAAATGAAAGTCAGTTTAGAAAACACATGCAGCATTCCCCAATTGCCATGGCCATTTTAAGGGGGAAAGAATTGAAAATTGAAATGGCGAATAATCGGATGCTAAGCCATCTGTGGAATAGAGAGTGGGAGGAGGTCGAAGGAAAGCGATTGGTGGAAGTTTTTCCAGAATTAACAAATCAGAAGTATTTGGATGAGCTTCAATATGTGTTGAGTACAGGAAATGGGGTGAAAAGCAATGCCTCTAAAGCTGTCATTAACTCAGGTGGTATAGAGAAAGAATTCTTTTTGGATTACCATTACCTACCCTTGTCTGAAATTGATGGTACTATTTCAGGAGTGATTGTTACAGCTACTGATGTTACAGATCAAGTCTTGTCCAGAAAAAGGCTTGAAAACTTCACAAAGGAATTGGAAAGTCAGGTAGATTTAAGAACAAAACTCCTGCTTGAGTCAAATGACAAATTGCAGGATTCTGTTGCTAAACTTGAAATTGCAAATGAAGAGCTACAATCGTTTGCTTATGTGTCGAGTCATGATCTTCAGGAACCATTGCGGAAAATACAAATGTATTCTTCTGTAATCATGGAAAATGAGGTGGAGAGGCTTACTGATAAAGGGAAAAATCATTTTGATAAAATTTCATTTGCTGCCAGTAGAATGCGGATCCTTATTGATGATTTGCTAACCTTTTCTCGTTCTAATGATGATATTACTAAATATGAATCCATTGATTTAAATGATGTTTTAGCACAAGTCCTTGAAGAATCCAATAGTATAATTGAGCAATCTAATGCTAAGGTAACTGTTGAAAAGCTTCCTGAAATTGAAGCCATTTTATTTCAGATGCGTCAAGTTTTTTCAAACCTATTAAATAATGCCATTAAATTCTCAAGGAAAAATGTGGCTCCTGAAATTAGCATTAGGGCGTCGGAAGTTGTCTCAAATCAATTGTCCAAATTAAATTTAAATCAGAATAAAAAATACTTTGCCATTCAGGTCGAAGATAATGGCATTGGCTTACCCAAAGGTACGGAAGGAAAAATATTTGAAGTTTTTCAAAGGTTACACGGTAAACACGAATATGAGGGCACAGGCATTGGCTTGGCTATTGTGAAAAAGATTATCAGTAATCATAAGGGCATGGTTACAACTAAAAGTGAGGAAGGGATAGGAACTACCTTTACTGTTATCCTGCCAGAAAAACATTCCTAACCATTTGCGCACTTTCAAAATCAGATTGTATTTTTTTAACTGCTTTAATAGCAAACATTTCCTTCTATCTTTCTTTCCAGTTCTCTAAACCCTTATAATTAAAAATATCTTGATTGGTTTTAAATGAGCTGTGTTGGTTCAACCCGAAATATGCAATAGACAATCTGTATTACGTGCTGAAATCCCTTCAAAATCAGCCAATTCGTTGCTGTTTTCAATTTCACCATAGCAGTACTATGCTATAATATCCAAACAGCCTGATTGTCTTGCGATTGCAACACTTCCCGTAAACACGGGACAGGCTTCACCCCTGACTATTGTCAGGACGGAGAAATCCTATTACATAATCCGGGTTCAAGTTTGTTGTTTAGTTATGTTATGGTTTTTATTTTAAATTAACTATAAAGTATTTTCTTATAAGTCAATAAAGTATTTTTTGAAGTTAATAGTTAAGGGTTTTTACGTTTAAATTTAAGCCTTTATTAATTTCAAAAACAAAACAAGATGGATAGGGAAAATAATAAACTGAACATTCAACTTTCTGAGATTTTAGAAAAAAATAAGGATGCGGAGAAAGGATATGCAACGGCTGCCGCAAATACAAAAAACCCTGAACTAAGAAGCTTTTTCCTAAAAAGGTCAAATGAACGCAGGGATTTTAATTTAAGATTGAAAAGAGAATTGGCAGCCAATTTTGATGAAATGAATACAGAAGGTAGTTTTACTGGTTCCATTCATCGTGCATGGATGGATGCAAAATCATTTATAGCAGGAAACAATGATGCTGAAATGCTTGAGGAGGCTATCCGAGGGGATAAGGCTGCTTTAGAAGAGTATGAAGAATTATTGGAAGTCCAACATTTACCAATAATGTTAGATCAAATAATTCAGAATCATGCCATTAAAATCAGAACGGATCTGGAGCAAATAAAATCACTGAAAGATATAGTGGAATAATTTGGGAAATATACGGGAACATAAAAAAACAGGCACATTCAGAACTAAGGGTATGTCTGTTTTTTTATGTTATACTCCGACTATTGAGCTCGAAAATCTAAAGCAGATCAAAGTAGTGAAACTCCAAGGCCATTTGTTCAAGTTAGCTCGCTTTATATAATAGTGACCAATTGTCATGGTTGATTACAACGGTGAGAAAGTAGATTTAGCAATAGGGAGTTTTGATTATGCGATGGTTTATTTTTGGTTTACCGTAGGTACTGAAGTATTGGGCTATTTCAAGTTGGGGGAAAT
This sequence comes from Cyclobacterium amurskyense, assembly GCF_001050135.1. Classification (GTDB taxonomy): domain Bacteria; phylum Bacteroidota; class Bacteroidia; order Cytophagales; family Cyclobacteriaceae; genus Cyclobacterium; species Cyclobacterium amurskyense. The sequence goes on along the minus strand of NZ_CP012040.1, from coordinate 6,017,641 downwards.
TAGTTTTTTCTTACTTGATCAATGAGGCGAATAAAACTTAGACCCTATCCACATCTTTCATTAGCCATAAATCAATTGGTTGATCCTCCTGAGAATGAAGAACTGAGATATCACCCGTAGTTTCGAAAATAACCACCCTTACTTGAGACAATTGTGTTACGTTTGCTTCACGAAGTTTTGAGCGAAGATCACTTTCAGAGACCCTCGCTTTTCTTAAATTGTAGTCCAATATTTTTTCACCATCCATTAACAATAGCGGCGTGTTGTCTACAATGTTTTCTATAAACTTATTTCTTCTAGCCAGGGCTATTGAAATTTGTAAAAAATAGACAATCACTAAACCGAATACCCCTTCAGTTAAATTAACTGTTGAAGAAAGGATGGTTGTGGCTATAATGGAGCCCACAGCTACTGTCATTGCAAAATCAAAACTCGACATTTTTGAAAAGCTTCGCTTACCGCTAATCCTAGTAAGTAAAATAACAGAAATATAGATTCCTAAAGCAGTTATTGCCATTAAGGCAATTGAGGTCCAGGTGGTTGTAAACAAGCTTTCCATTTTTTGTTTGGTTAGAATATTATAATTTATATAACCCAAGTCCTACTTTAAGGTTGGTGTCTGGTATCGTAATAATATCAAATAAGCATTTAAAATCTTATTGCTTAGTGCTTTTGACTCTTTCTAAAAATAACTTTAAAAGCACTACATATGGGGGCTAACTTACTGAATAGGGAATGCACCGCCATTGGCTTTTTGAGGTATTGATACCTCCAATCTGCATGAAACCAAAATACACCAGGACCTTAGTAGGACCGTATACTCCAATTTTACCACGCCTAAGAAATAGGCTCAATTGGATTTTTAAAACTTTAGACTAATTGAGATTACTTCCCATTAGTTTCAATGCAAAATATACGATTTGGGCTGAACTTATTGAAAAAGAAAAGTATGCCATTACATAAATTGGTTATAAGGCAGTGATAGCAGGAAAGTTAAGTTTTATCTTTTCAATTTATTGCCCTGTTGATTCTCTTAGGCCTAATAGTTTTCCAAATCGCTTCAAATTCTTTTAAAATTTGAAAATAGTGATCCAAAAACCATACCAGTAAAGATAAAACACATTACTTTCGCCACATCTTCTGCACCTTCGGCTAAACCTCCAAAACCATACATTGCTGCAAGAATTGCTGATAGAAAGAATATGATTGTCCATTTAAGCATATCAAAATTGTTTGTTTTAAATCTGGTACAAGATACCTAGTTCTTAATTTTTGAATGAACTCAAAAAATTAATTGTTTGTCTTATTCAAGTAAATTGGAACCGAGGTATAAAATTGGTGGTTGGAAATAATATTATTTATTTCCTTTAGTCCTTAGGTTTAAGGAAGATAGTGAGGATTAATAAAATACATTTTACATTAATTAAATCATTTTAAACAAATACTACATGGCTTCAGGTTTTTTTGCATTATTGGATGACATAGCTATGCTTATGGATGATGTGGCTACAATGAGTAAAGTAGCAGCTAAAAAAACGGCGGGTATATTAGGAGATGACCTAGCCGTAAATGCTGAGAAATCATCAGGTTTTATCGCATCTCGTGAAATTCCAGTATTATGGGCCATTACAAAAGGTTCTTTTGTTAATAAATTAATCATTTTGCCGGCTGCATTTTTGCTAAGTGCATTCTTACCTAAGGTAATTACCATTGTATTGCTATTGGGCGGTCTTTATTTGGCCTACGAAGGAGCTGAGAAAGTATATGAATTCCTCGCTGGACATAAGCACCATAAACCTGAACTATTGAGTCAAAAATTAACTGAAGAAGAAATTTTAGCCTCAGAAAATGATAAAATAAAATCTGCCATTTTTACGGACTTTATTTTATCGGTGGAGATTGTAATTATTGCTTTAGGGACAGTGATTCAAGAAGTAATTTGGGTTCAGATTTTGGTGGTTTCTTTTATTGCAGTATTAGCTACTGCAGGTGTTTATGGAATTGTAGCAGTAATAATTAGGATGGATGACTTCGGTTACAAATTGATCTCTTACAATGAGGAGGAGAAAAGCCTTTCTGATTTTTTCGGAAAGCTATTGGTGAAAGCATTACCTCTTGTAATAAAAAGTTTGTCAGTGATAGGTACCATTGCCTTGCTTTTGGTAGCCGGAGGTATTTTTGTACACAATATTGATTTCTTTCACCATTTGATACCTGCGCTACCCTCTATACTTCAGGAGTTTATTATAGGATTGATTGTAGGAGCAGTAATTCTCCCTTTTGTGGTTTTATTAAAGTGGTTATGGAATCGTTTTTTTAAATGATATAATACGGTTTGTTCATGGTTTTGGCTTAATAAGATTTTATAATTTTAGAAGAGTAATATTTACCAAAATCACTTTTCGGAGGAGGCTTTTTCAATAATTTTTAGGGCGAGTTTTTCGCTATTAGATAAGTTATAGAGACTCTTTGTTGGTTTGAATGGATTAGGATTAGGCAGGGTTTGTTGATCAATTTCATTAAAAATAGCCGGGTGTACGTAATAGTTTTTACAAACCGTAGGAGTGTTGCCCAATTCTGAAGCCACCATTTTTATAAGGATATTGCTAAATTTCTTGCGCTTTGATTTTTTAAGTTCTTTCCATGCTTTAGGGTAATATTCTACAGCTAACCTGCAGGCTGCCCAAGTACGAAAGTATTTACTAGAATACTCTTCGCCCATATTTTCATTAATAAACTGATTTACTTCATCACTGTCTACAGCTTGGAAATTTCCGGATTCATCCTGGTAACGAAATATTTCATACCCAGGAAGCTCTGCTGATTCCTTTATTAATTTAATTAGTTCAGCATCGTCTATCAACACTTTACGTTCAATTTTACTTTTTCCAGTATAATGAAATACAAGCCCATCACCTTCGATTTTCATGTGCTTTCTTCGCAAGGTCGTCAACCCAATGGTTTCATTACTGGATTGATAGTATTTATTTCCAATTCGGATTCCATATTCATCCAGGATCAATACCATCAGTCCAAGTACTTTTGTTTTATTCCATTCCTTTGCTTTTAAAGCTTTATAGGCCTTTTTACGGATTCCAGGTAATGCCATTGCGAAACTGGACATTTTATTGAATTTCTCTTCTTGGCATTTTTGTTCATAGATAGAATGGTAGATGTATTGCTTTCTGCCTTTTTTGTCTCTTCCAGTAGCTTGTATGTGCCCATCCTCAAAGCGACAAATCCTTACTTCTTCCCACATGGGAGGGATTACAAGGTTTTTTAGCCGTTTTAATTTCTTTTTATCCTTAATAACTTTCCCATTTTCATCAATGAATCTGAATCCCCGAGCCCATTTCTTTCTAAAAATGCAGAGCGCTGAATCATCTATTTCTCTGATTGTATCCATTGTACTTATAATTTCGCCTTTTGGGACTGTTTTTAACCCGGATTATGTAATAGAATTCCTCCGTCCTGACAATAGTCAGGGGTGAAGCCTGTCCCGTGTTTACGGGAAGTGTTGCAATCGCAAGAAAATCAGGCTGTTTTCAATTTTAGCATAGCACCGCTATGGTGAAATTGAAAACAGCAACGAAGTGGCTGATTTTGAAGCGATTTCAGCACGTAATAGATTGTCTATTGCATATTTCGGGTTTAATTGACCAATTAGAATTTTTTTGTATTCTTAAATAGAAACTTGCTATTCAAAATTATGTTTATAGAAAAAACTCATTATTAACTCACCAAACCTTTGTTATTTCTTTTCAGTAAAATAGAAAGGAGAGTAAAATATAAATTTTAAATTAAATAAATCTGGTGCAATTGACTTTGTTAAACACTATGAAATCCAAAATTAATAGTAAGCTTTTAAAGTTTAAATGCTGTGTTTTTAAGAATAATTAAAGGCTTATATTATTTAAAACCAATCTTGTAATTTGATTGAGGTAATATATAAATCTTTTGAGCTATATTTTTTCTTATTGTCCTATTAGATTTGATTTCTTTAACCCTTTAAAAATCTTATCATGAAAAATAAGGAACATAAAACAGCAAAAGAAGACCAACTAGAAAAGTTTACAAAAGACCCTAAAGACCAAGCGCTTACTACCAGGCAAGGTGTAAAGGTTAATGATACCAATAACTCACTAAAAGCCGGCGTCAGAGGGTCGACACTTTTGGAGGATTTTATCATTAGAGAAAAGATTACCAGTTTTGACCACGAAAGGATTCCAGAACGAATTGTCCATGCCAGAGGGAGTGGGGCGCATGGGTATTTTGAGTTGTATGACAGCATTAGCCAATATTCCAAAGCAGGAATATTTACAGATCCAAATAGAAAAACGCCTGTTTTTGTAAGGTTTTCAACTGTTGCCGGTTCTAAAGGGTCAACTGATCTTGCAAGAGATGTTCGTGGTTTTGCCGTGAAATTTTATACAGAAGAGGGAACCTGGGATTTGGTGGGCAATAACATGCCGATCTTCTTTATTCAGGACGCCATGAAATTTCCTGATCTTATTCACGCAGTGAAGCCAGAGCCCAACAAAGAGATACCTCAAGCGGCTTCGGCCCATGATACTTTTTATGACTTCATATCGCTTACGCCGGAAACCTTACACAATCAGATTTGGGTAATGAGTGATAGGGCCATTCCTAGAAGTCTAAGGATGATGGAAGGGTTTGGAATTCATACTTACCGTCTTGTCAATGAAAAAGGAGAAGCACATTTCGTGAAATTTCACTGGAAACCATTATTAGGAGTGCACTCGGTTACCTGGGATGAGGCAACAAAGATAAGTGGAGCAGATTCTGATTTTCACAGAAGAGACCTTTGGGACGCAATCGAATCCGGCCAATTTCCAGAATGGGAGCTTGGGGTTCAAATCGTACCAGAGGCAGACGAACATAAATATGACTTCGACCTATTAGATGCTACCAAATTGATTCCCGAAGAGATGGTTCCTGTAAAGATTATCGGCAAGATGACTTTGAATAGGAACCCGGAGAATTTTTTCGCAGAAACAGAACAGGTGGCATTCTTGCCTGGAAATATTGTGCCTGGAATTGATTTTACCAATGACCCTTTACTTCAGGGACGATTGTTTTCTTATCGTGATACACAGCTTTCCAGATTAGGAAGCCCAAATTTCCATCAAATACCCATCAATCAGCCTTTAGCCAAGTCGCACCATAACCAACGCGATGGACACATGCAGACCGAAATACCTAAAGGCCAAACTGCTTACTTTCCTAATACACTTGGAGGAGGATGCCCTCATCTTTCTAAAATAGCAGAAGGAGCTTTTTCTTCTTATGAGGAAAGAATTGATGGAAAAAAAATAAGAGGGAGAAGTGAAAGTTTTAATGATTTCTTTTCTCAGCCAGCTCTCTTTTACAGAAGTTTAGCAGATTGGGAAAAAAAGCATGTGGCCAATGCCTATTCCTTTGAATTAGGGAAATGTAACCACAAACACATTCAAGAAAGGATGCTATGGATGATTGCACAAATTGATAATGGATTGGCAGAGGAAGTGGCAGGTAATTTAGGATTAAGTGTTCCTGAAAAAATAGATCAACCCATTAATCAAGCCATAGGTGCAGATGCAAACGTGGCGGATTACCAACCTGGTCCTAAAAAGAATTACCTTGATAAATCCGCTGCATTAAGCCAATCAAATACCAAATTTGACAGCATAGCAACACGCAAAGTAGCTTTGTTGGCTGGAGATGGGTTCAATATGAAGGATTTTAAAGCAATGAAAACGGCATTGGAAGCTGAAAATGCTACACTGAGTATAGTTGCTCCACATGGTGGTACTATTAAGTGTGATTCTGATATGGATCATCCTGTAGATGCAAGCATCAACACCACTGAAAGTGTTTTGTATGATGCACTGTACATACCCGGAGGACAGTCGTCTGTAGCTTCATTGTTGAAAAATGCCAAGTTCAAAAAGTTTATTAATGAAGCTTTAAAACATTGCAAAGCCATTGCTGCGGACAATGAAGGGGAACATCTTCTGGACGAAACATATGTGAAGGATTTTAAGGAAGATAAAGCAATATTGATTAATGCTGAACCTGAAGCTTTTATTAAAGCGATTGCTCAGCATAGAAATTGGGACCGAATGGAAAAAACGGAAGGAATTCCTGTTTAGTTTATTTGAAATTTAGGTTGTTATAATGGCAAAGTTTCCTAAAAAGGGTTTGCAATTGAATTAAAATTGTTAAGGCTTATTAGGAAATTTTGTCCTTCCTAAAGGATTGTATGGTTGAATTAATTTAAAAATGAAGCATAGGTTCAACCCGGATTATGTAATAGGATTTCTCCGTCCTGACAATAGTCAGGGGTGAAGCCTGTCCCGTGTTTACGGGAAGTGTTGCAATCGCAAGACAATCAGGTTGTTTGGAGATTTTAGCATAGCACCGCTATGGTGAAATTGAAAACAGCAACGAAGTGGCTGATTTTGAAGCGATTTCAGCACGTAATAGATTGTCTATTGCATATTTCGGGTTCAAAGTAGGAGACGAAGTTACCTGGAACTCAGAAGTTGGGCATGTGTCAGGAACAATCATTAAGGTGCATACTGCTGATTTTGATTACAAGGGGTATACACATCATGCCATCGAGGAAGAACCTCAGTATGAAATAAAAAGCAGCAAGACAAATTACATCGCAGCCAATATAGGCAAAACACTAAAAAAGAAACCTTAAACCCTTCAAATATTGGATGTTGGGACCAAATCGTAAAGGAGAATCGAAGCTTAAAGAAAGAGGATCTTTATCTGAAGAGATTGACAAATAAAACCAATATAAAATTAATTGTTTAGATTTATAGTAAATGATAAGGAAACCACTTCAACCTTAATTACTGAAATCTTAAACATTATGTCAAAGAAACAATTCGACATTGCTGATAGAGCAACAGATTCACTTTCTATTACAAAAATTTTAAACTCTAATCCCCTGCTTTCCCGACGCGAAATGCTTGGGATAACTGGTGTTGCAGGAATTACAGCCTTGTCGGGTATGCCCACCAATGTTTTCGCAAAAACTACAGCAAACAAGCCTCGTATAGCAGTATTAGCTAGTTATTGGGGTGCGACTAGATCCCATGCAGACTGGATTGTGACCAAACTATTAGATGGTTATTGGTGGAAAGGGGAGTATATGCCCTCCAGGGTTGAGGTTGTAGCCATTTATTTGGATCAGTACGAGACAAGCGTTTTGGGTCAGAAAGTAGCCAAATCGAAAGGTATTCCGGTGTTTAAGACTGTTGGTGAAGCAGTAACACTAGGAGGTGAAGAACTGGCAGTGGATGGCGTTGTAATTGTCGCCGAACACGGCGATTATCCCAAAGACCTTAAAGGACGCTGGCTTTTACCTCGCTGGAGGATTTACCAACAGGTTGTAAAGGTTTTTGAACAGAGTAAGCGTGCTGTTCCGGTTTTTAATGACAAGCACCTCTCTTACGATTGGGATGAAGCAAAGTGGATGTTTGACAAATCCCGAGAGCTAAACTTCCCTTTAAATGGAGGGTCCTCTATACCAGTTTACTACCGTAAACCAGAAAAAGAACTTGATATAGACACGCCTTTAAAACATTCGATCGTAGTTGGAGGTGCTTCCGATGAGGGTGGCATTTTCCATTGTATAGATGTGCTTCAAGCTTTTGTAGAGCGCCGAAAGGGAGGCGAAACAGGTGTTAAGTCAGTACAATCCATTCGAGGGAAAGAAACATGGGAATGGGTCGAGCGCAATTCTTGGGCCAGTAAGTTACTTGAGGCTGTGGCCGAAGATTTTGACCTTAATCCAGGACACTTTCAAGAGAACAATCGAGCTAATGTTTGTATCGTAGAATACAATGATGGAACCAAAGGAGCAGTGATTTCTGGAAAAGGTGTAGGTTGGACCTTTGCTGGAGAAATTGAAGGGCAGAATGAACCTACGATCGTCTCTATGCTAGGTTGGGCTGGTCCATTTGACCAGTATCATGCCTCCAATGCCCAGCCACATTGGATCACAGAGATGATGGTGACCAAAAAGGAACCGTTCAATGCAGAACGTTTACTTCTGTCAACGGGGATAACAAACCACTATGTAGAATCCAACTGGGAGAATGGTCGCTATTCTGCTGTCGGTCGTCGTGTCGAAACGCCGTATATGAACATGACTTATCGAACTACCCGTGGCCCTCAATTCAATACTGGAGAGCGACCACCTGCTCGTCCTTATATTCGGGGGTTTGATCAATAGGTCCGCGCTAAGCGCATTCAAGGAACCATAATATTTAAATGGGTTTTTTATTGAGGCAATAGCTTTGCCTGTCTACCAAAAATCCATTTTAATTATTCGCATAAATAAATTAAAAAATAATAAAAGCATATATAAATGAAACGCCGAAATCTTATTAAGGGCTTAACCTTATTACCAATAGCAGGAAGTGTATTGCCACTTCATTCTTTATTGGCAGGAGCTAATGGAAGTAAAAAACTTCCAGTGATGCCTCAGGATACAATAATGCCGAAGTTGCATCGTGAAGCATTTGTGATGGATGGACATGTACATGTAATGACCCGTGAGTTGCTGATGAATACTGACATTGGTCAAAGATATTCCGACGGAACCGTTGATTTACCAAGGGCAAAAGAAGGCGGCTTAGATGCCATGTTTTTCACGGTTTATACTCCTGAGCATTATTACCCTGGAAGGTTTGAGGTAAAGAACACGTTTCGTGTTATAAATCTTGCTTTAGATCAGATAAAAAAGAATAACTCAGTCATTGAATTGGCGCTTAATGCTAAAGACATTAAACGAATCAATATGAAAGGTAAAATGGCTGCTTTTCTTGACTTAGAAGGAGGCTTTGACTTAGATGGAGATATTAATTTACTTAGGGCACTTTATCGCTTAGGTTTAAGGTCCATTCAGCTTACTGCACACAATACCACAAATGCCTTTATAGATACTTGCAATGATGTAAGTCGTTGGGGTGGGATAAATGATTTGGGGAGAGAAATTATCGCTGAAATGAATAACCTTGGGATGGTTATTAACATTGCCCATGCATCCAATGACGCCATATTACAAACAGCGGAGGCAAGTAAACACCCAATAACCTACAGTCATGGGGGCTTTTACAGTATTGTGGCACATCCAAGATGTATTACAGATGAGGCAGCAAAGGCCGTGGCAGCAAAAGGAGGGGTGATAGGTATTCACTTTGGCAGTCTATTTAACAATCCTAAATACTGGGCTTGGCAAACAGCCCCTAAAGAAACTACACCCGAGTCAGTGAAGGAATCAACCTCCATGAATACAATTGAAGAGGTTGATGATGCAGTGAGAAAAGAAGTTCCTCTGGTCTTCAATGGCACCATTCCTGACGAATATTGGATGCATGTGGATCAGCTAGCCAAAGTGATCGATTATGGGGTAAATTTAGTTGGTGAGGATCATATGGCCTTAGGTTGTGATTTGGATGGAGGACCTGAATTGCCACGAGAAATTAAAGACATTAGCGATTATCCTCAGATTACAATGGCAATGCAAAGATTGGGGTATAGTGACAAACGAATTAAAAAAATTCTTGGTTTGAACTGGCTACGTGTAATTGAAGAAGTGACGGGGAGCTAAAATGAGTATATCATTTGATGGGCCCTAGGCCTATCAAATGCATTCCGAGGATTATTGCTCTGGTGAAGGAAGTGATTTAGGTGTTTCTTGTGGATTTTTTGAAGTCTAATCTCATGACCCCTAAAGTAAAACACCAACCCATAAAAGCTAAATGATTAGCTAATTTGGGTTGGTTTTGCGGAATGGACGGGACTCGAACCCGCGACCTCCTGCGTGACAGGCAGGCATTCTAACCAGCTGAACTACCACTCCTTTTTTTTCTATCTTAAGTTTCGAACCAGCGGCCTTCCCGAAACATCGGGACATTCTAACCAGCTGAACTACCACTCCTTTTTATTTCTATCTTAAGTTTCGAACCAGCGGCCTTCCCGAAACATCGGGACATTCTAACCAGCTGAACTACCACTCCTTTTTTTTCTATCTTAAGTTTCGAACCAGCGGCCTTCCCGAAACATCGGGACATTCTAACCAGCTGAACTACCACTCCTTTTTATTTCTATCTTAAGTTTCGAACCAGCGGCCTTCCCGAAACATCGGGACATTCTAACCAGCTGAACTACCACTCCTTTTTTTTCTATCTTAAGTTTCGAACCAGCGGCCTTCCCGAAACATCGGGACATTCTAACCAGCTGAACTACCACTCTTTTTTGGTTGTTCATTTCTTCTATATTGAATTAATTCAAATATAGAAGAACAATTGTTTACTATGAAGGCAAAAAAAAGCCTTGGAATTCCAAGGCTATAAGCGGAATGGACGGGACTCGAACCCGCGACCTCCTGCGTGACAGGCAGGCATTCTAACCAGCTGAACTACCACTCCTTTTTTTGTTTGTTTATTACTCCTCGTTTGAAGTGATACAAAGGTAGAAGAATGTTTGTTTTTTTACAATAGTAGGGCAAAAAAAAAGAGTTGATTTGCTTTATCACTTTCATATTCAAGGAGATTAATTTCAATTATTATTTTTCAATCTGGTAATTCATTGGTTTTTTTTAAAAATGAAGCCATTTATTATCAATTTCTAATTTCTCCTGAAGTCAAATTGATTGATGAATTCCATTCTTTTTAACTCTGATCTGTTAGTTCTGGCTTAAATTTATGGAAATCAATTGGCTTAAGTAAGGAGCGATTTATAACAGGTCTTGTACTTGGTGGTGGAATCAATAGTAACTTTTAGAAATATAATATGGCCCGACTTCTTTTTATTTTCCAGGCTAATTGATTTTTTGTAAATTCAAAAGGCATCGTGAAAACTGTACTTTGCAGGGTCATTAAACCCGGATTATGTAATAGAATGTCTATTGCATATTTCGGGTTAAACATTTATTCAGTTGTAGATTTTAAATAGAAAAGATTTGGAAGAGTCAGAATTACATCAGGAATTACCTTTTTTTAAAAACCTTCAGGAATACTTAAGAGAATTTGTATATGGCGGTATAGATGGAGCTGTTACAACCTTTGCGGTTGTTGCAGGGGCAGTAGGTGCTAATTTAGATCCTATGGTGATCATTATTTTGGGCTTTGCTAATTTATTTGCAGATGGATTGTCCATGTCCATTGGTGCCTACCTTTCTTCCAAATCAGAGAAGGAGAATTATCAGAAACACAAAAACATTGAATATTGGGAGGTAGATAATATTCCTAAGAAAGAACGGGAAGAAATTGTTGCCATTTATAGGGAGAAAGGATTTAAAGGAGAGCTTTTGCAAGAAGTGGTGAATGTCATTGTTTCTGATAGAGACAGGTGGGTAAATGAAATGATGAAGGACGAACTAAATATGATTGAAGAAGTCAAGAGTCCTTTCAAAATAGGCCTTGCTACGCTTATTTCCTTTATTGCTGTTGGATTTATTCCACTTACAGTTTACATGTGGGATTACTTTTATGAAGCGAACTTTGACGTGTTTTTATGGACTTGCTTGCTTACCGGAGTTGCATTTATCTTTGTGGGTGCTTTGAAAAGCTGGGTAAATCAAACAGGCATTTGGCAAAGTGTAATCGAGACACTTGCACTAGGGGTCATAGCAGCAATGGTTGCCTATTTTGTAGGAGATATTTTAGAAGCATTACTGCTAAAATAAAAAAAAAGCCTTTGGGTTACAAAGGCTTCTAGGTGGGTTTATTTTAACCGACTACAGCTATATTTTTGGCGCAATGCCTTACTGAGTAAGTATTTAAATTGTTATGATTTTTTAAACTTAATAAAAACAAATGGAAGCGCAAGCATCATTTTAGCTTATCTTTCGATTAAGTTAAAAAAAAATTAATAATTCTATATTTTCTATTTTTACCAAATAATATTTTATGAAATTTTCTTCAAAATCCATAATAAAGTGTTTTAATTACACTTTTTAAGCTTAAAAAAGGATTTTGGTACAGGATAATAACAATCTTGAATTGTATTTTATTCCGCTATGTTTTCGCTTCTATTTTTTTTAGCAAGCTAATGCATGGTAATATATTTTCTAGGTATTTGTTATCAGTCCTAGCCGATGCTATCCAAAAGTTTGAGCTTGTCACATTGTAAGTGCTAGGAGTTAGGCTTAAATCTGAACTCGGAGAGTTTGGGAAAGGAACAGGGTAGGAAAGTTTGAAAAAAAAGGCTGCAAAATTGAATAATACTTGTTGAATTCAGGCTCAACAAAGCAGAATAAATTAATAAGCCAATCCTTACAATTATAATTGTAAGGATTGGCTTTAGTCTGTTATTCAATAAAATAACAAAAATACAATATTGCTATACCTGCTACTGATAGGTTCATTCAGTTTCCGAATTGGGAAGTAGACCTATTTTCTTTAAAAATGCCTCAGTTTCAATTATTGTTTGTTCGTAAATCTCACGGTTTTTATAATTAAAAAAGCCATGGGGTTGTCCTTCATATAAGATTAATTCGCAATAGCTTCCTAGTTTTTCCATGGCCGTTTTATAGTACCTCGCAGTTTCTACCGGAATCAATTGATCTTTGGTTCCTAGAAAGAAAAGTGTCGGTGGAACACCCGTATTCAAGTTATGGAGAGGGGAGACATCTTTGTACCTTTCAGCTACTCGGTCATACCCATATCCGGCTGGCCCATTGTCTATTACAGGGTTAAATAAAAGTAAGGCAACAGGCTTGGTGCTAATTATTCCGTTATCCTGACCCTCAAAGCCTGGAACAGTTGCAGTAGCAGCGGCCAAGTGTCCACCAGCAGAACCTCCGGAAGCAATGACCTTGGCACTATCCAAGCCAAGCCGTTCAGCATTCTTTTTAACGTATTTCATAGCGGATTTTGCATCCTCAATCGCATCAAAAGGACTGGTCTTTTGTCGTGAAGCAACCCTATAGTCTACCAATATGGTTACAAAACCTTTTTTAGAAAAGTGAAGGGCATGTGGTCGGAATTGTTCCCAACTACCAGAAACCCATCCACCGCCAAAGAAAAACACCATTGCAGGTTTGTCTTTCTTTTGTTCGTCTGAAAGGTAAATGTCCATTTTTAAAGAATCGTTACCAACTATTTTATAGGTCTCCACTACATGGTTTTGAGCTTTACTAGAAGAGGGATTCAATAGCAAGGTGGATAAAATTACAAGACCTAAAAGGGTGTGAATTCTGCTTTTCATTTAACTGATGGTTTATAATGGGCTTAATTACTGAATAGTGTAAAATGATGTCCAATTCTTTTGAAATTGAATGAATGCTTTAAATTGAAACACATGAATTGATCTTCCTACACGAAGAATCAATGCTTATTTCTTTAACCCGGATTATGTAATAGAATGTCTATTGCATATTTCGGGTTTAACTTATAATTTGAACAGATATCCGCTAAAAAGCAACTTTAAATTTCAGAATTATAGGATCTTCCTCATCAGATAATTTCTCAATACTTTGTAGGAGTTTTTCTTCATATTTGCCAAAATAGCCTAAGTCTAAAGCCCTTTGCCAATCTGTTTGTTGCATGGCTTGGTAAAAATAACCTTCCGCTGAACAACTGTTGTTTCTAATATTTAATAGCGCCTTTGTCATTTTGAGTTCTCCGGTATTTCGGGAGATAAACACATCATAAAAAGGAAAGGTAGAAAGGTCTGCTTGGTCGAAAAGAGGGTTTTTTTCAATACCATAAGCCATAAATTTAATTATACCTTCACTGTAATCAATTTGCCCTGTATTAAAGGCATAATTTTGAGAAAGTAATGTTTTTTCTACAAAGGCTTCTCCTTCTAATTCAAAATCATCCGGGCTGATACTTTTGTCTCCAAAATTTAAGATGACGAAAGGTTTGATAGCATCATGCTGATAACTGTATATGGTATCTGAAAGGCCAAAACTTAACAGTTTACCCTCTTCCATGTTAGCAAACATTCCAGGGTTTAATTCGCCACTATAGGGCAGGGATAAAATAGGGAGGGAATTCACCTTCCCGGATTCTGTATTTACTACATGAAAAATTTCTTGCCGCTCGTTGCCTGGAGGTTCAGAAGAAATCAACCAGTTATATGCTGAAATAAACGACACCGTAGGAACGAAATTATAATCTCCTAATTGAATTTCTTCCTTAAATTCAAATGCAGGTAAGCCATATTTTAATATTGATCCTCTTCCTGTGCTTATGTATAGTTCATTGTTATCAACAATCAAGCCGTGTAATGACGGATATTCACCTGGGCCTTCTCCCTTTTTATTCCAGCTCTGAAGGTGGTTGCCTTCCAGATCAAATGTATGAATAGAAAGGTCTTTATAGCACCTGCTGGCATAGAAAATCTTATCATTAACCACCAATTCGCTTACATTGCAAGAAAGGTTTATCAAGGTGTCCTTTGGCGCCATCAATGGGATAAATTCAACTTCAGAGACAATGTCTTCGAATGCCAGGAGGGAAGAGTTGTCAATTAAAAAAGTAGGGGTGCTTTTAGTTTCCCCTTCTTTTTCTTTTGTTTGGCATTGTACCAGAAGCATTCCTAGTAAACCAATGATAACACTGTAAAATCTGATTTTTCCCATTTGCTATTTACCTGGGACCTGCTTTGGAAATGTTTTCATCCACTTGATCTTCAAATTGTTTGAAATTTCCCTTAAAGAGGTTGACCAATTTATTTTTTACTTCACTAAACTTAACTTTGTCTTCCCAGGTGTTTTCTGGGATTAATATTTCACTAGGCACACCTTTGCAGCTTGTCGGGATTTGAAGATTAAAATCCCCTTCACTGGCAAATGTAGCATTGTCAAAATCTTTATTATGAATTGCATCCAAAATGGCACGTGTGTACTTTAATTTAATTCTTGCTCCTACTCCGTAGGAGCCTCCGCTCCAGCCTGTATTTATCAGCCAAGCGTTTACATTGTGTTTTTTAATTTTGTCAGCCAGTAAGTTAGCATATTTATTTGGGTGCCACATCATAAATGCAGCGCCAAAACAAGCACTAAAAGTTGCTTGTGGATCTTTTACTCCCATTTCTGTTCCGGCTACTTTGGCAGTATATCCTGAAATAAAATGGTAACTGGCCTGCTCGGGACTCAACTTGCTAACAGGAGGCAATACACCAAAAGCATCACAAGTCAGAAATATTATGTTTTTAGGATGGCCTGCTGTACAAGGTATTTTTGTGTTTTCAATGAAATCAATTGGATAGGCAGCCCTGGTATTTTGGGTTATAGAAGTATCAGAATAATCCACTACTCTGGTAATTGGGTCATAAATGACGTTTTCTAAAACTGTTCCATATCGAATGGCTCCAAATATATCAGGCTCGGCTTCCTCGCTTAAATCTATGGCTTTGGCATAACAACCTCCTTCTATATTGAAAACGCCGTCTTGATGCCAGCAGTGTTCATCATCTCCTATTAGCTTTCTCTTAGGGTCAGCACTTAGTGTTGTTTTTCCAGTACCTGAAAGGCCAAATAGTAAAGAGACATCCCCACTTTCTCCAACATTGGCAGAGCAATGCATGGACAGAACACCTTCTTCAGGCATTAAATAATTCATGATAGAAAAAATACCTTTTTTCATTTCTCCGGCATATTCAGTACCCAAGATCACAACTTCTTTGTTTTCCAGGCTGATCCCTATACTGGTTTTCGAAGTCATGTCAGTAGTGAAGTGGTTGGCAGGGAACTCTCCGGCATTAAAAATAACATAATCTGGTTCTCCGAAATTTTCCAATTCTTCAGCCGTAGGTAGGATAAGCATGTTTTGCATAAAAAGTGCATGGTATGCACGTGTACAAATGATTCTTACCTTTATTCTGAATTTCGGATCCCAACCGGCATATGCATCTACCACATAGAGGTGATCTTTAGTGTTGAAAAAATCTATGGACCGCTCCCTATTTACCATAAAGGTATGCTCATCCATCTCATAATTTACTGAACCCCAATCAATGTGCTTTTCGGATTCAGGGTGTCTAACGATTCTCTTGTCTTTTGGACTCCTTCCGGTTTTTTTTCCTGAAAAAACCATCAATGCCCCTGTACTGGATATGGCAGATCCTTTTTCTAATCTTAAGGCAGCCTCGTACAATAAAGCTGTTTCACCATTTCTTAAGATATCGGTTACTTCTATTTCGTACCTTTTTAAATCAAAATCCATAATGTTCTATATCTTTTAAGTTCCATTTGCTATTGCATAAAAATACTCAGAACTAGTTGATTAACCAATGTGTCAGATCAATCTAAACTATGACTAAAGTCATAAAAAGTCAATTCAGATATTATCACTGTGAGGGAGTTAAATTAAAAAGCCCAAGCTAACGAAATGTTGTCTTGGGCTTTTTTATGCTTATTAACAAGCCAACCCCTCTAAATCCTTTAAAAATTAATGGACCTAAAACGAAAAACAAGGAAAGCCAATTCTCCGGTACTCTACCAAATTAGACTTTTTTCCATCTAAAATAAGAAATCCAAACTAGCATGTGAAATAAAGTATCGCCATTTTAATACCTGTTTAAGGGATCCATTTAATGTGTTTGAAATTTGGCTTGCGTTTTTGAAGAAACGCATCTCTTCCTTCTTTTGCCTCTTCAGTCATGTAGGCAAGTCGGGTGGCTTCTCCTGCAAATACCTGCTGCCCCACCATGCCATCATCCGTTAGGTTAAAGGCAAATTTTAGCATTTTTATAGATGTAGGTGATTTTTCTAATATCTCCTGTGCCCATTCGAAGGCAGTGTCTTCTAATTCATCATGGGGTACAACAGCATTGACCATTCCCATTTCAAAGGCTTCTTGAGCAGAATAATTTCGGCCTAGGAAGAAAATTTCCCTGGCTTTTTTCTGGCCAACCATTTTGGCGAGATAGGCAGAACCATAACCACCATCAAAACTTGTCACATCAGCATCAGTCTGTTTAAAAATGGCATGTTCCTTACTTGCTAAAGTAAGATCGCAAATGACATGTAGACTATGTCCACCACCTACAGCCCATCCGGGGACCACAGCAATGACCACCTTTGGCATAAACCGTATGAGTCGTTGTACTTCAAGGATATTTAGTCGGTGCATACCATCTTCACCAACATAACCTTGATGTCCTCTGGCTTTTTGATCCCCACCGCTACAAAAGGAATAAACCCCGTCTTTAGAGGAAGGGCCTTCAGCAGACAATAAGACAACTCCAATATTAACATCCTCACGAGCATCTAAAAATGCATCATAAAGTTCACTTGTAGTTTGAGGACGGAAGGCATTTCTTATATCTGGTCTGTTGAATGCAATCCTCGCTACACCATCACATTTCTTATAAGTAATGTCCTTGTATTCTTTAACTGTTTTCCAATTGATCATTTCCAGGCTAATTTTTTACTGCAAGATAACAGGCAATTTTAATTTTGTAAAATTAAGGCTTCCGATTATGCTTGACAGTGGATAATTTATTTATTTTGTATAGCAAAAGACCTATGATAACATTCGGAACTTCATCTTTCACCTTTAACCAAATTTTAAAGGGAGACAAAAGTCAACTTTCTCCGATTTATGAAGAAGCATTTGGTTTTTGTTTTGATTGGTTAAATGGTAAAAATGATTTTACATTACAAACATCAGGGTCTACCGGTCCTCCTAAGAATATAACGGTGTCTCGTACCCAGCTAATTGAAAGTGCAAAGGCGACCAAGCTGTTTTTTGATTTAAAAGAAGGATGTAGCATGCTTTGTTGTCTGGACACTTCCAAGGTAGCAGGTAAAATGATGCTTGTAAGAGCCATGGAATGGGGGGCTTGTTTAAGAGTGATACCCCCAGAATCCAACCCTCTAAAGGATTTGAAAAACGAGGTTATTGATTTTGTCGCTTTTGTGCCTTTGCAAGTAGAAAAAATGATGAGTTCTGCGAGTGGAAAAAGAGCTTTAGAACAGATTCATAATATTATCATTGGAGGGGCCTCCATTTCGCCTCAATTAAGGGAGAAAGTTGCTTGTTTGCCAGGGAAAGTTTTTCAAACCTACGGGATGACAGAGACTGTTTCTCATATTGCCCTTGCCAATCTAAAAGAAAAAGGAGACCTAAAGTACAAAGCGCTACCAGGTGTAAAATTAAAAGTAGACGAGCAAAATAGATTGTCCATCCATGCAGCTATGGGAGGTTCTATCTGGTTGCAAACCAACGATGTTGTAAGTTTACAAAGTGACACAACTTTTATTTGGAAAGGAAGGTCGGACCATGTAGTGAATTCAGGTGGTGTAAAGCTTTATCCGGAAGAAATAGCACAAGAGATGAGTGAATTAATGTCTGTTTATTTTCCGGGAAAATTATTCTTCCTAACTGGAACCGCCGATGAAAGCTTGGGGCAGGCACTTATTTTGGTTGTTGAGGGGGTAGGAAATAATAGTAATGCGGTGACCTTTCTTAAGAAAGCCAGGTCAATCCTTCCCAAGTATCACAGTCCCAAACAAATCTTATTTATTCCTAAATTCAAGGTAACTCCTTCAGGAAAAATAGATCAATTGCGTACTTTAGCAAAATGATTAACCAAGCTGTAATAATTCTTGTATCTGTTTTGATGGCCTTGACAACCCAAGGTACAGGTTCACAAATTACCATTAAAATTGACCTGCAAAGTGAGGCTAAAGGTCTTGTTCAGCTTTTGCTTTTTAAAGGTGAGAAAGGTTTTCCAGATCAGTCTGATGAAGCGGTTTTAAGTGCTTCAGCAAGAGTTGAAAATGGGAAAGCAATATTCAAATTTAGTAACCTGGATAAAGGAACCTATGCAGTAGCCGCGTTTCATGATGGAAATGAAGATGGTGAAATGCGCAAAACCCTGCTGGGAATACCTAAAGATGCTTATGGCTTTTCTAATAATGCCAGAGGTACATTTTCTGCCCCCTCTTTTGAAAGTGCATCATTCGAGCTGCCAGAAGGTAGCCATACCATAAGTTTTATATTAAAATAATTATGTTGAAGAACCTTCAGATAGCGGTGTCTATTATAGGGCTTATAGCCGCTATAGTATACATACTTTATTTTTTTAGAGTCATTTACCACCCTTACATTCCTACTATATCAGGAGGGATTGTGATATTTTCCTACCTTTTCGGAGTTTATGCCAAAAAGAAACAAGAGTAGGATTTATCGCCTGAAGCAGAAGGGTTGTAGAGTTTAGCCTGTCAGTTTGATGGGTAAGTCTCTTTTCGATTGTATTCGGGGAAACTTATTTTGTAAGTAGAAGTAAAAAAAAATACCGGCTCAAAAGCCGGCATATCTGTTGTTTTTCTATTCGAAGAATTTCTTCAAAGCATTAATTTTTGCATCCAAAGAAGCTTCAGTTGCCCGGTAAGCTTCTCTATTTGGCAGCTTTTCATTCACTGAAATATAATATTTGATTTTTGGCTCTGTGCCGGATGGTCTAGCGGAGATTTTACTTCCATCTTCGAGGTAAAATTGTATAACATTTGATTTTTCCAGATCCAGAACTGATGCTGTACCAGCCTTCATGTCATAAACTTTACTTTCCTGAACATCCACTATTTTACTAACCGCAATACCATTAATTGATGTAGGCTTATTGGTTCTAAAACCTTTCATCAATTGCTGAATTTGCTCAGCACCATCTTTACCTTTCTTGGTGATGGAGATTAGGGATTCTTTATAAAAACCGTAGGACATGTATATCTCAGCCAGAACATCAATAATTGACATGCCTTTTTGCTTGTAATAGGCCATTATCTCAGCGACAATTGCACAGGCAGATACTCCATCTTTGTCTCTAACAAAATCACCAACCAAGAATCCGTAACTCTCTTCACCACCGGCTATAAATTCCTTTTTACCTTCGTTGGCAAGGATTACAGCAGCAATATTTTTAAAGCCTGTAAGTACATCATAATAGGGAACATCGAAACCTTTGCTAATCTCACCAAGAAGCCCCGTGGTTACAATAGTACTAACAGTGAATTGTTTTCCGGTAAGTCTGCCTTGCTCTCTGTACATGCTGAGCAAGTAATAAATAATAAGGGCCCCTGTTTGGTTACCATTAAGTAATTCGTATTCGTTTTTTTCGTTTTTGACGACTGCGGCATACCTGTCTCCATCAGGATCACACGCAAGAACAAGCTCTGCGTTTACTTCTTTTGCCAGCTTTATAGAAAGGTCAAGAGCCTCGGTCTCTTCAGGGTTAGGGTATTTGACTGTAGGGAAATTGCCGTCCGGCTCTATTTGCTCCTTTACAACATGTATGTTCTCAAAACCAAAGACGTTTAAAGCTGCAGGAACCATTTTTCCTGAAGCGCCATGGATTGGGGAGAATACAATTGTCATGTCTTTTTCCACCAAATTAGTTTGAGGTGACATACTTAATTTTTCTACCTCATTAAGGTAAATAAGATCAAAGTCCTCCTCAATATATTCTTTCAAGGCATCGTTTTTGTTCCAATTTACATCATCGATAGACTTAATTTTTAAAACCTCAGTGATGATGTTTTTGTCATGCGGAGCAACCACTTGTCCTCCATCGTCCCAATAGACTTTGTAGCCATTGTATTCTTTAGGGTTGTGTGAGGCGGTTACCATTACACCACTTTTACAACCATAATGCCTGATAGCGAAGGACAACATTGGAGTGGGACGCATTTCTTTAAAGTACTTCACCTTTATGCCATTGGCAGTAAGTACATTGGCAGTAGTCTCCGCAAATAAGGTGTTATTGATACGTGAATCGTGAGTGATAGCAAGACTAATGTCTTCACCTGGAAAACTAAGTTTTAGGTAATTAGCTAAACCCTGGGTAGCCATACCTATAGTATATACGTTAATTCGGTTGGAACCAACGCCCATTAGGCCTCTCAGGCCACCTGTTCCAAATTCTAAGTCTTTATAAAAAGAATCGATAAGTTCAGTATCGTCCGGAGCGTCCAGCAAGGCCTTTATCTCTAGTTTACTCTTTTCGTCGATGTTACTACTAAGCCACGCTTGCGCCTTGTTGATTATGGATGCATCTGTCATTTTAAAAAAAAATTTTTATTGGTTTGAGAATTATGTCCAAAATATAAGCATTTATATGGATTTAGCCTTACTGAGTCTTTAGAATTTTAAATGGCTCAAAATTATAACAAGACCTAGGTACTTTTAATAATTCTAAGTTGGAATATGGATTCATATTATTTACCTTCATGTATAGAAAAAAATAATAGTAATAGCGTATATGGATTTTGAAAAATTAGATGTGGAGCTCTCCAAGATCGTGAAGTTGAGGATTAAGTTGAGCGAAATAACTTATGCAGACCCAAATTATGATGACATTGAAGAGGAATTGCATGACCTTGAGGATGATCTGAATGAGGAGTATGGTGATGTATTAGAAAGTAAGTTGGAAGATATTTATGCCACTTTAGTGTCAGACAATGATGTCCTACTTCCTTCTGCCTATTTAGCCAACAAATACATTCCGATGCTTCCAGATTCCAGAGGTGTGGTGACTTATGATGTTCAGGGTAGGGAAGGGGTGCCTATTGAATCTGAGCAATTTGATGGTCAGGATGTTAGAATTGTTTTGGTGCCAAACCCAACCAGGTTTGTAATGGTGATCAACGGGAGGTCGTTGAAAGACCTTTGGAGATCGAGATAAAAAAGAAATTTAGAACGATTAATTAATGGTAGTTAGTTTTAAATTGACTACCATTTTTTTATGCTTAAGATCAGACATTGAAATTGCTTACTTGAGGTTTCAAAACAAAAAAAAATCAGATGTATTCGCATCTGATTTTTTTTGCTTCAACTTCCAATAAAGCCGAGGGCTTTAAAAGAAATAATATTCTACAATTAACCGAAACCAAGTCGTTTTCTTAGGATGGCTAAAAGTTTGTCTGCTTCCTCTCTCGCTTTCTCTTCCCCGGCCATTAATTTTGATTCCAGATCAGGGAGGTTATTCAAGAAGTAAGCATATTGCTCTCTTTCATTTTTATAGGTATCCAGAATTAACCCAAGTAACTCCTTTTTAGCGTGACCATAGCCAAAATTTCCCGCAAGGTATTTTTCTCTCAAAGCCAAAGTTTGGTCTTCATCTGCGATTAGTTTATACAGCTTGTAAACATTACAAACATCGGGATCCTTAGGCTCTTCTAATGGAGTGCTGTCGGTAATTATGGTGTTGACATTTTTCTTTAGTTGCTTTTCAGGTAAGAAGATGTCAATATAGTTGTTGTAGGATTTGCTCATTTTTTGACCATCAGTGCCAGGGATAATCATTACATCATTACTGATTCTAGCCTCCGGTATTTTGAGCAACTCTTCTCCAATGCGATGGTTAAAGGTGCTGGCAATGTCCCTGGAAATCTCTAAATGTTGCAATTGATCTTTGCCAACAGGCACAATGTCCGCTCCATACAAAAGTATATCTGCAGCCATCAAAACAGGATAAGTAAATAGCCCTGCATTCACATCTGCTAATCGATCAGATTTGTCCTTAAAACTATGGGCATTGGCCAACATGGGATAAGGAGTAAAGCAACTCAGGTACCAGGTTAACTCCGTTACTTGGGGAATTCTTGACTGTCGGTAAAATACAGACCTATTGATGTCAAGTCCAAAAGCGAGCCATGCTGCTGCCACGGCGTTGACATTGTTAATCCTTTCTACAGGATCTTTAATCGTTGTAAGGGAGTGGAAATCCGCAATAAAAATGAAAGACTCATTGTCTTCATTTTTAGTCAAGGTTATGGCTGGTTTTATTGCACCCAATATATTCCCTAAATGCGGTTTCCCTGAACTTTGTATACCTGTGAGTACTCTTGCCATTATTGTGTTTTTGACGCAAATTTAAGGAATTTAAGCAATAATTTGTGGTTATTTTAACGTTATTTGCCAATATGAAGAACACAGTGTTTTTATTAATAGTTGGTATTTTATTGCTTTCCTCATTCATAGAGGTTCATAGTCAGGAAGTTGAGCTTAAAGGATTGGTCTGGGAAAACAATTTGGTAAATATTGGGGCTGTTTTGCCTGAGCGAGGAGAAGGAGTGGCAGATTTTTATTATTTGAATCAAACTGATTCCAATGCATATATAAAAGAGGTCATTACCGACTGTGGTTGTGCGGTGGTTGCTTATTCGGAGGATACTTTAGCCTCAGGAAAGGTAGGGCACCTTCAAGTTACATTTGATCCTGAATCTCGAGGAGGAAGTTTTTCGAAAATGATTGTGGTGAAAACAAATGTGAAACCATTGGGAGATTCTTTGTTTTTAGAAGGTGTAAATGTACACTATCCCAATAGTCCTGAATCCTATTATAAGGTCAAGAAAAATAACCTGGGCTTTGTTTTTGACCAAATTAATTTGGGTACCTTGTTTACAAACAAGCCGAAATTTAAAATCCTGGATTTTTATAATTTTAATGAATTTCCAGTGCAATTGAATTTAAAACAGGATAGCCTTCCTTCATATGTAAAAGTACGAATGGTGCCTTCAGTAGTAGAGAGCAATACTAGAGGTGTTTTAGAAATTGAATACGATCCTTCCCTAAGAAATGATTTGGGTTATATTCGGGATACACTTAAGTTATCTGTTTTGACTGGGGAGCGGTTTGAATTGCCGATTCATTTAATGGCTACCATTCACGAATATTTTGAGCCATTGCCAGTAAGTCAGGTGGATAAAGTTCCCAAACTCAAGATCAATGAAATGGAAATTGATTTGGGTAAGATTAGTGCTAGAAATGTGGTGTCCAGAATTTTGACCCTAGAAAATGAAGGACCGCTACCACTGAACATAAGGAAAATAGTTACCAATTGCGATTGCTTGACTTATGAGCTTCCTGCAATGGACTTACAAAGTGGAGATAAAATGGATCTTGTATTTACCTTTGACCCCAAAGGTAGGAAAGGGATTGACCATAAAACAATCACCTTCTTTAGCAATGACCCTTTAACACCGACCAAGACAGTGGTCATTAAAAGTAGAATTAATTGAGATTAAAAATTTTCCCTATTCTATGATTAAGCTCACTGTTGACTAATTTTGGTTTAAAGGTGGGTTGATTACATTAAAAAACTTATTAATTTGCCTTTCCAAAAGAATTTTTGTGTGCTTTTACAGGAAATTATTTCAATAAAAGCAACTTAGTGAACTAATGCTTCGGCACCTTGCATGGAAAAAAAATATCCCGAAAAGGAAATTGTAGATAAAATTAAACAACTGGAAGAAAAGTTTAGAGCCTCAGGCCAGGATTTATCTTCTTATTTGGAAGGCTTGTTGCATGCAGATTATCTTAATTATTGGGATTATATAAATCTTGACACCTTATTGACCCTGCAGCAACCACGAACTTCTTTTAAGGACGAAAAGATTTTCATCATCTATCATCAGATAACTGAACTTTACTTTAACCTCATCCTTTGGGAGTTGGAGCAAATGGCGGCTGTTGAAAATATTAGTGTGAAGTTTTTTAAAGATAGGCTTAAAAGGGTCATTATGTATTTTGACCTTTTGATCTCTTCTTTTGCGGTGATGTGGAAAGGGATGGAAAGAGAACAATTCATGAAGTTTAGGATGTCTTTACTTCCTGCGAGTGGTTTTCAAAGTGCTCAGTACAGAATGATCGAAATCATGTGCACAGATATTCAGAATCTTGTGTACCTAGAGGAAAGGGAAGATTACAAAGACATTAACCTTACTAGCATCGATAGTCTTTTTGATATTCTCTATTGGCAATATGGGGCCAAAGAGCTGGCTACGGGTGAAAAAACCTTGACACTCAAATCCTTTGAAGAGAAATACGGTACGGAGTTAAAGGAATTGATCTCAAAATTCAGAAAGAACAACTTGTGGAAAAAGTACATTTACCTTGAAGAAAAGGATGATGAACTGACTAAGTTGATGAAAGAGCTTGACGAGAAGGCCAATGTTTATTGGCCTCTTGCCCATTATAAATCTGCAGTCAAATACCTACATAAAAACCCTATGGATATTGCCGCTACTGGCGGTACCAATTGGCAAAAGTTTTTGCCTCCTAGATTTCAAAAAGTAATTTTTTATCCCGAATTGTGGACGGAATTAGAAATCAAGGAGTGGGGAAAGCGTTGGGTAGAGACAGAAGTGCTAGATGCGGTTGAAAAATAGAATATGAAAAAAGAATTGCAGCTGGTTCTCAGTCCGGAAGAAGCTTATGATGAAGCATTGTTTCAAAAAACCGTAGCAGAAAAATCAGGACTTTCTAGCCACAAAAACTTAATAATAAGGACAACCAAAAGGTCCATTGATGCCAGAAGTAAAAAGGTTAAAATCAATGTAACGGTGGAGATCTTTAGTGGTCAGAACCCTGAACCATTGATCAATAGTGGCAAAGATTACCCTAATGTAAAAAATAGTGAGCCCATTATTATTGTAGGAGCAGGTCCTGCTGGGCTTTTTGCTGCACTAAGAGCGATAGAACTTGGTGTAAAACCCATAGTTCTGGAGCGTGGAAAAGATGTTCGGGCCCGACGAAGAGACCTTGCAGCTTTGAACAAAGAGCATATCGTAAACCCTGATTCCAACTATTGTTTTGGAGAAGGGGGGGCTGGTACTTATTCTGATGGAAAACTATATACTAGATCCAAGAAAAGAGGGGATTTGAGGCGGATAATGGAAATTTTAGTAGCCCATGGTGCCAATGAGGATATTTTAGTGGATGCCCACCCTCATATTGGCACCAATAAATTACCAATACTTATTGCCGAATTACGAGAAAGTATTTTAGCAGCTGGGGGTGAAGTTTTGTTCAATACAAAAGTTACAGACTTCCTGATAGAAAAAGACAGTATTAAAGGTGTGGTCACGAGTGATGGGGAGAAAATTTCAGGTATTGGAGTGATTTTGGCCACTGGCCATTCTGCTAGAGATGTTTTTCACCTCCTCTCAAGAAAGAACATATTGATAGAGGCAAAGCCTTTTGCCTTGGGTGTTCGCATAGAGCATGATCAAAAATTAATTGACAGGATCCAATACCATTGCCAATCAGATAGAGGCCCTTATTTGCCCGCCTCTTCTTATAGTTTGGTACAACAAACGGTTTTGAATGGCAAGCAGCGAGGCGTTTTCTCATTCTGCATGTGTCCTGGTGGTTTTATTGTGCCTTCAGCTTCCTCTCCTGGAGAAATAGTAGTGAATGGAATGAGTCCAAGTAGAAGAGATGGTAAATTTGCCAATTCTGGTATGGTTGTGGCTGTAGAATTGGAAGATTTACCCAAATACCAAAAGTATGGCCCACTATCGGCTTTGGTCTTTCAACAGGAAGTAGAGCAGGCAGCCTGGGAAGTGGGTGGGAAATCACAGGTAGCTCCCGCCCAAAGGATGATGGATTTTGTGAATAATAAGCTAAGCAAGGACTTATTGGAGACTTCTTACCAGCCGGGGCTCAAAAGTGCTAATTTTAATGATTTCTTGCCTGAGTTTATAGCTAAGCGTTTGGCAATGGCTTTGCCGCTGATGGATAAAAAAATGAAAGGGTATTATACCAATGATGCCCATTTAGTAGGAGTGGAAAGCAGGACTTCTTCCCCTGTAAGAATTCCTAGAACGAAAGAAGGCTTTGAACATCCACAAATCAGTAGGCTTTACCCATGTGGTGAAGGGGCCGGCTTTGCAGGAGGGATTGTTTCGGCTGCCATGGATGGCGAAAGGTGTGCGGAAAAATTGATTGAAAAGTATGCCAAAATGGATATTGGAAGTGCATAAGTTTTATTAAAAGGTGAATAATGGAAACAAGTAAGAAGACGGTGATCATAGGAGCAAGTCCTAATCCTTCGAGATATGCGCATACTGCAGCTATAATGTTGAAAGAAAGAGATGTCCCCTTCGTGCCTGTGGGCATTAAAACCGGAATAATCTCCGGTGAAAAAATCTTGAATTTAAGAGATAAGCCAAGTATTCCTGATGTTCATACAGTGACCCTTTATGTAGGACCTAAAAACCAATTAGAATGGTATGATTATATATTGTCACTAAAGCCCGATAGAATAATATATAATCCAGGTACTGAAAATCAAGAGTTTATGGAAATGGCGGAAAAGGAAGGTATTGATGTTTTAGAAGCTTGTACACTTGTCCTTCTAAGCACAAATCAGTACTAGTTTATTTAAAACAATTTTATCCCTTATCAGCTATATTAATTTAGTCAATCAGTAAGGATGAATTCTTATTTGATTTATTATAATAGATTTTTAATTTAGGAAAAAGATACACCCCCTTTATGATCATCTCGTTTAAGGCGCTTTTTGTTGTGCTATAATCGGCGCTATAGGCCTAAAGGTACTGAAGGGTCATTATATAGTAACTATAGCCAATAAAAGGGTTATGGTCTCGTTTTTTTTGTGTATTTTTGTCTTTAGTTGAGTTTTAAATATTTGAATTTGAAATGGCACTTCTTTTGCCATAAAGTCTAACTATGAGTAAGGAAAAAGCGTCGTCGAATAAAAACGATTATTCAGCCCAGAATATTCAGGTGTTGGAAGGGTTGGAAGCGGTTAGGAAAAGACCCGCCATGTATATTGGTGATATAGGTTTTAAAGGTTTACATCATTTAATATGGGAGGTAGTAGATAACTCCATTGATGAAGCACTAGCCGGACATTGTGATACCATTTCAGTCACAGTTCATGAAGATAACTCTGTTTCAGTACAGGATAATGGTAGAGGTATTCCTACTGACTTCCATGAGAAGGAAAATAGATCGGCACTAGAAGTGGTAATGACTGTTTTGCATGCTGGAGGTAAATTTGATAAAGATACCTACAAAGTATCAGGTGGTCTTCATGGAGTAGGTGTTTCCTGTGTTAACGCACTTTCCTCTCTTATGAAGGTAACTGTCAAAAGAGGTGGGAAAGTACATGAACAAGAGTATGTAAGAGGTGTTCCTCAATATGAAGTTAGAGAAATAGGCACCACTGAATCTCGTGGAACCCATGTGCATTTTAAGCCTGATCATGAAATATTTCAGATCTTAGAATACAAATATGAAACCATAGCAACTCGTTTGCGTGAGATGGCCTTTTTGAATGCTGGCATAAGAATTAAACTTACCGACCAAAGAGAAAAGGACGATGAGGGTAATTTCAGGTCCGATGACTTCTATTCTGAAGGTGGGCTTGTTGAGTTTGTTGAGTATTTGGATGAAAACAAACAAAAAATCATTGAGACACCTATTTATATAGAGTCTGAGAAAAATGGTGTGCCTGTTCAGGTCGCCATGGGGTACAATAACTCCTATACAGAGAATGTGGTTTCTTATGTAAATACCATCAATACTTATGAGGGAGGGACCCACGTTTCGGGTTTTAGAAGAGCCCTTACAAGAACCCTTAAGAGCTATGCTGACAAGTCAGGAATGCTAGATAAGGTGAAATTAGAGATATCAGGTGATGATTTCCGGGAAGGCCTTACAGCTGTAATATCCGTGAAAGTAGCAGAGCCGCAGTTTGAAGGACAGACAAAAACCAAGTTGGGTAACTCAGATGTGACAGGTGCCGTAGATGCTTCTGTTTCTGAAACCTTACAATTTTGGTTGCTAGAACATCCAAAAGAGGCTAAAATAATTATTGGTAAAGTAGTGCTGGCCGCCCAAGCCAGACATGCTGCCAAAAAAGCCCGTGAGATGGTACAACGGAAGAATGTACTTGGCGGTGGTGGACTACCTGGTAAATTGGCTGATTGTGCTAATTCTGATCCGGCTGTATGTGAATTGTACCTTGTCGAAGGGGACTCGGCAGGTGGATCAGCGAAGCAAGGAAGAGATAGAGATTTCCAAGCGATTTTGCCGCTAAAAGGAAAGATATTGAACGTAGAAAAAGCGCATGAGCATAAAATCTACGACAATGATGAAATAAAAAATATTTTGACTGCTTTAGGGGTCAAATTTGGCACTGCAAATGATGAGAAGGAATTGGATTTGTCCAAACTCCGTTACCACAAAATTATCATCATGACGGATGCTGATATTGATGGTTCTCACATTAGAACATTGATTCTTACATTATTCTTCAGGTACATGAGAAGTTTGATAGAAAACGGATATGTGTACATAGCTTTACCACCATTCTACTTATTGAAGAGAGGAAAAGAGGAGAGGTACTGCTGGACAGAGGAAGATAGACAAAGGGTAATCAAAGAGTTAGCTCCTGATGGGAAAGAAGATAGTGTTGGAATACAAAGGTATAAAGGACTTGGAGAAATGAATCCTGAGCAACTTTGGACAACAACTATGGACCCTGATACGAGAACCTTGAAGAGAGTAACCATAGATTCTGCTGCGGAAGCTGATCATTTATTTAGTATGCTAATGGGTGATGAAGTAGCTCCTCGTAGAGAGTTTATTGAGAAAAATGCTAAATATGCCAAAATTGATACCTAATGGATCCCGAGTGATTTTCCGTTGAGAATAAAAAAAGGGCATTTAGCCCTTTTTTTATTCTCTGAATAATTTAGTATCATTGGTTTACTTTTTCCCATTTTAATGAAATTAACATGAAATTGATCCAACTCGATAAAATTGAAGAAACTATAAATAATAGTAAATTAATCAGCAGAGACCTTAGCTGGATAAAATTTAATGACCGGGTTTTTGATCAGATTAAAAAGAACAAACGTAATATTTTCGAGAAATTTAAATTTCTTGCAATTGCGGCTTCCAATCTTGATGAATTTTTTATGATCAGGGTAGGGTCTTTATACAATTATCTAGATTATGACAAGGTAAGGATTGACTATTCTGGATTGCGTGAGGATAGTTTTAAGAAAAAGCTAATGATCGAATCTCAGATTTTTCATAATAAACTTCAACGACAATTCGTCAATGAGTTGCTTACCACTACCAAAGAGTCAGGCTTTCAATTAAGCAATGTGCGTAATCTTTTGCCAGAGGAACAAAAGACAATTGAAGACTATTTTTTCAAGGCAGTATACCCAATGTTGACCCCAATGGTCTTTGATGGTTATCATACCTTCCCAATTTTGATGAACAAATTGTTGATTTTTGGGGTAGTCACCATTGGGCCTGGGGAGAAGAAAGACAATAAGAAGCTTTCCTTTGTACAAATTCCATCTAATATTCCACGTTTCTTTGAGTTGGAAAGAGAGGACATGATCATCTATGTGCCAATTGAAGAAATGATCAGGGAGCATATTGTGTCCTTGTTTAGGAATGTCACCATTGAATCCATCAACCTATTCAGGATAACGAGAAATGGTGATTTTACCTTGGAGGAAAGTGAAGATATGGACTCCAATTTCCTTGAAGAAGTGAAGCGAAAGCTGAATGAAAGAAAAACAGGGAGGGTGGTTCGAATTGAAATCGAAGAAGGCTATAGCAAGTGGATGGTTAATTTGCTAAAACAGCGCTGGACACTAAATGATGATAGTATTTTTAAAATTGAGCGTAAAAGCTTAATGGATTTCACAGGGTTATGGCAGGTGATTGGTAACAAGCGTTTTAAAGATAGAATGCCAGCTATTCCTGATCCTATACCTCCATTGTCTTATCCTGAGGCAGCATCTGAGGATATTTTTCAGGTGCTCAAAAACAAAGATGTATTGCTTCACCACCCTTATAATGATATGGAGCCCATTTTGGAGCTTCTAGATAAGGCTGCAGATGACCCGCATGTGATGGCCATTAAAATGACCATTTATCGTCTGGCCAAAAATTCAAGGATTGTTGGTGCACTGCTTAAGGCAGTTGAAAATGGAAAGCACGTTTCTGTATTGTTTGAAGTTAAAGCGCGATTTGACGAAGAGAACAATATCAGAGAAGCAAAGAAAATGCAGAAAGCAGGCTGTTTTGTGATTTATGGGGTGAGTAATTTTAAAACCCATACCAAACTGCTTCTGATCGTGAAGAAAGAGGAAAGCAGAGTGACCCGATATGTGCATTTGGGTTCAGGGAATTATAACGAAGAAACAAGCCGTATTTATACAGATATAGGCCTTTTGACAACAGATGAAACATTGGCAAATGATGTTTCTGAGTTTTTCAATGTTATCACAGGGCATTCGGCACCTACAAGCTATCAGAACCTTATCACTTCTCCAAGGGACATGAGAAACAACCTGATAGAGTTTATTGATATAGAATCAGAAAATGCCCGTAAAGGATTGCCTTCCGGTATATTTATAAAAATTAATTCTCTGGAAGATTCTGAATTTATTCATGCCCTTTATAGCGCCTCTCAAGCAGGAGTTCCTGTCAAATTGATCGTAAGAGGGATTTGTTGCTTGAGGCCTGGAAGAAAGGGGTTGAGTGAAAATATTGAAGTGATCTCTATTGTGGGTGACTTTTTGGAGCATTCTAGAATTTACCATTTTCACAACAATGGAGACCCAAGAATCTATGTAGGAAGTGCAGATGCTATGGTTCGAAGTTTTGATAAGCGCCTTGAGTCTTTGTTTAAAGTGGAGAATCAATTCCTTCAAAAACAACTAATGAATATCCTGAAGTACAACCTCATGGATAATGAAAATGCTTATGTAATGCAGGAAGATGGGAAGTACATTAGCAAAAAGCCAAATGAAGGTGAAGAGATATTTAATATCCACCAAAGGTTTTTCGAATTAGAACCTACAATGATCGAAAATGTAAAGTTAATCGACTGAGCCTTTTAAATGATTAATGGTCCTTAAATGTCCCCACAACCTAATCGTTGTGGGGATTCTTATTTTTTAGGCTGAAAAGATCATAGGCCTTCTTGTACTTAAACCCGAAATATGCAATAGACATTCTATTACGTGCTGAAATCGCTTTAAAATCAGCCACTTCGTTGCTGTTTTCAATTTCACCATAGCGGTGCTATGCTAAATTTCCAAACAGCCTGATTTTCTTACGATTGCAACACTTCCCGTAAACACGGGACAGGCTATTTCGAATTCTATTACATAATCCGGGTTAAATAGTAAAATCAGTAGTAATATGCTTTAAAGGGGTTAGGTTGGTAAATGCAAACCTTACCTTTAATGCAATTACATTGTTCGAGTCAGTGTCATTATTTCTTTTTACCTGCCACCAGCAAAACAAATCCTGCAATAACTGCAATTCCTCCTGCATAGGGTGGCCAAGCAATGCTTTGTTCTTTATCGGCGCTTAGTTGAAGGGGACCAGCATCTATCAAGGTCTCTTCAGTTGTATAAGAGATGCCAGTTATTAAAAACATTATGATTCCTGCAATTATCAGAACGATACCTAAGGTTTTCATTATATCAAAGTTTGGTTTCAGAATCAGTCTACAAATAGCCTACCAATTTTAGAATTCTATTATTTCTGGGCTGAAGGTTTTTACATTTTCTCGTACTTTCCCTTAGATAGTTTTCTTTTAAGCTTAAAAAAATTAAAAAAACCTACTATCAATAAAATCACACTGATCAAAAATGAGAAGTAACCCAATTCTTTTACATTTTCTAGGTCATTGACCTTTATAAGAGCTGTTCCGCTTACGACGAAGTACAAACTGGTTCTTATATAGGCTAATAATGTTCTGTCATTGGCAAGTTTTGTTCGCTGTCTGGCTAAAAAATCTCTAACAATCAGTGTTTCTTCTGTTTGATTTTCCATAGATTTGCGCTTCGTTTTGATTTTCGAATTAATTTAAATTTATTTTGCCTTCAATTAGGAAAGAATCTACTTTAAATTAATAGTTAAATCTGGAAAAATTTTAGAATAAATCACACAAAAATTAATTTAATAAAACACATCTCATGAAAAATTTTCTATTGACCTTATTGGTATTTGTGGTGGCATTGAATGTTGTCACGGCCCAAGTGGTTTCAGATTCTCAGGAGCAAGCACAAACACCTGTTGATACCTCCTATTGGCAATCTGAATTTAGTGCTGGTTTAAATTTTAATCAGGCTGGATTTAGTGGCAATTGGAAATCAGGAGGGGTAAACTCTGTAGCTTTCGGTAGCATCATTGCCGGGAAAGCACTTTACCAAAAGGATAAAATCTCTTGGGACAATGAATTGGAGCTTCTCTTTGGTATTGTTCGCAATGAAGGTGAAGGTACAAGGAAATCCAATGATAGAATATTCTTGGATTCAAAATTAGGTTACCAATTGAGTAAAAAATGGTCCAGTTACTTTTCTGTAAATTACCTTTCCCAATTTGCCGAAGGTTACAAATACAATGAGGATGGTACGCAATCCTTGATTTCCAAATTTATGGCTCCTGGCTATTTGACATCTTCTCTTGGCTTTGAATTTAAACCAAGTAAGGAGTTCTTCTTAAGGATTGGCCCCTTCTCTCCAAGGTTTACCTTTGTAAGTGATAATCAGATTATAAACAATGTTCCTTCCAATTATGGCGTATTGCCAGGTGAGACCGTAAGAATAGAATGGTTGGCAATGCAGGTTTTTGCTAGTTTGGATAAAGATCTTTCCGAAAACTTAAACCTTAAATCTAGGTATACAATGTTTGCAAACTATGAGACCCTTTCAATGAAAAATATTGATCATAGACTGGACCTAACACTTACTGCCAAAATTTCAAACATTATCAATGTGACCCTTACAGGAATTTCCCTTTATGATATCGATCAGGATCCGGGAATACAATATAGCCAGGGATTGGCATTAGGCATATTGTATAAAGTAGGTAACAAAAAATAGATAATTGATTAGATTTTATCTTGTAAATTTGGTTTTTAATCAGTTATTGTTAATTTTGTTTGTATTATGGTAGTTAAATAATAGTTGGTTTAGTTTTCAAAATAAAAAGCAGGAGATCTTCTCCTGCTTTTTTATTTTATAAGTATATTTTTTTATGAAAAGCCCAAATGAACTATTAAAATGTGTGGCTTAAATTGGTGGGAAGGCCTATTTAAACAAAAAAAGCTATGAAACAAAATTTCATAGCTTTAGTCAATTAACAATAAACCCAAAATAACCTGCTGTAGGAGAAGGAGTCGAACCTCCACGGAGCAGTTAGGAAAAATACGAGCTCGCTATTTTCTTTATTCTGTGATCTCCACCCTCGAGACAGGAGGGCATGTCTGCCAGTTTCATCATCCTACAGTATATATCATCAATAAATACTTGACTTTTATTGACCAAAGACCTTTTGTCTTTATTTGATATTTCAAAGGTAGTATTTATCCTTTAATTTTAAAAATATGGTAATAAATATTTCTAAAATTTACATTATAATTAAATTTATTGATAATTAATTGTTAAAACGGTAATTTGTATTCTTGTTTTTAGGGTTTTATTGTCGATTTTGAAAGGTTGATTTTATTATTTTGATTAACTTGGATGTTTAATAGAAGGATTGACATGCAAGAACCCATCAAAACGTATGAAATGCCCGAAATAACCAACAAGAGGGCATTCCAGATATATGAGGTACAAGGGAAAACCATCCAAAACAGAACCTATCCTCATGAAACGGATAGGCCGCATAGGCATAAATATTACGAAATTTGTGTGTTTGTAAATGGGGCTGGAAAGCATGAGATTGATTTTAATGCCCATCCTATTCATTCTCAAAGTGTACATTTCCTTTCTCCGGGTCAGGTGCATAAAATTAGTCGGGAAAATGATTACCATGGTTATCTAATGGTCTTTTCCAGAGAATTTTATGCCTTAGATACCAAGAATGAAGAGTTTCTTTTTCAACTTCCTTACTTTAATAATCCAACATTAGTACCCATTCTCAATTTAAATTCAGTGGACTTCAAAGACCTGATTGATTTAATTGAAGTCATTAGTAAGGAGTACAGAAAATGGAATAGTTTTACTACTGCCATTCTGAACAATTACCTCCAGATATTTCTGATAAAATGCAAACAGTATTACCTTAGGTACTTTGCAGATAAAAACAATACTTTAGATCCGGATTTTTCCCTTGTTCAACAATTTAATGCATTGGTTGAGCACAAGTTTAGACAAGTGCATCAGGTTCAGGACTATGCAGAAATGATGAAACTTACACCGAGCATTTTAAATAAACATGTGAAGAAAATAACGGGTATGACCGCAGGAGAGGTGATTTTGGAGCGTTTGATGCTTCAGGCTAAGAGATATCTTATCTATACAGACCTGTCAAATAAGGAAATTGCCTACCAATTGAATTACCAAGACCCTTCCTATTTTAGCAGAATTTTCAAAAAGAAAACAGGCGTTTCCCCATCAACGTTTAGATGCTTAGAAAACGAAAAGTACCAGCAATAGATAGAATAATACCTTTATATTTGGTAAAATTTGAGATATCTTTATCATCTTAAACAAAAAGTGCATGGTTTGACCATCTGAAATTCAGTTAATACTTCTGAATATTAAGGGTGGAAATCTCAATTCCAAAATAAACTTAAACCCATAAAATTTATGATTGCAATTGATTCTGAAATTCAAGCTAAAGATCTAAAATCGGCTTTGGATAAATTTTGGCAACTTTCTGCTGAGAAAATCTCCGCAATTGAAAAGGAATATCCCCAAAATCAAGGTTCACCAGTTTTTACTGTTGATGGAAAGTATGCAACCCGCGGATGGACCGAATGGACACAGGGCTTTCAATTTGGGTCTTCCATTTTACAATTTGATGCTACTGGTGAGAAAAGTTTCCTGGAAAAAGGGAAATTAAAAACACATCAGTACATGGCACCTCATATTAGTCATACTGGGGTTCACGATCATGGTTTCAATAATGTCAGCACCTATGGCAACCTGTTGAGATTAATGGTTGAAGAAAAAATCCCTTATGTGGAATGGGAAAAGAATTATTATGAATTGGCATTAAAGATTTCCGGTGCTGTTCAAGCCAGTAGGTGGTCCCCTATCAAAGACGGCGGATTTATGTATTCCTTTAATGGACCACATTCACTTTTTGTTGACACAATCCGTACGGTGAGAATCCTTATGCTAAGTCATAGCCTAGGACACGTTCTTCAGGAAGAAAATGACAAAAAAGTAAATCTATTGGTAAGAGGATTGCAGCATGCCAAAGCTACTGCGGATTACTCTGTATACTATGGAGAGGGAAGAGATAGGTATGACCTTTGGGGTAGAACTGCACATGAAAGTGTTTTCAACACCAATGATGGTAACTATCGTTGCCCTAATTCACAACAAGGTTATACTGGCTTTTCTACCTGGACTCGTGGTCTAGCTTGGGCCATGTGTGGTTTTGCAGAGGAGTTAGAATACATTGAAACGCTTTCCGATGCGTCTCTTAAAGCTTTTGGAGATCCAGCGGAAATCAAAGCCTTTTTGTTAAAAGCGGCTACTGCCTCTTGCGATTTTTATATCGAACACACACCAACAGATGGAATCCCTTACTGGGATACAGGAGCACCTAATCTTCACAAATTAGGAGATTACTTGTCTCGCCCAGCGGATCCTTATAATGACTTTGAACCAGTGGATAGTTCTGCAGCAGCAATTGGTGCACAGGGCTTATTGAGACTAGGTCATTATTTGAAGAAAAGTGGTGACGCCGCCAAAGGTGAAAAATATTGGCAGGCAGGCCTTACTGTGTTGAAAACATTATTGGACGAGCCTTACTTAAGCACAGATAAAAACCATCAGGGTTTGATTCTTCATTCCATTTATCATGAACCAAATGGGTGGGACAATGTGCCTGCAGGTCAAAAAATAGCTTGCAATGAATCCAGTATGTGGGGAGACTACCACGCACGAGAACTGGCATTGTATGTACAACGAATCATCGATAAGGATACTTATTATACTTTCTTTAATTGCCTGTCATGAGTGTAAAACCTATAAAAGACCTTAGTAAACTCTGTATTCACACCATTACTACCAAGCCATGGAGCTTGGAAGAAGCCGCTGAAAACTACGAAAGGGTAGGAGTAAAAGGTATCTCAGTATGGCGTCAATACCTTGGAGGTAGAGATATAGTAGCTTCTGGAGAGAGACTAAGAAGCCATGGATTGGAAATTGTATCGCTGGTAAGGGGAGGGTTTTTTCCTTCAGTGTCTTCAAGGACCCGAGATCAAGCTATTCAAGATAATTATAAGGCCATAGAGGAAGCTGCTGCTTTAGGTGCGCCAATGATTGTATTGGTATGTGGAGCTGATCCTGGTCAGTCTTTAGTGAAATCACGGGAGCAAATAAAAGAGGGGATTGAAAAAGTATTGCCTTTTGCAATTGAACATGGAGTAAAACTGGCAATCGAACCATTGCATCCTATGTATGCAGACACCCGATCTGCGGTCAATACCATGCGACAGGCCAATGAAATGGCGGAAGCCATAGGCTCGGATCACGTTGGTGTAGCGGCAGATGTTTATCATTTATGGTGGGATCCTGATTTAAGAGAGGAGCTGCTAAGGTGTGGTCGCAAGGGAAACCTTTATGCTTTTCATATTTGTGACTGGATGTGCCCTACAGTAGATTTCCTCAATGACAGGGGACTTATGGGAGAAGGTTGTATAGACATCCCTACTATCCGAGGATGGGCTGAGGAAGCTGGATTTTCTGGGTTTAATGAAGTGGAAATTTTCTCTGACAGACATTGGGCTGGAGATCAGAAGGAGTTTTTGGATAAGATTGTTGAAAGTTATTATAAGAGTTAAAAAAATATAGAAATGGAACACAAAGTAGGAATTATCATGAACGGTGTCACCGGAAGGATGGGTACCAATCAACATTTGATGCGCAGCATCGCAGAAATTATCAAACAAGGTGGTGTAAAGCTTGACAATGGTGATATCATCATGCCTGACCCAATTTTGGTAGGTAGAAATGAGGCAAAATTGAAGGCTTTGTGCAAGCGTTCTGGCGTGACCAAGTACACTACTGATTTGGACAGTGTCATGAATGATGACCAGTACAGTGTTTACTTTGATGCTCAAACCACTGGCAGAAGAGCCGATGCAGTAAAGCAAGCCGTAAAAGCCGGTAAACATATTTATTGTGAAAAACCTGTTGCTGTAGATACAGAAACAGCATTAGAATTGCACGATATCTGTCAAAAAGCAGGTGTGAAAAATGGTGTAGTACAGGATAAATTGTGGTTGCCAGGTTTAAGAAAGCTACAAAGGCTAATTGAAAATGGTTTCTTTGGAGAGATTCTTTCTGTAAGAGGAGAATTTGGTTATTGGGTATTTGAAGGACATTCAGTACCTGGTCAAAGACCATCTTGGAACTACCGTAAAGAAGATGATGGTGGTATCATTGTAGATATGCTTTGCCATTGGAGATATGTTCTTGACAATATCTTTGGTAAAGTGAAAGCGGTATCTTGCTTAGGCGCTACCCATATTAAGGAGCGTGTAGATGAGCAAGGCAAGCCTTACAAGTGTACTGCAGATGATGCTGCCTATGCTACCTTTGAATTAGAAGGAGGAGTAATTGCCCAGTTCAATTCATCATGGACTGTTAGGGTGAGAAGAGATGATCTACTTACTATCCAAGTGGACGGTACCAAAGGTTCAGCAGTAGCCGGGCTTAGAGAGTGCTATATTCAGCATTATGGCAATACGCCTAAACCTGTTTGGAATCCTGATATCGCTCAACCGATAGAGTTTTATGAAGGATGGGCCAAAGTTCCTGAACAAGAACCAATGGATAATGCCTTTAAGGTACAGTGGGAGATGTTCCTAAAACACATTGTAACCGATTCACCTTTCCCTTGGGACATGAAAGAAGGAGCCAAAGGTGTTCAATTGGCTGAAAAAGGATTGGAAAGCTGGGAGAAAAGAACCTGGTTGGACATCCCTGAACTATAAATTGATAAACCCATGAAAAGAGTAGCCTTAGTAACTGGGGGATCCCGAGGAATAGGATTAGGAATAGCCAAATGCTTGGCCAAGCAAAACTTTGACTTGGCCATCAATGGCATGCGAAAGGAAGAAGATACTAGCGCTAGCCTTGAGGAGTTAAAAGCCTTGGGAGCAGATGTCTTGTATTGTAGAGGAGATGTGGGTAGTGCTGAAGAAAGGCAAGGGATTATGGCCAAGATCAATTCTCATTATGGCCGATTGAATGTTTTGGTCAATAATGCGGGAGTGGCACCTAAAGAAAGAAAAGATATTCTTGAAGCCACCGAAGAGAGTTTTGATTACGTTTTGAAAACCAATCTGAATTCAGCCTATTTCTTGTCACAGTTGGCTGCAAACTGGATGATTGAGCAGAAAAGAAAAGCAGAAGATTTTGCTGGTTCTATTATCAATGTTTCCTCAATTTCTGCAACAGTAGCTTCCGTAAATCGGGGAGAATATTGTGTTGCTAAAGCGGGGATGAGTATGGCTACACAGCTATTTGCAGTTAGACTCGGTGAATTCAATATTCCCGTATTTGAAGTCAGACCAGGAGTGATTGCAACAGACATGACCTCAGGAGTTAAAGAAAAATACGACAAATTGATCGGTGAAGGCCTTATGGTCCAACCTCGGTGGGGCTTGCCAGAAGATGTAGGTTTAGCAGTTACAGCTTTAGCTAAAGGCGATTTTCCTTATTCCACAGGTCAGGTGATCATGGTGGATGGTGGTTTGACGCTTCCTAGACTTTAAAATTATACCAAATGGTCGGAATTTCTCCGGCCATTTGGCCTTTTAAATAAATAATTGCGCAGAATCAACCAACAATTGTATATTGTCAATTAAAGAGATTAAACCCAATTCAAATGGAAAAAAAGAAACTATACTGGAGAATATGTTGCTTCGCGGCCATTTTCTTATGCATCATTACCTATACCCCTTTGATTATTCCACAAGGGGTGTCCAAGCCAATGCTAGGGGGGATTCCTTATAGCTTATGGACAAGTTTTATAATTACTGTACTTTTGGTTGTCCTTACTTTTATTGGGACTAGGGTACATCCAGGCTTGCAAAATGAGGAGGAAGACTTATGATTTTCTGGGTATGGGTTTTCGGTCTGATTTACGCAGGCCTTCTGGTTTTTGCTTCTCTCAAATCTTATAAAAAAGGGAGATCTTCTGAGGAGTTTATGATGGCAGGGGGTAATATTGGCCTGTCATTGGGAGTGCTGACTTTTGCAGCAGCACTATTTAGTACATTTACATTTCTGGGAATGCCTGACTTTTTCAGGATTAACGGAATTGGTGCATGGATTTTCCTAGCTGTTTCGGATGGGGCCATGGTGTTTGTATTACTCTGGTTTGGCTATGAAATCCGTAAAAAAGTCAGAGGAATGGAGTTTAGAGGAGTATCAGGTCTAATCTCCCGATGTTATGAAAATAAATTGGCGGGATATACTTTCTTCCTAAGTGCCTTTTTGTTCTTGATTCCTTATGTAGGGATTCAAATCCAAGGAATTGCCATTTTCCTAGATGCAGCATTTCCGCAATCTTTACCAGCATGGGGTTGGTCTTTAGGGATTGTGCTTATCATGTTGACCTATAGTGAAATTGGAGGATTAAAGGCAATTATCTTTAGTGATGCCATTCAAGGAGTGCTTTTGCTAGCCGTGATTTGGATCATCGGATGGGCTTGTTTAGATCACTTTGGTGGTATTGGTCCAATGTTCGAAAAAGTAGGTTCCGTGAAAGAAGAGTTGCTTTCAACTCCAGGACCAAAAGGATTGCTTACCCCGCAATTTCTACTTGCTTCGCTTATTGCAATATTAATGATACCTGTCACTCAACCTCAATTCACAACCAGGATTGTGGTGATGAAAAGTATGAATACGATGAAATTGATGGCAGTGTCTTTGGGAGCGTTTGCCATATTGGTAATTCTTCCAACTGTTTTTATCGGACTTTATGGAGCAGATCTTTATGGAGAGTATAGCAGTGAAGAATTCTTTGCCAATGCATTCTTGAAAGATCAGCATGAAGCGGTTGCTGCTTTGGCCATTATTGGTTTGATAGCGGCGGGTCTTTCTACTACCAATGCAATGATTTTTGCTATGGGATCAGAATTAAGAGGGCTTCTTACAGGAGCTGAGAATGTGATTATGAAGCGAACAAAAATTGGGATATTCATTTTCTCAACCATTGCTTTTATCTTCTCAATCATCGTTTTCGATCAATTGGTATTGCTTGCAAGGGTAAGTTTTGCAGGTACAGGTATTATGGGACCAATGATTTTACTAGGCATTTTGAGTGATAGAAAAATTTCACCAGTGATGATCTACTTGTCTTTAGGTGGACTGGCCATATTCCTAATGTCTTTGGGAGGAATAATCCCTAACATGTATTTTGGAATTCGTCTAGACTTGTTGCTGTTTATTGTTCTTGGAATCTCCGCAGTGGGAAGTTACCTGAGCAGTGAAAAGCGCATGGCGACTGAGCCTAAAGTCAATGAATAATTAGAACTACATATGAAACCATCTGTTGATTGTTTAACAATCAAAGGTGTCCAATCAAATTTTTATTACGCCTCTGTTTTTTACAAAACAGGGGCGTAATTATTTCTTTAAGTTTTCACTTTTTGGGAAGCTTTTTCTAACTTTAGTTCAACCCGAAATATGCAATAGACATTCTATTACGTGCTGAAATCGCTTTAAAATCAGCCACTTCGTTACTGTTTTCAATTTCACCATAGCGGTGCAATGCTAAAATCTCCAAACAGCGATTTGTCTTGCGATTGCAACACTTCCAGTAAACACGGGACAGGCATCACCCCTGACTATCGTCAGGGCCAGGAAATTCTATTACATAATCCGGGTTCAATTCATTCAGTGGTTACGAAGATCAAATCGGAATATCCAGTAGAATCCGAATTAATCAATTTTGAAGCGATTCCCTCTGTAAATAGAATACTTTAGCCTAAAATCAAAAAAAGCCACAAAAAGTAGATTGGTTAAGGTAATGACCAGTCTATTTTTTGTAGCCCATTTAGCTATAGGAGGGGTTTTAGTATGGATTATAATCAATTAATATTTACCCATTTTTCGCTGCTGTCAGATTCAAATATGGCTTGTAAAATCTTGGTGTTGGCCTTGGTGTTTTCCAAGGTGACAGGCACCTCGGTATCTTCTAAAATTGCCTTGGAGAAATCAATGGCTTGTTCTGTATATTGATTACTCACCGGAAGAACAATTTTTTCTGCGTTGTCTTTAGAAAAATCCCCCTCATGAATATAAATTTCATTGGGTTGATCCAATGGCGCATTGAAAGGAATTCTTACCTCCAATATTTTTTTCTCACCAAAAAACAGCATACGCTGATAAGCAGTCAATTGTGTACTTATCGTAAATGTCATTTGGATTTCATGGAAATCTAATAGAACTGAGCCTACTTTATCGGTTCCAAACTGAGGATCATATTCTAGCATTGAAACCAATCTTCCCGGTTCTTTTTCTAAGACAAACCTAGAGGTAAAAACAGGATAGCAACCAATGTCCCAGACGCCTCCGCCTCCCATTTCCTCGATATTCCTGATATTTTTTATGTCATCATTAAAATAACTAAAAAATCCTTGAACAGCTTTTATTTTACCCAAATAACCGCTTTTTACCAATTCTCTGGCTTTTATCCACTGAGGATTTGATGCCACCATAAAAGCCTCACCAACTTTTACATTGTATTTATCTCTTGCAGCGATAAGACCGTCGATCTCCTCATGATTCAATGCAAAGGGCTTTTCGCAAAGGACATGTTTTCCTGCTTCAATACACTTTAGTGTTAGCGGTACATGCATGTCATTTGGGAGTGGGTTGTAAATGACATCTATTTCCGGATCATTGATAAGGTCTTCATAAGAACCATAAGCCTTAGGGATTCCTAGACTTTTTGCTGTTTCTTGTGCCCTTTCCAAGTTTCTGGATGCAATGCCGTAAACTTCATACAAATCACTATTTGCCATTGCAGGAATGACCTTTTCTCTGGCGATTTTGGCAGTACTAAGTACTCCCCACTTCAATTTTTTTTTCATTGATGTTTGAGTTTAAAGACAGTTAAAAGTAATTGAACCCTAATCCTAGGGAAAGATTGTTGAAGCAATTTAATATTATTGTCCTCTAAAGCCAAAGGGAGGAGCATCTTCTTTTTACCCGGATTCGAAGACTTGTAAAAATACAGGGCAGGGTACATGTCTTTGATTAAGGCAAACCTTTTTTAGTTCTTACAGGTTTATCCTTCATAAAAGATGGATCTGAAACCAGCTATTACCAAAAAGGAGAGGATATAGAAGGAAAGCACGATTTTAAACCCGCAATATGCAATAGACAATCTATTACGTGCTGAAATCGCTTCAAAATCAGCCACTTCGTTGCTGTTTTCAATTTCACCATAGCGGTGCAATGCTAAAATCTCCAAACAGCCTGATTTTCTTGCGATTGCAACACTTCCCGTAAACACGGGACAAGCTTCACCCCTGACTATTGTCAGGACGGAGAAATCCTATTACATAATCCGGGTTAAAATGTTTATAAAATTTTAATTGTTTTGTTAATAATATATTACTTGAATTAGGGTTTTGAAAAGAAAGAGTTGAACCATTAACTTTATCTGCTTATTTTTCTGCTTGAAAAATAAGCTTTCAAGTATTTAATTCCGATATTTCTTTATATTTGTTCTAACTTAAAATATTGATTTAAAAATCGGATACATATCCGCCTAATTATATATAGTATTAGACCTGATCATTAAAGATTATTTTTATTTTTCCCCTCCATAAAGGTTTCACGATCCATGGAGGGGTTTTTTGTGTATAAGCACAATTAGTAGTTAACGATTCAATTAATAAAAAATAAAGACGCATGAAAATTGAACACATTGCTCTGAATGTAAAACATCCATTGGCTGTTTCGGATTGGTACGAAGCGCATTTGGGAATGACAGTGGTAAAGAAAATGACTTCATCACCCTACATGACTTTTTTGGCAGATGAAAGCGGTAAGGTAATGATAGAGTTGTACAATAATCCTGATGCTGAAATTTTAGATTTTGCCAATTTACATCCATTAATGGTGCACTTGGCTTTTGTATCTGAAAATCCAGAAGAGGAAAAGGAAAGAATGCAAAAGGCAGGAGCTGTTCTAATAAGTGACGACACTTTAGAAGATGGTACCCGATTATTAATGATGAGAGACCCATGGGGACTTGCTATTCAGTTCTGCAAAAGAGCACACCCTATGCTCAAGTAAATTTTATGAATTTCTAGTTGGACTTCAATTGAAAATTACGGGTGATATTAAAGCCGAAATGAATATCTCCATTGAATAAATCTCCAGTAGTGGAAGGAATAAATCCAGTTTCTGTCATTTCCTGGGCATTTGTA
Organism: Cyclobacterium amurskyense; assembly: GCF_001050135.1. Taxonomy (GTDB): domain Bacteria; phylum Bacteroidota; class Bacteroidia; order Cytophagales; family Cyclobacteriaceae; genus Cyclobacterium; species Cyclobacterium amurskyense. The sequence continues at coordinate 5,973,451 of NZ_CP012040.1, read as the reverse complement.
AGATGTAGCTGAAATACATGGCCCCCTGTCTCTATGTCAACACCTATAGATAGAGGGTTTGTATACCCTTTGTTTTGGTTAGCTAAGTGATGAAAATATTCCATAGTGAGGTGAACGCTTTTAGTGATTTTATAACCTAAACCTGCTCCTAAAGTAAATAAGTCATTGTTTTCTTCTCTTTCGGTTACTAAGTTTCTATGGATATAGGTTGGCATCAGTTGAAATGCCGCCTTGTGATTCATTTTGCGGGCCAATAATATTTGATGAGCGAAACTTAATCTTCGTTGGATATTCATGGGTAATTCTGGCCGTTTTAACGTTTTGATAGCTGTGTTTGAGACCCAGACTACAGTTATTGGCATTCCAGAATTATGCTGGCTTTGTTGGAAAATGCTGATTTTAGCAAATCCATCGTAGATTTTATTAAAGGAACTTCTTCCTACCCCGATGGTTAACCAATCCTTAACGGAATAATCCAAACCTAACCTCATGTTTGCCTCATCCATGCCGAAAAATTCATAAGCACCAGTATTGATACTTCCGAATCGATGGGAAATCAAAAACTCCAGATTTCCCCTTTTTCGGGTTTCTACTGTGTGCCCATTGATCAACCTAACTGCTTTAAAAGTGGATGATGGGGGTGTCCATTCGGTATTGTTCTCTTTCTTGAGTTGATCCAATAGATTTTCCTGGCCGTGTACGGTTAGAAGTAGCGGGAAAAAGAGGCTAAATAGGAGTAGGGATTTCTTCATTTTTCTTCTAATTTTTTTAAAACAAAATTAACAGTTACTTCCATTTCTTCTGCAATATTATAAAAGAGGACTTTGGGTATTTGAATTGCGTGATCAACCAATTTTATGGGGAAAATTGCCTTCATATAGACTTCATCTTCCCGAAATTCTATGTTACCAGAGATGTTTGCATTCACTGTTACACCATGAATCGTTAAATTTCCTTTGGCTTGGACTACTTGTGTCCCTGCTTTGGAAATGTTAAAACCTAAAAGTTCCCCGTCAAATGTGGCCGTAGGAAATTTATGAGATTCCATGAATTTCTCATTAAAATGTTCTTGCATCAATGATTTTGGAAAACGAAAACCATTGATAGGTACCAAAAATGCAAGACTACCAGTTTGAGCATCAAATAGGCCTGTAACAACTTTGTTTTCAGCCTTGATGTCTTCTACAGGAGCGCTACTGAAAAAGGTGACTTTTCCTTTTGTGGTTTTATAGCCTTGCGCATATAGGTGGGCAAGGGATAGCATACAAATGCTAATTAGTAGAAATTTTTTCATGTTATTTTAATTGTCCAAAGCACCTTGGTCCACCCAGCAGTAAATGAGTTCTTTTTCAGTATCACTAAGTTGTTTACCAGATGCTTTGGGTGGCATAATATTATTTTGTGTGAAATTTTTAATTTGATTCGCACGGGAGATTATATTTTCTGTAATGGAAAAATCAACCCGGTTTGTACCTGAAACATGGCAACCTGATACTGCACAGTTTTGATTTATAATAGGAATTATATCACCAGATAGGGTAGCTGCCTGCTCTTCGCATCGTTCTTTAGGTAATAAATCATCTTCGTTTTCACTTGAACAGGAGAAAGAAGTAATAGATAGGAATACCAATATTGCTGCAGATAAATAATTTTTAATAGTCATAGGTGTTTTGGTTTAGGGTTAAATGGAGTGTTTTTCTCTTGATTGCTATTAATATTTTTCGTGCAATCAATGTTACCAAATAGGCAGTACTAAAATGGATTAAGTAATTCTCTTTAGTTTATGGGAATGGCATTGTTTATTTGGGTTACAGGCGTATCATTTATTACTGTTTCTTAATTTAAGTCTATCTTATCGCCTCGGGCATCGATGGCTTGATTGACATGTTAATGATTTAGATTAAAATCTCCTTTTACTGTTTCTTCTAATTCAACTTCAATAAGGGTATTTGTTTCACTTTCTTTGGTGAAAGCGATGGGATTGATAGTCAGAGGTTCTGGCCTAGCATTCAGGTCATGGTTATGTTGTATTTCTGGGGAACTTCCACTTTCCTTTTCACAGGCACCTGTGAAAAGGCCCAACAACAAAAAGATTTTAATTGTTGATTTGATCGTTTTCATGAATTCTAAAATTTGTTAGTGTGGTTTGATGGATAATATTTAATACCAAAGAAAATCCCCATACTTTTTAAGTCGAGGTCCCCTTGTCCAATCCCCACCAAAGGGAGCCGAAAATAAGGTTCGGCTTGAATAGCGAATTTTTTTCCTACTTTTTGCTCATACCCAAACCCGAAATTCCATATTCCAAAAACGTGTTGGTTATTTCCGTTAATCACAATATCTTCTGAATAGGCTTTCCCATTTTTATATTCATAAAACAATGAATATTTTTCTTTTAACATAAAATAGGAAGACAAACCTGAACTGATAAACCAATTGTTTTTCAATTTTTTTATTGGATAGTACTTAAAGTTTAAGGGGACTTCTATAATCCAGCAGTCTCCTACCAAAAACTTATGTGCTTTATTATATCCTTCCCAATATCCTTCACCCTGACGATAAGTTTTTAGGTCATGGATCACTCCTAAGGAAACGCTCCAACTTTCGTCAAAGAAATATTCCAAACTGGCACCGAAATTCCTACCTGAAGATGGAATATGATTAAACTGAACAGCACTAAAATCAGGTGATGCCATAAGGAAGAGAGCGATTTTGTTTTTGCGAATTAGCTTGGTTTCATTCTGAACATGAATCAAGGATTTGCCAACTATTTTAAGATTTTTACCCCATTCCATTTGTCGATTTAATGCATCAAAAACTTTCCATTTAGAATCAGAATTCCAGTTTAGAGGAGGTATTTGATGTTTTTTAACTTTTTCTGATGTCCTTCTTAATGCTAAGTTTAATTTGGTTTGGTTATATTTTGTGGAGCTGTCAACTACAATTTGTACCTTATTTTTCTCAGATATCTCAATTGAAGCAATAGGTAAATCAGGGGGCTTTACCTTATTTTTAATTTCATCCGTTTCCGTTTTAAAGGAAGAAGCTTCCATTTGGATGTCACTTCCAATCGTTGGCTGAATTTGGCTATTGGTAACCGTCATCCAAACCGCTAAAAGAAACCCTACCAAGACAAGCGATCCAAATAGGGTCCATCTAGCCCCATTCAAAAGATGCCCCCCCTTATTATCGGTCAATTTTTTTTCGAAATTGACCCAATCTTGAGGAACATAATGGATATCTGGTTCGGAGGATAATTTTTTAAAGAAATCATCCAGCTCTTTATCAGTCATTTTTGATACTTGCTTCTTCATGATTTCTAACTTTTAACATGGTCCTCAATTTGAGCCTTGCTCTATGGAGGTTTGACTTTGAGGTTCCTACAGATATGCCCAGTAAATCGGAAATTTCCTGATGGTCGTAGCCTTCAATGGCATAAAGGTTAAAAACCGTCCTGTATCCTATGGGTAGCGCTTGTATGAGAAGTATTATTTCACTGTATTTTAAGTCGTTTGAGGCGTTATTTCCATGATCTGGGATTTCCGAAATATTTTCTAAGCCAATATTTTGGGAGTGATTCAGGTTTTTTTTGTAAAAATTAATGGCACCATTGATCAATATTCTTCTAAACCAAAGTGTAAAAGGTCGATGGGGATCGTAACGATCAATGTGTTGAAATACATTTAGGTAAGCATCATGGAGAATTTCCAGACTTTCTTGCCTATTAGCAGTGTATCGGAGGCAAATACTCATTCCATAACTGTAAAATTGTTTGTACAACTCCTCCTGACTTCTCCGGTCACCACTGGAAATTCCGTTTAAAAGTTTTTTTGACAGGTGTTTTTCCACATTTGCTGGGTTTGTATCCATCTATACAACATTGGTTAATCAATGGTTGCGTGGAGTAAATAATTTACAATATATTAATTGCTGATTTAGAATATTTTGCCGAATTATATTCTAAAAATTTATACAAGTCGATTAATGTTCAAAATACTGTCGTTTTAAAAAAAGCGGGATCTCTTCTTTAGATGTCATTAAGGAATTTCTTTCTCTGTAAGAGGAGAGCGCCATGCTTGCATTTACTGAGAATTTCTATGAGCGCCCCCATTATTTTTACTGACTACAATTTTATATGGAATTTGGTCGAAATCAGTTAATAGGGCAAAGCCAGAATAAAAAGTATAAATTTTGTCGAATTTTCAGGACAAAAAGTAATGCAGCACCGTAAGGTCTAAGAACCCACTATTTAATTATCAAGATGAAAAGTAAATTGTTGTTTCTCCCAGATATTTTATTGTTGCTATTCATATGCATTGCTTGCGAGCGCCATGAGTTTCGTCACAAAGAATTTGGCACTACTGGCGAAACGGTATTGTCAACCCTGATTACTGATAGGAGGATTCCTGAAAAAGAAAAAGAGTACAATGAACAAATATGGGATATCGTGAAAGACAACGTAAATGAGCATTTTATTGGCTTAATACCAGAGATGATTGAAGACTAGTTGGTGATTTTTTAATTCTTTTTTTTGGTAAAGGTAAGTGTTCGGCGCTTACCTTTTTTTTGAAACCCACTTTGTATTAACCAATCATATAATCATATATTTGAATTAAGCAGGTTTTTAATTACTTTGTTTCGTGATTGGTCTGAATAGTGAAATTTGAATATGGTTGACAATAAAAAAGCATTGATATACATTCTATCATGCACTTTCATTTTAGGGTTATTATGGTGGATAGTTCGGGTAATTCCCTTAGAGAATAAACATAAGTTTTTGCCAGAACTTGTACTGGGAGAGCGGGTCGACTTTAATAATGATATTAGGCCTATAATAAATAATAAATGCATCGCTTGTCACGGTGGAGTGAAGCGTTCGGGAGGCTTTAGCTTATTGTTTGAGGAAGAAGCCCTAGAAGCCAATGAGTCCGGAAAAAGGGCCATCGTACCCGGGAATGTGAACAAAAGCGAGTTGATCCAAAGGATTACCCATAATAATCCGGAATACCGCATGCCTTTGGAATCTACCCCACTTTCAGAAGAAGAAATTGACTTGTTTTCACGATGGATCAACCAAGGAGCGCAGTGGGATGACCACTGGGCATACAAAGCCCCTGAGAAACCAGCAGTTCCTGAAATAGATTCCAAATGGATCAGCAATGATATAGACCGTTTTGTTCAGGAAAAATTAGTAGAAAAACAACTTAGCCCAAACCCTACTTCAGACAAGCAATCCCTACTACGAAGACTTAGTTTTGACATTACAGGGTTACCTCCGACAATTACGGAAATGCAGCAATTTGTCAATGATAATTCTGATAGTGCTTATGAAAAAGTAGTGGACAGCTTATTGGCTTCACCTGCCTATGGTGAGCGATGGGCTGCCATGTGGATGGACTTGGCCAGGTACGCGGATTCAAAAGGATATGAGGCAGATAGAATAAGAGAAATATGGAAATATAGAGACTGGTTGGTTAATGCATTCAACGAAAACCTTCCTTACGACCAGTTTGTGATTACCCAACTAGCGGGAGATCTTAAGCCATCTCCCTCGGATCAGGATTTTATTGCTACAGCTTTTCATCGCAACACCATGAACAACGATGAAGGGGGGACTGACAATGAGGAGTTTAGAGTGGCAGCAGTATTGGACCGGGTCAATACCACTTGGACGGTCTTACAAGGGACTACCATGGAATGCGTTCAGTGTCATAGTCATCCATATGATCCTATTCGACACGAAGATTATTTCCGAAGCTTGGCTTTTTTTAATCAAACTGCTGATGCAGATGTGCCTAGCGAAGCACCAGTGTTGTTAACCTATATTGAAGAAGAAGACCAGAAAAACCTGGAATTGATAAAGAACTGGGCCAATGAGCATGGTTCTCAAAATAGAAATGGCGATTATTATGAACGCTTGCTGAGGCTGGGCGTGCCGAAGTTATATGCCCATTATTTTTATCAAATGGACAAAGGTCTTCCTATTCAGGGAACTGCCACATTTAAGGTGGATCAGGAAGTCTATTCATTTACAAAGGAATTGCCATTTGAAGGGGAAGATAGATTGGCGTTTAAGGCGAGAACAAATGGAAGTGAAGGAAAGATTTTATTTTATCTGGATAGTATTAATGGAGAAAAAATAGGAGAATGGAAGGTCAAAGCCAGGTTTAAGAAAGAGTATGATGAGGAGGAAAAAAAGGAAAAAACCTATTATCTCAATGAGGTCATCTCTTTGCCGATAAAAGCAGTGAACGGAGTTCATGACCTCTATATGGTTTGGGAAGGGGAAGAAGGAGTAGAACAAACTAGTACCTTTGAATGGTTGATGCTTCATCATACTTTGCCGGGAGTAGGGAATGAAAAATACCCGGAAGTAGAAAAAGCCATGTATGCGCTATTCAATTCCGAAAATGAAAAAGAAGCTACCCCCGTAATGGTTGATCTGCCAGAGAATTACCATAGGGAGTCAAGGGTATTTGAGAAGGGAAGTTGGATGGTGCCAGGAGAAGAAGTAGAGGTAGGAGTACCCGCAATTTGGAACCCATTTGATGAGTATGAAGGAAACCGAATGGGGCTGGCCAAATGGTTGTTTGATAAGGAGAACCCGCTTACTGCCCGTGTGATGGTCAACAGGATTTGGGAACAGTTTTTCGGTAGAGGGATAGTATCCTCACTTGAAGATTTTGGTTCACAAGGTTTTGCACCTACTCATCCCGAACTTTTGGATTGGTTGGCGATAAAGTTCCGCGATGATTTTGATTGGGATATTAAAAAATTGATAAAAGAGATAGTAATGTCTGGAACATACAGACAATCCTCCCACTTTACCGAGGAAAGTAGAGAAAAAGATCCTTTAAATGAATGGCTGGCAAGAGGTCCTAGGATTAGGCTAAATGCAGAGCAGGTGAGAGACCAATCATTGGCAATTTCTGGTTTACTAAGCGGAAAGATGTTTGGTAAAAGTGTGATGCCTGAACAGCCTGATGGTATTTGGCAAGTAGTCTATAATGGTACAAAATGGGAGACAAGTAAGGGAAGTGAAAAATACAGAAGGGCTTTGTATACTTTTTGGCGAAGAACCAGCCCGTATCCATCTATTATTTCCTTTGATGCACCTAGCAGGGAGTTTTGCCTCCCAAAAAGAATAGCAACCAATACTCCTCTACAAGCTTTGGTTACCTTAAATGATCCCGTTTACCTAGATGCCGCCATTGCATTGGGTAGGAGAGTGCTACTTTCTTCACATACTGATGAGAGCGAGAGGCTCTCACTAATGTACAGTTTGGCAATGGTAAGAGGGATAAGTGAAGAAAAGCTGGAGGCATTACAAAGTATTTACCAGCAAACCACTACCTATTTTGAAAATAGCCCTGAGGAGATTTGTAAATTAACGGGGGAAGAGGATAAAGCACTTGCCGTTTATACTGTAATGGCGAATGTTGTAATGAATTTGGACGAATTTCTGATGAAATCATGAGTAAAAGAATAGATCTTACCAGTGAATATCAATTTCGGGAAATGCAAAGCCGGACCCGAAGACATTTTATCAAGCAATGTACAACTGGTTTAGGCAGCATTGCTTTGGGAAGCTTATTGGGCTGTGGGAGAAGCAATTCTACGAATACTCCAGCAGATATAGAGGCTTTTGTTCGAAAACAAGTCCCCCATTTTGCTCCCAGTGCCAAGCGGATCATTTACCTGCACATGGCTGGTGCACCCTCCCAATTGGAGCTTTTTGACTACAAACCGGAATTAGCAAAGTTGGATGGGAAAGATTGCCCTCAGTCACTTTTGGAAGGAAAGAAATTTGCTTTCATCCAAGGGGTTCCAAAGATGTTGGGACCGCAGGCAGAATTTTCTCCTAGAGGGAATTCAGGCATGATGGTATCAGAAAATTTGCCTCATTTTTCAACCATAGTAGATGATGTGACATTGATTAATACCATGCATACGGATCAGTTTAACCATGCACCAGCACAATTGCTTTTGCAGACAGGCTCACCACGACTCGGACGTCCAAGTATGGGGAGTTGGGTGACCTATGGTTTAGGTTCTGAAAATGAAGATTTACCCGGGTTTATGGTTTTAGTATCTGGAGGTAATACTCCTGATGCAGGGAAATCTGTATGGGGAAGTGGGTTTTTACCTTCTGTTTATCAAGGTGTACAATGTCGATCTGAAGGTGACCCTGTACTTTACGTTTCCAATCCATCAGGAATAGATGGGGGGCTGCGTAAAAAAACCATAGATGCCATCAACCAGATCAATGAAAAAGAATACAAAGAGTTTGGAGATCCGGAGACCCTGACCAGAATCTCTCAGTATGAAATGGCATACCGCATGCAAACTTCTGTGCCGGACGTAATGGATATTAATGATGAGCCTGAGTATATCCATGAAATGTATGGAACTGAGCCGGGAAAGACTTCCTTTGCTAATAATTGTTTACTTGCAAGAAGACTTGTGGAAAAGGGAGTTCGTTTTGTTCAGTTGTTCGATTGGGGTTGGGACATGCATGGTGTAGCAGAAAGGGAAGCACTAGACACTGGCCTCCCAATAAAATGCAAGCCCATAGACAAAGCCATGACTGCATTGGTTAAAGACTTGAAACAAAGAGGTTTGTTGGATGATACACTCGTTGTTTGGGGAGGAGAGTTTGGGCGTACTCCGATGCAGGAGAATAGGGGAGGCAAAGAATGGCCATTTAAAGGCAGAGATCACCATACTGAAGCTTTCCCAGTGTGGATGGCTGGCGGTGGTGTAAAAGGTGGCTTTACCCTTGGAGAAACCGATGAAATAGGTTATTATGGCATCAAGGATAAAGTACATGTCCATGATTTGCAAGCAACAATTATGCATTTAATGGGTATGGATCATGAAAAATTCACCTATTTTGCACAAGGAAGAGATTTTAGATTGACGGATGTGTCCGGTAAAGTAGTTAGTAAAGTTATCGCATAAGTTAGATGGAGCAAGGATCAGATATTGTTATTTTCTTTGGCAGGTTTCACCCCCTGTTTTTACACTTACCCATAGGTTTTCTAGCCTTGGGGTTTCTAATGGAGATTTTATCCCGGAGGGATCAGTTTTCCTATCTTAAACCTGCTGTAGGTTTTGTGTTGGCACTAGGTGCCTTGTCCGCATTATTAACAGCCATTTTAGGATTGATGTTGGCCCAGGCTGGAGATTATGGGGAAGATCTGCTGTTTATTCATAAATGGGCAGGAATATTATTGGTGCTTTTTGCTTTCGGTAGCTGGTGGCTGCATTTCCAAAGAGAAAAAAAACCTACCCTACAAATCAAAAGGGCTTATTTGGGCTCTCTTTCTATAATGATGTTGTTTTTGGCTGGAGCTGGTCACTATGGAGGATCACTTACACATGGTTCTACCTACCTTACTCAGTATATGCCTGATACCATGAAAAAACTGGCTGGTATACCTGTAGAATCTAAAGGACCAAAACTAATTGAAAACCTGGATGAGGCGGTAGTGTATGTAGACATCATCCATCCCATCATGGAGCAGCGGTGCAATTCCTGCCACAATGCCAGCAAGAAGAAAGGGGACCTACAAATGCATACAAAGGAAGCGCTTTTGAAAGGTGGGGAAAATGGTGCCATATTAGAACCCGGAAGTGCAGCAGAAAGTGAGATGATCAAAAGGATTCACCTGGAAGAAAACCATGATGACCATATGCCTCCTAAAGGAAAGTCTCAGTTGACTGATGATCAAGTGCTTTTGCTCGAGTGGTGGATCAATGAAGGAGCTCCTTTTGATAAGAAGGTAGCTGAACTTAAGGCAGATGAGGAAGTAAAAAATGTATTGCTTACCTTATCTGACCCCAATGCAAACAAATCCGCTGTAGAGGTACTACTGGCAGAAGGTACTACTGCCATTGACGAAGAAAAATTAAATGCTTATGTGAATGAAGGCATTGCTATTAAGCGGCTTTCTAATGAAGACAATTGGCTACAGGTGACTTTGTATAGAAAGGATTCAGTAGATGCCATACTTGGGAGATTGGCTACAGACTTTCCTGACCAAATTACCTGGTTGGATGTTAAAGATACCCAATTGTCTGATGAAGGATTGGAGGCTGTAGGGAAATTAAAAAACCTTACCCGATTGAGAGCTGAAAAAACAACTGTCACTGATGCAGGCTTGGTCCATTTGGCAGGATTGGATTATTTAGAATCACTTAACCTTTATGGAACAAAAATTACGGACACTGGACTTGATCACCTGTCTAAATTACCTAACCTGAGACGCTTGTATGCCTGGGATACACAGGTGAGTAAAGAAGGCGCTAATAAATTTATGGAGGAAGCAAGCTTAATAGAGGTCAATTTGGGTTATGAAGTCAATGTAGTTGATTCCCTTACAGTAGAGGTAAAACCGATTGCGGTTAGCAATTGATTTCACAACTCTTTATTTTCTAAACAACAATAACCGTGGAAACCTACGGAAAACTAAAAATACCAAGCCCCCAATTCTTTCTAGAGTTGGGGGCTTGGTATTTAGTGCTGCTGTCAGTGAGCAATGGGGTATTTATTGCCTATTTAGGGTTTAAATGGATTGGCTTCAATATAATTCAATAATATACTTTTTACATTTTCTACTGTTCCTGATTTCATGCCTCCATCAGTGGCTCCGGTTATCCAATATAGGACCATGCCTGCATCCGAACAATCCCATTTACCTTTTTGAAATTTGACTACATCATCTACTTCTGCTATTTTTCCAAGCATCCATACCCACTGAATTCTTGGATCAGCGTGATTTTTGGCCCAATCCCATTGTGCTAAATCCACCTTCAAGTTTATGTTTTGATCAGGAATGCGAACTTCTTCAACTCCAAAATCCAATACCTGTTTCCAGGTATAAAAATCTCCTGCATTGTCATTCGCCGGATGATGGGTAATTACCTTTACAAATTGGTGTTTACCGTAATCGGCAGCCTCCAAAGCAAGTCCTATAATGTCAGGCTCACCTGCTTCAATGATCCACAATGGGTTTTCGGCCGAAGATTCATTTATGGCTTTAGCTAGATCATTGACGGTTTCCTCTTGTTGCCAAAGGGCGTCGAAAAACACCAGAGAATCATATCCTCCCCATCTGCGGGCCGTAACATCGCAGGCTACTTGCATCAAATAGTGCCGCTCCCTTTCAGCCCTTTCAGAAATTCTTGCCCCTCTAACCAAATCACAACTGTGGGAATAATGCACCAATCTGTCTGTTAATCCTGCTGCCCGCAACAAAGCTAAAGAAACAGCTGTTCCACCTAAGTCATCCGGATCAGGGGAATTGCCATCCGCCACAATGGCCATTCTTCCCGGTGGAGGAGAAATTACTATACCTAATTCAGTATCGAAATTTTGCAATGACTCTCCTTTAGCTCTTGATGAAAGCACGATTCCAGCCCTATCTCTGTCTTTTGAACTTCCATTAATCGCATTATTTGGTTTTACCCCTATATGACCAGCCTCCCTTACTGAATTTTGTGCTTCTGCATTTATGCTTAAGCAGGCCAAAAAAATTGCGGAAAGAAAAATTACTCGCATAGTGATTGTCTTTTTGAGATTATTGGATGATGTATTTCACATCGCTAGCGGTTCCAAAATTCATCGATTGGATCTTATCCGACTTTTTGGATGTGATTTGTAAAAATATCATTTAAAATCAAAAAATCTGTTTATAACCAGTGCTAGCAACCTGATTTTGAGTTAAAATAGGCCTAAATTTATTATATCGTCACTAAGTACCCTTTTTGGGGTTATTAATTCTCTAGCTATTTCCAGCAATTACTTCTACTGCGGCACCAATGCTACCTGATAGATGGTATAGAATTCAGGCTCCTGATCCAAAAGCTCAACATGCTGTCGCGCCCACAACCGATTTTTACCATCTACATGTGTAGGGGTAAAATTGGTGGGACAGAGGCCGACTTCGCTGTATACCCCTTCAGCTTCTCTTACCAGAAATTTTAAGGGGTTCAATCGGGCGTTAATTTTTTTGGCATCCTCCTGGGTGGCCGTTTTGTTGGCAATGATAACATCAAGAGACAATCCGGACCGGTAAAGGATCAGGTCTTTCTCATCCACCTTAAAATAGCTTTCTACTTCACCTTTCCTAGGCTTAGGAGTGTCGTAATCTTCACTTCCCCCAAACGGGTATCCCGGATTAAGGATAAAATCATCAAATGGGATACCTTCCACGGTTAATCCATTTTCCGCTTTGCTCAGGTCATGGGTATGAAATAAGGTGTCTGTGGCAAAAACAAAATGAATCTTGTCTTCATTCACCTGAAACATTGGCCTGATAAAATTAAAAGCCTTACCCTGTTTGTACCTGCTTTTAGGATGCAGGGGAGTAATGGGTACGTAGCCCCCTGAATCAAGGCTGATAAGGTCAAAGGTGTTGAAATGGTTGTAATAGTCCTCCTGATTTGTTGCGACTGGATGTTGGGCTCCTCCGGTAAAGGCAACTAGGTTGGTTTCATCGCCTATATTGACCTTATGCAAATGATCAAAGCCGGAGTAAGTCATACCTTGACCTGCATAGGGTTTCTGATGACTTTTAATATAGTCAAAATCAAGGTTATATATCACCAGCTTTTGTCTCCCCATGACAACAATACTGTCTCCTACAAAAGTAGCGGAACAAGCGGTACTGCCATAGGAGCTGGGCGCATCGCCCGGTTGATCGAAGGTGGAAAGAACCTCCCCGTTTTTATCCGTGAGGATGAATTGATTTTGCTGGAATTCATGGAAAAGAAATAAATCTTTAGTGGAGTGAACGGCATAAAGTTGCAGGTTTCCTAGAAAATCCACCTGTACTGAATCCACTATTTCTAAAGCGTAGGAAGTGTCTGAGAGGTTGTCATTATCTTTGGATCCACATGAGAAAAAGCAATTGATCAAACAGATTTGTAGTAGGATTGTCTTTTTCATAGTAAAATGATTGAACTATTAAGTTAATTAAAATTTAGCGATATTCCATTTCAAATAAGGTTTTATTCATTTTAAAGGGAATGATCAAATGCTAAGGGAGGATTGGCCTAGAACGCTTGTATAGAAGTGATTACCGTCCTCGTTTTTCTAAGGTTAATCCTCGGCATTCCAGTAGGCCATCCTTTCGCAACTGCTTACTTCTATGCTGTAAAAGTCAAACTCCTCAGTTACCTTTCCTTTGATAAGGTAGATGCCCCGCCCTTTTAGAGGTGTTTTTTTTACCACCGGAGGGAAATGGACCGTGTCTATCCAGTGCCCATCTTTGTCTATAAAAGTGCCGAAATTCATTATATCTCCCTTAACGGTGCGCGTGTACTTGACCGTGACCAAGTAGCCAATAAGCTGAACACGCTTGCCCAGGAATTGCTTCATTTCCAATGCAGCAATTCCCGAAGTTTTCTGATCTTTCACCAAGTGGAAAGGGCTGATTAACGGGAATTCCAGAATCTCCAGTTGATCGATAATCTCCTGTCTCAGGTCCAAATCTTCCAGCACGGGCGCCTTTAGCTCACGGAAGCCCGCATTGGCAAACAAGCGCTGACTTCCACCAACAGGACTTTTTTTGCGGTGCATGATAAAATGGGCTTCCCATAAACTCTCTTGTTTGCTCTTCCCTGTAAAACGAAAGCAACCGATTCGGATCAGAATCAGCACTTGCTCCAGACTGATATCTACCCTAGAGATAAAATCAGTCAGTCCAGCATAGGGGCCAGCCTTTTGCCTTTCAGCCAATAGCCTTTTGGAGGTTTCTTGTTGCAGGTATTTCATGTGTACAAAGCCCAAGTAAACTGTTTTTCCCTTGATATTGGTGAAATAGTCGCTTTCATTCAGGTGTGGGGCCTGTACATCTGCGCCATTCATTCGCAGCTCGTGTATGTAAAATTCTGTATGGTAAAAACCACCAAAATTATTGATAACGGCCACCATAAATTCCAGAGGATAATGGGCCTTCAGGTACAGGCTTTGATAGCTTTCCACAGCAAAAGAGGCCGAATGCCCCTTGGCAAAAGAGTATCCGGCAAAACTCTCGATCTGATGCCAAACTTCTCCGGTGACTGTTGCATCCCTGCCCATTTCTTGACAATTGGAAAAAAAACGATCTTTGACTCTTTGTAAGGCTCCTTTTGAGCGGGATTTGCCACTCATTCCCCTTCGGAGGACATCCGCTTCACTCAGTGTGAGCCCAGCAAAATGGTGAGCCACTTTGATCACATCTTCCTGATAGACCATGATGCCGTAAGTTTCAGGCATGATGTCATTCAATACAGGATGAGCCCTTTCCCTACGGGCGGGATTTACATGTCTCAGAATGTATTCCCGCATCATACCCGAACGAGCCACACCAGGACGAATGATGGAACTGGCCGCTACCAACTCCAGGTATTCATCGGCTTTCATTTTGGCCAGCAACATACGCATGGCGGGAGATTCTACATAGAATGCCCCGATGGTACGGCCTTCACGAAGATGTGCTTTGATGGCAGGGTCTTTCTTAAATGCAGCTACCTGACGGATATCCACTGTTTTTCCCTGGTTTGTATGGATCAGCTCCAATGCACTTTTGATATGTCCAAGGCCTCTTTGGCTGAGAATGTCGAATTTATGCAAACCAATGTCTTCAGCCACATGCATGTCAAACTGGGAAGTAGCAAAGCCCTTCGGTGGTAACTCGGTAGCGGTGTAATAATGGATGGGCTTGTGGGAAATCAGTATTCCTCCGGCATGGATGCTTAAATGAGAGGGCATATTGCGAATCACCTTGGCGTATTGATAGATCAGTTTCCCATATTGGTCGGGAATGTAATTGCTGCTGCCTAGCTTGTCACCATAGTAGATCAGGGATTCTATTTCCGATTTGGGTAGGCCAAAGACCTTTCCCAGTTCCCTCAGTACGGAATTGTATTGGAAGGTGTTAAAAGTAGCCAGCAGACAGACATGGTCCTGTTTGGGTTGATTATAGGTGTCGAATATATAGTGGGTGATTTCATCCCGGTCTTTCCAGGAAAAATCAAGGTCAAAATCAGGTGGGTTTTCCCGGTAAAGGTTGATAAAACGTTCGAAATACAGGTCCAGCTCAATGGGGTCCACATCTGTAATGGCCAGGCAATAAGCCACGATGCTATTGGCCCCACTGCCCCGGCCTACATAGAAGAAGTTTTTGTGCTGTGCAAAATTGACAATATCATAATTGATCAGGAAGTAAGAAACAAAGCCTTTTTGTTGGATAATCTCCAGCTCTTTTATAATGCGTTTTTCTTTGGTTTCATCCAGGCTGCCATAGCGGCGAAGGGCGCCTTTGTAGGTTTCCTGTCGCAGGTAATCAAAGTCTTCCCAGTCAGATCCCAGAATATCCCGCCGATTTTTCACAGCTTGAAAATAAAAGGAAAATTGGCACTGCTCCAGAAGCTTTTGAGAATTGTAAATCAGGTAACTGTGCCCCTCACAGCGCCCAACCATGTCGGCATAGCCATAAAACCGATCTGTGGGATCTCCCTGTTCGCTAAGCGGAAGCTTGCTGAGCAAGGTATTGCCATCCATGGCCCGTAGCAGGCGATGGGCGTTGAAGGTCGTTTTGCTGGCAAAGGAAACCGGTTGCAAAAGCACCAGGCGTTCTTTGGATTTGGCCCATGGGCTGTAAGGAAGCCGGTTGAGTTGCGAAGGATGTATGCCAAGGTATTCATTCTCCTTCAGGTCAAAGACGCTTTCCGTGAAAGGGTAAATTACCACACTGTGATCGAATACCGGTGCCCTTTCGGGAAAAGGCAATTTGTTCATCAGGTGATGGGAAAGGTACTTGTTCAGTTCATAAAAACCTTCCTGATTTTTGGCCAAACCGATAAATTGCTGTTTGTTGCCATTGCGAAAATCTATTCCTATGACCGGGTGAATGCCATTTTTTTGGGCCTCCCGGATAAAAGGAAACACCCCCGAACAGCTATTGATATCTGTCAGGGCCAGGGCGTCGAGTTTTTGCTTCTTGGCTTCCACTACAAGCTGTTCAACAGAGAGTGTGCCGTACTTGAAGCTGTAGTGACTGTGGCAGTTAAGGTGCATTTTGTTTATATAATTAACATTTACTGGTTAATAATATAAACAAAATGAATTGATTCCAGGGGGTTAGTAGGGAAATTTTTAACTCAGTAAAGACAATACTGGGTATTTCCAACACAGGATTTATCTATTAAAATAGCCATTAAGCTGCTTTTTTATCTTTATTCTATTGGTGATTTATTCCCTAAATTTTCTTATTTTAATTGATGCAATCAGTGATCCTTTCTAATGTTCAAGAAAAAGACCCAAAAAACACCGAAAAAAGAAATAGACAAAGCAAGTAGGTTAATGCATCAGTATTTTGATAAAGAAAATAATGAAAGATTATAATAATATAAATACATTTGATGAGCTAATCGAACTTGAACATGGTAAGATTGGTACCGAAAATCGAAATAAATACGAGGAAGGTGCACAAATGTTTATCGTGAGCGAAATGTCAAAAACTGGTCGCATCTCCTGCGTCGGCTTTCCCAGGGCTACAAATATTGCACCCCACTGAGGTGCGACATTGGGTATTGTCGTTGGATTGCTGCATTTCGAAAATGTTAGGTCTCGGAATGACGATTCTCCTATGATATTGGGTGTAAGCTTAAGTCAAGAATTACCTTATCACCGGTCGACCATGAACTTCTATCCAGTCCAGTCTTGAGCAGGCTTTGGATTGTCCTCCAGGCATTAAATCGGTAAAGCCTATTTCTTCCACATTCGATAAGTCTGGATCAGTTGCCGCACCTATGGCTACTATGCCTGTAGGGTCCAGGTGGTGCCAGTTGATGTCCTGTATATTGAATTCCCAGATGCGCCAGTCTTTAGAAGCGCCGGCAGATTGGTCACTTACCAGCCACTTTCCATCAGCCAGTTTCAGGGAAATTCTAAGTTCTCTTAGACCTACTTGTTTGGAGCGAAATTTCACTTTGGCAAAACCTGTAAGGTCTACGTTTTGTTGGCGGTGTTTAAGGCTTAGCATCCAGTTGCCCTCGCATAAACCTGACCAGATGTAAAAAGGATCGTCTACGGGTTTTTCATGGTTGCTTTTTTTGATTACATCTTTTCCCGGTCCATATAATTGTACGGTTAAATTCTCATTCTGCACATGGTTTTGGTTGACAGGTATTTCTGCGGGGGTTTCTTTCCAGTCTTCCCTAAAAAAGAGATCAGGGCGGTAGCTGCTTTGTGCTATGATAATTCCGGTAAATACCAGGTAAAAGCTGAAGCTTAGGAGAATCTGTTTCATGTGTAAGGAGTTGTTTTGATACGATGGACAGGCCTAATCTGGCCATTGCCTTTATTGCAAGCAATTTACAGTTATTTCCCCAAATAAGGGAAATAGGAGGTAAGATGCAAAGGTTTTTTTATGGGTATTTGATTATAGTTATTCAATGTTCCTTTTGATGACCAATACATTTTTGAAGGGTTGGAATGTGCCGCTCCTCTGGAGCTCCTGATCAAAGACGATACAATAGGCTACAAAAATATTGCTCCCCCCATAATTCCTAAGTGAATTATGGGGGGAGCAAGAAGGATTTGTTTCTAGGTTTGAGTAAATAATAGTTCGTAAATAGGGGGCTATATAGAACAATGAAAGAACAAAATATTAGTTTATTTAACTAGCAATACACGATCGAATTTGTTTTATTTCTTAGGTTTAATTATATTATTTTCAATGGATTAAGTTGTGGTTAAGCTCCGTAGGAGTTTTATTTTTGTAGCACTGGATTTTTGAATTATTACCAGCTCCCTAGGAGCGGTACCTAAATTTTAACGACATGGCGAATACCTTTACCCAAATTTTGATACAGTACGTTTTTGCTGTAAAAAACCGCGAATCAATAATTAAAGAGAGTTTCAGGGTTCCAATGGAAAAATACATTTCGGGGATAATATCTAACAAAAGACACAAAATGTTGGCCATTTATTTTATGCCTGACCATTGCCATATATTGGTAGGCTTAAACCCTTCACAGTCAATTTCAGATTTAGCTAGGGATATTAAATCAAATACCACAAAATGGGTTAATGAACATAGGAAAATGAAATTTAATTGGCAAGAAGGTTATGGTGCATTTAGCTATGGAAAAAGTCAGTTAGACGCGGTGGTGAATTATATTTATAATCAGCCAGAACATCATAAACGAACATCATTTAGAGAAGAGTATATGACATTTTTGAAAGAATTCGAAGTTTCTTTTGAAGATCAATACTTATTTGATTGGTTGGAATGAGGAGCCGCTCCTCTAGAGCATATTAAAGCTCCGTAGGAGTTTCATTTTTGTAGCCCTAATTTTTTGAATTATCATCAGCTCCATAGGAGCGATACCTAAATTTTAATACAGTACGTCATTGCAGTACGAAACCGAGAATTTCTAATTAGGTTTCAGGGTTCAGAAGACCAATACACGTTTGATTGGTTGGAATGTGGTGCCGCTCCTCTGGAGCTCCTGATCATAGACGGTACAATATGCTACAAAAATATTGCTCCTCTGGAGCATTAATAGTTTAAGAGATTTCTAAATTACTTGTTTAAATTTTATGTGATTAAAATATGGAAAAACAAATTGAAGATGAAATTAATTTGATTTTGGCTGAATGTTATGAAAATGGCATGATCCCCTTTCATCAAAGTATTCCCGATATTAGAGATAAAGCCATTACCCGCGCCAAAATTTTAGGCTTAATTAAGTGTAAGAATAAGAACGCCTATGAACTTTCAATAGAAGGACTAAAAGTGCTTGACTTTGATGGTGGAGTTCGATAATACCTAATGAATATTGAATCAAAAGAGAAGAAAGATGATTTGATAAAAAATCTGTTTATTAAGGATTTAAAAGGTAATATCTTCCAATTTAAATTGGTCTGGCTTTTCTTTGTTTTGAATGTAATTGCCTCATTTATTGCAGGTAATTTCGAATTGGTTTCAAAATGGTTTGATTTGATTCGATAGGGCTTAAACATTTGTAGTTTAATAATAACTTATGTCCAAAACTCTGTAGGAGTTTTATTTTAGTAGCACTAGGTTTTTGAATTATCACCAGCTCCATAGGAGCGATACCTTAACTTTAACGAGATGGCAAATACCAATTGAAAAATTTATAAATTGGTAGGCAATGCAAAGAATTTTGGTAAAAAAGCAAAACATGACGGAATTTTGGGAAGAAAACTTTAAAGACAAGCAATCCATGTGGGGATTCAGCCCGGCTGATGCTGTATTTGATGCCATTAAGTTGTTTCAAAAGCATGGTTTGCACAAAATCTTGATTCCCGGCTTTGGCTATGGGAGAAATGCGAAGGCTTTTATGGATAAAGGCTTTTATGTAACCGGAATAGAAATCTCAGAAACAGCAATTGCAATTGCTAAAAAGACTTATGGGAGCGAAGTCAATGTGCACCATGGCTCAGTAAGTGAAATGCCTTTTGACAATGAAGTTTTTGATGGGATCTTTTGCTATGCTTTGATTCATTTGCTTGATGAAAAGGAAAGGGCCAAACTAATTGTCGATTGTTACAATCAGCTTAGAGAAAATGGTATTATGATTTTTGTAGCCATTTCTACCGATGATCATGCTTTTGGGAAAGGGGCGATGATTGACAAGAACCGATTTTTGACACCTCATGGTGTTGAATTGTTTTTTTATAACTTAGACGCTGTAAAGGATGAATTTGGAGACTTTGGCTTACAAGATTCAGAGAAAATAATGGAACCTTCGAAAAGTATAAAAGGTAAGCCGGGGCAAATATTTTGGAAGATTGTATGCAAGAAAATCGCTAATAGTTAAAAGAATGAATTAAAACCATGACCAAGGTAGTAATCGAGGATTTCTGTCCAACAAACAAAGAAGAATGGAGCGATTGGCTAGAACGCCATCATATAATAAAAGAGGCGGTATGGCTCATTGTTTATAAGAAAAAATCACCCACTCCAAACCTTACCTGGAGCGAATCTGTAGATGAAGCTTTGCGGTTTGGCTGGATAGATAGTCTGAAAAAGCCTATAGATGATGAAAAGTATAGACAATACTTCAGCAAAAGAAAGGCAAACAGTATCTGGTCTAAAACGAATAAAGACAAAATTGAAGCTTTAGTAGAAAAAGGCTTGATGTCGGAGGCAGGCTTAAGAGCCGTGGAAATTGCCAAAAGAAATGGCTCATGGTCAATCTTGGATGCTGCTGAAACCCTGGAAGTCCCTTCGGATTTAGCAAGCAAATTCAATGAATTCCCAGGATCAAGAGACTTCTTCAATAGTCTAAGTAAATCTGGCAGGAAAAGCTTACTACAATGGATTGCGATGGCTAAAAGAGTAGAAACCAGAGAAAAAAGAGTATTGGAGATTGCAGAAAGTGCAGGCCAAAAGCTAAAGCCAAAAGCATTTCGGTAGGGTTGGGCCCCAGGCCTTTTTTAGGATTGCTAAAAGCACACTATTGTCGACAGCTTCAATACAAGAATAGGTATCAAAGAACATAAAATCCCTTTTTTCTATGAAAGATACAAGTCACCACGATGAACGGATTGCCAAAATGACATTCGCCACGGTATACCCACATTACCTTACAAAAATAGAGCGGAAGGGTAGGACAAAAGAAGAATTGCATCAGGTAATTGAATGGTTAACGGGTTATGATGAGAAACAGCAGCATGCGCTCATTGAAAGCAAAGTTACTTTTGAATCATTTTTTCAGCAGGCCACATTAAACCCAAATGCTCATCTGATTAAAGGCCTTATATGTGGCTATCGCGTGGAGGAGATTACAAACCCATTGACGCAGCAAGTAAGGTGGCTGGACAAGCTGGTGGATGAATTGGGCAAAGGTAAAAAGATGGAAAAGATTTTACGGGGAAGCTGATTGGACGAATGCGATTTTGCTTCGAAATGGGATTAAATAATTTCAGCTTTACCTAAGACTTATCATGCCAATCTTTGAAAGCCAATGCTTCAAAAGGTAATCCAAATAGAAAAAGCCGGCGAATTTTGCCGGCTTTTGTCTCAATAATATGAAATTTTTTGTCTACCTAATTAATTTGGAGGGAAAACATCCTGTAGGGGATGCCTGATCGGTACACCTTCGCGTGCATCCCACCAAACCCGGGTCAACAAGTCATTGCCTCCCATTCTATCTGCTGCTGCTTTGACATTCGCCTCATTTTTTAGGTATTCATCATTTGGATAGGTCAACCTTCTCGGTACCTGACCATTTGTAACTCCCGCATCACTTCCAATCCATACCCTTGGATAGCCTGTTCTTCTAAATTCAGCCCATCCCTGATAGTGCTGGAAAAAGGTGGAAATGTACTTTTGGGTAACAATTTTTTCAAATTGCTCCTCCTGGGTGCCCGTCAGAGTTCCTGTTGCTCCACCTAGAAAATCGTGTATAGCTGTTTCAGGAATGGCATATTGTTCCATAGAAGCCTGTATACCCATACGGTATAGTTGGTTGGGGTCTTCTCCGGTAATGCCTGCAAAGGCAGCTTCTGCTTTTAGGAAGAGCACTTCGGCAGCATTCATCACGATTATATCATAGGTTTCCTCTTTTAATAAAGGGCCTACACTGGCCACCATTTCCTGCCCATAAGGTTCTTTTTCCTCCTGGAGCAATTGTATAGGTCTACCTCGGAAAGAGCCGGAACCGTCAAGTGCAGGACTGGCCAATACTGGCAATCTCGGATCGGCAGTAGGAATCATTACATCCATTATGGGAAATCCCACAAACATAGGAGTAGTGGCCGTCAATTCTCTGGTCCAGATATAATTGACATTGTTTGTGTTTTCTGATGAACTTGGTGGAAGGGTACGCAATGAGGCGTTTTCTGAATTTTCATCAATTAAAGGACTATTAATCACATCAGAAATATTTTCGGAAGCCAGTGTTGGACTTGCAAAGCGGGCTCTAATGGCAAGTCTAAAACGTAGGGAATTGGCGAATTTCTTCCAATTTTCCACATTTCCCTGATACAGGATATCCGCATTACCGAAAGACAATTGATCTCCCTGGGCTCCCAATTGCGTTGCTGCTTCTTTCAACTCTTTGAGCATATCGGTATAAATCTCTTCCTGGGTATCGTACTTTGGTTGGTTAATAACATTTTCTACGCCCTGTGCAGCTTCAAAGTAAGGGATGTCTCCATAGGCATCCGTAACCCAATGATACAACCACACTTTCCAGATCCTGGCCATTGCATTTTGGTCATTTTTCTGTGGATCGTTAGCAGTGAGGCGCATGACTTCACTGATGTTGATGATATAATCCCTGTAATAATTGAAAGGGGAGGTGTAATCCGCATTGGAGAAAATATTACCACTTGCCTGATTGGCAAAGTACCCTGAAAACTCCCCAATTGTCCCACTGTTATAGGACTCAAAGATGGAGCTCTTCAATACATTGGTAAAAATGGTCTTGGGTTGAATCTTCTCCTTTGTCAACAATGTTGGATCCGTATTGATGGCGTCAAAATCAGATGTACAAGCTAGGCTCATCATAAGCAGCACCAAAAGAGATGCAATGCTTTTTCTCTTTATATTTAAATTTATTATTTGCATAACTCAGTTGATTAGAAAGTCAAAAATAAGTTAAAACCCATGCTCCTAGTAGTAGGTAGGCCACGTGCTTCTACCCCCTGGGCCGCTGTGGAACTGTTAAAGGCTGTTTCAGGGCTGATGCCCATCAATTTAAATTCAGGATCACGGTAAAGGTACAATAGGTTCCTTCCTACAATGGATAAGCGGGCATTGATAAATGGAGTCTTGCTTAAAAATCCTTTGCTAAAATTATAGCCAAAAGTAACTTCCCTTAAAGCCATATAATCAGCGTCGATGACCATGGTCTCGGCAATTCCTCCCCAAGGGCCCTGCTCGGCATAATATTGATGAGACAATAAGGAAATGTTATTTTCTGTAAATGTTCCGTCAGCATTTTCAATCAGACCATCCACAATCAAATCCTCGGTATCCCTTGCTTCTGTAAATTTTCCAGTGCCTTTGGCCATCTGATCATATTTACTGTAAGAATAAACCTGACCTCCTAATCTAAAGTCGAGCATTCCACTTAATACAAATCCTTTATAGGAAAAAGTATTGGTTATGCCACCTAGAAAATCTGGTTGAATATTTCCCAAAACGGTCATTTCATCTGCTCTTTGCCATTTGCCTAGCTCGGATACCAAAATCCTTCCGTCCTCATTTCTCTTTTTAGCAAAACCAACAATGTTCCCGTAGGGTTGGCCTACTCTTGCCTCAATAGTTCCTGTTCCGCTCAATAAGGTGTGGCTGTTTATGCCCGGTGCTAGAGATACCACTTCGGACCTGTTTCTAGATCCATTGATGCCCAAGTCCCAGGTAAAATCGCCAGCCTTTAACAGCTTGGCATTGATCATTAATTCCAAGCCTTGGTTTCGGATCTCGCCTGCATTGATCAAACGAGTATTGAAACCAGTAGCTGCAGAGATCTCTACAGGTAGGATTTGGTTTGTAGTCGATTGGGTATAATAGGTGAAATCAATCCCCAGCCTGTTGTCGAAAAACCTTAAATCCATACCTAGCTCAAAAGAGGTGGTTAGCTCATTTTTCAAGTCTTCTAAGGGAACATTGCTTCGGATGGATGCAAGGCGAAGACCGTCGAAAGTTTGGGTACTCAAAGAATAACCTGCTCTGGTTAAATAAGGATCGGCATCATTTCCTGCTTCTGCATAAGAAGCCCTAAACTTTCCAAAAGTTAAGATGGGGGAATCCATTTCCAAAAAGTCTGTAAAAGCGAAACTCGTACTTACGGAAGGGTAAAAGAAGGATTGATTTTCCACTCCTAAAGTAGAGGACCAATCGTTTCTTCCCGTAATATCAAGAAACAGGTAATTTCTAAATGCCAGTTGACTTTGAAAATAGACAGAATTCATTTGTTTTTGAATGCTGTAATTACGTGGGAAAACCAAAGAGGCATTGTTGATGTGGTACAAATCGGGAATGTCAAGGTTTTGACCACTTACTTCTACCACCTCTTGGTCTCGGTTCAAATGATTGGCGCCTATAGATAACGTGCCGTTGAAATCGCTGTTTATATCCCCTGTAGCGGTCAGCAATACATCACTGTTTTCTTCCTTGACACGCCACATGGTATTTCTTACCTGCCCATTAAGATTGGTTCCCCCCGGAGTTCCCTGAGGAACCATTGCAAACCTGTTGTCGGTATAGAAATCTGTCCCGGTTCTACCTTGTATGCTCAGCCAATCTGTAAAATCATATTTTACCCTAGCCATGCCTATTACCCGGTCTCTGGTATCATTGTTCTTGAATTTTTCCGTAATCCAATAGGGGTTATAAGGTGAGCCAGGCTTAAAACTTGACATAAGCCCATCAGCTTTGGTATGGTCCCTGAGCCAATCCAGGTCTATGCTTCTTGGCATCACTTCCAAGCTGGATTGTAAACTGCTGAAGCTGATTCCATTTTGAATTCGATTATTGCCTTCTTGTCTGGTGTAGTTGATCTTTGCATCTACGAGCAGCTTTTCAGAAACTTGATGAGACCCTCTTAGGGTGATGGTTTGCCGATCAAGGGTGTTGTTAGGTACAATACTCTTGTTGTTCATGTTTGAGAATGAAAGCCTTAAGGTACTGGTTTCATTTCCTCCAAACACAGAGACTGTATTGGTGCTTGTTGTTCCTGTCCTGTAAAAATTCTCAATATTGTCGGTAGGCTGAGCGGTGTATGGTTTTACTCCCCAATCTCTGGCATAATCATAAATAATAGGTCTTCCGTCCATAGCTCCTCCCCATTGGTCCAATAACCAGCCGGGCCAAACCAAGGTTTCTTGCCCATCGATTACCTCTGTGCCAAAGGCACTGTAATTGTCATCATATCCACCGCCCCAGGTGTTTTGAAAGGTAGGGTTTACACTTGGTGTTTCGAAGGTGTAATTGGAATTGATTTCCACACCTATTCCTTGTCCTTTTTTCCCTGACTTAGTGGTGATCAAAATGACACCATTGGCTCCTCGAGCACCATACATAGAAGCAGCACTTGGTCCTTTCAATACAGAAATGTTTTCAATGTCGTCTGGATTGATATTGCCTATTCCATCTCCATAGTCATAACCAGAGAAACTGGATGCAGGATCAAGGGTTTGATTGTCAATGGGGATACCATCCACTACGTATAAGGGTTGGTTATTTCCTGTTAATGAGCTGTTTCCACGGATGACTACATAGGATGAACCACCGGGACCACCAGAGGTAGGGTTGACATGAACGCCAGCTACTTTCCCTTTGAGGGAGTTGACCACATTGGGTTCTCTAGCTTGGGTCAATTCTTCGGTGCTCACTTCCTGAACTGAATAACCCAAGGCCTTTTTCTCTCGCTTAATTCCAAAAGCAGTTACCACTACTTCTGATAGTTCACTAATATCAGGATCCAACTGGATATTGATTTCGGATCTGTTTCCCACTTTTATGGTTTGGGAGATGTATCCAATACTTGATATCACCAGTGTGGATTCAGGCCCCTGAACAGAAAGACTGTATTGACCGTTCACATCTGTGACCGTGCCCTGATTTGTAGCTTGACCACCCTGTAATAATAAGGTAGCACCAATAATTACCTGTCCATCTTCCGAGGACGTTACCGTTCCGCGAACAATTGGATCCTGGGCTTTTACCTCTTCCAGAAAGAGGAGTAAAATAAATATAAGGGAAACCATGCCCTTAAATCTTAAATCATTTCTCATAAGTAGTGTGGTTAAATTAATTGAATCTCAAAACAAAATATAATGTGGTTATTATGTATAAATAATTACTTTAAATATAATAAATACAAATAAATAATTATTGAATACTATTATATTTTTGTTTGGTGATTTTGACCTAAATAAAAAATGATAGAACCTGGGATTGGTGTTATTGTATAAAAGTGATGTAGAATTATATCTATTTTTTGATGAATTTGAAGGGGAAGTATTCTAAGTTAATATGGAATTCAATGTTGATCATTCTTAAGACCCAGGCGGAATACTAGCATATTTGTAAGGGCTAGATGAAAGTCTATGAATTACTAAAACTCGAAATATGCAATCTATTACATGGTGAAATCGCTTTAAAATCAGTCACTTCGCTGCTGTTTTAAATTGCACCATAGCGGTGCAAGGCTAAAAACTCAAAACAGCCTGATTTTCTTGCAATTGCACACTTCCAGTAAAGTCGGGACAGACTTCACCCCTGACCATTGTCAGGGCGGAGAAATCCCATTGAATAATCCGGGTTTAACGCGATGGAAAGAATGTAAGTAAGGAACTTAATGGTGTCAATAAGGATTTATGGTATGATTTAAGGAGTTGTATATTAGCATTAAGGAATAGGTAAGAAACATTCAGGAAGATATGATTAATGATAAGGAAGTATTAAAGGTTATTAAGGAATGGATGAAAATTGATAAGGAGTCTAGGTGTTTAGTAAGGAATCATTGGTAACTTATAAGGAAATTATATTCCTTGGTAAGGAATTAATAATCATCAATAAGGAAAGGATAGGAATAGATAAGGAAATAAAGTAGTTATAAAAGGAATGCTTGAGGTGTAGGTTTTTACTGTGTGGAAACCGTAGGCATAATATTTGGCACTGTCTAAATAAACAAGTAAAATCAATCGCAGGCTCAATACAACCGAATACTTTGGCCTAAACATTAAAATCCATTACTTTTGCCTCCTTAAATTGAATGTGATGAAAAAACCATTGTTGTTGTTGGCCTATCTGTTTGTAATCCTCGCTTGTACAGAAAAGGAAGGGCCTTCACTGCCTGTCGTCTATGAAGGGAACCTGGAAGTGCGATCACTTTCAGATCTTGAGGCCATTGCTGATAAAGATTATACGAAAATAAATGGCGTTTTGGCCATTCACTATACCAATGAAGTAGAGGATTTGTCCCTATTGAAAAATCTACAGGAAGTATCGGGACTTATCATTCGGTACAATGATGACCTGGAAAGCCTAAAAGGTTTGGAGAATGTACAAACAATTGACTTTCTGGAGATTGAAGATAACCTTCAGTTGAAGGAGTTGACAGGTTTGGAAAATTTACAATCTGTCTCAAAAATTTTGTCCATCAAAAACAACGATCGATTGATTTCCTTAGAAGGATTGAAATCCTTGACTTCCATGAACGAGCAATTTGTACTTTTTGACAACCTATCCCTGAGTAATCTGAATGGATTGGAAAAATTGCAGGAAGCCAATCAGATATTGATAACCAATAATATCAACCTTAAAAGCCTGGATGGCTTAGATAACTTAAGCAAATCTGCTGATATAAGGATTTATTCTAATGATTCACTTGTGGATTTATGTGCCTTGGTGAATTTTGTTGCACAAAAGGGTGAAGGGGATATTTTTACCGCCCAAATGAATGCTTATAATCCTACATTGGAGGATTTTGCGAATAATAAAT
This sequence comes from Cyclobacterium amurskyense, assembly GCF_001050135.1. Classification (GTDB taxonomy): domain Bacteria; phylum Bacteroidota; class Bacteroidia; order Cytophagales; family Cyclobacteriaceae; genus Cyclobacterium; species Cyclobacterium amurskyense. The sequence continues at coordinate 5,945,971 of NZ_CP012040.1, read as the reverse complement.
GTGCCATAGAGCAATAGGTACCAATTATCACCATTGTTTCTCGGTTAAAAATCGATTACTTATTACTGGTTAAGCCTTTTGATGATTATATAATTATTGAAAAAATAATGGCCCGCCTTTGCCTTTTGAGGTATAGCTAGGTGTTACTTTACTAATAGATTAAAAAAATACATATGTACCTGAATACAAAAAGGATTTTAGCGCCATTTTTATTGTTTTTCTTATTCATCCAATTGGGACTGGCCCAAGTCGATGAAATTAAAGACAAGTTTCTTAATTCATATGATTTGATGGTGATTGCACATAGGGCTGCCAATCAAAATTTCCCGGAAAATAGTATTATCGCTATCGAAGAAGCCATCCGCATGGGAGTGGATATTATAGAACTTGATATCAGAGTGACTGCAGATGGGGTAGTGGTGTTGATGCATGATCAGACTGTAGATAGAACCACTACTGGTACTGGAGATGTTGATACATTGACTTACAGTTATTTGCAGTCTTTGCAGTTGTTGCATAAAGGTAAGCCTACCAATGAAAAAATCCCTACCTTGGAAGAAGCTTTAAAGGTGACAAAAGGCCGTATCATGGTGGACATGGATATGAAAACAGATAAGGTGGATGAGGTTCTTGAGGTGGTCAAAGCCATGGATGTTGTGGATGAATTGTTGTTTTTTGATTCTGACTGGGATGTATTGGCAGCTTTTCAAGAGAGTCTTCCAGATGCTTTCATAATGCCTAGAACGTATAAAGCAAAAGAGATAAAAAAAGCTGTAAAGAGATTTAATCCTCGGGCAGTGCATATAGACCCAAGTTTCTATACTCCTAAAACAGTGGCAATTGCCAAGAAATATGGGGTGAGACTTTGGATAAATGCACTAGGAAAGATAGATAGAAATATGCTAGCCAATCCCGATGAAGAATGGGCAAGAGAATGGCTCAATAAAGGGGCAACCATGGTGCAAACTGATGTACCTAGCTTTTGGACAAAACTAAAGTAATCAGGTCTTCAAATAATAGGAAGTGCGGCGATATTTAAATCGCCGCACTTTTTTTTTGCTAAAATTAAGCAACCTAGCTAAATCAATAATGTTTAGGCTTCATTTCTTATAGACTCAAGCTTAATCTTTTTTAACCCGGATTATGAAATAGGATTTCTCCGCCCTGACAATGGTCAGGGGTGAAGCCTGTCCAGTGTTTACGGGAAGTGTTGCAATCGCAAGAAAATCAGATTGTTTGGAGATTTTAGCATAGCACCGCTATGGTGAAATTGAAAGCAGCAACGAAGTGGCTGATTTTAAAGCGATTTCAGCACGTAATAGAATGTCTATTGCATATTTCGGGTTTAATTGACAGAGGAATATAGGTGCTTAGAATTTTTGATTGCGGACTTTATCAAAAGCACGGTATAAAACAACTAGCGCCAGCGCCTCACTTACAGCTAGCAAGATCAAACCCAGCAAGGCCAAAACAACAGATATGAAAGCCAATCCGGTCAGTATGGCTACAATTCCTGCTACCAAAGCCATGTTGCCAAATTCCTTTTGATACTTGACAAGCCCATAACCAAATACTAAGTAAATACTTCCAAAAACGATGGATTTACCGGTCATCACAGCCATGGCATAGGTGTCGTCCAAATAAAACAAGTAGAGATCTGCGGCAATACAAATTACAATTCCAGCGACACCTAGTAAGGAAGCAGGTAATATCCAGTTATTTTCCCAGAGTCGTCCTAACTGATAAAATCCAAGCATAAAACAAGAATAGAACAATAGTATGCCTAGTTTGACCAGTGTATATTCCCATGGAGAGATATCAGCATCCTTAGAAATGGTCAGTTGATAGTCCATAAAACCTTCCCAAAAGGCCAATAGAAAATACAGCAATCCACTAAGGAACGCCAAAAAAATCCATTGAGCAGCTTTTTTACTGCCTTTTGGGACAGTAGTTTTTTTCTGCCATTGCTCAATGTCTATATCGAGTGCTGCAAAAATAGAGCGAATTGTATGTCCTCTGGGGGTGACTTCTCCTGCCTCTATCCGTTGGATTGTTCGCACATTGATATTACAACGGGCGACCAGTTCTTCTTGGGTAAGACCGTTGGCTTTTCTAAGCTCAAGTATTTTCTTTCCTAATTCTGGTTGTTCCATAATTGTCGCTTGTTTTATTTCTGCTGCAATGTCTGATAAAAATCAACGATTCAGCCTGTATTTACAACGGATTTGACCCGACATTTGCCTGACATTAGGCTTAGAAAGCCAGAAACAATGCAAAATACCCTTAATTTGTTAGGATGATAAAATCAGCTAGTGCTTCGTTGGTACTCCAATCTTGGTCATCTTCCTTTGGATTAGCAAAGCAGGAAATGGTTACGAGATTTAATTTTCGTTTTCTCTTTTTCAATTCCGAGACAGTCCCGAGACGCTCATCGCTGTGGAACCTGCCCGTAAGGTGAAGGATTTTCGTGTTTCGGTTTTTTCGGTGTGCCTTCAGTATGCTTTCTGCCATGGTGGCATCTCTTAGGAGTTGGGCATGAAAAACTGTAGGCCCCATGCTATGGGCATGTTCGCCCATTGCTGCATTGAATTTCGCGAGGTAGGCATCGTCCTTTTCAGGGATTTTCACCTTAGCATACAGATGACGGGCTTTTCTGTCGAGTTGGTTTAGGGAGCCAAGGCCTTTTCGGCTGACCATGTTGGCATACCTTCCGGGAACATTGGCTGCGACTACCTGTTGATTACGATCTTTTGCCAGATTTACCATTGGCGCATAGGCTGAATAGTTATTCCAGGCTTTTCCGGCATGTAGAAGTTTGCTTTCTGTAATCAGTCCTGCTAAGTATTCATTCACCGCCCTCTGCACATCTCTTTCAAACATCTCCATACTTAAGGTTACGGATTCATGACTTTCCAATAACCTTTTGTACAACTGATATTGGAGGACATGTCCAAGACTGTCATTATGTTCTTCCCCAAAAACAATAATGTCTGCACTGTTTAGCCTTTCTACCAGTGAATCTAGAGAGAGTAGGTTTCCAGTTGCAGTTTCATAAATGGTATAGTTCTGCTTATGGAGGTCCTTTGGTGGGAGTGCTGCTTGTTGTAACAGGAATAAAAATAGACTAGGGATGAATAGAAGCATTTATGGAAGGTTTTTAATGGAGAATTAAAAATACATCTTTAGAGTTTTCAAATTAGCACCCATTTGGGCAAGATTTGAAATAATGGCCAGGGAATTTTGCGTTTTAGACCTAATGTCCGCCGTGTTTTATTTCTTCAATACAACATTTTTTAATCCAATCTCGTCTAAGATTTATATTTATTTCAACCATATCTTACTCAAATTTATTCAAAGATGATCAAAAAAGGGATGATTGCACTCCTAATAATCGTTGGAGTTGCTCAGATAGAGGCTAAAGCCCAGCAGGAATTCAAGATTGTTACTGTTGTAGAATCTATTGTACCTATGGGGATTGGTAGGTCTCGAATTATTGACAGTCAGTCGGAAAATAATTATGAAAAATTCACCACTGATAGGACAGATGGAAAGAAAAGCAACCAAAAGGAAATTAAGAGGTCCGCTATAAAAATTGATGAACTGGAAGAAACCAAGCTGCTAAACTTTTTTAGTGCCACTGGTATTAATTTTCAAAACATAGCCTCTAATGATGCAGTTATTGCTTCTAAAATTAATACCATGTTGGCTGATGGATGGAAGCTTACCTATATCACAAGTGGAGTAGAGAGCAATGCAGGAGCAGATGATGGAAAAGGCATTTTTATTACCCGTTTGTTTTTCTCAAGGTAGTCCGTCCTAACTAAGCAAAAGGAATAAAAAAAGGGAGTTGTTCAACAATTCCCTTTTTTTATTCTCGTAAAAATGGTGGTAACCGTAATTTTACAGGAATAACTTTTCAGAATTCCAGCCATAATTGTACATTTCGGATAGATGTATGACAAGCCTTTTACCAAACAAATAGAGGACCTGGATCCTAAGGAAGATTTTGAGAAAATTTGCTTTCTGCTTACTTATCATTGTTTCCCATGGGACATGGAGAAGGCTTTAGAATTTGCCTTGTTCAGGACATTTGCGGTTCCCTCAGTTTCTCGCTTGCTTGTTGCTACCGGCGAGTTTATCAAGCACACGCGTAAACGCTACGATGATACGGAGTTATTACTGTACGAAATTCTGGAAAACGGAATAGACAGTGAGCGAGGCAGTGCAGCTATTGACCGAATCAATAATATGCATGGCAGGTACAAAATTCCCAACAGAGATTACCTTTATGTGCTATCTACTTTTGTTTTCGAACCGATTCGTTGGATGGATCAATGGGGTTGGCGTCCTTTTACTACCGGGGAAAAAGAAGCCATTCTTAACAATTACCTGAAATTGGGAGGGAGGATGCACATTACCGATATTCCTCAAACACTTGCTGATTTTGAAGCATTTAATCTGGCTTATGAACGTGAGCACTTTGAATTTCATGCTTCCAATGCTGCTGTAGGCAATAAGACGCTTGACCTTTTATTGGGTTTTTATATGCCCAAATGGTTGTTTCCGGTAGGCAAACCTGTAGCACTTTGCTTGATGGATGCGCCTTTAAGGAAGGCGATGGGCTACCAAAAGCCGCCTAACTGGTTAATAAAAACAATAAAGCAATCCATGATTTTACGCGGCAGGTTATTGCGATGGTTGCCAGAAAGGAAAAAGGCAATGTTAGGAACGCTTCGCAAACGGAAAACCTATCCACAAGGATATAAAGTTGAGGAATTAGGGACTTTTAGATAATCTGCGATTATTGTTTTAAATCTTTTGATGGGTAAGGGCAATGTCTACAACCGCTACCGCAGCATTTTCCACGGAGTAAATGATAGGCTTTGGTAAAGACCATTAAGCCATCTTCAAAATAGTAATGCAGTCCTTCTTTGAGTAGCTGGGGTGGAGGTAGCTTGTTTTCTTTTGGCATTTATTTGATGCTGTAATCCAGCTTCATGGTTATTGAAGCAGTTTTGGCTTTAGCGGAGGTATTAAACGTTCCTCCCCAAGAGTAATCTTCTCCTGAATTTTGACCTGTAATCTGGAATATTCCCATATTGGCGGATATCAAATTACTAAGCGTTGCCCCTGAATTTTTAGCGATCATTTCGGCCCTTAGCTTTGCATCTTCGGTAGCTTTAGATATCAATTCAATTTTCAAATCAGCCAATTGGGTGAAGTAATAGCGAGGTGCCTGGGAATAAAATTGAATTTCCTTATTGAGTAACTCTGTGATTTCTCTGGCTGATTTTAAAGCGATTTCAGCATGTAATAGAATGTCTATTGCATATTTCGGGTTGAAACTTCTTTGACGGGCCATAATAAAAGTGGTGCGCGTTCTCAGGTTTCAGTTTTACTGAATTCCTTGTACGCGCACCACTTTTATTCTACAGAGATAACTTTAGCTATATTGGGCAAAGCTATTCCTTATTTGCTTGTTGTTCTTAGTAACCTGGGTTCTGAACCAGTTGAGGAGCTCTGTTTAACTCGTCTTGCTCAATTGGTACCCAGTATAATTTTTCTGAAAAGTTTCTTTTAGGTGCGGCAGATATTTTTTTCCAGGTGGTAGTTGTAACACCATCTTCTGTAACTTCTTTAATATCTACACCATACAGGTCAGGAGCAAAATTCTCCTCCAATAATTTCCACCTTCTGGTATCGTACCAACCTACATTTTCAGAGAAGAACTCTATCTTACGTTCATACCTTAGGGCTTCCATAATATCCCCCGTAAAATTCGGTAAAGCAACCCGATTTCTAATCATGTTGATATAAGTAGTGGCCGTTTCGGTATCTCCCAATTCCAGAGATGCTTCCGCGTAATTCAACAGAATTTCAGCATAACGAATCCATACAAAGATGTTTTCATTGGCCATGTCCCTGCCAATAATTTCATCGTCCATGAATTTTTTCATCACGTAACCTGTGTAATTCCCATTGGAAGGGGAAATTGGGCCTTGTCTGGTATCCAAACCGAATCGCTCGCTTACGACAATTCCGTTTTCTATCACTGTTCTTGTTCTTCTTTCGTAGATTCCAAGTGGATCGATTTGTGCTAAATCCTCGAATCTTGGCTGGAAAACAGCACTGTCATATAAGATACTGCCATAGAACCTAGGCTCTCTATGCTTGTAAGGGTTTTCGTTTGTAAACTTTGTTGACACATTGATGTATTCATCATTGGCATTAAAATTAAAATGGTCAAAGAAATCTGTGCCATCAGCCATTTGGTAGCTGTCTACAAAGTTGCCATAAGGAGCATTGTTTCCATGACAAGATAAACCATTTAAGCCATTTCTTAAATTGGTGTTAATCCTAGGGCCATCATCAGCTCTGTGCATTTTTCCCCAAATAACTTCAGGACTTGACAAATCTCTGGCTTTGAAGAAAGCAAAATAATTATAAGCAGCAGTTTCTTGATCGGTGGCACCAAAATCTTCTAAAGACACAGTTCCCAGGTCTATCAAATCTTTTGCAGCATCTCGGGCAGCGGCCCAGAGTTCTTGCCTGTTAGGGTTTGCATAACCTACATATTCATTTACGGCAGTTCCGTCTGCTGTTAAATCGCTGGCTGCAAATAACAAGATTCTGGATTTAAGCGCCATTGCGGTTTCTTTGGTAGCCCTACCCATTTCCATGTCGCTTTTGAGCAACAATAAATCGGCAGCAATATCCAGATCCTTTACTATAAAATCAATGGTTTCTTCAAAAGTGCTACGCAAGTATCCGGAAAAGTCTTCACCCAATTTAGCAGGAGTGTCCAATAAAGGAACACCACCATAAGACCTGCAAATATCACTGTAAAATACAGCCCTAAGGAAAGTGGCTTCGCCTTTTAAGACGTCCACCTCAGCTTGAATATTAGCCCTTTCTGATTGAGGGTAAGCTTCTGGTAGGGCATCAATTTGGGATAGAAACAAATTTAGCTTGTGGATATTGGAATAATGTTGCCAGGTTAAATGACCTCTGTCTGTGCCTGGATTTCCGGCACTGATGGTTCCTCTTCCATAATCCGTCAGTTCAGCACCTTTTGTCATTGTGGTTTCTCCCACAAAAAGACCTGTTTGGTAACCATGACTACGCTGGTTCCATCCATATTCTACACTGTTATATAGGTCGTTTAGGTAGTACCTTACCAGGTTTATATCAGACCAAACGACAGGGTCAGAATAGCTATCAAGGGGCGACCTGTCCAGTAATTCATCGTTGCAAGAGAAGCTTCCAAGCAACAAAGCAACTAATATTGTCAGTTTACTTATATTTCTTTTCATAACGTAATATTTTTTAGCCAATTAAAAGGAGATTTGAGCACCAACAGAAACAACCCGCATGATTGGGTAAGCTCCCATTCCACTTACTTCAGGATCCATGATATCGTTTCCCGAATAAATCAACCAAAGATTTTGGCCCGATGCATAAACTTTGGCAGACTCAAGACCAATTAAATCAAGCACATTACGAGGTACTCTATAATTAATCTGTAAATTCTTTAACCTAGCATAAGATACATTGGCATAATTATAATCTGTATTATAATTGCTTCTCCAATATTCTTCTAACCATTGGTAAGCACGTGGTTTTGTAGCGTCAATATTCTCTGGGGTCCATCTGTCCTCAGCGTCATATTGGAAGTAATTTCCAGCAGTTCCGGAACGTAGATCATCGTAAATCCCTCTAAGCGCATTACCATGTCCTTGAACAAGAGCAGTCAATTCCCAATTTTTATAAGAAAAATTAAGGTTCAGACCAAAGGTGATTTCAGGTGTTGTCGTTAAAGGAAACAACTGACGGTCATTTGTGGTGATTTCTCCATCTTTATCATAATCTTCAATGATGATGTCACCTGGTCTAGCGCCAGCAACGTGTGGCATTGAATTCACTTGTTCCTCATCTCTAAAGATGCCGATTGAATTGTACAGAAGTAGAGCACCTTGTGGGTGACCCGTTCTTACTTGCCATGGAACAGGACGTTCTGGTTCATCAGACTCAACGATTCTGTTTCTTGCAAAAGCAAAATTACCAGAAACACCGTAACCGATATCTCCTTTTTGATCATCATAGCTCATGATTACCTCAACACCATAGTTGTCCACAATACCAAAGTTTTCGTCAGGTAAAGAAAGACCAACGAAACGAGGTATGGACACGTCTCTTTGTACTAGAATATCACTTCTTCTTTCGTAAAAGAAGTCTGCATCAAAGCCTACTTTGGTGTCAAATAAAAGAGACTCCCAACCTAAATTGAAGATACTAGCCTTTTCCCAAGTGATGTTAGGGTTAGGTATTCCTTGTTGTCTCAGACCAGGTAGGTAAGTTTTGTTTTCACCCAAAGCCAATCCTTGTACAAATCCGTAGCTAGCCAAATACTGGAAAGGAGAAACCAAATCATTCCCCATTTGGCCCCAAGTGGCTTTTAATTTAAATTGATCGATTAAACCCAAGTTGTTTTTCCACCAGTCATATTCAGAAGGACGCCATCCTGCAAGTACAGAAGGGAAATTACCCCAGCGGCCTGCTTCTTTTGAGAAATTGACTGATCCATCTCTTCTAAAACTAAACTGGAACAAGTAAATTTCTTTGAAATTATAACTGATTCTACCAAAGTAATTTTGTCTGGCTCCAAAACTTACTGATCCTGAATTGTCTTTTTCTGCATCACCACCTGCAAATAAGTAGGGAAGTTGGTCAGATACAAAGTACCTTCTGTAAGCATTGAAGTTTTCCTGAAACCCTTCATTTTGCTCATAAGCCATAAAGGCATCAATATTATGAACATCATTAAGTGTTTTGGTATAATCAACTTTAAAATTGAAAGTACTGGTGTTAGAATAATTGGAATAATCCGTTAGTCTAGGTTCTGGTGGACCTTTTTGGCTTCCAATGATATAATCTGATCCATCTTCAACTCCAGTATTCCCAGCAGCCAAATAGGCTTCTTCATTCATACTGTATAAGGTGAAGGGCTTTTGGAATAATTTCCTTTTTTGGAAATATAGGTCATAAGCGAAATAACTGGAGGCTGACAATCCTTCGACCCATGGGATTCTAAGTTTTGCAGAGAAGATATTATTACTCCTGAATCGTTTGTCATCATCAAAACCAGTCTCATCTGAAGCCATCACCATAGGTTGGTAACCAAACTCGATATCCGGTCCTGGTAATCCATTTGGGTAAACAGCGTGATTGGTTGGGTACATTCTTCGAATAGTCTGAAACATACTTGATGTTGACATTCCAGAGTACATTCTGTTTTCCTGAATTCCCGATATGTCTACACCCAAATCTAAATATTCATTGATTTTGAAATCTACATTGGCTCTTAAGTTGTACCTTTTGTAGGAGGTGTTGGAATTGGTGTAAATACCATCATCCGCTTGAGTACCAAAGGAGGTGAAATAGCTTACTTTTTCACCACCACCAGTTACGGATAAGTTGTGGTGATTTGTGCTACTGAAGTCTCTTAAAGCTACTTCATTCCAATCTGTGTTGGGATGAGTCCAGGGATAGTCCCCTGACCTGTACTTCTCCACATCTTCTAGAGAAAAAAGCATGTTTGATTCATCCACTCCACGATAAGACTGGTTTTCTCGGATCATGGTAGCATAAGTTGCTGCATCTGCCATTTCCGGTAATTTGGTAGGAGATAGCCAACCTTTATAAAAACCATAAGTGATTCTTGTTGGGGTGTCTTTCTGTCCTCTTTTCGTGGTTACAAGGATAACGCCATTGGCAGCTCTTGCACCATAAATTCCTGCGGAAGCATCTTTAAGTACGGTGATGCTCTCAATGTCATTGGGATGAAGGGAGTTTAGGTCTCTGCCTATAATTCCATCAATAACCACCAAAGGTGAATTATTTCCCAATGTAGCATTCCCTCTAATTCGAATACTGGCCTGATCTTTACCAGGTTCTCCACTACTTTGCATAAAGATACCACCTGGAAGACGGCCTGCAAGGGCATTGGAAACAGCACCTACGGGAGCCGAAGATATCTCATCTGCACTAACTGTGGTAACGGACCCGATAACGTTCACTTTTTTCTGAGTACCGTACCCGACCACGACCACTTCATCTAATGAAGAGACGTTTTCAGATAACTGAACATTGATGATACTTTGATCACCTACTGCAACTGATTTGGAATTGTAGCCTATAAAGGAAAAAATCAAAGTTGATCCTTCAGGTACTGAAAGAGAGTATTTTCCATCAAGGTCTGTAGCAGTACCATTACTAGTTCCCGGTATTGAAACAGTTACACCTGGAATAGGTTCTCCACTTTCGTCAGTAACTTTACCTTTAATGATTACATCTGCCATGGCCTTTACCGAGGTGAAAGGAAGCTCATTTGTGGCCTTTGCCGGATTCAAGAATACCAATTGTGACACCAAAAGGAGTACACAATACAGGGGTATCCTGCGAAATTTAAAATGTTTTCTTTTTCTCATTCTGTTGATTGGGTAAATTTAGTTTTAAGAATTATTGATTTGGTTTATACAATTGGACTAAAAAAATAATATTAGGCACTAGAAGAACTTAATCGAAAAAATATAACGGTGTTTATTTTTTCTGAGGGTTTTTTATAGGTTAATTGATTTGTATAAGCAATATAATATTTTTAGGAAAAGAAAACATATTATTGTTAAAAATATATAAATAAAAAAAATTATTTTCTTTAAATTATTATATTTATATATTATAATTATTTTCTTTAAGTTTCTTTAATTATTTGATTGTTAGGTAATTATGTAAAAATTTAGTTGGTTACCTTAATTTTAAGGTGTGTATGCTTTCCACTTGTTTATTATTGGCGCTTACAGCCCAAGTTTTATTCGAATTGTCAATACGGGATAATTTATTAACCTAGGAATAATGACAGAAGGGGAGTAATTATTGAAATCAGCATTAAGAATAAGCTGATCTAGCCTTATTATGAAAAAGAATGCTATAAGCTCTTTCATTTTAAAAAGAGATATTAATCTCTCTATGTTTTGACCCGAAATATGCAATAGACATTCTATTACGTGCTAAAATCGCTTTAAAGTCAGCCACTTCGTTGCTGTTTTCAATTTCACCATATCGGTGCTATGCTAAAATCTCCAAACAGCCGATTGTCTTGCGATTGAAACACTTCCCGTAAACACGGGACAGGCTTCACCCATGACAGTCAGGGCGGAGAAATTCTATTACATAATCCGGGTTTAATAAGTAGCTTTTAAAGCTGCACTACGATTTGTAAATATTTCGAATATGAAAACATGACATTAATCATGTTAACACCTACTTATTGTCAATTCACCTCTGGGTTGGTTGGTATAGCTTTGTGGAAAATAAAAGGTATATGCAAACCAAGCTAGATACACAATTTGCTTTTCCCAGTCAACTGATCAATGCCCACCACGAAGTCCTATTAGCAGAGGGCTTTGGTTTGGAACTAGGTCAGCCACTCGATAAGAAACAATTTACCATAGGTAATCAACCTGTGCTATATACCGCACATCTTCCAAAAGTTTTGGATTGGCTTCATGGATTGGATCAGCCTAGTCTTTTGGAAAAAGAACCATGTGATATACCGGTTTTACTTTACGACAGAGCACTATCTTTTGATCGCTTACTTTTTCACTATGATGGTAGCCCTGCCTCTGCCAAGATCATCAAACAATTCTTGCACTTATTTTCTAACAATATTAAAAATAGTAAAGCCACTATAATATCACCTGCATTTATACCAAAGTCTAAATTAAAGGAAGAGCAAGAGCTTATTCAAGAAGTCACCAATTCTACTTCCGAAACCTCATTTATTAAATTTAACTTTAATAGAATCGGTGATTTCTGGTCTTATGCAGTCAAACACCAAAAAACGGTGCTGGTTACTACTAAGAATAATCAGGCGGATTTGGCCAAAGTGCTGTTTCATTTCTATAAAGGGGGACTTTGGTACGAAAAATTATCATTTTATCTGGCTTTATAAATTATTATTTTTAATGATATTCATCATGTTTTTTTTTATATTAAAAGATTAACTTGTCTGAAAATGCAGGAAATGCCAAGCAAAACAGAAAAAACCAAAACAATCTGCTGTTATCACTGCGGGGAAAGCTGTGATGATGAGCTCCTTAAGCGTGACGAGAGAAGTTTTTGTTGCACAGGTTGTCTTACTGTTTATGAGGTATTGAATGAGAATAATTTATGTGATTATTACGATATTGAAGCTGCACCAGGGACAAATCAGAAAAAACAAATTGTAAGAGAAAATCAGTTTGATTATTTGGATGATGTGGATGTGTTTAATAGGTTAATAGACTTTAAGGATGAAGAACAGGTTCATGTTACTTTTTACCTTCCTATGATACATTGTGCGTCCTGTATATGGCTTTTGGAAAACCTTTACAAGCTTAACCCTGCTATTACTTATGCTCGGGTGGATTTTATTAAAAAGAAGGTCCAAATTAAATACCAGAGAAAAGAAACAAATTTGAAGTCAGTGGTAAGCTTGCTATCCAATATTGGCTATGAACCGAGTATTAATCTATCAGATATTGAAGAAAAGATAAGCAAAAAGTACAACAAGAAACTTATCTACCAATTAGCGGTGGCAGGATTTTGCTTTGGCAATATGATGTTTTTCAGTCTCCCGGAATATTTTTCGGAGGCGGAGCTTCTTGGAACTGGTTTTAAAAACCTGTTTAATTACTTGAATATTCTTTTGGCTTTGCCTGTAGTTTTTTATTCTGCCACAGACTATTTCCGTTCTGCATGGATTGCTATAAAGAATCGCTCAGTAAATATGGATGTGCCCATAGCCTTGGGGATTATAAGTTTGTTTACTTATAGCTTGTTTGAAATCTTTATTTCTGGGCAAGAGGGGTATTTAGATACTTTAGGCGGCTTGCTATTTTTTCTTTTAATAGGTAAATATTACCAGCAGAAAACTTTTGATACGCTCTCTTTTGATAGAGATTATAAGTCCTATTTTCCAATAGCCATTACCAAAATGGTAAAGGACCTAGAGGAAGTTATACCGCTAATAAAACTTAATGTTGGTGATATTATTAAAGTACGGAATGAGGAGTTGGTGCCAGCAGACAGCTTGCTTTTAGTTCCGGAAGCATCTATCGATTATAGTTTTGTGACGGGGGAGGAAATTCCTGTCCCTGTAAAAAAAGGAGACCTGGTATACGCTGGGGGTAGACAAAAAGGGGCTGCCATTACCTTAGCGGTACAGAAATCGCCCTCCCAAGGTTATCTAACTGATCTCTGGAATCATGAAACCTTTTCTAAGAGTGAACAAGAAGACTCATTGGCTTCCTTGTCCAATCGAATAAGTGGAAAATTTACATTCACTGTTCTTTTTATAGCATTTGGAGCATTGATATATTGGAGTTTTAATGACTTTTCAATGGGAATCAAGGCCTTTACCTCGGTATTGATCATTACCTGTCCTTGTGCTTTGGCAATGTCTACTCCTTTTACTTTGGGGAATGTGATGAGGATCTTTGGGAAGGGAGGCTTTTATTTGAAAAATACGCAGGTAATTGAAAAATTGGCTAAAATTGATACACTTGTTTTTGACAAGACAGGTACACTCACAGCTCCTTCTAAGGCCACTGTTTCTTACCATGGTGAAAGTCTAACAGATGAATCGAAGGGTATGATTAAGGCTTTGGTAAATTTCTCTAATCATCCACTGAGTAAGAGAATCAATCAATGGCTAGACAAAGTCAAACCTGTGGTATTGGAAAATGTAGAGGAGATTTCCGGGAAGGGACTAACCGCTAAATACAAATCCAAGACCATAAGCATGGGTTCGGCGCTTTTCTTAGGCTTAGGAGACGAAAGCAAAGTAGTTAATAAAGGTAACGAGGTACATTTGGTAATTGATGGAATGCATTGGGGTGTTTTCAGTATTGCAAGTGGGGTACGTGAAGGCATAGAAAAGATGATTCCGGATTTGACAGAAACTTATGATGTAGAATTGCTATCCGGAGACAATAACCAGGAGGAGAAATATTTAAAGGAAGTATTGGGTAGCAAGGTAGCCATGTATTTTCAGCAGTCGCCGAAAAGCAAATTGTCCCATATAAGAGCCATACAAGAGCAAGGAAAACATGTTTTAATGGTAGGAGATGGGCTTAATGATGCAGGTGCTCTCAAGGCAGGTGAAGTGGGGATTGCTGTAACAGACAATATATCCCATTTTAGCCCGGCTAGTGATGCGGTGTTGGATGGAGAAAAACTTAACTTACTTCCACAGTATTTGAATTTTGCAAAAACAGGTAGGAGAATAATAAAGGCCAGTTTTGGTTTAAGTTTCACCTACAATGCCGTAGGGATCTTTTTTGCTGTTCAAGGATTAGTAAGCCCGGTCTTGTGTGCAGTTTTAATGCCTGCAAGTAGTATTTCAGTGGTTTTGTTTACAACGATTGCCACCAATTACAAAGCATATAGAATGGGATTAAATGAAAATGAGATGATAAAATGGAAGTAATCTTTATTCTGATAGGAGTGAGTTTATTAATGGCTGGAGGGTTTTTATGGCTTTTTTTCAAAGCGATGAAAGGCGGTCAGTTTGATGATCAACACACCCCTGCGATCAGAATACTATTTGACCAAAAAACAAAAAATAAAGCGAACAAAAAACCACCTAAAAAAAAGAAGTGATATGTCAGGAACGACACTTGAAAAGTTTAGTTACGATAACAAGATCGTAAAATTCTTCGGCGCAGCCACCATGATATGGGGATTGGCTGGTATGCTGATAGGGTTGCTTGCTGCCACCCAGCTATTCTTACCCGAAGCAAATTTGGGCAATCCTTATACGACCTTTGGCCGGATAAGGCCGCTTCATACGAATGCGGTAATATTTGCCTTCGTAGGAAATGCCATATTTGCTGGCGTGTATTATTCTATGCCACGACTCCTAAAGGCTCCAATGTGGAATAAAACCCTAAGTTGGATACATTTTTGGGGATGGCAGGCCATTATACTTTCTGCGGTCATTACCCTTCCATTGGGTTTGACTTCCTCTAAGGAGTATGCGGAACTTGAATGGCCAATTGACATTGCTATTACCATAATATGGGTAGCATTCGGAGCCAATATGATTGGAACGCTGATTAAGCGACGTGAAAAGCACATGTATGTGGCCATTTGGTTTTACTTGGCCTCCTTCGTAACGGTAGCGGTTTTGCACATTTTCAATTCCCTCGCTTTACCAGTGTCTTTATTTAAAAGTTATTCTGCTTACGCTGGTGTACAGGATGCATTGGTGCAATGGTGGTATGGTCACAATGCGGTTGCATTTTTCCTCACCACACCTTTTCTAGGTTTGATGTACTATTATTTGCCGAAAGCAGCAAATAGACCTGTATTCTCCTATAAGCTTTCGATCGTACACTTCTGGTCTTTGATATTCTTATATATCTGGGCAGGACCACACCATTTGCTTTACACAGCATTACCTGAATGGGCTCAGGTTTTAGGTGTTGCTTTTTCCATCATGTTGCTTGCCCCAAGTTGGGGTGGAATGGTTAATGGACTGCTTACGCTTAGAGGAGCTTGGGACAAAGTAAGGGTAGACCCTGTTTTGAAATTCATGGTGGTAGCTGTAACGGCATACGGTATGGCTACGTTTGAAGGACCGCTACTTTCTATTAAAAGTGTAAACGCCATTGCCCACTATACTGACTGGATAGTTGCCCACGTGCATATTGGCGGATTAGGTTGGAACGGATTCTTGACTTTCTCTATGTTGTATTGGTTATGGCCAAGAATGTGGAGAACGAAATTATTCTCAGTTAAATTGGCCAATACTCACTTTTGGTTGGGTACATTAGGTATACTATTTTATGCCTTACCAATGTATGTGGCTGCGCTGACACAAAGTTTGATGTGGAAAGAATTTGCAGACACAGGACGTTTGGCTTACCCTAACTTCCTTGAGACTGTTATTCAAATTGTTCCAATGTACATGCTTCGTGCATTTGGTGGACTACTTTACCTAAGTGGTGCGATATTGATGGTTTATAACTTGGTTAAAACAGCTGCCGCAGGGTCCTTCCTTGAAGAAGAAGAGGATGAAGCACCAGCTTTGGCCAAACATGTTCCAGAAAAGCAAGAATTTTGGCACAGGGCATGGGAGAGAAAGCCTGTCTTTTTCACCATATTGGCAACCATAGCCATTTTGATTGGTGGTATAGTAGAAATCATCCCTACCATTCTAGTGAAGTCCAATGTACCTACAATTAGTAGTGTGCAGCCTTATACTCCTCTGGAGTTGCAGGGTAGGGACTTATACATTTCCAATGGTTGCGTTGGTTGTCACTCTCAAATGATCCGTCCTTTTAGGTTTGAGACAGAACGCTATGGAGAATATTCTAAGGCAGGAGAATTTGTTTATGATAGACCATTTTTGTGGGGATCTAAACGAACTGGTCCAGATTTGCATAGAGTAGGGGGGAAATATCCAGATAGCTGGCATTACCACCACATGGTGAATCCTAGAGACATGTCTCCAGGTTCCTTGATGCCTCCTTATCCATGGATGACTACCAATATCATGGATCATAGCAATATTGGAGCTAAAATTCGAACCATGCAAAAGTTAGGAGTACCGTATGCAGAAGGCTATGATGTAAAAGCAATAGAAGATCTTCAAAGTCAGGCACAGGAGATAGCAAATGGCTTGAAGGAATCTGGTATTGAAGTATTGCCAGATACGGAGATTATTGCTTTGATAGCTTACCTACAACGACTAGGTACAGATATTAAAAATGGTTCTTCTGGAAACCAATAAATTAAAAAGAGATGAAAAAAGATATTTTAAGCTCAATGGAAAATATTGAGATCTACCCCATCATTTCCTTATTGATATTTGTAATTTTCTTTATCGGAATGTTTTGGTGGGTCCTACAGGTAGATAGAAGCTATGTGGACCACATGAAAGAAATGCCACTCAATGATGAACCTCAAAACGATAAGTCTAATGAAAACGTTTAAACTGATTGGAGCCACCCTGATGTGTTTGTTGATGGCAGTTCCTGGCTTTGCTCAGGAAACGGAAACAAGCTTTTTAGCACAAATGCAACAAATGGACAGTAATACATTGCTTTTACTCGCCATTATTATAGTTGTTTTACTAGTTATTGTCATCATCATAGGAGTGATGGTTTATATGTTGTCATTTTTAATGACGGTTCTAAGAAAGGAAAATCCAGCCCTCGCAGCAGAGCCTTCCTGGTGGGAATCTTTCAAGACTAAATATGTGGTAGGGAAATATAGGCCGATCGAGGAAGAAAAAGACATTCAGCTAAATCATAGTTATGATGGGATTGTGGAGCTTGATAACTTTATGCCTCCTTGGTTAAAGTACGTGTTTTACCTGACCATTTTCTCCGCTGTTGTATATTTCCTTAATTATTCTGTGCTTGGAATTGGTCAGACTCAAATAGAAGAATATGAAGCCTCCCTAGAACAAGCAGCCCTAGAAGCAGAAGCAAGAGGAGCCATGATGCTGACTTCTATTGATGAAACCAATGTGGAAGTTGATATGTCAGCTCCTGGTTTAGCTGCAGGTAAGGAACTGTTTACAGGCAATTGCGCCGCATGCCATGCCATGGATGGTGGTGGTGGAGTAGGTCCAAACCTCACAGATGAATACTGGCTTCACGGTGGAGACATCAAAAGTATTTTTAAAGTAGTGAAGTATGGTGTAATTGAAAAAGGTATGATACCTTGGCAAGACCAGTTAGGTCCTGAGGAAATGCAACAAGTATCCAGTTATATACTTTCTTTGCAAGGTACCTCACCAGCAAATCCTAAGGATCCTCAAGGCGAGAAATTCGAACCAACTATAGAACAACCTGTAGATGCATTGGTGGAGGAAGAATTGGGTGTAGAACCTGCGGAGTAAGGCTTAGAAGTCGGGTTTGGCATTTGGTTCAAACCCGACATTTTATATAAAAACTTCAAAAAAAATGGCAGTAAAAAACGAAAACCTAAACCCAGATAAATTCAGGGATGCCCTGGGTACTGTGAATCAGGATGGTGGCAGAAATTGGGTTTTTCCTAAAAAGGTTTCTGGTAAATTCTACCAGTACAGAACCTATTTTTCTTGGTTGTTACTAGGGATATTATTTGCCGGACCTTTTATTAAGGTGGATGGACGACCTTGGTTACTGTTCAATGTTTTCGAAAGAAAATTCATTATTTTTGGAGCTGTTTTTTGGCCGCAGGATACTCATTTGCTGATATTTTTACTTTTAATTTTCTTCGTTTTTATCATCCTGTTTACTGTGGTATTCGGTAGGGTCTTTTGTGGCTGGGCTTGTCCACAGACACTTTTTATGGAAATGGTTTTCCGAAAGATTGAGTATTGGATAGAAGGAGATGCCAATCAGCAGCGTAAACTGGACGCCCTGCCATGGAATGCTGAGAAAATAAGAAAGAAGACCATTAAAATGTCTATTTTTATTTTAATTTCTTTGCTTATATCTCATACCGTGATGGCTTATCTTATTGGTATCGATAATGTAATGGAGATTGTTAGTTCTTCTCCTTCGGAGAATTTAGCAGGGTTTTTTGGTCTCTTGGCCTTTACTGGAATATTTCTATTTGTCTTCTCTTGGTTTAGAGAACAGGCATGTATTGTGGTATGTCCATACGGAAGGCTTCAAGGCGTATTGCTCGATAACCAATCCATCAATGTTACTTATGACTATAAACGTGGTGAACCTAGGGCTCCTATTAGGAAAAATAAAGTGGAAGAAAAGCCTGCTGGAGACTGTGTAGATTGTACGCTTTGTGTACAGGTTTGTCCTACTGGTATAGACATTAGAAATGGCGTGCAGATGGAGTGTGTCAATTGTACCGCATGTATGGATGCCTGTGATGATGTCATGGAAAAAGTAGACCGACCTAAAGGATTGATTCGCTATGCTTCGGAAAACAGTATTTTAACGGGTACATCAAAATTAATTACCGGTAGGGTAAAGGCTTACTCTAGTATTCTACTATTATTAATTGTTGGCTTTGTTGCCTTATTAGCAACAAGAGAAGATTTGGGTGCTACGGTCACCAGGTTTAGAGGAATGACTTACCAGGCCAGAGAGAATGCACAAATAAGTAACCTATATGAAGTGACCTTAATTAATAAAACTTTTGATGAACAAGAGGTTACCCTTGTTCCTGCTGATCCTACCTTTACTTTGGAAAAAGTGGGGCATACAGATTGGAGACTTGATGGGCAATCAAAATTCGAAGGCAGATTCTTTTTGGTTAAAGCTAAAAGTGATATGAAGATCCCTCAACAAAACGTTGATTTATTATTACAACAAAATGGGGAGACAATTGATAGGATTTCCACCAGTTTTATGGGACCTGTTGGAGAATAAAAATACTAAAATGAATACGAAATGAACTGGGGAAATGGAATCTTATTGTTATTGTTGGTTTTTATTGGGTTGATGGTGACCCTGGTAACCATTTGTGTGAAGCAGGATGATATACATCTGGTTACAGAGAATTATTATGCTGAAGAAATCAAATACCAGGAACATATTGATCGAGTGTCAAATACCAATGCCATGGAAGGCAAAGTCATGCAATTTGATGCAGCAAGTAAAACCCTTCAATTCAAGTTGCCTATTGGTTCCAAAGGAGAGTTGCATTTATTTAGACCCTCTGATGCTCGGATGGATAAAAAAATTCAAATTGAAATAAAGGATTCTGAATCCAATACGATGTCACTGAAAGGGCTTGAACCAGGGTACTGGAAAATGAAAATGACTTGGGAAGCAGATGGTGTTGCTTTTTTCGAAGAAAAGAAAATTGATATTTAAATGATCTGGACAGCCTTTATTTGGGGAATACTTGGCTCATTTCATTGCATTGGAATGTGTGGGCCAATTGCACTTGCCTTAGCCGGTAAAGACAGAAATAAGTATTTGCTTAATAAATTGCTGTACAATTCGGGCCGTGCTGTGACCTATTCTTTATTGGGTGGTTTGGTAGGTATGGTAGGTTTTTCTCTTTCCTTGGCCGGAATTCAACAATGGGTTTCTATTGTTTTGGGTTTGATGATCATTGTACTTGCATTTTTCTATAAGGAATCTGAAAAATGGATTACAAATTCCACTTTATCTTCCTCTTTGATAAAATTAAAGTCCCAGCTGGGAAAATCAATAAAAAGAGGTGGGCGCAAAGCGTTTTTTATCACAGGAGTCTTTAATGGATTTCTACCTTGTGGCATGGTGTACATGGCCTTGGTGGCCTCCCTAGCACTTCAAAGCCCTGTAATGGGCATGGCTTACATGTTTGTTTTTGGCTTAGGCACTTTTCCAGTGATGATTTTGCTAATGTTTTCAAAAGATATTTTTTCGATGAATTTTAGGGTGAAAATGAACAAGGCCATGCCTTATTTTGTGATGTTTATGGGAGTACTGTTTGTTATGAGAGGAATGGGGTGGGGAATTCCTTACTTAAGTCCTAAATTAGGATTGCCAACGGCCCATGCGGCTGAACTTCTAGATGCTGGAATTACGAATTGCCAATAATTTATTAACTCCTTGCTGGATAATAACCCTGAATACAAATAATGAAATTTATTCCGAGATAAGGAGGCATTTGGTCAAAAGGCTCATTCTGTCCAGATAAACCAATCGTTTTGTCATTCATATTTGAGTTTGAGGTGCCTGCAAAAGTTTCAACCGCATAAGGTGGTTTAAATCGGTTGACTTTTACATGAGATAGGGCAGGGAAATTGTCTTTTGGGTTGCTTGAAGTTGCTGCTTCAGAACTGGAATTTAATGTATGTGAATGGGCAGGCATATTCTTTTCTTCAAGTTTGGTGGCTTCTTGACCTCCTTTTTCACCTATTTTTTTTGTTGAAAGCCCTTGTCCATTTCCTATGCCAACAGGCATTCTTCCTCGCAAATCAGGTAATGCAAAGGTGGTTCTCCCATCCCTTCCATACATGTTTCCTATAATAGAGAAAAGACTTTGGTTGTCTTTAATTTTTAATAACCTTCCATCACAAATGGCATATCCTCTGGGGGCGAAATTTCCCGCAAACATTTTCACAACTCCTATGTACTCTTCAAACATAATATTATTGATTTACTATTGAACTTATATATTTGGATTTAATGGAATTTTCTTAAAAGTAATAAATTGTCATTCTAATGCATAATTCAGTTTGATTTATTGTTTGTACAGGTATTTGGTACAATAAATTCTGCTAATTGTGTAAATAGACTACTATTAGTTTAGTTGAAAATATGGTTTTTAGCCTTTTTTAAATTTTCAGAATAATAAGTTATTCGTGAACTTACTTTTTGTAATTTGTAATAGAATCAATTGCCAATCTAAAAATGATAAAAACCATGAATAAACTTTTCACGTGTATTTTGCTGGTTTTAATAAGCGTTTCAATCCATGCTCAGCATATAGAGAAATACCAAATTGTGACGGAAGCCGGAAATATTGAGGTGGAAGTTTACCCAGAGAAAGCACCTGTTACCGTTGAGAATTTCCGGGCATATATCAATAGTGGTGCTTATCACAAGTCAAGTTTCTTTAGAGTTTGCACGCCAGAAAATGAAGCAGATCGAAAAATAAAAATTGAAGTAATTCAAGGTGGAAATGTTGCTGATAGCTTATTGCTACCTGCTATTGCCATTGAAACAACCAAGTTTACAGGTCTCAAACATAAGAATGGAACACTTTCTATGGCTCGATTTGGACCTAATACTGCGCAAAGTTCTTTTTTATATGTATCAATGAGCAGCCAGATCTGGATTTTAAGGGGGGAAGAAATCCTGATGGATTTGGCTTTGCTGCATTTGGTCAAGTTACTAAAGGAATGGATGTAGTGAAAAAAATTCAATCTGGAGAGGAAACAGAGCAATATCTTATTAAACCAATTGGAATAATTTCAATAGCCCAGATCAAATAGAGGGGGAATTTAGGAAGGAAATTTTTAGAATTATATCCTATATAATTTATATTTAGCGATTAAAGTTTAAATAATAATGCTTTATTTGTTATAGATTATAAACCCAAAAACCGATCTATGTTTATTTTTCTTTTGATTCTATTCGCGTTGGCCATAATAATTGTGGCTATCATAAAATTTGAAATTCATCCCTTCCTTGCCTTATTTAGTGGGGCAATTATTTACGGTCTAATGGCAGGTATGCCTGCAGAATTAATCATTAGCTCCATTACCGATGGCTTTGGAGGAGTGTTAGGAAGAATTGGTTTGTTGATTCTATTTGGAGTGGTCATTGGTACCTTTTTGGAGAAATCAGGTGGAGCATTTGTGATTGCCCAAAAAGTGTTGTCTTGGGTAGGGCAAAAATCGGTAATGCTAGGAATGATGATTACTGGTTATATTTCATCGATTCCTGTATTTGGAGACAGTGCTTTTATCATGCTTAACCCGATCAATAAATCCCTTTCATTTAAGGGAAAGCTTCCCTACGCGGCTACCACAGTGGCCTTGACTTTAGGGATAACTGCTACCCACTCACTTGTGCCGCCTACACCAGGGCCTATTGCTGCTGCAGGAATACTTGAGGCAGATTTAGGACAAATAATATTATTTGGAGCCATTATTAGTGCTCTCGCACTAATTCCTTGTTATTATTTTTGTAAATATTGGGTCTCAAAAATTCATTTGGAACCTGTATTCGCTGAAATTGATAAGGAAGGTAAGGTAAGAAAAAAACCTTCATTAGGTAAATCTTTTATGCCCATTATCATTCCATTGTTACTCATTATCCTTTCTTCTATAGCAGCCTATCCAACACAGCCTTTTGGTGACAATTTATTCACCTCTTTAATTTCATTTATTGGTAACCCTATAATTGCCCTGTTATTGGGTGCTTTTATGGCCTTTAGTTTGCCTGAAAAACTTGATAAAAAGGTATTGTCCTCTTCTGGTTGGTTTGGTGAAGCTCTGTTAATAGGTGCACCAGTAATTCTTATCACTGGTGCTGGAGGTGTCTTTGGTAAAATGTTGCAAAACTCTGGAATTGCTGATCAGATTAGTTCTATTATGACGGCAGGGAATTTAAGTTTGTTTTTACCTTTTGCAATGGCTTTTGCCCTAAAATCTGCACAAGGCTCTTCTACCGTTGCCTTGGTGACAACAGCATCAATTATGGTACCTCTGATGCCTGCCTTAGGTTTGGATACAGAGATAATGCGAGTGCTAACCGTATTGGCTACAGGTGCTGGAGCCATAGCCGTATCCCATGCCAATGATAGTTTTTTTTGGGCCATGACACAATTGTCAGGTATGAATATCAAACAAGGCTACCAGTCACATAGTCTAGGGACGGTCATTCTTTCCTTTACGGCTATGGCTATTATATTTATTCTGGCAACAGTACTGGCCTAACCATGAATAAAGTAAATAGGCTTATTTAGCTGTCCAACCACCATCTACAGTCAGTAAGGAGCCTGTCATATAACTAGCCGCATCACTGGCCAAGAATATGGCTGCTCCTTGAATTTCTTTTAGTTCCCCCCATCTTCCCAAAGCAGTTGCTCCAATTATAAACTGCTTCGTGGCAGGGTCATCAGCTACTGGAATATTCATTTCAGTAAGAAATGGCCCTGGGCAGATGGCATTTACTTTGATGTTGAATGGGGCCATTTCTATTCCAAAAGCTCGGGTCATTTGTACCACTGCTCCCTTGCTTGAGGTATAAGGGGTGCGATTAGCCAATCCCACTACACCCAGTGTGCTTGCCAAGTTAATTATTGCTCCTGACTTTTGGGCTTTCATATGGGGGACTACGGCACGACTACACAACCAAGTACCTGTAACGTTGATATTCATTACCTTTTTGAAATCGTCTAAACTGACTTCATCTATAGCTCCTCTAATATTAATCCCAGCACTATTTATCAAGATATCGATGCGACCAAAAGCCTCCATTGCATAGGCAGCCATCGCCTTGGTTTCTTCTTCTTTTGATATATCGGCTGTAAAGGAAAGTGCCTTCACACCAAACCCCTTGCTGATTTCTTCAGCTGCAATTTCGCCATCTCTTTCTGTTCTGTTTACGATTAGAATATTTGCTCCAGCGGAAGCAAGCCCAGCAGCCATGGCGAGTCCTAAACCCTTGGATCCTCCTGTAACAATGGCTGTTTTTCCATTTAGGTCAAATAATTTTATTCCTGGTAAGCTATTGATCATGGTTTTTAATTTATAGATTCAAATGTTTAATGCTGTATGTTAATGAGGTCAAAATATTGATTTCCTCCCTGGCCAACAACTCTTCGGTTTCCAGAGAGTCAATATGCGGTAGGTTTCTGCCATGGGTGTTAACCCAAGTAAGAATTTGAGATAATTCGAACGCAGGAACCTTTTCAAGTGTGGTCCAATAATCAGGAGTCAAACAGGGAATGAGTAATGGGTTTCTTGTTATCATCTCAAGATTAAAAGAAATTGAAGGGTTGTACTTTTTACAGGTGTTGACTATTTCCTTTAGGTTTAGTAGTCCCTCACCCAAAGGCACTTCTGATAAAAGAAATCCTTCTGAACAGGGTTTTACTGCCATGTCTTTTACATGAGTAGAGAATACATATGGAGCCAAATGTTGGGTGGTAGTTTTGGGCTGTTCCATAAGAGCAATGCTGTTACCAAAGTCCAAAGTTATTCCAACCCATTCACTTGAAACACCTTTTATCAAATGTAACAATTCATCAGAACGCCAATCTTTATGATTTTCAATGGCCAATTTAATTTTATGTTTCCGCAAAATCGGTTCGGCTTTTCCAAGCATGAGAATAGATTGCTTTTGGAAAGCCAAAAACTCTTCTTGGCTATGGATGGCCTCGTATCTCCTAGGTCCAAGGCTTACTGTTCTTAAAACTTTGATTCCAGCCTCTTTTGCCAGAATTATTTGTTTTTCAAAATCAGGCAATTGGCTTGTCATTTTTGGCATTCCTGTTGACCCTTCTAGGTACATGTTAAGGTTTTCTCTTTGGTCTCTGATTTTATGACAAAAACCCTCAGTCCAACCATTGATGCCAACTTGAATTCCACCTGCACCGATTTTATGACAATGAGCGAGAAGTTCGCTCGCATCAGAGAATGCTGGATAATCACTACTCTGATGAGTAGCATGCCACCTCTTCCCATAGGAGTGGACCACTATTCCCAGTTTAGTATTGTCAAATATATCTGGTAATTCAGGCATGGTCATTGCCATCAATCCCAAGCTGGCATTTTTTAAAAAATCTCGTCTGCTATTGTATGAGGTTGGTAAAGAGTTGCCTTTTTTATTTTCCTTCATAATTTTTTCAAGGTTTGTTTGAAGGACTTACCGGAGGCTTGGAACGCAATAGTTCTTCAGGTTTCCACGGAATTACCCTTCCTTGGGTTGAGATTCTTATTTCTGCTACTTTGCCACCTTTTACCGCTGTGGCTTGGTTGTCCCATTCATTTCTTATATAGGTTAGAATGTTGGCAATAGTACTGTTATCCAAGCTGGCCATAGATGGCATTACTGGCAATATATCAGGACTACTGTATTTTACTCCATTTACCATGATGGTACCTTCCAGTCCATGAAGTAGGATCATGGCTAGTTGCCTTTCATTTCCTGTCACCCATTCAGATTTGTTTAGTGGAGGTCCCATTCTTTTAACTCCCTCACCATCCCCTCCATGGCAGCCTGCACAGGTGCTTAAAAAGTGCTGTCGGCCTTTTACAAACGAGGATCTTTCTGCATCAGATAGTTTGTTTATATTCAGTAAAGAGTCTGGTTTAATCTTTTTTCCTGGCCAAATGAATAGGTTATTCCATTGAGCAGTATTCAAATTGCTTTTTTCAAAATCGATAGTTTTAGAAAATTTTGGAGCAGTTTTTAGCTTGATTGGATCCGATTTTTTTTGGGCACCTGCCATAGACATGCCTGTGAAAATAGAATATGCCTGCCAATCTTTTGCAAGGTTGCGTTGCTCTAAGAGATTTAATAGTTTTAGCATTTCACGCTCGTTATTCTTTCTGCTGATGGCAGTTGCGACCATTTCCAGAAAGATGGCTTTAGATGGGGAGTGCTCCTTCCATTGGTTTTGCTTTATCAGGTAAAGTAGGAATGAATATTCATAATTATATAGGCTGCTTAGCGCACCATCTCTAAATATGGGTTCATCGATGTTGTTTTTTAAAATGCTAGCAATTGTGGTCTTTGATACCTCTTCTGACAAACTACCTGCAGTAAGAATCATCTGAAGAGCCAATTCTTCATTGCTAATGGTTTCCTGATTTTTAAGATAAAATTTTTCAAGGCGCTTTTTAACGTGATTGTTTTCTTTAGCAAGTTGCTCAGTTAGTCTTAGTACATGTATTATTACCTTTGGATGATAAGCGCCTAGATTATCCAATAATGTGAACAGGACGTTTTCATCCAATTTTTCAAGCCCTTCTAAAGTCCATAATGCATGGATTTGAGCCAAGTGATATTTTGAATTTAATGCCAATTCTTCAAGAAGCGGCACATTAAAGCTGTTGTTTCCTTCAACCAGAAGCCTTTGTGCCATGTCCCTGTACCATCCGTTGGGATGTTTTAAGGTTTCTACTAGTTCTGGTCCAGAGTAATTTGATAATCTGGGAACTGGTTTTGGTTGCCAATCTTTATGGGCTACACGCCAAATTCTCCCATAATGGGTGGGGAGAACCAATTTTCTTTTAATTGTAATGTCTTTCAAGTAGGGTGAAATGTAAGCACCATGCTGAATCAAGCCTCTATACATGTCTGAAATGTATAGAGCACCATCTGGGCCTGAAGATAAACTCACCGGTCGAAACCGCTCATCTTTTGATGCAATGATTGAATGCCCGATGTCTACAGCTTCTGCTGAAAGCTGGATGCCACTTGATACAATGGCATTCCTTCTTATCAAGTTGCCTGATGGCTCGCAGACGAACACATTTCCTAAATAAACTTTGGGAAGTCCATTACCTCTGAAATAAAAAGGAGAACAGGCAGAAGTGAACTCTTTTAGCTGATTTTGCTCATCCAATATTCCTGGAATATAGCCTCTATTGATGGCTAAGTTTTCTCTTATGGGATAGATTTCTCGATCTGATGTAAGTCCTTGGTCAAGACCTGAGGTAGTGCTGTGGTTTGCATTCCTAATAAAATAATTGGGAGGAACCAGATCGGCATGTAGGGGAGACCAATTGTAGTTGTAATAAAGCCTGCCATAATCATCCTGACTTATACCCCATTGGCCTCGGAATTCGGTGCTGTCCTTGATCCATTGGTTGTTTTTAAACTTATATCTAAACCTAGATTTCGCATTGTAGTACCAATTGTCAAGACCTCTAAGCAATCCATTGCCGGAATGCTCCGGCAAATTGCTACCTGCATAATCTGCGTCAACCAATTCTTTTGTGTCAGCTTTCAGGTCCCCATCCAAGTCCTGGGTCCACCAAAGTGACATGTTTTCAACTACCAAGGCGCCTCCTTTAATTACTGCAAGTGCTCTGGGCATGACAAGGCTGTCTAAATAAATGGTGCTTCTATCCATTGTCCCATCTCCATTACTGTCTTCCAAAATAGAGATTCTTCCATTAGGGACTAACTCATTTGAACCTTCAATGTCATTCATAAAACCTTTCATCTCAACTATCCACATTTTCCCGTCTTCATCAAAGCTAGTAAATACAGGGTCTTGAACCATTGGTTCAGCAGCAACAAGTTGGATCGACAAATCATCATTTATTTCAAATAATTGTAGTGCTTGCTCAGGTAGGAGAGCTGGTGAAGGATCTCGATTTTTTGGTGAACAACAGCAAACAAGGGAAAAAATAATAATCCATATTCCGACCAGAAAGTAGGCCTTTAATAGATTTAGGAATGGATTAAACAAGGTTATTTGGGATTTGGTTAATTGATCTTAAATCTAATATTTGTTTGGTTAAATTCAAATTTTATTCAATAGAATGAATATGGTTGGAGTATTGTCAATTCATAATTTTTAAAAATAGTTTAAGGAAGTTGTTCTTTGGCCTTCTGTAGCTAAAATTGGCTTCTCACCTTGAATTAAACCTAGTAGTCTTATGGTTTTCTGAAACAGAAGTTTATTCGGGTTTTCATTATGTTGAATCATGCCGGTCTAATTTTATAATTGTTTGACTTTTCCTTAGGAATTAGTTTCTATTGAAAATTAGTCAGTGCAGAAAAAATTATAAGTTTAACCCGGATTATGTAATAGGATTTCTCCGTCCTGACAATAGTCAGGGATGAAGCCTGTCCCGTGTTTACGGGAAGTGTTGCAATCGCAAGAAAATCAGGCTGTTTGGAGATTTTAGCATAGCACCGCTATGGTGAAATTGAAAACAGCAACGATTGGGTATTTTGAAGCGATTTCAGCACGTAATAGATTGTCTATTGCCTATTTCGGGTTTAAGTATAGAGAAATAGAATTATGATCTGTGCTCTGAAAGGAGTAATTTTTTCTGTAATTGAGTCCAATTATCTCAGTAAAAATTGAAGGAATGAAAACTTGATTCAGTATGTTTAAAAAAATTTTCGACATAAATTTATACCTACTCTTATAAATTTTTATAAATAAATTTAAAATCGGTAACCTTACCGAAAATAAAATTAAATTATTCTTCCAGTTCTATGTATTGAAAACTGCTAAGAAAATAAAATAAACATCTTATGGCTTTTAATTAAGCTTCTACAGGGATTGAATTTGTAGTTCATGGTTGTTAAGAAAATTTTATGTGTTTTTATCATGCTTTACTTTGATTATATTTTATTTAAAATTATTTTCCGCAATTATTGTATTTATAAATGTTAAAAATTAAATAATAAATTGCATATTTATCATCATAAATTTTTAATTTATTGTTATTTGACTATTGATACTATAGGTTTGTGAGTCAAAAATTATCATCAAATTGCTTTTGTTTGAAAGAAAAAATGGTAAAATTGCATTTATCAATTTGATCAATTTTTTTTTTAATAAATTTATTATTGTTTGGATATAACAGACAGCTAACCAAAAACTATTATGACTTTCCTTTTAATTCAATTTTCAGTTTAAAATTAATATTTGTTTGTTCTAAACAAATATGGGTTTATAAGGTTTACATGAAAATGTTATTTATGACCAATACCTTTTGAATTCTTTAATTTGATTAATTACTTAAACCTAAAATTTACTTATGTTAAAAATTTACAAATTGTGCAGTTTAGTACTGTTGATTCTGTTAGTGAGTACGGGATTTACCTTGGCTCAGATAGAACTTTCTGGTACAGTAACGGACGATCTGGGAGATCCTCTTCCGGGAGCGGCCGTTTTAGTAAAAGGTACATCAAGTGGAACAGTCACTGACCTTGATGGTAATTACACCATAACAGTTGCCAATCAACAAGCAACTTTGGTATTTTCCTTTTTGGGTTTCAATAACGTCGAAGAAGTTGTTGGAAATAGGACAACCATAGATGTTGTTTTAGAACAAGGGCTAAGTGGTTTGGATGAAGTTGTAGTAACAGGTTATGGATCTCAATCTCGAAGAGAAATTACTGGCGCCGTTACTTCTGTTGATTCAGAGCAATTATTGGCCATTCCCGCAACCACCTTTGCCCAACAGCTTCAAGGAAGGGCTGCAGGTGTTACGATTGTCAATGATGCTACCCCAGGAGGAGGAGCAACAGTGAGAATTAGGGGATTTGGTACTATTAATAATAACGATCCATTGTATGTTATCGATGGAGTACCTACTCAGGAACAAGGTAATTTGAACCCGAACGATATTGAATCCATTCAGATATTGAAAGATGCATCTGCAGCTTCCATATATGGATCAAGAGCGGCAAATGGGGTGATTATTATCACAACAAAAAGAGGTAAAGTAGGTAAACCTACTATTTCTTTTAATGCTTATTATGGTACACAAACCTCCGACCGTGGTCCCGACCCACTTAATGCAGAGGAATTAGGAGAGTACTTGTATCTGGCCAATATTTACGGAAACCCAAATACCGCTCCTACTCATGGACAATATTCCTGGGGGCCTAATGGTGAAGTAAGTATTCCAGATTATGTTTTCCCAAGTGGTGCGATGGAAGGAGATCCAGCAGTGGATCCTAGTCTTTATGCCCTTAGACCAGGAAATATCTACCCTATTACAAGAGCTGCTGACACCGATTGGTGGGCGGCTTCTACCAGGACTGCACCAATACAAAGTTATCAGGTAACGGCCAATGGTGGTACAGAAAATGGAAGGTATGCCCTTTCTCTTAATTACTTTAGCCAGGATGGTGTAATCAATAATATTGGTTACGACAGGTATTCATTAAGAGCAAATACAGAATTTAAAGCGCTTAATAATAGACTTACGATTGGGGAAAATCTCTCTGTAACAGTAGGCAATAGAAAAGGTGGTTTTGGAAATGGTTCAAGAGGAAATAACGAAGAACAAAATGCTGTATTTAGTTCCTCTCTACAACACCCATTATTACCAGTGTATGACATTATGGGTAATTTCGCTGGTAGCCGTGGTGCTAATCTTGGGAACAATTACAATCCAGTTGCCTTCTTGGAAAGAGCAAAAGACAATAGAAATCTTGAATTGAGGGCATTTGGTAATGTTTATGCTCAGATAGATTTAACGGACAATATTAATGTAAGGTCTAGTTTTGGTATAGATGCCAACAACCGCAGAGCAAGATATATTGGTAGACCTCAGCCGGAATATGTGGAGGGTAATTTTGTAAATAGCTCTACTGCTGAGAATTCCTATTCTTATCAATGGGTTTGGACCAATACAGTAAGTTATACAAAAACCTTTAATGATGTTCATGCATTTGATGCTTATCTGGGTTTAGAATCAATTAAAGAATTTGGAGAGATATTTGGTGCGTCACGTCAGCGATTTGCTTTTGAGACCAATCCTATTATCTCCTATCTTGATTTGGGAGATCCTAATACGGCAACAAACTTTGGGAGTGTAGAAAGCGATTACCGTCTTTATTCTCAGTTTGGTAAATTGAATTACTCCTATGATGGGAAGTACATGGTTCAGTTTATATTGAGAAATGATGGTTCATCTAGATTTCTTGCTGCGTCTAGAAATGCAACTTTCCCTGCATTTAGTTTAGGTTGGAGATTATCAGATGAGGCAGCAGTAGCTGATGCATTGCCTTTTGTATCCGATATGAAATTGAGATACGGATGGGGTAAGACTGGAAATCAACTGATCGGAGACTATAATGCCTACACCACTTATAGGTCAAATATTTTCAATGCGGGCTATCCAATTGATGGATCAAGTTCTACACCAGCATTGGGTTTTGATACACAGCGTTTTGGGAATCCTAATGCCAAATGGGAGACTACTACCTCCAACAATATAGGATTGGATGTTGAGTTTATGGACGGTAAGTATTATTTTGAATTGGATTTATGGAACAGAGTGACATCTGATATGTTGTTCCAAACCCCAATTAATTATGGTCATGGAGACGCAACGGCTCCTTTCTTTAATGTTGGACAAATGACTAACAAAGGAATTGACCTTAACTTAGGCTTGGATGATACTGCATTGGGTGGAGAGTTAAGATATGGGATTTCCGGTAATATCTCTATGTATAGAAACAATGTAGATAATTTGGCTGAGAATGATGATAACGTATTGTTTGGAACCTCTACAAGGGTACCATCAGTTACGATTACACAAGCAGGCTATCCAATTTCTTCATTTTTCGGATATAACAACCTTGGAATATTTCAAACCCAAGAGGAAGTAGATGCCCATCCAGCTTATGGTAATTACAATGCGGTAGGTAAATTTAAGGTTCAGGATGTGAACAATGATGGCGTTATCACTGATGCTGATAGGACCGTAATAGGAAATCCACATCCAGACTTTGTTTATGGTATCAATATAAATTTAGGATATAAAAACTGGGATCTTGCTTTATTCGGTAATGGATCAGTAGGCAATGATATCTTTAATTATATCAACTACTGGACTGATTTTAATACGTTCCAAGGTAACAAATCCAAGACAGCATTGTACGATGCTTGGCAACCTAGTAATCCAGGAGGAACTTTCCCTATCATGGATATAAATGACCAGGTGAGTAGCCGACCTTCTAGTTATTTTGTTGAGGATGGCTCTTACTTTAGGATGAGAAATGTGCAATTGACATACAACCTTTCTGATGTATTGCTTAAGAAAATAGGTATGAGTAATGCAGCCATTTATTTCCAGGGACAGAACTTGTTTACTGTGACTAAATACACTGGTACTAATCCTGAAATTCAAACAGGAAGTAACAATACTGTCGGATTTGATGGAGGTTATATGCCAATTTCCAGAAATTTGATTTTGGGAATAAATGTTACGTTTTAATCATTCATAACATAAAGAAGCAAACTAATGAGACGAATATATTTAAAAATTGCTACTGCATTTGTACTGGGATTGTCCATTTCTTCCTGTCAGGAAGAGTTTTTGGAAACAGTTCCACAAGGTCAATTCAGTACAGTTGATTTGGCAAATGGACAAGGCGTAGAAGGGCTTCTATTAGGAGCTTACGCGATGATAGATGGATATGGACTAGACGGACAGTCTGGATGGAATGGAACTATAGACAACTGGGTATATGGTGGCGTCGTTTCTGATGACGCTTACAAAGGCACAGATGCAGGGGATCAACCTGAGCAATCCTTCTTGGAAGCTTTTGATTTTCAGCCTACCAATTTGCACCTAAGGAATAAATGGAGGGCTGTTTACAAAGGTGTGGCCAAAACAAATGACGTGCTTAACACGCTTAAAGCAGCTGAGGATGTTTCTGATGAGAGAAGGGCACAGATTATAGCTGAAGCTAGATTTTTAAGGGGCTTTTTTCATATGGAGGCAAGAAAAATGTGGAGAAGAGTACCTTATATAGATGACAATACCTTCGATCTAATTGATTTAGAAAGTAGTAAAGTTCCTAATGATAAGGAGATTTGGCCAAATATAGAGGCTGATTTTGAGGCTGCAATGAATGCATTGCCAGAATCCCAGGTGGATGTGGGACGACCTACCAAATGGGCGGCACGAGCTTTCCTTGCAAAGTCCAAAATGTTTCAAGGCTGGGATCAATCTACTGGGGCGGCCAATACTTCTGTTTTGGCTGAAGCGAAAACACTTTTGGATGATATATTGAACAATGGACCATTCACACTTACCAATACCTTTGAAGAAAATTTCTTGGTAGGAAGAAGGAACAATGAAGAGTCTATTTTCGAGATTCAATTTTCAATTTCCAGTGCAACTACTGCTGCCGCCAATGAAGGGACAACTTTGAATTATCCGTATACTGATCCTTGGGGTTGCTGTGGTTTTTATCAGCCTTCTCAAAATTTGGTAAATGCTTACAAAACTTCAGCAGACGGTCTTCCATTATTGGATACTTTCAATGATAGTGATGTAAATAACGATCAAGGTTTAGCCTGGGATGACCCATTTGATGCTTACGAAGGACCTTTGGATCCGAGATTGGATCATACTGTAGGTAGACGAGGTATCCTTTATAAAAGATATAAAATTCATGGAAGTGATTTTATTAGGGATCAAAATTATGCAGGGCCATATTCTCCAATCAAACATGTAGCAGAACCTGAGTTTTTCGGTATAGGCGCAAATCCTAGATTGTCTGCGAACAACTACAGAATCATGCGTTTGGATATGGTAATACTATGGCTGGCAGAAGCGGAAGTAGAGTTGGGAAATCTGGAAAGAGCTAGAGAGCTTGTGAATTTAATAAGAACAAGAGCAGCCAATCCGGATGGCTTTGTACCTAAAGCTATACAAGGTGCTGAGAGGAATGATTATACAATTGTAGAAGGAGAACCTGCTGCTAATTATGTGATCTCAACCTATGATACTCCATGGACAGATCCTGATGTAGCAAGGAAAGCTGTGAGAATGGAAACGCGACTTGAGTTTGCTATGGAAGGACATAGATTCTTTGACTTGCAACGTTGGGGAATTGCTGCTGAGACCATGAATGCCTACCTAGATGAGGAAGGAACGAAAAGGACTTATCTTAGTAATGCCAACTTTGATAAAGGGGTTCATGAGTATTTCCCTGTGCCTCTAGAGGCCATTGAAAGGTCTTTCAAAGATGGCTCTCCAACTTTGGTTCAAGATCCAGCATTCGATTAAGTTATTTAAACTTATTAAATAGTAAAAAGGGTGAGGTTAATCTCACCCTTTTTATTTTTATTTTAAACTGAAATATGCAATAGACAATCTATTACGTGCTAAAATATTCTAACAGGCTGATTTTCTTTCGATTGAAACATTTTTCGTAAATACGGGATAGGCTTCACCCCTGACTATTGTCAGGACGGAGAAATCCTATTACACAATCCGGGTTTAATCGGACTTTTAAATGGGTATTTATGACCTATTTTTTTTATATAAGTTTATGGTACTTTGATTAAGGTTGTTCAAAAAAAATCATGAAGGAAAATAGAGCAAGGTGATTGTTAATTTTTTATGATTATTACTTGCCTATTTAATAGGTTAATAACATTAAATTCTTTGATTTTCAAAGGTTTGTATTCTTAATTTGGAAGAGTTTTATCAATTCATGTTGTGGTGTGCTTTTTGATTGATTAAAATAAATCTTATAGAAAATCCACTATACACCAAATCTATTCGTTTTCAAAGAGAAAAAATAGAAGCCTAGAGGATAGAATATTTTATTTTTCAACCGATATAATAGGTATATTTGACCTTTTAAATAAATAATAGCTGAATGCCGAAGTTAATTAGGATCACAACTGTTCCCATTTCTCTCAAATTATTATTAAAAAATCAAATGAGTTACATGTCAGATAAAGGGTTTGACGTGCTAATGGTTAGTGGGGAAGGAAAGGAATGGTTTGATGTATTAAAAAACGAAAAAGGCATAAGGAAAGAAGTGATCCCTTTCACTAGGAAGATTACCCCAGTTAAGGATATTTACTGTTTATGGTTACTTTTCAAGCTTTTTAAAAGGGAAAAACCAGATATCGTACATACGCATACCCCTAAAGCTGGTTTACTTGGGATGATTGCTGCTAAATTGGCAGGGGTTCCTGTTAAGATTCATACCTTAGCAGGACTCCCTTTTATCGTTGAAAAGGGGAGGAAGGCAAAATTTTTGTCAGATATTGAGAAAATTACTTATCGTTTTGCAGATGAAGTTTGGCCAAATTCTCACTCATTAATGAAATTCATTGTGGAGAAAAAACTGGTTAACCCAAAGAAGGTAAGGGTGATTAGTGAAGGGTCTTCAAATGGGGTTGACTTAGAAGTTTTTGATAGGAACAACCTTCAGGAAAATCATTTGGTTGCGGCCACCATGAGAATTGTGCCGGGGGATGATGATTTTCTTATTTTATCAGTGGGTAGGTTAGTAAAGGATAAAGGAATAGCAGATTTGGTGGAAGCTTTTATCCAGTCAAAGATAGTCAACAGGTCAAAATTAATATTGTTGGGAGATTTTGAACAAGACCTAAACCCACTTGATCCTAAAACGATTAACCAGATAACTGATCATCCAAGGATAGTACATGTGCCTTGGACAAATCATGTAGCGCATTATATGGCTATCTCTGATGTATTGATTCATCCCTCCTACAGAGAGGGATTTCCCAATGTGTTGCTAGAATCGGGAGCGATGTGTTGCCCAATAATATGTTCAGACATCCCTGGAAATACTGATTTGGTTAAGCATAAAAAAACAGCCTTAGTATTTCAGGTAGGACTAGTATCTGCCTTGAAGGAAGCCATGGAATTTGCATTTGTAAGAAGGGCAGACATGCAGGGGTATGCTGAAAATCTCTACCAACGTGTAATTGATAAATTTGAAAGAAAATCCATTCAAAAAGAAATTTATAATGCTTATAATCGCTTATTGGAAGCGAAATAAGGTACATTAAATTAATTACCCTCTTTTTTTTTCCAAAACGTACATATTTAATTAATTTTGAAGGTGATCATAAACTATTTTTCTATGAAGAGGCTGGTCCTACCGGTTTTGTTTTTTGTTTTAATTACTTCTTGTATAAGTAATAAGCGAATCAATTATCTTCAAAATTTAGATGGGAATTCGCCAATAGAACTTGATGAATTTATCCCTTACGCTCAAGTGGATTATGAGTATGTATTACAGCCTTTTGATATTATAGATGTGGATTTTGCCTCCTCTAATCAAGACCTATTAAGAGCATTTGAATTTCAAGGGGCCAATGCTTCTAGGATTGGGAGGTCTGGAGGTACTAGCGGTGCTATGGATGTGTTTTATTTTTCGGGGTATTCAATAGATAAAAATGGCTATATCAGAATTCCCAATTTGGAACCCATTAAAATTTCAGGGTTGACTGAAGCTGAGGCTATAGAAAAGGTGCAGGAATCAATCAGTTATTATTTCAAAGATGAGGTACAGGTTAAATTAAGAATTGGTGGAATAAGATTTACTACTTTGGGAGAGTTCAGCCAAGTTGGGCCAAAAGTTATATTGAAAAATCGAGCAACTATCTTTGATGCCATATCCATGGCCGGCGAATCAAGCATATTGGCCCGGAAGAATGAATTGTTTTTGATAAGACAATATGATGGAGGAACAAAAATTCACCAAATTAACCTTAACGATAGGCAACTCTTAGCCTCTCCCTATTACTTTATACAGCCCAATGATATTTTATACCTTCAACCAATGAAAATCAGACAAATTGGTTCAGGAGAAAATTTAACTGCAAGTTTACAGCTGGGGGTTTCTATTATCACTGCGATGATGTTTGTTTATGGAATCACCTCAGGACTTTTTTAATTATGGAAAATCTCGATTTATCCCAGTTTGACGAACAAGAAAAGCCGATTGATATTAAATATTATTTGATCAAATACTTTAGGTATTGGCCTTTGTATTTGATCTGTATTATTATCGGATTAATTGTCGTTTTTCTTTTTCACAGGTATACAATGGAAAAGTATGAGGTAAAAGGCAGTGTAATGATTAAAAGTAATGCTTCCCCTGAAGTGAGAATTTTGGATAGGTCCAATATTTTTTCAGGTGGGGAAAACCTCACCAATGATATTTTGCTTTTTTCTTCAAAAAACCTTGCAACAGAGGCCTTGCAACAGCTTCATTTTGATGTAAGTTATTTTGCTTCTACCAATATTAAAGAAATTGAACTGTATAAAAACAGTCCTATTAAGGTAGAGGTAGATTGGGAGTATCCTCAAATAACCAATAGGAAAATAAGAATAAATATCCTTTCAGATACTACTTTTAGGTTACTTCCCGGAGAAAACACCTTGTTGGATAAATTCTTTATGAGTAATAAATATGAGGAAGAAGAACGGGATGTCTTTAGAAAGGATTGGAAGTTTGGTGAAGATGTGCTTGGTGAAGATGCTAAATTTAAAATTTTCTTACTTGACAATTTGCGACAGTATGATACCTATGAATTTTTGCTTCATTCCCCATCAGCTTTAATAGATAGTTATTCCAACGCAGTTCAGGTTAGGCCACTAATAGATTATGGTACAGTGCTGGAGATTAGTACAGTCACTAAGATTGTAGAAAAAGGAAGTGATTATATCAATGCTCTAATGGATGCTTTTCTTGAGTATGACCTCAAAGAAAAGAATAGAATTTCAGAAAATGCTTTAAAATTTATAGAGGAACAACTGTATATCGTTGAGGATTCTTTGAAATCTGTAGAAGGGAGAATGCAGCTTTTTAAGGTGCAAAATAAAATGCTCGATGTGAATGCCGAATTTGGAGGAGTACTAAACAATATTCAGGTTTTAGAAGCCAATATTCAAGCCATTGACTTTGAGTTGGCATACTATAAAACTTTGAAAAGTTACCTCGTCAATAAGACAGATTCTTTTGAAGAAATTGTAGCCCCTTCTGTGATAGGTATTACGGATGGGCTATTTAATGAGATGATTAAGTCTCTGGTAGACCTCTCATTGGAAAGAAGAAAGTTGCTTTCTATTGTTAAAGATACACATCCTGATGTCGAGGTTTTGGATCAACAAATAGAGAGATTGAAAGAGAATATTTTCGAAAATATTCAGAACCTTATTTCAAATACGGAAAGCAAGAAAAAGGAAAATCAAAAAAAATTAATCTCCTTTGATAAACAATTTTCTAATCTACCTAAGGCAGAATCGGATTACACCAATATTCTGAGAGAATTTAAATTAAGAGAAAATCTGTACACTTACTTATTAGAAAAAAGAGCAGAAGCGGGAATTGCCAAAGCATCTAATGTTCCAGATAATAGCATTGTAGACTATGCCAAAAGAGGGACACTTATTTACCCTAAAAAGACACAGAACTACACCTATGCTATTGGTTTAGGTTTTTTTCTTCCCTTTGGGTTTTTAGTTCTTTTTCATTACTTGAACAACAGGGTGATGGATCAGATCCAATTGAAAAATTTACTAAGAATCCCATTGCTAGGAACCATAGGTTACAGTGATAAAAACACCAATTTATTAGTAGCCGAACATCCTAGATCCCTAGCTTCAGAGTCTTTTAGGTCCCTTCGGTCAGCTCTTTTTTATATAGCTAGTGAAAAGAAATGCAAAAAAATATTGGTTACTTCCAGTATTTCTGGAGAGGGTAAGACTTATATTAGCTTGAACCTTGCTTCAGCTATGGCCTTAAGTGGAAAAAAAACTTGTATCATCGGGCTTGACCTTAGAAAACCTAAACTTGCTAAATACCTGGGAATCTCAAATAAAAAAGGGCTATCCACATTTTTAGTAGACAAGGACTCTGCAGATGAAATTATCCTTAAAACGCCTTATGAAAACTTATACGCAGTTCCTTCAGGAGCAGTTCCTCCAAACCCTGCTGAATTACTACTAAAGGATAAAATGGAGGGGTTTTTGGAAAAATTGGAACAACAATTTGATATCATTATTATGGATTGCCCTCCAGTAGGACTGGTTTCTGAAACGATGGATTTGCTACGTTTTTCAGATGTTAATCTTTACATAGTTAGACATGATTTTACCCACAAAAATCACTTGCTAATGATAAATGATCTATATGCAAATGATCAGGTGCGAAATTTTTATGCTATTTTTAATGGTCTGAAAAGTGGGGGAGACACCTATGATTTTGGCGGTTACAATTATGGGTATGGGTACAATTACTCTTATATGAAGAAAAACAGCTATGGTGATGGTTACTATATGGAGGAAGGAAAATTCAAAACAAGTTGGCTAGAGAAGATTCTAGCAAAATTTAGGGCTTGATTTCATAATGACAAATAACTTTAAGGAGGCCCTTGGATAGATACGTATTGAACTGTGGCTTTTAAGAAATAAGATAGTATGGGGTGGGTCTGGTTTTATTTCCAGTTTGATGCGGCAAAATTATTACTTGTTTCGCGGTTTATTTTTAAATTTTAAAAACTTATTTTATTCTAAATTATTATATAATGGAAAAATCAATATTGATTACTGGAGGTGCTGGTTTTATAGGTTCTCATGTTGTCAGACTTTTTGTAAAAAAATACCCTAACTACAGGATAGTAAATTTAGATTGCCTGACCTATGCTGGTAATTTGGAGAATTTGAAAGACATCGAAGGTGAAAAAAATTATACCTTCGCAAAAGTTGATATAAATAATGAAGACCATTTAAAAGAAGTTTTTAACGATTATCAGATTACAGATGTAATCCATTTGGCTGCAGAGTCTCATGTTGATAGGTCCATTACAGACCCGTTGGCATTTGTTAGAACCAATGTAATGGGTACTGTAAATCTTTTAAATACGGCAAAGAATCATTGGAAAGACAAAGCAAACCACCTCTTCTATCACGTTTCTACGGATGAAGTATATGGATCTCTAGATGATGGAGGTTATTTCCTTGAAACGACTCCTTATGACCCTCAGTCTCCGTATTCTTCTTCAAAGGCCGCCTCGGACCACTTTGTTAGGGCTTATGCTAATACCTATGGTTTGAAAACAGTAATCTCAAATTGCTCAAATAATTATGGGCCAAATCAATTTCCTGAGAAGCTTATTCCTCTTTGTATTCACAATATCAAGCAGAACAAACCTTTGCCTGTCTATGGAAAAGGTGAAAATATTAGAGACTGGTTATTTGTTGTAGACCATGCAAGAGCCATTGACCTTGTTTTTCATGAGGGGATAACCAATGAGACTTATAATATTGGAGGTTTTAATGAGTGGAAGAACATAGATATTGTAAAGCTGCTATGTGAAATCATGGACCGAAAATTAGGTAGGGATAAAGGTGCTTCAGCACAATTAATTACCTTTGTGAAAGACCGTGCAGGGCATGACCAACGTTATGCAATTGACGCAGATAAAATCAACAAAGAATTGGGTTGGAAACCTAGTCTTACCTTTGAAGTGGGAATTGAAGAAACAGTTGATTGGTACCTTGAGAATGAGACCTGGCTAGATAGCGTTACTTCAGGTGATTACCAAAAATATTACCAACAGCACTATAGTTAAAAAGCAATAAAGTATGCAACAATATCACCAGTTATTACAACATATATTGGACCACGGTATCAAAAAAGGAGATCGAACAGGTACAGGCACATTAAGTGTTTTTGGATACCAAATGAGGTATGATTTATCAAAAGGATTTCCTTTGGTGACTACTAAAAAATGCCATACACGTTCGATTTTCCATGAATTACTTTGGTTTTTGGCCGGTGATACCAATATCCAATACCTAAAGGACAATAAGGTTTCTATCTGGGATGAATGGGCAGATGAAAATGGTGACTTAGGCCCTGTTTATGGATACCAGTGGAGGCATTGGCCTGATGGTAAAGGAGGAGAAATTGATCAGATTAAAAATCTTATTGATCAAATAAAGAAAAATCCCAACTCTAGACGACTTATTGTAAGCGCATGGAATGTAGCCGATGTGGATCAAATGGCTTTACCACCTTGCCATTTGTTGTTTCAATTTTATGTAGCTGATGGTAAATTGTCTTGTCAATTGTATCAGCGAAGCGCGGATGTCTTTCTAGGAGTGCCGTTTAACATCGCATCTTATGCCTTGTTTTTGGTTATGGTTGCACAAGTGTGTAATCTTGAACCAGGTGAGTTTATTCATACTTTGGGAGATGCTCATCTTTATAACAATCACTTGGATCAGGCAAGACTTCAACTTAGCAGAGAATGTAGACCATTGCCTCAGTTAAAGTTAAATCCTGAGGTAAAAGATATTTTTTCTTTTAAATATGAAGACATAGAATTGCTAAACTATGATCCTCATCCAAGGATAAAAGCCGAAGTATCAGTTTAGAAGGAAAATAGAGAAATGAGTGCAGATTCAGGCTTAGTGTCGAAAATTTTATTATCGATTCGTTGCAAGTAACTAATGCCAGTAACATTACTTACAAAGACTTGATCTGCATTCATTAGTTCTTCCTTTCCGAAAGTATCCAATTGACAAATAATTCCACTGGTCTTAAGTTGATTTATAATTTGCTTACGGCCTATACCTGCTATGCAATTGGTCTGCAAGGATGGTGTATAGTACTTATTATTTTTTACCCAAAAAATATTAGCGCTTCCACCTTCTGAAACGTAACCTTTGTCATCGAGAAGAATTACATCATCCATTTGTTTTTCTTGACGCTCAATATTGGCCAAAACGTAGGTGAGGGCATTTAGGGTTTTTGTCCCTGACCATGGTGTACCATTAACCTGGATGTCATTGCTTATATAAGCTTTATTTTTAACTAGGGGAGAAGCTTGAAAATCTGTTACTACCAAATGTTCATTGTGTTTGTTATCCATAGGGCTGTACTTTCCAATCCCTGACCTAAAGATATTCCAACGTATTCGTAATGTCGAAGTTTTGCCAAAGGTATTCAATAGCAGTTTGCTAACATTGTTTAGGTCCGGTTCAGTATCTATTTTGAGCTTTATGCACCCATTGTTAGCACGTTCCTGATGGTCTTCATGGAATCTGATTCGTCCATTTGTGAACACCATTGTCTCAAATAGTCCATCCCCAAATAGGAATGCCCTATTAATTGGTAATTCCTGTACTTCACTAAAATTAATTGTGTTATTTTTGAAAAACTGTCTCATTTTTGTACAGTGAATTGTTCAGATACGAACACTCTAGGCTTTTGTTTGTTCTCTTCTCGTTAAAATTAATTAAATAATGGTATTTATAGGTGATTTTTAAAGAGAAAGGTTTAAACTTGAAAGTAAATGGCTAATTAGCACTAGGTTTGCTTGTTAAAAGCTGGCTTATTTAGCTTTCGAAAATTATCAATGAAAAAGATAAACTTTTTAATTGAAAAAATGATAAAATACCAAAGTTCATGAAAAAGCATATTTTACTGCTATTGCTATTTGTTTCAGGATTGTCCACTGTGGTTTTCTCTCAAGATAATTCAGGTAAATTGACTTTGGAACAAAGTGTTGAGATTGCCTTGGAGAATAACTTAAACCTCAAAAGGTCTGAAATGAACCTGATGAGTTCTGAAGCAACTTTATTGGAATCAAAAGGACAGATGTTACCCTCTTTTTCTATGGGAGCAAGTTCTGGTTTTCGTTGGGGTAGGTCAATTAACCCGGTAACAAATGATTTTGAAAGTAGAAGAATTGGAAACGTAAATATTTCAGGAAATTCCAGCTTACCTATTTATTCAGGAGGTAGAGTAAGAAATAGTATTCAACAAGCCAAAT
The DNA here is from genome assembly GCF_001050135.1 of Cyclobacterium amurskyense. GTDB lineage: Bacteria > Bacteroidota > Bacteroidia > Cytophagales > Cyclobacteriaceae > Cyclobacterium > Cyclobacterium amurskyense. The sequence continues at coordinate 5,903,191 of NZ_CP012040.1, read as the reverse complement.
TAAATGTAGAGGTCAATAAGCTTAATGTGGAGACCGCGAGGAATAACATTACTTTGAATGCCATTAACCTCTTTATCAATATTGCCTTTTCCATGGAGCAGTTAAATATTGCTCAATCTCAACTTAAAACAAGTACGGATCAGTTAGCAAGAACCAAAAGCCTGGTTATGGCAGGGGCCTTACCTAAGGCTGATCAGCTGGATTTGGAAGCTCAAAAAGCAACCAATGAGTTGGAAGTAATCAATGCGGAAAACAATTTGCGAATCGCAAAGTTAAATCTATCTCAGGCACTACAATTGCCATTTACTGATTCATTTGGTATAATTATTCCCGAGGTTGGTATTGATGGTTTAGAGATTGGTAATATAGGCGTGGGTGAAGTTTATTCCATTGCGGAGAGTAGGTTACCTCAGATCAAAGCAGCCATATTGTCTGTAAAGAGTGCAGAGTATGGAGTCAAGATCGCCAAGGGAGCCTTTGCTCCAAGTTTAAGTCTAAGTGCCAATGTGTTTTCCAATTATGTAGATCAGAGTACATTTATGACTCCAGATCCTTTAATTCAACAATTTGAAAACAATTTATCTCAATCAGCAAATATTGGTTTGAACATTCCTGTGTTTTCAAATTTCCGAAACAAGGCAGGGGTGCAAAGGGCACGTGTGCAAAAACGTTTGAGTGAAATCCAGGAAATGGAAGCGAAAAATCTTTTAAGGCAGGATATTGAATCTGCCTATACCTCTGCCTATGCTGCCGAGCAATCTTACAGAAGCTCATTGGTGAGGGTTGAAGCTCTCGGTGAATCATTTAGAATGGCACAACAACGCTTTGAAGTTGGGGCTATCAATGCCGTTGATTTTCAAGTTGCGCAAAACAATTTATTCAATGCAGAAGCAGACCTGGTTACTGCAAAATACCAGTATGTTTTTAGCGTCAAAGTACTGGATTTTTATTTAGGAAATCCTCTTACACTTTAATAGTTCAGAAAAATGGCCAAGAAAAAGTCAAATAAATTAATTTACATTTTACTAGGGATTGTTGCTGTCTTAGTGATAGTAATGGTTGTTGGAAAGCAAGCCGGATGGATAGGAGGAGAGAAGCCTTTGGAAGTGCAAATAGGTAAAGTTAGTAAAAAAGACATTGTTGAAAAGGTAAGTGCCTCAGGAGTGGTACAACCGGAAACAGAGGTTAAAATGAGTCCTGACGTTGCTGGTGAAATCATTGAATTAAATGTTAATGAGGGTGATTCTGTAAAAGTCGGGGACCTATTGGTTAAAATAAGGCCTGATAATTTCATTTCTGCCTTAGACCGAGCTCAAGCCAATTTGAATCAGCAAATGGCTAATTTAGCCCAATCAAGGGCAAGTCTAAAACGTGCCGAAGCTCAATATAATAGGTCCAAGCTTAATTACGATAGAAACCTCTCTTTGTATAATGATAAGGTTATTTCTGATGCTGATTTTGAACAGATAAAGGCTGATTTTCTAACAGCAGAGAACGACCTTGAAGCATCAAAGCAGTCTGTTATTGCATCAGAATTTATCGTGAAAAGTGCGAAAGCCTCTGTAGATGAAGCTGGTGAAAATCTTAGGTTAACCAATGTTTATTCTCCAACTGATGGGATTGTGTCCAACCTTCTCGTGGAGAAAGGGGAAAGGGTAGTAGGGACAGCTCAAATGGCCGGAACAGAGATGTTACGGATTGCTGATTTGTCAAAAATGGAGGTAAGAGTAAATGTAAATGAAAATGATATTGTTCGAATAAGTATGAATGATACTACTTTAATAGAAGTGGATTCCTACTCCTCTACAGGTAAAAAATTCACAGGAGTAGTTACAGCAATTGCCAATTCTGCCAATGAAAAGGTAAGTACAGATGCTGTGACAGAATTTGAGGTTCGAATTCGAATTATAAATGAGTCTTATAAAGATTTGGTGTCTAATGAAAACCCATTCCCTTTTCGCCCTGGGATGACAGCAAGTGTAGAGATCATTACCGATAAGAAGGTCGGTGTTTTAGCTATACCACTTGCCGCGGTAACAGTGAGGACTGGACAAGAAATTGAATCAGGTGAGGGCGAAGGAAATATGAAGGAATTGGTGTTCTTGAAAAATGACAATAAAGCCAAAATTCAAGAAGTAAAAACAGGGATTTCCGATTTTGAAAATATTGAAATTTTGGAAGGACTGGAGGAAGGTCAAGAAGTTATTGTAGGTCCTTATTTTGTTGTCAGTACCCAACTTGAAAATGACAAAGAAGTGACTGTATCTGTACCTGAAGGGGCCGATAGTAAAAAATAATTCAATTTACCGCTCAGGCGTTGTTGAAAGAAGCTAAAAAAAGGCCCCCAAAATCTATTTTAGATTTTGGGGGCCTTTTTTTAGTTTTTGGACTTTTCTAGTGCTCTTTCTATATCCAGAATTATATCATCCACATGTTCCAAACCTACAGATAGCCTAACAAGACCATTTAAAATGCCTACTTTCTCTCTCTCTTCCTCCGTAAGTTTACTGTGCGTGGTAGAAGCAGGATGGGTAACAATGCTACGGCTATCGCCCAGATTGGCAGTTACAGAGATCATTTGTAATTGATCAATGAACTTTTTAGCTCTGGATAATCCCCCTTTTAAAGTAAGGGTGATGATTCCTCCTCCATGTTTCATTTGTTTTTTGGCAAGATGATATTGTGGGTGAGAAGTCAAAAATGGATACTTTACTACTTCCACTTCTTTATTGCCTTCAAAATATTGGGCGATTTTAAGTGCACTTTCACAATGTCTATCCATTCTAACAGCCAAAGTCTCCATGCTTTTGGCCAATATCCATGCATTAAAAGGTGATAATGAAGGGCCAGTATGACGCATGAAAAACTGAACCTCATCTATTAATTCCTTTTTACCTAATATCAATCCTCCAAGCACTCTTCCTTGTCCGTCGATAAATTTGGTTGCGCTATGGGTGACAATATGTGCTCCCCATTTTGCAGGCTGCTGGAGATAAGGTGTAGCAAAGCAATTGTCCACAACCAAAACAAGGTTGTGTGCATTTGCGAATTTGGCAATGTATTCTAAATCTATGATTTCTAATCCTGGATTTGAAGGAGTTTCTATAAACAACATCTTTGTGTTTGGTTGAACCAAACGCTCCCATTGGTCAATTTCAGAAATGTCTCCATAAGTATGCGAAATCCCCCATTTAGGGAATACACGCGTTAAAAGTTGGTGTGTAGACCCAAACAATGATCTGGAAGCTAGAACATGGTCTCCTTGCCTAAGTAAGGACGCCATGCTGCCAAACATTGCCGCCATCCCGGAAGCAGTTGTGACACCACTCTCTGTGCCCTCTGCAGCACATACTTTTTCTATTAAATCACTTGTATTAGGGTTTGCATATCTGGAATAAATATTCCCCTCAATTTCATCAGCAAACATTTGCCTAGCTTGTTCTGCTGAATCAAAGACAAAACTGGAACTTAAGTAAATAGGAGCAGAATGTTCTCTTTGATTTGAGGAGGAGGCAGCTATCCTTACTGCTTGTGTTTCAAAATTTTTATAATCCATATTAGAAATTTTCTTATCGTACATACATGAAAATAACCCATTCAACGAAGCCGCAGAATAGCATATAATAATCGAGATAGATAAAGAAGGAGAATGTAAGTGCTGTCTTATTTTCTAATTTATCGTTCCCTATTTATTGGGCAGGTATTGGCACCTTTCCTTGGTTCGGAAGGTTGCCAGAGGTTCACAGAGCCTGATCTCTCGCCTCTTCTTTATAAATCAGTTTCCTGAAATTTAATGCAAATAACGGAATGGAAAGGCTATTTTCCAAATTCCTCTTGTGTTTTGTACAATATAAGGACGTTTTTAAGATAAAATAAAATGCTCTCTTTTATCGAACAAGCCGAAAAACTTGTTTTCTGAGTATTAGTGACTCGGGCAGAGGGTTTAAAGTTTGCCTATTGGATGCTCAACTGAAGCCTGGAAAAAATGGTTATAGAAGTTATAAAGGAGATTAAAAAACAATTCTTTCAATAGTGTATTTAAACTACCTGCCTTTCAAAAGCAAATTGAGTCAATTGAAAGACAGGTAGCTGAACTTACTCCTTTGATCCAACCCGAAATATGCAATAGACATTCTACTACGTGCTGAAATCGCTTCAAAATCAGCCACTTCGTTTCTGTTTTCAATTTCACCATAGCGGTGCTATGCTAAAATATCCAAACAGTCTGATTTTCTTGCGATTGCAACACTTCCCGTAAACACGGGACAGGCTTCACCCCTGACTATTGTCAGGACGGAGAAATCCTATTACATAATCCGGGTTTAATGAAGTTGTTTGTGTTAATTTTTACCTCAATGTTTTATAGAAACCTCTTAATCGTTTTGGCCCAAATGGCATAACCTTTTTCATTCATGTGAAGATTGTCTTTAAGAAAGATATCTTTCATAGGTTCCTTGTCTTTGGCAAGCATAGGCTTCCATAGATCTGCATACTTCAAGTATTTTTTCCCTTTTGTGGATTTCTTTAGTTTTTTGTTTAAATCAAGGTATTGATCAGCCAATTCCCATCTAGCAACACTTGGTTTTGGGCTTATAAGAATGATTTCTGTTTCTGGAAGTGCTTCGTGAATTTTACTAATGATAAGGTCAAATGTGACCAATATGTCTTCTACAGTTTTACCAGCTGAAAGATCGTTGTCTCCTTCATAAATAAAGACCTTGGTAGGCTTATAATCTAGGATCAATTCGTTGATGTAAAAATTCAAATCACTTGCTTGTGACCCCCCAAACCCACCATTTATTACATTGTGCTCAGGGAAATCTTTTTGCAGGCTTTTCCACATACGAATTGTGGAACTACCGGTAAATACAATCGAATTTAAATTGTCTTTTACAGGATAATCTTTATTAATCTTAGCCACCTGATCTTTAAATCTTTCAGGATTTTGTGCAAAAACTGAAGAACAAGTAAATAATAAGAGTGAAATTAAAAAGAAGTTGTTTTTTGTCATCATCGGGTATTGAGTTTTAATTCCTAAAATACTTCATTTCTTCGATAATTAAAACACTTTTTTTACTTGATTGTATCAATAGCGGACAATCAGTGCGGACAGTTATTTGTTTTGTACTTCTAATTTTATGGTTACTACCCATTATACGAAATGTAAATTGAATAAACCTTAAATATTTATTTTATTTATTATTTAAATCGTTGAAAAACAGTTGTATACAATGGTTTTGGGAAAAAGAGTTATAATTGTGTATTTCAGTAAATATTTGGCAATGTCCTTGAAAGGTGATTCGTTTAAAATCTAAAGAGTTTCCTTATTATATGAATAAACTAGAACGCTTTCTTGTATTTTGTTCAGGGGCTTACCAACCTCTGGTGAAGCGGTGTCCAGGTTCCATCCATCAATTTATTGGAATAGGAGGGACTGTTCTTTTTACTGCGGTGTTTGCAGGCTTGTCTGTTGGTTATGCACTTTTCACTGTTTTTGAATCTATTTTTGCCGTTTTGGCGGTTGGAATTGTATGGATGCTGATGATTTTTAATTTGGATAGATACATTGTGTCTACCCTTAAAAAGAGGGAGAAATTCCTTTCTGAATTTAAGCAGGCCATACCCAGGCTTTTATTGGCAGTATTGATTGCCTTGGTCATTGCAAAGCCATTGGAGTTAAAGATATTTGAAAAGGAGATCAACCGGGAGTTGGATCGGCAGCGTTTGGCCACTATCAGTGATAGTAAGGATGAAATAAAGGCTGGATACCCAGAATTACTTGATTTAGAAGCCCAAATCGATGAATTGAATGCTGAAATTAAAGAAAAAGAAGCTTTTAGAAATCAAAAGCAAATAGAATATGACAATGAGCGTTTTGGTGTGAAAACGAGTGAAACTACCGGTAGAGCAGGTATTGGGATCAATGCAGAGAAAAAGGAGAGGCAACTAGATCAAGCCCAACAAGATTTGGAATACACCCAAAGCTTAAACCGCAAGAAAATAGACGATTTGGTAAAACAGAAATATGAATTAAACGAAAAAATGGCTGGAGAATTGGATTACCAAATGGTTTCACTTGATGCCAACAATGGCCTAGCAGCGAGGATTCAAGCGCTAGATTCACTTACAAATGCTAACAACGCTGTGTATTGGGCCAATATTCTAATTATGGCCTTGTTTATTATGATAGAAATGGCCCCTATTTTAGTCAAACTAATGGCTAAAAGAGGGCCTTATGATCACCTTTTGGAATTGTATGAGGCCGGAGTTATTTTGTCAGCTGATGAGCAATGGTATAAGAAGAGCAGGGAAAGTGAATTGAGAAAGGATGTTTTTGATGAAATTCAACCCGAGAGAAAAGCAGCAAGAAAGGCATTTGATTTAAGTTTGCTGGAGAGAGAATGAAGCTTTTAGATTCCAATTAAGTTAGCATTGAATTAAGCGTTCAATTGGCAAAGAGCCTTTTCTGATTGACCAGAAAATTTAAATAAAAATTAATTTGATATTGATTTAACAATTATTTTCGCCAAATTCATCTCGACCCAAATTTCACCAAGGATGAATTTTAATAAACTGTTGATTTTTAATTGTATTCTTTTATTTAGTGTTGCTTGCAAGCAAGAGGTAGAAGAAACTAAGAAGGAAAAGCCTTCAGTTGCCCCAAATGTTGTTTTTGTATTGGCTGATCAATGGAGGGCCCAATCTATAGGTTACCAAGGGAATAAGGATGTCATTACGCCTAACCTGGACAGCCTTGCTAAGGAAAGTGCGGTGTTTCACAATGCTGTGACTGTAATGGCTGTGTGTGCTCCTTGGAGAGGTAGTTTTATCTCCGGGCAGTACCCTTTGACCCATGGGGTGTTTTATAATGACAAACCATTTCCTACAGAGGCCAATACTATTGCCAAAATATATAAAAAAGCTGGTTATCAAACTGGCTACATTGGGAAATGGCACCTTAATGGTCACAAAAGAGGTGAAGAACCATTCAGTGCAAGGAATAAACCTGTTCCAAAAGAAAGAAGACAAGGTTTTGATTATTGGAAAGTTAGGGAAGTTACCCATAATTACAATGACTCCTTTTATTTTGATGAGGAGAACCAAAAGCAGTATTGGGAAGGGTATGATGCATTTTCACAAACAGACAGTGCCATAAGTTATATCAATAAAAATAAGGACAATCCTTTCCTTTTGGTGCTTTCCTGGGGGCCTCCGCATGACCCATACCATACAGCTCCAGAAGCGTATAAAAAAATGTATGATGCTTCAAAAATCAGTTTACGCCCCAATGTTCCAGAAGCTTTTGCGGATAGTGCCAGAAATGTTCTTGCCAACTATTATGCACATTGTACAGCCTTGGATCATTCGGTAGGTGAATTGTTAGCAGCAATTGATGAGGCAGGAATTGCCGACAATACCATATTTGTTTTTACTTCTGAGCATGGAGATATGTTGATGTCCAAAGGTGCATTGAAAAAACAAAGGCCTTATGATGAGTCCATAAAGGTGCCTTTACTCATTAGATACCCTGACAAATTGGGCAAAGTGGCACATCAAATTTATGATCCGATCAATACTCCTGATCTTTTACCTACTTTATTGGGTTTAAGTGATCTGGGAATACCTGAAACCATAGAGGGAACTGATTTTTCTAAACCTCTTATTGATGGTGATGAATTGGGAAATGAGGCTGCTTTGATCATGCTCCCTGTGCCTTTTCATGAATGGAAATTCTTAAACGGGGGAAGGGAATTTAGAGGTGTAAGAACAAAAAAATATACCTATGTAAAAGATCTGCTGGGTCCATGGTTGTTGTATGACAACGAGCTAGACCCTTATCAAATGCATAATCTCGTTGATTTGCCTCAATTTACACAATTAAAAAACCATCTTGATGGAGTGTTAATGGCAAAACTAAAGGCCACAAATGATGAATTTCTTCCTGCCGATAAGTACATGACAAAATGGAAGTACTTATACGATAGGAATGATAGCATTAGGAAGGAAAACTATCTCGAACTTAACAGGTAAAATCAATTAATGGGTCGAGTATTGTCCTAATCAATATCTAGATAATATTTGTTCGTTTTTAAGCTATTGTTGAGTTTATCCATAAACTGTATGCGTAGCATATATTTTCCTTTTAGCTTAGAAGGTTTAAATGAAAAGTTTAAATTTCCATTTTCATCTGTTTTTAAATTTGTCTGCCAAGTGAGGGTACTTCTGAAATCAGGAAAATGGTCATTGTTAACCGTTAACTCATTATTAGGAAAGTACTGGTAGGGTTTTTGAACACCGCTGTAAGTGATAAACAAGGCATTTTTAGGCAAATCAAAGCCTCCAAAATCATTTTTAAAGGAGGTCAGGTTAACCATTCCCGTAAATTGCTGATCATTGATATAGAAATAGCGATTGATGATATCCATTCTTGCTATGCCTTTAGGATTAAAATTGGCAAATGCATCACTGTCCAAGACAGGCATACCATCTATTACCAATAGTGGATTTTCCTTGAATACCAGATTGTAAGGGATGTTGAAATTTTTGAATATTGTTTTTCTGTTTTGGTTTCTTACCAAAACCATCGGTACATATTCTCTGATGGTGGTAGCCATGTCCTTAAACCTGTTATAATCATCTAAAAAATAGCTGTAATCAGTAATGTACTGAAAAGGTAAAAGCTCTTCCGGTATTTTTAATGGTGCAAGGTAGTATTGATGACTGGCCCTTGCCAAAATCTTGTTTTCAATAAAAGTCTTGTCTTCCTTACTTAATTGCAAGAAAGGTAGCTGAAAGTTTTCCTCAGGAATTTTTTCCCAAAAAGGAGTAGCAAGTATGAAGTTTACCTGTTGGTCTGTTCTTGTAGATTGTATAATGGCATAATCATAGTAAGAAAAATTGCCAGTATCAAAATAAAGATTTCCTTTACTATCAGGCTTGTCGACAAACATGTGTGATTGACTTCCGTGAAGGGTTAAAAAAAACACTTCTGTTGTGTCGATCTTTTCATCAAGTAGTTTTCCTTTTATTATATGCCCGTAAAGTTCCGGAACCAAGGTAGTATTGGTAGTAGAAGCTACTGATGAATACATCTCCGAAAAGTTTAAATTAGTTTCCAGATTGTCAAATGGAGTTGATTTATTGATTACAAGTGAAATATCATTTGCCTTGGCAAGGGGAATTGATACCTCGATAAGGTTGTCATTTACTTCGATCAAGTGTTCATCCAATTGCTTCACAGAATTACTATTCACCACCTCTTTTGAGGGAAGAATAACCGGAGGTTTTTTAGGATTGATGATAGAAACGATGGATTGGAAAACACCTTTTTCTCCAGAGACATAAGGGCTAATTCTGGTATATACCCTTAGCAAATAATGGTCAGATGGTAAATCTGATGGAATCATAAGGTAGGAGTTAGCCTTTCCATCTACCAGGTCAGCAAGATCTCTTACCACTGATATACCATTTCTATCTAACAGTTCCATATATATTACCTTTGAGGGACTTGGTTGGTCATCAGCTGATACTGATACGTTCATCCATAAATACTCCTCGGTAAGGGATACTGGGTTAACAACATAGGCAATCACTTCCTCTTCAGGGAGTTGTTGGTTGTTTTGAGCCATTAAGCTATAGTTCCCAAGGAAACAAAGACCTAGAATAATCATAGTCAAGGTCAGGTATTTTGTGTTTAATTGCCTATTCATCCTTCCAATAGTCTGGTTTCTCGAGAACTCCACCTCTGAGTCTACAATCCGTACATCCTTCCGTTGAAGCGAAAAAACCGCCACAAGGTAAATCATCACAATATTCATACAAGGGTATAAAATTCAATAAACCAAAGATCTCTTCATAATCCGGTGGTGCTATAGTGTCAATAATACAACCGAAATAATCTTGGATGGACGTTCGCCAAGGGACGACATCACTGTTTTGGATGTACAGGATTTTTTCTTGGGATTTACCTGCAGAAATATAGCCAATGACCGGTTCATCCGGATCTTCAATGGAGTAAATATTGCTCGTCACTGCAGATGGTAATGGGCTGAAAATATCGCCAATATCATCAGAGTTTTTCCTTATTCCTTCCCAAAATATATAAGCTTCCCTATCGATGGCAAACTGTTTGGCTTTGATTCTATAGCGGATACCTAACTTTTCAGATAAACTGTCTATAGTTAATAATTCTTTTTGAAATATTCTACTGTTCTCAAATCGGGAGGAGGCCTCCAATATTATTCTCCTTGATTGATCAAAGTTATAACACCTGTTCGTCAATTGGTCCAATGGAATATCAACCATTTCCTTTGTAATCTTGTCATAACTAAAGAAGGAAGTATGTGGAGTGCGGTAAACCCAGGTTTCATCATATTGCCATAAGAAAAATTCTGCATCATCATTCCCCGTGGTGTTACTATAAATCTGCACATCTCCATCTTCTTGGGTAAATGTGATGTCAAATTCTGGGCTTATGATAGGTTTGATTTTATCAGAAACATAACTTTGTCCATTGCTTAAATCTATTGAAAGTGTATAAATTTCATTTTCAGGAAGAATAGCATCCGTGACATAAGCGCCAAAATTGTCAGTATTTAACTCCCAACTTTTACCATTCTCCCCAAAAATAGTAATGTTTGCTCCAGGAACAGGGAATTCCGGGATATCACTGTAAAGAGGAGAGGCCATAGATAGCTTAATGCTAGTAGTGCCACCGCCGACTTCAATAAATCCTTCAACCACCAAAATATTCTGATTGAGGTCTTTGAGCTCTGGAGAAAAAGGCTCTCTGCAACCAAAGAAGAGGGAAAGAACCCCTAAAATCACAGGAAGGTGTATTTTTTTTATTACAGCATCCATCAAAATTTGAAGTTATATGTGATAAAAGGAATAGGTCTTGCAAAAATGGAAAGTTTGTAACCTTGAATGGTGCCATTCTCTGGAGAGAAGTATACAGAATAAGGATTAGCCCTTCCTAGTACGTTGTATACCCCCAAAGACCATGAGGCGTGGGCAAGTTTTTTGACTTTATGGTTTCCTTCAATATTGAAGGAAACATCTACCCTGAAATAATCCGGAATTCTATGATCATTTCGATCGGAATAGAATACTCTTTCAGAGCCATTGTAATAAAACTTTGCAATGGGTAGTGTTATAGGTCTTCCAGTACTGTAATTCGCGTTAACTGAAGTGTTGATTCGCTTAGTAAATTCGAAATTGCCTGCAAGCATAACATCATGTGGTTGATCAAAATTACTTGGATACAATTTCCCTCTATTTACTTTTTCGCCCAATTCACTAGGGTTGGTTTTTAACAAGGAGCGTGAGTAGGTATAACTTATCCATCCGTTTAATTTACCTTCAGTTTTTTTCGCCATTAACTCAACTCCATAAGCCCTTCCTTGGGTATTGAGTACATCTTGTTCAATATTGTCATTTAAAATTAAAGAGGCCCCACTTCTGAAATCTACCAAATTCCTCATTTTTCTATAGTAGATTTCTATTGAAGTTTCAATTATATTTGATTGGTAATTTTTAAAGAAGCCTATGGCCCATTGTTGCCCCATTTGAGGAGCTAAATGTGGATCGCTTAATTTCCAGGTGTCAGTGGGGGCTATGGCCGAAGTATTGGTAAGCATATGCAAATGTTGTCTCATGCTATTGTATCCAGCCTTGATAGAAGTGAAATTATCCAATGCATAGCGGGCAGAAAATCTAACCTCCGGGCCTTGGTAGGTATTGATAAGGTCTCCTGCGGCATAGACCTCTTCACCTGTTTTTGTGTCCTCCGTTTTTATGGAGTTAGGAGGGTATTGGTTGACTGTATTAGGCCCCAAATAATTGTAAACCACATACCTCAATCCATAACTGAACATTAGTTTTGGATTGAATTCATATTCATCTCCTAGAAAAAAGGAGGTCTCTAAGGCATTTTCCCGAGTTACACGCTCATTTAACAGGATTGACTCTGTTCCTTTAGGTACTTGCTTTCCAGGGTTGAGGTTGTAATAAATGGCATTCATACCAAGGGTCAACTTGTGTTTGTCATTGAGATCATAGGTGAAATGATTTTTCCAACTGCTTTGATCCATCCCAAAACCAAAAGTAAATGCATTTAAGGGATCTTGTTCACTTTGAATGTCAAAAGAATATTGGTCATGGCCAATATGAAATTTACCCTCCAGTCGATCACTAAAATAATGAGTCCAGGTAGCGCTTAGGTTTCTGTTTTGGTAGTTAAATAAGGTGTCTTTATCAAATCGAAAGGAATCTTTACTCCAATAAGCAGAAAAGGTCAGTTCGTTGTTTTCATTCAATTGGTGTTTCATGTTTAGGTTCAAATCATGGAATGCAGCCCTGCTGTCCCTAAACTCTGATTCCTCATCTAAAAAGCCAAAAAGCCAGTTGGAATAAGTGGTCCTTCCTCCAACTGCAAAAGTTGTTTTATCAGAAAGTGGACCTTCCAAATAGAGTCTACTGGTCATTAATCCTATACCTCCTCCTCCTTTAAGCTTTTCTGAGGAACCATATTTACTCTTGATATCAAGCACAGATGATAATCTTCCTCCAAACTGCACGGGAACCCCAGCTTTATAAAGGTCCACACTTTCTACCATGTCTGGATTAAAAGCTGAAAACAATCCAAAAAGGTGGGTAGGATTGTAAATGGTGGACCCATTAAATAATATCAAGTTTTGGTCAGCAGCTCCCCCTCTTACATTAAACCCAGCACTGGCTTCACCAACAGTCTTTACTCCAGGAAGGGTCAATATTGCGCGAAGTACATCCACTTCTCCCAACACTGCCGGTAATTTTTTTAGGGATTGTACAGTAATGGTGGCCAATCCCATTTCAGGTCGTTCTATATTGGCAGATTTCTCAGAGGTAACAGTGACTTCTGTCAGAGAGATAATATTATCATCCATCTCCACATTCAATTGGCCATCTCCCAAGATATTTACTTGCCTCTGTTCCTGATAAGCACCAAAATTTTGAAAGATTAAAGTATGACGACCTTTTGGTAAGGTGATGGAATAATTGCCAAATTCGTCAGATATGGATTTAGCATTTTGTCCCGTAGTGTAAATCAAAGCCCCAATAATAGGTTCTCCAGATTCAAAGCTTGTGATTTGCCCTTTTAATACAGCACTTGTAGACCCTGGAGATGCGTTACTGTTTCCTACTTCCCATAGTCTGTTTTTAGCAAAGGCTCTGTCTTTCGCTTCTTCTTGGTCATTCGTGGCCAATATTAATCCATTCCCTTCTTTTTGAACTTCAAAATATCCTGGAGAAAGTTTCATGTCTAGGGCCGAGCCCTTACTAATGAAAACCCTATTTTCATTGTCTATTGAATAATAAAGATCAGTGGATTTAAAAACTTCTTTCAGTAGGTCTTCAATCGGGCTCTCGTAAGCATTGATATTAATGATTAGCGTGTCTACATCAGTTTGTTTGAAGTACATACGATAATCAGATTTGCTCTCAATCATTTGTGCAAATCGTTCAAAGGAAACACCTGAAAAAATTCCCGAAATACGATTCTGATCAGGGGTTTGAGCAAAAGAATGTTGGGCGATCATTAGCAGAAAAAGACTGCAAAGCCTAAGTAAATTCTTAATCATGGTTTGACATGTTTACCAAAGTTTGCAAATAAGCTTCTTTATTTTTCCTGTATCTCAATCCTGACCTTTTAATTTCTTGCTTCGCAAGTTTTTTAGAAAGTCCCAAGGTCTCATAGAGATTTTTCTTTTTCGGTATAGGAACCAAGGTTCCTTCTAGGTCAAAAAAATACCTGGCCACCTCATCATAACTCCTGACAAGTTCCATGGTAGAAGATTCCTGTTTCTTTTGTTTCCGGTATTTTGCATAAAGCCCTATTTCTCCTTTTACAATTTCACGATAAAACCCATTGCCATGAAAGAGAAAACCACTTGGCTTTTCCCTTTTAACAAATGTAGAGCCATCAACCAATGTAAAACGGTCTATTTTTAAATGATTTAAAATCATTCGTTGGTTAAAAACTGAGGAAAAGGAAATGACCCAATCTTCCCATATATCATATTGAAGAGGGACAGCTTCAAAGTTAAAGCCTCCAATAGTTATAGTGCCAAGTTCAATTTTAGCGGATAAATAAAAGGGATGCCCCTCCAATGATCTGTTTTCTTCAATATAATGGGTGCCCGTATTAATTTCTGGGAAGTGTTTTATGATCTCTTCGTACTTTTCCGCATACTGCTTCCAAGTATGTTCTTGAGCCATTAGCTGAGAAGAAACCATCAAAGCAACCGCTACAAATAGAATTTTGAGCATATAGGTAAAAGTCAATTAGGCTATTTAATGTAAACTAAAATCTCTGAAATATAGGACATTTTACAATATAATAAACAAGCTACTTAGTGGAATACTAAAAATTTATTTTATTAAATGTTAGTCATCAGATTAAAGGGCCACAAATTTTGAAACAAAATAATGGGGTTGTCCATTTGATTTGATTGAGAGATTTTTTTTTTGCCATACTATTCCAGGATAAATAGAAGCAAATACTAAAAATGAAAAAATGCTTTTAATTAGTAATACGACTACATGAAAATTTACTTTCAAGAAGCCTGTTTATCTTGTGGTTACAATTCAGATCGAGGGGGAGGGGGAGACGATTGCAAAATTTGATTTTAAACTGTATTTAGAAAAAACGACATTATTAATAGGTATGATAGGGGTTATTCCTGCTTTATAGAAGGATTTCAATTTTATTGTGGAGTATGAATTTAAAATTCTGGCCTGATTTTTGGCTTTATAGATTTCTTTAAAAGTAGAGATTTTTTAATTCATACATTTATTTTGAAAAACAGAATACTCCAAAAGAGCAAAGAAAATTCACCACACCTGGTTGTTGTTGGAATGGGTTTATCGGGGATAGATTTTATACTTAGGTGGCAAAAAAAGGTTAAACAGTCAGATGTTACTTTTTTCGAGGAATCTGGTTTTACCCCCCTTTTATTGGATGCATTTTTTTCATTAAAAGGTAAAACTTTGACATCCATATGTGAAGATCCTAGCTATTACCATGTGGACAACATAAAGGTTAGATTTAACTCCTCAAGTGTAAAGGATATTAACACAAGAGACAATAAAATCTATCACAGTACCGGCTACACTTCTTATGATTTTTTGTTAATTATTCATGAATTCGATCAAATTAGAATTGTTACCAATAACAATTACTATAACCATCCTTCTTTCTTTAAACTTTCAAATAATTTTGAAAATGAGGAGGTTACAGAAAAAGAAATCGCCATAGAAGGCCATGATTTGCTTACTCTGGCATTGGCAATAAAATTTTTGAATGATGGACTAAAACCTACAATATATTGCGATAAGTCTAGATTGGCAATGGGCGAAATACCCAAAGAGGAAGCCTGGCTAATTGGGAAATATTTTAAAAATTTAGGAATAGGGATAAAGTTTGAAAAGAGGTTTTCCGAAAAATTACCGAATGGTTTAAGTCAAATATGTATTAAAGAGAATAGCAATAAATTGGCACAGCCTATAAACAGCTCTTTAATGGAATATGGTGAAATGCCTTTATTGACTCGATTAAAGTTAGAGGAGTTTTACCCTGTTAGGGTTGTGAGAAAAAATAGTAAACATTGTACAGATGTAGTTTCAATCCGAGAAAAATCAGCCGTTGACATCAATGAGAAAGGGGAAGCATTGGATGGTTATTCTGTGGATCAGCGAAAAAACAAGTGTGAGCGAGAAGGTGTTTTATTTAACCAGTATGTTTTTAAGGAACTTTCTTGGCAAACCTATGGGGAAATATCCACTAAATGGGGTGCTGATACCCAAAATTTTTATTGGGAACATCCGGAGGGAGGAATTTCTTTTAGAATGCACTATAGAAAAATGGATTTTTCTATAAAAGGCATTGCTTGTTTAGGCATTAGTTTCAATAAAACTTTTATTGTAAACGCGCTGCAATCAAATTGTAAAGCCTATGATTTTATTGATCGGATCGACGAGGGAATGGAGAGGAATGTATATTCCTTTAAGGTCTACCCATTAATTAAAAAATCTTTTGATGTAGAGTTTAAAAAAAACATAAAAAGTCACCGGTCTTCATTAATTAAGAGAGTTTTTAGCAAATTTTTTTGATAAAATGTTATCAAAGAAAAGAAAATGATAGGGAAGTGCATTGGTCCAATATTCCCAATTATGGGCTCCAGGTCTTTCAATATAATCATGTTCCACTCCGGCCTCCAATAGTAGCTTGTGAAATTGCCTGTTGACCTTTACTAGAAAATCCTCTGTCCCACAATCTATAATCATTTTGATACCCTTTTCCTTCATTTTGTCAATTAATCCTACAGCGGTATAGGTACTGTAAGGCGCATCATAATTAATAGCACCTAACATTTCCTTTTGCTGATTAACCCTTTGCGACCTTCTGTTTTCATCTACATCCCAAAGCCTAGTATCAATATTGGTAACACCGCTCATGGATCCTATTGCTGCAAACAACTCGGGATGTTTTGCACCTAACATCAACGCCCCATGTCCTCCCATAGAAAGTCCTGTGATTGCTCTACCAGATTTGTCAGCAATGGTTCTATACTTTCCATCTATTTCTTTTATTAGGTCATTTGTAATGTAGGATTCGTAGCGTACAGAATCCATTAATGGACTATTATAGTAATAGCTATAAGGGCCAACTTCTGGAGTAACTATAAGTACTTCATAAGTATTGGCCAATTGGGAAAGTAGTCCTGAATTTTTTACACTCTTATGCCAATTGCTGTAATCACCTCCGGCACCATGTAGCAGATAAACCACAGGATATCCATCGTTATTATTGTTATAAGAATCAGGGAAAGTGATTGCATAAGGCATTTCCTTGTTAAGGCTTTGGCTGTAATGCCTTACAGTATCAACCTGCGTATAGGCATTGCTGATAAATGCGATAAAGAGGGAAAGAAAAATGCTAGTTTTGATGAAGGAAACCATTAATAGAGTGTTATAAGGCTACAATTCAATTTGTGGTTAAGCTACTGTTGAAAATTAGGTTGTAAATGACAAATTTCCAATAAGATAAGCATAAGAACCTGAAGAATACTTATTAGAGAAGGACTATGGAGTACAGCTTGTCTGTGTAAGTTTGACTGAAATTTTTTCCATAAAAGCTGCTAATTTATTCTTATTCACCTGAGCCTAAGTTAATTTATTGTTCCATAAGAGACTGCTGTCTCCGTAACTTAAGAATCTGTATTTATTATTAACTGCCTCTTTATAGATCTCTTTCCAGTTTCCGTGGGTAAATGCTGCTACAAGGAGAATTAATGTAGAACCAGGTTGGTGAAAATTGGTTATTAGGCCATTACAGAGTTTAAATTGGTATCCGGGAAAAATAAATATCTCAGTTGTCCCAATCAATTGACCCATATTGTTTTTCTCCATCCATTGTAGAACGGCTTCAAGGCTTTCTACTTTTCCTGGAAGCTTGGCGTATTCTTGGTAGGGAGCTAATTTTTCTATTCGAAAGGTATCTGAATAGCCATTAATAAGATAAACGCCAAACCAATACAGGCTTTCCAATGAACGCATAGAAGTAGTTCCTACAGCTATAATGTTTCCTTTGGCACTAATCAAATTAAGAATATTTTGTTTTGAAAACACCATTTGTTCACTGTGCATTGGGTGCTCAATGACATTGTTATGCTTGATGGGCTGAAAAGTGCCCGCTCCAGTATGCAA
This sequence comes from Cyclobacterium amurskyense, assembly GCF_001050135.1. Classification (GTDB taxonomy): domain Bacteria; phylum Bacteroidota; class Bacteroidia; order Cytophagales; family Cyclobacteriaceae; genus Cyclobacterium; species Cyclobacterium amurskyense. Next base: position 5,885,443 of record NZ_CP012040.1, on the reverse strand, counting down.
GGTGAGGTATTCTACAGAGATTCCATTGGATTTTAATTCCTCAAAAGTTTTGTCTGTAAAGTGGAGACCGGCAGTTGGGGCCGCTACTGCGCCCTCTTTATCGGAGTACACTGTTTGATAACGCAATTTATCGTCTTCTTCCGCCTCTCTGTTTAAATATGGGGGAAGTGGCACCTCTCCGCTAGCTTCCACTAGTTCTGCAAAGGATATGTCATCGGGACTCCAACTCAATTCAACTTCTCTATTTTCCCTATTGATTAGTTTTGCTTGTATGCTGTAGGTGGTTTCATTAAGGTCGATTTCACAGCTGAGTTGTTCATTTTCTTTCCACCTTTTCAGGTTTCCTATCATACACTTCCATGTTAGTGGACCTTTACTTTCCATGGATTGCTGAATAAGCGTAGAAGGTAGAAGTGGATTTAATAAGAAAATTTCAATTTTGGCCCCTGTGGGTTTTCGGAAGTGAAGTCTGGCAGGAATTACCTTTGTATTGTTAAAGACAAGATGACTGCTTTCAGGAATTAACTCTGCAATGTTTGTGAATTGTTTGTGCAGTATGCTACCATTTTCGTAATGCAAAAGCTTGGAACTATCTCTATGCTCAAGAGGGTATTTGGCAATAAATTCATCTGGTAGCTCGTAGAAATAATCCTGGAGTTTTGGAGCACTTTTAATGCACATATATTTAATAATTCTCGAAATTGAACATTTATTATAAATCCGACACAAATATAGCCGTTTCAAACCAATTCAAGGTCATTATTCAATCCTTCTTGATACAGGTTTCACTTTTGAATTATTTCTAAGTTCAGGATTGATTTCTGCTTATGCGCATTTATGCTTCCGAAGAAAATGGCCATATTTGGAAGTAACTAATTAGAAAAATGGATCAAATGTTTTGCATCAAAGCTTCAATTAAGGCCTATTCACTGAAATTCAAGTTCGAGGCAGGAACCAGTAGAGGGGTATTGCGAGAAAAATTGACCTACTTTATACAAGTTTCTTCAGACAAATTCCCTGGGCTTATTGGCATTGGGGAAGCTGGACCTTTAAATGGCTTAAGTAGAGATGATGTGCCTGATTTTTTGGAAAAAGCCTTGAAGATTTTAAAATTGGTGGAGAAAATAGCGTTTCGAGCCAATCAAGAAGAAATTCTATCTAAGCTTAATGCCATGGATTTAAATGATTTTCCTAGTATCCGGTTTGCCCTTGAAACAGCTATTTTGGACCTTACCAAAGGTGGTGAAAGGAAAATACTGGACTGTGATTTTTATAATAGAGGTACAGCCCTTCCCATAAATGGATTGGTATGGATGGGAGAAAAGGGCTTTATGGAAAAGCAGATAGACCAAAAGCTGGAACAAGGCTACAATTGCATAAAAATGAAAATTGGAGCCATCAACTTTGATCAGGAATGTGAACTTTTAGAAAAGATTCGGTCTCGATTTTCTGAGGAAAAAATAACGATTCGTGTGGATGCAAATGGGGCCTTCACTCCTGAGAATGCTCTGGAGAAACTGAATAGACTAGCAGATTTTGGTATTCATAGCATTGAGCAACCTATTCAGCCTGGTTTGGTGCAGGAGATGGGGAAGTTATGCAAGGAAACTCCTATCCCCATTGCTCTAGATGAAGAACTGATTGGGGTATATGGAAGGGAGAATAGATTGAAACTTCTTGAGTCCATCAAACCACATTTTTTAATATTAAAACCAACCTTACTCGGTGGAATAGTAGCAACCAGAGAATGGGTTAAGCTCGCTCAACTGACAAATACAGGTTGGTGGATGACTTCAGCATTAGAAAGTAATATTGGACTTAACGCTATCGCCCAGCTCACTTCCACTTTAAAAGGTGAAATGCCTCAAGGTTTAGGTACTGGTCAATTGTACCACAATAATGTAGATTCTCCTTTGCGGATTTCAAATGGGAAAATTTATTACGACAAAGAGCTTAATTGGGTATTACCAGAAATGTTAAATCAATAAATTCATTCTACCCTTAGCTCACTGAGTAAAGTGGACGGGAATTCGTTTAAATTTAAAGAATCAATGGACTGATATTTCTATGTTTTTACAGCTTATATAAAGAGTGTTGTATATTTCAACTTTAATCAACTATTTTAGGTACCAGTATTTTATAAGATCAGATAGATTGATACAACCCTCCTTTTTTAGTGAAAATAAACAACCTTTTTTATGAAGATAAACCCTTCTTACCTCTATATAATATTCTTATCGCTTGTGGCTGCCATTGGAGGGTTTTTATTTGGATACGACACGGCAGTGATTTCAGGGACGATTAGTCAGGTTAGCAAACAATTTAACTTGGATGTAATAGCCCAGGGATGGTATGTAGGTTGCGCATTATTAGGGTCTATTGTAGGCGTAAGCCTTGCTGGTGGTCTTTCTGATAAATATGGTAGAAAAAAAGTAATGCTTCTTTCTGCCGTTTTATTTTCGATTTCAGCCTTGGGATGCGCCGTAGCGAGTAGTTTTACTGAATTGATCTTATACAGAATCATTGGAGGGGCAGGTATAGGGATGGTTTCGATTGTTTCACCGATGTATATTTCAGAAGTAGCGCCTTCCTCGATTAGAGGTAGCTTGGTCTCGTTATACCAATTGGCCATCACTATTGGGTTTTTAGGTGCCTTTTTAACGAACTACGAGTTGTTGAGCTTGGCAGAAACCCTCATTTTCCAAGAAGGTACTTTATTGGCTAAAGTGTTTCATGAAGAAGTTTGGAGAGCAATGTTAGGCATGGAGATTCTACCCGCTCTTTCTTTCTTTATAATTCTATTATTTATTCCTGAGAGTCCAAGGTGGCTTGTAATAAATGACCAAACGACCAAAGCCGAAAAGGTGTTTGTAAGACTATACGCTTCTACGGTTGCAGGAAAAGACAAGGTAGAAGAAGTACTCAAACAAGCTAACCAAACCAAAGAAAGCAGCTGGGAGCTTTTGAAAAACCCTGTAATTCTAAAGCCTGTTTTGCTAGGGATGGCCATCGCTATTTTAGGTCAGTTTATGGGCGTCAATGCTGTGTTATACTATGGGCCAAGTATTTTTGAACAGGCGGGATTAAGTGGGGGAGATGCGCTTTATTATCAGGTGATGGTAGGGGTTGTTAATGTATTGACCACCATCTTGGCATTGTTCATTATAGACCAAGTTGGGAGAAAAAAATTAGTGTACTTTGGGGTGTCAGGGATGATTCTTTCCTTACTATTGATCAGCTTTTATTTTTACGGAAGTGAAATTTACAACTTGCCATCCATTTTCATATTGATCCTTTTTCTAGCATATATTTTTTTCACAGCGATTTCTATTTCAGCGGTAATTTTTGTCTTGCTATCCGAAATGTATCCCACTAAAATACGTGGTTTGGCCATGTCAATTGCAGGATTTTCGCTTTGGATAGGAACGTATTTAGTAGGCCAATTGACTCCATGGTTTTTAGAAAATTTAGGGCCATCAGGCACTTTTTTGTTTTTCACAATGATGTGTTTTCCCTATTTGTATATACTATGGAAAAAAATACCTGAGACCGCTGGAAAGAGTCTGGAGGAAATAGAAGAATACTGGTTGGGTGATAAGTCTTGAACAAATAAATTGAAATGAAGCAATATTTAGAATTATACAAAGGGGAATTGTTGGATCAAGTAATTCCGTTTTGGGAAAATAATAGTCCTGATAAAGTAAATGGAGGTTACTTTACCTGTTTGGACCAATATGGGAAGGTGTACGATACTGATAAATTTGTTTGGTTGCAAGCCAGGCAAATTTGGATGTTTGCCATGTTGTATGAACAGGTAGAACCCAATGAAGAATGGCTTAAAATAGCAAAGAGCGGAGCAGCATTTTTAATTGAACATGGAAGGGATGAACAGGGCGCTTTTTATTTTTCATTAGATCAAAAAGGAAAGCCATTGGTTCAGCCTTATAATATCTTTTCTGATTGTTTTGCGGCCATGGCATTTGCAGCATTGAATAAAATTGAACCTAATGAGGAGTACGCAACTTTAGCTATAAAAACCTTTGATAATATTTTAGAACGAAGGGACAATCCCAAAGGGATTTATAGCAAAACCTTTCCGGGTACGAGAAATTTAAAAAGCTTTGCTTTACCTATGATCCTCAGTAATTTAACCTTAGAGATGGGTGCGTTGCTGGATGATGAAAAGGTGTCTTCCTTGGTTCCTGCTGTTATTCGTGAGGTGATGGAGGTGTTTCTTCAAAAGGATTCAGGTTTGATATTAGAAAATGTGAACCTTGATGGAAGCTTTTCTGATTCCTTTGAGGGGCGGTTAACGAGTCCCGGACATGCTATTGAAGCGATGTGGTTTATGCTAGACCTTAGTCAAAAATATAATGATGAGGATTTGTGTCAAAAAGCCATTGATACAGGTTTGAAAACACTTGAATATGGTTGGGATAAGGATTACGGGGGTATTTATTATTTTCTGGACATATGTGGGCACCCTTCTGAAAAATTAGAATGGAACCAAAAGTTATGGTGGGTTCATTTAGAAACCCTAGTGTTTTTATCGAAAGCATATGCCATCACGGGCAATAATGAATGCCTTCAGTGGTTTAATAAAGTACATGACTATACTTGGAAACATTTTAAAGATCCGGAGTCCCCTGAGTGGTTTGGTTACTTGGACCGCTATGGCAAAGTGCAATTGCCCTTAAAAGGTGGGAAGTGGAAAGGGTGTTTTCATGTACCCAGAGGATTGTTTCAGGTCTGGAAAAATTTGGAAAAAATTAAATAGTTTAACGTTCAATTTTAAGTCTTTAAGATAAAATGAATAGAAGAAACTTTATGGGGAAGGTGGTGTTGGGCGGAGGTACCATCGCTTCAGCCACACTTACAGGTATTCCGGTTCACGCTAGTCAAAGTAGGAAAAGTGTGAACATAAATGAAAATGGTAAAACTTTAAAAGCTGATCTTATAATAGCAGGCGCAGGCTTAGGAGGATGTTCTGCAGCCTTTGCTGCACTTAGAAATGGTTTGACGGTGGTAATGACCGAAGAAACGGATTGGTTGGGAGGACAGCTTTCGCAACAAGGAGTGCCACCGGATGAACACAAATGGATTGAAACACATGGGGCTCCTGAGTTGTATAGAATTTTTAGAGAGAAAATCAGAGATTATTACAAAAGGTATTACCCCCTGACTAAGGAAGCAGCGGCCAACAAGAGGCTTAATCCAGGAGGGGGTTCTGTTTCTCGTCTTTGCTTTGAACCCAAAGTGGGGCATATGGTTTTACAGGAAATGTTTGCTGCCTATGAAAGTGCTCGCAAACTTATTTTGTTGAAGCATCACAAAGTGAATTCTGCCAAAGTAACAGGCAAAAAAGTGCAGGCTTTGATTGCTAAAAACTTGATAACTAATAAGGATGTGCTTTTGGAAGGGGCTTATTTTGTAGACGCTACTGAGCTGGGTGATTTACTTCCTTTGACAGGAACAGCCTATATTACAGGGAGTGAGGCCAAGGCTGATACTGGCGAATTCCATGCCGGAGTGACCCATAGACCCAATAACAACCAATCCTTCACAATGTGTTTTGCCATGGATTATGTGAAGGGGGAGGACTGGACAATTCCTAAACCTTCAGATTATGACTACTGGAGAGATTTTACACCTCAGATGAACCCTCCATGGGCCGGGAAGATGCTTGAATTGAATTACAGTAATCCTAAAGATGTGCAACCCAAAGAACTTGGTTTTCATCCTGAAGGTATTAAGACTGGCAATAAGCTAAACCTGATGGTTTACCGCAAAATCATTTTTCAGGGAAATCACCAGCCAGGTTTCTACCAAGGAGATGCAACTTTGGTTAACTGGCCACAAAATGATTATGTCTCTGGAAATATAGTTGATGTTAGTGAGGCTGAATTTAAAAAGCACATAGAGGCAAGTAAACAGCAAAGTTTGTCTTTACTGTATTGGTTACAAACTGAGGCGCCAAGACCTGATGGTGGCAAAGGATGGCCTGGGCTTAGACTAAGAAATGACTTAATGGGGACAGAAGATGGTTTGGCGAAATACCCTTATGTAAGGGAGTCTAGGCGGATTAAAGCGCTGTTTACAGTGTTAGAGGAGCATGTAGGTGCAGAACAGCGTTCCCAAGTATCAGGACTTGAAGGGAAGGATTTAAAAGCAGCCGAATTCTACGATAGCGTAGGTATTGGCTATTATCATATTGATCTTCACCCGAGCAGTGAAGGGGATAATTATATTGATTTTGCCTCCTTGCCATTTCAGATACCTTTAGGCGCATTGATACCTCAGGAAACAGAAAACCTTTTACCAGCCAATAAAAATATTGGTACGACACATATAACTAATGGTTGTTATCGATTACATCCAGTAGAATGGAGTATTGGAGAGGCTGCAGGAATGCTAGTTCCTTTTGCCATTACTAAGGGAGTAAGTCCAAAAACGATAAGAGAAAACAGTGAGCTTCTAAAAGAGTTTCAGGCTTTTGTAAGGTCCCAAGGTATAGAGACTTCTTGGCCAGATTGAAATAAATAGATCACGCTAATGCTTAAACTTTAGTGCTTATAAATTGTACTCAACTTTTGCCCTAATAAGCAAATTTTTAATCTCCAATTTAACAAGTTGGCCATTGATAGACACATGTCAATAATTAGAATATAGCTTAAACCCGAAATATGCAATAGACATTCTATTTCGTGCTGAAATCGCTTTGAAATCAGCCACTTCGTTGCTGTTTTCAATTTCACCATAGCGGTGCTATGCTAAAATCTCCAAACAGTCTGATTTTCTTGCGATTGCAACACTTCCCGTTAACACGGGACAGGCTTCACCCCTGACTATTGTCAGGACGGAGAAATCCTATTACATAATCAGGGTTAAATAGAAAATGCCTGAAAATTAATATTTTCAGGCATTTTTCGCTTAAAGTCAAAGATTATTTGGTACCAATTTTTTGGACCAACCAATTGTGACCTTCTTCACTTTGTTCTGCATAACGCCAATGAGACGCATCATGATAGAGTGACAATTCTTTCTTTCCAGGCACTACATTAAATGCTGAATACATGGAGGTAGGAGGACAAACATTGTCATTAAATCCCCAAGAGTAAAATCCAGGAACTTTAACAAACCTTGCAAAATTAACTACATCATAATATTTTGAGGTTTCAATTTTCTCTGCCTTATTGCTCCATTCATCTCTAAATAAATGAGGCCATCCTCCTGCTCTACCATGTAGGTATCCAGTAAGATCTGAAAGGGCTGGGTAGTAGCTTACCAAGTATTTAATCCTATCGTCCAAACCTGCAGTAATAATGGATAGAGCACCTCCTTGGCTTCCCCCCATCACACCAATATTTTCACCATCAAATTCTTCTTGTGCAAATATAAAATCAACAGCCCTTACACAACCTAAATATACTCTCTTGTAGTAGTATTTGTCTTTGTCATCAAGAAATATTCTATTGTAGTTAGACAATGCACCAGCACCTAAATCTTTGTATAACGAAGATTCATATTGGTCAACAGGAATCCCATGAATACCAATCTGTAAAGCGATTACATCCTGGTTAATATTGGCGCCATAATAGGGTCTGATCCCTGCTCCTGGAACATGTAGAATAGCCGGGTATTTTCCAGGTTTCTTAGGCTTGGTTAATATGCCGTAAATTTTACCGCTAATGTTGCTAAAGGACACATGGTAAACATTTGTGTGGTGGGTAGAGCGCTCTGGTATAAGTGTTAGCACAGGCTCCAAAGGAATGCCTTTTAATGCATTTTTACCTTCTTCCCAAAACTCCTCAAAATCCTTTGGTAAGGTAGTGGTTGGTTGAATGTCCAATGGTGCAATTCCTGCAGTGCCTGTGTTGCTATAAGTTTTTCCATTTTCTTTGTACGTGACCTTACATCTTATAAACCCTGGCACGCTAAGTTTTCCGCCTTTCAAGGTGGTAGTTCCTTTTTTCAGGGTGCTGTTACCTGTTAATACAGGCTCCATTTTTTCTGGTCCAATTTCATATTCTATTTCTGCACCCTCTACCAATTGACCAAACTTATATACTGCTACATCAAATGAAATGTTATCACCTTTTTGGTAAATCATGTCTGCTTTGGAGGGGCTTACCATAATTCTGATAAGCTGGCCTTGTTGGGATTGTCCCAAGGCTAGTTGGCTGAAGATCAGACCAACGAAAAGTAATAAGGGATAGCAATTTTTCATTGATTAATGATTTTGGTTAAAATTTAATATTACTTCTAATTGAAGTATTGGCTAAGGTTTCAAAGAATTTTCGAATTCTCCAATCCCGAAAATACGATAATTCTTCTTTTTTAACATGAAAACCCATTATCATTTTGCCGATAAAATTTTAATTCAGTGTTTTTAATACTCCAGTCCTAATCCGCTGGATTTGATGTGATTTACCCTTGTCTGATCAATAATAATTTAATTACAGGGTTAAATTTCGTTAATAGCAGTTTAGAAGGTGATTTAAAAAATATATTAATGAGATGAAATAGGAAAAATCCATTATTTTGGCCAAATTTGTACCTACCCAGAGAAAAAATACCCAATTATCTTGGAGATAGTACCGGATTGAATTGGATTTTTTTCGGATCTCTTGCTCTTCCAAATGAAAGTATCTTCAATTATTTGGGAGGCATTTATTAGAAGATCGGGTTAATGTCTGGATGAAACAAACGTAAGAACAAAAAATAATTTATGGCAAAATCGAAAGAAACTTTTAACAAAAAAGAAAAAGAGAAAAAAAGATTAAGGAAGAAGAAAGAGAAGGAAGAAAAAAAAGAGGTAAGGAAATCCAATTCCAATAAAGGAGGAGACCTGGATGATATGATTGCCTATGTAGACGAAGATGGGAATATCACTTCAACGCCTCCTGATCCTACAGTTAAGAAGAAAAAAATTGAGCTTGAGGACATTGAAGTAAGTGTGTCTAAGCAAGCCCCTATAGATCCGGAAGATCTTAGAAGAAAAGGTAAAGTTACTTTTTTCAATGAATCAAAGGGATATGGGTTTATTAAAGACTTGGAATCTCAGGACAGCATATTTGTCCATGTGAAAGGATTGGTTGATGATGTAAGAGAAAATGATCAAGTTACCTTCGAAACTGAGAAAACTCCTAAGGGTTTAAGTGCCATTGATGTAAAATTGGCTACCTAACGATTAAATCATTTTATATAAAGGCTTATTGCTTAGATCTGGAAAAATTATTGATCTATCCTTTCTTTGCTTAAGTAATACATTTGCCAAAAGGCACAAATTTTTAAATTCCATCCAAGAAAAATCGTTATCTGGTTTTTATAAGGGTGGAATTTTTTTTTATATGGAATCTAAAGCCTTGAGAAGAATTTTCGCAACCACCCTAAGGTTGCTACTTAAACCCGAAATATGCAATAGACATTCTATTACGTACTGAAATCGCTTTAAAATTAGCCACTTCGTTGCTGTTTTCAATTTCACCAAAGCGGTGCTATGCTAAAATCTCCAAACAGCCTGATTTTCTTGCGATTGCAACACTTCCCGTAAACACGGGACAGGCTTCACCCCTGACTATTGTCAGGACGGAGAAATTCTATTACATAATCCGGGTTAAATGGAATTCTTCCATAACAATAAGTAATGTTTTGTGCTAAATCCGACCAATTCCCTTAATTAACTACCGAATATTTTATTAAAGTTTTAGATACGGTGATATGTGTGATCTATTGAGACTTTGTGTTTTAGGGCAATAATATTTTTTGAATTTCTTGCCAATCGTTTACCCTTTGATGTTTTCCAGGGCTGGCATTTTCATTATGAGGTTGGGTATATAGAAAAGTTTTCCCTTCGAAAACATCAAGGTTTTTAAAATGATCATCAATCATTATATCTGTCTTGATTATCTCCTTTGAGCCACAAAACACCATTTGTTGCCATGTTATAAATGGGAAGTGTTTCCCTAGCCAGCTGTGTTTTTCGGCAAGACTTAATGGAAATTCAGTAGCAGCCGATACAATAAATAGGCGGTAATGTTTAGACAATTCTTTAAGCGCTTGTTGACTTCCTGCCATTAATGGGGCTGTTTCAAAAAAGCCATTGGAGTTTACATGTTTTAAAAGGTGTGGAAAAGCTTCTGCTTCAGCCTTTCCCACCATGTCATTCCTTTCTAAGGTTATGCCGCTTTCTGCTAAATGCATATCAATAAATTGCTGATAAACATCGGCTAGAACACCGTCCATATCTATAGCAATGGTTTTCATGAATCTTTGTTGTTTAATGCATCAACCAATTGACGATTAAGTTTTCGTTCTCTTTCTAAAGTATTTCTACGGTGTAATTCAAACTCTTCACGGAGATCCTCAAGACTTTGTTGTGTTTCGGCGGTTACTTGATGACTTCTTTTAAAGCGGAAATAAGAAATCACTAAAATTATTATCAAGAGTATAATTATTCCCCATACCAAATTGCTGTAAAAAGTCTTATGCAATAACATGCCAAAAATACTAAAGCTGTCTTTTTCTTCAACTGCTCGATCAAAATCAGCCTTGGTAGTTGTAAGACGCTGATTCAAATCGTCTATTTGCTTTTTGTTTTCTTGCAGTGTACTTTTTAATTCCTGTATGGTAGATTGGTATCCTTTGATAGAGTCCAATATGTTTGTTTGCAGTTTTTCAAGTGAACGCAATTTAATTACTTTGTACTCTTGATAATTGGTAGATACCTTCTTCAAGTAGTCAAATTGTTGCTCTATTGTACCATTTTCCAATTCAGTTGTAGTTGGAGCAGGTTGTTCCTGAGCCGAAAGGGTAAAGCTTAGGGATAAAAATAAGGTGAACAAAAAATAGCGAATCATCATAATGCAATTTGTTAATTTTTTAATTAATCTATTCGTGAATAACCAATTTCTCTGCAAATTAAACAAAATTTAAAAGTTTTGTCTATTTGCTCTCAGTAGAATCTGCAAATCATTTGCAGACAATAATTTAATACAAAGAATAGTGATTTATAAAAGAGCAAAATTTATAAATTTTCACTATCTATTTAACCCGAAATATTTACAACCATTTCACTTTATTGTAGCTTGGGTTTCTAAGAGTGTTGCTATTGTATTTTGTTATTTAATAGATTGATATTCTTTTGGTTATATTGTTTTGTTGAATTTAGATATGGGAATTGACAAGTCTGTTACAATTGACTATCATTAATCCTCATTAATGGATTGTAAAATACATTGACAAGCTTCCTGTATCTCTTCAAAATTTATGGTAAGTGGTGGAGCGATACGCATGGCATTATCACAATATAAGAACCAGTCTGTTATGACCCCATTATCTATGCAGCGGTCTATTATTGGTTTTAACACTTCAAATGAATCAAAAGCCACAGCCATCATTAAGCCTTTGCTTCTTATCTCTTTAATTTTTGGATGGACTAACAAACGTTTAAACATTGTTGCTTTTTCCTCTACTTGTTCGATTAAATTGCCCTCTGTTATTGTTTGAATGGTTGCTAAAGAAGCTGCAGCACTCACAGGGTGTCCTCCAAATGTAGTAATGTGTCCCAGTAGTGGGTTTTCCTTAAACACATCCATGATCTTTTTCGATGTAACAAATGCACCGATTGGCATACCACCTCCCATTCCTTTGGCGCAAACCACTATATCTGGCACGATGTTGAAATGTTCAAAAGCCCAAAATTTACCTGTTCTTCCAAAACCAGTTTGGACTTCATCCATAATTAGTAGTGTACCAGTTTGGTTACACTTTTCACGCAAAGCCATAAAATATTCCTTGTCTGCGATTCTTACTCCAGCTTCACCTTGTATGGTCTCTAAGATTATAGCGGAAGTATCTGTAGTGATATGCTCTAGTTGCTCTATCGCTCCATAGTTTATGTTTCTTATTCCTGGTAGCAAGGGTCGGTAAGCCCGTTTGAAGAGTTCATTTCCCCCAACAGACAAGGCCCCATGAGAAGAACCATGATAGGCATCTACACATGAAATAATTTCCCTTCGGTTATTAAATCTTTTTGCCAGTTTTAAAGCCCCTTCTATGGCTTCACTACCACTATTGACCAGGTATACATTGTTTAACGAATCTGGTAATGTGTTGACTAATGCCTGGGCTAGAAGGGTTTGGGGTTGCTGAACGTATTCCCCGTACACCATTAAATGTAGGTATTTGTCAAGTTGATCGTGAATTGCTGCCAACACATTTGGATGACGATGACCAATATTACTTACTCCAATTCCAGATATAAGATCCATGTATTTCTCACCATTTGAACCATAAAGAAATACTCCCTCTGCTTTTTCTATTTCTATCATCAGAGGGAAATCGGTAGTTTGAGCCAAATGAGATAAAAATAACTGTCGGTTGTTCATAATAAATAGAGTATTATAGTAAAAAACCTATTTCAGGTACAGTTTTTTACAATAATTGAAGGTTTAAGACGATGGAATAGCAAAAGTAATCATAATAAATACTGTAAAGAAACCTTAAGCATTTAAGCTGGATTTAAATCATTTTTATTATTGGAAATCCAGTACCTATTATCAATTGAATTATTGGTATTAATTAAAATTAATGCCCTTAAATTAGGGTTTATCTGGTACAAATCACTTAATTTGAATATTACATAGTTATAAACCAAAAATATACCAATGGAATCAAAATTCTTTTCTTTGTTTTTAGCCCTGGGTGTTACCGGAGCATTTTCTGTTACAGCTCAGGAGAAAGAAATTAAATTACCACCTCAGGCTACTGAATTTTATGAGCCGGTGGTACAAGTTGTAACACCAGGTAGTGAAAACCACCTACCTCCTGCGGATGCTATTGTACTTTTCAACGGGAATAACCTGGATGCCTGGGTAAGTGAGAAGGATGGTAGTTTTCCTAAATGGGAAGTTAAAGATGGTGTTTTTACTGTAGTTGCCAAAACGGGAGGCATCAAGACCAAAGAGGTTTTTGGTGATGTTCAGGTACATATTGAATGGCGTTCGCCAAGTGTTGTAAAAGGTGATGGGCAAGGACGTGGCAATTCTGGCTTCTTTTTAATGGGGAAATATGAATTACAGATTCTGGATTCCTACGATAATAATACCTATTCTAACGGCCAGGCTGCAAGTATTTACAAACAACATCCTCCATTAGCAAATGTCATGCGACCTCCAGGTGAGTGGAATACCTACGATGCTGTTTTTACTGCTCCTCGCTTTGACTCAAAAGGGATGTTGATTTCTCCAGCACGAATTACGGTATTTCACAATGGGGTGCTTGTTCAAAACAATGTGACTCTTCATGGTCCGACACAATACATTGGTATTCCTCATTATGTAGCCCATGATGAGGAATTGCCATTCCATATTCAGGATCATGGAAACCCTGTTAGTTTTAGAAATATTTGGGCTAGAAAATTAGATTAAGCCATTCATTATCTTAAAATAATAAATAATGAATTCCAGAAGAAAATTTATCCATAAATCATTGCTGACCTCAGCAGGGATAGCAGCAATGCCAGGACTTTTGTCTGCTGAGCACCTAAAAGCCAGAGCTATTAGGATAGGGGCAAATGACCAGATTAATTTCGGCTTAATTGGTTGTAAGGGGATGGGCTGGTCAAATATGCACAGCCATCTACGCATACCAGAAGTCAATTGTGTGGCCCTTGCAGATGTAGACCAAAGTGTTTTAGACCAACGTAGTGAAGATGTTTACAAACTTCGGGGAAAAAGGCCTAAACAATACAAGGATTATAGATTAATGCTTGAAGATCCCGATATTGATGCAGTAATCATTGGAACACCTGACCATTGGCACTGCCTGAATCTGATAGATAGTCTTTCAGCAGGTAAACATGCCTATACCGAAAAACCACTCGCCAATTCTATAGAGGAATGCAACTTGATGGTGAAAGCAGCAGATAGATATGGGAAGCTTGTTCAGGTAGGACAGTGGCAGCGAAGTGGATCCCAATATGAACAAGCCATAGCAATGGTAAAGTCAGGGAAATTAGGAAACATAAGATTGGTTAAAACCTGGGCTTATCAAGGTTGGATGAATCCAGTTCCACAATTGCCAAACAGTCAGCCACCTGCCGGCGTAGATTATAAAATGTGGCTTGGACCAGCTCCTGACAGGCCTTTCAATGCCAATAGATTTCATTTCAACTTTCGTTGGTTTTGGGATTATGCCGGTGGATTGATGACGGATTGGGGTGTGCACGAAATAGATATAGCCCTGTATGCAATGGGGGTTAGTGCGCCTAAATCAATCATGGCTTCAGGTGGTAAGTTGGCCTATCCTGATGATGCTTCAGAAACTCCGGATACATTGCAAACCGTCTATGAATACGATGGCTTTAATATGTTATGGGAGCATGCTACAGGCATTGACGGCGGTAATTATGGTACGACTGAGGGGATTGCCTTTATAGGTAACAATGGTACGCTGGTAGTAAATCGTGGTGGTTGGAAAGTAATTGCCGAAACCGAAAATGTAAATGGTACCAAAAAAGAGAAAATTGAAGCAATCGAGCTAGTGAAGCCGGAAGGATCTGCACAAAGGTTACATTGTAGGAATTTCGTGGAAGCCATGAAAGCCAATGACCCATCCATGCTACATTGTGGAATTAAAACTGGATCTATCGCTGCAATAAATGCCCATATGGGAAATGTAGCCTATAAATTGGGTGAAAAAATCTATTGGGATGCTGACAAAGGCCAGTTTACTAGTGGAAAAGCAAATAAATTAATAAAAGCCAATTACAACAATGGGTGGAATCTGCCTAAAGTATAAAAAGCTTTTTTAATCAAAAAATAAGGGGATGCGTAATGCATCCCTTTATTTTTAATTCAAAGTCAGTAGGATCATTACAATAAGGGTACATTTGGCTCAATAATTTTCCAGCATTTTTTTTATGTGGGCTTTGGCATTAAACATATCCTGGAATTCATCCTTAATGACATGACCTTTGTCCAATAAATAGGTGATTCGCTTAGGTATACCAATGATGGGTACCAATGCATCGTATTTTTTACACACTTCACCGCTCGTATCTGATAGTAACTCAAATGGTAATTTATTGGCTTTTTTAAACCGAAGGTGAGTTTCCATATCATCTCTGCTAATTCCAATTACAGGAAGGTCCAAGTCCCTGAATTCCTCGAATTGATCTCTGAATTCACAGGCCTGTGCAGTACATCCTCCGGTAAAATCCTTAGGGTAAAAATAGATAATACATGCTTTTCCAAAGAAGTCTTTTGAAAGCTTAAAATCCGATCCTGATGTGGATGGTAAGGTGAAGTCTGGCGCCTTTTGTCCGATTCTTAATCCCATTTTTTTAAATAGATAAACAAATTTCAGGATAATTAGTTTTCTTTTATTCGTTTTATCTGTTTTCTGGAACCAATTTTTCTTTATAGGACTTTTAATGAGGTAATTTTAATCTAGGTTTTAATAAGATATTTTGAGTAATTCAAGTGTAAGGCACATGTTGCTGGCAGTGTGTTTTTTCGCACTAATGAATGTTGCTGTTAAATTTTTACCCCATATTCCAGCCATTGAAATTATTCTTTTCCGCTCTGTTTTCAGCTTTATCTTTAGTTACATGATTTTAAAGCGAAAATCAGTACCTGTTTTGGGGAATAATAGGAAATTATTGGTGTTAAGGGGAGTGGTGGGCTCAGTAGGTTTAATTACATTCTTCTATACCCTCCAAAATATCCCTTTGGCAAGTGCTGTCACCATCCAATATCTTGGCCCTATCTTTACTAGTATTTTGGGTATATTTATAGTCAAGGAAAAGGTAAAACCGAAGCAATTTGTTTTCTTCGCCATTGCTTTTTTGGGTGTGTTAACTATCGAAGGTTTTGACCCTAGAATAGATGCCTTGTTTCTGGGAATAGGGATTGTGTCTGCTTTATTTTCTGGGTTGGCTTATAATGTGATCCGGAAACTTAAAAATACGGAACATCCACTGGTTATTGTGTTTTATTTTCCCCTTGTCACTATACCTGTTGCGGGTGTTTTAAGCTACTTTTATTGGGTACAACCAGAAGGTTGGGATTGGGCTTTATTACTATTAATAGGTATTTTAACTCAACTGGCGCAGTACTACATGACCATGGCTTACCAAAATGCCAATCTGGCAAAAGTGGCAAACCTGAATTATATCGGAATAATTTATGCTTTAGGCTTTGGCTACATTCTCTTTGATGAAACTTACAATTTAATTACCTACGGAGGCATGTTACTGGTTCTTTCAGGGGTAATCCTCAACTTCTTATATGTAAGGCAGCCAAAATCAAAATAATGAGTCAAAATGTGGTATAAGCCGCTTAATACTGTAAATTTGAGATTTATAGCACCGTATTTATGAAAATTACCAAAGACCTATATCACAGCTCACTTACTCTATTAACTGATTATTACCAATTTACCATGGCTTATGCCTATTGGAAAGCTGGTAAGGCCGAGGAAGAAGCCATCTTCAACTTATTTTTTCGAAAAAACCCATTTCAAAGTGGGTTTACAATTGCAGCAGGCTTAGATTATGTGATTGATTATTGCAGGAATATGCAGTTTGGGGACAATGAACTCGCGTTTTTGGCTGAAATGAAAGATGCCAATGGTAAAAAGGTTTTTGAAAGCGGTTTCATTGATTACCTGAAAAACATGACCTTTAGCTGCGATATAGATGCAGTAGAGGAGGGGGAAGTTGTGTTTCCGAACATGCCTATGGTCAGGGTCAAAGGCCCTTTAATTCAATGCCAGCTTTTAGAAACCCCATTATTAAACATTATCAATTTCCAAACTTTGATAGCAACCAAGGCAGCAAGGATTGTATTGGCTGCAAATGGGGATCCTGTGATGGAATTTGGTTTGAGAAGAGCGCAAGGAATTGACGGTGCCTTGGCTGCTAGTCGGGCATCCTATATTGGAGGTTGTTCATCCACTTCAAATGTAATGGCCGCCAAGCTATTTGGTATACCTGTGTCAGGTACTCATGCCCACAGCTGGATCATGTCATTTGATAATGAATTGTCAGCTTTTGAGTCCTACGCTGAAACTTTTCCCGACAATACTACACTTTTGGTAGATACCTATGACATTGTTCAAGGAGTAAAGCATGCCATCGAGGTAGCTGAGAAACTAAGAGGAATTGGCAAGGAAATAAAAGGAATACGGATTGATTCCGGGGATTTGGCTTATTTTAGTAACCTGGCTAGGAAGATGTTGAATGAAGCAGGTTTTCCTAATATACAGATTGTGGCAAGCAATGACCTTGATGAGCATATCATTACCTCATTAAAGATGCAAGAAGCGTCAATAGATGTATGGGGAGTAGGTACAAAACTGGTAACAGCTTATGATCAACCTGCTTTAGGAGCTGTTTATAAGCTATCTGCTTTGAAAAGTAAAGATGGAGACTGGGTTCCAAAGATTAAATTGTCTCAACAATCTATAAAAATAAATATTCCAGGATTTCATAATGTGTTGAGGTACACCGCTGGTGGAAAGGCTTTGGCGGATATGATTTACCTTGAAGGTTTAGAGAAAAGTGATAAGGTTACCATTATAGACCCTATTGATCCTACTCGAAGAAAGAAGATTTCTGTGGACAATGCTGAAGCAGAAATACTTTTAAAACCTATATTTAGTAAAGGGGAGAAAGTTTATAATCGCCCAAGTATTCAACAAATCAGGCAGCGAACGCAAGATAGGCTTGCCATTTTTGATAAAACCCATAAAAGACTGATCAATCCTCATATTTATCCGGTGGGACTTGAAGCAAGTTTATATGAATACAGGACAGCCTTGGTGTTAAAAGCTAAAGCAATGGACAATGGAAGTTAATAAGGAAAACAGTGCGCTTATAATTGTAGATGTTCAAAATGACTTTTTGCCTGGCGGAGCTCTTGCCGTAGGCAAGGGAGATGAAGTAATACCTGTCATCAATAAGGTTAAAGATAAGTTTGACCTAATTGTAGCTACCCAAGATTGGCATCCCGCCAACCATGGTAGTTTTGCCGCCAACCATGAAGGCAAGAAGGTGGGGGAATCAATCAGCCTAAATGGTCTAGATCAAATTTTATGGCCTGTACATTGTGTTGAGAATTCGATTGGAGCAGATTTCCACAAATCTTTGGACAAGCAAAACTGGAGAGAGGTATTTAAAAAAGGGTCCAATCCAGTGGTTGATTCTTACAGTGGTTTTTTCGATAACGGTAGGAAAGAGAAAACAGGCTTAGGAGACTTCCTCAAAGCTAATGGGATAGAGAATGTATTTGTAACAGGTTTGGCGGCTGATTACTGTGTTAAATTCACAGTTTTAGATGCCCTGGATTTAGGATTCAATACCTATTTAATAGCGGATGCTACTAAAGGGGTGAACTTATCTCCGAATGATACTTTAGAGGCTTTTAAAGAAATGGAAACTCAAGGTGCAATCCTGGTTTCCTCTAGTTCTTTATAAATAAAACTGCCTTGGCCTTAAATAAAAGGCAATAAAAAACCCTTCAGTTTTATACTGAAGGGTTTTTTATTAGGGGAATCCAAAATTGAATTTATACTTCAGGCTCTTTAGTAGCATGTAATTTGCCCATTTCCTGATCGATCGTCCATAAACCGATTCCTTCTTCGCCAATAATATCGAAGATTTCCAAAGCTCTTCTAGCTAATGTTTCCTCTTCTCGTTGTTCAGTTACGTACCATTGCATAAAGCTAAAAGTAGCAAAATCTTTCGCATTGAAACAATGGTCTACTATGATGTTTATAGACTTGGTAACCTCTATTTCATGTTCAAGAATCAACTCAAAAACCTCTCGGAGGGAATTAAAATGCTGCCTGATATTGGTAACTTCCGGTTGAATGGCATGGCCTCCAGCTTCGTTGATGTACCTAAATAATTTAAGCATATGACCTCTTTCTTCTTCGGCATGGTCATATAAAAAACGGGCAGAGTTGGAGAAACCTTGCATTTCAGCCCATGAAGCCATAGAAAGGTAGTAAGCTGAAGATTTTCCTTCCATTTCCACCTGCTTGTTAAGCTTGTTCTCCGTATCAATTAATAGTGACCTCTTTAAGGTTACGATTTCTTTTTCTTTAGTTTTCATATTGAATTTTAGTTTTCTATGTTAAATATGCAAGGATACCTTTTTTAATGGCTTTCTGATGATAGGAGTAAATCGATGTTTTGAATCCTTTCAATCCTTCACTTGATGTCTTTTCAATGATAAATATATGTATTTTCGCTCGCCATTCTCACAAACTAAACCTATAAATCCTAATTTTAAACCATTCTAAGGAAGCACCATGACTTCAATTTTACTAGCGAATTCAGCAGTATGGAATACCCGATGAGTGGCTTTGATGAAGTCTTTATTTTCGGCTTTAAAGATGTTTTCAACATATTTTTGAGGGTTTCTGTCAATCAAGGGAAACCAACTGCTTTGGATCTGAATTTGGATTTTATGGCCTTTTTTAAAGGTGTGTAAAACATCCTGTAATTTTAAATCAATTGAAGTAATTTGGTCTGGGACAAATGGTTTGGGGTATTCAAAACTTTCCCTATACCTGCCTCGAATAACTTCTGATCGAACCATAAGGTGGTAGTTCCCCATGTCAACACCATCCAATACATATTCGTGATTAGGGTAATCTCCAGGGTAAATATCAATTAGTTTAACAATCCAATCTGCATCGGTTTGTGAGGTTGCAACTTCTAGTCTGGCCATGATTTCTCCTGCGAATGTCATGTCTTCAGTTAAAGCCTCAGTTTCGAAAGTCAAAACATCAGGTCTTCTTGCAGCAAAACGCTGGTCATCAGCCATGTATTTACGAGGAGTAAAATTTAATTTGATGTCTTGGCTATAGGGTACTGGTTTGGCTGGATCTGATATAAAAGTAGAAAATCGATTCCCTTCTGGGGAATCCTGTGAAAGCCTTCTTCCTTCATGCAAAAAGAAGCTTTTCAATTCGTTGTTTTCGGGTGGCCATTGATCAAATTTTTCCCATTTGTGTTTGCCAGTATCAAACATATAGGCTTCAGGTAGCTTGGGTTTTCCTTCAGTGGGTTCTTTTAAGTAATGATGGAAAAATGTGCGCTCTATGTTTTTCTGGTACCAGGTTGATATGGAATCTCCAAAGTAGATATTGGAGACAATTTGCTGACCTGCTTCCCTTGACCAGTCTCCATGAGACCAAGGTCCCATTACAATGGCATTATAAGTGTTGGGATTGTTGCTTTCAATGGTTTTGTAAACGGTGAGGGGGCCATACAGATCTTCTGCATCAAACCAACCGCCTACCGTCAATACTGCTGGTTTTATATTGTTTAAGTGGGGGATTATACTTCTTTCTTGCCAGAAGGAATTGTAATTGGGGTTTTCCTTTAATTGTTGCCAGAAGAAATTATCTTCACCATACCATTTGTCTGCATTTTTAAGTGAGCCCATATCCATGAAGAACTGGTATCCATCGTTTGTTCCAGGATTAACCATGTCATACCAAGCCTCCTCTGTTGGCCCGTCTTTTTGATAACCAAAAACAGAGGTAGCCAGCCAATAACTTAATAAATAGGCCCCATTGTGGTGAAAATCATCAAAATAAAAATCTCCTATAGGAGCCTGTGGAGATACAGCCTTAAGATTGGGATGTGCAAAGGGTAGTGCTGCCGCACTGTAAAATCCAGGATAGCTAATGCCCCATATTCCCACCCTGCTATTGTGGTTTTCAATGTTGGCCAATAACCAATCTATGGTGTCATAGGTATCCGTACTTTCATCAATTTCTTTAGAATTTTTATTTCTTGCAGAAAGTGTAGGTCGCATATTGTCGTAGAGCCCCTCAGACATCCACCTTCCTCTTACATCTTGATAGACAAATATATATCCGTCCTTCATTAAAAATTCAGAAGGACCAATTTTGCTTTTCATGTTGTTTGGTCCATAAGGTCCGGCACTGTAAGGTGTCCGTTGCATTAGTATTGGATATTGTTTCGATTTGTCTTTTGGAATGTAAACGACAGTGTGCAAATTGATCCCATCTCTCATAGGGATGTCATGTTCTACTTTTTCATAAAGCCTTTCAACCTCATTTATGTCTTGTGTGAATGCTTTAATCGAATAGGAAAAGAACAATATAAATAGGACCAAAATAGGGAGTGTTTTTTTCATGATCATATATTGTTTGTTAGTAGCTCTAGCTTTCAATAAAGATATTGATTTTACCCTGAAATGGGCTTAAATTGATTAGCTTTGCTATTAAGATAAACCTTATTTCAGTGATTTTGGTGTAATTCCAAAAAAATATTTCATCTAAAATCATAGGTAACCAGTTAAGAATTAATAAGAAACATCAATAAATGAAGACCATTGCCTTAATTCCTGCAAGATTTGGAGCCACTCGTTTTCCTGCAAAGTTGTTAGCGGATTTGAGAGGGAAACCATTGATCGCCAGAACTTATTTAAGCACCCTTGCTACAAATGTTTTTGATGAGGTCTTGGTGGTGACGGATCACGAATCAATTGCTGAAGCTGTAAAAAAGGAAGGTGGCAAAGTGTTTTTTAGCCAAAAACCGCATGAAAGTGGATCCGACCGTATTGCAGAAGCAGCCGCCTCAATTGAAGCGGATATAATAGTAAACGTTCAAGGAGATGAGCCCTTTCAAGACAAGGAATCTCTCTCCAATCTCGTTGCTGCATTCAAGGATGAAAAAGTGGAAGTAGCTTCACTTATGTCACTAATTAAAGAACCTAGTCATATCAACAATCCGAATATTGTAAAGGTAGTTACCGACAAGGATAACTTCTCCCTATATTTTAGTCGGTCCCCCATTCCATTTCAAAGGAATGAAGCATCTTCACCGAAATATTTCAGACATATCGGGATTTATGCTTATAAAAAAGACCTTTTGATGGCTTTTACTCAATGGGAAAAGTCCTTATTGGAAAATGTTGAAATGCTTGAACAATTAAGGTTGTTGGAAAATGGCATCCGTATAAAAATGGTCAAGACTGAACACCAGGCTGTAGCCATAGATGTTCCCGAAGACCTTGATAGAGCCTTGACTTATTATGATAATAACCACTCAAGTTGATCCCTTAAGTAAATAGCTAAAGGCATAGCATTAATAGTTGTTTTTTTGGAGGAACTGCTACTTTTGGCTTTGAACCCGGATTATGTATAGGATTTCTCCGTCCTGACAATAGTCAGGGGTGAAGCCTGTCCCGTGTTTACGGGAAGTGTTGCAATCGCAAGACAATCAGGCTGTTTGGATATTTTAGCATAGCACCGCTATGGTGAAATTGAAAACAGCATCGAAGTGGCTGATTTTGAAGCGATTTCAGCACGTAATAGATTGTCTATTGCATGTTTCATGTTGAAAGAATGCCCTGACAAAAGCTAGACACATGCCAGCTTCAAACCGCTACAATGTTATGTGATTCAGTAATTGGCTTAAGATTAGTTATTTTACTGCTCCAGATTCAATAGGTTCAAAGTATGAACAGCCACAAGACCTGCAGTTTCTGTTCTTAAACGATGCTTGCCAAGGGAACAGGGTTTAAATCCATTGTTAATGGCTGCAGATATCTCATTTGGGCTGAAATCACCCTCAGGCCCGATCAATACAAGGTAAGATTGATTTGGTGAAGCTTGCTTGATCAAGTGGGTGTCATTGTCTTTGTCTACATAAGCAATAAAGCGTTCATGTGAATGAAAGGAGGCATCGGTAATGAACTTTTCGTAGTCGGTAATTGGATTAAGAACAGGCAACCAGGTTTTAAAACTTTGCTTACATGCAGACACCAATTTTTTATGCAGTCTATCAAGTTTGATATTTGATCTTTCGATATGTGCCGTTTTCAGAAATGTGATTTCATCGAATCCAACTTCCGTCATTTTTTCTAGCATCCACTCCATGCGATCCATGTTCTTAGTCGGCGCAATAGCCAAATGAATATGTGACTTTTCTACCGGGGTGAAAAGTTGTTCTACGATTTTAAGTTTACATTTTTTTGGATTGTTGTCCTCAATAATACAAGTAAACAAGGACCCTTTTCCATTTGTGAACAGCACGGTGTCCCCGATGTTTTTTCTTAAAACTTTACATAAATGGTTGGACTCCTGAGCGTCCAAAGTAAATACTTCCCCATTGATCTCCTCTTCAAAAAAAAGCTGCATGACATTGTCGTTTTATTCCTTCGAATTTATAAAATTAACCTTAAAGGTTATACAGGATTTGTTTATTATTGTGATAGAAACCTTTTTATTGATAATAAAAATTATTCAAATAATGACTACTACTTCCAATCTATCTCAAAGGATTCTTCAAGCCAATAATGCAGAATGGCAGCTTTGGCTTGAAGAATGCCTGTCGGCATTTGACTGTGTTACAGGGACCCTGCACGTGTTAAATAAAGAAACTGGACTTTTAGAACTTAAGGCTCAGGTGGGTATTCCAGATTTCCTTTTACCTAAAATGAGTACTATACCTGTTGGGAAGGGAATGGCTGGTATTGCTGCTGAAAGAATGGAAGCTGTGCAAGTTTGTAATTTGCAAACAGATGACTCAGGTGTAGTTAGACCCGGAGCTAAGGATACAAAGGTGGAAGGTGCGATTACCGCGCCTATGATTTTAGAGGAGGAATTATTTGGTACATTGGGTATTGCCAAAAAAGAACCTTATGAATTTAATGAAGAAGAAACCATTGCTTTGATGGATATAGCTGCCGCTTTGGCTCAAAAGGCAAAAGCCTAACCAGACTTCTCTGGGCTTAGAGAAGTGCCGATAGGTAATTAATTGACTAAAAAAAAATGGCCGTATTGTTGCGTTTTTCAACAACAATACGGCCATTTTTTGGTTACTCATCGAATGAATCACAATCTCTCTCCTTAATCAAATAGATATTATGGCTTCAAGTGGTTAAAATTTAATCATGCGCTTGAAGGTAGATCGTCTATTTCTAGTGAAAGCATGTAGCTCAAGTCAAATTATACTTTGACGAAGATTTTCAAACGGTAAAGGATGTATAGAAACACCCATACCAACATAAGGGCACCGAATGCTTGATAAACAGAATGCCATTCTTCAGCTAGTGGCGCATATAAACCTGAAAATAATTTTTTGCTAGTGAACCTGAAATCGATAAAACTGAAGGCAAAATAGATGGTTAATGAGTTTAGCCCTATAACTTGAAAGAAGAAAGCCCATTTTCTTATTTTCCATACATCTATAATTACATAGAATAATAGCAAAGAAAGAAAACCCAAGCCGCTTGTTAACATTATAAAAGAACTGCTCCATAGGTGTTTGTTTATAGGGAAATGTAAGTCCCAAATCAAACCTAAAATAACCCCCGTGATTCCTGCAATGGTTAAATATTTAATTTTCTTGGAGTCCAGCCAAGCCCTGGATAAAATTTCTCCTGCCAAAGTACCAAAAACAGTAAGACACAATGCTGGTATTTGTGTTAACAATCCAAGTTCATCATAGATCTCTTGTTTAAGGATGCCGGGTAAGAAAGTTCTATCAAACCAACCTACTAAGTTTCCTTCAATACTTAAATCTCCTGCTCCATATCCTGGAACAGGGATAAGGAATAAGGCTGCATAATAAAGCAAAAGAATTATGGCAGCTACTCCAATTCTTTTGTAAAAGTCGAAATTTAAATAAATAATTGTGGCGACAAAGGTGGCAATACCTATTCTTCCCAAAACACTTCCCAGTCTAATTTGTGAAGGTTCAAAGAATGGGACTGGTGAATTCTTAAACAAAATACCTAAAAGAATAAGTATTATCATTCTCGAAAATGTTTTCTTGTATAAGGTGGCCTTGGTCATGCCCAAGGACCTTCCCTTGTTTAATGAAAACGTTAACGAAACTCCTGCAATAAATAAGAATAAAGGGAAAATAAAATCGTAAAAAGAAAAACCATTCCATGCAGGATGGTAAAATTGACCGGCAACCCAATCTACAGCGGAAATACCAGTTTTTCCTTTTAATTGTACTAAAAATGATCCTGCTCCTGCGATAAGTAACATGTCAAACCCTCTTAATGCATCTATTGAGAGAAGTCTTTTAGAAGGCGGAGATGAAGATGTATCCTTAGACCGTTTTTCTGAATCAATTTGAGTGATGGGTGGGTTTGTCATGACAAAGACTTTCAGTAAATTGGGGGATTATTTGAATAACATAATTCCTCGAATTTATTTTAAATTATTGGAATTAAAAAGTTATTTTATATACAATGGCTATAATATATTTGGTGTAGTAGAGGTAAGTTTTACCTATTTGAGGTATAATAAAAATATGGATAACAAAAGGAGAGATTTTCATAAGGTTGGAGGATTGTCAGGTTTTGCCGCTATTACCGGTTTGTTTTCTGCAATAAAAGTCGAAAATATAAAATCCAGTGAATCTCATCGTACCATGACTTTTAACATGTCCGGCTATGTCGTACCGGCATAGGAGAATGATGGACTCCCTTAGGAATGGTATTTCATTGGATATGGAAGTATATAATGCTGCAATCTGGAGTGTTATAGGGCCTTTAATTGAAAGGTCCGTTGCCAATATATAGAGGGGAAACATTAGATGTCCCAGATTTAACTAGTGGAGGTTAGAGAAATAGTAAACCTCTTGGATGTCTCCCTGTCTCTTGAAGGAAATACAAATATTTTGCCTGAAAACAGGTGATACGATAAAGTGCTTAATTACATTTTCCTTGGCCAAGATGGATTTATTAGCTGAGGATAAATATCAAACAAATAATACCTATTAAATGAAGATTTATAATCGAAAAGACCCATCTGAAATGGGCAAATTAGCAGGAGATCATGCTGCTGAGGCAATTTTGGATGCGATCCAAAATAAAGGTGAAGCCAATATTATTTTGGCCACCGGAACAAGTCAATTTGAGACGATTCAAACAATATTGTCCCATGATATTGACTGGAGTAAGGTTACAATGTTTCATTTGGATGAATACCTTGGATTGCCTGTTACCCATCCTGCGAGCTTCAGGAAATATTTAAAAGAAAGGTTTTTGGATAAGGTCAAAGGATTGAAAGCTTATCACTTAATTGATGGAGAGCAGGATCCTATGGAAGAAACCAATCGATTGAATGAGCTTATTAGCCAATCACCTATAGATGTGGCAATGGTAGGAATCGGGGAAAATGGACACCTTGCTTTTAATGATCCTCCAGCTGACTTTGAAACCACCACTCCTTATCTTGTTGTGGACTTAGATGTAGCTTGCCGTCAACAACAATTTGGTGAAGGTTGGTTTCTAACTTTGGAAGATGTTCCAAAAAAGGCCATAAGCATGTCTATTCAACAGATAATGAAGTCTAATAAAATCATTTGTTCTGTTCCAGATGAAAGAAAAGCAAAGGCCGTTAAAGCATGCCTTGAAAATGAAGTTAGTCCTGAATTTCCAGCAAGTATTTTACAACAACACGCAGATTGTGGAATATACCTTGATGAGGCTGCTGCATCACTTTTAGATGCAACCATTACTGTCCACTAGGTAATAATATATATTTTCATCCCAAGCATATTTGCAGCTTAACAATACTTAATTGAAAAGCTGTATGATGTGCTTGGGATGTTTTTTTTAGGATCATTGGTATTAGAGAATCAGTTTTGCCTTTTATTAAGCAGGTATTTTATTCATCCAAAAGATTGGCCGTTTGGTATTTTGGCTTTAACCTGGATTATGTAATAGGATTTCTCCGCCCTGACAATGTCAGGGGTGAAGCCTGTCCCGTGTTTACGGGAAGTGTTGCAATCGCAAGAAAATCAGGCTGTTTGGATATTTTAGCATAGCACCACTATGGTGAAATTGAAAGCAGCAACGAAGTGGCTGATTTTGAAGCGATTTCAGCACGAAATAGATTGTCTATTGCATATTTCGCGTTTAATTATTGAAAATGCTCCCAGTTTGATTGTTGTAAGGCGAGCAAATCTTCGGGTGTGTCTATGTCTATTTTACCTGCATCAAATTTCACCAGAGATACCAAACCCGGATTGGAAAGAAGTATCTTTTTTGCACCTTGTTTGTCAGGCATATCCACTATCATCTTGAAAACAGACTTGTCAAAGATAGCAGGTACGCCTGGTGAATTCTGGTAAAAGGCGGCGGCAATTGGCCGCTTACCTTTGGCTTTTGAATCCAGTAAAACATGGATTAATTCTTCATTTACCATTGGCTGATCTGATAATAGTACCAAAACCTGCTCTACTTGAAAATCATCCATAAGAGTTTTTAAACCTAACTTCAAGGAATTACCCATACCTTTTTCCCATTCCAAATTGACTACCGCCTGTAGCCTTGGGTGAGGGCTAAGGGGGTATTTCTGTTGCCCTTTAACTACTATTACAGGACCTAAGGTAGTGTTCAATGCAATGCTTGAAATCCTTTGCAAAAGACTTACTCCATTGAAATTGATTAGCTGCTTTGGTTCTCCTAATCTACTTGAGTTTCCTGCAGCTAGTATAATGGTAGCTGTTTCCATAGCACTTATCGGGGTAGGTCGTTGCCCATAAATGAATTTGGGTTTGTCATAGGTATTGAACTTCCCCACTTGTCGTTAATGGATTGGATAAAGTGGTTGGCCAAAACCGCACTCCCTCTTGCATTAGGATGAACTCCATCGGTTGAAAAAGCTCCATTTGGTGGTGAAATAGAATTGGTAACAGCAACACTATTTGCATTGACCAAACCTTGGTTGATATTGTCCATTAGGTTTTTTGCATCTACCAAAACCAATCTGTCGGAATTTGAAGAAACAGCTGTGGCGATTATTTGATTGAAAGCGTTAATTTTTTCAGTCATCAATTCTTGTTCGGAGGGAAGCAAAATGTATTGGTCACCTACAGGAACGGTAACACCTACGATCATATTTGGATCATTTCCAATTATTTGTCCTAAGACCTGACCTGTTGTTAAGGCAACTTTGTCGTTTATATTGCTTTGCCTGATTGATGGTAAACCATTTCCATTAAAATCAGTTAAAGTTTTATCTTCAATAATAAAACCGTTTTGCCCGGGGATAAAATTTATTTTTCTAAGGTCTCTTTCGGCTTCACTAAGCATACCTGCAGTTACAAGATTATCTAAGCCTGCATTATAATCACTATAGACGGCATTAGCGATGTTTGCCAATGCTTCTGGCAATGGAAGGGCATCCCATGTAACGGTGCTAAAGTAAGGGAGTTCATTGATGTTAGGGATGTTTCCAAGAGCCCCTTTGGCTTCCGTATTGGCTTGAAGCATGGTTCCCAAGGCCGCCTGATAGCGCTGTGAAAAATCCTGATCGCTTGTTAATAATTCCGGAATGGCACCACCTGTCAAAGCATAGGGTAAAACATCGTTTTTACCTAGCCAAAAAACGAAGAATGTTCCTCCATCTGCCAAGGCCGCCGCAGCATCTTCTATAGGTGTTGACATCCCAGGATTACTGGCAAATCTAGCATAATAGGGGTTGAATAAAGGGTGGGTGGGGTTTTGTAGATCCCCAGATGCCGGTAATAGTGCTCCGGCCAATGAAAGCCCATTTATTCCAAAATTATTGATTGAAGATTTATCTCCGGTAAATGGAGTAATGGGATTACCGGGAATTATTGGTGAAGGTAAAATACTGCCGGTATTTCTGTTTACAGTTAGTATTAAGCGGCCCAAACCTCCTCCTGTAGGAGTGAGGATCAAGTCACCCACCTCAGCATCAATTTCAGGCACGTTAAAAACACCTCCGCCAACTTCTTTCATTTGATTGGCTAAAATGACGGCAAAAGAGTTTTGTTGCGATCGATTGTATAAAGCCGCATCCATAACACCCGCAGTAATTGAACTTCCAATGGTGACCATTTTAGTGAAGTCGGCTTGCCCGGAATCCGGAGTTAATAAATCAGGTTCTGGGAATTCATATTGGCAGGAAAGGAGTAAACCAAGGGCCAAAAATGTAATAAACGTTTGATATCGTTTCATAATCTTATTGGTTTAGTTTAGCAATTCATCAAATGTAATGGACAGGTAAAATATGGCTCCGGTAGTAGGTCCTCCAAAATTTAGAAAATACCTATTGTTAAGAACATTTGATCCACCTAACTTAAGAATTGACTTCATGCTTTTAACTTTGTAGGAGACCTGTGCATCCAAATTATGGACTTCAGGAACTGTACCTCTAGCGAAGCTTGATTCCCATCTAAATGAAGTTTGGTATCTGTAGGCAAGATTAAACCCTAGTTTATCAGTTAATTTTCTGTTCCCAAATACTATGTTGACCTTATGTTCCGGGGTATTAAATTCTGACAAGTATCCCGCCTCAAATTCTGTTAGTAACTTGTTGTAGTTGTAATTGCTACTGATAGTATAATTGCTTGGAAGATTATAATTAACTCCAAGAACCAAGCCATGGGCACGAACCTCTCTGTCCACAATATTGGTGTAGGACTGAAAGGTGTTTTCTTGTCCTGGTGTGGTCACAGGTGTCAGAAGGGAAGGTGCATTGATGGCATTTATGGCTCCTTCATCTGAGCTAGGGTCAGCACCTGGGTATACTGGTCCCGGAGCTTTTCGTATGGCCGTTTGGGAAATGAAATTATTATATCTATTGTAGTAATAGGCGAAGTCAATTAGAAGCCTGTTATCCGTTAGCAATCCCTTATAGCCAATTTCTATGGCTTTAACCTTTTCAGGACTTAGGGCAGGAAGTGAAGTCACTGGCTCTAAAAGCCCTGTTGCAGATGCTCCAACCGGACTGGCTCCTTGAGCTACAGCAGCAGTATATTCTTGGACAGACGCCAATGAATATCCATTCTCATATATTTTGTATTTGTCTCTATAGTAGGGTAAACCAGAAATTAGTCGGGCAGATATTACATTGAGGTCAATGTGCTGAGCTTGGGTTGAAGGCATTCTAAACCCAGTTTGATAAGACAACCTGAAATTATGATTTTTCTCTGTGAACACTGCCGCCATTCTTGGGCTAAACTGTCCATCAAAATTTTCATTCTTATCGTACCTTAAAGAACCCATTAGTCTTAACTTTTCTTGCAATAGACGTTTGGAGGCTTGTGCATAACTACCGATTTCTGAAATGGTGATGTCATTGCCTTCATAATCAGCAAATATGGTTCCATTGGATCTTAAATCATAAACCCTGTAAGCTGCCCCAACTTGGAGATCTAAAAAGTCTATCTCATTTTTGAAATCATACTGACCTTCCGTTAGGTACATTCTGGAACGATCATAAAACAATGAACCACTAGGGATAAAATCTCCACTAATATCCGCAGCTGTATTGTTGAATTCAGCACTTCCGGGAAGGTACCTGCCCTGATCTGCCTGTTGTCTCGCAAATTGGTGCGCTGCTGCCTGTTGTGCTGTGGTACCAAGCTGGCCCGGAACAACTTGTTGATTGGCCAATGCGCCTAGGTAGTTTAGGGTATATTCTCCATACCAGGTAGAATTGTCCTTCCAGGTATCATTGATTAAAATTCCATTTAAATCTGAGATATAAGACTTACCTGAATTGTCTCTAGTCGTGTAGCTACGGACAAAATAGTTATCACCTTTTAATTCTAATTTGTGCTGGGTGATAAAAAATTCATTAAGGGAGTATCTTTGGGCCCCGGTATAAATAGAAGTACCTGAACCGTAGTTTAAGGAGTAAAATATTTCCGCATTGTCAGAGATACGGTAATGCAAAGCTCCATTTAACTTATAATTACGTGCCCCATAATCTACCAGTGTTTTTTCAGGATAACCAGTCCTTGATACCACCTGATCAGGAATGCTACCAATATAAGTGCCTATTCCAAGCAAATTTGCTTGTTCTTGAATGGCACTCACATTTCTTAGTAGACCAATATTATTGGAAACCTCGTCTCCAAAAGTGTGGACTTGATTTGCTCCTGGGTTGAATGGTAAGTCTCCTTGGGCAATGGAGTTGAGGTCGGTGCTGTTGGTACCGTACCAATCCACCGCCTTCATCATTGAAGCGCTGATTTTGAAAGCCCACTTATTATTGAATGCTTTGGCATACCTGATGGCTCCTTCATACATAGGTTGGGGTGAGCCAGGTTCTTCAGGATTAGTATTTATATGGTTTATTCCTTGCTTGAAATAAGCACTTAAGCCTTGATAATCAAAGGGGTTTTTACTATTTACCAGCAAAATTCCATTGAAAGCATTAGGACCATAAAGGGCCGAGGAGGCTCCAGGTATAAACTCAATACTTTCTACATCAAGCTCAGATGGTCCATTCAGATTTCCAATAGGGAAGTTTAACGAAGGGGCCTGCGTGTCCATGCCATCCGTTAGTTGAACAAAACGGGTATTTCCTGTTGAGTTAAAACCCCTGGCATTTAAAATTTGGAAGTTTATTGAGGAACTTGTTATATCCACGCCCTTCAAATTGGCTATGCCCTTGTAGTAGGAATCCCCTGGAGCCTCTCTAATATCCAATATATCCATTTTCTCTATAGATACTGGTGATTGGAGAATACTTTCTTCTACTCTAGAGGCGGAAACAACTACTTCTTGTCCCAAAAAGGTTTGTTCTGATAAAATAACCTCTAATGGTGAGGGATTAGGAGAGGTAATTGTTATTTCCTGGCTGGTAAAACCCACCATTGAAAAGATCAAAGTAATAGGAGGTGGGGAGCCCACGGTAATTGAAAAATTTCCTTTTACATCCGTAATGGTTCCCGAAACCTTTCCTTTTACCAGGATATTTACACCGATTAAGGTTTCGTTGGTATCCATGTCTTTGACCGTACCTGTTATCGTTGTTGCTTGCTGAGCGAGTAAGGGTGTTAATGGGAGAAGAAATAACCCAATTAATAGTATATTATAATGGAAACCCTTTTGTTGTCGGTTAGTTTTCATGGCACTTTGGGTTTAGATGTCAAAATGGATAAGAATAAGTTAATTCAGGTCATTTTGCAATAGCTTATAGGTATTAAATTGTTAACAATTGAGCTCTGCTATTATTCGTATAAACTTGTTATTAATTTACAATAAAATTCCTAATAAAATAGTGTTTCACAAAGCTAAGATACCGAATTTCAATTTTGTTTTTAATTAAAACATTGGACACTTAAAAAATTAGCTTTGTGTAGATGCTTTCAAATTGCGTTTAGTTGGTGATTATTTATCATTAAACCCGGATTATGTAATAGGATTTCTCCGTCCTGACAATTGTCAGGGGTGAAGCCTGTCCCGTGTTTACGGGAAGTGTTGCAATCGCAGAAAATCAGGCTGTTTGGAGATTTTAGCATAGCACCGCTATGGTGAAATCTCCAAACAGCAACGAAGTGGCTGATTTTAAAGCGATTTCAGCACGTAATAGAATGTCTATTGCATATTTCGGGTTAAAACCTTTGTATACAAAAATGGATAATCCAAATTAAGGATTATCCATTTGCTATATTTAAAATAAAGAGGTAATTGTACCTCAAAAGCATTCAAAGAATTATTGCTTTTTTTCGTTTTCCTCGTTGACATGTTTTACTAAACGGTCACAAAGGGCTTTTATCTCTTCAGAATAGTATTCGTCTCCTGTGCTGTTCAATATGTTTTGTCCCATACCACCTAAAATATCAATATAAAATCTTTTCATTTCTGCAACTGACATTTCTGAAGTCCAAAGATCGATTCTTAAGGTACTTTGGTTAAGCGTATCCCAAACATTCAAACTTATGCTTCTGGTAGATTCAGCCCCTTCGGCTTCTTTGTCAGTAGCATCCCATTCTATACTTTTTGGCAGATTATCATCGTCCAGGGAAACAGTAAATTTGATTTCAGATTTTTTCATTTTTATTAGATTCAATTTATTCATGCAAAATTAAGAAAGAATTGGCAAAGTGCCTTCACTAATCCCTATCAAACAATTCCATTTCCTTTATATCTCCCTTTATTACAAGTCTTCCTTCGGTTTTTGCTTTTATTTCTTCAATACTGACGCCAGGAGCTCTTTCACAGAGTTTAAAACCACCTTCAGGAAGTATAGTGAATACACCAAGGTCTGTGAAAATCTTTTGAACGCATCTAATTCCCGTAATAGGCATCTCACAATGTTTGAGCAATTTGGAACTACCATCTTTATGACAATGATGCATGGCTACATAAAGTTTAGCTTCAGAAGCTACCAGATCCAATGCCCCTCCAACACCTTTTACAAGCCCGGATGAGATTTTCCAGTTACTTATGTCTCCATTTTCTGATACTTCCAATGCACCTAAAATGGAAAGGTCAATATGCCCTCCTCTGATCATGGCAAAAGCTTCTGCAGAATCAAACAAAGAGGAGCCCTTGACCATACTTATGGTTTCTTTGCTTGCATTGATTATATCGGGATCCATATTTTCCGTTTCCGGATATGGGCCTATTCCCAAAAGTCCATTTTCCGACTGAAACACAACCTGTAGCTGTTCCGGAAGATAATTGGCAATTAAAGTAGGGATGCCAATGCCTAGATATATGTATTGACCGTCTTTGATCTCACTGGCGATTCTCTGAGCTATTTGTTTCTTGCTTAGCATGCGTAGTAAAGATTATTTTCTAACGGTTTGATTTTCTATTCTTTTTTCATAATTGTCACCTTGAAAAATGCGCTGCACATATATTCCAGGCGTATGAATTTGGTTGGGGTCTAACTCTCCCACCGGTACCAGTTCTTCCACTTCAGCGATAGTGATTTTACCTGCGGTGGCCATCAATGGATTAAAGTTTCTGGCTGTTCCTTTATAAATCAGATTTCCGGCAGTGTCACCTTTCCAGGCTTTAATAAGTGCAAAATCAGCTTTTATCCAACGTTCCAATAAAAATAAACGTTCGTCAAACTCTCTTACTTCTTTGCCTTCAGCTAAATGTGTGCCAACCCCAGCCGGGGTATAGAAGGCAGGTATGCCAGCACCACCAGCTCTTATCCGTTCCGCAAGCGTCCCTTGAGGTATCAATTCTAATTCCAGGGTTCCGGCTTTGAATTGTTTTTCAAACTCTAAATTTTCCCCTACATAGCTTGAGATTAACTTTCTAAGCATATGTTGTTTGATGAGTAAACCTACTCCAAAATCATCAACTCCCGCGTTATTGGAAATGCAGGTCAGGCCTTTAAGCTTTGTCTTTAGCAATGCATTGATACTGGCTTCAGGTATGCCACAAAGTCCAAAACCACCAATAAGTATAACAGCTCCATTTTCTATATCAGAGACTGCTTCATGTGCATCTTTTACAGTTTTATCAATCATTAGACTTCTTGTTTGTTGCAGAAAAGAAATCTACTACCTGTTCTTGGTCTATATTCAATTGCTTTTTTAAGGCATTGAGGTTCTCAAATTTTTTCTCAGAACGTAGGAATGCTAATAACTCCATGTTAATGATTTTACCGTAAATGTCTTGATCAAAGTCCAAAATATTTACTTCAATATTTCTTCGTTCGCCAGAGATAGTTGGACGAATGCCTATATTGAGCATACCTTCGTAGGCTTTGTCTTCTATCAAAACCCTTACAATATATGCCCCATCCATTGGTACCAGTTTATTCTTTTCTTCAAGTTTAATATTGGCTGTAGGGAAGCCTATAGTTCTACCAATTTTATCACCTTCTATAACTTCTCCCTGTAAGTTGTAAGGTCTGCCAAGAAATTCATTGGCTAAAACGATATTTCCCGTTTCGAGTGCTTTTCTGATTTTGGTGCTACTTATGCCTATATTATCTATGTCCTTTCTGGGGATTTCCTCAAGTTCAAAATTATACCGACCTTGTTCTGCATGTAGGTGGGCAAAACTGCCTTCTCTGCCTCTGCCAAATCGATGGTCGTAGCCTATGACCAGCTTCTTGGTTTTGATTTTCTCTACTAATATTTTCTCAATAAAATCTTTAGATTCCATTTTAGAAAACTCCATCGTAAATGGAATACTTAATAGGTGATCAATGCCAAAACTTTCTAAAAGTGCTACTTTTTCATTAAAGCTATAAAGCAATTTTATTCCATGCGATTCAGGAAACAATACCATTCTCGGATGGGGCCAAAAGGAGACCAATACGGTTTCTCCATTTATGGATTTGGCAATGTTTTTAAGTCTTTTGAGTATTTTTTGGTGGCCAAGGTGCACACCATCAAAAGAGCCAATCGTAACTACAGGTTTTTGAATGTCAGGGAAATCATCAAGAGATTTATAAATTTTCATTTTGCTCTTTTTTGATTTTTTCTATCAATTGATCAAGCTCCCAGGCATTTTCAAGCTTGAATTCACCAATAGCATCTCGGGAAAGGGCCGACATGTATGCACCCACCTCAAGCGCATCTCCAAGATCTCTTGCCAGACTTCTGATATAAGTTCCCTTGGAACAAACTATCCTGAAATGGATTTCTGGTAGCTCGATACGGGTTATTTCAAATACTTCCACAGTAACTGGCCTAGGGTCAAGTATTACAGTAATCCCTTTTCTTGCAGATTCGTAGACGCGTTTTCCATCCTTTTTAATAGCGGAATGATTTGGTGGAATTTGCATGATGTCTCCCGTAAGGGTAGCAACAGCCTTTAAAATCTCCTCCTCGGTCAGATGCATTGGGTCGGCAACATCAATCACCTCCTGCTCTAAATCGAAAGAATCAGTGGTTTTACCCAAAACAAAAGTACCAGAGTATTCCTTTTTTTGAGCCTGATACTGTTCGATGTTTTTCGTTTCTTTTCCAGCACAAATAATCAATAGGCCTGTAGCCAAAGGATCAAGGGTGCCTGCATGTCCTACTTTCTTTACCTTAAGCGCATTTCTTAGCTTTTTTACGGCATCAAAAGAAGTCCATTTGTAGGGTTTGTTGACGAGAAAAACTTCTCCGTATGGTTTTTGCTGATTGTTCATTAATAATATGTTCCAGCAACAATGGCGAGTACACCAACTATGACACAATAAACTGAGAAATAACTCAACTTACTTTTTCTAACAAGTTGAATCATCCATGTGCATGCTATAAGTCCTGCGACAAATGCCGCAGTGAAAGCGATAACCATACTTCCAAACTGGTCACTTTGGTAAGTCAGGTCACCTGATAAAACATCTTTACCTATTTTTCCTAAGATTAATGGAACTACCATTAAAAAAGAAAACCTTGCTGCTCTATTCTTATCTATACCCAGTAAAACAGAAGTCGAAATAGTTGCTCCAGAGCGAGAAATTCCTGGCAACATGGCGACAGCCTGCGCAATCCCAATAATAACAGCATTGACAAAGGAAACTGGTTTACCTGTGTTTTTTGCTTTGTCTGCTAGATAGAGTAATAAGCCCGTTATCAAAAGCATGAATCCTACAAAAACAACCTTACCACCAAACAATTGCTCCAACTGTTCTTCAAAAAGTAAACCTACCACAACAGCAGGAATCATGGATAAGATGATTTTTAAGGAAAATTGGGTTTCCTCATTGTTTTTAAACTGACACAATCCGTTTAAAAGATCAGCAACATCTTTTCTAAATACGACTATTGTACTTAAAGCAGTGGCAAAATGGACGACTACAGTAAATAGTAAACTTTCTTCGGGTACAGAATTGCTACCCAGTAGTGCAGCTGCAATTTCTAAATGTCCGCTGGATGATACAGGTAGGAATTCAGTAAGCCCCTGAACTATACCCAAAATAATTGCTTCAAAAATGGTCATTACTTTTATTTATTTTTATAAAAAATGGCGTAAAATTCAAAAAGAAAACCTGATAATACTACAATAGGGCCTAAGGTTAAACCCATAAAGCCAAACCCATGAGGGCTGCTATCTAATCCCATAATGGCAAACCCAACCACGATGATTGCAATACCGATAAGCATGAGCTGATAATTTTTTTTCGAAAAAGGCAATGGATTGTTTTTCATATTCTTAGTATAATTCGTCCAAAGACATGTTGAGGTATTTATTGATAGAGCGGTAAGTACTTAACCAGGACATTAAGGCTCCCAATAAAATTAAGCTTCCAAATAACATGGCGAGCAATTCTATATCGTAAAGTAATTGTAATCCTTCAATGAAATTTTTACCATATTCCAGGAGGCTGAAAATAATACCTGAGGCAATAATGCCTCCCAATGCGCCATAAAGGAAGGCACGCCACAAAAACGGTCTTCTTATAAATCCCTTTGTAGCACCAACGAGTTGCATGCTTCGGATCAAAAAACGTTGAGAGAATAAAGCCAGTTTTATTGTGTTGCTTATTAAAATCACCACCGTTATAAGTAGAATTAAAATCAATGCTCCCAATACAATGCCTACTTTTAATAAGTTTTCATTGATAGAAGATACTACATCTTGCATATAGGTAACTTCAAAAACACCAGGGATAGCTTCGATCTCTGTTACAATTTCTTGAATTTTCTCAGAGGTTTGAAATTCCTCATTTATGGAAAAGGTAAAAGAATCTCTGAGGGGATTGTCATCCAGAAATTGGGTGAAATCTTCCCCTACTTCCTTTAAAAATACCTCTGCAGCCTCATCCTTGCTTGTGAATTGAAGCATGGCAGTATCTTCCTTTTTAAGAACATAGGGTTTCTTGCTCATCTGGCTGATGAGCTTGTCTATTTTGGATTGCTCCATTTCCTTGTTTAGAAATACCTGAACTTCTATGTTTTCACGTATTATGGAAGTTAGCTTTTTCGCCTGAATGGCAATTACACCAAAAAGCCCCATCATTAGCAATGATAGGGTTATGCTGAATAATACGCTGGCAAATTTATAACTTCCCAGTCTCGTTTTTTTTCTCTTAAATTTAGCCATCACATAATAGTGTGTTTGTCAAAATTAATCAGGTATATTAACTTAACCAACCTTATTATTTAATTTGATTGGAATTACCTTTTCTGGAGTTGTTACCATGACGCTTTCGGCACTTTTTACATCCATGCAAAATAATCCGGTAAATTGACCAAATGCAGGCATAATCAATGTGTTGTTTTTATGATAAAAGGCCGGCAATCTAAAGCTTTGTTTACCATTTTTCTTTAAGACTATACCTGGATGGATATGGCCACAAATATTTAAAATACCCTTAGGTAGTCCTTCTTGAGGTTTATGGCTTAAGAGCAAATTGCCCATTTTTAAATTTCCTGAGTGAATTAATAATGGGCTGTCTTTGTAAATAGTATCTGTCAATATATCATGATTGCCCATTACCAAATGGAAATCAATATTGGGATGCAATTCAATAAATTCAAGTAATGTAAACCAGCTTCCATTGGCAGCACTGTGAAACAGGTCTCCTAAAAATAATACTTTAGAAGCACCAGTAGAAGTCAATAATTCGTGGATTCGAGTAAAATCAGCCAAATGAATGTTTTCTGGAACAGGTATACCTGCCTTTCGAAAATGAGCAGCTTTACCAAAGTGAGTGTCAGCCAACAAGAGGCTGTTTTCCTCCGCTATCCATATGGCCTTTTCTTTTAATAAATGTAAAGTCGCCAGTTCATGATTCCAAATATATGTTCCGTTGTCTGTTGCTGCCAAAGGTTATAAAAGTTTGATCACAAAGGTAATTTTTTCTTTGGGTTTTGAAGCATGGATTGCTTGGGCTTTGGTCGAAAAGTAAGTTATTTAGATTTTACAATGAATTAAGCGATTTACCGTTTAAGTTCTATCTGACTCAAAGTAATGAAGACTAAAATATCAATTCTGTAATTTTTGGAATGGATATTGTTTAGGCATTTATTCCTTTAAAACCCAAATTATCCAATAGTGTTGATCGACTTTATTTTCATTGGGAAGTGATTCCAATTGGAAAACTATGGCGTATTTCGCGTTGAAAAATTAAACTATCTTAAAACTTTATGGATTGCAGAAAATTAAAATTTATTGAGAGGTTAAAAATGGCCATCTTTATAAGCTTTGTATTTTTTTTAAGTACCAGTAATGGTTTTGGCCAACAGGTTGAAATAAGTGGTGGCTTAGCCCAAAAAGTTTTGTTTGGTCAGGAAAAGAGTGTTTACAGGCCTTCTTTAGGCTATGAGCTTGGTTTTAATCATCATGTAAATGATTACCGTTTTGCCCATTCTGTAAGTTATGGGTTTAATATTGGGGCTTATAGATTGAATCGATACAATTCAGAAGATGGCCTAGCAGATCAGCATCAACAGTTGTTTGAAACCAAAGGATCTTTTCGTTATGATTATTTTGTCAAAAGTAACTTTTCATTTTTCTCAGGAATAGAAGCAGGTTTTCAATTCATTAATTTAAAGACTGATCAAAATGTTGTCCTTTCTTCTGAAAGGACAACCCAAGTATTTACCAAAGGTGTACTGGCGCCAAAAGCGGGATTTAATTTTGAATTTAATCCCTACTTGTCCGTTTATTACAAGCTATCCTACGACTTAGGACGTTACCTTGGCGACCATCCAACTTGGGGAAATCCATCCTCAAAATGGACCCATTTGCTGAACAATTCGGCAGGCATTAGAATTAAATTTAACAATGGTTACCTTTATTAATCTATTTTTTTCGAGCTTTTAAGGTAGGCCATTAAATTCACAATTTCTTTCTCGTTCAATGACTCAAATAAACCAGGAGGCATTAAAGAGACATTGGTTATTTCTTTGTTTTGAATGGAAGACTTGTTGATTTTCACAGGCTCCTGTCCAGCGATTTTTAAGGTTAACTGTTTACCGTTTTCAGCCACAACGTTACCTGTGTAAGTACGACCATCCATTGTGGTGATGACTACCAATTTATAAGCATCCTGAATTTCAGCACTAGGCTCAAGTACATTAAGGAGAATATAATCTGTGTTCGCTCGGTTGGACCCAGTCAGATCAGGACCTATTTCAGCTCCCTCCCCAAACATTTTGTGACAAGTCCCACAAGATTGCATAAAAAGCCGTTTTCCCGCTTTAAGGTCTGCTTTTTCCAGTGCTTTTGTTGTTAGAATTGATCGGTAGCTGTCATAGGCCGCCGCATCATTAGGCACATGCTCTATTGGACCCCAAAATTCAACAAAGCCACTCCCAATTACCCTATGAAGCTGCCTGGCCAAGGTGACGGGGATTTCCTTTTTCACAATATTTTCAGCTTTAATTTCGTCCAAAAGTAGATTGCCATACCTTGGGCGTGATGACAGGGTTTGGAGAATGGCTATTTTATCCTCAGCAGATGAATTTGGGTACAATTTTATAAGTTCCCTGCCCAAATGCTCGTTATTGAAAGCAGCAGCAGACCGGATAGCGGTTGTACGCATTTCTTTATCTTTGAATAAATCCGGGAGTAATGGGACCAATTCATTTTTTTGCCTGGCCGTCAGTAATTGAAGGGATTTTATTTTGTCTTCACGACTTGCAGAATTGCCTTTTAAATTGGCCAGTGCTTTTTGTGTAGCTTCCGCATCTCCAAATAAGGCACTGATGTCTTCAGCAAGCTTGACAGTAGAATTATTACCTTTTAACTGACTTTCCAGCTTTTTCCAATTATCAGGCGCAATTAAATCCGTTCTCCCTTCCATACCATTGATCATGCCTTCAAGTAATAAAACTTTATTGGAAGTAGCCATTTGGATGGTGCTTACGAGGTGTTTCAATTCTTCCCCATCCACAGCTCTTCTTGCCATGTATCCGGTTAGCAAAGGTATTTGGGACTGGTTGGCCAATGCCATAAATCTTTCTGGGTCTTTTTCAATTAGGTCAGATATGCCAAACCATATAAGTTTGGGCACATTATGGTCATTGCTGTCCTCATTCCTGCTTAATAAATCAGTTACCAGGTCCCATTTCCAGTTTTCAGGTATCCGTTGTAAAGCTGAAGCCAGATAAAGCCTCACAGTAGGAGAGGGGTCATTTTTGGCCATTTCTAAAAATAAACTTCGCGCCTCTTCTGGTGGGGTTTTGGTTTCACAAAGCAACTGAATTGACCAAGAACGAACATAGGGATCAGCATCTCTTAGATTCTGAATCAGTTCACTTGTTTGCCAATTTCTTGTCTGATGCAAGGTCCAAAGTGCCCTTAACCTTAGGTCAGGATTCTTTTTATTAGCAAAAAGTACCTTTAATGCTTTTATCGCTTTTTCTTCTATTTCACCCTTATATGCCCTTTTTTGAAGAATACCCCGGGCTCTTCTGGCATGCCAGTCACTCTTGCTGCTTTGCAATTCTACCAGTTCCAGATCAGAAAGTAAATTGAGGTCTGAGTAACGTCCTTTCCAGTTTTCTGCCAAGCTCTTTTCAGGCATTATTCTAAAAACCCTTCCCGTTTCACCATTTAGGACTTCTTGTCCGCAAATATCAGCATCATGCCAGTCCAATACATAAACGCCACCATCAGGCCCCACTTCCATGCTAAAGCCTACCCACTGGGCATTATTGGCCATTAAGAAATTATCTGCATGCTTGCCTATAAAACCCGAACCATTTGGTACTAACTTGTCTGTTAAGACGGCATGTTCGTGGATATTGGCCATAAAAACCTTTCCTCTTTCTTCTTCAGGAAAGGCATCTGACTGGTAAATTCTTGCACCTCCATGCGCAGAACGGTGACTGTGATCAGTGATTGTTTTAATGTCCTCATATACATAAGGGTTGAAATGCTGCCCTCCTTGCCTGTGATAAATTCCGCCTGGTATCACATGCCATAGGTGGGGAATGACACAGGCAGACATGATGAGTTGGCCTTTGGCATCGTAATCTATTCCCCAAGGATTGCTAAAACCGTGAGCCACTACTTCAAAATTGTGTTGCGTAGGGTGGTACCGCCATACCCCACCATTAATGTCTACTCCATCGGCTTCAAGTAGGTCCTCAGGGAAGGGGTCTTTGTGGTAATACAATTTTGTTTTTTCTTCCTCAGTAGGATTTCTTATTTTGGAAGGTGTGGCAAAACCTTGAAGACCATAGAGCCAGCCATCAGGTCCCCAATGTAAGCTGTTCAGTGTCTCATGTCTATCTCTTATGCCCCATCCGGTTAGCAATACTTCAATATCCTCTACATCTGCTTTGTCATCCTGATCTTTGTCAGGGATAAAAAGGAGGTTTGGTGGTGCTCCTACATATACACCATCAAAACCTACAGCCAGTGCTGCAGGAAAGGCCAGGCCTTCCATAAAGACTTTTTTCGTGTCAGCTTGTCCATCTCCATCACTGTCCTCAAGGATGAGTATCCGGCTATTTCCGCTGTTTGAAAATCCATCTTGCCTAGATTCATAATCCTTGTTTTCAGCTATCCATAACCTTCCCTTATCATCCCAGCAAAATGCCATGGGTTGGGTAATCATAGGTTCTGAAGCAAATACATTGACTTTAAAACCAGGTTTTATTGTCATTGCCGCAATGGCCTCTTGTGGGTTTAGGAATTTAGCTTTTCGACCTTCATCTCTGGCCAATTGCCACAATGAGGCAGTGTTGTACTTGCCTTTTCGATCTGTATATTCGGCCCAGGCCTCAGTGATGGCAACATCATTGAATTCATCGGTGTAGAAAAATAACCGATGTTTAATTTGTTCATTGGCACCACTATCAATTTTCCAATCTTCATCTCTGGTATAGGCAGGCCCCAGCCCAAATTGGTTGTCCACTCTCCATTTTTGCGGGTAGCCTTTATTGTCAGGATGATCAAACAGAGCAATATTTGCCCTATTTTCCCTTCCTTCTACCTGCATGCCCAGGTTGATCCACATTGAATTTTTTCCTTCGGCCATTTCATTTACTTGTCGAGCAGTATTGATGATTTCTGCTTCTATGCCTTCCTTCCAGGGCATCCGGACAAATAGCCCACCATAATCATACTTCCCTATCGTTAGGTCCTGTTGGGCCTGACCGTTCCAATCCAGGTCTAGTAGGTATTGCTGTCCTTGGGCTTTTAAGGTCCAGGTCTGCGTTTCTGTCATTAAAGAATTCCCCAAGCTGTCCAGCATTTCGTAGACTGTTTGCCAAGAAATACGCTCACCTTCTTCTTCCAATACGTTGACAGCGACTTTTTTCCAATAATCTCCTCCTGGATTATGGAAAAAATCTCTTTGATTCACCCTTGTAAATCCCCAATAGATTCCCGTTTGATGCTTGTGGTGATTGGGGCTTTTTTCTGTCAGAATGCCTTTACCATCAGGAGCCACTATTGGATGTATATAAGGCCTGAAATCTGTTTCCGCCACCTGTGTTAGAAGAGGTGTTTTCAAATCTCCCTTTCTAAAAACCTGTACCTGTTGATTTGATTCGTCAAGCTTGACAATAAGGCTATCAGCTCCGGTTAATGTTTTGGATTCTTCATTTTTATTGCTTTGTCCACAACCGAAAACAATAAATACAATTAGGATTAGAGGATTAGTTATTCGCATGGTTTTGAGCTTGGTATTGACTTAATAATTGCTTTTGGGTACGATGACTCCATATTGGGTCTTGATACGTTTTAAGCGATCCGTCATGGCGGTTTTAATGGAATCGTAGGAACTGTCGTTATAGATGTTATTCATTTCGGTGGGATCAGCTTCAAGGTCATAGAGTTCCCATTCGTCCAATTCATAAAAATGCATTAATTTATACCTTTCACTTGTAACACCTTCGTGTTTTCTAACACTATGAACCGCAGGGAATTCATAGTAATGATAATACAAGTAGTCTCGCCAATCTTCTGGAGTATTCCCCATCATCAAAGGAACTAAACTGCGGCCTTGCATGCGGTCTGGGGCAGGAATATCTGCCAAATCCAAAAATGTCTGGGCAAAATCAAGATTTGAAACAAGTTTGTCACTGGTAATCCCTTCCGGGATTTTACCTGGCCATTGCATTAATAAGGGCGTTCTGAAAGATTCTTCATACATAAAACGCTTGTCGAACCAACCGTGCTCTCCCAAATAAAACCCCTGATCTGAAGTGTATACCACCAAAGTGTTTTCGCTGAGCCCAATTTCCTCAAGGTAATCCAATACACGTCCCACATTGTCATCCACTGATCTAATAGTGGCCAGGTAATCCTTCATGTACCTTTGGTATTTCCATCGGATCAAATCATCACCTTTAAGGTCTTTAGCCTGAAAATCTGCTATAATTGGATCATAAGTAGCATCCCAATTGGCACGTTGGCTGTCATTCATTCGTCCATAGGTACGATTAAATACTGGACCTTTTTTATTTTCATCTGTCCATATCTTTAAATCAGAAGCCAAATCCATGGTTTTATTTATGCTCAAGTCTTGTGTTTTGGCTGCAGTACCTCTGGTGGGATAGTCATCAAATAAGTTGTCTGGTTCGGGGAAGGTAAGCTCTTCATAAAGGTCTAAATGCTCAGGACCTTTTTCCCATTTTCGGTGAGGTGCTTTGTGTTGAAGCATAAGCAAAAAAGGTTTTCCACTATCCTGATTTTCAGACAGCCATTTCAAAGACTTGTCTGTAATAATATCCGTAACATAGCCTTCTGCAATCGTAGTGTCTGTAGCAGAAATTATATCAGGATTGTAATAGTGCCCTTGGCCAGGAAGGATTTCCCAATGATCAAAGCCTGTGGGTACAGATTTCAAGTGCCATTTGCCTATCAATGCAGTGTTGTAGCCATTTTCTCTGAGAAGTTTAGGGAAGGTGATTTGACTACCATCAAAAGTATCTGCATTTGTTCTATGCCCATTTACATGACTATGTGTTCCCGTGAGCACTGAAGCTCTTGAAGGAGCACATATAGAATTGGTTACATAGGCTTTGTTAAAAAGAATTCCCTTAGCTGCAATCCTG
Source organism: Cyclobacterium amurskyense (assembly GCF_001050135.1). Classification (GTDB taxonomy): domain Bacteria; phylum Bacteroidota; class Bacteroidia; order Cytophagales; family Cyclobacteriaceae; genus Cyclobacterium; species Cyclobacterium amurskyense. Next base: position 5,840,745 of record NZ_CP012040.1, on the reverse strand, counting down.
TCAATATTGGGAGTAGGAGCCAAATCTGCCAGACGACTTTGATAAGCACTAATGGCTTGAAAGGCATGGTCGTCGGTGAAGATGAACAGTATATTAGGTTGCCTAGGTGTCTCTTCTTCATTTTTTGTTTTTTCTGAGCAGGAGGCCAGTACAAAAAGCAAGAAAAAAACAAAGGGTTTCATCATCCATGACAGATATGGTTGTCTTTTCATATTGATAAATTTCATCTTCTCAATTACAAATAGCTAAAGAAGTAAACAATATATAGAATATTGGGTGATCTAGGAATAGTTAGGTGAAAAACCTTGTGGCAAATTTCATTTTCAAATTATCCTGCTTTGATTTGTAATAAGTAAAACTAGATATAGAAAGGGTTTGAGACTGGGGAAATGCCTTGTTGAATCAGGTTCCTTTATTATATTTGATCAACTACTAAATTGTCTACCATGAAATTTTCACAATTCGCGTATTTTTTGATTCCTGTTATCCTTCTGCTCAGCTGTAAGGAAAGCGATCCCATGATCCAACTTCAGGAAAGGGATGGTCTTGTAGCTGTCTGGGGTTTTGAAGAAGAGGCAGGCCATGAAAGGTTGGCCGTAGGTAAGGGAGAATTTCCACTTAAAGAAAGGAATGGAAGTGTTGAAAGAGTTGCCGAGGGACCATTGACAGGATATTCAGCCCGTATGGAAAATGAAGCTTTTTTCTCTTTGCCTTATGAAAATACGGCTGAGCTTAATATACATGGTAAAAATCAAGGTGTTACGGTAATGGCTTGGGTAAAGTGGGAAGGCAAGACTGGGTTTGTCGGTGGAATGTGGAATGAATATACGGATGGAGGTAAACGTCAATATGGATTGTTTGTAGACCTCCCTCATTATAATGGCGCAGCTCAGGTTTGTGGCCATATTTCTTATTCCGGTGGTCCTACACCACCTTTTCCTTACAGTTGCGATTATGCAGCAAGTAAGCAAAAACTAACCAAAGGGAAATGGCACTATATTGCTTTTACCTATGACGGAGAGTATATTAAAGCATTTTTAGACGGCGAGTTTCAGGAAAGAGCACCTGAGCCTATCAATAATACCAAAGGTTTTGAAGGGCTTCCTGCTGGCCTGGTTCATTCCAAAAACCCCTATTTATTTAAAGAGGGCATAGGAAACAACGGTTCGGATTTTACAGTGGGGGCAGTAGTACTTTCCAGAGGAATGGGAAACTTTTTCAATGGACAAATTGGAGGCTTGGCTGTTTTTGACCGGGTTGTAGAAGAGAAGGAGATAGCTGAGATTTTTCAGCAAACAATGGTGGAAAATGATTTCATGGCTAACCAGGATTAAGCCTGGTTAAGTGGTTTTATTTCGTTTGCTCAAAAAGCCAATCAAGTAATCCTGGTTCTTCATCGATAATTCCCCAGCCATGGCCTGCATTGGGACTTTCGTGGTATTTTGGGTGGCCACCTTCTTTTTTTATTGCCGCTATCATGTCTCTGGAACCACTTACGGGGACATTCTTATCATTGGCTCCATGAAAAGCCCATATGTGGGTATTTACCAAGGCTGATGCCTTTGAAAGGTTACCTTCCCCTGCTACTGGAATAGCTGCCGCAAATAAGTCAGGAGCTGTTTCAATAAAGTGCCAGGCCCCATATCCTCCCAATGAATGTCCGACAACATATATCCTCTTTTTATCAATTTTAAATTCTTTCTCTAAAGCATTGATGGACTCAAATACCAAACTGTCAATTGTGGTATGGTTTGGCAGATTTCCCCATGAAGAACCTGGTGGAGCCTGTGGTACATGAATATATGCTGGGTATTTTTTTCTGTTTTCAATTTTTGAAAACATTCTAGCAAAAAGTGATCCTTCAATTTGCTTGAAATTATCAGTACCCCAACCTGCCCCACCATGCAAAGAAACAACAAGAGGATAGGCCATTGAAGGGGTTATTTTATAGGGTGTAAGCAAACGGTAATTCAATTTATCACCGTTTTTATTGGTATATACTCTTTTTTCAAAAGGTACTGCGAGTTTCCTTGACAGCGGCGTAATATGCGTTTTCCAATAAGCTTGGGTGCCTATTTTTCCGGCGAATATAAGGAGTAATACCACTGCAAGTCCTGCAAGGGCATAATAAAGATCAGGGTTGGCTTTTATTTCATCATTTTTTTTGCTCCACTTTGATTCATGGTAAAACAACAGTGCCAAGGGTACCGGTGTTAATAAGCCTGCAAAGGATAACCCCAAGGAAATAAATTCTATGGTTTCGTTTTTTTCTAGGGCTGGATACATCAAAACCAAAGAAAAAATGCTCAAAGCTATTCCGACTATGATCAAAATGAGTATGCCCATTATCTTCAAATAAATAACTTTCCTTGTTTTAGATAGAACCAGACTGAAACCATATAGAAGTCCGGCATTCAATTTAAATCCAGTTATAAAAAGAAAGTAAGATCCCAATTGCGCAAATGCATTGTTAATAACAATTAAATATAAAATAATGCCTTGGCAGATCTCAAGAAGAGCCAATAATGCACCTAAAAGAAGGGGTTGGTTGTACCCTTTGTGATAATAATAGGCAAGTCCAAAACCATTGACAACTATGCCCATGCTTGTAACAACCAAGAGCCATTTTCCAAAGGAAGGAAGTCCATAAATGGAATTGCTGATAAAATAAAGTAAAATGTTTTGATATAGGATTGCAATAAGGAGCAAGCCAATGAAAAATATACCGAGCAAGAAAAACAATCGCTTCATAAAATTTTAATCTACGTTGATTCCATGAATTTTATCTCCCAAAAGCTTTTCTGATAGTAATTTCAACTTCTTTTGAGCTACAGTTTTATTGGTATAGGAAAAGGCATAAGTAGGATGTTCAGGAGAAAAAAAGAGGATGATTTTATAACTGGATTTAATCGTGCTAAAGGTCGGACTTATTCCATTTGGAGTGTTGCTTGTTTTTTGCTCAATAGGAACTAACTTAATGGCTTTTACTACAGGAAGTTTTCTCCAATTCCCGGTTTTAAAACCACAAAATGAAAAGTAATCCTTGACCTTATTGTCGTCAAGATTAATCAATGTTCCCTCATAGGTATTGATAATAAGGAGTCCTGCAATGAATGCACTGATACCTACCCAAAGAGTTTTCTGCAACTTTTCCCCAGCTTCAATAAACAATGGACTTAATAAGACGAAAATACTAGTCAATATAAGGATAGCACCTAATAAGTGAATGCCGTTTCGTAGCTCTCTTCGTTTATAGTTGTATAAGTTCATGTTTGGTTCTTTTGGGCTTGTTGGTAGAATTAATTACTATTATAAGCTATTCCTATGGGAATTAGAAATTGATGGTGTGAACTTTTAACTTTATAAATGATTTATTACCATTTGTTTATTGGTGAAAGACTAACATCAGATTGAAATTCTAATTATAATGGCTTAGCTATTTTTGTTGCCAAAATCCCTGCCGAAAACCTAGCAGCCCTACTATTTGGTTTTGATGGTCCCATCTTTATACAGGGCAATTACGCTATTTAAAATCTCACCGATGGTCTCTATGTCAATGTCCAGGTTCGGGTCAACGCGTAAAATCTTCATCCGACTTCGATTGCCTTTTTCAAGTTGGGGGTGGTTAATTCTATTTCCCTCAACAATCCCGAAATAGGGTTCATTTGTTTTCTTGTCTTTCCAGAGGTAACAACACATTTTATTCTTATAGCTAAAAAAGGGCATGCCGTATTTCAAATCAGTGCTGATATTTCCATCCAGGGATAGTATGAAATTGCTGATAGCCAAAAATACACTTCGCTCAGGTTCAGGCGTATTGTGGTAAAATGAGTCTATTTTCTTCAAGAGGACTATGAATTTGTAAGTGGACTACTTTTTTCCATAAGGTTTTGGAAGCTATCGCTTCCAAACGATGTTTACTGAATCGAAAGTTACTGAAGCGTCTAAATTCCTTAACCTGGATCAGCTCATTATGATCGTGCCGTTAGATTATGGGAAAAATGAATTTGCTAAAATTATTTAAACCCCAAATTGCGTTAAATGGTGGTCAAGATGCTTGTAGAACATATTGTTCCACTCTACTTTACTAAGCTTACCAAAGGAATGAGATTCCTTGTTATCGAAGCTTTTTTCTCCTAGTTGCTGTGTTTGATTTAGATAGCCAATAAGTCTTTTACGCTCTAAATCAAAATCCCTGGAATCAGTAATCAGGAAAGCCGGAGCTGTTTGGGAATTGCGTTTGTATGGTTTTTCACCTACAACTATGTTTTTCACAAAAGTTTTTAAAATAAACTTCATGAAAAAATTTGGTTTGGGATGTTTGTTCTCGTACACCATTTCATAAGTGACGTTGCAGTGGGCAAGCATTTGGGGGGCCGACATTTTACCCCATTCAGGTTTTGTATCCGCTTTCAGCTTATTGATTCGTGCAATCATTTCATCCGTTACACTTTTGTTAAATATATTGGGTAAAGCCATTTTAATGTCCTTAAAGTTTGAATGTGCTATTTACGATTTTTAGACTAAAACGAGTCCTCTAAATTCAATTTCTTCCAGTTCTTTGGGATAGGTTAATATTCGAAATATTAATGTTTTCCCTAAGTCTACTTTATTTTTGTCATGAGAATTACACCCGTTGACCAATTCATTTTGGTTAGGTTAAAGTCATTCCTATTCTCAAGGTATTTAACTAAGTTTTCGGCTTTTTCAGCATGTCCTATTGGCCAGTTTTCTTGTTGATTCATGTCATCAATTATGTAAAAGCCACCGACTTTTACCATAGAAAAAATTTCATCTATCTGGCTGTATTTACCTGGCCATGCATCTGCAAAGATTAAATCGAATTGTGGGCCCGAATAGCTTTTTATCCATTTTTCTCCATCTTCACAAAGAATAGAAAGCCTTGGGTCTGTTCCAAAAAAATCCTTTGCAATTTCCGTTAATTCGGGATCGTTATCAATGGTGGTAAGTAAACCATCTTTTCCTAATCCATCCACCATCCATGCCAAGGACAAGCCGATCCCTGTGCCCAATTCCAGAATATTGGCATTTGTACGGGAGGAAATAAGTGTTTTTAGCAAACTACCAATGTACAAATCAGAAGGCATGCTAAAGCCAATCTCCTTGGATTTCGCTTGAATTTTTGAGTAAACAGTGGGAATATCTGTAATATTGGACTGATCCATAGGTATGGTTTTAGTTAAATTTATTTCCTGAAATCTGGTTTTTAAGTCTATAAGGGCTTTATTAGGGATCATTGTTTTTCACTGAAGCCTCATTTTTCCCTAGAAACTGTGCAAAATTGAGACATGCAATATAGCAAGGTTTATTTCCCCGTAATTCTTTTGACTTCATTGATTAATAAAGGAAAGGCAGGATGCGTCATTCCATGTCCATAACCATCCATTTCATACAAGACAGTTTCTTTATGTCCCACTACTTTCATCATACGCATTAGGTATGCGTTCTCCTCATACCTTCCCAGAAGTTCGCGTTCACGGTCTCCTGTGATCAATAAAAGTGGAGGAGCATCTTTTCGGACATGGAACAATGGCGCATATTTATCTATGGTAGGTTGTTCTCCAGGGATTCCTTGCTCACCGCGTATAGTGAAATGTGTAATCGTATGACCGCTAAAAGGAATCAATCCGGCAATGTCATTTGCATCTATTTTGTGGGCTGCAAGGTAGGATTTATCCAAGCCTATCATACTCGCCAAATAGCCACCGGCAGAGTGTCCGGAAACAAAAATACTTGTAGGGTCTCCTCCATAGTCGGCAATGTTTTGAAAGGCCCAGGCAACTGCTGCGGCCGCATCTTTTATGTATTCGGGGGCTTTGACTTTTGGAGATAATCTATAGTTTACCCCAATCACAGCTACTCCTTTGTTTTTTAAAGGTTCTGGAATTTCTTTCTTCCCGGAAGTGATTCCGCCACCATGGAACCAAACTATTGTAGCGAAACTTTTCAGGTCTTTAGGGTAATAAATATCCAGCACACAGCGCTCAGCAATGTAAGCATCTGATTTCCTCAATTCATCCCCATAATAAGGGATGTTCTCAACGATTTCATAATTGTCCACCTGCGCATGGGTATACAATGCCGATAAGGCAAAGCATAAAATCAATACAATTCTTTTCATGGGATTGGTTTGGTTAAATATTTTGGGAATTTATATATGCTCGATTTTTTAAAAGTAGGACAATTGAATTTTTAACTCGGATTATTTAATAGGATTTCCTGGCCATGACGATAGTCAGGGGTGATGCCTGTTCCGTGTTTACGGGAAGTGTTGCAATCGCAAGAAAATCAGACTGTTTGGAGATTTTAGCATAGCACCGCTATGGTGAAATTGAAAACAGCAACGATTGGGTATTTTAAAGCGATTTCAGCCGTAATAGAATGTCTATTGCATATTTCGGGTTTAAATTACTTATGGATTTCATTGGCTATAAGTTCATGTTCTTTTTATTGGATGGGTTTATTGGCTTAATTCGCAAAGTTTTTTGACAGTTTTTAAGTTCCTTGTAGTTGCTGAGGTTTTAAGTTTACTCTCAAAAAAGTTATTGGTTAACTTGGACTGATGGTATTTTCCTTCGCAATAAATAAAAACAGTTCTTCCTATAATATCAAATTTATCAGGACTGAAATCCAAAGCTTGAATCTTATTAAGCAGTTCGATTTCAGGTTCATCAGCTAAGAAGGTCACGTGGAGTTTTGAGATGTCTGTATCAGTAGCTCCATAAAATGGATTGTTTTTAAAAGTGTTTTGTATCTCCTTGGCAGCTAATACGATTACTGGAACATCAAAACCGAATTTATTTTTAATTGCTATTTCTATGGCTTCAGCCATTTCTGTTTCAGTAATGTGATTTTCAGAAGTGAAAATCACATTACCACTTTGGATATATGTTAAGACCTCTGAATAGCCCAATCCTTCAAACATGGATTTTAGGTCCGCCATCAAAATTTTCTTCTTACCACCAACATTAATCCCTCTTAGAATCGCGATTTTCTTCTCCATGTTATTTGCTGAATACTTATTTATTTTTAATTGAAAAGGCTATTTATCCTGCATGCCTTTTCCTTCCATAATATTTGGAAGGTATTTATCTATTCGAGACAGCCTGGTCTTTTCTTGCTTTGGTTGTGAAAAGTACAAAATATAGCCTCTTTGTCTTCCTGGGGTTAATGCATGGAAAGCCAATTTAAAGTCTGGGTTTTCAATGAATTTGACCTTTAATTCCTCGGGGAGGATTTCGGTTGGGTTTTGTTTATTTTCTACCTTTAAGCCTGCCTTTTCCACTACTATGGCTTCAAAAATCCATTTTCGAATGTGGTTCTCATTATCCAATATTTGTTGAACATTGGTGAATTTGATTAATCTAGCAGCTTGTGTGTTTTCGCCAGGTTTTTCAAGGAGATTGTCTACATTTTTGAGTAGTGCTCCTTTAAAAAAGCTTACTGAGCAATATTCTTTAAAGGCACTCATAATTAATACATTGCTTTCTGACTTGCTGGTTTTAGGGTTATGAATTGTATAGCAAGGAACACCCCACTTAACCTGTTCTGTGAGACCACAGCTAAGAATAATTTTTCTTAAAAGCTTCAATTCCTCCTTCCAGTTATTCACCTTACAAGCCGGAGTAGCTCCCAATGGACAACGTTCACAGCCGTCTGCTAAATAATGGTCTACTCCAAGGTTCATGGTTCTCTCTTATTTTTTGAGCTTTCTAAGCAAAGGTCCTGTTAATCATCCAATCCTTTTCCATTAAGGATATTGTGCTTGTATTTTTCTATTCTTGAAGACCGGGTTTTGGATTGCTTTGCTGAGGAAAAATACAATAGATAGGCTCTTTGCCTACCTGGAGTTAGTGATTTAAAGCCAGCAAGTAGTTCAGGGTCTTTATCAAGTTCCTTCTGAAATTCTTCAGGAATGGCATATTCTGTTGTTTTTTTCTTTGGTACTGTTAATCCTTTTTTCTCAATTGAAATGGCCTCCTTGATTAAAAGTTTTAAGGTTGGTGAAAGCCTTTGGACTTCTTCTTCATTTGTAAACCGCATTTGCCTAGCTGACTGCACATTTTCAGTTTGTTGAACAAGTACCTTGTCAGCATCTTTTAATAATGCTCCTTTAATAAACAATACGGCACAGTACTCCTTAAAAGCATGAATCAATAGAACATTATTGCTTTTTTTGGTGGAGGCGCTTGAGGGCATTGTGTAACATGGAACACCCCATTTCAATTCTTCGGTCAATGGGAATTCCAAAATCACCTTTCTTAATAGGCTCAATTCTGCCTGCCATTTTTTGCCTTTAGCGAAATAAAAATCAACATTAGAATTCATAGATACTGCTGAATTATTTATGACACTCTAAAATATCACAATATATGTTTCTAAACAAAAAATAAAATTTTTGTAGCCCCTATTAATTGAGCTATAATGGGGGATGGTTAATCTGTATTGGAGAAAGAGGCCGTTTTTTCAGGGTAGTTTACTCTCACTTTATCTGGCTAATTTTCAGGGTGAATTCTAATGTTCACTAGATATGGACAAAAAAATGGCTTTTCAACTGATTCGAAAAGCCATTTTAATAAAACGAGTAAATATTGATCAAGGCAATAATTTACTTTTGAAGACCATGAGTTTTTCACGTGTCATTTCGTGCATGGAATAAGGTATTCCCCCCATTCCTTCCCCAGAAGCATCCCTTCCACCAAATGGCATCCAATCTACCCTAAAGGCAGTATGGTCATTTACCATAACGGCGGTAGCATTTAATTTGTGTACTGTATCTAAGGCGATGTCAAGGTCTTTTGTGAAAACGGCAGCTTGAAAATGGAGCTCCAAGCTATTGGCCAAGTCAATGGCTTCGTTTCTATCATCGTAGGCATACACACACACAACTGGACCAAATATCTCTTCTTTTGAAACTTTGGCATCATTTGAAGGATTAAGTAATACGGTAGGTTCATAACAAGTATCACTGATTTTTTTACCACCACACAATAGCTCAGCACCGCCTGAAATGGCTTCTTTTACCCATTCATCCACTCGGTCCACTTCTCCAGTTTGTATCAATGGCCCAACTTCCGTATCCTTTGCCAATGGGTCGCCAACTTTTAATTTTTTCGCTGCGTCGGCAATGTCTTTAGCCAGCTTTTCTGCTATAGAGCTGTGGGCAAACACCTTCTGTACCGACACACAAACTTGTCCAGCATGGTAAAAACCGCCTTTAACCAATAAAGGCACCATGTCTTCCATAACCGCATCTGGTTCAACTATCACTGGGGCTGCACCTCCATGTTCCAATGCACACCTGGTTCCAGGAGCCATTTTAGATTTAAGTGACCAGCCAACCTTGGCAGAACCTATAAAGGATAGAAAATTGATTCTATGGTCTTTTATTAATTTTTCAGCGAGTTCATTGCTACAGTTGATGGATTGAACCCAGCCCTCTGGTACTCCAGCCTCTTTAAGTATTTCTACCAATGCCAGGCAAGAAAATGGTGTTTTGCTTGCTGGTTTGACGATAACTGGGCAACCTGCTGCAAATGCAGTAACCACTTGATGAACAATCAAGTTTAAAGGATGGTTGAACGCGGACAAGGAAGCTACCACACCAATAGGCTCACGGATGGTAAATGCCAGCCTATTCATTGAAGATTCAGTGATTCCCATAGGGATCTGCCCACCTTTCATATGGGAGATTTCTTCGGTTGCAATTTTCAATCCGTTGATGGCCCTTTTTACTTCTACTTTGGAGTCTTGGTAAGGCTTTCCTCCTTCTTGAGCAGCTTTGTTGGTCAGTTCTTCAATTTTTCCCTCCATTATTGCCCTGGCCTTTTCCAATATAGCAATCCTTTTATGGGCCGGAATCCATTGCTTTCTGTCCTGGAAAAGGACATGAGCGGTTTCTATTATTTTTTCCAACTCTTCCGCGTTGGTCATAGGTAAAGTGCCTATTAGTGTATTGTCATAAGGTGAATATACTTTTAATTCCTCATTCATAACTTAGAAATTTTTTCTTTCAACATTACATTTAAGATCGGGTGGTTTAGAGAATAATCAACTTTTAGGTCGATTACATGTACGCCCGGGTTGTTAAGTGCTTTATCCAGAATTTCTTGTAATTCCTTGTCACTCTCTGGGCGATGACCGTGTGCCCCATAGCTATTGGCATACTGCACGAAGTCAGGGTTTTTAAAGTCTAAACCAAAATCTTTAAAGCCCATGTCTTCTTGTTTCCATTTGATCATGCCATAGGATTCATCATTGAGGATAATTACCACCATGTTTAATCCCAATCGTACTGCTGTTTCCAGTTCCTGAGAATTCATCATAAATCCTCCATCACCGCAAATAGCTACTACTTTTTTGTCTGGGTTTAATAATTTAACACACATGGCAGATGGGAGACCGGCCCCCATGGTTGCCAAAGCATTGTCTAGCAAAAGAGTATTGGGATGATAACAAGTATAATTCCTGGCAAACCAGATTTTATACACTCCATTGTCTAAGGTGATCACATCTTTTTCCCCAAGTTTATTCCTCAGTAAATTGACTAACCTTTGGGGTAAGGTAGGGAAGCGTTCATCTTCAAAATATTTGCTTAGATGTTGAGAAACCTCAGATTTTACTTTTTTGTAAAAATTAAAATCCCAACTTTTAGAAGGTTTTACTGCTTCCGATAATTTCTCAACAGAACTGGTAATATCACCAACAACATTTAATTGTGGGAAATATACCGGGTCTACTTCGGCTGCAGAGAAATTGACATGTATAACTTTTTTACCACCCTGCTTCATAAAGAAAGGAGGTTTCTCAATAACATCATGACCTACATTGATAATTAGGTCAGATTCATCTATGGCAGCATGCACAAAATCATTGCTTGAAAGCGCTGCTGTTCCAAGATATTGTGGGTGTCGCTCATCGATAACCCCTTTTCCCATTTGGGTAGTGAAAAAGTAGATTCCTGTTTTGTCTACAAAATCTGCAAGGGCTTTGCATATCACTTTCCTGTTGGCACCAGCTCCAATTAGTAATAGGGGCATCTTAGCCTTTTGAATCATCTCAGTCGCAGCTAAAATAGCGGCATCGTCCGGTTTGGGCAATAAATGGCTTACCACATCGAATACATGATCATCCACTTCCTCTTGGGCAATGTCTTCCGGTAACTCCAGGTGTACAGCTCCCGGACGTTCTTCAGTGGCCAAGCGAAAAGCTTCCCGAATATTAGAAGCGATTACATTGCCATCTACAATTTGCTTCGTGTATTTGGTGATAGGGCGCATCATATCGACCACATCTATTATCTGAAAGCGCGCCTGCTTGCTTTTTTTAATTGGCTTTTGACCAGTTATCATTAACATGGGCATGGCACCCAATTGAGCGTAAGCTCCAGGAGTAAACAAATTGGTAGCACCAGGTCCAAGTGTTGACATACATACCCCTGGTTTACCTGTTAGCCTTCCGTAGGTGGCCGCCATAAAACCGGCCCCTTGCTCATGTCTGGTTAAAATTAATTTAATCTTTGAATCCGTTAAAGACTCCAGTATATCAAGATTCTCCTCTCCGGGAAGGCCAAAAATATATTCCACACCTTCTTTTTCCAGTGCTTTTACAAATAAATCTGATGCTTTCATACAATAAAAGTTTTTGGTTGTGGTTTCAATTTCAAGATAGAAAAAACCGAGCTTTGGATAAACAATTCATTATCTGTGCAGCCTCAAAAACCAGGCCTATAAATACCAATCATTAGAGAATCAATTATTTTTGCTATTTCAGCAGGAGGTAAATGTTTTATTAAGTAGTGATGTAAGCCATTAGGATCTTCTTTCCAGGAATTGCTTCCATCTTTATTAACAAGAACCTGACCTTTTGGGCTCAACTCCCAATACTTTTTATCAGATATTGCATAAAGAATCGAGGTTTGGTCCCAGCTTTGTCTTCCAGCGTATTCATTAAATAATTTATAGGCAAGGCTTACCGGGTGGTCAGCACTGAGCGCGTGTTTTAGGAAATCTCCACCTGTGATGATCTCATTGCCAATTTCCCAACCTGAAAAAATCACTTCGCCTGGCCAGTTTTTAACTGCAATTAGCGTAGACTCCGGGTCAGGCCGATAGAAATTGGCCTCTTTTCCGCTTGGGAATTGTCCACCCATGCAGGACCAAAGTTTCACCTTCTTTTGAATCAGTTCCTTGCCGGTCAAGGGACTTAAATGATCAGGCTTAGACTCCAATAAGTTTCGCACATTGGTCAAGTGGCCAATACTAATGATGATTACACTATTGTCAGGAGAATTGACCAGTAATTTTCTATAGAGTTGAGTGGCATCCTCAGGTTCTTTCCCTCCCCTTAAAGGGTGGGGAAAACTTGTTGCCAAACTTTTTGTGTATTTGGAAAAACTTCTTAGTGCAATCCCTTTTTCTACCCCAATGGGTACTTCTGGTCTATTGTAAAAAGTATTGATTGCAGCGGCACAGGCAGCAGCATCTTGGTCATCACTAGTTACAACCACACCTAATAGTTTGACTTTTTGATTGTCTTCAAGCGTATGAAGCATGGCTAGTGCACCAACGTCATCTACGTCGGAATCCAAATCCGCATCCAAGATAACGGGGATCTGCGCTTTTAGGGGTAGAGAAATAATAAAAAATAGAATAAAGATTAAATTAATTCGATCGTTCATTGGTTAAAGAGGATGTTTCAATCTGATTTTTATCTGGAAAAAGCAATGACACTATTGGAATACTAATTAAACCACAAAACATGGAGAATGTTCTAAAAGGAAACTCAATTCCCGCAATTGGGTCTTCCATAGGGTAGGGTAAGAATGGGGAAATTCCAAAGATGGGTTCACCGCCACCAAACCTTAAAAATAAACTTATGATTATTCCTGCAATGGCCCCATTTCTATTTGCCTTTTTAAAATATAAAGCCATCACCAATTGAGGAAACAAAACGACATAAACCAAATCGGCACAAAGGTACCAGAGTTCATATACGCTTTGAAGTGTTAAGGCAAGCCAGGTAGAAACCAAACCTATGACCAAAATGGCCAGTCGAATTGAGGTTTTGATTTGTTTGTCTGTGCATGAAGGGTTTATCAATGGCCTGTATAAATTCCAGGTAAACATAGAAGCTGCAGATAATATGGAAGAATCCACAGATGACATTACAGCTGCAGCTACGGCTCCAAGCCCCAATGCTCCAATAATTGGAGGAGTCATTTCTAGCAATACATAGGGCAGGACCATGGTTGGTTCGGGAGCTACGCCTAAGGTAGATTGTGTCCAATCAAAACCAACACCTGCAACCCCGATAAGTATGGCAGGAATGGCCATTAAGGCACAACAAAGCCCACCCAAGATAGATAATCTAACCGCTGATCTATCTGAGTTTGAAGACAAGACCCGCTGAAAATAGACTTGCCAGGGAATTCCTCCCATAATCAAGAGCAAGGCAAAATCCACCCACACCCATATGCTATTTCCCCATGCCGGATCGTTTCCTGTAAAGGCATTTAGACTTGGAAATAAGGTAAAGCCATTGGCTATTTGTTGGTCGTAAATGGTTAATGCGGCATCTAAACCTCCAATTTTATCTAAAGCAAAAGGAATACTTATTCCCAAACCTAGGATAATAAAAATAAGTTGAACTACATCCGTATAGGCTACCGACCACAATCCCCCCATCATGGTATAGCCTATGGCAATACTTGCTGAAACAAGAATTGATGTTTCTAGGTCTAGTTCAAAAATGGTGGCGAAGGTTATGCCCAAAGCAGCGAGAATGGCGGCACTCCAGAAAATCTCACCTATTAGGGCAGGAATAAATAATATTGCAGCGGTTTTTTTACCGTATTTATGTTCGAATACATCGATGAATGTAGTAAAACCAAAGCTTCGGATTTTTTTAGCAAAGAACAATCCACCCAATATTAGACTTAAGGCATAGCCCCAGGGAGCTTGCGCCCATACCAGGCCTCTTGCACTATCGTATACGGCTTCACTTGTTCCAATGAGGTAACCGCCACCTACCCATGTGGCAGTCATGGTGAAAATCCCGATCCAGGCGGGCATTCGGCGACCAGCTAGTAAAAGTCCTTGCGATGTTTGGTCACCGGATTCTTTTTTGCTGGCATAATATCCAATGTAAAGAATAATTAGATAAAATAGTACTGTTATGAGGATTCCTAAGGTCTTGGTATCGATAACTTTGGTGGTTTAATTTCCGAACCAGTTTAAAGGCGAGGGTTTGAAATTTTGATAAATATGCTTTACTTCTTGAAATTCTTCTAGTCCTGCGTGGCCGAGTTCTCTTCCTTGTCCCGATTGTTTATAACCACCCCATGGTGCCTGAACAAAATAGACGTTGAAGTCATTGACCCAAACAGTACCAAATCGCAATGCTTTTGAAACCCTGGAAACTCTTTGTTGGTCTTGAGACCAAAAGCCAGCGGATAAGCCATAAATGGTGTCATTCGCTTTTTTGATGGCTTCTTCCTCGGTTTCAAATTTTTCCACATGAACAACCGGACCAAATACTTCTTCTTTTACAATGGCCATGTCAGCCGTACAATCAGTGAGCAAAGTTGGTTCATAGAAAAAACCATTTTTCAAAGATTCTTCAGTAGGTCTTTTACCTCCTACAACCAATTTAGCACCTTCTTTTATGGCTTTCTGTACGTGGTTTGATACTTTATCTAATTGAGTCTGAGAAATCAGAGGCCCCATTTGGGTGTCATTTTCCATTCCGTTGCCAAGGCGGATATTACTTATCCTCTGTTTTAAGTGTTCTACTACCTTGTCATGTATGGAGGAGGCCACCATTACACGTGTGCCTGCAGAGCAAATTTGGCCTGCATGGAAGAATACCCCATTTAATATAAAGTCAATAGCCGTTTCCCAATCTCCATCTTCAAATAGGATATGAGGGTTTTTGCCTCCCAGTTCTAATGCTACTTTTTTGACATTTCCTGCGGCTGCTTCCATTATCTTTTTCCCTGTAACAATTCCGCCAGTAAAGGAGATCATGTCTACCTCCATACTTTCTGCAAGTTCTGCTCCAATGCTGTGACCAGGCCCCAAAACTGTATTGATAACACCTTTAGGGAAACCTACTTCTTCAGCTAAACTTGTCCATAGAAGCGTTGTAAGTGGAGTGAATTCACTGGGCTTTATTATCATGGTGCATCCTGCAGCAAGGGCTGGGGCAATTTTCCAGGCAGCTTGAAGTAGTGGATAGTTCCAAGGACAAATCATTCCAACCACTCCAATGGGTTCTTTTACCAATAAACTTTGGCTATTGGGATTTGGGCTGGCGATGCTTTCGCCCTCATTTTTATCCGCAAGACCACCATAATACCTGAAAATTCCAGCAATGTCCTCCATGTCCCAGAGACTCTCAGCAAGTGTTTTTCCTGTATTCAGTGTTTCAAGCTCGGCTAGTTTTTCTTTATTTTTCTCAATAAGATCTCCCAATAAATAGACCAACCTTCCGCGTTCTGCAGCAGTCGTATACCGCCAATCTCCTGATTCAAAGGCACTCCTTGCGCTTGAGATTGCTTTTTGAGCATCCTTTCTATCGCCTTCTGCAACAGTGGCTAATGGTTGATTGTCAAATGGGTTGTAAATGGTCCTGACTTCTTTAGAAATAGCCTCTTGCCAAGTGCCGTCAATATATAAATTAGTTGGTTTGATCAATTGAAGAATGGTTTTTAGTTTTGTTCAGGATTGTGCTTGTAGTAAGGGACCTTTTGAGGAGGTTCAGGGCTATTGCCTAACAAAATGTCAGCAGCCTTTTCAGCAATCATTAGCACTGGTGCGTAAATATTTCCATTGGTAATATGGGGCATCACAGATGCATCCACAATGGAAAGGTTGTTAATACCATGAACTTTTAAGTTCGCATCTACCACAGACATGTCGTCATAACCCATCTTGGCAGTACAACTAGGGTGATAAGCACTTTCACCTTCTTTTGCTACAAAATCAAGTATTTCTTCATCGGTTTCAACCTTAGCTCCAGGGGATAATTCTTTCCCCCGCAACTCATCAAAAGCAGGTTGATTGATAAGATTTCTTGTACACCTGATCGCTTCTATCCATTCTTTTCTCTCTTGTTCTGTGGACAAGTAGTTGAATTTTATACTTGGGTATTTACCTGGATCGGTGGATTTTATTTTTACATGGCCTCTCACATCTGTATTCATTGGACCAACATGTAGTTGGAAACCATGCCCCTCGTTTGGAGCAGAGCCATCGTACCTAATCGCAATTGGAAGAAAGTGATACTGTAAATTGGGATAAGCTACCTCTTTATTTCCGCGGATAAATCCTCCTGCTTCAAAATGGTTGCTTGCACCCACACCAGTTCCTTTAAACAGCCACTCAAGTCCAATCTTGGGTTGGTTATAGAATTTTAAGGAAGGGTAGAGGCTAACAGGTTTTTTTGCGGCCCATTGTACATACACTTCCAGGTGATCTTGTAAGTTTTCACCCACACCTTTTAGGTCGGCTACTACAGGAATTCCTAATTTTTTTAGCTCATTGGCATTACCTATTCCGGAAAGTTGCAAGACCTGAGGGGTATTGATTGCTCCACCGCAGCAAATTACCTGTGCTCCGTAAGCCTGCTCATTTTTTCCATTTTTTAAATAATCTACTCCAATGGCAGTATTTCCTTCAAATAGGATTTTACTTACCGTTGACTTGAGATGTATGGTTAAGTTTTTACGGTCTTTTATAGGGTGCACATAGGCCCTTGCAGCATTCCACCTTTTCCCTTTATAAATGGTGGCGTCAAATTTCCCAAAACCTTCCTGTTGATACCCGTTGACATCGTCAGTGAGTGGGTATCCAGCTTCTTGAACGGATTCAAAAAATGCTTTAAATAGTGGGTTGTCGCACTTAGGAGTAGTTAGGTAAAGTGGACCTTTATCACCTCTGTAGGTGTCACCACCTATAAGTCGGTTTTCTAATCGTTTGAAGTAGGGGAGACAATGCTCAAAGCTCCAGTTTTCAAGTCCTTCTTCCCTGGCCCATTTTTCATAATCCATGGCATTGCCACGAATAAAGATCATCCCATTAATAACACTGGACCCTCCCAATACCTTTCCACGAGGTTGGAAAATCCTTCTATTGTGCATAAAAGGTTCAGGTTCTGATTCGTATCCCCAGTTGTAGAAATTGTTGGTTAGGGGATAAGTTAAAGCAGCAGGCATTTGAATTCGAAAATCCCAACCGTGGTCAGGTCTTCCAGCTTCTATAACAAGAACTTTATTAGAGGGGTCTTTACTTAATCTATTGGCCAGTACACTGCCTGCAGAACCTCCACCAATAATTATAAAATCATATTTTTCTTTGGACTTTTTCATGAAGGATTGTTGGCCTGCCAAAAAAAAGTAATTGCTGCTTTAAGTTAATTTTTAAGCAGCAATTACTATTGTTTGAACATGTATATTTTATTTTCCTTTTGGGACAATTTTAACTATCCCTTTTCCGTCTATTCCGGCGTAAATTATTCCGTCAGGACCCAGGACAACATTTCTAACTCGTCCTAAACCATCAATAACTTTTTCTCTTTTGGTAACCTTGTTGTTTTTAATTGTAAGTTTCTCTAAGTATCCAAACTTCAAAGAACCAACTAAAAAGTCTCCCTCCCAAGCTGGGTATTTGCTGTTTGAAATAAAGGCAAATCCACTTGGAGCAATAGAAGGCACCCAATAGTAAAGTGGTTGCTCCATGCCTGGTTTAGCTGTTTCTTCTGACAATATGCTTCCATCATAATTGATCCCGTAAGTGATTTCAGGCCAGCCAAAATTAGCCCCTTTTTTCACTATATTGATTTCGTCACCTCCTTTAGGACCATGTTCGTTTACCCATACAGCTCCAGTTTTTGGGTGTACAATCATACCTTGTGGATTTCTATGTCCAAATGAATAGATGGCTTTTTTTGCGCCAGATTCATTGTAAAAAGGATTGTCTTCAGGTACTCTTCCATCATCGTAAAGTCGATAAACTTTACCACCGTCTCGAGTGATATCCTGTGGGTTCTCAAATTTCGCTCCCCTTTCTCCTATGGAGAAATACAAGTAGCCTTCTTTATCAAAAGCGATTCTAGAACCATAATGCTGACCTGCTTCTGAATTTGGCGAGGCTTTATATAATCTCTCAAAATTAACCAATTGAGTACCATTCAATTGTCCACGTCCTATGGCAGTGTGTGCTCCTTTTTCAGGGCCTCTTGAAGATGCATAAGAAATATAAACGTATTTGTTGTTTTCAAAGTCAGGGTGTAAAACCACGTCAAGAAGTCCTCCTTGACCTTTTGCCCATATTTCAGGCAATCCCGTAATACTTGTTTTCTTTCCATTTTTGAAATGTACTAAATCTCCTGATTTCTCAGAGATAAGCATACTTCCATCAGGCAAAATCGCTAATCCCCAAGGGATATTGAAGCCATCGACTACTGTTTCTATATCATAAGCATTCCATTCTGGATCCGTAACTTCGGGGCCATTGGGAGGTGTTTGACCCATACAGGTCACATACGAACTGATCACCAAAAGGGTAAGTAATAATGATTTCATAAAGTATAAGTAAATAATGGAATAGGATAGATTTATTTTGGTATTTAAATGGCTAATTTAAATTTAAAAATGCTCCAAAACAAGTTTTAATCTAGCAGTTCAAATTGCAACCTTAGTATCCTGTCCGTTAGATTTTCAGAGCTAATGTTGTTTCGACTAAGCCTGTCCACCATTATGGGAAAGGCAAATGGACTTAATTTTTTAGTGTTGATAAGGTTGATTTCATGTTTGTTAATCCTCTCAATAACCTGAAAAAGCCTGTTTTTTTCCATCTGAATTTGCATGACTTCCTGCTGTGCTTGTTGTAGCAAGAGGTTGTCAGGATCGTAGCTTTCAAATACCCCATATATAATCCCTGAGCTTGCATGTAGATGTCTGGTAGGAACGCTTTTTCCTGGATAACCTTGAAAAACCAAACCCGCAATTGCAGCAATCTCCCTAAAACGCCTTTTACCCATTTCGCTTTCATTAATACTTGCAAAAATGTCATCCATCAAATTTTGCCTTCGAAACAAATCCCCTTCTAGACAATCTTCAATGGGAATTGGACTATCCGAGAGCAATTCAAATCCATAATCATTCATTGCAATGCTGAGGCTGATGGGATGACTTATGCTGATTCGGTAAGCCACTAGTGCCGCAAGAATCTCGTGGACAAACCTTCCCTCAAAAGGGTAAAAAAAGACGTGGTAGCCTTCTTTACTTTTGCATTTTTCTATTAATAATGATTGTTGATTTGGTACTTCAGAGAGGTTTTTTTGAAGTTGTAGGATAGGTAGTATGGTTTTCAATTCAATGGAATCAAGGTGATCATCTGAGGCATTTTGTAACTCCTGACGAATCATGTATGCCAGTCTTGATGAAAGAGGCATTCTTCCACCCATCCACCTTGGAATGGTTCCTGTTTTCTTTTTAGACTTTCTTACCAAAGCCTTCATTTCCTTTACCTTAATGAATTCGAGGTTTCTACCGGCAAACCAAAATGCATCCCCAGGTTTTAATTTGGTGATAAAACTTTCTTCTACAGAACCTATATAACCTCCTGTAATGAACTTGACTTGAATCATGGGATCACTTACAATTGTGCCAATAGAAAGCCTATGGCGCATGGCGATTTTTCTGTCCACTACTTGGTAAAGGCCTTCTTCAGAGATTTTTACCTTGGAGAACTCTTCATAACTTCCCAATGCTTTTCCTCCAACTGTTATGAATGCCAACATCCAATCAAATTTTTCTCTAGTAAGGTTTCGAAAGGAAAAACAACTTTTCATTAATAGATAGGCCTTTTCGGATTTAAACCCATCTCCTAATGCAAGGGTTACCAAAAATTGCACGCCTACATCGTAGCAGTCTTCCATGGGAATCTGGTCTTCGAATTCCCCTTTGTCTATGGCTTTCCTTAATGCACTTGCCTCTATTAATTCCAAAGAATGGGTAGGAACAAAGAATATTTTACTGGTAGCACCGGGTTCGTGGCCAGATCTACCTGCCCGTTGAACGAATCTGGTTACTCCCTTTGGCCCGCCAATTTGTATTACCGTATCCACGGGTCTGAAGTCAACCCCAAGATCTAAACTGCTTGTACATACCACAAGTTTTAATTTCTTTTCATGAAGGGCATTTTCCACCCACTCTCTTACTTGAGGATCCAGAGAACCATGGTGCATGGCCATTACACCTGCCCAGTCTGGCTTGGCTTCTAATATTTTTTGATACCAAATTTCTGTTTGGGCACGAGTATTTGTGAAGAGCAGCACAGTTTGGCTTTTTTCTATTATAGGAATGATTTTAGGAAGTAATTTTACTCCCAAATGTCCTGCCCAAGGGTATTTTTCCACCTCATCAGGTAATACTGAACTTACTTTGATCTTTTTCTTTAACTTACTTCTAACGATTAGGACAGGCGCTTGAGGACCTATCAATACTTGGTGTGCCTGAGATAGGTTACCAATGGTAGCTGAAATCCCCCAAACCTTTATAGATGTCTTGGCAATAGTCCTTAAGTAACTTATGGCCAGTTGAATTTGAACCCCACGTTTATTTGCTAATAATTCGTGCCATTCGTCTACTATTATTGCTTTCAGGTTTTGGAACAATAATCCATTACCTTTTTGTGCCATTAATAGATGAAGGCTTTCCGGAGTTGTAATCAAGCACTCTGGCATGGATCTTTTTTGCTGCTGTCTTTGGGCTGCAGATGTATCGCCATTTCGCACAGCCACCCTCCAAGCTAAGCCGGTCTCTGAACATACCTCCTTCATGGCTTGGGCAATGTCCTGTGCCAATGCCCTTAATGGTGTTACCCAAATTACTTGTAAACCGTTCTTTCTAGGCTTTTTCCAACTGTCGGGATACTGGTTGACATATTCCTGTAATACAGGTATCCACAGTGCCATTGTTTTCCCGCTACCTGTAGGGGCATTCAATAGACCACTTTCTCCTGCTAGATAATTTTTTAGGCAAGCTTTCTGGAAATCGTAGGGAGTTCTGTTTTTTAAGGAATACCAATCTTTTACCCATTCATTCTTCATATATCTTAACTCCTATAAGTGAAGCGCTATGCCTAATAATAAAAAAGGTTTTACCTAAACTAAGCAATATTCAGCAGTATATGTAATGTATGCCAAGCAAATTCAGGTAGCTCTTTTTTCTTCGGCTATAGAGTTGAAAATTTCGAAAAACACATCCAATTTTACAGTATTGTACCTTTTCTTTAAACCCACTTCAATTCTGCTTTGAAAACACAATTTGTTTGTGATTGTTTATTCTATTTCTAGTAAGTTTCTAGAGTAGAGAAAATTGGGCCAAAAAGATGCAACTACCAAAATAAGGTATTGGAAATAGAGTCAATTTAGTTTGGTATTGACAAAGTTAATGAGTCATAGGTTTTATTTTGCTCATTTTATATTACCCCCAAGTGTCAATAAAACAATTTCAAGGTTTTAAAAAAAAAATCTAATTAATTACCAATAATAAAATTATTGGCCTTTTAAGTTTATGAGCGAGCGGCATGATGTATCACCGCTCGCTCATAGACTTTTAATAAACGGATGTTCCTATAAGACCTTTCGTTAAATCAGCTTTTTTAACCTTTTTTTACAAACTCAGATTTTAAAGCCATTGACCCAAAACCTGCAATTTTACAATCGATATTATGGTCGCCATCTGTTAGTCGAATGTTTTTCACTTTTGTACCTGCTTTTATTGGTTGAGGGTAACCTTTTACGGGTAAATTCTTCAATACAATTACAGAATCTCCATCTACCAAAACATTGCCATTAGCATCTTTTACTTCTGTACCAGAATCTGTTGTTTCTGTTTCTTCGGGATTCCATTCATGTCCGCATTCAGGACAAGATAATAGTAGGCCTCCTGTAGAATAGGTAAACTTAGATTCACATTTTGGGCAAGGTGGGAATTCGGACATGATTTCATAAATTTGATTTTGGCGCAATTAAAGGATAATATTTCTATTTGTCCATGAATTTATTGTGAATTATTGAATTTTGTTTTAAGTCAAAATAGACGGATATCCTTCTGTTTCGTGAGGAAAAATTATTTAATTCAGTTGTTTATTCTGTTTTTTTCTTAAGGTAGTGTCTTAACGGATTCTTTACAAATAGCCTGAACTTAATTAGTTTATGTAAAGTTCGAATGAAACAGGGGGAGCCTATAGTTTAAGTTGAGTTTATCACTTTTTCTTGTTTTTCCCAAGCCAGAAAATAAATCCAGTTATAGGTAGGGAGGCACCTATAAGCGATGCTAAAAACACAAGCATTCTTCCTGGAAGTCCCAAAATGTCTCCTAAATGAACTCCATAGACCATGGCGTTAATAGTGTTGAAAGTGCTGTTTTCACTAGATAATCCATATAAAAATTTTCCTTGAATAGGGGCTCCGCTGTATTGATCATGATAAAAATGATTGATAGCATTTAACCCTTTATTGGGATCAATAACGGAAATATGGATGGCTTCTTTTTTGCCATGAGGAACATTAATTCTTACTTGAGAATTCGAAAATTCAGTATGGTATTTTTCAATCAGCATGTTTAAAATTTTGTTGGGATCTGAACCTTGATCGGTAGTTGGGATCAGAGAACTTGGGCTTTCATAGCTCATTTCATTTTCACCACTTATTTCTTTGGTTACATCTTTCACCACCTTAAAACCCCAAAAGAGTCCTGTGATAATGCTAAAAATAAGGATCCAAGTGGCATAAAATCCCAGAACATTGTGTAGATCATAATTTAACTTCTTTGGAGAAACGGACCATTTAATGCTGAATTTTTCTTTTTTTGGCCAGCCTCGTAGTGGCCACCACAATACCAGGCCAGAAATCAGCATTGGTAGCGCCAATAAGGTTACCCAATGAACAATTTCTCTACCTATGTCTCCAAGTAAAAGATTGCGATGTAAGTTTTTCAAATGGTTTAGCCATCCCTTTTTCATGTCTTGTAAGTGGATAAGCTCAGCCGTATATGGATTGATTTGGGCCAGGAAATAGGTGCCTGGAACATACAATAAAACCTCGATACTACTTTCTTGGTCGCGATAGAGTGCAGTGCGGAAATCGCCTTCCGGGAAGGCTTGTTGCATGGTGTTTCTTAATGTCGAAATATCAACAAAAGGTTTGTCTTGTTTCTCTACCTCGTGCTGATAAATTATCCGGCTTACTTCAGGTTCCCAAGTGTATAGTGCTCCGGAAAGTGCTATAATCGAGAATAGAAAACCTGTTCCCAAACCAATTATCAGGTGTATTTTAGCAAGGACTTTTCTAATGGACATGAATGAATAAAGTTTAAAATGATAGGGGTGATTTATTTTAAGCCAAGACATGCAAAAGCGACTTTGTCCTTCGTAGGTATAGGTTCATAATCCGTCAATCATTGCGGTTTTGGCAGAAGTCCCAGCAGTGTTGGGAAAACTGATTTTTTTGCGAATACATTACCTTATAACCTATTATCAGGAAAAGAAGGGTGAATTTCTTTGCAGAATAGGAGTTTAAAGCTTTGAATGTAAATATTTTTTTTTAGAATTCTGTTTTGGCATGGCTATTCTTTCGATTAAACCTGTGGTTTCAAAATGGAGGAACAGTTGACATAAATTTGCAAAAACAGGAAAGTATTTATTCGATTTTGCTCGTATTGAAGTATTTATTTCAGAAAAGCACAATGTTTAAATACAAAAACCACAGGAACAAGCCTGTGGTTTTTATTAGGTTAAATACCTTGGAAGTAAGTCGACTAATGCTGATTATTTTACAGGTGTCAATATGATATTTCGGTAACTTACATTCCCATGATCCCCTTGCAAATAGATAGGGCCAGCAGATAGTACATCAGCACTCATGGCTCCACCTGTAGGTCCCCAAGCAGGTTGGTTGTCAATGATTTTTTTACCATTTAATATTACCGTCACATGTCGGTCTACTAATGTGATATCCATTGTTTGCCATTCGCCTGCTGGTTTTTCTGCGGCTTGGCTAGGTTGTATACGACTGTACAATGCGCCCATGTTGTGCGAATCCAAGTCATTTCCATAGGAGTCTACCACCTGAATTTCATAGATTCCCCTTAGATAAACACCACTGTTATTTCCTTTGGGTACATTTACCTCCAGTTTGAGGTTGAAATCTTTGAATTCCTGCTTGGTACGGATGTTTCCATAAGATATGTGTTTACCATTTTCAGGTTGCACCGGATCGTTAACCAATATTCCATTTTCTACTTTGAAACCATTTTTTTGTTTGGGATTCATCAATTCCCAACCTGTTAGGTCTTTCTTATTGAACAAGGAAATGGGTTGCCCATAAACTACCTTTGAAAGGTCTGGTTTGGCTGGCATGGCAGGCATTGGGAACCCAGTGAAATTTGCCACATATTCTCCGTTTCTTCGTGGGCCTGACATGGTTCCTTTTAAAGTGTTTCCAGTCTTTTCTATTCTAAGGGTATTGGTAATGGTATGGCTTCGCTCATCACTTTTCTTTGAAATATTGGTTCTAGTGACTACGAGTGTGTTTTCATTTGCCAAATATACATTGGATACGGGCAGGACACTTCCACCAATCCATAGGAGCTCAGCATCTAAAAAACCCTGATCCTCATGCACATGAAGCCATCCGACTCCTCCTCCTTCAATTTCCAGACCCCACATGCCCAGAAAAGGATTGGCCAACTGATTGTTTGAAAGGGTATTGCCATGGCTGTGAACGACAATAAATAATAATAATAAAAATGAACTTATGACATTTTTCATTGCGTGTTAATTTTGAGTTGTTTCTTAAAGCTATTTTCCAATTTCAACATGGAAATATTGAAAGTAAATAATTATTTCTATTCTTGAACGATTTTTTCTCAATAAATACTTTTGCCTCTGCTTGATAGCAATGATACATTACTGTATTGGCCTATAAAAAATCCCAGAGAACAGTGCTGGGTACAGCATATATAATTGCCTCGAAAATCTAATGCTAATTGCTCTATATGTTCTTTTTCTCATGTGATTTTAGGTAAGAAGCTGTTTTTTTTGAATTCTAAAAAAAGAAATAATGGCATAGTTTACTTTAAATATTTATATTCAATTTGGAAAAAAATGAATAGTATGAAACAATCTAGAAGAGCATTTCTAAAAAACAGCACTTTGACAGTAGCAGGTTTAGGGATGATGCACTCAGCTTATTCCGGTTTACCCAATTTTTCGACCAATGATAAAATCAATATTGGCTTGATTGGGGCTAGAAGCAAAGGCTTTAATATTTTACACCACATGATGAAAACGGGCCAGGTAAACTGCCTTGGGATTTGTGATGTGGATCAGAATGTTCTGGAGAAAAGATTGGTAGATATAAAAGATGAATTTAAACAAACGCCGAAAGGTTATGGAGATTTTAGGCAATTGCTTGATAACCAAGAAATAGATGCTGTTATTATTGGTACTCCAGACCATTGGCATTGCTTGATTACGGTGTATGCCTGTCAGGCAGGTAAAGACGTATATGTGGAAAAACCCTTGGCAAACAGTATTGCTGAGTGTAATGTGATGGTGGCCGCAGCCAATAAATACAATAGGGTTGTGCAGGTTGGCCAACAGCAAAGAAGTGGTGAAGTATGGAATAGTGCCATGCAACACATCCATTCAGGAGGAATTGGAGAGATTAAGAAAGTGAATGTTTGGGCCAATTTCCCTTATGGTATGGGTTCAAGTAAAGTACCTAATCAGTCGGTTCCGGAAGGATTGGATTATGCGCTTTGGCAAGGTCCAGCAGAAAAAAGAGCTTATAACCCCAATCATGTGCATGGTAGTTGGAGGCATTTTTGGGATTATGGAGGAGGCTTGATGACTGATTGGGGAGTTCACTTGTTGGACATGGCACTTTGGGCTAAGAAAATAAGCCATGAACCCAAAACTGTGCTTGCTTCTGCTGCCAATTACAATATGGATACTTATTACCGTGAGACTTATGAAATGATGGATGTGAGTTACCCTATGGAGGATTATATGATTCATTGGTCGCATACGGCGGGAATACAAACAGGTCCCTATGACAAAGCCTATGGGGTGGAATTCGTAGGTGAAAAAGGTGTTCTTTTAGCAGATAGAGGTGATTGGAGTATTAGGCTAGGAGACAAAGGAGAAAGTGAAAAAGCCACGTTATTGGCCAAGGAAAAGTTTAACTTTAAAGGGAAGAGCGATATGGAAATTCATGTGCTGAATTTCTTAGACTGTGTAAGAAGTAGAGGTGTTACCAATTGCCCAATCGAAACAGGTAGAAATGTAGCTCTTTATGCTCATATGGGAAATATTGCGGCCAGGTCTGGTACCCAATATTTGAATTGGAATGAAGCCGCTGGTAAGTTTAATGGGAATAAGGTAGCAAATCAATTCATTGCACCCGAATACCATGGGGAATGGGAATTCCCAAAAGTGTAGTTTGCTGCTATACATGAAAATTACTTTTAGAAATTCTCCTTTTTTCTTAATGTAAATTAAACCCGAAATATGCAATAGACAATCTATTACGTGCTGAAATCGCTTTAAAATCAGCCACTTCGTTGCTGTTTTCAATTTCACCATAGCGGTGCTATGCTAAAATCTCCAAACAGCCTGATTTTATTGTGATTACACCACTTCCCGTAAACACGGAACAGGCTTCATCCCTGACTATTGTCAGGACGGAGAAATTCTTTTACATAATCCGGGTTAAAATTATTCTTAATAGTTAACTCTAAACCATAGCGAAGAGGTTGTAGTCTAATAGACCTGTATTTACTTCTTTATTTATATGATTATAAAATCTATCTCTTTGGTTTTACTTGTGTAGGTATTTTCTTCTGAATATCTTTATTTGGATTGTGCATTTTATTCTTTTAATTAGCGTATTGCTAGTTGAATAGACCCAAAAATTGACCAATATTAAAACCCATAGTGACCAAGAACTGCTACAGTTAATTAGGGAGCATCAAAATCATCGTGCTTTTGAGATGCTCTACCAGCGCCATTTTGATTCGGTATTTGGATATGTGTACAAGGTCATGCAAGACCGCGAGACATCCGAAGATGTGGTTCAAAACATTTTTATTTCCATATGGAAAAAACCACCAAACTTAAGTCATCCTACAGTACTATTTTACCTTATTGGTGCGGCAAGGAATCAAATTGCGAAAGAAATTCGAAAGAATAAATGGAGCAAAGAGCAGTTGGATTTCATTAAAAATACAAAGGGAATTTGCTCTACTGATGAATACCTTGAAGAAAGAGAGACCCGTAAGTTGTTAGAGAGCGGAATTCAAAAATTGCCTGCAAAATGTAGAAATGTGTTCACCCTCAGTAGGTTTAGTTATTTGAGCAACAAGCAGATTTCTGAAAAATTGGGGATTTCTGTTTTCACCGTGGAAAATCACATTAAAAGAGCATTGTACCTACTAAGGCAATCCTTGGAGTTTATAGTAATTTGCTTGGTCAGTTGGTGTTGATGCGATACCTTTTTTTTTACTTAAATTGCCTATTAAGGTCAAAACCCGCAAATAATTTAGCCTAAACAAAAAAAATAGATTTTTTTTCGGCTCCGACTAGCTGATCCTTCGGTGTTATGGTACTTCCCTATATAACCCTTTGGAGTTTTATGCAGTTGAAGCAATTAATTAAGTGGGCAAATAAATACAGGTCAGGGAAGTTAGATCCTGAAAGGAATGGTCAATTTGATTCTTTACTAGATGAATTGGCACATTTGGGTAAAGCTCCTTCCCAAAATGAAATAAATGCATCAAAATTAAACATTTGGAAAAAAATAGAATCCAAAGGGAAGCCAAAATCCGCAGGCAAGAGCGTATACTTGGTGGTTAGAAAATTTGCTGCCGTACTTTTATTTTTTGCTTTCATAGGCTTGGCCGTATGGGAAATGTCAAATTTACAAGCTGAAATCCCGATGCTAGTGAAGAGAACCGATCAAGGGATGCGATCAACCGTTACCTTATCAGATGGCAGTAAGGTGCGTTTAAATGAAAATAGTAGCCTTGAATTTCCAGAAACTTTTGCTAAAGAGTTGCGCGTAGTTCATTTGAATGGGGAAGCTTTTTTTGATATCAAGCCAAATCCTGAGAAACCCTTTAAAGTGGTTACGGAAACCTCAGAGGTAACTGTTTTAGGAACCTCCTTTAATGTGAATACACACTTTCAACCTGAGATCACAGTAACTAGCGGTAGGGTTAAAGTTGCCAATTTGAAATCCAATGAAGGGGTTGAACTAAATCCAGGGCAACAGGCCATTGTAAATACCGATCAAATCCAGGTGAATGAAGTGAACCCAGATTTCTTTATTGGTTGGCATACTAGAAAATTGGTATTTGAGGAGGAGACAGTGGCATCTGTTTTTTCAATTTTGGAGCGTGCATATGGTGTCAGTATTGAAGTGAATATGCCACAAAAAGAAATTGAATGTGTGATCACTGGAGCTTATACTGGAGAGCGGATAGAAACGATCTTACTGGGATTGCGGCACATTTTGGATTTTGAATACCAAACAGATATAAGTACCAAAACAATTAATATAGATCTTAAAAATTGTAAATAAATCTTAAAAGCCTATGTAATACTTTGCGAAAAAGAAAAGGATCCAGTAACTGCTGTAACAGTTCTGGATCCAGCTCAAAACACTCATCAATTAACTAACCCGAAAAGAATTTTAAGCATTTAAAATTATGGAAATTAATTTACTAAAACTATTGATCATGGTATCAAAGAGGCTTTTATATGCCTTCCTTGTACAGGTGATTGCAATGCAATTTCTAATGGCGACCACCTCGAAAAGCCAAAATTTAGAGGATGTTAGTCTAAGTATAAGCGTTCAATCGAATACTTTTAAAGAGGTGCTGGGACTAATCCAGGAAAAAACCCTTTTTAACTTTACCTACAATCAAAAAGTAGTCAAGGATAAGAATCGATTTACCTTTTCTTATGAAGAAAGCAATCTAAAAGAGGTACTTCAGCACCTGGCGCAGGTTACATCATTTGAGTTCAAAAGAGTAAACAATACAATTTATGTAAAGCCCGGTCTTGAATCTGAAAATAACGAAGGCAAAGTTTCTGAACTAGTTTCACCTGCACAGGATTCGGATAATGCATTTGTACCTATCAATGGAACTGTGGTAGATGAAAGTGGCAACCCTATCCCCGGAGCAACGGTAATTATTGATGGTACCACCACCGGTACTGTCACTGACATTGATGGGAAATTCTCATTGAATGCAGAGGCTGGGGCGGTGATAAAAATCTCCTTTATAGGTTATAAAAGCCAAACCTTCACTGTAGGTAATCAAACTACTTTTTCAATCACCTTGATGGATGATCAAGCTGCCTTGGAAGAGGTGGTAGTAGTAGGATATGGAACTCAGAAAAAAGAAGATGTTACAGGAGCTGTTTCATCTGTAAACCAGGAAGCGATCAAAAATCTTCCAGTTTCTTCCTTGGATCAGAAAATGGTGGGACAAGTTGCAGGTGTTCAAATCCAGCAAGTATCTGGTGCACCTGGAGCAGGTACTTCAGTTAAAATCAGAGGGAGTGGATCCTTGGGAGCAGGCAATGAACCGCTCTATGTAATCGACGGAATGCCTTATTCTTCGGGGATGAACCAAACCCTAAACCCTTTGATGTTTATAGACCCAAATAATATTGAGTCTATTACTATTCTAAAGGATGCTTCTTCTACGGCCATTTACGGTTCCAGAGGTGCCAATGGAGTAATAATGATTACTACCAAAAAAGGTGAGCTTGACCAGACAACCATTAATTTTTCTTCCATGGTAGGTGTTCAACAAGTACCACAGAAGGGTAGACCACAACTTTTAGATCAAAGAGAATTTGCCCAATTTCAACGCGATAGAATTGATATCGGAGTTAGGCAAACTGAAGGAAGAGAACCTACCTTGGCGGATTATCCTGAGGAATATAGGAATTTGGATGCCCTATCAGGTAAGGGAACAGACTGGTATGATCTTGTTTTACAGACAGCTAAAATTCAGGACCATAATTTTAGCATGCAAAAAGGAACCAAAGATTCTAGAATTAATTTTAGTTTAGGTTACTTCAAGCAAGAGGGGGTATTGAAACATACCGGCATAGAAAGATTCAGTAGTAACCTGGGTATTGAAAGTAATGTCACCAATAAACTTAAAATAGGAGCGTCTATTCAACCTACCTTTATCAAACAAGATAGGGCCAACACCAATCTAAATAGAAATGACATTTTGGGTGTGAGTATTTGGGCCAACCCAATTTCTACTCCATATGATGCCAATGGAAACATTAAGCCATATATTGTAGCACCTCAAAGTCGCTTTCACTCGGCTTGGAGTTTTGTTAATCCTTTGTTTGCCTTACAGGAAATGAAAATGCAACAAAACACCTTTCAAAACCTTGGATTGGCATTTGCTGAGTTGGAGATTCTGCCAAATTTAAGATTTAGGTCCTCCTTAAATACAATATTTGAAGTGTCGAAATATGAGCAGTACATACCAAGCTCTATTGGTGCATCTAACAGGCCTCCTACGCCAGGGACAGGCTCCTCTTATAATTCCAGAAGTAACAGCTTTGATTGGCTGATAGAGAATACAGTAAATTATGATTTAACCAGAGGAGACCATAGGATAAATGCTCTACTTGGATACACTACCCAAAAGTTTACTTCCAATAATATTTCATTAGGAGCAAGCCCTTTTCCAAATGACCTTATAACCACCATTAATGCGGCTCAAAGTATTGATAATTGGGGAGAAGCAATCAATGAGTGGAGCATGATTTCTTATTTGGGAAGGGTGAATTATGCGCTGAAAGACAAATACCTATTGACAGCTACTTTCCGTTCGGATGGGTCTTCAAGGTTTGGAAATCAAAACCGCTTTGCCTTGTTCCCCTCTATTGCTGCAGCATGGAGAGTTTCTGAGGAAGATTTTTTCCAAAATATCAACTGGGTGGATGAGTTTAAAATTCGAGGTAGTTATGGTAAAAGTGGAAACAATAATATAGGTAACTATGCGCACCTTGCTTCCATAAGTGCTGGATCTTATGTATTTGGTACCAATCAAGTTACCGCTTCTTCAGTAGGGCTTTCCAATCCTTTTTTGACATGGGAGGAATCCAATCAGTTTGATTTAGGACTGGATTTTCAATTCTTGGAAAGCAGACTTAGTCTATTGATAGACTTGTATCGTAGAGAAAGCAATAATATGTTGCTGAATGATGTTATTCCTACCATAACAGGTTTTAATTCTCAAACGATCAATCAGGGAAATGTAAGAAATATGGGGCTAGAAATTGCCTTGGGTGGCTCACCATATGTTGGGGAATTCAATTGGGATGTGAATGCCAATATTGCATTCAATAGAAACAAAGTGATGTCTCTTAATGACAATACAGTTAGAATTCTTGCAGGCAATAATGATGGAAATCCCACTCACGTTTCTGTAGTAGGAAAGCCAATTGGGCAGTTTTACGGATTTGTGTTGGAAGGTGTGTACACTCCTGAGGATATGGACAATCCTGATATTGTAAAAACACCTCAGGTTTACGAAGGAAATGTGAAATATAAAGATGTTAATGGAGACGGTTTGATCAATGATGTGTTGGATTATACCATTATTGGAAACCCACATCCAGATTTTATTTTTGGACTCACCAACAATTTTGCTTACAAAAATATTGACCTAGGCATAATAGTCAATGGGCAAAGTGGCGGTCAGGTTATGAATGGTTTGCGTCAAACCACAGATAATCTTCAGGGATTTTTCAATGTTGACAAAGACTGGGAAAATCGTTGGAGGAGTACAGAAAATCCTGGAGATGGGATTCATTCAGGTATTCCACAAGTAAGGCCTAGTTGGGGACACAGGGTGTCAAGTTTATGGGTAGAAGATGCTTCCTATGTGAGAATATCCAATCTTACTGTGGGCTATACCCTTCCAGGTAATTTTCTGGAGCGTTTGAAAGTGGTAAAAGGATCAAGGATCTACATGTCAGTTCAAAATCTGGCCATGTTTACCAATTATAAAGGTGCCAATCCTGAAGGGCAGGCAGCTAACCAAAACAATACCTTGGTTCCAGGATTTGACATGACGTCTTATCCACTTTCCAGAACCACATCGATAGGTATTAATTTATCTTTTTAAACGCATTTGTAATCGAAACCTGAGATTCACAAAAATTAATCAGACATGAAAAAGTTACTATATATACTTGTCTTTTTGGGAATGAGCTCTTGTTCAGAGGATTTTCTAGAAATCTTCCCAGAGACGACTTTAAATGAAGGCAATTTCTATCAGACCCAGGAAGAATTTATCCTGTTGGCCAATGGTTGCTATGTACCCATGAGAAATTACGAAAAGGATTTACATTGGGTGTTGGCAGAATTGATATCAGACAATACAAGTTTCCAATACAATATCAGAACAGGTGAAGCAGTGAGAGGTGTAATTGACCAGTTTATCATCACTTCTGACAATAGAGGTTATGGGCAATTCTGGGACCTGTCCTATAATGGCATCACCCGATGCAATAAATTATTGGCAGAAATTGACAGAGAAGGAGTTTCTTGGTCAAATGAAGCCTATAAAGACAGATCAGAAGGAGAGGCCTTGTTCTTAAGAGCCCTCTATTATTTTAATTTGGTACGGCAATACGGAGGCGTTCCTTTGGTAACCACGCCCATTACAGCCCAAGAAGCAGTCAATATAGACCGATCAACTGAGGAGCAGGTTTACCAGCAAATCATCAGTGATCTGGAAAGTGCTACCACTCATTTCTCCAATGCTACGGCAGTTCATGAAGATGGTAGAGCCAATAAATATGCGGCTCAGGCACTTTTGGGTAAGGTTTACCTAACTCAGAAGAATTATACCCAAGCAGCAAGTGTTCTCAAAGAAGTGATTGATTCCGGTCAATACAGTCTACTTCCTGAATATGCGGACTTGTATGATCCTTCTAATCCTGATTTTACTGAAACGCTTTTTTCCATTCAGTATTCTGAAAATAACAGAGATCTTTCCAATAGGTTTATTTTTATGTTTGCCCCTTGGAGCTCTGAAGGAGAGATCACAAACAGACCGAATATAAGCATGGTGTCTGCAGGTTGGAATATACCTACTGAAGATCTTGTTAATGCTTTTGAGGAGGGTGATAAAAGAAAAGCTGTTTCAATCAACACCTGGACAGGACCCGATTGGGATGGTGAAATAAGAGATTTGTCCTATATTGGGAAATTCAAACCACCAGTTTCTGCCCCTGATGATAGATGTGGAGACAATATGCCTGTATTGCGCTATTCGGATGTTTTACTTATGTATGCAGAGGCTTTAAATGGCTTGGGCAGAACGGGAGAAGCCATTCCTTTTGTAGAAATGGTAAGAAATCGTGCTGGACTAACAGATGCGCTAAACGGATATGATCAAACAAGTTTACAAGACTTGATTATGCATGAACGTCAGGTAGAGTTTTGTTTCGAAAACCAAAGGTGGTACGACCTAAAGAGAAGTGGCAAAGCAGTGGAGGTTATGTCTGCTCATGGGGTCAGGGAAAAAGAAATGAAACCTTTCTTATTTGATGCTTCTTTCAATATTACAGCGAATAAATTATTGGCACCTATCCCTGCAGAGCAGATATTGATTAACAGATTGGAACAAAATTCGGGCTATTAAAAACGCAATAACCAAAATAAATTAAAATGAAAAAAACAAGTAGGATTCGTTCTTTGAAATGGGTGCTCATGATGTGCATTTTGGTGTCATTTACCAAAATGACATCCTATGCCCAAGGAGAAAAACCCAACATTATCTATATCCTTTCGGATGATCAATCGTGGAATGACTACGGTTTTACGGGGCACCCACATATTGAAACGCCAAATATTGACAAGTTGGCGGAGGAAGGACATACATTTACCAGAGGCTATGTGACAGCACCACTTTGTAGTCCGTCTTTAGCCAGTATTATCACAGGCTTGTATCCCTATCAGCATGGGATTACCGGTAATGATCCTGAATTCGCATTTGAGGGAAAGCGTTACAGTAATGATTGGCAAATGGCCAGATCTAGACTGTATAAAGATTACCTGGATGAATTTCAGAAACATCCTACCATACCAATGGTTTTGAAAAAATTGGGATACCTTTCTTTTCAGGCAGGAAAATGGTGGGGCGGAAACTACAAAGAGGGTGGTTTTACGCATGGAATGACGCATGGTGATCCTAGCCGAGGTGGAAGACATGGAGATGTTGGGCTTAAAATAGGTCGTGAAGGAATGGATCCAATATTTGATTTTATGGATCATGCGATAGATGAGGATAAACCGTTTTTTGTATGGTATGCGCCCTTCTTACCTCATTCCCCACACAATCCACCGGATTCCTTACTCCAGAAGTACTTGCCTTTAGCACCTACCAAATCAGTTGCTGCTTATTGGGCCATGTGTGAGTGGTTTGACATTACGGTCGGGCAGCTCTTGGATAGGGTGGAAGAAAAAGGACTCTCTGAAAATACTTTGGTAGTCTTTGTCACGGACAATGGCTGGATACAGGATCCAAATGTGCCCAATAAATATGTGGAAGGTTCCAAACAAGCCCCTCAAGATATGGGTATTAGAACACCTATTATTTACAAGTGGCCGGGTAAAATAAAGCCCAAAATGGATCATTCCAATTTGACAAGTAGCATTGACATGGCGGTGACGACTATGGCTGCTGTAGGCCTAGACCCGCTTCCGGATATGCAAGGAATCAATATTATGGATAAGAAAACACTGAAGAAAAGAAAGGTGATCTACAGTCAGGATTT
This sequence comes from Cyclobacterium amurskyense, assembly GCF_001050135.1. Lineage (GTDB taxonomy): Bacteria > Bacteroidota > Bacteroidia > Cytophagales > Cyclobacteriaceae > Cyclobacterium > Cyclobacterium amurskyense. The sequence continues at coordinate 5,805,823 of NZ_CP012040.1, read as the reverse complement.
TGCCCATGACATGAAAGGAGTAAATGCTAAGGAAGAAACACTGGAGAGCAGAATTCTTATCACTAGTCCCTGGAAAATCATTGTTCCTGGCGTAGCCAATAAGGACACGCAGGAAGTTTTGCTTTACGATATTCTAAAGGATCCATTGGAAGAAAACAACTTAGCCGATAAACATCCTGAGGTAGTGAAGAAACTCACTGCTTCACTGGATAATTGGTGGGGTAAATAATATTATTTAGGAAAGGGATTTTATCCCTTTCCTTGTTTTTTTAACTTAGATTAGCTTTTGTTTATTGATTTTGAACGATAACCTATATGTTCAACCCGAATTATGTAATAGGATTTCTCCGTCCTGACAATAGTCAGGGGTGAAGCCTGTCCCGTGTTTACGGGAAGTGTTGCAATCGCAAGAAAAATCAGGCTGTTTGGAGATTTTAGCATAGCACCGCTATGGGGAAATTGTAAACAGCAACGAAGTGGCTGATTTTGAAGCGATTTCAGCACGTAATAGATTATCTATTGCATATTTCGGGTTCAATGATTTTTCATTAAAAAAAGTGATTTACCCTCAACCATTTGGTGGGTAAAAATCGTTAGGGATTTGAAGGTATATTTCCAATATAAATCCTAAAAGTTTTAAGTATGAAACTTTACACTTCGATTCCCACTAAATTAGCACCTTATTTTAAAGAGCAGATTAAGAAGTATAGCATTGAGTACAATGCTGGAAATCTAGAAAATGCATGGATGCATTTGGAAAAAGCCCATATATTGGGACAAAGATACCCTTACGAACACAGTTATGTTCACTGGAAAATGTTGCAGTTTGGTTTTAAGATTAAAAGTTTGAAAGAAATCTTCGGACAAATTCCACGATTGATTTTTGGAGGAGTGAAGTCCTTTGTAGGTAAAGTACCTGTGGGCAATCCCGGAGGAGCAAATGTGCCCCCTTTACAGCCTTTTCCAATTGAAAAAGAATTGCAGGATATTTTTGCAAAAGCAGGGGTGGAACAGTGAAGAGGAATACGTGAATTATATTTTGGATTGCAATTAACCTATCACCTGAAGGTTTTTTAAAAAATGAATAACTTTCTCTTCAGGCATTTCGCAGGGTTTTAGCAACTCTTTACTGGAGGTTATATAATAATTCAAACTGATAAAATTGGTGCCCCCCAATTCCTCAGCGTAAACTTTAATACTCATCCCACTATTAAAGTCTGCACGGGTAACCCCATACTTTCTACCAGCATAAAGCACCTCTGAATACCCAATAGGAAGTTTATGAATAAAATCCAATAGCATAGCTTTGCCGGTTTAGATCCATTTGTCCCTTATCCTTACATAAACGACTTCATTGATTGGATTGCCTATAGGATTTTTATATTAAGAGCTACAGGATAACATAGAGCAGCCTACTTTATGCCTTGCCCACTCAGGTCGTTTGGTAAACCATTTTTCATTTTCAGGTTGCTCGCTGTATGGTTTTTTCAATAATTGGTACAACTCATCAATAAGCGCATAATCACCTTTGTCAGCATCGTCAATGGCCAGTTGAGCCATATAATTGCGCAATACATATTTGGGGTTTATTGCGTTCATGGCTTTTTTCCGTTCCGAATCCGAGACTGTTTCCATTTGCAAACGGGTAGCATAATGTTGAAACCAATCTTGCCATTGTTGCTTAATGTTATCGGTCACTTCTGTGGGAGTGTAAAATGCCTCTTTAATCAATTCCAGGCCTTCATCCGGCTTGTCTTTTTTAAAGGCTGCCAAATTCCTAAAGAAAATCGTCATATCGGTTTCCGTTAGTTGAAGAAGGGTCTCCAAATTCTGGATTATAGCTTTGTCGCTATGATCATTTGTTTTTAAACCTATTTTGCCACGCATCATTTGTGCCATGGCTTTAGGGAATTCTGTTCTGTATTGATTCAATGCATCCTCTAAAGGTTCTACCTCTTCAATTAATGGGTACAAGGCATTGGCCAGTTGGTATAAATTCCATAGTCCTATATTGGGTTGGTTGCCATATCGGTATCTCTTTTGCTGAAGATCTGTAGTGTTTGGTGTCCAACCTTCTTCAAAACCCTCCAGCCAACCATATGGGCCGTAATCTATGGTCAAACCCAAAATAGACATATTATCAGTATTCATCACCCCATGTACAAAGCCTACACGCTGCCAATCGACAATCATACTTAATGTTTTTTGTACGACTTCATTAAAAAAAGCAATATAAACGGTCTTCGAAGGAGTGCCCAAATGAGGGAAATGGTGATTTATGGTAAAGTCTACTAATGTTTTTAATGTCTCGGTTTCCTGCCTTGAGGCAAAAATTTCAAAACTACCAAAGCGAATAAAACTGGGAGAAATACGGCTAACTACAGCACCTTTTTCATATTCGGCATTGCCATTGTACAAAACATCACGCATTACCTCGTCTCCTGTTAATGCTAAGGATAAAGCTCTGGTGGTTGCTATGCCTAGGTGATGCATGGCTTCACTGCATAGGTACTCCCGAATGGATGAACGCAACACCGCTAATCCATCAGCTGACCGAGAGTAGGGCGTAGCACCTGCTCCTTTAAGCTGAACAACCCATTGCTTGTGATCATGTTCTACTTCAAATAAGTTAATGGCCCTGCCATCACCCAATTGACCTGCCCAGTTGCCAAACTGATGGCCACCATAGCACATGGCGTATGGTTTTGTGTTTTCCATTACAGTATTTCCTGAAAACACATTTAAAAAATCTGTGGATTTACTATCTGCTTCTGTTAAGCCTAAATTTTTCAGCATATCATCAGAAACGTGTATAAGTTTTGGATCTGCTGTTTGTTTTGGCCTTACATAAGAAAAGCAAGCTGACTTAACTTGCCTTCGACTGTTGTCCAAAACAGGGTCTGCCGGTAATTTTTCTATAAAGGTGTTTTTTATGTTGAGTTTCATTCTTTCTTAGATTAAACCATTTGGATTTTATAAACTGAATGGTTTATTTAAGCCGGTAAGCCAAAATTATTCTTTGTTATTTTTTACTTCAGTTGTATACTATAAACACAAACGGTTAAAGCTTAAAAGTAGTTCTAGCTAGGGTTATTAAAGTCAAATCACTTAAGGCTGTTCTTTAGCAATTCTCAAATTCATGGCCTCAATTGTTCTTTTTAACCCGGATTATGTAATCGAATTTCTCCGTCCTGACAATAGTCAGGGGTGAAGCCTGTCCCGTGTTTACGGGAAGTGTTGCAATCGCAAGAAAATCGGTCGTGTACTGAAATAGGTTGACACAATTTAATTAAAAATTGTAAACCTATAATCGGACAAAATGAGTGAATTACAAAAGTTCTCCGAAGATGCAAGGAGAAAAATCGTTATGGAAGTACTTTCAGGTACTTTAAGCAAAGAACAGGCAAGGCATATTTATGGAATTAAAAGCAAATCCGCTATCTTGGAATGGATGAGGATTTTTGCTGGTCTTGAAAGAAGGCTTCCTAAAGATCCTCTTCCGATTTTAAAAAACATGGCAATAAAAGAGGATTCCAATAGTGAGTTAAAAGCCCGTATAAGGCAACTTGAAGAAGAGCTGAAGCTTAGCCGTTTGAAGGGCAGGGCATACCAGATCATGGTAGATATTGCCAAAGAAGAATATGGGCTAGATCTTGAAAAAAAGTCTGGTGCCAAACAGTTCAAAGACTCAGAGAAGAAGAACCAAAAGTAAGTTTGGCCCAACTTTGTGAATTGTTTGGCAAGAGCAGGCAGGGCTACTATAAAGCTTTAAATTATATTTACCGCGGGGCATTTGAGGAAGAGGTGGTCTTGAGTCTTGTTTTAAAGATCAGAAAGAAGGCCAAAACATCCAGATGGGGGTTGAGAAAGATAAACCCTCTGATTCAGAAAGACCTAATAGGAATGAAAATCAAGATAGGCAGGGATAAACTGTTTGATTTGCTTCGAGTGAACGGGTTATTAGTAACCAAAAGAAAAAGGAAGTTTTTCACTACCCAAAGCCATCATTGGCTTAGGAAGTACCATAACCTGGTAGAAAACATGGTTGTCTACAGGCCCAACCAGTTATGGGTTTCCGATATTACCTACCTTTTACTAAATGGGCAAGTCATGTATCTGTATCTTATTACGGATGCTTATTCCCAGAAAATAGTGGGCTGGAATCTTTCTCTGGATCTGAAGGCTGAATCAGCACTTGAAGCCCTGAAGGTGGCTTTCCAGTCTCAAGAAAACATTAACCATTATTCCCTTGTCCATCATTCGGACCGTGGGGTACAGTACTGCAGTTATGATTACACCGACCTATTGAAAAAGAAGAAAGTTTGGATCAGTATGACGAAGCCCGCTTCACCACATGAAAATGCCATAGCGGAAAGAGTAAATGGAATCCTAAAGGAAGAGTGGCTGGAGGATATTGCAGGAGAAACAAATATCAACCCGAAAAAATACATCATTAAAATTATCAAAATCTATAATGATATGAGACCACACGAGAGTTTAGGAAATCTAACACCTAACCAAGTACATGACGAAGGTTTTACAAGGCATGATACCGAACGCGTTATTGGAAAGAAATATAATTGGAAAAAGAAGACCGAACCTGTCAAGGCCCGGTCTGAAAATAGCAACGCTATCGGACCAAACGACTATTCCTTGGCAAGTTGCTCCTCAGCAGAGCTTGCCTCCGCTTTATCGTGGTACTGTAAGTTAAATGAAACTTCTTAGAAATTAAAACACTTACTATATTTGAAAAACAAAAGTGTCAACCATTTTCAGGACGAGACAATCAGGCTGTTTGGAGATTTTAGCATAGCACCGCTATGGTGAAATTGAAAACAGCAACGAAGAGGCAGATTTTAAAGCGATTTCAGCACGTAATAGAATGTCTATTGCATATTTCGGGTTTAATGGTGTGAATTTTTCTTCCGAAACTATGTCCATGGAATGTTGGCAGAATTATTTGGTGGTGTGCACCTTGTGAAGGAAATAGCTACTAAGCCAATGTTTGATTACATCCGGAAAACCAAAGCGGTCACCGATCAATTTGGGATCGATGAACAGGAAGCAAAAGTAGCTGACCTTCCTCAGACCAATATACTATAGGGTAAAATAGCGAAGAGAGTAGCTAAACATTACTTGGCTAAATTTTACCTTGGACTAGGTTTTGAGAGCTCCGATGGCTCTTCTTATGATCAGGCCATAAAGTACGACTCTGATGTATTAAATGGTAAATATGTAAAAGAAAATCACGAAAAAGCCAGATTTTCTTAAAATTTCAAGATTTCCTGTAAATACGTGACAACCTTTACCTCTGACTATTGTCAGGGCGGAGAAATCTTATTACATAGTCTGGATTTAAAATATAATAAAGAGGAAGAAATATTTTATATTTAAAAATTATATATTTAATATTACGGATAAGGATTAAGGTGTTAATATTATTTGTATTAGGTTATTTAATGGTATTGATAAATTTTAGTTGTAGGTTTGTTTTTATAGAATATTAGCGAAATAAACAATCCTTATAAATAATTTACTCCTTATTTTGAAAATGATCGTCTATTATTTTTTCTATTACCCCAGTAGTAAGAGGTTTATTTAGAAATCCGTTTATAAATTTGGTTTTTTTGGCTTTTTCTTCATCATCTGGATTAATGGAGGTAGTTAACATCATTATCATTATCTCTCCCTTAAGATTGTCATCTAACTTTTCATATTCTTTCAAAAATTCCCATCCATTCATTCCAGGCATATTTATGTCAAGAAAAATGAGATCAGGCTTTGGGTAGACGCCTTCCTTTTTTCTTTCTAAATAATCTAGTGCTTCTTGGCCGCTTTGAACAGCCTCAACTTTTTCGGAAACACCTGTTTCTTCGATGATAATTTTATGTAAAAAATTCGTTGATTTATCATCGTCAATTAACAATATGCAATTGATTTTTTTTCTCATGTTCATTTGATTTTATTGTAAAGTTAAAAGTGCTACCACTACCTAATTTTGAATCAACCCATATTCTTCCACCATGTAAGTCTACGATTTTCCGGCAATGTGAAAGGCCGATCCCTGAACCCTCATATTCATCTCTACTATGAAGCCTTTTGAAGATTTCAAAAATTTTATCTTGTTGGTGTTCAGGAATGCCAATACCGTTGTCCTTTACCGTAAATAAATATTCATCATGATTTGATCTTGCAGTTATTTCGATGTAAGGATTTTGTTCTAATTTCCTAAATTTGATGCTGTTACTTATTAAATTTTGAAAGAGCAGTCTTAAAGGAGTTTCATAACCGTAAATTTTTGGTAATTGATTTACAATAATGGTAGCTTTTACCTCAAGTATATTTTTACTAAGGTCCTTTTTTATTTCATTAATTAGTTGATTGCAATCTACAAGTGAAATTTTGTTATTCTTATCAATTCGATTATAGTCCAATAGACTCTTTACAAGCTGACTCATTCGGACTGTAGCCTCTTGGATAAAATGTAAACTTGTTAATCCTATTTCATCAAAATGTTCTCTTTGTTTTCTTTCTAGAAGATCTGTAAAATTTATTACGGTTCTTAATGGTTCTTGCAGGTCATGGCTGGCCACATAGGCAAATTGTTCTAATTCTTTATTTTTATATTCTAATTTTTTCACATAATCAGACTTCAATTCTTCTGCTTTTTTTCGCTCAGTTATATCCTGCCTTAGGGCCATGTACTCCGTAATTTCGTCTTTTTCGTTTTTAAAAGGAACGATGGCTGTTAAAACCCAATATAGTGATCCATCTTTTGCTTTGTTTTGTATTTCGTCAACCCAGATATTACCTGAACCGATGGTCTTCCACATATTTATGAAAAACTCTTTATCATGGTATCCAGAATTTACGATTGAATGCGTATTGCCTATGAGTTCATCTTTTGTGTATTGAGATATTTTACAAAAAGATTCATTAACTTCAGTTATTACTCCCCGCTTGTCTGTGATTGCAACTATAGAAGCTTGGTCTAGGCCATCCTTAAATTGTTTAAGGTATCGATTACTTTGTCGAATTGAATTTTCAACTTCAGCTTTCTTTATGTCTGACCTATTCAGTCTTAAAGAAATGTAAGTGATGTAAATGATACTAATTGGGATAAAAAAAGTAGAGAAAATTACTAGCCCAAATTCCAAAGAGATAATTTGCTTATTAATACCAAATATTAGAAAATAATTGAAAATAATTGGAAAAACAATTGCAAGGGGAAGGACTTTACGAATAAGTTTGCTACCAGTGTAGTTTCCTAAGATTAGTCTAAAAAATTCAGTATTTGTATTTTTTAATAAATTTAGAACCGCAATCAATAAAAATAAAACTGAAGTGTGTATGGCCATGGATTTAAAAAATATTGCCTTACTTTCAATTGGGATCAATAATACATAAGCAATTATTGCAACCATTGCCATTACTGCTGTTATGATTAAGGCGTAAAATCCTATTTTTTTAAAAATACTGTTGGTCAACTTTTCTGCTAGGAAACCAATACCAATTAGGGTTGAACATATTGCACTTGCCGGAGACATTCTTCCCGGATTACTTGTAGATATATTGTCTTCTATAAAAAAGTTATCAATAGGTAGGTAAAGCCATCCAATATGTTCGGCTAAAGTCATTAGGCCAATAGTGATAATTGCTATTGATAGAATTATATATAGAAAAATTGAATTTTTACTATAAAATTTATCTGTAATTAAAATAATTCCTGATAATAAGAACACAATAGCAGTGTTGATCTTCATTGTTGCACTCTTAGGAATAATACTTAATACCTCATTTATTCCAGTATACCACCCAATAATCACCACTAATCCTGAGAGAATACAAATAGAAATTATTGCTTTTTCAAGATGAATAATTTTACTTTTCTCAAACTGTTTTTCCAACCTAGTACTTGTTAAAATTTATACCAAATATTAAGAAACATAATAGGAATAATTAAAATTTTGTTGATATAGGTAAAAATAGCTATTTTTTTTGTTTTTCAAATTTAATCTATGAAATTTTCAACTACTTCTATTTTTTCAATGATTGAAATATTTAAATAAATTTTTTCTCAGGATTTTGAATATTAATGACTTTTATATTTGCAGTATTACCCAAGTATTTATCGAAACCTCGATAAAGGAGGATGTTATTTTAAAAAGTTAAGACAATTTCAAAGTGTTTAGGTTTAAAAGAGATTGTACTCAATAAAAGCAATTTCTTGTTTGGTTTTATATTCTCCAAGCTGTTTTATTTTAATTAATACTCATGCCTAAAAGGTAGTCTTACTGCCAAATTTGACTAAAAGTAGGTATATTGAATGGTTAAATTCCATACCAATTGATTCGATAGCTAATAACATGCGTAGACTTTTAATATTCTTTTTTGTGTTGGGAATCTTTGCCAGTTCTTGTAAAACCCCTGTAAAAAAACCAAATATTATCTTAATCATGACAGATGATCAAGGCTGGTATGATGTTGGATTTAATGGGAATACAGAGATAAAAACGCCCTTTTTAGATGACCTAGCTTCAAAAGGCGTGGTTTTCAATCGATTCTATTCTGCTTCTGCGGTTTGTTCACCTACTCGGGCCAGTTTGATCACAGGCAGAAACCCACTTAGGATGGATATTCCTTATGCCAATAGTGGACATATGAAGGCGGAGGAAATTACCATTTCAGAACTGTTGCAAAAAGAAGGCTTTGCTACCGGACACTTTGGAAAGTGGCATCTAGGTACCTTCTCCAAAACTATTCCAGATGCCAATAGGGGAGGTAAAGAAATATACCTTAAGGATTATTCCATTCCATCGAAGCATGGTTACGATACATTTTTTAGCACAGAGTCAAAAGTCCCTACTTATGACCCCATGGTATATCCAGCATCATTTAAAGAGGGAGAAAGTCTGAGATATGGCTGGAGGGCTGTAGAAGGAAAGAATTCAATAATAAATTATGGCACGGTTTATTGGGATGGTGAAAATCAAATGGATACTAGCAATATGAAGGGAGATGATTCTCGTATTATAATGGATCGTGTTATTCCATTTATAGATAATGCCATTAATAATGAACAAGCCTTTTTCTCCACCATTTGGTTTCATACTCCTCATTTACCGGTAGTAAGTGATAGCTTAGATAGGAGTTTATATGCTGACATGGATTTGCCTGAGCAATTGTATTACGGATCTATTACAGCGATGGATAGGCAAATTGGTCGATTATGGCAAACGTTGGAGAATGCAGGAATTGAAGAGGAAACAATTATTTTCTTTTGCAGTGACAATGGGCCTGAAGACCGAACTCCGGGAAGCGCTGGGGATTTTCGTGGAAGAAAGAGGAGTTTGTATGAGGGAGGCGTAAGGGTGCCGGCTTTTGTGATCTGGAAGAATAATTTCGAAGGAGGCAGGAAAATTGATTTTCCAGCTTTTACCAGTGATTATTTACCTACTCTACTCGCTATTATGGGAATAGAATATCCTGATGAGCGGCCATTGGATGGTACTAATATATTAGATGCAATCGAAGGAAGGATAGAAGAAAGAGCAAAGCCAATGGGGTTTATTTGTACTCCAAATGTGTCATGGGTAACCAATCAGTATAAACTAATAACTGATGAAAAGCTTGAAAGTTTTGAACTTTATGATTTGCTGAACGATAAATCAGAAATTAAAAATATTATTGATGAGTACCCTGAGGTAGCCAAGCAGTTGGAGGCTGAATTGAGGGATTGGTTGGCTTCTGTTGAGAATAGTAAAAATGAATTGGATTACCATAAGTAAAATAATATTCTACAACATTATTTAGTTCAATGCAGTAATTCACTTATTTTTAGAACAAAAAAAGTGAATTACTCTGTCCAATAAGTTAGAGAAAGCAGAGATAAGGGTCTCTAAGCTACTAAATAGACTTATTTAAAATTCATCGTCAATTATTTTTTCAAGCATTTCAGCTGTAAGGGGCTTGCTTAAAAAGCCATTGACAAATCCTTTTCCCATGGCTTTCTTTTTGTCATTCGGGTTGATGGATGTAGTTAACATTACAACCAATATTTTTCCTTTTAAGCCCTCGTCAAGCTGTTTGTATCTTTCCAAAAACTCCCAACCATTCATTGCGGGCATATTGATGTCAAGAAAAATAATATCAGGCTGAGGGTATTTACCCTCCTCTTTTTTTTCTAAATACTCTAATGCTTCATATCCGCTTTGAACAGCCACTACTTTCTCTGCCAAATTACTGTCTTCAATAATAATTTTGTGCAAGAAGTTCGTCGGTTCATCGTCATCAATCAGCAGTATACAGTTTACTTTTTTTCTCATGATCTTTGGTTCTTATGGTAAAATTAAATGTGCTCCCTTCATTTAGCTTTGATTCAACCCAAATCTTTCCTCCATGTAAATCTACAATTTTCCTACAGTGGGCCAGTCCAATTCCGGAGCCTTCATACTTGTTTTTATTGTGTAATCTTTGAAATATTTCAAAAATCTTCTCTTGGTGTTCATCAGAAATGCCTATGCCATTGTCCTTAACGGAAAACAACCATTCATATTCGTTTTGAGAAGCTGTTATTGTTATTTGGGGTTTCGTGTCTTTGTTTCGAAATTTAATAGCATTGTTGATTAGGTTCTGAAAAACCATCCTAAGTGGTGTTTTATAACCATTAATCAAAGGTAATTTATCTACTTTGATTGAGGTATTGGTTTCCTGAATATTTTTACCAAGATCGTTTACTATCCCTTTAATTAATTCATTACAATCCACAAGGCTAAGCTCATTGCCTTTGTCAATTTGATTGTAATCCAATAAACTCTTGATAAGTTGGCTCATTCTTAGCGTTGCTTCCTGAATATATTTTATACTTCTTAAACCCAATTCATCGAAAGAGTCAGACCGTTTCTTTGCCAGAAGATCCGTAAAGCTCATTACTGTACGTAATGGCTCTTGAAGGTCATGGCTGGCCACATAAGCAAATTGTTCTAGCTCTTTGTTTTTATACTCAAGTTTTTTAACATAAGACATCCTCAGTGCCTCGGCTTCTTTTCTCTCGGTTATGTCTTGACTTAAAACCATGTACTCGGTAATTTGTTCTTTATCATTCTTAAAGGGTATAAATGCCGTTAAGGTCCAATAAAAAGAACCATCCTTTGCCTTGTTTTTAATTTCATTTACCCAGATTTCACCAGAGCTAATTGTTTCCCACATATCATCGAAAAATTCTTTACTGTGGTGTCCAGAATTTAAAATGGAATGAGAACTCCCTATAAGTTCCTTTCTTGAATATTGGGAAATTTTACGAAATGAATCGTTGACATAGGTAATCACTCTATTTGGGTCCATTAGTGAGACAATTGAAACTTGATCTACCCCTTCCTTAAAACGCCTTAAATAGTAGCGGTTATTCTCATTCAACTCCTCAGCCAATTGTTGCTTTTCAGCATCCGTTTTATTTAAGCCTATGGCAATATAAGCCACGTAAATTATGCTTATAGGAATAAATATCGCCGCATAAGCGACCATTCCAAATTCTGTCGTAATAATGTTTTTATCGATTCCAATAATTAAAAGGTAGCTGGAAATAATAGGGAATAAGACAATCGTTGGCAGTATTCTACGGGTTAATTTACTTCCTTCAAAATTCCCTGTGACTATTTTATAAATTGGAGAATTAGGGCTTTTAAATAATTGTAAGATAGTAATAATTAAAAATAAGCCAGAGGTATTAATGGCCATTGTTTGGAAAAAGGAGGCTTTACTGGATAATGGGATGGATAATATAAAAGCAATTATGGCTACAAGAGACAGAAGAGCAGTTAATTTAAATGCATACAAGCCTATTTTTCCAAAAAAATACTTTGGTGTCAAGTTCCCTAAAAAACCTATTCCTACCAAAATTGAACAAATGGCTGTTGCAGGAGACATCCTGCCAGGGCTGTTTGTTGAATAAATATCTGTTACAATAATATTGTCAATTGAAAAAGCAACCCAACCAAGATGCTCTACTAAAGTTAGTCCACCGATTAGAATTAAACTGGAGGCCAAAATCTTGGTTAAGGTTAAGTATTTTTCCCATTTTTTTCGCTGGAAAATCATGATCATTCCAGATATGAAAAATACCAAGGCGGTGTTGAACTTCATTGTTGCATCTCCCGGAGGGATTCCTAAAATCTGGTAAATTTTAATAAACCAACCAATCATAACCAAGAGACTAAATGTAATCGAAATTGAAATTACAGCTTTCTCAAAGGTTTTTAGGGTAACTTTTTTAAGGAGAATATTTAACATAAGGTTTAAAAATAGAATTATAATTGTAACAACGGAAGTTTTAAAATGTTTCGATTACGATGGCTTTACTATTAATAAATTTTGATTTGAATCAAATATCACTTATCTACCCAAATTTTTAAAATCTATTTGACAGGACTAAAAAATAAAATCTACATTTTCAATAAATAATTCCTGATCATCATAGTGATGTTTAGCTAGAGCCTTCAAATAGTCAGATTTTTTTCGATTACAGTACTTCTCGTAATCAGGGGACAGGCATTACTCTTAACTATTATTAGGGCGTAGAAATTCTATTGCATAATCTGGGTTTAATGCTACTACTTACTGTCAAAAATGACTTTTCCTTTGTTAATTTAGGTTTTGAGAACTATAAGCTAATAGGTGAAACAAATTATTTTTTAGAGCTTGGGTCTTCCTCCTGAATTCTAAGCGATTTGTATACTTCCTTGATGTTTTCCAGTTTATCAGTCAATACAATCAATTTGTCATTCACCTCCAAAGTGGTTGAGCCGTTGGGCATCAAATAATTCTCATCTCTTTCAATCATCGCAATGATGGCGTTTTTCGGGAAATCTAAATTTACTATTTGTTTGCCGATCGCATCAGTGTCTTTTTTAAGGGTAATTTCTCTTAAGATGGTTTTAGGATGCTCCTCAAGAAATTCTTCACTAGGGGTAGGTTTTTTTACATTATCTGGCAAACCCACTTTAAGCCATTTGGCAACCAAGGAGATGGTTGTTCCCTGAATCAATACGGAACTGATGGCAACAAAAAAGACGATATTAAAGATAATATTGGCCTTGTCTATGCCTGCTAATAAAGGGTAGGTAGCAAAAACAATGGGGACAGCACCTCTCAAACCAACCCATGAGATATAAAATCTCCGCCTTAGTTTCATTTTAAAAGGTATGAGGGAAATGAATACCGCCAAGGGCCTGGCTACAAGGATTAAGAAAAGCGAAATAATTAAGCCTAGACCTATATACGGAATTATTTGCGATGGGAATACCAACAACCCCAAGGTCAAAAACAAAACAATTTGCATCAACCAGGCCAACCCATCAAACATTCTTAAAATAGTGTTTTTATGAATAATGTTTTGGTTTCCAAGATAGACCGAGCATATATAAATGGCGAGGAAGCCATTGCCATAAAGGGAGTTGGTAGCTGAAAAGGTGATAAACATAAGGGCAATGGTAAGTACTGGGTAAAGCCCCTCAAAATCAAGCTTAATTTTATTGATTATCCACTTGCTAAGTTTGCCAAATAGGAGACCTGAAATTGCTCCAATTATCATTTGTAGTAAAAACAAAGGCATTATAGACAATGCACCTTTATCAGGTTCTTGTACCAATGATAAAAAAGCAATGGTTAGCACATAGGCCATGGGATCATTACTTCCACTTTCTAATTCCAGAGTGGGGCGTAGGTTTTTCTTTAAGGCAAGGTTTTTACCTCTGAGAATGGAAAAAACAGCAGCAGCATCTGTAGATGAAACGATTGCACCTAGAAGTAGACTCTCAAATAAGGTAAAATCTGTAATCAAATGGACAAAATAGCCCAAACCTAAAGCTGTTAGTAAAACACCCATTGTAGACAAGGCGATGCCTTCCTTCAAAACTGGTTTTACCGAAGGCCACCTGGTATCTAAGCCACCTGAAAAAAGTATAAAGTTAAGGGATACAATACCTATAAACTGTGCGATTTCAGGATTGTCAAAATAGATGCCACCTATGCCTTCTGAACCCGCTAACATACCTATCGTAAGGAAGAGCAATAAGGTAGGAATTCCGAAGCGGTAGCTTGGCTTTCCTACAATAATACTGATCAATAATAGGATAGAGCCTATTAGTATTATATTTTCAATGGTTATATTCATGTAACCTTAATTTTTACTTATTAAAAATGATCATCTGAGAATACTACTAGGATGATAGTCTACAAGCCTTGGAGATTATTTTTATAAATCCTTTCTCAAAAGCATAATAGAAATTAATTACGTTCCTGAAATGAAATAGGATGCGTATTATTTAGCTATCCTTTAACCTTTTTTGTCATAGCAGTTTCGTTGATTTAGTTCCAAATAGGAGATTCCAAACGTAAAATTGCCTGATTAATTCACTTCAAAACCGATGATCTTTCGCTGTTATCAGTTTCCCTAATGCAGTATTATTATGGGCTTTAAAATTTCTGTGCTTGAAATTGAAGACTTTACTAGAAAGTCTATCCAGATAGCCCCGTTAACTAGCAAAAATACTGAATTCCTTGAAGGTTTACCTCAATTGCTTTAATAAATAGTTATACAAAAATTAAAATTTTGAAGCTCTAGAAAAGTTAAATAGGTCAGTGGTAGTTGATTTTGAACCCGGATTATGTAATAGGGTTTCTCCGTCCTGACAATAGTCAGGGGTGAAGCCTGTCCCGTGTTTACGGGAAGTGTTGCAATCGCAAGACACAATCAGGCTGTTTGGAGATTTTAGCATAGCACCGCTATGGTGAAATTGAAAACAGCAACAAAGCGGCTGATTTTGAAGCGATTTCAGCACGTAATAGATTGTCTATTGTATATTTCGGGTTGAAGTGTTACGGTAGGAGAAAGGTGATTTGTTTCCTATCTGAATTTTATGCCCAAAATAAAAAAACACTACCCGGATTGACTGGAATCCGGGTAGTTTTGGAATAATAGGTTTGTTATTTATTAAAAGTGAAATCCGGAAGCTTGATTTTTTCACCTCCATTCATTGCGGATTCATGTGCTAAAATCCCCACACAGGTTATATTTGCAGATTGCCTGGCATTGGGATAGGGTGCCCTGCCTTCTTGTAAGGCAGTAACAAATTCATGTACCAGGTGTGGATGAGAACCCCCATGGCCAGCTCCTTGAATAAAGGATAGGTGTTGGTTATCATCGTCATCATATACACCTTCGGTAGTAAATAGGGCTATTTCTTCTGGGAGTAAATGTGCATAATCCGGAATTTTCACCTTTTCCGGTTTTTCTCCAGTATGCACCACACTGTCTTCATGTTCAATCAGTGTCCATTCAAAGGACTTCTCAGATCCATATGCATCAAAACTCTCTCTGTACTGTCTTGCAGTATTGAAAAGAGATCGGGTGACTTCTGCGGAAAGGTCTGTGTCTTTTAGTTTGATATGACAGCTTTCTATGGCAAATGGCGAACCGTACTTTTCAATCAAGTTTTCATCGATCCTACCAGACCCAAAACAGGATACGTATTCAGCCTCGGCCTTTGGCAATGCCAATACCGGCCCTACACAATGGGTGGCATAATGCATAGGAGGGAGGCCCTCCCAATAGCCAGGCCAACCGGCCATCTCTTGCTGGTGACTTGCTCTTAAAAATTGCAATTTACCCATAGCCCCACTCTCATACATTTCTTTCACAAAAAGAAATTCCCTACTGTAAATCACTGTCTCCATCATCATATAGGTAAGTCCCGTTCTCTCCGTTTCTTCTACGATTTGACGACATTCTTCTACCGTTGTAGCCATTGGAACTGTACAGGCTACATGTTTGCCAGCTCTTAGCGCTTTAAGAGATTGTTCGGCATGTGCTTGAATGGGGGTGTTTATATGAACAGCATCAATATTTGGGTCCTTTAGCAACTCGTCATAATCCGTATATCTTTTGGCTATACCAAAGGCATCGCCAATTTCATCCAACTTCGCCTTATTTCTTTGGCAAATGGCATAAATATTGGCAGAAGGATGTTTTTGATAGATAGGGATAAACTCTGCACCAAATCCCAGTCCTATGATCGCTATATTCAATTTCTTACTCATGTTAACAAATTATTTGGGTTGAAAGATTGAATTTTATTAGTTGGTGGCCCAATTTTTTAAAAAATTGAAACCTTCAGAAGCAAACTTATCCTGACTTTCTGCCAAGGGCCGCCAAATGCAAACTGCACCTGCCAATTCCTTTATTTCAGGTGTAAAGCTTTCAATTGTGACTGTACCTTTGTACTTCACTTTTTCTAGTCCTGATTTAAAGTCTTCCCACCTTGTTTGTCCTGTTCCTGGAGTTCCACGGTGATTTTCCGACACTTGTACATGAATTAGCTTTTCACCCGCCTGTAAAATAGCCGCTTCTATGCTTGGTTCTTCTATATTCATATGAAAACCATCCAATAATACCCTGGCAGCTGGATGATTGATGTCAGAAATTAACTGCATTAAGTCAGAGGTTGTGTTGATCAGGTCCGTTTCAAATCGATTTAAGGCCTCCAAAGCTATTTTTTGACCTGATTTTTGGGCCATCTGACAGACTTTCTGCAAATTGGTGACTGCCCTATCCCATTCGATTTTCCTTTGTTCTGGAGAAACCAAGCGAGCCTTTCCCACAGCCGAATACATAGGCCCTGCCACAAACTCAGCACCTAAGGCAGCACTTATATCAAAACAGTCCTGAATATAATCAAAACTTGTTTGATGATATGAAGGGTCGTCATGGGTTAGGTCCCTACTGGGACCGAAAGCAGCACAAATAATAGGAGCAAGGCCATTGTCTTTTAAAGCCCTGTCAACTATCGCAGGATCGATTAATGAAGGATCTTCTACAGGGATTTCCACAGCATCATACCCCATTTTCTTTATTTTTGGAAAAAGGGAAATGGTATCGCTGCTAAATGGAGAGGTCCATAGCCAAGTACTAACTCCCAATTTTATATCTAAAGCCATTACTGATTATTTATTTTTTAAATCCTATTCTACAATCATTATTCCATTCATAATTCTCCAATGTCCTGGGACTGTACAAAGAAAAGGGTATTCTCCAGGGGTACTTGGAGCAGTGAATACCAAGCTTTCATTACCTTCAGGATTTACCAATGGAGTAGCAGCAATTATCTCTGGTATCTTTGGGACAAAATTCATGTCAATGCCCTTGGGGTCTCTAGCCAATTCGTCCGCAGCTTTGCCGATGATTTCTAAACTCCCTGATTTACCTACCAACAGGTTGTGTTGCATGAAGTCATTGTTTACGAAATCAATGGTTACCTGTTGCCCTGCTTTTACCTTGAAGCTGGCTTTATCAAATTTCATTTCATGAGCAATGACTCCCATTTTGATTGTTACTGCACCTGCATTGTTTGTTGGAGACTGAGCTTGTTCTGATTCAAGTGATTCAGGTTCATCACCTAATATTGGTACTTTAAGGTTGAGGTAAGATGCCCTTGAATTCATTCTTCCATTAAAGTAAAAACGATCCTTGTAATCCCCTACCTGAGAAGAACCCATATTGTCATGTCCGATTCTAACCCTGTCCTGGTCAAAATTCTCAGTGAAAAGGCCTTGGGCATTGCTTTTTGCAAGGGCAATGTCATCAATGCTTATTTCCATTTTTCCACTATTCTCTAGGCTTGCTTGTAATACAAATTGTTGATTGGGTATTTTTCCTCTTGAAACAGCCTGGTAGGTTTTTCCATTTTGTTTTACCAACCAGTATATGGTATTGTTTTGAATATACAAACTATAACCATTGGTTTTGTTACCCTGTGCCACGATTATCCCTTCCAAAGGTTTAGCCGTTTTGCTTAAGGTGGCCTGAATTCTAATTTCCTTACCAGCTATTTGTGGTGGAAACGGAACTCCAGATCTTCTATCTAAACTGTATTGTTCTTCGATAAGGCTCTTGGCTACTCGCTCTTCTAAAGTCAATAATGAATCGGCTTTGTCAATCTGCTGAAGTGCAGTTGAAGAAGGATCAAAAGCAGAAGGATGGGTGATTGTTGCTGCAAATAAGGCTTGAGGAATATATTCATCAGAAGCATTTTCATCATCTTGACTGGCAGCTAAAAGTAAATCTGAAACATCTGGGGAAGAAGGCATTTCTGCAATGGCAAGCAATGCCTCTTTTCGGGTGTTAAGGTCTTTATCCTTAATCAGATTAGCATCTAAAATTGCTTTTAATACCTCTTCGCTTTTAGGCAATACCCGAATGGCATTTTTTCTAACTCCGGCAGCAGGGTGTTTCAGCGCCTTTATTGCAACTTCCATAGCTTTTACATTACTGCCATCCAAAGCACCTGTTCCATGCAGGGCCCATAAGGCATGAACGGCTGGAGAATTTAATCCGATTTCATCTACAGATTGGTCAGCTATAAGTTGGAGTAAATCTTCTATTATCGATGTATTTTGGTTTTCTACAATAAGCTTCTGAGCGGTCATCCTCCAGAACATATTGTCACTTTTCAAGCCACTTATAAGGTCATTGTTATTTAAAGGATCGATGTTCATCGTTTTGTAATCTCCTCCTTTATAGATCAGTCGGTAGATTCTACCGTGTTTGGAGTCTCGAAGTGGATTGATATAGGCATTGCCTTCCCCGTTTTCAAATCCCTTTGGAGTTGGGTTGTGTTGAATAATGAAATTGTACCAATCTGCTACCCAAAGTGCTCCATCAGGTCCCACTTCAGCATGAACAGGAGAAAACCATTCGTCCGAACTCGCTAATAAGTTAAAGCCATTCTTTTCTTTAAAACCTGAGCCTTCAGGGCTTATTATGGCATTGTGTAAAACCCTACCCGTAGGTTCTGCCACAAAAGCGACTTTGTTCCAGTAATTTTTGGGAAAACTTCTAGCGGTGTAAAAATTGTGTCCGGCTGCAGCTGTATAACTGCCATGCCAATCTACCTGACGTAAAAATGGGGTAAGGTGTGGCATATCATAATGGCTGTCTATACCATGAACAGCGTTGACCGAGCCTCCATTTACAGGTCGTTTTACAAATTTATTGGGCATAGCAAGATAAGCGCTGTGCTGGCCATTTGCAGTAGAAATAAAAGTATTAAATTCTTCAGTGAAACCTAAACCCCAGGTATTGTTGCTGGTATTTCCGAGGAACTCAAGGTTGCTGCCGTCAGGAGAAAATCGGTAAACTCCCTGACTAAAGGACAAGGCTCTGCCCTCTGTTTCTCCTTTAAAACCGGAGTAACCTAAAACACCCCAAATCTTATTGTCAAAACCATATTTTAAATTCGAAGGACCAGCATGGGTGTCACTTTTTCCCCAGCCTGTAATGATGGTTTCCCTAATATCTGCCTTATCGTCCCCATTGGTGTCTTTTAGAAACAGGAAATCTGGAGCCATGGAAAGCAATATACCTCCATTGACATAGACCATGCTAGTAGGAATATTTAGGCCATCTGCAAAAACAGTGATTTTATCGGCTTTTCCATCACCATCTGTATCCTCTAGGATTTTGATTTTATCATTGCCCCCTTCTTTTCTTACTTCATTGGGGTAGTCTGATGTTTCAATGACATAAAGCCGTCCCTTATCATCCCATGCAATGGCCATTGGGTTGATAATGTCTGGTTCTGAAGCAAAAAGCTGCAATTCAAAACCTACAGGGACCTGCACCAATTTCATTGATTCTTCAGGTGAAAGTGGAAGTTGGTACCTAGGGGCAGGGTCATTGTTTTCATAATTGGGGATTTCCGCATCCTCAAATTGAGGTTGAGGTATATCAAACTCAGCCACCTGTTTAGCCACCTTGTCTCCGATAGCCCATAATACACCATTGGCAACTAATTTTTGAAATTCAGGTTGATTCCACGTTCTTTCGTCATGACCATAAGCTGTATAAAAAACACGTCCTTTTCCTTGTTCTCTTACCCAGGTGTAGGGTTCTTTTCTATCTCCCTCAGTCCTTTCCATCAAGATGGTCATGTCTTTGTTTAATTGACTGTGCACATAGGTCTCATCCCAAGTAGTGAAAGAAGATATCCCCTCCATCACAGGATGAGAGGGATCTGTAATAGAAGTACTAAATTCACCCGTTCCATGAGAAGAAAATTGCCCTCCCACAGTTTTTATAAACCAATCAGAATTTTGGAAACAAAATGAGGCACTGTGAATAGGAATCAAAGCTTTACCACCCTCAACATAATTTTTAAGCGCTACTTCTTGTTCTGCTGAAATAGCCTCATGATTGGCATAGATCATAAGCCCATCATAAAGTCTTAATTTTTCTTCGTTAAGGTCGTTAGGGTCAGCAGTGTAAGTTAGGTTGATTCCTTTTTGGAATAAATGCCTGGCAAGTATGGGCATTAATTTTTCAGAATCATGATGCGTGCTTTCGTGGCCGAGAAATAGTATTTCTGCCCTCCTTGGCCCATCTGATAGTTCAATCCTGTTAGATTTGGTGCCACATGACATCCAAATCAGCATGGCAAAGGCAATTATCCCTAGGTTTTTCATGGTAATTATTGTTTGGGTAATATTGTTCTCCTATTTCAAAATACTAATTTGGACGTTTTAATAAGGAATTGCTTACTGTTTTTTATCTAATTACGACTGTTTTTTATCATTTTTATCTAAATTTGATCTAGTAAATAGCATTAAATAATTACTATTGAAGAAAGCTTTTCAAAAATCACGTATTCCAGAGCAAAGCGCTTTTGTGGTGAAAGAGCTAATAGCTCCTAATTTTGACAAAAACTGGCACTTCCATCCAGAGTACCAACTTTTCTTGGTAATGGAGGGAAGAGGAACCAGGTTTGTAGGGGATGATATGCGCTCATTTAAGCCAAATGACCTGGTTTTTACAGGTCCTAATTTACCTCACCTGTGGAGAAATGATCAGGAATATTTTGAAAAGGATAGCCAACTCATGACTAGAGGAATTGTCGTTTATTTTCCAGAAGGATTTTTAGGAAAAGACATGGGAGAGAAAGACGAGTTTGAAGAGCTTCAAAATCTGTTGAAAAGAGCGTCCTTGGGTCTGGAAGTAACTGGAGAAACCAATACCTTGGTCAGAGAGCGTATGATCCAATTGGTTCAAAAGAAGGGTTTGGAAAGGATTATCGGACTCCTGGAAATATTATTACTTATTTCAAGATCCAATGAGGTTAAGACCATTGTTCAGGCAGGATATACCAATGCCAATAAGGAATCTGAAAAGGATAGAATGAGTAGGGTACATGAATTTGTTATGGATCATTTCCAGCAAGACATCAAGCAGGAAGAGGTTGCGGCCTTAATTAACATGACTAGCAGCTCTTTTTCCCGCTATTTTAAATCCAGAATGAATAAATCCTTTTCTGATTTTTTATCAGAAGTTCGGATTAGTCATGCTTGTAAATTATTGCATTCCGAAAACCTCAATATTAGCGAAGTGAGTTATGATAGCGGATTCAATACGCTTTCAAATTTTAACCGACAATTCAAAGAAAGAATGGGAATGACCCCAAAAACCTATAAACAAGATTTTCAAACCAGATTTGAATAAGCTAGAAGCCTATAATTACCTGTTTGAAGAGTAAATGGTAGATTGGTCTGTAAATAAAAACTGATTAGAACCAGGTAAAAGTAAAAAATATTCCGGGCAAATTATCACAAATTTGCCCGGCAAATAGGGCTTTTAAATTTATAAAGCTTTTGCTCCAGCTTCAGCCACAGCATGGTCATTTTCCACGGAACTCCCGCTTACGCCAATTGCCCCCACTATATCACCAGCACTATTTTTTAAAGGCACCCCACCAGGGAAAGTAATGAGTCCATTGTTGGAATGCTCAATATTGTACAAGGATCCACCTGGCTGAGACAATTCCCCTATTGTCCCCGTATTCATGTCAAAGAAACGAGCAGTTTTGGCTTTTTTAATGGAGATGTCCAATGAACCTAACCAAGCTCCATCCATGCGTGCAAAGGCAAGAAGATTGGCTCCTGCATCTACTACTGCAATATTCATTTTAGTATCAATAGCTTTGGATTTTTCCTTGGCAGCGGCAATAACCTTTTCAGCGTTAGCTAATGAAATATTCATATAATTTGGGTTTAAATAATAATTGATTATAAATGACTTTGTTAAATAAAATTAAATATAGGAATAATTTATAAATGAAACTTAAAAATCATTCGGAAATGAGTTCAAATGAGACTATAGCTCTAACAAGACTTCTTTCTAGTCTGAAGTAAATGGTTCAGCCAAAGGGTAGTTTTAGAAATGATACCAAATGAATTAATGAGTTAAATTCAATTACCGAACTCTAATAAATTCTGCAAGAATGATGGATATAATGAAGCTGAACCTATAGCGAAGCGTTTATGTATTAACCTTATGGTTAAATTTAATTCCCACTTTCTTAAATGGCTTGGGAGAAGATCATTTTTGCCAAAATACATGTAACTAGGATTGAATGGCGATTATTACCTTTCCTTTATGCTTTCCCTCGCCAAAAAGCTGTAGTTTTTCTGCGGTAGACTCCAAGGGATAAGGGCCATCTATAACGGGTTTAAGCTGTTTATTGTCATAGAGAGTTGCAATTTCTTCTAATCCAACATTGGGCTTGAGGCTTAAAATATTTAGCTTTTTGTTGGAGAAAGGTAGAAGTAGCTTACCCCAAATCAAAACCCATATCAAATCATTAAGGTTTCCACCAATACTCACATATTTGCCTTCAGGTTTCAAGGCGCGATAGTAAGCAAATGGAGATTTATTGGTTTTGCAATCGAGTATTAAATCATATTGTAGGCCATTTTGAGTAAAATCTTCTGTATTGTAATCTATTACATGATCATACCCCATGGCCTTAAGCATTGTTAGTTTTTCTTTATTGTCTACCCCGGTCACTTCACAAGCATACATTTTCGCTAGCTGTAGAGCCAAAGTTCCAACACCGCCACCTGCGCCGTTAATTAGCACTTTCATGCCTTCTTTTATCTTGCCAATAGCTTTCAATCCCTGTAGAGCCAATAAAGCAGCATGAGGCAGAGCAGCTGCTGATTCAAATGACATAGATTTAGGCTTGTGAGCCAATGCATCCTGATGGATACAAATGTATTCAGCAAATGTTCCAAACCCATGATTGGAAGTGTCTCCAAATACTTCATCACCGAGGACGAAATCTTTTACCTTAGCACCAACCTGAGCCACTGTTCCAGACAACTCCATTCCCATGATTTTCGATTTTGGCTTGGTCAATCCAAACATAAGCCGGTACAAATATGGCTTTCCCCTTACCAAGCTCCAATCGTAATCATTGATCGCTGTACATCGAATTTTCACCAAAACTTCATTGTCTTCGGGCACAGGAGTAGCTTGCTCACTTAATTTTAATACCTTTTCAGGTAAACCATATCTTTCAAAAATGAGTGCCTTCATGATTATGCTTGAGTATTTTAAGTGAGATAAATAGGATGTCCAACTCTTCTTATAGACAAAAAAACAATAATAAAGTAAGATAGCCAAAACACGAATATTTTGAAAAACTATCTCATTTAATTGTTTCTTTTTAAATCGAATCTATTGTGATTTATCAAAATATAATTTGCAATGGCTTTTTATTCCATTATTTTAGATGAGTCCTTTTTTAAAACATATTTGGAAGGACATACTTAGGTTTACTTTAACTTTTAATATATCATATACATGAGGTCTCAAATTAAGAATATAGGTTACATTGCTTTAATTTTTGGCTGCGGATTAAGTTTAGTATTACCCTGTAAAGGCCAAACTCCTAAGAAGTTGCAAACCAATATCTTATGGATTACCACTGAAGATATCAGTCCAAATTTGGGCTGTTATGGGGATGAATTTGCCCGCACCCCATTTTTAGACCAATTGGCAAAAGATGGGGTAATGTACACCAATGCCATCGCATCGGCTCCAGTATGTGCTCCAGCCCGCTCGTCCATTGCCACAGGAATGCACCAATCTTCCATTGGTTCCCAACACATGCGAAGCAAAGGTAAGTTTCCTGAAGCATTTAAATATTACCCTGAGTATTTGAGAGAGGCCGGCTATTATTGTACAAACAATAGCAAAGAGGACTACAACCTGGTTTATGATGCGGCCAAAATTTGGGATGAGTCAGGAAAAAAGGCACATTGGAGAAATAGAAAAAATAAGGACCAACCGTTTTTTGCTGTTTTTAACTTTACAGGTACTCATGAAAGTGCGACCAATTTGAAAGAAAAGCATCAAGGAGTGGTTAAGGATATTCACCAAGACCAATTAATAAAATCAGGTGAGGTTCGGCTTCCACCGTATTTTCCGAACACTCCAATTGTCAATGAATTGTGGGCCAGGTATTACAATAATATAACGGCTTTAGATAATTATGTGTCAGATATAGTTGTCCAATTAAAGGAGGACGGATTGGCGGAAAACACCATTATCATGTTTTATTCCGACCATGGTGCAGGTGTGCCTATGCACAAAAGGTGGTTGTATGACACAGGCTTGAAGGTGCCTTTGATCGTATATGCGCCTGAAGCCTATAGCCATTTGGTTCCTCAAAGTGCAGGGAATAAGGAAGATGAGTTGGTTAGTTTTGTAGATTTGGCGCCGACCGCTTTAAACCTTGCAGGCATTCCAAAGCCTGAGAATATGCAAGGCAGAGCTTTTTTAGGTAATCATCTAAGTCCTGAAAGAGAATATGTCTATGCTTCAAGGGACCGCATGGATGAGCGCTATGACATGCAAAGGGCCGTGAGGGATAAGGAGTTTAAATATATCCGTTATTACGAATTTACTAAGCCCTTTGTGCAGTATATGAATACACCCGAAAAAGGAGAAATTATGCAGGAAATACGAAGGGCTTATTCTGAAGGAAACCTACCTGAGGCTGGGGTGAAATTAATGGCTGAAAATAAACCTGTAGAGGAATTGTTTGACCTTATCAATGACCCATTGGAGCTTAATAATTTGGCTCAGGACCCAGAGTATTCAAAGAAACTAAAGGAAATGAGAAAGGCGCACCTTGCCTGGTCTACTAGAGTAGGGGATACAGGCTTGATTCCAGAACCAATTTTACGTGATTGGGAGGAAAGTAATGGCAAACCCATATTTTCGATTTGGAGAGACAATAGTATCCCCGTGGATGAAATCCAGAAAACAGCTTTGTCTAATGATGTTGAGCTTTTTACCAATAACCTTACACACAATAACGAGGTAGTGCGCTATTGGGCAGCAACGGGTATAGGCAATTATTCTGTTAAAGGGAATCCACAATTGCATTCCCAATTGACTGCTTTATTGGAAGACGAGTTTCCATCCGTACAAATCGCAGCGGCAAGGGGGCTTTGTAAATTAGGTTATGAAGAGATCGGACTACCCACTTTGACTCAATCATTAAAAAGTAGCGATGAATGGGTTCGATTAAATGCAGCATTGGTATTGGATGAGATAGGAGAAAAAAGCAGGACAATACAAGATAAGCTTCAGGAGGTAATGAAAGATAATAATAAATATGTAGTGCGTGTAGTTAACCATACATTGAATGAATTGAATGGCAGGAATAATATTGTAGAATAATTTTTGCCGTTTTCAAACTTAAATGAATTGGGTTTATCCTTTTTTAGGTAAACCTATATATTGGCACTTAACGCTATGTTTAATGTATCCAAGTGGATCCTTTACTGGATTATGGACTCAATTGCAGGTAAATATTGACACAAATACTCAAATCGTAATTTTTTTTCAGGTTTCAGGGGTTTTTTGCATTGTTTTTGTAATAATGAAAACAATATTGTTTAATCATTGTTAGGTATTTGTTAAACATAAAAAAATGAAACTCTCTTTAAAATATATCGCAGTAATTTTATTTTTCTGTTTTTTAAGCTTTAACGATTCTATTTTGAGAAGAATCTCAAAAGATAAAATAAAAATTGAAAAAATAGAGCAATACTTGGTGGATTCAGGTCAAAGCGTTTTAAATCAAGTGGTAATAGATTTGAATTGAAGATGAAAATGTTTAATAAATTTTTTAAATCCTAATTCGGTTATTTTAAGTTTTGGATTATAAACCCGAAATATGTAATAGACAATCTATTACGTGCTGAAATCGCTTTAAAATCAGCCACTTCGTTGCTGTTTTCAATTTCATCATAAATTTCACCATAGCGGTGCTATGCTGAAATCTCCAAACAGCCTGATTTTCTTGCGATTGCAACACTTCCCGTAAACACGGGACAGGCTTCACCCCTGACTATTGTCAGGACGGAGAAATTCTATTACATAATCCGGGTTAAAAAGATTCAATTCGGTATAGAAAACAATAAAAGGCGTAGCAAATGCAGCTAGGCCTTTTATTGTTTGAGATCTCTATGGATTTTACAAATTAATCCATATCCACATGGAATGTCTTTTCGGTAAAATTACCATTAACATCTTCAGCCCTAATGGTAAGATCCAGGTGTTCACCAGTTGCTGGAAGGATGATGGCATCTTCACCTGTAAGGAGTGTTGCCAAATTAATTGTTTGATCGTTTGGCAAATCGGGGCCCTGTCCTTCTGACAGCCATTGAGAATTTCCCCACATTTTGTCATAAACATGTTCCTCATTACTGATCCTTGCATTGTGTGCATCATGGTCATGATCATCATCTTCTTCCTCGCCCAGTTTTATCCACACAAAAGCCAATGGAGCACTTAACTCATGGCTGGTTTTGCTGATTTCTCCTGTCACAGTTAGTGGCTGCCCTTTGGTACCTATCAGTTCATCATCGTCAAGGTTATTTATTGAAATGCTTGGAGAATAGGGAGTTCTTATATGTATGGTAGCCAGGTAACTTGAACCGTCTGCAAAGCTAGTTTGATTGCCATGAATATCTGTTGCTGATATAGAAAAGTCGTATTTACCAGCCAATACAGGTGCACTTAGTCTAGAGTTGGCTCCTGACCAATAGATATCCGTTGCTGTTGAATTTACATTGACTCTGGTAGAATTTGCAGGAAATTGAAAATTCTGGTCACTCGCATCTACGGCATATATGTCATCGATCGATAACTTTTGAAAATCACTAAGAACTCTTGCATGGCTGTGCCCATCAAAATTTGCATGCACATTTACTTTGACTTGTCCTATGCCAGATGGATCTTCAACTGAAAAGCTAACAGGAATATGGTCCATTGTTTCAGTAAAAACATCTCCGTTTTCAGGGCTTATCTCATCACCTGAATCAGCATGATCTATCTCTGGAGCCATTAGGTCTTGAGGATCTTCGCTATTGGTCTCACATGAGAATAGATTAAGAATTATTATTCCGACTAGTAGAATGTTGGCTTTTTTCATCTTTCAAATGAATCATTAATGGTTAGATACAGTAGTATTGCAATTGCAATTATGTTGCAATTATAAACATTACTTAATACATTTCCTAGAAGGGAAGGGGATTGCTATGGATTTTTTATTTCAAAGGGGATTTTCAGGCTAATATTAATATTTCGACCTTGTTCGGGTAGATTTAAAAGCCTATATCTACTCATATGATTAAAGTAATAGGCATTTAATAAGTTTTTCCCACTAATTCTAAATTTCAAAATTTGTTGGCCCAAAGTGAACTCTGTTCCTATACCTGCCTCAAGTAGTCCATAACCTTTTGTTACTCGCTCATTTCTGTCAACCCTGTTTTGTGCGGCAACTTGCCTGTACTCCATAAAGAAATTGCTATTTGGTAGCCAAGTTTTCTTGTAAGGAAGGGCCCATTCTACCCCGGCCAATACACTTGCTGGGGGAGTTAAAGGAAGTGGTAAATTGGTATCGAGATTATGGCTATAGACATATTCCGCAACCAGATTAGTTTGTAGTTCAGGTGTTATCGCCCAATGAATTTTAGCCTCTCCTCCTGAGAAAATTGCATTGTTTTGCCTGTATTCCCAAAGGGTCCCTGCTCCGGGCAAAGTGGAGAATTTTGCGGTTGGGGACAGGTAAATATAGCCCAAATAATAAGCCAGATAGGGACTGAAGCCAATTAGTAAATTATGTTTCGAATAAGTAAAGTTTAAATCTCCCTGAAAACTACGCTCACTTTTTAAGGATGAGTTTCCCAGTTCATGTCTGAAGTTTCCATGGTGAATGCCATTGGTTGACAATTCTATTGGACTAGGGATTCTGTAACTACTTCCAAGGTTGAATTTTATGTTGCTCTTATTACTTATGATCCAAGATAAACCTGTAGAACCACTCATATTGGCGTAGTTGCGGTCAATGTCAGGGTTTCTAAGGACTTCATTTCCTGTAGGTTCTCCAGCACTACTGTAAACGGGCTGGGAGTGGGCGTCAATCTGGTGTTTTGCAATATCCATCCTTAGGCCAGCATTTATGATGAAATTGTCTAGCAAGCGGTACTCGTGAAAGTAAAATAGACCAGCAGATTTTGATTGAAACTTTGGTAAAAGAAACTCGAAACCACCAAATTGATTGTCCATTATACTAGACTGAAAACCAATAATGGCTTGTTGTTTATTGTTAATTTGGCGGTTGTATCTAAAGTTGGCTGTATAGGTGTTGAGATAAAGGGCCAATGCAAGATTGCCTTGATCGCTAGAATTTATACCGTGTGCATGAGGAAGGGATTTTTCTAACCTTTCATTGCGTTGGTAAGCCAAATCCATTTCCAGCCAATTTTTACCCAATTGAATGGTGGTATTAGAAATTACTTTTAAATGGGAATTGTCTTGGTTGGGTAGTTCAATATTGCTGTAATCACCATTGTGCTGAAGGTTATAGCTATTAGGTATGCCCACAGCTCCTGTGAAAATTCCGGCTTGCTGCCCAAACCTACTTACAGTAAGCGTTGATTTGCCCCAATTTTTCCTAATACCTGTCATAATTGAAAAATGCCTTTCTTTACCAGCGGTATTTTTCAGGCGGTTTTCATAAACAGGCAAAACGAAGCCTGCATAGGTATATTCATCGGCAGGAACGCGATAGTCCTGGTAATCTTGAAAGGTGAGTCTGCCCTTGAAAATAAACCCATTTTGATTGCCTTCCACCATCGCCGAATGACTTCGCATGTTATTGTTCGTCTGGTAGCTATTAATCAAATGCCCGTTAATGTTACCGTTTATAGGCAAAGGTGCAGGAGAGATATTGATCACCCCTGACATACCATCAGAACCGTAAATTAGTGAGGCTGGACCTTTTACAATTTCAACACGGTCAACATCAAATGGATCAATTTCTAATCCGTGATCAGCACCCCATTGTTGTCCTTCTTGTTTTATTCCACGGTCATTGACCTGAATTCTATTTGAACTCATGCCACGAATTACCGGTTTGCTTATGCCAACCCCCGTGTTTATAGTGCTGATTCCTGGGAGCTTTTCTAAGGCATTGGAAAAAGTGCCTGAGTTATTTCTTTCTATAAAATCCCTATCAATGACATCAATGGTCTGTGATTGTTCTACGGGACCGTTTTTAAATGGATTGGCTTCAATGGTAAGGGATTGAAGGGTTATGGCAGAGGGTTCCATCTGCCATTTGAGATTTATATCGCTGTTCTCAATTATTACTGTTTCTGTTAATGACTTGTATCCCAAGTGGGAAACATGTAAATGGTAATTTCCAGGCCTTAAGTTTTTTAAAGTGAATTGTCCATCTAGGTTTGCCGATGTTCCTGTCCCTAATTCATGAATTAGGATAGTAGCCATCAATGGTTCTCCTGACTCATCTAATACGATGCCATTAATTCTATAATTAGGGGTAGATTGTGCGGAAATTTGATGATGGCTTAGTGTTAGCAGAATGGATATTAGGAGAAAAGTAAATCTCACGGTAGTATTTTGAAGGATTGGAATACTTATTATAAAACAAAGGTATCCTTATCACTTTATAATTGCAACACTATGGCAATAATACGATATAATATACCCTATTTTTTTTTTAAAGGGTCTAATAAGTATTCCAAACCGTTAACACGGATCTCATACATGGTTTCCAGCCACATTCCCAACTTACCTTTAGGAAAGCCATTCCGTTTTAACCAGATCAAATAATGTTCAGGTACATCACAGATAAGCCTGTCCTTGTACTTGCCAAAAGGCATTTTTTTTGAAACAATCTCCAAAAGTATATTTCTATCCATGTCCCTTGTTGATTAATTCAACCAGGCATCCCAAGGAATTCGGCTTAAGATTAGGATAAAGGCAACACCGTAGAACATGTAGATGCTTCTAAATCGGCTTTTGCTTTCTGTTAATTTTTTGGCTCTGCTATATCCGATGGTAATGAGTGCGATGGCAATAATATTAATAAGTGGATGCTCTAGGGCATACAATCTGCTCATGGAATCTCCCATCGTTTCACCACTAAGGTTAGACAGTCCGACTGGACTTAAAAAGTAAACTCCAATACCTACTAACAATTGGATGTGGGCAAGTATCATCCCGATCAAGCCAAATTTACGGTCTTTTTCACTAAATTCTTTGCCACTTAATGCACCGATTAGGGCAGAAATAAAACTAAATATAATTCCTGCCAAAACGATATAGGCCAGAAATGAATGTAGGTGTTGAAATCCGGTAGTCATGGTAATTATGATTTTCTGTTAACAAACGGCTAAATAAGTAAAAATAAATGACTATACCATTAGTATGGTTGTGCTTTATAAAAATTATATTGATTAGATTTTTTTAGCATTGCCTTTTTGGAAAGTGTAGGCCAGGCTTTTTTAATCAAGGATAATAATTACTATAAATTTATATTTTGCATATATCTTTTTTTCATTTGGTTAATTGGTGTTAATAACCTAAATATTTACTTAATTTTGCAAATTATAATTTCCTTTACCCAAAAAACCTTATTTATTTCCCTGTATAAATAAATTGTCAAAGATGAGTTATTGGAATTTTGTATTTGAGAATAAGAAGTTGTTGATTTTTGGCTTGTTAATGACATGTCTATCGGGTTATGGACAAACGTATCTTTTGGCCTTATATGTGCCTTATTTGATTGAAGAATTTTCGCTTCAAAATGCCCAGATAAGTGTTTATTACATGATTGCCACTATCGCAAGTGCCTTTTTATTACCTCAGGTTGGGAAATACATTGATAAGGTAAGTTTGGTAAAATATACCCTACTTACCACAGTTGTTTTTATCCTTTCCATGCTCTTAATGAGCTTTAACCATTACTGGTTCTTTTTACCCGTTGCTTTTTTTGGTTTGAGGATTGCCGGGCAAGGTCTGTTCAGTCATATTGCCATTACTTCCATGTCAAAGTATTTTATTAAGGGTAGGGGGAAAGCAATTAGTATGGCTTCACTTGGGCATCCTTTTGGACAGGCTGCTTTACCAATAATGGTGGTGGCTTTGATCAATGTTTTCGGTTGGAGAGAATCGCTTCTGGTCAATGCATTGATAGTTCTTATCATGGTGCCTTTGTACCTGTACTTTTTTATTGATGAGAAAAAACTTGTGGTATATCAAGAGGATGTTGATACTTCAGCTACAGGTTCCAAAAAGGAAATTTCTCAATGGGAGATCATGAAAACGAAAAGTTTTTGGATCTTGGCACCTAACCTCTTTGTTCTTGCCTTTACCGTTACTGGTTTGTTTTTTTACCAGTTTGCAATAGCTGATTTCAAAGGATGGAGTTTGGAATGGATGGCTGTAGGACTTACCTTTTATGCGATTGCAGGATCAATAGCAATTTTGTTCTCCGGGCCATTGATAGACAAGTATTCAGCGAGAACATTTTTCCCTTACTACCTTATACCTTTTTTAATTGCGATCATTTTCATTTGGCAGATCAGTGATCCATTAGTGATTTTCCCCTACATGATTTTAATGGGAGCCTCAGCCGGGGTGGGTAATTCCATTATGTCAGCTTTACAAGTGGAACTATTCGGTACTGCCTATATAGGTAAAGTACGAAGTATTTTTGCATCCATAATGGTGCTTAGTTCAGCTATAGGTCCAGCCATTTACGGTTTGATTGTGGATGCAGGATACAATTTTGAATATCTTTTTATTGGATCTGCTATTTTGATGGGCATAGCGATTTTGCTGTCGTTTAGAATTATCCCTAATTATACCTATGCAAAAATGAAATATAAGTTTAAAAAGCGAGATAGAAGATTCGACTTTTTTAATATTTTCACTTTAAAACGGTAATTTCTGGGTGTGGAATCCCATAGTGCTCAATGTTCTTGTGTCTGTTTAACCCGGATTATGTAATAGAATGTCTATTGCATATTTCGGGTTTAATATATAAGTAAGGCTACAGACCATCTAATAACATTAAAAACTATTAACATTAAAAAAATAAGGCCATGTCAAACATTATAGTTGGGCATGGCCTTATTATTTTTGTCCCATTTACTCAGGAGCTTGATGGCAGTAATGGGATACCTTATAGAAGATTTAATTTAAGCATTGGTACCCCAAAGGGTTGCTTCTGCTTTTTCTGCTTCGGCAAAGTTTATCTTAGATTGTTCCATTTTATTGTCAATCTCCTTCAAGCAAAGCTGTCCAATACTACCTTCATGAGTATGTTTTATTTTTTTACCAGGGGTAAAGGCTCCTTTTTCTATGTCCATGCCTACTTTTTTGTATGCATCCCTGAATGGAACACCATTCAATACAAGCCTATTGACTTCCTCTACACTAAATAAATAAGCATAAAAACCATCATCTAAAAGGTCTTGCTTTATGCTAATGTTTTCAAGCATTAACTGAGCAATTTTTAAGCTGTCATTCAATTGATCGAAAGCAGGGAAAGTAGTTTCTTTTAACAATTGCAAGTCACGGTGATAACCTGTGCTCATATTTGTTAATAGCATCATTATTTGCTGCGGGTAGCTTTGTATTTGATTGGTTTTGGCACGAATCAATTCAAAAACATCAGGATTCTTTTTATGAGGCATAATACTAGAGCCAGTAGTCAATTCATCAGGAAAACTAATAAAGCCAAAATGCTGGTTCATAAACATTATAGAATCTGTAGCAAGCCTGTTCAATGTGCCGGCCGTACCTGCCATAGCAAAGGAAAGGGTTTTTTCAGTCTTACCTCTACTGTTCTGAGCATTGATCACATTATAGTGCATGTCTCCAAAGCCCAGCAATTCTGTTGTCATAGTCCTGTTCAATGGAAATGAGCTTCCGTATCCTGCTGCAGAACCCAAAGGGTTTCTATTGGCTAAATTGTACGCTGTTTGCCACAAATCCATGTCTTCAGCCAATCCTTCCGCAAGTGAGCCAAACCACAAGCCAAAGGATGAAGGCATGGCCAATTGAGTGTGGGTATAGCCCGGCATCAAATCATCTTTGTGTTTTTCCGCCAAATGGGTTAGCAATTGGAAAAGGTTTTCAATTTCCGTAACGGTTTCTTTGATGGCCTTTCTATAGTACAGTTTCAGGTCTACCAAAACCTGATCATTTCTGGAACGCCCACTGTGAAGCTTTTTTCCTACATCACCATATCGCTCTGTAAGTAGAAATTCGACCTGGCTATGCACATCTTCTACACCCGGGGCTATGCTGAATTTTCCTTCGCTGATTTCCTCCCGTATTTCTTTTAAGCCTTTTTTTAAGATATCTAACTCTTCCTTGGTTAACAAGCCTATTGATTCCAGCATGATGGCATGTGCCATGGATCCTGTCACGTCAAAGGGTGCTAGAAGAAGATCAAATTCCGGATCTCTTCCTATGGTAAAAGCTTCTACTTCTTTTTTACTTGTTTTATCTTTTTGCCAAAGCTTCATTGGGTAGTTCTTTTTGTTATGGAAAAATAATTTTCCAAGAGTGTAACATATAATGAGATTCCTTCCTTCAGTTCATCTATATAAATAAATTCATCAGCGGTATGGGACCTTGCCGAATCTCCAGGGCCTATTTTAACTGATGGGTATGGGATTAAAGCCTGGTCTGACAATGTTGGGCTTCCGTACATTTCCAAACCCATTTTTTTAGCCGTTAATACCATAGGATGATTATCCACAATAAAAGAGGATTTCAACCTTAGTGATCTAGGCGTAAGCTTTGCTTTTAAATTCATTTTTAATTCCTCCAAAGCCTCTTCTAGGGTATAAGCATCAGTTACCCGTACGTCAAGGGTATAGGTACATTTGTCAGGAACTACATTGTGTTGACTACCTGCATTAATTATGGTAGCTGAAACCTTATTAGGGCCTAGGAAAAGAGATTCTTTTTTAAACTTAAAGTCCTTGATCGTCAAAAGGTCCGTAAGGGTTTCATATATGGCATTGGTGCCCTCTTCTCTAGCTGCATGACCTGCTACGCCATTTACGACCGCATCTATGACCATTAAACCTTTTTCTGCTACTGCCATTTTAAGAAGGGTAGGTTCTCCAACTATTGCAGCATCAAGAACCGGTAGGTCTGAAAGAACAGATTCTATGCCACCGCGTCCACTTATTTCTTCTTCTGCCGAAGCCACAATGAGCAGGTTGACTGGCATGACTTTTTCGTAATAATACACAAAGGTCGCCATCAGGCTTACCAAGCAGCCTCCAGCATCATTGGAGCCAAGTCCGAAAAGCTTACCATCCTTTTCCAATGGGGAATAGGGATCGAGGGTGTAGCCTTGGTTGGGCTTCACGGTGTCATGATGTGAATTGAGCAGTAGGGTAGGTAATGAGGGATCAAAATGCCTGTTGAAAGCCCATATATTGTTACCTTTTCTGTGAGATTTGATGCCTTTTCCTTCAAAAAAAGCTTGAATTAAATCAGCCGTCTTGTCCTCCATTTTACTAAGAGAAGGAGTACTGATTAAAGCTTTTAAAAGATCAATCGCCTCAAATTTCAAATTTTCTAGTGCTTCCAAATTTCTTGTAGTTTTAGATAGCAACAGGCCACCTTAATGTATTTTGTTCAATACAAATATTTTATTTCGATCCAATGATTGTTCCTGCATTTTCTCCCTTTGAAGCAAGTAGCAGGTTTTCTGGTAAGCCCATCCATACATTTGACACCCCTTTGTCAAGAGCATTAAAAGCATTTTCCAATTTTGGAATCATGCCAGAATGGATCACTTGATCGTTTAGCAGTTTTTTAAATATGTCTTCATTGATTAAAGGAACCAAAGTGGATGGATCATCAGCGTCCATCAAAACACCCTTTTTGTCAAAACAGAAGTAAAGTTTCACTTGGTGTTTTTTTGCCAATGAGGTAGCGATTTCTGAAGCAATGGTGTCTGCATTTGTATTTAACAATTGCCCCTGACCGTCATGGGTTATCGCCGAAAATACAGGGGCTATGTCTTGCTGCAAAAGGGTTTCCAAAAGTACAGTGTTCACCTTTTCTACATCTCCTACAAAACCAAAGTCCACTTCTTTTACGGGGCGTTTCTTAGAGGTAATTGCATTTCCATCTGCACCTGTCAGTCCAATGGCATTTTGGCCATAGGATTGCAGTTCAGCGACAAGGTTTTTATTGATTAGACCTGCATAAACCATAGTGACCACGTCCAATGTTTCTTTGTCGGTGATTCTTCTCCCATTGTGCATATTGGGAACAATCCCCAGAGAACTGCCAATACGACTTGCCATAACTCCCCCTCCATGAACAAGTACTTTTACTCCAGGGAAATTGGCAAATAACTTTAGAAACTGGGTACAGTTTTCCTTGTGGTCTATAACGTTTCCGCCGATCTTAATTACACTGATTTCCATTAGATTCATTTAAAGCATGCTGTCAATTACTGCTTGAGCAGCAAAAATTCTGTTCTTAGCCTGGTTTTGTACAAGGCTTCTTTCTCCATCTAATATTTCGTCACTTAACTCAAGGTTTCTTCTAACAGGTAAGCAGTGCATTACCTTGGCCTGTTTATTGTCTCCAAACTTTTCTTCATTCAGTAGCCAGTCTCCAGTAACACTAAGGATTTTGCCATAGGGGGTAAAGGCACTCCAGTTTTTGACATAGACAAAGTCAGCATCTGCAAGGGCTGCAGTTTGGTCGTATTCTATTTTTGCTCCATTGGTGAATTTTTTATCCAATTCATATCCATGGGGATGCGTTATTGTCAATTCATGTTCACAACCCAGTGCCCATTCAGAAAAGGAATTGGCCACTGCGTGAGGTATCGATTTGATATGTGGGGCCCAGGTAAGGACTACTTTTGGTTTCCTTTTTTCCTTAAAGTTCTCCCGGATTGTCACCATATCCGCCAGACTTTGCAATGGATGTCTTATGGCACTTTCAAGGCTAACCACTGGTACTCCAGAGTATTTGATAAATTGATTGATGACAAAGTCGCTAACGTCCTCATCTTTATTAGTAAGGGTGGGGAATGCCCTGATGGCTAGAATATCAAAATAGCCACCCAAAACTGCTGCAGCATCTTTTATATGCTCAACTTTATTTTGGTTCATCACCACACCATCTTGCATTTCCAGCGCCCAGCTTTCTTTGTCCATGTTGAGGACAAAACTTTCCACACCCAGATTAGAGGCTGCCAGCTGTGTACTCATCCTAGTTCTCAAGCTAGGGTTTAGGAAAATCAAACCAATACGTTTTCCATTGCCTTTATTTCGATTGACTAAAGGGTTTCCTTTAAAGGCCAACGCTTTTTCAATTAAGGTATTTGCGAGGTCAATGTTTTCAAATTGAGTAAAGTTTTTCATGACTTTTATTTGGTCTTCCTGCTGTTAATTACTTCTCGTAAACTATTTAGAAATAGCTGCAATTCTTCTTTCTTCACGCAAAGTGGAGGAAGAAGGCGAATGGTGTTCTTTGAGGCAGCACTTCCTGTAAATATTTTGTGGTTGCTGATCAGTTCTGAACGATAGCTGGCAGCTTCTTCTGTGAGATCGAATCCTATCATTAAACCCTTTCCCCTTACCGAAGGTATTTCCGGAAATTCTTGTTTCAATGCTTGTATCAAGAATTCACCCATGCTATCCGAATGGCTGATAAGCTTTTCATCTTCTAAAACTTCTAAAACGGCAAGTCCTGCAGCGCATGCTAGGTGATTTCCGCCAAAGGTGGTTCCCAATAAACCATATTTTGCTTCAATATCTGGGTGTATCAGTACACCCCCCATTGGGAAACCATTGCCCATTCCTTTTGCAATGGTGATGAGATCTGGAGAGAGGTCTTTTGCCCATTGATGGGCGAAGAACTTACCAGTTCGACCATAGCCTGATTGAACCTCATCCAGGATTAGTTTGGCTCCATATTGTTTGGTGAGCGTGGATAGACCAATTAGAAAATCTGATTCGGCTACCTGAATGCCATTAACTCCTTGTATCCCTTCAATGATAACCGCTGCAATCTCACCTTCTTTTAACCTTTGTTCAACGGCTTCCAAATCGCCCAAGGCCTCGAAGTAAACTTTATGACCGCTATTAAATGGGGCGACAATTTTTGGATTGTCAGTAATGGCAACTGCTCCGGAAGTCCTTCCATGAAAAGCACCATGAAATGCGATAACACCTGGTTTTCCTGTCTCAAAAGAGGCCAGTTTTAATGCGTTTTCATTGGCTTCAGCCCCGGAGTTACACAGAAATAATTGGTAGTCTTCATATCCAGATAGTTTACCTAACTTTTCTGCCATTTCACCTTGAAGGGGGATTTGTACAGAGTTAGAATAAAAGCCAATTTTATTTAACTGGTCACCAATCCTTTTAATATAGTGAGGGTGAGAATGGCCAATTGAAATAACGGCATGGCCACCGTATAGGTCAAGATATTTTTGTCCTTTATTGTCCCAAAGATAAACTCCACTTGCTATTTCAGGAGTGACATTCATTAAGGGATAGACGTCAAACAATTGCATATAATAGGTGTTTGGGGACAGTAACTTGTTACTGCCCAATAGTCAATGATTTTTAAAAAGCGGTACTTTTTAATCTTAAACCTGTCTTTTCTTCTAGTCCAAATGCTAGGTTCATGTTTTGAACAGCCTGTCCAGATGCGCCTTTTATCAGGTTGTCAATGGCTGAATAAATGACCAATTGTCCCGCTTCTTTTTTTAGGTGAACCAGACATTTGTTGGTATTGACTACTTGCTTTAGTTCAATGTCATTTTTGCTGACATGAGTAAATGCAGCATCTTTGTAAAAAGAGGAGTAGACTTCATAGGCTTCTTCTATACTTCCTTCGAAAGGGAAGTAGGCGGTAATCCAAATTCCGCGTGAGAAATTACCCCTATATGGAACAAATAGTACCTGCTGGTCAAAGTTAGAATCTAGCTGACTGAAAGTCTGGTTGATTTCTTTCAGGTGCTGATGGGTAAATAACTTGTAAACAGATATGTTTTGATTTCGATGACTGAAATGGGTAGTTTCAGATAATTTCTTACCTGCTCCAGTACTCCCTGTTAGACCAGTTACATGTAGGGAGTCCTTTACCCATCCTTGATTGATAGCGGGAACAAGAGCAAGTTGTACACCTGTTGCGAAACAGCCTGGATTGGCAATTTTCGTTGCACCGATTATCCGTTCTCTATTAACTTCAGGCAAACCATAGACAAAATCATTTGATTCATTTCTGAAATCTGTACTTAAGTCTATTATTTTAGTGTCTGTATCGAATGCGTGCTCCTCCAAAAATGGTTTTGCTTGACCATGAGGAAGGCAGAGAAATACAAGGTCAAGATCGTTTTTATCAATTTGGTCTGTAAAAACAAGGGATGCATCACCTATTAAATCAGGGTGAACATCCTCTAAATTTTTACCTTTTTGACTATTGCTATGAATCCATTTTAAGTCCACATTAGGATGGTGAACCAATAACCGGAGCAATTCTCCTCCAGTGTATCCTGCTGCACCAACTACGGCTGTTTTAATGATTCTCATTGTCTAAGCTTTTATTTACTTTATGGAAAATAGCTGTTTGATTGCCTAGGATCTTAGTAAAGCCTTTGACGTCTTCAGCTGTATAGCCTTTGTTCATTTCACCATAGCTGCCAAACTTAGATGACATTAGATCATGTTCTGAATTGACACCGATCATGCTGAACCTATATGGAGCAAGTTGAACTTTTACTTCCCCGCTCACATAGGTTTGTGTATCTGACATAAAAGCCTCTAAATTTCGCATAACCGGATCCAGGTAATGCCCTTCATGCAAATGATTGCCATAAAATTCAGATATCTGATTTTTCCAATAGCTTTGCCATTTGGTCAGTGTATGCTTTTCTAAAAGTTGGTGTGCTTTAATTATAACCAATGGTCCTGCGGCTTCAAAGCCTACCCGACCTTTTATTCCTATAATGGTGTCACCAACATGAATATCTCTCCCAATTCCGTATGGACTTGCGAGTTCCTGTACCCTTAAAATGGCCTGAACAGGATGATCGAAAGATTCTCCGTTTACACCTACTAGCTCTCCTTTGTCAAAAGTAAGGGAAATTGTTGCTGGATCAGTAACCGTAACTTGCGTAGGATATGCACTTTCTGGAAGCGCCTGATCAGATGTAAGGGTTTCCTTACCACCTACAGAAGTTCCCCAAATCCCCTTGTTGATAGAGTAGGTGGCTTTTTCGAAGTTCATGGTCACTCCATGTTTCTTTAGGTAAGTGATTTCTTCTTCCCTGCTTAGCTTCAAATCCCTGATTGGGGTAATGATTTCTATATCTGGTAAAATGGTTTGAAAAATCATGTCAAACCTTACCTGATCATTTCCAGCACCTGTACTTCCATGTGCAATAGAGGTTGCGCCTATACTTTTAGAATACTCAGCCAAAGCTTTGGCTTGTAAAATCCTTTCAGCACTTACAGAAAGTGGATAAGTTTGGTTTTTTAAAACGTTACCGAAAATTAAGTACTTTATAACTTCATCATAGTAGGTAGAAACTACATCTAGAACCTTGAAGGATGCAACGCCTAACTTTTTAGCCCTTTCACCAATACTATCCAATTCTTCCTGCTCAAATCCTCCTGTATTGACCAATACTGCATGGACTTCATAACCTTTTTCTTTGCTAAGGTGAATGGCACAGAAGGTTGTATCCAGACCTCCGCTATATGCTAAAACTACTTTTTTCATACAAATAATTACCTTTTATTTAAGAGTGCTACCCTAGGGCAACAAAAATATTTTTAAGATTGGTTTACTTTATCTTTTACTTTTACCAAAGCTTCTTTCCCTTTGGCAAAATTAAGAAACATGGCCCGTTTGATGTTGATCAATCGTTCAAAAAGGCTAAGATTTTTTTTGAATTCAGAGGATAATTTCTTTTGCTCTGCTTTTTTTACATTTTTTGGTTCATAAAGCATTGCCGTGCACAAGCAATTCGATCTGTTTTTGCTCATGAGTATTGGGTAATTGACACAGCTTTGACATCCTTTCCAGAAATCCTCGTCTGTAGTAAGGTCAGAATAACTAACCGGATAGTAACCTAGCTCGGAATTGATTTTCATTACCGCCGCTCCGGTAGTCAACCCAAATATCTTGGAATCTGGAAATTTCTTTCTGCTAAGCTTGAAAACTTCTTTCTTTATTTCTCTGGCTAGGCCGAATTTTCTGAAATCAGGTGAAACGATCAATCCGGAATTGGCCACAAATTTTCCATGTCCCCATGCTTCTATGTAACAAAACCCTGCCCAATCGCCAGTTTTGGTAAGCGCTATTACAGCTTTACCTTCCCGCATTTTTGTTTTAATGTATTCGGGGGATCGCTTTGCTATACCTGTGCCTCTTGCCTGCGCAGAACGTTCCATTTCATCAGTAATGGTTTCCGCATATTGACAATGCTCTTCTCCTGCAGGTTTTATTATAAATTTTTGCTTAAACATTGTAGCATTTTTTTGGCTTACCGTCATCTCCCATCAAATCGCTATTGACAGTCAGCCCTAAGAAAATAAGTTGAAATGAATGATTGAAATGCTTTCGGTAATAGGAATATCCACATAGGATATATTAAAAGAGTTTAGGGACTAGGCCCTAAATAAGGTCCTGTAGGTTTTGATAGGACCAAATATCGGATACCCAAAAAGGTTATTTTGAGCCAGATTACTTTTATTTGATATGTTTGCTTCTTTCTTCATGCTAAACCTTGCAAATATTTATTTATTTCATCAAAAATACAAATTTAATAAGGATATAATGTGATGGAAATGTCATCCAAAGCCAATTATCAATAATTACACCAATTGTAACTGCACTTTTTCCTACCCATTGTCAACCAAATAAATCCTTCCCTAATTGTTTTGGAATTGTTTTTTACCGTTAAAACTTAATTATATGAAGATGTAACTTAAATATAATAGGAGATTTTTTTTATTTTTATTTAAAAATAGACTTTAGCCTATTATTTGTTGTCTATTGGGTACGAACCAAAAATTTATAAAAGATGGCAAAATGTTTTGCGCTAATGGGTTGGAGTTTACCCGTTATAGAAAGTATGCAAAAACTCAATAAACCTTTTGTAGTTGTATCTTTCCCTGATTTTGAGAATTACGCCAAAGAAAATAATATCCCCTTTGTTCCTTACCAATTTGATGAATGGAGTGATTCTTCAAACTCATTGGACTTGAAAGATAAATTGGAAGCCTTTAATGTAGATGTCGCTGTACCTTTGTTTGAAGAAACTGTAGAATGGGCCGGTGCATTGAATTCATTGTATAGAGATGATCCAAAGGTTTTAAATAGGGCATTCCTCTTTAGGAACAAGGCCATGATGAAAAGAAAGGCACTGATAGGAGGGCTAAGAGTAGGGCTATTCGAAGAAGTCCATAGCAAAGAAGGTGTGGTCAATTTTATGAATAGACTAAATCAAGCCAATTTGCAGGTAGATGGAGAAGAGGATAGCTGGGTACATATAAAACCATTTGCCTCCGCAGGTACTGTAGGGCATCGACTTTTAAGGTCTAAGAAGGACATAGAAGACAAATGTCAGGATGATGATTTTCCTTGCTTGGCTGAAAGTCACTTATCCGGAAAAGAATTTTCATGTGAGGCATTTGTACATGGAGGTAAAATTAGATTCCTTAATATTACTGAGTATGTAAAACTCGGTTATTCTAATTTTATTCCAGAAGGAAATTACCTACATACCAAAAGGGATAGGATAATGAAAGAGATGCAAAAATTAGTTGATCTCTTCGGAATACAATATGGAATGATTCATCCAGAATGGTTTCTTACGGAAGAGGATGAGCTGAGTTTTGGTGAGGTCGCTTGCCGAATACCGGGAGGACATATATTGGAGCTTTGTGGTCAGGCCTATAATTTTGATGCTTTGGCTGCCTTTGTTTGTTGTCATGATCCTGAACTCACAGAAGAAGAACTCAATGAATTGTTACCACCTTTAGATGCCAGACCTGGTACATTCTATGGGAATGTGATGATTTATCCTCACAAAAATCAGATTTCTCAATTGGTTATTCCAGAAGAACTTAAAGAAGAGTCCTATTTTCTGGACCATAATTTGATACCTCCCCTTACCAATCAAAAAGTCAATTCCAGAGAAGGTTTTGGCAATCATTTTGGTACGGTTAATTTCAAAGGAGATAATCCTGACCGAATGACAGAACTGTTGCTACATTATGAAAATGTAGATTTTTATCACTAATGAACCGTAATAACTAATATGCAAGAAGGAGTGATCTCAATAAGTAACTTAGAATCCTTTGAAGAGTTATTTGAGAGCTATAAATCAGCCACCGTGCTGACAAGAGGGGAAAAGGCACAAAAAATATTAGGACAATTGGATACCTGGTGTGATACATCAGAGGGGATTCAACAAATTTACGAACGTATTCCTGCCTTGGTTGAGGCAGGGATATTTAAAGGGACTCCATGGGAAAATCCCTCAAGGTTGGTTCCGCTATTGGTAAATGGAACCTACAAAAGTGGTCATCCTAATTCAACCTATGAGTTGCTAAGTGAACTTAGAATGTTGGCCTTGGCCCGAGGGGAAATTCAAGCCTCAGAGAGTATGAAGGAGGAAGCAGAAAGTTACCTGCAAGAAGCTTTGGTACTAAATCTTGAGTTTGTTTTCAAAGAACCTCAGGAAGAAACAAGGCTATTAATGAGTGAGCATGAGCTAACCAAGGTACATTCCTTATTTGGTTTTATTTCAGATCAGATACAATTTTCCAAGGTGAAAGCTGCCCTCGTTGAAGAGCTTATGCTGATTTGCGAGCAAAGACCAGTAGTAACTGAAAAACAACGGCGAATTATTGCTTTGGTAAAGGAAAAGATTGAGCTTGATCCCAATGATCCTGCGGATAGGGACTTGTTGGCTTTTCAGCGATCTATTTATAGACCCACGTCGGGAACTGTAGATAGAAGTTTTGAAGCTTATGAGGTTTACCTAGGTGTATTGACTGAAGACCAGCTTGTTGATGAAGCAGAGCAAATGAGTGAAAGTATGCTTGCTTATGGACTAGTTAGTACTTATCATGCATCACTGTTGTTGTTTTTAGTCAAGCAAGAACACTATGAATTGGTAGCCCAATGCTTGGGATTAAATGAGTCTGGTTTGGCTAGATTTAATGAGCATAAAACGTTTGTCTGCACAATTATAGCTGAGGTAATTCATCCATACAATGCACAGTGTATTTTCGGTTTGTCCAAGACCTTAGAAAATGGAGTGCTTTCCAGAACCGCCGTTAGGGCAGGGTTGCACAATTTACTTACCATTTCACTTCATCCTAATGTGGAGGAGAGAATCAATAAATCGATAACGGGTTCGATTGGGGAAGTAAGTCCTAAGCAGTATTTAATTGGAGCCCTATTGAGGATACTAGGTCAACCATTAGGGGTAGGGCAGGGAAATAATCCTACCTGTCAGAGTGCGAGAGGAATAAGCATGTGGAGTCAACACGCACCTGCCAAATTGATCCATATGGTACAAGCTGCTGCCGTACATGATGATTTAAGCTTTCGTTTTGAAGGAAGTGAGATCAAATATTCGGAGTCTGCCTTAGGCCTAGTACAAAAGCTAGACCACCAGTTAGATGCAGTGTCGGTAACTCTGGTACCAATGCTTGACAAAATCTATAACGAGATGATGCGTAGAGCATCAGGTAGAGGAGAAGACCCTCACAAATGGGTGAATCCAGGGCTATATGGGCAATGGATACAAATTGGATTTGCTTCTGCTTATGACTACCTGTCAAATGCAATTGTAGATTTTGATGGTTTTCTTAGGGTATTTTATGGCATGTGTCACCCTGAATACAACGG
This sequence comes from Cyclobacterium amurskyense, assembly GCF_001050135.1. GTDB lineage: Bacteria > Bacteroidota > Bacteroidia > Cytophagales > Cyclobacteriaceae > Cyclobacterium > Cyclobacterium amurskyense. The sequence continues at coordinate 5,761,686 of NZ_CP012040.1, read as the reverse complement.
AGGCCATCGCTTGGTTTATCCGAATCCTGTTGGGATCTTTATCACCTCAGCCAAAGGGGAAATGCTAGGTTTTCATGCCATTTCCTTGCTAAGGGTTGAAAAGGATCCGTCAGGTGAGGTTAGGGCCTATTTTCTGAATCCCAATAATGAAGGAAGACAGAATTGGGGGCAGGGAATCACTCCGTCCGTTTACGGAAATGGAGAGATCCATGGTGAATCATCCCTTCCTATACATCAATTTGCTGCCAGAATCTATGCCTTCCATTACAATAATCTGGATGCAGCGTCTAAGATGGATAAAATTCCTCAAACAGAAATTGATACCGTAAAAGAGTTGGCCAAGCAAAGTTGGGGAAAATCCTACACTTGGTTGGAAATAAAAAAACAATGGTAAAGCATTCTTCAAGAATAGAGTTAAACCAAATTGCCTACAAAGGCAATATCAATTTTATTAGAAAAAAGATAGGTGAAAAACCCATACTTTCATCCGTGGTCAAGGCCAATGCCTATGGCCACGGCATTGAGGTATTTGTACCTATGGCCGAAAAATGTGGCATAAATCATTTTTGCGTTGCTTCATCTTATGAGGCAGAACAGGTTTTGAGTGTATGTAGACCAGATAGTCATATCCTGATTATGGGTATTATCTATGAAGAGGACCTGGGCTGGGCCATTTCCAATGGGATTGCCTTTTTTGTATATAATTTCAACCGACTTGCTAAGGTATTGGAGGCCGCAAAGAAAGTAGATAAAAAAGCCAAGGTTCACCTGGAAGTAGAAACTGGAGCCAATAGAACAGGCATGCAAGCCAATGAATTTCCTAAAGCACTCAGTTATCTAAAGCAACACCAGGATTGGCTAATATTCGAAGGTTTGTGTACCCATTTTGGGGGAGCTGAAAGCATTTCAAATCAGTTTAAAATTGATCAGCAACACAAAAGATATAAGGCCTTCCTAAAAATATGCAAAGAAAGAAAATTCTTGCCTGAGATCAGGCACATAGCTTGTTCTGCCGCTGCTTTGGCTATGGAGGACACCGTTTATGATATGGTGCGAATAGGGGTTGCTCAGTATGGGTTTTGGCCAAGTCCTGACATCTATTATGCGCATTTACATCAGACCAATAAAAAGTCTGATGCCACAATGAAGCGGATTTTTAATTGGAAAACAGATATAATGGACATTAGGACGGTCGATCAGGGAGAATTTATTGGTTACGGAACAGCATTCCAAGCTACTCAGGAAATGAAAATTGCCGTCATTCCTCTTGGCTATTCCAATGGTTATCCTAGGGCCTTGTCCAACAGAGGTCAGGTTTTGATCCATGGAAAAAAGGCACCTATAGTGGGATTGATTAACATGAATTTGTTTATGGTTGACATTACCCACATTAGGGAAGTAGCAGTAGGAGATGAGGTGGTCTTGATTGGTAGGCAAAAAAACAATGTTATTAATGTTTCCAGCTTCACCAATGCTACTCAATTGTTAAACAATGAGATGCTAAGCCGCCTCCCAGCGGCCATACCCAGGACAGTAGTGAAATAGCCTGCTGTTTATTTCTGAATAGGATAGGAAAACAATAGGTATTTAGGCAGGGATTATAAAGCGCTTTCTATGATAAACTTTTCAGTTATTATTTGCTTAGGAATGCCTGGGCCCGCAATTTGGATTTCAAGCCCCTCACCATCGGTATCATCAAAATACCATACCTCAATTTCATGATTTCCTTTCGACAGCTCAACCTGATTGTTTTTTATTTGACTGGAATGGGAGCCATCATTGTCAACAATTACCTTACCATTTAGCAAAACCTTGCTTCCGTCATCAGATCTAGAGAAAAAAGTATACTTTCCTTTTTCAGGTATAGTCAAGGTAGCCTCAAATTTTACAGCAAAATGGTCTGGACGATGCGGTATTTCTTTAAGGCTAAATTCATTACTCATGCCTGATTTCTTAATGGGAAGGCTTTTAAAATCAGGTACCCGTAAAAAATCACCTTCATAGTAATCCCAGGAAATTTTCCCTTCTTTTCCATTACCGATTCGGTACTGATTGACTTCAGGTCTGCTGTAGGTGCCATTTTTGTAGCTTACAGTAGTAAGCAAAGTACTGTTGTTGAGCTGAAGGGGAGCATTATAAACAATACCACTTTCTTTTGTAGGGACTGAACCGTCTAATGAATAATATATTTTCGCATCCGCATCATCCACTTTTATTTCTACCATTACAGGTGGCTTAGGAAAGAAACCTTTTGTTGGTGAAATATTTGGCATGGGAACATAAGGGGCTGAAATACTATTTGGGTCAAATGCTTCCAAGATTGGACGACCAATACTGGCATCTGGAGGAGTGACGCCAAGGGCGTAGGCAAGCGTTACTGGAACATCGTAGATATAGCAGGGTTTATCGATTACCAAGCCTTTTTTTACATCAGCTCCATACAATAATATTGGGATCTCGATTTCATTTAATGAAGTACTGCCATGGCCTTTATCTATACCTCCATGATCGCCAGTGATCATTAGCAAGGTTTCATCCATCAGGCCAGCTGCCTCCAGCCTTTCTATAAAATGGCCAATAATACTGTCATAGTGGGAGATGGCATTGAAATAAGCTTCAGAATCATGGCCATCCTGATGCCCATAATGGTCAATTTCATCAATATTAATAAATAAAAAATCAGGAAGGTCCTCAAAGAAGGAATCTGCTGCTTTTTCGAAGATAACATCTCCTTTTTCTCCTAAGTAGACCTTGTCTACCTGGCTTAAGTCAAATAGTCTGGCTAAACCTTTCCATTCATAGAAAAAATTAACCTTAGAAGACGGGATTTGCACTTTTACCCAATTCATCAGACTTGGATAAACTCCTTCATCTGTTGACTCTACTGGAGGCCATTTTACTTTGTCCCTTTCCCAATCATTGTCATAGACACCGTGTTGTAAAGGGCCAACGCCTGTTAGCATTGCGGTCCAATTTGGGGAGCTATTGGTAGGTAACAAGCAACGAGCAAATGGAGCTATTGCTCCATTTGCAATCATTTTATTCATATAAGGGGTTGATGCTTTCTGGAAGCCTCTGGATCCGAAGGCATCAAGGCCTATCAGAATGGTATGTTTAACTTTCCTTTCGGAAATTGTTGCTTTATTGCAGGATATGCCAAAGGTGAATGCTACAGCAATTATTAAAAATATGCCAATGGAAATGCTGCGATATTTCATTTTTTACTTAATAATTGAGAATAGCTTTTCAGGCTCGTCGGTAGTGATAAAATCCACATCTTGATCCAATAGCCATTTCATGTCCTCTTCATTGTTGACAGTCCAGACATTAACAGTCATGTTTAAGTCTTGCGCTTCCTTAATCCAATGTGGGTTTTCTTTAACTTTTTTGATATTGTAATCAAAACCAAAGAATCCATCGTCTTTTAATTCCTGTGGAGTTTTATCTCCCCGAAGGTAAGCTACATTGGCATTAGGGTCCAGTTCAATTACTTTCAATGCTATGTCATAGTCGAAAGTGATATAGTCAACCCATTGCTCTGCACCTAATTCCTTTACTATTGCAACGGACTTTTCGGCAAGTTCAATTCCTTTTGCTTTAGATACTCCTGATGGCTTGATTTCGAAAATAAGCTTTGTTTTGCTTTGCTTCATACCATGCTTAAGGTATTCTTCAACTGTAGGTACTTTTTCACCATTGGCCAAAGGCTTTTCAAGTAGTTGGGCATAAGTAACTTCTTCAATTACCATTTCCTCATGGTCGGCATCGTGATTGGCTACAAGAACTCCATCTGCTGTCATCCAAACATCAAACTCTGATCCTTCACAGCCAAGTTCAATTGCGGCTTGTAAAGAAGCTAAGGAATTCTGAGGGTATGGATTTGCTTTCCAAGCTCCTCTATGGGCGATTACTTTGTTTTTGTGAAATTCCATTTTTTGGCTGGTGCAAGATATTAGACATGCACATAATCCCAAGGTAAAAATAAATTGATAAGACATTTAACTTATGGTTGGTTTTGATGCAATATTCTAAAAGAAATCACAATCCACAACTCATATTCAAAAATTATTGTTAAAATAATATAGCAAGAAGGCTGAATAGTTTTTCAAATCCTTAAAAAATGAATTAAAATTACTCCCAAATCCCTTGAGGTACTATTTCTAGTACATTGCCAAATGGATCCTCAAAATAAAAACTACTTAACTGATTTCCCCATTCTTGAGTGTGGGTAAACACTATTCCTTTTTGACTTAATTTTTCCCTAATCTCTAGGTAATCCTCTTTTCTCACCTCAAAGGCCAAGTGTTGCTTCCCATAGGCAAAGTGTGGAGGCAAACTGGTTTCATTTTTTGTTACTTCAGGGAGAAAGCAAAGCAAGACGCTTTCCCCACATCTGAAAAACACATGCCTTTTATCCACCTTTGAAATCAAGGGCATTTCTAATACTTGATGATAGAATTTTTCTGCTAAATCTAAATCATCGATGTACAGACAAGTTTCCTTTATCTTCGTGTATGGAATCATACAAGATGAATGTTTGATTAACCGTTATTCTCCAAATAAAAAGATTTTAGTATGTATTGCAATTGTTCATACTCAATTAAGAAAGCATCGTGACCATAAATGGATGTAATTTCTCTATAGGTCCCTTTGGGTACATGCTTACTGATGTACCTGGATTCCTCGCTTGTGAATAGAATGTCGGTATCTACTCCTATAGAAAGCACTTTGCATTTGATATTTGATAGGGCTAGGGGTGTGCCACCTCTTGATCTACCTATATCATGACTATCCATGGCTTTAGACAGTGTCCAATAAGACATTGCATTGAATCTATTGGCTAATTTTAAGCCTTGGTATCTTAAATAGCTGCTTATCTTAAAACCATCTCTTTTCTCTTCAGTCTCACTTTGGTTTTGAAGAAATGTCAATGGATGTCTGTAGCTGAGCATGCCAATTGCCCTGGCTGTTTCCAGGCCTTTTTTCCCTGCTTCGGGATCTAATTTACCCCAAGTTCCATCAGATTCGATTGCCATCCTTTGGGTTTCATTAAAACCTATTATCCATGGAGAGGCTTTTGCATTTGAGGCTACGATGATAGCATTTTCTAGTTTATCACCTAAAGTGACAGCCCATTCCAATGCTACCTGACCACCTAAAGAACCTCCAATCACCGTGTTGATTTTTCCCAAGCCCAGGTGAATTCTCAATTTATCCAACGCTGCCGCTATGTCCCTAGTTGTAATATTAGGGAAGTCATAGTAATAAGGTTTTCTATTTTGCGGATCATTACTCAAAGGTTGAGTTGAACCATAGCAGGAACCAAGGAAATTAGCACAAACAATGAAATATTTGGAGGGGTCAAAAAATTTGTCCTCCCCAATTAGTCCAGACCACCATTCCTGGGGGTTGGCATCTCCTGTTAATGCATGCATTACCCATATCACATTGTCTTTATTGGCATTTAACTGCCCTTGGGTAGTGAAATTCAATTGGAATTCCGGAAAAGATTCTCCGGATTCCAAAGGTAATGCTTCTTGGCAATAGAAAATCTCTTGAGTCATTTCAATAGTCAAATGCGGCGATTGAAGGTTCATTTTAATAGTTTTATATTTTATCGAAGGCAGAAGTAAGGTCTGCTTTCACATCTTCAATGTGTTCTATACCTAATGAAATCCTTAACATAGAAGGGGTTACACCTGCGGCTAATTGTGCTTCATCAGAAAGCTGCTGATGGGTGGTAGCGGCGGGTTGAATGATCAAGGTTTTTGCGTCTCCTACATTGGCCAAATGGGAAATTAATTCCAAATTGTTAATGAAGTTTGAAGCAGTTTCTTTGTCTCCTTCAATTTCAAAACTCAATACGCCACCAAATCCATTTGGAAGGTATTTTTTAGCCGTTTCGTTATAAGGACTATTCGGCAATCCTGGATAGTTTACTGACTTCACTTTAGGATGTTGCTCTAGCCATTTTGCAAGTTCCAAAGCATTGTCAACTGTACGTTGTACACGTAGTGATAATGTTTCTAACCCTTGCAACAATAAAAATGAATTGAATGGGCTGATAGCAGGTCCAAAATCTCTAAGTCCTTCTACTCTTGCTCTAATTGCAAAGGCAATATTTGGAAGTCCCAAAGGATTGTTGTCTCCAAATGTATCCCAGAAATTCATTCCATGATAACCTTCAGATGGCTCAGAAAATTCAGGGAATTTACCGTTGCCCCAATTGTAATTACCACCGTCTACAATTATACCTCCTATAGAAGTACCATGACCACCAATCCACTTGGTAGCAGAAGAAGTGACAACGTTCGCTCCATGTTTGATAGGCTGACAAAGGTATCCTCCTGCGCCAAAAGTATTGTCTACTACTAATGGGATGTCATGTTTTTTGGCAAGTGCAGCTATGGCTTCAAAATCTGGAACATTAAATTCTGGATTACCGATAGTTTCTACATAGATGGCTTTGGTGTTTTCATCTATTTGTTCTGCCAAATCTGCGGCTTTGTCAGATTTTGCAAACCTTGCTTCAATTCCTAACCTTTTGAAAGAAACCTTAAACTGATTGTAAGTACCTCCATATAAATAAGGAGAGGTTACAAAATTGTCTCCAACACTAAGGAAGTTATTTAGCGCCAAAAACTGAGCAGCTTGACCTGAAGCAGTTGCTACAGCAGCTACACCACCTTCTAATGCTGCCACCCTCTTCTCAAAAACATCAGAGGTAGGGTTCATTATCCTTGTGTAAATATTACCAAACTCCTTTAATGCGAAAAGGTTTGCACCATGTTCCGCAGAATTAAAGGCATAAGAAGACGTTTGGTAAATTGGAACAGCCCTGGAATTGGTGGTAGCATCCACCTCTTGTCCGGCATGAACTTGCAATGTTTCGAAACGATAATTTTTTGACATGTTATTTGTTTTTTAGGTTTGTTATCAATTCTAATAAACTTGATTAAGTATAAAATGTGTAAAACTACCTGAGGCTAAAAGCACATAGGGCAGAATTTTTCCATCCTTTTAGAAAAGAAATTAAATGATTGAAGAAATACCTGGAAACTTTGTCCTTTTTTATTCTGTAAAATAAAATCATATAGTTTTTGAATTTATATTCCCAGATGTAAACTTTTTCATCTGGCAGGAATTGGCACCTTGGATTTTCCAGGTTGCCAGAGGGTCAACGAGCCTGTCTCTTGCCTCTTCTATATAAATCCTAGCTACTTCTAAAAAGTAAAAGGATTGTACAAAATAAACCTACATTGTCAAATTTTCCAATAGATGACCGTAATTTTTTCTTTTAAAAAGTTAATTAGTCAGTTAATCAGTAAGTTACATTATTTTTAAACAATGGAAATGGTTTCACCAGTATTATTTCATGGGAATTACAAGGAGAAGAAATAGCCGATAAAAATAGCTCCATAAGGTAATTAAACCATTTTTGCCACGTTAAGGTATTCAGCTCTCACAGGAAGAGTGTACATTAAGTAATACTGGGTCATTTGACAATTTCACATTTAATAGAATAGTCTTGAAGAAGGTATGTTGGCTATCTATTGAATTATAGGTACCCACCTAAAATTGGAGCTTCACATGAATCAAACAGCGAATAACTCTAGAATTTGATGGGCTTTTATTCAGTGGTCTTTAAATTAAACCACAAAAAGGATAATCTTACCGTAAAAGTTTTGGAAATTTGTTTCAAACTTAATCGTTGGTACCTTTCTGTTTGATAGTTCAGTAATAACAGCGATAGAAAAATCAGTTAAATTTTATTTATACTTCAAATTTTATGGAAAGAAATTTCAAAACTTATTTTTATGCTTTTTTACTGGGGATTTTTCTCAGTGGGTACGGGTCTGTTTCCGCTTTTACAGGAGTTAGTTTTGTAAAGGACAGCATTGAAACTCCTAACAATTGGTTTTTGCTTGACCCCATAGATGATGGGATAATGGGAACAGGGGCCGAGAAGGCCTATGAGAAATTGCTTCAGGGGAAATCACCAAAAGCCATGATAGTGGTGGCTGTAATTGATTCTGGAATAGACATCACCCATGAAGACCTTCAGGGGAAAATATGGACCAATGAGGATGAAATTGCTGGAAATGGAATAGACGATGATAAAAATGGTTATGTGGATGATGTGCATGGCTGGAATTTTATTGGAGGTAAGGATGGGTCTCAAGTAGATAATGATTCACATGAACTGACCAGAGAATACATTAGACTCAAAGCCAAATATGCTGATGTTGAGGAAGAGGATGTAAAACGTAAGAATAAAGAGGAGTTTGCTTATTGGGAGCGAATCAATGCAAACTTTGAAGAGAGTAAAAAAGAGGCTGAAGGCAATTACAACATGTACAACAACATGATGGAAGGTTTTTCTAATATGGCTGATATAGTAAAAGAGGAATTCAATGTTTCTGATTTTAAGGAAAGCGATTTGGCTGATTTCGAATCTGATGACGAGAAAATCTCTGCTGCAATAGATATGTTGAAGCAAATGTTTGGAATGATCAGAATAGAAGATGCAAGTATCAATACCATACTAGGGGAACTTGAAAAAGCTGTTGAGCATTTTGAAGTACAAGCCAAATATGCCTACAATACAGATTTTGATCCTAGACATATTGTAGGAGATGATCCTGAGGATTACAAAGAAAAATATTATGGAAATAACGACCCTACAGGTCCTGATCCATCTCATGGAACCCATGTAGCAGGAATCATCGCCGCTAATCGTGGTAACGACTTAGGGATTGAAGGGATAGCGGATCATGTGTTGATTATGCCGATAAGGGCTGTGCCTAATGGGGATGAGAGAGACAAGGATATTGCCAATTCAATTAGGTATGCAGTTGACAATGGTGCTAAAATCATCAACATGAGTTTTGGTAAATCCTATTCTCCTGGAAAAAAATACGTAGACAAGGCCGTCAAATATGCAGAAAAAAAAGGAGTACTTTTAATTCATGCAGCAGGAAATAGTTCCAAGGAAGTTACGCCGGAAAATAATTTCCCAAACAGGTGGTTTGCCAAGAGAGGTACATCTAATGCTTGGATTGAAGTCGGTGCTTCCGGCCCAAGGGATAATCAAGATTTACCCGCTACCTTTTCTAATTTTAGTAAAGAAGGTGTAGATTTATTTGCTCCAGGGGTAGATATTTATTCTACCATTCCTGGCTCAGAATACGAAAACAATAGTGGTACAAGTATGGCTGCACCAACTGTATCAGGGGTTGCTGCATTATTGCTTGCCTATTATCCTGAACTTAAGCCTAAGGAAGTACGAAGCATTCTAAAGAACTCCGTTTATAAAGCCGGAGGGGAAAAAGTTAATCTTCCCGGACAAGAGGAAATGGTCAATTTTGGAGATCTGAGCCAAACTGGAGGTATAGTGAATGCCTACCAAGCAATTCAAATGGCTGAAAGGTTGGCCAAATAATTGGATCAATTGAAACCGTATTGAATGGATTTACCCCTTTATTTTGATTACAATGCAACCACTCCATGTCATCCAGAGGTAGTAGAGGCAATGTTGCCCTACTTTACCTCTACTTATGGCAATGCCTCTAGTGGACATCATCCCTATGGTTGGTTTGCTGCAGATGCGGTAGAATCCGCAAGGGAGGAAGTAGCCGAATTGATTGGAGCAGCCGCTAAAGAAATTCTATTTACTAGTGGTGCGACTGAAGCCATTAATCTGGCAATAAAAGGCCTTGCCTTGGCCAAAAATGAGAACAAAAAACACCTCATTACCATAGCTACAGAACACAAGGCAGTTCTTGACAGCATGGAAGATTTGGTTCGACAGGGTTTTGAATGGACTTGTCTTCCTGTGAATGCCAATGGGGAAATCTCCTTGGACCAATTGAAGTCCAGCTTTAAAGAAAATACCCTGTTATTGGTTGCCATGACGGCCAATAATGAGACAGGTAATTTGCATCCCATCAAAGAAATGGCAGCCTTGGCCAGGGAGCATGGCGTACTCTTTTTAACAGATGCTGTTCAAGCCATTGGCAAAATCCCATTGAATGTCAAAGAATTGGGAGTGGATATGTTGGCGCTTTCTGCACATAAAATGTACGGACCTAAAGGGGTAGGCGCCTTGTACATAAGGAAAGGCAGTCCCAAATTAACTTTAAAAGCTCAAATCACAGGTGGAGGTCAAGAAAGAGATTTGAGAAGTGGTACCTTAAATGTACCCGGCATAGTGGGGTTAGGAAAGGCTTCTTCTTTAGGACTAGCCAATCAGTTGGATGAAGCCCAAAGGCTTTCTAAATTGAGAAATAAATTAGAAACAGGCTTGCTTGAAATTGAAGGCAGTCAGTTAAACGGTTCTTCCAATCGATTGCCATATGTATGTAATGTTTCGTTCCGAGGCATTTTAGGTAAACCTTTGTTGATTAGAATTAATAAAAAATTGGCGGTCAGTTCTGGGGCTGCCTGTAGCAGTGTGACAGATAAGCCCTCACATGTACTCACAGCCATGGGCCTCGATGGTCCCACTGCAATGGCTACTTTGCGGCTTTCTCTTGGTAGGTTCACTACCGAAGAAAATGTGGATTTTGCCATTAGTTATATAAGCAAAGTAGTTAATGATTTACGAACAGCTTCTTAATTTAATTCATTGTAATGACTAAAAAAGACTTTACACATCTGGACAATAAAACAGGGAACCCTGCGATGGTTGATGTAGGAGGGAAACAAATTACACAACGCTTTGCGAAGGCTTCCTGCAGGATGGTATTGGGCAAGGAAATAATGCAATCACTCAATGATGTTTCTGAGTTGGTCACTAAAAAAGGACCTGTTTTCCAAACGGCCATTATTGCAGGGACCATGGGCGCAAAAAGAACTTCAGATTTGATTCCTTTATGCCATCCCATAGGAATGGATGATTGTAAGGTAAATATAGAAATAGCAGGGGAGGAAGAGATATTGATCAGCTGCAGTACCCGTGTTACAGGAAAAACTGGAGTAGAAATGGAAGCCATGACAGGGGTGTCTATAGCCGCATTGACGATCTATGACATGTGCAAAGGATTTTCACATGATATATTGATTAAGGAAATGAAATTAGAAGAGAAAACAGGAGGTAAACGTGATTTCAAAAGATAAGCACCAAAAACATGTTTCTTTGGCCAGACCATCTCTGGGGGATTATGGCAGGATAGAGTTGGGCTTTTTGGGAACTTCATGTGGTATTATTCAGAAAATGGTCCATGAGCTTATTCTGAATCTTTCCAGCGATTACAAAATGGCCTATGTTGATGCTGACCATAAAGAAGGAGACCAATTACTTGCCGGAGAGGGAAACAAAGACAGCCTTATGCAATTTCCTGAAGTGACTGAATTGAGAGACAAGATTGTTTTCAAAAGGTTGGATAGGAGACAGGAGAATATTTCTGTTTTTGAGCAGCGGGAATGGTTGAACAACCAAGAGCTTATACTGATCAATGCCAATCATTTTAAGGCCAAAGACCAAGTATTGGTCATAGACCCTAAGAAGCCTATGGATAAGAAATTAGGCAAGCTTACCAATGTGAAGCTATTTCTATTACAGGAGGGGCAGACGGATATACCGGATTGTATTAAAGGCCATTTTAGTAATTGGGAAGAGATCCAGGTTTTTAAAATCGGCGAAACCAATAAAATACTTTCTTTTATAAAAGATTTTATGAAGGAAAATCAGCCAGAATTGAATGGATTGGTATTGATTGGTGGCAAGAGTACTAGAATGAATAGGGATAAAGCAAACTTAACCTATCATGAAAAAAGTCAGAAAGAGCATGTAAGTGAATTGTTGAAGACTTATTGCAAAGAAGTCTTTCTTTCCTGCAATGCTGAACAGGAGGCAGGTTTTGACAATGAGCAGTTTATAATTAAGGACAAACTAATAGGAATGGGGCCTATGGGGGGACTTATTTCTGCATTTATGGAAAAACCTGATGTGGCATGGTTGAGTGTTGCTTGCGACTTGCCCTTTTTAAGTCAAAAAACACTGGATTACTTGATTAGCAATCGCAACCCTTCCAAATTGGCAACCTCCTTTTTGGATTCAGATAGTAAATTCCCAGAACCTTTGGTTACTATTTGGGAGCCCAGGGCCTACCCTGTTTTGTTCAGATATTTAAGTCAGGGCTACAGTTGTCCAAGAAAGGTTTTGATTAATTCGGATGTGGCACTTTTACATGCCCCTGATAAGGAGGAGTTTAAAAATGTAAATGACCCTGCTACCTATGAAGCAGTACAAAAGGTTTTGAAAAAGCAATAGATTTGGTCTTCAGGCAATGGGATATTTTCGTTTCATGCCAATTTTTTCCGGTATATTTGTATCATGATAGATTTTAATAAGGAAGGAAAAATAGTCATAACCTGTTATGACAGAAATGCACCCTTTTTAGAAGCTGAGTTGATTGCACTGGGCTTTGAAATTGAAGGTGTTTTCCGAACACACGTGGCATTACAAGGAACCTTAAATGACTGTATTTTTTTAAACATGCATTTGAGAACTGCCAGCCATGTTCTCTATGAAATTCATTCTTTCCCATTGGACCATATTGAAGGTCTTTACGATGTGATCAAGGCCTTACCTTGGGAGGATTATATAGCCGAAGATGGTTATTTTTCTGTTATAAGTAATGTGAAACATGAGACAGTAGACAATCCCTTATTTGTCAATGTAAAAATTAAAGACGCTATCGCAGATAGGTTCAGAGAAAAATTTGGTTCCAGACCAGATTCTGGCTCAGAGCTTAATGAATCCGTATTCCAATTCTTTTGGAAAGGGGAGCAAGCGACTATCTATATCAATACATCCGGTGATACGCTTATCAAGCATGGTTATAGGAAAATCCCAGGAAGTGCTCCAATGATGGAATCACTTGCCTCGGCTTCTTTGATCGCATCCGGATGGGATTGTAAAAGCCCATTTATTAACCCTATGTGTGGTGCCGGTACCGTGGCCATAGAAGCAGTCATGATGGCAACAGATCGATACCCTGGCTTGTTTAGGGATGATTATGCCTTTATGTACATCAATGGTTATGATGCAGGGGTTTACTATGAGTTAAAGAAAAAGTTAACTCAAAAGATTAAGCCACAACCTGATTTCCCAATCATTGCCTCAGATATCAGTGAAAGGGCGGTCAATGCCAGTAAAGCAAATGCCAAAGAAGCTGGAGTGGAGGAATTCATTCAATTTGAAATTTGTGACTTCAGAGAGGCCACCATACCAGAAGCCGAAAAAGGGGCGATCTTCTTTAACCCTGAATATGGAGAAAGGTTAGGGGAGGAAGAAGAACTGGAACTTATCTATAGGGAGATTGGTGATTTTATGAAAAAGAGCTGTGCCGGATATACCGGATTGGTTTTTACCGGAAACCTTGATTTGGGTAAGAAAATTGGCCTCAAGCCCAAAAGAAGGATTCCATTTTATAATGGGACCATCGATTGCAGACTCTTGGTATTTGAATTGTACAAAGGCACCAAAACCATTCACTACGATAAACCTAAAGAGAAATAAATCCTAGAGGGTAGAATCGCGATTGCGAAATACCTTCCTAGTTTGTATTTCAACCCGGATTATGTAATAGGATTTCTCCGTCCTGACAATAGTCAGGGGTGAAGCCTGTCCCGTGTTTACGGGAAGTGTTGCAATCGAAAGATAATCAGGCTGTTTGGAGATTTTAGCATAGCACCGCTATGGTGAAATTGAAAACAGCAACGAAGTGGCTGATTTTGAAGCGATTTCAGCACGTAATAGGTTGTATATTTCAGGTTCAACAAAGTGAAAAAGGCTTAAAACAAAATAACCCCGGGTTTTATCCGGGGTTTTGTATTAAATAATTCTATGATTTGAGTATACTAAGCATGCCTTTTTTAAGGTCTTGGAATAAGGCTGTAATTATCTACTGTTCAATTTTTTCACCAATGGCCTTAACTTTTTCATTAAGGTTTAAAATGGCTTTTTCATAAACTGTGTCCCAATGGCTTAATTGGTCTTTTTTTGAATTGGCGATTTGATATTCAATGGCTGGTAAGATCCAAGATGCGTAGCCACTGTATGGGTCATTTGACGCATACAAGGACTGGTACCATGGGCCAAAGGGCATTCCTTCCTTATAAAGAAAACTCTTTTCAAGTTGGATCAAATCAGTGTTGAGCTGCTTTATTTCTTTTGCATTTAATCGACCTTCATTGATTGCTTTGGGAAGTGCTTTACTTAATTCGTTGGTGGTTTTTTCCAATGTATTGATGGCGGATTCGGATTTTTTGAAACCTGAGAATTCTGGATAATAGGTTTTAATTTTGTTAGTAGCAGTTGTGAAATGCATGCTCAGGTCTTGCGCATAGCGCGGCAAGTCGTAAGGGATAAGAGTGGCATTGGCCAGCTTCAAGGACATGATTCCTGCCCATTGTGCTACTGCACCTCCCATTTTTAAGCTTGGGTCAACAAAATTCTCATAGAAAAGGAAATCATCGTAATTGGTATGATAAAGCGTTTTTCCGCCTGTTCCTCCGCTCATGGATGGAACACCCGCATGCATATAAAAAGCGATATGATCTGAACCACCACCAAGATTACCAATAGGTAGGCTTTTACCATCTTTTGACCACATTTCGAAAACAGTCTTGGTAGAATCCGGGTAAATTACTTTTTTTGCCGCATCAGTCATGATCTTCTTTAGACTAGGTGCTGCTGCACCGCCGAAACTTCTGCCTGAAACACCGGCGTCAAAATTCAAATAAGCTACAGCATTTGTTCCCAGTTCTTTTTTCATTTGCTCTACCCATTCAGTAGAACCAATTACTCCGTATTCCTCACCATCCCAATGTGCAATCATGATGGATCTCTTAGGTCTATGGCCTACTTTGACAAGCTTGCCAAGTGCTTCTGACAAGGTCAATAGCATGGCTGTTCCGCTACCTGGATCAGTAGCTCCAAATGCCCATGCATCATAATGGCAACCTAAGATTATCCATTCATCGGGATACAAACTTCCTTTTACGGTACCTACTATATTGTTGATTCGAACAAACTCTTTGGGTTGTGATACGCCGAGTCTGACTTTTAAATCTGGGCCTCCCTCAAATCTATAGGTGTAAGGTAATCCACCTTGCCATGCTCCTGGAACTGGTTTGCCTTTCATCCATGCCATTATTTCTCCTGCAGCACCATAGCCAATAGGAGTTACTGGGATGGTGTGTAAACTTGTTTCGTTTACATTCAACCGTTTGATTTTGGTTTTTCCATCCAATGGAAGAGCTGGTTCAAAAGGGGTTAAAGGGTCCCCTGTAAATGACTCTGTCAATACAGACCCTCTTTGAATAGCACTTTCATTGTAATTATTGCCTTCAGGATAAACCAATCCCTTGCTGTACCCATAATCTCTTGGGTCCGTATAGATCAATACACCTGCAGCACCGTATTGTTCAGCATACTTAGCTTTGAACCCACGAAAATTTTTACCATACCTTGCCAGTACTATTTTCCCTTGGATGTCTATTCCTAGCTCTGCTAGTTTTTCATAATCTTCCTTTGTTCCATAGTTGGCATATACAACCTCAGCAGTTACCTCCCCAGAACCCGAATAGGCATTCCAGCCTTTAGGAAGTTCTGGGTGTGAAGAATAAGGATTTCCAGAAATGATGTCTTCCTTTTGATTTAAAGGTTTTCGCTTAGGCGTAACAATTTCTACTACAGAAGTTCCAGGATCCTTTGGAATATACACATCGTAGGGATATAAGGTGGTCTCTAGATCCGCCCCTTCCATTGTTTTAATCAGGTAGTCCCTTACCTCTTCATTGGCCTTAGAACCCGCTGTATGAGGATGGGCAGTGATGGTGATTAAATGGTCTTTATAGCCAGGGAAATCCACCATGTCTAAAAATAAATCCTCGATGGTATTCTGTTGCTTGGTTTCACTTTCAGAATAGCCATTCATTTGTTTTTGTGCAAACAAGTTTGAAGCTAAGCCTATGGTGAAAAAGAAAAAGAGTAATTTTTTCATGGTAGTTTTACTTATTGTAATACCTGATCTACAGTGAGAATGTGCTCACTTGGTTGGTTTCGAATTCGTTTGGTTCTTAAGTAACGGGCTAATTCAGGGGCGTCAAAATTTTCATCTTCAGGGTTAAAACTACTCACTCTTACTCTTCCTCTTGAGTGAATGAATTGTCCATCCCCAATCCACATGCCTACGTGTACTACACGCTCTTTGCTTGTTTCCGTGGCGGGAACCCCAAAAAACAACAAATCACCTACTTGTAAATTGTCCCAGTTTTTATCATTGTCAATGAGCTCTCCTTCATTGACTTGCTGGGAAGCATCTCTAGGAATGACCATGCCATTAAGAAAATAAATGGTCTTGGTAAACCCACTACAGTCTACTCCTTTTGGTGAAGTTCCTCCCCATAAATAAGGGGCGCCCATCATTTTTTTGGCGGTTTGAATGAGATTGTTGTCGCTTGTACTTCTACTGTTTTTCCAGGTATCATAGGTCACGGCTTGATCTCCTTTTATAATTCCTCTGCGTTGATCTGGAAGGATTACCTGGTAATTTCCATTTTCATAGCCCTGCAATTTCAGTACGTTCCCTGCGGTAATATCACTTACAATTTGGTCGAAACTGTCATTTTCATAAATCGTGCTGATCATTTCAGTGACGACAATTTTTTCTTTTTGAAGCCATTCGTCCATGGTGTTTTGGTCGACCAGGACTATGGCGGCGGCATCTACCCATGATAAGTATGCGTCCGGGGTTTGTACCAAGTACCAACTACCTTCTGCTTTCAAAACATTTAATGGAGTTCCCATCAGGGCTTGTGTAGCCAATTCAGCAGAGTGCTTGGGGGCACTTCTTATATTGGCCACAGAATTGGTCACCAATGCTAAATTCTTACTTCCCAGTGCTGGATCAGGCAGTATTTGGATGGAGTCTGTATATGAAATATTGTTTGAACTAAACCTGTCTGTCAACTCCTTATAAGCTTCAGGTAAATTCGTTTCACCGCTTAGGATACCATTTTCCCATTGGACATCGAATAGGGCAACCCTTTTATCCGGGGCATATTTCTCTTTGACCTCAGTGATGAGGATGGTCATTTCTTCTGATTGGTCTTCATTTTGGCAGGCAAACAAGATTCCCAACAACAATAAATATAAATAGAATGTGTTTTTCATGAAACAAGGCTCACTTTTGATAAATAAGATAGATCAGATCCTGGCGTTCGGAAAAATCCCTGGAACTAGGGCTGCATTTCTCTTTCAAGAAATTCCTGGTATAGCCTGATATGTCTATTGGTCATGGGTATTCTGTACCCATCAATAAACACCTGATGGATTTGAGTTTTTGGTTCAAATGGATCTCCGTCTGAGATAAAGAGGCTAGCTTTCTTGCCTTCTTCCAAAGAGCCCAAACTGTCATCAACTCCAAATATTTCGGCAGGAATGATGGTAATGGCTTTTAATGCCTCGGTGATTCCCATTCCGTAAGCCGCAGCAAAACCAGCATTAAAAGGCAGGTTTCTTACGTTTTCGGCTTCCATTGTCCGCAAAGCTACTTTGACCCCAGCTTTTTGAAGCAAAGCCGGATTATTGTAGGAGGCATCGTAATTGTCCGAGTCTCTGCTAGGCAAGGTCAAGACTGGGCCTGTGATTACGGGAACACCTGCTGCTGCAATTTTATCTGCAACTTTCCATCCTTCAGCCACTCCAGTAAGTACAACATTTACATCTTTTTCTTTGATCCATTCCAATGCTGAAACAATGTCTTTGGCAGCGTTTACTTCTATTAGAAGGGGTAGTTCTTTGTTTAAAACCCTAGAGAGTTGCTCCATTTCGGGGTAGTATTCCAATTCTCCTCCTTTGCTTTTAATAGCAAGGTAGGTAGCGGCTTTTTCCCAAAGTTTGTTTATTTCATCCAGGTTTTTTGTTGCTGTTTTTTGCAAGTCCTCTAAAGATCTAGTGTCGTTACTTCCTGATCTTACTGCAGAAGGGTAATTCATGATTACTCCCTTAAACCCGCCAAACATCTGCCCAGGTGTATAACCATTGAGATTGATTAATGCTGCAGTTCCAGGGAAGTGGCCACCTCTAGGTTGTGTAAGCACTGTGGTAACTCCGCTTACCCTTGTTACAGGTATGGCTACTCCATTAGGATTAACAGCCGTTAAGGCTTGCATTTGAGGGGTTACTTTTCCCAGTTCCATATAATCCTGGGTTTCCTTTAATGAATTTACCTCTACAATCCCTAAGCTTGTTCCACTGTCTATAAATCCAGGATACAATGACTTTCCAGTGCAGTCGATGACGGTGTGGTTTTGCTGAGGAATATTTTTACCTATAGCCTTGATTAAACCATCTTCAATGAGCAAATCATGGTCTTCCAGAATACCTTTGGTGACCGTATAGATTTTAGCATTGGTGAGAAGGAAGTTGGCTTTGTATGGTTTTATTACTTCTCCTTCTATCTGGGCCATAAGGCTTTGACTAAGGAGTAAACAACAACACCAAATTAATAGGTTTAATTTTTTCATTTGAACCCTTCTATAATAAAGGAAATTGACTTGCCTTTTCATTTTCAACTATTAATGGTGGTGGTTTTCAGTAAACAACGCTTGAGCGTCTTGCATGCAGTTATGTGTTCCGCTGCTTATACGATATGGGTCAAGAGATCTTTTAAGGTTGATTTTTAACCTTTGGTCAGCTTGATCTGTATTCCTATCAAAATACTTAATTCCATCTACCCAGGTCATCTGCGGGATGGCGTAAATAGAAAGCGGATGCTTGTCAAATAAAACCAGGTCAGCCTGTTTGCCTACCTCTATAGAGCCTACGTATTTATCAATGCCCAATTGTTTGGCGGGGTTGATAGTTATCAAAGACAATGCTTCTTCATCGGTAAGCCCTCCATACCGCTGTGTTTTAGCTGCTTCATGGTAAAGGTGCCGGATGAGTTCATCTGAGTCTGAATTAATTGAGGTCACTACGCCATTTTTGGTTAGGATTGCTGCATTGTAGGCAGTGGAATAGTAAACCTCAAACTTATAAGCCCACCAATCAGAAAATACCGAAGCTCCCATGGTGTATTTTGCCAGTTCAGGGGCTACTTTAAACCCTTCATTGACATGTGAAAACACGATTTTGTCAATACCGTATTCTTGGCATACTTGGATCAGCATGTAGATTTCATCTGCCCGGTAAGAATGACAATGAATGATTATTTTGCCATCCAATATATCCACGAGTGTTTGCAGTCTGGTATTGTATTTTGGCGGGGCAGTAGTAATTTCTTTTTTCTGCTTTTCCTTGTTCCATTTTTCCCAGGCGGATTTGTATTGTAGAGCTTCTTCAAAACCATTTCTTATGACTGCCTCTACACCCATTCTGGATCGGGGTTGAAGGTTTTTCCCTATGCCATGTACCCGTGTTGGATTTTCTCCCAAGGCAAATTTAATTGTTCTTGGAGCTTCTTGCATTATTAGCCTATCTGGATCATGGGTTCCATAGCGATGTTTTAAGGTCACGTTTTGTCCACCAATTACGTTTGCAGATCCATGCATGGCATGAGAGATGGTGGTGCCTCCTGCCAAAGCCCTATAGATTGAAATATCATATGGGTCGATAACATCGCTCATTTGAACTTCCGCAGTGATCGGACTGCTGGCTTCATTGATGATTTCAAGGGCAAGGTGGGAATGCGCATCAATGATCCCAGGCATTAAAAATTGTCCTGAAGCATCCACTGTCTTGGTGTTTTTTGATGCTTTTAGATTGGTTCCGATTTCTGCGATGATGCCATTTTTAACCAAAACATCTGTGTTATCCAATGTACCGTTGGTTATAGTAATAACCTGGGCATTTTTTATCAATACATCTCCTGATTGATTCTCCTGCGCAGAGACTTGCACGCTCAACCAAATTAATAAACCAGCCAGTAACTGTCTTTTCTTATTCATGGTTGTTATTCGGTTTTTCTTTTTTAGTAGCCTGTACGGTAAATTGGTTATAACCTGAAATGTCCATACTGCCTTCAAACTTGTTTTCATTAATAGTGCCTGTTACCGTTACATCTAAAACAGCCTCTTCGGTTTCAACCTTAAAGGAAAAAGACAAAGAATCGTCTTTAAGCTCCAGGTTTTCCATTTTAGTCTTTTTGATTCCAGTTCCTTTAGGACTGTCATAGGAGACAGTGCCATTCCATTGCTCGTTTTTCTTAAAAAATTCCCAGCTGCCTTTCGATTGGCCTACAGGGGTTTCCGCGGCATAGGTCCAAACCTGATTTCCGGGTTTTTCCGGGCTGTTTTCTTCAGTGTAATCAAACAAGTAACCATCACTAACAACCATTGATACTTTTCCATCTTTAGAAAAGAGACTGTCTGTCATAATTACCATATTGGCCATTTTTCCCGGCGCAATGCTACCGCTAATGGATTCGATACCAAGAAGTTTTGCAGGATTGCTGGTCAAGGCTGCAAGGGCAACATCTTTGGAAAGCCCATTGCTTACCATAAGTTTTAGGTTACTGAAAAAATCCTTTTTATCTAAATCCAAGCTGGTAAATGCAAATGGGATTCCCTCTTTTTCGTACTTCGAAGCTAAACGCAAGGATTCAAGATAGGCTTCTTGGCCTTTTTTAAGCCTTTCCTCGTAATCCTTTCCTTGTTCCTCACCTTCCAGGCCTTCTAAGAAATTGTCATCAGTTAGTGCAAGTTTTAGTATTACCCCAACTTGTTTGGATTTAAGGATGGGGATAAGTTCTGGTCCCTCATTTACTCCAAGTAAAATAAGTTTAAAGTTATTATCTTCTTGCATTTTCAGGGCCCTTCGAACATCCAATTCATTTCTACCGGCTACCAAGAGCGTTTTCTGATTCTGAGTTACAGGAATCAATGCCTCTAATACCGGATCTGTTGTGACCCTCTTCACTAATTTATTTTTCTCATATATAGCAGTATGTTCCTGATAAAGAACTGCGTTTTGGAAAAGATCTCTCCACTTCGCCATTACAGCTAACTTGGTATGTGGGTAAACACCGCCTACAGTATTGAATTGAAAATACAGAGATTTATCTTCTTTAAGCAGGTTATTATTTTTCTCATGCCCATAAATGACTATAGTAGTCGTTCCAGGTAACATTCCATTTCCTACTGGTATTTTTTGAGCAATGGTGAAACCGAGTTTTCTCATTTCATTTTCATCACTTTCGGAAAACTTATAATGGTCTGCTGAGGAAAACTGAGGGTGGATTCCCGCCAATTCCGGGATTGGGTTAGAGGTGTCAAAATCACTGGGCCTATCAGGAAGCTCTGGTGGCTGAACGCCTAATTGGTTTCCCAAATCAATAAATCCGGGATAAACGAAAAGGGATTCCCCTTTTATTTCTTTTGAATCTTTGGGTACCGTTAGGTTTTTTCCTATTTGAGTGATGATACCATCTTTGAAGACAATATCATAATTGCGGTGAATTTTACCGGCTGTAGGAATCACTGTGGCGTTCGAAATGAAATAACTGGAGGTAACCCTCCTGTCTCCATTTCTGTCGCTTTGAGCTCGTGCAGGGCCTAGAATTAAAAGCATGCAAGCAAAAAAGACAGCAAAATTAGATAAAATGAGTTGTTTTTTCGACTTCATTTTTAGTGTTTTGTGCGTAACTAAAAGCTAAAATTAAGGTTTAATACTCAATATTTGAATAGTTATTTGTTAAATGTTGGTATTTGTCCCGAGAATGGTTCTTGGCAAGTTTACTTCGTTTTATCAAAATGAATTTTTCTTTTTTTGAAATAAAATGAATTTTATGAAGTTGATTTTAGTAACTTTGAAATTTGTGATGGTATTTAAATATTTATAAAATTCAATTGCAGAAGGTTTTAAAGCTCAACCCTGGTTTAATTCAATTAACTAATGAATAAAAGTTCGCTTTTTAAAGAATTGTTTGTCAATATTAAAACTACTGGCGCTGTAACATTTAGTTCAAAGTCTTTGGTAAATAAGATGCTGTCCTTTGCTAATTTCAAAGGTGCGAAGGTCATTGTGGAGCTTGGAGGAGGAGACGGAAGCATTACCAAAGGTATTATCGAACGGATGGATAAAGATGCGGTGCTTTATGTTTTTGAGATTAGTGAGCATTTTTGCGAAAATCTGAAAAAGCAATATGGTTCAGACAATGTTGTCATAATTTGTGACTCAGCAGAAAATATGGATCAGCACCTTGGAGGTAATCCGGTAGATTTAATTTTATCCTCTCTACCTTTTAGCCTTATTGCAAAAGAATCAAGAACTGCCATTTACGAGAAAAGCAGCTTGATGCTCAAACCTAGTGGTTTCTTTATTCAGATTTGCTACTCTTATTTATTGCGCTTTCAGTTTGCAATGCATTTTAGTACCATAAAGACGGCATTTACGCTGAAGAATTTCCCTCCAGCTTTTATCATGGTTTGTAATACCTGATAAGGTTTTTTACTGCTATTTTTATACATTGCTCCCTATGAAAGCTGCGGATTTTAAGGGAAGAGGTACGGGACATCAGCCGGGTAATAAGTATGAAAAAGCCAGTCTGGTACAGGAGCACATTGAAGGAATTGATCTTCCTGAATATGAGGAAAATCCTCCCACCAAATTTATAAATGTCAACACAAAATCAGCACTTAGTGTCAATGATAGTCCTGATTTGCCGCTGAATTACTCTGTAAATCCCTACCAGGGATGCGAGCACGGCTGTATCTATTGTTACGCTAGAAACTCACATCAAAATTGGGGTTATGATTCAGGATTAGGTTTTGAAACCAATATTCTGGTAAAAACTGACCTTCCTACCCAGCTGAAAAAACAATTCGAAAAAAAGAATTATCAGCCACAGACCATCATGCTTTCAGGGAATACAGATTGCTACCAACCTGCGGAAAGCAAGTATAAACTCACACGGAAAATCCTTGAAACATGTCTTGAATACAGGCATCCTGTAAGTGTGATTACTAAAAACAGCCTTATAGAACGAGACACAGATATTTTAAAAGCACTGTCTGAAAGAAATCTGGTGCATGTCTATTTTTCCATCAATCACCTGGACAATAAACTGAAGTTACTTCTTGAGCCTAGAACAGCCGTAGCGCAAAAGAAAATTGAATTGATTCGTAAATTTTCTGAGCTTGGAATACCTTCTGGCATTATGGTTGCGCCGATTATTCCTGGCATTAATACTGAAGCTATTCCGCAAATTATCCAATTAGCGGCCGAAGCCGGTGCTAGGAAAGTGGGGTATACCGTAGTCAGGTTGAATGGTCAGGTGAAAGAATTATTTAGAAACTGGATGGAAGAGCATTTTCCTGATAGAACTGATAAAGTAATGCATCAAATAGAAGCATTGCATGGTGGCAAAGCCAATGATACAGAATGGGGTAGAAGGATTAAAGGTGAAGGAGTGTTAGCAAAATCGATTTCGGATTTGGTGCAGCTTTCTATTAGGAAATACCTCCCTAAGGAGTCAAAAATGCCTTCCCTCGACTTCAGTCAATTTAAAGGCAATGGACAATTGAAATTTTTTTAAAATGAACTATCTCGATAAGGGTATCTTAGTATTGGCAACAATGGAAATGGCCAAACGAAAAAAAGAAATGTCTTTCTGTCCCACGGAAGTTGTTAAATGGATTTTTCCCAGTAATTGGGAAAGTTTTATGGATGATGAAAATAGGGCGGTTGCTTGGTTGCATGAAAAGGGGCTTATTACTTTAGAGAATGAAGGGATAACGCCTCACTTAGGGAATACCGACGGAGTAATAAAAATTAAGTTGGGTAAAATTTCCTAATGAAGTTTTCTAAACTTCTCGGCCCAGATTTATATTGTATAAAATTGTGTTTTTGTTAAATCAACTTTTATTTTTCTCTAAGCAGAATAAAATTTTGTAATTTTACCTAATTTTTAAACCTCAACAATATGAAAAGAACTAAAGCACAAGAATCCAGGGCAGCCATTGAACGCTTGTACATTACCATGCGTCATCTTTTTATGCGAGGAAATTATAAGCCCACGGGGGTTTCTGGAGAATCTTTGGTTGAAGCTTTACTTACTTTAAGCCCGGAGATCTACGGTTTGGTAAATGATTCAGAAAAACTTGAGTTGGAAGGATTGTTATATGTTATGGAGCGACTTCCCCAAGGCATAGAAGAATGCAGGTACATACGCCTGATCAGTAGGGAAGGCTATGAAGACTCTGGATTTCCTCCCTTAATTCCCTCAAAAAGAAAAAGAAACTGCTATCGTGTAGATGAGGAACAGATGTACGTTGAGATGACTCGAGGGAAGAGTGATATTTATGATATACTTACTCACCTTACTTTCTTATACATAGAGTCAGAGAAAATCCGTAAGAACAGCACAGATCCCAAAGGAAGGATCAATCTCAACTGGAAAAAATTGAAAGAGGTTGTGGAGAAGGAGATCAGAGGAGAGGAGTACAATAAGGAAGCTGCTTGTTCCTACCTTAGCCACCTGACCGGAAGAACCTTTGAGGAAACCAAGAATGCGGTTCAGAAATTTGAGAATTCTATAAATAGCAACAGCCTGTTTTCTATTATTTACCATATGGGAAGGTTGTCAATGGAAGAAATGCTGGAAGAAAGAGACAGAGAGATATCTTTTTCGGCAACGCTGAGGGAAAGAGTAGGACATCACGTATATGGTGAATCTTGGGCCAATACGATCAAAGCTGTACTGGATGAGCAAGATTTGTTGGCAAGGCCCATACATGTGATTAGTGCTAACCTTCACAGTGTGATCAATACCATATACGGGTACCAGGCCTTAGATTTGGCGGATTATGATTCCATTGAGGATATGGCCATGGAAATCAGTGTAAATGGCAAAGGAAGTAAAGGAAAGGAGATTTTAGCCTATGCTTTGAAGCATGGATTGACGCAAGTGCCAGACTCTTCAGGAACCAATATTGGTGTTCAGATAATTGATACAGACAAGATGGTTTCCGACCTTTTGATTCCTGGAGTAAAACTGCCTGAAGGTAAAAAGAAACGGCCAGTATTGGTAGTGATGGATTATGCTTTTGGTGAGCAGGCTTATGAATGTTTGGATGAATTGTTAAAACCATATGAGCTTGGAGATAAACAAATTCCATTGAACATTACCACCATTTCTATTATGGGGAAAGCGGGGATTTTGGAAGGGAAGAAAGGGGACATTATGATCCCAAATGCCCATGTATTTGAAGGAACTGCAGACAATTATCCTTTCAAAAACGAATTGAATGCCACTGATTTTGAAGGATACGGATTAGGAGTATATGACGGGCCAATGATTACTGTTTTAGGTACATCTCTTCAAAATAAGGAGGTATTGGGTTATTTTATGGAATCTTCATGGAAAGCCGCAGGACTGGAAATGGAAGGCGCGCATTACCAGAAAGCCATTCAATCTGCAAGTAAAATTAGAAACAGCATACGCAAAAACGTTAAAGTAATGTATGCTTATTATGCTTCTGACAATCCTTTGGAAACGGGCAGTACCCTAGCCTCCGGAGCACTTGGAACGGATGGGGTGAGGCCTGCCTATTTGATTACTTATAAAATATTAGAGAAAATAGGGGAGGCTTAGTCCTCCAATTGAAAGTCAATGGTGGTGACCACCCTAACGGTTTTGATTTGGGGTGTGTTTTCATCCCTGTCGTTAATCGTGAATAAGCCTTGCCTTGCCGTTCTGATTTCTCCAACATTAGAATCCGAATCGCGGGCAAATTTTTCTGCTACTTCGCGTGCATTTTTTGTTGCTTCTTCAATCATGGAGGGTTTTAGCTCATTCAAGCCTGTGAATATATATTCAATGGGTCTCCAAGTGTTTTTCGATTCTAATAAGATGCCCTTTGACATGAGTGTGAGTGATT
The DNA here is from genome assembly GCF_001050135.1 of Cyclobacterium amurskyense. Taxonomy (GTDB): domain Bacteria; phylum Bacteroidota; class Bacteroidia; order Cytophagales; family Cyclobacteriaceae; genus Cyclobacterium; species Cyclobacterium amurskyense. The sequence continues at coordinate 5,735,793 of NZ_CP012040.1, read as the reverse complement.
CTGAAAGTGCTTTCTGAAGTTTACCAAGGTCCTTGGTCCTAACGGTGAATTCAGACTTGGCTAAGTATCGAAACTCACTGTACTGAGCATTGGTATTGTAGCGATCTGCCCGAACATCACTGATATTGGTACTTCCTTTGGTCAATTCATCTTCACTGAAGCCTTGGCCAATAAAAAAGTTGTAGACCTCTTTATTTTGTCTTTCTATATCACCACTCAGTACATTCAGGTCATTGGCTGTTAGTGAAATATTAATGGGCCAAACCGCAAGGTCCGCATCTACCTCTCGTTCGGACAAGCCTTTTACTTGCACTGTTCGGTCGTATTGCTTGCCAATTTTGTGCATGTTACCTATGAAAAATCCTGCAACGATTACTGCCGCACTAAAAACCAGGGTTTTCAACCAATCAAATTTCATATTCCTTACGTTTTTAACCATTTCTTATTCCCACAAATGCCGAAACTTGTCCAGCTGTGTTTTTATTTCAAATCGTACTTCAATTTCAATGCCACCTTGATAAAATCAGTAATAGTTATTTCCCATCAAGGGTAAAGCAAGTATTTTTTTCTCATCAATTTATAATTACTCAAGCCCGGTTCCCAGCTTGCTCGAATTTCACTTTCTGGCACACCGTCGATGATTTGCTGCCGGAACAATCCAGAACCTATCTGTATTTCGATATTGTTCATTTGTTTGCTTAGACTTCCATCAAAAAAAATTTCTTTCTCCGGGCTATTTTTGTAAAGCTCCATGATCCACTTTAAATTTATTTGTCTGGATTTTCTCAGTAAATCCGTATCGTAATTCCTCAGGTCAAGGCCATAACATACCTGATCCATAAATAAAGGGCTGGTAGACATTCCTTTTATGCTTTTTGGGGTGTATGAAAAGGAGTAAATACCTTTATAAGCAGGACTTCCAAAGACAATGAATGGGAAATAGGTGCCCCGGCCATGATTGACATAGGTGCCTTCAAACATGCAGGTAGAAGGGTATAGAAGAACGGCCTGTTGGGTGTTTAAATTGGGAGAAGGAGAGACGGGCAGGGTATAAGGCATGTCATGCGTGTAATTGGCTACCGGGATAATTTTCAATTTGCACTGCACCTTGTCTTCCAGCCATCCCTCACCATTGGCCATCATAGCAAATTCTGCAACTGTCAATCCATGAGACATAGGAATCGGGAATTGGCCTATTCCTGATTTGTATTTCATGTCCAAAACTGGGCCATCGATAAGGTAGCCATTGGGATTTGGTCTGTCCAAAATTAGCAATTCCAGGTTATTCTCATGACAGGCTTCCATAAGGCGTACCAACGCATTGATATTGGTATAGAAGCGGCAGCCAACATCCTGTAAATCATAAATCAAAAGATCCACGTTTTCCAAATCTTCTTTGGAAGGTTTTCTTTTGGCTCCGTAAAGTGAAACAATGGGAATACCTGTTTTACTGTCTATTTCATCCTTCACATGCACGCCTGCCCCCACATTGCCACGAAAGCCATGTTCCGGACCAAACACCTTGACAATCTCCACCCCTAGAGATTGAAGGCTGTCTACCAGGTGCTTTTCTCCGATTATGCTAGTAGGGTTAGCCATAATGGCTATTCTTTTACCTTTCAAATAGGGAAGGTATTCCTCTGTTCGATCAGCACCAGTGATGATTTGATTGTTATTACTTAAACTTTGAGCTTGCGCAGCCATTAATGGTATAGAAAGCATGCATATGCAAAAACAAAAGTATTTTATAAAGGAGGCCATAAGTATAATATTTGCATGAATATAATAAGTAAAACACAAAATAAATACTCTAACCCCCTTAGGTATTTAGCGCCTTAGCGAGAAAAACAAATCTACAAACGGTTTCACGCAGAGCCGCAAAGTCGCAAAGGATAATATTTTGTCTTTAGTTCAAGACAAATAGCTAAAATCCTTAACTAACTGGTTAAAGGCATAGGTATTCAAAAAAAAGCAACCAACCCCCCTTTGCGTCTTAGCGCCTTAGCGAGAAATCAATCCTACAAACCGTTGCACGCAGAGCCGCAAAGGATTTTTTTTCCTCCAAGTAAAGAGCATCTATAATAACAATTTAAAGGTATAGGCATTCCAAATAAGTAACCAACCTCCTTTGCGTCCTAGCGCCTTAGCGAGAAATCAAATCTACAAACGGTTTCACGCAGAGCCGCAAAGTCGCAAAGGATAATATTTTGTCTTTAGTTCAAGACAAATAGCTAAAATCCTTAACTAACTGGTTAAAGGCATAGGTATTCAAAAAAAAGCAACCAACCCCCCTTTGCGTCTTAGCGCCTTAGCGAGAAATCAATCCTACAAACCGTTGCACGCAGAGCCGCGGAGTCGCAAAGGATTTTTTTTCCTCCAAGTAAAATGAGCATCTATAATAACAATTTAAAGGTATAGGTATTCAAAAAAAAGCAATCAACCCCCTTTGCGTCTTAGCGCCTTAGCGAGAAATCAATCCTACAAACCGTTGCACGCAGAGCCGCGGAGTCGCAAAGAATTTTTTTTTCCTCCAAGTAAAATGAGCATCTACAATAACAATTCAAAGGTATAGGCATTCCAAATAAGTAACCAACCCCCTTTGCGTCTTAGCGTCTTAGCGAGAAATCAATTCTACAAACCGTTGCAGATTCAGAGTGCTTTTTTAAAAAGTTGAAAAATTTCTTCATTTTAGGTTTAGGTTACGCTTCGCTAAACATAAACCAGCCCATACCGGTTGCTGAGCTTGTCGAAGCCACGCTATTCCTTGTTCTTTTCCTCTCCATCTTTAATTGTTTCTGAGTCCCAGGCGTGGTCGTTGAGGCTGAAGCGTCGGTTTAGTTCAAAGGAAAGTAGGTTTTCCTGCATTTCTATGGCTTTTTTTACTGTTTTGATATAGGCTTTTTTGTCGTCTTTTACCTTCGCCAATTCCGTTAATCCTTCTTCATCGTATTTGATAAAATTCTGTGCCAGTCGGTGTACAGTATGTGCCCTAAAGCCTAGTTTGATCAATACATCTTTGCCCATTCTCACCGCACTGTCCAGGTTTTGCCTGTAAATATGGGGCACTTTCATTTCCATAAACTCGAAGGCATCCATTCTGTTTTGTGCCCTTACCATAAGTTCCAGGTGTGGGAAGTGCTTCTGAACCATGCTTATCAACCGGTAATTGGTGTCTGGGTCCCTAATTGCTGAAATCAAAATGCTAGCTTCCCTGGCTCCAGCCATCTCCAGCAGATCTGCTCTGGTTACATCTCCATAATATACCTCAAAGCCCATTTCCCGCAGCAGTTCCACCCGATCCGAGTCGCTATCCAATATGGTGGCTTTGATACCATTGGCCCTCAAAAATCTACCCACGGTACTGCCATAATGAGAAAATCCTGCAAGAATCACCTTATTGCTTTCTTCCATCTCATCATGGGGCTTCTCTTCTTTGTTTTTAGTGCCTATATTAGCTAGTAGCAGCCTTTCATTGAAAAGCATAAGCAATGGGGTGAAAGTCATGCTTAAAGCCGTCACAGCCATGAGTATTTCTGTTGTTTTTTCATTCAGTATATGTAGTTCTGTAGCAAATGAAAAAGTAACAAAGGCAAATTCACCTACCTGACTTAGGCCCAGGGCAAAAATGAGGTTTTGATCAAGGCTGATTTTATTCACTTTACCTATGCCAAAAAGGACAAGGCTTTTTATTAACAACACGGATAGGGTGATGGCAAATACCATCAATGCATTCTCACTGATTAGGCCAAAATTAATAGAAGCGCCCACCGCAATAAAAAACAATCCCAATAGTAAGCCTTTAAAGGGTTCTAGATCACTTTCCAGTTCGTGCTTGAACTGAGAGTTGGCCAATATCACACCGCCCAGGAAGGTACCTAAAGCCGGACTTAAACCCACCATTTCCATTAAAAAGGCTATTCCTAGTACAACCAATAGTGCACCCCCAACAAAGAGCTCTCTCAACCTGGTTTTTGCTACCAGTCTGAGCATGGGTACCATTACGTACCTTCCCAATATCACCACCAGGATCACTGCCCCAAAAACCAGTAATGTTTGTAACCAGCCAGGGAATTGGGCTATGGGACTCATATGGCCAACATCAGCTTCAGAAGTGGCAGCAAGGGCTATCAGTGGCAAAATGGCCAAAATGGGTATGACGGCAATGTCTTGCATCAGTAACACAGCAAATGAATTTCTTCCTGCTGCCGTATTCATTTGATTTTTTTCTTTGAGCGATTGTAAGGTGATGGCTGTAGAGGAAAGGGCAAGAGAAGTACTTATGGCCAAAGATTGGCGCCAGCCTATACCCGTTAAATAGAGTATTCCGAAGAAGATCAAGGTGGTTACCAATACCTGAGAAAGGCCAACCTTAGTGATCATCTGTCGCATTTTCCAAAGTTTGGAAGGTTCCAATTCCAGACCGATAAGGAAGAGCATCATGACTACTCCAAATTCTGCAAAATGCATGATGTCCTCACCTTCTTCACCTATAAAACCCATAAGGTAAGGGCCAATTACAATACCTGCCAATAAATAGCCCAATACGGAACCCATTCCAACTTTCTTTGCCAAGGGAACGCAAATAACAGCCGCTGAAAGGTAGATGATTGCCTGAAATAAAAATCCATTTTCCATAGTGCTATTGCTTGAAATCATTTAAAAAAGGAAGCTGTTCCAATTTATAATAATTTGGATTGTCTCGCAGGTGTAAGATAAGTGCTTTAAAGTCATTGATCTCCTGCTGCAACTTCTTTGATGTAATATTATGGGTGCCGGCAATATGGAAAGGGGGTAGGTAGACCATATTACACAACCTTGCTGTTTGTTTAAAGGGCAGTAAGAATTCCTTTATGGGGAAACCATGATGACCTTTTGTACTGTAAGCGTCTATGGAACCACCCGTGCTGATCGCATTGAAAAGGTACTTGCCTTTGAGGTAAATGCCTTTGTGTCCATAGGCCCAGTTGTATTCCAGAACCAGGTCTATCCATTGTTTCATCAAAGGAGGTGCAGAATACCAATATAGGGGGTGCATCAATATCACAATGTCTGCACTGATAAGCATTTCCTGCTCGTGTTGCACATCAATATTAAAATCTGGATAGCGCTCGTAAAGATCTGTAATTTCGATATTTTCCAGACCATTAATGGAAGCCATTAATCTGGCAATCACCTTTGAATGCTCCAATTTAGGGTGGGCCATCAGGACCAGTATATTTTTCATTTCATTATCTATATGCTTGGCAAATAACCATTTTTTTGGCTGTTTAATAAAGAGTATTTTGTGAAAGTTTCCAAATTATTAGTCTGCCTTCCATTTGGGTTCATGCTTATGCGGGTGGTTTTTTGTAAGCATTGTTGCAGAAAAGTGATAACCATACGCCTCAAAATCTCGGTGTAAACATTGTTTATTTCATGAGTTGCCCACTCCTGGCTAGTTTATTTCACGCCATTAGGAGTTGAGCTTTTTCGTATATAAAAATGGGGCAATTATAGGCATGAATTTTTGGGGTTGGGGAATTCACAAATGTTTGTCAGGATTATAGAAAAGGACATTGCAAATGTTTTTCATTACTATTTTTAGTTTAATCCAAAACTTGTCAATTTTATTACGAAGTAGTGGTTTTCCAAGTTATTATGTTTTTATATACTTCCCTATTCAATGGTGAATGCATTGCAATTAATTGGTTTAATCCTATTATATTTGTCTATAATCAAATCAATACTTTTAGTTGTGATTAAACTTATTTTTTAAATCAAATTTTTACATTAAAAGGTTTGGAAATATTATAAATTTCACCCAAATTGAAAAAGAGTTCACAATTTAGGTCTTGAGATAACCAACTGTAATAAGCGAACTTCAAATAGGTTTACTTATCATTTTTCCCGGACCTTGATTACTACTTTTAAGTCAATATTATTTGATTATGATCAGGTGCATATGCTGCTATGCCTATTATTTTGATGTTTAATTTCTGTATAACTGACCTATGATTTTTGAAGTTTTTCAAATATTAAAAGAGCAGATTAACCATTATTTTGAGGAAGTGGGGCTGGAAAACTCCGAATTGGTGATAGATAATATCGCCCTAGCTGAAGGAGCGGCTGAGGCCGCTGATGGGATGAGGGACAAAATGGTGTTGACACTTGTAAACCTTCATGAAGAAGGAACATTAAAGAATTTTTCAAACCATTATGTCAATGACAATAAGGTGCAGTACAGGAATAGGGTAATTAACCTTCACCTTTTTCTCCTTTTTTCTGCAAACAGGAATGTATACAGCAATTCACTAATTGATCTATCAGCCGTAATTAATTTTTTCCAGGGGAAAAAACGTTTTACCCAAGCCAATACTGTTTTCAATAGGGAACTAGAGGCAATGGAGAATGTAGGGAATTTTAATTTCACTGTAGAGTTGTATACCCCCACTTTTGAGGAGATGAATTTTATATGGGGTACACTTGGTGGTAAGCAATTGCCTTCTGTCTTGTATCAACTGAATCTTCTACCTATGGAAAGGGACATGACGCATAGTGAAGGGCCATTGATAGAAAGTGTCCATTCGGATGTTAAACACAAGAACTGACAATGTTATCTACTCAATATAAAAAACTATTCACGCTTAAGGTGCATCACGCATACCACCTTAATAGTGGAGCTATTGAGCATGAAGACTTGGATGAAAAAGCCAGGCAGTTGACTTTAAGAAAATACAATTGGCAGGATTTTCTTCACATAATGCCTACAAAGGCCACCGATAAAATCCTAAAACGATTTCAATTGCTGATTAAATATTCAAAGGAAGGCTTGGTTGTTTTTACTAGAGTATCAGATCAGAATGTTCAGGAAAGTTTTATTCCTTTAGACCAAGATTTGGTATTGGCATTTCTTATAAATTATAAAGACCCGTATTTTGAAAATTACACGGCTATCAATCCACTTTCAGAGGAAAAAATGCTGCTTTCAAACTTTGTTCCAACGCATTTTGAGGGGATAGACTTCGATTTATTACCCTTGGAAAGTGAAGACAGGTTATTTACTGATGATTTTCTTGTGCCAAGTGAAAGCATTGATTCTTACTTTGCAGATCCGCTCAGCCAAAGGGCAGGGGCTCAAGCCAAAGGATTACTACTTATTAGAATGCAGGGAGAAAATGGCAATCTAAACGTTACCAATGTAAATGGTACACTTAAGTTAAATCCCACGGTTTTTAAGCTTCATTTTAATAATAGAAGTACTTTTTGGACCTACCACCAGATTGCGAATAATACAAGTGTAACGACCAACTCTCCCAAACCACTGACCAAAAACGGTTTCGTTCAGATCCTATCGGATTCAGATTTTGATGAGCCCAATGATGATTTGAGTGAATTACAATTTCCCAACCCTAGTGTTGAGCGTATCAAGATAGAGGCAAACAATTATTATTCAGAAATTTATATTTAACAGGTTGAACCATGGCAGCAAATTATAGAACCCCAGGTGTATACATTGAGGAAATATCGAAATTTCCTCCATCCGTAGCCCAAGTAGAAACCGCAATTCCGGCTTTTATAGGCTACACAGAAAAGGCCAGAGAAAATGAAGCGGATACAAGCGAAACATTATTTCTCGAACCCAAACGAATCGTTTCATTACTGGAATATGAAACCTTTTTTGGCGGGCCAGATCCTGAAACTGGACTTAAAGTTCAGGTAACAGAGGAAGCTGGAGAAAAAGCGATCTTAGTGGAAGCCCCTGATCCTGAAGACAAGTCTCCATTTTTAATGTTTTATTCCTTACAGGCTTATTTTGCAAATGGTGGGGGGCCTTGTTATGTGATTTCGGTAGGTATATATGATGACGCTGACCCAGTTACTCCTGTAACGATGGCAGCATTAAACACAGGCTTGCAGGAGTTGGAAAAAGAAGATGAGCCCACCTTGATATTATTCCCAGATGCTACAGCACTTCCTGAAGCGGCTGAGTTTTACTCCATCTACAACAATGCACTTGCACTGTGTAGAAAAATGAGAGATAGGTTTACGATCATCGATACCTATACAAATAATATGGAAACGGAGATTTCTTTGGAATCCGGCGTTAGGGAATTAATAACCTCTGATTTGGAAGAAAAGAAATATGGGGCGGTTTACTTTCCTTACCTGGAAACGATTCTGAACTACAGTTATGACCCAGAACAAACAGAAGTTACTCATTTAATTACAGATGCATCACCTGTTTCTGATATACTAGAGGAAGTGGATGATATTCTGGTTGAGGCCGAAGGTATCATTACAGACTTGCCTACTGAAGTGTCCGCTTTTTCAGGAGCAGATACGGCTATCCAAGGTGGTACAGATGAAGAAGCTGTAACGAATAAGGGCACTGTAGTTGACCCATTGAATGCCATTATCGATGCCTTGAATGAATTTGTAGGCTTAATGGCTGAAATCGTAGAAGATACCAATAATGTGGCTGCCATGGCTGAAGAGCAAAATGAGACACTTGCTACAGCTGCAACCGAAGCCGCCAATGCATTGAATGATGAACTAGAAGAAGGTGGAGATGTCCCCACATTTATTGCCGCGCTTCAAGGTCACCTTGATATATTGAATGGAGACATCACCGGAGATGCTGTGAAACAAGCTTCAGTGGATGCCAATACTGCTTTGACAAATACGGATGTTAATGTTTTACTTCAGTCTGTATTGGATTTAATCGATCCAGCCATATTGGATGCGATGTTGGATATTGAAGAATTGGATATGGAATCTGAAGGGGTGCTCAATGGATTTTCCTTAAGTGATGTAGAAGCCATTGATAGTGCTACCTACAATAAGATAAAAGCTGAAATTAACAGGGTCAAGGTAGTTCTGCCTCCTTCATCTCTTGTAGCGGGTATCTACGCCAAAGTAGATTCAAATATTGGAGTTTGGAAAGCACCGGCCAATATATCTTTAAACTATGTTGTCAAGCCTACTGTGAAGATCACAAATGACATGCAGGATAGGTTGAATGTAGACACCATTGCCGGAAAATCCATTAATGCAATCCGGTCTTTTACCGGAAAAGGAACCTTGATATGGGGAGCCAGAACATTAGCTGGGAATGACAATGAATGGCGTTTTATATCCGTTAGGAGGTTTTTCAATATGGTGGAAGAATCCGTTAAAAATGCTACCCAGCAATTTGTTTTTGACGCCAATGATGCTAACACATGGGTGAAAGTACGGGCAATGATAGAAAATTTCCTTATTCTCCAATGGAGAGCTGGTGCATTGGCAGGAGCCAAGCCTGAGCATGCTTTCTACGTCCGTGTTGGTTTAGGACAAACCATGACAGCAATGGATATTTTGGAAGGAAAAATGAATGTTGAGATAGGCATGGCGGTTGTAAGGCCGGCTGAATTTATCATTCTTAAATTCTCTCACAAAATGCAGGAATCCTGATTATTTGTTTTAACCCTTTAAATGTAAAAAATCATGAGTTATCCATTATCCAAGTTTCATTTCTCAGTTGATTGGGGTGGAACTATAATAGGTTTTACAGAAGTTTCTGGTCTTGATGTGGAAACGGAAGTTATAGAATACAGGCATGGGGCCAGTCCCGAATACAGTAAAATCAAAATGCCAGGCATGCAAAAATTCAGCAATATTACCCTGAAAAGCGGGACTTTTGCTGGCGACAATGAGTTTTATGAATGGTGGAATACGGTTAGTCTAAATCAGATTGAAAGAAGGGACATCACCATTAAATTGTTGAATGAAGAGCATGAACCAGTAGTTACCTGGAAAGTAAAAAATGCCTGGCCTACCAAAATTCAATCTACAGACTTGAAGGCGGATGGCAATGAAGTGGCCATTCAAACCATGGAATTGGTCCATGAAGGTCTTAGTATTCAAAATGATTAAAAATGGAAGATGTTTACCCCTATGCAAGTTTCCATTTTAAAGTTTCCATTTCAGGATTGGACGATACGGAAGACTATTATTTTCAATCGATATCAGGCTTGGATGTAAGCATGGATACTGAAGAATATGCTGAAGGTGGAGAAAACAGGTTTAAGCATAAATTGCCTGTGAAAACCAAATATTCTAACCTGATTTTAAAAAGAGGGCTTGCAGGTTCAACTGGGTTAACTGATTGGTTTAAAGAAGCCATGGAAAACTTCAATTTTGAAACAAGATCCATTACAATCGATTTATTGAATGAAGAACATGAGCCTTTAATCACATGGAATGTGGTAAATGCCTTCCCCGTTAAAATGACGATTGATTCTTTTAACGCCATGGAAAGCAAGCTGGCAATAGAATCTATGGAATTTTCTTATCAATATTTTACAAGGATTAATTAATGGCAATAAATATAAAGGAAATGCATATCAAATTTCATGTCGAAGAGGCAGGAAAGGCGAAACAAGGAGTAGGCATTGACAAAGAAAAGGTTGTTGCTCAGTGTGTAGAACAGGTTATGGAAATACTTAAGCTTAAAAAAGAAAGGTAATTGTCATGAGCGAAGGAAAATTAGAGAAACTGAAGCTTGTCGCTTATAGTGATCCTGAATTCAGTGAAAAGGTGGCTGATGGGGAGTTTTCGACTTTGCTTAACCCTGAGAAATACGCTTATCAATATAAAATTGAACAAAATGAGGATCAGGCACCCGGAACGAGTGCTGCTCCTACCAAATTCAATAAAAAACTTCCTGAAGAACTCGATTTGGATTTCTTATTTGACAGGACAGGAATTGTTGAGGGTAAAGGAAGTACTGAAGATGGGGTTATTGATGATATCGAGCATTTTAAAAAAGTAATTCTAAACTATAACGGGGAGCAGCATAAGCCTAATTATGTAATGATCTCCTGGGGAAGCCTTCTTTTTAAAGGCAGTTTGGTAGAAATGACTGTGGAGTTTAAGTTGTTTAGACCAGATGGTACACCTCTCCGTGCTCTAGCAAAGGCTAAATTCAAAGGTTTTGTAGAGGATGATTTAAGGGCTGCAAAAGAAAACAGAAGTTCTCCGGATTTAACACATTACAGAATAGTGAAGGCCGGAGATAATTTACCCTTAATGACACAAAGAATCTATGGCGACCCCAAGTATTATTTAGAGGTGGCCAGGGTGAATAAGCTAATTAATTTCAGAAACCTAAAGCCAGGACAAGCGATATACTTCCCTCCCATTACAAAACAAGGGTCGGCGTAAAATTAAAAAAAAATGATAGATTCAGGTGATATTGTCACTTTGGAAATTTTAGTGTCAGGCACTGCACTCCCTGACAAAATTCAGGTAATGAATGTTACTGTTCAGCGTGAGCTGAATAGAATACCCTATGCAAAAATCACAATAATAGATGGGGATGCAGCCACAGGTGATTTTCCAGTTAGTAATGGACAAACACTAATGCCTGGAAATGAAGTTGAAATTTTGGCGGGTTATCGATCAGAAACGGCCACCATATTTAAAGGGATTATAGTAAATCATCAATTAAAGATCAGAGATGGAAGTTCTGTAATGCTGATAGACTGTAAGGACAAGGCTTTTAAAATGGCCAATAGCCGTAAATCTGGTTATTTCTATGAGTCTAAAGACAGTGACTTGATGGAAGAGCTTATTACCAGAAATGGACTTGAGGCAGATTTAGTGCACACCAATTTTACTCATCCTGAGTTGGTACAATACCAATGTACTGATTGGGATTTCCTGGTAACTAGAGCACAGGCCAATGGAATGGTTGTGAATGTGGAAAATGGTAAGGTACATGTGTCTAAGCCAGATCCAGAACAAGGAAGTGTACAGACTGTGAAGTTTGGAGAAAGCATATTTGAATTTGACGCCGAAATGGATGGCCGGAATCAGGTTCCAGGGGTTTCTTCATTTGGTTGGAATCCGACCGATCAGGAAATAATTAAAGTAGATGCCAAACAATCTGGTTTTAGTCTTAATGGAAACTTATCTACGGACGAATTGGCCAATTTGATGAACCTTGATCCTATTGAGCTTAAAAATGGAGGGAAGATACCCGACGTGCTTTTGCAGGACTGGGCAGACAGTAAATTGATGTTTCAACAACTATCTAAAACCAGAGGAAGGGTAAAAATTCAAGGGAATTCTGAACCTGTACCTGGTCAAGTTATTACTCTGGAAGGGGTAGGTGATAGGTTCTCGGGCGATGCATTTGTCTCTGCTGTCATGCATCAGATTGCAGATGGCAATTGGACGCTTGATGTGCAATTCGGTTTAGATCCAGAATGGTTTACGGATCAGTTCAGTATACATACCCAACCTTCATCCGGCCTTTTGGCTGCTATAAGAGGTTTACAAGTTGGTGTGGTGTCTCAATTGGAAGGTGATCCAGATGGAGAAGACAGAATAATGGTGAAATTACCGGTTATCAATCCTGAAGAACAAGGGATATGGTGTAGGTTGAGCTCATTGGATGCAGGAAGTGAACGGGGTTTTGTATTTAGACCCGAAATTGATGATGAGGTGATTGTAGGGTTTATTAATGAGGATCCCAATCAGGCAGTGGTATTGGGCATGTTGCCTAGTAGTAGCCATCCCAGCCCTTTGGAACTTTCAGATGATAATCACCTGAAGGGGTATGTTTCAAGATCGGGAATAAAGGTATTGATTGACGACGAGTTGAGTAAATTAGAAATTGAGACTCCTGCAGGAAAGAAGATTGTGATGGATGATGATGGAGAGTCGATCACGATTTCGGATGATCATGGCAATACGATTACCATGGATGGAGATGGTATTGTGATGGATAGTTCGGCCGATTTGAATATAAAAAGTAGCGGAGACATAAACCTTGAAGGAACCAATATTAATATTAAATCTCAGGCAGAACTCAAAGCAGAAGGAAGTGCTGGAGCTACATTGTCAAGCAGTGGTTCGACGACAATAAAAGGATCTTTAATACAAATAAATTGATACAATAATGGGAATGCCAGCAGCAAGAATCACAGACATGCATGTTTGCCCTATGGTAAATCCCGGAGGGGCACCTCATGTAGGCGGGCCAATTTTACCACCCGGGGAGGCCACTGTATTAATAGGTGGGATGCCCGCAGCAAGAGTGGGGGATATGGCCACATGTGCCGGCCCTCCTGATTCAATAGTAGCAGGGTCTTCTACTGTATTTATCGGAGGAATGCCAGCTGCTAGGATGGGTGATAGTACCACGCATGGTGGATCTATTGTGGCTGGATTGGCTACTGTTCTAATTGGTTAAAAAATACAGTTATGGAAGAAGAATTAGATTTTCTAGGTAAAGGTTGGAGCTTTCCACCAACCTTTGACAAGGATTCAGGAATGGTGGAGATGCGATCAGGATCGGTAGATATCCAAGAAAGCTTGTGGATTCTGCTGTCTACCAGATTAGGTGAAAGGGTAATGCAACCCAAGTATGGATGTCAGCTGGATGAATTGCAATTCGAAAATTTAAACCGAACAACCATAACCTATATCTCAGAATTAATTCGTACCGCCATTTTGTACCATGAACCAAGGATTGAAGTAGAAAAAATCGAAATAGAAGAAGAAGGATTAATTGCGGGTAAAGTATTGATAAAGTTGAGCTATTTGGTCAGAAGTACCAACTCAAGAATGAATATGGTTTACCCTTACTATATTAATGAAGGAACATCGATTTAATATTTATGCAGCCAGATAATTTAAATATTTTGAAGGTATTGTGGAGGAAAGGTACTTCCCAAGCCATGAGAATAAACCCGGGACTTGACCCTAGCAACCTTGAGTTGATGGAGTTGGAGCTTGGAGACTGGCTGCTTTTTGCTAATAATTTTGCGAAATATATCCCCTTTTTTCCTGCGAACACTTCAAAGGTAACTTTGGATAACTGGCAGCTTTTTTTTGAGGAGCTTTTGGCCGTTGAGGATTTACCTCAAAAAGGGACACCTGCTTATGATCACTTAAAGCAATCTATCCTTACAAAGCTGGAGAATTTTTCCAAAGAAGGTACCTTAAAGCCTCAGCTTACGCTTCTTGTGGCTTTTTTACAACTTCTGGAAAATTCTCGAGGGAGACTAAATAATATTACCAAAAGGCATTTGGATTTTTATTATGGTGATGTCTTGGGTTTTTCAAAGCAACCTGCTGTTCCCGACGAAGCTTTTCTGATTATTGAGAGTGGAAAAGGACCTAAACCTTTATTAAACAAAGGGACCTCATTTGATGGTGGAGTAGATGCCTTGGGGAAAAAGCGGACGTACATTTTAGAAAATGAGTTCTCGCCAAATCTTGCACAGGTAAGTCATATTAAGAACAGGTATACGGATTCCATTCAAAGAAAAATTAAAGTAAGCCAGGTTGCCAATTCTTCAGATGGGATGGGGGAACCTTTTAAGGAGGAAAACCAAGGATGGTGGCCCTTTGGACATTCATTATCAACGGCTACATTTCCTGCCTTGCAAAATGCCAGTTTTGGTTTTGGTATTTCCCTTCCTTCATTGTGGGCTACGGCAGCATCGGACAAATATTTCAGCTTTGAATTTACCTTTAAGAAAAACTTGCCTTTTTCTGGTACAGCCGCTGATGTTCATCAACTGTTTACCGTGCAATACAGTGGTGAGAAAGGCTGGGTGGAGATTTCACCTTTTGACCTTCAGGTTAAGAGTGACTTTCAAAGTAAAGTGGAAGGCAATCGACTCACTATTGTTCTTTTTGTTGACAAGTCACAGGCAGCAATCGTGGATCAACAAGAAAAAATTCATGGGGACAGCAAAGGTGAGGGAGCTCCTTTAATTTGGTTTGACATATCCTGTAATTCTCAGAAAGCATTTCAGTGGATCAAAGGGCTTGGTGGGACAGCACTTCAAAAGCTGACTATTCGGTCCATTTATAGCAATATCAGTACACCCATTGTAGAGTCCGATTTGGGTATTCTTAACCCAGAAAAGCCATTCCAACCTTTTGGAAGTATCCCTAAAAAAGGCAGTAGTTTTTATATAAAATACCCCGAATGGAAAAAGAAAAAGCCAACAAAAGTGACAATTCGGGGAAAGTGGTCCAATACCCCTACAGATTTTAAAGATTGGTATTATGGTTATCGAGATTTGGGAAGTCAATACCTGAGCAAAGGCAATTATTTTTCCCAACATTTTGTACCAGGTCCGGGTGTGACGCAGCCTATAAAATCCTTTTTATTGCAGCCTACTGGTTTTAGGGAGCCTTTGTTGACCAATAAAATTACAGTAAATCCCGATCCCGATAATTTGATTGTCAAAAACAACAATCACTTTAAAGCAAGCCTCTCATTGAACGACGGTCAAGGATGGACAACTAAAATTTCAGAAGAGGTGCTGTTTGAAATTGATGGGGATGGGTTTAAGAAAACATTTGACGTTTTGCCAGGTGCTGGTAAAAAATATTTGGATATAAATGAGGGGATTAAAATTACACTGCTCCAATCTTTTCTATCTGAATTATACCCCAGATTGTATGCTTTGGCCATGTCTAGTGACCAACCAGAAACGCCTATTCCAAATGAACCCTATACGCCATTATTGGAAACCTTAAATATAGATTACGAAACAGAAGAATCCTTTGACTGGACCGCTACACCTGATCCGAGTTTGAAATTTTTTGTGAGGGATGATTTTGGTTGGTACGAAGAAAACAAGGCAAATAAAATTGGAATAGCACATACGCTAGACAATGAAATCTATGCCATTCCTTATCCTGAAAAGGTCGGGGAATTATTCATTGGGATTTCAGGCATAGCTCCTTTGGAGCAGTTGTCTTTGTTAATTCAGGTGTTGGAAGGAAGTGAAAATCCTTCGCAAACTGAAGAAACTGATAGGTTGAAATGGTCTGTTTTGGTAAGCAATTATTGGAAAGACCTGGAAAGAGAAAATATTATTTCAGACCAAACCGACAACTTACTCAAATCAGGGATAATCGTATTTTCCTTACCAGAAGAAGCTTTCAATCTTCACCATAGATTTGAAAGCGATTTGGTTTGGTTAAGGGTAAGTTCAGGTAAAACATACAATGCGACAAGCCGTGTTCTGGGCATTTTTTCCCAAGCCATTAAGGTAGTCTTGAGCGATAATGGCAATGATTTAAGCCATTTGAAAGATGGATTGCCTGCTGAAAGTATTGCTAAAATGATTGAAAGAAAAGCAGGGATTAAGGGGGTTTTTCAACCTTTCAATTCCTTTGGTGGTAAAGCACCTGAGCAAGATAAGAATTATTATATAAGAGCAAGTGAAAGGCTGAGACACAAAAACAGGAGTGTTTCTCTTTGGGATATTGAACACCTGGTGCTACAAGAATTCCCTGAAGTGTATAAGGTTAAATGCCTCAACCATACCTGTTCTGAATCATTTTTGTCTCCAGGGCATGTTATGGTTTTGGTAATACCTGACACCTTAAATAAAAATGTCTACGATATCTATCAGCCAACCTTCAGTGCGGCCAAACTAAATGAAATAACTAGTTTTCTTGAGGAGAAATCAGCACCTCAGGTTAAAATAAAAGCGGTTAATCCTCTGTATGAGGAAATTAGAATTAACGTTCAAGTAACGTTTTACCCAGGGTTGGATAAGTCTTTCTATATGAATAAGTTAGATGCTGACATCATTAGTTACCTTTCACCATGGACTTCTGGTGATAACCTTGCTATAGATTTTAATAATCATTTCAATAAGAGTAGTCTTGTTTATTTTTTCGAGAAATTGGGTTATGTAGACTTTATTCAGGAACCTCGGATATTTAGGAATGGCACTGAGATGGGGAATAATATTTTACCAAGCAGTCCTAAACACATTCTGGTTTCAGCCAAGTCTCATGATGTCTCACTGTACGCACCAGTTATTACTTGATAGATGATGAATCAAAAAACATATCGCCCGATTTCAAAGGAGGTTCATACAAGTGATGATTTAGACTTTCAATTTCTTAAAGATGAAGGAATAAAAGTTATACAGAGAATCGGGAATAAAATTTGGACGGATTACAATGCCCATGATCCCGGAGTTACTATTTTAGAAATTCTGGCTTATGCAATAACTGATTTGGGGTATAGGCTTTCCTTGCCAATCGAGGATCTCCTATTGGGAAATGATAAAGCCAATTACCTTAAAAAGCATTTCCATATGGCAAGTGATGTCTTGCCCTGTAAAGCACTCACAGGTCTAGACTATCGGATGTTACTGATGGATGTTGAAGGAGTCAAAAATAGCTGGATAGAAACCTATTCTAAGCAAATTTATATGGATTGTAAGAACCTTAAAATGGCTTATGATCCTGCGATTTGGGAAGGTTTACCAGAGAAAGACAAAAAGTCATTTGAACTGAAAGGTCTTCATAAGATTTTAATAGATGCAAGCGATGATATTCCCTTTGCCCAAATCAAGAGGAAAGTTCTTTCTGCTTATCATCAAAATAGAAATTTGTGTGAGGATGTAGTAGAAGTAATTCCTGTTGAAAGCCATCCCGTTCAAGTTTGTGCAATAATGGACTTGAGTCCTGATGCTGATGAAGAGTTAATAGCAGCAAAAATTGAATGGGAAATTGAACAATATTTCTCTCCCAATATCCATTTTTACTCTTTTGAGAACATGCTTGACAAAGGATATACAACCGAAGAGATTTTGGAGGGCCCCTATTTGAAACATGGGTATTTGGATCCGGATGAATTAAGGAACGCAAAATTACGTGATAAAATAAGCCAATCAGACATCATCCAATTGATAATGGATATTGATGGTGTTGAAGCCATAAGGGATTTAAGTATCAATCATTGCGAGGAAGGCTCATCAGGGGGTGGATGGGTTATTACAGTTCCCGAAGGGAAAAAGCCTGTTTTGTGTGATAAAAGCAAGTTTAACTTTTTCAAGGGATTGTTGCCACTAAATGTAAATCAGGAAACTGTAGCCGCTCATAAAAATGCTATTGTTACTCAAAATCAAGTAGAACAATATGAAATAAAGGAAAAAGGATTTCCTCTTCCTGTACCTCATTTATATCCCTTAGGAGAGTATTCAAGTATAAGGAATGATTTTCCGGAGGTTTATGGAGTTGGGCCTTTGGGTATTCCGGAAAGTGCCAAAGGAGTAGATCGTGAAAAGAAAGCAGATCAATTAAAAGCTTATTTGACTTTTTTCGATCAAATTTTGGTGAGCTATTTTAAGCACCTTACTGAAGTTAAAAACCTGTTATCAGTCTTTAGTACTCATGAAAGGTCTTATTTTACAGAAACCGTAACGGATATAGGTGATCATGGTGAATTTTTAGGAAGTTTCTATGATGACGGGTCCCTTTACGAGGACCTCATGGCTCCATTTGATGAGCGAAATAAAAGGAGTCAAAAGTTGAAAGACCACCTTTTGGCAAGGTTTGCAGAGAAATTTTCTGATTATGCATTTTTGATGAAAAAAATCTATGGATCAGGTGTTGATGAACAAGTGCTGAAAACCAAATCCTTTTTTTTGGAGGAATATGGAAAAATAAGTGCTGAGCGTTCAACCGCGATGAACTATTACAAGCAGCCTTTGAAAAATCTTTGGAATACGGAGAATACTTCTGGATTTGAAAAGCGAGTTGCTTTATTGGTTGGGATTAAAGATTATTTCAGAAAAAACTTATCTCGTTCATTTGTAGAGATTTATCCAAGTACCAATGCCGAGGGTGAGGCAGTTTTTAAATGGAGAATATATGATCAAGATAAAAATGTCCTTTTACAGTCCATAAAATCCTATAAAGGGAGAACTGCTGCGCACAAGGACATTTACTTGGTTATCCAGCAAGTCAAGGCTGTTTCCAATGAAACCATAGAAGAGACTCTGAACCAATTCGGAGAAGTGCCTGAAGTAGGTTTTGATTTTGACTGTTTTAAAGTAAGTATTTCTCCAACAGGAAGGTTCTCCTTTGGTGTGTTTAATTTGGATATAAAAGATCCAGAAAGCCCTGATTATCTGATTGCAAGTCAGCAGAAGTATTTTGCTTTCCCAAATTTTAAAAATGCGCTATTGAGTTTCAAATCCTTTATGGATGAGAAAATGGATGATGAAGGAATGTTTGTTGTTGAAAACATCCTCTTGCGACCAGATTTCAATGAAGCAGAGCTTTCCAATCAGCATTTCCTGCCATTTTGCAAGGATGACTGTGCCGAAGGGAATTGTATAGATCCGTATTCTTTTAGAGTGACGATTGTACTTCCGGGCAACTCATTCAGGTTTGCCGATAGAGATTTCCGAGATTTTCTAGAAAACTTAATCAGAGAAGAAATGCCGGCCCATATTTTAGCCAAGATTTGTTGGATAGGTAGGGCCAATACTGGTGATCTTGAAGAAGAGGACCAAATGAGTCTTTTTGAGGAGGCTTATGCCAATTTCCTCTCGGGATTAACAGTGGGAGATTATCAATACCATGAACAATTTATAAAAATATTATCCGAATTGCACTCGATTTATCCTACTGGTACCTTATACAACTGTGAGGATGAGGATGAAAGCAATGCAATGAGAGATACCATCATATTAGGAAGATCAAATTTAGGAACCATTTAATCCAGTAGGCCATGTCAAATAAACTAAGTTCCGTAATCTACCAATACCGAAACTATAAGGCTGATCAGGTGCTTACCCATACGCAGCTAAATGAAACGATTGCCTATTTCGAAGATCAGGACAGGTTGAGTCGAATAGCACTGACAGGAGTGGGTATCGTACATGGCCTTAGCATTTCCAAAAGAGGGGCAGAAGGAGGAGACCAATTGGTGGTAAAACAAGGGGTTGGAATCACTACAGATGGAGACCTGATTATTTTGCACAAAGCCTTGTCAGAAGAACAACCCAAAGAGAAAAATATTTCTATTGAGGAGTTAACCTTCACGCATTTCAGGCTGTTTATTGATGAAAATGCAAGATATTCTCCCTATTTCTATATAGATGAAGAACAAGTAGAGCTTTGGGAGCTTTGCAATGAGGGAGACCCTGATGCAAAGCCATTATCTGAATTAGCCAATTGGGACAATAAAAACTTTTTGGCTTATTTGGAATGCTATCCTAAGCGAGAGGATATATGTGGAGATATCAATTGTGACAACCAAGGTATTGAGCAAATTGCCAGATTGCGTTTCTTAATGCTAGATGATGCTTCCATCCAAAATTTAGTAGGCCTTGATAACGTTTTACGTCAAAAAACTAAAACTACAGCGGCTTTAAAAGAATTGTCAAAACTTCAACTGATGAAGGTGGTTCATACTCCACAAAACTCCACTTCATTTGAGCAGATTGATAATTTATATATTGCAGCGATCAAAAATGGCAATACTTTGGACGAAATGTCTAAAGGTTTAGAACAGATAGTAGAAGGCTTTGGATATATATTCGATCAAGATGAAAATTTTCAAAGCTTGGTAGATGGTTTTAGTGAATTGATCGACAAAATTTTTAATCAGGAAGAAGAGGAGTATAATTTTCAGCAGTATCGTTACCTCCTTGCCCGAGATTTGATCAATACTTTTAATGCTTTAATAGATGCCTTAAATGAGCTTGACTACTGGCCTAACCCAGCCATTTCCTCTTTTCCAAAACATCTTTTGCTCGGGAAGTTGGTAAATACGGGTTCTCGCCACGGATTTTATAGATCTCCTGCCTTAGGTGATTATGATCAAGCTAAAAATAAAATTCATGACCTTTTTAGGAAAATGTATTTTATATTAACCTCCTATCAAATTCAAACAGAAGAAGGTTTGAGGATTATTCCGAATGGGAAAAAACAGCACAATTCGCATTTTCCTTCAATACCTTTCTATTATTCAAAAAGTGAAGAATTATTGTCCGAATGGAACGGTGGTAGCCCAAGCATTAGTTTTCACTATTCGATGGGGAATAATCCATTATTGCTGGAATATGAAGGGCATGACAGTTATCTTATAGGAGGACATTTGCTAACAGATGGAGAGAGCACTTTCCAGTCAATAAATTCAATGATTAGTCAGTTTGGCTTGGAGTTTAAAGCGTATCATTTGGATTTGGCATCCAATCAGAAGGAGTTGAAAAAACTCTTAAAGGAACATCCTTCTTGTTCGAGCCTTGGAGGTGTACCTAAATCTGGAACCTATATTTTACTTAGCTACGATAACAAGGTTTTAGCTGACCTTTCCCTTTCCTATAGAGTGGTTGACGAGACGGGACTTATTGGTTCCAGTCATGTAAAGGTTGCTAGTTGCAGCTACCCTTGGATCAGTTCTTTAAAATACCTTAATAACCTTTCAAGAAGTATCAAAGGTTCGGTAAGAAGGTCTGGGGTTCAGCCAAAAAGTTACCGATTGGCGATTAACAATTATACCATTAATGGTCAAAAAATTATTAATGGGACCGTCACGCTTGAAATACCTTTTGAGGAAATCTATAATAGGCGGATGCATGCCATCACTGAAGCATTAAACGAGCGTTTCCCTAAGGGATTGGTCTTCGATTATGATGAATCTTACAAGCGATTCGTTATTACCCGGCCTTATGATGATGAGTTTAGCATTAGTTTTTCAGACAACACCATAAGTATCAACAAGCCATCTTATACTTATACTCAAGATGGAATGGTGAAATCTGACAAAACCTTTAGGCTTGAGGCTATTCGTTGTGAAGAGCTTAGGAAATACAGAGAGGCTACCTATTTACAATTGCAAAGTGAATTTGCTCCTGTGGATAAGGATGATGATTATGGAGAATTTAAAGGTAAATGGAAGCAATGGAACGATTTGATAGAGGATTTAAAAGCCGATTCAAGGTTTACTGGCAACTTTAAACCAAGAATTCCTGAAAAAGTTAGTGATCTTCCTGGTTCTGTTCAAAGAATTATTCGTAGTGTTCAGTCAGCCTTGGCAAGTTCTAAAATTGGGCACAAACTTTATTTAACGGGAGATTGGGTGAATGGTAGCTGGGCAAGTATTGAAATGATAAATGATTATAAAAACGCTACGGACACGAATGATTTGATCTTTAGATTTCTGCGATTAAGAAGCACACTTCATGGTAAAGACCAGGCAAGTAAAGCATCATTGGTGGTGGTTTTGGATAGGGAAATTGACAGGGGAGAAATGACCAGAACCTTGGAACCATTTACCGAAAAGGCTGATATTTATATCGAAGTGCCAGCAAAAAGAGGTCAGCCGCGAGGGATAGATTCTATAGAAAAACTGCAACTATAAGACATGGAAAAGGACCAATCATACAAATTCCGGATGATGATTGGTCCTTATGGGGCTTCTGTCCAATTTCACTTGCTTTAATCTCTGATCTAGTAGTATAAGCGACTCAATAGTGATGTAAACAACACGTAACGAACGCAACTTCAAGACGTTTTGACTTAATTGCTTGCTTCCTCTTTCATACTCATTTGCCAGTAAAATAGGTTCAGTCTAGTGACCAAACGTTTAGAAATATAAGAATTAATTTGAAAGAATAAAAATAAATGAAGGAAATTGATACGCACTCTATACAAAAAGTTTCTATCGATATATATTCCAAATCGGTCGAGAATGCCAAGTCTATAGAAAGAAATATCAACACCTTTGTTCAGGATTCTTTACTGCCTTTAATTGCTTCCTATCTTGATGAATTGGAAAAAGAATTACAAAATGATTTCATTCAGATTCCCCAGATAAATATTTCTTTGGATCTTTTGGAAGAAGATTTTTTAGAGCCTAAAATAATTCTAAAAGCATTCATGAATCAATTTAAGGAAGTGATTTCTAAAGAAATAGCTTCAAATAGCAAGCTCAATTTTAAGAAGGTACATAGTGATGAGCTTATGCTCAATTCGGATCCGATTGGACTTTCAACAAAAAAAGAAATAGATGAAGAAGTTTTGGTTCTGGATCCGGTAATAAGTCTGTTGAAATCATGGATTTATTTTTTGGAAAATGGACATTTGCCTTGGTGGTATCCTATAGAAAAAGCCAGAGATACTTTTGAATGGGCAAAATTAAAACCCATAATGGAGAAGTTTGGAGGAGATGGGAACTTGCTTAAATACTTCCAGCATTCCCCGTTCTTTGATCGAGTGATTAGGCAATATAGAGTGAAGGAAATAGGTGAATTGATTTGGATAGTTATAGGCAGCAAATCACCTATTAAAAAACTCCAATTTAAGCAGATAAATGAGAGGTTGGAAGATGACAAAAAGCTTGGTTTTTACAGGTTAATAGTCGCTTTAAGTATTTTTGAGGAAAAGAAAGGCGATTGGCAGCTCATTGCAGAGCTTTACTTTTCTAAAGTTAGCAAACCAAATAGGAAAATAGTAGAGAAAATTTTCAGAGAAGTCATAAAATTTGATGATATTAAAGCTAGAAAGGATATTGTTCCATCGATTATTCGAATCCTCGATAATAAAGTGCAAACGGGAAATGAAAATCCAAATGATATTCGGGATCGGTCAGAATCAAAAAGTATAGATAAAAAAGAGAGCTATTATATAAGTAATTCAGGCTTGATTTTACTGCATCCTTTTTTGAAATCATTTTTTCTTGATTGCGGGTTGATAGATGAAGAAGGGAATATTAATAATTCGGAAACTGCTGTTCATGCATTGTATTATTTGTCTAACAGGAAAGAGCAACCTTTTGATTTTGAGCTGGTTTTTGAAAAGTATTTAGTAGGGGTAGCTATTAATGAAGAAGTTAATAGAGAGGTGTTTCTTTCCGAAGATATTAAAGACAAGACAGGGAAACTTTTAAATGCACTAAAGGTAAACTGGAAGAGATTGGGAAACACGGGAATAGAGACTATTCGTAACGAGTTTATAAATCGAAATGGCAAATTGGTTTTTGAGGAAAATGCTGACCGCTTAATTGTGGAAAGAAAGGGACAAGATGTATTATTGGAAAGTATTTCCTGGAACCTATCACTAATAAAGCTTCCTTGGCAAAAAAGGCATTTGCTTGTAGAGTGGTAAATTGAAGATACTATGAAAAGACAAGGTTTTAGAAAGTCCTCAGTAGGTTTGATCAATCCTTTATTTCAAAGCAAGGAGGGGAATAGTTTTTTTCGCCATAAGAAGGAACAAAGTGATAGTTTGACACCTTCTCTTGACAATGATAATTTTTTTGATCCTATGCTTCAAAAAGTGTCAGATGAAAAAGATACTGGAATAGCAGTACAAAGTAAAGAAAAGGAAGATACCACGGATAAACTGCAGGCCGCTTCAGAGGATGAAGAACCAGTACAAGCTAAAGCTGATGAAGAAGAGGCTGTCCAAAAAGCAGGGGATGAAGAGGAGGCAGTAAGCGCCAAAGCAGAAGAGGAGGAAAAGGTTAGCGCAGCTGCTTCAGAGGAGGAACCTGTACAAACAAAAGCTGAAGAAGAAGAGCCAGTACAGGCTAGAGCTGAAGAAGAGGAAACTGTTAGCACCAAAGCAGAAGAGGAAGAAAAAGTCAGTGCAGCAGGTTCTGAGGAAGAACCTGTCCAATCCAAAAACGAGGAGGATACCGTTCAAACTGCAAAAGAGGAAGACAGTATTCAAACCAAAGAAAGCAAAAGTGGAAAGGATTCATCCCGCCAAAGCCAAGTTAACAGTATAGAACACGTCCTTTTTCAAGAAAAGGGGAAGGGTATGCCAATGTCTCCTGATACGAAAAGATTTATGGAGAAAAAATTTGGCTCTGACTTTAGCAAAGTTAGAATTCATACAGATCAAAAGGCTCAAATGATGAATAAGAAAATTAGGTCCAAGGCATTTGCCCATGGATTTGATATCTTTTTTAATCAAGGACAATACCAACCAGAAACAAAAGCAGGAAAGCATCTACTGGCTCATGAACTCACCCATACAATTCAACAAAAGGGGATTATAAAAAAAGCTGTGCAGTCGAAATTAAATGATGGCCATGATTTTCATCCAACAAGTAGATTTTCAACAAATGAATTGCTTGAAGATACTTTTGACAATTATGCCACTTTAAAAATTGGCTCCAATGGAACAGCTGTAAGCCTAATACAATACGCTTTAATTGGTTTAGATTATCGTTTGCCTAAGTATGGTGCAGATGGATCTTTTGGGGAGGAAACGAGCAGAGCTGTGAAAGCTTTCCAAGCGGATATGGGCTTGGTTGTGGATGGGGTAGTGGGTAGAAACACAATCCAATACCTTGATAGACTTGACAGAGGAGTGGAGGTAATGGCACCTGAAATGCCTGTAACCATTGATGCTAAGATTGACTTGAAAAATGTAATCGCCCAGGCTGGAGCTGTTGCATCAAATAGTTTGGGCCCTGCAGATATGGGAAGGGTTTTCCCTGAAACCATCGATGTTAAATTAAAATTAATAGATGATGGTGTAATGTGGCATCCAGTCATTACAGGATTGGTAGGTCATTATTCTGTGCAAACACGCCTTCTTCCCGGAATGAAGGAAGTAACCGGGCCGGGGGGAAATACTAGTGAAGAGAATTACTGCGATCAGGTTAATGATTTAAGTAATCTTGGGGCTTCTTATGTAGAATGGTTTATGGAGGATGCAGTTTTAGCTCATGAAAGATTTCATGCCTCTAAAATGCGTACGGCATTAATTGACCCTTCTGTCTTGATACCCTTGGAAAAGGCGGTAAATGAAATGGCATTTCCAAAAAGTGCCCTTACGATAAATGACATTTTAGCTGAGGCAATGATTAGGTTGGATCCAAAATTTCAAGATGCAATTTTCGAAGCTGAAATGAATTGGATTGACTCCTTTCTAGCCCTAGTGAAAGAGGATCATGGGGTGCCAATAGGTACTGGACCTGCTTATCATGAAGAGAGAAAAATAGTTAATCCTATGATTAGAAAAATTCGCAACCATGCTAAAGCAAATAAATGGTCTTCCTGTGCCCACAAGTAGCTCAAATACCCAAATGGGTTTTTAATTAAAAGTCCAATAAATCTGAATTGATGATATAAATTGTATGAGCCATTTTAGTTCTAAATCTAAAACCAGCAGAGGTCACTCCTCCCAAAATCAGTCTGATCCCTTTTTTCAGGCGAAATTGGCAGTAGGACAGCCTGGTGATCAGTATGAGCAAGAAGCTGATGCAATGGCAGATAAGGTGGTGCAAGAAAAGTCTCAAGAAGAGAATGTTCAATCAAAGACAGATGAAAATATCCAAGCCCAATCCTTGGCCAAAGGGGTTACGCCTCTCGTTCAGTTAAAGGTAAATAGAACGGTTTTTCAGGAAAAATCAGAAGAGGAAGGGCAGCTATCAATGGAGCCTCAGGATAGTGAAGCGGAAGCTCCTGTACAAATGAAACAAGAGACTGCCACATCCACACCTCCGGGTTTCGAGCAGCAGCTCAATCAAACATCAGGAGGAGAGTCAATGGATCAGGAGACACTTTCAGGAATGGAGGAGTCATTTGGTGCTGATTTTAAAGATGTAAGGGTGCATACTGATAGCCAGGCAGTGCAGATGAGCCAAGGTATTGGGGCACATGCCTTCACCCATGGGAATGATATTTATTTTAATGAAAACCAATACAAGCCCAGCGATAGCGCTGGAAAGCATCTTTTGGCGCATGAGTTAACCCATACCATTCAACAAGGAAGTAGTCCAGCCATACAGAACAGTACCATTCAAAAAGAAGGCGAAGAGGAAGCAGCTCCTGAAATGGAGGAAGAAACTGGTGTTTTGGATGAAAGTGCTAAAACCATAACTTTTAGTAAAATACCCATTCCAGGATTTAAATTACAGGATCATAGGGGAACACTATTTACAAGCAAAGCCCCTCTTAAAAGAAAAAACAATTATTTAAGAGGCAATACCAACCAAAGAGATGGCGTCTGGAGAGAAGAGGTAAGTACAACCAATATTGCCACAAGATTGAACAACTTGTATGAGGAGCACCATAGAACTCCCCCAACAGCTGATACTACGCATGTGTTTAAAGCCAATATAAATGGCAGGGGAGCAAAGCCCACTTATATAGGCCCCATTGATGTGATTTCGAAAGAGCTTACTACGCCTGGCTGGGGGAAAGATAAGAATTACAGAAACTTCCACGTAGACCATATTGTAGAACTTCAATTGGCTAATTGGAGCACGGCAACATGGCCCAATACCCTTGAAAACATGGAATTATTGGATGCCAGTAAAAACACCTCAAGTGGGTCTGTTATAAAAGGTCAAATTACGGAAAAACTCAATGGTTTTAGAGAAAGACATGGGGTTCAATACCCTGGAGGAGATGCGACATTTAAAAACAAATACACCTTGGTTTTTAATAGTGCAGAAGCTTTGGCTGGAGGAGATAGTAATGCCACCGAAAATGAATTTTGGACCAAAACTCAGATAGAAAGCGGAGATCAATTAGAACCTATCGAAGTGGGGAATTTAGCTGATATTGGAAGCGAAGGAGAGGTCCGTATTTTCCCCAATCAATCCGGTGGAATAAGTAAAAAGTTTGTTTGGACTGGAGAGGGTAGCAGATTGGGTAGTTCTGAAAAGACCTGGTTAGGCAATCCTTTCAGAATTACCGCCAAACAATTCGCTACTGAAGGTGAAAATGTAGAAAACACAGAGAACCTAGGCAGTATTTCAGTAAATATACCTTCTTCAGACAAAACATGGGCACCTTGGGCAGAGGATAAAGTCTTTCCTGTAAAACGTTATCCGGGTTCTAAATATGCAGGATACCTTACCAAGCAGTCTATTAAGTCCGGTTTATATGGATTGCGAATAAAAAAGGCAAGCCCGGTAGAAATCCTTGAATTGGACTTGTTGCCAACTGGTATTGAGGCTTATGGCCAAATATTACCCAGTATTCCTATTTTCGAGGGCAGTCCTATAGAACTATTTATCTCCAATGGCGAAGTAAGGGTATCTAAAACCTTTGGAATTGAAGAAATTAATGTGCCCGCGCCGTTTGAAATTAGCGATAGTTCTTTAACGATTTTTGCAAGTTCCAGGAATGGATTGGGGCTGACCGGTGAAACCAATTTTGCCATCAACCAAGTAGGTGAAGGGCATATTAGTGCTACCGCTTCCACTGCTTCAGGTTTTGAATTGGAAGGGGCATTTAATTTTGATTCTGAATTATTTGATCCGGCGGAGATCAATATGGAATACAAGGAAAATACCTGGACTATAGGAGGAGAGATAGGCATTCCTGAAGGAAAGTTAAGAGGTATTAAATCCGCCACAATAACTGCAACGTATAGTGAAAACAATTTTTCTGCAACAGGTGAAGCTGAGCTGGATGTTCCAGGTATTGAAAGGGGGAATATGGCCTTCAATTTCGGTGAAGATGGTTTTTCATTCAGTGGTGATTTTGACTTAAGCAGTGATATTCCGGGGATTACAGGAGGTAATGTAGCGGCTAGAGTTGCTAAACCTGCAGGGGCTGAGAACTATGAAATCATGGTAACCGGCACAGCCCAGCCTGATATTCCAGGGATTTCTACATCACTTACAGTTACTTATGAGAATGGTGCGCTTACAATTGTAGGTTCGGCAGCCTATAGCAGAGGAATGCTAAGTGGAACCATAGAAGTAGGCGCTACCAACCGTGCTATAGGGGAAGATGGACAGCCTTCTGGAGATCCGGACGAAACCATGCGAGTCTATGGTGGAGGTGAGCTTACCCTTCAATTAACTCCTTGGTTGGCTGCAACGGCTGGAGTTAAACTTTTACCTAATGGAGAAATAGAAGTTACTGCCAGACTGGCCTCTGAGAGCTATGAGGTTTTTCAAAGAAAGGAATTCAATAGGAATTTATTTAGGGCTCCAACAATAGAGATTCCATTGTTCGCGATTCCTATTGGGCCACGAAGTATTGGTTTGGTTGCTCAAATTGGAGGTGGATTGGATTTTACAGCCGGTTTTGGTCCAGGTGAATTGAGAGATATATCCGCTGAAATCACCTACAATCCTGAAAGAGAAGATGAAACCACAATAAGTGGTCATGGAGAATTTGCCATTCCTGCCGATGCTGGACTTACTTTAAGAGGTGACTTGAGCCTTGGTGTCAGTGTTGCCATTGCTAGCCTCACAGGAGGAATAGAGTTGACTGGCGCATTGGGGTTAGAAGGAGAAGCAGCTGCAGAAGTAGATTTGAATTGGACCCCTCAGACAGGCTTGTCCCTGGATGCTCTCGGTAGAATCACTGTAAATCCCAAATTCGAATTTGAAGTGAATGCATTTGCAAGGGCCAGCCTTGGAGTAGGCTTCCTCTCTGTTTCAGAAACCTGGAGACACAATTTGGCTGGCTTTGAATGGGGGCCAGATATACAATTTGGTCTGGTGTTCCCAGTCAATTATCAGGAGGGTGAGGCTTTTGATATGTCTTTCGATGATATTGAGGTGATCTATCCTGATCTGGATATTGTGAATATGGGTAAGGGCTTGGCGAGAGACATCAAAAATGATTTATTTGACTAAATGACTACAATGGAAAAAGAGAAGGCCATTGCTTTCAATAATGAAGGTGCAAGGCATTTTTTGAAGCAAAATTTTGAAAAGGCAGCAGAATGCTATGATAAAGCCTACGAGTTAGATTCAAAAAACACATCCATCTTAAATAATATGGGCCTTTATTATCAACAGCAAAAAGACTACGATAAGGCCATATTGTTTTTTGAAAAAGCGATACAAATTGAAATGAAGCCGCATTTTCTGGTGAATTTAGGGAATGCGTTGTCCATGAAAGGTGAATATGCGATTGCTTGGGATAAGTTTTCTGAAGCAGTGGAACGGTTCCCTGAGCACCAAAATGCAAAAATTAGTTTGGCAAAGCTTGCCACCCATATCAATGAGTTGGAAAAAGCAGTGCAGATCTGGAAAAGCATAATAGAAGAGCATCCCACTGATCAAAATTTAATACAACTTGTTAAGGTTTTTATGAGGATGAACCATTGGGAAGAGGCAAGACAGACTTTGACTTCTATACCTCCTAATTACTGGACAGGGCTTGTCTGGTTTTTGGCTGGGCAATGTGAATTTCATTTAAAAAACTATGGTTTTGCCATTAAATCTTTTAAATCAGCCCTTGCAGAGGAACCTGACAATACTTCTTATCGACATTATTTGGCTATGACCTTCCTTGCAGTAGGTCAAGTATCAGAAGGCTTGGACCATTTGATTAAAAATTCCCGTTTGGAACCAGATAATCCAGCAATTTTAACAGATTTAGCAGTTGTTTACCTTAGTAAAGGAGAGTTTGAGATGGCAAAGAATTGGTTGAATAAAGCCCTTGATTTGGATCCAAGTTTTGAGAAAGCTTTACATTATAAATCCAAAATGAAGCAAATCGATACCGGTAAACAAGAACAAAATTGATTTTAACCCGGAAGGCATTTCTATAGATCTATGAAACAATTGTTAATTTTTTTGGAGATGGTGGTCAAAAGCAGGATGGACCATGAAATTGGAAAAACAGCAAGCCTGACCAAACCTAATCTGGATCTTTATTTTGACCCCAATGAATTTTTAGGAAAAATTATTAAAGAGCTTGATATCAAAAACCAGGAGTTGTTATTGCTAGCACTTGCAATGGTGCCCTATATAGATCCTGGGTTTTTGAGTAAGATAGTGCAGGAGTATTTTCCCGAAGGTACATCACTTCCTGAATTTGGGGGGTACAAAAGTAAATACCATCGCGGGATTATTCCTACAGGTGAAACCTTGCTTTATTTATTAGGAGGAAGTGACCCGGTTTCAAGAAAGAAGTATTTTTCTGTTTTTCAGGATTCTCGCTTACTAAAAGAGGGGCATATTTTGATTGGAGAGGCTTCTGAAGAAGAGCCATTCTATGCCGCACCTATTTACCCAGATCAGGAATTTGCAGATAAGTTATTGATGGAAAGTATCAGGCCTCCCAAACCTAGCCCGAACTTTCCAGCCGAATTGATTCGTACAGAGCTTGAATGGGAAGATCTAATACTGTCCGAGAAAACGTTTTCACAAATCAAAGCGCTGGAAGATTGGTTGACCTACAATAAGCGCTTGATGGAAGATTGGGGATTAAAACGTAGCGTGAAGCCGGGTTATAGAGTGATGTTCTTTGGTCCACCGGGCACAGGAAAAACCCTAACAGCAGGATTATTAGGTAAATATACAGGCAAGGATGTTTATAGGGTTGACCTGTCTCTTGTGGTGTCTAAATACATTGGTGAAACCGAAAAAAATCTCTCACGGCTTTTTCAGAAGGCTTCAGGTAAAAGCTGGATTTTGTTTTTTGATGAGGCTGATGCACTTTTTGGAAAAAGGACAAATGTCAAAGACGCAAGAGACAAACATTCCAATCAAGAGGTAGCCTATTTATTACAGCGCATAGAAGCCTATCCTGAAATGGTGATTTTGGCTTCCAATTATAAAAGCAATTTGGATACAGCCTTTATCAGAAGGTTTCAGACAATTATTGATTTCGAACCTCCGGGTGTTAGTGAAAGGCTGGCATTATGGAAACAATATTTGCCCAAAAAGATTGCTCTGGAATCAAGGTTGGTCTTGGAAGATTTGGCTAGAAAATATCCCCTTACCGGTGCCAATATTGTAAATATTATTCAGCAGGTAGGTTTAAAGACTATGGCTGGTAAACATAAAGAAATTAAAGAAGAACTATTGATTCAGTGCATAAGGTATGAAATTCAAAAAGAAGGTAAAATTCACTAGTGCTTTTTTTAAATTATTTCAATAAACAGATAGGAACCCTGCGCATAATCGAAAAATGGTTTAGTGCTTCTAGCTTGTCTATTGGCTAATTTGAATTAATAAAATATTTCACAAATAACTAACAATCAGGCATGAAAGAAAAAATCAAAGTAGTCCAACAATTGCTGGCAGAAAAAGGATTGTACAGAGGTGCAATTGATGGTATTTTTGGTCCGGAAACACTCAAAAGCCTCAATCGAGTACCAGGAATGAGCGTCAATCTTCCAAATGTGAGAAAGGTTACGACCATGATTCAAATAGGAGCCAGAGAAAAAGGTTTTAATTCTGGAGCTATAGACGGGATGTGGGGCCCTCAGACCCAATATGCTTTTGAAGAATTGGTTTATTTACAAAAGTATGGTAAAGTCAGAGAACCTTGGAGGCCTGAAGAGATCAACCCTATGAATCGCTGGCCCAGGCAAAATTCACCTGCTTTTCACGAATTTTATGGTCTTCGGGCAAAAAATCTTGTGACAGTGACAGTGCCTTATGAAATGAAAATAGCTTGGGATATGAGGTATAGGGCAAAGAAAATCACCTGTCATACCAAGGTTGCAGAGAGTCTTTTATTGGTGTTAGAAAATGTGCGAAATATTTATGGGGAGAATGAAATTGAAAGGCTAGCGCTAAACAGGTTTGGAGGGTGTTTTAATAATAGGCTGATGCGAGGAGGAACACAATGGTCAACCCATTCTTGGGGAGTTGCCCTTGATTTTGACCCAGCTAGAAACCAATTGACCTGGGGAAGGAACCAAGCCGCATTTGCACACCCCGTGTACAATGACTGGTGGAGATGTTGGGAAGAAGAAGGTTGGGTAAGCCTCGGCAGGAGAAAAAATTACGATTGGATGCACGTTCAGGCTGCTGAAGTGTAACGCCAGGTTGTTTTATGATAAAAAAGAGAAATTAATCCCTACCTATATTGACCCGAAATAGATAATTGTCCTACTATTACCTGTTTCGGGTTTAATTTATTCTGGGTTTTTGGCAGAAAAAAAAGCTATGAAACAAAATCTCATAGCTTTAGTCAATTAACAATAAACCCAAAATAACCTGCTGTAGGAGAAGGAGTCGAACCTCCACGGGGCAGTTAGAAAAAACACGAGCTCGCTATTTTTTTTATCCTGTGATCCCCACCCCCGAGACAGGAGGGCATGTCTGCCAGTTTCATCATCCTACAGTATATATCATCAATAAAAAGTTTGTCTTTTATTGACCAAAGACCGTTTGTCTTTGTTTGATATTTCAAAGGTAAGGAAAAGATTGATTAATTTAAAATATAGCAATAAAATAGTTTAAAGTTTATGCTATAATTAATACTAAGGGTAGATAATTATTATTAATGTAATTTGATGCTCAATTTTGATCTAGATTTTGAAGATTTGTAATTACATGAGTTAGGAGAGGTTTAAAGGGTTAAATTCAGTGGTTATATAAAGGTAATTGCTCATGCTTTCCCTGGGTTTAAATGAAAGAGTTGTTGAATCAGAAATAATTAATAGACCTTCTATTATGTGCTGAAATCACTTCAAAATCAGTCACTTCAGTCCTGTTTTTAAATCTGCCTTCCGATCAACAGGTTCACCATAGCGATGCTATGCTTTAATCTTCAAACAGCCTGATTTACTAACAATTCAACTCTTCTCATACCATGGTAAAGGCTTTACCCAGATTATTGTCAGGGCGGAGAAATCCTATTGCAAAATCCAGTTCAAATTAGGGAATAATGGCTCAAAAGGATTTTTAATCAGTAATCATTTACAGCTTCGATCCATTCTTGAAGGGTGTGGGGTTATTAGCAGGACTGGTTAATGTTACTTATTAAAGAGTTTGCTAATTGTCTTTGAAAGCTTAGAATCAATCTATTTCAATGCCTAATGATACCGGTAATTAATGCTCGAAACGAAGTTTAAAAGGAATAAATTAAATTCTTTCTCCAAAAAAAGGATTTATTTTAGCTAATAAGCCTAAATATTTTTGATATGCAAGTTTGAAGTCCTAATTTTAAAGAATAAAGAAATTACTGCAATTGATTTTTATGGATGAAGCATTTCTTTATGCGATGGCAATTTTTTATATGACAGTGGGGGTTATGCATTTTGTAAAACCTGCCTTGTTTACAAGTATTATCCCGCCTTTTATTCCTAAACGCAAATTGGTTAACAAATTAGTAGGGAGTATAGAGGTAGGATTAGGATTTGGTTTGATTTTTGAGCCGGTTCGAATTGTAGCTGCCTATGGAATCATCCTTTTGTTAATTGCAGTATTTCCAGCCAATCTATACATGTATCAAAGAAAGCATTTAGGGATTCCAAAGTGGTTGTTGTTGATTAGACTTCCGATGCAATTGGCATTAATTGGCTGGGCATATTTGTACACTTAAACTAGAGAAAAATTGATTTTTAGTGAATTTAATTTTGTTCCCGAACTTCAGGAAGGTTTGGACGCAATGGGTTTTGAAAAAGCAACTCCCATACAAGAGCAAGCAATACCAATAATACTAGGAGGGAAAGACCTGATAGCAACTGCACAGACAGGGACAGGAAAAACTGCCGCTTTTATATTGCCAGTGCTTAATGAAATAAGTAAAGGGGATAGAAATGGGGTTAAAGTTTTGATAATTGCCCCAACAAGGGAGCTTGCCATCCAAATAGATCAGCAAATCCAGGGACTTGCCTATTTTTTAGGAATTAGTTCTATTCCCATTTATGGAGGAGGAGACGGGAAAGTCTGGGAGCAACAAAGAAAAGCCTTGGAAATGGGTGCTGACATAGTAGTAGCTACTCCTGGTAGGTTGATAGCCCTTCTTGCAGGGGGTAAAGTGAATTTTGATTCCCTTGAAAATTTAATATTAGATGAGGCTGACAGAATGTTGGATATGGGGTTTTCAGAAGATATTCTGACGATTGTAAAATACCTTCCTCAAAAACGACAGACCTTGTTGTTTTCTGCTACCATGCCTCCCAAAATCAGGAAATTCTCTCAACAGATTTTACATGATCCCGAACAAATATCCATTGCTTTGGGTAAAACAGCTAAAGGGGTCAGTCAATATGTTTACCATGTATATGATGGGCAAAAAGAGGCATTGGTAAACCATATACTGAAATCCCAGGATTTTCAAGCGGTTATAATTTTCTGTTCGACCAAGGATAAAGTCAAGTCTTTGTATAAGGTATTGAGAAAAAGCTTTATGGTGGAAGCTTTTCATGCAGACTTGGATCAGAATGAGAGGGAATTAATTATGTCTTCCTTTAAAAACAAATCATTAAAGATCCTTGTTGCTACAGATATACTCTCAAGAGGGATTGATGTGGAGGATATCGAAATGGTAATTAATTTTGATACACCTAATGATCCAGAAGATTATGTGCATAGGGTAGGGCGTACTGCTAGAGCAGAGAAGAAAGGGAAAGCCGTTACTTTTGTCAATGAAAAAGACAGGTATAAATATAAAAATATTGAGAACCTTATCGGCATGGAAATTGAGGTATTGCCTAATCCAGAAGATATAGGGAAAGGACCTGATTTATCTAAGAGCCATTCTAATAAGTCCAATGCAGGGAATAGAAACGCATCAGGAAATAAGAAAAAAGGAAACTCCTATAAGAAACAGTCTAGGCCGAACGATAAAAAAAGATCAAGTGAAACGGCTAATGTAAAAACCGAGCCAAGACCTAAGATAAAAGCCTCTTCGGATAAGGGGAAGTTTCGTGAGAGGAAAAATATAAAAAATGAGGGTGAATAAAAGGAGTTAATTAAAACCATAACAATGCTTTCAACTGAAAAAAGTGTATACATTATTGGAGCTGGAATTTCCGGCCTTGTGGCAGCAATAGAGCTTGAAAGGGCGGGTTATTTTCCAGTAATTCTTGAAGGGTCTGATAGCATTGGAGGTAGAGTGAAAACTGATGAAACATACGGTTATTTGCTCGATCATGGTTTTCAAGTTTTGCTAACTGCTTATCCAGAATTAAGTCGCTACCTTGATTTGGATAAGCTAAATTTGAAAAAGTTTAAGGCTGGGGCAATTATTCTCGAAGCTGGTGGACAATCTTTTGCCATTCATGACCCGATTCGGAACCCACTTAAGGTTTTTGCTATGGCATTTTCTAAAGTCGGGACACTTTGGGACAAGTATAAAATGTATGCGCTGACTAAAAGGTTAAAAGAAAAAAGTATAGAGGCTATATTCACTAGTCCACAGAGTACAACTTTAACCTATTTAAAAGATTTTGGTTTTTCAAATCGCATTATTCATAATTTCTTCAAGCCATTTTTTAGTGGGATATTTCTAGAAGATCAACTTTCAACATCTTCAAGGATGTTTGAATTTGTTTTTAAAATGTTTGGTCAGGGATATGCTGCCATTCCTGAAAAGGGCATGGGGCAAATTCCTCAACAACTTTTCGAACAATTAGCACATACCCAAATCCGGTTCAATACCAAGGTTTCATTAATTGAAAACAATACCATTCACCTTGATTCCGGAAATTCTTTGACTGCTGATCAGATTATCATTGCAACAGCTCCTGGAAAGCTTATTGGACAAGATAACCTGGACTATCATCAAGTTACCAATCTGTATTTTACCTTACAGCAATCATTTATAGTTAAACCTATGATTGGTTTGGTACCTGATGATAAGTTCATGATCAACAATTTGGTGTTCTTGACTGATGTTAGTAAAAAATATGCCAGTGATGGTAGGGCCTTATTGTCTGTTTCCATTATTAAGGATGTCAAAGGATTAGAAAATCTGGAGACACTAGTAACAAAGGAATTAGAAGCTTTAACAGGGATTGATGCCAATTTTTTTGAACACATTAAAACTTATAGCATTGAGAAAGCATTGCCAAAGCTCACAGATGTGAAAAATAGTGCTCCCCTGCAACATGTGAAATTATTCGACAATGTTTTTCTAGCAGGGGATCAATTATTAAATGGCTCTATCAATGCAGCAATGACTTCAGGTAGATTGGCTGTAAAGGCATTGCTCAGTAATGCCTAAATTCTAGCCTGAAAGGTGTACAAATCATGGTACCTTCCATTTGTGCTTATCAATTCATCGTGGTGTCCACGTTCTACAATCTGCCCTTTTTCAATGACGAGAATCTGATCTGCTTGCCTGATGGTACTAAGTCTGTGGGCAATTACAAAGGTGGTTCTTCCTTCCATTAAGCTTTTCAAACTGGACTGAATAAAATGTTCACTCTCAGCATCAAGATTGCTAGTCGCTTCATCAAGGATAAGAATTCTTGGATTGGCGAGAATGGCCCTGGCGATGGCAAGTCTTTGTCTCTGCCCTCCTGAAAGTTTTACACCCCTTTCACCTATAACCGTTTCTAGGCCTTTTTCGAAATGATCTGTAAACTGATGGACATAAGCTGATTTCACAGCATCCTGAAGTAACTCTTCTGAAGCGTCAGGTCTTGGAAACATTATGTTTTCTCGGATTGTACCTTCAAAAAGAAAATCATCCTGCAATACTACACCCAATTGTCTTCTAAATGAATCCAAATCTATTTTACTAAGGTCTTGTCCATCTATGGTTACCCTTCCTTTGGTTGGGTTTAAAAAAGAAGCTACAAGACCTGAAATGGTGGTTTTTCCTGACCCTGAACTCCCAACCAAGGCAGTGACTGTTCCTGGTTCAGCAATAAAATCTACTCCCTTTATTATTTCAGTACCTGATTCATATTCAAAATGAACATTTTCAAATGCTACCCTACCTTTTATCTCCGGCAAGAGAATATTTCTGGTCAATGGGTCCGCCTCTAATGGGATGTTCATTAATTCCTGAGTCCTGTCCAAACCTGCAAAAGCTTCGGTCAATTGACTTCCTATATTGCTCATTTGAAGAATAGGGGCAATCATAAAACCTAACAATAAGGTAAAGGCAAGGAAATCACCAAATGTCAATTGGTCTTCCATGATCATGTAGCCGCCTATACCCATTATTCCGGCCGAAGCAAGTCCAAGTAAAAAGGTAGCCGCGCTGGTAACAAAGCTTGTGGCAGTTAAGCTACTTTTTACATTTAAAAACAATTTGTTTACTCCTGATTCAAATATTTTTGTTTCTTGATTTTCAGCATTAAAGCCTTTGATAACCCGGATACCTCCTAATGTTTCAGTCAGTCTTCCTGTAACCTCAGCATTGATTTTTCCTCTTTCTCTGAATATTGGACGAATCCGGCCAAAAGCTTTTAGGGAAATAACGCCAAAAATTATTACAGGGACCAAGACGTACAAAGTCATTTTTGGACTGATATAAATCAGTAATACCAAACTGATCATGGATGTTAACAATCCACCTACCATTTGGGCAAGTCCTGTCCCTACCAGGTTTCGTACTCCTTCTACATCAGTCATTACTCGGGATACCAATTCCCCAGTTTTGGCATTGTCAAAAAATCGTATTGGCAAGCGAATAATGTGAGCCTGAACTTCCACCCTCAATTTAGCAATCAGATTTTGGGCCTCAACACTTAAAATTTGTGTTAATCCAAATGAAGTTACTGATTGGATGGTAACCGAAACAACCACAGCAACTATGAGCCATTTTAATAATTCAAAATCACTGGAGGGAATGACATCATCAACAAGGTACTTGCTGGCCCAAGGTAAAACTAAACCAGATAACCTACTGATAATTATTAAAAAGAGTCCAATAAAAATATATTTTCTTCTCGGCCAGATTATGGTTTTAAAAACACTTTTTAAACTGACCTTACTTTTATTTGCTTTCATAGAATGCTTTCAATGGGGTAGAAGTATAAAACAATTTTTGATAAAAATCATTCCTTTTAGACAAAAACAAATTTCACCAAGCTCGATTTTAAAGTAGTTGAGACATTTTTCCTATTGATAGGGATAGGATATTTTGTAATCTGGACTATAAATGGCTGCCTATTATAGGATCCACTTTCACTAATAAATTTGAAAAGTTGAAGAGATCCTTTTACTTTAAATTTATTAATCGTAATATTGCAATGTACCGATTGATTAAGCCCTAGGTTAATCCAAAAGGAACTGCTTTTGTATTTAATTTGTCCTTTCTTTGAATAAAGAAATGGCCTGATTTAAAAGTTGTTTTACTCTTTTGGGTATAACCTGATTATATAGGCTGTATGTTTCAATGGGGACGCCAAAATTATTATTAAATGGTTCATTCAAAATAAAAAAATATGAAACTTTCAGAAATAAAACCAATATTAAAAGCTCAGGAAACACTTAGTTTTCAATTGCCTGATGGAACTTTGGTTCCTGAACATTTTCACGTTACAGAAGTGGGAAAAGTAATCAGACATTATATTGATTGTGGTGGTACTGAACGTAAAGAGGAGGCGATTAATTTCCAACTTTGGGATGCCGATGATTATAACCACCGCTTACATCCAGAGAAGTTATTGCACATTATCGAATTGTCAGAAAAAGTTTTGGGATTGAGTGATGCGCCCATCGAAGTTGAATTTCAAGGTGAAACCATTCAGCGGTTTGGATTGGCTTATAACGGAGAAAGATTTTTACTTACCAGTAAACAAACGGATTGCTTGGCAAAAGAGAAATGCGGTGTCCCTGAGAAGAAGCCTGTATTGAAGATGGTTAGTACTCCTTCGGGTGGAAGCTGTACTCCTGGTGGGGGCTGCTGTTAGTTTATAAAACAAGTCATTTTTAGAGCTCAATCTGCACTTTCATTGTCTACCTAGATAAGGGATGGTAATGAAAGTGCAGTTATTACAGAATTAAGCTTTCTCAGCCTCCTGCTAAATTGTCAAGGGAACTTTTTGATGCATTTTATTTATTAAAGACAAGTAATACATCAATTGGTTCATTCATGACAATTACCGAAAGAATTAAAAATGAAATTTTTAATACCGAGTTAACGTTTTTGGCTTCCAGAAGCAGTGGGCCTGGTGGACAAAACGTGAATAAGGTAAATTCAAGAGTAACTTTATTTTTTAACGTTCCCAATTCTCAATACTTGTCAGAAGAAGAAAAGACCAAGGTTTTTCAAAAGTATGGGAATAGATTGGGTAAGGATGGAACCATTCAGATCGATGCACAAACTTCTCGTTCTCAGATTGAAAACAAGAAAATTGCCATTGGGAAATTTTATGAGTTAATGGAAAAGATTTTTAAAAGGAAGAAAAAAAGAATTGCTACCCGACCAGGCAAAGCTGCCAAAGAAAGACGTTTAAAAGCAAAACGCGTTCGTTCAGAGAAAAAAGCGATGAGGAACAAGAATTTTTAACAGGGAAGTAATAAATAAGTGTTGAGCCAACTATCTAGTTTCGAGCTAAACTATAAATTAACAGGATCCCGGTTTTTTATTTTGATTGAAAGGATTTTACCCTTGGCACCGAAAAAAATAACAGAACAATTTTTTGTTGGTAAAGTAATTAGCCTTAAAAGTGAAAAGGCTCTTCAGTCTTTATCATTTAGTAGTATCTAACTCCTCTTATAGGTAAAGTTAGTTTTTGGTGGTAATGTCGCCTTTATTAAGCAACAATACCACCAAAATTTAGATCAAAGTCAGCCTTATAGCTTCACATTTTTTATGTATCATACTAGGTCTGACCAGCCAAAAGGATCAGGCCTGATGCCTCTTCTAATTTCAGAAAGCATTTCCTTTATGCGATACATTCCAGCATCTTCCTGAACGTAGGTTTCGAATGAATCACCTTTATAGGATATTTCCTTAATCGGAGAAATAACTGCTGCGGTTCCAACTCCAAAACCCTCAACTTGTTCTCCTGAAGCTATTCGGTCAATTATTTCCGAGATCTGAATTGACCTTTCTTCTACCTCCAAATTCAATTCTGGGGCAAGTTTAATGATTGAATCTCTGGTAATACCGTCCAATATGCTGTCACTCAGTGCAGGGGTAAGTAATGTTTTCCCATTTAGGATAAACATGATATTCATTGTACCCGATTCTTCTATGTATTTCTTTTCATTGGAATCTAGCCAAATGATTTGGTCGAATCCCTCTTTTTTGGCTTTCTGTTGGGGTAGAAGTGAAGCACCATAATTTCCTCCATTTTTGGCTGCACCAGCACCTCCTTTTGCAGAACGGATATAGTTGGTCTCTACAACCACTCTCAAAGGGCTATTGTAATAGGCTTTCAATGGGGAAAGAATTACCATGAATAAATAATCATGGGAGGCATCTACACCAAGCTTGTTCTCTGTAGCAATAGCAAATGGTCGAATATAAAGTGCATACTCAGGATCATCTATTACCCATTGGCTTTCTTTGCTTACAAGCTCACGGATCCCATCAATAAAACACGATGCCGGCAAAGCAGGCATGGCCATCCTTTCAAGAGAACGATTCATTCTTTTAAAATGAGACTCTAACCTGAAGATATTAATCTTTCCATCAGTGGTTTTAAAGGCTTTTAGCCCTTCAAATACTGTTTGACCATAGTGCAG
Organism: Cyclobacterium amurskyense; assembly: GCF_001050135.1. Classification (GTDB taxonomy): domain Bacteria; phylum Bacteroidota; class Bacteroidia; order Cytophagales; family Cyclobacteriaceae; genus Cyclobacterium; species Cyclobacterium amurskyense. The sequence goes on along the minus strand of NZ_CP012040.1, from coordinate 5,694,719 downwards.
GCACATGGCCAAAGGGGACAAGGAAATGTTTTTGACAGGACCAATTTGGAAATTTGACCAAGCGCCATTTTCATACTTCGCTACCAACATTTGATCTGTGGCTTGCACCCCGAAAGTGAAATTTTCAAAATCAAAATCCGGCTTTTCAGTTATCGTTTCGTTCATCATGGGTAATTCTTTTAAAAATGCATTTGCCTGACAATCATTTTTACCAAAGGGAAAAGCTAATGTCAATATGTCTTATTGGTGAATTTTAAACAATTCAAAATACTTAAGGTTCAAAAAAAGGAATGGCCTACAATCTAAATATTGGAGGACTTGTATCTTTTCACTTTTTTTCGGACCTATTAAATAAGATGTTTCTTGTCTAATTCACGAAATCATTTGTTTGTAATTGCAAATTAAATAAGAATCATCGGTTGGTTACAGATACAATTTATTTAAATTTGAAGGGTACAGTTTAAATTTTTGTTTCAATGACCCTATTTGAGAAGCTTGCTGGAAATTTTGAAAACCTCATTGCCAAAGGAACCCTAAAATTAGGGGATAAAATGCCTTCTATACGTACCGTAAGTAAAGAGTATGGGGTAAGTAAGAACACTGTGATTCAGGCCTATTTGCTCTTGGAGAGCAGGTCATGTATAGTGTCACGTCCTCAAGTCGGATTTTTTGTTTGTTTAAAAGAGGATCAAAGACTTCCTATGCCTCAGGCAAGTAGTCCTAGCATTAATGGTGCTCCAGGTAAAGAGGATGGTTTAATAGGGAAAGTTTTTTCAAACTTTGTAAATAAAAGCATTACACAAATGTCCTTAAGTGTACCTGATGAATCGTTCTTTCCTGTGGCTAGATTAAATAAATGTCTACAAACAGCCACTAAAACACTTGCTGCGGGAGGAACAGGGTATGATGATATTCAGGGAAATCTTCGCTTACGCAAAAATGTGTCCAAATGGTCTTTTACTTGGGGAGGTAATTTGGGTGCGGATGAATTGGTAACTACCTCAGGGGCCATGCATGCCATTTCTTTGGCTTTTATGGCTTTGACCAAGCCGGGTGATAGGATAGGAGTGGAGAGTCCAGTGTATTTTGGTATTTTGCAATTGGCGAAAAACATGGGCCTAAAAGTAGTAGAACTACCTACAGACCCTGAATTTGGTGTTTTGCCGCAAGATTTAGAAGAATTGATTGGGGAAATTGATATCTGCTTGCTGGTTAGTAATTTCAATAACCCATTGGGCAGTTGCATGCCTGATGAAAATAAAAAATCTGTTGTTGAATTATTGACCAGGTACAATGTGCCATTGATAGAAGATGACCTTTATGGTGATGTTTATTTTGGTGCTAGCCGACCAAAACCTTGTAAAGCCTTTGATACAGAGGGAATGGTTTTGTGGTGTGGCTCTGTGTCAAAAACTTTAGCGCCTGGCTATAGGGTCGGCTGGATGGCACCGGGTAAGTTTATAAAATCTATTTTAAAACTTAAACTGTTTCATTCCATTTCTAGCACAACTGTGACCCAGGAGGCAATTGGGTTATTTCTGGAAAACGATTATTATGAAAAACATTTGAGGCAGCTAAGGGCTACTTTATATAGTAACTCTCTACATTTTATACGAGCTATTGCAGATTACTTTCCTAAAGGCACCAAAATAAGTAGACCACAGGGAGGTTTTGTATTGTGGGTGGAGCTGGATAAAAAATGGGATACTGGAAAACTATTTGATAAAGTATTGTCTAGAGGTATCAGTATAGCTCCAGGTCGAATGTTTACCTTGCAGAGTCAATTTCACAATTGCCTCAGGTTAAATTACGGACTTCCATGGACTGATAAATTGGAGCAGGAATTAAAGCTATTGGGCCAGATCTTAAAGGAATAATACCCTTAAGATCTGACTAGAATGGTTTTAAAATTCCTTTTCACCAAATTCACTTTTGACAAAACGCGATTTATTTTTGCCTGGGTTGATGGTATAGCTTAGGTTTAACATGATCATATCTACTTCCAATACATAATTTGTGGTAGTGTAAAACTCATTCTCCCTCCATGTGCTAATTCTTTGTTCATTGGTTGGTAACAATCCCATGTCCATATTTAACCACTGAAGAGTAGCACTAAAACGATCTCCAAAAAAGGTTTTCTTGGCAACTAGGTTTGGAGATAGAAATCTTGAATCTTCTCCTTGTGCTGTGATTCTCTTGGAAAGGTAGTTGAGAGACCACTGTAAGCTAAATGTGGAAGTAAAGGCGTAGCTGGTATTGGCATTGATAGAATATATCCAGGCAGAGGTATCAATCGGTCGGTTGTCAAACTGACCTTTAATTTCATATTGATAAACATTTGCTCCGGTAAAGACCTTCCAATTGGAGGTAGGATTCAACTCAATGCCAGCTTCCAAACCAAGAGATCTACCAGTTCCAACGTTTGAGTAAATTCGATTTAAAATGGTGTCGTTATAGATAGTGTTAACTCTATTTACCAAATTTTTCACTTTTCGATAATAAGCCGTGGTGTAAAAGCTGTTTTCACCAATATCTTTAACAATTCCAGCCTCAACCAAATCAATAAATTCAGGTAACAAACTAGGATCTCCCTGTTCCAAAGTTTCAGAATGCTCTCTCTCAGGGAATGGGTTCATTTTAAAGGTAGTGGTTCGTTCTACCCTTCGGCTATAGGCTGCCTTTAGCTTTAAACTTTCATTTGCGCTGTATTGGATATTGGCAGATGGGTAGGGTTGAACAAATTCATAAGTATAGGTACTGTCTATAGTATTTGCTTTGTCTTTCAGATGCAATGACCTATCCATGAATTCCAGTCTCAACCCCGCAGTGTAATTCCATTTGCCTTTCACCCCATTTAATTGGCCATAGCCAGAATGTATCAATCTGGTCAAGTCCACATTGGAAGAAAAATCAGGGACCAATTCAAACTTTCCCTCACTGTTTTTCCTTTCATATACAAAATCCCCCAAGTGATTTAGGCTCCTGAATTGGTAGCCAGCTTCTAGGGCACCCCAAGGCTGAGGTTTGGATTTATAGTCAATTTGCCAACGTATTCCGTGCAGTGGGTTGTCATTGGTATTGTATTCATCCTGGTAAATGAAATCTGAATTTGGGTAGCCCAGATTTCTGTTGGTGGTCGGGCCTCCCAACATGGTGTACTCATATAAAAATGAGGTGGAAATCGATGCCTTGTTCTCAAATGTATGGATATAGTCAAAACTACCTAAGGCAAAATCACTTGTCCTGATACGTAAATTCTCATTGTAATATTGCATGGTATACAACCTCTGATCGTTTACGACTGCATGGTTGTCATAATAGATAATATCAGCTGTTCTATCCTTACTTCTTATCCCTCCATAAAAACCCAGACTGAAGTTATTTCTTTCATTAGGCACAAAGCCAAGTGTAAGCCTTCCTGAATAGGCTTCTTCATCAAAACCTCTTTCACCATCTGAGGGAAAGTAGGTTGTCGAATTGTCGATTATGGTGTATACTTCACCTTCTCTACGACCATTTATGTCATTTCTAAGGTAACTTGCACCAAAAGACAGGTCCCAAGCTTCTTTTTTATGGTTAATGGTGAAGTCTGCTCCATACCTTTGCGGTTTTTCCTTGTTGTTATAATCTTGGATACTAGGTAGACCAAGCCTTGTGTTTACTTGAATAAAAGTGCCATCTGTAGCCCCTTTCTCAGTAGTTATATTGATAATTCCAGCTTTTCCTTCAGGGTCATACTTTGCCGAAGGCGCCGTAACCACCTCAATGTTTTTAATTGAATTTGCAGGCAATTGGCTAAGGATAATAGAAGGATCAGACTGAATGGGTTTACCATTTAACATGACAACAAAGCCTGTAGCTCCTCGAACTGAAAGTTGACCTTCGGCATTAATGGATACAGATGGAAGGTTTCTTAGGACATCAATCGCATTGCCACCTTGACCTGATAGAAAATCAGAAGATTCAAATACCTGGCGATCTACCTTATGCATCGTTGTAAATCTAGAGCCGGAAACCTCTACCATTTCTAGCAATTGCTCATCTGGGGAAATTAATAGTGTTCCAAGGTCCAGAACGTTTCCTCTGCTGATTTCAATGGGATTTACAATAAGGCTTTTATACCCCATAAATTGAATACTTAGGTAGTAGCTCCCTGGTTTGATTCCTTTTAACTCAAAAGTACCATTGGGTTGGGTAACTGCCCCATTTATAAGGCTTGAGTCGTTCAGGGAGAATAACCCAATACTGCCATATTCTATGGGCGTGTTTTCTTGGGCATCTTTGAGGGTGCCTTTGATCCCAGTTTGGGCATAAACGCAGTTAAAAACAAATAAATGTATGAGGAGTAGTTGGGCTATTTTCATTAATTATCTCGCTTTAGATGCAAAACAAGCGAACATAGCAGATAATAATGCGGTATATTATTACCGATAATGGTAATTTTAGGACAATAACCTAGACCGGTATTCCATAGGAGTGAGGGTGGATTGGGATTTAAAGAACTTAATGAAATTAGAAGGGTCTGAAAAATTCAATTTATAGGCCACTTCGTTGACGGGTAAGTTGGTATGCGTAAGTAGGTTTTTGGATTCAATAAATAAGCGTTCTTTAATTATTTCTATGGCATTACATCCAGCGGCAGCTTGACATATCTGATTGAGTTTCCTGGTGCTAATTTTCATAAGGTTGGCATATTCTTCAGAAGTTCTCAGGTTTAAATAATTTTCATTGAGCAATCTTCTCAAGCGACTAAACTCACTAATGAAATTTGGATGTATATTGTCTTTGAGGGCTGGTAGATTTACGGTTTTTAAAATTAATGTATTGAGGTGAGCAGAGAGTAACTCTAAAGGTTCATTTGCTTTAAAATCCCTATAAAAAACGTCTAATTGTTCCATTAAGTTGGAATCCTGACGCGGCATATTAAACTTGTCATGTAGCCGGAAAAGATTGTTTAAAGCTGAAGGGTAATTGGTTAGTGCTTCTTCTTTAAACATGACAACATATCCCTCTGGAATTTGAGAAAAGTCCCAGCAATGGACTTGGCCGAGGTTCAAATAAAATCCAACAGGAGGACGTACCTCATGTTTATTATCATCTACAATATGGTGTCCAGATCCTTTATTTAAAAAGATCAATTCATGGTATCCTTCGTGGCGATGGGGTTTGGTAGGTTTTATGACTGGTTTCATTTTTGAAACCTTGATTACAAGCTCTTTTTCAATTTTGTTTTTTTTGCCTATTTCTCTGATTTCTTTTTCCATGCCCTTTTAAGAAACTTCCTTTCTTTTAAATGATTTTCAATTAACAAAAATACAGAACCAAATTAGGGTTTCCCCCATAGGCAAAGTATTTATTTAGATAAAAGTTGAATTTTAGCCAATTGTAATTCAACAAGGTTTTAGGACTGTAGTGTAGAATAATGAGGCCTAGAACCCAATATAAGCATTAGAAAATTTATATGGGAAGGAATCCTACTTAATACAGATCAGTATTTTAACACCTAATCAGGCGTAATTAGGTGTTAATCCATTTTAAAAATAACATTGCGCTGGGTTTGATTTTTAAGGTGGATTTTGAATTTTAATTGATATTTTAAGAATTTAGAGCAAATTTCTAACTAGGTTTAGGTTATTCGATTGAAAATTTAGTAGCGAAATTCAATGAAATATTGGGGATTTAGGTGTGTTTTAGAATAAAAACGCGTAATTTCTTGAAATTTATGGCCAGTTCCGGTGTGGTTAATTGGAAACTAGAAAATGTTGCTATAAATTGGTCGGGTGTAGCATTTCAAATCCTACTTAAAATAAAATGAGAGAATCCGATATCCTATTGTTAAAAGCAATGGCCGCAGACAATGTGAAAGCATTCGAGACCATTTACAATAAGTATTGGGAGATGCTTGTCCGGCAAGCATACGCTAAATTAGGAGATGCTTCAGAGGCCGAGGACTTGGTTCAAGATATTTTTTTAACCATTTGGAACAACAGGAAATCTTTGGCTGTTCAGAAAAATCTTAAAGTTTATCTGTTAACAGCAGTAAAGTACAAAGTCTACCGGGTTATTTATAGCAGGAAAGTGTTGTGTGATATAGCCAATCTTGATGAAAGTCTGGTGCAGACAGATGTATCAAAAATCCTGGAATTTGAAGAATTGTATGCAAAAATAGAAGTGGCCATAGACAAATTGCCTGAAGGTCAAAAGGAAACCTTTAAACTTAGTCGTTACAATCACCTCTCTACTAAAGAAATTGCGACCAAACTTGAGATTGCCCCACAGACGGTACACAATAAGATTCACCTTTCCTTACTTTTTATTCGAGCTGAAATAAAAAATTACCTTTTCGGTTAATTCTCCAATTTAATTTTTATAGTAAAGTCTCAGGTTTTGAGTAGGTTAACTGTGGGTGATTAAAAAAATGTAAAAAAGAATAAATTTATTAGGTAGTGTCTTATCAAATTTGACACTTAGTATATATAGCAGGTTAATTATGAATATCCCAAATCATATTTTGCATCTTATTAAGAAGGAATTAGAAGATAAGCTAAGTTCTGAGGAAAGAGTAATATTAAATCATTGGTATGAAGGATTAGATGTAAGCAAAGAAGCTCTTCTTGACACGAGGAAGGAAGATAATTTAAATATTTTAAAAGCGAAAATAAAGCCCCAACCCCACCCTAAAATGGATTTTAGATGGATAGGATGGGCTGCAGTGTTTTTAGTCATTTTTTTGGGTGTAGTAGAGGTTTACAATTTTAAAAACAAGGATTTACCTATAGAAGAAACCCTGGTTGAAGAGAGATTTGAAGAGTTTATTAACCCTCGGGGAGTAAGGCGAAAGCTTACTTTAGCGGATGGTTCTATTATACATTTAAACGGTGATAGTAAAGTAAAAATAAACAAGCAGTTTTCTACCAATCGAAAAGTGTTTCTTGAGGGAGAGGCATTTTTTGAAGTAGCGAAAGATCCAGATTATCCTTTTGTAGTAGTTACAGATGGATTAGAAACCAGTGTTTTGGGTACTGCATTTACGGTTAGTGCTTATAAAGGAAAGGCACAAACGGTAGCCGTAAAAGAAGGAAAGGTGAAAGTGAAAGAAGCTTCAGATCAAGCTTCAAAAGACGATAATTTCTTAATTGCAAACGAACAATTGACCTATAAACCAGAATCAGGTATAGGCAGTAAAGTGAAGATTAATCCCGATTTAAAGTTTGCTTGGGTTAATGGAAAGATAATATTCAATCAGACGCCTATTAATGAAGTATTCCTAACTTTATCCAATTGGTACGGATTAGAATCTGTAGAACTGAGTGATAAAAATATGAAATGCTTGGTTACGGGTAGTTACACTCGAATGACCTTAGAAGACATTATGGAATCAATTAAATACGCTACTGGAATTGCCTATGAGATAAACGGAAAACACCTAAAAGTAAAAAAAGGTAATTGCTAAAAAGTGGCGCTAGTACCAATAGCGCCACCGAAATAAAAGCAATTCATTAAAAACGAGTTACATTTAACAATCACAAATTATGAAAAAAAATTTACTTCTCCTTTTTATGAGGATAACTATGCGGATATTTTCCATTGGATGCCTTTTTTACCTGGGCTTAGGGGTAGGTTGGGCATATAATTCAGATGCCCAGATAATGAAAGAGACCAAGGTCAGCCTCCATGGCGAGGTTGAAACTTTGGTAGAAATTTTCAATCAGATTGAAAATCAGACTGATTTTAATTTTGTGTATGAAAATGCGCTTGATAAAAATTTGGTGTTGGAAATAGGTCTGAGTAAATCAGATGTAGAAACAGTTCTTGAGGAGATTTCAAGGAAAACTAATCTGGTATTCAAACAGATCAATAATACGATTACTGTTGCTAAGAAAACCGAGGCTACCAAATCAAATGCGCCTCCTGCGGATCTAAAAGTGATCACAGGAACCATTGTTGATGAAAGTGGAAGCCCTATTCCCGGTGCTACGGTATTGGTAGAAGGTACAGGCATAGGTACTGCTACAGACCTTGATGGAAATTTCTCGATTGACGCGCCTGCTGGTGCTATATTGGTCGTTTCCTTTATTGGTTATGAGACAGTAAAAATCGATGTAGGTAATCAAACCAAGCTAAGCATTACTTTATCAGAGGACGAATCTTCCCTAGATGAGTTTGTAGTGGTAGGTTATGGTTCAGTTGAAAGAAGAGAAATTACTGGATCAATTGCTTCTATTGGAAGGCAAGACATTGTTAGTGAACCTACTTATTCATTTGAAAGCTTGCTTCAAGGTAGAGCTGCCGGAGTAGATGTAGTGGCAGATAGTTACAGACCTGGTGCAGGAGCCACAGTAAGGATTCGTGGTGCTAGATCATTGGTAGCAGGAAATGATCCACTGATAGTAATGGACGGTATTCCAATTGCAGGAAACCTTATGGATATTAACCCATCCGATATTGAATCTATTGAAATCCTTAAAGATGCCTCAGCTACAGCAATTTATGGTTCGAGGGGATCGAATGGTGTAATATTGATTACGACCAGAAGAGGTTATTCTGGAGGTACTCAAATAGAATATAGTGCCTTTGCAGGTGTGCAAAATATTTCCAGCAGAGTTGATTTGATGGATGCCGAGACATTCACTGAAATGCAAAGAGATGCTGCCAGACAACAAGGATCTTACACTACCGATGAGGCCTTGTTCTTAGATTGGGAACTTGAAGGAATTAGAAATGGTGTAGATACCGATTGGCAAAAAGAAGCCTTTAAAACAGGTTTTCAACAAAATCACCAATTGAGTGTAAGAGGTGGAACAGAAGATACTAAATATGCCTTGTCAGGTACTTATTTGGATCATAAGTCAATTGTATCTAACAATGATTTCTCCCGTTTTGTGGGAAGATTAAATTTGGATCAGGAAGTTAGCGATCGATTTAGAGCTGGTGTATCAGCGCAGGTAACTACCAGTGAAGAATACCAGGGAGGTAATTTCAGAGATCTAATCTTAAGAAGTCCATTGGATTGGCCAGCTAGAGCGGAAGGAGCTCTTTCAAGTGAATTTGCGGTAGGTGAGAGTTTCCCTACTTTGGCCTTGGATAGGGATTTGTATATTGACAGGAGAGACAGAACCCGTATAATCACTAATGTTTACGCAGAAGCTGATATTATAGAGGGTTTGAGTTACAGGTTCAATTTTGCACCGGATCTTACCTATTACGATAGAGGAACACATACTTGGCAGACTTCTACAGCTAGCGTTGCCAATAGCAAAACCAGTAATATCCTTTATGAAAACATTGTCAACTATTCAAAAGACATTGGCACTGATCATAAAATCCGAGCTACTGGTCTATATAGTGTGCAGACTTTAAGAGAAACAGGTTCTGGTGTTTCCGTTAGAGGATTGCCTTTTGAGCAACAACGTTACCATAATATTGGTACAGCTGAAGAAACCACTTCTAGAAGTTCCTATTTGAATGAATGGGCATTGGAGTCTTATATGCTTCGTTTAAATTATTCAATGAAGGACAAATATATTGTGACCATGACAGGTAGGGTTGATGGTTCTTCCAGACTGGCAAAAGGTAACAAATATGGTCTTTTCCCTTCCATGGCTTTAGCTTGGTTGTTGGATAAGGAGGACTTTATGTCTAACAACTCAACTTTTGACGAATTGAAATTACGTGCCAGTTACGGTGATGTAGGTAATACAGGTATTGACCCTTATCAAACTCAAGGTAGAGTTCAAAGAGTAGGATATGCCTTTGGCGATCAATCCGTATTTGGATTTCAAAGTGCAGAGTTAGCCAATTCAGAATTGAGATGGGAAAGAACGAGACAAATTGATATAGGAGTAGATTTCTCACTTTGGAACAGTAGAGTAATGGGTACTGTAGGGATTTATGAGCAAAGAACCATAGACCTACTTATGAACAGACAATTACCTCCAACTTCAGGTTTTGTAAGTACCTTAGAAAACGTTGGTGCGACAAGAAACAGAGGTTTTGAGTTTAATGTTTCTATTGTCAATGTAGAAGCCAAAAGACCAGGTGGTTTTAGGTGGACTACAGACTTGGTATTTCATGCAAATAGAAATGAAATTACCGAATTATATGGTGGTAAAGAAGATGATCCAGGTAACTTATGGTTTATTGGACAACCAATCAATGTGTATTATGATTGGCAGTTTATCGGAATCTGGCAAGAGTCTGAAAAAGATTTGGCCAATTCTTATGGAGCCAACCCTGGTGACATGAAATTAAAAGACATCGACAATGACGGTAGAATTGGTGCTGATGATAGAGTATTATTGGGATCTGATGTACCAAGTTGGACTGGTAGTTTAAACAATAGAATTACATATAACAATTTCGATTTCGCGTTTTTCATTTACACCACTCAGGGAATTAACATTTTCAGTGAGGCAGGAGGAACTTCTTTAGGAGGTATGATTAACCTTAGAAGAGGGTATAACCTGAATTCGAGAGATGTTGATTATTGGACTCCTGACAATCCTAGTAATGAATACCCTCAACCAAGGGTTCGTGGTCATGATTATTCTACACCTATGGGTTATTTTGATGCTAGTTTTGTAAGAGTTAGAAATATCACCCTTGGTTATAGTCTGCCTGATGGACTTTTAGATAGACTGGGCTTACGAAAATCCAGAATTTATACAGGTGTTCAAAATCCTTTTACTTTCACTCAGTTTCCTGGATTGGATCCTGAAGGAGCAAGGAATCATGATATGCCTAATTACAGAACCTATTTGTTAGGTATTGAACTTGGATTTTAAACCACTAATGTCAAAAAGATGAAATCTACAATAAAATATATACTTGGATTGGCTGTCTTTAGTATTTGCATAAGTTGTGCAGACCTGACAGAGAATATGATTACAGATACAGTTGCTGATGTGCAATTTTCAACTCCTGAGGGTTTAGATGAAGCATTGGTTGGAGCTTATGTACCATTAAGATGGTATTACGGTAGAGAGCCAGGATTATTGATGAACCTATTTGGTACAGATATGTTCATGGAAGGACAAAGCTATAACTCTGAATGGGACAATTATGGACCAGGCCTTAATGCCTCGACCGTACTTTCTCCTTCTGGAGATGTGCTAGTGTGGGAACATTTCTACAAAGGTATCAACTATGCCAATACGGTTATATCAAGAGCTGATGGTATAGAAGGAATGAACGAAACTACAAAATTGGCGAAAGTGGCCGAGGCGAGATTTTTACGAGCGCATTATTATTTCGTATTGGTTCAGCATTTTGGACCAGTTCATTTAACCTTGGAAGAAACTACCGGTGTTGAATTGGAAGCTTTCAGAGCTTCTGAAGATGAGGTATATGCTGCCATTGTTTCAGATTTGGAATTTGCTATGGAACATCTTCCTTTAGAGCAGGTGCAGTACGGCAGACCAACTCATGATGCTGCTACCAATCATTTGGCCAAAGTTCACCTAACAATAGGCAACTGGGAAAAGGCTTCTGATCTTGCTATACAAGTAATTGAAGGAGGAAGACACCAATTGTTGGATAATTATGCTGATGTTTTCGATCCATTCAATCAACGACACGAAGAAGTAATCTGGTCGGTTCAATGGGGTGATAATACAGAAGTAAACAATCCAGGTAACGAACTACAGAGATTTTTGGGCCCAAGGCAATGGTTGCTACCAGGCTTAATTGGTGATGACATGTACCATGTTGGTATTGCTCGTTTTTGGCCAACAGATTTTACCCTTACTACATTGTTTGGTAATGATTATAGAAATGGCGGTTTACATATCAGAAATGATTCTCGCTATAGCGTTACCTTCAAAGAGGCTTGGTTGTACAATGACGAACCTAATGTTCCTGCAGGCTTCTCTATAGGAGATACTGCTGCATGGTTTACCAATGATCCGATTAGGCAGGAATATACTCCTGAGCAAATAGAAAGTGCACCATACAGGTTGGTAATTATTAAAGATAGAAATGACGTATTTTCTCCAACTGTTCAAAAACATCGTTATCCTTACCTTAGAAATAATGGAAGGGATTATATGTACATGAGATTGGGTGAAACTTACCTTATCGCTGCTGAAGCTTTGATGATGCAGGGCAAGTTGGACGAAGCAACTTCTTATTTCAACACGCTTAGAAAAAGGGCAGAATTTCCTGGAGGTGAAGAGATTCCTTTGATCACTTCAGCTGAGTTGGATATTGATATGATTCTTGATGAAAGAGGTAGAGAGTTAGCAGGAGAACTTCATAGATGGACTGATTTAAAAAGAACAGGAAAACTATTGGAAAGAGTTAAAATGTACAATCCTAATGGTGGTCCAAATATTCAGGATTACCATACGCTTCGACCAATTCCTCAAAGCCAAATTGATAGAACGAAAAATGAATTTGCTCAAAATCCGGGTTATTAATTTAATTCTTGAGATTTAAACTCTGACTTTATAATCGCATAGCAATTGTGTATCAGAGTGAAACTATTTCCCCCGACTTTTATAAGCCGGGGGATTTTTTTTAGCCAATTCCGAGATTTATCTGAACCCTACCATCTTGGTTAAACCCGAAATATGCAATAGACATTCTATTACGTGCTGAAATCGCTTTAAAATCAGCCACTTCGTTGCTGTTTTCAATTTCACCATAGCGGTGCTATGCTAAAATCTCCAAACAGTCTGATTGTCTTGCGATTGCAACACTTCCCGTAAACACGGGACAGGCTTCACCCCTGACTATTGTCAGGACGGAGAAATTCTATTACATAATCCAGGTTAAATGAAGATTTATGGGAGGGACTGTTTTTCAATAATACAGGATGGCGAAAAGCACCTAAGGGATGGGGTTATTATGACTTCAAATCCTTCAGAATCAATGGGGAAGTGATTTTAGAATACAATGGATTCCCATTTTTGGGTTTAACTATTCAAGTGAATAGGAGATGCTTTCTTTTTTTCCATTTTTGCTTATTTCCAAAGTAACCTTTTTGCTTCCAATTTTAGTTTTAGAGGCTACTTTAACAACCACATCAGAAGGGCTTGATCCTTTAAATGGTTCAAGACTTGTAACGAACCTCATGCCTTTCCCCTTACCATTCCATTCTTTCTGAAAAGAAAATGCTGGCCTTGGCTCTTTCTTGGTATAAATAAAGGATACCTGGCCTTCCATAGGGGTTAGGTTAAGGTCTTCGGTCTCATGTGCTTTGATTGAAAGGTTATAGCCCTCATCGAATAAGGTTTTAACAGCAAGCTGATTCTCATCCATGTCTACCTTTCCTGGGGCAAGTTGAAAATTCAGATCGAGTACTCCTTCTGCATCTCCTAAAGCTTCATCGATAATGATAAAGAAGGATTTGTCATAAAAGATCACCGCTCTTCGATGGGTCATTCCCTCATAATTCTGATTTTCCACGACAACAATATCATGTTTATCTCCTGGCTGCCAGAGAAGGACTTTGGGAGCATAGGCTATGTTTTCACCATTTAGCGTGAGCGTTTGGTGAACTTTACTTTGTCTAAACCAAGCTCTCCCTTCAGGATCACCACTATAAATGAAACTTCCTGAATCTGGGGTAAGGTTTCTTCCACCTGCATACAGTTCAAAAGTGCCATTGTCAGGTTGGCTGTGCCCACCACCATCTGGCCCACATTTTAATACCAAGGAAATAGCTGAAGGATCCCAAGCGCTACGCATGGAGTACAAACCACTCTGAGGGTAGGCAAAAGCTGTTTGACTAGGTTTTACTCCTTTTTCACCTTCAGTTCCCACATACATAAAATCAGGTCTGTTAAAAAGTGATGCCCATGTTTGTAGCTTAGAATAATGCTGTCCCGGACTACCCGTCCATGCATCTCCGAATTGAGGGGATGTGCCATCAGGAAATGCAAGTTTCATTGGCACTTCTGCCATTTTTTCGATCATGGTAAGGTAATCTTCGGAAAACCGATTTCCCATACCATTCATTTGTGCAAGCTCATAAGTTCTTAAAAACCAACTAATGCTTCCCATATGATAACCAAATGCAAGTTCTCTTTGGTGACCATCAGGATAGACTTGTTCATGTATCTCAATGTTAAATCGTCTGATTGCCTCATCCAACCATTGGTCTGATACCTTAAATTCAGGGAAAGTCATGGCAATAAAAGCCATTCCCTCAGCTTCCATTAAAGCCCAGTTGCTTCCAGAGCTGTATTTAGTCATTAAATATTCGCTATGGTCATAAGCACTGCTTAAAAAGAAAACCAGTGCTTCGGGACTGAAATTTGGTGAATGAAGAAAATTGTTAAATACATGGGTCCACCTGTTACCTCGAATACCTGCTTCAATGGATCGCCATGCAAGAGGGTGATCTTTGTCCCTAGGGTTTTTAATCACCCAATCCATAACCTGTTTGTTCCATTCTATGGCAATTTCCTCATTGCGATCCTCTTTGTAAACCTTGCCCATACTTTGCCAGAAAACCATTCTGTTTAGTTGCCATACCCATTCTTTGTCTTTTACTGGTTGGCTTTCCCAATTGATGTCCCAGCCTACAAATTGTGACGGATAAGCAGGCTGACCAACCATGACATGTTTCATGGCATTATTGGTGTGCATACGGTCTTTATCAGAAGCTTGTCCTGTATAGTGATGCTTGTCTGAGGGGTGGTGTACACCGGTTCTTTGCTGGAAGTAATTAAGTAAATACCGTGCTGCTAATAAAGGATTATCGGCCTTGTCCTTTACTTCATCAGGTAAATTAATATGTTGAGCAACCTTATTCCAGTGTTCAATAAATAGATCGTTTGGTACTGTGTTTGCAATGCTTCTTTTGTTGTGTTGTATTAAATTATAAGCCCATGTTTCTTGGATATCTTTCGGATAGTTAATACCCATAGCTCCATTATTACGGATGGTGTTGTTGTCAATTGTTAAATTAATATTGCCAATGTTCAATTGTTCTAAATACAGCCCATTTCTATCATTGCCCTCCAAAAGATTATCTATAATTGCAATTCCTTGTGATTCATTGATTTGAATCCCATCCAATTTGTTTCTGCTGCTTTCATTGTTTGCTATACTTAGGTCTGCACATAAACTGGCCATGACTCCTGAACCCCAAGGGGAATTGCTAAACCTACTGTCACTAATACTAACCTGTGTTGATCGGAATAGGTGCAAATTATGATGCAGCCCTTTTCCTGGGACCACGTTTGAGCCATTGTCACTAAAATCACAATGTGTAATTTTCACATTGGCTACACCTCTTAGTGATACACCATTTTTCGTGAAATTTCTAACCGTAAGGTTTTCGAGGTGAATGTTTCGGATTTTGTTTGGTAAATCAGCTGCTAAAACCAGGCCTTCTCTTCGAGGAGCTGATTGCCTTGCTCGTGCCCTTCTTCCCTGGTTGGGGTCATATTCAGGTTTGGCACTTTCCCTTCCTTCAATTACAAAATTCTTTAATGTAATATTTTCAGCCATAGGGTTTAGGTTACCCACGGTAAGGCCACTTACTTTCTCCTCAAGTAAAAGGATGGTTCCTAGACCTAAACCTTCCAAATGGGTATTGCTCGGTAATTTTAAGGTTTCCTTTAACAGGTGTTGGCCTTTTGCCAGTAAGATCTTTTTCCCAATTTTGCTTCCATTATCAATTGCTTTTTGGATGGATTGTCCAGGGTTTACCTTTATGTATTCATCTTCATTTAATTGATTTAGACCTTTCCTTGCACCAGTTTGTTCTCGGGCATTTTCCAGAGGATCATTGAAGTTTTCGGACATTGCTGATTGTTGAACCGGAGCTCTTTGGGCTTCTAAAAATCCCCAAGTGGAGTTTGGCCTTGTTAAAGCAACAGCTTCTTTGGTAAAGGGCATGGCTATTTTTTTTACATTAGCGTAATGCGAAAAAACGGACTCATAGATGTCTCTGAATTCACCTCTGCCTCTAGTAGAAATGTCTCCGTAAACAGGTACTTCCTCACCAAGCATATACTTTGCCGTGTATTCAAAACCCAGAGCAAGGCGGTTGTCCGCCACTCCATAAAAATCTACCCCTTGGGTCCATGCAATTTGTGCTGCTTTTGCAAACTCACCTAAGCCCAATTGAACATGTGGCCAGTCTCTGGTGGTTTCCTGGATTTGGCCATTGGGGTATATGTATTTGGTAATTCCTCCATTATTAGGTCCCCAGAAATAACGATCGACGGCCCTTTTAAATATATCTGGTCGGTCTGTGAAAATACCTATTCCTAGCATGGTATTGATCATGGCAGCATCCCAGTTTCCATTGGCTTCTGTGAAAAAGTCTTTGATATATGGATAGAATACGGTAAGCATTAATTCCTCAAACTTTTCAATCTCTTTTTGTTCCCAGCCTGAATTACTGTATCGCAGTATCTCTGCGGCATTTAGAAAGTATTGGCCTGTCAGTGCGGCTATCAGTTTGGCATCATTGTCATCAAAGTCCCATAATCGCTCAGACCATGCATTGATGATACCAATGGCATTTTCCGCATGAGACACTTCACCTTTCACGTACCAAAGTAAGGCTTGTCTATAAGCCTCTTTTGCGCTTACTGAAAGCTCTTTATGCCCTTGCCCTTGGCGTCCATAAGAACCTCTGACAACATGAGTGAACGCTTGAACTTCAAAATTGGAATTTGCCTCTTTTTGAAGATTTATAAAGGCTGTTTTCCAAGGTTCTTCTCCTTTTAGGATTTGTGATTTCATATAATCCAAATCTGCTTGGTTCTGAAGAATTCCCGGATGAACGAAGGAGCTGGGGTAAACCAAATCGGAATTGGATTCAATTTGTTGTGCCAGAATGAAAAAACTGGTAAATATTAAAATAGAAAATAAGGTAATAGAAAGATGGATCGGTCTCATGGGTTAATTGGCGCTTTGTTCAAGAAATGAAAATATACGGGTATACATTCAAAAATGAAAGCATTATTGTAATGTCCGATGTAGGCCAATGCACTTTAATAATGATACACGAGAAGGAAGACATTGTTAGAGGGGTGTTTCATTGGTTAAACCCGAAATAGGCAATAGACAATCTATTACGTGTTTAAATCGCTTCAAAATCAGCCACTTCGTTGCTGTTTTCAATTTCACCATAGCGTTGCTATGCTAAAATATCCAAACAGCCTGATTTTCTTGCGATTGCAACACTTCCCGTAAACACGGGACAGGCTTCACCCCTGACTATTGTCAGGACGGAGAAATCCTATTACATAATCCGGGTTAAACATTATTGAGTTTATTCAACTGATTACCAAATAGATGTTAATTGTCTAAAGCTTAGATCTCATTCTATTTGAATTTGGTCTAAGCTTTAGCTTATTTAAAAATTGAAGCATTGATTTAGTAAGAATGGTTTTGGGCTTTGTGAAATAAAGGCTTGCCAGTTGGTGAATAGATAAAATAAGTAGTGATTTTTTATTGTAATTTAAGGTGAAAATTTGTTTTAAATAATAGAATTTAATACATTTTATGGTTGTTATTAAGTTTTAATTATCCATATGTAAATTGGTTTTACATTAAATTTTCATAAACGGTTAAAATCTTATATATGTGATGACTTATTCCTGATGATTGTCATTATTTACTATCCAAACACTTGAATTTATTTATTCTTAAACCTCAAATCAATGAAGAAATTATTACTTGTTAGAAGTAGGGTTTATTTACCCTATACCAGACGGGCTTTTTCTAGCCTTATTGTTTTGCTAATATTTCTGTTGTCACCCGTTTTCGGGTACGGTAACACCAATTCGATTAAACCTGTTTATGTAAACGATTGGAGAGCAGAGATATCTGGGACTGTAGTAGATGCAAATGGAGAGCCCATTCCAGGAGTCACAGTTTCGGTACCCGGTACTGGCATTGGTACAGCCACAGATTTAGATGGGAAATATACCTTAAATGTAGATGAGGGTGCCACAATTGTATTTTCATTTATTGGATTTGTTTCCCAAAGGATCCAGATTTCCGACCAAAGTATTGTTAACATTACTTTACTAGAAGATACCTCTTCTCTAGATGAGGTGGTGGTAGTAGGTTATGGCACCCAAAAAAGAGAAAACTTAACGGGTGCAGTTTCTTCAGTTAACTTTGATGAGGAGCTTCAGAACAGGCCAATTACCAATGCTTCTCAGGCATTAAGTGGACAGGTGCCGGGTGTTTGGATAAGTCAAAACTCAGGAAAACCCGGGAGTGATGGTGCCCAAATTCGTGTTAGAGGATGGGGTACATTAAACAATTCAAATCCATTGATACTTGTAGATGGCGTAGAGGCTTCAATAAATGAAATCAATCCTAATGATATCGAAAGTATGACGGTATTGAAGGATGCTGCTAGTTCTGCCATTTATGGATCTAGAGCAGCAAATGGAGTGGTTTTAATTACCCTTAAATCGGGGAAATTTGGAGAAAGGACCAGTGTGAATATAGGTAGTTATGTTGGGCAGCAAAGTCTTGGAAGGCGCTATAATATTATAGAAAATAGTGCGGAATATATGGGGATGTGGAACCAGGCCTTAGCCAATCAAGGAGGTAGCGCATTGTTTCCTGAGTCAGTGATAAACGATTTTAAAAACGGAAGTGATCCATACGTTTATCCCAATACCAATTTCTTTGATGAAGTGTTTAGAAAGGCTCCCATTACAGAACACAATGTATCTGTAAAAGGTGGCTCTGAGCAGACCAAGTTTTATGTATCCATGAACTACCTTAATCAGGATGGGATTATGCTTAATTCCAATTCAAGTAGATACGGACTTACTTTAAATCTGGAATCGAAATTAAAAGACTGGTTAACCATCGGTGGTCGTATTAATGGTATCAAAAAATCATCTGAAGAACCATTTAACATAGGACGAATGATGTATATTTTCGCCAATGGTGGCTATCCTTTTACAGCGCCATATACTGAAGACGGTAGATTTGGATCTGTCCAGGCAATTAACAGCAGTGGAAATACAATTGTAGGCAATAGAAATCCATTAATAGAAACAGCCAATGGGCTTTCTCTTACGGAAAACAATTTCTTCAAAATGAATGTTTTTGCAGACATTGATTTCACTGATTACTTGACTTTGAAGGCCAATTTTACTTCACAGTACAATAGTAATTTGAGAGACCGACACAACAATTTGGTTTATGGATATACCAATACAGGGGTAGAAGGAAAAAACCTGGATTACCTTACCATTTTGGAGGCTAGTAGAGAGAACGTTCAAAGCAATTATAACACCTTATTCTCTACCTTGAACTTTAACAAAACCTTTAATGAAATTCATAATATCTCTGCCATTGCTGGTATTCAAATAGAGAGTACTGTAATCAAAGACGTATATGGTAGAAGGTCAGACCCACCAAAAGAGGGGATGATTCAGGTAGATGCTGGAACCGCAGGTTTTCAAGCCAATGGAAACATGAGTGAACTCAGAATGATGTCTTATTTTGGTCGTGTAAATTATGCTTTATCAGACAAGTACCTTTTTGAAATGAACCTTAGAGCGGATGGTAGTTCTAGGTTTAAAGAAGACTATCGATGGGGTGTGTTTCCAGCATTTTCAGCAGGTTGGAGACTTGGCGAAGAAGCCTTTATGAAAAGCCAAAATTTAATATCAGACCTTAAAATACGCGCATCCTGGGGGCAACTGGGAAATCAGAATATTAATTCCTACTGGCCATACCTAGCTGTGGTAAATCAAACGAATGGACTTAGCTACAATTTTTCTGGAAGTTTTGCACCTGGTGCAGGGATAACGGCTCTTGTGGATGAGAGCATTGGATGGGAAACTTCGGTTACAACAGATTTGGGAGTTGAATTTGGTTTGTTAGACAATAGGATTTTTGTAGAAGCAGATTACTTCATGAAAACGACGAACGATATCATAGTTCAATTGCCTATACCATCAATTCTCGGGGGGGTAAGTGCACCTTTTGAAAACGTAGGAGAAATGACCAACAATGGTTTTGAATTTAATATCAACTACTCAAAGTTGGCTAAAGATAGAGATGATGTAGGTTATAATATAGGTGTTAACATGACTTATATCGTAAACCAGGTAACCAAATTCAGAGAAAATTCCCCCGATCAATTGTACTTGATTCGCGAAGGGTACTCTTATCGTGAGTTGTATGGATATAAGGCCATAGGGATTTATCAAACTGATCAGGAAGCCTCAGAACACATGTCTGCCAATGGGTATATTCCACAGGCAGGTGAATTGAAATATGAGGATGTAAATAATGATGGTCGTCTAGGTTTTGAAGATAAAATGGCTTTGGGGAATACCATCCCTAAATATACCTTTGGTATTACGCCAAGTGTTAATTATAAAGGTTTTGATTTAAGTACTGTGATCATGGGAATAGCTGGGGCAAATGTTTATACCCAGAATGCTTGGACCCAACCTTTGGGGATTTCCGGAGGAACAATCACTGAAAAATGGAGAGATGCTTGGACGGTTGACAATAAAAGTACAACAGTACCAAGGATTTCAATAAGTGATACATGGAGAAGTGAAGCATCTTCATACTGGGTTAGCGATATTTCATTTGTTAAGCTCAGAAATATCCAGTTGGGTTATACTTTCTCTTCTGCTTTAACAGAAAGACTTGGACTTCAAAAACTATATGTTTATGGGAATGCCCAGAATATAGGTTCGTTAGTGTCCAAAGACTATGAGGGATTTGACCCCGAAAGAAACACCTTTGATTCGGGGGATAATTTTTATCCTTTACCAAAAATTCTTTCTCTTGGTGTCAATATTAATCTATAAGCATTATGAAAACGATAAAGATATTTAAAATAAATTTTGTAGTCCTGGGCATGCTTCTTTTTAGTAGCTGTGGTGAGGAATTTCTTGCAGTATATCCTACAGACAGGATTACAACGGTTTCATTTTGGCAGAATGAAAATGATGTTAAATTGGCCTTAAATGGTATCTATAGTGTTTTGAAACATAGAGGAGTATATGGTTCAGGGCCGACTTTTGATGCCATCACCCCCTATGCTTATCAGTGGGCACATTGGAATGGTTTGGAAAAGCAAATTGGAAACGGTTCAATTACCGCAAGTACTACAGGCGGTTTAGTAGATGAGCGATGGACAATGTGCTATAGGATCATTAATTTCTCCAATGATTTTATTGCCAATTTAGAAAATGTTGATCTTCCTGCAGATAAAAAAGCCACCTATTTGGGAGAGGTACATTTTCTCAGAGGGATTGCTTATGCGCTATTAGCGGATGCTTATGGTGGTGTACCCATCATATTAACCAGGTTAAATACTCAGGAAGTAACCGAACTAAGTAGAAATACCCTGGAGGAAACATGGGCGCAGGCCATTTCAGATTATGATATAGCGATTCAAAATTCAGAACCTGTAAGCTATGAATTGGGTAGGGTTACCAAAGGTGCCGCTTTGGGTATGAAAATGAGGGCTTATTTGTATCAAAATAAATACACTGAAGTCTTGCAAATGGTCGAGCAAATTGATGCCTTGGGAATGTATGATTTATTTCCAAGCTATGAAGGACTCTTTAAGCTGGACAATGAGAACAATGAAGAGGTTTTATTTGATATTCAGTACATAGCTGGTGAACAAGGCCAGGGAAATTTCTTTGCATGGCTGGCCCTTCCAGGTGGTGTGGCTGCCGCAGGAGCGAGTGATCCTGCTCCTACGCAACATATTATAGACGAATATGAAATGATCGATGGTTCAGCCGTTGATCCTAACAATGAGTTTGAGGGAAGGGATCCAAGATTGGATTTTACGATATTAAGGCCTGGAGCAACTTTTGAGGGTAGGTTATATCCTTCAGAAGTTCCTAATCATACAGGACAAAGGGTAGGGTTTGGATTACGAAAAAATGTTGGAGAAGGAATTCCTTTACTTAGTCCTAGGGTTTCACCATTGAATTTTATCGTATTACGATATGCTGATGTGTTGCTGGCAAAAGCTGAGGCGCTTATTGAAACCAATCAAAATATACCTGAAGCCATTGGCATTATTAATAGAATAAGAACGGAACGAACCGATGTTACAATTACTTCTTTGCCAACTGATCTTTCTCAAGAGGCTGCTAGAGAGAAGTTAAGACATGAGCGCGTTGTGGAGTTTTTTGGAGAAGGAATTTTATGGGCTGATATTAAAAGATGGAAAATTGGTCAAGACCTTTATCCTGTCGATATTAAGGCTGCTGATGGAGGTTTGATTGAGGTGAAATTTCCAAATGGATACGAAGATAGACACAACCTATTGCCTATTCCAGACAATGAAATTTCTTTCAATAAAAATTTAGAACAAAATCCAGGTTGGTAAATATTTAGCCGCTTGGATTTATACCCCTTAAGTATTAAGATCGATTATTTGCTTATCGGATAACAATTGTCATGACCGGAAGTTTTGTGCATTGTCCTTACAAACACAAATACTTCAGGTCATGACATTTTCATTAAATAATATAAAGGCAATTCGTATATTAGATTGAATAATTTTGCCAATCGTGTCAAAAATGAACAAAGGTCTTATATTAAAAATAGCTATATTTTTAACCATTTTTTTGGTTGTTATTTGGGTTGTCCCTTTTAATCAGCCCATTGAGTTTTCGGAGGAAGTGGAAGAACAATTACCAGAAATGGTGGATTTTAACTTGCACATCAAACCCATTTTGTCTGACCGGTGTTTTGCCTGTCATGGGCCGGATGTCAACAAAAGAGAGGCCAATTTAAGATTGGATGTGGAAGCTGATGCACTTGACTTAATTGGGGAGAACAAAGACCATTATGCTTTAGTGCCTGGAAATCCTATGAAAAGTGGTGTCTACCTAAGGATAGTTTCAGAAGAGGCAGACCTGAAAATGCCACCTGCTGAATCTAACTTAAAACTTTCTGAAACGGAGATCGCACTAATTACTCGATGGATCGAACAAGGTGCCAAATACAAGCCTCACTGGTCCTTTATTCCCCCTCAAAAAATAAATGCCCCCACCCTGGATGATAAAGCTTTGTCATGGGCTGAAAATGAAATAGACCATTTTGTCTATGCTAAAATGCTTACAAAAGGACTGGAACCATCAGAAAAAGCGAGCAAGGAAACCCTGATCAGAAGACTTTCTTTCGACCTTACTGGTTTGCCACCCTCCATGGAAGAAGTGGAGAGTTTTTTAAACGATAACTCCAAAGAAGCTTACCTAAAGTTGGTGGATAAATACTTACAATCCCCACATTATGGCGAAAGGTTGGCCTCTAAATGGTTGGACCTGGCCAGGTATGCAGATTCTAATGGGTATCAAGATGATGGAATGAGGAATATGTGGCCTTGGAGAGATTGGGTAATAAAAGCATTCAACGAAAACTTATCCTATGATGATTTCATTCTCTGGCAATTGGCCGGAGACCTATTGCCAAACCCGACCTACGACCAAATTCTCGCAACAGGATTTAACCGCAACCATCCACAGAGTCAGGAAGGAGGGATTATTCCAGAGGAGTATCGTGTAGAATATGTCGCTGACCGTACCAATACTCTTGGCAAAGCATTTTTAGGATTGTCTACAGAGTGTGCTAGATGTCATGACCACAAATATGACCCCATATCCCAAAAGGAATATTTCCAGTTATATGCATTTTTTAATAATATCAATGAAACAGGTCAAGTGCCTTATGTAGGTGATGCTAGTCCTACCTTGATCCTGAAAGACGATGAAGAAGTAGAGAAAAAAATTGCCTATATCAATGGAGAAATTCGGAAAAAAGAAACAACTATTGATAGTGTTAAAAATCAGGCTTCAAAATCCTTTGAAAATTGGTTGGCTAATCTGAATGCTCAATCAAATTCTCAATTTACAATAAAAGGTCAAATCGGGCATTATCCACTTGATAAACCAATGGATAATAAATTTAAAAACCTAGCCAATAAGAACAAGCCGGCAGACATGGTGGTTATTCAAAAAGACAAAGAGATTTTAACTGTGGAGGGGAAATTTGGCAAAGGAATACAATTGGTAGGGGATAGTTATGTTGACTTAGGTCCAGATATAGCTTATTTTGAAAGGAGCGACCCTTTTTCTATAAGTTTATGGTACAAAGCAATAGAGGACAGTTTAAATGGACCGATTTTTTCCAAGACTGGAGGTTTTGCAAATGGTTTTAGAGGTTACGAATTGTTGATTAGAGAGGATGGAAGTTTGGCCGCCTTGATGAGCCATACTTGGCCAGCAAATGCCATTGAAGTTCATACCGAGGAAAAAGTACCTGTTGGGGAATGGGTGCACCTTGTTATGACTTATGATGGATCAAGTAAGGCTGCTGGTTTGCAGATTTATATGAATGGGAAACGTTTAGGACGTAAGGTTCTTACCGACCATTTGAAGCAAAGCATTTTGGCCTATGGCAAAGAAAAAAGAGGTATTGGTCATTCTGGGAATTTACAGATTGGAAAACGAGGGACCAATTTTGCAGAAACATTAGACCATTCCCTTGTGGATGAAATCCGGGTTTTCGACCGAAAACTAACAGCTATTGAAACCCAAATGTTGGCAGGAATCCAAGACCCAATTTTGAGCAATTTAAAGGAGGGAAACAATTCAGCTTTACAGGACTATTATTTTTCTGTGGTAAATCAACATTACCAAAATCAAACACAATCCTTGCACAAACTTCGGAAAAAAGAAAACGAATTAATAAGCGCTAAGCCTGAAGTCATGGTTATGAGGGAGAGGAGTGAAGAAAGAAAGACTTTTATTCTAGACAGAGGGGTTTATGATGCCCCTACTGAACAGGTTTTTCCCCATACTCCAGCTGTATTGTTTGCTTTTCCTGAAGAGCTTCCTAAAAATAGATTGGGATTGGCCAAATGGCTTCTTCATAAAGAAAATCCATTAACTGCCAGGGTAGTGGTCAATCAATACTGGGAAATGATCTTTGGAAGAGGGATTGTAGCAACACCTGATGACTTTGGAAACCAGGGTGAGTTTCCTTCTCATCCTGAATTATTAGATTGGCTTGCAGTGAATTTCATGGAGACAGGATGGGATCTTAAGCAATTACTAAAATTGATGGTAAGTTCAGCTACTTATCAGCAATCTTCTATTTTAAAGGAGAATGTTAGGGAAAAAGATCCTTCAAATATATGGCTTTCAAGAGCCAATGCCTCCCGTCTTCCCGCGGAAATGGTTCGGGATCAGGCTTTGGCTTCAAGTGGTTTATTAGTTCCAAAAATTGGTGGAGAAAGTGTGAAACCTTATCAACCCAAGGGACTATGGAGGGAGTTGACTGCTGAATATGCAAATGAATACATTGAAGATACAGGAGATAATTTGTACAGAAGAAGCCTTTATACCATTTGGAAACGAAGTGCACCTCCTCCTTCGATGACTAATTTTGACGCTTCCGATAAATATGTGTGTATCATCAAAAGGCAAAATACCAATACCCCACTGCAGGCGCTGGTGCTTATGAATGATCCCCAATACATAGAAGCCTCCAGGGTCCTCGCAGAAAAGATGTTAATAGATGGAGGAGTTGAGACTTCAGATCAGTTAAAATATGGTTTTAGAGCAATCACAAGTAGGAACCCTGAACCTAAGGAATTGATGATTTTGGAGGAATTGTACCGAAATGAGCTTGCCGAATTTCAACGCGCTCCTCATGAGGCCGATAGTTTGCTTCAAGTTGGGGAATATGGTAGAGATAAAAGCCTACCCAAGGAAGAATTGGCAGCCTTTACGCTGGTTAATTCCACTTTAATGAATTACGATGAAGCCATCTATAAACGATAAGCGGATTTTAACGAGTGGAGACACTATCTTGTAAATGCATAGGGTTTAGAAATAATAAATTAAGGATATGAGTTTATTACATGATCCAAATATGGATCGCCGTCAGTTTTTAACTAAAACTAGCCTAGGTTTAGGAAGTGTGGCCCTGTCTTCCTTATTGGATCCTGGAAATCTTTTGGCCAATATTGGAGCTGATAAACAGGCTGGCTTAGGCAGGCTTCCTTTAGTGCCGAAAGCCAAGCGGGTTATCTTTCTTTTTCAAAGTGGAGGTCCCTCTCAAATGGAACTGTTTGATTATAAACCATTGCTTAATGAGCGTTTTGGTCAGGAGTTGCCTGCATCAATAAGGGCTGGGCAACGGTTAACAGGTATGACATCAAGTCAAAATTCATTTCCTCTAGCCGGCTCAGTGTTTGATTTTGCTCAATATGGACAAAGTGGTGCCTGGGTAAGTGAATTGATGCCACATACAGCAAAAATTGTAGATGAATTGTGTTTTGTGAAATCTATGCACACGGACGCAATAAACCATGATCCTGCCATTACCTTTTTTCAAACTGGATCACAGTTAAGTGGTAGACCTTCTATGGGCTCCTGGATAAGTTATGGTTTGGGTAGTGACAATAAGAATCTTCCTGAATTTTGTGTTTTACTTTCGAGAGGCAAGTCTGGAGGACAACCCTTATATGCTAAGTTATGGGGGAGTGGGTTTTTACCATCTTTGCATCAGGGAGTGCAGTTTAGGTCTGGAAAAGACCCTGTGCTTTATCTGAATAATCCCAATGGGTTAAGCGCTAAGAGCCGTAGAAGGATGCTAGATGCACTGAAGGACCTTCATGATATAAAGTATGACAAAGTGATGGATCCGGAAATCAATTCCAGAATTTCTCAATATGAAATGGCTTACAGGATGCAGTCCTCTGTACCTGACACAATGAATATATCAAATGAGCCGGATTATATTTACGACATGTATGGTCCAGATTCCAGAAAACCTGGAACATTTGCTGCCAACTGCCTTTTGGCTAGAAGGTTGGCAGAAAAAGATGTCAAGTTTATTCAACTCTACCACCAGGGCTGGGATCAACACGGGAACTTACCACGTGACATTAAAATCATGAGTAAAAGTGTAGACCAGGCAGGCGCTGCTTTGGTGATGGATTTAAAACAAAGAGGATTGCTAGAAGATACTCTAGTGGTTTGGGGAGGTGAATTCGGTCGAACCAATTATTCTCAAGGAAAATTAACATTAGACAATTATGGAAGAGATCATCATCCTAGGTGTTTTACCATGTGGATGGCTGGTGGTGGTGTAAAAAAAGGGTACACTCACGGAGAAACATGCGAATTTGGGTACAATATTGTGAAAAATCCGGTTCATGTGCATGATTTTCAGGCAACATTGCTCCACTTGTTGGGCGTGGACCATGAAAAATTAATTTTCAAACACCAGGGGAGGCGATTTAGGCTTACAGATGTAAGTGGGCATGTCGTTCATGATATTATCAGTTAAACTCTAGATTTTTACAAAAACAAGATAAACAAACCACCAAATGACGAAAATAGAAAGAAGGTCTTTTATCAAAGGCGCGGCAGCAGTATCTGCCATTACAATTTTGAAACCAAGTACGGTTTTTGGCACAAAAGCCAATTCAGCAATTCAGCTTGGTATAATCGGTTGTGGAAATAGAGGGACATCTGTAATCACTGCGATGTCAAAACATACAAATGTTAATATCATGGCGATGGCTGATCTGTTTGATGACCAGCTTAAAGTGGCCAAAGAAAAACTGGATGGACTAAATAAGGACAAGGGATTTGGGAAAATTGATCCAAAAAATATTTACCAGGGATCGAAAGCTTATATGGAGCTTCTCAATAATAAAGACGTGGAAGCGGTATTAATCTCGTCACCAGCCTATACCCATCCTGAATTTGTAGAAGCTGCTATTGCAGCAGGAAAACACATTTACTGTGAAAAACCTGTAGCTATAGATGTAGCAGGGGTAAAGCGAATAGAGAAAGCTGGAAGTACCATTAACGGGAAATTGAGTATGGTCGTGGGTTTCCAAATCCGACATGCCACTGCCTACCAAGAGATGGTTAAGAGAGTCCAGGAGGGAGCTATAGGAGATGTGGTAACGGCTCAATTGTATTACCTTGCTTCAGGACTTCCACTTAAACCTATAGACAATATGTCTAAATCAGAGGCAATGATTCGTAACCAGTTTCATTTTAGATCCCTGTCTGGAGGGATTCTATTGGACCAAGGAATCCATATGCTTGATGTTTGTAGTTGGGCCTTGCAAAGAAAACCTATTATGGCCATGGGTTCTGGAGGTAGAGATCACAACGATGCTTTTGGTGATGCTTGGAACAATTATCAAGTGATTTATAAATATCCAGACAATATCAGGGTGAGTTTTCATTCAACGCAGTTGGGACCTACTTTTGGAGATGTTTGCGCTCGTTTTATTGGTAGCAAAGGAATAGCAACGGCCCATTATAGCGGAGGTGTATTTATAGATGGAGAGCAGGCTTGGGATTCTGGAGTGATTCGACATGAAAGTGACAACGAAGATCGAAGCCAACGTGCGGCTGGAGTTTTTACTTCCTCTTTGCATGATTCCAATGAAAATAAAGTCAAAAGTTTCATAGGAAGTATAAATTCAGGTAAATTCTTAAATGAATCAGCCTCAGGTGCGACTTCTACCTATACCGCAATTTTGGGCAGGATGGCCGCTGAAAAAGGTGAGCCCGTTTCTTGGGAGTCTATGCAAAACTCTAATGAAAGTATAAATCCAAATCTAAATTTGCCTCAATTTGGTTGAGTTTAACCCGAAACATGGAATAGTTTTCTTTTGCATGTTTCGGGTTACTTTTTATAATCACCGAAGTTTGATTTAAAATGATTGTAAAATTTACTAAATGGAAACTTTCCCAATTTTTCTGCATGTGTGAATGTAGGGTATAGTTTTCTAGGCGATTCACAGGCCTTTTATCCCTTAATGTATATCCTAAGCCCACTCGTTTGTGCGTTTTTATGAAATTTGACCTAACTCGGGTTAATAATTTTACCGACAAGGGTTTATTAAGTCTATAAGGCAAGCTTTCGCCACTCTTCCATTGATATAACATCTTCGCCAAAAAATTGACAAGGAAAAGCTTTCAATTATCGGGTTTTGTCAAAAATACCTTAATTTTGAAATGGTCAACAGCAACGAGTTTATTCGTTTGATTTTTAGTTTAAACGATTATAATTATTCACACATAATTATTTAATAAATAATTGAGGTAAGATTTAAAGCATGAAAAAATTTAATTCAAGTCAGGTTAATTGGGGAGTAATCGGTGCCGGAAGTGTATGCGAGAAAAAAAGTGCTCCTGCTATGAATAAAGTAAGCGATTCATCAGTAGTAGCAGTGATGCGAA
This sequence comes from Cyclobacterium amurskyense, assembly GCF_001050135.1. GTDB lineage: Bacteria > Bacteroidota > Bacteroidia > Cytophagales > Cyclobacteriaceae > Cyclobacterium > Cyclobacterium amurskyense. The sequence goes on along the minus strand of NZ_CP012040.1, from coordinate 5,665,515 downwards.
GAAATGCAGACAAGGCAAAAGATTATGCTGAAAGACATGGAATACCTAAATGGTATGATGATGCTGATTCACTGATAAATGATGAAGAAGTTAATGCTGTTTATATTGCCACGCCACCTAGCTCTCATTTAGAGCTTACCAGAAAGGCTGCTAATGCAGGTAAACCTGTCTATGTAGAAAAGCCAATGGCTAGAAATCATGCGGAATGTTTAGAAATGATTAAAATATGTGAAGAGGCTGGGGTACCACTTTTTGTTGCTTATTACCGTAGAACGCTTCCCAATTTTTTAAAAGTTAAGCGTTTAATTGAAGAAGGCGAAATTGGAGAGCCAAGGTATGTTAGTATTACAATAAACCAAGCCAAACACCCAGATGTTTTAACAGATGCATCCAATTGGAGGATAGATCCGGATGTTGCAGGAGGTGGTTATTTTTATGATTTAGGTTCTCATCAACTGGATTATTTCGATTTTCTTTTTGGTCCCATAAAAGAGGTTAACGGTATTGCTACCAATCAATCTGGACAATACCCTGCAGAGGATATTGTCTTGGGCAATTTCTCTTTTGAAAGTGGTGTATTAGGCACTGGAAATTGGTGTTATACTACAAGTAATACATCCCAAAAGGATGAGATCGTCATTATTGGGAATAAAGGTGAAATAAGATTCCCATGTTTTTGGGGTACCCATGTCACCTTAAAAAGAGATGGTAAAGAGGATGAGGTTTTCCAATTTGAAATGCCGGAAAATATTCAATTTTACCTTATCCAATCAATAGTAAATGAGTTGCTAGGTAAAGGTGGGGAATGCCCAAGTACTGGCGTTTCTGCGGCTAGGACCAACTGGGTCATGGAACAAATGGTAAAGAATTTTTATTAATTTAAAATATAGCATAAAATGACAAAGTATAAACCTTTAGGGTTTGGAATAATAGGAACTGGAGCAATAGCAGGAATGCATGCAGCAGCCATCAACGCCAGTGAAGAAACTGAATTGGTTGCAGTATTAAGCTCTACTGAAGCCCGTGCAAAGTTGGCAGAAGAAAAATTCAATGTTCCTGCAGATCACGATATAGATCTGTTTTTAAGTAGGAAAGACATCGATGTTGTATGTATATGCACACACAGCGGAAACCACTTGGAACCAGCCATAGCTGCAGCTAATGTGGGAAAACATATTTTGTTAGAAAAACCAATTGAAGTAAGTACAGAACGAGCTGATGAATTGATCAATTCTTGTGAAAAAGCTGGAGTTAAATTAGGGGTTATTTTTCAAAATAGGCTTAAACCTGGTTACCTTAAACTAAAAGAGGCTGTACAGTCAGGTAAAATTGGGAAACTCCTCATGGGAACAGCGGCTATAAACTGGTACAGAGACCCCTCTTATTATAGCAGTAGTAGTTGGAAAGGAACAAAAGATGGAGATGGTGGTGCCGCACTCATCAACCAAGGGGTTCATACTATTGATTTGCTCTTAGACATTATGGGAGATGCAGAGGCTGTATATGGCCAGGTTAAAACTATGGTGCATAAAATAGAGGGAGAAGACCTAGCCACTGCTATCGTTAATTTTAAAAATGGTGCCTTAGGTACGATCACAGGAGGAACCTCTTTGTACCCAGGTAATCCTGAACGGTTGGAGATTTATGGTGAAAAAGGAAATATTATACTTGAAGGAGGTAAAATTGTAGCTTGGAATATAAAAGGCGAAGAGAGTGAGGTCAATGCAGGTACAGATATTGGAGGAAGTGGTGCCTCTGATCCCATGGCCATAGATTTTAGGTTACATCAAATACAGATTGAAGATATGGTTGAGGCCATTAGAAATAATGGTAAGCCCGTTGTTACTGGACAGGATGCGAAGAGATCACTTGCTTTGATTCTTGGGATTTATCAGTCTTCAATGGAGAACAAGAAGGTTAACTTAAAATAGAATTATTCTATTTTATATCGAAAACGAAATTGATAGAGGTACTGAGATTATTATATAAAGGTTCAAATAAGTAACTGCATCAATTTCGTTTTCATTTTTTTTTATTTTAAAACCTTATTTTTTGTTGAATATTAGTAGCTTATAAACTGATAATTGTATTTAACTATACAGACGATTAAAAGTTAAAATTTCGAAAAGTTCTAAAAGGCTTGTTTTATTAATAAACAAAAAATTTCCAATTCGATAGGAAATGCAATTGAACACAATTAGGGAGTCAAGGTTTATATGTTTTATTAGTTGTCGTTATTTCAGTTTATTTAACTCGGATTATGTAATAGGATTCCTGGTGGCTGTTGCAATTGTAAGCAAATCAGACTGTTTGGTGACTTGGGCATAGCACCGCTATGGTGAAATTGAATACAGCAACGAAGTAGCTGATTCTGAAGCGATTTTAGCACTTAATAGATTGTCTAATTCCTATTTTGGGTTTAACCGATAGCAGCTTAAACTCATGTTTTATTTTTTGATTTTATAAGAAGTTGTCTTATTAATAGAAAATTTATCTTTTTATTGAATGGGGCATAGTCCTCAATATTTAATTTAAAGCCATTAATGAAGTGCAGTTTAGTTTTAATCAGGTAGGGTAAATGGTGCGTTTGGGCATATTTGGTATCGAATTAAGATAAGTTTAATTTTATTTGATTATTTTTAGAAAGTACCTTAGGTTACGGAGGTGATGTACTAAGTATTTTGAATACTATGGATGTAGACAACAAAATGGAAGATTGTGAATTAAGGGAAAGGGGTATTGATACTGAATTAGATGCTATTACCAGCCTGCTAGGTATTTTAACAGGATCTCCATTAAACTTGATATTTAAGATCGATAAGGGAGGTGCATTTATTATTTCCAGTACTGGTTTAGATGCAAAGAACACCTTCAATGCAAACTATTTAACTGATTTTGTCACAAGTGCTTCTCAAGAAATATTGGTTATTAAAGATAGCAGCAAAGAAGCTAAGCTTTCCAAAAATCCATTGGTTAATTCTTCCCCAGGAATTGTCTTCTACATTGGAGTTCCATTGAAAACTTCCAATGGTGAAATTTGTGGCATGCTTTGTTCTATTGATTTTGTTACAAAGGAATTGGATGAAAAGACAATCAAAGGGCTTAAAATTTTAGGTGGGCAAACCACCAAACTTCTTGAATTAGAGAAAAGTTATGCTGATTTGGCCTTAACAAAAAAGCATTTAAATTCAGAAACAAGCAGATTAAATAATATCTTGGAGGCCACTCAGTTGGGGACCTGGGAGTGGGATATTGTAAAAAATGAGGTCGTTATTAATGAGCAGTTTGCTATTATGTTAGGGTATAATTTCGAGGAATTATCACCCTTTACAATGGATAAATGGTATAAAATTTTACACCCTGAAGATAGATTTGTTTCTGATAATGTCCTAAATGCCTGTTTTAACAAAGAATTAGATTATTACAATATAGAATGCCGGTTACTCCATAAAAAAGGTCATGAAGTTTGGGTAAATGACAGGGGAAGAGTTACCAAATGGTCTTCAACTGGAAAACCTTTACAGATGTCCGGCACTCATTCCGACATTACAAAAAGAAAAATTAACGAAATCCAATTCCAAACTGTATCAGATAATATTCCTGGAGTAGTATATCGATATAAAAGGACTTTTAGCGGCAAGGACATTTTTGAATTGGTAAGTAATGGAGCCAATCAAATTTGGGGATTTACCTCCAAGCAGGTAATGGAAAACAGCGACCTGGTAGGGGACCGATGTCATAAGGATGACCTACAAGGACTTATAACATCAATAGATGAATCAGCCAAAACCTTAACTTTTTGGTCTTGGAAGTACAGGTACCAACATCCTGATGGCTCTATCCGCTGGCATAAAGGGGCAGGAAGTCCTCGAAAATTAGATGATGGCAGTGTGATCTGGGACTCGGTAATTATAGATGTTACCAAAAGAAAAGAGACAGAAGAAAAACTTGAAATTACGCTGTCTTCCCTTCAGAAAAGAATCAAAGAACAAGACTGTATTTATAAAATCAGTAGGCTTGATTTTTCCTGGAGCCAAATTGACGGTTTATTTCAAAGTGCTGCTGATATTTTACCTACTGCATGGAGTAACCCGGGAAAAATATCTTCCAAAATTACTTTTGAAAACAAAGAATATTATAGCTCTGCTTTTAAGCCTTATGAATTCTCACTTACTGAAAAACACGAGGTAAAAGAACGTGGAGCTTTATTGCTGGAAATATTTATTGAAAAGGACCCTGGTAGATTTTTAGAAATTGGGGAGGTAGATAACGATAGCCGGCTTGTAAATACCTTAGTTTATCATTTGGGGACATATATAGATCAATTAAGTAGTCAGGAAGCCCTAAACGTTTCAAACAGGAAAATTAATTCAATTATAGAATCCAACCCAGGTATTTTTTGGGAATCACATCCGAAGACATTTCAGGTAAATTATATAAGCCCTCAAGTAAAAAATGTTTTAGGTTATTCTGTTGAGGAATGGAAGAAGAAATCCCATTTTTGGGAGGATCATATTCATGAGGATGATAAAGAACCTATTCTAAAATTGATTTCGGAAAAATCAAAATCGGACAACGATTTCACCATTGAATATCGCTTTTTAGACAAAAATGGTAATATAAAATGGATAAGTGATTTTATCAAAGTAATTAAGGAACCTGGTAAGGAACCACTTTATCGTGGTTTAATGGTGGATATTACCAAAAGGAAAGTAGCTGAAATTGCTTTAAGAGAGAATGAAAAAAGGTTCAAGGCATTGATAGAAAATGGCCAAGATGCTATTGTTGTTTTCGATGCTGATGGTGTTCCAAAGTACATTTCTTCTTCAATAATTTCTGTTTTAGGGTATACTGAGGAAGAGGCTTTTCAATTAAAACTAAATGAATCAGTTCATCCTGATGACTTAGAGTTGTCTTTGGAGAAATTCGAGAAGTCTTTGACTTCTCCTGGAGTCCCAATTGAAGGCTATGTTATTAGAAGCAAGCATAAAGATGGCTCGTGGAGATGGATGGAGTCAACGATAACCAATTTTTTAGATGATCCGGACATTAATGGTATAGTTGATAATTTCAGAGACATAACAGAAACAGTAGAACTTAATGAAAAGTTAGCAAAGAGTGAAAAAAGATTTAAGGCCCTTGTCCAAGAGGGGTCTGATCTTACTGCTATTCTTTCAATAGATTCCAATTACATCTATGTAAGTCCTAGTTACTGTCCTATTTTGGGGTATGAAGAATCAGAGATGATTGGTGAAAGCGCTATATCAAAAATTCATCCGGATGATTTGGAAAGAGCAGTAACTGAATTAAAAGGTATTGTTTCTCAACATAGAATGAAATGCAGTCCATTTAGGTATAAGCGAAAAAATGGAACATGGTGTTGGTTATTGAGTACAGCCACCAATTTATTAGATGATCCGGCTATAGGGGGATTGGTATTCAATAGTGTAGATATAACGGAATTAATCGAGGCCCAAGAAAAATTAGTGACGAGTGAAGCAAGGTATAAAGGGTTTTTTGAATCCCAGACCACTTTTGTCATTCGTACAGACCTTGATGGAGTTATCACTTTTGCCAATACCAAATATATGGAAACATTCGACTGGTTGTTTCCAGGGAATTCCTATGAAGGCATAAATGTTGTCACAACAATACTTGAAGAAGAAAAAAGTAAAATAAGAGAGGTTATTAAAAAGTGCTTAGAATTTCCAGAAAAAGTACATAAAGTAGAACTACGTAAGTTGAAGAAAGAAAATGGCTTTTATACAACTTTATGGGATTTTGTGGGGATTTTAGGGGCTGATGGTCAACCGAAAGAAATTCAGTGCAATGGAATTGATATTTCGGAGCGAATAGCTTTTGAAGAAGAGTTGAAAAAGAGCAATGAGCGTTTTGAGTTAGTAATGCAGACAGACTCGGGCAGCATTTGGGATTTGGATCCATATACAGGTGAAATGTTCTTAGGGGAAGGTTTTCGTAAAAACTTTGGTTTAGAAATTCAGACTCCTTCTAAAAATTATAATGTTTTTTGTGACAGTATTTATGATAAAGACCGCAAGCTTTACCAGAAAAGAGTTCAACAAATAATTTACAGTAGCTCAGATACCCAATGGGAAATAGAATACAGGCTTATTAAATCAAATGGTGAATGTGCTTATGTCAAGGAGAAAGCAGTTATTCTAAGAGATGATAATGGCAATGCCTATAGGATAGTCGGAGCTATCAAAGACAAAACCTTAGAATACTTTTATGGCAAATTAGAAGGCTTAGAAAAGGATATAATGGAAGGAAGCATGAATCAGAAAGCAAAACTCTCTGATTTATTAACTAACTATCTGACCCATTTGGAAATTCTTTTTCCTAAAGTTAAAACGGCTGTTTTTAAAGTATATGGAAACCGTCTGAGGAATTTGGCTACACCTTCACTACTTGGTCAAGATCATTTAGCATTTAAAGACTTTGAAATAAATTTAAATGAGGAAAATAATTTAGAATTCACCAAAAACGAAGTCTTTATTTCAAATATAAATAAGGATAAAAAATGTACAGAGTTGAAGTTCTTTGCAAATAAAATTGGGCTGAACTCATGCTGGTCATTACCAATTTTAAATTCAGATGGGAAGCTTATCGCAGTGTTCTTAAACTTATTTGAAGGCCCGAATAAATTAGGAGACTGGGAATCTTATGCCATTCAAAAAAGTCAAAGACTATTGTCCTTGGTTTTGACCAAGTATGAATACCTTGAAAACATATACAGGAGCAATGAGCGTTTCAACTACGTGAACATGGCAACCAATGATGTGATATTTGATTGGGATTGTAATTTGGATGAATTTCATTGGGGAGAAGGCTTTTATAGAATATTTGGATATAGTAAAGGAGAAGAAATAAGTAAAATTTCTGAATGGGCATCCTTCATGCACCCCGTAGATGCAAAGGTAACTGATGCAATATGGGATGATTTTGTTAATGACCCCTCAGAAAATGGCTGGAATAAAGAATACCGGTTTCTTCATAAGTCAGGACTATATCTACACGTAGAGGAAAGTAGCTATATGATAAGGGATGCAGATGGCAAGCCTTTGAGAATGATAGGTGTATTAAGGGACATTTCTGGTATTAAAGAAGATTTGTATCAAAAGGAAATGCAACAAGAAATTGGTAACCATTTTAAGAATGAAGCTGATCTCAATAAAACATTGCAAGGTGTTTTATCCTATTTAGTAGATTTTTCGGGACTATTTGGTGGAAACATTTGGTTGTTGGGTAAAAAGGGAGTTGAGATTAATTTGATTCAAAATAATTTGCCCTCTGAAACGCCTAATTGGTTGGCTGATGCTATTTACGAAATAGGAATAAAGCTTGCAAACCATGTAATGAAAGAAGGAGTTTATTTTGAGTCTAAAATTCTTAATGAGGATCCAAGGTTCAATGGAGTTAACCCAAAGATTTATGACCATATAAAATTTATCATAGGTATTCCTTTATACCAAAACAACAATTTAATAGGTGTATTGCTTTTGTATATTGATTCAAATTCTACTTTACCACAGGATTGTAAGTCGTTTTTTGAGCCCATTGGTGTTTTGTTAGGGGGAGAGGTCAAACGTAAGCAGCAGGAAGAAGAAATGAGGCTGCTTTTTGAAAGTGCTCCAGAAGTGCTGACAATAATTGATCCTAATGGTTACTTTGTAAAGGTGAACCCTTCCTTTTGCAGTGTCTTCGGTTATGAAGAAGAGGAAATGTTGACCAAGAAGTTTGTGGATCTTATTCACCCTGAAGACAGGGATTTTTCGATTCAGAAATTTTCTATCAAAGAAGGTATTCAAGCAAAAAATCTTATCAATCGATACCTGACTAAATCTGGTCAATACCGATGGATCTCATGGAATTCTTCGTATGAATTTGGTGAAGAGGGATTGGTCTTTTCTTTTGGTCATGACATTACAGAATTGGTGGCATTACAAACTTTATTGGATAATGCTTCCAAACTTTCTAGAGTGGGAAGTTGGGAGATTGACCTATTGAATAACGAACTTTATTTATCTGCCACCACTAGAGAAATTTACGAGTTACCACCGGAAAGTTTGCCTACTGTAGAAGATCTTTTAAAAAACTTTGAGGGAGATTCGAATAAGTTTATTAAAGAGGCATTGTACGATGCTATTAATGAAGGAAAATCTTGGGACTATGAGGCTCCTGTAACCCTCCCAGATGGGAAGCAAAGATGGGTTCGGAGTATTGCCCAGTCAGAATTCAATAATGGTAGGTGTGTTCGTATTTCCGGTTCCCTTCAGGACATTCACGAACAGAAAATAAATGAAATTGAACTAGCTAAAAATAACCAACTATTAGAAGTAATCTCTAAGGTTGTCGAAAAGTTTCTTTTGGTGGAAGACTGGAGGGAAGTAATTAATGATGTCTTTTTGCTTACGAGTCAAACTGTATTTCTTGATAGAATTTACTTCTTCGAAAATCATTGGGACGAAAGGCTTGATGAAGTGCTTTGCAGCAAGAAAATTGATTGGTACCAGTCGAAATTAAAAAAATTCAATGAAAACGATCAGTTTCAAAATATTGCCTTAAAGGATTATCCAGAAATGACTAGGGTTTTAGAGAATGGCGAAGTTTTCATTGCGAATGCCAAAGAATTACCTAATTGTAAATTGAAAAATACCCTTGAAGAGGGGGGGATTTACTCTACACTCATAATACCAATTATGATCCATAATAAATTCTTTGGATTTATAGGGTTTGATGATTGTACTTCAGAGCGAATTTGGACAGAGAGTGAAATTTCTTTTTTATTAGCCCTTACTTCCAACTTGTCGGCAGCTATTCAGCGAACAAATAGTCAATTGGCCTTAGAGCGCTCTTTTCAGGAGAAAAATACAATATTAGAAAGCATAGGTGAAGCTTTTTATGCAGTGGATAATGATTTTAAAGTGCTTTACTGGAATCAAAGGGCTGAAGATATCATAGGTGTCAGTAGGAGCGAAACCTTGGGGAATTTATTGTGGGATGCAGTTCCAAGACTTGTTAATTCCTATACCCAGGAACAACTATTTTATGCCTTAGAGAGCCAATCAAATATTCATTATGAAATGTTTTCTGAGGTTAGAAAGATATGGCTAGTGGTTAATCTTTATCCATCTACTGAAGGAATTAGTGTGTTTATAAAAGACATTACAAGTGAGAAACTTACTTCGGAAAAAATTCAACTTTCTAATGAAAGATTTGAAAAAATTGCAGAAGCAACAAATGATGCCATTTATGACTATGATACGGAAAATGATTTATTGTTTCGTGGCATCGGTTTTAATACACTATTTGGATATGACTTACAAAGTCAAGAATCAGGAGTGGAAAGCTTAAGGTCATTGATCCACCCTGAAGATAAAGAAAGGGTAAGTCTAAAATTTATGGAGTTTATTAAGAGTAATGAATTAACAAATTGGTTTGAAGAATATCGGTTATTGTGTAAAGATGGTAATTATGCATTCGTTATGGATAGGGCAATTTTTATTAGAGATAAAAATAAGAAAGTGACGCGAGTGGTAGGCGCCATAACCGATATTACTTATAGGAGGGAATATGAAGAATCTTTGCAAACTCTAAATGAGCAGATGGCCCAACATGCTAAAGAATTAGAAAGGTCCAATTCTGAGCTTGAACAATTTGCTTATGTAGCCTCTCATGATTTACAAGAGCCATTAAGGATGGTAAGTAACTTTATGGGACTACTAGAAAGAAAATACAGTGATAAGCTTGACGATAAAGCCCATCAATATATAAACTTCGCAGTGGATGGGGCTATGCGTATGCGTCGGATTATTCTGGACCTTTTAGAGTTTTCGAGAATCGGTAAACATGAGGATAAATTAAAGATTCTTAATTTTATGGATTTAGTAGATGAAGTTTGTGTTCTTCAGAAAAAACGAATTCGAGAGTCCAATGCAATTATAAAATACAATAATCTGCCTACAGTTATTTCCTATAGGACACCTTTGTTTCAAATACTTTATAACCTGATAGGTAATGCCTTGAAATATAAAAATGAAAAGGAAACTCCTGTTGTAGAAATTAAGGCTGAAATAATAGGCGAATTTTGGCAGTTTTCAGTGATCGATAATGGTATAGGTATTGCACCTGAAAATCATGAACGAATTTTTACCATTTTTAATCGCTTGCATACCAAAGAAAAGTATGAAGGAACGGGCATGGGGCTAGCCATTGTTAAGAAAATAATAGATAACCTTGGAGGTGAAGTTTGGGTGAAATCACAAGTAGGAGATGGGGCTACATTTTACTTCACTTTACCTAGATTGGACTTAGAATTGGAAGTTAAGGACTAGGTATCTTACTTATCCCTTTGCCTTATGATATTATTAGTGCCTGTAAGCGCTATTTCATTCAGAATTTTGATTGATACCAGTTACTCATCAAGACATCATTCATGATAGGTTGACATTCAATGTAATAAATATAAAAGCCCTGAAATAATGAAATTTCAGGGCTTTTTATCATTCAATTGTTTTGTGATTTAAACTTTAGGTAATTCAAATCCTGCTCTGTATTCTTTAGATACAAACTGATTAGCAGGTTCAAAATTGGTGACTTTCATGTTCTCACCATCCCACATTAATTTAATACCTCTTCCAGGATAATCAAATCCTTTACCATCAGCTTTAGGCGTTCTAAAATCATGGCTCTTAATAGCCAAATTACCCATCAAAACAGATTCAGTCAATGGACCGGCTATTGAAAAAGGTGAACTCAACTCATTGAATTCTTTGCTACCATGACCAGCAATACAAGCATTAACCCACTGTGCATAGTGACCTCCTGCGCCTCCTTCTACTCGCGGTAAGGTAGGAGCTACGTTTACGCTGTCGTTAATAGAGGATGGCAACAATTTAGGATTAAGACCATAAGTGGAACACATCATTTTACCTCTTGTTCCTTCTATTATCACTCCATTTCCTCCATCACCCATTTCTTCATTAGGTCCAAGTTCTTCAGGCCTGCTTGGTTGGATACCACCATCCATCCAATGAAACTCAAGGTTACCGCCATTAGGCTTGTCAAAACCTAGGGTAATGTGTGAAGATGGAGGGCAACTCTCAGGGAAATAACCCTTGGTGAATTCTCCAGTATATACAGAACCGACACTACATTCGGCCCCCGTTGGGTATCCCAAATCCAAGGTACGGAAGGCAGGCTCCATAAGGTGACAAGCCATATCTCCAAGAGCTCCTGTACCAAATTCCCACCATCCTCTCCAATTAAAAGGATGTAGGTTTTCTACATAACCCATTTGTTTGGCAGTACCTAACCAAAGGTCCCAATCGAGGTTTTTAGGTGCTTTTTTACCTGTTTCTCCAGGCCATGGAACACCTTGAGGCCAGACTGGGCGGTTGGTCCAAACTTCTACTTTTGTCGCTTCACCTATTAGTCCTGCAGCATACCATTCGCGCATTTTTCTAACACCATCCCCAGAAGAACCTTGGTTACCCATTTGGGTTACTAATTTGTATTTTTCCGCAGCTTGAGTTAGTATTCTGGCTTCATGGATGGTATGTGTCAATGGTTTTTGAACATATACATGTTTCCCTAATTTCATTGCTGTTAGTGCTTGAACAGCATGGTTGTGATCAGGTGTAGACACTGATACTGCATCTATATTATTGCCCTCTTTATCGAGCATTTCTCGGTAATCAGTATAAAATTTTGCCTTAGGAAAAGCTTTAATACTTCCTGCAGCTCTTTTTGGATCAACATCACACAATACAACTATATCTGCATTTCCACTTTCATGAAAATTTCTAATATCGCTGCCGCCTTTACCTCCTGCACCTATACCGGCTATTCGAAGTTTATCACTAGGGGCTTTGAATCCCGGACCACCTAATACATGTCTAGGTACTATGTAAAAACCTGCAACAGCAGTGGTAGAGGCTTTAATAAAATTCCTCCTGGAATTGTTTTTGGTGGATTTATTGATGTCTTTCATTAGTAATTTTTTAAATTAATTATAATGGTCTAAAATATTAAAAATAGATGAAACTCTATGGCTTTTTTATATAAAAGTAATTATTCGTTTGTAGACATTACTTTTTGGTTTTTAGTGGTTGTGGAACTAAGAATTGTGGCGAACAACCCTTGTTATTTCATTAAAAATCTAAATAAGGCTAAAAATTACTGAGGTTTTTCTTTGTTTTTTTGTTTCCTGGAAACCTTAGTTCTGCTTTTCAAATGCTCAGATTTGAGCTCAGGTAAAAGATAGTTCGCCTGAATTTCAGGGCTATTAAGGTAGCATACAGGAGAATAGTTTTCTTTCTGAGTATTTTTATATTTCGCCTTCCTATTCTCCTTCATCTCTAGCTTGTTTTTTCCTTTACCAAATCAGAAATAAATGTAATATTGTCACTAATAGCAGCTGGGTTTTTGTCTATAATTGCCAAACCTAAATCACCTAAAGCGCCTATGAAATCAAAAGCCTTTTGAATATCTATCAAAGAGGTAATGCTATTTTTTATTTCATTATTAATATGTTCTAATTTTAATATTGCCGTTGCGGTTTCTTCTCCTACTATCAAGGTGGACAACAGTTTCATTTCCCTTGCCGTTTTCATCAATTGAGTTGATTTTTTGCCCATTTCCAAAAAGGTTTCATGGCTGATTTTCTGTTGACTGATCTTTTCAAATCGGTAATCATTGAATTTTTTCGCTATCTCTAAAAATTCATCAGCCAAATGGCTAATAAACTCACTGTCCAATCTTTCTTTCATTTTTTCAGTTGCTCAAAAGCATAATGTAATGTATGTAAGTCTCTAGATACTTTGCCAATTTCCGCTTTGAAATTGACACTATTTAATTGATCTCCTGACTCAATTAATTGATGGTGTTTTTCGGCTATTAAACCAATAATTTCAGTCAACACCTTGATTTGATTGTTACGGAGTCTGTTTTTTTCTAATAAATTGTAATAATCTTCAGCCGCTGAAGCTTTATCTACTGTGTTTAATGCTGGATCATAACTCATTGTTTTATAATAGGAATACCAGCCCTCTTCCTGAATGGCCATTAAGCCTGAAAGGTTTTCTTTCAGAACAAAAATCAGCTTATCACTGATTGTCTGTTGGTGATTATCCGCTTCCACCATGTAAGTTTTTATTTTATTTCTACGGTATTTGCCTGTGACTGCATTTAAGCTTAATTCTGATAATTTTTGAAAAGCCATTAAATGCTTCTCATTTAACTGGATTAAATTAGAAGCACCTAGGACAGCCATAGGTCTGTTTAAATTGTATTGGTTGATATCCATGGAGGAAAGCTGGTATAAGCCCTCCCAGTAATCAATTAAGGCCAGATACATTTGGTATACCTGATCGTCAGCAGATTGGTATGACTCGCAAGGGCAATCCAATTCCCTTTCAATCTCAAATTGACTGGTCTTGTTAAAGGTACAGTCTTCGATACAGCTTATATAAAAACTGTAATCCAATTCCCTAAATTGGCCAATACCATTTAACGCTTCTTTAGACAAGTTTTGAACAGGAACTAAACTCGTACAGGATAAGGCCAGCCCACTTGCTATGTAAACTACATTTCTAAAGAATTGATGCATGGCTTAAATATACCCAAAATTCTTGTAATCTGGATACTAGGAGCTTGCCTAATGGTGCAATAAAAAAGCTCATTTAATCTTGAAAAGGCAATTAGTGTTAAAATTAATGGTATTCATAATGTATATGAGGTTAAAAATGCCTCAAAATCGTTTCTTCCTTATAAAAATCGTAATCTCCGGCATCCAAAAGTAGTGTCATATTGCTAACCTAAGTTTGAAACTTTCAAACCCTATTTTTGCACTAAAGGTGCCACGGTAATGGAATGCGCATTGTTTGCTAATAGTGAAAAATCCTTCTATTACTTGAACTCGGATCTAATCATCCGTTTGTTTGATCCTTGGCTTAAGTTCAACTGGATTGCCATTTGTTTTTTTCCTTACCCTCATGTTGATGATTTCCACTGCTAGGGAGAAAAATACAGCAAAATAGATATAACCTTTAGGAACTTCAAAATGTAAGCCTTCTACCAAAAGCATAAACCCAATTAACATTAAGAATGAAAGGGCTAAAACCTGCAGGGTAGGGTGCTTGTTGATAAACCTACTTATTTGACCTGCAAAAGCCATCATGATCAATATGGAGATAACCACAGCAATAATCATAATGGATACTTCTTTTACCAGTCCGACAGCAGTAAGTATACTGTCAAAAGAAAAGATAATATCTAGAAAAACGATTTGTAAAATTACACCTTTCAAACTGCTTGTAGAATTGGCTTTTATTTCTTCTGGCGTTCCTTCAATTTTGTGATGGATTTCCATGGTAGATTTAAAAAGTAAAAACAAGCCTCCAAAAAACAAGATCAAATCTCTTCCACTCAGTTCAAAGCCAACAATACTAATTATTGGTTGGGTAAACTGAACAATATAAGAGATGCCTAAAAGGAGGATTATTCTAAAAACCAAGGCCAAACTCAAACCAATTTTCCTGGCTTTTTCTTGTTGGTTTTCTGGAAGTTTATTCGATACTATTGAAATAAAAATAATATTATCTACTCCCAATACGATTTCTAAAAAGGTAAGGGTCAGTAGAGCAATCCATGTTTCTGTTTGAAGGAATAATTCCATTTAAAGTCTGTTTAAAAATAGATTTTACTTCTCAACCGTATTTTTTAACCTGTTTTGGTTGGTACGTAATTTTTGATCAAATGTAGATTAAAGCAGGAAATTACAATGGCTTTTGGCAAAAATAATTTTTAAACACCCCATCACTTAAAATTTCTTTTTCAATGAGGAATCCAGCATCCAACAAGAGCTTTTTCATAACCCAGTCAAAAGTGGAGAACTCTTCTTTAAAATGGATTATCGTATCTTCTTTCATAAATGCACCTCCTCGTCGTTCTTGTCTGTCAATAAAAGCATCGATCGTATCTTTTGATTGCTGATCAGGAATGACCACATCATATAAATAGAACCTTCCACCAGGCTTTAACACTCTAAATATTCTATTGAGGGCGACACTTTTCCAAAAATCAGGAAGATGATGTAGGGAAAGTGAGCTGATCACTCCGTCAAGATGATCTTTTGGAAGGTCAAAATTCAAATAGCCTGTATGGGAAAAAGAAATATTTGTGGCATAGGCTGCTATGGCTTTGGATTGGGCAAATTTTAGCATGGTTTCTGAAACATCGATTGCGTACACCTTTTCACAGAGAGTGGACAATTGGATAGAAAAATTACCTGTGCCACAACCAATGTCTAAAATTTTTGAATTGGGCTTAGGATTTAACCAATTGACGGTTTCTTTGAGCTCTTTAGCTAAATCTCTGAAATCATCATGTGTTGGATCATAAACATCTACTTCATCCTGTGAAGCGTAATTTTTACCTGTTTGTTGAAATTCATTATATCTCCATTCCTGATACATACTTTTTTGATTTAATTGATTTTTTAAACAATTAGCTGGTAATTGACAATTAATAGGGAATATAATAAACATCATCCTGGAATAAAATAGAAATAAAATGAAAGTAAAGTCGATAGCCATCCTTGGTATAGGAGGTGTAGGGGGATTTTTAGGAGCGAAAATTTTATCTAACCGTAAGAATGACGAAATAAAAATTGATTTTATTTCTAGGGGAACAACGTACGATACCATAAAGTCAAAGGGCTTACTATTTACTTCTCCGGAAAAAGAGGAAGTTTTAATGCCAGATGGTTTAATTCTTAGTGGTGAAGGAAATGTTGCTTATGACCTAGTTATTTTGGCTACCAAATCACAGTCCATGGAAAGTGCCATAATTGAAAACAAATCAATTTTTGGTGAAAATACTCTTGTTTTACCCCTACAGAATATGGTAAATGCTGCCCAAAGTGTCCGAACTTTGCTTGATAAATCAGAAGTTTTGGACGCCTGCATTTATTTAATTTCTAATGTTCTAGAACCTGGGCATATCAAGCACCTTGGAGGTCCAGGGAAAGTAATTATTGGTAAGCCATCGACGGACAAATACAATTGGGCGTTTGAATTCCTTGCTAAGTGCGAGGTTCCTTTGAGCTTGGTGGAAGATGTGAGTACGCACCTTTGGAAAAAGTTTTTATTTATATCAAGTCTGGGTACATTGTCAGCAGCATATGATGTGAATTTCGGAGATATTAGAACCAAACCTGAATTGATTAAATGTTGGAGAAGTTTAATGGCAGAGTTGATTCTGTTGGCGCAAAAACATGGTATTGCCTTAGGCGATTCTGACATAGAGGCAGCTTTCGAGATGATTTCAAATTTCCCATATACCGCGAAGTCTTCTTTCCAATTGGATATAGAAAGAGGAATTAAAGGAGAGAAAGAAACCCTGGTAGACGAGGTGATAAAAAATTCACACAATTATGACTTGGCTTGCCCTGTATATATAGAATTGGAAGAGAAAATATCCAAAAGATTATCAAATGTCTCTGCGACTAATACTTAAACCCGAAATATGCAATAGACAATCTATTACGTGCTGAAATCGCTTCAAAATCAGCCACTTCGTTGCTGTTTGGAGATTTCACCATAGCGGTGCTATGCTAAAATCTTCAAACAGCAACGATTGTCTTTCGATTGCAAAACTCCTCGTAAACCCTGTTACATAATCCATGTTAAAATTCATTAACCTTATAAATTGGACATGGACTTTCTTGAGTACCTAAATGTAGGAGCGTAATTATTAAAAGCCCAGGCTTTAGGCTTTACTATTCTATTTATGCAGATTTTGGAATAGGAAATACTGGCATCGTTTGGAACTGTTGTATTAGATGGATTATCAGTTAGTTTAGGATTTGCTAATTTTCTTCTTGATGTATACTAACAGTTCGTTTACTGATTATTATTTTGCCAATAAATAACATAATACTGAATAGTATAGCAGTAACACCGATTATTACAAGGATGTTTTGCAAGGTGTTTATAAGTCCAATTTCTGGAATATTTAAAAAGGGATAAGGATAAAATCCCGAAAAATAACCTCTTGTAAAAACAAACGATAAATAAAACATAGGATACAATAGCCAGGTGAAGACAGGCTTTAACTCTAAAGCGCTTTTATCCAAAGTGAATAGCCAGTAAATAAGTACATACAAGGGCACTATACTATGAAGTAGCTCATCAATAAGGTACTGCATGCCGGTAGGCTGCCAGATTCCTCTTAATGCAAATTGATACACTAAGCTTACTATAAGTATGAATGTGGTGATTGCTGTCAAAGCTGTTTGATTGGAAAGAATTTTAAAGGGACCTTGCTTAAGCTTAAAAATTATGGTGATAAAAAATAGGGCAACCAATGTATTTGTAAGGACAGTAAAAAAACTAAAGAACCTGGTTATGGTTTCAGTAATTGATGCTTGTCTATTTTCTATAATTAGATAAAATTGAGTCAATAGCGCAAAACCTGTAATAATCAAGCCTAATATTTCGAATTTATTTTTCATAATGCATCTATTGAAATAATGTGTTTGAATTTAGTGAGTTTAAAATTGACCTTTTAAATTAAACCATTTGAAGGTGGGTAAAATCATAGGGAAATTAAACCGTTTAGCTACTTAAGCTTGCTGTTAGTGTGTAGTGTAAACAATGTAATTAATGACTGTTTTAGGTTTCATTTCCTATTGGTATAGGATTACTATATAATCTTTCAGGTTAAACCCGAAATATGCAACAGACAATCTATTACGTGCTGAAATCGCTTTAAAATCAGCCACTTCGTTGCTGTTTTCAATTTCACCATAGCGGTGCTATGCTAAAATCTCCAAACAGTCTGATTTTCTTGCGATTGCAACACTAATTTCGAATCCTATTACATAATCCGGGTTAAAAATGCTATAATTTAGACTTAAATACAAAAGCCATTCAAATTAATGAATGGCTTTTGTATTTTAATAATTTTAAGAAAACTATTAAGCTGATATCTGCAATAATTAATTATTGCATGATTCGAACTTAAGGTTTAGAAATCTCAAAATTCACTTGTTTACCTTTTATGGTATTGGTGTTCATGACATTGATAACATGACTTGCATCTTTTTTAGGAATGTCCACAAAAGAAAAGCTATCATAAATATCAATTTCACCGATACTTCCACCAGATACACCAGTTTCACCAGCAATGGCTCCTACGATGTCATTTGGACGAATTCGATCTTTTTTACCAAGGTTTAGGAAAAGACGAGCCATATTTGGTTCTCTTTCTTTTTTCCCACCTCTTCTACCACTACGATCTCCTCTTTCACCAGATCTACCTCTAGTACCTCTATCGCCTCTATCTCCACGATCTCTTTTGGATCTTCGGTCATCTCTTCCGCCACGATCTTTCTCAGGAGTGAAGTTCATTTCCTTGAACTTATCAATGGCTTCACCAAGTTGCATTTTAACCAAGCTTAGCGCTATTTGCTCTAGGCTGAGGCCTTCTGCTTGAAGACTTTCAATTGCCTGCTCAAATACAGTATTGTCATCTTCTTTGGCCAATTGTCTGTGGATATCCTTGGTCAGCTGATCTCTTTTCATTTGAATTAACTGATCCACGGATGGGGGAGCAGCCTTATCAATGCTTGTTTTGATAAATCTTTCCAGGTCGCGGATTTTTCCAGCGTCTCTTCTTCCAGATACAAAGCTTATTGCTGTACCTGATTTACCAGCTCTTCCTGTACGTCCTATTCTATGGACATAATTCTCTTCATCAAGTGGAAGGTCAAAATTGAAAACAGCTTCAACGTTCTCTACATCAATTCCCCTAGCAGCAACATCAGTTGCTACCAATACTGAACAATGTCCTTTACGGAATTTGTTCATTACCTTGGTTCTTTGTGCTTGTGACAAGTCACCATGTAAAGCTTCAGCAGGTACACCTTTAGCAGTTAACTCTTCAGTTACTTCATCTGTAACCCTCTTAGTGTTACAAAAAATCACACTAAGCTTGTATTGGTGAAGATTGATTAGCCTGCTTATTAAATCAGTTTTTAATCCTGATCTTACCTCAAAATAAAGTTGAGAGATGTTCTCTACAGTAAGTTCCTTACGTAATACCTTAATTATTTCAGGATCTGTTTGATATTTTCTAGTAAGCTCTAGAATAGGTTTAGGCATAGTAGCCGAAAAGAAAACCGTTTGCCTTTCATTAGGCATAGAGCTCAATATCTTTTCTATATCATCACGAAATCCCATGTCTAACATTTCGTCAGCTTCATCCAGCACGATGATGCTAACTTTGCTAAGATCTAAGGTTCTTCTGTCCATGTGATCCATAATCCTTCCAGGAGTACCTACCACAATTTGAACACCTTTTTTAAGGCTTCTGATTTGCCTATCAATCGCCTCACCACCATAGATACAAGTAGATGATATTTTCCTGTTGTACTTGGTTAATTTAACGATTTCTCCTTCTACCTGAACAGCTAATTCTCTAGTAGGGCATAAAATTAAAGCTTGAGGCTTGCTATTTGAACTGTCTATACGATCAATTATTGGTATACCGAAAGCAGCTGTTTTACCTGTTCCTGTTTGTGCCTGACCAATTACATCTGCACCTTGTAATAATAAGGGGATGGTTTGCGCTTGAATGGGTGAAGGTTGGGTATAGCCCATATCTTCTACCGCCCTTAAGATTTCTTCCGAAACCCCAAGGTCTGAAAATAATAATTCTTTTTCCATGAAATGTTCCTTACTTCTCAAAGCCACGGTATTCCAAAATATCCCAGTGTCGATCAACAATAAGGAACCCCACGGCGTAGGAGAAAAATGTATATTTTAAATAAGTTGCAAAGGTAAGGATATTATACCTGATAAACAACTATAATGAGGTTATAAATAGAATAAACCGTAAATAGGATGGACTATTTCTAAATATAATTTTGATTTAAATAAAAAAAAGGGCCCAAAGACCCTTTTTATTTTTAAGCTTAAGTACTTGACTATCTTTTATCAATAGCAACGAAATCTCTTTCTGTTTCACCAACGTAGACTTGTCTTGGTCTACCAATTGGTTCATTGTTTTCACGCATTTCTTTCCACTGAGCAATCCAACCTGGAAGTCTTCCCAATGCAAACATAACAGTAAACATGTCAGTAGGTATTCCCAAAGCTCTGTAAATAATACCAGAGTAGAAATCAACGTTAGGATAAAGTTTTCTATCTACAAAATACTGGTCACTAAGGGCAGCGCTTTCTAGTTCTTTAGCGATGTCAAGTACTGGGTCATTTATACCTAATTTCTCCAATACATCATCTGCAGCTTTCTTGATTATCTTCGCTCTAGGATCAAAGTTTTTGTAAACCCTATGACCAAATCCCATTAGTCTAAATGGATCATTTTTGTCCTTGGCTTTTTCTAGGTATTTTTTAGAATCTCCACCATCTGCTTTAATTGCTTCAAGCATTTCTATTACTGACTGGTTGGCACCGCCATGTAAAGGACCCCAAAGGGCATTGATTCCAGCAGATATGGAAGCGTAAATACTGGCTTGAGATGAGCCTACTATCCTTACTGTAGAAGTAGAGCAATTTTGCTCGTGATCTGCGTGTAAGATCAATAATTTATCCAATGCTTTTGAAATCACTGGATCTATTTCATATTTTTCAGAAGGCAATGAAAACATCATTTTCATAAAATTACCACAATAGTCTAAGCTATTGTCAGGGTAATTTACAGGATGTCCCATCTTGTTTTTATAAGCCCAAGCAGCGAAAGTTGGCATTTTGGCCAATAGTCGTACCATACTCAATTGAATCTCTTCATCCGTATTATTAGGATCTAGAGAATTTGGGTAAAAAGCCGTAAGTGAGCAGATCAGAGAAGATAAAACCCCCATTGGGTGGGCTACAGAAGGGAAACCGTCCAAAATCTTTTTGATATCCTCATGAACAAGGGTATGCTTTGTGATTCTGTCTGAAAAATCGTTGTATTGATCGGTAGTCGGTAATTCACCATTTATCAACAAATATGAAACTTCCAAAAAGTTGGAGTTTTCTGCTAGGTCTTCAATATTATAGCCTCTATACCTTAAAATACCTTTCTCCCCATCCAAAAACGTTATGGCACTTTTCGTTGATCCAGTGTTTTTAAAACCCGGATCAATGGTGATTAACCCTGATTGGCCACGTAATTTTGCAATATCAACTGCAGTTTCATTTTCTGTACCTTCGGTGACTGGAAGATCATATTCTTTACCTTTAAAGGATAGTTTAGCAATATCCGACATGTGTTTATTATTAAATGATTTTATAAAGTATCTAGATTGATCAGTTAAAATAGATTTGACTACAATTTAGTAAAATTTGGTTAATAAATTCCGAAAATACAATCCAAATGCCAAAGGATTAATTATTGAAAAATAAAACATAATTTGGAAAAAAGTGGAAGTCTCCTAATAAAAATAATTATTGTATCCGTTATTTCACCAATTCAGATTTATCTTTGCTGAAATTGACCAAATTTATTTTAATCGATATTTATTGTATTGTAATAGATTAAAGAAAGCCCATGATGGGCTTTCTTTAACAGAAGTGTTCAAATACTTCTACCAAATGATCACCGATCATTTGTGCATTTCTACCTTCAATGTGATGTCTCTCTATGAAATGTACCAATTCACCATCTTTAAACAATGCCATGGCAGGAGAGGAGGGAGGATAAGGAAGGACCAATTCTCTGAATTTAGCTACTGCTTCAGCATCATTGCCTGCAAATACTGTGGCCAAAACATCAGGTTTTTTAGAAGCTTTCTCCAAAGCACTTCGAACTCCTGGTCTAGCTGCTCCAGCAGCACATCCGCAAACAGAGTTCACAACGATGAAAGTGGTTCCTTTGTGTTCGCTAAGATGATCTTCGACATCTTTAGATGTCCTGAATTCCTTAAAACCTGCTTCTGTAAGCTCTGCACGCATTGGCGCAATCAATTCTTCTGGATACATATTTTTTTTGTTTATAAGTTTTTTCTATAAAAATCCCAATTCAAGCTTTGCTACCTCCGACATCATGTCTTGAGAATAGGGAGGGTCAAAGGTAAGTTCAACTTCAACATTGTTTACTCCTTCGATATTAGCTACACTGCTCTTTACTTCAGAAGGGATAGACTCTGCCGCAGGACAGTTGGGTGATGTTAGCGTCATAAGAATATATACGTTATTAACAGGGTATACCGTAATTTCATATATAAGACCAAGCTCATATACATCTACTGGAATTTCTGGATCATATACCTCTTTAATAGCATTGACAACCTTTCTTTTTATCTCTTCTTGATCGTCTATTGATTGATCTGTTTTCTCCATAGCTGTTTTATGCATTTATTTTGGCTTGATAAGCTATTGCATATAGCTTCATTTGTTTGATCATAGCAGTTAAGCCATTTGATCGTTGTGAACCAATAATATTACCCATTCCAATCTTTTCGATAAAATATAGGTCCGCATTTATTATTTCACTGGCTTTCCTTCCTGAAAGCACCCTAATAAGCAAACTTATTAGACCTTTGGTAATGTCAGTGTTTGAGTCAGCATGAAAATGAACTTTTCCATCTTCAAATGTAGTCGTTAACCAAACTTTAGATTGACACCCTTTGATGATATTGTCTTCTTTCTTTTCTTCTTCAGGAAATTCAGCCAATTGGTCTCCTAGCTCCATGATGTAGTAGATGGTTGATTCCTTGTCATCACCCAGAATTTCAAATTCGCTTATGATTTCTTCCTGAATAGCGTTGATATCTGCCATTAATTTTTCCTTTTTGAGATTTTAGTCAGGCTTTCTACAAGCCGGTCAATTTCTTCCATGGTATTGTAAACAGCAAAGGAAGCCCTGACAGTTCCCTCAATATTAAACCGCTCCATAAGTGGTTGGGTGCAATGGTGTCCGGTTCTAACGGCAATACCGGAGGCATCCAACATCATTCCCACATCAAATGGGTGAATGTTATTTATGCCGAAGCTCAGTACACTGACTTTATCTTTGGCCGTACCTATTGGAATAAAACCATTAATTTTAGAACAGCTTTCTGTAGCATGAGCTAAAAGGCGGTTTTCATGAGCTCGTATAGCAGCTTTGCCAAGCTGATTGATAAATTTGATGGCTTCGGCGAAAGCTATTACGTCCCCTATATTGGGTGTTCCCGCTTCAAATTTATACGGAATATCATTGTAGGTAGTTTTTGAAAAGGAAACCTCTTTAATCATTTCACCTCCTCCCTGATAGGGTGGCATGGCTTCTAAAACCTCCCGCTTTCCATAGAGTACTCCAACTCCTGTTGGACCGTATACTTTATGGGCCGAAAAGGCCAGAAAATCACAGTTTAAATCCTGAACATCTACCTCTAAATGGGCTGTACTCTGTGCACCGTCTAGTAAAAATTTGGCACCAACAGAATGGGCTTGTGTAATCATTTCCTTTACAGGGTTGATTGTACCCAAAGCATTGGATGCATGAACCACAGCCACCATTTTGGTTTTGTCTGACAGAAGGTTTTTATAAGCCTCCAAATCCAACTCCCCATTGTCATGAATAGGGATTATTTTTAATATTGCTCCCTTTTCTTCACATAACATCTGCCAAGGTACAATATTGGAATGATGTTCCAATGTAGAGATAATGATCTCATCGCCCGCATTGATAAATTTTCTACCAAAGGTGGAAGCAACTAAATTAATGCTTTCTGTAGTCCCCTTGGTGAAAATAACTTCCTCCACTGAAGGGGCATTAATAAAGGTTTTAACAAGCTCCCTTGTCTGTTCAAAATAGTCTGTAGCTCTTGAAGCTAAGGTATGAGCTCCTCTATGAATATTAGAATTGTCTACCCCGTAATAGTTTTTTAAGGCTTCAATAACTTGAATCGGCTTTTGTGTGGTAGCAGCATTGTCAAAATAGGCCAAAGGTTTTCCATTAACTTCTTGATGAAGTATTGGGAAAAGTGCTCTGATTTTCTCCTCAGCTATGATCCCTGAATTTGTTTTAATTGCTGCCTCCAAGTCGCTCATGTACTATTTCTTCACAATAATTTTTAAAGGTTGAATTCGTAATCTTATCTAGTATCTCACCTGCAAAGGCATAGAGCAATAAGGATTTGGCACTTTCTTTTCCTATTCCTCTAGCACGAAGATAAAAGAGTGCTTCTTCGTCAAGTTGGCCTGTAGTACAGCCGTGAGAACATTTCACATCGTCTGCCCAAATTTCAAGTTGAGGTTTCGTATTTAGAATGGCATCTTCAGACAGTAAAATATTGTTGTTCTGCTGAAAAGCATTTGTCTTTTGCGCATCTTGCCTTACAAATATTTTACCATTGAACACTCCTCTTGAATGGTCTGCTAAAATGCCTTTATAAAGTTCATTTGACTCGCAGTGCGGCATCTTGTGGTCTACATTGGTATGGTTGTCCACATGGGTTTTCCCATTTAACATATAGAGTCCATACATATTTCCCTCACAATTGCTTGAATTGAGATTAAGGCTTAGGTTGTTTCTCAACATATCCCCACTTAAACTTAACAATACAGATGTGAAAGTAGCATCTCGCTCTATATTAGAGCTGGTATTGCTTACGCCTAATTCATTTTTGTGTCCATTCTGAAGTTTATAATGGCGAATGTGTGCATTGCTATCTATGTTCCATTCTCCGACTTCATTGAGAAAAACAGCAGATTCATTAACGAAGATTGTTATTTCTATAACGGTTGCCTGGCTGTTTTTGCCTGCTTTGAAGTAAGTTCTTGGCTGTACACATTCTCCCATTGAATCAGCGCTTACCACGTCGACCAATAATATTGGTTGTTTTATTATTGAACCATCTGCAACTTCAATGTGAATACCTGATTCAAAAGAGTAAGAATTGAGTGCTGTAAAAGGATCTTTGCTTACAGTTTCTATAGTGCCAATCTCCTCAGCCTGCTCTTGATTCAAGTCAGCAAAAGGAGTAACTGTAAATGATCCTTCGCTATTGGACGATAATTCAGGTTCATAGACACCATTGTTTCTGATGAGCTTAAAACCTTCTAGTGAATTAACCAATGGATGTGATTCCAGAACCTCAGCAATATTACTTATTGCATTTGGTGAAGTGAATTTCTTTATCTTATCAAGAATTCGCTTGTTGATATTCGTGAACTTATACTCTTCTTCTTTTAGCGTAGGAAACCCGGTTTTATCCAGAGATGCTTTGGCAGCAGACTTCAATTCTTTAAACAGACTAAATTTTTCTAAACTCGTCTGGTTCGAAAGGAATAATTCAACCAGTTTATGGTCATTTTTTGTTGATACTGTCATTAGAAATTAAAATCTTGGATTAAAATTAAACCTTTGCTCCTGATACTTCTTCCTTGATCCAGTCGTAACCTTTGGCTTCAAGTTCAAGGGCCAATTCTTTTGTACCAGATTTTACAATTTGTCCTTTGTACAATACATGCACGAAATCAGGGACAATATAATCCAGCAAACGTTGGTAGTGAGTTACCACAATGGTTGCGTTGTCCTTAGATTTAAGTTGATTAACACCATTTGCCACTACTTTAAGCGCATCGATATCCAATCCTGAATCTGTTTCATCCAAAATAGAAAGTGTCGGTTCCAACATGGCCATCTGAAAAATTTCATTTTTCTTCTTTTCACCACCGGAAAAACCTTCGTTCAAAGCCCTACTTAATAGCTTTTGGTCTATTTCCACCAACTTCATTTTTTCTTTCATTAAAGAAAGAAATTTCACTGCGTCTAAAGGTGCTTGGCCTCTGTATTCCCTTACCTGATTTACAGCAGTTCTTAAGAAGTTTGTAGAGCTAACACCTGGTATTTCAACCGGATACTGAAAAGCAAGAAAAATACCTTCCCTTGCTCTATCTTCTGGACTAAGCTCTAAGATGTCTTTGTTTTTGAAAGTAACAGAACCTTCGGTTACTTCATACTCTTCACGTCCAGCTAGTACAGAAGCTAAGGTTGATTTTCCAGACCCATTGGGCCCCATGATGGCATGTACTTCTCCTGGTTTAATCTCAAGATTAATACCATTCAATATCGGGCTGCCTTCGATTGCAGCGTGTAAATTTTTTATTGATAACATTTTTTTAATTTTTTAACCTACGCTTCCTTCTAGTGTAAGAGCCAAAAGTTTCTGAGCTTCAACCGCAAACTCCATAGGGAGTTGATTCAATACTTCTTTGGCATATCCATTTACGATAAGTGCAACTGCATCCTCAGAGCTTATTCCTCTTTGGTTACAATAGAAAATCTGATCTTCTCCAATTTTAGAAGTTGTTGCTTCATGTTCTACTTTCGCAGAAGGATTTTGTATGTCTATATATGGGAATGTATGTGCTCCACATTTGTCACCCATAAGAAGAGAGTCACATTGAGAGAAGTTCCTTGAGTTGGTGGCACGTTTCATTACCTGAACCTGACCTCTGTATGAATTTTGTGATTTTCCAGCAGAAATTCCCTTAGATACAATCCTTGAACGGGTGTTTTTACCAATATGTATCATCTTGGTACCTGTATCCGCTTGTTGGTAGTTGTTCGTTACTGCTACAGAATAAAATTCACCTATAGAATTGTCACCTTTAAGTATACAAGAAGGGTATTTCCAAGTCACCGCAGATCCTGTTTCTACCTGCGTCCAAGATATTTTGGAATTGTCTCCTGCACAAATACCTCTTTTGGTTACAAAATTGTAAATTCCACCCTTGCCGTTTTTATCACCAGGATACCAGTTTTGAACAGTTGAATATTTTACTTCAGCATTTTTTGCTGCATATATTTCAACTACTGCCGCATGAAGTTGGTTCTCGTCCCTTTGTGGGGCGGTACATCCTTCAAGATAAGAGACATAAGATTCATCTTCTGCTACAATTAACGTTCTCTCAAACTGCCCTGTATTGGCTGCGTTAATCCTGAAATAGGTTGAAAGTTCCATTGGGCAACGTACCCCTTTAGGTATATAGCAAAACGAACCATCAGAGAATACAGCAGCATTTAGCGCCGCGTAGTAGTTGTCCGTTGCAGGGACAACAGAGCCCAGGTATTTTTTAACCAAATCCGGATGTTCTGCAACTGCTTCACTAAATGAACAAAAAATCACACCCAACTTGGAAAGTGTATCCTTGAAAGTAGTTCCAACAGATACTGAATCCAACACCACGTCTACTGCAATTCCTTGCAGTCTTTTTTGCTCATTCAAAGAGATGCCCAACCTTTCGTAGATTTTCAAAAGCTCGGGATCTATATCGCTAATGTTTTTGGATTTGCTTTTTTGTTTTGGAGCGGAATAGTACCTCAATGCTTGAAGGTCTAATTTAGGGTAATGAACATTTGCCCAAGTAGGCTCATCCATTTTTCTCCACTGTTCAAAAGCTTTGAGACGCCAATCCAAAAGCCATTTAGGCTCTTCTTTTTTGGAAGAAATCCACCGAATGATGTTTTCGTTAAGGCCAATAGGAGCCTCATCAGCTTCGTAATCTACTGACCATCCGTGTTCATATTCTCTGGAGGTTAATTCTTCTAAGATTTCATTGTCCTTGCTCATAAAAAAGAGTTATTTAGACTAATTATATTTTGATCCACAAATATATAACATTAATCTATTTTTTATTGTTCTAAAAGGAAGGGAATTAAATGAAATTTTATTAAAATCAGTAGTTAACCTGTTGAATATCAATAAAATAATATAAAAAAATTACTGCTAGTTAAAAAGGTAAATATTAAAAAAACCATATACATTATACAAAAATCTAAATATATTTTTTATTTAGATTTAATCTTAATAACTAAATTTACCCTATTTTTTGTCTGTTACAAGATGGATTGGTCTATTGATACTTTCCTCCAATACGATAAGCGTTTCCGTCCTATCAATACCTTCTACCAATTGAATTTTGTTCAAAACTTCTCTCAAATGGTTGGTGTCCTTGCATATTATTTTCGCAAAAATACTATAATTTCCTGTTGTATAATAAGCGTTTATAACTTCTGAAATATCTTTTAACTTTTCAATAACAGTATCGTAAAGGGAGCTTTTTTCCAAATAAATACCAAGGAAGGCAGAAATATCATATCCCAATTTTGAAAAATCTATGTTCAATGTAGCACTCTTCACCACTCCCAAATCTTCCAATTTCCTCATTCGAACATGAACAGTTCCTGAAGAAACGAATACTTTTTTAGCTATTTCTGTATATGGGGTTTTGGCATCTTTATTGAGTAAAGATATAATTTTGAGGTCTACATTGTCAATATCTAAAATTTTGTCCATTTTTCAATAAGTTAATTGTTGATTCCAAAATAAAGATCTGGTTAAATTATTAAATTGTCAAAGAATTTAAAGACTATTTTTCTTTTTATAAATAAGAAATGCCTCCGCTGGATATCCTATAGCTTGTAATTATACTAATTTTAAAAAGATATTAATTGCATACTAAATAAAAAATCCTATTAGGTAGTCCCAAATAATGCAGGTGACTATTGGTTTAAATTTGATTTGAAAGGCTAAAAGCTGACGCGGAAGGTGAGCGGTTAGGATTACTGCTTACTTTGCTAACATGCCTGATTTTAATTATGTCTAAATTTTTTAATTTTAAGGTTTCTTGCTGCTTTATTTAAAAGTTTCATTTTTTACCCTAAGGATTATGGAAAAGATTATCTTCGAAGTTTAAAAGTTTAAATTTAAAGACTAAAGGTTTGAGATTTTATACATTAATTATTTTTCTGTTTTTGGCATTCAATGTTGCCGCTCAACAAACGAAAAGATCATTGTCACACCAGGATTATGACTCCTGGGAATCAATTTCGAATAAGAAATTTTCCAAAAATGGAGAATGGGTGGCTATAGAAATTTCCCTTCAGGATGGGGATGGAAGGCTTCAATTGAGCAATACTTCCGGAAATAAGCAGAAAATCATTGTTCCAAGAGCATCTCAAACCTCATTTTCTGAAAAAAGCCAATGGTTATTGGGGTTGATAAGTCCTGAAAAAGACAGTTTAAGGCAACTTAAACTTAGAAAAGTAGACAAAGAGGATTTTCCCAAAGACAGCTTGTTATTGGTTAACCTGAAAAGTGGTGAAAAAACAAAGGTGCCTGAAGTAAGTGGGGTTAAGGTGCCGAAAAAAGTGAAAACATGGTATGCTTATCATACATCTGTAAAAATAGAAAAGGATACCAGTTATAATGAGGTGAAAAAATCTAAGGCGGAGGATAAATCTTTTAATTTAACTGTAAATAATTTTGCTGATGAGAAGTCCTTTACGTTTGAGAAGGTATTGGATTATGGTTTTTCCGATGATGGTCAAAAAATGTTTTTGGTCAAAGTAGGGGATGCTGAAATTGACAAATCAAAAATGGTCTCTATCCTTAATTTAGAGACTGGTAATGAAAACATCCTTGTAGATCACTTGACAAGTTTCAAATCACCTGTTTTTTCATCTGATGCTGAGAAATTCGCTTTTTTGGGAAGTGCCACTGAGGAAAAAGAAGAGGAGAAAGGTTTTCAATTGTATTTTCTGGGGGCTGAGGGAGACTTGAAATCCTGGGAGAATATTCCTGATCAGTTAGACAATAAAATTAGCGAGCACTTTTCACCATCTTTCTCTAATTCTGGAGAACTTTTGTTTTTCGGATGGAATCCATCGCCTGAAAAATACGCTTATGAAGCCGATACTAGTATTTTGGAGGAAGAGAGAGTCAGTCTGGATATTTGGGGTTGGCAAGACAAAGAAATCCAGCCAATGCAGTTAAAGAATTTGAAGGATAAAGAAAAAGAAAGTCAAGTAGCAGTTTATCAAATTAACTCTGATAAAATACAAGTTTATAAAGACACTAAAAGTAGTCAAATTCATTTCAATAGGTTTAAAAAAGGGAATTGGGCCATAATAAGGAACGATGACCATTATCGAAGAGCATATAGCTGGGATATTCAGATAGCAGAGGACCTTAGTAGTATTAACTTGTATACAGGTGAGGTTCATTTATTGGCCAATGAGGTAATCGGTAATCCGAAACTTTCTCCTGCTGGTAAGTTTGTTTATTGGTACAATGCTCCTGATAGTTCTTGGCAGGCCATTCATCTGGAAAGTAAAGAGAGAATTTCATTGACTTCGGGAATTAAGGAGGCCATGTTTAATGAGTTGCATGACAGCCCTTCTTTGCCAGGGAGTTATGGTAGCCCAGGCTGGACTGCTAATGATGAGCACTTTCTAGTTTATGATCGGTTTGATGTATGGAAAATAGATCCTTTTGACCTTAACAAAGCCAAAAATCTTACCAGAGAAAATAAGGAGAACAATAAAATGACTTTTCGCTTAATGAATTTAGATCCTGAAAAGGATTATTACGATTTAAGTGAGGACATGGTGTTAAAGGGGTTTGAAAATACAACCAAAAACAGTGGTTTTTTTCTGGGGGATTGGAAAGGTAATCATAAACCCAAAGCCCTTGTTTTTGGGCCTGCATCTTATAATGGTTTAAAAGTAGCAGAAAGTAAAAAACGATACATTTATCAAAAGTCAACATTTAAATCCAGCCCGGATGTATATTATGCTACTACTGGATTTCATAAAGAAGAGCGCCTATCCCAAATAAATAAACAGCAGGAAGAGATTAACTGGGGAGATGTAGAATTGGTAGACTATTTGACCAGTGAAGGTGATAGCATGAATGGATTGCTTTTTAAACCAGAAAACTTTAACCCGGAAAAGAAATACCCAATGATGGTGTATTTTTATGAGCGAAGATCGGATGCCTTACCTCAGTACTATTCCCCTGTTCCATCGGCATCAATTATCAATATTCCTTATTTCGTGAGCAATGAGTACTTGGTTTTTGTACCTGATATAAAATACAAAATAGGCTTGCCTGGGCCTAGCGCTTTTGACTGTATTGTACCCGGTGTTCAGGCCATGGTGGCAAAAGGTTTTGTAGGTAAAGACAATATTGGTATTCAAGGGCAAAGTTGGGGAGGTTATCAAGTGGCTTATATCGTTACTCAGACCAATATGTTTAAAGCGGCAGGTGCTGGTGCTCCGGTTGTAAATATGACCTCTGCCTATGGTGGTATTCGTTGGGGGACTGGTATGAGCCGCATGTTTCAATATGAACAAACCCAATCAAGGATTGGGGGCACTCTTTGGGAGAAGCCATTGTATTATATTGAGAATTCTCCTTTATTCTTTACGGATAGGGTGAAGACGCCTGTTTTGATTATGCACAATGATAAGGATGGTGCAGTTCCTTGGTACCAAGGCATTGAGTTTTTTATGGCCTTAAAGAGAAACAATGTTCCTTCTTGGTTATTGGTTTACAATGGGGAAGACCATAACTTGAAAGAGAGAAAGAATAAAAAAGATTTGAGTATTCGATTGTCTCAATTTTTTGACCATTACCTTAAAGGAGAGAAAGCACCCCTGTGGATGACAGAAGGTCTTCCGGCAATAGAAAAGGGGAAAAATTTAAAGTATGAGTTAAGTGCAGATTGAAATCAGATAAACCAGAATTATGAATTGGTTTCATATTCTATTCCGATACCTAAGGAAGTGATTACGTATAGTAAATGAAGTTTACTGTCCATTCAAAGCAATACCTAAAGCAAAATTTAGCTTTAGGTATTGCTTTGGTTTCTTAGAAATCATTTTAGACCTAAATATAGTAAGAGGATTTGGATAGCAATTGAAAGATTAACTCATCTCTTTGAGGATTTCCTTATGATTAATTCGTGCCTAAGGGTTATGGTGTTTGTTTTTTGAAGGATTTCATGGTGCTCCTCATCCAAATGGTTAATTAAGTTTTTCATAGCCACTTCACCCATGTGATAACTGGGGTAGTTAATCGTGCTGAGATTGGGTTCCACCATTCTTGAAATCAGGTCATTGTTA
Source organism: Cyclobacterium amurskyense (assembly GCF_001050135.1). Taxonomy (GTDB): domain Bacteria; phylum Bacteroidota; class Bacteroidia; order Cytophagales; family Cyclobacteriaceae; genus Cyclobacterium; species Cyclobacterium amurskyense. The sequence goes on along the minus strand of NZ_CP012040.1, from coordinate 5,633,586 downwards.
AAGCCAACAATTGCCATGTCCTCAGGAACCCTTATTTTTTTCTTTTTTAGGGCCATCAAGCAACTAGCAGCGCAGGTATCATTGGAAACAAGCAACCCATCAGGGCGCGGGTTTAATTCCATGATTTTTTCAACAATTCGATCTCCTGATTCTTCACCAAGGTCATTGGTGATGATGTTTTCTTCTTCAAAGACAAATCCATGATCCAAAAGGGCGTATTTATACCCTTTCAAGCGGTCGGAATAAACGTTGATTTTAAGATTTCCTAAAACATGTACAATACGTTTACATCCTTGTTTTATTAGGTGGCTTGTTGCATCATAGATGGCTTGAGTGTTATTGATGACTACTCCCGTACAATTGTTGTTTTCCGGTACTCTATCAAAGAAAAGCACAGGGATTTGTTTTTTGAAAAAAGGAGCAAAGTGTTCAATATTGTCTGTTGTACCAGCTTTTGAAACGAGGAGTCCGTCTACACGGCTGTTAAACATGGTGTTGGCATTGGAAATCTCTTTCTCAAGAGATTCCGTAGATTGGCTGATTACCAGATTATACCCAGCTTGTGTGGCTATTTCTTCCATGCCCGCCATTACCGAGGACTGAAAGGGGCTGTTTAATTTCGGGATAATTACGCCAATACTTCTGGACCGTTTTTTCCGGAGACTAGAAGCAAAAATGTTGGATTGGTACCCTAGGATCTTTGCTGCATTCAAGATTTTTCCCCTGGTTTTTTCTTTAACACGGGGATGGTTACTTAGGGCTCTGCTGACGGTAGTAGGAGACATTCCTACCTCCTTTGCAATATCGTAAATAGTTATTTCCTTATTCATTTAATGGTGACTTGGGCAATAATTAAATCTAATTATAATTAAAATAAAAGATTTATGCAACCGATTTCAATATATCGATTATACTGTACTTCTATTGAAAATTAATATTTTAAACTTTAAAAAGAAATTTTATTCTTTGTTTGTGAAATAAAAGATTGCTTGAATATGGTAAAAGGCGATAATAAATGCTAAATCTCTTAATTGTTTGGTAGTTTTAATGCAAAATAGTTTGAAATTTATTTTTTAAGAGGAGATTTTGAGTTAAAATGAATATAAAATTTTATGAAATCGGTTGTATTGAAATAAATATATTAATATGTTTACGGAAAATGATTTTTGTAATATCGTTTCAAAAAAAATAAAAATGAAATTTAAAGGACTCATTTGTCTAATCATAGGTTTTTCAATGTCATTTTCAGTCGTAGCCCAAAAAATAGCTGAAATAAAAGTTGATGTGGATATAATATCCAGATTCAGCTATCCTGTATCTGTAGATCTTTCCTCAATTACCCCATTGTCAGATACCTTATTAAGCTTGGTAGATATTACTTCAGGTAAATCCATTCAAGTCCCATTTCAAATAGACAATTTAAACGGAAGAACGCTTTATTGGATGATTGCTCCTCAATCTGATAGTGAGAAACCTGTTCGAGTATTTGAATTGCATAGAAAATCGGAAACAGAAAAAACGCCAAATTTTTTAGCCCTAGAGGTTAATGAAAACAGTTTGGTTATTAAGAAACACGGAAAAAATTTATGGCAATACAATAATGGAATGGCCTATCCTCCTGAAGGCATAGACAGTGCTTATGCCCGAAGTGGCTTTGTACATCCTATGTGGACGCCAACAGGGAAGGCCTTAACCAGAATTCAACCTTCTGACCATTACCACCATTATGGACTTTGGAACCCGTGGACCAGAGTAACTTATAAAAATGAACTTATTGATTTTTGGAATTTAAAGGAAAGGCAAGGCACAGTGAGGTTTGCCAATTTTATTAATAGGACATCAGGCCCTGTTTTTGCTGATTACAAAGCCCTCCATGAACATGTTGTTTTAAAGAACAGAGAGGTGCCTGAGGTAGCCATGACAGAGGTACAAGGTACTCGGATCTTTGCATTGGAAAAAGACAATGATTACTATCTGGCAGATATAAATATAGTATTAAATACATCCCCTGATGAGGGCGTTGTTTTGGAAGAATACAGGTATGGAAGTCTAGGATGGCGAACTACTGAAAAATGGGACCGTTATAATAGTGAAGTCATTACATCAGAAGGCTTGGATAGGAAATCGGCCGATGGTAGTTTGGCCAGATGGTGCATTGTTCAGGGGGAGTTGGATGAGGACTATGGTGCAGTCGTGATGATGTCTTATCCTTCTAATTTTAATCATCCGGAACCTTTGAGGGTTTGGCCGGAGGACATGTATGACAGAGGAGACATGTATGCTAATTTTGCACCAACTAAAAATATGGATTGGCATTTGGAGGCAGGAAAATCCTACCAACTTAATTATCGCTTTTTGGTTTCCTCAAAAAAGATAAGTTCTGAGGATGCGGAAGCCGCCTGGGTTCAATTTGCTCACAAACCTAAAATCACCATCACTATATATTAATCTATTAATTTTATTAAATACTTAATCTTAATTACATAATGTTGAATAGCGTGACAAATATTGAATTATTGAAATACTTGTTTAGTGTATTATTTGTAGCCTTGTTAATAGGAGCCAGCACTGCAGATACTTTTGCAAAACCACCAAAAAACCATTTGAAAAACAAGAACGTCCTGGTGTATACCAAAAATGGGGAAGGATTTGTACATGACAATATTCCTTTTGCTGTAGCCAGCCTTGAAAAAATGGCGGTTGAATACAAATTCAATATTACTGTAACAGATAATCCTAACTATTTTACAGAAGAAAACTTGAAATCTATTGATTTGATGGTTTTCCCAAGTACTAATAATGAGGTTTTTACCAATGATGCACAAAGATTGGCTTTTAGAAGATACATTCAATCAGGAGGAGGAATTGTAGGGCTACATTCAGTTGTAGGTACGGAAAGAAACTGGGAGTGGTTTAAAATGCTAATTGGAGGCAGGTTTGTCTGGCATCCAAAATACCAAAAATTGGCCATTAATAAATTGGATGGAAGCCATGTTTCAATGGAAGGAATGCCTGGTATTTGGGAAAAAGAAGATGAATGTTACCTGATGAAGGAGCTTTACCCAGGAATAAAGGTGTTAATGGCCCATGATTTAACCTCCCTAAACAATGAACAAAATGAAAAAGTTAAGGAGTTAACAGCTTCTTTTCATAGGTATTATCCAGCAGTTTGGCACCAAGACTTTGATGGGGGAGTTGCCTGGATAACTGCTTTGGGTCATAATAAAAAGGATTATGAAGATCCTACTTATTTAAAGCATGTTTATCAAGGAATGAATTATGTGGCCAGTCGAGTTTCAAAAAAAGATTATTCAAAAGCATACGCTAAGGCCTGGAATAGCCCTGTGCAATTTAAATAAGGAATGTAATTTTAATAATATTCAATTAACAATAGAACAATAATAAAGAGTGCTTCTATGAAAAACGCTAAAAATACCAATGAATCCAGAAGGAATTTTATGAAGTCAACAGGTAAAGGGGCATTGGCGGCTTCTTTGGCAGTAACAGGTTTTCCCACCATTGTTCCTGCATCAGTTTTAGGAAAAAATGCACCAAGTAATAAGATTAATATTGGTCAGGTAGGTTTTGGTAGAATAGCCATGACACATGATTTGCCGGAAACATTGAAGAATGATATTGCCCGGGTAATTGCTGTTGCAGATGTGGATAGTAACCGTGGGGCTCAAGGTAAAAAATGGATCGAGGGTGTTTATGAGAAAAAAACCGGAAAGTCCAACTATGTAGATGTGAAAGTTTACGATGATTTTCGAGAAATGATAGCTCGAAAAGATTTAGATGCAGTTATTGTAAGTACTCCTGATCACTGGCATGCACAGCCAGCCATGGAAGCTGCCTTGTCAGGTAAAGACGTTTATCTTCAAAAGCCTACCTCTTTGACAGTGGAAGAAGGAAGAATGCTAAGTGATACTATCCATAGAACAGGAGCAGTCTTTCAGATGGGTAGTCAGCAACGGTCACAAAATCCTTGGCCACAATTCAAGAGGGCTTGCGAGTTGGTGCGTAATGGACGAATAGGGAAAGTTGAAAGAATATTTATTGGTTTGCCCGGAGATCCGGCAGGAGGAACGGCTACAGAAATGCCTATTCCTAAAAACCTAAATTATGATATGTGGTTAGGTTCTACTCCTTGGGTACCTTATACCTTAGACAGGGTGCATTCTCAGGACGATATTACATCTAGACCTGGTTGGTTGCGTTGTGAACAGTTTGGCGCAGGAATGATCACAGGATGGGGTGCACATCATTTAGATATAGCACATTGGGCCATGGGTAAAGAATATTCGGGTCCAATAGAAGTTGAAGCGACAGCTTCCTTTCCCACCGAAGGGCTATGGTCTGTGCATGGGGATTTTAAAGTAAAAGCCAAATATGACAATGATGTCATTATGGAAGTAAGTGGTGATTATCCTAATGGAGTGCGTTTTGAAGGAACTGAAGGTTGGATTTTTGTTGCTCGTGGAAATGTGGGAGTAACAGCCAGTGATCCTGTGCCTGGAGGAAAAGCCAGCGATGCTTTTAAAGCCAGTGATCAAAAAATCTTAAGCTCAGTAATAGGGCCTGATGAGGTGCATCTTTATGAAAGTGAAGAACAGCACAAGAACTGGCTCGACTGCATCGTCTCCAGAGAGCAAACCATCGCTCCAGTAGAAGTGGCGCATCGTTCTTGCAGTGCTTGCTTGGTTTCCCATATTGCCATGAAACTTCCGAGGAAACTGTATTGGGATCCTGTCAGAGAAAAGTTCAAAAATGACGATGAAGCCAATTCAATGTTATCACGTCCACAAAGGTATCCTTATGGTACTTCAAATATTCTATAAATATTCGCACTAAAAGAGTTTATGTCATTAATTCAAAGCTGGCGTTGGTTTGGTCCCAATGATTCAGTAAGTCTTCAGGATATTTTACAGGCAGGAGCTACAGATGTAGTTTCTGCCTTACATTATATTCCTCATGGAGAAGTGTGGCCATTGGAAGAGATTTTAGAAAGGAAATCCTTGATAGAAGCTTCAGGATTAAAATGGTCCATAGTAGAGTCTGTTCCTGTTCATGAAGCCATAAAAACAAGGAGTGATGCAAGTGAAAAATACCTTGATAATTATAGGACAACATTAAAAAATCTTTCTAAGGCAGGTCTAAAGCTTGTGTGCTATAATTTCATGCCCGTTTTAGATTGGACTAGAACAGACCTTTCTTTTGTTCTTCAAAATGGAGCCAAAGCGCTTTATTTTGATTGGGCAGATTTGGCAAGTTTTGACCAGTATATATTGCAAAGAAAAAATGCTTTCTGCTTCTACTCCGATGAAGTAGTCGAGTTAGCAAAGCAAAGGTGGGTTTACATGAATGAAGAAAGGAAAAAGGAGCTTTCCGATATCATTCTCATGGGTGTGCCCACTGAAAAGAGCATGACAAAAGAAGACCTTATGAATAGTATTGCTATTTATAAGGAAATAGGGAAAGATGGACTTAGAGATAATCTGGTTTACTTTCTAAAGTCCATTCAGCAGATCTGTGAAGAAGAAGGGATTACGATGACCATTCATCCTGATGATCCTCCATTTCCAATATTGGGTTTACCAAGGATCGCTTCTAATGATGAGGACCTATTGTACATTCTGGATAAAGTTCCGGAATCTTTCAACGGTGTCTGTTTTTGTACCGGATCTCTAGGTGCGGGAGCACACAACGATCTACCGGATATTTTGGCTAAGGTTGGAGAAAGGGTTCATTTTGCACACCTTAGAAATGTTAAAAGGAACAATAGGGGAGATTTTTATGAAGCGGAACATTTGGATGGAGATGTAGATATGGTTTCTATTATGCAACAATTAATTAGGTTGAATAATAAGCGAAATACCCCTATCATTTACAGACCTGACCATGGTCATCAGCTTTTAGATGACCTCGACAAGCAAACAAATCCAGGTTATTCTGCAATAGGACGATTAAAAGGCTTGGCAGAGCTGAGGGGTTTGGAAAAAGGTTTGGATAGGTAGTTTATTTTAAACCCGGATTATGTAATAGGATTTCTCCGTCCTGACAATAGTCAGGGGTGAAGCCTGTCCCGTGTTTACGGGAAGTGTTGCAATCGCAAGGAAATCAGGCTGTTTGGATATTTTAGCATAGCACCGCTATGGTGAAATTGAAAACAGCAACGAAGTGGCTGATTTTGAAGCGATTTCAGCACGTAATAGATTGTCTATTGCATATTTCGGGTTAAATTAAACTTGAGATTTGTATTAGCGCTTCGGTTATGTGATGGAATTAATTCAAAAAGTTACTTATCTATTTTTTTGGATCATTAGGTCCAACGGGTCGTAATAACCTACTCATGGCTCATAGCCATTTGGGGAATTAACAAGTATATCACGGATTTGTCAGTATTGTTGCCTTTTATGCAGCAATACTGACAAATCCGCTCCATTTGGGTTGAAATCATAAAACAAGCTCAAATTCCTTAATCCTGTTTAAATAATTGTCAAATTCCTGTTATCAATTTGATTTGGGGCTTTATTACTAGGACTAATGGTTTGAAATTTCCGGAAAAGGGAATTACCTTGTTAATTGATCGCAAACAAGAAATTTGATTAAATTCATCAGAAGAAAACATGCCATTACAAAGTTCAATTATTAACAGGATTTCTATTAATGCAGTTAGTGGAAAAGGTATTTCAGCACTTATCATTCTATTATTATTGATGAGTGTAACCCTGCTCCAAAATTCCATGGCCCAAAATGTAGAAATGCCGAGCAAAGGCTTTTGTGCGCACAGGGGAGCCATGACTAGTCATCCTGAAAATACCATTCCGGCATTTGAACAATCCATTGCCTCGGGTGCTCAGATGATTGAATTTGATGTTCAGTTTAGCAGGGATTCTGCACTTATAATTATGCATGATGGGACCTTGGACAGAACCACCAACGGAAGTGGGGAAGTAGCCTTGATGGATTCAAAGGAAATTAGAAGTTTGGATGCAGGAAGTTGGAAAGACGAGGCATTTGCAGGGACAAAAGTACCTGTTTTAAGAGAGGTTTTGGAAATGATGCCGGATAATATATGGTTAAATGTTCACCTTAAAGGTGGGTATGCGTTAGGGAAGAAGGTGGCAGCCCTAATCTTGGAAATGGACAAAACCCACCAGGCAGTGATGGCAGTAATGGAAGATGCTGCAAAAGGGGCTAGGTCTGTATCAGATCAAATCTTGATTTGCAATATGGAAAGGCAATCCGGAGGATTAGACTATGTAGAAGGAACCATTGCAATGAAAGCGGATTTTATTCAATTGAAAGGCCCTATTACCCCGGAATTTCAAAACTATTCCAAAAGCCTTCATAAAAAAGGTATTGGTATCAATTATTTCGGTACCGATGACCCTGTGATTTTCAAGCAACTGTTTGATTTTGGAATCGAGTTCCCTCTAGTCAATGATATAGTTACAGCCATGCAATATGCTGATGATTTTGGAATCAAACCAGTGGTGCCCAGTTATAGTACACCGAAAAAACATCCAATAAAAAAATAGTTGATAAATATTAACTCTCTTGGTGGTAAAGCAGGGTTTATAAATTGAAAAGGTAAAAAACAAGTATATGGGTGATTAATCATTCTTGAAATTGATGTGAAATATGGATTGCAATTAGCTTAGACCGCATTTTTTTTAAGCAGGTAATTTATTTGAAATCAGGTGTTAAAGACCATTTTTTTATTGGAAAGGGGTTGGAATAGGTTTTCACTTAGTCATTTAATTTGATTTATTTCATGAAATTTTAATTTTTTTGATAAATAAAAAATAGCTTTATTTAGCGGTCAAAATATCCTATAAAGCTAATTGAACCTAACTGATAAAGATCTTAGTTTACTCCTTTATAAAGGAAAAGAGGAGGCATTCAATGCCATTTACGAAAAGTATTGGAAGCAGCTTTATGTATATGCCTATAAAATTTTTGAGGACCAGATTGTTTGTGAAGATATTGTGCAAGAGGTATTTGTGAAATTATGGGAAAGAGCAAAATCCAATAAAATTGAAAAATTAGAGAGCTACCTGTTTAGGGCGGTTAAATTTCAGGCAATGAACGCTATTAGGGATTTAAAACCAACAACTGATCTTGAACAGTTTTTTAATCATCTACCGGATAATTTGGGGGTTGACTTGATCTTAGAAGAAAAAGAGATGGTATCTAATTTAAAAATTATAATTAACCAATTACCCGTCAAGTGTCGAGAAGTTTTCATTTTAAGTAGGGAAGAACAACTTTCAAACAAAGAAATAGCAGGCCAATTGAATATTTCAATCCGCACAGTTGAAGCCCATTTGAATAAAGCCTTAAAATTTATTAAAAAAAATGTGAACGGAATATTTTTTTGTTTTTACCAATTATTTGCTTATTTAATTTAATAAATTTTTTATTTTGTCAATATTTAAGAATTATAATTTAAAAATATTAAGTTAGTTTGATAAATAAATTATTAAAAGTACTTAATTGTTTAAATAAATTTTTTACTTACTAAGTGTAAAACCGGTTTCATGTTACTTTTATTATGACAAGCATGAAATCAATGAACAAAGAAATATTTTTAACTTTATTAAAGAAGCAGGCCAATGGAAAGGCTAGTCCCGAAGAGCTAGATCAAATAAGACAGATTTTTGATCTGATTCAGAGGAGAGAAATAGATTGGCCACTTTCTCCAGCTGAGGAATTGGCATTGAAAGACAATGTCAAGCAAAAAATTGATGAAAGGAAAAAAGGCAATCAGGTTTCGTTTGATCCTTTGACAATTTTTAAATGGGCAGCCGTTTTATTGATAGGTTTTTCCCTTACTTATTTTTTATTTTCTTCCGGCTTAGGAAGTAATGCTGATCAGGAATGGGTAGAAAAAGTGACCAGTCAAACTCAGAAAGGAACATTTACCTTACCAGATGGTTCTACAGTATTTTTGAATACCAATTCCCGTATCCGATTTCCAATAAACTTCGCCGGGGACAAAAGAGAAGTGATCTTGGAAGGAGAAGGTTTTTTTAATGTAGTTAAAAATAAGAAAAAGCCATTTGAAGTGGTTAGCAATGGTGTTTTAACGCGAGTATTGGGAACTTCCTTTAATATAAATGCTGCCAATGAGGAGTTGGTTGAAGTGGTGGTTGCAAGTGGAAAGGTTGGCGTGACAAATGATCTCACTAAAGGGGCAAGTTTAAATTTAATAGATCCAAATCAGAAAGCAACCATCAATCGACTCAATAAGGAAATTCATGTAGAAGAAATTGACATAGAAGAAGAACTAGCTTGGAAAGCTGAAAAAATGTCATTTGACTTTGTTCCATTCGAAGAAGTAATAGCCACTATTGGATCCATGTACCACATTGAAATCGAAATTAGAGGGGACGTTGGTGAATCTTGCACCATTCGTTCCACATATTCCAATAAAAGCCTCTATTCAATTCTATATGGATTAAAAAACATAGTTGATTTTGACTGGGAAAAGGTAGATGAAAGAAAGATTATTATAAACTATAAAAGTTGCATCAATTAAATGAAACTGCCTATGTAAGCTTTATGACTTTAAACCAAAAAGATCCGGAACTGCTGCAACAGTTCCGGGATTAAATCAAAAGGAATTATCCGAGTCCGGCTAAAACCTACATTTATTAATTTAACCTTATAAAAGTATGAAAAATTATTTACTGAGGATAATTGTGCGTATTTCAAAACAAACTTTAAAACTCTTCTTACCCATGTTGTTGGGAATCCAAACCTTGGTGGCAGAGCCTTCTACCAGCCAAAGTTTGGAAGATTATCAGGTTCAATTGTATGCCAATGGAGAATCGTTGGTTGATGTTCTAAGTAAGTTAGAAAAGCAAACTGATTTCATTTTTGCTTACAATCAATCCGTATTGACAGATAAAACCAAAGTTAAGCTTAGTGTTTCCAGTAACCTGAAAGAGGCACTTGAAAGGTTAGCGACCATAGTCCCTTATGACTTTAAAAGGGTTAACGAGAATATATACGTAATAAAAAAGTCCAAGGTTAATAAACTGTCACCGGTTTTAGCAAAAAATAAAATTGAAAAATTTGCTATAGCTATTCGGGGTACGGTTGTTGATGAAAGCGGCGCCCCTATACCCGGGGTCACAGTTTCTATACCTGGAACCTCTATAGGTACGGCCACGGATTTGGATGGAAAATACTCCATCAGTGTTCCTGAAGGGGCTGAATTGGTTTTTTCTTTTATAGGTTACGAAGCACAACAAATTAAGGTAGGATCCCAAAGCGTAATAAATGTTACCCTTGTTGAAGAAATTTCTTCACTAAATGAAGTGGTAGTTGTTGGTTTCGGAGAGCAGAAAAAGGCTAACCTAACGGGGGCAGTAACCACCATAGATGCAGCCGTTATTGCAGAAAGGCCGGTACAAAATGTTGGGCAAATGCTTCAAGGTGTTATTCCGGGACTAAACTTACAAACAGGAGGTCTTGGTGGTGAATTGAATCAATCTCTAAATTTCAATATTAGAGGGGCAGGAACAATTGGTCAAGGTTCTACCTCTTCCCCTTTGGTTTTGATTGATGGAATGGATGGAGACTTAAATGCCCTCAATCCTCAGGACATTGATAATATTACCGTTCTAAAAGATGCTGCAGCGGCATCAGTTTATGGTTCGAGAGCGGCCTTTGGTGTAATTTTAGTAACCACCAAAAGTGGTAAAGAAGGAAAAGCAAAGGTGAATTATAACAACAATTTCCGTTTCGGTCAGCCTAGAGGCTTACCGGACATGATGGATTCACATACTTTTTCTTTGTATTACAATGAAGCGGCATACCATGCGGGAAGAAGCCCCATATTTGACGATGAAACCATAGACCGCATTGTTCAATACCAAAATGGTACGCTAGAAACTTCTACCATTCCTGATAATAATGGAGAACGTTGGCAATATTATTCTGCATCCAATGGAAATACTGATTGGTTTGCAGAGCAATATAAATCAATGACTTTCAGTCAAGAACACAATTTGAGTGTGAATGGTGGGAGTGAAAATGCCAAATACTACGTTTCAGCCAATTATCTGGACCAAGGAGGACTTACCCGACATGCTGATGACAGTTTTAACAGATATGGTATCACTGCCAAAGTTGACCTTAAAATCAATGACAAGGTTTCCTTTTTATACAATAACAGGTTTGTGAGGGAATACTTTACAAAAGCCACGCATTTAAATGATCTTTTTTACCATAATGTTGCAAGGAGATGGCCAACGGTTCCGGTAAAAGATCCCAATGGATATTATTCTTACCCTTCTGAAATCAATCAGATGAAAACAGGAGGTAGGGTAAACAACCTGAAAGACTTCTATTATATGCAAGGTCAGTTAACTTATACGCCTAAAGATAACTGGAATATCATTGCCAGCATTAATTATAGGTTGATCAATACCAATAATGACAGCAATGTGCTGCCTGCTTTTGCCTACGATGTGGATGGAGAAGCCTATCCAGCACCTGTTTACTGGAGTGCAGCCGGCCATACTGCTGTTAGTCAATTCAATCAAAAAGAAGACTTTTTCACAAGCAATATTTATTCAGATTACAGCTTCAATTTAGGCGAAGGACATAACTTCAAGGTGATGGCTGGTTTTAATTCTGAATTGAATAAATACAGAAACATCAGTGCAAGTAGAACAGGATTAATCACTCCTACTGTCATTTCTATCAACACAGCTACAGACAATTTCCAAAATGCAGGTGCCCTTAACCACTGGGCTACCGCAGGTTTCTTTGGACGTTTGAACTATAACTATAAAGAAAAATACCTCTTTGAATTCAATTCAAGGTATGACGGTTCTTCACGGTTTATCCAAGATTTGAGATGGAATTTGTTTAACTCCGCATCCGTAGGTTATAATATTGCCAGAGAAGATTTCTGGACCTGGGACGACAAAATCCAAATGTTAAAGATCAGGGGGTCTTATGGTGAGCTTGGCAACCAGAATACTTCAAGTTGGTATCCCTTTTACCTAACCCAGCCTTTCTCAGTAAACTCCGGAAGTTGGTTAGTGAATGGTATTAAGCCCAATACTGCCACTGCACCGGGACTTATCAGTAGGTTCATGACTTGGGAAAGGGTAAGAAGTTACAATATTGGTTTGGATATGGGAATGTTTGACAACCGTCTAACAGTGAATTTTGATTATTTCACTAGACTTACCCTAGATATGGTTGGCCCTGCACAAGAATTGCCGGTGATTTTGGGTACAAGTGTTCCGCTAATAAACAATGCTGATTTAAAATCTTGGGGCTTTGAGTTAGAATCAACTTGGAGAGACAATATTGGAGATTTTAATTATAGTGTAAGAGGTGTGCTTTCAGATGATCAAATGAAAGTGACAAAATACCCCAATGATACATATAACCTTAGCCAATGGTATGAAGGTGAGTTAAGTGGCAATATCTGGGGTTATGAGACTGTAGGCATAGCAAAAGATCAGGCCGAAATGGACCAGCACTTGGAAACGACCAACCAAAATCAATTAGGTACCAATTGGATGGCCGGAGACATCATGTACAAAGACCTAAATGGAGATGGAACGGTTAATTCAGGTAGCAATACTCTTGGAGATTCAGGTGACCGAAAAATATTAGGTAACTCCACACCTCGATTCAAATACAGCCTGGATCTTTCCGGACAATATAGAAATTGGGATTTTAGAATTTTTATCCAGGGGGTGGGTAAAAGAGACTGGATGCCAAATGGCCCTTATTTCTGGGGTACCGGAGGTCAAAATATGTGGCAGGCAGCTGGATTTATGGAGCACATGGATTTCTACAGAGACGAGAACTCGCCAATGGTACAAGCAGGACTGGCAGATGTGAATCTTGATTCCTACTTCCCAAGACCTGTTTTTGATAATGGTAAAAATAACCAAACCCAAAGCAGGTTTCTGCAAAGTGCAGCCTATATGAGATTGAAAAACTTGCAAATAGGTTACAGCCTCCCATCAGAAATTGTTTCCAGAATTGGTGTAGGAAACGCTCGCTTTTATGTATCGGGAGAAAATCTTTTGACCTTCTCTAAAATGTCTAAAATATTTGATCCTGAATCAGTAGGATTATCCGGTTGGAATGATGGTAAAACCTATCCTTTCTCCACTGTTTATTCATTGGGTCTAAATGTTAACTTCTAAAGAGAATTTGTGATGAGAATACATATAAAATCTAAATTATATATAGCCTTAGCAATGGTATTGCCATTGTTGAACATGTCTTGTAATGAGTTTCTGGAAAGAGAGCCTTTATCCGTAGTAACACCAGAAGCTTACCTACACTCGGAAGCCGATTTGGCAGCTTATACCATTGCCAATTATGCTTTTCCTACGCATTCAGGATGGAATGTAGGTACCTTTGGCTATGACAACCATACAGATAACCAAGCCACCACCAATGCCAGTAATAGATGGATACCTGGTGAATATAGGGTTAGTCAGACAGGTGGTTCATGGAGTTTTGGACAGATAAGGGACATGAATTATTTCCTCGAAACTGTTGTCCCTCGCTGGAAAGCCAATGGGATTTCTGGTAATACTTCCAATGTGGAGCATTATATCGGAGAAGGTTATTTTCTTAGGGCCTATGAGTATTTTAACAAGGTGCAAAGTTTAGGTGATTATCCAATAGTTAAAACTACCCTCCCTGATGATATGGAAACCCTGACAGAGGTTTCTAAAAGAAAGCCTAGGAACGAAGTAGCGAGGTTTATTATTTCTGACCTTGATTCTGCCATCAACCTATTATTGGTAAGCCCTCCGGGAGGAAAGAACAGAATCAACCAAATGGCAGCATTGACTTTCAAGTCAAGGGTTGCTTTGCATGAAGCCACATGGTTGCTTTACCATAAAGGTACAGCTCATGTTCCTGGTGGTCCTGGATGGCCTGGAGAAGGTGATAACCCTAATTTCAGCCTTGATATAGATCAAGAAATTGATTATTTTCTTGGTGAAGCCATGGAAGCTGCTGAATTGGTTGCTGATCAGGTTTCATTGACCACCAATACCCTGGATAATGGCTATGATTCCTCTGAAAATCCATACCATAAAATGTTTGGAGACTTGGACATGAGTCAGTATGATGAAGTATTACTTTGGAGACAATATGACCATACCTTAGGTATTCGTCACAATATCAATGCTTATATCAATTCAAACGGTGGGAATACAGGTTACACTAAAGGACTTGTTGAAAGCTTCTTGATGGCCAATGGACTACCAATCTATGCAGCGGGTTCAGGATATCATGGAGACGATTTTATTGCCGATGTAAAGGCTGATAGGGACAACAGACTTCAATTATTTATGAAGGATGCAGGTGAAGTCAGGTTAATAGGCCAAACCAATGCAGATGGATCTCCTGTTCTTATAACGGAGCCGGAAATTATTGGTAACCAAGAAACCAAATATGTAACCGGATACGGTATAAAGAAAGGGTTTAGTTATTTGCCATCTCAGACAGTAGGTGAAGCAGGTACCGTTGGTTCAATAGTGTTTAGAGCAGCAGAAGCATACCTGAACTATATTGAAGCCTCTTACCTAGCCAATGGAAGCATTGACGCAAAAGCCGCCGCTTATTGGGAAGCCTTAAGGGTGAGAGCCGGCGTTAGTCCTGACTTTAACCTTACCATTGCCAATACCATTATTAGCAAAGAAGCTGAAGGGGATATGGGCGCATATTCTTCCGGAGAAATGCTTTCAGATCCAATTTTGTACAATATCAGAAGAGAAAGAAGAAATGAGTTGATTGCCGAAGGCATGCGGTTCTTTGACCTGAAACGTTGGAGAGCTTTGGATCAACTTAAATCGGATCCGTATATCGCAAAAGGTTTCAAACTGTGGGGGCCTATGCAAAGTTGGTATGTGGATGAAGAGACCAATGAAACTTTATTGATTCCTGCAGGAACAAATGATTCAGCGACTCCAAATGTTTCTAATCCTGATGAAAGTGATTACCTACTTCCTTACAGAATTATGCTTGGAGGCACCAATTTGGTGAAGGATGGTTACAAATGGGCTACCGCTCATTACTTGGAACCAATAGCCATTCAGCATTTTATTATCACTTCCACAAGTGGAGATCCTTCAAATTCAGTTATTTACCAAAATCCGGGATGGTCACTCCAAGCGAATGAAGGTGCATTGGAATAATTACTTAGCTGTATAAATCAAGTTTTTTTTAAGGCAATACCCGTTATGGGTATTGCTTTTTTTATTTCCAAGTGTAGATGGAATTTTGTTAGTTTCTTCAACCCGAAATATGCAATAGACATTCTATTACGTGCTGAAATCGCTTCAAAATCAGCCACTTCGTTGCTGTTTTCAATTTCACCATAGCGGTGTTATGCTAAGATCTCCAAACAGCCTGATTTTCTTGCGATTGCAACACTTCCCGTAATTACGGGAAATCCTATTACATATCCGGGTTGAAGCTTCTAGAATGGATTCAGATCGTTTAGTTAGGTAGGTTAGTATTTAAATCATCACTCTTTATAGGCAAACTAATTCGCTAATCTTTTTACCTAATAGGTTCCAAGGCAGTAACCTGTAACAGTTACTAGGAGCGAAAAATTAATGATTTTTTATTTGATTAACTAGTTAGTTTCATAAAGCAGCAATTACCCTGTAAGAAATTAACCTTTGAAATAAGGTGTCAATGGCTTATTAGATGAATATAAAATCATGATTAAATGTTTAGTAATATCTTTTGTATATGAAATAATCAAAAAATTATCTTTTATTTTATATATTGTTGACCTGTAAATTTAAAGGTTATATTCAATTTCAATAAAATTGTATGCAGCCAAATAATCCCAAATATCTTGTATTAATTATTGCAGGGCATTTATCAATTATTCAATAACCCAAAACAATAAACCCATGAGAAAAAAGTCTACAACCTCCCGGTTGGTATGGCTGTCTGTGTTTGCTGTATTCTTATTTTGTTTTCAAGTGCAAATAAGAACTCACGCAGGGACAACGATCTTCAATGCAACATCAGAAATTGATCATGCTAACTCCAAAACCGATCTTCCTGCTTCTATTAGTGGGAGGGTAGTCGATCAAAATAAAATTCCCATTCCCGGTGCTACAGTAATTGTGGTAGGAACAAGCATCGGAACTGTTACTGATATTGATGGTAAATTTAGTATTGAAGCCGGTCCCGGACAGGTGCTTAAAATTTCTTTCATTGGCTTCGAGTCCGAGGAAGTAATTATTGCTAATCAAACAGTAATCAATGTCATTTTACAAGAAGATATGGCCTCACTTGAAGAGGTTGTTGTTGTAGGCTACGGTGTGCAGAAAAAATCTGACCTAACCGGGGCTGTGGTAAGAGCTGACATTGAGGCTTTTCAGGAATCTCCAAATGTCTCTATTATGCAATCGCTGCAAGGTTCAGTTGCCGGTTTAAATGTGGGACAAGTGAACCAAGCAGGTGGTGAACCTGATATTCAGATTCGTGGACGAACCTCACTTTCAGGTGAACAAAGCCCTTTGATTGTTATAGACGGGGTCATATATAGGGGCAATATCAATGATTTAAATCCGAATGATATCAAATCGATTGATGTACTCAAAGATGCAAGTGCAGCCGCCATCTATGGTTCCCAAGCTTCTAATGGTGTCATTATTCTTACCACTAAGAAAGGGGTGGATTTAGGTAAGCCCACCATTAACTATTCCAATAGCTTTACCTTTCAAAAGCCGATTAAAGAATTTAAAACAGGTACGGCAGCCGATTATTTAAAGAAAACTGAGGAATCTGATTTGTACAATAGCCGTACGGAACCATCAGGATATTTGGAGCCCAACCCTAACTGGGAACCTTCCTCCAATTTTAAAACGAGTGATGAAATATTGGCTTATAATCAAGGTCGATCAGACAATTGGTATGATTTGATGACCAATGACAATCCCTATATTCAAAATCATAACTTGTCCTTGGCAAATGCTACCGAAAGATCCAATTATTACATATCACTGGGTCATACAGATCAAAAAGGTCATATGGTGAACGAAGGTTACAATAGGATCAATGCAAGGGTTAACTTGGAAACCAATGTAACTGACTGGCTAACCTTTGGGCTACAATCCGCCTTTACCAGGAGCAATTATTTGGGGCCTACACCAAGTTTAGGGAACAGGTATCTATCTCCCTTTGCGACGGTAAGGGATGAAAATGGAGAGTACATTCAAATTACCGGGGGAAACACCATAAATCCTATGGTGCAATTGGAAGCAGATCTTGTAGATAAAAGGCTTAATTTCTTTGGAAACTTTTATGCTCAGATTGACTTTCCCTTTTTGGAAGGCCTAAGTTATAAGGTTAATTATCTTAACAATTATACAACCAATCAAGATTACTACTTTAGAGAATATGCAAGTAATTTTCAAGGTGGAGGTCAAAAGATGTATCAATTGAATTACAATTGGTCTAGTGACCATATTCTAACGTATAATAAAACCTTTAAGGATGTTCACAATGTATTTCTAACCTTGCTTTACGGCTCTGAAAGCCGTGAATCTGAATACACCCAAGCCAGCTCATTTATCTATGCCAATACAGCCCTAGGGTACAATAGCCTCCAATCAGGAAGTGCAGACCAACAGCGAACCAGTTCAGGGGCCTGGGATGAGTCCAGCCTTTATCAAATGGCAAGATTATTTTATGGATATGATCACAGGTATTTGTTTACAGGGACCATTAGGAGGGATGGCTTTTCCGGCTTTGGAGCTACCAATAAATTTGGCATTTTCCCCTCCCTATCTTTAGCTTGGGCTGCCAGTGAAGAAATATTTATTGCAGACAATACAGATTGGCTAAACAATCTTAAGCTAAGAATTTCCTATGGTTCTAATGGTAACAGAACGGTAGGTAGGTACCAAACATTGGCCACAGTGGCAGGTGGGTTTAATTATATAACCGCAGATGGAACTCCACTTTATACCCAAGCAATAAATAAATTGGCTAGCCCTAACCTTAAATGGGAAACCACTACGGGGATTAACCTAGGGGTTGATTTTGCAATTCTTGGAAATAGGATCAGTGGATCTATCGATTATTACAACAACGAGACCACCGACTTATTGTACCAAGTAGACATTCCGGGAATCAGTAGGTTTGAAACTTTTCCGGATAACCTTGGCCGAATTCATAATCAAGGACTGGATATAGCCATTACCACTGCCAATATTAGGAAAAATGATTTGACCTGGGAAAGTACTTTTATGTTTTCAAGAAATAGGAACGAACTTAGAGAATTGTTAGGTTTTGATCTTGATGGAGATGGGGTAGAGGATGATTTGGTTTCCGAAGGTTTGTTTATCGGGTATCCCTTGGATGCTATTTTCGATTATTCCATCAATGGTTTATGGCAAATTAATGATGAAATTCCAGTCTATTCGGACTTGGGGGCCTACAAAGTAATGGACATCAATGGAGATGGAGAGATTGATCCGGCAGATCGTAGCATCATTGGCTATGAAGAGCCTTCTTACCGTTTTAGTATCAACAATACCCTAACTTATAAAAATTGGACCTTTAGATTATTTATTAATTCTATTCAAGGTGGCAATTCAAGGTATTTAGGGATGGACAATATTAATAGTTGGCAAATCATTAACCAAGAAAATCACTTTAATAATGATTTTCCATTGGGCTTGGATTATTGGACACCGGAGAATACCGATGCAATTTATGAACGCCCAAATATTAATATTTCCAGTGGAATAGCAGGCACAAGGTATATTCCAAGGAGTTTTGTTAGACTTCAGGATGTTTCCTTGGCTTATAATTTCCCAAGGGAATTGTTGACCAAGTTAAAAATTCAAAACCTTAAGGTATTTGTGAGTGGCAAAAACTTGTACACTCTTACCAAATGGCCCGGATGGGATCCTGAAACCGGCCAAAATATTAACCGTACCGGAAGACCTGTACTCAAGGGATACTCTGTCGGATTAAATCTTGGTTTTTAATGATTTTTTGGCCGTTAAACTATAAATACATGAAAACGATAAAAAATAAATTCCTGATATTAATCGCATGCTTTCTTATTCTCGGCTGTAATGAGGATAGTTTTTTGGAAGAGATTCCTAAGGATTTTCTTTCTCCTGAAATTGCTTATGTGACAGTCAATGATTTTGATGCTGCTGTGTTAAACCTATACGCTCAGGTAAGAAACGAATTTTATACAAGCGATAACCAAAACAGTTTTCCGGCCATTTCATGGGATGGAACGGACATGGTTTATGCGCACAAGAATTTTGGAACGAGACCTGATTGGGGAGGTTCATTGCTTTTACCTACCAATACAAGTCTTGTTTATGAAGCCATGTGGAGACCTGCCTATCGCATCATCTATGATGTCAATGTGATCATAGGTAGATCTGAAGGCCCACAGAGTCAATTGACAGCTGAACAAAAGAAACGTGTGCAGGCTGAAGCCGCTTTTTTTAGAGGCTTTATGTACAAGATGTTAGCCAACCTTTATGGAGATGTCCCCATAGTGTTGGAAGAAGTAACTTCCCCTAGGAGAGATTTTGTTCGCTCCAGCAGAGAAGAAGTATACCAGCAAAGTGCAGCTGATTTATTGTTGGCGGCCCAGGAATTACCTGATGTGGACGATGTAGACAATTCCAGAATCAATAAACAGGCAGCTTACCATTTATTATCTGAGGTTTATATTTCTTTAGGTAAATGGCAGGAGGCGGTAAACGCGGCTTCCCAGGTTATTGATCATCCTCAGACAGCATTAATGACCGAAAGGTTTGGCTCAATGGTAGACCATCCTACATTTGGAGGTGATGTTTATTGGGACTTATTCAGACAAGGAAACCAAAACAGAATGTCCGGAAATACGGAGGCCATATGGGTATTGCAGTACGAATTTAATGTTCCCGGGGGGAATGATGGTTTTCAATTGGAAAGGACTGTTATTCCAAGGCTTTGGCAAGCAAAAATTGCCAATAATGATGGGTCAGTTCACCCATTGATCCCTTATCCAAATACCAATTATTACGGCAGAGGATCAGGATTTATGAGCCCTACTCGGTATTTGTATGACAATATTTGGAGGAAAAGTGGTTATGAACAAGACATGAGGAATTCTGAGTACAATATCGTAAGGGATTTTATAGTCAATAACCCAAGTTCGGATCACAACGGGAAATGGGTTTTCAAAGACAATGTACCCATTGCCTTAAGTTCAGTAAATGATACAACTCGGAATTTCTTTCCTGTATTTGCAAAAGCTTCCGTCGTCGGCCAACACCCAACGGAATTGTACCATAATGATCAGACTGTTCCAGGCTCACTTACCAATTCAGCCCAGCGAACATTTAGAGATAGATACGCTATACGCTTGGCAGAAACTTATTTATTAAGGGCAGAAGCTTACCTCGGAATGGGGGATAAGGAAAATGCTGCTGCAGATGTAAATACGGTAAGGAATAGGGCTCAGGCCCCGGTCATCAACCCGACAGATTTAGACATTGATTATTTATTGGATGAGCGCTTGCGTGAATTGCATTATGAATCCTTTCGCTTGTTAACCCTTACTAGATTAGGGAAATTGGTGGAATGGACCAAAGCCAAGAATCCATGGGTCGGAGAACTGTATCAAGCTCACAACAATTTATGGCCTATACCTTTCAACGAAATTGAAAAGAATATTGAAGCAGATTTAGGGCAAAATCCCGGCTATTGATCAAATTTATCGAGATTGAAATAGCAGTATTCATTAATAAGCCGGTATTATTCTCGAATCAAGGAATAATACCGGCTATACCATTTGCAGTCATACAACTAAAGTTGGATTATGTAATAGAATTTTCCGAGCTTTCTCAGAGAATTTAGTAACAGCAAGAAATTCAAACTGATTGGAGAGTCTAGTTTAGGTAGTCGATGGTGAACCTGCCTACCCAATAGTAAGGTTGATAACAGTAGTTAAGGGCTGATTTTGAATTGCAATAAAATGCTGATGTTGTAACATATAATTAGATAAAAATGGAAGTGAAAGTGTCCAAAAGAAGATCCTTTTTAGGAAAGTTTAGTTTCTTTTTAATTTCATTTTTTGTGGGGAGGGTGAAACCCTTGTTGGCCATGAAAAATCTCTTTGGCTTGCCTAAGAACACCGGAAAGTTGTATTTCCCGAATGGCTTTAAAGTAACCGAAGTATCTACAACTGAGGCAGTCGTATGGACCAGGCTTAGTCATAGTAAAAAGCCTAAACCGATTATTCATAAAAAGGCCAAAACAAAGCCTAAAGCCAACAATTATTACCCGGTAGATTTTGATGAAAATCAGCCGGTGAAAAATATGGATGGTGCCATTGTTGGGGCTAAAGGAAAAGTTAGAATTAAATACAAGGCAAAGGGGAAAACTGTAGAAACAGATTGGTATAAAACTGAATCGATCAATGATTTTACTGCCCAAATACCTTTGACAAATCTAAAATCAGGTGAACATTATTCCTTTGAATTGGAGGCCATGCCAGCGGATGGACAGGTTCATTCATCTGTGTCAGGTAGTTTTAATACTGCTTCTGACCCAACGGAGATTAAGTCGGTAAACTTAACCACTTCCACCTGCCAATACTTCTGGAATTATGATGATGCCAAGCGGGGTTTCAAAACTTATGATGCAATGACAAAATTAAAGCCCGATTTTTTCGTACATACAGGAGATTATGTGTATTATGACAGGATTGGGCCATTGGCCACTGATATAGAAAAGGCCAGACATAAGTGGCATGCTATGGATGGTTGGGCTTCTATTAAGGAATTCTATCAACAAGTGCCAATTTATATGCTTAAGGATGATCATGATTTGCTTAAGGATGATGTATATCCGGATTCCAGTCCCTTGGGTGAGTTAACTTTGGAAAATGGCTTAAAGATTTGGCGAGAAAATGTTCCCTTAAAAGACAAACCTTACAGGACTTTTAGATGGGGAAAAGATTTACAGATTTGGCTTGTGGAGGGGAGGGAATACCGAAGTCCTAAAGACATATCCGCAGGCCAGCCCAGAACGATTTGGGGTGAAGAGCAAAAGAATTGGTTCATAGAAACCTTTGAAAAATCAGATGCCACTTTTAAAATCTTGTTTTCTCCCACCCCCGTAGTTGGTCCGGATAGAGAGAAAAAACGAGACAACCATGCCAATCAATTGTTTGAAAAAGAAGGAAATTGGATAAGAGGATTTTTGTCCGATAAAAAGGGGGTTTTTGTAGTCAATGGAGACAGGCATTGGCAGTATTATTCTATAGATGAAGCAACAGGTTTGAGAGAGTTTGGTGCAGGTCCCGTATCAGATTCCCAATCCGGAGGCTGGTCTCAAGATGATAAACGACCAGAACATCAATTTTTGAGGGTAAAGGGCGGGTTTTTGGGAATAAAAGTATTCCGAAATGGCTCTGTTCCCAAAATTGACTTCAGGCATTATGATGTAGAAGGAAGAATAGTGAATAAAGTAGAATTTGATAGTTGATGTTTTGATTTAAGAAATAACGTCATCCTCTTTTAGAAAAGGAGATGAGTATAGAAATTTCAAAAATATTAGACAAAGTATGAAATTAAAAAAAGATTTATCCAATAAATATCGGAAAAAAAATCAACCACGAATAACTATCCATTGTATTTTGATGGGGTTGTTGTTTAGCATGACTTTCCAGGTCTGTGCTCAAAATTTTGGTGAACAAGGTCACCCAATGAACAAGAGCACAGATAGCCGGGAGATTTTGAAATACTGGGGCACAACACCTGATGGTGAAATAAACCTTTACGAATCGGCATATAAAATTCTATCAGCCGATAAAAATGCATCCTATGCTGATTTAATAAAAAATTCTTCATTTAAAGACCTGCTTATTCAGCAAAACCGCGGAATTCTTGCCGGCCCCATGCTTGGACAAATTAAATCCAATTGTGCTTCAGTCTGGCTAAGGACTTTAGAACCTGCAAAAGTAGAAGTGTGGATTGAGAAAACTGGAGAAGGGAAAATCTATGGACCAGTATTTACTGATGGAAAAACCGAGTTATCAGCAGTTGTAAAAATTGATGATTTAAAACCTTCTACAAGCTATCCTTATAAGATCATTGTAAACGGTATAACCCTTTCGCCAAGCGTTGAACAAATCATCAAAACCTTGCCAGAAGACAACCAATATGAAGAGGTGAAAATTGCTTTTGGTTCCTGCCCGCACCGTTGGGGCTTAGGAAACCATACTTTGCTGGAGCAAATTCAAAAGAGAGGAAATCAAGCGATGCTGTTTTTAGGTGATATTGCTGTTCAAGATAGAAATGATCATTTGGGCATGCATAGGGCTGATTACTTGTTAAGAGATTTTTTACCTGCCTGGCAAAACTTTGCTGCACAAACTCCTGTTTATGCTTCTTGGGATGATCATGACTATTTTGATAATGACAAAGCCGGGATACCTGATGGATACTCAGAAAAGGGTCGAAATGGTGTCAGGGAAGTATTCAAGCATTCATGGGTCAACAACTCTTATGGAGATGAAACAGGTCAGGAAGGGATATTTACAAGGGACAGAATAGGCCCCTTTGACATCATCATGACGGACAATCGATTTTTTAGAACCGGGAAAAAAGGTTCATTTTTAGGCCCTCAACAGATGAATTGGTTAAAAGAACAATTATTGGATTGTGAAGGACCATTTATTGTCCTGTCCTGTGGATCCATGTGGAGTGATTATGTATCCAATGGTAAAGATTCATGGGGAGTAAATGACCCCGAAGGAAGGGAAGAGTTGTTTAGTTTTATCGAAGAAAATAATATCAGTGGTGTCTTGCTTATTTCGGGAGACAGACACGGGGCCAGAGGATTTACCATACCAAGGAAATCTAATTTTGGATTTTATGAGTTTGAAGCTGCTAGTTTGGGTGCAAGGGTAGGGCCTCCCGCCAATGACCCTTCCTGGGACACCCAATTGTATGGCATCGACGGGGAATTTGCTTTTGGAGAATTTACTTACCTCCCTTCTAAAAAGGACCCGGCTGTAGTTTTCCGGCTTGTAAGTGAAGATGGACATTCTATTTTCGAGAAAAAAATTAGAAAAAGTGAATTAACACCATGAGTAAGCCTAAGAGGAATAAGTGATCATGCGATTTAAATAATAATGCCGGATAGGTTTTCTTTTAATACCTTTAATAATTTGGCTTAGATTACTAAAAACTAATAATAAGTATTTAATTGAGGATACTTTTCTACTCGATTAAAAACTGAATCTCTATTTATCAATTTTTCTAACCATTTGTATTCTTTGAGAAATAAGAATTATGGTTATTTTTATATATTGTGATGCTAAAATATTAGGGTGGCCAACTAAGTTTTGGATTCTAAAGCTGAATGTTACATTTAGGCTTCTGGTATTATCCATTTTAGAAAATGCCCATTATTTAATAGTACCACCCTAAGAATTATTACAATAACCCAAATTAAAACCTCATGAAAAAAAAGTTTACTAACTATCAGCTGGTTTGGCTGTTGGTGTTTTCTGTTTTGGCACTATGCAATAATAGGCAAGCAAGTGCTTATACAGGTAAATCAACTGCCATCCAACCTTCAGAATTGGAAACAATTAATTCCAATAATGCACTCCCGATTCCACTTATTGGAACGGTCGTAGATCAAAATAATTCTCCTATCCCTGGTGCTACAGTTATAGTTGTAGGAACTACTAGGGGAACGGTTACCGACATAGATGGGAAATTCAATATTGATGCTACCGTAGGACAAGTCATTAGGGTTTCATTTATTGGCTTTCAGTCGGCTGAAGTAACTGTCGGCAATCAAACCACTATCAATATTTCTTTGCAGGAAGATACCTCGGCTTTAGAAGAGGTTGTTGTTGTGGGTTATGGTACCCAGCGTAAAAGTGACCTGACAGGAGCCATCTCTTCTGTTACTAGTGAAGATCTAAAAGAAACTCCCGCCGGCAATTTTTTGGAACAATCCCAAGGCAGGTTAGCCGGTGTTGATATTGTTAGGGCAAATGGCTCTCCAGGATCACCTGTTCAAATTAGAATTCGAGGCAATCGATCCATTAATGCAAGTAATGAACCGCTCTATGTAATTGATGGCATTCCTACCAATGCAAATATCAATGATTTTAACCCCAATGATATTGAATCAATGGAGGTTTTAAAGGATGCAAGTTCTGTAGCTATCTATGGTTCCAGAGGGGCCAATGGCGTGGTTTTGATTACGACCAAAAGAGGAAAAACAGGGAAGGCAGTTATTAGCTACGATGGCTATTATGGGGTAAAACAACCCATAGAAAACCTCAATCTTATGGATGGGAATGCATTTGCGGCCTATTCCAGAATTGCCAGAGGGCATGATGGAGATGATTCATCATTCGACAGTAATTTTCTTGCACCTCTAGAAATAGAAAACCTACAAGCGGGTAGATTTACAAATTGGTTGGATTTAGCCATACAGACGGGCAGTCAACAAGACCACCAAGTCTCCGTTAGTGGTGGAACCGATAAAGTAAATTATTATGTATCGGGTTCTTTTTTCAAAGAAGACGGTTATATACCGGGTACTGATTTCGAAAGAACAGCAATACGAGTTAACCTTGAGTCTAAATTAACGGATAAGCTTAAAATGGGGCTTAGTGCTACGGTTAGCTTAAGTGAAAGAAATCAAATGTCTAGCGCTCCCTTTTCAAATTCTTTGGGATATTCCCCCTTAGTAGGTCCTTATGATGAAGAGGGAAATTTCTTGGCTTTCCCAAACCCTAGGGAAGGCCTGCTTGCCAATCCTTTGCTTAACTATCAACCTTATCAGTACATAGATGAGACTAGAGGGCATAGGATCTTTGCCAATCTCTATGCTGAATACCAATTCAATGACAATTTAAAACTTAGAGTGAATTACGGGCCTGATTTCAATTTATCCAGAAGAGGAACTTATGGTGGAATGTTGGATGGAAACATAAACCAAGGGTCTATAAACAACCAAATGGATTTTGCTTATACTCAGGAAAACATTCTTTCCTATGACAAAAGTTTTGGAAATCATGACCTTAATTTGGTTGGCTTATTTTCAGTACAGTCAAGTCGATTTGAAACTTCCTCACTCTCAGGACAAGACATTCCTATTGAGAAATCCTTGTTTTATGACTTGGGAAGTTCTTCTACAATCACTGGAATTGGTAGCTCTCTAGGTGAATGGGGACTTACCTCCTATATGGGAAGGGCTAATTACCGCTTTGATGACAAATTTCTGTTTACCCTTACAGGTAGAGCTGATGGATCTTCAAGGTTAGCAGAAGGCAATAAGTGGGCCTTTTTCCCCGCATTTTCTGCAGGTTATATTTTATCTGAAGAAGAATTAATGCAGGGGTCTAAAATTTCCTTTTTAAAGGTTAGAGGTGGATATGGTGAAGTGGGAAATACTGCCATTTCTGCTTATCAGACCCTCGGTGGACTGGAAAGAACCACCTATGTTTTTGGGTCTACTGCTGCTTTTGGTTATGCCAATAACTTAATCCCAAATCCAGATTTGAAATGGGAGATTTCAAAAACCATGAATTTAGGTCTTGATTATGGTTTGTTTGAGGACCGAATTAACGGTAGTCTGGAGTATTATATTACCAATACCAGCAATCTATTATTGAACAGGTTATTACCAATTACCTCTGGGTACAATTCCGTTCTGCAAAATATAGGAAGTACTAGAAATTCCGGTTGGGAGCTGTCTGTTAATGCCAACATTATCAACCGACCTGCGGGCTTAAAATGGGATGTTAACATGAATGTTTTTTCCAATAAAGAGCAAATTACAGAGCTGTTTGATGGAGAGAGTGATGATGTAGGAAACAACTGGTTTATAGGTGAGCCTATCAATGTGTTTTACGATTTTGAGCAAGGGGGAATCTGGCAATTAGATGAGGCAGATTTAGCTGCGGATTATGGGCAACAACCAGGTGATATCCGAATCAATGATGTGAATGGAAGAGGTGAAGACGGTGAATTAAATAAGCAACCCGATGGGAATATTAATTCGGATGACAGAAAGGTTTTGGGCTCTACAGTACCTAGCTGGTCAGGTGGATTAACCAATAGAGTTAGCTATAAGGGCTTCGATTTATCAGTGCTCGTGCATGCCAGAATGGGTCAAATGCTGAATAGCGGCTATCATAATTTGGGAGGAAACAATTGGCAAGGCAGGTACAATGCCATTACAATGGATTACTGGACAGCTGATAATCCTACAAATGCGATTCCTAGACCAAATGCCGGTGAGGCTCCATTGTATGCCTCTGCTGTTAGGTATTTTGATGGTTCTTATATTAAAATAAGAAACATTGCCTTGGGATATAATATAAATGCAGAACTGATTCAGAAGTTAGGTTTAACATCTGCCAGAATTTACTCTACGGTCAATAACGCTTTTATCTTCTCTCCTTATTCTACGGTGGATCCGGAAACATCAAATGGCAATGTAGGAGGTGGAAGTCCCCTTACTACAGCCTCTTATATTTTTGGAATTAATTTGAAATTTTAACCTGTCGATAACATGAAATTCTATAATATAATTATTTGTTTCGTTCTGGGCCTTTTATTAAATGGATGTAGCGAAATATTAACAGAAGATCCAGTGAGTTTGGCAACATCTGATGGCTATTATGTGACAGAAAGAGGAATTGAGGATGGCCTCAAAGCGTCTTATACAACGCTTAGAAGCTTTTACGGTCAGCAAAATGGTTTTTTCCTTACCGTAACAGGTACAGATATCTTCACCAATGGTTTTGGAGGGATTGCCAATAACCCTGATATCAACAATTATTCTTCTAACTTTCTAGGAACCAATTCTACGGTAACCAACATATGGAATTCCTTGTATGTAGGGGTAAACCAATGCAATACTGTGGTTAGTAAAATTCCTGAGGTCATTGGTATTTCAGATACACGTAGAAAAGAAGTTGAGGCAGAGGCGAGGTTCCTTCGTGCCCTCTATTATTTTCATTTGGTTCAGCAGTGGGGAGATGTTCACTTTTCACTTGAAGAAACCAAAGGAGTAGAGACAGAAGCAAACAAAACCCCTGCCACTACTATTTATAACAGTGGGATTCTACCTGATTTGGAATTTGCGGTTGCCAATTTGCCTTTAAGCGCTGCTGATCCTGGACGAGCCTTCAAAGGGGCTGCAGAAGCCATTTTAGCCAGAGTCCAATTGACATTGGGTAATTGGGAAGATGCAGAAGAACTTGCCTCTAATGTGATCAATAATTATGATTTTGAGCTGATTACTCCTTATGCCGACCTTTGGGATATCAACAATGACACCAATAATGAATTTATTTGGACAGTGCAATTTACCGATGATCCGTTATTGAATGGACCGGGTAATTCCGGACACTTGTATTTTATATTTGACTATACTTTCAACCCTGCTATGGTTAGGGATACGGAGAATGGTAGGCCTTTTCAGCGTTTTCTACCAACCAATTATTTATTTAGCTTATATGATAGGGAAGTTGATGCACGTTGGAATGGTTCTTTTAAAACCGTTTGGTATGCAAACATCCCTGGTGAAATTAATGGACACCAGGTAATTCCCGGAGATACTGCCATACATATTGTAATGGAACCTGTAGCCGATGAAGTGAAACAAGCTGCTCCTTATTGGATCATCGATTACAAAGGGAATTGGATAGGTGATGTTAATGCTTATCAGGAAATTGGTACCAATCAGCGTAGAAATTATCCTTCATTGTTGAAATTTCTGGACCCTTTACGTCCCAGTACAAATGAAACAGCAGGGAGACGGGATTTCCCTGTAGTGAGACTGGCAGAAATGTACTTGATAGCTAGTGAAGCTGCCTGGCGTCAAGGAGATGCCAATGCGGCCGCTGATTATATGAACGTATTGAGGTCACGTGCTGCAATTCCTGGAAAGGAGGCGCAAATGCAAGTGAATGCGGCAGATATTGACCTGGATTTTATTTTGGAAGAAAGGGCCAGGGAGTTGGTAGGGGAGAAGCATCGCTGGTACGACCTTAAAAGGACCGGTACTTTACTTGAGAGAGTTAGGCAATATAATCTTGATGCAAGTCCTAACATTAAGGAAATGCATCTGGTGAGACCCATACCACAGACCCAGATAGATAGAGCAAGTAATCCTGCGGAGTTTAAGCAAAATCCTGGTTACTAAATAACAATTATTTAAATAGCCTTCCGATTTACTTGGGAGGCTATTTTCCTTTTTTAGAAATTAACCCGTATTATGCATAACGATTTCAGAACCTTTCAAATAAAGTGTTTGAATTACTTGATATATAGGCCTATACCATAATCCATGTTAAACCAAGTTCCAATACCAGAATAATAAAAAAACCAAGATGAACTTTAATAACAGAAGAGATTTTTTTAAAAAGATTTTCACTGGACTTCTAACGTTTGCAGTAGCACCCAAGATTGCCTCAAAAGCCAATTCTTTTACCATCAAGATGGATACTGAAGGGCCCTTTTTTACCAATGGATTTAAAATAGCAGAGGTAGATACCAAGACATCGATGCTTTGGACAAGGCTTTGTGCTCAGGCCGAACCAAACCCTGTTAGACATGAACGAATAGAAAAGGTGTTCAGACATCCAATTGATTTTGATGAAAATCAGGAGGTAAGTAAAATGGATGGGGCTGTAGCTGGAACAGAGGGTTTGGTAAGGGCTATAGTGAAAGATAAACAAGGGCGTGTTGTTTTTACTTCTGACTGGAAAAAGGCAAGCGCTGAGAATGACTTTACAGCCCAAATTCCAGTGAAGGGACTTAAGCCGGGACATGCTTATCAAATTGAATTGGAAGCAAAAAGTACAGCATCCAGAAAAGTGAATTATGAAAGTGGGGCTTTTTCAACCGCACCAGGGAGGAATGACAAAGTTCCTGTACTTTTAACTACTTCCACTTGTCAGTATTTCTGGAGTTTTGATGACAAGAAAAGAGGTTTTCATACCTATGACAGCATGGCCAAACTCAATCCCGACTTTTTTGTGCATACAGGTGATTACATCTATTATGACAAACCAGGCCCATTGGCTAAAAATATTGAAAAAGCACGTCACAAATGGCACGCAATGAATGGCTGGCCTTCCTTGAGAGATTTTTTCAAGAAAGTCCCTATTTATATGATCAAGGATGACCATGATGTATTAAAAGACGATGCTTATCTTGGCAAAGGACCTTATGGAGATTTAACCTTTCAAGATGGCGTTAAGCTTTGGTATGAAAATGTACCAATAGATGACAAACCTTATCGTACAGTTCGCTGGGGCAAAGACCTACAATTCTGGATGGTGGAAGGCAGAGAGTACAGGTCGGCCAATGACATGGAAGATGGTGTTGAAAAGAGTATTTGGGGTAAGGAGCAAATAGATTGGTTTACCAAATCTGTAGCTGAATCAGATGCTACTTTCAAACTTCTTTTTACGGCTACTCCCATAGTTGGTCCGGATAGAGAGAAAAAGAAAGACAATCATTCCAATAGTAACTTTAGCCATGAAGGAGAATGGTTAAGGCGCTACCTTTCCAGCCAGAAAAACATGTTTGTAGTAAATGGAGACAGGCACTGGCAATACGTTTCCAAAGATGCTGAAACGGGACTGATGGAATTTGGATCAGGCCCGGTGAGTGATTATCATGTGCAGGGTTGGGATAAAGGTGACGTTCGGCGAGAGCATCAATACCTTAATTTGATAGGAGGCTTTCTGTCTATTCATGTAGACAGGAAATCAGGTAAGCCAAAAATCAGTTTCAAACATAGAGATGTTTTTGGAAAGGAAATGCATGAGGAATCCTTTATTGGATAATTTTTTTAATTTTAACGCTATCATTTAAGTCAATTAAAATTCCATTTGAAGAAAAGAGTGAGGAAAAAATCTCAACATAATGAAACGGATTTAGTCTTGCTTTTAAAACAAGGTGACAAATTTGCATTTGAGGAGTTGTACCATCGGTACATAGACAGAATGTTGGGTTTTGCCTCTTCCTTTCTATTAAATGCAGAAGAGGCAGAAGAGGTTGTACAAATAGTTTTTATAGGTGTTTGGGACAATAGAAAATCTTTTGACCCTGAAAAGTCTTTCTCAGCATATCTTTATAGGTCCATCAAAAATAGAATACTTAATCGGATAAGAGATCAAAAAAAAATGTGTGATCTTTCTAATATTTCGGATGAAAAATCTTTTGATGGGTTGGACATTGAAAGAGAAATTTGCCTGAAGGAAACAACACGTGAAGCGCTTGAAGTTGTTAGTAAAATGCCTAAAATTCGACAAAGAGTTTTTATTTTAAGTAAAATCGATGGCTTGTCTAATAAGGAAATCGCAGAAAAATTATCAATTTCTACCCGTACTGTTGAGCACCATATTTATAAGGCAAAAAAGTCTTTTAAGGTGAATAATTTTGATAACATAGTTTTATTTCTGCTTTTTATGAATGAAATTTTGTATTGCTGATAACAGAACATTAAGATTTAATTTTTTCATAAAGTTTTTTTAACATTTTTTAATTGAAAAGCACGTGATTTCTACTTTGCCAGTGTATTATAAAAAAAGGCAAAGAAATTGGACAAAGAAAAATTAAGACGTTACCTAAATGGTTTATCTCCTAAAAAGGAAGAAATAGAGGTAGGTAAATGGCTTGAGAATAATAATTCTGGAAAGGAAATCAATAAGATATTTGAGGCATCTTGGGAAGAATCTGCACATACCATCTATTCTGATAATAAGAAAAATGACCTCTGGAGTAAAATAGAACAGAAGACAGGTAATAAATCTGAAATTACAATTGACCGGAATAGGTATCCACTATTAAAATCTGCAGCAGTATGGTTGATATTGGCAGGTTTTCTATTTTTATCTGCAAAAGTAATTTTGGAAAATAGCTCCAAAACTCAGGAGGAAGTTGTTCTAACAGAATGGATCGAGAAATCTGTTCCTTCAGGTGAGAAGTTATATCTCATCCTTCCTGATGAAAGCAAAGTGTTAGTAAACAGTAATTCCAATATCAAATTTCCTTCTACATTCAATAAGCAATTCAGAGAGGTCTATTTGGAAGGAGAGGCATTTTTCGAAGTGCACCAGGATTTGGAAAGACCTTTTATAGTTTTTGCAGGAGAATTAACTACGGAGGTATTGGGGACAAGCTTTAATGTCAGCAACAGGCCAACAGGTACTAAAGTAGCTTTAATTGAAGGTAAGGTCAAGGTGAAAAATGCCACTAATGAGGCCTTCTTATTGCCGGGAGAAATGGTTGAACATGGGATAAATAATTCCGAGAAATTGACAGTAAAACCCTTTAAATATGCCAATGAAATTGCTTGGAAAGACGGGCAAATAAAGTTTCAAAAGAAAAAGCTTAAAGCCGTTCTTCAGCAACTAGAGGATTGGTATGGGGTGAAATTTGATACAGATAAAAATATCAACATAGACAGGACTGTTTCGGGTACCTTTCAAAATGATAACCTTGATAATTTGCTTTCCGGTTTGGGCTTTACATTGAACTTCAATCACAAAATTGAGAATAAAAATGTCAAACTTAATTCAAATTAGCCTATGAGATAAATAATTACAGGATAAACCCTCCATCGCCAAATGTCCGGGTTTACCCTGTCCGTTCTTATAAAATTTCATCCTATAAAAACATACTAAAATATGAAAACAAAAATACTTCACCTAATTAAAATGGTATCACGTCATATCTTATATGGTTTGCTGTTGCAGGTGATCTTCCTAAGTACCTTACTTGCGAATGACACAAATGCGCAAATCAAGCCAATAGATGAAACTTATCTACAGGTCAATCAGGCTGAATGGCATATTAGAAATATTATTGATCTCGTTGAAAAGCAAACTGAATACAGGTTGGTTTTTGCAGATGATCAGTTTAAGGGTAATAGCAAACTTGTATTGGAACCGGGCCGAAAATCTGTCTATGAAATTCTATATGAAATTTCAGCAAATACGGCACTTAAGTTTAAACAGGTAAACAATACCATTTATGTGGGTAGACTGCCCGAAACCGAAAATTCATCTGAAGAAGAATTGATCACTCCTATTAAGGGAGTAGTTAAGGATGTAAATGGAGCTCCTATACCAGGAGCAACAATAGTTGTTGAAGGTACCACTATTGGTACGGTGTCTGATCTTGATGGTAATTTTAGTATTGAAGTCCCTGAAGGGGAGGTACTTGTGATCACTTTTATTGGCTACGAGTCCCAGCGAATTGTACCTGGTACTCAGACTCAACTCTCCATCGTATTAAAAGAGGATCAGACATCGCTTGATGAAGTAGTAGTCGTAGGTTATGGTGTTCAGGAGAAATTATCTGTAACCAACTCACTGGCGCAAGTAGATGGAGAAAAGCTTGAAAGGAGACCTGTAGCAGATTTTCAACAATCACTTCAAGGACTGGCTCCTGGAGTCACAGTTGTAGATCAGGGGGGCAGACCGGGCAACAGTAATATTAATATTCGAATTCGAGGAATCACCACGCTTGGGAACAACAATCCTTTAGTAATAGTGGATGGAATTGAACAAAGAATCAATGACATTAACCCGAATGATATTGCTTCAGTAACAGTGCTTAAAGATGCTTCCTCTGCAGCTATCTATGGATCAAGAGCTGCTAATGGTGTTATTTTGGTAACAACCAAACGTGGTACAGAAGGTAAGATTTCTGTTAGCTATGACGGTTATTTTGCCTTGCAGGAGGTAACCAACAGACCTGAGCATATGGACCTGGAAAGCTATTTCCGCTTGGAAAATGATGCCTATGCAAATGCGGGCAGAACTATTCCTTACACTGATGAATATATTGACAATTATGTTGCCAATGCACCAAGTCCTGAATACCCTCTCCCTTTTCCTTACTGGAGAAAAGATGAACTTGGCATGCTTAAGACAGCACCTCAACAAAATCACACCCTCTCAGTAAGTGGAGGAGGTGAAAATTTTACTGGAAGATTTAGTGTTAGACATCAGGAAATTGATGGTGTTGCACCGAATTTCAGCGATAAACTGAATGAGTTTAGGATGAATTTGGACCTTAAAGCATCTGAAAAAATTAAGTTTTCAGGTGATTTAAATTACCGGACTAAAGAATCACTTCAGCCTGCAGGAAGGTCTGTAGCAGGAAATGGTGAGTCACTGGTATTTCAGTACATGCTTCATGCTAGTAAATTTTCATGGCCAAAATATGAGTCAGGTGAATATGGGCTAGGTCCACAAGTGAATAACCCACTTCTATTTGCCGAACTTACAGGAGACAGCAGAACAATAAATGATTACTTGACGGGGAGTGTAAAATTCGACTATGAAATCCTACCTGGGTTAAATTTCTCCACACAGTATGCTATAAGAAATACGCATGTTCAAGTGAAAAATTTTCTGAATCAATATAGAAATGAAGACCCATTAACCGGAAGAGTTGCCCAACGTGCTTTTAACAGTCTAAGGGAATACAGGTCCAATACTCGAGAAGGTACTTTAAATAGCCTTTTGACTTATACTAAAGCTATAAACAAGCATAAATTTACTGGTTTACTGGGCTATTCAACAATAGAACATGAGACAAACTATATTACCGGTTATCGACAAGAGTTTTATAACAACGATGTTCAATCTTTAAGTCAAGGTTCCAATGAAAACCGCGATGCTACCGGAGTTGATAGTGAGTGGGGGCTTAGATCTTATTTTTCTAGGTTAAATTATAACTTCAATGATCGTTATTTCATTGAAGTGAATGGTCGCTATGACGGATCATCACGATTCAATCAAGATAACAGATATAGTTTTTTCCCTTCTTTTTCTGCAGGTTGGAGATTGTCTGAAGAAACTTTCTGGACAGAATGGAAAGATTTGATAAATGAATTTAAATTAAGAGGTTCGTATGGTGGTACTGGTAACCAGGCAGTAGGGTTATATTCATTCTATGAAACCCTAAGCGCTATCAATTATTCATTCAATGAAGCACCGGTACAAGGATTTACGCAAACCAATCTTGCCAATCAGAATCTAACTTGGGAAACCACCTATCAAACCAATATTGGTTTTGATATGGGTTTAATGGAAGATAGGATTTCTTTGACTTTTGATTATTATGATAAAACTACCGATGGAATTTTACTTCAATTGCCAATTCCAGCTTTAATCGGTTTAGGAGCTCCAGTACAGAATGCAGGAGTTGTTAACAATAGAGGGTATGAAATTGGATTAAATTATCGTGGAGGTCAGAAATTAACTTATGACCTGGGACTTAATTTCAGTCAAAACAAAAATGAGGTGATTGATTTAGTGAATTCGGGGCCTTACATATCTGGAGGTACAACCGCACCCCGATTCATTATACAAGAAGGAATGCCTATAAATTCTCACTGGGGTTATATTACAGATGGAGTATTTCAAACACAGGAAGAGGTAGATAATTACCCTACGCTTAGACCCAATAGTGCTCCCGGAGATGTTAAGTATGTAGATGTAAATGAAGATGGAATTATCAATGAAAATGACCATCAATACCTGGGCTTATCTTTCCCTAAATTTGATTTTGGCATGAACGGTACTTTTACCTATGGTAATTTTGATTTGTTTTACCAATTTCAAGGAGCTGCAGGACATAAGACCAGACTAGATGGTGCTTTTCAGCAAATTGCTACTTATGAAACTTTTACCCATGCGATTTATACGGATAACTATTGGACACCGGAAAATCCAGATGCAGAGTTTCCAAGACCAATCAAAGGGGATCCTAGGAATTTTCAAACCTCAGATTCGCAGTTGATTGATGCTTCTTACCTAAGATTGAAGAATGTAGTTTTAGGATATACACTGCCTGAATCAATTTTAGAAAAAGTTTCAGTAAACAGTATTCGTGTTTTTCTTGGGGCTACCAATTTGTTGACTTTTTCTGAGTTAAATAGATGGGATTTGGATCCTGAGATACCTTCAGGAAGGGGACAGTATTACCCACAAGTAAGCATGTATTCCCTTGGAGCAAACGTTAGGTTTTAATATTTAATAGCTGAAAACATGAAGAATTTTAAATATATATTGCTGTGCTTAACTATCTTTTCATTGGTGGCATGTCAAGAAGATTTATTAGAAACAATTCCAAACGATAGGATTTCAAAAGAGATCTTTTGGAAAACACTAGAAGATTTAGAATATGCCTCTAATGCTGTTTATCCTTCTTTAGACGGAACAAATATTTTCTATTTTGATGGAATAACAGATCAGTTGATGACCAACCATCCATTTAATTCAAACACGGATATTCAACGTGGGTTTGGTACTATCGCTTCAGGTAAATTTTATTCAGAGTGGCAAAATGCTTATAGAGGCATACGAAGAGCCAATGATTTTATGGACAATGTAGACCTTGTAGAAGAGGATGATCAAGAGGCTATTAATAGGTTTAAAGGTGAAGTAATGACACTTAGGGCTTACATATACCTTAAATTGATTATGCTGTATGGAGATGTTCCTTTAATTACTTCGGGAATAGATATTGAAGGAGGGCGTACGATCACAAGAACTCCAATAGTAGAGATATGGGATTTTATAGAAGATGAACTTTCCCAAGCGGCAGATTGGCTTCCATATGAAAATAATGGAAGAATTGATAAAGGTGCAGCTTTGGCATTAAAAGCCAGAGCAATGCTGTATGCTCAAAGGTACAACGAAGCCGCAGAAGCTGCTAAGGAAGTGATGGACAGTGGAGTCTTCAGCTTATACCCTGATTATTTTAATCTTTTTCAGTATGAAGGAGAAAACAATTCTGAGGTTATTCTTGCAAGGGAATTTGCGGTAGATGTAAACGCACATAATATTTATTCAAGCGTAGCTCCTTGGAGTCAGACTTCAGGAAGTAGTGGGAGTTTGTATGTGCCAACAAAAGCCATTATCGATGCATATCCAATGGCTAATGGATTGGCTATTGAGGATCCTGAAAGCGGTTTTGATCCTTATAATCCTTATGATAATAGGGATCCAAGGTTGAAACAATCAGTGTTTTTGACAGGCATTACACCTTTACCTGATGGAGGTACTTATGGATCCATTCCGGGCACAGATGGCTCAGATGCAGTTCAAATTACTGTTTATTCTACTGCTTCGGGTTTTAATGTGAGAAAGTATGTGGATGCTGCAGATTATAGTAATCCTTCAAACTCAGGTTTAAATATCATGTTAATTCGTTATGCAGAAGTATTACTGACTTATGCAGAGGCTAAAATAGAGCTGGGTGAGTTGGATGAAACTGTTTATGCTGCAATAAATGAGGTGAGACAAAGAGAAAGCGTTATGCTACCTTCAGTAACATCAGAACAAGCTTCAACTCAAGAAAGTTTGCGCTCCATTGTCAGAAATGAGCGCCAGATTGAGTTGGCATTTGAAGGATTCCGCTTATTTGATATTCGAAGATGGAAAATTGCTGAAGATGTGATGCCCGGTGTTCCACTTGGGATGCAATATGTAGATGGTGATGGCAATTTGATTCAAATTTCGCTGGATGGTTTTGATAGGTCCTTTGATCCTGAAAGGGATTATCTATGGCCTATTCCTAACAGGGAAAGAGAATTGAATACGGCATTGACCCAAAACACAGGTTGGTAAGGGTAAGCACTCCCAGTTTTTCTGGGAGTGCTTATTTCTTTTGGATAAAAATATAATATGGAAAATTTACTTTTGTGATTATTGAGTTATTAGTGAAAATACGCAAATTCTCATTAATAAATATTTACCATTGATAACCTATAAAACCTGTCATGGTATAAAATAATTGCCTTAAATAGTTTACTCTTGTAGGCTTCAGGAATTTTGCCTAATATCAGTTACCAAAAAGAATAATTTGGTAATATCACTTAATTCCACCACCTGTTTTAATCACAATTATACCGAATGCAAAGACCTCATATTAAATTTAATAGTATTGTTTTAGTTCTATTAGGAGCTTGTTTTCTAAGTAGTATTTCTTCATATGGAAGACAAAGTCCCAATTCAACTTCTCCTCCAAATATCCTTATCATTACCGTAGACAATGTAGGCTATGGGGATTTTAGTTTTATGAATGAGGCTTCACCCATATTGACCCCTAATTTGAATAAAATAGCCAAACAAGGGGCTATTTTGACTGATTTCTATACCGGTTCTCCTACATGTACAGCCTCTAGAGCTAGTTTGCTTACCGGAAGAATACCCCAAAGAAACAAATTGGACTATCAACTTGGAGGATTGGCAGGAAATTATGGCATTGGTCTTCCACAAACTGAAATTATTATTCCAAAGGTATTGAAAAACAGCCCTCATGGATACCAGACGGGTGCTTTTGGAAAATGGAACATTGGCTTTGCCCCGGGTTCAAGGCCTACAGAAAGAGGTTTTGATGAGTTTTTAGGAATTGCTTCCGGAAATGTTGACCACTTTTCACATGTATATGCAGGACGCCATGACCTTTACCACAATACCACTGCAATCAATAGGCATGGAGAATACAGTACAGATTTGTTTGCCAATGCGGCCATAGATTTTATTAACGAGAAAACTTCTGAAAATAAGCCATGGATGGTTTATTTACCCTTCGACGCACCCCATCATCCGGGGGACAGGAATATTGCACCGGGGGAAGAGAATATTTGGAAAGCGCCGGATTATGCTTTTAAACCTTACGGTTTGAGCCCTGATGAAAGAGATCCCAAAAAGAGATTCAATGCCATTGTTACTGCAATTGACATGGCTGTAGGCAGGTTAATGGATTCATTGGACGAATTGGGAATAGCTGACAATACCTTTGTATTTTTCTACTCCGACAACGGCGCATTTTATCCCTACTTGGATATTCAGTCCAACGCGCCTTTAAACGGTGCAGGGGTAACCCTTTGGGAAGGAGGAATCCGTGTTCCTGCCTTGGTGAGATGGCCCGGTAAGGTAAAAGCAAATGAAACCATTGATACCAGACTTTGGTCCTTGGACCTGATGCAGGCTGCCGCTAATTTGGCTGAGGCAGAGTTGCCACAAGACAGGTATTACGATGGAAGAAACCCACTGCCAGTATTAACAGGAGCAACTAAACATTCTCCCCATGCCTCCATGTTTTTTAAATACAAGGGGCAGGAGGCATTGATATGGGGAGATTATAAAATCTTTAGAGAAAGTAATGAAGAGCCCTGGAAGCTTTTTAACCTTCAGGAAGATATCGGAGAAACCAATGACTTGGCTGAGAAAAGGCCTGATTTGGTGAAAAAATTAGAAGAACCATTTAAATTAACGGAAGCGGAGATTAAGAGTGATTTGGAACGAGAACGACTGACACCTTATACCTCCAATAATAATTAATAAAATTCATGAATACCCAGCTAAGACGAATAGCATTATTTGCGACCTACCTTTTGTGTTTATCGCTATCAGTGGAAACGATGGCTCAAAAGTCAAAGAAGCCGAATATTCTTTTTATAATTTCAGATGACCTTACTACTACAGCAGTTTCTTCCTACGAAAATGCTGCCGGATATACACCAAATATCGATCAGCTGGCGGAAGAAGGAACCAGATTTACTAGGGCTTATTGTCAGTATCCCGTATGTGGTCCTTCAAGGGCATCTATGATGTCAGGATATTATCCTCATGCTACAGGGACTTTCGGATATTTGAGTGGAAGAGAGAATATTGGTCCGGATAAAAAAATGTGGCCACAATTGTTCAAAGAGAATGGTTGGTTTACAGCCAGGGTAAGTAAGATTTTTCATATGGGAGTTCCAATAGACATAGAGAAAGGATCTAATGGCACAGACGATGAAGCTTCATGGAATGAAAGATACAACAGTCAAGGCCCTGAATGGACTGCAGATGGGGAAGCGGAATTGGTGCAAAACAACCCCTTTGGATTATTGCCAAGAAAGGGTGGGAATGTAATGACCATAGTGAAGGCTGATGGGGATGATTTGGTTCATTCTGATGGTAAAACAGCCGAAAAAGCATCTTCCTTAATTCGGGCACATAAAGACGAGCCATTCTTTTTAGCCGTTGGCTTGGTTAGGCCTCACGTGCCATTTGTTGCCCCCAAACCTTATTTCGATAGGTTCCCTTATGAGCAAGTAGTTTTACCTCCAAAAGTCAAAGGTGATTGGGATGATATTCCTGAGCGTGGAATAAATTATGTCACCACCCTCAACGCGAAAATGACAGAAGAACAGCAGAAGAAAGCCATTGCAGCTTATTATGCTTCAGTGAGCTATATGGATGCTCAGGTTGGCAAAATTCTAAATACACTAAAAGAAGAGGGACTTGAAGACAATACCATTGTTATCTTCACTTCTGATCATGGCTTTCATTTGGGAGAACATGATTTTTGGATGAAGGTGAGTTTAAAAGAAGAATCCGTAAGGGTGCCTTTGATCGTGAAAATACCGGGCAAAAAAGCCCAGGTTTCTGATAGTTTTGTGGAATTAATTGACCTGTATCCAACCATAGCTGAGTTGGCAGGAGTGAAGGTAAAGGACAATATCCAAGGCATAAGCTTTGTTCCAACTTTAGAAGACCCCAATTTTAAAACCAGAGACATGGCATTTTCTGTCAATAGGTGGGGAGGGAAGCATGCCTTCTTATTGAGGAATGACAAATGGGCATTTACTCTTTACAATGAAGATGGAAGTGATGGTGTTGAATTATTTGACATGGAACATGATCCCAAACAATTTAATAACTTGGCGAATTTCCCTGCTTATCAAGATATTGTAGCCCAGCTAAAGGAGGAAGTCAGCAAGAAGTTAGTGGCCATTAGAAACAATGATTTGCCGGCAAAACCGGCAAAATAAAAATGATAATTAATGATAAACCCAATGAATGAACTGACTTCTAAATACTTGAAACATTACTTTCTTTTGGTTCTTACATTAGGGCTTTTTGCCTCATGTAATGAAAAGGCTGAAACTCAAGAAAGCCTACCCAATGTAGTACTTCTGCTTGGCGATGACCATGGCTGGGATGAAACCGGATACAATGGACATCCATTTCTCCACACGCCTGTATTGGATGAAATGGCTAAATCCGGTGTAAGAATGGATCGATTTTATTCGGCATCTCCGGTTTGCTCCCCTACCAGGGGTAGTATCATTACCGGGAGACATCCCAATAGGTATGGCACTTTTACCCCGGGGTATTCTATACGTCCGGAAGAAATTAGTATAGCAGAACTCATGAAAAATGCAGGTTATGTTACTTCTCACTTGGGGAAATGGCACCTGGGCCCTGTCAAAGAGGCTTCACCTACCAATCCAAAGCATTTTGGGTTTGATGAATACCTTTCTCACGACAATTTTTTTGAAATGAATCCGCATCTTTCCAGAAATGGTGCTGAACCCGTGATCTTTAAAGGAGAAAGTTCTGAAATATTGATTGCTGAGGCCATTGATTTCATTGAAAGATCAAAGGAAAAAGACCAGCCATTTTTCGTCGTTATTTGGTATGGTTCACCACATGAGCCCTATAGTGCAAAACCCGAAGACTTGGCCTTGTATGATAGTTTACCGGAAGATTTCGGAAATCGGATGGTTAGGTTGACTTCCAACGAAACCGGTGGACCGGTAGAACGGCTGCAACGTGAGGTCTTAAGGGAACGATTCGCTGAAATCACAGCCATGGATAGGTCTATAGGGCAATTAAGAACCTATCTTGGCGGAGAGGGAATCCGAGACAATACCCTGCTATGGTACTTTGGAGACAATGGAACGCCTCAGGAGGGAAATGCCACTGTCCCTTTCAGAGGTCAAAAAGGACGGGTATATGAAGGAGGTGTGCGAGTTCCTTCTGTTTTGGAATGGCCTGAAAAAATAAAGAACCCTTTTATTACCGAGGTTCATGGTGTTTCCAGTGATGTATTTCCTACCCTATGTGAAATTACAGGTCAAGCACTTCCTAATCGACCCATTGATGGCATCAGTCTCTTGCCTATGCTGGAAGGAAAAATGGATGACAGACCAGAGCCTATTGCCTTCTGGAATGGTAGACCAAGAAACAATGGAGAAGGTTTGGCCGATTATATAGACCCGGAATTACAAAAAGGTACCTCACCTCTAGTAAAGTTGATGAATGGGATACCTACCAGAAACTTTAAAAATTTTAAGCAAACGGATATCCAAGAGGAGGATTTTTCCGGTCCTCGGACTTTATTGGGTAATCAATACAA
Source organism: Cyclobacterium amurskyense (assembly GCF_001050135.1). GTDB lineage: Bacteria > Bacteroidota > Bacteroidia > Cytophagales > Cyclobacteriaceae > Cyclobacterium > Cyclobacterium amurskyense. Next base: position 5,591,329 of record NZ_CP012040.1, on the reverse strand, counting down.
ATTGGTGATCCATGGAAGTACTGGTGAGGCAGCCGAAAAAGAACTCTTTGATATCAATGCAGATCCGGCAGAGGAAAATAACATACTATCAGATCACCCGGAAATTGCCGAGAAAATGGAAAATACTTTGCATGATTGGCAACAATCCGTCTTAGAGAGTTTGATCGGAAAGGATTATCAATAAATAAATGGATCAAGGATTGGAGCAATCAATGGTGGTTGCTCCATTCTTTTTTTTATGTAAAATTATTCTCGTTTTCCCATCAACGGTTATTTGGTAATCGCCATAAAAAGCGGATAAAGAGTAATTCCCTTCTGCATCGGTAGTGCCGGTTTTTTCTGTCCACCAAGTTTCAAATATCAACTTTTGGTAGGCATAAGCTGCCCGTTTTGGCTGCCAGTCGCGAGTATATAAAGAAGAGGCAGGTATCCAATTGGCTCCTTCCCAAAATCCCCACATTAGGATACCTTCCACTGCCGGATGGGCAAAACAAATGCTATAATAATCCACCAATTCAATGGCATTTTGTTTTTCTTCTTCAGGACTCATAACCAATTGCGTGTCTTTATGGAATTTGGATCGTTGGCCAGGCATATTGAATTCAGTGATTCGAATAGGAAGACCAAATTGTGCCAAAGAGTCAAGGCTACGTTTCAGTTCCTTTCTGTCAAAGGTACTGCCATGCAAGTGACCCTGCACACCTATTCCGGCAATCGGAACATTATGGGCCATGAGATCCCTAATTTGGGCCAAATAGTCTGCCAATCTGTTTCCTGTTAGGATATCGTAATCGTTGAGATAAAGTTGAGCGTCAGGATCCCCTTCAAGCACCCATTTGGCCATTTTCGAGGTTATGTCCGGCCCCAGCCGATCTTCATAATAATTGCCATGGATCATTTCATTGTTTAGATCGTATTCTACAAAGCGCCCTTTGTACCGTCTGGCAATGGAAATGGCTCGATTTTTTATGGTTGCCTCCAGTTCTTCATCACTCAATTCCATTATCCAAGGCTGTACAAATTTCTCTATGCCCCAGAATAAGTTATGCCCTCTCAGAGGGATATCATTTTCATCTGTCCAATTTAGTATTCCTTCTACTGTTAAGTGATTGACTTTGCCTTTTTCCCTTTCCATATTGGCCCACTTGAGTGCATTTTCTGTAACGGCACTGTTAAAGTTTTTCAGGAAATAGGTTTTGTATTGGCTTAGGTCATCAGGGTTCATGTTCCCCGATCCCAGACCATTGGCAATGGCTGCTCCAAACCAAAATTCATGGGAAAGTTGCTTGATGGAGACCTTGGTTCCCGGCTTGGCATTGACAATCAGCTTGCCTTTTCTATGCTTGGCAATAGCTTGGTCGGTAGGGTTCGATTGGGAGAAAGCATTTAGGCTTGTACAAAACAAGATGCCCAAGCTAAATAAAAAAGAGGAAATTCGAAGCATGGTCAAATGGGTTTATTAGTAGGATTTATAGCTGTGATTATCCTATGAAGATACCAATTTGAAAGCAATTCACAACTGATTGATATAACGAATTTTGGATCACCCCATCACCCTGTCATCTAATCACCGATCACCCCATCCCACAATGATTTCCTTTATTCCACCACTTGTTTAATAATTGTGGCAATTTTTTTATCATTTGGTTCTATAAACAAACCTGTATGAGTACCTTCTACTTCGATTATATTTATAGATCTGGAAAAGGCCTTCCATCCAAGAAATTCTGGTTCGAAGAAATAATTAGTTCGAATTTTGGCTCTAAATAGGGTGATTTCCCCTTCGTAAAATCCCGGTGTATAATTCTTACAAGCAGCCAAATGCAAGGCTTTAATTTTGTTAATTCTTTGGAGAATAGGACTTTCTGATTTTTTAGTTTTTAACTTTAATTTAATAAATAATCCATTCAGTTTTTTACTAATTGACTTGTATTTAATGTCCTTTAAAACAGATGGATGAGTTACCAGTAATTTTAAATCATGGGACTTTTTATATAGCTGAAGGTGAATTTTAGCAAGAAGCTTGTTTTTTGGACTGTGGGGATCTTTGATAAAAGTAGCATAACTGTCAAAAAGAATGAGTTTTTTAACAGTTATGCTGGAGTTCTTTAACTGTTTGGCCATTTCGAATGCAATGATTCCTCCCAGGGAATAACCTCCCAAAATGATTTCGCCACTAGGGCTATTCTCCTTTAGTTCTTCAATATAGTTACGGGCAATTTCTTCAATGGATTCATACTTTGTGTTTTCTTCATTCATACCTTTGGATTGGATGCCATATAGTGGTTGATTCTTGACCAGGTATTTGGCCAGTGAATGAAATGGCATTACGTTTAATCCTGCTCCATGCACAAGGTAGATTGGTGGCCTCGATCCGGAAGGCTGTATAGGTACAATAGATTTCCATTCTTTGTTTAATTCTACTTTGCTCTCCAAGAAACTACCTAATTTCTGAATTGTGGGGTATTTAAAGAGAATTGAAAGTGGCAATCGGGTTCCTAGCTCTTTTTCTATCAAGGTCATTACTTTCACAGCAATCAAAGAATGTCCGCCAATCTCAAAGAAATTATCGGTGATATCTATTTTATCTAAACCCAGGGCAACTGACCAAATTGCAGCGATTTTCTTTTCTTCTAGAGTTTCAGGTAACAGAATAACCTCCTGATCGATAGCTATGGGATCCGGTAGTCGAAGCCGGTCAATCTTTCCACTTGCAGTATGGGGAAAATGGTCTACAATAACATAATCATAAGGCAACATATAGCCAGGAAGTGTAAGGGACAATTCTTTTTTCCAGCCCTTGACTTGCTTGGCTGAAACTACCTTGGTTTTATCTGTTACTTCACTTTCTTCCAAATTTTCCTTGAGGAGGAGATAGGCAACCAAGCCTTTGTCATTACGAGAAGTATTTCTAAATAAAACTACACTTTCTTTGACTGAGGCTAGTTCATTTATGGCCTGTTCAATTTCCTCAAGTTCAATCCTATGACCCCTCAATTTGATTTGATTGTCAATTCTCCCAAGGATTTGCATTTCTCCGTCGGGTAGGAATTTTGCTCTGTCACCGGTTTTATACATACAGATACCTAATTGCGATTGAAATGGATCTGTGGAGAATTTTTGATTGGTTAACTCCGGTTGGTTAAGGTATCCCTTTGCTACACCCTTACCGGAAATGTAGATTTCTCCTTCCTTTCCTTTTTGTACAGGTTTTTGGTTTTCATCAAGAAGATATATTTTAGTATTCAGTACCTCTCGGCCTATTGTAATAAGTGATTGATCTGCCTCGATCTTTTTTATGGTAGAGAAAACAGTAGTTTCTGTAGGGCCATAAATGTTCCAAAGGCTATGGCATAATGGCAATAGCTGCTTTGCCAATTCTTTGCTCAACGCTTCACCTCCGCTGATTATTTGCAGGTTGTCTACTCGCGAATTCCATCCGCTTTCTAAAAGCATTTTCCAATGGGTAGGTGTAGCAAACATAATGTCAGCCTTTTTTTGCCTTAAATAATCTGAAATAAGTCGGGGATCTTTTCTCTCGAATTGATCGAGAATTACGATTTGAGCCCCGTGTACGAAAGGCAATATTAACTCCAGTAAGGCAATATCAAAAGATGCAGAGCTTACGGCCAGAAATTTATTTTTGGCCGTGATTCCGGGTTTATGGCTAACGGTTTTAAGGAAGTTATACAAGTTGCCATGGGTTAGCATGACTCCTTTTGGCTTTCCTGTAGATCCGGAGGTATAAATAATATAAGCCACATCATTGGCTTCATTGTTCGGAGATGGGTTTTCTTTTGAGAAATTATCCTGCTTTGCTTTGAATTCCTCCCACAGAATCTCTATTGACTGTGACTTGAATTTCCCTTTGTATTTGTTATGTGTTATATGAACCTTTGCTGCATCCTTGAGCATATAACTGATCCGCTCATCAGGAAAATCAGTATCTACAGGGAGATAGGCTGCCCCTGCTTTTAATACTGCCATAATAGATGTGATCATCTCTATTGAACGATCCATTACTATGCCCACTATATCATTCCGGCCTATGCCTTTTTGGATTAGAAGATCTGCCAATTGATTGGATGTTTCATTTAGCACTTTATAGCTGCAGGATTCATTTTTAGAAATTATTGCTGTTTTTGCAGGGTATTGATGAACAGCAGATTCTATTAATTCCTGAACAGGTCTGAATTCATTGTAGGTATCAGGTTTTAATTCCTCCTGGATACTATTGATTTTGGCTTTCTTGTCTTCAGTATAAGCATCAATTGGCAGGGAAGGTTGAGCAAAAATGGTCTCCAGTAAGTCTAGGTATTTTTCAATAATTTGATTTACCTCCTCTGAATTAAAAAGAGATGTTTTGTATTCCATCACACCTTCGATACCATTTTCAACCTCAGTGCTGGTAAGCATAAGGTCAAATTTTGCTCTTTGTGGTTTGGTTTTAAGTTGTTCTATTATTAAATCGTCAATTTTCCATCCATTTTTATCAAAAGAATTTTGAAGTAAAAACATTACTTGAAAAAGGGGATTGCTTCCTAGTATTCTTTCAGGTTGGGCTGCAACTACTATTTTCTCGAAAGGTATCTCCTGAAATTCAAAGGCTTCAAGGCAGTTGTCTTTTACTTCATTTAAGAAGTCACTAAAATTACCACTTGGATTGAGATGTGATCGAATCGGTAAGGTATTGACAAAATACCCTAGTAACTTGTCTGTATGCTGATAATTCCGATCTGCCACCACAGTCCCTACGCAAATGTCCGTTTGATGAGTCAATTGGTACAGAAGGGTTTTAAAAGTGGCCATTAAAACCATATACAATGTTGTCTCTGACTTACTAGCTAGTTCCTTTAAATGTTTTGAGTGGTGGGCTGGGATAAGGAAGAATATCGTATCGCAATCACTATTAGGATCATCAATGACATTTTTATGTTGCGCTAATGAAATTGGCTGTAATGCAGCAAGTTTATTTTTCCAATAAGCTATATTTTCCTCAAATCCATAGCTTTGAAATTGGTTTCTTTGCCAAATGGCATAATTTCTATATTGGATGGGTAAAGGTTGCTTGTCTAATGGGCTGTTATTTTTAATCCGGCTATAAAAATATTCGATTTCATTCATTAATATTCCGACTGACCATCCATCAAAAGCAATGTGGTGGAAAGCCAAAGCAAGGATACTTACCTCATTACTTTGACGAATCAATAAGGCTCGGAACATTAGGTCTTGTCTCAAATCAAATGGTTGATTGATCTGCAATTGTATAAAATTACTAAGCGTTTGTTCATCCCAGACTTCTGTAGAAATGTCCTTAACTTCCAATTGCCAATTTTCAATTTTACGCACTACCTGATAAATGTGGTCTCCATCATATTGGTAAACAGACCGCAATATTTCATGTCTGTCGAGAATTTTACGTAAAGTGGACTCCATCGAAAGGCTGTCAAGCTTTCCAGTAAGTTTCAAAACCAAAGGAATATGATAATGTAAAGAGCCTTCTAATTTGTCAGTCAACCACAAACTTTCCTGATTAAAGGAAAGGGGAAATTCCTTAGGTTCAATGGGGATTTCGATGTTTTGCTGCCTTGGCAATGTTGAAGAAATTCCACCTATGAGTAAGGCCTGCTGATGGATGGTAGGTTGTTTAAATATTTCAGTAAACTTTATTTCAAAGTTAAAATGAGTTTTAATGGCATTTATTAACCTTATAGCCATTAGGGAATGACCACCTATTTTAAAGAAGTTATCATTAATCCCAACCTGCTTAATATTCAATAATTCTTCCCAAATCTCTTGCAGCCGTATTTCAGTAGGGTTTTTAGATTGTGTGAGAACCTTGTTGAATTTTGCGCTTAGATCAATTTGCGAAAGTTTTTTTCTATTTATTTTACCGTTAGTAGTTAGGGGAACTGAATTTATAAAATGCCATTGAGAAGGGATCATGTAGGAAGGCAAATTATCAGAAAGGTGAGCAATTAGTCTTTCTGTTTTTTGTTCTTCTGATAAGTACTTTAAGTTATTGACTGTGATTATATGTCCAACAAGTACCTGGTTTTCGGGAGTTTTACCATTTAGGGTAACAACGGATATGTCGACTAAATCTAAAGTGTTTAATACCTTTTCTATTTCCTCTAACTCGATTCTATAGCCCCTTAACTTTACCTGATTATCCAATCTGCCCAATAATTCAATATTCCCGTCTTGAAGGAGAATTGCTTGGTCTCCTGTTTTGTACATTTTCCTGTCTTTCACATTTGAAAAGGGGTCAGGAACAAAATTTAAAGCGGTCAATTCAGGGCGGTTTAAGTATCCTTTGGCCAAACTTTCACTTGAAATAAATAGCTCTCCAGGAATTCCTACAGGACATACTTTACCTAAATGATCTAAAATATAGATATTAATGTGAGCTATGGGTTTTCCAATTGTAATTCGTGTCTTAGGTGTTTTCAATTCTGCAACAGTAACCCATACTGTCGCTTCTGTGGGGCCATATTCATTGTATAATTTTGCCTCTTTATTCTTTTCGAAATGCAAGGCCAATAGTGAGGAATCTATTTTTTCCCCACCTAAAATCACCCTTTTAATTTGCCCAGTAGGAATCAAATTTTCGGTTAGTAAAAAATGATAAAAGGAAGGTACACAATGGATTGTTCCAGTAAGTCTTATTAATTTCTTCAGCTCCTTAGTATCTTTGAGTTGGTTGGCCTTTCCTAATATTAAGGCATTACCTCTAGCCAATGTTCCAAAAATTGCTGGAATGGATCCGTCAAAAGTAAATGACATTAAAAGCAAAGTAGGATAACTTTCCGGATAATACCTTTCTCGTGAAAATAAAAACAAAAATAAACCCCTGTGACTAATGATCACTCCTTTAGGTTTGCCTGTTGTTCCAGATGTATAAATTAGGTAGGCTGGGTCTTCGGTAGAAAGAGGTAAAGCAGGTTTTTCAGGGTTTCCCTTATTTATGCTGCTTAGCTTTGAATCAAGTGATATAATAGAGATGGAAGTAAAGTTCTCCCGAAAAATGTTTTCGGTTTCCTCATCTGTAATCACCCAGGAAGCTTTGGTGTCTTCAAGAATAAATTGAATTCTTTCTTTTGGGAAATCCGGGTTTAAAGGAACATAGGCTGCACCAGCCTTTAGAATTCCCAATATCCCAATGATCATTTGAGGAGAGTTGTCTAAACAAATAGGAATATAGGTGCCTCGTTTTACTCCTATATTAATTAAATGGTTGGCAAGCAGGTTGCTCTTTAAATCTAAGTCGGTAAAACTATTACTATCGCCATTAAAATCTATGGCAGTTTTATTTGGAACTAGCTTCACCTGATCTTCGAAAAGACTTAAAAAAGTACTATGAGATAATTCCTTTGGAAGGACAAAATCGTTGTGTTTATTTAAAACAAAATCCTTTTCCTTCTCATTAAGTAAGTTTATTCCATCTATGGAGTCCTGAGAATCAATGGTTATTGACTTGAGCAGTTCTATATAGTGATCAGAAATTAGGGCAATAGTGGATGGATTAAATATTGCCGTTTGGAACTCAAATTGGCCTGTTAGCAATTCTTCAGACTCTTTAACTTCTAGTATTAGCTCAAATTCAGAGGTCTGCTTTGTGACTTTTAATGGTGTGATTTCTAAATCATCAAAGTTTAATTCAGTTGCGCTATTGCTTTGCATGACAAATAGCACCTGAAAAACAGGATTTCGATCAGAAAATCTGAAATCGTCTGATAATTTTACAATTTCACCAAATGGTACATGGCCATGCTCTAGAGCTTCTAATGTGTTGTTTTTGACATTTTTAAGTAAATCATTGAAATCCGAATTTCCGTCCACCAATGTTCTGATAGGTAAGGTGTTGACGAAAAAACCAATTAAATCTTCCATCCCATTATGCTCTCTTCCAGCCATTGGAATACCAACACAGATGTCTTCTTGATTACTATGTCTTTTTAGCAAGGCTTTAAATCCGGCTAGTAATACCATAAAAAGCGTTGCATTGTGTTTTTTCGCTAGACTTTTTAATTTTGAATGGGTCTCCTTATCGATAATAAATTCCTGAGAGGAACCAGATGAAGTTACTTCTGAAGTTCTTGAAGAATCGGTTCTAAGTTGACTCGGTAGGACTCCGGTTAGTTTTTTATTCCAATATTGAAGTGAATTATTTAAAAAATCACCTTTTAGAAGGCTTCTCTGGTGCAATGAAAAATCTGTATAGGCTAAAGCATTTGCTTGTTTTGGAACAGGCTTTCCATTCTTAATAAGATTGTACAGATTGGAAAGGTTATTTTTAAACAGGGCAGTGGACCATCCGTCCCATGCAATATGATGAACAACAATACCCAAAATGTGTTTTTGTGGCTCTATTTGGAATATAGCAGCCCTAATCATATAATCTGAGGAAAGATCGAAAGGCTGCGCAATCATAGATTTGAAAGGCCAGTCCCGAAAAACCTCATTTTCAGTTTGAGGTGTAATAAATTCCTGTAAAAGCCAAGAGTCTGACCCAAGCTGTTCTTGCACCAAGCCCTCATCCGTCGCTGTAAAAATTGTCTGTAAAGGTAAATGACGTTTGACGATTTCTTTAAATGCTGCCTTAAGAGACTTCACATCCAACTCACCATTGATAGAGAATACCATAGGTAAATGGTATTGCAGGCTTCCTCTTGAATTATGAATGATCCACATAGCTTCCTGATTGAAGGAAAGTGGGGGGCTACCAGCATTTTCTGTAGCTGCCAAAACTTGTAAGTCGATATCCGTTTTATCTATTTTTTGGCTTAGACTAGAAATGGTTGGTGAGTCAAAGAAATCTTTAACCAAAAGTCGTTTGCCTAATTCCTGCTTAATAGCAGAAATAGATCGGATAGCAAGCAATGAATCTCCGCCTAATTCAAAAAAATTATCATCTGTACCAATCTGTTTCCAACCCAAAACCTTTCGCCATATTGCTAATAGACACTTTTCCGTTTCTGTCTTAGGAAAACTAGTTGTGGAGCTGATAGTTGCTTTCCACTCGGGATCAGGTAAAGATTGCTTATCAATTTTACCATTGCTGGTTAAAGGCATTGTCTCCATATTCACCCAGTATTTCGGGATCATGTAGGCAGGAAGCTTTGATTTAAGTTTTTCTTTTATATTATCCTCTAAAGTGCTCCTTTCAAGTACATAGTAAGCAACCAAATAGCTTTTGTCCGACTTGTTGCTTTTGGCTACAACCGTGACTTGCTTGATGCTTTCAAACTGATAGATGCAAGTTTCAATTTCACCAGGTTCGATGCGGTATCCATTAATTTTTATCTGATCATCAATTCTACCATGATATAGGATGTTTCCATCTTCAGATGTTTTGCCCAAATCTCCTGTGCGGTATAAAACACCACCATTTAGCCCTGAGATAAAATCAGGGATGAAGCTTTTGGCGGTTGCCATTGGTAAATTGAGGTACCCCCTGGCAATGCCTTCTCCACCTATATATATTTCTCCTACCTCATCTTCAGTTACCATTTCGAGTTTGCTGTTCAGAATAAGGATGAATGAATTGGAAAATGGTTTGCCAATTGGTACTTGATTGTATTTACGACTTAAGTCTAATTGGTGTATACATTTGCCTATGGAAGCTTCAGTAGGGCCATAATGATTGAAAACATCCCCTTTAAAATCAATTTTATTTAGAAATGCTAGTATGGAAAGTGGGAAATTTTCTCCACCAAAAATTAACTTTTTCTCCGGAACAGGGATAAAACCTCCTTCAGTATGACTCAACCATAAAGAAGGTACAATTTTTAGGCAATCAATTTTTTGGTTTGTCAGGTAAGCTGTAAATCTCTCGCTATCTAATAGTACTGTATCTGATATAAAATGGAAAGTAGCAGCTTGAATTATAGAAGTGTGGATAAGGGAATGTCCAGCATCAAATACGATAGGAGCTGTGATAGCGTAGGATTCACAATCTTTAAGCTTGGCACTTTCTATCAATCCAAAACAATGGTCCATTAAGCCTTTATGAGGCACCATTACTCCTTTAGGATTGCCCGTAGAGCCAGAAGTATAAATTACATAAGCAAGGTTTTCAGGACTAGGTTGAAATGTTATTGTTGGCTCTGAAACCTGATCCTTCGGGATGGAGGAGAAGTTCATCAGCTCGATTTCTTCAGATACAGTTAAACTTTCGTCTAAATCACTATTGACCAACAATACTGATGCTTTGATGTCTTCAAGAATATATTGAATTCGATCTATGGGAAAATTAGGATCTATAGGCACATAAGCTGCTCCGGATTTTAAAATACCAAATATCGTTACCAACATTTCCAAGGATTTCTCCATGCAAAATGGCACTAGGCTTCCCGTAGAAATTCCTTTATTAATTAGAAAGGAAGCCAATTCATTCGCCTGCTTATTTAGTTCCTGAAATGTCAACGATTCACTTTCGAAAACAAAGCCTATTCTTTCAGGATATTTTCGAGTTACCTCGTTCAGTTGCGAAATTATAGTTTTGTCCCTAGGATAATCAACTGAGGAAACCAGGTAGGAAGTATGATTTGATTTTATTTTGGAATTTTGCTGGATTATGTTTTTGGTTAATTTGGAATTACTGTTGACTACGTTTCCCATATTACGAGTGGATTGATCATAAATGAATACTTTTATACTGCCTGTAGGGTTTGAGGATAATAATTCAAATTTTCATACGATCTGTTAATTTTATAAATTAATGTATTCTGGAATTGAGATAGCTCCCAAAAGTGACAAATTAATCTAAAGACAACAATAATTAAAATATTCCAATTTATCATTGAAATTAAAAATGTATTTTTTCAGTTTTTTGCTTTAACTTATTTGCTACCAATATGTTTTCGCCATACTTATTTTAATTTGTTATAATATCCGTGTTATTATATATGTTTGGATTAAATTATAAAATATTAATTAAGCTAGAAAGAATTATAGTAAAAGGTATCGGTCTCATATGGATTCAATGGCTCAATTTTACTTATGGTTTTCTATGAATTAATGTATTCTGGATTTACTTTCCATGGAAATTTACTGCTATTTTTTAGGGCAAGTATTTATTCTTACTCCTCAAAAAGTTTATTTATTACTTAGGTAAATATTAAAATCTCAAGCAATTTTAGATAAATTGCTTGAGTGGTATTGGGCTCGATTTGCTTATTTGGTAGAATCACATGATTCCTTTGTCGAAATTATTTGAATTTTAGTTTAATGCTTATCTTTATAGATTTTCATTACTAAAATGAAATTTTACCCCAATACGGATTATAATACCTATTATTCAAGTAATAATTGACAGTTTATTTCGCTAAAATAATTAACAATGAACCACAACATAGAAACACTAATTCTCTCAATATGCATTTTGCTTTTTCAAATTAATTTCGGTTTTGCACAGCAAAACGAAACTCCAAATATCGTGTATATTTTGGCCGATGATATGGGGATAGGTGATGCTTCCTGCTACAATCCTGATGGCAAAATTAAAACCATTCATCTTGATAAAATGGCAGAAAATGGGATGAAGTTTACAGATGCACATACCAGCTCTTCTGTCTGTACGCCTACTCGATATGGAATCTTGACAGGTAGGTACAATTGGAGATCTACGCTTAAAAATGGCGTTTTAGGTGGTTATTCAGCCCCATTGATTAGCAATGATCGATTTACTGTAGGTAAGCTTTTGCAAAAGACCGGCTACTATACCGGATTTATTGGAAAGTGGCACCTGGGATGGGATTGGGTTTTTAAGCAAAATTATGAAAACATAGATAACCTGAATACCATTTTAGAAGTGGATTATTCCCAACCCATTAAAAATGGCCCCAATCAGGTAGGCTTTACTTATGCTTATGGATTTAGTAGTTCTCTGGATATTCCACCCTACGTATACATTGAAAATGATAGGGTTACGGCATTGCCTGATAAAATAACAGTAAACGTGGATGATAAAGGTTTCTGGAGAGAAGGCCCTACAGCACCTGATTTTGAACATGTTAAAGTTTTATCTCACCTGACTGATAAGGCAGTTGATTTTATTGGGGAAAATTCCAATAAAGAAAAACCCTTTTTCCTTTATTTCCCACTTCCAGCTCCGCATACCCCCATATTACCAACGACCGAGTTTATGGGTAAAAGCAATACAAATATGTATGGAGACTTTGTCCTGCAAGTTGATGATGTGGTAGGAAAAATTGTTGCTGAACTGGAAAAGCAAGGTGTTTTAGACAATACCTTATTGATTTTTACTTCAGACAATGGCTGTTCTCCTAAAGCTAATTTCGCAGAACTGGCTAGAGTTGGTCATGATCCTAGTCAAGGTTTCAGAGGACATAAGGCAGACATTTATGAAGGAGGACATAGAGTGCCATTTATAGTCCAATGGCCAGAAAGAATATCGGGAGCACAAACCTCGGAGCAAATTATCTGTACTACAGATTTTATGGCTACCGTTGCAGATATATTAGGTCAGAAAATGCCGGAAAATGCCGGGGAGGATAGTTTTAGTTTTTTGAAAGTACTTAACGGTGCCATGCAGGCGGAGGTAAGACCTTCTGTAATTCACCATTCGATAGATGGTAGGTTTGCCATCAGAAAAGACAAATGGAAACTAATTGCCTGGCCAGGATCTGGTGGATGGACTGCTCCAAGATCTGCCAAAGAACTTGCTGGTTTACCAGAGATGCAGCTCTTTGACCTTTCTAAAGATCCATCAGAACAATCAAACTTAATATCTGATTATCCTGAGCTTGCTTTGTCATTGAAAAATGAAATGATCAGCCTAATCAAAAATGGCAGAAGTACCCAAGGTCCAAAACTTAGCAATGATGGGCCTGAAATATGGGACCAAGTAAAGTGGGCTTTCGATCAGGAATAGATAATCCTCATCACAGTTAATTGTTGTTAACCATTTTATCCAAGTTCTAATTACTAGAGTTAATTTTATAGATTGGTGTTGGTTATATTAAAGGCTTTTACTGGTTTATGGTTTCCATTTTCAAATTCTTTCTTGTTTTAGGTTTGTTGTGAAAAAGGCCATTTCGGTAAGCAATTATGGGTATTAATGGAAAAGACATCAATAAGTACTTTTTGGATAGGATTACTGCTGTTTGTATTTTCCTTGGCTGGAACGCAGCTAAATGCTCAAGGCATAAAAGGAACTGTATCTACAGTAGATGGGCAAGCCCTTGCTTTCGCTACCGTATTTGCTAGAAATCTAAATGATGGAATACCTACCAATCAAAATGGCTATTTTGAGTGGAAACTTCCAAATGGACATTACGATATTATTGTTCAATATTTAGGCTATACTTCTCAATTGAAGACAGTTGAGGTTAAAGATGATTGGGTGGAAGTCAATGTAAGTTTGGAGATGCAAACTTATGGGCTAAGCGAGGTTGAGGTTAGGGAAGGAGCTGAGGATCCTGCCCTGACGGTTATACGTAAAGCAATTGCCAAAGCCAAGTATCACAAGCTTCAGGTGGAAGCTTACAGCATGATGGTTTACATCAAAGGCACAGGAGAACTTACTGATGCCCCTTTTTTTCTTAAAAAGAAATTGGCTGAAGAAGGTATAGGTCTAAATGAGGCCTACACCTCAGAGTCAGTGTCTAAGATTGAATTCAAACAACCAAATGAGATTAAGGAAACTGTAATCAGTATACGTTCTAGTGGAGACAATAACCAAACTTCACCAGCGCCCTATATAGGTGCCAGTTTTTATGATGATAAAGTGAATGAAATTATCTCTCCATTGGCAAGATCAGCTTTTGCCTACTACAAGTTTCGCTTGGAGGGGACCTTTCTAGAAAATGAGGTGCTTGTCAATAAAATAAGAGTGATCCCCCGGTCAAAAGGAGAGAAAGTATTTGATGGATACATTTATATTATTGAGGATTTGTGGGCCATCCATAGTTTAGATCTTAAAACCTCCCTTATGGGTTTCGATATTAGAGTGAGGCAACAATACGCACCCGTTATGGAGAAAGTATGGATGCCAATAACACATTCCTATAATTTTGGAGGGAAATTTTTCGGTTTCGCTGGAGAGTTTCAATACCTGGCGTCTACAAGAGATTATGACTTGAAACTTAATCCAGATCTGGTATTTGAAACAGAAATAGTTGATGAAAAAATCACTCAAATTCCTGAAGAAATTAATAAAATATCCTCTAATGAATCGCCAATTGAACAGTTGGAGGAGGCAGATCAGCTTAGTAGGAAGCAATACCGAAAATTGATTGCGGCTTATGAAAAAGAAGAAGCAAAAATAAGAGAAGACAAAGACATTATTTCCATTAGGTCACACAGCATCGACTCTTTAGCTACCAAAAGAAACAGCGTTTACTGGGACAGTATTCGACCAACGCCTTTGACCGATAAGGAAGTTCTTGGCTATATCCGAGACGATAGTTTGGCCTTGGTAGATATTGCCAAAAATAGTGAAGTGGATAGCATTGCCCAAAAAGCCAAAAGGAAGTTCAAAGCTTTTGATTTCCTAACAGGGGGAAGGTATAATTTTGGTAAGGGCAGGTCTGCGGGCTTTTATACCAATTGGACAAAAATGTCCTTCAATACTGTAGAGGGTTTTAAGGTGGGTTTTTCGGGCTTCTATCGGAAAGAGAAAGTAACCAAACTAGCTGATAGTGTTACCAATGAAGTGAAATCCTGGAATTTCAGACCAGAATTCAGGTATGGATTTGCCAGTGAAAAAGCATATATAACTTTAAATTTCCGTAGGTCTGTCACCAAAGGGAGGGAAGGCCACAGTTGGGGAATAGATGCTGGAAAATACATTTATCAATACAATGCCGACCAACCTATAAGTGAACAGGTAAATGCCTTCTATTCACTTTTTCTTAGGGATAATTACATGAAGTTGTATGAAAAATCGTTTTCAAAGCTCTTTTGGGCGCATAGGATGGGAGACAAGTTTACCTATAGGACTAGCCTTAGTTTAGAGCAACGCAGCCCATTGTCTAACCACAGTGATTACAGCTTTTTCAATAGGGATAAAAAAGATTACACTGACAATCAGCCGAATTTAAATTTGGGTCAGGCAAACTCCTTTATAGAGAATGATGCATTGATAGCAGACTTGAATATAGATTGGAGGCCTGGTTTAAAGTATCAGGTCAGAAATGGGCGTAAGATCCCTTTGCTGAATTCTACCCCTTTGATTTTGATGAAATACAAGCAAGCCCTACCCATTAATTTCAAGAATTCGGAGGTTGCCGAATTCAAGCACATTGAATTGGGAATAAAGCATGCTATTCCTTTTGGTGTAAGTGGGAAATTAGCGTTCAATATAAATGCGGGTACCTTTATCAATGGGGAGAAGGCCTACTTTATGGATTACAAGCATTTTGGAGGGAACAGAACAGTCTTTAGCAATATGGGGGCAGCTAGTAATTACAGATTTTTAGATTATTATGCTTTTAGTACCACTGATGCTTATTTAGGAGGCCTGTTCCATTATCAGTTTAGAAAGTTTCTCTTTACTCAATTGCCGGGATTAAGATTTTCAGGAATAAGGGAAAACATTTTTTTTAACTATTTAAAAACGGAAAGTTCCCCCCACTATTGGGAGCTGGGCTATTCCCTGGATAACCTATTTAGGGTGTTTAGGTTAGAAATGGGTGCTGGCTTTGAGAACAAGACTTACGGTTCAGGAGGCTTTCGGTTTGGAATCGCTACCTTTATTTCTATAAATATAGATGAGTAAATCCTTTTCACTTACTTTTGTATAGGCTAAAAAAACAGACCCATTGAAAGATTTGCTTTTAATTACTCCTCCATTTACTCAACTAAACACACCATATCCTGGTACGGCCTATCTCAAAGGTTTTTTAAATACCAAAGGGATAAGTAGTTATCAGATGGATTTGGGGATAGATGTTATTCAGGCCGTGTTTTCCAAAAAGGGATTGAATGAAATATTCAAAATCGCGAAGCAAAATAAGGAGATTGAGACTGAGAATTCACAAAGAATCTATGCCCTAAAAGAAACCTATTTTCAGTCTATAGATTCGGTGATACTTTTCCTTCAGGGGCATAATCCCAGCTTGGCGAGGAAAATTTGTACAGACAATTTTTTGCCTAAAGCATCAAGGTTTGAGCAGTTGGATGACCTTGATTATGCTTTTGGAAATATGGGGATGCAGGACAGAGCAAAGCATTTGGCTACGCTTTATTTAGAAGACTTATCGGATTTTATTATTGACTGTGTAGACCCTAAATTTGGGTTTAGCCGCTACGCTGAGTCATTGGGGCAAAGTGCCAATAATTTTGACGAGCTCTATGAAAAGTTAAAGAAGGAACTTACCTATATTGACCAGGTTAGCCTAAATATTCTGGACAATAAAATGAAAGAAATTCAACCTAAAATGGTTGGACTTTCTGTTCCATTTCCCGGGAATTTATACAGTGCTTTTCGTTGTGGGCAATTTGTTAAAGACAATTATCCCTCTGTAAAAATCGTCATGGGAGGTGGCTTTCCAAACACTGAATTACGAACTATTACTGATCCAAGGGTTTTTGATTTTATTGACTTTATCTGCTTGGATGATGGGGAAAAACCCATTGAAATTCTTTTAGAATTGGTTCAAAATGGGAAATACCCGTTTGAGAAAGAGCTAAAGCTAAAACGTACTTTTTACTTTGATGGTGAGGAGGTAAAATACAACAACCTTTCTGAGGACAATGACTACAAACAAAGGGAGCTTGGGACCCCTGATTATAGCGATTTACCTTTAGACAAATATATTTCTGTTATAGAAATTGCTAACCCCATGCATAGTTTGTGGAGTGATGGTAGATGGAATAAATTGACCATGGCTCATGGTTGCTATTGGGGCAAATGTACCTTCTGTGACATATCTTTAGATTATATCAAGCTGTATGAGCCACTGACAGCCACTATTCTGGTAGATAGAATGGAACAAATGATTCAGGAGACTGGAGAAAGTGGTTTCCATTTTGTGGATGAGGCTGCGCCGCCAGCACTGATGCGAGCGGTGGCATTGGAAATTATAAAACGAAAGCTATCCCTAACATGGTGGACAAACATTCGCTTTGAAAAGAGTTTTACGCTTGATTTATGTCATTTGTTGAGTGCTTCAGGTTGTATAGCGGTATCTGGAGGTTTGGAAGTAGCTTCAGACCGCCTGTTGAAATTGATAGACAAAGGAGTGACTGTGGAGCAGGTGGCTCAGGTAACAAGAAATTTCACAGAAGCTGGGCTAATGGTGCATGCCTACTTGATGTATGGCTATCCCACTCAGACCATTCAAGAGACCATAGACAGTCTGGAAATGGTTCGACAACTCTTTGAAGAAGGGGTTTTAAGATCTGGTTTTTGGCATCAATTTGCCTTAACGGCCCATAGTCCAATTGGATTAGAACCAGAAAAGTACCAAATTATTCCAGAACAAAACCCCATTTCATTTGCCAATAATGACATTGCTTTCAAGGACAAAACCGGTATAGATCATTCCAAATTTAGTTTTGGTTTGAAAAAGTCATTGTTTAATTTCATGCATGGTATTGGCTTTGATTTCCCCTTGCAGGATTGGTTTGATTTTAAGATCCCTAGGCCAACCATTGGACTTGATTACATTGGAACCTGCCTTGATAAAGTGGACAATTCCCTACCAAAGGATGGTGCAAAAATGATATGGTTAGGCAATCCGCCAATTGTTTCTGAAAAAGTTGTCCGCAAAAAAAAGAAAACCCTTACAAGACAATTGTTGACTTTTCATACTTCTTCAGCCATAATCGATTTTACTCTTGATGAAAAAACGGCGAATTGGTTATTGGAGACCCTTGATAAAATGAAACCATCAGCTAGTCCTGTTTCCTTTGGAGGGTTTAGAAAAGGTTATGAAGAAAATTGTGGGGATTTTAAACAGTTCTTTACTGCAACCATGAGAGAGGAACTTAGGGCCTGTGGATTGTTAATTCTCTGAAAGGGATAGCGTAATGAATGTTTCAGGTTTATAATGTCCCCATTTGCTTTTAAACTGATGATTTAAAAACAATAGTTTCCAGCTGATTTTACTATTTGTATGGACTTTAAAAGAAAGCATTTACGGCTTTTCCTGTCTTAAAAAAATTGTATATTTAGCCTTTATTGTTTCCCAAAATCAACCAAAATCCCCAAAAATTTATGAAGCGAAGAGCTTTCATTAGGAAAAATGGAGCATTTACACTTTTGGCTCCATTTGCAACTTTGTCATTTGATCCTTTAAATTTCTCATCTTCTAAATCCGGTTCAGGAAAACCTGATTGGTTGTTGGAGATGATCTCCAATAATGATGGGGGGGTCAGACGTATCTTGGAAAGATATGTAGATGATCAGGCTTCAACCTACTACGGAGCAGTACTAGATGGTTTTGAAATGGCTACAGCCCATTCTTTAACTTCTTTTCTTAAGGCCGGCATTTGTGCATTGGTTAGTCCGGAATCTGAATTTTACAATGATCAGGAATTACGAAAAAAAATTGCTTTATCCTGTAGCTTTTTTCTAAGCCTACAACATGAGGATGGTACCATAGACTTAGTATCAACTAATTTCCACTCCACTCCTGATACTGGTTTTATTGTGAAGTGGTTGGCGCCTGTTTGGCGGCTACTTGATACGTCAGAAGTAGCAGTAAAGGAAAGCATAACAATTCCACTAAAGCAATTTTTATTAAAAGCCGGTGAGGGATTAAAAGTGGGAGGTATTCATACACCCAACCATCGTTGGGTGGTTAGTTCGGCTTTGACAGAACTTTACAAGATCAATGCTGATCCAGGTTATTTATCAAGGGTAGAAGAATGGCTTGCCGAGCAAATTGACCTGGACGAAGATGGACAATATGAAGAGAAAAGTAGCTATATCTACTCTTCCTTAAGTGATAGAGTATTGATAAGCATTGCCAGAGGATTGGATAAACCTGAGCTTTTGGATTATGTATATAAAAACCTGAAAATGAACTTGTTTTATCTACATCCCAATGGAGAGATTGTGACAGAAGCTTCAGGAAGACAAGATAACTCTATCATTGGTACCCTTGAATATTATTACTACCCTTTCCGCTATATGGCCTTAAAAACTGGTGATGGGCAATTTGCTGCTGCTTGTAAATTAATAGAGGAAACCTGTTTTAATAAGACTACTGGTTTTTTATATTATTTTTTGGAAGACCCATCTCTATGGGAAGAATTACCTACGGCCAAGGCGCTGCCTATGGATTATGCCAAGGTATTTCATAATTCCAATTTGATAAGAATCAGGAGGGGAGGATATGATGCTTCTATACTTTCTGGAAGTACTGTTTTTTTTACATTTCATAAAAAAGAGTTGGCACTTCAAGGTTTGAGATTCGCAAGTGCATTTTTTGGAAAAGGCCAATTTTCTGCAGATACTTATAAAATAGAAAATGGAAAATACATTCTTTCCAGTCAATTGTCAGGGCCTTATTACCAACCTTTTCCAAAGGAGAAAATCCCAGGAGATGGAGATTGGTCAAAAATGCCTCGAAGCGAAAGAAGGAAATCTGAAATCCAACAGCTCAATAGTACAGTAACCATTCAGGAGGAGGACAATGGATTTTCTATAGATATAGCCATTACTGGTACAGACAATGTGCCGGTTGCCCTTGAGTTAATATTTAGACCAGGTGGAACATTTTCTGGAACCGTTCCTCATGAAGGGATGAAGGAAACAGTGTTTTTAAAAGATGGCATGGGCAAGTACACAGGAAATGGATCTTCGATTACCTTCGGGCCAGGCTTGTACAAACACAAGTGGGTAGCGATAAGAGGGGCATTGCCTAAAATGGATTCGCCAACAGCTTTTCTAACAGGTTTTACACCATTTCACCATAAATTAAATATCTCTTAAAAGTAATAAAATGCGAAAACGTAATTATTTGACTTTAAATAGCACTCAGTTGTTCCTTGTTTTTGTGTTTTCCTTTCTGTTTTTGGATAGCGAAAGTATGCAAGCCAGGGAAACAGAAAACAAGCGGAATACTCCCAATATTGTTTTTCTTATTTCTGAGGATAATTCTAAGCATTTTATGAAGCTTTTTGATCCAAATGGTGTGGAAACACCAAACATTGAGAAAATGCTTCTATTCGGTTTACTTTACCCCAATGCTTTTTCCAATGCTCCGGTATGTTCAGTGGCTCGCAGTACCCTTATCACAGGCACACTTACTACAAGAACAGGAATGCACCTACATAGAAAAATTAAGATCGCACCGATGCCGGATGGACTGGAAATGTTCCCTGCTTACCTGAGGAAAGCGGGATATTATACGTCAAATAATGCCAAAAAAGATTACAATGCCATAGAAAGTGATGATGTTTGGGACAATTCTTCACTAAAGGCCTCCTGGCAAAATAGACCGAATGAAAAACAACCTTTTTTTCATCAGGAAACTTTTCATGAAACCCATGAAAGCAGGTTGCACTTCAACAAGGAGGTGATGATGAACCATAAGGTCAAGGATAATCCTGCCCAAGTATTTTTATTCCCCCAATTTCCAGACAGCCCTTTATTTAGGTACACGGTCGCTTATCATAGAGATAAGATCAGGGAAATAGACGATTGGGTTGGTGAGAAGATTCAGGAATTAGCTGATGCAGGAGAATTAGAAAACACATTTGTGTTTTATTTTGGAGATCATGGTGGTGTATTACCAGGGAGTAAAGGGTATTTGTATGAGACAGGTCTCAATGTGCCATTGGTAGTGAGAGTTCCTAAATACTTCAAACACCTTGTCCCTTATGGTACCAATGAAAAACCACAGGCCTTTGTTAGTTTCATTGATTTCGCACCAACAGTCATGAGGCTTGCTGGTTTGGAAATTCCTGTTCAGATGGATGGTCATGCGTTTTTGGGAGGAGGATTGGAGAAAGTCAGCCTTGAACGAAGAGATGAAGCTTATGGACATGCGGATCGTTTTGATGAGAAGTATGAAATGGTAAGATCTGTAAGGAAAGGAAAATGGAAATATATACGGAGTTTTCAGCCCTATTATCCCGATGGCATGCAAAACAATTACCGCTATAAGATGATGGCTTTTGCTTCCTGGAAAGAAGGCTATAAGGAAGGGGGATTGAATTCAAAACAAGCCGCTTTTTTCAAGGAAAAGCATGTGGAAAGACTTTATAATCTGGAGGAAGACCCTTTCGAAACCAATAACTTGGCTGATGAAAATAAGGCTATGTTAAAGCAAATGAGGGAAAAACTTCATTTATGGATGGTTGAAAAGAACGATCTTGGCCTACTACCCGAAAATATTTTGGTTAACAAAGCCATGGAAAACCCTGTTGAATATGGAGAAAAAAATCATGACCAACTTGAGCAACTAATAACTATTGCTGACTGGGCTACCAATGATTGGGAGGATGTCAATGACCTGGTTATTGAAAGAATTAAAAATGGAGATGAGCTGGAGCGGTATTGGGCCTACAGTGTTGCTTGTTCTTTTGGTAAGCAAATTGGAGATGACTATAATCGGTTTCCAAAAATCAATAGTGAGTCATCCTCCATTGTCCAACTAAAGGCAATTGAACTTTCAGGAAGGGTAGAGGCGAAAAACCCAATGCCCATGCTTACAAAGTGGCTTAATGCTGGGAAGGATCCTGTAGAAAATTTGATTGGGTTGAATACATTGGTTTACTTTAAAGACCATAGCCCATATGGTGAAGGTTTCACTGCAAATTCCCTGAGTTTAAAAGCAGTAAATGATGAGGTGAATCGTAGATTGATTTATCTAGATGGAACTTGGTGAGGTTTCTCTAAAATGATAAATCGTGCGTTTATCAAAAATTATGTAGAACTATAGGTGTTTGCACCTAACTTATTTAAATTGTAAGTTGATTTAATTTAATTACCGAAAAATGATCAATCGATTAAAATATTTATCTCTTATTGGCTTTTTTGCATTTACGCTATATGCTTGTTCTTCAAATAAAAAAGAAGAAGTAGAATTAGCAGAAATAGAATCTTGCCATGGTGATATTCCAGATAGGTTTAACCCTTCTGGCAATGCTTCCACAGCTGTCATCGAAGAACGAGACGCACCTATATCCCATGAAGGAATGATTTGGATTGAAGGTGGTGAATTTACTATGGGCTCGACCGATGATCGGGGGAGAAAAGATGAGTTACCTGCACATAGGACCAGAGTGGATGGATTTTGGATGGATGAAACCGAAGTAACTAACGCTCAGTTTGCAGCCTTTGTAGAAGCCACAGGATACGTTACCATAGCTGAGAAAAAACCAGATTGGGAAGAAATTAAGAAACAATTGCCTCCTGGTACACCTAGACCACCGGATGATGTATTAGTAGCTGCCTCACTAACCTTTCATTCACCCAACCAGCCAATATCACTTAATAATGCTGCCCAGTGGTGGGAGTGGACGCCAGGTGCAAGTTGGAAAATGCCACAAGGCCCGGGGAGTAGCATAGAAGGTAAAGAAAACTATCCCGTAGTACACATTGCTTGGGATGATGCGAAAGCCTATGCAAAGTGGGCTGGGAAAAGACTTCCTACAGAAGCGGAATGGGAATATGCCGCAAGAGGTGGACTTGAAGATAAATCTTTTCCATGGGGAGATGATCCTGTAGAAAAAAGTGGTTTTATGGCGAATATCTGGCAAGGTGATTTTCCAGTGACGGATAAAGGCGTTGATGGATATAAAGGATTGGCGCCAACAAAATCCTTCCCTGCAAATCCATATGGCCTGTACGATATGGCAGGAAATGTATGGGAGTGGACCAATGACTGGTACCGGGAAGATTATTATAGTAAGATTACGGAGGAAGTATCCGTAAACCCACAAGGACCAAAAGACAGCTACGACCCACAAGAACCAACAGTACCAAAAAAGGTAGTGAAAGGAGGGTCATTCTTATGCAATGTGTCCTACTGCGAAGGGTATAGAGTAAGCGGTAAAATGAAATCCTCGGCTGATACCGGCCTGGAACATACTGGGTTTCGTTGTGTTTCTTCTAATTAATTAAAATTTTATGTCTGCAAAAAACAGTGTTTGGGGAGGATTGTTCGTGGGCCTTTTTGTTTGGCTAATAGCTTGTCAACAAAAGGAAGAGGAGTCAAAAGTTCCTAATATTTTATTTGTGATTGCAGACGATTTGTCCTATCCACATACAGGTGCTTATGGCACTGATTGGATTAAGACGCCTGGATTTGATCGGGTAGCCAAGGAAGGTCTTTTGTTTACCAGGGCCTATACCCCCAATGCCAAATGTTCTCCTTCCAGGTCAATTATCATCACAGGGAGAAATTCTTGGCAGCTAGAAGAGGCTGCCAATCACATACCTTTTTTTCCTGAGAAATTCTTGTCCCATGTGGAGGTATTGGGTAAAAATGGGTATTTCACGGGATTTACAGGAAAAGGATGGGCCCCAGGGAATGCTGGGGAAAGAGAACTTACTGGAAAGCGTTTCAGTGATTTGAAAATGGAAGCCCCGACTCCATTTATTAGCCCCATTGATTATGCAGCGAACTTTGAAGTGTTTTTGGACGAAAAACCAGAAAAGGAACCTTTCTATTTTTGGTATGGATCCTTTGAACCTCATCGAGCTTATACTTACGGATCTGGAGCAGAATTAGGAGGTAAAACCACAGACATGATTGACAAGGTGCCTCCTTTTTGGCCGGACAATGATTCCGTGAGAAACGATTTATTGGATTATGCTTACGAAACGGAATACTTTGACCAACATTTGGTAAAGATGTTGGCCACACTCGAAAAGCGAGGCCTGTTGGAAAACACATTGATTGTAGTTACTTCAGACAATGGCATGCCTTTTCCAAGAGTTAAAGGTCAGGGGTATGAATATTCAAATCACTTGCCTTTGGCAATAAGGTGGGGAGATGGAATTAAGAATCCAGGTAGAGTAATTGACGATTTTGTGAGTTTTGTGGACTTTTCTCCTACTTTTCTTGAGGTAGGGAAGGTGGATTTTGATAGTTCAGGAATGGCTACTTTTGCAGGAAAAAGCCTTATTCCAATTTTTAACACCGAAGAAGAAGGTAAAACAGATCCTTCCAGAAATGCGGTTCTGATTGGTAAAGAAAGGCATGATATCGGAAGACCCGATGACCAAGGCTATCCTATTCGAGGGATTGTAAATGAGGAATACACTTATATTCATAATTTTGAAACCGGTAGGTGGCCTGGGGGCAATCCAGAAACTGGCTACCTCAATACTGATGGTAGCCCTACCAAAACGGTGATCTTAAATCAAAGAAGGGTATCAGGTGAAATGAAATATTGGAACCTGGCTTTCGGGAAAAGACCTGCAGAGGAGCTTTACGATAGAAAAAAAGACCCTTATGGCTTGAATAATCTTGCATTACATCCCGAATATCAAAACATAAAAAATTCCCTAAAAGAAGAATTATTCAAACAATTGAAGGCTCAGGAAGACCCTAGAATGTTTGAAAATGGGGAGATTTTTGACAATTATGAGTACGCTCAGGAAAGTCAACGTGACTTTTACAATAGATACATGAAGGGAGAATCTTTTAAGACTGGCTGGGTCAACGAAAGTGATTTTGAAACTGATTTTAAAGATAAATGATAAAGGCAGGTAGCTTTTTGTTTTTGGTGTTGGCATTCTTTGTTTCCAATACCTTCATTTGGGCTCAGGATAACCGACCGAATATAATTATGATCATTGCGGATGATATCGGCTATGAAGATTTGGGGAGTTATGGAAATGAGATTGCTTCCACACCGGTTACAGACCGAATTGCTTTGGAAGGAATACGCTTTACAAATTTCTATTTGACAACAAGTTCATGTAGTCCAAGCAGAAGTAGCATCATTTCAGGCAGGTATCCCCACAATACAGGAGCCGCTGAGTTGCATACTGCCATGCCTGAAAATATTCTCACTTTCCCTGAATTATTAAAGGAGGCTGGATACTTTACAGCGCAGTCAGGCAAATGGCATATGGGACCTGTTCCTAGAAAAGGATTTGATCTGATTTATGACAAGAAACCTCAAATTGGTCATGGTGGAGAAGATTATTGGGTGCCTCTATTAAAAGAAAGACCTAGAGATAAACCTTTTTTCCTTTGGTTGGCAGCTTTGGATGCACATCGACCTTGGGCAGAAAATGATTTCACTGGTGCGCATGACCCAGATAAAGTTGTGGTACCTCCTTACCTGGCTAATGGCAGCGCTACTCGAAAAGACCTGGCCAATTACTATGATGAGATAAGCAGGTTTGATTATTTTATTGGTAAAGTGGAGGAAGAGTTGGAAAAGCAGGGCCAATTGGAGAATACGATTATCTTTATTTTATCTGACAATGGTAGGCCTTTTCCCAGAAGTAAAACCCGACTTATAGATTCTGGAATCAAATCACCTTTGTTGGTAAAATGGCCAAAATCAATACCAGCGGGAGTGGTAGCTGAGGCCATGGTAAGTAGTATCGACCTAGCGCCAACATTCTTACAGCTTGCAGGAATAACAGCCCCAGATAATTTTCAGGGAAGGAGTTTTTTATCTGTTTTAAAGCAACCTGAATTACCCTTTAGAAATTACGTTTTTGCAGAGCACAATTGGCACGATCATGAAGCCCATGAGCGAATGGTTAGGACTAAGGATTTTTTATACATAAAAAATAACCGTTCTCAATATGCTAACCCAGGACCTGCGGATTCCAATTCCAGTGATTCTTATGCAGACCTCAGAAACCTCAGGGACCAAGGTAAACTTAATCCTGCCCAGGCAGATGTTTTTATTTCTCCAAGGCCATTTGAAGAGTTTTATATAGTAGCAGATGATGAATACCAGTTGTTAAACAAAGCAACCATGGTTGGGAATAATAGTGAAATGCTTCAGTTACGAAAAGTTTTAGAAAGGTGGTCGAAAGAAACAGAGGATTCTGTTCCTGAAAATTTGACCCAGGATTGGTACAATAAAGAAAATGGAAAGTCACTTGATATACAAAGGCTTAGAGGAGAGATGCCAGGTGGTGAAAAAGCGCTTGAAACTACAGAAAAAGGTCCCTTTTAGTTAAAAGAAAACAATGAACTTTAGAACATACAAAACTAGCTTAAAAAAGGGTTTTCTTCCTTTGGTACTAATTGCTCAGGTTTGGATTTTTAATGCTTGCCAAGAGCCAAAAACTGAGCCAGCAAACAGATCAATGGATCCTTGGGCATTTCGTTCTGTGTTGGATAAGAAGCCAAGAATGCTAACACTGGCTTTTGATACGGTTAATTTCGCAGCCTATGATTTGGCCAGTGGGACCTTGTACAAGGTTTGGAATGGAGGGGTGACCAAAGAAGGTACTGTGTTTACCAATAAGAAAAACATACAGCCTACTACTTGGGGAGCACCTTATTATGAAGAAGGGAAATTATACAATCAATGGGCGGTAAGTCGTAATGGAACTCCCTTACAAGTTGAGTTGAAGTATGAGGGGTATTTGATTTTAGATAATCACATTACCTTGAATTTTAAACTGCTATTACCGGATGGGGAAAGCATTAACATTAAGGAGAATCCTGAGTTTACACTTAATGTGAAGGGTGAGATAGGCTTTGAGAGAAACTTTAAAATTAATAAGCCATCAGCAGATTTGTCAGTGAGTTTACAGCAAGCTGCTGATAAGACAGCAGCTATTGTGATTGAAGATAACAGTACTGTTGCTGATTATTTTGAGCCTGTTCCAAAGCAAGAGAAACCTGCAATCAGTGAAGGCTATGATCATTTGGGGATTTTATGGATGGAAAATAGCGATTGCTATACCTGTCATGAAGAAAAGAATGCCATGGTAGGTCCTTCTTTCAAGCAAATTGCAACAAAATACCTAAAAACGCCAGCCAATATAGCTTTATTAACAAAGAAAATAATTAGTGGAGGAGCGGGAGTTTGGGGAGACACCCCAATGAATCCACATCCTGATTTGAAAGAGAGTGAGATTAAAACCATATTGGATTATGTGTTTACTTTCAGACCTAAGGACGCTGATGACAATACAAAAAGTCAACTTGCAAAAGCCAAGAAAGTAAATCCTAAAAAAGCAGAAGAAAAACCACCAACAAAACCTGGTTTTGGCGCAGCTTTGGAAGGGGTTCACCCTAGTTATGACCTGACTGTTTTACACAATGAAAAATTTCAACCCAGGGTGGGAGCTTTGGCTTTTTTACCTGATGGAAGACTATTGGTCAGTACCTGGGATTCCATAGGTGGAATTTACGCTCTAGAAGGGGTAACAGGGGATGACCCCAAAAAAGTAAAAATTCAGCGCATTGCCTCAGGTTTGGCTGAACCCCTAGGAATGGAAGTTGTAGATGGGGATGTCTATGTACTTCAAAAGCATGAACTTACCCAATTGATTGACCATGATGGAGATGGGATTATGGATGAATACAAGGTGGTATGTGATGGTTGGGGAGCATCAGATGATTTTCATG
Source organism: Cyclobacterium amurskyense (assembly GCF_001050135.1). Classification (GTDB taxonomy): domain Bacteria; phylum Bacteroidota; class Bacteroidia; order Cytophagales; family Cyclobacteriaceae; genus Cyclobacterium; species Cyclobacterium amurskyense. The sequence continues at coordinate 5,563,847 of NZ_CP012040.1, read as the reverse complement.
AGTTTGCATTTGGATTGGTATACAAGGAAGATCATTTTTATATCACTTTGTCCATGGCCATGCGTTTGTTGTCCACAGAAAGGCAATTGCCTGATCGTGGGAGAACGCTTAAAATCAGTAAAGATGGAAGTATTGAAAGGCTGGATTATGGGCTGAGAACGCCAAATGGGATAGGGATAGGAGTAGATGATCAATTGTTCCTGACAGACAACCAAGGACAGTGGCTACCAGCCAACAAATTGATTCATGTACAGAAAGACAATTATAACGGAATGGCTTGGGGATTGTCCGCAGAACAGGAACTAAATCCACCAAAGGCTAGTCCACCGGCTATTTGGTTACCTGACAATGAAATTGGAAACTCTCCAGGTGAACCTATACTTATGAAAGACGGTCCTTACAAAGGACAGATGTTGCATGGAGATGTAAGTAATGGAGGTATCAAGCGTGACTTTTTGGAGAAAATCAAGGGACAGTATCAAGGCGTGGTGTTTAGGTTTTCTCAAGGTTTTACAGCTGGCGTCAATAGGCTAGTTTGGGGTCCTGATGGGGCCTTGTATGTCGGAGAAGTCGGAATGGTAGGTGGTTGGAGCTGGAAAGAAAGGCAGTTTGGTTTGGAAAAAATCAAATACAATGGAAAATCTACCTTTGAAATGTTAACCATCAAGGCCAAACCAGATGGGTTTGAGATAGCTTTTACGGAACCAGTAAAGGAGGAAGGCTTGAATTCTATATTAGAGAAGCTTGTCATCGAGCAATATTATTACAAAGCCACTGCTGCCTATGGCGGTCCAAAATTGGATTTACAAAGATTAAAACCAGACGATATTGTATTGTCTAATGATGGCATGAGAATAGATCTTAAAATTTCCGGATTAAAGGAAAATCATGTTGTATATTTTAATTTACCTGAAGACCTTAAAAGTGAAACAGGGAATTCATTGTGGTCTTCTGAGGCCTGGTACACCTTAAATAAAATCCCCAATTAACTGTCAACCATGAAAAAGAACGAAGATAACGGATATAGCAGAAGAGAGTTTTTAAACCGATCAGGTGTAGCCTTGGCTGCTGGTGGATTGGGAATTACCCCTTCCTTAAGTTTTGGTAATTCAAGAAAAACAAATAAAGCAATGAAGAAAATTAAAATCACCCATACTGATTCCAATTTTGAAAGAGAACCCTTATTCCCTTATCGCTTTAAGGGAAGTGCGATTACTCAGGCATGGCAGGCTGTTGCATTGATGCAGTCGGAAAGTGGTAGACATAAAATAGGAATAGGTACGCAAGGTACTTTATGGTCAGACAAAGCTGTTTTTCAAAGTCATTCTACAACAGGAGGCAATGCTTTAATGTATGCCATGACTGAAAGGGCTTTGCAAATAATTAAAGGCAATAGCTTCACAGATCCAGTTAGTCTATTGGATGATGTCTTACCTGAAGTGTATGCTTACGGAGTTAAAATCACCGGTAACCCGGATTTGAAGACTACTTTTGCGCTTAATTCCCTTGTGCCTGTAGACAATGCCATTTGGTTATTGTATGGGGAAGAGAATGGAATGAAAAATTTTGACGAGATGATCCCTGAGGCCTATAGACCTGGACTTTCGAAAAAACATGATAAAGTAGCAAGTATTCCTTCCTTTAGTGTTGGTGCTTCAATAAAAGACATAAAAGCTGCTGCGGATATGGGACACTTTATTATGAAGTTGAAAACAGGTGCGGCAGGGACTCAAAAAGAAATGCTTGACAAAGACATCGAATTCCTTACTGAGGTGCATAAAACTTTGGGGCATAGAGAAACACCTTATACCAAAAATGGTAAAATTCCTTATTATTTTGATGTTAATGAGAGATATGAGAAAAAGGAGACCTTAGAGCGTTTTCTAGATCATGCCAAAAAAATAGGTGCTTTTGATCAAATAGCTGTTATTGAAGAGCCTTTTGGTGAGAATAACAAAGTTTTTGTCGGCGATTTAGGTGTGCGAATAGCTGCAGATGAAAGTGCGCATACAGTAGAAGATGCTTTGGAAAGAATAGAACAGGGCTATTCAGCAATTGCTCTTAAAGCCATTGCCAAGACGATGAGCATGACAATGAAAATTGCACAGGTAGCCTATGAGAAAAATGTTCCATGTTTCTGTGCTGACTTAACAGTAAATCCAATTTTAGTAGATTGGAATAAAAATGTGGCAGCAAGATTGCATTCGTTTCCTGATATGCCACTTGGATTACAAGAAACCAATGGTCATCAATATTACAAAAATTGGGATAAAATGGTAAGTTATCACCCAATGGCCAATGAAGAGTGGGTAAAAACCAAGAATGGGGTGTATCCTACAGGTAAAGCTTTTTATGAGAAAAGTGGGGGGATTTTGGCCACTATTCCACACTATGAACAAATGTTCGACCATTAATGCGGAATTTTTGAATATTAATCAAAACCATTCCTAAATTGATGTTAATAATGATGTTTAAACGATTGATCAAATGGAGTTTAGCTTAAAAATGCTTTGATCAATTTAGAAAATAGTAATATTAATAGCACCAATTCAATTATGATTTGGTGCTATTTTCACCTATTAAACTAAACGGTTTATAATCATAATCATTTGAGTTTTCATAAAATTCACAAAATTTGAATTTTTTTCCTTTTACCTTTTTACGTAAGTTTTAATAATTCAAAGGTTAAATTTTATAATGCAATAAATATTTTTTATTACGAAAAGCGGATTAGGTACGATTTTGCAAAAAAATAAGTGTATAATTTTTTTAATTCATTAATCTTGATTTACATTTGAAAAAATGTATTTTAAATATACAAAACTGTATATTAAATAATCATTTTGATTTGCACCTGGTTTAGGTAATGTGCTAAAGACTGGTTTTGGGTGTAAAAATTGAATTGTACAAGTAAATAGGTAGAAGGTGGAAATAATTTTGGTAGACGATGACCCAATCGTTATTTTATTACAAAAGAAATTGATGGAGAAAGCAGGTATTTCTCATAAAGTAATTTCATTTAATAATGGTGAGGATGTTATAGAATTTCTTTCGGAAAAAGAAAGTGGTAGTAATTACCTTATGTTCCTTGATATTAATATGCCTGGATTGTCAGGCTGGGAAGTTTTAGATAAATTGGAAGGTATGGATAAACCTTTTGGCTTAAAGGTAATAATAATTACTTCTTCCATAGAAGATGCAGACCGGTTTAAAGCAAAGTCTTACGATAGAATAGTGGATTTTTGGGTTAAACCATTTAGTTTACAAGATTTTAGTGGATTAAAGCTGAAATTTGATTTGTAATTTAAAGCTGATTAATCCTTTGAAATAATGGGAATAATTAGGTATTAGAAGTACCATTAGTTATTAAAATTTGATAAGATGAAGGTTTTTTGATAAATCTTCATTTTTTTTTGCCAAGCCTATATCGGACACCTTAAACCCGAAATATGCAAAAGACAATCTATTACGTGCTGAAATCGCTTCAAAATCAGCCACTTCGTTGCTTTTTTCAAATTCACCATAGCGGTGCTATGCTAAAATATCCAAACAACCTGATTTTCTTGCGATTGCAACACTTCCCGTAAACACGGGACAGGCTTCACCCCTGACTATTGTCAGGACAGAGAAATCCTATTACATAATCCGGGTTAAAGCCTGCCTATTTTCTGTTTTTTTTCTTATCCATATTTCGATTAACAGGTTGAAATCTGTTCCATTTTTTATCGCTAACAAACTATTTTACTTTCTTTACTTGCGCATAATGTATATTTTTGGGACATCAAATAAAGAACCCTTATGAAGCTTTTCTGTAACTATTTAAAAATTAGTTTTTTATTACTTTTTTGTTTTTCTGCGAGCAGTTTATTAGCCCAGGAAAAGTACCCTACGGTAGATGGATACAAAGGAATATGGTTTACCCTTGGACAAAAATCCGAATTTGGTGATAAATATTCAGGAGGCTTAGGCACCTATACGGCTAAGCATATTCCCTTAGCCATTTATGCGCCTGAAGTTAACCGTACCTACTTTGTATATGGAGGTACTAAAAGTGAAGATGAAAGATACCTTCTCTGTATGATAGGGGAGTTTGATCACAACACCGGCATGGTTTCAAAACCTGTAATTGTATACGATAAATTAGGTGTGGACGATCCACATGACAATCCAAGTCTTGCAATTGATAAGGAAGGTTACCTATGGGTGTTTGTAAGCGGTAGAGGAAGAAAAAGGATGGGCTTCAAGTATAAAAGTACATCGCCTTATAGCACAGCTTCTTTTAAACAGGTTTCAGAGGAAGAAATGACATATCCGCAACCCAAGTACATTGCCGGCAAAGGATTTCTTAATTTATTCACCAAATATACTGGCGTGCGTCAGTTGTACTTTGAAACAAGCAGTGATGGTGAGGAATGGTCTGAAGACCAACATCTCGTAGGAATAAAAAGGCCTGAAGATAAAAATAGTGGCCATTATCAAGTCTCTGGCCAACATGAGGGCAAGATTGTGTTTTTCTGCAATTGGCATCCAAATGGAAATGTGGACCTTAGAACCAACCTATATTATTATCAGACAGAAGACTTTGGTAAAACTTGGACAGATATCAATGGCAAAACTGTATCAATACCAGTAACGGATCCATCAACTTCTGGATTGGTAAAGGAATATTTTAGCCAAAAACGCAATGTTTACCTTAAAGATGTGAATTTTGATTCGAAAGGCAATCCCATTGCCTTGTATGTAGAAGGAGAAGGGCACCAACCAGGACCTAAATATGGCCCTAGAAACTGGCATGTGGTCCATTGGGATGGTAGGCAGTGGCAAGACCATATAATCACCCAGTCAGATCAAAATTATGACATGGGGAGCTTGTGGATAGATGGAGACAATTGGATGGTTATAGGACCGACCAATGATTCACCACAACTATATGGCGCAGGAGGAGAAGTAGAAATGTGGAAGAGTACAAATGCTGGTAAAACCTGGGCCAAGACAAAGAAACTAACCAAGGGTAGCAAGCGCAATCACAATTACATTAGAAGAGTTTCGAATGGGACAGATCCATTTCTGTATTTTTGGGCAGATGGAGACCCAAATAGTTTTAGCAAAAGCCAGCTCTATTTTGGCGACAGTAAAGGAAAGGTTTGGCAACTCCCATATGAAATGACCGCTGATCAGGAGAAACCCAAAAGAGTAAAAACCAATATCATTAGCAGGTGGTTTTGACCTTAATTTAGGTCTTTAGAAAATTAATAGGTCCGGCAAATTAACAGTTATTGTTAGTTTGCCGGATTTTTTTTGTCCAGAATTTGCTTCGACAAGGAGTATTTGCAACTACCCTTGACTAGGCGTAGTTTGCAAATACTCCTTTCTATTCTATGGAAATTCAAATTCTTAATATTAGAGGTTTTGGGATAATAATTTGGCTTACCCTTTGATTGTTTTTTTTATTCTTGAATTTCTTTGCGACTCTGCGGCTCTGCGTGAAGTATTTACAAGTTCTACTTAGTTATTGATTCTCGCAAAGGCGCTAAGACGCAAAGGGAATAGGGACGCCTCTTATTGAAAAGGTACCCCTTGAATTGTTTTTTTTATTTTTGAATTTCTTTGCAACTCTGCGGCTCTGCGTGCAATATTTATAAGTTATTTACAGATTATTGATTCTCGCAAAGGCGCTAAGACGCAAAGGAAATAGGGATACCTCTTAATGAAAAGGTAACCCTTTGATTGTTTTTTTTATTCTTGAATTTCTTTATCACTCTGCGGCTCTGCGTGAAGTATTTACAAGTTCTACTTAGTTATTGATTCTCGCAAAGGCGCTAAGACGCAAAGGAAATAGGGATACCTCTTAATGAAAAGGTAACCCTTTGATTGTTTTTTTTATTCTTGAATTTCTTTGCGACTCTGCGGCTCTGCGTGCAATATTTATAAGTTATTTACAGATTATTGATTCTCGCAAAGGCACTAAGACGCAAAGGGCATAGGAATGCCTCTTATTGAAAAGGTACCCCTTGAATTGTTTTTTTTATTTTTGAATTTCTTTGCGACTCTGCGGCTCTGCGTGCAATATTTATAAGTTATTTACAGATTATTGATTCTCGCAAAGGCGCTAAGACGCAAAGGGAATAGGGACGCCTAATATTGAAAAGGTACTTCTTGAATAGTTTTTTTTTATTTTTGAATTTCTTTGCGACTCTGCGGCTCTGCGTGCAATATTTATAAGTTATTTACAGATTATTGATTCTCGCAAAGGCGCTAAGACGCAAAGGGAATGTGGACGCCTCTTATTGAAAAGGTACCCCTTGAATTGTTTTTTTTATTCTTGAATTTCTTTGCGACTCTGCGGCTCTGCGTGCAATATTTATAAGTTATTTACAGATTATTGATTCTCGCAAAGGCGCTAAGACGCAAAGGGAATAGGGATACCTCTTAATGAAAAGGTAACCCTTTGATTGTTTTTTTTATTCTTGAATTTCTTTGCGGCTCTGCGGCTCTGCGTGCAATATTTATAAGTTATTTACAGATTATTGATTCTCGCAAAGGCGCTAAGACGCAAAGGGAATAGGGATACCTCATATTGAAAAGGTACCCCTTGAATTGTTTTTTTTATTTTTGAATTTCTTTGCGACTCTGCGGCTCTTCGTGCAATATTTATAAGTTATTTTCAGATTATTGATTCTCCGCTCAGTCACCCTTGCCTAGGCGTGAGTTTGCAACTACGCCTTAATATTCTATAGAATTTGTAATTATCTATAACCATTCAGGCCCAAAGAAAGAAGTCACAGAAGTATGATTTGGATTGATTACAAATTAAGCATGGTTTTTGCCCATTTTGGTTTTTAATAACTAAGCCCCGAAAGTGGTTGTTTGTTTCCATTGTACAATGATCTACATAAAAGATTGGAATGTATACTTTACTGAGAAGACATGTCTGGCCTATAGTAACCTTAATATTGATTTCAAATTCTCTTTGTTTAGGTCAAAGGATTTCTGGTGCAGCCACTTTAAAAATAGATGATGGTTGGAATGAAAGAATTTATGCCATTAATCAACTCGAATTTTTTGAAGACAGCACCAATAGGCTAACTTTTAAAGAAATTAGTAAAGAAAGGTTTCAGCAGTTTATTAAAATTAGATCGGATTTTAGTAAAAATAATTTTAATACCGACTATACCTATTGGGTGAAGCTTTCCATTGATAATACTCCAGAAAGTAAAAAAAAATGGTTACTTGAGTTTTATGACCAAAGTATAGATCATATTACCGCCTTTATTCCTGATGGAACTGGAGGATATACAGTAAAGGAAATGGGAGACAAGAATCCCTTCTCCCAAAGACTTTTTAATCATAAAAATTTCCAATTGCTTCTAGACAATAATGAAGATGGAATTACGAACTTTTATTTTAAAATTAATTCCTCCCAAAAGGCAGATATTCGGATAGCCTTGAGGTCTTTAAACCGATTTGTTCATTATGCCTTGAGTGAATATTTTCTTTATGGATTTTTCTATGGAATGATATTGATTATTGCCTTTTACAATTTTTTGATCTTTCTGGCAGTTAAAGAAATGAAGTATGTCTATTATATACTTTACCTCTTAAGTGTAGCCTTTTATGCTATGAGTTTGGATGGTATTGGTTTTCAATATTTTTGGCCAAACTCCCCAGGATGGAATGCAGTAGTAAATGGCATTTTCAGCTTTTCAATTGTTCTATGGGCTGTTTTATTTACTGTAAGATTTCTAAATACAAAAAGGAAGGCAATTGCCTTTCATTATTCCTTATGGTTGTCATTAAGTGTTAAAATCGGACTTTTCTGTTTGGGTTTGTTTGTAGACAATAAATACTTTGAACTTACCTATTTTGATAGCATACCCTTTTTACTAATATTATCCACCTCTGTTTTTTTGTTAATTAAAAAATACCAGGCCGCTAGATTTTTCGTGATGGCCTATGGGGTTTTATTTATTGGCATAAGTATAAAGGTTTTGGCAAACTATGCCATAATACCCCACAATACACTCGTTTATTACAGTCTTCATTTTGCTTTTTTAGTTGAAATGGTGCTGTTGTCCTTCGCCCTGGGAGATCGGATTAGGTTGATGAAAGAAATCCGAGACAAGGCCCTTAAACGGTCTCTATTACAATACAAGGAGAATATTTCCCTGAAGGAAAAGGTTAACAAGGAGTTGGAGTCTAAAGTGAGTGCAAGGACTGCCGAATTACAGACCAAAAACAAATTGTTGGAAACTTACAATAGCCAACTACAGGAAAAAGATGAAGAAATTAAGCGCATCAATGCCTTACTGGACAAAGACAATTGGAAATTAAAAAGCTCTATAAGAGCTTCGTTTCGTGCAAGGTTAACCCAGAAATCTTTAACTCTTTCAGAATTTAGAGAGATATTCCCTGATTCTTCAGCTTGCTATAGGTATTTAGAAGAGTTAAAATGGGGAGAGGGATTTCGTTGCCGGCATTGTGACAATAGTAAATATGGAAAGACGCCTAAGGTATTTAGCCGTAGATGTACCAAATGCGGTTACATTAATTCAGTGACCTCAGGGACAGTGTTCCATGGTATTAAATTCCCCCTTGACAAAGCTTTCTATATTATCTATGCTTCTTACATTACCCAGGAAAAATTAACCTTGGATCAGCTCGCTACAACTTTAGATTTAAGAAGAAATACCATATGGGCTTTTAGAAAAAAAGTTCAAACAAGAATTGCCAATTCAGAAGAATCCGATCCTGGGTGGGAGGAGATTGTTCAACTTGAAATGGTTGATTATTAATTTGAATGATATTATAAGGATTACTGGTTTTTCCCAGCCTTGCCATAAAACCCTAGGGAACTGATTTTACCAAATATTTTAAAACTAATTTCTGGAATTTAGATGAGTAAACACCTAGCAGTGCCCTTAATCCTTAATTCCATATTTGCTGTTTTTTTTGAGTTATTTGCTTTGTGAATTTGCTCAAAGTCTTGGCTAAGATAAGCCGCTCATTAATCCAAAATTTCAACTTTTAACACGGTAATTACCAGTCCTAATTTTATTGCTATCCATCTGGTACAAAATTTTTCAATTTGCCCCATAGTGTTGAATTAGGGTGTTTTTAACTGATATTAATGTGATATTTTTTGATTAAATCTTAAGGTGATTTTAGGGTTTTAGTTAAAGTTTTTAGCCATTTTTTCATATTCAGCCATTTGTTTAACATAATTTCAAACCTACAAATCAAAAGGACTTTGATTGACCTATAAACTATTAAAATTACCTAAACTCAAAACCTTATGAAAATTCCCTTTACTATTGAAAAAGGAAATTTAAAACCCAAAATCCCTTTTTCATTAATTTTGCTGACACTTTTATTTGGAGGGCTTATGCTTTCCGAAAACTCGACATTGCAAGCACAACAACTCACGGTGAGCGGCACCGTGAAGGACCCATCTGGGGAATCCATTCCTGGGGTTAATATTCTTGAAAAGAACACAGGAAATGGAACTGTTACCAATATAGATGGTAATTATGAATTACAGGTTAGTTCGGGGCAATCTGTACTGGTATTTTCATTTATCGGCTTTGAAACCCAAGAGATATTGGTCGGTGACCAAAGCACAATTAATGTTAATTTCAAAGAAGATGCGCAGGGATTAGAAGAGGTGGTAGTTATTGGATATGGGACCCAAAGAGAGCGGGACCTTACCTCTGCCATTACCACAATTAAATCTGATGACATCATAAAGACGCCTAATTCCCAGGCTATGCAATCCTTACAAGGAAGAGTTGCCGGGGTGCAGATTGTTAGTAATGGAGCGCCAGGAGCATCACCAACAGTCCGCGTAAGAGGGATCGGTTCCTTTGAGGGAGGAGGAGCTCCGCTGTACGTTGTTGACGGAATGTTTTTTGACAATATTGATTTCCTAAGCCCTAACGATATTGCAACCATCTCTGTATTGAAGGATGCTTCCGCTTCCGCCATTTATGGCGTACGGGCGGCCAATGGGGTAGTGGTGATCGAGACCAAAGGTGGCGAATACAACCAAAAGCCTGAAATAGTCTATGACGGTTACTATGGCATTCAAAACCCTCAAAATGTATTGAAGATGGCAAATTCTCAACAATTTGTTCAATACATCAATGAAACCGGATCTGCTGCTGATATTGCCTTTGTGCAAAATGCCATTCAACGTTATGGAAGAAGCTATATAGATCCATCCTTACCTGCTGTGAATACAGATTGGTATAGTGAAATGATGGCACCAGCTGCCATACAAAACCACAACCTTTCTTTTAACGGAGGCAGTAATAAAACCAGGTATTCAATTGGTGCCAGTTATTTTGATCAGGAGGGTTTGATGAAAGAAACACGCAACAGTTATCAGCGAATGAATTTCAGAATCAAGCTTGATACAGATGTGAAGGATTGGATGACAGTAGGCGGTAATTTGAATTTAAGTACCGCAGAGCAATATAATGGAGACAATGGAGCTTGGTTTAGGTCTTACTTTGCTGTTCCTATTCTTCCTGTTTATGATGATACCAATGTAGATGCAAGGCCTTATGGCTTGTCTAATGCTCAGCAATTAGGATATAGAAGCAATCAAAACCCATTTTACAACTTGCTTTATTCTGACAATAGGAACAAAGTTTCCAAACTGTTGGGTAATTTTTATTCCGAAATAGAAATAATACCGAATAACCTGACCTTTAAAACCTCCTACAATTTCAGTATGGAGAACATCAATTCTAGAAATGTTGGCTTTGCCTACAGTGATGGCAGAGAGGAGCGCCAATCTTCCTTGAGCAGAAATTCATTTTCCAGATACGACCAGATTTGGGACAATTTCCTTACCTATCAAGATAATTTTGATCTTCATAACCTAACAGTTGTAATAGGACAATCTTTTAGGAGTGAAACCAATGAGGTTTTATTTGCAAGAGGTGAAAACTTAAACCCTGATCCAATGCGGGATGAGGAACAGTTTTGGTACCTAAACAATGCCACTGATTTTGATCTAAATGGAATAGGAGATGGCGGAAATAGGTTGTTTTATCAGTCCTATTTCTCAAGAGTAGCCTACAATTATGACGACCGCTACTTATTGTACGGAACATTTAGGAGAGACGGAAACAACAAATTTCAGCAAAAATGGGGCAACTTCGCCACATTTGGAGCAGGTTGGGTACTTACCGAAGAATCCTTTTTTAATGTTCCAGCCATTGATTTCCTTAAGATAAGAGGATCCTGGGGTCAATTGGGTAATGATGGAATCAATTCCTCTGTTGGTGCGCCTGAGTTGGTGGAAAACAGAGGTGCTTATGACGGTGTATTAATTATCGGACGACGATTGGATCCTACTTTTGATTTGATTGACCGTTGGGAAACTACCGTTGAGAGGAATATTGGTTTGAATGCCAGATTCCTGAATGAGCGCCTGTCTTTTGATGCAGACTATTTTATCAGGGATACAAGAAACCTTGCAGTAAGCATTATTCCTCCAGTAATTAGAGCAAGAGAAAGAAGAAGTGTAGGTGAAATTAGAAATGAAGGACTTGAATTGTCTTTAAATTGGGAAGACAATATTGCCCAGGATTTCTCCTATTACCTCAGTGGAAATATTGCCACCCTCAAAAATACAGTTTTAGGATTGGGTGGACCGGAAAGTTTAGATGCAGGTTCAGCCGAATTCAGACAACGTTCTATTGTTGGGCAACCTTACCTGGCGTTTTTTGGCTATGAAACAGATGGGGTATTTCAAACCGAAGAGCAGATCAACAATTACGGATATACACCACAATTCATTACAGATAATAATTTACAAGCCGGAGATTTGAAATTCAAGGATCAGAATGGTGATGGGATTATTAATGATGAAGACAGGGTAGTATTGGGTTCATTCTTACCAAAGTACTCTTACGGATTCAATGCTGGCTTTAATTACCGAAATTTCGAATTTTCCGCTTTGATTCAAGGTCAGGTTGGCAATAGTATTCTCAATAGAAAAAGGGGAGAAATTATTTTCACCAATGACACAAATATAGATGCTGAACTTGCCGAAAACCTATGGAGAGGAGAGGGGACTTCCAATAAATATCCTTCAGCTTCTGGTTTGAGAAGAAGTTGGAACCAGAATTTAAGCAATTATTTTGTCGAGGATGGAAGCTATTTTAGGTTACAAAATGTCCAATTAACCTACTCCATTACTGATAAGGAAATATTGGGAGTGAAATTCCCCCAAACCAGAGTTACACTTACAGCGGATAGGCCATTGACAATTTTCAATTACAATGGATTTAATCCCGAAGTAGCCAATGGAATAGACCGTCAGGTTTATCCCATACCAGGTGTTTACACCATCGGCCTAAACATCAAACTTTAAACTCGAAACAAAGATGAAGAACAATAAATATAGAACCGTTTTGTTTTTGGCTTTAATTTTTGGCCTGGCTGGACAATCTTGTACAGGATTACTTGATGAGCCGCTAGAAAATAAATTTATAGCTGAAAACACAGATTATACGCAATTCCAAAATATGGACCTGTTGCTGTATGGTGCCTACAATGAGCTTTATTCACTTCAGTGGGAAAGCTTCCCTTTAATTAGTGTAAGGGGTGATGATGTCAATGCTGGAGGAGATCAGGTGCCACTTACAGAGACGGATAATTTTCAATACAACAGGAATTTCTGGATGTACAATTCTACCTGGCTCAACCTCTATTCTGATCTTTTATTTTGGCATGGTGCCATGGAGGAGATCCAAAAGTACCAGGATGCAGGGGCCAGTGAAGCTGATACCCGTCAGTACATTGCTGAAATTAAAGTGCTAAGGGCTTATGAATTGATGCATTTGGCCCGGCTATGGGGAGCAGTGTTGATTCCCAATTCTTCAGAACCAAGTCACTTGTTTAATGTACCCCTTTCAGATTTTGATGCAGTGATGCAGCATATTTCCGAACAGATGGATGAAGCCATCCCTGACCTTCCGGGTGTTCACCCCAATCAAAGGACAAAAGTGAAAGGCGGCGTTACAAGGTATACCGCACTGGCAGTTAAAGCACTGGCAAATCTGGAAATGAAAAATTACCAGGCGGTGGTAAACGCAACGGATGAAATCATTAGCAGTGGCTTGTTTAGCCTGGAGCCAGATTACTACGAGCTTTTTAAAATTCCCGGTAAACTTAACGACGAAAATATCTTAGAACTGCAATATTCAGATTTTGGTCAGGCGAGTGGTACCAATACAAGGTATTTATGGGATTTTTTCGGCCCTTCCAACTGGACACCTGCCGTTTCCGGAGCCGGAGGTGGATGGGGCTTTTGGGAACCATCTCTTAAATATGTGAAATTTATGCTGGATAGAAACGAGCAAGAGAGATTGTCCACCTCTGTTTTATTTACTCCGGAAGGAATAGCCGAAGTACAAGCCGATCCCAATTATGCAACTCTACCCAATTGGGTTACCAATAGCAGTGCGGACGGTGATGTTTTTAATGATCACCCCAGGTATAATTTTCTAAGTGGAAAGCATTATTTACCCTCTACCCAACTTACTCCGGGCAGATTTACCTATGGTGAAAATAAAAACTTTACTTGTATCAGGTATGCCGAGATATTGCTTATACATGCCGAGGCTTTGGTAAGTGGTGCAAGCGGAGGCGTGATTTCGGCAGATGAAGCTGTTAACGAGGTTAGAAATAGGGCAGGACTAGGAAATCTGAGTGGTGTAAATCTTGAGGCTGTGCTGGAGGAGAAATTTGCAGAATTTGGAATGGAATGGGGAATCCGCTATTACGATTTGATTCGTCACGAGCAAACAGATGCCTTGAATTATGGAGGAAGAGTTTACGAACCAGAGGCAGATAAATACTTGCCTTATCCTTTAGAACAGCAGGATATTTTGCCTCAAATCAAAAACGCTGCTAACAATAACTAATGGTAAATTTAAAATATAATCCGATGATAAATATAAGGTTCACACTAATCATGTTGATGGCCTTGATTGCCGTCTCATGCACCGATGGATATATTGATGATATCGCCTTTGTAGCTCCTGGCACAGACAATGTGGCGCCGGAAATCCAAATCAATTTCCCAAATGAAGGTACGCAAATCCGCGTGGTGGAAGATGTTACGGCTATCAATATTGACTTTGCGATTGAGGATGATATCGAAATCGAAAAGGTTTCATTAAATATGGATGGAACAGAAATAGCCAGTTTTAACGAATTTATTGATTACAGAAGGTTTTTGAAAAAGTATACTTTTGAAACCCTTACCAATGGACAGCATGTGCTTGAAGTTATAGCTACAGATATGTCAGGTAAAACTGCTACGAAATCAGTGACTTTCGAAAAGACAGAACCCTATCAGCCATTTTATGAGGGTGAAGTTTTCTATGCGCCCTTTGATGGTGACTATGTGGAGCTGGTAAGGCTACAAACCCCTGATATTGCAGGAGCACCTGAATTCGCCAATGGATTGGTGGGGAGTGCTTATGCTGGTAAAACAGATTCCTACCTAAAATTCCCTACTGATGGATTAAAAAATGATTCTTTTAGTGCCGTGTTCTGGTACAATCTGAATGCCAATCCCGATAGGGCAGGGCTTTTGGTGATGGGGCCACCTGATGAAGCCAATCCATCAGCAATGAACAATAGAACTTCAGGATTCAGGTTGTTTAGAGAAAATGCGGGAGGCAAACAGCGGATAAAACTCAATGTGGGAAATGGTTCCGGTGACAATTGGTTTGATGGAGGAAGTGCTGCAGATATTGACCCTTCTATTTCAGGTTGGAACCATATCGCTTTCACCATTTCACCTGATCAAGCCACAGTTTACCTCAATGGAGAAATTGTTAGTCAAAATAATTTTCCGGGGATTGACTGGACTGGATGTGATTTGCTGTCTGTAGGTTCTGGAGCTCCCCGATTTGCTGGATGGGGACATTTATCCACTTCCAGCTTGATGGATGAACTGAGGATTTTTGATAAAGTTTTGACTCAGGAAGAGATTCAAGCTATTATGGCTGCAGAAAACAATTAAGAAAATCATAGCTCAACGGCAGCCACCCATCACGGCTGCCGTTCTATTTTCTACCGCATGTACCGAAAATTAATTCTACCCTACCTTTTCCTGATTTTGATATTTTCTTGTCAGGAGGAAAATTCTGAGGCACCCAATATTCAATTGACCAAAGCAACGGCCGGTCAAATTATGTTGGCTCAGGATTTTAGCCAAAATACAGGTATTGCTGTAGACGAAAGCATATCTTTGACTTTTTCTGTTGCTATAGAGCCAAGCAATATTGAAGACCTTATAATTCTCAAAGAGAAGAAATCTGGTCAATTGGTGAATTTTAATGTTAATTTTTTAGCTCAAAATAGAGAAATAATCCTCCGACCTATTGGCTTATTAAAACAAGGCACTGCCTATTCCTTAGCAGTCAAAGAAGGTTCATTAGGGAAAAATGGTGCCTACTTTTCCGGTTATAAGGTGGAATTTACCACCTTATCTGCGGCCATTAAGGTGCTTAATTTCGAAATTGATGGGGCTGAATGGGTTGGTAACCGCCGATGGGTAGGGGCTAGTCTAGACTTTTCTTTAACCATGACTTTTTCCCAAGGTATCGACCTTACATCCGATCAGGTAAAGCTAACAGAGAACGGGAACCCGCTTCTTGTGAAAGTGGAAGCAGGAGATAGTGAGAAGACTTGGACAATCAAAAGTACAGGTTTACTTAATGATTTTAAAAAGCATACCCTTTCAATAGTCTCCGACCCTAATTCTTCAGTGTCAGAAGAATTAGATGATTTTACTGTTGAATTTTTTACAGGCAAATCTGAGCTTAATAAATTTCCTTTTCTCACCGATGCTGCTTTATTAACGCTTGTTCAGGAGCAAACCTTTAAGTATTTCTGGGATTTTGCACACCCGAGTAGTGGATTGGTAAGAGAAAGAAATACTTCAGGGGACCTGGTAACCACTGGTGGAACCGGCTTTGGAATGATGGCCATTATTGTTGGAATAGAAAGAGGATTTATAAGTAGAAGTGAGGGTGTGGAAAGGTGGGCAAAAGTGGTGGAATTTTTATCAAAAGCAGATAGGTTTCATGGTGTATGGCCTCATTGGTTAAATGGCAATACTGGGAAAGTGATTCCTTTCAGTCCCAAAGACGATGGGGGAGATCTTGTTGAGACAGCCCTGCTCATTCAGGGGCTATTAACTGTTAAAGAATACCTGGATCCTTCTAATGTCACGGAGAATGAAATCATTGAGGATATAAATGTTTTATGGGAGGAAGTAGAGTGGGATTGGTATACGAGAGGAGGTCAAAACAAATTGTTCTGGCACTGGTCTCCAAACAATGAATGGGATATGAATTTACCCGTTTCCGGATACAATGAAGCCCTTATTGTATATGTTTTGGCAGCTTCATCCCCTACCCATCCCATAGCTGCAGAGGTGTACCATAAGGGCTGGGCAAGAGATGGAGGAATAATGAATGGGAACAGTTATTTTGGGATGGAATTGCCTTTAGGCGTTGCAATGGGAGGCCCCTTGTTTTACGCGCATTATTCGTTTTTAGGTTTGGACCCCAGAAACTTAAAGGATCAATACGCCAACTACTGGACTCAAAATGTAAACCATAGCCTAATTCACCAAGTCTATAGCGAGCAAAACAGTTTGGGCTATGTTGGGTATGGGCCAGTTATGTGGGGGCTGACAGCCAGTGATAACCAAGAAGGGTATTCCGCGCATTCTCCCACCAATGACAAGGGAGTTATTTCTCCTACTGCTGCATTGTCATCCATGCCCTACACACCCGAAGCTTCTATGGATGCACTTGAATTGTATTATTATGGTTTGGGAGACAGGTTATGGGGAGAATATGGTTTTTACGATGCACTTAACATCACTGAGGACTGGATTTCAGACAGTTATCTTGCCATTGATCAGGGGCCTATTGTAATCATGATAGAAAATCACCGGACTGGATTGTTATGGGAACATTTTATGCAAAACCAGCAGGTACAAGCCGGCCTGGATAAATTGGGGTTTAGTTATTAAAAAATTGATTAATAGCGTCAATATAAAAGAGATATCAAATGAACAGGACATTAAACTTATGGATTTTTGGAATAGAAGTGTTGCTCCTTATTTCAAGTTGTAACAACAATCCCGAACCATCCAAGAGGATAATTGTAAAGGGATATGACCGACATGTTGAATTGCAATGGGAGCCTGTTGAAGGGGCTAAGAGCTATGCTGTTTTTGTAAAAAAAGAGGACAATAGCTATACAGAAAGAGCAAACGTGAAGGATACCATTTACATGGATTTTGTGAACGACCTGGGGACTGAGCTAGAACTTTCCTACAAGGTGGAAGCACAATTAAATGAAGGTACTGAAAGCTTGGGTGAAGTCACAGTAGCTACCCGATCAATGACGGACGAAGAACTGCTAGATATGGTTCAATTTTACACATTTCGGTATTTTTGGGAAGGTGCAGAACCCAATTCAGGAATGGCAAGAGAACGAGTTCATATGGATGGAAACTACCCACAGAATGATCAAAATGTAGTGACCACGGGAGGAACTGGTTTTGGTATTTTTGGCCTGTTGGCTGGAATAGAAAGAAATTGGGTGAGCAAGGAAGAAGGGATAGTACGTTTTGAGCGTATAGTTGATTTTCTTGAAAAGGCTGATAGGTTTCATGGGGTTTGGCCGCATTGGATTCATGGTGAGAGCGGAAAAGTTAAGCCTTTTGGAAATGATGATGATGGAGGAGATTTAGTAGAGTCAGCCTTCTTAATGCAGGGTTTATTGGCCGTGAGAGAATACTATAAAAATGGGACTGAACGAGAAAAGCAGCTTGCCCAAAAGATTGATGAATTATGGAATTCTATGGAGTGGAACTGGTACACCCAAGGTGGTCAGGATATTCTATATTGGCATTGGTCACCAAATTTTGGTTGGCAAAAGAATTTTGGGATCAAGGGGTATGATGAGTGCATGATTACGTATGTTTTGGCCGCTTCGTCCCCGACTTTCAGCGTACCTGTAAGTGTTTACCATAAAGGTTGGGCCAGGGATGGTGGGATTGTAAATGACACTTCGGCCTATGGACATGACCTTCCTTTGAAACACAATGGCTCACCTGAGTTTGGAGGCCCCTTATTTTGGTCTCATTACTCTTATTTAGGCCTAAATCCTAAGGGCTTAAAAGACCAATACGCCAACTATTGGGAGCATAACCGAAACCATACTTTGATTAACAGGCAATGGTGTGTAAATAATGAACAAGGATTTAAAGGCTATGGAGAAGACCTTTGGGGCTTGACGGCAAGCTATACCGTAACAGGATATGCTGCCCATAAGCCAGGAAATGATCTGGGGGTGATTTCTCCCACAGCTGCATTGTCTTCTATTCCTTATACGCCTGAAGAAAGCATGGCGGTGATAAAGAATTTGTATTACAATTATGGGGAAAAGGTTTTTGGGCGTTATGGTTTCTATGATGCCCTAAGCCCGGAAAAAGATTGGTATCCACAGCGGTATTTGGCCATTGATCAGGGACCCATTGTAGCCATGATTGAGAATTACAGAACAGGATTGGGCTGGCAGTTATTTATGGCTGCACCAGAGATTCAAGCAGGATTGGAAAAGCTCGGTTTTACCATTTCTGAGGAGTAATTGATTAAAATGTAAAAACGTATCCGCTAATACGAACTGTACAAATCCCCCTTTGAAAAAAAGGGGGATTTTGCTTTTTCAGGACTTACGAATAGCTGTTTAACCTCATTGGATTTTTAGTTGAAAATGAACTTATAATCGGGATATTTTTTTGATTTTGCCCTGAAAGGGCATAAAAACTTAGCACAGGGTGTCAGCCCTGTGGAAAAAGGTGAAAATTTAAATCCTGTGCCATGAAAATTTGGTATTCATCACAGATAAATCCCGAATTGCTCAAATATTTCGCCCCTGCAGGGCTTAGGTTGCAATACTGATTTTCTACACATGGCTTCACCCTGTGCTATTGAATTTGTCCCTTTCAGGGCCGGGATTGAATTGTAGGAGTTTGTGCTTAACCACCTTGGGTTTTTAGTTGAAAATGTATTTATTATCCTGATGTTTTCTTCATTTTAGCCCTGAAAGGGCATAGTAACTTAGCACAGGGTGTCAGCCCTGTGGAAAAAGGTGAAAATTTTAAATCCTGAGCCCTGAAAGGGTGGCATTCATTCCACATTAATCAATATAACCATTTTACCCATTCTGAGTATGATTTGGTCCGGTCAAAGATGAATTTCAATTGATTCCAATACTTCTTACTATTTTTTCCTCCTGCCTTTTTTCCTTCCAGATGCTTCCGACCACCTACCTTTTGTTAGCCTGAGTGATGGAAGAAAATTCGGTGCTTAGGAAGATAAAATTGAACATAAATTAATTTTTGGATAAACGCTTTATTTATGGTTAAATTGAAAAAAATATATACCTACTATCGTGACCTTTTACCGCCAGCCGACCTTTATAATTGCATTGTCCATTTGCCTGTTCTTTTTGGTTTTGGCCTTTAGCTTCCCTGTGGGGATCAGGGAACAATTGGCAATTGCTTCCGCATCTACTTTAAGCTTATTTGGGAATTATTATTTGGTCTTAGGTCTATTTATGGTGTTGCTATTGATAGGAATCGCCATTTCTCCCTGGGGAAAAATTAAATTGGGTGAAGGTCCCGTTGCTTACAATTGGTTTTCCTGGGTAGCCATGCTTTATAGTACAGGCATGGGCGCGGGGCTAATGCTAAGGGCCGTACAGGAACCTGTCTATTATTTCACCAATCCACCTAGATCAACAGACTTATCAGGAGAGGTTTTCGCTTTGGAATACACGTTTTTTCATTGGGGCTTGACACCTTGGGCATTTTATGGGCTATTTGGCTTGATGATTGGCTACCTGGTTTACGGGAAGGGGAGAGCCATGTTAAGTTCCTCGCTTCTGGTAGGTAGATACAATAGGCCTTTATTGATTGTAATTGTAGATGTAATTACCATTATCAGTACCTTATTTGGTGTGGTAGGCGCTGTAGGATTAGGCAGTAGGCAATTACTGGTGGGTTTTCAAAAGCTATTTGTAGAGGTAGAAATCAGCTATTTCAACAATGCCTTGGTAGTACTACTGCTTGGCGGATTGGCTACGATTTCCGCATTTTCAGGGCTGAGTAAAGGAATTCAAAATTTATCCCGCTTTAATATAAGTGTGGCAATCTTCCTACTATTGGCCACCTTGTTTTCAGGTGATATTGTAGGAATTATGGGTAATCTTTTATCTTCTATAGCTGCCTATGCGTATGATTTTTTGCCCATGAGCATCAATTATGGAAGCAAAAGTGTTTCCCAGGAATTCTTAATGGATTGGACCTTTTTTTATTGGGCCTTCTGGCTTTCCTGGGCACCATTTACAGGGGTGTTTATTGCACGTATTTCAAAGGGTAGAACATTTAGGGCTTTTATATTTGGGGTCATTTTGGTGCCCTCACTAGGTACATTTCTCTGGTTCACAGTGTTTGGAACCTCGGTCTTTGAATTGATAGGAAACCCTGAAAACTACAGCGGTCAATACGATTCTTTGTATGGATCCATCTTTGTTTTCTTTGACAGCTTTTCATTTGCTGCTGTTATGAAAATATTGGCTTTTATCTTGGTTTTTACCTTCCTGATTACCTCATTGGATTCTGCCATTTATGTTCTAGGCATGTTTGCAGACAGAGGGAATATGGAGCCGGATAAACAACATTTATTGGGCTGGGGTTTGATATTGTCCTTATTTACAATTGCAACCCTATTTATAGGAAAAGAAGAACTGTTACAGGCTGTTAGTCAACTGCTTATTTTGATTGCGTTGCCTTTTAGTTGGGTTTATCTTTTGATGATTGGTAGTTTTATATTTATCTTGATAAAAAGAAATAAGCATGATGCAATTTAATCTGAAAAATTGGTATTTAACCCTAAGTCTCCTTTTAGGGATTTTTCTATGCCTGTCATGTGAAAGCAATAAAAAATTGGCCAGTTATGAAGGGGTGAAACACAAAGGGGTTTGTTGGGTAGGAAGTAGGAACCCACTTCAAGGAGGGGAATTGCGCACTTTGCAAAATTTAGGGGTTAGCCACCTTTCACAAACCCCATTTGGCTGGCAGAAGTCGGTTACTGCTCCAGAATTAAGTTGGGAAAAGGACCGTAAAAAATCATGGTGGGGGGAAAGTAGCAATGGGTTAATTTCCACTTCTGATACAGCCAGTTCCTTGGGGCTTACCAATATCTTGAAGCCTCATATTTGGGTGAGAGGATCCTGGCCTGGAGAAATAGCCATGACCAATGAAAAAGATTGGGACCTGTGGTTTGAAAATTACAAAGACTTTATTCTTTATTATGCACGGATTGCTGAAAGGCAAGGCATCCCTATTTTATGCATAGGTACTGAATTGGAAAAGGCCAGTCATAAAGAGAAGGAATGGCGGGATATTATTAGTGCCATCAGAGAAGTTTACCATGGAAAGCTTACCTATGCTGCCAATTTCACAGAATACCAAAAGGTTAATTTTTGGGATGCTTTGGATTATATTGGTATTCAGGCTTATTTTCCATTGGTAAAAGACGATAAAGTTCCTGATTTAGCTCAATTGATTGCTGGTTGGGAAAAGGTGATTCCAGAAATTGAAAAAACAAACAGGACCTATCAAAAGCCTGTTTTATTTACTGAAATAGGCTACTGCAATACCGAAGATGCTGCACAATCGCCTTGGGTATGGCCCAATGAAAGGCATGCTTCCAACCTTTCGGAAGAGGTTCAAGCCTTGTGTTATGAAGCCTTCTTTGAAGCTGTATGGGAGAAGCCTTGGATGCAAGGGGTGTATTTTTGGAAATGGTATCCTGAGCCTTCAGGACGTGAACCTGATTTCACTCCCCAAAATAAAATGGCCGAGAAAATAATGAAAAGGTATTTTCTCGACCCAAAGCCTACTGATGGTTAAACCCGAAATGTGTATTAGATGAAGCAAAGTAGCTCATGCGTTTAACTTTTCATTTTAGCGGGGATAGAAGTTTTTCGATTGATGAAGCCATGGAAGGCAACAATAACAACCAATACACCTACCATTACGACCGCTACAATACTGAGCGTATCATTTAATTCCCATTGCTTGGCAGCAATTGCTGTTATGCCCCAGGCACCTACCAATGCAGCTTCCCGCATATTTCTATAATAGGTTAACAAACCATAGATAGAAGTGGCCACAATAAGTACCAAAGCTGCCCAACCTGTTTCTGTCCAAATGTCATCTAATATCCCTGTATTTTTGATTCCTACAGATAGGGTCAAAACAGTAGCCAAAATGACCCAACCAGTATAAAGGCAAATGGGCCACCAGACAAAAAAGATGGTTTTCAAAGGTGCATCATAGGTTTCCAATCTTAGTCTAATAACCAATTGAATCAATGAGAATAATAATACTAGAATCACCACTACAGAGAGGAGTATTTGTTCATTGACCCACACATATATCCAAAGGGCATTGCTCAAATTGGCTACGATAAACCAAATACCTGAAGGGGTTAATGATAGGTCGTTTTGATTTTTATAATAACCAATCCATTGGTAAATCAAGTAAGCAATCAAAGCCAAATAGATCAAGCCCCAAATGGAGAAAGCGTACCCTGCCGGTGTAATCAAGGTGGTGAAATCGTCGCTGATGTCACCTACTGAATTACCAAAATAATTTCCGGAGCCTCCCAGGTAATTAATGAATAAAGTAAAAATAAAAGTGAGGGTATTAGTTAATAGAAGAGGTAGTGGTTTCATTTTGTTCTTGGGTTAGGTTGTAAGGTTTATTATAGTTCAGATTTTTTGATAGCCCTATAGGTTCTTTTTCTAAACAAAGGGAGGCTCTTGGCATAATAAGCAGCTAAAAGGAGCACGCCTAAACTTCCAAAAGCCAGTGTCAATGGACCACCAATGCCGTCAGTTACAAATCCAATTACAAAGCTGCCCAAGGAAAGTGAACCCATAAACAGCATGATATAGAAGCTTAAGACCCTTCCCCTTTTCTCCTCAGGTGAAATGGATTGAATCAAAGTGTTGGATCCGGTAAAAATGATTACTCTTCCCAGACCTGTAGCCAAAAGCGCTAGTAATGAGAGCCATAATATTGAACTGAAGGAAAACACCGCCAGTCCCAAACCAAATATTATGGTGCCTATGAGTATTAACTTATCCAATCCTAAAATGTTATTTTTTGTTCCAACAAAAAATGCACCTACCAAAGAACCTAGGCCAACAGCACTTGTCATGTACCCGAAAATCACCGCATCCCCATCAAATATCTCTGCAGCATAGACGGGTAGAATGACCATATAGGACATGCCAATTAAGGTGATGGCAGCAACAAACAACATTATAAAACGCAGGTGTTTTGTTTTAAAGGCAAACCTTGCGCCTTCTGCAAATGCATTTTTGAAATTCTGTTTAGGAAATTCTTTCGGCGCAGGTCGGTACTTAATAAAGGCGAAAAACACTACCACGCTAAAACTCGCTATAGCGTAAAGTAGAAAACAATACCCTTCACCTATTAAAGGAATTAAAATTCCTGCAAGGGCAGGGCCTACTATTCGGGCAGTATTGAAAAGCGAAGAGTTCAATGCTATGGCATTGGTTAGGTAGGCCTTGTCTTCAACCAGATCGTTGACAAAAGCATGCCTTGAAGGCATTTCTAGCCCACTTATCAGCCCAAAAATAATTTCTAAGCTGAGTATTAGGGTGAAATTTATATTGCCTGAAATGGTGAATACAGCCAAGGCTGTAGCATTGATGGCAATGATGGTTTGGCAGACCATCAGCAACTTGTGCTTGTTATACTTGTCTGCAAATACTCCTGCAAAGATAGAAATAAGAAAAGCTGAAATCTCCCTTGAAAAGGACACCACACCTAAAAGTAGGGCAGAGCCGGTAAGGCTATACACCAACCAGCCTACCACTACCTGCTTCATCATATTTCCCAGGTTTGAAAATGCCTGTCCGGTAAAGAAATACCGGTAATTTGACGAAGACAGTGATTTGAAAATTAACATTGCTAGGGATGAAAAAATGATTACTAATCAAACATGACAATTGATGTCCTTGATCATTTACAATCAAAAAAAGGCTTGTTTGGTTTCATCCACTATGATATTGTTAAATGCTTTTTACGAAATCCTCCCATTTACCAAAAGGTTCCGCTTTCATGACTCGTGGAAATTTGACTTGACCACCCTTCTTTTTCTGTTTTTCATTGTAGGCAATGAAGGTCGATACAGGCACAATTTTTACATCAATGCTTTTTAAAGCTTTGTTTCTGGCTACATTATAATTCTTATTGTTCTCTCGAAGGAAAGCATCCAGAAAATCTTTAACAGCAGCTTCATCGGCATCTCCTGAGTCTTTACCCAAGTACCAGCGATGGAGATATTCATCATTTTCTTCAATAGCCGCCACGGTGTATTCAGGAATTGCTAGATTGAATTTTTCCTGTAATGCTTCCATTGCCTTGTCCATTTGGTGAACACCCAATTGGCTTCCTACTACATTGAGAAAAAATTTGGTTCTCCCTGTTATGCGTATTTCTGAACGCTCCTTATTGGTAAATGCTATCGTATCTCCAATCATGTACCGCCATGTGCCGGCAACAGTAGAAATCATTAGAATATAATCTTTATTTTCTTCTACTTCAGCAATCCCCAATGCTTTGGCATCGGCATTTACAGCCCCATTTTCATCTATGTTTTCAGGCTCAAAAGGCACAAATTCAAAGTACACACCATTGTCTAAAACCAAGGCCATTGCATCTGTATCGGGACGGTTCTGAAAAGCCAGAAAACCTTCCGAAGCAAGATAAGTGTCTATATAAATCAATGGGTGAGCAAGATTTTTCTCAAAGCTTTTTCTGTGAGGCTCAAAGGCTACACCACCGGGAGTATAAACGGAGAGGTTGGGCCAGATGACATGAATAGAAGAGACTCCATGGTAGGAGATCACTCTTTTCATCATCAACTCTATCCATGATGGAATACCAGATATACTTCCAATGTCCCAATCTTTAGCATTTTTTGCAATCTCTTCGATTCTTTCATCCCAGTCTTCAATGGCTGAGATTTCGGGCCCTGGTTTATAGAAGCTTTGAAACCAGAAAGGGATTTGATTGGCGCTGATACCACTTATTTCACCTTGTAAAAAACCATCCTGCTGCTGAAGTGCTGTAGAACTTCCCAACATCATGATTTGTCTTTCAAAAAAGTCAGGAGGTAAATCATATTTGGATAAGCTTACTACCTGTTGAATACCTGTTTTTCTTATGGCATCAACCATATCCTCCGTCACAGGGATATATTTGCTATTGCTGGTTGTTCCTGAACTGACTGCAAAATATTTGTTAATTCCTGGCCAGGTAATGTCTTCATGCCCTTCCCTTATTTTTTTCCACCATTCATTGTAGATTTTATCATAATCATGATAGGGGACTTTGTTTTGAAAAGCCTTAGGTATATCCTCAGCATCGAGGATGTTTTTAAATCCATAGTATTTTCCAAAAGCGGTGTCTTTAGCCGTTTCCAACAATTGGGTTAAAACCTTTTCCTGGTCTTTTTCTGGGCTATTTTCTGAATTTAATTTACCGCCAAGTTCAATGGCTTTTTTTATGAGTTCACCAATTACGGGCATAAGGTTTTCTATTATTTATGGTTGTTTTATTTCGTTTTGAAAGTAGCAATTATCAGACCATTTAAAAATATGTGTTTAAGTTATTGAAATTTAGTCTTTTAAATAAAGTTTAATTATGTTTACGTAATGATGTAGTTTGAAAAGGTGATTTAATTATTGCCATTGTTTGACTTTATGCCTCTCATTATAGAGGCAATAAAATAATAGGTTATGGCTATATATGAATTAATTTTTATTTTAATTAAGAAAGATAACCTGAATGCAGGTTTGTCTAAAATTGAGTTGGGTTACAGGGTAAATAATTTATTTTTTTACTTAGTTCCAATTGTTTTTTTAAGCGAAAAATTCAACTAATTAAAATTGTTAATTAGTTTAAAAATTTGTTTTTTAGTTGGGTGTAAGGAACATCCTGATTTTTATGACAGGATTAGAAATGAATTCAACCAGAAATAATGTTACTTTTGAAAATTTCAGGGTCAAATGAAATTTAAATTTTTCTGACAGTTTAAAGTTAAATTATGGAACCTTCTTTAGATATTTCATTTGGTGCCATTAGTGAGGCATTGTATGGATTTGATTTTCCTGAAATTGATTTGGTTTTGGGTATTTCTCAGGGAGCAAAGTCACCTGCGGCAATGATAGCTCATCAGTTAGGCGTTGAATTAAAATTAATTATTGTAGGTAAGAAGAACAAGCGAGGGAAATTTTCTGTATCTACAGCAGAAATTGAAAACAGTGCTGCCTGGGATTTTTTCGGGCATCACCGGATTCTAATTGTGGATGATATTTCTATAACAGGCAAAACCATTCAGTTTATCAGAGACAATGTCAAAGCAGATAAGGTATACAGTATGGTTCTTTTTGGTGAGGCGGACTATGTTTTGTTTCCCAAAGTAAAATCCGCAGTAAAATTACCTTGGACTACTGAAAAAAAGTAAAGGAGTTGGAAGATAAGGTAGAGGACTACTTAAGCCTATTAGGATAGGTAGCATTTTGGGAAGCTTTTCACTTTAAAGCAGTTCCGTTCCCAAGTCATATATATTTCGGACTTCTTTCAATATTTTATTTATATCTATATTTAAGTCTATCAAATTGCCTGTTTTGATATCAAAAACAACTCCATGAATTATTGGACCTCCATTTTTTAGGAAGCTCTTTTGCCATACAGCCATTTTTATCACATTTATGCATTGTTCCTGAACATTCAATTCGACAAGTCGATTGTATCGCTCCCGCTCATTCGTAATTAAATTTAACTCTTGAAAATGTAAACGATATACATCCCTAATATTTCTTAACCAGGGATTTAATATACCTAAGTCTTTTGATTCCAGAGCGGCAGCTATTCCCCCGCACAAGTAATGACCGCAGACAATTATATGTCGCACTTCTAGGTGGCCCACAGCATACTCTATTACCGAGGCTGAATTATTGTCATTATTAGGAACTAAATTCGCGATGTTTCTGTGTACAAATACTTCCCCAGCATCAGCCCCTAAAAGTTCTTCTGCTGTAACCCTGCTGTCACTACAACCAATAAAAAGGTGCTTAGGCGTTTGACCTTTGGAAAGCTTTTCAAAAAAATCTTTGTCTTGGGCCAATTTTTTCTGAACCCAAACCCTGTTATTCTCCAATAGTCGCTTATATTCCATAGTGTTACCTTTTATCGCCTACCTTACAACCTTAGTGAATAATTAATATCAAGGTGCACAACCATCAACCCGAAATATGCAATGGACATTCTATTACATGCTGAAATCGCTTTAAAATCAGTCACTTCGTTGCTGTTTTCAATTTCACCATAGATGTGCTATGCTAAAATCTCCAAACAGCCTGATTTTCTTGCGATTGCAACACTTCCCGTAAACACGGGACAGGCTTCACCCCTGACCATTGTCAGGGCGGAGAAATTCTATTACATAATCCGGGTTCAAATATACCTGTAATCTTTGTGCTAGCAAACTACTATTTACAAATTGCTTTTCAGAGTGGATAGTTGTCTATTCAGTAGTCTTCATTCAATTATCCTTTGAATTTACGGGAATTGATGAGACAAGCCTAAAACTAGAATTTGCCTTTTTGAGGAAGAGGAACAAAATCTGTTTCACCTGATACTTTCGGGAAAGTTTGGTTAAGCCATTTTAATTTGGCTGCTTTGATTAATTCCTTGTCTGACGAGACAAAGTTCCATTCAATGAATCGTTCTTCAGGAAAAGGTTCGCCGCCAAAAAGGTAAACGGTGGTATTTTCCCCTATAGTAAAAGTGCATATTTTACTATCCTTTGCTACCAATAATTGTTTAGGTCCGTAGGTATTCCCTTCGGAACTTATCTCCCCACTTAGGATATATAGTGCACTTTCCCCAAATAAATCATCTCCAATATTCAATGTAGTTTCTTTACTGCTCTTTATCTCTAAAAAGTACAAATCACTATAGGTGGGTACAGGTGATTTCCTGCCAAAAGCTTTGCCAGCGATCAATTTCATTTGGACACCATCTTGCTCCCATGCAGGAATCTCATCTGCGGAGATATGTGAAAAGGAGGGAGGCATTTGTTCCAGATTTTTCGGTAGAGCTACCCATATTTGCAATCCATGAAGCTTTTTGTCCACTTTTCTAAGGTAATCTGGGGTTCTTTCCGAATGGACTACACCCTTTCCTGCGGTCATCCAATTCACTTCACCTGGTTTGACCTCTACGGAGGTACCCAAACTGTCTTTATGCAATATAGACCCTTCAAATAAAAAGGTGAGGGTAGAAAGTCCTATATGTGGATGTGGTGGTACATCCAGGTTTTGCCCTTTATCCAATTGCACAGGCCCCATATGGTCGATAAATACAAATGGGCCTACTGCTCTTTTCTGTGCAAAAGGTAATAATCTCCCTACCAAAAAACTTCCGATAGAAGCTGCCCTTTCTTCGATAATCAATGATAGATTTGACATAGATTAAATTTGAAATCACTACTAATTCAAACAATATTAGATCAACGCCTCTTCTCCTTCATTGTACCAATTTCGGTTGATCTTTAAGCTTAAAAGCATAAGCAAGATACAAACAATAGCTGTGTTTAGAGAAGCAAAGGAATAAATTAAAATAAAAACCAAGAGGTAATAAATAGGGGTAGCGACCAAGCCCAGACAAAATTTGATCGTACCATAAAACACGGTGTCTTTTATTTTAGGTTTTATCCATGCCCACACTAGCCATAGAGGTAAATGCATGGCCTTAAACAAGCGATTTTTCCATTTTGGATGAGCATTTTTTTGTCTAACTACTGGTTTTGAGGTGGTAGGTGTACTATCTGTCCGGAAGGTAGTGAGATCAGTGTCGGTTCGGAGGAGCTTAATAAGGGCATTTTCATAATTGTCTTCAGGAAGATGCAGTGTCAATTTTTGTAATTCATTTTGCACTTTTCTCACCAAGGCTTTCTCTTGGCCCATATACTCTTTTGCGGCTATTGGTTCTCCCACTTCTAGCAGCACCTTTGTGCCAGATTTTTGGTGGGCTTGGAAGTTTAGGCCAATGGGTAGAATTTTCAAATCCATTTCAGGATCCTGCATTAATGCCCCAGCTACAATTCTTGTGAATCCCTTACTTAAAGGTCTTACCTGCCTCTTGAGGCTGTGGTTTCCTTCTGGGAATAAGAGAATTTTCCCTTGTTTCTGTAAGACGGATTCGCAAAATGAAAAGCTTGATTTATTTCCTTGTATACTTCCAAAACCATCTCTGATTCTATAGACGGGAACCATCCGGATAAAAGTCAATATTTTGGCTATAATGGGATTTTTAAATACAGAAGCTCTTGATAGAAAATGAGGTTTAAGATCGATATAGGTTGCGATCAACAATGGATCCAATAGGGCATTCTGATGGTTTGATACAATAACAATAGGGTTATTTTTATAAGGTTTCCATTTGCCCTTTACCTCAATTTTAGAAAAGTAAAACCATAGGGCAATTTTAACCCATCGGTTCAATAGGCTATTAAATAGTTTTTGCCACATAGTTGTATTTTTTCCATAGCATAGCAATTGTTAACCCTGATATTATGTGCCAAATCCCCCACCATCCTGCGATAATCGACATTCCCCCCAATCCATCGAAATAGTTGAAAATCAAAACAAGGGCTAGGCCGGAATTTTGAATGCCTGTTTCTATTGTTAGCGTTTTAGTGTCGGGAAGGTTAAGGCCAAATATTTTCGATATACTGTAGCCTGAACCTAAAGCAATAAGGTTATGCATTAAAACAAGGCCAAAAATCCATCCTATAACCCTAATGAATAGGTCAAAATTGCTAAAAAATGCAATGATAACAATGCTTATAAAAATGACAACACTAATGGGCTTAAGGATATTAGCCATTTTTTGGGCCATTTGGGCTTTTTTATTGTTGACATAAATTCCTAAAATTAATGGAATTCCTAAAATCAAAGCTACTGTCTCAAATACATCGGCATAATCAAGGCTTATGCTTTTTAATAGAAGGGCAGCCGGCTCATACATGCCTGACCATAATGCAAAGTTAAATGGAGTTAGTATTACAGAACTTAAAGTGGCAAATGCCGTAAGACTTACAGACAGTGCACTATTACCCTTACTGTAATTGGTTAGGAAATTTGAAATATTACCACCCGGACATGCGGCTACTAGGAACATTCCTAAAGCAACACTAGGAGTGGGTTGAAGTGCGAATACCAATAATAAAGTTAAAAATGGCAATAGTATAAATTGAGAGATAATCCCTAAAAAAAATGATTTTGGGTTTGTCCATAAATAAGTGAAATCTGAAAGTTTGATTTCAAGGGCAACGCCAAACATAATTACAGCTAGGGATATGTTCATCAATAGTAAAGAACCTTCCCCAAAATTGATCTGCATTTGATCTAATTCTTCCATAAATCTTTTAAGTGTGAGGCTCAAAATTAAGATAAAAATTCAGAACGGTAGGTTTGTTGGATAAATGTTAAGTTTTTACAACTATTCAAAAACAAAATTTCAATGATAAATTTAATTTTTATAAATTTGACCATTGAAAATTTCGGAAGGAAAGATCAAATGGCACTATTGGCTAATTTTGAATTGTTCAGCACTAGAACTTCATATTATTTCCAAAGCGGTGGACAGTAAAAAATAGTAATCTTATAAACCATAGAATAGACAATCAACATTATGGAAAAAATTAAAGTAGGTATCAATGGATTCGGTAGGATAGGAAGACTCGTTTTCCGTGCTGCACAGGAAAGAGAAGATATTCAAATTGTAGGCATCAACGATTTGATTGATGTAGATTACATGGCCTACATGCTAAAATATGATTCTACCCATGGCCAATTTAAAGGTGATGTGGAAGTTAAAGATGGCCAATTAATAGTGAATGGCAACGCCATCAGAGTTACGGCTGAAAGAAACCCTGCTGATTTGAAATGGTCTGACGTAGGTGCAGAGTACATTGTAGAATCTACAGGTTTATTCTTAACCAAAGACAAAGCACAAGGTCATATTGATGCAGGTGCTAAAAAAGTAGTAATGTCAGCTCCTTCAAAAGATGATACGCCGATGATCGTTATGGGCGTGAACGAAGGTACATATACTTCTGACATGGTATTTGTTTCCAATGCTTCTTGTACTACTAACTGTCTTGCTCCTCTTGCAAAAGTGGTGAATGACAATTGGGGTATCGTAGAAGGATTAATGACTACTGTACATGCTACTACTGCAACTCAAAAAACTGTTGACGGACCTTCTATGAAGGACTGGAGAGGCGGAAGAGGTGCTGGACAAAACATCATCCCTTCTTCTACTGGTGCAGCTAAAGCTGTAGGTAAAGTTATCCCTGAATTGAATGGTAAATTGACTGGTATGTCTTTCAGAGTTCCTACTCCTGATGTATCTGTAGTAGATTTAACTGTAAGATTGGAAAAAGGTGCTACTTACGAAGAGATTTGTGCCAAAATGAAGGAAGCGGCTGATGGAGAACTAAAAGGAATCATGGGTTACACTGAAGATGCAGTTGTTTCTAATGATTTTATCGGTGACCCAAGAACTTCTATATTTGATGCAGGTGCTGGAATCCAGTTAAGTGACAAATTTGTGAAATTGGTTGCATGGTATGACAACGAATGGGGATACTCTAACAAAGTAGTAGACTTGTTGCAATACATTGCAAAAAAATAATAAGCCTTAGGCTTTAGAATTTATTGAAAATAGGGTTGGAAATTTTCCAGCCCTATTTTTTTATGCTATTCTCATAAGTGCTTATCCACTCTTGCGTACTCACTTTTGCCATTAGTTTCCCTATTAATTCATAGGGTATTTTGTCCATTTTTTTGAAGCGAATACAGCTTTTACCCATGTCCAGTTTGGTAGTACTGAACTTTGAGTATTCAGTTGTAAACCAGTTCAATAATTCCTCATTGGCATAGATCCCTAAGTGGTATAGCGCTATATAATTCTTTTGATTGGCTAAGTTTACAAAGGGTAGGGGCAATTTGGGGTTGCAATGGTACCCAGCTGGATAAAGTTTATGGGGAACAATATAGCCAATCATACCATAACTCATGGTTTCTTCAAAACCCTCAGGAAGGTTTGAGTTAATTACTTCTCGCAATTTTATAAAAGCTTCCTTTCTTTTATCAGGGATTTCATCAAGATAGGCCTCTACCGATTGTGTTTTGCTGTTCATATTAATCTTTAATAGCTTAGTTCCTCTCTAGCGAGGAAGCTGTTTTTGATAGGTCATTGAGTAACTTCAAAGTCTCCCTATGTAATATAGGAGCTGTTTCAGGGCCTAGTGAATTAACTTCTCCATAGGGTGCTTTATCTCTTCCATAAGTGAAAGGAGGTTTTTCATCCCACTGGCTTTTGGGCACAATATACCCAATCATATCATTAGCCATTCCACTAAAGAATTTAAATTTGCCTGGCATTTGACTTTTGATGGCAGGGACTTCTACTGGAGCTATGCCAAAATCAGCGCCTTCCGGAGCTTCTACTCCGCCGTTGAGGATCTCTGGATACAGTTCACCTGGAATATGTACAAAAGTTGCAGGGCCTAGTTTCCATGCGTTTACTTCTGACCTTACCTTTCCCCAAGAGACAAATCCACGATCAAAAACCCCAATAAAAGAGGCAAGCCTAAATAATTTATTTACCATAGGTAGTGCTACAGTTTTGGCACGTAAAGCCAAGCTGCTATTGTACACAGTATCCATGCCTTTTTCCATGGTTTCAAAGCTTATTTTAGCGAGCGCCATCCCCTGTGCATCAATTTTTTCTACAGTTGCCTCTTTCAAAGTGTCCTTTGAGTAGGGGTGGAGCAATGGGTCGCTTGGCCTAGTGGTCATTAGTCCTCCAAGGGCGGCATTGAGGAATATAGAAACCCCTCCTAATCCTTCGTGGTAAACAGAGTCATTGTACACAATTCCCTTTTCCATGTATTCCCTCCAATAATGAGGGAAATCAGAACTTACCAAAGTATTCTGAGACCAAAGGGTTTCGGGATGATTGCCCCAGTTCAAAATTGTTCCTAAAGTCTTATGCGTGTCTTTGTCCACTACCTGCATTAATCTAATGGCAGCATCGTATACTTCCGGTGCCCTGGTATCGCCGACAAGTGGTGCGGCGTCACTTTCATTAATAGCGAATTTTAAATAAGCAGGTTTTTGTTTGTTGTAAGCTTCCAATACAGAGGACACAATCCCGTCAAAGACCAGGTTTTTGTAACCTTCATCGACGCCTCGCGTGAATGGATCCGGTCCCCACATGCCCATCATATCCGGAGAGGAATGCACATGAGTACTAGTGATGATTACATGATCTAGATCTGTTTGTTCAAGAATTCTTTTTCTGACCGTTAGTACCTCATCATTGCCAAAACCTATCATGTCAATAACGCATAGACCCAATTTGATTTTCCCATCATTTAAAACCATGGCCCTTGCCCATAAAGGGTCATTGATTCCCGATGCCGGTCTGTTTTGCTGAAAGCCTGCTAACCAAATAGGATCAAATTTGTCGTTCCCATTGAGGTCATTGTAATGGTCCCCATCGGACTCATTGAATCTTGCATCGTTATTAGCATCTTCCCAGGTGTCAAAACCAACAGGGCTTATGTCTGCAATGGCAAAGCCTGCAGATAATTCACCTTTACCTTCATTCATCAAAGACAAGTTCAAGTCGTATCCCTTGTGCCTGTCACGAAATTGGTAGGTTCCGTAAATTAGAGCTATCAATAAAATGGCACCTATAAATAGAAGAAAATATTTTAACCAGCGATTCATATAAAAGTTTTAATTTATTACTATAAATGATAAGAATAGACCATTGATAAGCTATTCTACCGTACAATAAGTATTGAATATATTGTTTAACCCGAAATATGCAATAGACCTTCTATTACGTGATGGAATCACTTTAAAATCAGTCACTTCGTTGCTATTTTCGACTTCACCATAGCGGTGCTATGACTCAGTCTCCAAATAGCCTGATTTTATTGTGATTACACCACTTCCCGTAAACACGGGACAGGCTTCACCCCTGACATTATCAGGGCGGAGAAATCCTAATAGATAATCCGGGTTTAATAAAAGATTCACTAATTGCGAAAAAAATATATAGGTTAAGTAATGTTAAGGATTTTGAATTGAATGATGTTGGAATTTTTTTATTAGGAGTTTTCAGTCGATATAAGTGAAGCATTAAAATTGCTTTTAGGCCTTGGTTTTGCCGACACCTTCCATTAAGCCTCTTATATAGCCTATGGCAAATAGGGTTCCGATGGTGCTATATCCTGGCTTGTCATTACTGTCTCCAGCCATGGTAGGAACATGATCCGGTCGTATTGGCCCAGTAAATCCTATTTCATGATAGGCCTGCATGGCTGCAAACATATCTGTTTTTCCCTCGTCATGAAAGGTCTCTTCAAAATTGTTTTTATCTCCTCTTACATCCCTGAAATGGACAAAATGAATGGCTTTTCTTTTGCCGAAGTACCGGATGGCTTCAGGTATATTAACTTGGTCATCTGCACTGCCCATGGATGCAAAACTACCCTGACAGAATGTAATGCCATTGTTTTCACTTGGATAAAGCCCTAGGACTTTTTTAAAAGCCTCAACCGAGGTAATGATTCGGGGTATACCTTGTATATTGTCAACCGGAGGATCGTCTGGATGTAGGGCCAGTTTAATTCCATACCTTTCGGCCTCAGGTCCAACTGCTTTAAGGAAATATTCAAGGTTTTCCCACATCGTTTCTGGAGTTAAATCTCCATATTCTGTAATGGGATCCTTTTGGAGCATGGCCGCTGAATTGAAGCCACTCACTAAGGCGCCACCTCGACCTGGTTTATCTAAAAAAGTACGTGCCCAACTTATCACTGGCATCCAATTGTAACAGATGGTATCAATTCCTTCAAGAGATAAATTTTTCATTAAAGTGATAAAATTGTCTATTTCTTCGTCACGACCAGACAGAGCAAGTTTGGTTTTTAAGCCAAGATAGGGAGGTCCCTCTACAACCCTTAATTCAAGACTTTCTTTGGCCCATACATTCTTGATGGCCTTGATCACGTTTCTTGAATTGTCTTTTTCACCCGGCAGTCCAGCCAAATTAGCATGTATTGGACTAACAGCACCCCTTACATCCATTTGCCGGGATAGGGCAGTTTTATGTTTTTCTATGCCCCAAAAGTAGGCAAGGCACAACTTCATTCCCAAGTCCCTTTGGTAGCTGCCAATGGCTATGGTACTAGCTTTAGAGTTAGAAGGAAGAATAACCGGGCTAGCAAAAGTAAGGCCGGTTAGTTTAGCTGAATTTTGGAGGAATTTTCGTCTATCATTGTCCACTTTTATATCCGTAATGTTTGTCAGCAAAATCCATGAATAGATTCCAATCGTAAGGAGTCAAATTGTGTTTTCCCTCACGAATGTGGTGTCCTGCATAAGGCAGGTGTACAGGGTTACCTGGTGCATTTATTACTTTAGGGAAGTTTCCTTCCATATTGTAGATCTCTCTGTGTACGCGAGTACCTAATTGTAATGAAGTGTATTCTCCTTTGGGATCAGCCCATAGGTCTTCAGATGCACTGGCCACATAGACTGCTCTAGGTGCTATTGAAGCGATTAGCATGTGTTGGTCTATTGGCAAAAGTGCTTCATTGTCGTTGTATTTGTTGAAATTGTCCGTAAACCAATAGGGGAAAACGGTGTTTATTACTTTCACAGTCTCTCCAAATTTTCTTCTTGACAGAGCTGCTCCACCGCAACCTGACTCATTAGAAATTGTGATGGCCCATCTGGGGTCCGATGCTCCTGTCCATAGAGAAGCTTTACCTCCTCTAGAGTGCCCGATTACAGCTGCTTTTTTAGAATCAATTTCAGGTGCCGTTTCAAAGTAGTCCATGGCACGCATAGCTCCCCATGCCCAGGCTCCTAATCCACGCATTCCATTTTCTTTTTCTAATTCTTCGGGGTACAGTGTGTTAAGGATATCTTCTGTAAAGGTTACCTTGTCATCATCAGAAACGTCTTTTACATGAAAAGTAGCTGCAGCATAGCCCCTTTGAATTATTTCCTCTGCTGGCCAGAAACCCATTTTGGTTTTTCTGGTGGGGTCTATGTTTTCAGGATCTCTATGATTGATTAATAGAAATACTGGGGCAGGTTGATTCTTTCTATTTGGTATGAAAAGAATCAACCTAATGGTAATTTTTTTAGATCTATTGGTCACTTCTATGTCCACCTCTTTCAGGGTAGCCATTCCATTCATGGCCATCTTGTCCTCATTGACTGTGGTGAAATTTATGGCGTCTATGGCTTTTGGCATATTACCATAGACATTGTCTTCAAAAAGGTTTACTATTTCAGGTCTCCGCTTGTGTACCCAATCTTGTATTGAGTTTATTTCTTGTCCCTTCAGGTTTACAAAGATGTCAGGGATAGAATATTCAGGAACTTTTGACTCGTCTTTGTTGGCATCCTTTTGTCCGAAGACCAGGCAAGGCAATATAGAAAGTAAAAAAAAGTATAAAAGTGATTTATGCGTCATTTTCTTGTTTAATTAGGGTTATTAACTACTGCAATATATAAAAAAAACCTACCAAAAGGCAGGCTAATTTTGATGCTGATCAAGGTTTTCACCAATTAAAGATGCTTTTATCGGCGAAGGGGAGCTTAATTCGTGGTAATGACTATTACACCGTTTTTGGCTTTTGATCCATATATATTCATTTTGTCTGGACCCACTATGGAAATGGTTTTGATGTTTTCTGGATTAGGGTAATCCATTACTTTAGGGTTTGGAAAAAATACTCCATCTATTAGGTATACAGGAGCGCTATCAGAATTCCCAACTTGCTCTCCCGATTCTCGGAAGTTGATTTTTCTAATTCCTACTTCCCTAAGTGCAAACTGTACATTCTGAACTTCACCCATTTTCACATCTTTTTCCGCAGAAAAATTGATGCTAATAGATTGGGGATTGATGGAAAAATGCCTGATATAGGCATTCATGATTTTCGATAGACTTGTGTTAATTGGCATGATCACGCCATTAAAGTTAACCAAGCCCTCTTTAATAATATGAACTGGTATTTCGTCTACTTTAGATTCGATAGGGTCACTGGTAAATCGATTTTCTTCAGCCTTATAGCCATTGATGTAAATTACATCTCCATAATCTTCATTTAAACCTGGAATTATATTATTGATGTTTGATCCATTAATTTTAAAAGAAATAGGTAGTAACAATTCATATCCTTTATATTGATGAACAGGTACTAGATTGGGAGCATCTGCTAAGACATTTAATATCGCCTTTTCAAAACTTTGATCAATACTATTTACAAAAGAGATGTCTGTTAATCTCCCTTTAGAATTCGTTTTAAGCCTAACTATTGCAGTCCCTGATATATTATTTTTAATGGTCTCTTTAGGAAAAGAAAGTGTTTTGGCCATGTGTTTTTTAAATGAGTTACCAAGCGTAATTGCTCCAGACTTTAAATCATCTCTTAACTCTATGGCTAAGTTTTCAGGGAATGATTTAGTTTTGGTGTTTTGAACTGAAGTTCTATTGTTAGTTGTAGAAGAAATTAAAGTGACTTTTTTGTCATTTTGTTGATTTGGGTTTTCAAGTTCTATTTTTGCATTCACTACTACGGCAACTATTTCATTGTCTTTTTTGCCAGTCAACCAAGCTGGAGCTTTTGTGTCAATAAGTGAAGCCAATAATATTTGATCCACCTCTTCCCCTAAACTTTTTTTGATAGATGGACTAACTATTTTTGCTTCTTGATCTACCACAAATTCCAACTCTACACTGCCTCCATTTATATAGATTTCGTCTATAAGCTCTTTAGGGATTTGGTTTGTCAAATAATTTTCCCAGGCATCCCAACCTATTTTTGGCTCTGGTTTATGATCTATAGAGTAATAGGGGTAAGCATTTTCATACTTCTTATTAAGGGTTGAATTAGGGCGTAATGATTCGACTAAGTTGAGTACTTTTATGTATTCCTGCTGGTTTTTGATACCAGTGAATTCGTAGGATAATTCACCTACCTGTACATTGAGTGATTCATGTTTAAGTTTACCTATACTTTCATAATGTGTTGGGTTTTTAACGTTTTTAAGTTTTATACCTACCGCTATTGAATCTTGGAAAGCGACAATCTGATTTTTTAAAAATGAAATGGGTAGTGTAGAATAATTATTGAAAGAAATTATGCTATTGTTGCTTTTCATTGATATCAAGCCAAAGACCATAATCATTAAAGGAACCAACATGGCCAACTTAAACCAGTTTGTTTTCCTATTTGCTTTCATCATTTGAATTCTTTTCAAAGTTGTGGAGCGAATGAAGTAGTTGCCCAAAGAAAGGTCCAAGCCTTGAAAAGCCATTTTAGCAACAAGTTTAGGATAAGAATCCTTGAGTTCAAGGTCTTTTATTACACTTTCATCTGCTTGAAACTCATGTAAATCAATTAATGCTTTTTGCATTAGGTGAATTATAGGGTTAAACCAAAAAACATTACACATAATCTGATAAATGATCACATCATAAGTATGTTTTTGTTTTACATGTTCTATCTCATGGTTAAGAATTTGCTTTTTTTCTTTATGATTAAGTTCAAGCTCATCATCCCAAAATATTTTATCAAAATAGGAAAACACTGGAGTAAGCCCGAAAGTGGGTACTTTAAAATAATTGTCTTTAAGGATAAATGTTGTTTGGTACCAGCCCTTTCTTAGAATTTGTTTGAGCTGTAGGAACTGCCAGTAGAATTTAGCAAAAAGAAAAATTGCTACAATTAAATAAGCAAGGAGTAGGTAGTCTGTAATTCCCCATAAAGTAGGTAGCCTACTTCCTGTAACGGTTACTTCAGGTAGTCCATAAGTGCCAGCGATTTCTTTTTGAGCATCAAATTCGAGCGCTTTTAAAAAAGCTGTATTCTCTAATGAAATACTAGGTTTTTCAAAAGATACAGGGATTTCGATCAAAGAAAAAGCTATGGCTAAAAATGGCGTGGTCAATAGATAGATCCTATTAAACACAAATGTTTTTTCATCTTTTAGAAATACCCAATAAAAGGCGTAAAAAAACAAAAGGCAAATTATACTCTGCCAAATAAAATTGATGATTGCAGCCATAATCAGTTTATAGATAATTTTGCAGATAAGTTTTTTTTATTCTTGTATTTACTAATCTAAAATGAAATTACTTTTACAGTTAATCCTAAGTTTCTATCTTTGAAACAGGATTAAAACCGACCTCAATTATTAATGGATAAAAGACTAATAATTGGTCAATATCAAAGCTTGTTTATTGAACTTGTTTGGGTGAAATTTTGACATAGTTGAACAAATTAAAAACAAGCGTATTTAAACTTATCGATTTAGTTTTAAAAATCCTAAACAATTTTAAAAAAATACTTAATGCCTTAATTCAAATTAAATGGAGCACCAATTATTTAATTGTAATGGCTTAAATTAAATGGAAAAAGACTTATTTTCGTTAACGTTGCCGTTAAAACCCTAAATAATCCTAATTGAAATGGTGAATAGAAATATATTTCTCCAATTTTTACTAATTTAATTAAAACAATTTATAATAATTAGGCGTTTTAATTATAGATATTGAATAAAACATAATTTCTGGTGTGGAATTTGTAAATCAATTAAAAATTAAAATGTAGCTTTGTTAAGTTTATCATCTAAATAATTTATAATATCATGTCTATTCAAGAATTTTTAAACAAGTACTCGGATCTTTCTAAAACCAATGCGGTGGTTTATATGGAAGATGCAGATGGAAATATTTTCCATTCTATCGATGAAGCACACAAAAAAGGAAAGCATCCTTTTGTAACAAAAAATCTAAAGGATTCAGCGATTGCTGATCTGAATGATTTGGGATTGTCTTCTAAAAGTGAAGCTTCTAAATTAATGGGAATTATTCAATTTATCTATGGAGTAGATGCCAAAGCTGATATGACAGCTACACGTGGCAGAAGAACCTATTCTTCAGAAGAGAAAGCTAGCATTCTTGCTAACTGGAAGCAAGCGGAGGCTGAAGGTAAAACTAAAGCTGATTTCAGCAAAGATACTGGTGTTACTTATCAGACTTTGTTCAAATGGATTAAAGAATCTTAATTAGCCTCTCAGGGGGCGTGTTTGCAGTCACATGACTAAGCATGTGTTTTATCACCTAATAACTAACTCAAACGCGCCT
The DNA here is from genome assembly GCF_001050135.1 of Cyclobacterium amurskyense. Taxonomy (GTDB): domain Bacteria; phylum Bacteroidota; class Bacteroidia; order Cytophagales; family Cyclobacteriaceae; genus Cyclobacterium; species Cyclobacterium amurskyense. The sequence goes on along the minus strand of NZ_CP012040.1, from coordinate 5,523,373 downwards.
CTTGCAGTAGTATAATAAATAAAAAAGGCCCCTTATGATTTTCATAAGGGGCCTTTTTTGTACACCCGGAAGGATTCGAACCCTCAACCCTCGGAGCCGAAATCCGATATTCTATCCAGTTGAACTACGGGTGCATGCAGGCCAATGAGGCCGCAATATTAGTTAAATTAATTAAGCATTTAATACTTTTTGTACTTTTTCAGCTGCTTCTTTCAATGTTATTGCAGAAGTAACTTTTAGACCTGATTCGTCTATTATTTTTGCTCCTTCTTCCGCATTCGTACCTTGTAATCTTACAATAATAGGAACGCGGATATCACCGATAGATTTATAAGCTTCAACCACACCTGATGCAATTCTATCACATCTAACGATACCGCCAAATACATTGATCAATATGGCTTTTACTTTAGGATCTTTTAAGATGATTCTAAAACCGGCTTCAACAGTTTGTGCATTGGCCCCGCCTCCAACGTCTAGGAAGTTTGCAGGCTCACCGCCAGAAAGCTTAATCATGTCCATTGTTGCCATAGCAAGTCCTGCACCATTTACCATACAACCTACATTGCCATCAAGCTTAACATAGTTCAATCCTGACTCTGCAGCCTCAACCTCAAAAGGATCTTCTTCACTAACATCTCTCATTTGAGCCAAGCCTTTGTTTCTATAAAGGGCATTGTCATCCAGATTTACCTTTGCATCTACAGCCAAAATTTGGTCATCAGATGTTTTCAATACTGGGTTAATTTCAAATTGAGAAGCATCGCTGGCATCATAGGCAGCATAAAGGGCCATGATAAATTTCACCATTTCCTTGAAAGCATTTCCTTCAAGACCTAACTTAAAGGCTACCTTTCTAGCTTGGTAAGGCTGAATACCCAATAATGGATCTATCCACTCCTTAATGATTTTCTCTGGAGAATTTTCAGCTATTTCCTCAATGTTCACACCACCTTCAGTAGATGCCATGATTATATTGCTGCCTGTAGCTCTGTCCAATAAAATTGACAAATAATATTCCTTAGGTTCTGATTTACCAGGATAATAGACATCTTGTGCCACAAGGATTTTATTGACCAATTTCCCTTCATCACCTGTTTGAATCGTAACTAGGGTGCCATTTAATATATCCTTGGCTTTCACTGGAACGTCTTCCAAAGATTTAGCCAAAACCACGCCTCTTGATCCGGTTTCTTTAATTTCTCCTTTACCTCTACCTCCAGCATGGATTTGTGCTTTTAGAACATACCAGGAAGTACCTGTATCTGCAGTAAGCTTTTTTGCTGCCTCAAGTGCAGCTTCCGGGCTTTCAGCAACAATCCCTTCTTGGATTTTGACTCCGTAAGATTTTAAAACTTCTTTAGCTTGATATTCGTGTATATTCATTCTGGTCAAATTTTTGCCCGAAGTTAATGTCTAATGTCCGATTATTCAAGATTTACGAGCTGCTTTTTAAGTAATCTTTTCATGTTTGGGCCATGTTTATACTATTAGGTACTTTTCATGCCATTAAAAATCAAGTGTATAGCTAATAATGTTCTTTCATAAATTTAAAACTTCAATCATGATTTAATTTTTGATTAATTTTAAAATACAACTATGTTTGTTCCCATTACTTATTTTATCCTCATATAATACTATGCTTTACGCTCAATCTCTTCAAAAATATTATGGTGATCTCCATGTCCTCAAAGGGGTAGATGTAACTATCAAGAAAGGGGAGATCGTGTCCATAGTTGGTGCATCAGGTGCAGGAAAAAGTACCCTATTGCATATTTTAGGTACTTTAGATAAACCAGATCAAGGTACTTTGAAAGTAGATGATATTGATGTTCTACAGCTTAATGGAGATAAATTAGCTAGCTTCAGGAATGATAGAATAAGTTTTATTTTTCAGTTCCACAATTTGCTTCCGGAATTTACTGCCGAAGAAAATATCTGGATTCCAGGTTTAATAGGTAAAAAGCCAGAAAGCGCACTTCGAAAAAGAACCGATGAATTGGCCGGTTTACTTGGAATCAGTTCTAGGTTAGGACACAAGCCTTCCCAGCTATCAGGAGGGGAACAACAGCGTGTGGCTGTAGCAAGGGCTTTGGTCAATAGTCCTGATATAATCTTCGCAGATGAACCTAGTGGTAATCTGGATACGGAAAATGCCCAATCCCTTCACGAACTATTTTTTAAATTAAGGGATGAACTAGGACAATCCTTTGTAATCGTTACTCATAACCAATCCCTAGCAGGGATGTCGGATAGAATGCTAACCATGAAAGATGGCAAGATTTTAACCTGACAAAAACCTTTATAATATATCTTTGATAAAAGTTGATCATGTAATCAAAAATTAATTTTTATCTTTGATACTTCAAAACTTCACTTTATGGTATTAGAATTTGAAAAGCCAATAGCTGATCTGGAGCTTAAACTTCAGGAAATGATTCATTTGGCTAATGAAAAAAACATAGACTTGTCTACAGATATCCAATCTCTAGAGGAAAAGCTTCAAATATTAAAAAGAGAAACTTTTCAAAACCTTACCAGATGGCAGCGGGTTCAACTTTCCCGACATGCTGACCGACCTTATGCATTGGATTATATTTATGAAATGACCAATGATTTTATAGAGTTACATGGTGATAGGACTGTAAAAGATGACAAGGCGATGATAGGTGGCCTTGGTGACATTGATGGCAGATCTGTTATGTTTATAGGTCAACAGAAAGGAAGAAATACCAAACTTCGCCAAGAAAGGAATTTTGGTATGGCCAACCCTGAAGGTTACAGAAAGGCATTGAGGTTAATGAAAATGGCTGAGAAATTCAATAAGCCTATCATTACTTTAATTGATACTCCTGGTGCATATCCCGGAATAGAAGCTGAGGAAAGAGGACAAGGGGAAGCTATCGCCAAAAACCTTAGGGAAATGTTTAAGCTAAAGGTTCCTGTTATCTGTATCATTATTGGTGAAGGAGCTTCTGGTGGTGCTTTAGGTATCGCTATTGGTGATAAGGTAATGATGCTTGAGAATTCCTGGTATTCTGTTATTTCTCCCGAAAATTGCTCTACCATTTTATGGAGAAGCTGGGATCATAAGGAGCAAGCTGCAGAAGCACTTAAGTTGACAGGGCCTGATATGAAAAATAATGGCTTGATTGATACTATTATAGAAGAACCACTAGGTGGCGCGCATAGAAATATGCAAGACATGGCCTTGAGAATTAAAGAGAAGATCAATGAAGCTTTGGTGGAACTTGACAAAATGAAAGTTGAGAAACGCATCGAAAAACGCATTGAGAAATTTTGTTCGATGGGTGTTGTTCAGGAATAAGGGGCAATCATTGTCTTAATTCTGGTTCTATTTATCGCATGATTTTCTATCAATTTATCTATTGAAAAAAAACAATAAAATAGGACTTGCCTTATCTGGGGGAGGAGTGAGAGGTATTGCGCACCTAGGCGTTTTGCAAGCCCTCAATGAAGAAGGTATTTACCCTGACTGTCTTTCTGGTAGTAGCGCGGGGGCCATTGTTGCGGCAATGTATGCCCATGGTTATGCCCCAAGAGAGATATTAGACATTATTGTCCAAACCAAATACTTTAAATTCTTCAAGCCTTCAATTAGTTTTAAGGCATTGTTAAGAATGGATCTTTTAGCAGATTTATTTGCGAAATATTTGCCTGAAGATGATTTCTCTGCCTTAAAGATCCCCATATTCGTAACTGCTACCAACTTTCAAAAAAGTCGTACGGAGTTCTTCTCCAATGGCCCTTTGATTAAAAGATTGATGGCATCTGCTTGTATACCGGGGATGTTTGAACCGATTTTATTGAATGGGGAATTGTATATAGATGGAGGCGTACTAAATAATCTCCCTGTGGAACCTTTGGTTGATGACTGTGACACCATCATTGGGGTCAATTGTAACAATCTACCTGACCTAAAAGGGGATACACATATAAAAGGATTGATAGAAAGATCTGTGATAATGGCTTTGAACTACAATGTTTATAGCAGGAAGCCCAAATGCGATTACTTTATAGATCCTCCAGGTTTGGCAAAATTTGGTGTGTTGGAAGTGAAAAAAGCCATGGAAATTTACGATACCGGCTACCAATATTGCAAAGAATTTTTACTTGAAAACCAATCATTGTCTCTTTTGAAAAGTCAGGATATTAACAGTTTATATAAATCATGAAATTACTAGCTCGTTTTATATTTTGGATTTCTGGATGGAAAGTTTCAGGTAAATGGCCTGAAGGTTTAAAAAAGGCAGTCCTTATTGCGATCCCTCATACCAGTAATTGGGACTTGATTTATGCATTGTCTGCTTTTTACATAATGGAAGTTCCCGTAAAATTCACCATTAAAAAAGAGATAATGATAGGGCCACTGGGATGGCTAATCAAAGCTTTGGGAGGCATACCTATCGATAGAAAAAAAGTAGTAGGCAAAAGAAAGCAAACCTACACAGAGGCGATGATTCAGATGCTTGAAGAGAGGGAGGAGTTGGTTATGATGGTAACCCCTGAAGGAACAAGAAGCTATGCACCAAGGTGGAAATCTGGTTTTTACCATATTGCTCTAGGGGCAAATGTACCCGTAGTGATTGGCTTTTTAGATTATAAAAGAAAACTTGCAGGTATAGGTCCTGTAATTCAACCGAATGGAAATTTACAGGAGCAAATGGAAGAAATGAAAGCTTTTGGAAGAACCATTACCGGTAAATTTCCTGATCAGGGTATCAGATAAAATTATTTTTGTTGAACTATTGCTTCTAAACAACAATTAATAATCAAATGATGGCTTAAAGATTAATTGTCTTTTGCATTATATTACTAGATAAAAACTTTCGCAATTTTTACTTCAGTGACGGTAAAGAATTTTTTTTGCTAAAAGGATTGATTCAGTAGGGTTTAAACAATTTTTGACTTCTTTAATTTCAAATAACTTTTATTTCGCAGCTTTACAACTGTTTCCTAATGGTTCAATAAACCTATTGCGTAATTTAACCCGGATTATGTAATAGGATTTCTCCGCCCTGACATTGTCAGGGGTGAAGCCTGTCCCGTGTTTACGGGAAGTGTTACAATCGCAAAAAAATCAGACTGTTTGGAGATTTTAGCATAGCACCGCTATGGTGAAAATGAAAACAGCAACGAAGTGGCTGATATTAAAGCGATTTCAGCACTTAATAGAATGTCTATTGCATATTTCGGGTTTAAGGTGAGGTTATTGACCAATATTTAAAATAGGGAATGATTTTTGGTATCATAAATTTTGAAAATTACTTGAAGACGCAATGATAAAAAGTAAAATAAAAAGCCTTAAAAAATATTCTGTTTTTGAGATTTTAATAGATGGAGTTAAAGATTTTGGGAAAAATGATTCCTTTACCTTTGCTGCCTCTACTGCCTTTTATACCATATTTTCTCTTCCTGCTTTATTGATAATCATACTCAATATTGCTTCTGTGCTCTTAAATGAGGATACCGTAAAAGAAGAGCTATTCGCACAAGTCACAAAATTAATGGGTAGTGAAAGTGCATCTACTCTTGAAGATGTTATGGCGAATGTGGCCATAAGTGGGCAGACATTTTATTCTCGAATTGTCGGTATTTCGGTACTCATTTTCTCTGCAACTACGGTATTTGTAAGTTTGCAAAACAGCATCAATCACATTTGGCACATTAGATCTAAACCTGAAAAAGGGCTCTTAAAATATATAATTAATAGGGTGCTTAGCTTTTCCATGGTGGCATCAATTGGCTTTTTACTGTTGGTTTCTCTCCTAGCAGATGCCTTTATAGTGATATTACTGAACTATTTTTCTGATTTGTTTGACAGCAGCACCTTAAAACTGGCTTCAGTCATCAATTTTCTGGTTACCCAAGGGATTTTTGTTTTGATTTTCGGCCTTATGTATAAAATTCTTCCAGATGCCAAGGTGAAATGGAAAGATGTGTGGTTGGGTGCATTCGTTACTATGCTTCTTTTTGCTTTGGGGAAGCTTCTTATAGGGCTGTATCTTGGTAATGCAGATGTAGGCAGTTATTATGGTACTGCAGGGTCTTTGGTGGTAGTGTTGATTTGGGTTTATTATTCCGTTGTCATCTTCCTTTTTGGTGCCCAATTGACCTATTATATAGCTGAAAATATAGGTGGACATGTGACACCTATCAAAGAAGCTGTAAAAGTACGACTTATAGAAATAGATGAAGATGAGGATGAAGAAGAGCAAGAGTGATCCAAGTCCTAAAGGGCTTAAACTGCTTTGAAATTATAGTTTTGACTACTTTCAATTAAAGAGAAATACCAATGAATTTCTTTTAGAATAGTTAATTGCTGAGCTTACTTCATTGAATTAAGCGATAATTTAATGGCGGTATTGCTCCGATTTACGCAACAATTCCGCCAATTTTTTTACCGCTCTTTAGCCTTGATCAGTTTTTCTTCTAGATTATGATGTCTTGAGCCTTGTAATACTTGTATTTATACCCGTATTATGTAATAGGATTCGTATGTGTTGCAATCGCAAGAAATTCAGGCTGTTTGGAGATTTTAGCATAGCACCGCTATGCTGAAATTGAAAACAGCAACGATTGGGTATTTTAAAGCGATTTCAGCAGGTAATAGAATGTCTATTGCATATTTCGGGTTAAATTGACATTCATAAAATACTTAAAGCGCATATGATAGAATCATATATAAACATTAATTGATCCCATGTCTTGCAGAAAAAGGTATTTAAACAATAGAATTATTTGACTAGTGACTAAGCTTGAAAACCCCCATCTACGGTAAAAATACTGCCTGTAGTATAACTTGAGGCATCAGAAGCTAGGAACAAAGCCATAGCACCAATTTCCTCTTCCTCTCCAATTCTTTTCAATGGAAGTGCTTCTAAAAACTTTTCTCGAAGTTCTTGATTAGACCAAAGTACTTCACTGAATTTTGTTTTAATCAATCCAGGGCAAATGGCATTTACCCTAATATTGTAAGTTCCCCATTCCTTAGCAAAGGCTTTGGTCAAGGCTACAAGTGCAGATTTACTAACACTGTACAGGCCCAATCCTTTCTCCGGAGAAAGAGCACTAATGGAACTAATATTTATGATGGAGGCTGATGAAGATTGTTTTAAAAATGGCAGACTTAATTTCGATAATTCATAGGGTGCTTTAAGATTCACATCCAAGATTTTATCGAAGACGCCTAGGTCAGTGTCTTCGATAGCTCCATATACTGGGTTTGTTGCCGCATTGTTAACAAGAATATCTATTTGACCGTACTTATTGACTGTTTGTTCAATCAAATTTTTTCGATCATCTTCATAACCTATGTTATTTGCAACCCCCATGGCTACGTAGCCTTTTTCTTTGAGTTTGGCGATGGCTTCATCAAGCCGCTCTTGGTTTCTACTATTTATCACCACTTTCGCTCCCGCAGCAGCATAAAAATGGGCAATTGAAAAACCAATGCCACTACTTGCTCCTGTAATAATAGCGACTTTACCATGTAATGAAAATAGAGAACTTAAATCCATAAAAATTCCGTTTTATTAAGTCAGAAATATGCTTTTACCAAATTTAAAATTTAAACTCGGGTTTTACAATAGCCTTAGACATAGGCTTGACTCATGTTTATTTGAATAGGCTAATTTTATTTCGAATCCAGCTCATAATAGATGATCCATTGCCTTTAGAAGCTTGTTAATCTTTTTTGGCATCATCTTCCACTTGAGGTTTAAGGTGTTTATTTTCCATTTTAGAAACCTCTTTTCCTAAAACCTCTTTTGCAGCTATTTCCTGCGAACTTTCCGTTTTTGATTTTTTGGTATTGAATATTTTATTGTAAACTAGATAAAGGGCAATTAATACTGCCACAATTGTTAATGCTCCGATTAATAGATCCATAGTATTGTATTTAGTTTAGTGTCCTATTTACAAATACACAATAAAGATGCCTAATGGCCTGTGAGCATATTTTTTTTAATTATTTTTTCACCTAGGGATGTTATTGTTAATCAATATTTAGTGGTTTATTAAACCCGAAATAGTTAATAAACAATCTATTTCATGTTGAAATCGCTTCAAAATACCCAATCGTTGCTGTTTCAATTTTACAATAGCGGTGCTGATAAAATATCTTAAAATCCTGATTTTCTTGTGAATGCAACACTTCCCGTAAATACACTATAAGCTTTTTTCCTGACCATTGTCATGGCGGAGAAATCCTATTTCATAGTCCAGGTTAAATTCGATTCATAGGTATTTACAGGCAAGAGATAGGAGTGAGCTGAAATAAATGTCGATTGCTAAGCTTTACCTGACATAAATTATAAAAAAAAGTAATGTTAAATGGTGATTAAAAAATCACCTGAGGTCTATTATACGGAATTTTTGATTGGGCCAAGAACAGCCTTTTTACATTTGGAATTGCTCAGGGCCTTGTCCTTTGAGTTCGTTTAACCCTCCTATTACCTGATGGAATCACTTTAAAATCAGTCACTTCGGTGCTTTATCGACTTCACCATAGCGGTGCTATGACTCAGTCTCCAAATGGCCTGATTTTATTGTGTTAACACCACTTCCCGTAAACACGGGACAGGCTATAACGAATCCTATTACATAATCCGGGTTTAAACTTAGCAACTCAAGTGTCAAAATGAACAGGAAAAGCTGCCGGGAACCCACAGGTTAGCCTTCAAAATTATATTAAGAGGTTTAATGTTCTTTTAGGTAAATGGATTCTCTAGTGTTTGATGACTTAGCTTTTGGCTTTGAGGACTATAGGGTTTTATTTCTCAAGTTCTTGGACGAGCATCAAAAGAGGTTTCCTTGGACGGGTTGGGTTTTGAATGGGTTATTGGTCCCTTTTAGAATTTCAAAAAGGATTTTATTAAAGCCATTTTTCCAACTCTCACTATTAATTTTTATGTCATTGGGCTCTAAGTTGACTGAACCGTTCAATTTGCAATAGCCTATTAACATGCTCCAAATGGTATAGAAAGTACTATCTGCTTGTAGGTCAGGCCGCATACTGCCATCTTTGATCCCTTGTGAAATGGCTTTGATACCAATTTTTGCCAAATCGTTATGGCTTTGGAGCAATTTATTAAAATATTGACTTTCCAAAAGCAAAGGATTTACTTTATCCTGGTCTTGCTGATACAGTTCCAAAACTGATAGGAAGTAGAGAATGGCATCATGGAAAACTTTCTTTTCCTGTACAAATAGAAAATAGCCATTGACCAAATCGGTCATTACCTCAATTCCTGTTTTGTCTTTTCCTTTACCGAAAGATTTATTGAAGACCTCCTTTAATTCTTCAATACCTTTTTTTGTAATGGCCATGTAAAGGTCTTCTTTACTTTTATAATAAAAATAAACAAGACCTTTACTTATTTTGGCTTTCTTGGCTACGTCTTCGACCTTGGTGGCATGGAGTCCCTTATCACCAAACAAGACAATGGCTGATTCAAGGATTTTTTTCTCTTTTTGCTGTCTTTCGTAAACGCCCATGTTCTATTTTATGCGTATAATAAATCTTTCCTAAAATTATAGCTTAGGAAAGCACCTTGATTATATAATAATTTTTCTTTCCTTTTTGTACCAAAAGGTATTTGTCTTGGAGCAAGGTTGTCTCCACCTTGTTGTTTGGATTTTCTATCTTTTCCTTATTAATAGAAACTCCACCCCCTTGAATCATTTTTCTGGCTTCACCTTTAGATTTAAAAATTGTTTGGTCTAAGGTCAATAAATCAAGAGCGCTTTCTGCATTTTCATAGGTAGCTTGATCCATTTCAATCACATCTACACCATCAAAAACCTGAAGAAAAGTACGCTCATCCAAGGTAGCCAAATCTTCGAGCGATGATTTGCCGAAAAGAATTCCAGAAGCTTTAAGGGCCACCTCGTATTCTTTTTCACTGTGAACCAGAATGGTGATGTCTTTTGCCAAGGCTTTTTGTAAAGCCCGAAGATGGGGCGCTTCTTGGTGCTCTTTCTCTAAATCCTCAACAGTTTTTTGGTCCAAGGTGGTGAAAATCCGGATGTATTTGGATGCGTCTTCATCAGAAACATTAAGCCAAAACTGGTAAAATGCATAAGGGGAAGTTTTTTCTGGGTCTAACCAAACACTGCCACCTTCAGTTTTCCCAAATTTTGTTCCATCAGCTTTTGTAATAAGCGGAACAGTTAGGGCATAAGCCTCTCCACCTTCTTTTTTCCTGATCAATTCAGTACCCGTCACAATATTTCCCCACTGATCAGAACCGCCTAATTGTATGCTGCATCCTTTGTTTTTCCATAGGTAATAAAAATCATACCCTTGAATCAACTGGTAGGTAAACTCTGTAAATGACAATCCATTGCCATCTTCAAGCCTTCTTTTTACAGAATCTTTTGCCATCATATAATTGACGGTAATGTACTTACCAACATCTCGGATGAATTCCAAAAATGAAAATTCAGACATCCAGTCATAGTTGTTAACCAAGACTGCTTTATTTGATGCCTCTGCATCAAAATCTAAAAATTTCTCTAATTGCTTACGAATTCCGGCAATGTTTTGATCCAGGGTAGCTTTGTCCAATAGGTTTCTTTCAGCTGATTTAAAGGATGGATCTCCAATCATACCTGTAGCTCCACCTATAAGCGCAACGGGTTGATGCCCTGAGCGCTGAAAATGGAGTAAGGTCATTACCCCAACCAAATGGCCTATATGAAGTGAGTCGGCAGTAGGGTCGAAACCAAGATAGGCTGCTGCTGTTCCTTTTTGTATATGTTCTTCTAATCCTGCGGTCATGTCCTGTATCATGCCCCGCCACTTTAATTCAGCTATAAAATCATTCATTCTACTTGGCTTTTTATTATGCGTGCGCAAATATAAGGCATCCTGATAAAAGGAAGGAATGAAAAGGGTTTATTAATTTGTTTGCAGGTTTTTTTTTAACATAAAGTTCAAAAAATCGAGGAAAGTGCTTTTGGTTGATTTGGAAGAGGGTAGATAAATTATCCTCTATAATTTATCTATTTTCAATTTAAATCTAAATTCAATTTCAACCGTTTTGCCTTTAAGTTTTTCAATATTGAGGATCGGAAGATCCTTAATTACTCTTTTGCATTCCTCATACAATCTTGGATGCTGGTTTGATTCATTAATTTGTATTGGTTTTTCTAATGGATTGCTCACAAAGCCGACGATTACAATGTCATTCCTTTTAAAGGGATCTCGTTTTAGGTTCCCATCTGGTAAATAATAAACATCTCCGGAAGGTTGCACTTCATAAACTCCTGTCAATTCACCATTGTTATTTATTTTAAAATATAAAGTCACCGATCCAACCTGCCCAAATTTTCTCGCCTCTTCAGGGTACCTTAGTGATTTGGAAAAATACCTAGTCATTTCGTCTATAGTAGTAATCTCATTATTTGATGAGTTTTCTTTGACTAATTTTGTTTCTGTTGCCATTGAGTCTTTTTCCAGGCTATCACTTTTTTCAATTGTAGGTGTTTTTTCAGATAAGCCTGCCAACAAGATTAGAAAGATAGGAAGCAGCCCTATTTTCCTTAATTTTGAAAATTTCGATGTATTTGGAGATTTCATCATGAGTATACGGTTTTTGAGGTTATTAGAATTGAGTTCTGTGAATTGAGGTAAGGCCATTCGATCACTGACCATAGAAATCAATGCCATTTGGTATTTCCTCATATTCGATTTTTCCACTACTTTGGCATCAACTTGGTATTCGAGGTTTAATCTAATGGCTTTATTGAGCAAATAGGTTGCCGGATTATACCATTGGAAGGCTGATAACAATTCAATCATAAATAAATCAATGAAATGCTTCTCCCTGAGGTGCACCTTTTCATGGTCTATTACCATTTTTAAGTCCGGGTGATGAAGGATGTTTTTGCCAATAATGATCTTATTAATGAAGGTAAAGGCGCGAATGTTTTTTTCAGATAAATAGACCGTTTGACCTTCTACTTGGTTTTTTTCTGCTGCTTTGTAAATCTTATATGCTTGAAAGTAGCTCAGAACAAATCTTGCAAGACCAATTATTATTCCAATACTATAAATTAAAGTTAATAGGAAGAGCCAATTAAAGGTTTCATCATCACTCGTTTGCTGAATTATTTCACTTGAACTTGAAGTAATTGAATTGATTCCGCTGATATGCACAGTGCTTGTTGAAAGATCTTCCTTGACAGGTATTTGTATCAATGGGATGATATGTGACAATGGGAGAACAAGCAGTAGGTAAATGCGGTTAAATGAAAATTGTTTATACCTCTTTAGCAAAAAATGGTAGGAGAGGTACAATACAATGGTAGAGATCGATAACTTCAATAAATATATAAAAAGAGCCTCCATAACTTATTTAGATTGTATTAATTTGATCAATTCTTCAACTTCTTTTTCATCCAACTTTTCCTCTTTCACAAAGGCTGCAACAGCACTGGGAAATGAATTGTCAAAGTATTGGCTAACAATTTCTTTCATGTAAATTTTACGGTAAGCTTCTTTCTTAAGCAAAGGATAATATTCATAGGTATTTCCATAGGCATTGAATCCAACGATTCCTTTTTCCTGCAAGACCCTTATAAGAGAAGAAACGGTGTTATAATGTGGCTTAGGATCCGGATATTTGGCTACAATGTCTTTTACAAAAGCTTTTTTAAGTTGCCAAAGGATTTGCATTAGCTCTTCTTCCTTTTTGGTTAACTTTTCCATACTGACTCGAATTATATATTTATATAAATATACAACGGGTTTTTCAGTTTACCAATTGTTTTACCAGTTTAATAACTAAATAGTTAAATAAAAACCAATTATTCAACTTTGAACTGTTTTGAAATAGCCTTTCCATTTTAGATTTATTTCCTTTATCGCCTTAAAATTTACTTAGTTGGAAATCCCAAAGAATGAAATTAAATTTAAGTAATTATTTAAACCCAAAATTTTATGAAGTTCCTCTCCCTTGTCGCTTTTTTTATAACCTGCCTTGTTCAACCTATTCTTGCCCAACAATCCGAAAGAATTAAATTGGCAGATGAAATGGCTTACTCCATCAATAATGAATTAATCAATCACTGGTACCCCAAGGCCTATGATACCCAATATGGAGGTTTTATTAGCTCTTTTGATGCTGCATTTAAAGCCACTGAAAATCAGGACAAGATGATTGTTTCACAAGCCAGACATTTGTGGACCTTGTCTAAAATGATAGAGAGAAGTCCAGGTACTGATCACTACAAAAAAGGAGCAAGGCTAGGGTATACATTTTTGAGAGATAAGTTTTGGGACAAAGAAAATGGTGGGTTTCACACCTTGTTAAGTCGTGATGGTCAGGTAAGAGGAAGTGGTTTGGGGGCCAAAACGGCCTATGGTAACTCTTTTGGTATATATGGTCTTGCTGCCTATTATAAAGTGTCATCGGATCCAGAAGTGCTTGAATTGGCAAAAAAGGCCTTTTATTGGCTAGAGGAGCACAGTTATGATCCGGTTTATGGGGGCTATTTTCAATCCCTTGCATTAGATGGCACACCTCTGGCAAGAGATAACAGTACACCATCTACCGCTACCATTGGGTACAAAGACCAAAACAGTTCTATTCACTTATTAGAGGCATTTACTGAACTTTATGTAGTTTGGAAAGACCCTTTACTTAAACAAAGAACTACGGAGCTTTTGGCCATTATCAGAGACAGGATTGTTCAGAAAGAGGGATACCTACAGCTTTTTCTGCAAGCTGATTGGACCCCTGTTAGCTTTAGGAATGAAGGGGAAGAAGCCATCGAGAAACACCATTCCATAGACCATGTATCCTATGGACATGATGTTGAAACTGCCTATTTGATGATGGAAGCTTCTCATGTTTTGGGGATTGAGGAAGACTATGCTACCTGGGAAATAGGGAAGAAAATGGTAGACCATTCCCTTAGGTTTGGTTGGGATGAAAGTAAAGGTGGGTTTTATGATGGGGGCTATTATTTCCCAGGAGAGTCCACTCCAAGAGTTGTAAAGGATACTAAAAATTGGTGGGCTCAGGCAGAAGGGCTTAATACACTCTTAATTTTGACGGATTTATACCCCAATGATCCATTGCAATATTATCAAAAATTTAAACTTCAATGGAGTTATATAAAACAATACCTAATTGATCATGAAAACGGAGAATGGTATCCTGGTGGGTTGGATAAACAACCAGAACTGAAAAATGCACAGAAAGGCCATGTGTGGAAAACCGCTTATCATAACTTCAGGTCATTGAATAACTGTGAACAAAAATTGCGTGACCCTTCTCACCTTGCTTTGACCATTAAAAAGGCTGGGAATGAACATTAGCTGATGATTCTTACCTTTATAAAAATTTAATTTTCAACTAATGATCTTTTCCTTATATTTCTGGTCTTGAATATTGGCTAAATTAGTGGGCCAGTGGTTTAAGGATGTCTAAGATTTCAAGACTATTATGTAAAGGAGAGGGGAAAATCGGATATACGCAACAATAATTACTGAGACTAAAGTCTTGTATAAAAATCAGGCTTTTTCTCAGGTTGCATAATATCGTATGACCAGAAAATAACCTATGAATCTATTGAATGTGATAAAACAAAAGCCTTTGCAGGTTTTTTTAGCCGCGAGCGTATTTATAATTTTTAGTTGTGGCTCCAAAGAAGAACAGGATTTAAAAATCAGTACTATAAGTCCTTCCAATGCCCTTGATTGGGCATCTCAAATTGAGGAAATAGTGCAACCAACCTTGGACTCAGGCTTGGTTGTCAATATTTGGGCCTCTGATTCTTTGGTTTTTGATCCTATTTCTATCGATTTTGATGATCAAGGAAGGCTTTATTATAGCCGTACCAATAGGCAGAAAAATTCCGAACATGAAATCAGGAGGCATCAGGACTGGGAAATCAGATCTATAGGACTGCAAAGCATTGAAGATAAGCGTGCTTTTTTAAGGGAAGAACTTTCGCAAGAAAACAGCGATCAAAACCAGTGGATGGAGGACCTTAATGGAGATGGATTTCATGATTGGAGAGACATGACCGTTGAAAAAGACCATATTTATCGTCTGGAAGACACTGATGGAGATGGATTGGCTGATCGCTACCAATTGGTTTTTGAAGAATTGCATGAAGAAGTCACTGATGTGGCAGGGGCAGTGATGAAATATGGAGATGACCTTTTCGTAGGTGCTGCTCCTGATATGTGGAGAGTTCAGGAGGATGTTAAAACTGGTCTGACTAAAAATAAAGCATCCATTTCCCATGGGTATGGTGTACACATAGGTTTTGGAGGGCATGGAATGTCAGGTCTTGAAATGGGGCCTGATGGTAGAGTTTATTGGGGAATAGGGGACATTGGTTTTAATGGCAAGGACCAGGAGGGCAATACCTATAAATATCCAAATAGGGGCGTAATTGCTCGCTCCAACCCTGATGGCAGTGATTTTGAAATTTTTGCCATGGGGGTAAGAAATACACATGAATTTGTGTTTGATGATTATGGGAACCTTATAAGTGTTGACAATGATGGTGACCATAGAGGTGAAAGTGAGCGTCTTGTTTACCTGGTGGAAGGCTCTGATACAGGTTGGAGGATTAACTGGCAATTCGGGAAATACAGAGACCCTAAGAACAACAATTACAAAGTTTGGATGGATGAGGAGATGTACTTGCCTAGGCATGAAGGACAGGCTGCCTATTTCCTTCCACCAATAAAAAATTACATCAATGGCCCTACAGGCATGTTGTATAATCCAGGCACTGCACTAGGTAAGCGATGGAAAAATACTTTTTTTGTTGCTGAATTTGCAGGTAATCCTGCAAGGTCGGGTATACATGCTTTCAAATTGGCTCCAAAAGGAGCAGGGTTTGAAATGACGGAGACCAAAAAAATTATGGGAGGTATTTTGGCAACGGGAATGGATTTTGGACCCGATGGCAAGCTTTATTTCGCTGATTGGATTGATGGATGGGGGACGAAGGATAGCGGTCGAATCTGGAAATTGGATGATTCGTCTGCTGTCAACAGCCAATTGAGAAAAGATACTGAGATTTTAATCAAGGCTGATTATGCTGAGAAAGAAGATGCAGAATTGAGCGAACTCCTTGATTTCGTTGACAAGAGAGTTAGGCAAAAATCCCAATTTGAATTGGCCAAAAGAGGGAGTAAAGGTCTGAAAATATTTCAGGCTAATTTAGCAGAAAATAAGGGACAAATGGCGAAGGTTCATTCCATTTGGGGCATCGCACAACTTGCCAGATCAGGAGAGGCCAATGCTGGGCAATTACTTGTGCCACTATTAGAAGATGCTGATCCTGAAATCAGAGCTCAGGCCGCACGATGGTTGGGTGATATTCGTCATAAAGAAGCAGAAGCTAAATTGATACCTTTACTTCAAGATGAATCTGCTCGTGTTCAGTTTTTTGCTGCAGAAGCACTAGGTAGGATTGAAGCTGTTTCTGCTGTTCAGCCGATTGTCACATTCCTAGAAGCCAATAATGATGAAGACATTTATTTAAGGCATGCAGGAAGTTTGGCCCTCGCAAGGATTGGTAATGTAGCTGCTGTAAAAGCCCTATATCAACATCCTTCCAAGGCGGTAAGAATAGCTGCTGTAGTCGCTTTAAGACGCATGCAGGCAGAGGAAATTGCTGTTTTTCTAGAAGACAAAGAAGAATACATATTGGCAGAAGTAGCTAGGGCTATTAATGATGATTTTTCTATAGAAGGTGCTTTGCCTGCTTTAGGGAAAGTACTAAGCCGCGAAAACCTGACTTCTGAGCCTTTGCTTAGAAGAGCGATAAATGCCAGTCTAAGGGTTGGGAATGAAGAAGCTCTCAATCAGGTGTTGCGTTTTATATCAATGGAATCTGCACCAGAAAACATGCGTATTGAAGCCATAAATGTCCTTTCGACCTGGGATAGTCCATCGGTTTTGGATAGAGTAGATGGTAGGTATAGAGGGCATGTTTCACGAGATGTAAATTCACTAAGGCAAAGTGCCGCTAGTCCACTGTTAAAGCTTCTGGATCATTCAGACCCTGATCTTCGTGTTACGGCTGTAAATGCAATTGGAAGATTAAAGATTGCTGATACTTCCGAAAAATTGATGAGCCTATTAAAAAGAGATAGGGAACCACTAGTAAGGGAGGCAGCTTTAAAAGCTTTGGCAGAATCAGGTGCTGATAATATGGACTTAGCACTAGAGCAAGCAACAACGGATAAGGATAAAAGGGTAAGGGTCGCTGGTTTGGCGATTTTAGGAGAAACGAGTTTATCTGGACAAACAGTAGCTAGCTTATTAGAAAAGGTGATTCTGAATCAATCTGTAGAAGAGAAGCAAGCGGCAATTACTACCTTAGGAAAGGTAGAGGAAGAATATGCAAAGAGCGTTTTTGAAAAATTACTTGATCAATTAAAAAATAAAAAATTGCCTGCTGCTGTTGAATTGGAATTAAGTGAAGCCCTTGAAACATTAGGGAATGCTGATTTGTTGACTCAGTATAAAGCGATAAATACTAACTTGTATGCTGGTGACGTTTTAGCTAGCTATAACGGTAGTCTTTATGGTGGGGATGCAGCCAAAGGAAGAAGGATTTTCTTTCAACACCAGAATGCTCAGTGTATACGCTGTCATGCCTACAATGATTTTGGTGGTATTGCTGGACCAAGATTAAATGGGATTGCCAACAAACTTGACAGAAAGCTCTTGCTAGAGGCATTGGTGGCGCCAAGTAATCGAATTGCTCCTGGTTATGGAATGGTTACTTTAAAACTAAATACTGGTAAAAGCGTTTCAGGAATTGTAATAAATGAAGACGAAAATAACCTTACAATAAAAACAGGTAATGAACCTGAGAAGCTTATTGCAATAGAAACCATAACTGAAAGGTCAAATGCTTTGTCCTCAATGCCGGACATGAAAGCCTTATTAACAAAAAGAGAAATCCGAGATTTATTAAGTTTTCTGGTTACACTGGATAAAGAAGAATAAATTGCTGGTTCCAATGAACATAATTAAAAAAAACTCATATCATTATTTTATTATAGTTATCCATGTTGAGAAAAATTGAATTGACTAAACGATATAAAATTTTTAATTCTTTACCTTTTTACCTATTATTAAGCATTTGCTTTACAGCTTGTAACTCAGGTGAAAAGGTTGTTCCTCTTCAAGTGAAACAATTAACCCAGGAGGAGGTCAACCAGCAAACAAATGCTATTGAAGGTTTGGTAAACCCGGAGTTTCATAAAGATCTTAAGTTGGATCTTTGGGCAGTGGATTCATTGGTAGCAGATCCCATTTCACTTCAAATAGATGACTTTGGCAATGCCATCTATTCAAAGACCAATAGAAGGAAAATTTCTGAATTTGATATCCGAAGCCATCAGGATTGGGAGATTTCATCTATAAGTTTCAAAAATGTGGAAGATCGGAAAGCCTTTATCCATAAAGAACTTGCACCAGAAAACAGTGACAAAAACAAATGGTTGCCGGATATTAATGGCGATGGTTCTCACGATTGGAAAGACCTTACGATTGAAAAGGAAAATGTTTTCAAAATCCAAGATACGGATGGTGATGGCAGGGCAGACCGTTCCCAATTAATTGCCAGTGATTTCAATCAGGAGACTTCAGATGTTGCAGGTGCCGTTCTGTACCATGACGATGCGCTCTTTGTAGGAGTTGCCCCGGATCTTTGGAGGATGACAGATACGAATGGAGATGGCTTAATGGATGAAAAGAAGTCGCTCGCCCATGGATTTGGTGTTCATATAGGATTTGGAGGACACAATATGTCAGGTCTTAAAGTAGGGCCTGAAGGTAAAATTTACTGGGGAATAGGTGACATTGGGTTTAGTGGTAAAGACAATAATGGTAACCTTCTTGATTATCCCAACTGTGGGGTAATTGCCAGAGCTAATCCAGATGGCTCCGACTTTGAGATATTTGCTTATGGAGTAAGGAATACCCACGAATTTGATTTTGATGATTACGGCAACCTTATAAGTGTAGACAATGATGGGGACAATAAGGGAGAAAGAGAACGGATCGTTTATTTGGTGGAAGGTTCAGATACTGGATGGCGTATCAATTGGCAGTTTGGTAAGTACAGAGATCCCAAAAACAATGGATACAAGGTATGGATGGATGAAAAAATGCACCTTCCTAGAAACGAAGATCAGGCAGCTTACTTTATTCCTACCATTGCCAATTATGTAAATGGGCCTACAGGAATGCAACACAACCCAGGAACGGGACTTGGAGAGCAATGGAAAAACAAGTTTTTTGTAGCTGAATTTGGTGGAAATGCGGCCAGATCTGGTATACATGCTTTTGATCTGAAACCAAAAGGTGCAGGATTTGAAATGGGAGAAACAGAACAGATTTTAACTGGAATTCTTGCTACAGGAATGGATTTTGCCCCTGATGGAGCGTTGTATTTTTCAGATTGGATTGATGGATGGGTAAACAAAGGCTATGGTAGGATATGGAAATTCACAGACAATACAGCTACTTCAGAAATTCGTAAAACTACTGCAGCTCATTTAGCTAAAAATTATGCTGACTTATCCAAAGAGGAATTGATTTCCTTATTGGCCTTTGAAGACCAGCGTGTAAGGCAAAAAGCACAGTTTGAATTGGCAAGTAGGGGAGATGACGGATTAGAAGTATTTACTTCTGTTTTGGCACAGAAAGAGAATCAACTGGCTAGAATTCATGCCATTTGGGGAATCTCTCAACTAGCCAGGAAAAGCCCTGAAATTGCTGAAAATTTAGTGCCTTATTTGAAAGACAGTGATGTTGAAATAAGGGCTCAATCTGCAAAATGGCTTGGGGATTTGGAATATTCCTCAGCCGCCAAGGATATTTTACCTTTAGTAAGTTCAAATGAACCAAGGGTGCAATTTTTTGCTACAGAAGCATTGGGCAAAATGAAGTTTGAAGCTGCTTTTGATGCCATCGTTAACCTTCTTCAAGAAAATAACAATGAAGACCTGTATATCAGGCACGTGGGTAGCCTTGCTTTAGCTAGGGTTGGGAATCCTTCAGATATTGGGGATTTATCACAGCATCCTTCAGAGGCAGTTCGCCTTGGGGCTGTTATTGCTTTGAGAAGGTTAAGGGATAAAGGAATCGTAGCCTTTTTAAATGACAAAGACGAATACATCATTGCAGAAGCAGCAAGGGCAATTAACGATGATTTCTCTATAGAGGAAGCCATTCCTGAACTAGGAAAATTATTACTTGCAAGAGATTTTACTTCTGAACCTTTGATCAGAAGAGCCATCAATGCAAACTTGAGATGGGGAACAGAAGAAGGCTTTAATAACTTATTGCTCTATGCCAACAAGGGAAATGCTCCTGAAGACATGCGAATTGAAGCAATAGCAGCATTGAGTACATGGAATTCACCTTCTGTCCTAGACAGAGTCGATGGATGGTACAGAGGAGAATTCAATAGGGATATTGCAGGATTTCAGGCTTCGGCCGCAAAAGTATTATTGGATTTGACGAAAAACAGGAGTCACTTAATACGTGAAGAAGCTGTAAATGCTTTAGGTGAGTTAAAGATTTCTGAAGCAAGTCAACAATTGCTCACTGTGCTAACCAATGACAATGATGCAGCTGTTAGGGCGCAAAGTTTAAGAGCGATGGCTAAAATTCCTGAGTCACCAATGGATAAGGCAATAGAGCAAGCGCTTTCAGATAAAGAAAGAAGTGTAAGGGTAGCTGGATTGGACCTCTTGGAAGAGTTGACTATTCCTGATGAGAGAAAAGCAGCTCTCTTGGAAGAAGTCATCCAGAAAAGAACAGTAGAAGAACAGCAAGCAGCGGTAAATACTTTGGCAAAGCTTGACCAAAATAGTACCAAACCAGTGTTTGAAAAACTATTGGTACAATTCGAAAATGGAAAGCTGCCCCAAGCCATTGAGCTTGAATTTTTCGAGGCAATGGAAACAAGAGAAGATGCAGCATTAAAAGACCGGTACAATGAAGTGCATGAGGGCATGAGTCAGGATGACTTGCTGGCTTCTTATAGTGGGAGTTTATATGGTGGTGACCTTGTGAAAGGCCGTAAGATTTTCTTTCAACACGCCACAGCTCAGTGTATTAAGTGCCATGCTTATGATGATTTTGGAGGCAATGCCGGTCCAAAGTTAAATGGTGTAGGAGCCAGTTTAACTAGGGAACAATTGCTTGAAGCTGTGATTGATCCAAGTAAGCGATTGGCTCCGGGATTTGGTGTAGTTACCCTTTCTCTGGACAATGACAAGAAGCTAGCTGGTATCAAAATGGCTGAGACAGAAGAAAGTATAACCTTGAAAATGGGTAATCAACCAGATACAGTGGTCATGAAAAGTCAAATTCTAGAAAGGAAAGATGCCCCATCAAGTATGCCTGATATGAAGCAATTTTTAAGTAGAAGAGAAATCAGGGATTTGGTTAGTTTCCTTGTGACCTTGAAGGAAGATTTTAATTGATATTGAAAAATCATTATAAACAAAGAGGCCTCATTTTAAAAATGAGGTCTCTTTGTTTATAAATAGGTTAATATTTAGCTTTATTTTACTTCTTACTGCTTTATAAAGTCCCTTTTGTACTTGGCAGTTGATCCAATGCATTCAGGTCTTTCTTGACCGCCATTTTAATGGCTCTTGCCAAACCTTTGAATATGGCTTCTATTTTATGGTGTTCGTTGTCCCCTTCAGCCTTTATGTTCAGATTGCATTTTGCCGTGTCACTGAAGGATTTGAAGAAATGGAAGAACATCTCTGTTGGCATGTCTCCGATTTTCTCACGTTTAAATTCAGCTTCCCAGACGATCCAAGGACGTCCACCAAAGTCTATGGCTACTTGGGCTAAACAATCATCCATAGGTAATAAAAAGCCATATCTGTAGATGCCTTTTTTATCTCCCATAGCCTTCAGATATGCTTCACCAAGTGCCAAACCGGTATCTTCTATGGTATGGTGCTCATCTATATGCAAATCTCCTTCAACCTTAATTTCCAGATCGCAACCACCATGCTTGGCCAATTGATCCAGCATATGGTCGAAGAAGGGGAGACCTGTACTAATGGCACTTTTACCAGAACCATCAAGGTTAAGTCGGATGTCTATATTGGTTTCAGAGGTCTTTCGAACAATTTGAGCTTTTCTTGGTGGCAGCTTTAGGAATTCATAAATAGCATCCCAATTGTCGACACTTTTATCTGCATTTTCCACCACTTCTTTTCCGAAAAAGATCGATTTGGTTCCAAGGTTTTCAGCTAGGGTTACATCGGTTAACCTATCACCTATCACATAGGAATTTTCCAGGTCGTAGTCCCCATTGAGATAAGCCGTGAGCATGGCTGTACCAGGTTTTCTAGTAGGGGCATTTTCGTGTTCAAAGGTTTTGTCAATATGAATATCCTTGAAAAAAACGCCTTCCTGTTCCAAGGTTTTGAGCATTTTGAATTGTGCTGGCCAGAAAGTGTTTTCAGGATATGAATCTGTTCCTAAACCATCTTGGTTGGTAACAAGGACCAACTCAAAATCCCCTTCTTCTGCTATTTTTACCAAGTTGGTAATTGCACGGGGTATAAATTCAAGTTTTTCTAAACTATCTACTTGAAAATCGGTTGGTGGCTCCTTGATAATGGTGCCATCCCTATCTATAAACAATACCTTCTTTTTCATGCTTCAATCTTTTCTAGTGCTTATTGGATTGATTCTTAAGAACTTCTTTCAATGCTTTGATCATCTGTTGGTTTTCCTCTTTACTACCAACTGTTATCCGCAGACAATCATCACAGCGTTGTACTTTTGACCTGTCTCGGACAATTATTTTCTTATCGATTAATTGCTGATATACCTTATTGGCCTGAGGTACCTTGGCTAAGAGAAAGTTTGCAGCTGATGGGTGTACTTTTTCAACTTCAGGAATTTCTTCCAAGGCAAGCTGCAGCTGTTCTTTTTGGTCAAGAATTTCCTTGATCATTTGTTCAAGCTGTGCTGTATTACCTATGGCTTCTAAAACAGTGTCTTGAGTCAAACCGCTGATATTATAAGGCGGTTTTATTTTATTTAGTATGCCAATTATTTCCTTTGACGCAAATGCCATTCCAAGGCGCAATGTAGCCAAACCCCATGCTTTGGAGAGTGTCTGCATAACCAATAAATTGGGGTGTTGCTTGAGTTTAAGGCTAAAACTAGGTTCGTCACTGAAATCTATATAAGCCTCGTCTATTACAACCAATCCATCAAATTTTGATAAAATTTCATGGATGGATTCCCTGTTGATTTTGTTACCACTTGGGTTGTTAGGGGAGCAGATGAAAATTATTTTGGTATATTCATCTACTGCTTCCAAAACCTTATGTACCTCCATATCAAATGTGGTAGAAAGAGATACTTTCTTTGTGGCCACATCATTGATTCCTGCACTTACTTCGTACATACCATAGGTAGGAGGCATGATGATGACATTGTCTATTCCTGGTCTACAAAAAGCCCTGAATAATAAATCTATGGCCTCATCACTTCCGTTTCCCAAGAAAATATTGGCAGGATCAACCTGCTTAATGGCCCCTAGTTTTTCCTTTAATTTTGACTGATAGGGATCAGGGTATCGATTGTATGGTTTTTCAGATACTGAACCCAACGCATTTTCATTCGCGTCAAGAAAAATTCCCTCTTTGCCAGTGTATTCATCCCTTGCAGAAGAGTAGGGTTTAAGTGAGGCGATGTGCGGCCTAAGTAAGGTTTGAAGATCAAATGCCATCTATTTTTTTTCTTTATCCAGGTAATTTAAACGTATACTTACGGCCTGTTTGTGTGCCATAAGTTGTTCATTTTCTGCCATCACTTCTATCACTGGTCCCAAACCTCTTATTCCTTCTTCAGTAATTTTCTGATAAGTGATTTTTTTCACGAAACTATCCAATGAAACCCCAGAATAACTTCTGGCATAACCATTGGTAGGTAGGGTGTGGTTAGTGCCTGAGGCATAGTCTCCGGCTGATTCTGGTGTGAAATTACCTATAAAAACCGAGCCTGCATTGATGATGCCACTTACAGCTTTTTCTTCTTCCCTAACATTGATGATCAAATGCTCCGGAGCATATTCGTTGATTAGTTCTAAAGCCGTATCCATATCATCTATCACAACGGCCACACTGTTTTCCAATGCTTTGCTAGCTGTTTTTTGACGAGGTAAATGTTCCAATTGTAAGTTTACCTGTGCAATAATATTTTCAACAATTTTCTCTGTTGGGCAGACCAATATGACTTGACTATCCGCGCCATGCTCAGCTTGAGAAAGTAAATCTGCGGCTACAAACTCTGGAATAGCCGTGTCATCAGCATATACTAAAACCTCTGAAGGTCCTGCAGGCATATCAATGGCAACTCCTTTTTTCGCTGCCAACTGTTTTGCTGCTGTTACATACTGATTTCCCGGGCCGAATATTTTATCAACACGAGGAACAGTTTCTGTACCGTAGGCAAGTGCTGCTATGGCTTGTGCACCTCCAGCTTTAATTACTTTTGTGACACCAATCAATTTGGCAGCATACAAAATAGCTGGATGAACTTGCCCTTTTTGATCGGGCGGCGTACATAGTATTATTTCCTGACATCCTGCCAATTTTGCTGGTATGCCAAGCATAAGAACAGTAGAAAACAAAGGAGCAGTTCCACCTGGCACGTACAATCCTACCTTTTGGATGGCCACACTTCTTCTCATACAAGTCACCCCATTCATTATTTCCGTGCTTAATGGGGCAGCTTCTTGTAATTTATGGAATTTCTCAATATTCGATTTGGCAGTTTTAATGGCAGCTTTAAGTGCTTTGTCAACCAGCTTTCCCGAATTTTTAATGTCTTGAGGATCTACCATTATAGAGTCAATTTCCACATGGTCGTATTCAAAGGCAAACTTGCGGAGTGCTTTATCTCCTTGACGTTTTACCTTCTTCATGATCGGTTTTACGATCTTTTCTATGTCCTTGGTTTTTTGTACTGGTCTTGCCAGTTCTTTCTTCCAAATCTTTTTGTCAGGATTTACCAGGATTTTCATACGCTTTGAATTTTATAATGGAAAGAATCAGTTCATTGATTTGTTATGAATTTGAATGTTTCCCATTAGGGTTCAATCTTTTCCTAAATAAGCATCTTTTCAATGGGAACAACTAAAATGCCCTGCGCTCCAGCATTTCTAAGTTCTTCTATATTTTCCCAAAACTGTTCTTCACTAATTACAGAGTGAACAGATGACCAACCCTCTTCGGCCAATGGCAGTATA
Organism: Cyclobacterium amurskyense; assembly: GCF_001050135.1. Taxonomy (GTDB): domain Bacteria; phylum Bacteroidota; class Bacteroidia; order Cytophagales; family Cyclobacteriaceae; genus Cyclobacterium; species Cyclobacterium amurskyense. The sequence goes on along the minus strand of NZ_CP012040.1, from coordinate 5,498,059 downwards.
GTAGGGCTTCTCATTCCTGGAATCAATGCTACTATTTTATCTAGATTTTCATTTGGGGCATTTAAAAGCACGTATTTGTTCTTTTTGCCCTTTTGAACAGCATCCATTCTAAAAAGTAACTTTTCTACTGATATCTGCTTGGCTGGACTGATGCCTTTATGGCTGATCAGCACAGCTTGAGATTGGAAAATTTCTTCTACTTCCTTCAGTCCATTCATCATAAGGGTTGATCCTGAACTGACAATGTCACATATGCCTTCTGCTAGGCCTATGCTAGGGGCGATTTCAACTGAACCACTGATTTCATGAATATCAGCCTTAATGTTAACTGTTTTAAGGTAGTCACCAAGGATTTTCGGGTAGGAAGTAGCAATGTTTTTGCCTTCAAAATATTCGATACCTGGGTACGATTCTCCTTTAGGTATAGCCAAAGAAAGCCTACATTTAGAAAAACCCAATTGCTTAAGAATAGCAACATCTTTGTTTTTTTCAACCAGCTCGTTTTCCCCTACTATGCCAAGGTCTGCAATACCATCGGCCACATATCCAGGGATATCATCATCTCTGAGAAATAAAAATTCTATAGGAAAGTTGGTTGAAGAAGATTTTAATTTACCTGTGCCGTTATAAAACTTAATGCCACATTCTTTAATGAGTTTTAGTGAATCGTCACTTAAACGCCCGCTTTTCTGAACGGCAATCCTGATAATGTTTTCCATGGAATAATGTATACAATAATACTGAGAATATATTTTAGTTTGATTTGCTTCTCCACGAGTAAGGGATTAGATGGAGGAAAATCGCTATTTTAGGAGGTATGATGACCTGCATGATGCATGTGTGCATTTGCCGGGTATAAAAATTTAGAGGTAAAGCGTAAACTTCCTGATATCATCATAGTATTGCAAATTTAGTCAGCTATTGCAAACTTGCAAAAAAAAAAGAGGATTACTGTGATAAAAGCAGCTCTTTTAATCCGGATTCTACAATAGGTTTTCTCAACTTCAGTTTAGTAGTAGCATAACAATAATGAAATCAGCTTTTTTAGAGCCACATCTTGACTACCCTGCCTAGGTTTGTCTTAGCTACTAAGACCTTGAAAAAACACTTAAGTTTTTGATTAGCCATTGATTTAAAGACTGAGAATAGCCCTAAGCCTAGGCCCATCCATTTTACTCTTTATTTAAACCCGAAATATGCAATAGACATTTTATTACGTGCTGAAATCGCTTCAAAATCAGCCACTTCGTTGCTGTTTTCAATTTCACCATAGCGGTGCTATGCTAAAATCTCCAAACAGCCTGATTGTCTTACGATTGCAACACTTCCCGTAAACACGGGACAGGCTTCACCCCTGACAGTCAGGGCGGAGAAATTCTATTACATAATCCGGGTTAAATTTTGACTTGATACTGGCTTTGTAAGCATAATTTGGCTGTGGACTGTCAATTATTGTTTTGGGTACAAGTGCTGAATGGGGCAAGGGAATGGTGGACACTTGCCACCTAATCCTGCCTCATCAAACGAAAAAAAAATAAAAAAAATGAGATACTGAAAAAACTGTTATCCTAAAACCCAATAAAGGAAAACTTTTTTAGAAAAAAATAAGAGTAAAAAATGAATAAAAAAAAATTAATTGTATTGGTAGAAATCATTCACCATTTTATTGTAGTTGATGATGTCTTTGTATTGTGTATTGCTTTTTATTTTCGCAATTGATTTTTTTAGTAAAAGTGTATTGATCCTATTGTCATCAATCTCAAGGTTAGAATAAGGCTCCTCAGAAATTAATACCTTAGAATATTGGTTATTATGGATGCTTTCTCCCAGTAACTCATTGGCTACTGTTACCATTTCTTGACTTTTTTTAGTGTCTATCCATTGAAAGAACTCCAAGTTTTTCTCTGAAATAATTGGCTTGGCTTTTCTCATCCATTTTTTATTGATCTCCATTTTCTGCTCAATTATTTTGTAAATATCTGTAAGATTAAAAGGAATTACCTGGCTAATTTTATTCAAAATACTTGTTAAATTGCTTTTAATAGAGAGGTCAATTAATATTTTCATGGTGTTAAAATCCTTTTGAAAGTAAGACAATTGAAGGGATTGCTGCGCATCCTCAAGGGTAGATATTAAAATATCATTGTCTTTTATTACATTTTCAACCTCTGAGATAGGTTCGAATATAAAGTTGTTTAATTCTGCCTTTGATAAAGATGAAAAGGGGGCTATACTTTTATCAACTATGGTTATATTCTTAAACCCTTTGCAGGTTAGGTTTTTGAAAATTCTTTTGCTTAAGGAATTGAACCCCATAATTGCGATCTTTGGGGTTTTTAATTTTTTCGATAAATCTGTGACAAGATCTGAAACGGTGTAGGTTATCGAAAAATTTGGCAACTGATAATCCACATGCTTTTTTATCAGCTTATTGGTTGATATCAAATTCTCCCACCATTGTCCAAGATATTCACCGACCATTTCATTTTGTGAAGCCAATTCATAGGCCTGAATAAAGCTTGGAAAGAGTGGAGTAGTGCCATAATTAGAAGCTTGTACACCGAAACATAGTTCAGAAAGGTAAACCAGCAACTTTTCCTCATCACTAGTCTGTTGAAACTCACTTTTTAGCGGTAAGCCAATTTTTTTACAATCGGAAAGTGCATCAAAAATTTTATCCTCCAAATCCACCTCGCTATAATAAATTATTTCTGTTCTTTCTGGTATTGAAAGAATCAACAACTCATTAACTTCCCTCCAGGATTTCATGTTTTGCATTAATTGCTTACACTCATCCCAATCTAAATAAAAAGCGTCACTTTTTAAGTTGTATAAATTGGTGCTAAAGCTTAATAATCTAAACTGTCCCATGATTGCTGTTTCTAAATGCTGTGAATGTTTGGCTACTTACGTCTCCTTCCATTCTGCCGGATTTACCGGTTTATAAAAATTTAATATTCAAATATAAAAAGTATTTAAAAACGACAAATAAATAGTCGATGAACATGCAAGCCTTGTCGGTAAAATCCCCAAAACGGTCGGTGAATTTTTTTATTGCTGTTATCTTAATTTACTAAAAGCTATTAAAAAATTAAAAGTCCGGTTTTATCCACCGGACTTTTTGGCTTTATAGCCTATACCTGTCAGGTAATCAATTACTTTCTCTCTTTGGTCTCCTTGGATTAGAATCTCACCATCCTTGGTGTTTCCACCTACCCCACACTTGGCCTTAAGGTCTTTTCCTAAAGATTTTAAATCATCTTCCTGTCCAATAAACCCGGTCACTATTGTTACTTGTTTTCCACCCCTTGATTTTTTATCCAATAAAACCTTCAAGTTTTGCTGCTTGGGTGGAAGTGGTTGCTCACTCCCTTCGTTTTCAAGATCAAAATTATAGCTGTCTGCGGTAGAGTAAACTACCCCATCTCTCTTTTTCCAATCATTGCTTTTCTTTCTACCCATTCTCTCTTTTTATTTTTTGAACTTCATTGTCCAAACTGGTTTTTTAGAACTATTGACAACATCTTCAGCTATACTGCCGCCTAAGAGGTGTAAAAAGCCAGTTCTACCATGTGTGGCCATTGCTATCAAATCTGCATCTATATAATCGGCAAATTCATTAATTCCTTCTTCTTCGCTGTCTGCATTGAAGACATCTATGGCAGTATTCTCAAGATTATTTGCTTTAATAAAAGCGTTAATCTTTTCCATCGAAGTGATTGTTTTTTCAAAGGAGTTGGGTGTATTAATTTTCACTAGTCGAATCTCTGCACCTAAAAGTTCCTGAAGTGTTTTGAGTTTTTTGATGACTTTTTTACCATTTTCCCCAAAATCACTAGCAAACACAATCTTTTTAATAGAATTGGAACTGACCTGAGCTTTGACGGTTATTACCGGGCATTCAGAGTGTCTAACAACTTTTTCTGTATTTGAGCCTATCAGTATCTCTTCAAGACCGCTTGACCCCTTTGAGCCCATGATTACCAAGTCCGCTTTTATTTCTGTGATCTCTCCAGAGATGCCCGCGTAAGGATTTCCAAAAGTGATGTTAGTGGAAAATTTGTAGGCTTTGCCTGCATGTTCTTCCTCCATTTTCTTCAATTGTTCTTTCCTTTTATTGACTAAATCCACCATGTAGATTTTATCAATAAAATTTTCACCCATGCTTACTTCTCCCATTGTATTGAAATTTTGAGAAGTGGGGATTTCTATAATGTGTATAAGCTTAAGTTTGCATGCTACCTTGGTTGCTAATTCCTGAGCGAGTTCAAAGGCATATCCAGCCTCTTCTGAAAAATCATAAGGTACTAAGATACTTTTCATAGATATGATGCTGTTTAAATTTTGAATTCAATTAAACTACATAAATGTAAACATTTTAGGTACAAAATGGCTCAATTGTTTAAAAAATCATCCATCCGATACCAAAAAATAACACACAAAACAGTGTTGAAAAGGCCATTATTTTTAGATAAGGGTCCAATTTCTCCGGTGTTTCAAATTTACCTACAGCCCAGCCAGTTTTTAATATGCTTGGTGCCATCAACAAAAATGCCAATGCTCCATAGGCTTGTTCTATTATTATAAAAACGAATAGTAATATCAAGGCGCTAACAATAAGGGTCCAATGATAGGTCTGTGCTGCTTTTTTCCCTATTCTAACAGGTATAGAAAGTTTTCCGGCCACTTTGTCTGATTCTATGTCCCTGATGTTATTGATGTTCAAAACTGCTGTACTAAGTAGTCCAATTGATGCTGCAGGTAACCATAATGATGGGTCAAATGTCAAGGTATGCAAATAATAGGTACCCATGACACCCACACATCCAAAAAACAAAAATACAGAAATGTCACCTAAGCCGGCATAACCATAAGGCTTTTTTCCTGATGTATACGCGATTGCCGCGATAATGGCTAAAATACCAATGCCCAAAAACAATAGAAACTTATAGATGTCTTCCAACGCGATAATTAACAATATCAGCCCGCTGATTAAAGATAGGGCTGAGAAAATTATCACCGCTATTTTCATTTCAGAAGCCTGAATAAGACCTGATTGAACAGCCCTTACCGGACCCTGCCTGCCATCATGATCTGCACCATTTATGCTGTCTCCATAATCATTGGCAAGGTTGGACAAGATCTGCAATAAGGTAGTTGTGACAGCGGCCAATAATAATATTGACCATCTAAAGCCGGATTTTTGAAAGGCGATAAAACTGCCCATGAAAATACTCGACAAAGCAAGAGGGAGCGTTCTTAACCTTAATGCATGGATCCAGGCTTGTTTTTTGGTGGTAATGGTCAACTTTGTTGGTATTTATGGTAATAGGTAATAATAGGAGTGAATTTCAGTAGCGGAATACTGACTTTTGATCCTAGCCGTTTGTTTTTAGGCATCAATTAATTTGATTATTTCACTGTCCATTGGCTTCACTGCAGAAGGAAAGAACTTAACCAACTCACCTTTTTCATTGATGAAATACTTGCAAAAATTCCATGACGGTTCTTCATTGTTCCAGCCGTTTTGCTTCTTGTCTGATAGCCATCTGTAAAGTGGGTGCTTGTCAACACCTTTAACGGAGATTTTCTCAAAAATAGGAAAGGAAATACCGTAATTCTCGGAGCAGAATGATTTGATGTCTTCACTACTTCCAGGCTCTTGCCCACCAAAGTTATTGGCGGGGAAAGCAAGTATGGTCAATTTATCCTTATAAGCTTCATACAGCTCTTGTAGTTCGGCATATTGTGGGGTATAACCACATTTTGAAGCCACATTGACAAGTAGCAATTTCTTGCCTTTGTATTTAGCCAGGTCAACAGGTTTACCATCTATATCATTCATGGTGAAATCATAAATACTATTGCTTTCCTTCATGATTTCTGTGCTTTTGTTTTCTTGAAGATTAGGATCAACTGGTGTATCAGGTATCCGTTTTTGCAAAGGAGACTGAAAAGCAACAAGGCTTATCGCGAAAACATAAAATATTGATTTCATAATTACATTTTTTGTGGAACATCTATTCCCAATAACTTCATTCCTGAGCTTATTGTTCTAGCTACGCTGTTAGATAAAGTAACCCTAAAGGATTGAACTTTGTTTTTTGCTTCACTAAATATAGGAAGTTCCGCATAAAATCGGTTATACTCCTTTGCTAAATCAAATAAATACTGAGCGATAACTGCCGGAGATAGGTCCTCTGCTGCCATTTCTATTTTTTTAGAATAATCAGCAAGCATAAATACCAATTGCTTTTCAACATTTTCCAATTCGCCTATACCATCAAAACTATTGGCATTATAATCCAAACCGATTTGGTCTGCTTTTCTTAAGATAGCTGCAATTCTGGCATGGGTATATTGGATAAAAGGGCCGGTGTTCCCTTGGAATTCAATCGACTCCTGAGGGTTGAACAACATTCGCTTTTTAGGGTCTACCTTTAGAAGGAAGTATTTGATTGCTCCTAAACCCAACATCTCGTACAATTTTTCTGCTTCTTCTTGGCTAAAGCCATCTATTTTACCGAGCTCTTGTGTGTGGGCACGTGCCGTATCCACCATTTCCTGAATAAGATCATCCGCATCTACCACTGTTCCTTCTCGGGACTTCATTTTTCCAGATGGTAAGTCTACCATGCCGTAGGAAAGATGATATAGGTTGTTGGCATAAGGGCGCTCCAATAAACCCATGATTTTAAATAAAACTTCAAAGTGATAATCTTGTTCGTTACCCACTACATAAACAGACTTGTCTATGCCATGGTCTTTGAATTTTAGGTCCGCAGTGCCCATGTCCTGAGTCATGTATACAGATGTACCATCAGCTCTCAAAACAAGTTTTTCGTCAAGCCCTTGTTGGCTTAAGTCTGCCCAAACAGAGCCGTTTTCCTTCTTGAAGAATACGCCTTTTTCCAGACCTTCCGTCACAATGTCTTTACCTAAAAGGTAAGTGTCTGATTCATAATAATACTGGTCAAAAGAAACGTTCATCTTTTTATAGGTCTCATTGAAGCCCTGATAAACCCAGTTGTTTAATTTTTTCCAAAGGCTAACCGTTTCTTCGTCTCCCAATTCCCACTTTACCAAGGATTCTTGTGCTTCTTTCATCCATGGGGCTTCTTTTTTGGCAAGTTCCTCAGTCATGCCTTCAGCCATTAACTCCTTTATTTGCTTCTTGTATTCCTGATCAAAGAGTACATAGTACTTGCCTACCAAATGGTCACCTTTCAAACCTGCCATTTCAGGGGTTTCATTGTTCCCTAATTTTTGATAAGCCACCATGGACTTACAAATATGAATTCCTCTATCGTTTACAAGATTGGTTTTAATGACCTCATAACCATAGGCACTGAGAATGTTAGATACAGAAAAGCCAAGAAAGTTGTTTCTAAGGTGGCCCAGGTGTAATGGTTTGTTCGTGTTTGGAGAACTGTATTCGACCATTACCTTCTGATTTCTAGGAGGAAAATACCCAGGCTCTTTTTCAGCCATTAATTGCGTCAAAAGGTCTATCCAAAAAGCAGAAGAAAGATTGATGTTTAAAAATCCTTTAACCACATTGAAATCAGCTACCGAAGGATGGTTTTCTTTCAGAAAATTACCAATTTTCTCCCCAGATTGTTCAGGCGAGCCTTTTGTGATTTTTAAATAAGGAAACAATACAAAGGTATAGCTGCCTTCAAATTCTTTTCTGGTAGGCTGAAGGCTTAGGTCTTCACTTTCTACCTTATGTTTAAATAGTTGCTCAAAGGCCGCTGCTATTGTCTTTAAAATGCTTTCTTGAATATCCATATTGTCAATTACTTCCTAATTATAGAGGCGCAAATATAAGGTTTTCCTTTCAAAGAGGAGAGGGCTAGGCTTAAATTATATGGAGAGGACTTTGGACAGTAGCCTCTTGTATTAACGGAAATGAAACTATGGAGTAGGAGGAGGAAATGTTATTTCTTTTACCTAAAGTCAATGTGTCTGATAACAAGTAGATTCCCAATCGATTCTTCCTAACGTGTAAATTTTCAAAGGGATGCCAATTCATTTTATTGGATTATGAGACATGAAATGTGGTTTACTAAGCACTTCTTAAGAATTATGTGTGAAAAATAAATTTTTAGTAACAATCCACAACTGTTAGACTAAGTATTTCGTAATACAATGCGATTAGCTTTACCTGAATAAATAAGTAATAAAATTCATGAAGTTTAACCAGGTCTATAATATGAAACAATGTCTCTTATTGCTCTTTTTTATTTCCGGGATCTCTACTGCTTTTGCGCAATTTGAAAAAGGAAATCGGTATGTTGGGGGGAATTTTGGTTTTTCCATAAATAAGGCAGAGAGTTCAACTACAAGCCGTTCCACCTATCTCGCTATAAACCTTAGTCCAAATTTGGGTTACTTTATTAGTGACTTATCTGTCATAGGTATCAATCCTCAGGTTAATTTTTATTGGAATAAAAACATTACATCAAATAACGAAAAAATCAGTTCTATTACAGTTTCAGGAGGTATAGGCCTGTTTTTTAGAAGATATTTTCCGGTGGTCGATAATTTTTACTTTTTTTTAGAACCCAAAGCCACCTATAATTCATCCTTTGAAGAGGAAAGTAAGCCCAGATCATTTGGATTGTCTTTATCCCCTGGAGCTTCCTATAAAATTAGCCCCAAATGGATGGTAGAAGCTACTTTGGGTGGTCTGGTTTATCATAAGTCATATAATTCTTCAGGAGCAAATCAGGAATATGATGATACACGGTTTGCTTTAGATTTAATTACCGCCAACAGCATAGGAATCATTTATTTTATTAATCAAAAAGACCAATGAAAAAGTTTTTAATCTTTTTTGTTTGCTTAGGGTTTTATTCTATGGGTCAAGAGGCAAATGCCCAGATTTCGCAAGGAAATCATTCTGTGGGCTTGGAATTCGAATGGAGTGATAGATCTGTAGATTTACCTGATCAAGAAAAACAACAGAATGATTTCTTCAGTTTAACACCTAGCTATTCTTATTTTATTAAAGATCGGCTCAGTATCATAGGTGGTGGTAGTTATTATAAAAGGAGAAATAAAAGGTTCAACCAAAATCCCAATTCTTCTGGGTGGGAAAGAAAAGAATGGGATGTTTTTGTGGGATTGAGAAAACACATTGAAATTCGCCCCAAGTTGTTTATGATAGGTACCTATGGGATCAGGTACTCCTATACTGATTATTTTATTGAATCAGTTATTGCCAATGAAGAGTGGTTATACTCTTCACAGCAAAAATTAAATCAACTCGCCCTTTTTGGGAACCTGGGATTGGCTTATTTTCCAAGTGAAAAATTTAGCTTTGAACTAATATTTATAGAAAGTCAATTTTTTAAGTTTAATAATAAGAGTACCGTTAGCGCTCACAATATTAACAACTATGAGGACAAAGGTTGGGTTTTTGAAGTGGATGGTTTTTTGGACCAACCAAGCCTTGCCGTAAGGTATTATTTTTAATTCGAGGAATATAGCAAGTCTTAAGTTTAGCTAAAGTAGCATTATCCTTGATTGGAAAGGTCTTATTGTGTTCATAATCCTATGAAGGAAGGAACAATGGCACTTGTTCCAAGATAGAAATTGACTGTTATTATAAGTTTACCAATGCTTATTTTGGTCTATTGATGGAAATCCATAAATTGATTTTAAACTCGTATTATGCATTAGGGTTAAAATATGGCGTAACGAGGGTGTTATAAACCTATACTAAAATGAACAAAAGCCATTTATCAAAAAAGGAGATCAATAGAGGGGAAGTTGTCAATGGGAATGAAATCCGAGACGGAATTTTCGACTTTATTAAATCCCAATACCCTGATTTTTCCAGAGAAAGCAATATTTCAATTGGAGAGCTAAATAAATACCGCAGACTGTATTTAACTAAACTTATCGAGCAAGAAAAAGGAGATTTAGCGGCTATTGACAAGGATGTTATGGATGCCATTCGTAACAATTCCATACTTTCTGAAAACTTACAAGAAGACATTGATACTGCTATAAGCTTAGGCCAAAGGATGGCGGATAAAATCGCCTCTTTCGGAGGGAGTTGGACTTTTATTATTGCTTTCTTTTCATTTCTGACTTTGTGGATCGTAGCAAACATTTGGTTGCTTGCCAGTAATACTTTTGACCCCTATCCATTTATATTGTTGAATTTAATGCTTTCCTGTATTGCTGCTATACAGGCGCCGATTATAATGATGAGCCAAAACCGGCAGGGACAAAAAGATAGACAGAGAGCTGAACTTGATTACAAAATCAACCTTAAGTCCGAACTTGAAATTCAGCTGCTGAATGAAAAAATTGATCATCTATTGGTGCATCAAAATAAAAAACTGCTTGAAGTCCAGGAAGTGCAAATTGATTATTTAGAGGACTTGATGAAGGAATTGAAAAACAGCAAATCAGGTCAAAGGAAATAGTAAGTGAAACGGGTAATCTTGAGCGAACAATTATAAACCCTTCTATTTCTCAATTATAGTATCATTTTTCAGCCTACATCTCTTAATATCAGAATAAATTATACTATTCAAATTAAAAATATACTTTTTATATAATAAAATAACCTTTTGTGTAATTGTGTATAAATTGTTAAGGTTATTTACAGTTTGTGGAGTGTGCTCCACATATTTATGTGTTTAGGGTTACAGGTTCTTTTTCTTTACAATTTCTTCTAATTAATAAAAACATTGTTTAATAAGAAATAAGGCCTGTTTTATTTTAATTGAATGTATGTAAAATTACTTGGCATGGCATTTGGCTAAGTATAATTGAAAATAATATTTAAAAAGTATTGTTTAACCAATTATTATTTAAACCAATAAATTTAAAATGCCATGAAAAAGTTAATTTTGAGTGTCGCCGCAATGACTGTTTTTGCTTTTGCCAATGCAGGAACAACTGAAGTGTTTGTTTCGCAAGAATGGTACCAAGAAACAACTAAAATTGATCCTGAAAGTCTTCCTGAAAAAGTAAAGGAAGCTATTCAGAATGATTTGCAGTTGAAAGACTTGAAAATAGTTGAGGCCCATCAGGTGATGGAAGAGGCACAGGTTCACTACTTATTGAAATTCGAATCAGAAACTCCTGGTGAAGAAATCAAAAAGAAATTTGATGCCATGGGTAAAGAAGTAGTAGAAGATAAAGGGTCAGTTGAACTCCCAGAGCCAGTAAAATAATAAACTTGAATAGGCTTAGGTCTATCCTTTACTATTAAACAGTTAAAAAGCCATGGTCATTGACCGTGGCTTTTTTCATTTAGACTTTTAATAATTAGCTTGATTTCTAAATATTCTGTATTGATTTATTATTTCTTGAGTTGTCATTCCTTGATGAATAATCAATTGGTTTCTGAAGTGCAATGGCTCTTTTTTATCTAACAATAAGGGTTCTTGACCTGGGAATGCCATGTTTTGCATGCTGTTTCGTTTTCGAAGAATCCACCCTTGGTAGGAGGGAAGTTTGTCCGGTTCACCCATAATTACAACACCTGCGTCATCAGGACCATTTTTCGTGATGTTGATCCAATCACCTGCAGCAACAGGAAGATTGTCAGGTGTCACAGGGCCATTTTCATCAAAAAAGCCTGCGTTTTCGGATAATTTTATTCTTGGAGAGAATCCTCCGTAGCCTTTAGCGTCTTCAGAACCACCTATTCGTACTCCAGAAGTCAATGGTTTTAAAGTAATATCAAAGGTTATTTTATACGCTTGACTTCCTATAGATTGGAAAGTGATGATTGTGTTTTCTTCAATAATGTTCTTTTTCAATACCTTATTGCCTTTCCAAATCACTTTGAGCTCAATGGTTGCGGAATTGTTGGGATGAATTTTAGTTTTACTTTTCTTTACTTCCCATTCAACGCCTTCACTTATCCAAGGGTCACCAATTCTCAAATCATCCACCCATAGCTGATGCCATGTCCAAAAAATCCCTCGGTGGTGTAAATGGTCTTTGGGGAAGTCCTCTGTGACTATCTCTCCTTTGGTGTCAAACACAGGGTGAAGGTAATTTGCTCTTGGATATTGTCCATTCTCACTTATCGTTTCCATTTGGTAAAACAGTCGGGGCTTTCCATCCGAAAGTAAAAGCAATCCTCCATCCCGTTCCTCAAAGGAAAGGATTTGGGCCGTGGCTGTAGGCATTTCTGCAAATAGAAAGATAGCTGAAAATAATAAAAGGACAACTGGGGCAATGGGTTGGTATTTCATTTGAAGATAAATGGTTAGTTGTTTATAAAAGTAAAAGATAAGCATGAGCTAACCAAGTGTCTATTTCATAAGTGGCTGAAGAAAATAGTAAAATGCCAATTTAAAAGGGTTCGATGGCAGGGGAACAATGTTCCTGACTTTAGCCCATTTTAAAATCAACAGGTGATGGTTTGATTTTGGCTATGACTTTATATTTTGTTCGCATTATTACAAAAAAAGCGAGGAAAGTTTTAAGTTTTCCTCGCTTCAATTATTATTATTATTATTAGAACAGTTTACTTTCTTGAAATTGCTCTTTTAGCAGCTTCAACAATGTTTTTGGCGTTCAAACCATATTTCTCCAATAGCTCAGCAGGTGTTCCTGATTCTCCAAAGGAATCGTCAACACCGATAAACTCAAGAGGGGCTGGTTGATTTCTGATCAATGTCTGCGCAATACTGTCATTCAAGCCACCATTGAATTGATGTTCTTCTGCACTTACTGCACAACCTGTTTTGGCAACAGATGCCAATATGGCCTCAGTATCGAGAGGTTTGATGGTGTGAATGTTTATAAGTTCTACAGAGATGCCTTCAGCTCTTAATATAGCTTCTGCTTCTACTGCTTCCCATACAAGGTGTCCTGTAGCGAAAATAGTTACGTCTGTACCTTCGATCATTTTCCAGGCTTTACCTATTACAAATTCCTGGTTTTCAGGAGTGAAAATAGGCCATTTTGGTCTGCCGAATCTAAGGTAAACAGGGCCTTCATGCTCAGCGATAGCCATGGTTGCTGCCTTTGTTTGGTTGTAATCACAAGGATTTATAACCGTCATATTTGGAAGCATTTTCATCATGCCTACGTCTTCAAGGATTTGGTGAGTAGCACCATCTTCTCCTAAAGTAAGTCCTGCATGAGAGGCACAAATCTTCACATTCTTTTCAGAATAAGCTACAGACTGTCTGATTTGATCATATACACGTCCTGTAGAAAAGTTGGCAAATGTACCTGTGAAAGGTATTTTACCTCCAATGGTTAGTCCTGCAGCAGCACCTATCATGTTGGCTTCTGAGATACCCATTTGGAAAAAACGCTCAGGGAATTCCTTTTGGAAGGCTCCCATTTTCAATGAACCAATAAGGTCAGCACAAAGTGCAACCACGTTTTCGTTTTTTCTACCTGCTTCTAGTAGACCATCACCAAACCCGGACCTGGTGTCCTTTTTTTCAGTGTATGTATATTTTGTATCCAATTTATTTTCCATTATTCAAACTTTTTTAGATCTGTTATCACCGAAATCAATAATCACCAAGGGTTTCTTTCAGTTGTCCTAAGGCATTTTCTAGTTGCTCGTCATTTGGAGCTACACCATGCCATTTGTGAGTGCCAACCATGAAATCTACTCCGTAGCCCATGTCGGTATGTAACAGGTTCAATACTGGTTTTCCTTTTCCAAGGAGACTTTTTGCTTTTTCCAGCCCTTGGACTACACCTGACATGTCATTGCCATGCTCGGTTACGATGACTTCCCAGCCAAAAGCTTCCCATTTGGCTTTTAGATCTCCAAGGTTGATAATGTCCTTGGTAGGTCCATCTATTTGTTGACCGTTAAGGTCTATGGTTGCGATGATATTGTCCAGTTTATGGTGAGGAGCACTTAGAGCGGCTTCCCAAATCTGTCCTTCTTGCTGCTCTCCATCTCCCATTAGGACATAGACAGTTTTGTCATCGTTATTGATTTTTTTTGCAAATGCAGCACCTATGGCTACAGATAGTCCTTGGCCCAAAGAACCGGAAGCTACACGTATACCCGGTAGTCCTTCTTCAGTGGCTGGATGTCCCTGTAATCTGCTATTTAATTTACGGAAAGTTTTTAATTCACTTGTCTCGAAATAACCGCTTCTGGCCAATACACTGTACCATACGGGTGATATATGTCCATTTGAAAGGAAAAATAGATCTTCTCCAGGTCCATCAATATTGAAATCTGGGTTATTTGTCATTTGGTCAAAGTACAGGGCTACGAAAAACTCAGTACAGCCCAAAGATGCTCCTGGATGACCTGATTGACAGGCATGCACCATTCGTAAAATATCTCTTCTTACCTGGGAGCAGATTGCTTCTAATTGTTCGGTTGATTTTTTTTCCATTGATTTGGAATTATTTAATAATTTGATTGGTGTGTTCCTTTGTTTTAACTTTTGAAATAATTTCTTCAATTACTCCCTTTTCATCAATAATAAAAGTGGTTCTGGCTGTGCCCATGTATTTTCTTCCATACATGTTTTTCTCTACCCAGGTTCCATATTTTTCATGTACACTTTTGTCTTCATCAGCAATGAGCGGAAAGGGTAGCTCAAATTTCTCAATGAATTTTTTATGAGATTTCTCCGCATCTGAACTTATCCCTAAGACTACATAGCCGGCTTTTTGGAGACTTTCGTAGTTGTCTCTCAAATTACAGGCCTGGGCAGTGCATCCGGGGGTATTGTCTTTTGGGTAAAAGTACAAGACTACTTTTTTTCCTTGAAAATCGGATAACTTGATGGGATTTCCATCTTGATCTTTTGACTCAAAGTCAGGTGCCGTTTGGCCTACTTCTAGTGACATAGTTGTAGTTTTTTTTATTACTATTGATTTTAGCCCTTAAATATCGGAATAAATTAAATGTTTCCCTTATAAATGGCCTCGTTATTTGCTCGATCTCTTACTTTTAGCAAAACCTCTCCTTTTAAAGTAGTGCCAGGTAGCGGGTCAGACCATATTATGGCTTGCTTGTGTTCATACCTCATCTGTGTCCATTTTCCATCTACCCAAGCATTAAAATCCTTTATTCCAGACAAATTGTCTTTGATTACAAACCTAATTTCTCGACTATTGACACGTACTGCCCGAATTGAGGGTGGAATGCTGTCGGTGGCCAATACGAAATCTCCAAAAACCCTGGTTTTGAAATTTATAAATGGAACCTGCCAGTTGCCACCTACAAAATTTTTATGCCCGTTTCTGTACAATTGATACATATGGGTTTTGGAAGTGTCTCCCTGGAAATTATCGACTTTCATTCTCACTGAAACTTGTTGCCAAAGGTAATCAAATTGGTCATTGATGGTCAATCCTTTCAAACCCTTCTCTTCAAAATGTCCAATTCTTAAATAAAGGTCATCCAGCAAGCTTTCTTTTTCAAAGTTTATTCTTACTTCTCCATTGTCGAACAGCAGTTCTTCTCCCGCAGGGATCCTGGCTTCAACTTCTGGCAGAATGGTTTCGGAACATAGGTCAATGGAATCGGGAACGCCCAGACGCATGTCCCACAGGTAGGTCCGTTTATTTCTTCCTGCATAGGCGTAAGGCAGCTCCATAGACAAGCCATTTACATGAACAATGGCCAAATCCCCTTCTTCAGCGGCTGTACTGTTTAAGATCAACACATTCTCTTGGTAATCTATTTGACTATTGCCAGAGGTATAGTTTATGCCTTCTAAGTCAGTTGGAGCAAGCTCACCACTGAATTGGATCCTCAAGTCTGATTCATTGGCATAGGCATCCAATAATTTTACAGTTATGGATTTTTCCTCACCAGGCATGGCTGATATGGCCCCACTTAATACTGTATCGGGTTCGTAAAATGAAAACTTGTTGTTTGGTTTTTTGTAAAGCCGAGTATAACGGTTCCGATAGGTGTGTAGGAGAATATGGCGGCCAATGTTGAAATCTATTTCATTGACCTCAGCTCTAAATATTTTTTTGTCGGCCTCATAAATTTCAAAAATAGGAAACCCATTTCTATTGTACATTTCATCCAACTGATCGTAGGCCAGTACTTCAATGCCCACCTTTCCTGAAATTTTAATCGTAGGCTGTACCTGAAATGCGCCAGAACTATAGATAAGAGAGAATTCTTGTCGGCGATACATTCCATTGACCCGGCTGTCAGGTGTTAGCGGACTTATGGCGACCCTTCGAACTATGGGGGAGGTGGTGTCCACTATTTCTTTGAAGCCAGCATGTAGGGGATCGATGGCCCTGTTCAGTGAATCCCTGATTTCAAAATGCAGGTGGGGACCACCCGAACTACCAGTGTTGCCGGAATAAGCAATGGTGTCTCTCTGAGAAATGGGCAATTCTCCAGGTTTTAACGTGTATTCCAATTCATTTTCACGGGCTTCATATATTTTACCCTGCATGAATTTCGCTATTGGCGATTCAAAGCTCCTGAGATGGGCATACACCGTGCTTGTTCCATTGGTGTGTTTGAGGTAAAGCACATTGCCATAGCCGAAAGAAGAAACTTTGATTTTGGAAACGTAACCATCCGCAGAAGCGAGTACGGCCAAACCTTGTCTGCCTTCCGTTTTGATGTCAAGTCCGGTATGAAAATGATTGCTCCTTATTTCGCTCATATTGCCAGCAAGGAAATTTTGCTGGCCGGGTTTGATGGGAAATAGGTAATAGCCTTTCTGAGTTTGAGAGAGAAAGACAAGGGCAATGCATACGAATAGTAAAGTGTATAGGCCTTTATTTAATTTCAAAATCCAGCAATTTTTCATCTTCCACATAAGCCTCCAACCTGTCACCAATATTAACTTTGCCCACACCTGCAGGTGTGCCGGTATAGATCAGGTCACCGGTTTTAAGGGTGAAAAATTGCGATACATAAGAGATAATTACATCAAAAGAAAAGAGTAGAAGGGAAGTGTTACCAGTTTGGCGACGTTCCCCGTTGATGTCAAGGTGAAAGTTGATATTGGAAATATCTGGAAAATCGCTGATCGGTTTAAACTGACCTAATGGGGCAGAGCCATTAAAAGCCTTGGCAATTTCCCATGGAAGGCCTTTTTCTTTGCACTTTTGCTGCAAATCTCTGGCAGTAAAGTCTATGCCAATTCCAATTTCGTTGTAATATTTGTGGGCAAACTGCTGTTGAATGTATTTGCCTTCTTTGTTTATTTTGAGGACCAATTCCACTTCATGATGAATATTGTCGGAATATTCCGGATGATAAAAAGGGGCATTGTCTTTTAGCAAAGCCGTGTCCGGTTTCATAAATACAACAGGTGAATCAGGTCTTTCGTTGTTAAGTTCTTCTATATGTGCCGCATAATTTCGGCCTATGGCAATTATTTTCATCTTCAAAGAAATAATAGTTTGGCTTGCAAAGAAAGGAATTCTAGGTCGATTTTAAAAGAGGCTTTATTTAATCGGGGAAAAGTTTAGAAATTGTTTTAGAATTTATCCTACTGGCTTAAAATCAATTAGCCCTCGTTTCCGGCTAAACCGATAAAAAAGTCCCCTTTTTTCTTGTTTTGGTTTTGTTAAATTGAAGAATATTGGTTTATATTTGCATCACTGATCGGGAAGCGGTCGGAATTGATATTTAGTTGTGGATTTGAGAAAGCATTTTTTGTTGATTGTTATATACAATAAGCAGGCTTTAAAAAATCAAGATTAATTTGTTTACATGCTTCACCAATACTTAGAGAGTTGGGTGAGTGGCTTAAACCAGCAGTTTGCTAAACTGTCGTACGCCTAATAGCGTACCGGGGGTTCGAATCCCCCACTCTCTACTGAATAAAACCCTAGCTTATTGATTTTCAATAGGTTAGGGTTTTATTTTTTTAGTCATGGGCTATTTGTGGGGATGTGGATAAATTTCCGGATCAGCTTATAGATAGTGCGAAAAGGATGCAATCCAAAGTGTTTTACTTTTAAATGTTGCATAAGGGCAAGGGGGAAATAAATTTGATCTGCTGGATTAGATTAGAATAGCTGTGAATAAGTATGAGATGAAATCATTGGTAATTCCGTCCAATTCCAATTGCAAATTGAAAATAAAAGAAGGGTGTTTTGCAAACCTACACCCAGACTGGGATGAACTTTAATTTAAAAAACCTTATCTAGCTTTAAAGGGACAAATCTAAACAGAATATTATTCTGATGACAGCCGAAAACATTATGAAATACATCGGGTGGAACTTTTTTGTTTACCGCCTAAGAAAAGCCAAAAACTTAAATATCCTCCATTGGAACCAATCAAAATGTAATATGGAATCGTTAACTTTAGGGAACGAAAAGAAAAAACCGATGGACACAGTTAAAATACGAGAAGAAATAAGCCAATACCTTCAACATGCAGATGATCGTGTGTTAAAACTTATTCATGGGCTGATTAAAGCAGACCAAATAGCTTCACCTGTTGGATATAAACCCGATGGCACAGCTATCACAAAAGAGGAACTAATATCCAGGGCGGAAAGGTCTGAAAAGGACATTAGAGAAGGCCGTGTAAAAACGTCAAAACAGGTCCGGGAAGAAATAAAGCATTGGTAATCCAGGGAGGTTAGGTTTTCAGAGTGGGCGAAAATGTGCTTGAAAGAGATTTACGATCATTATTCAGAGGAAGCCAGTGCCGAAAAAGCGACTGAGATTGTAAATAAAATAATTGACAGAGCAGAAACGCTTGAAAACTATCCGGATAGAGGGAGAGTAGAAGATGACCTGATATCTCTTCGGAAAGGCCACCGATATTTGCAGGAATATCATTACAAAATCATTTACAAGGTTGATAGTGAAATCGTTATTGTCACGGATATTTTTAGCAACTATCAGAAACCTACCAGGAAACCGAAAAGGAATAAATAGCCATCGAGCTAGATCAGGGCTTCATGTAGAATCCTCAACACCCTTTTATTCCTAACTTACTTCGAAGTCGAAATCTTTTTTTTTATGCCATTTGCAATGGTTTCTGAAAGACCTCCTTTAGTAAACAAATGGACAAAATTTTTGAGACCCTATCCAAATCGACGACACCTTATTCGGTTAATTGGGCAGCATTCATTTGCTATTCATTCAAGGATAGACTATTTTTAGTTATGGGAGAGGTTTATCAAATAAGAGATCAGGAGATGGTTTATTTTTTCACATTTGAATTGTATTCATGAGAATCCGGTAAGGGCAGGAATTGTGGAAAAACCAGAGGATTACATGTTTTCGAGTGCAAGAAATCGAGCATGACATAATTGTTACGCGATTAGACGATCATCAGCCATGCGAGATTCCATCTGACTAATAAAAATCTATTGTAAACAGATGAAATTATGCTGGATTAGAAGGTTTGATAACCGTGAATCATTGGTAATTCCGTCCAATTCCAATTGCAAATTGGAAAGGATAGAAGGGTGTTTTGCAAACCTACACCCAGCTCACGAAGGCATAAACTACACCTAGCGGGGGTAAATATGGAGGGGTAAAGGCGAATAAGTACCTCTCGGCAAGGAGCTGATCGAGGACAAAGGTCTTCAATACTGCGATTATGGGGCTAGGATGTATGATTCGGCGATTGGATGATGGAGTGTTGTTGACAACATGTATGAATTGTATTTTGCAACAACCCCATATGCTTACGCACTTAACCAGCCTACCAATGCAATAGATCCTGATGGAAACATAGTGATTTTTATCAATGGAAATCACTATGGCTATGGTGGTAAATTTGATTATTGGCGATATACTGAGAGAACTCAAATAACTATTAAAACCAGAAGCAGAGGGGTTTGATAACCGTGGATCATTGGTAATTCCGTCCAATTCCAATTGCAAATTGGAAAGGATAGAAGGGTGTAGTTGCAAACCTACACCCAGCTCACGAAGGCATAAACTACACCTAGCGGGGGAATTTCCTATTCAATATATATCCCTTAGAGGATTATTTTCATTAAAGTCATCATTGCCTAAGTTAAACCTAACATCCAAGAACTCCTTGATAGCCTTAAAATTAGGAGTCATCAATTTAGTTTCCAGACCGTAGGTTTTCAATACAGCGAGTAAACCTATATTGAACTGCTCCATAAATTCTTTTGACCGGAAAGCTTTCAATGGAAACTGTATATAACAATTTTTTTCATCCATATTCATATATTCATACATCTTTTTTTGAAAATGCTCGACATATTCTTGCTCATTGTTAAATTCATTATTCTCGAAACGCTGTACTTTGTAATTGATCATAAAATTTTGCATATTCATCAATATCTGCCAGTCTTTGTATCCCTGACTTCTTAAAGTATTTAGCCATTCAGGGAAATCAGGCTGTTTCCCGAGGTCTGCCAACGTGAGGTAAGTACATTTCCGCATGTTATTAAAACGGTTTTCAATGGCTCCCAAACTAAATGCTTTATCATATTTCTTACTTAATGAGCTTTCCCAAACCATTACTTTGTTTTCTTTTGGGAAATTCAGTTTTAGCTGTTCTCTTTCAAAAGATGGGGCTTGAAATGCTTCAAAATCTTTTTCAACATAAATATCCCTGTGTATCTTTTGATAAAGGTTAATAGCGATCTGTTTACTATAAAGCCTTGACTTTTTGAATAATTTCCAAAATAATTCGTCAAATTCTGTTTGTGGCAAAACGCTAATGTTGTCCAGCATAAGTCGCAAAGAAATCATGTTGAACGCGGAGTGTTGGTTGATTTTTTCAGCACCTATTGCATCAGAAAAACAGATATAAACTTTCCACTTTATTACCTCATTCGATGGAAGTTGTTCTGGAAGCAGATATTTATCACTTAAAGTTAACTCTATTTCAATTGTAGATTTAAGCAAATGAAAATCAACATCAGACAAAGCAATTTCTGCCAAGACAGTTTGGATGGCGGAAATATATTCCTCAGCAACTGAACGCACCTGATGTGTATTATCAAAGCTGATGCACCATAAGCTACCCAAAGCATAAAAACGAACTTTACACTCTTTTCCAATATCGTTAAGTGGAAAATCATCAATATGTCTTTCGATTGCCCTATTATAGGTATCTTCAGACTGTAGTTCTACACCTATTCTTTCTTGGATAGGTTTGATTATATCTTCCCCCACATAATCAAGGTGCCTTACATAGTTTTCGATTAAATATTTAAACTGGTGGGAACTTCTGTTCATTACATATAACATAAACGCCACGTCAAACGTGGCTCTCCTTTCCCCTTCGGAATCAGCCTCGTCAAAATTTGATTCTAATCTTAAATTAATGTACTTACTAAAAATATTAAGGGCATTGAACCATGATCCTTGTTTGAAGTCCGAATAAAACAACAATGCCAAACTATTCTCAGTTCTTTTAATCAACTCTTCATTGGTACTCACTCTAAACGCAGCTAGTGCGTAGTTCTTGGCAGCAAAGTGCATTCCTACGGAATTGTAAAGCTGTGCAATATTTAACAACACTAAGATAAAGCCTTCAATAGTGTCTTCTTGCAGGTAGTTATCCTTAGCCTTATGAAAATAGTCTAATGCTCTCAGTAAGTTTTTCGGAATCGTCGTATTTAAATAGCTACAGCCTCTTTTTACTTGTGTTTGTGCAAGTTTTACCTTGCCTTCTCTTTTCTCAACTAAAGGAAACAGATTCTCAGAAAAATCTTCCAATGAGGCTATAATACCCATTTCATCTTCAGGATCTATATTGAGCTGCATTTTGATATATTTTTCTATTCTATCGCCAAATTGGGATAGTTTGAAAAGGGGAGCTTGCTTAACCAAAGCTAGAATCTCATCAAAATACTTGATAAATTCGGTATTGCTTCTATTTCTTAACCTGTTTATCCCTAAGAGGAAAGTACCCTTCTGTTCAAGTAAATTACATTTTTCACTGATATTATTTTCAGTCAGCAGTTTTTGATTGATTTTCCTATAAAGTCGTACAAACCATTTCCTTAGCTCATCTTTCCCTATTAATGATTTTTCATTTTCCGAAGCAACAAATACTAAACTGATAATATTATGAGCATTTTCTATATCTGTAGCAGTTTTAAAAATAGTAAAGTCGCTAAAGTAGTAGCGAATGTCCTCTTCAAACCCTAATAAACTTCCATCCGGTCGCTTACGAAAGATCAGATTTTCATAATCCACTTCATAAAACTCATTATTGAGGAATACTATTTCATAAATGGATTTTCTCCTGAATAGTGGATTTATTTTTATGCTCCGTGTATAGTAAATAAGGAAAGGATTCCAAATATCTTTATGTTTGTGAAGATACTTTTTTCTACGGCAATAGTTTGCCAGGTCTAAAATTTCATAAAACTCTCCAATTCTGAATTCGTCTATGGGGTCAATGATTTTGTAATAGTTGTATCTACCTGAATACCATTTATCCTCATTGTCGCCAATTGAAAGTAGGTTCTGCTCTAGTTGATCGTAAGTTAGTTTTCGTTCGCTACCCAGCTCTTCATTAATTACCATAAAAACAGCATCTAGCAGTACCGCGAAAACTTGCCTCGAATTGCTCTCAACAGTGTCGTAGGGTAATTTCTGTATCATTAGCTCTATGTTGGCTTTTGTGGAAGTGAACTCATCATCGGGTGAAGTTCCAATAAATTTCCATTTTATCATTTTGGTAAATTCTTGCCAAAATGAGTCTTCCAACTGTTCGAATATATCAACTGCTTCTTTCAGACCACCTATATCTTTCAAAGCCTTTTTTTGCCCTTCTATATACTCAGTTACTATGTCTTTTACTTTCTGGGCATATTTTGCAAGTTTCCCTTCGTCCAATCGATTTTGGTACTCAAACCACTCTCTTAGCAAATCAGCATCGTTTTTTAAATATTTCTGTGCAATACTTGTGTTAGTTTCAAAAACATATTGTTTCGAGAAATCATTGTAATCTAATTTTACGTGAAGCATAAAAAAATGGCAGATACATTTTTTAATTTCCTCGCTTGAAAAAGAAAAGTTACTTGAGTATAGCTTAATTTGGCGAAAAGTAAGTTTTTGGGCCAATAAGTCCTTTTGAAAAATATCCTCTTCAAACTCGCAGTAAATATCTTCTTTGATATCGTTAAGAAAATTGCTGACCCAGATTTCAAGGGTCTTGAGTGTCTGATAATTATATCCCCGTTGGGCGGCAAACGCATCTGTGTTTTTTGAGAATAAGAAAAGCTTGTGTAATTCCATATACAAATCACATTTTTTGAATTTGTCCAATCGTGAAATCTAATCTTTTAAGTAAGTCATCGTAAGTAATAACATCGATAACTTTTTTATACTTCCGTTTTACCCCGGCTGGGTGTAGAATCCTCTACACCTTTTTATTCCTAACTTACTTTGAAGTCGAAACCTTTTATATGCCATTTGCAATGGCTTCTGAAAGACCTCCTTATCCAAGTAAACAAATGGACAAAATTTTGAGACCCCATCCAAATCAACGACACTTTATTCAGTTACTCAGGCAGCATTTATTTGTAATTCAATCAAGGATAGACTAGAAATACCGGTAATATCGTCCCCCGGCTAGGTGTATCCTCTACACCCTGTTATCCCTAACTTACTTTGAAGACGAAATCTTTTATTTGCCATTTGCAATGGCTTCTGAAAGACCCCCTTTAGTAAACAAATGGAAAAAATTTTGAATACCGTTTGACTGATATTTGAGACCCCCTCCAAATTAACGACACCTTATTCGGTTACCCGGGCAGCATTCATTTGTAATTCATTCAAGGATAGACTATTTTTAGTTATGGGAGAGGTTTATCAAATAAGAGATCAGGAAATCGAGCATGACGAAATCGTCAAGCCGAGGGATCATCAGCTATGCGAGATTCCACCCCGATAAACCGGGGCAAGTTCTGAGTGTTAAAAACAATTATAAACAGATGAAATTTTGATGGATTAGAAGGTTTGATAATCGTGGATCATTGGTAATTCCGTCCAATTCCAATTGCAAATTGGAAAGGATAGAAGGGTGTAATTGCAAACCTACACCCAGCTCACGAAGGCATAAACTACACCTAGCGGGGAGCGAGTCGGAACGCATGCAGGCCATGGTATATGGGTATGATCAGCTTCACAGGATCGTTCAGGCCAGAAGTTTGAGTGGTTCACAAAGCACTGGCTTTGATTCGAGGTCGCCAGGTGCAAATAAATACGATGCGGATTATAGTTATGATCCAAATGAGGACCGACCGTTAAGAAACAGTCCTGTGGACTGTTTTAGGGAGAGCCTGTCCCGAGAAGTAAAGTGGATCGGGAGGCCAGAATGCAGGGCAGGCCAAACTTGAACTTGGTTGAAAAAGGGCTTTAAAGACTTCGTCGAACAATCATTAAATAGAAAATCCATATCTTTACAGAGGCGGGATGAAACGACAATCCGTGATGATTTGACATATAAATACTACGACTTCAGCAACAAGCTGAGGAATGTGGATGGTACAGAGACCGAAAATTACACCTATGATGAGATTGAGGGCCGAGCGTTAAAAAATGATCCCTTTGGATCATTTTAGAGAGGAGCCAGGCTGTGCGGGAGAATTGCAGACAATGCCGAAGGTATAGATAGTATTGCTTGGACACCCTATGGTAAGGTGAGGGCTGTTTACAAAAACGATACTTCCGAAGTACATTTTAGATATGATGCTGCTGAGGACCGTCCGTTAAGAAACAGTCTGGTAGACTGTTTAGGGAGAGCCTGTCCCGAGAAGTAGAGCGGATCGGGAGGCCAGGGTGCAGGGGAGGGAATAGCCAAGATAACGGAAAGTGATACGACCATTTATGTTCGTGATGCAAGCGGTAATGTCATGGCTGTCTACAAAAACGACACCTTGATAGAACAATCAATCTATGGAAGTTCCCGACTAGGTTTAATGACGGCCACATCCAAACCAGGCTACCGAACCCTGGGAGGTAAAAAGTACGAACTGTCCAATCACCTAGGGAATGTTCTGGCCGTCGTAAGTGACAATATCCATTTAGACCAGGACTCAACTTGGGCTTCCGTCATTAACTCTACAGACTATTATCCTTTTGGATTGGCGATGGATGGGCGTAGTGTGCAGGATAGTAGTTACCGATATGGGTTTAATGGGAAGGACGAAGATTCTAATGGTGAATGGGGTTCTAAGAGCCATTATGACTATGGGTTTAGGATATATAATCTGAGTATAGCGAAGTTTTTGAGTGTCGATCCTTTGAACAAAGAGTATCCTGAACTAACTCCCTTTCAGTTTGCGAGTAATACGCCTATTCAAGCGATAGATTTGGATGGACTTGAAGCTGTATCTTATCAGATTGAGGCTAGAGGAATGTATGGTATTGGTGTGATTAGTATAGCAACTAGTGCAACAGTTGGTCTGGTGGTTGATTTCGATGGTAATCTTGCAGGGTTTTATACTCCAACTTTAGGTGTAGGAGCAGGGGAAGGATTTATTGTGTCCTCCAGTTTATCGTTTTTCAAGAATGCCAAATCCGTAAAAGATATTGAAGGTATGGGATTTAATGCTGGAGCATTTTATGCCGTACCAGGAGTTAAAAGTATAATCGGTGGTGGAGAAATAAATTTGGCATTGAGAGATGATTTGTCCATAAATAAAGTTGGAGGTACGGTATCAGGTAGTTTTATTCCAGGCCCAAATATTGGAATAGGAATAGGTGGCTATTTTGAAGGTGCATATACCTTTATGACTGATGTTATTAATATATAGGAGTTTGAAGGATCCGATATATATAATGAATTAGTGAACGATTTTGGTATTGATGGATCACATTTAAAAAATGTTGTGGATGATATTTATGAAAAAGCTAAAGACCTAAGTGAAGAAAACCAACGTGGAGAGTCAAAAGGATTGGATGGTTTATTGAGAGAAAGAAATATTACACCCATGGATGCGACAATGTTACCAAGAAGGAACGAAATAAACCAAAAAGGTGATGATAGGTAATTTCTTAATGATATTATTGATTTTAATGTTGCTAATAAAGATTCATCATTATTTCCTTTATAGAAGAATCAATCAAATATATTTTAATGATTCCAATGGTGATACCGAAAGTAAGAATGGGTTAGTTTCAATTCTAAATGAAATTTCAAATTCAACAAGTGATTTGTTACTAAAAAAATATATTAAGATATTTGTTTTTGAGGTATATCTGTTTAGGTTTTTGATTTTGTTGTTTTTCGTAATTGTTATTTATAATTTATTTTTATAACTAAGAAATAGGTAAAGTCCAAGGGTAGCTGCGTTAACAAGGTTGCACAGGTGGGTACCGTTATGGATTTAATGGCAAGGAAGAGGACAGTAATGGAGAATGGGGTTCTAAGAGCCATTACGACTATGGATTTAGGATTTATAATCCTGGGATAGCGAAATTTTTGAGTGTTGATCCGCTGGCAGACCATCCGAACCAAATAGATAAGTCTCCGTACGCTGCATTCTGGAACAATCCGATTTATTATATAGACCCGGATGGGAAATGTCCTAAATGTCCCACAGATGAAGATGTAGCAAATGCATTTGCTACAGATTTACTTTCCGTCAAAAATTCCTTCTACAGTTTATTTACCCGTCCATTTGGCTACGAAGCCACATTTGTAGAGAATGAAAGGAGGGATTTTGAAACCGGCTTTGTCGAAACGTCAGACGGTTTTGGTACAGGGGCTCTTAAGTTTGGTTTAGATGCGTTAAATGTAGTAACCTTTGGACGTGGTGGCGGAGCTACTGGAGGGTTTGTTGCAAAGTCAGGAGCAAGTACTCCGGTGATTAACAATGCTAATGAAATTCTAAAAAGATTTTCTGCATTAGATGTAGGGCCACTTCCAGAAGCTATTGCAAAAACATTTAGAGGTGCGTCATATACTGAAAATATAGCTCAAGAGTCATTGACTCTATTCAGGGAATATGGAGGCGATGCTGGTGAATTAGGTGGCTATTGGTCAAGGACTAAGCCCACAGGGCCCTTGCAATCAAAAATTGATAGTGCATTAGATCCTTCCTGGGGCAATACAGCTGAGAGAATCACGTCCATAACATTGCCATAAGGCACGAAATTTACGAAGGAGCAGTTGCTCCTCAGGGGAATCTAGTTGGAGGCGGGAATCAGATATATATTCCAAAAGAGACTTTAAATCCTAATTGGTTAAATAAATAATAATGAGTTGGCTTAAAGAGATTAAAGAATTTAGTTCTCTTTCAGAATATGAAAGATTTACTGACTATTTAGCGGGCAGATTATCCGAGGATGAATTAGAAGAGATTGAACCAAAGGAATATTATCATGGTAAAAGTCCATTTGGACTTAACGAAGATCGATGGTTTAAGGATTGTTCTAGCAAAGACATTTGGAAATTAGTTCCGCCTGATTTTCCCTTTAAAGGGTTATTTGAAAAGGTAGATTACCCATTAGATGGATATAAGAGTTAAAACTTAAGCCCGGCAAGTTCCAGACTTTTCAATTCAATAAATATCCTTTCTGTGACTCCTCTACACCCTTTTATTCCTAACTTACTTTGAAGTCGAAATCTTTTTTATGCCATTTGCAATGGCTTCCGAAAGACCCCCTTATCTTAGTAAACAAATGGACAAAATTTAGAATACTGTTTGACTGAAATTGGAGACCCCATCCAAATCAACGACACCTTATTCGGTTACTCGGTCAGCATTTATTTGTAATTCAATCAAGGATAGACTATTTTTAGTTATGGGAGAGGCTTACCATATAAGAGATCAGGAAATCGAGCATGACGAAAGTGTTATGCTAAGGGATGATTATCGTGCCGAGATTCCACCCCGATAAACCGGGGCAAGTTCTGACTTTTGAAAAACAAATATAAACAGATGAAATGCCCTATTTTTTGACATTCCAAGTGGTGGGATAGGCAGCTATGTTTTCAAGAAAAGGCTATAGAGATTTTATTTTGGAAAATCTGGCTTATTGTAGAAAGGAAAAGGGACTTTTCCTCTTTGGTTATGTCATCATGACCAATCACCTTCACTTGGTTGTTCAACAAAAAGATGCGAAATTATCAGGATGGGTGCGTGATTTTAAGAAATTTACAAGCAAGAAATTGCTAAAAATGATAATTGAAAACCCTCAGGAAAGCAGAAAGGAATGGTTGAAGATAATTTTTGCCTATCATGCGAAATTTAATAAAAGAACTGGGGAGATGCAATTTTGGACACATGAAAACCATGCTATCGAACTTTATCGAACTGAAATGATTGAAAGTAGAATGAATTATATACATGAGAATCCGGTAAGGGCAGGAATCGTGGAAAAACCAGAGGATTACATGTGTTCGAGTGCAAGGAATTATGCTGGATTAGAAGGTTTGATAACCGTGGATCATTGGTAATTCCGTCCAATTCCAATTGCAAATTGGAAAGGATAGAAGGGTGTTTTGCAAACCTACACCCAGCTCACGAAGGCATAAACTACACCTAGCGGGGGAGCTCTTGTTTTACTTGGAATAGCAGGGTTGGTTGGGGTTGCAGCGGTAGCACCAGAAGCAATTCCATTTATAGCAGAAGGAGCATTATTCGTTCAAACCAATCAATTAGCAATATTAGGAGCAGGGTCATTTGTTATTGGAATGCTTGATGAATCAGGGCAAGTACAAGTACCTGGGCCATTAGACGAAAGTGGACGTTTTACACGTTTGATTGGGAAACAGATATTAAAAAATGTAAGAGGGTTTTCTTCGGTTAAACAATTTGAGGGTGCTGTTAGCAAAATAATAAAAGCTACAGGGGTTGATGATGCTCTTGTCGGTTTGCGAGGAAGTTCAGTTACTGGGAAAAAGTTCACTTCTGGAGAAGCATTTGATGCCGCAAGTGATTTAGACTTTTTTGTTGTGAGTGATGATTTGTTTAAGCAAGCAGTTGAGCAAGGAGCAAAGGGTAAAGGTGGAGCATTAAGAGTAGGAGAAACATTAAAGTTTTTCCCAGACTTGGTGGAAGCAGAAAAACAATTGACTAAAGAATTAGGAAGAAAATCATCTGTAAGAATATTTAGCCAAGAAGGTTTTGAGAAATTTTCAAAAGAAGCAACAGAAGGTAATTAAGAAAGTTTAGATGAACGTTTGTTACTTATACATACAATCAATAGAGCATTTAGATGATTTTGCAGATCGTTTAAGAAAAATCATTAATATATCTACAACAAACCCAACACCAGAATTAATTGATCAAAAAAGATATGGATTGAATTATGGCGGAGAATATTATGCTTTTGAATGTTTTGGTCTGGAAATAATGCTTGTGCGAAATGAGGGAGAAGTTGGAGATTCAGATTATGAAGACTATCAGTTTTACCTTGAAGTTCAATCAAAGAAGGATTTTGATGAAAAATTATTTCATGACGGAATATTAAAATATCTCCAAATGACTTTGGAAGACTCAGGCTTGAAAACTCAACTTGAAGATTGAGTTTTAAGTCAACTGTTGTGTCAGGTTGGCTTTTAGCAGAAAAGCAGAGAGTAGGTCCCCGTTCTGGCGCAAGTCTAGCGGAGCGTGACTTGTGACTGTCTTATGAATATGAGAGTCTTTGACTCGGTAAAGGAATATGAAACCAGCTTTAGAGATAAGGTTGGTTTTTTTATTTACAGCGAAGGACTATTGAGTGAGTTGTTGCGTCAGGTTAGATTTTAAAAGAAAAGCAGAGAGTAATCCATCACCGTTTTTTTCTGATCATCTGCAAGGTCTTGTGTTTTATTAAAAAGGTTGAGAAGCTCGTTATCGGCAATGCGGATACGGGCTTTTTCATTTTGTTGGCCATAGACCATCTCATCCAAAGACATATCCAAAGCATTGGCCATTTTCTCGGCAATCCCCGGCTGGGTGTAGAATCCTCTACACCCTTTTATTCCTAACTTACTTCGAAGTCGAAATCTTTTTTTTTATGCCATTTGCAATGGTTTCTGAAAGACCTCCTTTAGTAAACAAATGGACAAAATTTTTGAGACCCTATCCAAATCGACGACACCTTATTCGGTTAATTGGGCAGCATTCATTTGCTATTCATTCAAGGATAGACTATTTTTAGTTATGGGAGAGGTTTATCAAATAAGAGATCAGGAAATCGAGCATGACGAAATCGTAATGCCAAGGGATGATTATCGTGGCGAGATTCCACGCCGATAAACCGGGGCATGTTCTGACCTTTTGAAAACAATTATAAACAGATGAAATTATGCTGGATTAGAAGGTTTAATAACTGTAGATCATTGGTGATTCCGTCCATTTACAATTGCAGCTTGCTGGGATAGAAAACCAAAGAAATATTCCTTTCCTTGGATCCCTTCAAATTTCAGATATCCAGAAATAACTAAACTTCTGATAAGTAATTTTTATCAGGTTGATCCACAGGGGTTACTTCATTTTGAACAACCTAAAAGCGCCTGCACTCCGTTGAGCTTAGGCTATTTTATCTATTTTTGTTTCAGATGAAAGTTTGTATTGCAGAAAAGCCAAGTGTCGCCCGTGAAATAGCGGCTGTTCTAGGAGCTAATCATAGGCATGAGGGGTACTATGAAGGCAACGGATATATCGTTACCTATACTTTTGGGCACTTTTGCACCTTATTGGAGCCGAACGATTACGAACCTCATTGGAAGGGTTGGCACCTCAGTCACCTTCCTATGCTTCCTGAAAAATTCAAAACTAAAATTGTTAATAATCCGGGAGTCAAGAAGCAATTTGACATTGTAAAAAAGCTATTTGATACAGCTACACTGGTGATCAACTGTGGTGATGCCGGCCAAGAAGGAGAGTTGATTCAACGATGGGTAATTGAACAAGCGGGGTATAAAGGGGAAGTCAAACGCTTATGGATTTCATCTTTGACCACAGAGGCCATCAAAGAAGGCTTTGACAAATTGCAACCCTCGGCGAAATACGATAATTTGTATTATGCTGGTTATTCCCGAGCAATCGGAGATTGGTTGTTAGGAATGAATGCCACCCGGTTATATACGGTTAAACATGGTGGGTACAAACAAGTGCTGTCCATTGGCAGAGTTCAAACGCCTACACTGGCCATGATCGTTAATCGGTTTAAAGAAATTCAAAATTTCCAGCCACAACCCTACTGGGAACTACAAACCCTGTATAGAGAGACTGTATTTAACTGTGAAGAAGGGAAATTTTTAAAGAAAGAAGACGGGGAGACTTTTGCCAACCAGGTCAAAGAAAATGACTTTGAAGTCGTCTCAGTTGCTAAGAAAAAAGGAAAGGAATATGCACCTAAGCTTTTTGACTTAACAGGATTACAGGTGCATTGTAATAATAAGTTTGGCCTTTCTGCCGATGAAACGCTCAAAATCGCACAGAAACTATACGAACAAAAATTAATCACCTACCCAAGAGTTGACACCACTTTTCTACCGAACGATATTTACCCCAAAGTACCAGGAATATTAGAGAAGCTAACGAAATATAGGTCGTTGACTCAACCCATTTTGGGGAAGAAATTAAAAAAGTCTACTAAGGTTTTTAATGACAAAAAAGTAACCGATCACCATGCCATGATTCCTACAGGCATGCAGGATAGTTTACAGGACAATCAGCTAAAAGTCTATGATATCATTACCAAGCGTTTCATCTCAGTGTTTTATGACGACTGTACAGTGGACAATACCACCGTATTAGGGAAAGTGGGCACGGTCCCGTTTAAAGCAAGAGGAAAGGTGATTTTAGAAAAAGGCTGGAGGGTTGTTTTTGAAACTACAGATGGCAAAGAAAAAAAGGAGAAAGACGAGCTCCCGCTTTTTAAAAAAGGGGAAAAAGGGCCACATGAACCTTCTTTCCTAGAGAAAGAAACCAAAGCTCCAAAACAGTATACAGAAGCAACTTTGCTAAGAGGCATGGAGACTGCCGGTAAACAAGTGGACGATGAAGAGATGCGAGACTTAATGAAAGAGAATGGCATAGGTCGCCCTTCTACTCGGGCAAATATCATTGAAACACTGTTTAGACGACAATACATTGAACGTAATAAGAAGCAAATTTTGCCCACCGAAACTGGATTGCAATTGATCGGTATTATTAAGAATAACTTGCTGACCTCTGCAGAACTTACAGGACAGTGGGAGAAGCAATTGAAAGAAATAGAAAAAGGGAAATTTCATGCGGGTTCTTTTGTGGTGAACATGAAAAAAATGGTGGCGAATTTGGTCTATGATGTTATACGGGAACAAAGTCATGCTAAAATAACGCATACCACTGAAAACAAGCTTCCTGAGAAAGAAAAATCAGCAACAACACTTGTGGGACAGTCCTGTCCAAAATGCAAGAATGGGTCATTGCTAAAAGGAAATTCGAGTTACGGATGCAGCTCTTATAAAAAGGGATGTGACTTTTTACTTCCTTTTTCTTTCGAAGGCAAAACTATATCAGAGAATCAATATTTGAGGTTACTTAAGAAAGGATCTACGGTCAATTTAAAGGGATTTAAAACGGCGACTGGAGATAAAGAAGGATTGATACGTTTCAATGAGGAATTTCAACTCGTTTTGGTAGAAAAGAAAGTAGCCAACTCGGCGGCTTCTAAGAAAACTCCTCCTGTCATTTCATGCCCTCTTTGCAATAAAGGAACCATAATAAGAGGGAAAACAGCCTATGGATGTAGCGCCTATAAAGAAGGGTGTGACTTTAGATACTCTTTTGATACCCTCCGGGAAAAAGCGAACAAGAAACCGTTGACTGTTGAGCTGGTGACATCTCTATTGAAGGAGAGTGTAGTTGGTTAAACTATTGAAATAGTATCGAAAAACAACTGCTGCCCAGGTGGAATATCTATCCTATGCCTAAAAACCAAAAGCAAAGGTTAAAACACCCAAAGAAAACCATAAGCAAATGGTTATGGCATTAACAAAAACTGCAAACACAGCCAGATATCCATTCTCCTAAACTCTTCTTAAAATAAACCCTTCCCAAATATCGGATTCATCATAAGGAGTACCGGGTTTCCCGATATTTATCGGGACTGGCTGTCAACACTGTATTCATTTCTTGCCTACCTGTGCCGTTTTCTCGGTATCGGCAAAACGAATACTTAGTTATTGGGCATAGTTTACTTCTTCATCCACTCCAATATTAAATCTATTTTCTTTTGAGTAAAATTTACTCCGTGTCTTTGTCCAAATATCTTAGAACTTTTCTTCGTGGCAATTTCGGTCTGACCATGCCAATGATTTCGGTAAAACCGTGCCACAAAGTAAGATCATTTAAAGTACGCCGAAGAAAAAGGCACCAAAATGCACGCAGCATCTTATTTTACCCAATCAGCTAAAAACCAGATGGTAGATGGTTTAAGTGAGCTAGGAGAAAGTCTTCAAAGATCCGGTAGTGGCAACCTATTAACATTTTTTAATAAATTAGTATTATGTTTTTAGTTGAATTATTACTATTATTGTGATAGTTTGAAAGTCATCGATATAATGTTTCAAAATTACCTTGCTTGAAAGAAGCAATTTTTGATTTGTTTTAATAGATGACTACGCGAAGGAGAGAAGTGAAGGGGGCATATTATAAGAATTTGAAGCTCAAGAGTATTTATTAAAAAGGTCGGATAAGCGTTGCAAAAAGTAAAATTTGCTCCTATTCCACTTTTTTATTTGGATTCATAAATAGCACATTGAATATTAAGCTAGTCTTCTCACGCTACCAATTCAACTTGTAAAGGTGAACTGATAATGATAAATGGGATGATGGTTTTTAGTCAAACAAATTATTGTTAAAAACATAAACCCGAAATAAAATGAAATTACTTATTTCATGCCTTCTTCTGGCCTTCATCACCTTTGGCTCCCATGCCCAATCCAAACTTACTATTCGTGGAGTGGTGAAAGATACCACGAATATGCCACTCGACTATACCTCTGTGCTACTCCTTAGCCCAAAAGACTCGGCCTTGGTGGCCTACACCCTGACCAAAGAAAATGGAGTGTACCAATTCAAAAATGTAGAGAGACAACCGCTACTCATCAAAGCCACCTATATGGGCTACCTTCCCGTTCAAATGGAACTGGTTCTTCCTGAAACAGGTGATTTGGAAGTCGAAGAGATTCAGTTGATGCCAATCTTACAGGAACTCTACGAGGTAGTTGTAAAAGCTGCCAAAGCGCCGTTGATGATGCGTGGAGACACCCTTGAGTATGATGCAAGTAAATTTAAAGTGCCCCCTGGGGCGACTTTGGAAGAATTGCTCCGCAAACTGCCCGGGATACAAATCGACAAGGATGGAAATATAGTTGCACAAGGGGAACAAGTACAGAAAGTAACTGTGGATGGAAGGCGCTTTTTTGGGGGTAATACAAAAATGGCTACGCAAAACTTAAATGCTGAGTCAGTAAGCAAGCTTCAGTTATTCGATGACAAGTCAGAACAGTCCAAGTTAACAGGTGTTGAAGATGGAGTGAAGGAAAAAACCTTAAACGTTGAGCTGAAGGAGGAAGCTAGAAAAGGAGGTTTTGGTAAGCTTTCAGCAGCACTTGGTACAGACGGAAGATGGTCTGGAAATGCTTCATTCAATAAATTTGACAAAGTAAACCAATTTTCGGTGATCGGCTATGGCAACAATGTGAACCAATCCGGTCTGAGCTGGGATGACCTGCAGGAGTTTAAAGGGAGTGGTGCTTTCCAATTTGGCGACACCGGGGACTTTGGTTTTAATGGAGGTGGTTCGAATTATTTTTCGTTTTCAGGTGGGGACAATGAAGAATCCTTTGAAATCCCCTTCAATAACCTCAACTCTGGTTACTCTAATAACCAAGCCATAGGTGTCAATTATAATTACCTGAAGGATAAAAAGGATTTTAATAGTAACTACTTCTATAGCCGTAGTGATCAAGCGCTAGAGAGTTTCAATAGCAGGACAAATTTCTTGCAGGACAATACTTCCTTTACCTCAACTGACCAAAACTCACAAAATAACATGGCAGGTCACCATCGGGTAAATCTTCGTTTTCAAAACGAATTAGACAGCGCCAATACTATCACCATTAACGTAAAAGGAAGGCTAAGTTCACTTACGACTTACTTGGCCAGCCATCAAGAGCTGATTCGCAGCAGTACGGAGCAAAGCCAAATGGATAGGAACAACCAATCGGATAAATGGTCAGGGGCCTTTCAGGGCACAGCAATATATAGGCATAAATTCAAGAAAAACGGACGAAACTTTGCAGCCAGTATCAGTGACACCTATAGTAAGGCAGACCAAAATGGTATACAAAAATCAGTTGTAGATCTCATGAACTCCACAGATCCAAATACCTATTTCCGAAACTTGGATCAATTGAACCAGGCACTGAATGGCTCCAACTTGATCAAGTCAAGCCTACTCTTTGTGGAACCAATCAAAAAAATATTTTTTTGGGAGACTTTCTACAATTTCAGCCAGTCACAGAGCGAAACCAACCGGCAAGTATACGATGTGGAGTCAAGCGACACCCAAGAGCTAAATCCGGACCTCAGTCGATTTTTTGAAAATACAATTACCTACAACAGATTTGGTTCTAGTATCCGATATGCCAACAAAGGCTCCAACTTAAGCGTTGGGTTAGCCGCTTCCAACTATCGGCTAAATGGACAATTTTCAGTCTTAAAGGATAGTGAGATATTGGGCCGAGTGAACAAGAGTTACCTCAATTTAACACCTAATGTAACTTTCTATAAAACAATGAAAGGGAACAAGCGCATCAGCGCAGGTTATAACATGGGCGTCAATCCCCCAAATATCGCCGACTTGCAGCCATACAAGGACATTTCTAACCCATTGTATATAAGAGAAGGAAATCCTGATTTAGAGCCTCAGGTATCCCATTCATTCAATACTGGGTATAGCATGTATGATCCTGTTTCATTTATAAATTTGCGGGTTTCATTCAATTCAACATTCTATCAGAATCAAGTAGTTCAAAATCAAACCATAGACCCGGAAACCTTTGTCACTACCTACAAGGCTGGCAATGTTTCAGGAGGGCAGCGTTTTAACCCTTATTTAGGTTTTGGTTTTCCTATCGTAAAAACCAAGGCTTCCGCATACTTATATGCAAATCCCTCCTATACTAAAAGCCTTGCCCTCATCAACTCAGTGGAGACAGAGACCCAAACTTCCGGCAATAACTTTGGGGTTAATTTCAATCTGACACCTTTAGAATGGTTTAGCTTATATACCGGGTCATCCTTCAGGCTTAGCAAAACAAAATACGAACAGAATCCGTCCCGAAACCAAGACATAATAAATTGGAGTGCTTATAGTAATATGAACCTAAAATTCCCCAAAGATTTTTATTTAGATGTAAAATTCAACTATAACCGATATAAGAACGAAAGTTTTGGATTTGATCAAGAAGTACCTATTCTTAATGCATTCGTCTATAAACTACTCGGCAAGGCTAAAAAATGGGAAGTCAGGCTATCCGCTTATGACGTCTTCAAGCAAAATCAAACCATCAGCCAATATGCAGGTCAAAATTACGTTTCCACCGGTAGGATTGAAACACTATCAAGGTATTTCTTACTCGGAGTAACGTACAATATGCGGGGAATAGAAGTGAAAAAACGTAGATAGTGGAGTAATTGGGAAGATTCTATAGTCGCTAAATAAATAAGGTCAGCTTCTTAAATGGAAAATTAAGTTTACCGTTTGGGCATGATCAATAGTAGTTGTGATTTAATTTATATTTGCTTTTTAAGCGATATAAATCCTCTGGCTTTTGAGTGAAAAAGTTGATTCTTTCTAATTTACAATGTTATATATAGTTAAATAGGTTTGAATGCTGGTGTATTTTGCAAATCTATTTCACATATTCTGATTCAGCCAATTCTTAAAACATTAAAACAATGAAATTAAAATGCCTAAAGATCCTTATCCTATTATTAATTTCTACAGGTCTAAAAGCCCAAAATATAGTAGGAGAGGTAGAATATCGCTACCGGATATTCTATGATAAAATATACTCCAATTTGCCTCACATTACTGAGCAAGAAAAGGATAGGATCCTACTCACTTGGAGTAATCCTGAAGGCTATAGTACTCGGATGAAACTTCAGTTTTGGCCGGAAAAAAGTCTTTATACATTTGGAGAACCCTATCAAGTCCAAAGCTACTCTTGGCAGGTAAAAGACTATTTCATTGAAAACAATTTTGAAGACCAGACCTATTTGAAATACATGGATCAAATGGGCAAAACTTACATCGTCCGTGACAGCTTAAATACTCCAAAATGGAGAGTAATGAACGAAATACGTGATATACTGGGTCACATGTGCATGAAAGCTGTGTCTGAAGACAGCATTAAAGGCCAAAAGATCACTGCTTGGTTCGCCTCAGATATCCCCGTTCCAACGGGTCCGGAGGAGCAATTCGGGCTTCCAGGTTTGATTTTGGCTTATGATATTAATGATGGTATGCTCATCGTAGAAGCCGAGAAAATCACTTTTGGAGAACCTGAAGAAATCATCTCCCTGCCAAAGAGAATGAGAGGGAGAGAAGTATCAGGTACTGAATATCTAGACATAGCTCGGGAGTTTATCCAAACTTCCATCGAAAGCAGGAGAGCTTGGATGTGGGAAATAAGGTATTGAGAAGGCTGTAGGGAAATAACCCTAAATTAGAAATTGACCTTCTATTAAGTGGTGAAATGGAAAATAAGTTACTTCGTTTTTATTTTCCATTTCACCGAAGCGATACTATGCCAAATTCTCAAAAGAATGATTTTCTTGTGATTACATCCATCCATCAGTCAAAACCGAATGCCTCAAATAAACGATAGAAAGAAATCATGCTTTAATAAGCGATTGAATCTAAAAATGATAATAAATGTTATATTTACTATGGGTTATTAATTACCAGTACCATGAACATATGGACTAGGAAATACAAAATCATACAAAAAGTAATGCAATCTTCTGATGAGCAATTAGCAAAAATAGAAGAAATGCTAAAGGAAGAGTCAGAGCTTGAAGTGAAGTTGGAAAAAGCCATGCAACAAGTTAGGGAAGGCAAGGTGAAACCTCA
This sequence comes from Cyclobacterium amurskyense, assembly GCF_001050135.1. Lineage (GTDB taxonomy): Bacteria > Bacteroidota > Bacteroidia > Cytophagales > Cyclobacteriaceae > Cyclobacterium > Cyclobacterium amurskyense. The sequence goes on along the minus strand of NZ_CP012040.1, from coordinate 5,460,067 downwards.
TAGGGAGGTGCGAAAAAGATATGAAAAATGGCTTTAGAAATAGTTTGGTCTGAAGAAGCGAGAACCAGTTGGACAGAATTGTTGACTATCTGGAAGAAAACTGGACCGAAAAAGAAATAAAGAAATTCTTCTAACGCATAGAAGACGCACTAAAACAAATAAGTCAATCCCCTCAAAGTTTTAAGTAATCTGAAAGGAAAGAAGGAGCAAGAGAGTTCCAATTAAGTCCTCACAATACACTTTTTTATAGCTACAATGCTGAAAGGTTAGAAGTATTGCTTTTGTGGCCAAATAAAGATGACCTTGCTAAACTTGATTCATAAACCGTCCCCAAACGCTCTACCCAAACCATAATAGCCAACCCGCCAACATGCTACCGGATTAAAAGTTGCGATTTTCATCACTATCAAGCAAAAAGTCATTCCCCTAAAACGGGCGCTTGCTATTATTCTTATAGATGTGTCGGAAAGTCCTTAATGTGAATAAAAGACATATTGAATAAAAGATAGTCCTAGGTCTACCGAAATCATTGATTAAGTGGAGGTTGTAAATCACCTCTCGGTAGTTTTTTGGTTTCGAAGCAGTGTTGAATGGAAAGTGAATAGATTCGCTGGATGCATCAGTTGGGAATAAAAGAGGAGTTTACTAATGTCAGTATTTTTGTAAGATTACAAGGTTAAATAGCCGTGAATTATTATCAATTCATTCCACTTTTCGATTGCAAAATGGTAGGGTAACAGGGTGTAGTTGCCTACACCCAGTATGCCATGTTTTGGGACCTATTTACTTCTAAAATCGGTTATGGTTTTTCTGTTGTATCGATATACTCCCTCCGAACCGAACCAAATACTGCCATCCTTGGCTGCTAGGATCCCGAAAAGTATCTTTATTTCTTTTGTATTTATTAAGGTTGCAGAAGGTTTTTTGTTTAGAAAGGTATTGGAATAGTAAAGTGTAGGTACCCAGGATCCTTCGATGGTTTGTGAACTTGTCCAAATATTTCCTTTTTCATCCTCATGAATGTATCCAATAAAATTTTTGCTGATGTTGGTAAACTCACCCGCACCAGCCCTAAGCGAAGTCGAAGGGTCGTAGCGCCATAGGCCATCATTTCCCCCAAGCCAAATGTTTCCTTTTTTATCTTGAATGATAGATCGAACATTGGTAAACGGCTTCTCCTTATGGCTTACAATGGTAAATGTTTTTCCGTTATAAAGATAGGTGTTGCCCCTTGTGGCAAACCAATATTTGCCCGTTTTGTCTTCAATGATAGAATTGACTTCGTTAGAGGGACGTGTAAAATCCGGAACAGTTTTTCCCGTATTATCTTCAACTATATTATCTTCAGCCAATATAAAATTCTGAAATGATTTCCCATTGTACAGGCTTATGCCCCCATTTGTGCCAAGCCAAATGTTGCCGGCTTTGTCCTCATAAATGCTGGTAATCTCATTATTCGGAAGCCCTTCCTTGGTTGTGAAATTTTGAAAGTCTTTTCCATCAAAATAATATACACCTGATCCAATACTTCCAAACCACATATTGCCTTTGCTGTCTTCCAAAACTGAAAAGAAGCGAGCTGAACTTACTTGCTTTGTTACATTGGTAAAAGACTTTCCATCATACCGAAACACCCCTTCCCAGGTAGCCATCCAAATGTTGCCTTTGCCATCTTGCACTATATTACGTACAATTGAATTAGGAGCGTTGGAAGTGTTTGAATTATTGCTTTGGAAATTGGATTGGTTTTTTTCTTGGTCATTTTTAACTTGATCTTTACATGAAGTGTTAAAAACCAACAGCATTAGCCAGGAAAATAATCTTAAGTGTTTTTTCATTTTTTATTTGTTAAGCAGGTCCAAACCTAAAGCTATCCAAAGTCAAGATGGTAAATAGAATGTAAAAAGATTGTAAATCAAGGTAAAATTGAAAGATGACTTCTATTTAACCTTATATTTGAGTAATGAAAAAACTGATACAACCTGCCGGAATCGGAATATTCACCATGATTTTTACCATGATCCTTCTGTGGCCATGGAAGTCAGATGATTTTGCAGAAAACAGAGAAATCAGGTTGAGGAATGTGGGGCACCAAATCTTGCTTGCCTCAGGAGATAGCACTTCTAGGGTTTTGCCAATCAAGAGAATCAGCGAGAGTGAATATAGTATTGTATTTGAAAACCCTTTCCAATTTGACCCGGACAGTTTGGTTAAAGTTATCCATAAGGGTTTGGGGGAAGGCTTGGTGGGCAAAAAAGCAGAAGGTAAATACCAAGTTAATGTTGTGGAATGCATAGAGAATCAGGTTGTTTACAGTTATCAAATGTCCAGTCACAAAGACAAAACCCTAATTCCATGTCAGGGACGTTTGCAGCCAAAAGATTGCTATAGCATCAAAATCCGGTTTGATCACAATACAATGAGGGTATCCAACTTTTCTGTACCGATCATCATTGGGATTTTGGCCTTTGGCTTTTTGTTGATATACAATAAAAATGCACTTAAGCCCAGCAAGAGTAAGCACATGGGCAATAGTCAATCCGTGGGTATCGGGAAGTTTGAACTGTATCACAGTAAACAGCTTTTGAAAATTGGAACAGAGGAAATCCAACTTTCCCAAAAAGAAAATAAGTTGCTAACCCTATTTGCCTTGCACCCAAACGAAATGCTTGAGAGAGACCACCTGCTAAAAGAAATATGGGAAGATGAGGGGGTATTTGTGGGCAGAAGCCTGGATATGTTTGTCTCCAAACTTCGCAAAAAGCTATTGCAAGATCCGAATATTCAACTCAAAAATATTCGAGGTAGGGGGTATGTACTTCAGGTAAACTGAAAAGCGCCGGAAAACAAATTGATACTTTATGATTACAACCTTCTTTCTTCCAGTTTTTTGAAAAATGCTTCTCGGTAATTCCTGCTAATGGGATAATAGGATTTTCCTATCAAAATTTCATTGGATTGAACTTCATCAATTTGGCTCATATTGATAATAAATGAACGGTGGATGCGAACAAAATTCTCCGGTAAACCATGGGCTACATTTGTAAGGGAAATCAAAGACATAACTTTCCTGTTTGGGGTGATGATTTTGATGTATTCTCTTTGGGCTTCTATGGCTTGAACTTCCTCATACCTAATTTTGACAATGCGGGTATCTGTTTTTATAAAAAAATAGTCTGTGGTTTCTTTGGCTGGCTTGGTTGTAATTTGTACTGACAGGTATTCAATGGCCTTTTCAATGGCTTTTTTAAAACGCTCGAATGAAACTGGCTTCATCAGGTAATCAATCACATCCAATTCATAGCCTTTTACTGCATATTCCTCATAGGCTGTCACAAAAATTGTTAATGGCTTGTTACTAATTTCATTCAATAAATCCATACCTGTCATCAATGGCATGCGGATGTCCAGCAATAGAATATCTACAGGATACTTCTTTAATACCCCTAAGGCCTCTTCGCCGTTGCTGCAAAGACCCACCAATTCTAAATCAGCAAGTTTGGAAACATAGTCCATAAGTAATTTTCTGGCAGGAGGCTCGTCGTCTACGATAAGAATATGGTATTTCATTTTAGATCCAGGGTTAATTTTACTTCAAAGGAGGTGTTATTTTGATTTAATATCAACTCGTGTTTGCTCGGGTAAATTAGGTTTAGCCTTTTTTCTACATTCAGGAGGCCAACCCCACTTTCTTCCTCAGCTGTCTTACGGGCAAGGATCACATCATTTCTAATGTAATAGTGAAGGATGTCTTCTGCATCTATCCTAAGCTTTATTGCTATCCTTCCGTCTATGGTATTGCCATGCTTAAAGGCATTCTCAAGGAAAACCAAAAAAATCAAATGGGCAACCCTATGCCTTTCCAATACCCCTTCATAATTAAACGTAATCCGTGGCTTTTCATCCAGTTTTAACCTCCATAATTCAATGAAATTTTCCATGAATTTGATTTCTCTGGAAAGTGAAACATACCGCCCTTGGTCTTCATAAAGCATATGTCGCATCATCTCGGAAAGTTTCATAATCGCCGGAGCGGTATTGTTTTCCTTGAAATAAGCCATTGAATAAATATTATTCAAGGTGTTGAAAAGAAAATGTGGACTTAATTGAAGTTTTAGAAACTTCAACTCAGTTGCTAATTGACTGTTTCTAAGTTCAATTTCATTTCGCTGCGCTGATATCATATTGGCAAAAAACCAAATGACGGTGGTGATAAGGTAAAAGCCAAAGGCAGGTACTGATCGAATAAAGTAGGTATAGGTTACAGACCTGTGGGTCATTCCTAACAGGTTTACCCTCAGTAAGACTATGGTAACGACCACTGCAATGGAAGCCAAAATGTATCCAGTATATTTCCCTTTTTTATAAAGTTTTGGAAGTAGAAGGTAATAATTCAAATAGGCAATGGCCGAGGAAGTTAAGACATCAGAAACTACCGCTCTCGAAATTTCCCGAGAAGAATTGATCCAATTGCCTAAGGAGGCGTACAGAATCGTCCCATAGCATAGCCAAAAAAAGACATGCAGCACATAGAAGGCCGGTCGCGAAATAAAATTATTTTTCATTCTGGAAATATAGCTTTTTAAATAACACAATTTTATAGTAATCATCCAAAGGACAGTACTGATCTACAGTAGGTGTTTTTAATCCAATAAGTGGTAATGCCAACACCTGCCGATCATGCTTTAATAGAAGCCCTATTCATTCGTAGATCAAATTTGACATTCGGATGAGAGAACCATGCATTCTATTGATTTGGGTTAAATATTTAGAAATTTTTTTGTCTATTCGTAATGAATGAATGGCTTTTATTATTTCCAGGAATAAAAAATTAATTATCAAAACCCAGATTTAAATGAAAAAGTACTTATGCCTGTTTGGTCTTATTTTTATATGCAATTCCATCACTTTTGCTCAATCTGCCATAGAGCAGGAAATAAAAAAACTCTCTATGGACAAGTGGCAATGGATGGCTGAAAAGGAAGTGTCGAAACTGGATGATCTCTTTGACGATAAGGCTAGGTTTGTCCATATGAGTGGAAGCTGGAAAAAAGATCGTGAATTGGAGATTATTGAAACGGGAAGCATCTGGTATAAAAATGCTGAAGTTCATGATTCAGTGGTAGAGCTTTCAGGTAACATTGCAGTAGTATGGAACAGAATCACTTTGACCGCTTTTGTTCGAGGAAATGATGTAGAAAATGAATTTACAGTAACAGAAGTGTATGAAAAGCAGGGAGAGGACTGGAAAATGCTGGTTTTTACCTTTAGCAGTGTTAGAGATACCCACGAAATTGAACATTAACTCTACTTATTATACCTATGAAAAGGACGATTTTTGGATTAATAATCCTATTGCTGACCTCACCATTTGCCTTTGGTCAAGAGGAAGAAACGGAACAAGAAATCATCGAACTTTCTAAAAACAAATGGCAGTGGATGGCAGAGAAGGAGGGTGATAAATTGGCTGAACTCTTTGATGATAAAGCGGTGTTCGTTCATATGGGAGGTTCTTGGGGGAAGGAGCGTGAAGTGGATATTATTCGTAGTGGTGGCATTTGGTATAAAAATGCCGAAATACATAAGGTTTCTGTAAAATTAATAAACGATACGGCCATTTTACTGAATCGAATCACCCTGACTGCAGAGGTGGGTGGGAATGAAGTTACCAACCCATTTGAAGTCACTGAGGTATATATAAAAAAAGCAGATGGCTGGAAGTTGGCTGCCCTCTCTTTTACCAAATTGATTGGAGCAGGCAACCACTAACTTACTAAACTAATGAGATTAAATCTGTTGCTTATTTTCACCTTTTATTCTCTGAGTTGCTTGGGCCAAACTCAATCTGAATTCATGAATTATGTTGATGAAGTGCATGCTAACAAAATCCTGATTGTCTATTTTTCACGGACCAATAATACCAAAGCTGTAGCCGAAATGATTCATGAAAAAGTTGGTGGAAAACTTGTAAGTTTAAAACTTGAAACCCCTTATCCGAAAGGGTATGATGCTGTTGTTGCTCAGGTGGCAAAGGAAAATGAAGAAAATATTTTGCCACATCTGAAAACAAAAATTAGTCTTAAAGAATATGAGATCATCTATGTAGGTTTTCCTACTTGGGGGATGCAACTTCCACCACCTATGAAAACTTTTCTTAGTGAAAATGACTTTGAAGCTAAAACAGTGATTCCATTTAATACCAATGCAGGTTTTGGCATTGGAAGTAGTTTCGAAACTGTAAAAAAGTTTTGCCCTAAAAGCCATGTATTGAAAGGTTTCTCCACTCAAGGAGGCATAGAGCGCGATGGTATTTTATATGTTATGGAAGGTGAAAAAGAAACGGAAGTAAGACAAGCAGTAAATAAATGGTTGGAAAGCCTACAAATATTCACTTCTGTTTCTTCATTTCATGAACAATAGTCCCATGGGAAAATGATCGAATGTTAGTTTTTAGGGCTGAAAATGAGTAACTTAATTATTTATATTACCTATAAAATAAAAAGACATGCCTAGGCCTGCTAGCATCTTCAACAGAAGGTCATTTCTGAAAATTTCGGCTTTAGCCGGAGGAGGGATGGCTTTGAGTTTCAGCTGGATTGTCAGCTGTAAACCTAAAGAGGAAGAAAGCCTAGTTATGCCAAAAAACTGGTTCAGGTTGAATGGTTACATTCGAATCGGAGAAAATGGAAGTATCACTTTGATGTCTCCCAATCCCGAAGGTGGACAAAATGTAAAGACCTCTATGCCGATGATTATAGCCGAGGAGCTTGATGTCGATTGGAACAAAGTTATTGTAGAACAAGCCCCTTTAGATACGGACAATTTTACACGGCAATTTATTGGGGGAAGCCAGGCTATTCGTACCGGTTGGAAAGCATTGCGAACGGCAGGAGCCACTGCACGCCGGATGTTAATCTTAGCAGCTGCAAAAACCTGGGATATTCCTGATAGTGAAATTAAAACAGCTTCCGGTTTTGTGTTGGATATTTCAGGAAAAAGAAAAGCAGACTATGGGAGTTTAGCCGCATTGGCAGCCACTATACCCATACCGGAAGATGTTAAATTAAAGGAAGTCCAGGATTTTAGAATTATTGGAACTTCTAAAAAGAACGTTGATCTACATAAAATTATAACAGGAAAACCGCTTTTCGGCATAGATTTCAAAAAACCGGGAATGCTTTATGCGATGATTATTCATCCGCCGGCCATTGGCAAGAAATTGAAATCTTTTGACGCCAATCGAGCGCGTGCAATGCCGGGAATAAAGGACGTATTTGCCATTAAATCCCTTCAGGTTGATTATAAAAGAACTTTCTTTGACACCGTTCAATTTACAGATCTTATTGCTGTGGTTGGAGTTAGTACTTGGCAAGTTCAACAGGCCAAAAAAGCTGTTACAGTTTCATGGGAAATTCAGAAAGGTTTTGAAGAAAAACGTGACATGTTTGGTAGAGCCGGAGTAAGAGTGGTTCCTGAAGGATTGGAGAATAGTGCCGAGCAGGAACATAAAATGAGGCATGCCGCCATGAGCCCTCAGAAACAAAGGATGGATGGTGATCCTATAAAAGAATTCGAAAAAGCTACTAGGGTAATTGAACGAAGTTTTTCCGGGCCATTTCTGGCTCACAACTGTATGGAACCTATGAATTTTTTTGCCCATGTTCAAGGTGATAAGGTGTTTTGTGCAGGGCCTTTACAGAAGCCTGAATTAACGGAACAGGCACTTGCTGACAGGCTAGGGATCCCTATTGAAAATATTGAAATATCCATGACAAGACTTGGAGGGGGCTATGGGCGCAGATCTTATGCCCATTGGTTAATTGAAGCAGCAGTGATTTCCCAAAAAACAGGCATGCCTATAAAACTTCTTTACAATAGGGAAGACGAAATGACTGCAGGAGTATACCGGTCCCGCTACCAAGCTACCTATCGTGCAGGATTTAACATCAAAAATGAATTGGTAGCTTTTCATGTCAATGCTGGCGGCTTACCTGAAAATCCATTGTACGCCAATAGATTTCCCGCAGGAGCTGTGCCCAACTATTTAGCTGAAGGTTGGGAAGTAGCTTCAAATATTACCACCGGTTCCTTTCGTGCACCCAGGTCAAATTTTATGGCTTGCGTGGAGCAATCATTTTTAGATGAAATCGCGGAAGTATCGGGGCAGGACCCTATAGCGTTTCGATTGAAATTGTTACAAAGGGCAAAGGAAAACCCTGTGGGTGATAATAACGATTACAATCCGGAACGTTATGCCAAGGTTTTAGAAATGGTGAAGAAAAAGGCAAACTGGGGAAATGCTCCTGAAGGAGTGCATCAAGGTGTTTCAGCTTATTATTGCCACAATAGTTATGCTGCTCAGGTAGTTGATTTGAAGATAATAAATGGTGAAGTTCACTTTGAGAAGGTGACAAATGTGATAGATTGTGGAATTGTTGTAAACCCGGATGCAGCAAGAAATCTTTGTGAAGGGGCAGTAATTGATGGAATTGGGACAGCCATGTTTGGGGAACTAAGAATTGAGGATGGGGTAATAAATAAATCCAATTTTGATACATACCGGATGATTCGAATGAAAGAAGCTCCCAAATCCATAGCCACCTATTTTGTAGAAAATGGCGAAGATCCTACAGGTTTAGGAGAGCCTGCCTATCCACCTATTTTCGCAGCAGTGGCCAATGCCTTGTATAAGGCTACAGGAAAGAGGTTTTATGATCAACCATTTATAAATCAATTGAATGGCTGAAACCAGCTTTTATAATGTGAAGGAACTCAGGTATAAGTTGATAAAAAAAAATATCCATTTGATTTCAATGCTGTAAAGCATTAATTTAGAACCAAATACAAAGACTAATGGCACAATTCAAGCTTAAAATTAACGGGAAATTGCATCAGGTAGACGTAGACCCAAATACACCAATGCTTTGGGTTTTGAGAGATCATTTGGATCTGGTAGGAACTAAATTTGGCTGTGGTATTGCCCAATGTGGTGCTTGTACCATTCATATGGATGGAAATGCTATAAGGGCTTGTCAATTACCAGTATCTTCCGTGGAAGAGGCTGAGATTACAACCATTGAAGGGCTTTCTGAGAAAGGAGACCATCCCGTTCAAAAAGCATGGATGGAACATGATGTACCACAATGCGGATATTGTCAAGCAGGGCAAATCATGTCAGCTTCAGCCCTTTTGAAGAAGAACCCTAGTCCAAATGATGAAGAGATTAACCAGGCCATGAATGGTAATATATGCCGATGTGGAACCTATACGAGAATTAGAGCTGCAATTAAAACTGCCTCCCAAAACGCTTAAACTATTAGAATTATGGCTTTTACAGATAATAAATTAGATAGAAGATCATTCCTGAAAGTTTCTGCCTTGGCCGGAGGAGGTATGATGCTTAGTTTTAGTTGGCTAGCGGGTTGTCAACCAAAGTCGGAAGATGTGCTGACCATGCCGGATGAATGGTTTGAATTGAATAGTTATATTAAAATTGGAGACAATGGGGTGGTTACTCTATTTAACCCCAACCCTGAATTTGGCTCCAATGTAAAAACTTCTTTACCTATGTTGTTGGCTGAAGAGTTGGATGTAGATTGGAAAATGGTCACCGTTGAACAGGCAGATTTTTATCCTGAAAGGTTTGACAGGCAGTTTACAGGGGGGAGTCAGGGGATAAGGCAGGGTTGGATTCCTTTACGTACAGCGGGAGCTACTGCAAGGAAACTGATTGTGCAGGCTGCAGCCCAAAGTTGGAATGTGGCGGAAGGTGAAATAACTACCAATCAAGGAATTGTTAAACACATAACCTCTGAGAAGAGAGCGGGGTATGGAGAAATGGCCTCATTGGCTGGAACACTGGATACACCGGATCCTGAAACCGTTAAATTAAAGGAAATTTCTGATTTCAAAATCATCGGGAAATCCAAAAAGAATGTTGATGGAGATAAAATTGTAACCGGTAAATCAATTTTTTCGATTGACCATAAAGTTTCCGGTATGAAGTATGCAGCCATTGTGCATCCTCCTGCATTTGGGATGAAGCTAGTGGATTTTGACAGGAGTTCTGTGGTCTCATTGCCGGGGATTCAGGATGCTTTTAAGATCAATGTTTTTAAAGATGATTATGCAAGAAATTTTTTCGATACCACGACCTTTCCAGAGCTTATAGCCATTGTTGGCAACTCAACTTGGGAAGTCATGCAAGCCAAAAAAAGTATTAAAGCAGAATGGGAACCCGCTTCTACAGGTACTTTCCCTATGGCAGGTAGAGGTGGAGAAAATATTGAGGTGAAGGTTCCGGCAGGATTGGAAAGCTCCAGTATTCATAAAAAAAATATGGCCGATTATCACGCTAAGCCGGGACAGGTTCGAAGAAAAGATGGGGATCCCGAAAGTGCATTCAAGCGGGCGACTAAAGTGATTGAACGTACTTATACCGCTCCTTTTTTGGCACACAATACCATGGAACCAATGAATGCCTTTGCAGATGTGAAAGGTGACAAGGCTGTCATTTACGGGCCTACACAAGCGCCGGATTTTATTATGGGAACGCTTTCCAGTAGCTTGGGGATTCCTCGGGAAAATATACAAATAAAGCTGGCCAGAATGGGTGGAGGTTTTGGCCGTAGGGCATATAGTCATCATTTTGTGGAGGCGGCATTGATTTCTCAAAAAATTCAGGCTCCTGTAAAAATGACCTATACCCGTGAAGACGACATGAGTGCAGGGGTATACCGGCCCACCTATTCAGCGACCTATAAGGCTGCATTGGATAACGAAAACAACCTTTTGGCATTTCATGTAAAGGCAGGAGGAATTCCTGAATCTCCATTGCATGCAAATAGATTTCCTGCCGGAGCTGTAGAAAACTACCTTGCCGAAAGTTGGCAAATTGAATCAAATATAACTATAGGAGCTTTTCGTGCACCGAGGTCCAACTTTATTGCAGGTGCTGAGCAAAGTTTCCTGGATGAACTTGCGGAAGTGATGGACAAAGATCCCATCGATTTTCGTCTTGAACTGCTTGAAAAAGCAGCGACCAACCCTGTGGGTGATAATAATGATTATGATCCAAAACGGTATGCAGGAGTCTTGAAACTTGTTCGGGATAAATCTAATTGGGAGAAACCTTCACCCGGAATTCACCGTGGTGTATCTGCCTATTTCTGTCATAATTCGTATGTGGCCGAGGTGATTGATATTTCTATTGTTGACAATCAGCCCGTCGTTGAAAATGTCTTTGCTGCTGTTGACTGTGGGGTAGTAGTTAACCCGGACGCTGCGGCCAATATGGGAGAAGGAGCAATTGTTGATGGAATAGGGAATGCATTTTATGGTGAAATGGCCTTTGAAAATGGTGCACCAACAAAAAGGAATTTTGATAAATACCGAATGATCCGCCATAGCGAAGCACCCAAAAATATTGAAGTGTACTTTGTAGAAAATAATGAGAACCCTACCGGTTTGGGTGAGCCTTTATTTCCACCGGTATTTGCTGCATTGGGAAATTCTCTTTACAAAGCGACAGGGAAAAGGCTTTATGAGCAACCTTTTTATCCACAAATCACACAAATACAAAATTTTAAAATGTAATTAATTGCAATGGGAAGGAATTAAGTTTAATTCGTAAAAGATATTTCTTGGGTTCTTTTCTGAAAGGTGAATAATTAGCCTCTATTTCTTTTCCAGTTGTAGTTTATAAAAAGTAATAAAATCCTGTTCCTCTCCGATAAATTCATCATTTCTGAGTGCGTAGAAGGGCTTATCTAACTTTTCAATGTTTAAAATGCTACCAATATTGTAGGGGACAATGATTTCATTGGAAAGGATAGAATCTTGAATTATGATTTTAAGTACTTGATTTTGAAAGTCTTTGTATTTGGGGAAGTTTTTACGAAGTTTTAATTCATTTTGGATAAAAATATCTTCCTCAATACCTTCCTCATAAAAAACAACTGTTCCTTTATCGGTCACAAAAAACTGCCTGATCCTTCCATCAAGCATTCTTCTTCCAGAGATGTATTGATGTTTCTCCTGATGTTCACCATTGTCTAAAAATTTTGAAGGTTTGAAATCAACAGTATTTAAGTAGGGTTCTCCGTCTGTTAAGTCGTAAATATGAAACAAGGGTTCATTACTTAGGGCCAAGTGAAGTCTATTCCCCGAAATTCCAAATTGAAGCCAAGGTCTTTCATAGTATTTGTCTGAGGAATACCTCGAGGTACTTGGTATCCTAATTAATGGCACTGATCCCCCTGTTTTAGGATCAATTTTTTCTAAAAGAAAGTTGTCCCGGATGAAATGTGGCTCATAAGGATTTGCTCCATCTCTGCCCGGATAAAAACTGATCAATGAATCATTATAATATTCCAGATTTTTAATAAAGCCACCTCCATCCTGTGATTGACTCAGAAATGAAAGCTTTATTTCTTGCTTCAAAGTTAAATTCGTATTTAACTCATACAGCCAGCCCATATAACTAGCTGCAAAAAGCCTTCCATCCTCCGTATATTTTAGTTGAGTTGGGTATTGAACTTTTTCCGGACCTTCCTTTGGATAAGAAATTTCATAGCTGATTTTACCACTAGAGTCAAACGCAACCAGTTTATTTTCTTCAAAATTATAAAAAACGCCTTTGCCTTGTCTAAAATCTCCACCATCAACAGTCCCCAAATAGTCTACCTGAATAGAGTCCAAAATCACGAGTTCCCATTCATTGGAAAAAGGCTCTAAATCTGACACCTTCTTTTCAGAACATGCAATTTGCGACAAAAAGAGAATTATTGCTGCCAAATACGTAAATCTCATTTCCTTACCAGTTGTAGTTTATAAAAAGTAAGGTAATCTTGTTCCTCTCCAATAAATTCATCATTTCTAAGCGCAAAGAAGGGTTTATCTGCGGACTCGATATTTAGAATTATTTTGATTTTTGAAGGGATAATCAACTCATTGGACCAGCCTTGTCCTTGCCTGTAGATTTTGAGGTAATTTTTAAGAAATTCAGGGTAGCGAGGATAATTCTCTCTTTCCTTTAATTCATTATTCACAAAAGTATCTCCATCAATTCCACCATGATAGCTAACAATGATATGATCCGGATCAGAATAAACGGCCTTAATTCCAGCTTCATACATTTTATTTTTTTCTAGATAGGTAACAGGTGTTTTCTGTCCTGGAATCAATTTAAAATCGCTTGGGTTCATAGGAATACTTCTTTTCCAAAGGATACTATCCCCCATGGCATACACATGTATGAGGGGTTCATTGGAAAAGGTAAGGTACAAACTGTCTTTTTCTATAATGAAATTAATGTCAGGCCGATCAAAAAAATCATCACTACTATATTGTGATGTCTTGGGGGTTCTTACTACCGGTATTGAAGTTTTTGTTTTAAGGTCATAGAGTTCCAAAAATGGGTAGTCTCTATAAAAGTGGTCAATGTATGGACTGATACCGTTTCGTCCCGGATACCAAAGCAGTATTTTCTCATTCCAGACAGCAATATTTCTTCGGTTATAGGCACCTCCTCTGGCTTCACCCATAAAAGGCATTTTCAAACGTTCCTTTATGTTAAGATTGGCATCGAAATGATACAAGTCACTAAATGAAGTTGTCCCAAAATATTCTCCCTTATGTTCAATTAAAGTTTCTAAAAACATAACAGATTCGGGACCTTCTTGTGGGAATTCTTTATTCACCAAAATGGTACCTAATGAGTCAAATTTTATCAAGTTATTGTTTGACATTGTTTTAATGATGCCTATTCCATTTGAAAAAATCCCTTCTCTTACATCAGCTAAGTAGTCTACCTGGATAGAGTCCAAAATTACGAGTTCCCATTCATTGGAATCCGCACTACTGTTGGAGGATTTATTTCCATCAGTGCAAGCATAGACCGACACCAATAGCAAAATCAAGATATTACGTACTTTGATCATTTGAGATTAAGTTTATTTTATAAAGGGAAAACCACCAGAAATAAACAGATATTTTTTATCATGGCTAATACCGGACTGATAAATCCCCCATTTCAGGTTAATAATATCATCGCCAGTAGCTATCATGACCGTATCAACAGCATTATCTAAGTTATCAGCATCTTTAGAACTTGAAGAAGATGGATTGCAGGAATACAATAGAAGAATTCCCGCCCATAAATAGCCAAAATGTTTCATGTCTCTAATTTGACCTAATCTTTCTAATAATCAAATTCTTAGGACTAAAATTTCAGTTTAAGGTTTTGGTAATTGATTTGAGAAGGGTAGTTGGTAAAGAATTTACCAATCTCTCTCGATATATGATTTGATTTAAATTTTTTCTGGGGCTAATAGATTTTTCTAGCTGCTTTACAATTGGTGATTTGAACTAGTTATTGTCTTGTTTTAGAATGTAATAGAATTACATTATATTAGTTGAAATAAGAATGATCATATCAAAATGGGAAAATTGAAAAAGCGGTTTATCATTTCTAGTATGGGTATGGCAATTTTATTGATGACTTTCGGTTCTTTTGGATCTTTTTATCCTTTTGATGTCGGTTTTTATACCTCAATTGGGGCTGCCATAGTATGGTTTTATTTGAGCTATTATGGGTTTAAAAGGTTTCAAACAAAAAAGTAGATTCAATCTTATTTTATCTTTGTTGGTAGGGGAATATTAACTTCAAATGAACGAGGATTAGATTTTTTTACTCCTTTAAGGGGCTATTCAATTTGGGTGCTAGTCTTTTATTGCTTGATTGAAGAAGCAATTCCTGCCACCCTAAAAAGTAGTTCTTTTTTTTGATAAATTACGAGGAATTAGGATAAAATTACAGCATGTAAAACATTAATCTAGCTCTCTATATATTCTTATTCACCACCAGTTCATAGAAAAAATCCCTGTAATTCCCTCCAATGGTGATGTGCAGATCTTTGTCAATTAATTTGACCTTGTTTCGACTGATGATTTCTATTTGGTTTACAGAGACGATATAGGATTTGTGAATGCGGATAAAGCCTTTGGAGAAAAGGCTCATTTCGTAGTGTTTGATGGAGTTTAGGGTGAGGATGGGTTTGTCTTCACCGATGAGATATATCTTGACATAATCTTTGTAGCCTTGAAGGTAGGCAATGTCCTTGAGGCTAACTTTTTTTGTGAAATGCTCTACTTTCACAAAGATAAACCTTGATGATTCATCATTTTGACTTTCCTGATAACTGGACTGAACGGGTGCTGCTGGCAGTGCGTTTGGAATATTGATAACCTTACCTACCGCCTGGAAAAAACGGCTGAAACTGATAGGCTTTAGGAGGTAATCAATGGCATTAATTTCAAAGCCTTTAACGGCGTATTCACTGTAAGCGGTGGTAAATATGACCTTGGGTTTGTTAGCGAGACTTTCATAGAATTTTATTCCATTGATATCTGGCATATTGATGTCAAGAAACATTAGTTTGACCTCTTCATGGACAATGCAATCCATGGCCTTTAAGGGCGAGTCAAATTTCCCCTTTAGCTCAAGCATAGGCATTCTTGAAATATAATCTTCCAATATATCAAGGGCCAGCACTTCATCATCTACGATAATACAGTTGATTTTCATTTTTTTATTTTTAGAAAGGCCTTAAATGTGCTGTTTTCGTGGATCTGCTTGAAGCTGTGTTTTCCCGGGTAAAGCAACTTCAACCTTTTCTTAAGGTTCTCAATACCAACCCCAGTTTTGTTGGTATTGATATTCCTGTCATCTCTTTTTCCTATGCTGTTGATTACAGAAAGCAGTATTTCATTGTTGTCTTCCTTAAAGGAAATAAGGATAAAAGAAGGCGTAACGTAGCTTATGCCATGCTTAAAAGCGTTTTCTATTAAAGTAATGAACAACAGTGGCTCAACGGTATAATTTTCATTTGTAAGCGAAAAATAACATTTGATTTGAGGCGCATTGTTGTCAGAAAATTTGAGCTTTTCCAGGTTTACATAATTTTTTATGAAATCTACTTCCTGATGAATAGGTACCTTATCTTTCCCCGATTCATACAAAACATACCTGAGCATGTTTGACAGCAACATAATCGAAGGTGTAGTGTTTTCGGATTTCCGACTTGCCAGAGAATAGATATTATTTAGGGCATTAAACAGGAAATGGGGATTAAGTTGGTTTTTTAGGAAGTTCAACTCTTTGATGATTTTTTGCCGCTCAAGTTCATCAAATTTTTTGTGTTCCTGTTCAAACTTTGTAATAAGCTCTATAACTGTTCCCAAGGCCATAATAAGTATGAACCGAAAAAAGGAAGGTATCCAAAAAAACATCTGCCTTTTTCCATCAGGAAATCTTGGACTCGGTCTATCTCCTCCAATAGGGGAGAAGTCCATAAAGGTATATTGGAAGAATATATAGAGGGCAAGGAATGAGGTTAGGAACAAGGCATATTTTAAATACTTCCTTTGAAAGATTAACTTAGGAATCAACCAAATAATGTTGATTAAATAAAAAATGATTATGCTACTGTTGGAAATGCTAAAATAAAAATTGGGGCGTATTTCTTGGTTTTTATTAGAAATAATAAAAAATACTGGGGATAAAATTACCCCCAGTATTAAGACATGAACCAATGTCTTTAAAATTACTTTTTTTTCTATTTTCAACATTTAGAAGGCTTTGATAAATTTAATCCTCTTCATCATAATATACAAAAGGCTCAAATTCATAGATGTCATCAAACCTTAAGCTGGAACTTCGTCCTAAAAGGACATAGGCCCTGTCGTATACTGAAAAGGCTGAAGCACCGGCTCTATAAACAGCTTCCAGTGGGGTTTTTTCTTCCCAGGTATCATCTGAAGGATTGTATTCCCAAGTACTACCCAAAACAGAACCCACTGATCCGCCTACAATATAGCCATAAGATCCAATTGAAAATGCACTGGCTTCACTTCTCACCACTGCATAATCATCGCTATAGTCCAAATCATTTTTCCGTGTCCATTCTAGGCTATTGCCATTTAAAGCCCAGAAATCATATTCATAAGAGCCATTATTGATTCCGGTACCAATATAGGCAACATCTCCGATTACAAATACGGAAGCACTCTGACGTTTGGCTCCACCCATTGAAATAATTTGGGTCCAGGAATCACTTGTAGGATCGTATTGCCAAAAATCTTTTTGCTCACTTCCATCATAGCCTGTACCTATATATCCTTTTCCTACAAGGGAAAAACCAATAGCATTGTAACGGGCAGTACCCCCAAAGGATGCCACTTCTTTCCATGTATCATTTTCTGGATCATATTCCCAGAAATCATTGAGTTTGTTGGTACCGTCGTATCCTGTTCCTACATAACCTTTACCGTCAATAGAAAAGGCTACAGCATTGCTACGCGCTTTTCCTGGAAAATCAGCTTTCTTTATCCAATAATCTCCGTCAGAATTGTATTCCCAGAAATCATTTAGGTATTCTTCTCCTGTGTAACCTCCCATTACAAAGGCACTGTTATCAATTGAGAATGAGGCCGCATTGGAGCGATTACTACCTTCAAAATAGGATCTTTGGACCCAGTTGCCTTCCGAGGTTACTTCATCTTCATTGATACAACTACTGAAGAAGAAAACTCCAATAATAGCTCCTATTAACAAACGTGTTTTATTCATAATAATTTAATTTAAAGGAAGAAAAACAATATCTAGTTTAATTTTTTGTTGTAATGAGTGAGACGAAAATGCCAAATACCTAGTAGTTAGCGAGGTGCTTTCTGGTAGGGTAATCCATAAAGCATTTCCATTGTCGTAATTTGTATTCAATTGACTGTTTATGAAATCTGTTACTGGAATATCATAGTAGGTGTTTTCATGAAACTGATCATCATAAGCCGTCATACCTACTGAGGCTAAAGAGCCTATGATCTCATTGTTTTTATTGACCACATATACATTGATCGAAAAGGAGGGGGTGTTGAAGTAATTGTTATAAGTTCCCGGTTTCACGGGTAGGTGAAGTATGGCCGAAGAAATAAAGAAGCTCTCGGAAATTTCCTTAAGGATTTGGGTTTCAGGGAACTCAATTCTGATACCTGATTCATATAGGGGATCTACCATTACCGTCCCCGAGGTTTCTTCCGATGCAATATTGGTGTAGGATTCAAAGCCTTGCAATAGCCCGGAGGATTTATTTACTGTCAAATTTGTGAAATGTTCAGTTCCGCTCTGTACAGTAATTTTGAATTGTGCATTTGTTTGGGAAATGCTAGTGGATGGTTTGTAATAGAAACCTATATAAGAAGCTTCGTTAAAAGACAATATGGGGCCTGTTCCCTCTGTCTCTATTCTCAAACCTTTAAAGTGTTCTTCCAAGTCTTCATTGGTATAGAAAATTGAATTACTTGACTTGGACAGTTCAAAAAGTTCTTGTCCAAATTCATAGGGTAAGGTCACTGTAAGCGAATCCTGATGAGGAAGGGCTTGGATTTTTTGGGACACCAAAGGACTTTCGTTATAGTCAAAGTTTTGGAAGTTATAGATGGCATTTAAATCATCAGGTTCAGGGTTTTCTAAAAGTTCATAAATATTGATATCGAAAACAGGAAGGGTGTCATAATGAAAACTTTCATAATACAAGACCAATACAACAGAGTCCATTTGAGCTTCATCATTCATCCTTATGCCACTTTCAACTCCAAATTGCAAATAAGGAACCGCCTTTATACCTCCTCTTATACTGTCATTGTATGAGCCCAATAAAAAATTTGTCCTGTCATTGGTGACCAAACTATCACTATAATAACTGTACAATAGGATGTCTGTACTTTCAATTAAGCTGACTTCCAGTTGATTATTGTCTTTAGTGACTTCAGGTTGTACTAGTATCTCATTTTCAAAACATCCCGTCATAAGAATGGCCACTGCAGGCATACATAGATATTTGATTGATCTGAAAATTGATTGCATAAAATTTATTTTTGCTCCAAACCAAATCAATCTTTAGCGAATAAAGAGGTATAATAGACCTAGGCACCAATCCTCTCTACGAAAAGCACTTTATTCTCTATGATCTTAAATAATACAAAGGACATAAGGATTTTGAATTTTGGAAGATGAAAAGTGGGATTAGGTCTATGAAATTAGCCCTTATGCCTATTTAAGAGGAATGTTTCTTGAGGTAGCATTAGCTTTCCGAAAAAATCAAAATGACTTTACCAATTCGAACGCTATGTTTATGTCTTATATCTTTTATCCTTATAGGAAGGGTGGAAGCACAAAGGGGAAGTGGTTCCTTGTACTCTTCCTATGGTATAGGTTTGATTAATAATGACAATGTGGGGTATGCATCTAGACTCGGAGGAACCGGTGTGGCTGTTCAATCACCTTACTTCTTAAACCTTGTCAATCCGGCCTCTAGTGTTGGGGTTTTAGGTGCTTATAATTTCATGATCGATGCAGATGTTAAGTATCAGATGATGAACATTGCCACAAACGATGAAAACATTGATATTAATAGGACCAATTTGACCCATGTGGCCTTTTGGCTGAGGGTATCCAAATCATCTGCTTTTACCTTTGGCCTAATGCCTTTAAGTAGTGTAGACAATAGCTTTTTGGAAACCACCTATTTTGTAGGATCAGCTGACCCTTATTCCAAACTTACTAAGAATTATGGGGACATAAGTAAGGTGTTTCTTAATTATGCCTACTCTTTACACCCTCGACTTTCATTGGGGATAAGACCTTATTATGCCTTTGGGATTATCAATAATATCAACACTTATGAAACACAGTCCCTAGGAGATGAGGCAATAGACAGTTTTCAGCAAAATCTAAAAAACAATTACAGTGGTGTAGGGGTGGATATGGGCTTGCAATATGTAGCCTATCAAAATAAAGACAAAAAAGTATTGATGGGTTTGACCTATCAGGCGCCAGCCATAATGAATGAGACCATTTCGGAAGAAATCCAACTTGTCAATTCAGACACTCTTTTGTTTGAATCCACAGGTGATAAGGAGCGAATGGATTTTTACCAAACTGCCAAAGCTGGCCTGTCTTACCAAAACAAGAATTGGATTATAGCGGCCGATTATATGTATAAATTTTTCCCAGATTCATGGGAGGATTATGTAGCGGCTCATCAAGTAAGTGTAGGCATAGAATATGTGCCTGTACCAAGAGGTTACTCATTTCCTCAAAAGTTGAGTTATTCCGCCGGAATTTATTATGATTCCGGAAACTACCTTTTTCAAAATCAAGCGGTAGATCGATGGGGCTTCACAGCGGGAATAGGTATTCCCATACAAGGACTTACCAGATTAAATCTTTCCTATCAGTATGAAAAGCAGGGGAAAACAACTCTCCTTTCCAGAGAGACAACTCATGGGATTACCTTGAACATTAACCTGGCTGACGTTTGGTTTCAAAAACAAGGTTTCAAATAATCAAAGAGCTACAATATTGAATATTATTACAAATAGTTTAAAATGAAAATTACATTAATACTCCTGTGTAGCATATTTCAATATGCATTCAATACTCCTGTCGCCAATACAACTGCTTTAAGCATTAACAATTTAGATTTTGAATTGGGAGGGGAGGTTCGGATTCATATTTTCAAGAAGCAGGCAATAGAACTAGGCTTGGAAATGGAACCTGTTGAAAAGCTTGAGGTTCCCATTAAAAAAGCGCCCTACCTCATACTTCCTGAGTTAGATCCGGGAGAATACATGATTGCTGTGTTTCATGATAGTAACCATAATGGGAAAATGGATTATAATTTTTTTGGAAAGCCAAAGGAGGGTTTTGGCTTTTCAGGTGAATTCATTTGCAAGGTGAAAACCCAAAATCCTGAATCGCATTACATCAGGTTAAATGCGGGAAGTCAGGAAATAACTATTAATGTCTGTTATTGATTAAGACAATGTAGTGCCCTGTTAAGTGGAAGAGATTAATTTAACCTTCTTCTAATTGACTTTAGGGAAATAAAAGATGACTATATCACGATATTCATCGATAGCGTACGTTATATTCACTTCCTCATTCTCAAAATATAATCTTAAAGTTGAAGAACCTAGCAAGTCATATCGTTGTATAAGGAAATCATGGACTTCTTCTTGAATGTCTTGATCACCAGGTAAAACCACAAAAGAATATTCGTACTTCCCTTCCTTAAACCTATAGTTTAAGTAACGGATATTTTGATTTTCACCATCGAAAATCATTGCCTCAGGTATTTGCACGGATAAATATCTCGATTCCTTATTAGTAATAAATGCCTGATCCTGACCAAAATCAAAATATGGCTCCTTAAACAAGAAATTGATCGGTTGAACCTCAACCTTACAAGAAGATGAAAACAAGTTATCAGCAGTTCTTACGGTTATAGTGGTTTTCCCCTTCCTTTTGCCCGTTACAAGACCGTTTTGGTCCACATTTGCAATATTTTCTGCTTCTGACTCCCAAATAAGATCTGCTGTAGTATAACCTGCTCTATTGAATACTACTAGAATTTGGAATTCATCATTATAAGAAATGGAAAGGTCATTTTCAGATAAGGTAATGTATTCATCTTGTGGGTCCTCACTTGGGTTGCAAGCAAAAAGAACAAAATAAAAAACTATGATTATATAATTACGCATCATATTAATAAAAGGGATATTTTTAAGGTTTTATTAATTAAAATTACCTTCTTGTATGATTTAATATTCAGTTAAAAATACCGAACAACTTTCTAATGTATGCATCATAAGCATAATTGAAAATATTCGCCAAATTTGAATCACGCGAAATTAACTAATCATTTTTAAGATAAAAATTTACTGTCATCCGACAAAAACACTGTGTGTTTTGTTCATCTTGAAAAAATACAATAGCGAGGTTTTGACACCTCGCTAAAATTTATGATGTTTGAAGTTACCACACCAAAAACATCATGTCCAAAAATACGAATCTTACCGGTCAACCGGTAATTTGTCAGCTACTTTCTTTTCTTCCCCGTCAAATTGTTGACTCCTGTGTGTCTGAGCATCAGAGCGACCGGTACTATAAGACCATGACTACATGGAAGCAACTTGTGTTTATGTTGTACGGAGTGGTCACCAAATGTCACTCACTTAACTGTCTTTGTAAAAATCTACTTTTCCTCGAAGACAGGTTAACCTATCTTGGAATTGACAAACTTCCTGCGGTCAGCACCCTCAGTGATGCCAATATCAACCGGGACAATAGGGTGTTTGAATCGGTATATCAGCAGCTTCTAGACCATTATAAGGATGAGCTGAGACCTGTGGAATCCAGCTATCTGGACAAGCAGGTGGATACAGGGAGAATCATGATCGTTGATTCTTCAACAATTTCACTTTTCGTCGACGTATATAAAGGAGTGGGACGTAACCCTATAACAGGCAAAAAGAAAGGCGGGCTTAAAATCCACGCCAAGTTGCCCCTAGGTGGCTCTGTTCCGGATCTGGTACACCTGACCGAAGCAGCCTGCAACGACAAATCTTTTCTCGGAC
Source organism: Cyclobacterium amurskyense (assembly GCF_001050135.1). GTDB lineage: Bacteria > Bacteroidota > Bacteroidia > Cytophagales > Cyclobacteriaceae > Cyclobacterium > Cyclobacterium amurskyense. The sequence continues at coordinate 5,437,591 of NZ_CP012040.1, read as the reverse complement.
AGCTGACAGCTGAAAAAGGAGCAATTTATGTCTTTGACAAAGGGTATGTCAAGTACCGAAAATGGAAGGAGTGGAGCGAAATAGGTAGCTATTTTGTAACCCGGCTCAACGACAATGCGGATTATCATGTTCTGGAAGGAAAACCAAACCACATCAGTGATTATGCAGATGGAGGGATCATCTCTGATCAGCTAATCATGCTAAATCCATCAAAGGAACCTCTAAAGGCCAGATTGATCAGATACAAAGACCCGGTAAGCGGGAAGGTGCTTGAGTTTGTGTCCAATATGTTTGACTACGGTGAGAGTACAGTTATTCTGCTCTACAAGTACAGATGGAATATTGAGACGCTGTTTAAGCAGTTGAAGCAAAATTTTGAATTGGGGTATTTTTACTCGGACAGCTCGGAAGGGATCAAAACGCAGGTTTGGATAGCTTTGATAGCAAATTTGTTGTTTTCGGTAATTCACAGGCAGTGCAAAGAGACTGAGCAGTTTGTAACAATCGTTAACATGGCGGCGATCAACATGTGCTCTTACATATCGCTAATAAAGCTTGTCAGATCAGGAAGACTGTCACGTATGGAAAGAGATCTGAAAATAATACAATTTGAATTGTTCGGTTTAACCAAGGGGGGTGTTTTTGAGAATTCAAAAAATCCCCCGTAATCTGAATATCAAGAGTGATTTTATGGTAATTTTGATTTTAGTCGGATGATAGTAATAAAAATTTATTGATTTTGATGTAATGGTTTTTAGCCTTAAAAGGCAATTGCATTTAGTTTTTGAAATTTTGATTTGTATTTTTTTCCCGGTCTATAAGCGTGAAAATTTTTTAAAGAGGTTATCCAATCATAAATTTAGGTAGTAAGGAGGCCTAATGAATGGTGTTAAGCATGCTATTTTAAAAGCTTTTCTGTTTATTAGGCAACTTTTAGGCTCATTACACTATGCGATAGTTGGACAATTGTGAAGCGTTTAAAGTTGGATTGAGCAATAATAGAATATACTAAAGGTTTCCCTCAAGACAAATGGTTAAAAAAATCTCTTTAAAAATAAATAAATTTTGAGGTAAAAGGGCAATGAATTCCCCCTACTTTATGAAATCCCTTTTATCTTTACCAGACAGGCAATTGTGCTAATCATCCGGATTGTCCACATAAGGTTGAGTAGAGGACCATCTTGTTGTGGTTAAAAAATAATATCAGTAAGCATTTACGAAAAAAAACATGAATAAAAAGCAAACCTTATTTAGCTCATCCCTTGTTTTAGCAGGCATCTCTTTAATTGGAATTGCTGTTTTGCTTTTAAAGGATAATCAAGAAGTTGCCTCTCTATTGGTACTTTCTTTCTTTGCTTTTTTACTAATAGGCATGCAAGGTTATGATAAGTTAAAGGGTTTTTCGTTTACCGTGTGGGTAATTGCCGCCGTGGCCATCAGCATGACATTTCCTGATTATATAACAGAGGTAGCTGGTTATAATACCGAGGGGTTTATTGTTCCTTTGATTCAACTCATCATGTTTGGAATGGGAACCACCATGGGGATTAGAGATTTCCAAGGAGTATTAAAGATGCCAAAAGGAGTCATTGTTGGTTTGGTTTCTCAGTTTACCATTATGCCTATCCTAGCTATCAGTTTGGCTATTCTAATGGAGTTTCCACCAGAAATTGCTGCAGGTATTGTCCTTATAGGTTCTTCACCGAGTGGGGTATCCTCCAACATTATTACTTTTCTAGCCAAGGGAAACCTGGCTTTGTCCATCACTTTAACCGCTTTTACTACTATACTGGCACCTTTTTTAACACCCCTGTTAATGAAACTTTTGGCAGGTCAGTTTATTCCGATTGACTCTTTTCAGATGATGGTGAGCATAATCAAGATGATATTTGTACCCATAATTGCAGGGATGGTTTTCAATAAGATTTTCAAGGGCAGGGCAGGTTGGCTTCATATTGCCATGCCTTTTATAGCAATGGCCGCCAATGTGGTGATTATCGCTGTGATCGTTGCAGCAGGGCGTGACAGCCTTTTAGAGATTGGTCTTTTGTTATTGTTAGCCGCCATCATTCACAATGCAAGTGGCTATGTATTGGGTTATTGGGGTTGCCGCCTTTTCAAGATGAATAAAGTCGACAGCCGAACCATAGCGATAGAAGTAGGTATGCAGAATGGGGGAATGGCAGCAGGTATTGCTTCGGAACTTGGAAAGGCCGCTACTCTGGGGCTATTCCCAGCGATTTTTGGTACCTGGATGGACATCTCCGGCTCTTTCCTTGCTAACTGGTGGCGCACTGCACCTACGGGGGAAGATGATGCTTCAGAACCTACTGATCGCCCTCAATCCTTAAAGGACATAGAAAAATAGAATTATCTTTCTCGAATTTTATTGTAGCCGGCTTCAAGTATAAATACCAGACATAAAGGGCCTGAACAATAATAACCGTGAGAGTCAACTCAGGGGCCTCAACATACTATTTTTCCGTTATCCTAAAACGGGTTGAACAATCAATTAAAGATGGTAGCAATGTATTGATAAATAATATTTGGTACCCATCATGAGTAGGGATTCTCCTACATGAGAGGTAAATGCTGTATAGAATTACTAAGATTCAGGCAATAGTGTTTCTGACTATTCCCAAGAAGGGAGTCGATTTTAGATTCCTCCTTATTAAAAACGCCCTCCATAGCATGGCTAGGAGGGCGTCAAATAGGATACAAACTGAATTTGATTTCAGCGACTGCACCAATTGTTGTTTTTTCAAGACAAGTATTTAGTAATCTCCCATGCCAAACATTCCCTTGCGGGCCCGCTTGAAGGTAAACCAAGATGGGTTAACCGCCGTAGCGCCTGGGCTATCCACTTGAATTAATTTGGAAGCAAAAGGTTCATAGGCAGCCCTAGGCGCAATGTTACCCTTCACTACAATGATTTTTTGACGTTCTACATATACTCCATTGGAGATCAGTTGATGTGCACTATTAGGGCTGGATTCCAATGTAGTCAATAGTACCAGGTTAGGTTCATCCAAAGTAGATCCTTCTACTTGTATCACGGCTGTATGTCCCATGTTCCAGTAACGCCCACCTCCATGACGGACTTCTGTTTCCAAATATTTACCTACATTTAACGAACGAACCTGGCCTTTAATTCGGACAGGCTTTCCATGCAACTCATCTGTTTTACCACCCACTTCAAAATCAAAATCATTTCCAATACCGGCTTTTTCGGCTACTTTATAGGCTTCTGGATCAGCAATTACCACCACCCATCCTTCGGCTCCTTGTTTCAACAATTCTTCCAATAGAAATGAACTGTCACCAGTGGATCCACCACCAATATTGTCTCCCATGTCAATCAATACAACAGGTCGTCCTTCATGTTCCATGGCCATTTTCACAGCTTCTTCCGGCTGTGGGCTGTCAAGCACGGTTTCATGACGGGTATTCCATAATTTATCTGAAAGCTTTTGGGCTTCTTTCTGTGCGAGTTCAGGGTCATTATCTGTAACCACTATCACGGATGGGCCCATCCAAGGTACATCGGCATACTGGTAGCCTCCGGAAACACTCACGGCAAGTATTTTTTCGTTTTTCTCCAATTCTTTGCTCTCAGTAGTGATAGGGAGTAAAGGGTTTGAAAAAGTACTTTGATAGACTATGTTATAAACCATAGGGGCTTTTACTATTGCCTGTGTAGGCTTGACTCCCTCTTTTACCATTTCGGCCATTATTTTTGCGGCTTGCATTCCTCTGTCAAATGTGTCAAGATGTGGATTTTCCTTAAAAGTGATCAATACATTGGAAAGTTTAACCAATTCTGGTGTAACATTGGCATGGAAGTCATGGGTAACAATGATTGGCATTTTTGGGCCAAATGCTTTACGCACTCTTCTTACAATTTCTTCATCACCGCTTGGGTAACTTTCGACAACCATAGCTCCGTGAAGGTTAAGCAAAATACCATCTAGTTTAGGGCCAGCTTTCAATTGCTTAATAATTTCATCCATTATTGTATTGAATGCATTATCGGTAAGTGGCCCCATAGGCCTAGCTCTGGTGACTACGGTAGGGTAGAGTTCCAAGCCAAAACGCTTTGCACCTTCTATATAACCTGAACTTATGGTTTGAGAATTGGCAAATGAAAAGAATTTCGTAGCCAGTTCCTTTTGTGATTCTCCCACTTGAAAATCAAATTTATCCAATGTAGTCAGCTGACTGCTGAAAGAATTTGATTCGTGTGCAATTCCTGCCACTCCAATTATGGGTTTTTTCTGAGCATAAGTAGTCAAGAAGGAAAACAGAACGAGCGGTAAAACAATAGTAATTCTCAGAATTGTGGATTTTTTCATTTTGGTTTTTTAAAAGATTTAAATCATTTATTAAATGACTTAAAAAGGTGGTTGTTTTAAAGTAAATTCATCAATAATACCGTTTATTTCCTTAAAATTCAATGTTTTTAAGGGATATGTTTAAAGAGGTCAATGTTATCAATTTCTTATAAATTTAGTAATTGGAGTCCAGACATTCCGGATTTATATTTTAGGTTTTTGTGATTGTAATTATTTGTTTGAGCGAATCTCAGTTTTTTTAAGTGACTATTGTATTTACAAAAGGTTTTAAAGCTAATTTGTTTTATAAAAGTATATACCTTGATGGTCTCGTTTTTTCCACTCAATCTATCTACCAAAGAAGGTAGTTTGCTACCCTTACAAATTTTTTCACCCCGTAATAACCATAGATATAATAATAACTTAAAAAGTGACTTACTTTGTAGCCAACTTTTTGAACTTTTACATATATTCAGGCACAAATACCTGTTTTGACAACTATTTTCTTTGAAGTCCAGAGAGGTTGACTTGCAAAATTTTGTTTTTTGTATATGCCAAAGTTACTTACTTAAATTTAGCACAAACGATTAATTTCATGAAAGCAATACTTATATCTTTATCATTGTTAACCTTAACGTTATTCTACAGTTATCTAAATAAGATAACGACAGATCCTGTAAAGAGCGAGTTAACCCCAATCAAAGAAAAAGCAGCGTATTTGGTTAAAAAACTGAAAAAGGGCTCAATGCCTATAGATGCAAATTGGGACAAGGCTCAATGGAAGAAAATTAAGCCGGTAACACTTGATTATAAAATGGGAGATGAACCTAAGTTCACCCCAAAGGTACAGGCAAAATTAATGTATGATGAGGAGAACATTTATGGGATTTTCAAAGTAGAAGACCGTTATGTGCGCTCAATAGTTCGAGAATACAATGGAAACGTTTCTGGAGACTCATGTGTGGAATTTTTCTTTTCTCCCGATTCGGATTTACCATTGAGTTATTTTAATCTTGAAATCAATGCGGGAGGTACTCCACTGATTTTTTATGTTGCCAAACCTTGGGATAATTTCACCAAATTAGGGAAAGAAGACATTGAGCAGATAGAAATTGCTCATTCTCTACCAGAAGTGGTGGATCCTGAAATTACTGAGCCTACTACTTGGTATATAGAATACAGAGTACCTTTAGCCATGTTGAAAAAACACTCAAAAGTAACCCCTCCGAAAAGTGGAACCATCTGGAAGGCCAACTTTTACAAGACAGGTAGCCGAACCAGCAACCCTAACTTCCTGACATGGTCTTATGTAGACAACCCAAAACCTAATTTTCACTTGCCACAGTTTTTTGGCACTTTAAAATTTCAATAGTCTTGAAACCTATTCACCCCAGAATTGAATTTTCACCACATGAAAAGATTGCCCTAACGCCTCGCTTCCAATTGTCTAGTAAAGTTGGAAGCGGAATTGAAGAGCAGGCATAGCCATTAAAGTAAAGAAATTTCTTCTTAGGGTTGGGAAAGTGGTCTGGGATCTAAATAAAACCATTAACTAAATATAAAAAAACAAGATGAAACGTCGTGACCTTCTTAGATACCTCGCCTTAACGCCCCTATTGCCGGGGCAAATACTTTCCATCACTCCTGCAGAAGGGAAGGATACTATCATGGATGATGTCGATAAGTTTTTCAAGGGAAAACCTAAAAGAATAGCTGCTATACTTACAGAGTACAGGCCCAATTCCCACGCAGATGTAATTGTTGGCAAATACCTAGAAGGGTACAATCAAGACGGTATGGCGCCTTATCCGCGTTCGAAAATTGTTTCCATGTTTACTGAGCAAGTTCCTGATACGGATATGAGTCGTGACATGGCTAAAAAGCATGGTGTTCCCATTTTTAGGACCGTTGCTGATGCCCTTACATTGTGTGGTGACAAACTGGCTGTAGATGCAGTTTTACTGATTGGAGAACACGGCGTTTATAGAATGAATGACAAGGAACAAAAACAATATCCACGATTTGAGATGTTTTTGAAAATTACTGATGTCTTTAGAGAAACAAAGAAATCAGTTCCCGTTTTCAATGACAAGCACCTTTCTTACAGTTGGCGGCAAGCCAAACGTATGGTGGAGATTTCAAAAGAACTTGACTTCCCGATGTTGGCAGGTTCTTCAGTTCCTGTAGCTTGGCGTATTCCTGCAATTGATACACCTTATGGTGAGGCCCAGAAATATGCAGTGGGCATCTCTTATAGTGGTTTGGATATTTATGGTTTTCATTTGCTGGATTCCCTTCAATCAGTAGTAGAGAGAAGAAAAGGAGGAGAAACAGGTGTGAAAGCTGTTCAATGCCTTGAAGGAGAAGACTGTTGGCAGTTTTTGGATCAAAATGAATGGGCGAGTAGGCTATTTAAAGAGGCAATTTCACATAGCCTCACCAAAGTAGAAGGTGACATGAAGGAATTGGTGAAATCCCCTGCTGTTTTTGTGGTGGACTATAAGGATGGGCTAAAAGTTGCTGCTTTCTTATTGACAGGGCTGGTACAGGATTTTACTGTAGCAGTTGAATTGGAGAACACTTCCAAACCCTATTCTACCCTTATGCGATTACAGGGCAAACCACATCATCATTTTGGATGTCTGGTTAAAAATATTGAGATTTTATTTGAAACAGGGAAACCTCCTTATCCAGTAGAGCGAACCTTGTTAAGCAGTGGTATTTTGGATTTTGCTTTAGAGTCAAGAATTCTAGGGCATAAAAAACTTAAAACTCCTGAACTGGCCAAGGTAAACTATATAACGCCAAATGCTTCCCATTTTAGCTCAACAGGTTGGGATGAAAATGGAAAAAGAATAGATTAAGTAAAGTTTTGGAACAGTTGAAAATTCCCAGGTTAATGGATGTTTTTCTGTTAAGCTTATTGCATTTACAAAAAATCCACAGGTCAGGGCCTGTGGATTTTTTGTTTTAACCCGGATTATGTAATAGAATTTCTTCGCCCTGACGATAGTCAGGGGTGATGCCTGTCCCATGTTTACGGGAAGTGTTGCAATCGCAAGACATCAGGCTGTTTGGAGATTTTATCATAGCACCGCTATGGTGAAATTGAAAACAGCAACGAAGTGGCTGATTTTGAAGCGATTTCAGCACGTAATAGATTGTCTATTGCATATTTCGGGTTTAATGCAGAAGCATTACAATAGTAAAATCTTTTAAGACACCAAGTCATTCCCTAAATCCAAGTTTGTTGGGAAAATCACCAATTTCATGAGGTGGATTTTAAAAAAGATGGGACTTATGAGGCAACGAAAATAGTATTATAAAAGCTCTTTTTCGGCGTATTTATTCAGTCTTTTAAGGTTGATATAATAGAATAGGCGAAAAATCAAAGATTAAACAGGTATTAAAAATAGGTTGATGGACCAATACCTGGTTTTGTCAAAATGGTTACCAATACCTAATCTAGTTATTTTGTTGTTTTTCTTTTCTAAGTGGTAAAGAACCAAGAAGTCAAGTTGGGGATGCTTCATTCTGGCCCTTTCAAAAAAGTTGATACCCAGGTAATTTGTTGTAACTTTCTCAATGGAAACTTCAATCTGATTGGAACCGATTAAACATTCGTGAACAGAAAGTATTCGGTTGATTTTATGGTCCTTTAAGGTGATGTTATTTAGGCTTTTCATCCATATTATCCTATGTTGTGGTTCTGTCAACATTAGAAGAAGCTCATTTGAATCAGTCTTAATGTCCACCTTCCTTCCGGGCTTTATTGTAGGGAATTCTATTGAGTTTCTCGGTGGAGGTGCTACTAAATTTTCTTTAAAGGTTTTCAATGGACGGTAGTAGAAAACCGTAGGCTCCAAGCTTTCAAATTTTTCTTCACAGGAGTTTAGTGTCATACCTTTCCTGACAAAATAATTGAAGAAATTAGGTGAATCTTTAGTGAATTAGGCAGTTTACCTATAATTGCAATAGTTAAGGATGAATGTTTTTACAGTGCGAAATTCCATATTTACTAACTATAACTAAAGTTTCTGGGAATTAGGGTAATAGCTAGTACCTAACAATATTTTGTTGAATTAATGAACTATAAGAACTTATTAGAGATTTATATTTGTAGAAAGAGTTAATTGATGTTATAGGTTTAAACGCTAATGTTTATTTTAGTAATTTGTGAATAAATAATAAACCCCAAATGAAGGATTTAAGTCAAGAAATTAGGAGCAGCAATACCCATGAAGCTTTAGGGAAAGACAATAAGAAATTAAATGCCATGCTTCATTGCAAATGTCCAGTTTGTAAAGAAGGGGACATGTTTAAAACTTCGGCCCTTAACATGAGTAAATTCAATGAGCTGAACAAAAACTGTAAAGAATGTGGCTTTGATTTTATGCCTGAACCAGGCTTTTATCAGATTTCAATGTTCTTTACTTATATGGTTGGGGTAGCCATATTTGTGGTTTTTGGTTTCCTTACCTATTTGGTATTTAATGATCCACCACTTTGGGTGTATTATGTCACCATATTTATTCCTACCATTTTAAGTACCCCTTGGAATTTAAGGTACTCAAAGGTTGTCATGCTTTATTTCTTTGGCGATATAGGAGAAGGTCAATAAAGACTTATTCATAACAAGCTTGGATATTATTCTTTTTCAAAAGTGAAGAAGTCGTACTCGTTTTTCCAGTTGACGGTTTCTCCGGGTTCCAATTCAAGTCTGATATAGGGTTCAGCGCAGTAAGTTCTTGCGTTGGCCCAATATACTATTTTCTCCAAAGCCTTGTCTCCCTTGACTTTTACTCCAGCGCCTGTTTTGGTGTTCATCACCGAGAACTGATAGTCTTCAGGCAAATCTCTAAAACCCATAATACCGCTGGTATAAACGCTTTCTCCATTTTTGAAATACCTGCTAAAGCTGATAGTACGATCGGAAACTAACCCTAAAGAATCAAAATTAACCACTTTCTTTTGTTCACTATTGTCAAGGTGGATGTCATAAGGAAAGGTTGTTTTAATATTAGGTCCTGTAGGTTCCTGGTCAATCACAAAGAAATTATGGTTGTAGACACTTGTATTGATTGATTTTGTGCCTGTGTTTTTTAAGGTATGTTTTAATACAAGTACAGGCTTGCCCTTCACCAATTCCACCACTTTGGTATATTGGTAGCCATAGCCATCTGCATCTATCAATTCATGCCTAAATTCCACTCGGTTTTTATGCTTCTTTACTTTCCATTCCCCTCCATTTACCAATTCATAAGTATGGGAGAAACGGTATTTCTCTTCCTTGATTTTTTCCAGTGCCCCTATACCAATTTTAACAAACAGGCCACCTTCTTCTGCTTCATCATAGCCTAGAGGAGAGAAATCTTCAACCGGCCCCATTATGGCATCATTTATCATTGGATCATATTTTTTGAACCATTGCCCGAAATATTGGTGCCCTTTGTATTCCAGACTCGAAATTACCCCCGACCAATCGAAGCGAGAAGCACGGTAATAACCATTTTCATGATCTGGGAGGTATAGGTTTGCCTTAATAATTCCATTGCTGATTTCTGCTTGGGGAGCTGTGGCCATTCTATTAAATCCAGCAACTATTAATAAAAGGCCTATCAGACCAAAGATTGTATATGTTTTGTGCATGTTTATTCCGATTGAATAGGGGATAAGTAGTTCTACCAGAAATATACAATGATTTTTTATTTTGTAGTAGAATAGCTGGAAAAACAAGGTTGAAATAAGAGATCAGTGATGGGGTGATCCGTGATGGGGTGACCGGTGTGGTGATAGAGTGATTGGTAGTGGCGTGGCATGTCCCAAATCTCCAATACTAAACCCACATGCCTTTTAAAGAGAATCACATCAACTTTGCCTTCGACAAGCTCAGGCACCGGTAGAGAAGTCCAACGAGCCCAGATACCAGTAATAGATTATTGAAGCTTGTACGTTTAAAACAATTAACAATTAACAATTAACAATTAACAATTAACCATTAAACCAAATAACATCTGTTTTCCCCATCTTATTGCTATTTTTGTAATCAATCCATAATTGAATATACAATGAAAAACACTTTCCCACTAAATTTACTTTTCTTCTTTGGCTTGGCCATTTTGACTTTCGGTTGTAAACAGGACAAAGAGGTGGAACCATTACCACCAAATATTATATTGGTAATGACAGATGACCAGGGATATGGCGACATTTCTGCCAATGGAAGTCCGGATGTATCTACGCCAAATATGGATAAGTTGAAATCTCAGGGAATAAGTCTAGAGGATTTTCAGGTCAGTCCTACTTGTGCGCCAACCAGGTCTGCCATTATGAGCGGGCGACATCCTTTTAAAAATGGCATTACGCATACCATTCTGGAAAGAGAAAGAATGGCCCTAGGCCTAACTACCTTGCCTCAGGTGTTGAAACGGGGAGGTTATACCAGTGGTATATTTGGAAAATGGCATTTGGGCGATGAACAGGAGTACCAACCTGACAGTCGTGGATTTGATGAGGTGTTTATACATGGTGCCGGAGGTATAGGTCAGGCTTATGCTGGTTCTTGTGCCGATGCACCTGGAAATGGTTATTTCGATCCCGTTATTAAGCACAATGGTACCTTTGTGAAAACAGAAGGATTTTGTACCGATGTGTTTTTTACACAAGCCTTGTCCTGGATAAAAGATAAGTCCTTAACAGAAGAACCGTTTTTTGCTTATATAACCACCAATGCACCTCACGGTCCTTTTATAGCTCCTGAAGAATACAAGCAAAAATTTATCGATCAGGGTTACCCAACAGATGCCCAGGGCTTTTATGGAATGATCGAAAACGTGGACCATAACTTGGGTATATTGATGGATAAACTAGATGCCTGGGGCATTGCCGACAATACCATTTTGATTTTTATGTCGGACAATGGAAAAACATATGGTGGCTACAATACCGTGCATGGAGAAACCTACAATGCAGGGATGAAAGGGTTTAAAGGAAGTGTTTATGAAGGAGGAACAAGGGTTCCTTTCTTTATCAGATGGCCAAATAAATTCAATAAAGGCAAAGAGGTGGATGTAATGCTTAATCATTATGACATGTTGCCAACTTTTGCTGAAATTGCCAATATTGACATCTCTGATATTCCGGATCTGGATGGGCAAAGCTTGCTTTCTTATTTAAAAAATGACAGCATTCAATCTGAAGACAGGTTTCGATTCTTTCATGAGGGGAGATGGCCTTTAAATCCAGACAATATTACAGATCAAGAAGGCACAGAACGTTGGGTAGGTACTTTAGAAACGTCGAATCCTGACAGTTCAAAATTCAAGAAATATGCGATTAGAAACGAACAGTATAGATTTGTGAAAAACAGTGAATTGTATGATTTGTATCAAGATCCTGGAGAAACAAATAACATTGCAGCGGAACATCCTGAACTCATTAAAAAAATGAAAGAAGCCTATGGTGTTTGGTGGGAGGAAGTGCGACCTTTAATGGTTAACGAAACAGCTCCTTTAGCCAAAGAGAAACCTTTTTGGGTGGAATATGAAAAACAAAAGGAAGCTAGTGGGATCAAAGATTGGGTAAAACCTGAGCTGAATTAAGCTTGGTAGGAGAAATTTAAAGGTAAAGCTAAGTGATGAAAGTCTCCAATTCTTGCCGGTTAAGCTGAGTGGCACTTTCATTTGTCTAAAAATACGGAACGCTTTATAATGATTTAAAAAAGAGCAATCAAATCGGAGCAATTCCCTGATTATAGGTGGGTTGCATTACCTGTTTAACGATAAAGTCAAAACAATGAAAAGTGTATTTTTGTGGATTGGATTTTTATGTTCATTCCAATCGTTTGCTCAGGAAGTTTTCCCTTTATGGGATACAACGGTTAATATGCCTGAGTTAAATAAAATTCCAATTATTGAAAACGTTGAATTTTCGGTCATAAAACCCTTTGAATTTTCTAAAGATGGTTACCGATTTTTGCATGGGGTTGCTTTGATCTGGCATAAGGACAAACTTTACGCTTCCTTTGGTCACAATAAAAATGGTGAAAATACAGTGTCAGAGGAAGCCAATTACCGTGTGAGTGAGGATGGGGGTAAAACTTGGGGGCCTGTCAAAACCATAGGTCGAGGAGACAATGTAGCGGTTAGTCATGGTGAATTTCTTTCTTACAATGGTGAGTTGTGGGCATTTCATGGAGAATACGATGGGATTATGGAAAAGCTTCGCGTACGCGCCTTTCTTTTAAATGAAAAAACGGATGTATGGGAGGACAAAGGTATCGTTGCAAGGAATAATTTTTGGCCATTGGCAGCTCCTGAAAAAATGGATAATGGGAACTGGATTATGTCAGGTTTTCAGGTTAACGAAACTGGCAGTGGGAACAATCCACCAGCTGTTGCAATAAGCGATGGGGATGATTTTACCAAATGGGATGTGGTTGTTATTCCTATGAAAACTGAGAAAGTTTGGGGTGAAAGCACTGTTATAATTGATGGTTCAATAATTATAAATGTGGCACGATGGGGCAAGCAGTCCATAGGGTTGGCATCAAAAAGTAATGATTTTGGTCAGACTTGGTCAATACTTAAGCCCAGTAACTTGCCTATGACCACCTCAAAACCATATACAGGTCAATTGAGTAGTGGTGAATATTATTTGATTGGTACGACCTTTAATGGTGTAAATAAAACGAGAAACACTTTGACCATAGCTATCAGTCGTCCTGGAGAGCTGTTTTTTTCAAAAGTATTCGTGATTCGCCATTCTGTTTTCCCCGAAGGAGTAGGAGAGTCACATCCCCAAGCAGCCTTGGCTTATCCTCATGCTGTGGAATACCAAGGTAAGCTGTATGTTGGGTATTCTAATAGTGGTGGGAAAGTAGGTAGGCCAATTGGAAAAGGCAGAGATACCTGGAATAACAATAGTGCTGAATTAGCAATTATTCCAATTGAAATGATTACAAGTCCCTAAAAAACAGCAAAAGGAAACTCTTCCTCTCATTTCAGATGCATCTGGTGCTTTTTATGCAATTGATTTACCACCTTTAATGGGGGATAAGGTCGTATACAGGAGGATATAGGAGGTTTTGTCCATAGATGTAATAGGGTAATTTAGGCAGGACCTTTTACTTATAGGTTACAATTTTTAAATAATGAAGCCAGAAAAAAAACAATTTTTCGCATTATGTAGCTAGTAAATAGTTGTATGTTGTATTTTGTTGTTTAATGAATAGATTGGCATGATAAATATTGTGTAAATGGCATATTTTAAAATTTATTGGGTGTTTTTTTTGTTTTTATTAGAATTAAAATTTTTACAATTTTATATATTTAATTAAATTTGAAGTGTTAATGTATTTTTTGGTATATTTGCAAATAAGAAATAGTTTTTAATTATTCTTTTTTGTTTTGCATTGAAAGTAAACGATGATCACTTAAATTTTTTTCAGTAAATCTCATAATAATGGCTTTAAAGATTAATTCTATCTTGCTCGTTGATGACGACAAAGCAACTAATTTTGTTCACAAATATGCAATTAAAAAAGCCAACTGCATTGAAAATGTAGTTGTTGTGGAGAATGGTTTGGAGGCACTTGAATACCTTCAGCCAAAAGAAAATGAACCTTTAATCAAACCTAATATTATTTTTTTAGACATTAATATGCCCATAATGAATGGGTGGCAATTTTTAGAAGAATACGAAAAATTAAACCAAAACAACAGAGGGGATATTGTTTTGATCATGTTGACCACTTCATTGAACCCTGATGATTTAAATAAAGCGAAAAGTTTTTCTACAATTAGCGGATACAGGAACAAACCCCTAACCGTGAAAATGATTGAAGAAATTGTTGAAGAATTCTTTGTGTCTAATTAATAAAAGTATTTTATTGTTTTTAGGTGTAATATATTAGCTAAAGTCATAGGGTTCAACTAATAAAATTAAACTGTAATTGTTTACCTAAGTAATATCCATTTTTTAACCTGCGTTATTTACTTTATTTTGACTTCATAGATATAAATTCGGTCGTAATTAATATCTAAATAATTATATGACAAAAGAATTAAAGGCTAAGAAGTCAAGAAACGTAAAAATTATTAGTTTGATAATAATGGCGATAAATATTGCTGTTATGGCTGCTTGGTTGTCAAATTTTCAATCTGTTCTCTCTGGGTTTTCAGGAGATCAATTCATGGATTTTACTTCTGCAGTTTTATTTTTTCTATTAAGTCTGGGAGTGCTTACTTCTCAAAAAAGATCCAATTCTATTTTATTATTAAGTAAGGTAGCCATTGTTAGTGTTTTAATTATATCAGTACTAACAATTGGTCAGTATTTATTTAATTTTGATAATGTCGTTAATGTTTTTGATCTAAAGTTCTCAAGTAGGTTACCATTTTGGGTGTCCATCTGCTTCCTTTTAATTGGTGGGGCAATTTGGGGCATGCATTCCAAATCCAATGTTATAAATAAAATTACTCAATACTGTTACTAGCTAAAATCATTTTGAATCTTGCTAGTATTATAGCTGTTGTATTAAATATCCCTGGGAATAATACAGATTGCTTAATCCCTATACCAATTCTAATTTCTCTAAACGGATTTTTAATAAATTCTGAAGTAAATAATGAGGGTCTACTTCCGGAATTGAATGTGAAAATCTCAATTTAAGTCAATTACCTAATTATTGTATTTCCCAAGTCCTTAAAACTAACCTAAACTTGCCTGTTTAAGCTTTATTTTGCTAATAAGTTTCTATCATTATTTTTAAAACCAGCAAAATCCCTTTAGTTTTAACGCTAAACATTATAATGAATATTGATAAATATGGTAATTGGAAAGAAATTCAACCAATTAAGGAAAGATGAATATTTTGACCTAATTGATAATTACAAAAAATATTCAGACTTCAATACGTTAGGGATGTACCGCTCAATTTGTGAGAATGAAAGTCTTGACCTAAGTGATCGGATTGAGTTAAGAGATTATGCGAATGTGGTATTTGAGAAAACCTTCAATTTTTATCAATTGAAAGACCCAAAGACCTATTTTGATCTCAGTACATTAGGCCTTGAAATGACAGTGGCTGATGAAAAGCAGGTTTGGAATGATATTAGAATTAATCAAGAAAAAATCCTTGCTGATAAGAAAATTAAACATAGGAATTTTGGGGAATACTCTAAACACAATTGTGGGTATGAGGATTGTCCTTATTATGGTCTTATGATAAAGCAAGGCTCTTATTTGGCCGAATCTGGAATGCATTTTAAGTCTGATAGAAATAAAGTCTCTGCTAAGAAGATGTCAGAACGCATGAAAAAGCAAAGGAAAAATAAGCACCGAATAATAAGAGAGGATTTCGATGAGTGAATAGTAATCTCTTTTCAATTTGGGTTCAGATAGGGTCGTGCTCAAGTTTTGCCTGGTTTCACTTGCTTAGTTGAAAAGAGTGTACCTTTGTAGCTTGTATTAATCATAGTCAAAATTTTAATTGTTGTGTACCCGATTCTGATCAAATAAATGGAAAGTAGCAAAAATGAAGGTCGATTAGACAGAGATCAGATAGATCAATGCATCGCCATTTTAGAAATATTAAACAATGACACCGACCAAATATTTGATATTCCACTGGATCGAAGAATTGAATTGATCAAACAAGCCGGTCGGCTTTCTCGACCTGAAAAGGAAGAATTGAATAAACGTAAAAAAAACGCCAAGAAGAAAGTCAAAAGAAAAGCAGTTGAAAATGACAAGCAGGCCCGTAACAATACCGGAATCAGAAGTGCCAGAGAAGCGGTAGTTTTTGTTGCACCTAAAATGCTTTTGAATACCTCACAAACTAGGACAAAAGGGGGTTCAGTAGCTCCTCGTGAGTGCTATGTGTGTAAAGAGACCTTTACAACTTTACATCATTTTTATGATACCATGTGTGAAGCATGTGGTGACTTTAATTATGCCAAACGTTTTCAAATGGCTGACCTAAGTGGTCAAGTCGCTTTAGTTACTGGTTCTCGGCTCAAAATTGGCTATCATATTACCCTGATGATGTTAAGGGCAGGGGCTACAGTTATCGCTACTACAAGATTTCCAGTCGATTCTGCTTTGCGATTTGCCAAAGAAGAGGATTTTGAAAAATGGGGGCATCGACTCAAAATTCACGGCTTAGATTTAAGACATATTCCTAGCGTAGAATTGTTTTGCAATTTTATCGAACAAAAATACGATAGGTTGGATGTGCTCATCAATAATGCTGCACAAACGGTAAGACGACCGGCAGGTTTTTATCAGCACTTATTGGCCAATGAAGAAAAGACTTTATCCGAATTGCCTATGGAAGTCAGGGATATATTGTCAGATCACGAAGCTTGCTTAAGAGAATTGAGCGTTTCGAGTTCTTTGGTTGAAGAATCTAATAAAAACCTTCCTGTAAGCTGGCATGGCAATCAAGTAGGCATAGGTTTAAGTGCTTCAGCAAAATTATCACAAATCGCTTACACCATTGATCATGCTCTGACCCCCGAAGAAGTTTTTCCAATAGGAAAGATGGATGCGGATTTGCAGCAGGTAGATTTGAGGAAGACCAATAGCTGGAGGTTAAAATTAGGTGAGATCCATACCAATGAAATGCTAGAAGTACAGCTTGTTAATTCTATTGCTCCTTTTGTGCTTTGTAACCGTTTGGTGCACATTATGAAAAAGGACAATACAGGTAAGAAGCACATTATTAACGTTTCTGCCATGGAGGGTAAATTTCATAAATACCACAAAGAATCAAGGCATCCACATACCAATATGGCTAAGGCTGCTTTGAACATGATGACGCTTACTTCTTCGGCTGAATTTGCAAAGTTTGGTATATTTACCAATGCAGTGGATACTGGCTGGGTTACCGATGAGGATCCCATTGAATTGGCAAAGAAGAAAGAAGAAATTCATGATTTCCAACCGCCTTTGGATATTGTGGACGGTGCAGCTAGGGTAATGGACCCATTGTTCGATGGGATCAATACTGGAAAACACTGGTGTGGTAAATTTTTGAAAGACTATAGACCGACTAGTTGGTAATAAGCGGCAAGTCCTATGGTATGAGCAATTTTGGAGACTGTCCAATAATTTTTTATGTGCGATTTCCTAAGGTTTAACCCGGATTATGTAATAGAATTTCTCCGCCCTGACAATGTCAGGGGTGAAGCCTGTCCCGTGTTTACGGGAAGTGTTGCAATCGCAAGAAAATCAGGCTGTTTGGAGATTTTAGCATAGCACCGCTATGGTGAAATTGAAAACAGCAACGAAGTGGCTGATTTTAAAGCGATTTCAGCACGTAATAGAATGTCTATTGCATATTTCGGGTTTAACCATTTGGCTTAGGTTTGATTTCAATATTTATTAACTTTTCAAAATAGTGTTTTTTCATAAATTGTCTATTTTTTTTGTAATTATTTACTTTTAAATTTCTATTATAAAGTGGTTTATTGTTATTTAATTATATTAAACTTTTTTAAATATGGTTTTTTTAATCATTAAAGATTGGCTAAAATAGCTGTCAATAAAATAATTGAAAATTAATGATATAGTGATAGTTTAATCTAATTATTCAATAAATTCCTTTGTATTAGGGATTTATGAATTTTGTATATGTAGTATATAGATTCGCTTATTAAAGTTTTAGTATTCATAAGCCATTTATTAATTGGTTTATTTTCGAAATTCCCCTTAATACGATATAGGTATAAAATCGTTGGTCTATAGGAGTATTTTTCCTGTTTACTAACCATTGAATAAACATCCTAACCTTAGATGTAAAATATCTGTTACCTTATGTTAATAATTTGCATGAAAAGTCTTTAAACCTTAACACAAAAAATAAAAATATTATAAATTACTTGCTATTGAATTGAGTAGTTTATAATTTTCAATACTTAATGAATTCAAAACGAAAAATTGTTAATTGAAAGTTTTACGAAAATTATGACTACTAACCCCTAAACGATGAATAAAATAATACCTAAATCCTTAAAGTTAAAAGGCGGGATAATGGTTCTTGCTTTTTCCGTCCAAATATTGACCTTGGGTTTTGCCTCAGGGGCAAAGCTGAAGCCGGGCGAGATGAATAAAGGCTCAGAAACAGTAAAAAATGATGGTTTTTCAATCAATCAAACCGTTGCTGTCGACATTACCGTTACCGGTACCGTTACTGATTCGAATGGGGAATCTATCCCTGGTGTTACAGTCTTTGTACCTGGTACTACCACTGGTACAGCTACTGACCTAATGGGTAAGTATTCCATTACAGTTCCCGATGGAGCCACTTTATCTTTTTCCTATATTGGGTACGTTACCCAAACCATTTCTGTTGGAAATAGAAATGTAATTGATGTTGTATTGGAAGAGGATGTGACCTCCATGGATGAGGTTCTTGTTATTGGTTATGGTACAGCAAAGAAAAGTGACCTAACCGGTTCGGTTGCTAGAATTTCTATGGAAGACAAATCAAGACAAGCCAATGTCAACCTTTTCCAAGCCTTGATTGGAGCCTCGGCAGGGGTGAACCTTGAAGGTAGAGGTGGGGCTTCCAGTGAACCTGAAATTTCAATAAGAGGTAAAACTTCTCTTTCTGCCTCTGATGGTCCTTTGATCGTTTTGGATGGTGTGATTTACAATGGGAGCATTTCTAATATTAACGTTAATGATGTAGAAACCATAGATATACTTAAAGATGCCAGTGCTGCAGCAGTATATGGTTCGAGATCTGCAAATGGTGTATTATTAATTACTACTAAAAAAGGTAAATCTGAGAAACCTGTTATCTCTTTTGGGATGTATACTGGATTTCAGGACATGACCAATAACCCTATGCGGGTTATGAATGCAAATGAATTTGCCAATCGTTTGGTTGATTGGGATCATCAAAGTAAGGTGTATGCATGGTATAAAACCAATCCTACCAGTGCGGAAGGAAGACCACAAAGGCCTGATTTAACCAATCCCGAGACCGTAGGGTCTTACTTGAAGACTTATGAAGAACAACAAAATTACCTGGCTGGAAACGAAATTAATTGGGTGAATGAAGTTTTGCAGGTTGCGCCTATGCAAAATTATAACCTAAGCCTTCAAGGAATGACAGATCGGTCTACCTATTATGTTTCTGGTTCTTTTACAGATGTGGAAGGTATACAGATTAATGATAAGTTCAAGCGAATTACCTTGCGAAGTAATGTTGAAAGTGAAATTACTGACTGGCTAACCTTCGGCTTAAATGCTAGTTATAGTACCAGAGACAATTCTGGTATCCCCACCAGTCTTGCAAATGCAAGGGTAGCGAGTCCCTTGGTGAACAATTATATCGGTGAGCCGAATTATGATATTTACCTTGGCGGAGAGTTATTCCAACCTTACCCTTTAGTGAATAAGTACATAGACAATTCAGATATCACCAATGAGTTGTTTGCTGTGGGTAGGTTAAAAGTATCTATCCCCTGGATTGAAGGTTTAAATTACGAATTCAATTATTCCCATGTTTATTCCAATAGAAACAACAACACTTTTCATTCAAGTTCAACCCCATCAGGTGTTTCCAATAGGGGATTGGCAATAAAAAGTCCATCTGAATCCAGAGACTGGAATTTGAATAATATTATCAATTATTCGAGAACCTTCGGAGATCATCAGGTAAATTCTACTTTCTTGTTTAGTAGAGAAGGAAGAACAGGTAATGCTTCAACACTCTCGGCTTCAGGTTTTGAAAATGAAATCCTTGGCTATAATAATATTGGCTTGGCAGAGGTTGTTACTGGAAGTTCTTCTGCATATGAAGAAAACAGTCTTTCCTATATGGCACGGGTCAATTATAGTTTTCTATCCAGATACATGTTTACAGGAACAGTACGTAGAGATGGTTTTTCCGGATTTGGTGCTGGCAATAAATGGGCAACATTCCCTTCTGCCTCTTTGGCTTGGGTACTAACAGATGAGCCTTTCCTTGATAACATGGATGTCTATCTAAAATTAAGGACTTCTTATGGTAAAAATGGTAACCAAGGAATAGGACGTTATTCAAGTTTGTCTAGAATGGGTACCAGGTATTATGTTTATGGGCAATCTACAGCCATAGGTTTATATCCGAGTAATCTTGGAAATGTAAACTTGGCTTGGGAAACCACTACTTCCTATAACCTAGGGCTGGATTTTGGGTTTTGGCAAAACAGGATTACTGGTACGGTCAATGCCTATACGGCAAACACAACTGATGTATTGGTTTTAAGACAACTACCAAGGGCTGCCGGTTATGCAAATATCTGGACAAATATAGGAGGGTTAAAAAACAAAGGGATTGAGTTTGATTTGAAATCTATCAATATGGATGGAGCCCTTAGGTGGGAAACCAATTTTACTTTCGCACTTAATAGGGATAAAATCACCAAGCTGTATGGTGGAGAAGATGACAATGATATCGGGAACGGTTGGTTTGTTGGAGAATCGCTTAGTGCTATATATGATTATGAAATGGCAGGAGGAGTATGGACCGAAGAAGAATTCTTTAGTGGCAACACTTTAGATGGATGGTACCCTGGACAGTTTCGCTATGTGGATCAAAATCAAGATGGAGAGATCGATCCTACAAATGATAGAAAGGTTATTGGATATGAATCTCCAAGTTATAGATTCAGTCTCAATAACAGCTTTACTTACAATAATTTCACCCTTTCGGTATTTATAAATTCAATTCAGGGAGGTAAAAATTATTATATGTCTAACAATGCTGACATAATCAATCCACTCTTTTATTTCCCGGATAGAAGGAATAATTCAGCAGTAAATCCTTATTGGACACCTGAAAATCCTACTACCAACACTACAGGGATTTATAATGTACCCCTTCGTCAAAGTGGAGTTTACCAAAGCAGGAGTTTTGTAAGGCTACAGGATATCTCATTGGGGTATACTTTTACACAAAGCTTTTTGGATAAATTAAAGTTACAGTCTGCACAAGTTTATGTCTCTAGCAAAAATCCTTATGTATGGACAAATTGGCAAGGTTGGGATCCAGAAACTGGTATTAGTGATACGCCACTAATGAGAAATTTCATTCTAGGTTTGAATCTTAGCTTATAAGAATCAGCTTAATTAATTAAGTACAACCTGATAAATAAAAAAACAATGAACATAAATATAAAATTTCTTGCAGTTAAATCCTTGCTGATTGCTGCAGTTGCGCTGTTTATATTTCCGTCTTGTAATGATGATATTCTAGACGAAAAGCCCCTCGATTTTCTTTCGCCTGATAATGCATATTTAACTGAAGCAGGTGCTTTACAAGGTATTACTGCTATTCATGACCGAGTACGGTCTGCCTATTATTCATTCGGTGAATTTGGTGTGATGAATTGGGCAACTCATGGTTCAGATTTGGGATACAATGGTGAAACACCGGGACCAGGAGGTTCTTATTTGAATTCTTATGCAGACATGACTCCTGTTTGGAGAAATGTAATTGCTACCTGGAATGTTGGGTTTGAGATTATCCAATGGGCAAATGTATTGATTGATAGAGTGGAAAGTGCTGATCCTGATGTGTTTGCAGAAGGTGAAGCAGGTAAAAATAAATACATTGCCGAGGCAAGGTTTTTCAGAGCATTTGCCTACAGGTATTTGGTCTCTACCTACGGGGATATTCCGCTATTGACCGAGCCGATTAATTCAGCTAAAGCAGATTTTATTAGAAACCCTGTAGCTGATATTCACAACTTGATGGTTGAAGATTTTCAATATGCTGCGAATAATTTACCAAAACCAGGTGAAGAAGATGCACCGGGACGAATTACTCAAGGTCCAGCTTGGCATTACCTTGCAGAGACTTACCTTGAACAGGATAATTTCGAAAAAGCGGTGGAAGCGGCTACAAGAGTTATTGAAGATTATGATTATGATTTAATGACAAGTCGTTTTGGTACTAAACTTGGAAATGATGTGTTTGGCTCAGGGGATGTGTTTTTAGATCTTTTTGGCTTCGGAAATCATAACCTTCCTGAAAATAAAGAATCCATGTGGGTAATACAGGTAGAGCCTTTTATCATCGGTGGTGGACAGATTGCAAGTGCCTATATTTTCGGACCTCGTTATTTTGACATTGGCTTGACTCCTGATGGTAAAAAAGGTTTTCAGGGTGAATTGTATAATGGAATGTATACCGGCTATTCTGATACTTTGGGTCGACCTACAGCGAATGGTAGAGGTACTAGTCTGGTTTATTATGATGTATGGAAAGACAATTGGGACATTGATATTAGAAATGCTGAGCATAACCTGAAGAGAAATTTCTATTATGACTCTCCAGAATCAGCTTATGATAAACAAAAAATTGATTTCAGCCTTTATGATCCACCAAGACCTGATCCAATAGCGGATACTTGTAAAATCATTTTCCCTATTCACATTAAATTTACGGATCCATTAAATTATTTCTTGCAACCCAATCGTTCAGGGGGAGGAATCACCCACAAGGACTGGTATGCATTACGTTTTGCTGAAACTTTGCTAATAAGGGCAGAGGCATATTTGGAATTGGGAGATAAAGCATTGGCCGCAGAAGATGTGAATAGAGTGAGAGAACGTGCCCATGCTACACCTGTTTCTCCTTCGGATATTGACATGGATTTCTTACTGGACGAACGTGTGAGAGAATTGTATGGTGAAGAATGGAGGCTTATTATCTTAAGAAGAACTGGAATGCTTCTCGATAGGGTACGGGCTTATAACGATAACCCGCTAGTTCCTGGAGCAGACATTGAAGAACACAACTTCCGTTGGCCAATACCTCAGGCTCAAATTGACCTAAATGTGGATGCTGAGTTTTCTCAAAATCCTGGCTATTAAGCAAGGATAAATGCATGAATTGATGAGAAAAGGAAAAATGCCCTTTATTCAAGTTAGTTTTAATTTTCTTAGCATTAATTTGGACCTAAATTTAAAAGGAGAAACCTGTGGGTTTCTCCTTTTTGCTTAGCAATTGGTACAGCATCAAGCTGTGGTAGTGAAACAATAGTTTTAGTAATGAATAATAAATTCTTAGAAGTATGAAAAGTGTTAATGTAAGCTTATCAGTCCTACTTATCCTGCTTTCTCTTTTTTCCTTTCAAATACACAAAGTGGAAGGAAAAGTCAATTTTAAATACGACAATGAACCCCAAGAAAAACCAGTAGAAGGACTTCGTCTATCCACTTTTGACATAGATGTTACTCCACCAGTAGGAAGTCCTTTGGCTTATGATGTAACCATAAACAAATGGGACTTAGGTTTGAGGGCTAAAGGGATAGTGTTGCAGGGGGCTGGATTGCCTATTGTTATGTGTTCCATAGATTGGCTGGCTATTGGCAATGAGGGTATGGATGAATTCAAAAGAGCATTGGCTGCGGCTGTTGGCTCTATTCCTAATCGGATCGCTGTGAGCGTGGTGCACCAGCATGATGCACCTAGGTTTGATGCAGGAGCAGAACAGATTCTTATTGAAGCCGGAATGGACCCAGCAAATATCAACCCAACCCAATTTGATGGTACTTTCCCTAGAGAAGCCCTGCGTCGGTTAACCATTGCCGTTAAAAGTTCTTTGTCCGATACGAAGCCGGTTACCCATATAGGTTTAGGTAAAGCAATTGTAGAAAAAGTGGCCTCAAACAGAAATATTTATGGACCTGATGGAAAAGTAAGGGTTACGCGTATGTCATCAACCAAAGATCCCGTTTTGCATGCTGAACCTGAAGGATTGATTGATCCTGAACTGTCACTTGTTAGTTTTTGGAATGAAGACAAGCCGGTTGCTATTTTTAGCTATTATGCTTCCCATCCACAGAGTTATTACCGTACGGGGATCCCTAATCCTGATTTTGTAGGGGTAGCCAGGTTTTTACGTCAATTGGCTGTTCCCGATGCCCTTCATGTCCATTTTAACGGAGCAGGAGGAAATATTGCTGCAGGTAAATACAATGATGGTTCCCATGAAAATCGTTTGATCTTAGCGGAGCGGCTGGCAACAGGAATGAAAAAAGCATGGGAATCAACAAAGCGAGAACCAATAACAACCGCAAGGGTTTCTTGGACTGTGGAGAAAGTGGCCCTACCTCCGGCAAAATACTTGTACAAAATGCAAGAAGAGTTAAAGAAAAGTGATGAATTATTAAAGAAAAGTAGCGGGAATGCACGTAAAATGGCTTGGTTGCGCAGGTCACAAGCTGGAAAAACCCTGGATGTCATGTGTCTTAGCCTTAATGATGCAAGACTTTTACATATGCCTGGAGAGCTATTTGTTGAGTATCAGCTTGCGGCTAAAGCCGAACGTCCGGACCTGTTTGTAACTATGGCCGCCTATGGTGATCTTGGTCCAGGTTATATAGGAACTACTTTGGCCTATGAAAAAGGAGGATATGAGGTCAGTGAACGCGCATCAAATGTTGCTCCTGAAGTGGAAGGTGTATTGATGAAGGCAATTAAAGATTTACTAAAAGAATAATACTTATATCCGAAGAAAAAATAGAACAATCAAATCCTGATGAAACCAGTTGAGGATTGAATTTAGGCAATACTTTAGCCCTATTAAACATCAGTTTTAAAGAGCCTTAAAAACCTAAGATAGGGGGTTAAACCTATGAAAGTGGGAAATGAAATTTAAATAACTTTGTCGGTATTGTTTCTTCAAGAATAGAATTAAAAAAATCAACTGAATCTATATGAAAGACAGGCTATTGACTTTGCACCCAGAAGGCAAGAAAGGGGTTAATATTTTGGTTTCTAAATACAATGTAATTAGAGCATTTATACTTAAAACCCTTGAGGAAAGAAATGAGATTTCTTATAAGGAACTTAATGAATTAGCCATCGCTACATTGAAGGATAGTTTTGATGGTTCGGTTCCTTGGTACCTCGTTTCAGTAAAGCTGGATTTGGAGGCTAGAAAAATAATTGAGCGTATACCTGGAACAAGTCCTCATTTTGTGAGGATGTGTGAGACCAAAAAATGATTTCATTGTAACCTAAAAACCTGCAGCCGAATCCATACCTCTGTAATCAGCCCCAGCTTCCAGGGTCCCATCTTCTCGAACCAGGATGGCATCAACCTTTCCAATAGAATTTCGCTCTTTAAGCTCATGGCCTTTAGCCCTTAGCTCCTTCATAATGGCCTCGTTTGAATACCCTTTTTCATAGCTTATCCAATCCGGTTTCCATTGGCTATGAAAGCGGTTTTCATTGACTGATTCCTGCATTCCCATGTCAAATTCGATCACATTTACTATGGCCTGAAAAACTGAGGTAGGAATAGTGGAGCCACCAGGCGTCCCGACAACCATGAATAATTTGCCGTTTTTTTCCAAAATGGTGGGGCTCATGGAGCTAAGCATCCTTTTTTCTGGCTCTACTTTGTTCGCTTCGCCTCCGAGAACACCAAACATGTTAGGAAAACCAGGTTTTATAGAAAAATCATCCATCTCATTGTTTAAGATAAAGCCAGCTCCGGCTACTAGGACTTTCGATCCCATATTTCCGTTTAGGGTAGTTGTACTTGATACAGCATTGCCTTCCTGGTCAACAATTGAAAAATGGGTGGTTTCCTCGCTCTCTTGAAGAAGGTCACCTGCTTTGATTTCCGTTGAAGGTGTGGCCTTATCTGGGTTGAAATTTTGAAACCTTTCCTTCAAATATTTATCAGTTACCAACTGCTCAACTGGGACCGGATAAAAATCAGCATCGGCCATGTATTCAGCCCGATCGGCATAAATTCTGCGCTCCATTTCTGTTTTCAGATGAAGGTAATCACTGAACTTGTTTTTAGAGATTTTATGGTTTTCAAGTATGCCTAGCATCTGAAGCAGAATAATTCCTCCACCACTAGGAGGGCCCATGGTAATTATGCGGTAATCTTTATAATTTCCAGTTAGCGGTTTTCTCCATATGCTTTGGTATTTCTCAAGGTCCTCATGGCTTATTAAGCCCCCACCCCTTCTCATTTCTGCGACTAAATGGTCAGCTACCTCACCAGCATAGAATCCTTCACGACCATGGTCTCGAATCAATTTAAGCGTATTGGCAAGTTCTTTTTGAACCAATTTATCACCTGTTTTGAATACTTTACCTGTATAATGTACAGGGTCTATGGTAGAATATTTTTTTAAATTTCCGGAATAGGAAGAGAGAAAATTTGCTTCCACCTCTGTCAAATTAAAGCCATCCTCAGCCAAGACAATGGCAGGGTTTATCAATGCACTCCACGGAAGTGATCCGAATTTCTCATGGGCTTTTACCATTCCATCTACAGATCCAGGTACTCCTGAAGCCAAGTGACCATTTTGGCTTATTTCAGGTTGAGGGTTACCTTGTGCATCTAGGTACATGTCTCTGCTTGCTGCTAGAGGTGCTTTTTCCCTGTAATCAAGTGAATGGACCTCACCATATTTTTCTCGGATTACCATAAATCCACCGCCACCTAAATTTCCCGCTTGTGGGTACACCACGGCCAGTGCCATATGGACGGCAATAGCCGCATCTACAGCATTTCCCCCTAGTAAGAGAATGTCTTTACCTACCTCAGAAGCCAAAGGATGAGCACTGACCACCATGGCTTTTTCACCCAATAAACCTAGTTTATGCTTTTGGGGTAAACAGGAAATTGTCAGCAGAATGGAAATACTAAAGATAAAAAATTGTGATCGAGAAGAGAATGATGACTTAATCATTTTAAGCATATTGGTCTAAGGTTTTTAATGTAATAGACGATGAAAAAATCAGGAAAAGTAGGAGGCAGTTAATGCCAATTAATGATGAGACCTTTTTAGAAAAGAGTTAAGGTCTTCTTCAAGCTCATTCAGGTTTTTAAGTAAAAAAGGATACTTTTCTAGAAATTGATCATTAATGTCATATTCCAGTGCTGAAATGCTTTTATTTAAATTATTAGCCCCCAATAAACTGAAGACGGGCTTAGATTTATGAAACTTCTTTTTGATTATACTAATTTGACCCTCTTCATATAAGGGCATCAGATTTTTCAAATCTTGTACGTTCAGTTCCAAAACCAATTCTATAATTTCATGGATAAGTTCAATATCCTGATCGAAATAATGATAGATCATATCTGGTTTGATCTGTTTGTACATACAGTAGGTTTTATGAAATAGGTTGATAAACGTAAATTTAAACAATGAACTATAAGTATCATAGTCCAACGCAAAAATAGAGCTGGAAAACTTAAATTTAACAAATAATTATTTTTTTTTTCAGATAAATGTTAATTTTTGTGGCTTACAGTCTATTTTTCGTTCTGCTTATATCTCATAATACAACGGCATTTAGTACTTTAAAAGTATAAGCCTCCATGGAACTATTTTTTGAGATTCTTGATTTGAATTAAATATAAAATTTGATGCAATTATGAATAGGAACAAGCTGGTTTTTTTGATTTTTGGACTTATATTTTTAGTTATAATGCTTTGGATTGGTTATGATATGTCTACAAAGACAACATTTCCAGGGTCAAAGCCAAATTTAAAAGAGAGAATTGAAAACGAATAGTCACCTAATTTAAGCCTTTTTTCCACAGTAATTTTTAATTCAACTAAATGCATCATCAAAAAATAGATCAATTGATAAAGGCCCTGGAAGAAATTGAGGCACCTTACGAAATTGATTTTCACGTCCCAATCAAAAAAAGTCTTATAGAAGGTAAAGGGGAAGGTTTATTGTTGGAGGCTTATAAAGAGCTTGACGGAGAGGGAGACTTTCCGCTGTTGAACCAGCTAAAAGTGGATATTAAAATTGGGAAGTTTTTATTTGTTTATGATGATGCTAATCATTTTAATCGGTACAGACTTAAAACCTTAAAAGCTGAGGTTTATTCTTTATTTAATTATACCTGGCACCAAAGCTACCTTCGAATGTGTAGAACATTCGAAAGGGAATGCTTGGTTTCCGGTTCCCAGGAGCGTATTTGGAATGGACCACCTATTGCCTCACGATGCTTTGGACGAAGTGAAGAAGCTCCTGACCTCACAGGTAATGGTTCCTCAGGTTGGAAGTTAAATGCTTACAATGATTTACAATACGATCTTATTAGTAGATTACAGGGTTTTAAGCTAATCAGAATTCCTTCTTACGAAAACCTAATGATTGGAGGTAAGCTTCAACGGATAGACAAATTATTGCTAAGGCCAAATGCAGAGACTTTGCGTGTAATAGGATCTTGGTTGCTTAGAAAAATGGATTAATTAAATAGGCCAAATAGTTCACGGTCAATTTTCTCCACTATTATTGAAAAATCTTCTGGATTATCAACAAAATTCATATTGTTGACATCTATTACAAGTAGCTTTCCAAGGTTATATTCGGTAATCCACTTTTGATAGAGGTCATTTAGATTTTTCAAGTAAGCTATTTGGATGCTTCTTTCGTAATTTCTACCTCTTTTTTCAATTTGATCTACCAATTTGGGAATATCAGCTTTTAAATAAATCAATAAGTCTGGAGGTTTGATATAGTTAGCCATAGAATGGTAAAGGCCTTTGTAATTTTCATAATCCCTTTTAGAAATCAAATTGGATTCATAGAGGTTGGCAGCGAAAATATGCGCATCCTCATAAATGGTCCTATCTTGAATAGTAGAAGTCGGGTTTTGCTGGATTCTTTTCACTTGGTTAATTCGGCTTTGAAGGAAGAAAACCTGTAAGTGAAAAGACCATTTGGTCATGTCCTTATAAAAATCTGATAAATACGGATTATCTTCTACAGATTCAAATTCTGTTTGCCAACCATAGTGGGCAGCTAGTTTTACAGCCAATGAAGTTTTACCACTTCCAATATTTCCTGAAATTGCGATATGCATTATTCTGTTAATTTATTTCTATTTTCTTAAATACAGAGTAGTTATTTTCTCAGTATTATATAAATCCCTCACCTCAAAATTTAAACGCTAATCTGTTATTTGAGGGGTTCACCTAAAAGCAAGTCAAATATTGCTACTTTCGATTTACAGCCAAGTACCAAGCTAAAATCTTCCAAAGGATTAATAATCATTGGAACACATTACTTTCCTTGTTTGCAGGTAAGATTTATACCTTTTTCTATTTAACTATTTTTACTAACAAGGTTCTGCTGCCTATAATTCAAAAAAAATTGGCAGTCCTAGGATTATTTTAAAACCAATCTATTGGTGTCCATTTTTAAAAGTTATATGATTTTTTTTGAATTATACTTGTGTTTTCAATTGCTCTATTTACCTTTCTGTTATTCAGTATTTTATGAATACAATGTCTTTAACTTTTTGCAGTTTGAATTGACATTTTTAAATCAGGATATTAATTGCTTATACCAGGTTTGTGTGGAATTACATAGGAAATCAGGATTTGATTTACGCTATGGGATATCATTTTTTTATTTAAATTATTTTAATCAATTAAGTTGAAAATCAAAATAATTTCTAATTTTAGGAGGTGCTTATTGAAAAAAATACAATCAAAGTTCTAAAGAAAGTTTTATTGGTATAACTTCAATTAATAGGTAGCCCTTTTTCTATTCCAAAAGTAAAGTTTATATGGATCAAAAAACAAACGACAAAGAAGATCAATTAAAGAAGACCTTAGGTCCTTTTATGTTATGGGGTTTGGGAGTGGGGTATGTAATTTCAGGCAATTATTTTGGCTGGAATTTAGGCCTAGCAGAGGGAGGAACATTAGGAGCTGGTATTGCCATATTTTTTATTATTATCATGTATGTCACCTTTACGTTTAGTTACACTGAGATGGCTTGTGCTATTCCTAAAGCTGGAGGTGCTTTTTCTTATGCCGAGCGAGGCTTGGGAAAACATTTAGGCTTCCTCGCAGGAATGTCGCAAAACATTGAATTTATTTTCGCCCCTCCAGCCATTGCCTCGGCTATTGGGGCCTATTTTGGTATCTTTTTCCCTGAACTGAATGCTTTACTGATAGGGGTGGTGGCTTACCTTATTTTTACTGGTCTTAATATTATAGGGCTACAGGTTGCTGCTACATTTGAGCTGTTTATTACCATTATTGCGGTCATCGGTTTGTTGTTTTTCGCAGGAGTCACTTTGCCAGCGTTTAAAGTAGAAAACTTACTGATCAATGCGCTTCCTAATGGGTACATGGGAATTGTGGCTGCCATTCCATTTGCAATTTGGTTTTTCTTGGCCATCGAAGGAGTCGCAAATGTTGCTGAAGAAACCATAAATCCTCAAAAAAATATTCTTAAAGGATTCGGCTTTGCCTTGCTAACATTGGTTATTTTATGTGTAATTACATTTATGGCTGCAGTAGGAGTTGGTGGTTGGGAAGCCATTGTTTATCCAGATGGTTCAGGTGTAGCTTCTGATTCTCCTCTTCCATTGGCCATGGGGCTAGTAATGGGAGACAATCAAATGTATTATCATTTACTCGCTTTTATAGCATTATTTGGACTAGTAGCTTCATTTAATGGGATCATACTTGCTGCGGGTCGTACTACTTTTGAGTTTGGTAGGGTAGGATATGCACCCAAAGCCATCGGAAAAGTAAATAAAAAGTTTAAAACCCCGGTAAATGCTTTGTTTTTCAATATGGTTATTGGAATTATCGCGCTATTTACGGGGAAAACGGGAGAGATCATTACTATTGCCGTATTTGGTGCTTTATGCCTTTATATATTGTCCATGCTTGCTTTTCTTCAACTTAGGAAAAAGGAACCTGATTTGGAAAGACCTTTTAAAGTACCCTATTATCCCTTATTTCCTTTAGTGGCCTTGATAATTGCCAGTTTATCTTTAATCGCAATGATCATTTATAATTTTAATCTGGCTTTATTGTTTTTCGCCATGCTTTTAGGGGCTTATTTATTTTTTGTATTATTCCTTAACAAGACAAAAACTTCATGAAATTTAGTAAAGAAGAAGTAAAATCAAGTTTAAAGAACAGTTCCTTTAATAAGGTAAAACTGGCTATTGTTGATATTGATGGGGTTTTGAGGGGTAAGGTGGTTTCATTGGACAAATTCTTTTCAATTTTAGATGGGGGCATGGGATTCTGTGCTGTGGTATTTGGCTGGGATGTAGAAGATAAATCTTATGACAACGTTTCTGTCACTGGGTGGCACACTGGTTATCCAGATTTCCAGGCGGAAATTGACCCTTCTACCTTTAGAAAAATACCTTGGGAAGATGATCTCCCATTTTTCTTGGCTGATTTTAGCAATGACAAAGAGAATGGAGCATTGGTTTGTCCTAGGACTTTATTGAAGAATATCCAACAACAAACATTTGAGGCAGGCTTTTTTCCTCAGTTTTCTCAGGAGTTTGAATGGTTTAATTTCGAAAGTACACCAGAAGGATATGGTAGTGGTAGTTGTGAAAATACAAAGCCTTTAACCCCTGGTATGTTTGGGTACTCCATTCTAAGATCGTCATTAAAAAGTGAGTTTTTCAATGATCTTTTTGATCTCTGCCATCAGTTTGACATTCCATTAGAAGGTTTACATACAGAAACCGGCCCAGGTGTATATGAAGCCGCAATTCAATACAGTGATATTTTATTAGCAGCAGACCGGGCGGCCTTGTTTAAAAGTAGTGTAAAAGAAATTGCATATAAACATGGAATAATGGCCACATTTATGGCGAAATGGTCTGAAGAACTTCCAGGGAATGGTGGGCATGTACACCAAAGTATATGGGACAAAGATCTTAAAAACAACCTGTTTTATGATGCCAATGGCAAGTGGAGCATGAGTACACTTATGCAACAATATATAGCTGGGCAATTGCATTGTTTACCTCATATTTTACCCATGTTTGCACCCACTATCAACAGTTATAAAAGGTTGGTAGAAGGTGCTTGGGCCCCAACTACCTTGACTTGGGCAAGAGACAATAGAACAACTGCCTTGAGGGTGCTATCCGGCGGTGCCAAATCAACGAGATTGGAAACCCGTGTAATAGGCTCAGATGTAAACCCTTATTTGGCTATGTCTGCCTGCCTTGCCTCTGGGTTATATGGGATCAAACACAAATTGGAGTTGGACAAGCCAGCCACAATAGGGAATGGCTATGAGGATTATACCAATGGGTCAATACCAACTTCCCTTAAAGAAGCCACTGAAGCAATGAAAAATTCAGCCATCGCAAAATCCTTATTTGGGGAGGACTTTGTAGACCATTTCTGTAAAACCAGAGAATGGGAATGCAGGGAATTCGCATCTAAGGTTACTGATTGGGAAAGGAAACGCTATTTTGAAATCATTTAATTAAAGGAAAGCAATAAACCCCAAAATAGTTGGTGAGCATTTAAATCAACCAGGTGATTGTGCTAGATAGCTTAGTTCAATTAAATGAATAAGTAGAGCGTCAATTGGTTGTTAATCGATTTTACCAGAAAAAGAATTTCGGCTTTGACCGTTATATCTCAAGTTTATCACTAATATTTTCATTTATAAAAATGGACATTCGTCAAAAATTTAATTTTAGTTTTCCTACTACCATCCGATTTGGAGTAGGGGTTATCAGTGAATTGCCTGATTATCTTAAACAAAACCAATTAAAAAGACCGTTATTGGTTACTGATCCTATAGTAAGGGAGCTTGGGTTTTTTAAAAATATAGTTAAAGAACTAAGCCAATCAGGTCTGTCAGTTGAAGTTTTTTCAGATGTTCATAAAAATCCAGTTAAGACGGATGTGCTTAAAGGGAAAGAATTGTATCAATCAACGGACCGAGATACGATTATAGGTATAGGAGGAGGAGTGGGCTTGGATGTGGCAAGAGCCATTGCTTTAAGTATCAATCACCACAGAGACTTGTTTGATTACGATGACTTGATAGGTGGAGATAAATATGTGACGGAGCCAATCCCACATTTTATTACTGTGCCTACGACTTCTGGAACAGGAAGTGAGGTAGGAAGAAGCGCTATCATCTCAGAAAATGAGAGTAAGAAGAAAAGAATCCTATTTGCACCAACACTTATGGCCAAAATAGTATTCGCAGATCCAGAACTTACAATGGATTTGCCCTCTTTTGTAACCGCAGCTACTGGCATGGATGCACTTACTCATAATATTGAGGCCTACCTTTCCAAAAACTGGAATCCTATGTGTAGCGGTATTGCCCTTGAAGGAATTAAGTTAATAGGTGAATCCATAGAAACAGCAACCTTAAAACCTGACTTGCTCTCTAGAAGTAAAATGTTAATGGCTTCCATGATGGGAGCGATTGCTTTTCAGAAAGGATTGGGCATAGTACATAGCTTGGCGCACCCATTGTCCAGTTTATTGGATACCCACCACGGCTTGGCCAATGCCATTAACCTGCCGCATGGGTTGGAATTTAACTATGAAGGTTTTGAAGACAGGTATGAGCAAATGGGACTAATGATAGGACTCAAACAAGGAGAAGGCAAAAACTTTATAAATTATATCAACGATTTGAATAAGAAACTAGGGCTTCCTGCAAAACTATCGGAAATAGGGGTGAAAAATGAGCATATTGATACCTTAGCTTCATTAGCTATTGCGGATTTCTGTCATCCAAATAATCCCAAACCAGTAACTGAAGCTGACTTTAAATCCATTTATGAGAAGGCCCAATAGAATATGCTAAAGATAGGAATTAGTGCATGTTTCATGTATAAAGAGCCCACAAGGATTGTCTTTGGGCCTAAAAATTTAGCCTATGTAGAATGTGATATGTTTAATTACGTATCCCAAAAAGGCATTCTTCCTGTTTTATTGCCTGATCTTCCTATTAACCAGTTAGGTGAGATTTTGGATGAACTTGATGGCTTTGTTTTTCAGGGAGGAACCGATTTAGCTCCTGAAACTTACAATGAAACCCCAATAGTTCCAGGGAAGTGGTTGGGAGATGCTTATAGGGATGCCTATGAGCTAAGAATAATGGATTATGCTGTCCAAAAAGGAAAACCTATTTTTGCCATTTGCAGAGGATTTCAATTAATGAATGTGTATTTTGGTGGAAGCTTGTTTCAAGACATTGCTACGCAAAAATCAACTGCGATTCAGCATAGGGATGCTGATAAATACGATGCATTAATACACGAAATCGTAATTGAAAAGGGCAAAACCCTTGATGAGATCTACCAAGGTGTGGATCGGGCTGTAGTGAACTCTGTGCATCATCAGGGGGTAAAACAAGTAGGTGATGGTTTGGAGATATTGGCCGTGAGTAAGGAAGACGGGATAGTAGAAGCCCTACAAAATAAGGATGGAAATGCCTTGGGAGTACAATGGCACCCTGAGTTTTCAGTAGGAAAGGGGGCACCTCTTTTAGATCCCCTAAAACTGTACGATTATTTTATAGAAAAAGTTAAAAGACAATAAAAAATGAATATCATCAACCCTGCTACTGGAAGTACAATTGAAAAGCTAACTGAGGATACCCCTGTAGAGGTAAACAATAAAATAGCTGCGTTAATTGAAGGACAAAAAATATGGGCCAAAGTGCCCTTGGAAGAAAGAGTAGCGATAATTATAAAGTACGGTGACCTTGTGATGGAAAACCTTGATGAACTGGCGAAGATCCTATCCTTGGAGACGGGCAAACCTATTCAGCAAGCCATAAATGAAATCAAAGGGGCCCAAAATAGAATTGACCATATCCAGAAGGATGCACTCAAGTGGTTGCAGAAGGAGATCATTACTGAAGAGGGAGCTACACGAGAGGAAATTACCTTTGAGCCACTTGGTGTTATAGCCAATATTTCTGCTTGGAATTTCCCATACAATGTGGGGTACAATGTGTTTTTATATGCGTTATTGGCAGGAAATGCTGTAGCTTATAAACCCTCAGAGTTTGCCTCACTTACAGGGCTTAAATTTAGAGATTTACTTTGGGAAGCTGGAATTCCTAAAAATGCTTTTGGATGCTTTATTGGTGGAGCTGAAGTGGGAGAGATGTTGTTGGAGGCAGATTTGGATGGCTATTTCTTCACAGGATCTTATAAAACAGGTAAATACATTGCCCAAAAGGTGGCTTCCAAATTGGTGCCTGTGCAGTTGGAATTAGGAGGTAAAGATCCTTTGTATGTGATGGAGGATGTGGCAGATGTAAAACAAGCAGCAATAAATGCTGCTGAGGGCGCCTTTTACAATAATGGTCAGAGCTGTTGTGCTGTTGAAAGGGTATATGTGCATGAAAAGATTTACGATGAGTTTGTAGCTGCTTTTGTGGACGAAGTTTCCACTTATAAAATCGGTGACCCTATGGAAGAGGGCACGTTTATAGGACCGCTCACCAGAGCTGATCAAATGGATGTCATTCTTTCCCAGATAGCAGATGCTAAAAATAAAGGAGCTAAAGTTCTGTATGGAGGAGAAAGATGGGGAGATAAAGGTTATTACTTGACTCCTGCTGTTTTATCAAATGTGGACCATAGCATGGACCTTATGAAGGAAGAGTCTTTTGGGCCAATAATAGGGATTCAGAAAGTAAAAAATGACCAGGAAGCCTTTGAACTTATGAAGGATACGGCTTATGGGCTGACCGCTGCAGTATTTTCAGGAAATGAATTAAGAGCGAAAGAATTGGTTGAAGGGTTACCAACTGGAACCGTTTATGTGAACTGTTGTGACAGAGTGAGTCCAAATTTACCATGGACAGGAAGAAAGAATTCTGGTATGGGAGTGACCTTGTCCTATATGGGGATTCGGGCCTTTACCCAACCTAAGGCTTACCAATTGAGAGGTTAGTTTTCTCTCTTTAAAGGCCAAATAAGCTGTAGTTTAGGTGAAAATGTTTTTGATTTTCATTTAAGTTCACTTATTAACAAAACCATAGGCTAAGTGGAGAATTAACCATTTGACAATAATCTATCTCTATGGTTTTCACAATAAAATTATAATTTTACCCATGAGTGGAAAAAATATTTGGATACTAAAGCTTATCGATTTTCCCTTAGTTAGTACGAATACCTGAATCCGGTTTGAGATTTAATTAATGTGTTTTAATCGTATTTAAATTATGAATGAGAATAGAAGAGATTTTCTAAAGAAAGCGGCACTTTTTTCTGGGGGACTAGGGCTTTGGGGTGTTTTACCCGCTTCTATAGAAAAAGCTATGGCAATTAATCCTGATCCAGGAACAACCTTTAAAGATGCAGAGCATGTAGTATTGTTAATGCAGGAAAACAGGTCGTTTGACCATTGTTTTGGGAAATTAAAAGGTGTTCGGGGTTTTAATGACCCAAGAACTATTTCATTGCCTAATAAAGACAAAGTTTGGTTACAAAGAGACAATAAAGGAAATGCTTTTACGCCTTTTAGGTTTAATATAAATGAGACCAAAGCGACCTGGATGAGTGATATTCCTCATTCTTGGGAGAATCAAGTGGATGCGCGGAACAATGGTAAATATGATGGTTGGATAGAAGCCAAAAGACCAGGTAGAAAAGAGTACCGACATGTTCCCATGACCATGGGTTTTTATGAAAGACAAGACATCCCATTTTATTATGCGTTTGCGGATGCATTTACCGTTTGTGACCAGCATTTTTGTGGGGCGCTTACAGGTACTACTACCAACAGAAACTTTCACTGGGCAGGTAAAACAGTAGGCATGGTTGGGGAAAAACCTCTAGTGCGAAATGGCGAACATACCTATGGCAAAGAAGTCGATTGGAAAACTTTCCCGGATCGCTTACAAGACAATGGTATTCCTTGGAAGGTATACCAGAATGAGGTGAGTTTATCCACTATGCTTGAAGGAGATGACCGATCTTGGTTGTCCAATTTTACTGACAATAACCTGGAATGGTTCAAGCAATTTGAGGTTCGCTATACACCTGGTCATTATGAGTTTTTAAAGCACAAACAAAAGTCACTTCCAGGCGAAATTGCCAAATTGGAAGCTTCTCTCTCAAATGCGGTAGAAACTGACAAAGCGGATATAAGAAAAGCAATAGCATCTAAAAAAGAGGCCATTGAATTTGTAAATGAGTCTATAGAAAAATTTGGGCCTGAAGCCTTTGAAAAACTTTCTCCTAGAGAAAAGGAAATGCATCAGCGAGCTTTCACGACGAATATCGCAGATCCGGATTACCACAAAACGGAGATGCTGGAGTATGAAGAAGATGGCGAAAAAAGGTCAACAAAAATTCCAAAAGGAGATATATTTTACGAATTTAGGAAAGATGTTGATTCTGGAAATCTTCCAACTGTTTCCTATTTAGTAGCCCCAAAGAATTTCTCTGATCACCCTTCTGCTCCTTGGTATGGTGCTTGGTATGTTTCTGAAGCTCTAGAAATTCTAACAAAGAATCCAGAGGTTTGGAAAAAGACGATATTTATACTGAATTACGATGAGAATGATGGTTATTTTGATCATGTACCACCATTTGTTCCACCAAAACCGAATGACCCAAGTGCAGGAAAAGTATCCAAAGGCATAGATGCCAGAACTGAATTTGTATTTAAAGAACAAGAAGAAAATTATCCAGGAATGGATGCTGAAGATGTTCGTGAAAGTCCGGTAGGTTTGGGATATAGAGTGCCTCTAATTGTTGCCTCGCCCTGGAGTAGAGGTGGCTGGGTGAATTCGGAAGTTTTTGATATATCTTCTACAATTATGTTTATGGAAAAGTTGTTATCCCATAAAACAGGTAAAAAGATTAAAGAAGACAATATTAGTTCTTGGAGACGTACAGTGAGTGGTGACCTTACTTCTGTTTTTAGGCCTTATAATGGTGAGAAAATTGACTTGCCTGATTTCTTAACCATGGAAGGGCATGTTAAAAAGATTCTGAACGCTAGCTATAAGGACATTCCAGACAATTTTAAAGTGTTGACTGACGCTGAGATAAGTCAAGTTAACAATACCCATCTGCAATCGCCCTTGATGCCTAAACAAGAGCCGGGAACCAAGCCCTCCAATGCGCTTGCCTATGAGTTGTATGTGGAAGGGGAATTTAACCGTTCTCACGATGCAATAGTGCTAGATTTAAGCGCTTCCGATAAGAAGTTCGGTAAAGAAGCACTTGGTGCTCCTTTTACCGTATATGCTCCAGGAGGCTATAAGGACCCGAAATCCAATACATTTGAAAATGCTAAAAACTGGTCTTTTGCAGTGAAAGCAGGAGATAGCCTGAATTATATATGGCCTTTGGATGCATTTGAAGGTAATACCTATCATTTGCAAGTATATGGGCCAAATGGTTTCTTTAGAGAGTTTAAAGGAAATAAAAATGATCCTAAATTGTCTTTAAACTCCTCCTATAGCCTGGATACTAAAAGTAATACTGGCTATTACAATATTGAAATGGAAAACACTTCCCAGGGAAAGCTTACTATAGAAGTGAGAGACAATGCCTACAATCACGGAAAGAATTCCATGACAGTTTTGGCTGGTGAGAAGCAAGCAATTCGAGTGTCTACTTCTAAGAGCAAGGGCTGGTATGATTTTACCTTAAGGACCATAGGCAATACTACCTTTAGCAGAAGGTATTGTGGTCGTTTAGAGTTGGGCTTAGACAGTATTTCCGATCCTTTAATGGGCGGGGAAGTTTCTTTTAAACTTGGCTAAACCCTTTGTATTAATTTGATTTTGAGCTGGTTACCTTTTGGTTGAAAAACCTTTACCTATTTTGGTTTTACCAACTGGCAATTAATAAAAAAGAGCCCTTTTCCAAGTCATAGGAAAAGGGCTCTTTTTATATTCAATTAGACTGTTAGATTATTCTTCCAATACCGTAATTGTTCCAGCTTCATGCACTACCTGTTTGTAGTCAGCGCTATTATAACCATGATTGGTAACAACTATCGTTAAGTCAAAGTCTCCACTTGCTTTATAGGTATAAGAAGTATACCAGCCAGTCTCACCAAGTGCGGTTTTAAAACCTCTTGCTTTTACCAGCCCGTAATCCATATAATAATCACTTACAATAAGTACCGGATGACCAAACATGTCCAATGAATCTGTTTCAGTATTCACTTTTTTCATGATTC
Source organism: Cyclobacterium amurskyense (assembly GCF_001050135.1). GTDB lineage: Bacteria > Bacteroidota > Bacteroidia > Cytophagales > Cyclobacteriaceae > Cyclobacterium > Cyclobacterium amurskyense. Next base: position 5,398,292 of record NZ_CP012040.1, on the reverse strand, counting down.
GACGTTCTCCTCCAGGCCATACCGTAGCGATATCTGCATCAGTATCCACCACAAAACGGAATGATTTATTGGCGGTAGGATTAGATATCAACGAATCGTTTCCTTCAATATCTGTCATGTACATTTTTACGTCTCTGACAGTTGGTACGGGTACTATGTCCTCCTGCAGGCAGGAGAAGAAAATAAATGGAGCTAAAATCCCCACAATTACTATATTATTTATCTTTTTCATTTTCTTAAAATTTAATTAGTAGCAAATTCAATTTTGAATTTCAAGTTTCGAATTGAATTCAGAAGCTCGCTGCTAAGTTTATTAATAACCAGGATTTTGATTAAGAGAAGCGTCTTTTTGAATCTCTCCTACAGGGATAGGCAATAAAAGTTGGTATTCTTCTATTGGTTCCGTGGTAAATATTCTGGCATCATAACCAACGATGGTCATAAGTGCCCAAGAGATTTTTTCCACTGCTTTATCTGTTCTTACCAAGTCAAAATACCTATGTCCTTCAAAAGCCAATTCTAGTCTTCTTTCATGTAGAATTCGGTCTATGTCCAATTGGTCAACGGTCAAGCCATTAAGTCCAGCTCTTTCTCTAACCATATTAAAATAGGGTAGGGCTTCACTTGCCTTGTTATTGCCAACCAATGCTTCACCATACATCAAAAGGGCATCAGCATACCTGGTTACCATGTAATTGTAATCCGTACCAGTTATATTGTATTGGGCTAGGGTACTTGTTTCTGGAGTGAATTTTTTAGGCCATGGTTGTAATTCAGGGCTACCACCTTCTAATAATCCTGAATCAAGCGTTGCATTGTATCTAGTCCAGTCTGGTTCGCCTATCCAGTCATTGTCCTCAACGAAATCTTCCATTAAGTTAAACATAATCACTGGTCCACCGCCTGAAGCGATTCCATAAAGGTATCCGTTCTCGTTGGTCATCCATTTGAACAAGAAGTTAGGCTGACCCAAAGAAGCATTGTAGTTGATTTCAAAAATGGATTCATCATTAAACTTGTTGTCCATTTTATGGATTTGTGAAAAGTCACTTAATAGTGAATATTCACCAGCTTCTTTGCTTACGATCAATCTTTTCAAAACCTCTTCAGCTTTGGAGTGGTTTTTCAATGTTAAATAAACTTTACCAAGAATGGTCATGGCAGCACCTTTAGTCGCTCGTGCTTCTTCTCCCTGAAGACCAGCATCACCTTTTTTAAGACAATCAGCAATAGCTGCTTCTAAATCAGGAATGATAACTGAATTGTATATTTCAGTAGCTGAAGTTCTTCCAATACCGATTGCTTTGGTAGGATCATCCAGTCTTTCTACGATTTTAGGAACATCTCCATAAAGACGTACAAGATTGAAATAGGCTAAGGCTCTAAGGAATTTTGCTTCTCCTTTGTATACTTTTACCAATTCTTCCTCACTACTATTCAAAGGAGTATAATTCTCAATGATATTAATAATGTTATTGGAATTTACAATGACTTTGTAATGGTCTCTCCAAAAGTTTGGTCGGGAGTTTCCAGTATTCTTTTTGAACAAGTAGTCATTGCTTTGCCACAAGACATCTTTCGCATCATCAGATATGATTTCCAGGTATTGTGGTACCTCAGAACGAGAATAGATATTCTGGTAAGGAGAATAACATGCCATTAGGCCTGCTTTGATTTCAGAGGGGTTATTGTAAAATGCCCCCGTAGAAAGTGCATCCTCAGGTTGTCTGTCAAGGAATTCTTCCGAGCAGGAAACGAGGAGTGTCGCTATTATAAGTAGATTAATTATTTTTTTCATGATTGAGAGCTGTTTACAATGCTAAATTGATACCTAAAGAGATGGTTCTTGCCAAAGGATATGCTCCTCTGTCTATGCCTTGTGACAAAGCAGAATTTCCCTGATAGTTGACTTCAGGATTGTAACCTGGGTATTTTGTAATAAAGAAAGCATTCTGTACACTCATGTATACTCGTAAATTGCTAATGTTGGCCCTGTTTGCAATTTCATTAGGTAAAGTATATCCTAAAACTACATTTTGAATATTTACATAGGTTCCTTTGAACAAAAGGCTTCCCGAAACACTCGAACCGTCTGCGCTTTTTCTTGTAGGGGATGCATAAGCTGCATCAGTCCTGTTTGGCGTCCAGTAATTGTTGAAGTATTCAGTAGTCATACTTCTTCTTCCTCCGCCTCTTCCAAGCATACTTTCAAATTCAACCATAGAAAGGTCTCCTCCTTGAACGCCGTTCACATGAACAGAAAAATCGAAATTCTTGTAACCGAAATTATTGGTCATACCCCATACAAAGGCAGGGTTATTTTGTCCAATAACTGTTTGGTCATTACTATCCAAGATACCGTCTCCGTTAACATCTGCTGCTTTTGGTGTACCAGGATTGGACCTTTTACTCCAAAGTGCTTGTTGAGGGTTAAAAATTGGCGAAGTCTTGACATCTTCCCAATCATCAAACGCGCCTAGGTTAGAATAACCCCAAATTCCTGCCAAAGGTCTATTTTCGGCAGTATACCCATTGTTATTGATTATTGGTCGTTTGTCTTTCCCTATATCCAACACCCTATTTCTGTAATAAGAAAGGTTGGCTGAAGTATTCCATGTAAATACGCCATCAAGATTTCTTGTAGAAATTGAATATTCATAACCTCTATTCCTCATTGATCCAGCATTGGCCATAAAGGAGCTGAAACCGGTAACTACTGGCAATGGCAAATTAAATAGCATGTTCTCTGTAAGTCTATGGAAATAATCCACACTGAAGGTTACCCTACTATCGAAAAGCTCCACATCTGTTCCAATAGTGAAATCAGTTGTTTCTTCCCATCCCAAAGATGAGTTAGCTACTTTTCCATCTACATAAGAAGGAGCGACGGTAGAACCAGCACCCAATACATAAGCTCCAGAGTTTAGTGTACTAAGGGCTAGGTAATTGCTTATTCCTGCATTACCAATTACTCCCCATCCACCTCGGATTTTTAGATCATTGACAACACTTCTTAAAGGCTCAAAGAAGTTTTCATCAGATGCACGCCATGCAACAGACATGGACGGGAATACCCCCCATTTGTTGTCCTTACCAAATTTAGATGATCCATCTCTACGAATACTACCTGTGAAGTAATACTTGCTATCATAATTGTATATAACCCTTGCAAAACTACCGATCATTGATTCACTTGAACGATTGGTTCGCGCATCATTTTGGGCATTTACTATGGTAACACCTTGATTTAGGGTAGGAATTAAATCTGTAGGGTAATCATATTTGTTAATATAAGTACTTCTGTAACTGGCTTCATCCACAGAGTACCCTACCATAGCGTTCAATGAATGAGCATCGAATTTTTTAGCATAGGTTAGGAAGTTTTGTGAATTCCAGGTAAAACTAGAGGTGACTTGATTGATTCCTCTTGACCTTGAAAAAGGTTGAGAAGTGGTAGGCATTGAATTAGGAAGGAAATAGTTTCTTTCCCAAAACCTAAATTGAGTGTGAAATTCAGATCTGAAAGTTAATCCTTCCATCAAATTGATCTCGGTATATATGGTTGCTAGGTTTTTTACTGTTCTCCTCTTGTCTTCGATTTGAAAATTTGAAAGTGGATTGACAGCAAAATCTAAATTCCAAAACCATGGGTTTTCATAGGTAGATTCTGTTCCATAATAATGTGGAACACCATTTTCGTCAGTTGGAGCCCAAATTGGAGGTAAACCTAAAGCATTGTAAAACGGGTTTCTAGTACTACCACCTTCTGTGTTGGCCAATACCTGCGTGTTTTCCAAAGATGGAGCCAACATCAAACCTAGTTTCAAGTAGTTGTTAACCTTCATGTCTATATTTGCCCGAAAAGAGAAACGGTCGTATCCGGAAGATTTGACGATACCTTCTTGGTTGAAATAACCACCTGAAATTCTGTAGGTGATGTCATCCGTTCCACCAGAAGCAGAAAGCTGAATATCGTTTGTTTTGCCCATTTGGCTAATTACATCCTGCCAATCAGTATTGTGTGGACTGTTTTTGGTAGTATCAGTAACTGTAATCCACCTGTAAAACATTTGGTAAGGATCTTGCATCCCCGCAGAATACTGGGAGTAGTTGGTCCAATTGCTAATTCTTGTTTCATCAGAATCAGTCCATTGCCAAAGTGGTGCTTCAGGATCATTGGTTCCAAAATTTGGATCTTCAATGACATAAGCAGCAGCCCTGGATTCATCCATCATCTGAAGGAATTGATCTCTGTTCAAGACTTCCACTTTATTCAGCATAGATTGAACCCCAGTAGTAGCATTGACTGTAATGCTTGGTTTGCCGGATTTACCTTTTTTTGTGGTAACCAAGATTACACCATTTGCCGCCTGAGTACCATAAATCGCACTTGATGAGGCATCTTTCAATACCTCAATGGACTCTATGTCTGCAGGGTTGATGGAGTTTAATGGGTTTTCAGTTTTATTGTAACCATCCTTAATAGGGAAGCCATCAATAACGATCAACGGGCTATTGCTCGCGTTAATTGAACTTACACCCCTGATCACGATATTGGATCCACCACCTGGTGCCGAGTTATTGTTTGAAATTCTAACACCTGCCATCTTTCCTTGTAATGATTGAGCAAAGTTGGAGGAAGGTCGATCTTTAAGGTCTTCTGCGGAGGCAGAAGAGATAGCAGTGGAAATGTCTTTTCTTTCCTGAGTACCATAACCAATAACGACTACTTCTTCGAGGGCAGAAACATTCTCATTTAAAGTGACATTTAGAATGCTACGTCCACCTATAGCTACACTTTGTTTTTCGAAGCCGATGAATGAAAATACCAGAGTAGCATTTTCTGGTACCGTCATGGAATAACTACCATCGATGTCTGTAACTGTTCCTATGGAGGTTCCAGGTATTGAAATGGTAACTCCTGGAAGTGGCTCGCCGTTTGCATCAGTTACAACTCCTTTAATAGTCACATCGACTATTGGAGAATTGGCAAAGGCTAAATGACTACCTAATTCATTGATACCGGGAGTAAAAGCGGTATTTGCGACTACTGGATTAACCAACATTTGACCTGTTGTTAAGGAGGCCAGTAGCAACCCGGTAAATAATTTTTTACATCCTATCCGCCGGAGAGGTATACTTTTTTTCATAACTATTGGGTTTATAATTTAATTAATAAAATTCACTAATGGTAAAATGAATTCAAATCTTAAATAAATATTAATTAATACAGAGATAATCCGATTTCTTTAATTAAAATCGGTCTCTTTTTAATTTATTTAAGTTGATAGGTTATTGTTTATTTATGGGGTAACGTACACGTTTATAGGCTGTTAATATTTACTTATTTGGGATATCGACTTTTTATAAATGGGAAAAATTATAAGAATTATTAACCCAATTATATAGATTAAAATTAACTTTAAAAAGTTATTATTTAAAATGATCATATAAATATAAATTTTTTAGTTAAAATCGGAGTGTTTTGTTCCCTTAATTTATAGGGAGTTCCATATTTTATTGATGTTTTTTTAATAAAATCAAAAATTTAATAGGTTAGTTAAGTATTAATAGATGGAATTTTTTGAAAAAAAATTTTTACGTAAAATTAAAAAATAGGGTTCAATAATTGAGTTGCTTTTTGTATTTGGATTTAAACGGTTAGGGCCTTCAAAACACCGTTTTTTTGATAAGTTGGTAAAATTTACTGGCATATTAATTGCAAGAAACAGACTATTATTTTAAGTAAATATCCTAATAAGACCGATAGGTTCTAAGTTTTAATCCTATATAATTTACCGTGCGTTATAAATTGATTCAAGATTGTTTGGTAGGAGTAGGGATTGCCTTTAGATCAATAATGAGATTTTAATTGTCCTTTTTAATTGAAGGGTTTAAACGAATGAAAAACTAAATTTTCATAAAAAATGAAAAAAAAGACCGCTATTATTCTTGGAGTTATTGTATTGCTTTTAATCGTGTTCAGGCTTTTCCTTCCAAAAATTGTTCTTCACTTTGTGAATAAGGAATTGGCTGAAATGGAAGAATACACAGGAGAGGTAGAGGATATTGATATTGCTCTCATAAGAGGTGCTTATATAATTGATGGTATTCATATTTTTAAAAGAGATACGGTCGATAAAGACCACACTGATAGTATACCATTTTTTACTTGTCCTGAAGTAGATCTGTCTGTTCAATGGAAGGCCTTGTTTCAGGGTAAAATTGTCGGTGAACTAATCGTTAACCAACCCAAGCTTAATTTTGTCCAAAGCAAAAATGAAGACAGGGAAGTTAAGCAGGACACTTCTGATTTGAAGGGCTTGATAAGAGATTTAATGCCTCTGGCTATAAACCGTTTTGAAATCAATCAGGGCGAAATCCATTATATAGACAATATGGCATCTCCTAAGGTTGATGTCTTTATAAAGCAGTTAAATATATTGGCAGAACAATTGACTAATGAACCTGTGGTTGGAGACTCTTTGCCCTCAACCTTAACTGCAAATGGAATTGCTTATGGAGGAAGCTTTAATTTAGATGTTAAATTAAATGCGCTGGCAGATCATCCGACTTTTGACATGAATGCTGAAATTGAAAAGGTGGATCTCGTAGGTTTGAATGATTTTTTAAGGGCCTACGGTAATTTTGATGTAAAAAAAGGAGAGTTCAATTTATTTACAGAGTTTGCCGCCAAGGAGGGAAGTTTTAAAGGATATGTCAAACCTCTAATCAAAGAGCTTGATATTGTACAATGGAACAAGGAAGAAGGAAATGTATTCCAAATTTTATGGGAAACGCTTGTTGCCGGAACCGCTGAGCTGTTTGAAAATCAAAAAGAGGATCAGATAGGTTCTAAAATTTTGATAGAAAATACTTTCGAAAATCCTGAAATTCACACTGGACAGGCAATTGTTCTGATCCTGAAAAACGCTTTTATACAAGCCTTAAAGCCGTCTATAGAGCAATCCATTAATATTTCCAATATGGAAGAAAAAGAAGGTGAAAAGGGCTTTTTTAAATCGCTTTTTGATGGAGAAAATTAGAAGTAAAAAGGCATTTCTTGTATAGATTTTTAATGCTTTATGGTACTTATGTGGTTTTAAATTAGATGGTCATATCCACAAAATAGAGGCTAAAAAACAAAAATCCTGTCGATTTAAGGCCTTTATTGTCAAGTGAATGTGTCATGTTTTAGAACAAAGAATGCATTTCTGAAAGCTAAAAAGTAGGATTGGATTGGCGCTTGTGTAATTTTTTCTGAATCTTTAAACCTGAAATATGCAATAGACATTCTATTAGGTGCTGAAATCGCTTTAAAATCAGCCACTTCGTTGCTGTTTTCAATTTCCCCATAGCGGTGCTATGCTAAAATCTCCAAACAGCCTGATTTACTTGCGATTGCAACACTTCCCGTAAACACGGGACAGGCTTCACCCCTGACATTGTCAGGGCGGAGAAATTCTATTACATAATCCGGGTTAAATCCAACTAGTCTGTTATTTTTTGTCTACAATTGCCCAGGAGATTTAATCCTTATTTAATATTATTTTTTAATTTTGATTGGGAGCGGCATAAAACATTTTTTATTGCCCGGATTATTTATAATGCTTTAGGTTAAATAAGGGCTTTGAATGATTGAACCAAACTCGCTGATTCCAAGGGATTGGTGTTACCACGTACAAATCAACTTTAATAGAAGTTTTGCTAAAACACTGCAATGTTAATACTGATATCAATAACAATTTACTGATTTCAAATAGTTATGTTTGACAATAGCATTAGCTAAATATTTTGGATTAGACTTATTACCAGATAGAAAATGATGAGATTTTTAAGTTGTGATTGGGGAACAAGCTCCTTTAGGCTAAGGATAGTAAATTTGGAAGATGCTACTATTGAAAATGAATATGTCAATGACTCAGGAATACAATCCGTCTACAATTCCTACCTTGAAAGTGATGGAAATGTAAATAGGGTTCATTTTTATTTTGATTTTCTAAGTAATGAAATCAAAAAAATGGCTGATTCCTTGCAGGTCAATTTGGAAGAAATGTTGATTGTTTGCTCCGGAATGGCTTCATCCAGTATTGGGATTAAGGAATTGCCCTATGCTGGTTTGCCTATGGATGTTATGGGTACTTCTATGGGTTTAGAGTATTTCCCAATATCTAAGGAATTCAATCACTCATTGCTTTTATTGTCAGGTGTCCAAAGTGCTGACAATGTAATGAGAGGGGAGGAGACCCAGTTGATCGGAGTCGTAAGGCAATTGAAAGATTTTTCTGGAAAGGGAATTTTTATTTTACCGGGCACCCATTCCAAGCATATATGGGTGAATGACAATCAAATAACCGGATTCAAAACTTATATGACCGGAGAGGTTTTTCACTTAATGGCCAATAAAAGTATTTTATCAAAAAGCGTAATGTATGATTCTGCAGATAATGTAAAGTACAAAGAAGTTTTTGCCGAAGGGATAAAAGAGGGAGCTAATAATGCGCTATTATCAGTGCTTTTTAAAACGAGAACAAATGATTTGTTTGATCGGTATTCCAAAGAAGAAAACTTTCATTATTTAAGCGGTTTGTTGATTGGGAATGAACTGACTAATTTGGTGGAAGAAAAGAATACAGAAATTTACCTCTGTTCAGAAGGTAAGTTGCACCCAAACTATGTTTTAGGTATGGAGATTTTGGGGATTAATCCTAAAGTATTGCCTATGCAATGGGTAAAACAAGCAGTAATACAAGGTCAAATTCAGGTTTTAAATCAACATATAAACAATGACAAAAACATTTTCCTGGGAAGCTTTTAATAAAGCACCCATCGTTTCAATTTTTAGAAATTTAAATAGTGATGATTTATTAAATGTAGCACAATGTTTTCAGGAGTCAGGACTTTCCACCATGGAGATTACGCTTAACTCAAAAAATGCTACCGATGATATTGAGCGCTTAGTTAAAGAATATGGTTCTATTCTTAATATTGGTGCAGGGACTGTTTGTAGTATGGAAGACCTGCATTTGGCACTTAATGCTGGTGCTCAGTTTATCGTTACACCAATATTGGATAAGGAAGTCATTCAATATTGTGTCAAAGAAAACATTCCAATTTTCATAGGGGCTTTTACAGCAACAGAAATATACACGGCCTGGAAGCTGGGTGCCAGTATGGTAAAAGTATTTCCTTCAGGAGCTTTAGGGCCAGGGTACATAAAAGATGTATTGGCCCCATTAGATAGTATTAAATTGATGCCTACAGGAGGGGTAAGTCAGGAAAACCTTACTGATTATTTTAAAGCTGGGGCAAGTGCTGTTGGAGTAGGTAGCGCTGTAGTACCAAAATCTTATTTACAGAATAAGGACTGGAAAGGACTGACCTCACATTTAAAACTATTTTTAAAGGCTTATCAAGATGCTATATAGGAAGTCCAGTTAAGGCTTTATATTGTCTTTACTTTACCTTAAACCTTCATTTCTTATTTATTTAATAAACCCATGGATCAAACACTATATCTTTTTATAATTACCTCTTTGTCTATATTGCTTTTGCTGGTATTAGTAATGAAGTTAAAGGTGCATGCATTTATTTCTTTATTATTAGCCAGTTGTTTTGTAGGCCTGGCTTCTGGTATGCCCTTTATGGAACTTATAGGGAGCCTTCAAAAAGGTATGGGTGATATATTGGGTTTTATTACCATAGTGGTAGGCCTTGGGGCTATTTTAGGAAAATTACTTGAGGTTTCTGGAGGTGCGCAAACAATGGCGCATTTTCTAATTAAGGGCTTTGGGGAGAAAAGGACTTCTTGGGCATTGATGCTGACTGGTTTTATTGTATCTATTCCAGTGTTTTTAGATGTAGGCTTTATTATCTTAATTCCTTTGGTTTATGCCTTGGCAAATAAATCTGGAAATTCACTATTACATTATGCTGTGCCTCTCTTAGCAGGTATGGCCGTTACACATGCGTTTATACCTCCAACTCCTGGGCCAGTAGCAGTGGCAGAAATCTTGAATGCACCTTTGGGCTGGATGATTATCTTTGGAGTGATAGTAGGCTTGCCTTGTGCTATTTTAGCAGGTCCAGTATTTGGTGGATATATTTCAAAGAAAATATTTGTACCAGTTCCATCCCATATTGAATTTAAAGATGAGGCCACAAGTAGTGCTTCGCGAAATGACTTTTATTTAATTGCTTTTATTATCATTCTACCTTTGTTATTGATTTTGATTGCCACTACTTCCAATCTATTGGTTGAGACAGGTTATCTAAATGGGGACAATTATTTGTTGGAATTGGCGCAGTTTTTAGGACACCCATTTATAGCATTGACTATAGCTACTCTAGTAGCCCTATATTTCTTAGGCTATAGAAAGGGATTTAAAGCCAAACAATTGCTTGAGTTTTCTGATAAGGCTTTGGCACCTGCAGGATTAATTATTGTCATTACAGGTGCAGGAGGCATGTTTAAGGAGATATTGGTTCAAAGTGGTGCTGGGGAAGCACTTGCAGAAGTATTCATTGCTTATAATGTTGCTCCTATAGTGATGGCTTATTTGATTGCTGTAATCATTCGAATTATTCAGGGATCAGCTACTGTAGCCATGGTAACAGCGGCAGGTATGATTTCTCCTATAATTATAGATATGAATATGTCAGACCCGCATAAAGCTTTAATAGGTATAGCCATAGCTGCAGGTGCATGTATATTGTCTCATGTCAATGATTCCGGATTTTGGTTGGTTAAGAAATATTTGGATATAAGTGAAAAAGAAACTCTACAAACCTGGACTACTTTGGAGACAATTATATCTATTACAGGATTTCTTATTGTATTAGGTATTTCTGTTATTTTTCTATAAATATTTAAAAACTAGATACTTGAATTTGTTATTTTGAATTTAACATATATATTTATGTATATATAACCCATAAATATGTATGTTATGAAACAATCCTACAGTGTTTTAAGCTTAATTTTTCTGCTGATTATACTTCCTATGGCCACGGTGTATTCTCAGAATGGGATTCCCGATAATAAGGGAAAGGAATTTTGGTTAATGTTTAACCGGAATAATGATAATTCAGGAGTTAATTTAGACCTATTTATTTCAGGTGATGTACCAACTACTGGAAAGGTCAATTTACCCAATAATGTTGTAATTGATTTTTCAGTCACCCCTGGAGAAATTACCAAGGTTGATTTACCAACAAGTTTATTGGCTAATCTAGACGATGAGATTAGTGACAAAGGGGTGCATGTTTTAGCCGAAAATGAAATTACTGTATATGGTCTAAACCAAAGGTCTGCTTCTACGGATGCCTTTTTGGGACTACCTGTTGATATTTTGGGCAATGAATATATTATTATGTCCTATACTTCTTGGAGTTCAACAGTTACGTTAGCTTCTGTATTTGGAGTAGTAGCAACCGAGGACAATACTAAGGTGACAATAATTCCTGCCAATGGTACCAGGTTAAGAGCTGAAGGAGTGCCTTATGAAATTACCTTGCAGAAAGGCCAAACTTATCAGCTGGCAGCTGCAATAAGTGGAAGAGACCTCACGGGTACTATCATTAGTTCTGATGCACCAATTTCGGTTTTTAGTGGACACACTTGTAGTAATGTACCTTTAGGTACAACTTATTGCGACCACTTAATTGAGCAAATTCCTCCGGTCTCTTCTTTAGGCCAAAGTTTTGTTACTACTCCTTTGTCAACAAGAAGGTCTGGTGATATTTTTAGAATTTTAGCCACCAAAGATGGGACAAATGTGTCAGTGGTTGGTACTCAGGGGTTTACTCAGGATTTTGTACTAGGCAAGGGGGAGTTTAAAGAATTAAGCATTCCCAGCAATGTTTATGCAAATATTGAATCCAATCAGGCAATTTTGGTTGCCCAGTATTCAAAAGGTCAAACATCAGATGGTGTGATTTCTGATCCCTTTATGATGCTCATACCTCCATTTGAGCAGTTTCAAAATCAGTATACAGTAAGTACACCATCTGTCGGCTTTAATAAGCATTTTATTAATTTAGCTGTCCCTATATCTCAAAAAGACAAGATTGATCTAGATGGTAGTTTATTAGACCCTTCTATTTTCACAGATATACCTGGCTCTACCTATGCAGGTGCCCAGGTAGAAGTTGCCCAAGGCACACATAATATGTCAGGAAACCTTGCCTTTGGTGCTTTTATGTATGGCTTTGGTAGTTATGATTCCTATGGATATCCCGGTGGGCAGGCCCTTGCCAGTGTTGAACAGGTTCGCAATATAAACCTGGATTTGGAGCAAGAAATTCAGCAAGGAACAACTTATTGTTTCAATTCTACTGTAACAGACGATGAAGGAGCACCTATTTTTGGGGTAAGGGTAGATTTTGAAGTTGAAGGAGTCAATGATAAAATAGGTTTCGCAGTAACTGATGAGCAAGGCATTGCCAATTTTTGCTTTGATGCAGTGAACGAAGGAACAGATAAAATAATAGCTACAGTAGGAAGTACAAGTGCAGAAGCAACTGTTACTACTACAATTCCTAGGCCTGACCAGGTGCTACTTTCTTCTTTGCCTGAATCAGTGAACTTAGGAGAGGAAATATGTTTAACAAGCTTAGTGTTGGATCAATTCGATAATCCAATGGAAGGTGAAGAGTTGTTCATTGAGTACATGGGCAATGTTATATATAGTGGAGATTCTGATGAAAACGGAAAAATTGAATATTGTTTTACTCCAGAAGAAGGAGGAGATCTTTTATTTACCAGCTATTATGAAGGTGGAGATAAAACCGAAACAACAGTAATGGTGAATGTACCTGCTTCAGTGCCAACATCTATAGACTTAAATGCCGGCTCTAATGAAGTCAATTTAGGCCAGCAGGTATGTGTGACTGCTACTGTTAAGGATCAGTTTGGCAAAGTAATGGAAGGTGTAGAAGTCCAATTAGAAATCAATGGAGAATCGGCTGGTTCAGAAATGACGGATGAAAATGGTATTGCTGAATTTTGCAAAACCGCAGAAGAGGAAGATGGAGAGCAGATTGTGTTTATTGTTAATTACCTAGGAGGAGGAACACCTGCCTCTACCAGTATAAAAGTCCTCAATTCTGGAGGTGGTGGAAATGGCGGAGGAGGAGACCTCGTTGCCAGCTCAATATCTATTTCCGGATTGCCTGTTGAAGTACAACTGGGAGAAGAAGCCTGTTTTGAGTCACTTGTACTGGACCAAAATGGAGATCCATTACCAAATACAGAGGTTGAAATCAAAGTTGGTGATGAGGTTGTTGCAACCCTTACTACCAATGAGGATGGAATAGTGGCATATTGCCTGGCTACGCAAACCTTAGGTGATCTTGAGTTCTCCGTTAGTTATTTTGATGGGGTTCCTGTGAAAGGTTCAGTTAAAGTTGTTCAGGTAGAAATAACAGCCACAACCATTTCAGTAAATCCATCTGAAGATAATGTAAGTCTAGGAGAGGAAACTTGCCTGGAAGTTGAGGTCTTAGATCAGTTTGATAATCCATTTGGTGCCATTGAAGTATTTATTACCAAAAATGGTGACCCAGCAGGATCGATGATGACCAATGAGGATGGCGTGTTGAATTACTGCTTCACTCCCGATATGGAAGGAGAATTTGAGTATGGCTTCTATTATACCGCCGAGAATTCTGTAAGCTCAACAATAACCGTTACGGACAATACCCCAATCCCTACGATTATCACTTTTGTAGACAACGAAGTTGAAGTAGTGGTAGGTGAGAAGGTTTGTTTGGCAGCCACCATATTGGACCAATTTGGGATTCCATTGGTAGGAGTAGAAGTATCCTTTGATGTAAATGGTGTGTTCTATGGCAAAGCCATCACCGATGAAAATGGTAGGGTAGAGTTTTGTGAGACTCCGGATGAGATGGGAGATTTGATGGTGACTGCTTCATATGAAGGAGGAGAACCAGCCGAAGCCACCATTATGGTAGTAACAGAATCGGACGACTTAGAAATCGAAAGCTTCTGGTTAGTGGATGCTGGAACCAATACCATTATCAGAGAGATAATGGATGGTGACATAATACCTTATTCTGAAGTCAAAGATAAAATGATCAATATGATGGTAATCACTGACCCTGAAAAAGTGGGTAGTGTGAAATTAGAATTGGAATCATTAACCTTATGTCCAACCTGTTCACCTGACATGCGAAGTACAACGGAAAATGTGGTACCTTATGCAATATTTGGTGATATTAATGGAGATTATACAGGTAAAAACATTTTGCCTGGAGTTTATGGATTTGCTGCCACTCCATTTGAAATGAAACACCTATCTGGTAGTCAGGGAGTTAAATCAATGGTAAACTTTGAAGTGATGTTTGAAGGAACCATTGATAGTTTCACTTTAGTCAATGCTACAGATGACACAGATATTAGAGAAATAATGGATGGTGATGTGATAGATTTATCAGCATTCAAAGGTAAAAAGTTTAATATCAGGTCAAATGTTCCTGAGAACCAACAAGGTGGTATTGATATGATGATTGAGGGTCCAGTTAATTTCTCCATGTTCGAGAAGGTGATGCCATTTGCGCTTTTTGGTGACAATGGAGGTGACTACGCTGGAAGAGACCTTCCTGAAGGAAACTATACCATGTCTGCAACCGCTTTTCCATCCAAGTCTACTGTGAATAGAGGTATAGGTGGAGCAACTGTTACAGTTAACTTTGAAGTGATTCACAATAGTAAAGTGGATAAATTCACTTTAGTAAATGCGGATACTGACGAGGACATCATGGAACTTATGGAAGGAAGCTACATCGACCTTAATCAGTACAAAGATGTCAAATTAAATATCAGGGCTGATGGCAAAGGTGATAATATAGCTGCTATGACTTTCCAATTATCTGGTGCTAAAGATTACAATTGGACAGAGAGAAAAGCACCATATGCTATCTTCGGTGATTTACCTGCCAATGATTATGTAGGAAAGTACCTTAAGGAGGGTAAATATAAATTGATGGTTACACCATACAATAGCGACAACACAATGGGCGGAGCACTGACAGTTAACTTTATTGCTGGTTATAATCCTGATATTAATGCAAGGATTAGCAATGAGTTCCTTAATCAGCTTGAGACCAATACCGCTGAAGGTGGTGCCACGGAAGGTAGACAGGAAGAAGACCTCATTGTCTATCCACAACCTTCTCAGAATCTAGTCAACATTCGCTACCCATCTTCTCTAAGTGAGGATGCGATGGTGATGATTTATAAAGGAAACGGTCAATTGATCCACGGTGGGCAGATGGCCAATACCTCAGACTTCAATTTTGGAAGTTATGGTTCTGGACTGTATCTGATACATGTAACCAATGGTAATAAGGTTATATCTAAAAAGGTGTTTATTTATTAAAAGAATAAATCAAATAGTGTCTTTTAAAAGCTCCGGGCAATTGTTCGGAGCTTTTTTTATAATTAGTGCCTATTTATAATTATCCCTAAATATGCAATAGACATTCTATTACGTGCTGAAATCGCTTTAAAATTAGCTACTTCGTTGCTGTTTTCAATTTCACCATAGCGGTGCTATGCTAAAATCTCCAAACAGCCTGATTTTCTTGCGATTGCAACACTTCCCGTAAACACGGGACAGGCTTCACCCCTGACATTGTCAGGACGGAGAAATTCTTTTTCATAATCCGGGTTGAAGCAAAGTATAAGATATCGTTGATTTGGAAGTATTAATTGAGTGATTGATTATGGGTAAGTTATAGCTTAAATTAGCGTGTTTGATGGTTTTTTAATGATTTGGTGTACGACTCTACCTTTGGAATATAAATAGGCTTATAAACTGAATAGGATATTTTTATTTAATAATAAACCAAGCTAACAGCTTATTTTATTGTAATTTTTAATTTATACATGTTAATTTGTGTGTTAAAAATCCAATAAAATGTGTTTTATGAAACAATCTTACATAGTTTTAAGCTTTATTTTTTTACTGATATTACTTCCAACCTGCTTCATCTTCGCTCATAATGAGGTGCTAGACCTTAAGGAACGTGAGTTTGGATATATGTCTAACCGATACAATGACCATCTAGATATAAAACCAGAGCTATATTTCACCGCAGATGAAGTAACCGTCGCTCAGGTATTGTTTCCAGATGCTAGAAACCTTAGTTTTAGTATGACACGTGCTGGAGTGCCAACTTCCATTACTTTTTTAGAATATGTAGTTAATGGGCTTGTTGGTGAGGAGACTTGTTTGACAGCCACAATTTTTGACGAGTATAGAGTCCCATTATTTGGTGTTGAATTGTTCTATGAAGTCAATGGCGTGTTTCAAGGTTCGGCCATTTCTGATGAAAATGGAAGAATAAAAATCTGTCAAACGCCAGTTGTTACGGGTGATTTGGAAGTGGCTGTTTATTTTGAAGGCGGTGAGCCAAAGGAAGCAACCATCGTGGCAGGTATGGTCTCAGAGGATTTGAAGATTGATAGCTTTTGGTTAGTTGATGCCGAATCCAATGTGTTTATGAAGGAATTAAAGGATGGAGTTAAAATCCCTTATTCAACCATTCAAGATAAAAAACTTTCCTTGGTAGTAATCTCGGATCCGGAAATTGTGGGATCTGTGAAAATGGATATGGAATTCTTGACTCAATGTGCTATTTGTGAGGTTGATAGTCATAGCATAACTGAAAACCTTGTACCGTATTCTTTATTTGGTGATGCCAAAGGAAACTATGTAGGCAAGGAATTTTTGCCTGGTTCTTATTCATTAACAGCTACTCCTTATGAGGCAAAGTATCGCACAGGAAATCAGGGAGCTTTGTCCACAATAAATTTTGAAGTAGTTTTTGACAAGTTTATTGATGGTTTCACATTGGTCAATGCCAGTGATGACAAAGATATTCAAGTAATAATGGATGGAGATGTCATTGATTTATCATCGTTTAAAAATGGGAAATTCAATATCAGAGCCAATGTACCCTTTAGTCAAACACAAGGTGGAGTTGGGATGGAGCTTAGTGGTCCTATCAATTTCTCCCAGTTTGAAAAAGTGGAACCTATAGCACTTTTTACAGATGTTGGAGGGGATTATACTGGAAGAGGACTTCCTGAGGGAAAATACACCTTGTCTGCAACTGCTTACCCCTTCAGTTCAAGCATCAATAGGGGGATAGGTGGTGAAACTTTAACAATGGATTTTGAAGTGGTTCAAAATAGTAAAATTGATAAATTTACTTTGATAAATGCGGATACTGACCTAGATATTATGACAATTGTGGAAGGTAGCTACATAGACCTAAAATTATACAAAGATGTCAAACTTAATATTAGAGCCGAAGGTAAGGGGGATAATATAGCGGCAATGACATTTATGCTTTCAGGTACAAAAAATTACAATTGGACAGAAAGAAAGGCCCCTTTTGCGATTTTTGGTGATTCACCAGGCAATGATTACAATGGTAAATATTTCCAAGCAGGAAACTATAAACTAACGGTTAGGCCATACAGTAGTGATAATATGATAGGAGAAGGGCTAACTGTTAACTTTAGTGCTGGCTATGATGCTAATAAAAGCTTAAGGATCGGTAATGAGTTCCTAAATCAGCTCGAGGCCAAGGAAGCTGAAGTTGGTGCTGTTGATCCTTTACAAGAAGAAGACCTTATCGTATATCCACAGCCCTCTCAAAATGTTGTGAACATAAGATATCCATCCTCTCTTAATGAAAATGCAATGGTAATGATATATAAAGGCAATGGCCAATTGATTCACGGTGGACAGATGGGTAACACCTCAAATTTTAATTTTGAAAGTTATGGTTCTGGATTGTACCTCATTCATGTAAACAATGGAGATAATTTAATTTCAAAGAAGGTTTTTATCTATTAAGATATATAAATCAAATAATAATTACATAGGCTCCGGACAATTGTTCGGAGCTATTTTTATGACAGTGTTCAATTTGAACTACTCAGTAGGGTTCATAACAACCTACTTGCCCAATACCTCCCCTGGAAAAGAGTAGAAATTGGTTTTTTTCAACTTTTTACCACCTATATAAAGTTAATCTTTCCTTTTTACAGCTACTTTTCCGGCTTTATTCTTCTTTCGAATCCTGTTTATCAATCTTTTATCGCTTGGATTTCTGCAAGTCTGCAATCAAATGACTCAGTTAAATCATCCAAGTCCAGCCATTTATTGAAAATATTTAAAAAAGTTATTTTTTTTTTAGAAAAACTTTTTGCCCCTTTTTTTTAGATCAGCGACAAAATTCAGAATTCCAAAAGCAATAATCAATTCACCTACTGAAATTACTCAGTTCCTGCTTCATTCTCCGCAGCTTTCTCTGGGAATGAAAAGTTTGTATTTAAGAATTTTATACCGTTTATTATTGAAATGAGATTCATATTTAGAATTTCATTTTGATATATATGAAAATCAAAAAACAAGATTCTTTTAATTGAAATACCGTTTTCAGACTTCATAAATCAAAAATAGTAGGACAAAATTAACAAACACCTCAAATACCGAGGTGAATGTCTAAAACGATAAGATTATAAACTTTAAAATACAACACCATGAAAGCGTTACTTTTCTCCATTTCCTTTCTGATTGTTTTGGCAGCCTCACTTACCAATGTTTTTGCTGCTAACTATTATGTTTCCCATGAAAAAGGAAATGACAACCGGTCTTTAGCTGAAGCTCAAAACCCTGCTACTCCTTGGAAATCTATTGACAAGGTCAATTCACTTTTCAATTACCTAAAGCCAGGAGATGCCATCTTGTTCAATAGAGGTGAAACTTTTTATGGCACACTACATATCAGTGCCTCAGGTTCTGCTAGCTCTCCTATCAAAGTAGGGGCTTACGGTTCGGGAGCCAAGCCTGTAATCACTTCTTTGAAAACCGTGAGTGGTTGGAAGTCTATAGGAAACGGAATTTATGAAAGTACTTCATCCATCAGTACCAGTACCGTTCAAGTGCTTTTGATCAACGGCGAGGCGCATGAGTTGGGAAGGTATCCCAATAGTGATGTTGCCAATGAAGGTTATTTGAATATTGAAGATGTAAGTGGCAACTACCTTCTTTCAAGTAGTGAGCTAGGTGGATCACCTGACTGGAATGGTGGAGAGGTAGTCATCAAAAAAAACCAATGGATAATTGACACTCACCAAATCTCTTCCCACAGCGGAAGTCAGATTCGTTACAATGGAAACATCAGTGCTTATCCAGCTCAAAGAGATTACGGTTTTTTTATTCAGAACCACATCAAGACCCTCGATACCTTTGGAGAATGGTATTTCAATCCTTCTACTAAAAAAATAAACGTTTACTTCGGTAACAGCAATCCTACTTCTATGAAAGTAGAAGTAAGTACTTTAGACAACCTATTAATAAAGGACTACAGAGATGTCAATATCTCTATTGAAAACATCAACTTTAAAGGAGCCAATAAAGACGCCATCAAATTAGAAGGCGGAAACAACATCAAAATTACGAATTCTGAAATCAATTTTTCTGGAGAGAATGGTATCCTTGCATTAGAAGTATTGGATTTGTTGGTAGAAAGAAACAAAATCAGCAATACTTACAACAATGCAATGTACCTAAGATATGGTAATGACAATGCTATAATTAGAGATAATGAAATAACTAAGACGGCGTTGGTCGCTGGGAGAACACAAAATGAAGATGCTGCAGGCATAGGTATATTTGCCTATGGAGAAAATGTATTGGTTCAAAACAATGCCATCATTAATTCAGGCTTCAACGGCATCCAGTTCAATGGAAACTATTCAGTTGTCAAAAATAATTTTGTAGATACTTTTTGCCAGATAAAGGGTGACGGTGGAGGAATTTACACCTTTGGCGGGGTACAATATCAAGGGTATAAAGGCCGTAAAATCGAAGGAAATATCGTAGTTAATAGTATTGGAAGCAAAGGTGGTATTCCTGACAAAGGGGTTAACTACAAGCCTTTGGCTGAAGGCATCTTTCTTGATGATAACTCCAACAACATTGAGATCATTGGCAACACCATTGGCAACACTGAAAACTCTGGATTAAAAATGTCCAATGCTAACAATATCCTTGTTTCAGGCAATACTTTTTTCAACTCTCATTCTTCGTTAACATTAGGAAACAGTGCTATCGGAGAAGACACAAGGGACATTAACGTTGTTAATAATCAGTTCTTTTCAAAAACCCCAGATCAAAATTCTTATTCCATCAAAACTTACAAAGACGACATGCAATCTCTTGGTAGCTTTGATAAAAACTACTTTTTTAGACCTCTTGGTGATGAGTTCAGTATCGAAAATCAATACACAAGAAATGGAAAAAGAGAAGCAGCCATAGACAACCTGGAACAATGGACTGCCAAGTTCGGTAAAGACAAAAACTCTGTAAGTAATACTGTAGAAATTTCCACTTATACCATTACAAAGAAAATTGGCTCTAGTCTTTATGCCAATTCTTCTTTCGATCAAAATGTGAGTGGGGTTTACTGTAGTAATTGCAAACAACAGTGGGAGTCAAATAGTAAGACAAATGGTGGAGCACTTAAAGTTAGCGGTTCTGGATCCAGTGCAGTTAAAATAGTCTTGGGAGGATTGAAGAAGGACAAAACTTACTTATTAAAATTCAATGCCTTGGCTAATAAAGTGGGAAACATTTCGACTTACTTAAGGTACACCGGTAGCCCTTGGGAAAAATTATCTGCCATGACCACGTTGGAAGTAAATACCAGCCTTGATGGTTATGAGGTACTTGTTTCTCCCTATGCAGATGTTAATGATGTATCCCTTTTGATCACTTCTACGGAGGATAACTTCACCTATTGGATGGATGACTTGGAGTTTGTTGAAGTTGAAGCTTCATTTATTAACCCTGAAGAAGAAATCGTATTTGAATACAACCCTACAAAAAGTAGCAAAACTATTGCCTTGTCTGGTGAGTATGTAAATGCCAAGTTGGAGAAATTCTCCGGACAGGTTACTATTCCTGCTTATGGTTCTGTGGTGTTGATCCGTGTGGCTAAAGGAGCTGAGATAGAAGAAAAACCTGAGCTCATCAAAACACCTGAAATTCAATTGGCTATCAAAGAAGACATCACTCAGCTCACCGAAGGCGATAAAGTAACATTGAGCAGTGAGATTACGAATCTGGACAACAACATCGAAAAAGTAGATTTCTATTGTGGTTTGAAATTGGTAGGTTCTTGTGAAGAACTACCTTACCAGGCTGTTATTGAAGAAATTCCTGCTGGTGGAAACTATGTGTGGGCTTCTGTCACTGACAAAGAAGGAAATGTAAGTACTTCTTCTGAAATAGAGTTTACTGCTAAAAACAAAGTGGTAGAAGTTATCGAAAGCAAACCTGTTGAAAATGTAGCTAATGACATATTGGAAGGAACTTATTACCACGTAGGCTACAATGGTACTGTGAATTACGAAGGACAGCAATTCGTAGCTATCAACAAGGAATACATCAAATCATCTGGGGTGAATGTAGCTACCAAGGTATCAGGAAGTGATGAAGTTCTTTTCCAGACTGAAATGTTCAACAAAAACCTCAAGTTTGAAATCCCTTTAGAAAAAGGCACTTACACCATCAAAACATATCACAACGAAATGTATTTTGGAAACGATGGTAAATATGAAAGAGCCGGACTAAGGGTATTTGATATCTCAATTGAAGGAAATGTGGTTAAGAAAAACTTTGATATTTTCCTTGAAAACAAAAATCAGGAAACTACTCTTACTTTTAACACCATCGAGGTAACTGACGGAATACTTGATCTGGAGCTTACTGCTTCTTCAAACAACAGCCTGATCTCTGGAATCGCTATTGTGCCAGTGACAGAGGTAGTCGTTGAAGAAACTCCTGTAGAAGTGCTTGTAGAAACTCCAGCAGAAACACCTAAAACAGAAGGAGCTGCCATACACCTTAACACAACTGCTAAGGAGGCCATTACCTTCCAGAACAATGTTCACGTATCAGCAAGTGAATTCATTACCTCATCTAAATCTAATACGTCTACCAATACAAATGCCAGCAGCGAAAAAATCTTCCAGTCTGAAAGGTATGCTTCTACATTGGATTTCTTAGTACCTGTTGAAAATGGAACTTACACAGTGAAAACTTACCACAATGAGTTGTACTTCGGAAAAGGTGGATCTGCTGCAAGAGCAGGAAGAAGGGTATTTGACATTCTTTTGGAAGGCAATGTGGTCATGGACAATTTTGATATCTATTCTTACAACAACAACCAAGAGACCGTCCTTACTTTTGAAGGGGTACAGGTAGTAGATGGCGTTTTAGACTTGAAATTGATCGCTAGCGCCAACAATGCCTCTATCTCCGGAATATCTATTATCGAAGAAATTGATGAGGTTATTCAGACACCTGGTTCAGAACATCTTTTCTTTTTAAATACTGGTGACAAGTCAGACGCAACATTGAATGGCATCACTTACCTGGCGGAATCCAATACTGAAAGGTTTTACAATGAGGGAACCAACAGCTATGAAAACAATAAAATCGCTGTAGATGAACTTTTCCAATCAGAAAGAAGCGGTAAAAACTTGACCTATACCATTCCTGTACCTAATGGAACTTACACCGTGTTCACCATGCACCATGAATTGTGGTTTGGACATGCCGGTAGTGCTGCTCAAGCTGGAAAAAGGGTTTATGACATCTCTCTTCAGGGCAAGGTATTAAAAAGTGATTTTGACCTTTTTGTTGAAAACAACAATGCACCAACCTTGCTTTCTTTTGAAAACATCGAAGTGACTGATGGTAAACTGGTATTGGAAATGAACGCCAAAGTGAATAATGCAAGCATCTCTGGCATTGCCATCATAGGAAGCGCTGCCAAAGGAGGAAACATCGCCGCTAACCTAAGAACATCTCAAAACTCCTTCAACAGAGGATACAAAGAAATGTACAGCAGGGGTTACAAGGAAATGGATGTGTACACTGAAACTGTTGCAAAAGAAGAGATTCGTATCTTCCCTAATCCTGCCAAGGAAAGAGCTACTTTGGAAATCAACGCTGAAATCGAAAGAGGAAGAGTACTTATCCACAACATGAACGGTCAGTTGGTGAGCCACTTTGACTTGGCCAGCATCAAAACTGAAAACAACCAATTCAATATCCCACTAAACAACCTTACTCAAGGAATGTACCTGGTAAGCATTAGCAACGAACAAACTGTGATCAATAAACAAAGACTAATCGTCAATCCATAAGCAAAGGATTTATCAATCATAAAAGGCTCCCTGATACTATTTCAGGGAGCCTTTTGATTGAAAAGTCAAAAACATTCAAAAGTATTCTATCCATTCATGATAATTGCCATTTATGTGTTTATGAAAACTAGCTTTAATCAAATTTAATTCGCTTTTTTACCAGACATATTTTAAGTTTGTTTATTATGAAAATCTACAGAACTATAAAAGGTATAGTTGTTGAGAAAAACAATCAATTGTACACCCAGCCTAATGAAAATTGGGATGAGTTTATCAATGACGACAATTTGTACAAAAAGCTGGAGGGGATTGTTGAAACAACAGCACCATCGGAGGATGGCCATGTATGGATCAATGAAGGTCTGTTGGCACCGGTAGGGAATCAAGAAGTATGGGCGAGTGGAGTAACCTACTTTAAGAGCAAATTAGGTAGACAGGAAGAATCCAAGGACAGTGGTGGGGGTACCTTTTATGAAAAGGTATACAATGCTGAGCGTCCTGAGTTGTTTATGAAATCCACAGGGCCGAGAGTAAAAGGACATTTAGAGAAAGTAAGGATCAGGAAGGATTCAACTTGGGATGTGCCAGAACCTGAGTTGACCTTATTGGTAAGTTCTTCTGGCAAAATATTAGGATATACCATTGGAAATGACATGAGCTCAAGAAGTATTGAGGGAGAAAATCCTTTATACCTTCCACAGGCAAAAGTGTACAATGGAAGTGCCGCGTTGGGGCCATGTATCTTACTTACAGAAAAAACATTGGCAAAGGATACAGAGATTAAGTTAGAAGTAATCAGAGACAGCAATTTGATCTTTAGTGATGCTATCACCATTGATCAGATCAAAAGAGATTTTGCTGAATTGATCACCTTTCTATATGCTGAATACAGCTTTCCTGTAGGTTCTTTTTTGATGACAGGTACGGGTATTGTGCCGGGTAGTGATTTTACATTGGCATCTCGTGATGTGGTTAAGATTCATATTAACGGTATAGGGACCTTAATAAACACTGTGGAATAATAAAACATTAAACTTTCTGTTTTTATAACTAGTAAAGCTAAAGCATTACTAGTGCGCTAGTTAATCCTACCCATAAATCAAATAGATTTTCAAATCATAATTTTAACTTAATTCTAGGCCTTCAAGTCAATTATTTTACCTAATTTTGAATCCCATAAGAATATAAACAAAATTTCATATAACCATTCTTATGGCTGCGTCTACAAAACACATCTTTATCACCGGAGGAGTTACCTCCTCACTTGGAAAAGGAATTATAGCGGCATCGCTAGCTAAGCTCCTTCAATCAAGGGGTATTTCGGTTACCATCCAAAAATTTGATCCTTATCTGAACATTGATCCGGGAACGTTGAACCCCTATGAGCATGGGGAGTGCTATGTCACCGAAGACGGTGCAGAAACGGACTTAGATCTTGGCCATTATGAAAGGTTTCTAAATGCGACCACTTCTCAGGGTAACAATGTTACCACAGGGAGGATTTATAATAACGTTATTACCAAAGAAAGAAAAGGAGAATACTTAGGTAAGACTGTTCAAGTAATTCCTCATATCACTGATGAGATTAAAAACAATTTTTATAAACTAGGAAGTGAGGGCAAGTATGATGTAATTATTACTGAAATAGGTGGCTGTGTTGGAGATATTGAATCTTTACCATTTGTTGAAGCAGTGAGGCAAGCAAGGTGGGACTTAGGTCCCAATAATTTTTTGGTGATTCACCTAACATTGATTCCTTTCTTATCTGCAGCAAAAGAGCTAAAAACCAAACCTACCCAACATTCTGTCAAACAACTGTTAGAAGCTGGAGTTCAACCAGATATTTTGGTTTGTAGAACAGAGCACCACCTACCAGTTGATGTAAAAAAGAAAATTGCTCAATTTTGCAACGTTCAATTGAACTGTGTGATAGAAGCAATGGATGCCGATTCAATCTACGATGTTCCTTTACTGATGAAGAAGGAACGACTTGATGAGCGGGTGATGACCAAGTTGAAAATCACATCCAAAACAAATACCGAACTTGAGCAGTGGAAAGAATTTTTGGGTAAGCTCAAAAATCCTACCATGGAGGTGGATATAGCCCTTATAGGGAAATATGTTTCACTACCCGATGCTTATAAGTCCATCATTGAATCCTTTATTCATGCAGGTACCTCCTTGGAGTGTAAAGTAAACCTTCACCTGGTATCTTCTGAAGAATTAAATGAAGGGAATATTGCTAAAAAGCTGGAATTCATAGACGGGGTTCTTGTCGCTCCAGGGTTTGGAGTGAGAGGCTTGGAAGGTAAACTTATAGCAACTGAATACGCCAGAGAAAATTTAATTCCCTTCTTTGGCATTTGCTTGGGAATGCAGGTTGCTGTTATTGAGTTCGCAAGAAATGTCTTGGGTTTGAAAGATGCTTCGTCTACCGAATCGGATCCGGATTGCAAAGACCCTGTTATTTTCCTTATGGAAGAACAAAAAGGGGTGAAGCAAATGGGAGGAACAATGCGACTTGGGGCTTATCCATGTGAAATGAAAAAAGGTTCCAAAGCATATACTGCTTATGGCAAATCAAAAATCACAGAAAGACATAGACACAGGTATGAGTTCAATAACAAATACCTTAAGGTTTTTGAAGAGCATGGGATGATAGCTACAGGAAAAAATCCTGACAAGGGTTTGGTGGAGATTATTGAGTTGAAAGACCATCCTTGGTTTGTAGGAACACAATTTCACCCTGAATATAAAAGTACTGTCCTGAACCCTCATCCTCTATTTGTGAGGTTTATCAAAGCGGTAAGTGACAATAAAAGGAATAAATCGTAAAATAATTATTTAGTGACAGGTAATTAAACCTGTATTAAACAACCGATTGAATTATGGATAAAAATCAAGCGACAGGACTCATTCTTTTCGCAGCGGTAATTTTGGTTTATTCGCTCTTTTTTGCGAGTGATCCACAACCAGTTATCGAACCTCAAACAACCAATGGTAGTACTCAGGTACAATCCAATGCGATCGAGACGGATCAGGACCTTGGGCAGGTTGACAATGCAATTAATGATAGCCTAAGTAATTTGGCTGCAAAGCAAAAGTATGGTGATTTTTCTGACCTTGTTAAAGGACAGGAAACTGCCACTGTATTGGAGAATGAAAATATAAAAATTACGCTTTCCAACAAAGGTGGAGAAATTCAAAAAGTAGAGGTTAAAGGTTTTAAAACTTATGACCAAAAACCTTTAATCTTATTTGATAGCGAAACTGGAAAATTAGATTATAAAATTAATTCTACTCAAGGTAATTTGAGTTTGAATGACCTTTATTTTGTAGTGAAAGAATCTAGTGAAGCAGTAGATGGAGTACAAGTTAGTACTGTCACCTTTACAGCCATTGCAGGGTCTGGAAGTATTGTTAGAAAATATCAGCTGCCTCCTACTGGGTATGAGCTCTCTCATAAAATCCAAGGAGCTGGACTGGAAAGCTTAATCAGTGATGATGTATTGACAATTAACTGGCAGAGTGAACTCCAAAGGCTAGAAGAAGATATGGGTGAATCCAGAAGGAAAACCTATATGAATTTCTATACTGCAGATGAAACTTACGATTACTTGTCCACTGGAGAAGGAGATGATGCAGAACAGATAGGAGAGCCTTTGAAATGGGTTGCCTTCAAACAACGGTTTTTCACTACCGGAATTATTGCTAAAAACCAGTTTAACAGTGGTAACCTGGCGCAAGAGACTCCTTTGGATTCCTCTTTTGTTAAGAACATGTCTGCCACCTTATTGCTTCCTATAAACGGAGAGGTAAGTTATTATTTTGGACCGAACAATTATAAAATTCTAAAAAATGTAACCCCTGAGTTCGATAAGAATGTGGACATGGGGTATATTTTTGTGAGTTGGGTCAATAAATACATTATTGTCAATTTGTTCCACTGGTTGGAAAATTTCTTTGACAATTATGGTGTGATAATAATATTGATTGTCTTCATTATCAAATTGTTCCTTTTGCCTTTGACTTACAAGTCTTACATTGGAATGGCTAAGATGAGGGTGATTAAACCGGAAATAGATGAGTTAAAAGAAAAGTACGGAGAAGACCAAACCAAGATGCAGCAAGAACAGATGAAACTGTTCAGCCAACTTGGTGTAAGCCCAATTTCAGGTTGTCTGCCTATGGTGCTTCAGATGCCTTTCTTATTGGCCATGTTCTTTTTCTTCCCTAATTCAATTGAATTGAGGCAAGAGTCCTTCCTTTGGGCGCATGATTTGTCAACTTATGACTCTATTTTAAACCTTCCCTTTACGATTCCATTTTATGGGGATCATGTGAGTTTGTTTACACTGCTAATGACAG
Source organism: Cyclobacterium amurskyense (assembly GCF_001050135.1). GTDB lineage: Bacteria > Bacteroidota > Bacteroidia > Cytophagales > Cyclobacteriaceae > Cyclobacterium > Cyclobacterium amurskyense. The sequence goes on along the minus strand of NZ_CP012040.1, from coordinate 5,370,667 downwards.
TGTCTCAAATTGCTTACACTCATTTCAATAACCAATTGACTACCGCCCAAGGGCCGATGAAAAATATAGGTTATGTTATGCCAGTGGTGTTTATGTTTGTTTTAAACTCATTCCCTGCTGCACTTAGTTTCTATTATTTCGTGTCTAATATGGTGACTTTCGGTCAGCAGTATTTGATCAAACAATTTGTCGATGATGATAAAATCAGAGCCAAAGTGGAAGAAAGCAAGCTTAAAAATGCGAATAAGAAGAAATCTAAGTTTCAAATGAAAATTGAACAAGCCATGAAGGCTTCAGAGAATAACAAAACTGAAACTAAAAAGAGAAAAGGTAAAGGAAAGTAATTTTTCTTCCCTTTTATACTAAACTTGGAATAGATAATAGAATTCATAATTGATTGTTTACTTACTATTTTGAGAGAAAAGGCATGGATGATTCCATGCCTTTTTTTTATCCATTAATGGCTCATACCGCTCGGAATGCTTTTCCTGTGAAAATAATTTATCTCGGATTTGAGAATAGGGTTATTAGTGATTGATTTTAAAGCGATTTCAGCACGTAATAGATTGTCTATTGCATATTTCGGGTTAAATTTATAGCTATTGAATGTAGGTTGTTTTAATATTTCGAAGTACTGCTTAATTTAATTGTCGCTGATAGAAATCTTATTATTGGCATAGCTGTCATTAGGTGGCTTGCCTCTATAAATAAACAATAATTGTAAAATTGGAAATCAGATAATCATTGGCATATGTAGTGAAAAACAATTCATTTTTTAGCTTGAATAAAAATTAAGTAGTTATGATAAATCATAACGTTATCAGGGGTTTAGCAGGTGGTATTAACAAACAATTGATTTGAAAAAGTAAAAAAAGTCCAACTATTGTTCTTTGTCCCCAAGTGAATATTTTTCAGGTTTGGGTTTTTAAACTGACGGATCAAGGAATCATGCTGGCCATAGTTCGGATTAAAATGATATATTTGTAATCGCATGAAAAATCGAAATTCAAAATAATCTATGATTGAACTGAAGTATTTTGGTCATTCGACTTTCTTGGTGGATTTAGGAGATAAAACGATTTTATTTGACCCTTTTATTTCACCAAATCCACTAGCCTCTGACATAGAAATCGATAAGATTACCACTGACTTTGTATTGGTTAGCCATGGACATGAATACCATGTATTTGACGTTGAAAGGATTGTAAATAACAATGAAGCCACTTTGGTGTCTAATTTTGAGATCGTCACCTGGTTTAAAAACAGAGGGATTAAGAAGGTGTTTGGTATGAATCATGGAGGTGCCAAGGATTTTGATTTTGGGACGGTGAAATATGTCAATGCAGTGTACAGTAGTTCACTTCCGGATGGATCTTATGGGGGGAATCCCGGAGGTTTCGTAGTGGCTTCAGATCAAGGCACCTTTTATTATGCCGGTGATACCACCTTAAGTTACGACATGAAATTAATTGGAGAATCCTTTGACATTGATTTTGCAATTTTACCAATTGGGGATAACTTTACCATAGGTATTACGGATGCATTGAAAGCTGCTGAATTTGTGGGGACGGATAAAATTATAGGCATGCACTATGATACATTTGAACCAATTGAAATAAATAAAGAAGCAGCAAAAACTGAAGCAGTGGGCCGTGGGAAAGAATTGATTTTGCTAAACATAGGAGAAAGTATTTCGCTATAAAAGACAATGGGAAAAGTAATCGCAATAGCTAATCAAAAAGGAGGAGTAGGGAAAACCACTACTGCCATGAACCTAGCAGCCAGTTTAGCTGTGTTGGAGTACAAAACCTTGGTGATCGACGCAGATCCTCAAGCCAATACTACATCTGGCCTGGGCTTTGATCCTAAGGAAATAGAGATAAGTATTTACGAATGCATGGTAAATGAAAATGATATCAATGAAATCATTATTTCGACTGAAATTGATCATTTGGACTTGGTACCTTCACATATAGATCTTGTAGGTGCGGAAGTAGAAATGGTTAACCTGGAAGATAGAGAGGAAAAGATGCGTGGGGTTATTCAGGAAATCAGGGATCGATATGATTTTATTATCATTGACTGTTCACCATCTCTTGGTTTAATAACAATTAATGCGCTTACTGCTGCCAATTCGGTGGTCATTCCCGTGCAGTGTGAATATTTCGCACTTGAAGGATTGGGTAAGCTATTAAATACCATAAAGATTATTCAAACCAGATTGAATCCAGAACTTGAGATAGAAGGCATACTATTAACCATGTATGACGTTAGATTAAGACTATCCAATCAAGTAGTAGAAGAAGTCCGTATGCATTTCAAAGACATGACTTTCGATACGATCATTCCTAGGAATGTGAAACTGAGTGAATCACCAAGTTTTGGTATGCCAGTTGTCGCTTTTGATGCAACCGGTAAAGGGGCCGTAGCCTACTTGAATTTGGCCAATGAAATTGCCACTAAAAATGGATTGGCAAAAGAAAATTGAATAAAATAGAACAATGGCTGTCAATAAAACAAATAGTAAAAAAAGAGGAGCTTTAGGGAAAGGATTAGGAGCATTATTAAAAGATTCTCCTCAGAAGGATAAAAGTACTGAAGCTGAAGAAGATAAAATGCCTGTTGCAGGGATTTTTGAAATTTCATTGTCAGATGTACAAGTTAACCCCTACCAACCCAGAACACATTTTGATAAAACAGCGCTGGAAGAACTAGCAGAATCTATCAGAGTTCAGGGTATTATTCAGCCGATTACGGTAAGAAGGCTTGCTGATAATGAGTACCAATTAATATCAGGTGAAAGAAGGTTTCAAGCGTCCAAATTAGCTGGGCTAGAGATGATTCCTGCCTATATTCGGACAGCCAATGACCAGCAAATGCTGGAAATGGCCCTGATCGAAAACATTCAAAGAGAAAACCTTAATGCCCTTGAAATTGCCCATTCTTACCAAAGACTTTTGGCCGAATGTGACCTCAAGCAGGAGCAATTGGGTGATAGGGTAGGTAAAAACCGTACCACAGTCAACAATTACCTTCGCTTATTAAAATTACCGCCAGATATTCAGGCTGGTATAAGGGATCAAAAAATAAGCATGGGGCATGCCAGAGCATTGATCAATATAGAAGATGTAGACAAGCAACTGGCTATTTTCAAAAAAACCATTGAGGAGGAGTTAAGTGTTCGTAAGGTAGAAGCCCTTGTAAAGGAGCTCAATGATGGTGCCCCTCAAAAGCCCACCAAGGAGTCTGAAAGCCTTGATCCCGTAAAAAAATATGAGATAAATAAGCTTCAACAAAAATTAGCTTCCCATTTTGGAACCAAAGTTTCGTTGAAATCTGATAAAAAAGATAAAGGCGAAATCAAAATTCCTTTTCATTCAACCAGTGACCTTAACAGGATTCTTGAAATTCTTGAATTGATATAAGTGAAATGCCGGGATTTCTTTATGGCAGATAAAACTAGTCTCCAACCAAAGCTTATGCGCCTTGCTTTAGGACTGTTATGCCTTTTTTTTGTGCATTCAAGTATTGCTCAAGAAGAGGATTTTAACGCGTCCCTAACTGATAGTATAGGAAATGAGGCACCTACAAATGTTAAAAATCCTAAAAAAGCGATCTATTTGGCCCTAATGTTTCCCGGAGCAGGCCAGGTTTATAATGAAAAAGTCTGGAAATTACCTTTACTTTACAGTGGTGTTTCGGCAGCTGTGTATTTTTTGAATTTTAATAATAGAAGGTACAAGGAGTTTATCGTAGCACTTGATATCGTTAGAGAAGGAACTGAGGCCAATCCCTTTCCAAATTTAAATGAGGATGGAATCATTAGAAACGTCGAATACTGGAGAAGAAATAGGGATGCAATGTATATGGTTTTTGGAGCAATATATGCTTTGGGAGCGGTAGATGCTTTTGTAGACGCACACCTTTCAGGATTTGACGTTAGCGATGACCTTACCTTTAAACTTGAACCAAGTATGGAGCCTTTATTAGCCAATAACAGTGCAATAGGGCTTTCATTTAAAATTAAATTTTAATATGAATATTCTGATATTAGGATATGGTAAAATGGGAAAAATTATTTCCCAAATGGCCGAAGAAAGAGGCCATCGCATAGTCGCCAAAATTAATATTGAAAATGTTGCAGACTTAGATCATTTGGACACAAATGAAATAGATGTAGCTATCGAATTTAGTCAGCCGAGTTCAGCAGTTGGAAACATTACCTGGTGCATGCAACATGGCGTTCCTGTCGTTGTAGGTACTACAGGTTGGATGGATGACAAGGATGGAGTAACTAACCTTTGTAAACAGAAGGATGGGGCTCTTTTTTACAGTTCAAATTTTAGCATAGGCGTAAATATATTTTTTAAAGTCAATGCTTTTCTTGCTAAACTAATGAATGACCAAGAGGCCTACAAGGCAACTCTTGAGGAAATACACCATACAGAGAAAAAAGACGCTCCTAGTGGTACGGCCATTACCTTGGCTGAAGGACTAATTGACAATAACCATAGGTATACTGATTGGGAGTTACAAAGTGATAGCACTCAACCAAAAGAAAGAACTTTACCTATCACCTCCAAAAGAATAGACCCTGCTCCAGGGACACATATTGTGTCTTATAAATCTGAAATTGATGACATTACCATTAACCATACCGCTCACAATAGAAAGGGTTTTGCCCTTGGAGCAGTTTTGGTGGCCGAATGGCTGCCTGGTAAAAAGGGAGTTTTATCAATGAATGATTTTTTGGATTTTTAACTACACAAAAATGAATCAAGAAAAAAACAAAAAATCAGCCTCCAGAGAATGGATAGATGCATTGCTTTTTGCAGTCATTGCAGCCAGTTTGATAAGGTGGTTATTATTGGAACCTTTTACCATTCCTACTGCCTCTATGGAAAAATCCCTTTTAGTAGGTGACTTTCTATTTGTAAGTAAGATGCATTATGGAACTAGGGTACCCAAAACCATCCTCCAGGTTCCATTGACCCATCAGAAAATTTGGGGAACGGACCTAAAGTCCTATTCAGAGGCTATTCAATTGCCTTACTATAGACTTCCTGGGTTTACTTCTATTAAAAGAAATGATGTAGTGGTCTTTAATTTCCCTGAAGAATTTCAATATCCTGTTGATTTAAAAACCAACTATATAAAACGGGCAATTGCAATTCCTGGCGATGTTCTGGAAATTAAAGAGGCTCAATTGTATGTAAATGGCCAACCTAGTGAAAACCCTGAAGAAATGCAGTTTTCCTATGACGTCATCGTCAATAGGCCTCTAAACGACGAGTTCTTTGATCGGTATGGTATTAATCCGGATAGTTATTATCCTTTTTCTGATAACTCCGGCTACTTTGTCTTTGCAACTGATGAAATGATAAAGGAACTTGAAAAATCACCCGCCATTTCGTCCATTCAAAAGAGAATTAGTAAACCAGGTCAAGGGGATTCTAATATTTTCCCTGATGGAACCTATTATAAGTGGAATAAAGATAATTTCGGTCCATTAGAGGTACCTGCCAAAGGGCAAACAATCGCACTTACTGAAGACAATGTAAGAAGGTACTCTTTCACGATTGAGAAATATGAAGGCCATGAAAGTGTTACAGTGGAAGACAATAAATTGTTTATAGATGGTGTGGAACAAGAATCCTATACCTTCAAACAAAATTATTATTTCATGATGGGGGACAATAGACATGATTCACTGGATTCTAGGTTTTGGGGTTTTGTGCCTGAAGATCATGTAGTGGGTAAGGCATGGTTCTTATGGCTATCCTTAGAAAAACACAAGTCTATGTTTAATAAGATTAGGTGGGATAGATTCTTTAAGTCCATCGATTAATCACAAGTTTGAGTCCTAAATTGCTTTCAATGAGGGATAGACTTTTAACCAATAACCCCAGATTAGTACTTAATCTGGGGTTATTGGTTTAAGAACAGTGAATTGCTGTAACTGTCCATTTTCGGTGTTTTTAATAGAACTTATTAAACCTTCACCATTTTATTGCTGGCTTGCCATGGGCTTCTAAATAAGCATTGGCTTGGCTAAAATGTTGGCATCCTAAAAAGCCTCGATGAGCCGAAAGGGGACTTGGATGTGGTGATTGTAGCTTTAAGTGCTTGTCCGAATGAATTACAGTAGCCTTTTTCTGTGCATAAGCCCCCCAAAGAAGAAAAACCAAGTTAGACTTTTTGGAAGCAAGTTTCTCTATGACTGCGCTGGTAAATGTCTCCCAACCTTTTTTCTGGTGACTTCCGGCTTTGTGTGCTTCTACTGTAAGGGTAGCGTTTAGTAAGAGAACACCTTGCTTGGCCCATCTTTCTAAGTTTCCGTCAGATGGGAAAGGTAAGTCAAGGTCGCTTTTTAATTCTTTAAAAATATTCTTAAGTGAAGGAGGAATGGGTACGCCTTCCTTTACAGAAAAAGACAGTCCATGTGCTTGATTTTCTCCATGATAGGGGTCTTGGCCTAAAATCACAACCTTTACTTTGTCTACAGGACACAATTCAAAAGCTTTAAATATTGAATTGGCTTTTGGGTAGATTGTTTTTGTTTCATATTCAGCTTTTACAAAGCTTGCCAATGCAGCAAAGTAAGGCTTGTTAAATTCATTCCCTAGCAATTGTTTCCAACTATTTTCTATTTTGACATTCATTAATAAGTTTTCTATTGGTATATTTGACTCAATAAATCAAATTTCGGATAAGTTTTGTATTAATAAAAACAAAATGGTAACTGCAACTACAGAAGGTGTTAAGATTAGTGTTGAAGCGACCTACCAAAAGGAGTTTTCTAATCCTAGTTTGCACCATTATGTATTTACCTACAAGGTTACCATCAAAAACTGCAACCCTTTTACCATACAACTGCTTAGAAGAAAGTGGGAAATTCATGATGCAGCAGAAACTGTCAAACTTGTGGAAGGGGAGGGAGTAGTCGGTCAGCAACCTGTTTTAGAACCAGGGAATGTCCATACTTATCTTTCAGGATGTACCATCCGGTCTGGAATGGGTAAAATGATGGGTGAATTTTATGTGGAAAAGCTTAATGATGGAAAATTATTAACTGTAACCATTCCAGAGTTTCAACTTATCGCCAATATTTTCAATAATTGATTAGACTATAATGTTATTCCATTTCTGGGAATACTTTCTTTACTTTTTATACAAAGAGGACCAGCATAGTATCCATTCTCCTTATTTTTTCAAACTTTACCAAGATTTGAAGGCTTTTTTAACAAACAATAAAAAGGGTAAAAAGGAAATTGAACTGCAAAGAAAAAAGTTTTTATCCTCAAAAGAGCAGATCCTAAGGAAGGATTATGGAGCAGGATCCAGGTGGAGCAAAGGTGAAAAGCAAAAGGTAGCCACCATAGCCAAGAGCGCAACTTCTCCTATAAAATCTTCCCTACTGTTTCAATTCCTATGTAAGCTTACACCAGCCAATACTGTTTTGGACTTGGGGACTTCTTTAGGAATAAATACGGCCTATTTGTCTTCAGTGACAAAAGGAGATTTGTATACTTTCGAAGGAGACCCTGCTTTGGCACATTTAGCCGGTGCAAATTTAAATTTTTGTCCAAATGTTAATAAGGTTGTAGGTAATATTGATAACACCTTAGGTAAAGTTCTTGAGGGCATTGAATGGGTGGACTTTGTATTGATTGATGCCAACCACAGGTATCAGCCAACTCTCGATTATTTTAACGCAATAGCACCTAAAATTCATAAGGAAAGCATTGTTGTAATCGGGGACATACATTGGTCAAAGGAAATGAAACAGGCCTGGGAAGAAATAAAAGACATGCCTTCAGTAAGCAGTACAATAGACTTTTTTGATTGTGGGGTATTGTTTTTTAATAATTACGGAAATAAAGAAAATTACATACTTGCCTTGTAAGACAAATTTCCGCCTTTCTTTAAGTTTGTTACCATTAGAAACCCCGGTTATTTGTAAATCGAAAATGGTCCCTTTCTAAAGATTATTTCTCAAATGGTTTAAATCCAATTTTTAGCTTTATAATATATGGCTTCGATAAGGATAAGGTTCATAATTTAGCCTCTATCTGTAACTAGCTACTGAAAGATTAAAAACGAATATGGTGGTGATACTATTTCTCATTATTTAAGCTTTTGAAATAGAAAAACACCCTTAATTTCCCTTATTTCTAATTTGAAGCGATAAAAACTACTAATAGATATCCTGAAGTCAACTTAGTTTTATATCCTAATTAGGACCGTAATATTTAGTTTATTTTGATGTTTCGTTAATAACAATCTTAAATTTCTTGTTGAGATTGCCAGAAGTGAAGGGATTTGCTAAATTTGTTTTCGCTGGTTGATTTTATAAAATTTTTACAATAAAAAATTGGTCTGATAATTGTTATTGTAGTAGAGTTAGTGTTGGCACTATTTACATGTCCTGACAAAACGAAATAAACAGTATTAAAGTGTTATTATTAGTATGAGTCAAGGAGAAAAAATTGATAAAAGCAGTATTAATGTAGATAAGGGGAAAAATATTTTAATTATCGTTCTGGTAATTTTAGTATTTCTTAGTGGATGGCGACTCCTGAATGACCACCGTGAAAAGTCACAAAAAAGTGAGGAAATCTTTCTGTTATCGGAAGAGAACAGCCATTTAAATTTTAGATTGGACTCCATGACAGAGGAGTTGACCTCTAGAATCAAAGAAATTGACAGTCTTGGTGGAGATATTGAGGCCTTGGTGAAAGTTAAGGAACAATTGATTAAGGAGAGGAAGCTAGATAAGAGCAGATCAGCCAAAGACATTGCCAGATTAAATGCGCAAATAGATAGTTATTTAACCTTATTGGAGGAAAAGGACGCCGATATAGTTCGTTTGAAAGCCCAAAATGTTCAGTTGTTTTCCGAAAACAAAGAATTGAAGACAACCAAGTCTGAAATAGAGGAGGAGGTAGTTAAGCTTAATATCAAAACGGTAGACCTGGAGAATAAAGTCAGTATTGCTTCCCGATTAAAGGCCGAAAACATTGTTGTAGCAGCAGTGAATTCAAGGGGAAGAGAACGAGAAGGGGAATTCAGGAATAGACAGTTGGAAAGATTAAAAATCTCATTTAATATTGGGGACAATAAGGTAGCAGAAGCTGGTATGAGGGATGTTTATGTACAAGTTCTTTCTCCCAATGAGCAGGTCATTTTTGACATAGCCAAAGGTTCTGGAACATTTGAATTGGATGGAAAAGAACATTTTTATACTTCTAAACAAGATTTTGTCTTCAATAACACACGTCAGCAACTGACCTATTTTTACGAAAAAGGCTCAGATTATGAAAAGGGAACCTATAGTGTGAAGATTTTTTCCGACGGAGCAGAGATCGGTAGGAGTGCATTTGAAATAAAATAACAGGCTATTCATTTGATTATTGGCTCATTTCTTTTAATTTTGCAGACTGTTTTAAAATATTAAACAAAAATTAAAAAGAATGTTCCAAAAAAATTATGAAACGGTATTCATACTTACTCCCGTTTTGTCTGAAGTTCAGATGAAGGATACCGTTGACAAGTACGTAGGCTTGTTAAAAGAATTGGGAGCAGAGATAGTTAACGTTGAGAATTGGGGTCTAAAAAAATTGGCTTATCCAATCCAAAAGAAAACTACTGGGTTTTATGTAATGGTCGAATACAAAGTGGATCCAACTGCAATTAAAAAGTATGAGATCAATTTCAGAAGAGATGAAACTGTATTGAGATTTCTTACTACTGTAATGGACAAACATTCCCTGGTATATGCAGAGAGAAGAAGGAAAGGTGAATTCAATAAAAAATCAGAAGCTAAGGAGGAGCCAGCAAAATGACATTAAAAAACGAACCCATCAACAGAGAGCAAAACAGGAAAAAATACTGTAGATTTAAAAAGCTAGGTATCAAGTATATTGATTACAAAGATCCTAACTTTTTGCTTAAGTTTGTGAACGAACAAGGTAAAATTCTTCCTAGAAGATTGACAGGTAACTCTGCTAAATTTCAGAGAAAGGTTGCTCAGGCTATTAAAAAAGCCAGACATTTGGCATTATTGCCTTACGTAGCAGATGGCTTGAAATAGACTGTCTGTAATCCTTCACCTAATAAATTATAACAACAATGGAAGTTATCTTAAAAACGGATATAAAAGGACTTGGATATAAAAATGACTTGGTAGCTGTTAAACCTGGTTATGGACGTAATTATCTAATCCCTCAGGGCTTCGCTTTACTTGCCACTTCTTCTAATAAGAAGATCTTGCAGGAAAACATTAAGCAAGCAGCCCACAAAGCAGAAAAAATCAAAACTGAAGCCGAAGCTGTTGCAGCTAAATTAGAAAGCATCACTTTGGAAATCAAAGCTAAAATAGGCGATTCTGGAAAGATTTTTGGAAAAGTTACTACTTTACAGCTTTCTGATGCTTTGGCAGAGAAAAGCATAGATATTGATCGTAAGAAGATCTCTATCAATCAGCCGGTATCTACTTCAGGTGAATACGAAGCTGAAATTGATTTACACAGAGAAGTGAAAACTAACGTTAAATTCGTAGTTGTAGCTGAATAGTTATCAATATTGCATTTGAATAAAAAAAAGCCAGGTTTATCCTGGCTTTTTTAGTTTACAATGGCTTTTTCCAAATCCGTTATTAATTTTTTGGATACGGATCGACTGCTTTTTTCTTTGGTCTCCTTCAAAAGCTCCAAAGCTAGCTTAGATTTCATTTTTAATCCTTCAGGATTGTTGTCAAATCGATAACTTCCCAAACACCATTCCAATTCAGCTGTTAATCCTTCATTGATTGTTAATTTGCTTAGTTTGGCAATGGCGTTTTCAACAGATTTTTCTAATAATGCTGATTCCATACTCTATTTCTATTAAGGTTGAAGTGAATAATGCAACAATATTATCAATAATTATTAAATATTTAAATAATATTGATTAAAATTTAATTAATGTATAAAATCTAGCTGAGATTTGTGAATTACATAAATTTAAATTTACTCTCTTTTTACCGCCTTTATCCCTCATATTTTCATTAATTTGTTCCTTTATATTGTTAAGGAGTATAGGGTATTTTAGTAAGGAGAATTTGAAAATGAAAAGTTTTAGAACTACTTTCCAATTTAAGGAATGCGATAAAAAAATAAACCATTCGTCCAGAATGGTAACTATTGGCTCTTGTTTTTCTGAAGTAGTAGGTGAAAGGTTAACACATAGTAAATTCAACACTTTGACAAATCCCTTTGGAACAACTTTTAACCCTCATTCTATTTTCAGTTTATTATTGAATTCACTGGAATCAAAACCGGCTGACCCAGAATTGTACCTAAACCGGCATGATAATTTTTTTCATTATCAATTGCATTCCTCATTCAATGGATCTTCCATAAAGGATCTTTCAGATAAAATTGAAAACACCAAAATAAAGGTCAAAGAGAGCCTTGAAAAAGCTACTCATCTATTTATAACCTTTGGTACGGCTTTCGTTTATCGCCTCATAGAAAATGAAAGGATTGTGGCCAATTGCCACAAGCAAGCTCAACGAAACTTTTCTAAAAGTATACTTGGCCTGGAGGAGATGAGGTATAGTTTTAATGAGTTTTATCAAAAACTTATAGCTGTAAACCCCAATATACAGCTGGTTTTGACGGTTAGTCCTGTGAGACACATAAAAGATGGGATACCAGAAAATCAGTTGAGTAAAAGCCTGTTAAATGTTTTCTGTCATCAGATTGTCTCAAAGTATCCAACTATTTATTATTTCCCAGCCTATGAGATAATGATGGATGATTTGAGGGATTATCGATTTTATAAGGAAGACATGATTCATCCCAACTCTATGGCGGAAGACTATATATGGAATGAATTTTCTGGGGCATTTTTCGATTCAGAAACCATTGATTTGATCCAACATATAGATCAAATACAAAAAAATCTCAGCCATAGACCCTTTAATCCTCAGTCACAGGCCCACTATCAGTTTCTTTGCAAGCTTCAAGAGTTGATCTCTTTGATGCCTGCTGAACTTGATTTTACAAATGAAAAACAAGCTATAAGTGATCAGTTGAAATTATTTTAAACCAATTGACCCTGTGGATATGAAAGGCAATAAACTGATAGCGAGTAAAAGTTTGTACTTACAGCAACATGCCCATAATCCGGTACAGTGGCATCCTTGGTCAGAGGAGGCCTTGGCCAAAGCAAAAGCTGAGAACAAGCCTATATTGGTAAGTATCGGTTATTCTGCTTGCCACTGGTGCCATGTCATGGAAAAAGAGAGCTTTGAAGACATGGAGGTAGCGGATCTAATGAATGCCAATTTTATTTGTATCAAGATTGATAGAGAAGAAAGGCCTGATTTGGATAATATTTACATGGAGGCAGTCCAAATAATGGGTTTACAAGGTGGATGGCCTTTGAACGTTTTTTTAATGCCTGATCAAAAACCTTTTTATGGAGGTACTTATTTCCCTAAAAACCAATGGATGAAAGTATTGGCAGGAGTGGCTCAGGCATTTGAAAAGCAGTATGAAGAATTGGTGAAAAGTGCCGAAGGTTTTGGTAGGAGCATTGATAGGTCAGTTATTGAAAAATATGGCTTAAAGAGGGAGGAAGGAGAATTTACCCCTGAAAACGTAAGAGCAATGGCCAGGAATTTATTAAAAGGGGTAGATACGGAATGGGGAGGTATGAAAAGGGTTCCTAAATTCCCAATGCCTGTTATATGGAACTTCTTACTGGACATGGCCATTTTGGATGAACAAAAGCATATAGGAGAACAGGTTTGTTTCACCCTGAAAAAAATAGGAATGGGAGGCATTTATGACCACCTGGGTGGGGGATTTTGCCGGTACAGTGTAGATGGAGAATGGTTTGCACCCCATTTTGAAAAGATGCTTTATGACAATGGTCAATTACTTGGTCTATACAGCAAAGCCTTACAATACAGTAGAGATTCTTTCTTTAAGGAAAAGATTGTAGAAACGGTTAACTGGTTACATGGTGAAATGCGTAGTGCAGAAATGGGCTTCTATTCTGCACTAGATGCAGATAGCGATGGGGCAGAAGGAAAATTTTATACCTGGACTTATAAGGAACTCAAAGAGCTACTGGGCCTTGATTTGGATTGGTTTGGGTCACTATACGGTATAAAAGAGGAGGGGAATTGGGAAGATGGTGTGAATATCCTTTTTCAGAACTTAACTTATTCAGAAGTTGCTCAAAATCATGGTTTAACCTTGGATACATTTGAAGGAAAACTAAAAGAAGTCAAGGAAAAGCTCTTTGAAAACAGATCTTCCAGAGTTAGGCCCGGATTGGATGATAAAATCATAAGCGGATGGAATGGATTAGTCATTGACGGTTTATGCAAAGCTTATTTAGCAATTGGTGATGAAGGTTATAAGCGCTCGGCTTTAGAGACTGGAAATTTTATTTGGAACCAAATGGTCCATGACAATGTACTTTATAGGAATTTTAAAGATAATGAAGCTTATACGCCTGCCTTTCTTGAAGATTATGCTGCTGTTATTCAATCTTTTATCTCTCTCTATAAAATTTCTTTTTCACCATTATGGTTAAATAGAGCGAAATTGTTGACTGAAAGGGTCATGGATAATTTTCTTGATGAAAGGGATGGAATGTTTTTCTTTAATGATCCTAAAACTGAAAAATTGATAGCTGATAAGAAAGAGGTTTTTGACAATGTTCTTCCTGCTTCTAACTCGGTAATGGCAAGAAACCTACATCAATTAGGTCTGTACTTATACAATGATACTTACCTTTGTCAAGCAGAAAGCATGTTGCAATTGGTTCGTGAGATGGTGATCAAAGAACCGGATTTTCTAGCCAATTGGGCAAACTTTTTTTTAGAAAAATCGGTTCCTACAGCGGAAATAGCCATTACAGGAAAAGAGGCAAATAGAGTGGGACTTTCACTCCAGGCTGATTATCATCCCAATATGGTCATAGCTGCTACTACAGTCAATACTGAAGAAGTACCAATTTTAGCTGGTAAGTCAACTGAAAAGACAATATTGTATGTCTGCTTTAATAAGTCATGCAAGCAACCTGTAGAGACCATAGAGGAGGCAGTAAGTCAACTTCCATTTTTGAGCAAAACCAAATAAAATAGATTTACAGTGGATGATCTCTTTGGAAATAACTACCCCTTAACAAGCAAAAATCTGTTTGCGGACATTATTTTGCCTGTACCTATTCCTCAAACTTTTACTTATAGTGTGGGGCCTGAGATTCAGGATGAAATTGGCATTGGCTATCGTGTGATGGTACAATTCGGTAGGAAAAGGATTTTAACTGGTATTGTTGCCAAGGTTCATCAAAAAGCGCCTGAGGCTTATCAGGCCAAAGCTATACTTGATTTATTAGATGATTTCCCCATAGTAAACGCCTTGCAAATCAAATTTTGGGCTTGGCTGGCCAGCTATTATTGTTGTCATTTAGGAGAAGTGATGAATGCCGCTTTACCCAGTGGTTTAAAGCTATCTACTGAGAGTAAGATTCAAATGCATCCTGATTTTGACTTGGACAATCCAGATTATCCTATGGATGACAGGGAAATGCTGATATTGGAGGCTTTGGAAAAGAAGGAGGAAATGAATGTGGATCAACTGGATACCCTGGTTCCAGTGAAAGACCTTCACAAGTTGATTAAAAGTCTTCTTGCTAAGAAAGCCATCTTGGTTTATGAATCTGTTAAAGAGAAATACAGCCCAAAGATAGAACTTAGGGTGAGGCTAGCTCAAGAATACATTACTGCATCGGATAAGCTAAATGAACTTTTTGATGGAATAAAAGGGAAAGTAAAGCAAGAGAATGTGCTTCTCAAATATTTACAACAAGTTCCTATTTACCAGAAAAGTGAGCTAAACAAACAAGGACTGGCCAAAAAGATTTTGACCGATGCAGGTTGTTCTCCTTCTTCCATTGATACCCTTATTAAAAATAAGGTATTGGAAAGCTTCAAGGTAAAAATAAGTCGTTTTGACCCAATTAATATTGATGAAAATCCAATTCTACTTTCTGATGATCAAAAGGAAGCGTATGATGCGGTGCAAAATGAATTTAACAGTAAATCCACAGTTTTACTTCATGGTATTACAGGATCTGGTAAAACAGAGATTTACATTAAGCTAATAATGGAGGTCCTGGAAAGTGGTTCACAGGTATTATTGCTGCTTCCTGAAATTGCACTTACTACTCATTTGGTTTCTCGGCTACAGAAAGTTTTTGGTGATAAAATGGGTATTTTTCACTCTAAATATTCAGACAATGAACGTGTAGAAGTGTGGCAAGGAGTGATTTCAGGGAAGTACAATTTCATTATAGGAGTCAGATCTTCTTTATTCTTACCTTTCGATAGCTTGGGTTTGGTCATTGTAGATGAAGAACATGAACCTTCCTATAAACAGTATGACCCTGCGCCAAGGTTTCATGCAAGAGATGCTGCAATCATGATGGCATATCTACACCAAGCCAAAACGGTCTTAGGAACAGCTACCCCAGCTTTTGAGACCTTTTCTAATGTTCAAAATGATAAGTATGGCTATGTGAAAATGGATAAACGTTATGGCAATGCGGAATTGCCTCATTTTCATTTGGCAGACATTTTAAAGGACAAAAAGAAAAACCTGCTTAAATTAGACTTTACCAGACTTCTGAGAGAGAAAATCCAAGAGGCCCTAAACAATCAGGAACAAGTATTAATATTTCAAAATAGGAGAGGCTATGCCCCATATATTTCCTGTGATGAATGTGGTTGGATTCCTGAATGCGAACACTGTGATGTCAGTTTAACTTACCACCAATTTCAGGAAGAATTGAGATGTCACTATTGTGGGTTTAAAGATGTTGTTCCAAAAAAATGCCATGCCTGTGGTAGTGATAAGATTACAACCGTAGGTTCAGGAACGGAAAGGATTGAAGAAAATCTCTCATTACTTTTTCCTGAAGCCCGAATTTTAAGAATGGATTTGGACACTACCCGAAGTAAATATGGGTACCAAAAGATTTTAGAAGAATTCGGATCTGGAAATGTGGATATTTTGGTAGGAACCCAGATGATTACCAAAGGTCTGGATTTTGATAGGGTGTCTCTGGTAGGAATTGTTGATGCTGATCGAATTTTGTTTTACCCAGATTTCCGCTCAGGAGAAAGGGCTTTTCAACAAATTACACAAGTGGCTGGAAGGGCTGGTAGGAGAAATAAAACAGGTAATGTAATTATTCAAACAAGACGACCTGATCAATTGATTTTCAATCAGATAATAAGTGGTGATTACGCTGAATTTTATCGACAGGAGATGGGAGAACGGAAGCAGTTTTATTATCCTCCTTTTGTCAAGAATATCAAGATCGTAGTCAAGCATAAAGACTTTAAGACAGCAGAAACTGCATCTGTTCAATTAAAAAATTTACTTTCAGACATTGAAGGAAGGAAGATAATTCTAGGTCCGGAAAAAGCATTAATAGGTAAGATTAAAAACTTATATCTTTTTGAAATCTGGATCAAACTCGAAAAAAGCACCAATGCACAAGTGCGTTTTAAACAGGAGATGACCCGTTCCATTTCAGACCTGCAATCAGACAAACGCTTTCGTTCAGTTAGGTTTTTAGTGGATGTGGATCCTTTTTAAATTTGGATTGCTTCAGAGGGGAGCCTTATTAAACTTCCTAGCAGACTGATTTTATGTAATTCCTTGTTCTTTTATAGCGAAATGGATATCTGTATTGCATTATTTCAGCTAAGCTCTTAGGGGCAATAGTGCACTTTAATCGATGGGTACAGATTTCATTCTTTGATAAACCCGAAATATGCAATAGACATTCTATTAGGTGCTGAAATCGCTTTAAAATCAGCCACTTCGTTGCTGTTTTCAATTTCACCATAGCGGTGCTATGCTAAATCTCCAAACAGCCTGATTGTCTTGTGATTGCAACACTTCCCGTAAACACGGGACAGGCATCACCCCTGACTATCGTCAGGGCGAAGAAATTCTATTACATAATCCGGGATAAAGTAGGAATGAAAATCTGGGCAATATGGCCTATTGTAATTTTTATACCTCATTTTTCTCCTCCACTTCGGCTAGGTTAACAACTTTTTTGCCAGCTATTAAGACCTTCAGTATTGGATTGATTTTGCCCTATATTTTTAATTCATGGTTTTTCTGTTTAAAACCTTAGAAAGATTGTTTCAATAGTATTTTTATGGGGTTTATTAGCTCTATTATTGTAGAATTGCCATTTGATATTAATTTTATTTTGTTAAATTTAGGAAAGGAAAATTTAATAAATGAGTCATTATTTTGAAACTATACCCTTTGAATCTTTAGATGGCTTCCAGTGTGACTTGAAGCATCTAATAGCCCCTACAACCACAAAAGGGCCAGTATTATTGGTGCATGGAGCGGGGGTAAGTAGTAATATATTTAATCCTCCATCAAGTAATAATATCATTCATGCACTTGCAGAGGCTGGTTATGATGTATGGTTAGAAAATTGGCGGGGAAGTATTCATTTTGAACCAAATGAGTGGAATCTGGATCAGGTGGCTCAATTTGATCATCCTGCAGCTGTAAGGAAAATTGTGGAACGTACAGGATCAAAAGAGATAATGGCAATCATTCATTGTCAGGGGAGTACCAGTTTTATGATTTCTTCGATTCTTGGGCTTATTCCTGAGGTGAAGCTAATTATCAGCAATGCAGTTTCATTACATCCCATAGTGCCCTTTAATTCTAGTATAAAGCTGAAATTGTTGGTCCCTTTGGTAAGTAGGTTTTTCAGGTATTTGGATCCTCAATGGGGTTTAAGAGCTCCTGATTTTAAATCAAGGTTGATTTTAAAGGTCGTAAAAGCGACGCATTGGGAAAAAGATTCCTTGGTAGGCAAAATGGTGAGTTTTACTTATGGTTCAGGATATCCGGCCTTATGGGAACTTGATAATATTGACGATAAAACAAAAGAGTGGATACAATATGAGTTTGCTCATGTTCCATTGTCCTTTTTCTCCCACATTCAAAAATGTGTTAGTAATGGCGCCCTTGTTCGAAATGATAAAGATGGAGAAGATTATACAGAAGTGGCCCCAATGACATCGGCAAGGTTTGTATTGTTTGCCGGGAAGAAAAATAAATGTTTTTTACCCAAAAGTCAGGAAAATACCTTTGAGTACCTCAATAAATTACAACCAGGATTGCACAAGCTGTATCTACTTGAGGATTATAGTCACTTGGATGTGTTTTTTGGGAAAAATGCGCACAAAGATGTATTCCCTAAAATGATTAATGAACTAGAACTTGGATGATAAACAATTATGCCACCGAAAAGAATTAAAAATTACACTGGTAGGTATGCTCTCGTAGATGGCATACCCTATACCATGCCTGTAAGTTCTTCCCAATCTCCAGCTTTAATGGCTGGTTTTTCCTGCGACTGGGAGAAAGCCAATGCACTTTTGCCAGGAAATGAGATTCATGCCATGAAATTGCCAAATGGCCGCGCTGCACTGATGATTACCATCATTAATTACCTTGACACCAGTATAGGTAAATACATCGAATACAGTATAGCCATCGCCTGTACCCATGGAGCCAAACCTGCACCTAGAATTTTAAATACCTTGTTATTGGGTCATTACGGAACAGGTCAATATATCTTGGACCTACCGGTCAGCAGTGAAATATCTGTAAAAGGTGGTAAAGGTATCTGGGGTATGCCCAAGCACAAAGCCAACTTGGATTTTAAAGTTACAGAGGATAAGGTAACTAGCCAATACGAAAAGGATGGGCAGTTTGCCTTCAGAATAGAAATCAACAAACCCAAATCACCCTCCATAAAGCTCAAGGTTGGGGCTACCAATTATTGTAGGTTTAGAAACATGTTGATGGCTTCTTATATTTATTTTGAATCAAAAGCAGGGATTAATCTTTTTGGAAAGGCCAAAGGAAGTCTATTTATAGGTGACCATCCTAAGGTTGCCCCTTTGAAAAATATCGATATTAATCCAGATCCATTTTTTACCACCTTTATGCCTAAAACCAACGGGATACTGGATGATCATTTTGAATCTTGGTTTATGACCTATGATGAACCACCTGAGGAAATGCCTGAAGGTTTAGAGTCTGTTTATCCGCTTGGTTATTCAGAAGACTGGTTGCCTGATCCATCTATTACCGATTATGAAAAGTATCGTATCTAAAATTTATTTATAAAATGAGTCCACTAAAAAAAACCTTATTAGATATAAACAATGCCTACATTTTCTTCTGTGCATCCATCTATTTGGGAATGTTCTGGTCATTGCATTACTTCTGGTTTCCAAATTATCCAAAAACCTTAAACCTCTCCAATTATTATGATGCTATAATTCCTCAAACAGACCTTGCCACAAAGTTTTTCTTTATTTCTATTCCTATAATGGCAATTGCCCTCGTAATAATGCTCATTACGGAATGGAAGACAGGACTCAGATGGGTGCCTCTAGCCTGGATTCCAGGTCTTTTGGCTCCTGTATTGGTGCAACAACTCTATATAGAAGATGTTAACAATCAATTTAAAGCCGGACTTACGGATGAGGGAACGCTACAGGCATTGCTTTCGGAGTGGATGTGGCTTAATGATATTCGATGGATTATTCTAACAGTAATGTGGCTAATTACGATGTATTTCTTTATTGCTAAAGCCAAGCAGAAACACCAATACAATGGATGATAAAAAAATATTTGGTTTATCAGCTCGCTACACAGAATTACTGGTGGTATTAATAGCTTTCATAACTTTAGTCTCTGGCCTGGTTCAAATGATCGCTCCTTCTTTTATGCTTGGTTTTATTGGTAAGGAGGTAGCCACGCCCTCATCAGCACATTTCTTTGCCATAGTAGGTATGTTTATGGCACTCTTTGGAGGGATGGTATTGCATGCCGTTTACAGTTCGGTGACGAATAAGCAAGTGATGTTATGGTCAGCCTTGCAGAAATTTGGAGCATTTATAGCTGTAACCATTGGCGTTTTCAACGGTTTGTTCTCTATTCTAGCCATGTCAGTAGCCATTTTTGATCTTTTTTCAGGAGTGGTTTTCTTTATCTATTTGAGAGTGCTCAATACTTCTAATACCTAAAGGACTGTTTGTTACAGTACGCATTATTATTAATTCATTACTGAATTTAGTAGTCAAATTAGCTCCAATACAAACGAAACAAGCAGCATGTTAATTGAAAAGCAACAAAATAAAGAGCTACCTAATCGTGCATTAATACTTGCGGGAGGGGGAATGCGTGTTGCTTATCAAGCTGGTGTAATGAAAGCAATGGAAGAAGAGGGGCTAAGCTTCTCTCATGCTGATGGAGCTTCAGGGGGTATTTTTAATGCAGCCATGTTGGCTTCAGGCCATTCAGTAGGTAAGATTGTAGAAAAATGGAAATCCTTAAACTTTAATTATTTCACCTCCTTTGTAAAGCTAAAAGAATATTTCACTCCTTGGAGACTCAAGGCTTTTGGGGATGCTGATGGAATAAGAGACAAGGTTTTACCTCATTTTGAGGTTAATGTGTCTAAAATCAATTCACTAGGCTTACCCATTACTTTTTCAGTTTGTAATTTCACTCAAAAAAGAGTCAGTACCATTTCCAGCGAGCAGCTTGAAGAAAACCATTTGTTGGCAGGTGTTTCCTTACCCATATTGATGCCTGCTCTAAAAGTCGGAAACGACTGGTTTATTGATGCGGTTTGGGTCAAGGATGCCAACTTATTGGAAGCAGTTAAAAGAGGGGTTGAGGATATTTGGTTGATATGGGGAATAGGTAATTACCCATCCTACCTGCCGGGATCTCTAAATCAATATGTTCACTCAATTGAAATGAGTGCCAATGGTGCTTTGTTTGAAGAGTTTGAGCAAATTAAATGGATAAATAAACTAATTGCACTTGGGAATTCTCCCTATGGTCAGACTAGACCAATTCAGGTATTTATTGTAAAACCAAAATTGCCTTTACCACTTGATCCTGAATTGTTTCTTAAGAAAATAACAGCAAGGTCCCTTATAAATATGGGATACCAAGATACCAAGAATTACCTAAGGGAGAAACCTGAAAATGGGGATTCTCTTGATTTTAGGGCTACACAGACCTCTGATTCGGGAGATTACCTTTGCCTGCCTATGAAGTTCTCAGGAAAGCTTGTGCAAAGGGACAAAAAGCATCAGGTGGATTTTTATATTTTTCTGCGCAAAACCATAGTGGATGGAGTGGAAAGTATTGAAGCTTTTTCTAGTTTTTATTTGAGGGCTATTGGACAAGAAGTAATTGGTGGGCTTACCAAGGTTACAGTGAATGGAAAAGCTTCTGCTGAAACATTGATAGAGATTGAAACCAATATGATCTACGATGAAAAGGCCTATTTGTTAAAAGCTGATTTGCGATGCGCAAGTCCTTGGTCTTGGTTAATGGGGCTTGCTTTTAAATCGGTTGACATTAAAGTTTATTCAAGTCAAGAAGGACCTGAAAAAACTTTTATGGAAGGAAAACTCCACCAAACCTTTGTATCAAGGTTAAAAGGAGTAGCCCTAAGTTTAGCCAAAAAGAAAAATGGTTCAAATGGAGGTATTGGATTTAAGTTTGAAATGGTAAAAAAATTATAAAAAATGAAGTTTGAGAGAAAACCAATGGTCAATTGGTATGACCCAAAGCAGTTGGCTTTCACGAGTGTCAAAACAGTGTTGTCTTCGGTTTTTGGTAATTTTGCAGACAGAAGAGAGCTTCAGGCCGCACTCGATCAAGATTGTAAGCCCTTTGATTATTCTCAAAACGAAGAATTGTGGTTAGATTATATTTCAGACCTCGGAGATGGTTTTAATTCCACTTTTACTATGGCCCAATTGTTGGCCAGAGAGGAACTTTCACTTCGAGGAAAATCACTAAAAAGAGGAGATATTCTACTTATGGGTGGAGACGAAGTTTATCCTACTCCAGAGAACATTGAGTATGACAATAGACTGAGAGGTCCTTACACCGCTGCTTTTCCTAAAAATGAAAATGATAAGAACAGACCAGATGTTTTTGCTATTCCTGGAAACCATGATTGGTACGATGGGTTAACCAATTTTTTAAGACTTTTCACCCAAAAGCGTTCCCTAGGGAATTGGAAAACACAACAACATAGAAGTTATTTTGCGCTCAAATTGCCCTATGATTATTGGGTGATAGCAATTGATATACAGCTGAACGCAGACATTGATTTTCCTCAAATATGCTATTTTAAAGAAATAGCTAAAGAATATTTTAAACCCAATAGTAAGATCATATTATGTACATCCGAACCGTCCTGGGTTTATAAATCATTCGATATAAAAAATGATTCCTTTGATCGGCTGCAATTTTTTATTGATAAGGTTCTTTATGGTAAAAAGGATGAAGACTATAAAGAAAAAAACAAGAACATAAGTATAGAAGCAATTTTAACAGGGGATTTGCACCATTATGCAAGGTACGAAACGGTAAAGGATGATTCTCGACCTTCTCAATTTATAACCGCAGGAGGAGGAGGTGCCTTTATGCATCCTACGCATACCTTAAAGGAAGAATTAAAAGGAATTCATGAAAGAAAGGCCGAACTAAAAAAGACCTACCCACCAAAGGAAAGTTCAGTCAAATTAAGTTTGTTGAACCTACTCTTTCCTTTCTTTAGCCGTACAATGCTCCTGTTCTTCGGTATTTACCATGTCTTTACTACGTGGATACTTCAAACGAAGTTATCTAATGATTCCACAATAATGGAAAGCCTGGCAAAACACAATTTGTTTAAGGGTGAATTATCAGAAATACTGGGAATAATTACAAATACTTTGTTTCACTTTCCTTCAGCTTTATTTCTTAACCTTTTATTGTTAATAGGAATAGTATTGTTCACAGATACTAGTTCTGGAAAGAAAAAGCTCAATTATATTGCTGGTGGTATTCATGGGCTATTGCAGTTGGTCAATTTTTATTTTCTCCTTTGGCTTTTTTCCTATAATAACCTAAATAATATTCCGTGGATAAATAATGTCAATGAAGGAGGGCAAGTATTGTTGTTTTTTGCTGAAATGGTGCTTGTTGGAGGCTTAATTAGTAGCTTTATTTTCGGTCTTTATTTGACAATTAGCATTGTGCTGTTGAAGAACCACATAACAGAAGCTTCCTCTTCTTATAGATGGGAGGGATATAAAAACTTTTTGCGAATTTCAGTTAACAAGGAGGGACTTACCATTTACCCCATTGGAGTGAAGAAAGTGGTTACCAATTGGAAAGAGTTTAGCATTAATGATAATCCACGATTTGAAGGTGGGCCAATTAATTATGAACTGATAGAGGATCCTATATTTATAAAAAATGAAGAAACTAGCTAAACCCCTAACCAGCATTAAGCCTGAATATGATTTTGTAGTCATAGGGTCAGGATATGGTGGTAGTATCGCTGCATCAAGGATGGGCCGAACGGGACAATCTGTTTGCCTGTTGGAAAAAGGAAAAGAATTTTTACCCGGAGAATTCCCTGACACCTTATTGGACGCTTCGAAAGAAATGAATTTTGTCCGTGGAAAATCTTCCAGTCTTGAAAACAATGGGCTGTATGAATTCACTATGGGGAATGGTATTAATGTATTCAAAGGCTGTGGCCTGGGAGGGACCTCTTTGGTAAATGCAAACGTATCTATTAAGCCAGAAGAACGGGTAATGCAGGACAAAATGTGGCCCGAGGCGATTAGGCAAGACCTGGCTTCTTTTGAGGAGGGAGTAAACAGAGCCTGGGACATGCTTAAACCCAATCCTTATCCAGAAAATAAGGGGGGCTACCCAATACTCAAAAAAACCGAAGCCATGCGGAAATCTGCTGATTATATGTCCGCACCATTTCGACTTCTGGATATCAATGTGAATTTCGAAAATAAAACCAACCATGTCGGTGTCAAACAAGCAAAGTGCACCAACTGTGGGGACTGTGTAACAGGTTGTAACGTGGGAGCAAAAAATACTACGGCAATGAATTACCTGCCTGATGCTTACAATCATGGGGCTGAAATTTTCACCTCAATAAATGTCAGGTACGTCAAAAAGTTTCAAGCGTACTGGCAAGTGTTTTACCACCCAATAGGCATAGGTAGAGATAATTTTGATGCACCGCTTTTGTTTATTAAAGCAAAAAATGTGATCCTCAGTGCCGGTTCTTTGGGCTCCACTGAAATATTGTTTCGTTCAGCAAAAATGGGATTGAAAGTTTCCAAAAGATTGGGGATGCGGTTCACAGGAAATGGCGATGTGTTGGGTTTTGGCTATAATAATGATGAAAGAATCAACGGGATTGGCTTAGGAAAAAAAGGTACTGATAGTATTGCTAACGTAGGCCCCTGTATAACCAGTGTTATTGATCTTCGGGAGCGAGAGGACCTAGAAGATGGCATGACCTTGGAAGAGGGTACTGTTCCCGGACCGATAAGGAGTCTTATGCCCAAAGCATTGATTGCCTTTTCAAGGTTGGCTGGTAAAGATACAGACAGAGGGATAAAAGACTATTTCAAAGAAAAATACAGAGAATTTAGAAGCTTGTTTCTTGGGGCTTTTCATGGAGCGGTTGCCCATACACAAATTTACCTTGTCATGACCCATGATGATGGAAATGGAACTATGAAAATGGATCAGGAGGGCAAAATGTCACTCAACTGGGAAGGTGTAGGCAAACAAGAGATTTTTAATAAGGTAAACGGAGAAATGTTCAGTGCCACACAGGCTCTTGGCGGTACAAAAATACCCAACCCAACTTGGAACAACTTGATGAACTATGACCTAGTAACTGTTCACCCTCTGGGTGGATGTGGCATGGGGGATAGCGCTGATAAAGGGGTTGTGGACCATAAAGGACAAGTCTTTGACGGCGAAAATGGCAACACACTTCACGAAGGCTTGTACATTCTGGATGGGGCAATTATCCCTCGACCGGTGGGCACTAACCCACTCTTAACCATAAGTGCCTTGGCAGAGAGGAGCTGTAAGCTTATTGCTGAGGAAAAAGGATTAAATCTGAGCTATGGTTATGAAACTGCTCCCAATTCTGTAGGAGAACAGGTCTCCGGAACTGGAGTGCAATTTACCGAAACCATGAAAGGATATATAGGATTAGGTGAATCAGTGGATTATGAAAAAGGATTCGAAATAGGGAAGTTAGAGAACAATACTTTTGAGTTTACCCTAACCATACAAACTGATGATATTGATGCTTTCGTGGCTGATGCGTCCCATGCTGGTAAGATGATAGGGAATATGATTGCTCCTTCAATTAGTCAGGAGCCACTCTCCGCTTACAATGGAGTGTTTAATTTGTTTGTTCAGGATGAAGGTGATGAAAAAAAGAAGCGCATGAATTATAGCGCACAACTCATAAGCCCTACAGGACAGGAATATTATTTCGACGGATTTAAAGAAATTAAAAATGATATTGTGGTAGATGCCTGGAAGGATACTACTACACTTTTCATTACTTTATACAAAGGAACTACAACTGATGGAATCATTCTCGGTAAAGGGAAATTGGTAATAAAAGTGACGGACCTTCTCAAGCAATTAAGGACTGTTAAAGCCCTGCATCCAACAAGTAAAGAGGAGGGGCGAAGAGCGATCGGGACTTTCGGTAAATTCTTTGCTGGAAATGTGTTCGAAACTTATTTTAAACTTTAAATAGGCCTCTATCTTTCATTAATAGGCTTATTCAATTTTGCTGTATTGGACTTCATTTTAGTATCTCTATAGTGAAGTCCAATACGGTTCTATTTTTTTTGTGATTACATTACTTCTCTATCAGTCTTAAGCCCTGCTTTATACCAATTATAACCCGAAATAGGCAATAGACAATCTATAATGGGCTGAAGTCGCTTCCCATAAACAGGGGACAGGCTTTACCCATGACTTATGTCAGGATGGAGAAATCCTATTTCACCCTAGTTAGAAGGAGACATTAGAGAAGGACTTTGTATCATCTCATTTGGAGGCGAGTAGATGGCTTACTATTATTTGAATTTGTCTAGAATACCAGATTTGCTTTCCATTTTACTTGTAAACCATCGATTGGCCTTTGTTAGAAAATCTCGGTTATGGTAGGCATTATATTCTGTATACAGTTTAATTAAATGGGTTTCAAGTGTTTTAAGCTGATCTTGAGACAAATCGCTTGAATGATTCGGATTATCAATTTCTTTCAAATAATTATTCGATGATTTGAAAATAATGAGATTCCCAATTTCCAGGTTCGTTTTGCCATTCTTGTTCTCCTGTAACCCTAATAAGAGGGGATAGGTTAAATTTTCCAACGGAATATTAATCTTAAATATTTGCTCAGGTTCGTTTTTATTGACCACCCAAAACTGGGAAGGATGGGCTTTAAGAACTTTTATGGTATCTGCTTTAGTAATTTTTTGGACACTTTCTTTATTTGCAATCCACTCTTGCCAATCTTGAGGTTGGAATTTCTCCAGACCTATCCTATGTAATAGTTCTTGCCTTCTTTCATTATCCAGATCAAAGTATTGATAGGCTATCGTATCTTCAGACAAAAAGGTGATTTCTTTTACAGAGAGCATTGTATCATTTGCGATTTTTTCATTCCATTCAGCTAAAGGTAAAGTATCAGCAATGTACTGACCTATTGGAATGGAATCTTTAAAAAGATAATAAAGACCCTCATTGAATTGAGATTTTAACTGTAAAGTGTCATTTTCTACCCAAAGTTGCTCTATTTGTTCTTGTTTAGTTGTCTTATGGCCAATTTGGGCATTAATGCTTAACCATTCTTCCTTGTCAATTACGCCATCTTCTCGAATACTGTACCATAAAGTTGAATAGTTATTGTATAGCGGACTTTGAGACTCAAATTCACAAGTTTGTAATTGCTTAAGCATTTGTACCAAGGTGTTCCACTTTGTTTCCGCTAATTTTCGATTATTGTATCGGTCTTCGGTTGCTAGTTTTAAGGAGTCGATTTTATCTATTTCAGCTTTGATGTGGTATTCAAATAAAGAGGCCTCTTCGAAACTTATGAAGCGATCTTCCAGTATTTCCTTGGTTAAATCAATGAGTTCATCATGGTGAAAAATGACTTTTTTGACCTCCACCTCGGTAAGTAAGTTAATAAGTCGACTGATGGTTTGACCTCCATTTAATTCAGCCTGTTCAATTATACCAGCCTTTATAGCATTGGTTTTAAGTTTTTGGACAGCATAAATTTTAACTTTTCTACTGTCTTTAAAATCAACCTTGCCATTGTAAGTCAGTAAATCGAAACCGGGCACTCCTTTTTCAGGAATAAACCATGGATTAATGTCTGCATTCAGAATTTTAGGAGCTAAACCGAAGATGTGTAACTCTCCAACTTCCTCATTTAGGTAATACATATGGCTTTGTAAACCTTCAAAATCAAATCCCGCCTTAACGGTTCCTCTACCAATCATGGCCAATTTTTTCCTAGCTTCTTTACGTGGTCTGTCTGACAATTTACTCGCAAAATAATCTTTAGTAAAGGACTCAGCGTTCCATGAATTATCACCTTCAGACTCATGCCAATTTTCTAATGTTTTTCTAAGCCTATTTTCGCTCAATGGCTCTGTAATTACATCTGATTTGGTTTTTTGTTTCAGATAGATATAAGTCATTATCTCATCAAAGAAGACCAATCTGCTTGTTTGTTCCCAATCACCCAAGTGCTTAAGTTTTTCAAGGACATTACTCTTCCCAACTTTATCTACTAATAGTTTTTTTCTATCCCTTCTTTTAAGTTTTTTTTCCGGATCACCAATCTCTTGCCGCTGTTCCAAAGTCAGTGTGTGAAAATTCCTGAGGTTTATTATTTCTTCAGCTATTTTATCGTAGGTTGCCTCTGCCAGTTGAGCGATTTCGGGTTCTTTTTGAAAATCAATTTGAACTTCATCAATGGAAGTCAATACCTCACCATAGTATTCAGCGGTGATCATTTCTCCGATTTCCCTTATTTCTGAAACCATATTTGCAGTTGGTTTCAATTCGGCCTTGCCTCCAAAAACGTTCATTGGATTCCACGAGTAAATCAAAATTACTGCAGCCACAACCAGCAGTATTTGAATTATCAGACGTGCACTACCTAGGATTTGACGTATCATGGATTTAAAGAATTGTCGGGAAGTTTGATTTGTCTTATTTTCAATGAATCACTTTTAAAATGGATAAAAATTTCATCAAAGGCGAAACTTTTCAATAAGGTAAACATTAATTTACGTGCATGATTTTGACTCGTCTCAACCAAGCCCATATAGGGAAGTTGATCCCGAATGTCCATTTCCGCTAGTCGGAAATAGGTCTCCTGATCTTCAAGATTGATTGAGTTTAAGAAGCGCTTTGGGTTGGAAACCAATGAATCTTCAACAAAATCCTCTGGGGGATAAGAAAAATTTATTACTTCTATAGTGGGTAAGTGAAGGGTTATTTTATTCCCGTCAATAATTATGTCTTCTTCTTTTAGTCGTTCTAAGTTTAAGCCGGTTTTAATTTTGGCCCTTGAATAGGCCAAAAATGAGGCTTCATTGACAGGTACAAAGAGTATGTTCTTTTCCTTTCTGCCAAACACTACTTTGTCCACCACAAATTCTGTTACAACAAGATCACTTGCCCTTTGGATCTTGCCAATGACCAAGCCCCTGTCATCCTTTTTGCAAGCCGTAGCCGAGAGGATTATGGTGACAATGACGGTTATATAAAGCAATCGCTTTTTTAAGCTGTCCATGTTTGCTCATTTTTGAATTGCTCATAGAAATGCTTCATCTTAATATGGTATTCATTGGCCTTATAGCCACTTCCATTATAGCCATAGGCAAAAGATTCCCAATCATAATTTCCCTCGTTTTCTTCAGAAATATAATTTATCAGGGTTTTTCCACGAACCTTTTTTATTTTTATAAAGGCAAGAAAGTCTAGAAAATGAAAATATTCTGATTCATGTTGCTTGGATTCAAAGTCTTCAAATCCCTGGTAATTTCGGGATTTAATATTATGCTCTAGGTTTTCACCTAAAATCTGAAAAAGTCCCCATGAAGATGCATAAACAGCTGCTTTTGGGTCAATTTTCCGTGCCTTTTCTAAACGATCATATTCCTTAATACCAACCCTGTAATGTGACCTTGTCCATTTTTCATAAATAATATCCTCATTGCCTACACTCAATGCTTTTGGATCTTTGTTGAATTTTTTTAGCCAATACCAGAATTTATGGCCTTCAAACAAAATCTTTGCTCTTCCATCGCTAAGGTGACCCCGGCCAGCAGATTCAACTTTCACAATTGCCTTTATCACAGGTAAACTTACCTTTATGTTGTCCTTTTCTTCGAGTTCATCTAGCGCTATTCTGATGTCCATGTCGCTAAGCAATTTGCTATTGGTATTGTCCTTTATCTGAACATACTCTTCCCTATGTAAACTCAACTCAGGCTGGGTTTCAAAAGAGGTTGATAGAATAGCCCTTTGCTGCGTAGCTGCTGGCATTTCCTCAACCTTAAGCCCATTTTCAATGGAAAAATTTCTGTCCTCCATTTCAAAAAAGGCATTGTCAATTTCCATATTGTCCATAGGTCTAGACGTATTGCTTATTTGATTGGTGGTAGCAGATGCGCCATTTCCTGGCTGTGCATTGCTGCTGTCTTGATTACCGGCTTGTTTAGGTGTCCATCTTTCCCGTAAATACTTCAAAGACTTATCTCCAAAATAAAAGGCAATCATCATTAAGAAGGCGGTTTCAAAGAATTCAAACTGCTGGCTTAATAAAGCTGCATCTACTCCTGTGTACTGTGTGCCAAAGCTGACGATCAAGAGAGACATGCCTCCCATTAAAAGCGTAAATGCAATCATACCTCTTACTGTTCCAGGAGGTAAACCAAAAGTTTGACTTTTATATGGATTGTATTCCGGCATTTCCAAATCTGATGGTTTAACGGGTATGCCTTTGCTGTGCATATCCCTGAAATCATAGATACGCTGCCAATCCTGGTCCGTAAGTCCGTAATTAATATTGTAATGGTAAACTGACCACATAAAGTATATCAGAAACAATGCGATCCATATAACAGTTGTGGCAAGCCCTATGGCCTGGAAGAGGTTGTCATGCTCTACATATACAAAGAGCGCTCCAAGGACCGCAAAAATGACCAGAATAATAGAGAGAATAACGGTCCCTCTAAAGAAAAAGGTGTGATAGGGATTGAAATTTGGGTTTCTGTCCTTAACCTTCGGACTGATATGCCTTGCTACCAATCCGTATATAAAACTCAAGGCAACAATTATGACGAATCCATTGGCAAATGTATGGTTGGTAGATTCCATGCCGGGCACAATGAAGATCAATGAGGCTAACATTATGATCAATATCGCAGCAATATGAATAAAAATATAATTGCGTTCTGAAATTAATTTGGGCTTTTTTTTCAAGTTTTCAGGGGTTGAAGTGGCATTTTCCATGGAGTGTTTCGGTCTGAGGTCTCTAAATTAAGATTGTATTGTCCTAGGCATGTACTAACTGAGGGGCTTTGGTAACCCTTTCAAACCATTCCTCATTTAGAATATTAATCGCCATTGGCTCGTTTTGATTGATTTTTGGGATTATATTTTTATAAAATCTTTCGTAGGCTTTTTGAGATTGTAAAATCATTTTTTCAGTTTGACCCGCATTGACTCCATCAGCTATAAGAATACAGCCTTTTGTGTCCTTGTGACTGTTTCCAATATGAATATAAACCTTGTCATAGTTGGGTATCCCTTTTATTTCAATATGGTTTGAAAACCAATTAAACCTGTTTCTATACCTTTGTGTCAATGGACTGAGTTGCTCATTGATCCCTAATTGATAATGACCTTCAGGAATCCTGGTTCCTCCGGGAATTTTCTCATCGTTATGCGTATCTTCCAATGTATAAGCAAAGAAGGTTTTGTTGATAAACATCAAGCCCAATGTGGTATTCCCATCATCAACATACCTTAAAACAGTGATCATGGCTTTTGGTAGTGCATTTATCTCCTCATTGACCAGTAAGTTGCTTGCTTCTTCTATATTAGGTTGGAGTACCTTCTTGATCTTTTCAATTTCCGGCTTTGGCTCTTGCTTTTTATCGGGGAAATTGAAAATAGCTTGGTTTTTGGTAAACAAGTCTTTTATCATCTCAAAACCTTTTTTTGCAGCTATGACCAGATAGCCTATAAAACCGATCATCCATAACCAAATTTTACCCAAAATTTCCGGGTTGGAATATAAAAACAGAATAGCCAATAAGACCCCGGCTAAAACCAGTAAACCAGGAATTCTATTCATTTTTCTTGTATTTTAAGATTGTAGGATGAAAAATTGTGTTGATTCTTTGTGCTTCAAAATTTAATTAATTATTTTTCAATATCAAAAGAATAAACAGTATATTTTGATGATTGAAATAGCCGAAGCTAAAGCTGGCTAAAAATTAAATTGGACTGCCTAAATTGTTTATTTGGATTAATTATGGATTGCTTATAGTGATGATTTTATGATATTTATATGAGTAATTATCTATAAATTCACAAAGGGCATTCTCGTATTAAAATATTTTAAATAGTCCTAGAGAAAGTATACCTACTTAGGGTCTATTTTTAAAAAAAGTTTTACTTTATAGATTAAGAAATGGCTAACTACAAACTTCAAGTCAACAATAAAAATTATGAGGTGGATGTGGATTCAGATACTCCATTATTGTGGGTGCTTCGAGACAATTTGGGTTTAATTGGAACCAAGTATTCCTGTGGGATTTCTCAATGTGGAGCATGTACTGTCCATATGAATGATGAAGCTGTGCGTTCTTGCGGGCTTCCAGTGTCTTCTATAGGAGATGCAAAAATTACCACCATAGAAGGGCTTTCAGAGAAGGGGGATCATCCCGTACAGCAGGCATGGAAAGAAGTAGATGTCGCTCAATGTGGCTATTGTCAGGCTGGGCAGATTATGACAGCAGCAGCTATGCTAAAGAAAAATCCTTCACCCTCAGAAGATGAAGTAATAGATGGAATGAATGCCAATTTGTGCAGATGTGGTACTTACCACCGCATCAAAGAAGCAGTATTATTGGCCTCAGCTAAAATCAAATAACCATGAACAAAGAACTAAAATCGAATAGAAGGGATTTCTTGAAAATAGCAGCCACGGCTGGTGGTGGTTTATTGATTGGTTTTAATTGGTCTGCCTGTGACTCACCAAAAATGAAAGTCATCAGCGATGAGGAGATTTATGACAAGGCTATCAATTTCAATAGCTTTTTATCCATTTCTCCCAGCAATCATGTGGTGATCTTTTCTCCTAATCCAGAATTGGGGCAAAACATCAAAACCTCTTTTCCAATGATTGTAGCTGAAGAATTGGATGTAGATTGGTCAAACGTTAGGGTACAACAAGCCTTTTTAGATACAGAAAAATACGATAGACAGGTTACGGGAGGTTCAGGAGCCATGCCACATTCCTGGCAGCGATTAAGGGAAGCAGGGGCCACGGCAAGGCAGTTGCTTATGGAAGCGGCAGCCAAGCGGTTGAATGTACCCATGAGCGAACTTACAACAGACAAAGGAAATGTTATTTACGGATCTAAAAAGTTGAATTATGGTGAATTAGCCAATGAAGCATCAACTTTACCTGTCCCTGAAAATGTTCAATTAAAATCGGTCAAAGACTTTAAAATCATCGGAACGCCTGTAAAAAATGTGGACAATGATGCTATGTTTACTGGCCAACCTCTTTATGGCTTGGATGTGTACCGTGATGGAATGCTTCATGCCATGATTCAAAGGCCTCCTTTTGGTATGAAGTTGAAAAGTGTTAACTCTGATGAGGCAAAAAAAGTAAAAGGGGTCAAAGATGTTCTTACTTTTAAAGACAATGTAGCTGTAGTAGGAGAAGGCACTTGGCCTTTAATTAAAGCTAGAAGACTACTTAATATTGAATATGAGCCTATTGATAAAGCATTAGAATCGACTGCCTTTCACAATAGGAAATTTGATGAAATGCTTAATTCTGGTAAGGCTGAGGTGAAGAGAAAAGATGGTGACGTGGATACAGCCTTTAAGAATGCAGCAAGGGTTATAAAAAGTGAATACCAATGTCCTTTTTTATCCCATAGTCCAATGGAACCAATGAACTTCTTTGCTCACGTGAAGGAGGACAGTGTAGAATTGATAGGACCTTCACAAACTCCCGACCGAGCCAGAAAAGCTGCTGCAGAGATTTGTGGGATTGCCCCGGAAAAGGTAAGTGTTGAATTGACCAGATTAGGTGGTGGCTTTGGAAGGCGACTTAGAGCTGATTTTGTGGAAGAAGCTGTAGAACTTTCCAAAATGCTGAAAGCACCTGTGAAATTGACCTGGTCCCGAGAAGATGATATTACAGGAGGAGCCTATAGACCTGCAGTAAAGTATAGGTTTGAGGCAGCATTGAATAGTAAGGATGAACTGATCGGTTACAAATTGTGTGGGGTGGGTATGAACTCCGGCAATTCTACAAGGGAGAATAATTTCCCAGCTGGAGCTATAGATAACCTGGAAATAAGTTCTATGGAATACAATTCACCCATTACAACCAATGCATGGCGTGCACCGATTACGAATTTCCTTGCCTTTGCGGAACAATCCTTTTTGGACGAGGTAGCTGAAGCAATCGGTAAAGATCCGGTGCAATTTAGATTGGATCTTCTGGATAAAGCAAAAAGTAAGCCTGTGGGTGAGATCCAATACGATATAGACCGCATGAAAGGAGTCATTACCACAGTGGCCGAAAAATCTGGATGGGGTAAAAAACAAGGTGTTTCACAGGGTTTTAGCGTCTATTTTTCTCATAGATCTTATGTGGCTCAAGTTGCGGAAGCTAAAATTGTAGAAGGAAAGGCCGTGTTGGATAAAATTTATGCAGTTACAGATTGCGGCATAGTCATTAACCCTACAGGAGCTGATCAACAAGTAAGAGGGGGAATGTTAGATGGTATGGGACATGCCATGTTCGCAAACCTTACCTTTACAAATGGTGTAGCAGACCAGAAGAATTTTGATTCCTATCGTTTGATTAGGATGAAAGAAATACCTGAGATAGAAACTCACTTTATAGACAATGGAATAGATCCTACGGGACTGGGAGAGCCTGCTTTGCCACCGACTGGAGGAGCGGTAGCCAATGCCATTTATAAGGTTTCAGGTCAGCGATTGCGAAACCAGCCTTTTATGAATGAAGAAGGGATGAAAAACATCAATTTAGGTAACCCAGTTTAAAGATTAGTAAAACACTAATTTATAATTTAGGTAAGAATGAAGTCAGATTCATGTGGCGACATTCTTACCTTTTTTTGCTATAATAATGTTGACAAAGTTTAAACCCGAAATATGTTATAGACATTCTATTACGTGCTGAAATCGCTTCAAAATCAGCCACTTCCTTGCTGTTTTCAATTTCACCATAGCGGTGCTATGCTAAAAATCTCCAAACAGCCTGATTTTTTTGTGATTGCAACACTTCCCGTAAACAGGGGACAGGCTTCACCCCTGACAATTGTCAGGGCGGAGAAATCCTATTACATAATCCGGGTTAAATTCAGTGTTCGAAATATTAAAATCTGCCTTTATTCATTTAGCTTTTAGCAAAACATTTCTTTAGATTTTGCATTTAATTATACATCGTTTGAGCAATTTTTTTATCTTGGATATTAATATTCAAATCCTATAATGAAAGCTTACTATGTGTTGAATTAACCAGAAGAACTGGGGAGTAACAAAAATGGCTTTTTAACTATTTAGGGTTAAACCTGACTTTCATTTCTATAATAAACCCAAAACCCAAAAGGCATATGACTTGGTTTAAATCTTACTTTAATATTTTACTTGCCTTGTTCTTTATCAGTACAGGTTTTAATCAATCATTATTACTAGCCAAAGGGGAAGATCCAAAGCAACACAAACAGGAGGTTCGGAGATATTTGTATGTAGCTGTCCCCGGTATTCGGAATTATTTAGGTTATGGAGGTCATGGTTTATTGGTCTTTGATATAGACAATGGACATAAATTTGTCAAAAGAATTCCCTTGCAAGGTTATAAGAAAGACGGTAGCCCATCCAATATTAAAGGAATAGCAGTTAGCATAGCACTGAACAGTGTGTTCATCAGTACGCTTGAAGGTCTCCAACGCTTGGATTTGTCTACTGAAAAAATAATCTGGGAAATAGCCTACGATGGGGGTGCAGATAGGATGTCCATTTCTCCGGATGGAATGACCATGTATTTGCCCTCACTTGAAAAAGATTTTTGGAATGTAGTCAATTGTGAAACAGGGGTAATAATCACTAAAATAAAAGTTTTTGACAGGGCGCACAATACCATCTATGGTCCTTCCGGAAGCTTTGCCTACATGGCTGATATTAGTTCTCCTTTCTTATTTGTATCCGAAACTAAAGGCCACACGATAATAAAGAAAGTTGGGCCATTTTCTCATGGAATAAGACCCTTTACCATCAATAGTCAGGAAAGCCGAGTGTTTGTGAATGTCAATGAGCTTTTAGGATTTGAAGTTGGTGATTTAAATACTGGTAAAGTGTTAGCGAGTGTCAAAGTGGAAGGCTGGGACAAAGGACCTGTAAGAAGGCATGGTAACCCAAGCCATGGGATAGGGCTTACTCCAGACGAGGAAGAAATATGGATCAGTGATGGTCACAATATGCGCCTGCATTTATTTCAGGCTAACCCACCTTATCAACAGCTTACCACTATTCCTTTGCAGGATATGCCTGGATGGATCACTTTTAGCATAGATGGAAAGTATGGCTATCCTTCAAGTGGAGAAGTGATAGACGTTGAAACCAGGAAAATTATTCATCTACTTCAAGACGAACACAACAACTATGTTGCAAGTGAGAAGATGATTGAGTTACATTTTCAAAATGGAAAAATCATAGCCAAAGGGGATCAGTTTGGTTTAGGTAGAAAGACATTGAAATAACGGATCTATAAATAGTATATAACAAACATTAAATTTTAACAATGGATAATTCCGCAATCATCATCAGGGATAATTTGAAAGAGATTTATGAGGATGTATATTCCTCAGACGTGCTTCATGCCTTAGCACACATGGCACCATTTAATGTAGAAGTAAAAAAATTGATGAATATTCGACTTCGCAGGAGAAAAGAAAGAAGTCAAAATGGAAGTAGGATAACCTTTTTAAACCCTGAAACCAATATTGCAGGAACCAATATTAAGGTGAGTGATGCCAGAGAAGGTAATTTTGAAGGGGCTGAAATCCCTGCAGACCTTCAACGTCAATGGATTCAGGGGACAGGCCCGGGAGCGAAGCCAAATGCGAGTCTGGAAAGCAGTATCCGCAACGTGGCTTATGCCTTGCTGTCCGGAGCTGATGGATGGATGTTTGATGGTGAAGATGCCTTAGGTCAAGTCTCTACCATGTCCCTTGACAATCAGCGAAACCTCAAGTTGGCCATACAGAGATCCCCTGTGTTCTTGTCCGTGGCAGAAGAAGTGGCTTCTCAGATGAATAGCTGGAGCAGGACATTTTTTGGCCATGAAAAGATTCAGGATTGGAAGGAGCAATTAAATTTCACCACCAAGATTTTTAGAGCACGTGGACTTCACTTGGATGATAGGCATCTGCGTCTTGCTGATGGGGCCTCCTTTTCAGCCTCAATTGCTGATTTGGTGCTCTATGTTGTTAATAATTATAAGTCATTATTAGCTTCGGATTCTTCTATTGTACTTTACCTGCCTAAAATTCAAACGGCTGAAGAGGCTGCTTTATGGAATAGAATGATCAGCGCTTTAGAAAATCATTTGGAGTTGAAGGATGGAACCATTAAAGTGTATGTATTGGTAGAGCAACTTGAAGCCACCTATCAGTTAATGGAGATTAGGGCTGCTTTGGGGAAGCATTTTGTAGGTTATAATACTGGCCGCTGGGATTATATTAATAGTGTGTCTGATGCCATGGCCTGGGATTCAACTTTCATTAACCCCAATATTGAATCCATAGGCATGACCTATGGGTACATGAGGAATTATGAAGACCGGGTAAGAAGGGCTGTCAATACGCCTGACATTAATGGCAACTTTGCGCTTTGGCAAGGTGGTATGGAACC
This sequence comes from Cyclobacterium amurskyense, assembly GCF_001050135.1. Taxonomy (GTDB): domain Bacteria; phylum Bacteroidota; class Bacteroidia; order Cytophagales; family Cyclobacteriaceae; genus Cyclobacterium; species Cyclobacterium amurskyense. The sequence continues at coordinate 5,333,456 of NZ_CP012040.1, read as the reverse complement.
AAATATACCTGTGGGATCCTCTGAAGGGGTAAATGCAAGTATGAAAAAGGCTTTGGCAGGTGCAGAAAGAGAGCTTAGTGAAGGGGCTAGTGGTAAATGGGTAGCTCATTGGAAGATGGTTCATATTGTTAGACCTGTTTGGGAAAAAACTGGTCAGGCCAATCAGATGGGAAGAACTTTTGAAAAGTTAAGCTATACTCAGGAGGATGCAGATGGTTTGATTTATCTTGAACCTGCACCAAGGACCATTCGTGGTGCTAGAAACTTATTAAGTGTAGGCCTACAATATGGCAATGCCTTTGGTCAAGGAATGCAAGCTGCTGCTCTCAAACCTGCAGATTTCTTTGGTGATGACAATGTGCTCTACCTAATGGAAGACATGGCAACTGGGGAAATTAGGCTAAGTATTTTGTGGGAATGGCTGCACAAGCAGGCTGTGATAACGGAAGTTGATGCAGAATCTGGTGTAAATGAAGGGGATGTTTTTACGCCTGAATTATTTAGTAAATTACTTCAAGAGGAGTATGATAAGCTTTTGAATGCCAGTGATAAAGATGTGTATGCTGCATCTAAGTATACCACATTGCCTATTGCCAAGTCCATCGTTGAGAAATATGTTGGTGAGGAAAAGAAAATTCCTTGGTTTATAGATTTACTTAATATTAACCTGAACAATGTGGATTTGAAAATTGCAGAAAAAAGGATAGCACTTTACCTGAAACTATTGAATGATAAAGGGGAGCGAATGACGGAAAATCTCGATTTTATTGTATGATGCCTTTCACTTATTCTTCATAATAGGAACAAATAATGTCGCAGAATCTTTTGTTTTTTCTCGCAGTTTTCCCAATCCTGATAGCCTCTATTATGTTAGTTGGCTTTCGTATTGCTGCTAAAATCACCATGCCAGTAACCTTTTTGCTTACGGCCATTTTAGCATTTACATTTTGGGATATGTCTTTGCTAACCATTTTCGCCTCCTCTATTCAAAGTTTGTTTATCACTTTTGATATTCTCTACATTGTATTTGGGGCCATTCTTTTGCTTAATTTTCTGAAATTTTCAGGAGGAGTGGACAGTATTCGTGATGGTTTTTCTGGAATCAGTAAAGACCGGAGAATACAGGTAATTATCATTGTTTGGCTTTTTGGGTCCTTTCTTGAAGGGGCAGCAGGATTTGGAACACCTGCAGCTATAGTGGCCCCTTTGTTAGTGGCCCTTGGTTTTCCTGCTCTTGCCGCTGTGGTTTTGGGAATGATGGTGCAGAGTACTGCAGTCACTTTCGGAGCTGTCGGTACCCCGATTTTGGTAGGCGTTAAAGGTGGTTTGGAAAACCCCGAACTTACAAGCAGATTAGATCAAATGGGCTTGAATATTGGAGATGTTTTGGCTTTAGTGACTGGAAATGCTGCCATTATCCACGCCATTGTAGGGAGTTTTATGCCTTTTTTAATGGTACTCATGCTATGTAGGTTTTTTGGTAAAAACAGATCCTGGAAGGAAGGTTTTCAGGTTTTTCCTTTTGCCATGTTTGCTGGACTTTCTTTTACGATTCCTTATATGATCACGGGGCTTTTTTTAGGCCCAGAATTCCCTTCTCTAATTGGGGCTTTGGTAGGTTTGTCACTCGTTGTTTCTGCTGCTAAAAATGGCTTTCTGGTGCCAAAAACAATTTGGAAAATGGAGAAAAAAGACCAATGGCCTGAAGATTGGTTAGGCGCAGCGAATTTGAGTCCCTCTAAAGATCTGCCCGCTTTCTCTTCCAATCCCAGGAAAATTTCATTGAAAATGGCCTGGTTGCCTTATTTTCTATTGGCCATAATCTTGGTTTTAAGTAGGCTGCCTCAATTGCCATTTAAAAGTTGGCTAACCAGTGTGTCGTTTGGACTTGATCAAATTCTTAATACCACAATATCCGCTTCCAGTACACCTTTATATTTACCCGGTACGCTTTTACTTTTGATCTGTGGACTAACTTATTTTTTACATGAAATGAATGGAATGCAAGTTAAGGCAGCTTTTAGTGAGAGTAGTAAGATGATTCTTAAAGCTGGTGCTGTGCTTTTGTTTGCAGTAGCCATGGTGAGAGTGTACATAAATTCCGGAGAGAATGCTTCGGGTTTGTTGTCCATGCCTATAATGATGGCCGAGTGGACAGCAGATAAGGTGGGCATGGTTTATCCATTCTTCGCCCCAGCAATAGGGGCCTTAGGTGCTTTTATAGCTGGAAGCAATACGGTGAGTAATTTGATGTTTAGCTTGTTTCAATTCGGTGTGGCGGATAATTTAGGAATGCCTCCTACTTGGATCTTGGCACTTCAGGCTGTGGGTGCTGCTGCAGGAAATATGATCGCCATTCACAATGTGGTAGCGGCTTCTGCCACGGTAGGCTTATTAGGAAAAGAAGGAAGTGTGCTTAGGAAAACCATTTTACCCACGCTTTATTACCTGCTTATGACAGGCTTAATTGGCTTTGTCCTAATAGGAATTGTGGGTGTGGTGGATTTATTTATGGTTTATGTGTAAAATTATCATCTTTTTAATGGATAAACTTGAATATCTATCAATTAATAGATAAATTGAAATATCATTTAAAATGTAGATAAATACAAGCTGATAATGATAGGGATAATAACAGGTGACCTGATCAATTCAAGAAAACTTTCGGCAAGCCTATGGATGCAGGAATTAAAGAAGGAACTGGATCAGTGGGGAGCAGAAGGTAAAGATTGGGAAATATATAGAGGAGACAGTTTTCAGTTGAGAATTAAAAATCCAGGACAATTACTTTATGTGGGCATATTGCTTAAGGCCGCCATTAGGTCAATTGAGCCTTTGGATATTAGAATGGGCATGGGGATTGGTGAAGAAAATTATACCACAGACCGCTTGCTAGAAAACAATGGAAGTGCCTATGTTCATTCAGGTGAGGTTTTTGAGGATTTACATAAGATGAATCAGGGGATTATGCTGAAGAGTGACTTCAATGAATTTAACCAAGAAATAAATTTGATGTTAAGGTTGGCATTGACCATAATGGACAATTGGTCAGTAAATTCCGCTAAAATGGTTTGTCTTGCTTTCAAAAACCCTTCTAAAAACCAAACCCAATTGGGCGCATTGGAAAACATCAGCCAGAATTCAGTAAGTGCCAGACTTTCTAGGGCCAATTTTGAGGTAATTAAATCATTGGTAGATTACTTCCCAAATCGATTAGCAAAATTCATATCATGATTGTACTCATAAAGCTAGTTTTAGCCCATTTATTGGGAGATTTTGTGTTCCAGCCCAATAGTTGGGTGGAGGCCAAAGAAGCTAAAAAGTTTAAAGCCTACCAACTGTATTTGCACCTGTTGGTACATGGACTACTGATAATGGTAATCCTTGCGGATCTTTCCTTCTGGCCATACGCTGTAGCGATTGTGCTTGTACATGGCATCGTTGATGTGATCAAGCTATATGCGCAAAAAGAACAAACCAAAAGGTATTGGTTTTTTATAGACCAATTGGCTCATATTCTTACTTTAATTGTAATGGTTGGAGTGCTTGATCCGACACTTTTGGATTTGTTGTATCCAGTTTCGGAAAAACTTTGGCTGGTGGTAACCTTGCTGGTGTTTCTGTCCTTACCTGCTTCTATCATTATCAAGACCATAATATCCAAATGGACTCCTGCCACTGTTGATGAAATAGGTTCATTGGAAAAGGCTGGCCAATACATTGGCATTCTTGAACGTTGGTTTGTATTGATTTTTATAATTGCAGGAAAATGGGAAGCCATTGGTTTTTTGGTGGCAGCCAAGTCAGTATTTAGGTTTGGTGATTTAAAGGAATCCAAGGATAGAAAATTGACAGAGTATATATTAATAGGAACACTCGTTAGCTTTGGATTGGCCATTTTATGTGGCTGGATTTATGAGCAATATCAACTCTAATTTTTCTTTTCCTCTCTCAGGTAGGGGTGTTGGTTTCTTCGATTAACTGAAATTTGAACTTAGCATTAGGTCTTAGTTGAGCAAGCCTTGAAATACCCCTCACTGACAATTGCAAAATCCGATGATATCCCCCGGTAACCTGGGCATCCTTCATTAAAACAATCATTTTTCCAGCATGGGTTAACTGTACTGTTCCAGGGTAAACAGGGCTTGAGATAAGCTCTGGAAGTTCATGTTTTAATTTCTCCTTCAGGTGGATTCCCATTCTGTTTTGGATTGGGGAAAGCGTAAATGTACTGTGTCTCAAGGTAAATTGATGTTCTTTACTCAAAGCTGAAAAGGAGGGACCAGGATAGGTAGGGACAAACATCAAGTCGGAGAATACTCTGGGTTTAATTTTGGAGAAATCGAATGGAATAGTTTGAGGTGCATTGGTATAAGGCAAAATACCATTGTCTGAAAACTTTGACAATTGGGTGATTTTTTGATAAAAGCTCTGACTTCCCAAAACTTTTTCACATTGAAAATCTCCATTTATTGCCAAATAAAGCCATTGTCCTTTACTAAAAGGAGGCATGTTTACTCTTGCGCCTGCTGAAACATTGATAATTTCATTGGTTGAAAAAAGATCTCCATCAACTATTATTTTTGCATTGGCTCCGGTACATACTATTTGGCAATTTTCTGTAAAATATAGTTTGACATTTCCCATATAGATCTCCAAACACGCCGCACCGGGGTCTTTTCGTACAAGTAAATTGGCAAGGTGGAAGGCTTCCTCGTCCATAGCTCCGGACAAAGGAATTCCCTTATCCACAAAACCAAACCTACCTTTGTCTTGGATGGTAGTGTATAATCCTGCTTTGAGAAAGATTATTTTACCCACAATAAGCTGTTTTTTCCCAATTATGAACACTGCCTTCCTGAAGCTCAGTATAGCGTTGTGGAGAGATGGATGCAAATTGAACCTTGTCTCCAGGATTAAAAGGTAATTTTACCTGGCCATTTTCAAAGATGGCCACCGGTGTTTTACCTACTACGTACCAACCACCTGGGCTGTCCACAGGATAAATTCCTGTTTGAGATCCACCAATGGCCACACTACCTTTGCTGATTTTCCTGTCAGGAATGGTTTTTCTAGGGATATGCAAAGTTTCAGGTAAACCTCCCAGGTACATGAATCCGGGTAAAAAGCCATAAAAGTACAATAGAAAGCTTTTGCTGGTATGGTATTCAATCAATGTCTCCAAATCCATGTTTTTCTCTTGTAAATATTGATTTTGGGAGGAGACTATTTCTGGAGCATAACAAACTGGTACGGTCCAAATCCATCTCGCAGGCAAATTTTCTCTAGACATAGGCCGTTTAATAAACTCTTTTAGCCAAGTTGTAACTTCACTTGCATATTCTATTTCTTTGAGTTGAATGCTTAAAACTTGGTAACTGTGGTAGATGCTAGAGATTATAGGGGAATACTTATTTTCAATGTTATTTTTGAGCGCAATTATTTCCAATAAAACATCTTCTGCAATGATTTTCGGCCAATGTAATTCTATGATTTTTGGTCCTAAGGAGAAAATTTGAATAGGATATTTCATCTATCGTTTTTCCTGGTTTGAATTATTGGGGCTAGTGTTTGGGCTATTTCGAGGGCTTTTGGATGGTCTCCATGTATGCAGATAGTGTTTACTTTAATGGTATACTCTTTCTGATCTATTGTCGAAATAATTCCAGATTTAATCATGGACAAGACTTGACTTTTAATCGTATCCAAATTGGTCAATAAGGAACCGGCTTCTTTTCTGCTAGCCAATGTTGACCCGTCTAAATAGGCACGGTCTGCAAAACCTTCATATTTCACGGGAATATCATGTAGTAAGGCTTCTTTGGCCATGAAAGAACCATAAGGAGCATACAAGGCAAGGCCTTTGTACCGAGTAGCAATAAGTTGGGCCAGTTGTTGGGCCAGTTTTTGAGAGGAAAGGCTCATAAGGTAAAGAGCTCCATGGAATTTTATGTGATTCAATTCCAGGTTTTCTTTGGCAGCCACCGTATTGATTAAATCAATCTGGTGAATTAAACTTTTCTGTAGTTGTGGGAAAGGCAGATCCATTGGGATTCTCCCGAAATTAGCGCGATCAGGGTAGGAGGGGTGAGCCCCAATTTTCACCTGATGTTTTTTCGCAAGTTTGATTGTTTGTGAAATGCTATGTACATTGCCAGCATGTCCCCCAGCGGCAATATTACAACTTCCCAAATAGGGCATAATGGCCTCGTCGTTTGGCATTCCTTCTCCCAGGTCACAATTTAGTTCCACGTCCACACTCATAGGTACAAGAATACGATGTATTTGTAATATAATGCTGAATTTCTAAAAAGAATCCATTTGGCGACATTACTAAATATACTTTGCCGCAACATTTTCCGTTTTCTTTTCGTCTTGAAGATAGAAATTAAGGTAAAAATTATGAAATATTCAATCAGCTTATTGGTAATATCCCTTGGGGTATTTTTTTCTGCTTGCAGTCCGGTACGAGTTTTCTTAGAAAAAAATGAAGTAGCAAGTATTGATGCTTATAAAACGTTTTACGTCATCAACCAATATTACGATAAAGATGCTTTTGAATCTCCGGTTTTGGAGGAGAATTTACAATATAGGCTTACAGAAGGTATGAAAAATTTGGGCTTTGAGCAGAATGAAACCAAGCCAGACCTAATCGTAAGGTACAATACAAACCTCACTGACAGACAGAAAGAGGTCAATCATCGCCCCATGATGAGCCCCTATTATGGTTATGGTGGGTTTTACAGTCCTTATATGATGCCCTATCCCTATGGTGGAAGGAGTTCATACAGTGTGGAGAAATACGATATGGGTGAATTGGTAGTGGATTTTATAGACACCAAACAGGATAAAGTGGTGATGCGGATCAGTGCAGTAGGAGAAATCACCAAGCCAAAACAGAAAACAAAAAATCTGTTTCTTTCAGTGGAAAAAATCCTCAAAGCCTTTGCTAAAAGCGTAATTTCTTAATCCCCAAACAAAGTCCAAGCTTTGCCAGTGCCAGAGTAGGGGCTAAAGCACTAAGTTGTAGTTGGCCTTTAAGGTCTGGTAGACCTTATTTACAGGCAATCCCATTACATTATAATAAGAACCTTTAATACAATCTATACCTACCAGACCTATCCACTCCTGTATTCCATAGGCTCCGGCTTTGTCAAATGGTTTGAATTGGCTTATATAATAAGTTATTTCTTCCTGAGAAAGTTTTGAAAAACTCACCTCAGTTTTATCACAGAAAGTGAATTTTTTATCCATATCAGCTATACAAACGCCAGTAGTCACTAGGTGGCTTTTCCCATTGATTAATTCAAGCATTTTGAAGGCCTCATTTTCATTTAAAGGTTTGTTGAGGATGGTATTGTTTGCGATTACTACCGTGTCGGCCGTTATCAGCACCTCATCTTTTTTCAAACTTGGAAGGAAGGTACCTGCTTTTTTTTCAGCCAGATAGGTAGCCACTTCTTCTGAATCTAGATTCTCCGGATAACTTTCATCCGTATCCATTGTTTTCACCTCAAATTCCAGCCCCAGGTCTCTGAGTAACTGTTGTCTTCTGGGGGAATTGGAAGATAAAATGATTTTTTTATTATTAATTAACATGTTTGATTTCGGTTTTTTGATCAATTTTAAATCCAAAAATAAGTTTTGAGATTTCCTTAAACCAGTAAATGGCTTTAGATATCTCAATTAGTTAAATTTTAGGAGACCTTGGCCACTTGATAGGGAAGCAAAGTATAGGTTTACAAATTCGGTTTATAGCTGGAAATAGACCTGTTTTATTTTGGTTTTTTCCTCTTTAAGGCCTCAAATTTCCACATTCTTTATACCTTATGAAGGTTTAAATTAATTACGAATAGGGGGCTTTTGCATTTATAAAGTGCTTGAGAAGGCTCCAATTGTATTATCACTTATAAATAATTAGGGGACATTGAAAACTGAAATTACCAAAAGTGCATGTAATTTTGTTGAATCCACTTAAAAACCTTATTTTTGGGGGTTTTATTACCCTATTGGGTTAGTAATTTGTTAAACATCAAAGTAAATACACATTGGATATATTTGAAAAACTGAACACCAATCTTGGTCCACTAGGTAAGCATTCCGAGTTATCAGAAGGATATTTCATGTTTCCAAAATTGGAGGGTGAAATAGCTCCTAGGATGAAATTTAAAGGTAAAGAGGTTCTGAATTGGAGTTTAAACAACTATTTGGGTTTAGCCAATCATCCAGAAGTAAGGCAAGCAGATGCTGATGCTGCCACAAAATGGGGAGCCGCCTACCCAATGGGTGCCAGAATGATGTCTGGGAATACTGATCTCCACGAGCAACTTGAGAATGAGTTGGCCGAATTTGTAGGTAAAGAGAAAGCCTATTTATTAAATTACGGTTACCAGGGAATCATGAGTGTAATTGATTCACTGATTGACCGAAAAGATGTAATTGTTTACGACAGTGAGTGTCATGCTTGTATTATTGATGCATTGCGTATGCACATGGGTAAACGATTTGTTTTTCCACACAATGACATGGAAAGTTGTGAAAAGCAACTTAAAAGAGCTGAGCGATTAAGCAAAGAAACAGGTGGTGGAATTTTGGTCATTACTGAAGGTGTATTTGGTATGACTGGAGATATGGGCAACTTGAAAGAGATTGTTAAATTAAAGGATAAATTTCAATTTAGACTTTTAGTAGATGATGCACATGGTTTTGGTACTATGGGTAAAACAGGTGCTGGAAGCGGTGAGGAGCAAGAAGTTCAAGATCAAGTAGATTTATATTTTTCAACTTTTGCTAAATCTATGGCAAGTATTGGCGCGTTTATTGCGGGAGATGCTAAAGTTGTACATTACTTAAAATACAACATGCGTTCTCAGATATTCGCTAAGGCACTTCCATTAATTATGGTTGAAGGGGCTTTAAAGCGTCTTGACATGTTGAAGAACAGACCTGAATTCAAAGATAACCTTTGGAAGATCGTTCGTGCATTGCAAAATGGATTAAAGGAAAAAGGATTCAGTATTGGATCTACAAATTCTCCTGTAACACCAGTTGTTTTGAATGGTACTGTGGGTGAAGCAGCGACTTTGAGCAAGGATTTAAGAGAAAACTATAATATCTTTTGTTCAGTTGTTATTTATCCTGTTGTTCCAAAAGGAATGATTATATTGCGTTTAATACCTACTGCAGTTCATAGTCTTGAGGATGTGGTAGAAACAATCGCCGCTTTCGAAGCTATAAAGGAAAAATTGAGTAGTGGCTATTATAAAACAACAGAATTGGCAACCTCTTTTGGTGAATAAAATCAGAAAAAATTGCTTAAACTGTAAAATTATAAAGTATTTAACTATATTGAATAAAAAAAAACAATTTCATCATTAACCTAAATAAACTTTTAATTATGAACAGATTTAATGAAATCAAAGATCTTATAATGTCTCTTGAAGCTGATTTTGACAAATTCTATGACAAGAAAAATCAAGCTGCTGGAACTAGAGTAAGAAAAGGCATGCAAGATTTGAAAAATATGGCGCAGGATATAAGAAAAGAAGTTCAGGATATCAAGAATACCTGATTTGAAAATTTAATAAAAAGGGGGACTTAATATTTTAAGTCCCCCTTTTTATTTTATATATGTTTTTTAACCCGGATTATGTAATAGGATTTCTCCGCCCTGACAATTGTCAGGGGTGAAGCCTGTCCCGTGTTTACGGGAAGTGTTGCAATCTCAAGAAAATCAGGCTGTTTGGAGATTTTAGTATAGCACCGCTATGGTGAAATGGAAAACAGCAACGATTGGGTATTTTGAAGCGATTTCAGCACGTAATAGATTGTCTATTGCATATTTCGGGCTTAATTTACTCCAAATGTGGAGAATAGAACTGATTGGTATTGATTTTACCTGCAGCGGATTTAATTCTAGACTTAAGCTCCTCTGAAGCTTTTAATAGAGGAAGTCTTACATTGCCCTCACAAATCCCCAAATGCTCCATTAGGCATTTTACTCCTACAGGATTACTTTCCTCATACATTAGTGGATTGATGTCTAATAAACTAAAGGTGCCTTTTTTTGAATATTCCCCATTACCGTGAATAATCGCTCCCATAATTTCAGGGTAGGCATTAGCAATAACAGATATTACACCTTCGGCGCCAATACTTCTCATTGGCGTAGTGATCATGTCATCACCTGAGATCAAAAGAAAATCGTTCGGCTTGCCATTGGCAATACGCATGCATTGCTCCAAGTCCCCGCTAGCTTCTTTAATTCCGATAATGTTCTTGTGCTTGGCCAATTCTAAAGTTGTATTTGCACTTAAATTGGACATGGTTCTCCCAGGGACATTGTACAAAATCACTGGGACAGGACATTTGTCTGCCAAAGCGGTATAATGTGCGATTATTCCTGATTGGCTCGGTTTATTGTAATAGGGACTTACCGATAGAACAGCAGCAATTTCGGAAAAATCGATGTTGTCTATAGCAGATAAAATTCCTGCAGTATTATTTCCTCCAAGGCCGTAAACAATAGGAACTCTTGAACGATTGATTTTTATAGTGAATGAGAGTACATCCATTTTTTCTTCCTCAGAAAGTGTGGCTGACTCTCCCGTAGTACCTTGTACAACAAGATAATCCACATTACCCAGAATTACATGCTCAATAACACTTTCCAAAGCAGGGTAATCAATTGCTCCATCTGCTTTAAAAGGAGTTACTAATGCTACTCCGGTACCTGTAAACTTTTTCATTTTAATTAATCTGCTTTAAATATTTTATCAACAGCGCTGTCCCTGATTGAATATCTTTTTCTTCATTATTTAACATCAAATCCAAATAGGGTTCTGTTTCCTTGTTATAAAACCCCATGCTATAAGATGTCGACTGTAATTGTAGTAAAAATAAGGTAAAGTAATTTAGTCTTTCCGGAGTAAAAATAATCAAATCTGGTGTAAGGGAAAGCAATTGAATTAGTTTTTCTCTGGGTTTACCAAATAAAGTAAAATCTTTATAAGAAAAAGCCTGTTCATCTACTGATTTCTCGTCATAATAATTCCCCATGACCGTGATTTCATTTCCAAGGTCGGAATGAACTACCTCCTTAATTACTTCAATTTCTTCTTTGCTACTCGCAATAATTGAAATGGTTTTAATATTAGCGGTATTTAAGAGGATGGATTTCTGGGTTAACTTTTTCTTTGGATTTTCTAAAATACTTTTTACGTAATATTCCCTTATCCATTTCATCTGTTCTTATTTTATTTCTTTGTTTTTACCACACATTTCTAAAAAAGATTCCTCTGAAATCAATGGAATATTTAGTTTTCGGGCTTTTTCCTTTTTACTAGGCCCCATTTCTTCTCCTTCGATTATGAAATCAAGGTTTTTAGAAACAGACTTGGAATAAGTACCCCCATGAGATGCTACAAAATCCATGATCTCATCTCTCTTAAAATGATTTAATCGACCTGAAGCAAGAATTTTTTTACCTTCCAAAATGGTACTTTCTAACTGAGTCTCCTTTTCTGAAAGTTGAAATTGTAGGCCCTTTGCTTTTAGTTTATCTATGATCATTCTGTTTTTCTCTTTGGAGAAAAACAATCCTATACTTTGCACTAAAGTCTCACCTACACCATTGATTTCAAGTAATTCTTCTGCACTTGCCTTTTCTAGGTTCTCTATATTTTGGAAGTGTTTGGCCAACAATATAGCCGTATTTTCACCAATATTCCTGATACCTAATCCAAATAATACTTTTGGAAAGGGTTGGGAAGTCGATTGGGCGATCCCATCCAGCATATTTTTTATCACACCTTCCTGAAAAGTACTTCCTTTTAGTTTATTAATTTGATCCATAGCCCCACCAAATAAATCAACCGTATCATTGATTACTATTTCGTGAACACTATTTTTATTCTTTGTTTTGCCTGTAAATTCTGCAAGGCTATTTTCATTTCCAGTTAAAATATATAGAATATAGGCGACAGGTACAAAATCTTCCACTAAATCAAATTCTCCTTTATCTAGCAGTGCATCTAGCTTTTTGATTGAATCCAGATTGCTTTTGGCTTTTTTACCTGTATTTTTTACAAAATTTATAAATTCTGAAACCTTTTCATGCAAACTATAATTCTCATGCGTATCAATAAAGGAATCAATTTCCTTCAAGGTCAAATGTTGGCTTATGGCATACAATGCCTTTTTCAAGCTTACATACAAATACCCATCACTGTTTTTGGAATATTGATCATCGGATACCTCTAGCCCCAACAATTCTCCTTTTTTCTCAGGCAAATAATAAAGGTCTGCCAGATCCTGTACATAGCCCTGTTGGATCAATGCCCTGAGCCTTTCGGTCCCTAGCGAGTCAATATTCATGGCTCTTTTTGATACAAAGTGCTCAATTCTCCCTAAAACCTGAGGAGGGCAGGCTTCGTCATTTGGACAGAAGTGTTTCGCCTCACCCTCATTTCTTTCCAACAAGGTACCGCATTCTGGACAATGCTTGATATATACAATGGGTTTGCTTCCTGAAATTCTTCTTTCCAACACTACCCCAGTGATTTTTGGAATGATCTCTCCTCCTTTTTCTACATTTACTGTATCACCCTCATGAAGGTCCAGCCTTTCAATTTCATTGGCATTGTGTAGGGATGCTCTTTTTACAGTAGTTCCTGCCAGTGAAACAGGGGATAAATTCGCTACAGGCGTGATTGCACCTGTTCTACCCACCTGATATTGAATAGACAAAAGGGTGGATTCAGCACTTTCTGCCTGGTATTTAAAGGCAATGGCCCATTTTGGAATTTTCGCGGTAAAGCCCAATTCCTCTTGCTGCCGGTAATCATTTACCTTAATTACCACGCCATCAGTCTCTACTGAAAGATGGTGTCGCTTTTCTCTCCAATATTCGATATATGCCAAAACCTCATCAAGATTTTGGCATTGTTTGTAAGTAGGAGATACATTGAATCCCCAATTTTCCAAAAGTTGTAGCGATTCTCCATGCTCTATAATGCCATAGTCATCTGCTATCAATTGGTATAGATAACAATTCAGCCTTCTTTTGGCAACTACGGATGAATCTTGCATTTTGAGGGTTCCAGATGCAGTGTTTCTAGGGTTGGCCAGTAAACTTTCCCCACTTTCAAGCCTTTCAGCGTTGATTTTCTCAAAGCCCTGCTTGGAGAGAAATATTTCACCCCTGGCTTCAAAATAGCTAGGAAGATTTTCTTGGTCTTTGATGACCAAAGGTATGGTTCTAATGGTTTTGACATTTTCAGTCACTACATCTCCTTTGTATCCATCTCCCCGCGTGACTGCTCTTGTTAATACTCCATTTTCATAAACCAAACTGATGGCTACACCATCAAATTTCAATTCACATAAATAGTTGTAATTTCTATGTTCAAGTCCTTTGGCTACCCTTTCGTCAAAGGCTATTAATTCTTCTTTGGAATAGGTATTGCCCAATGAAAGCATGCGTACAGAATGTTCCGCCGTCTCAAAGTTTTTTGTGATGGTGCCACCAACCCTTTGGGTAGGGCTGTCCTCTTTTTTTAAATCAGGATACTCATTCTCCAATTGAATGAGCTTATCAAGTAACTGATCAAAATCAAAATCACTAATTTCGGATTTGTCCTCCTGGTAATAAAGGTGATTGTAATGATTGATCTCTCTCGTCAACTCATCGATTAACTTCCCTGCCTCTTTTTTATTTACTTTATTCATTTAAAAAATGATCACAATTTCTTCCTTCAAATGTACTGTTTTTGATTATAAATTAATGGCATTGGCAGCAAAATAAAACCTGCTTTTTCTGAGCTAAATTCACTTTTGAGTAAAAGGCATTATGCTTCCTCAAAGGCCTTTTTAATCTCCTCTGAGGTCATCTTAAGTTTTTGCTTGCAAACTTTCACCAATTCACTGGCTTCCTGTACCATTTTGGTCAAATCATCCATTCCCTGATCTTCTTCTTCAAGCTGTTTTACCAACTGATCCAATCTAGCAATAGCTTCATCGTAGCTCAAGTTATCCTTTTTGTTTTTCATTTGTCTCTAATTTTTTGATAACAGAAGTTATTTTATCCCTTTTATTATAAGTAATCAGCTCATCACCGATTTTAAGGGTTTGCTTGTTAATAGGAATTCCGTCTTTCTCTGTTTTTGTATATCCCCGTTGCAATAGGGTTTGTGGATTGAGCCGGTCAATAGTTTTCCCATATTGGCCTAACTTTTCTTCGGCCTGTTTTAGTTTTCTTTCGGTTATTTTTCTCAAGCTTTCGTCAAGATGTACGCATTTGATGCTTTCCTTTTCTGTTCTGTAAAGAGATATTCGCCTTGCTTGCTGGGCGTATCGATCCAAAGCAAGATTACATTCGTTTAATTTTTGTCTCAGCAGGTTGGTTACCAGGTGAGTTTTGTCTGTTAGCCCTGCTTCTTCCGATTTTAATCTCGCCTGTATATGTCTTTCTATTGAGACCAGGTTCCTGTGCATATTGTCTTCAAATTCACTGAATCCAGACAATATAAAACTGGCAACGGCAGTGGGGGTTTTAAGCTTGGTGTGGGCAACCAAATCTGCAATTGATTCATCCCTCTCATGTCCAATTCCTGTCACAACAGGCAAACTTGCATTGGCAATGGCTTTGGCAAGTTCGTAATCATCAAAACAATCCAAGTCCGTTTGTGCACCACCTCCACGGACTATGACCAAAAGATCAAATTTCTCTTCCAACAATAAATCTTCAATATGTTGGATGGCTTGAATTATCTGAGGTACAGCATCTTTTCCCTGCATTGCTGCTTGAAAAAGCTGATAATGGATTTTGAAATGCTGTGGATTCTGATCCAGTTGATTGATAAAATCCCCATATCCAGCAGCCGTGACTGAACTAATGACAGCAATTTTTTGACTTACTATCGGCAATACATATTGCCTGTTCAAGTCCATTAAGCCTTCATTGGTTAACCGGCTAATTATTTCTTGCCGTTTTCGGGCTCTTTCCCCTAAGGTGAAATTGGGGTCTATGTCTTTAATTACCAGACTTATTCCATACAGTTCATGAAACTGCACACTTACCAGTGCCATTATATTCATGCCACCTTTAAGGGCTGTTCCGGTAGTGATTTCAAATTTTCTTGAAATGGATTGGTAGGTATAAGACCAGATATTTCCTCGGATTTTAGCTAGTATATTGCCATCCGATTTTTCTATTAAATCAAGGTAAGCATGACCTCTTACGCCTGCCCTTAACTCACCTATTTCTGCAATTACCCAATAGGTAGGAGCGAGGTGGCTATCTAAAGTACTTTTGATCAGCTCGTTTAGGGATAGAAGGGATATTGCTTGCTGCTGCATCTTACAAATTAACAAAAAATATGCTTAAAAGGAGGGTAATTTCTATTTGAACGGAAGCATTTTTTAATTAATAGGTAAGCTTGTATGGGTAAAAAAAGACAAAGCTTTTTTACCTACAGGTGGAAAGGATAGGTAGAGAATACAAATAGGTTGTGTTGTCCTCATTTTTCTAAGCATCTTGACAAGATTTCATGCTTAGTTTAGTAATCCATACTTACTTTTTCCTATTTTGGAATGCGCCCTAAAAAAAGTGAATGTTGAAAATTTAATAAAATTCTCTTGGGCTAAATATAAAAGTTATAATCTTAATGTTAGATTGACATCCCTAATTATTACTCTCCGATCTGGGTTGTCTTTCTTCCCTTTGTTTTCGTTGCATTTTATAAATGTGGCGAGTGAAATCCCTATTGATTTCATTCAATTCAAGAGCCTGAACAGGGCTAAGCGTATCCGCTATTTTTCTTAGAAATACCTTCTCAGCATTCATAAGATTCTCTTGAATGCTAAATCTTTTTTCCATTAATTCTCTGGCCTGAGCATTTGAAATTTTTTCATCTCCTGTTTTAGATATGTTGCGCATTTCCCGCATCATTGAGTTTCTTTTACCTTGAAACTCATTGTATAAAGGCCAGAATTTCTCTGCTTGATCAGGGCTAAGTGACAGTCGATTGGTAATGAAGGCCACTCTTGCAGCTTCCAATTTTTCCTTGTCCACCTGATTGTTTTTCTGAGCGTACACAGAGAAAGTCAGTAATGTAAATAAGAAAGCAATTGCTAAATTTTTCATATCAATAAAATATTTCATTCTCCAATAAACCTTCGTCTATCCATGTCTGGTTGCTCCACTCTTCTTCTGTAATATCGTCAAGGAGCTCGTTGGGGTTGTCAGCCAAAAGTAATACATCTTCCACATTCCAAACACCTGATTCGATGTAATATTCAACCTCTTCATTTAATTCTGTCTGATAATTGATTGAAGAAGTTACCGTGTCATTGTTATTGAACAAAAAGAAGCCAATAATGACAACTGCGGCTGCGGCCATACCACTGAGATAGTATTGTAGAGCTTTAGGTTTCCGCTTTTCAAGAATTTTATCCGGAAGGTTCTCAAAGTAATTTTCCGGAGTCCTGAATATATTCTTCTTTGGGAATTTTTCCATACTGTTGTTTGACCGTTTTTTTATCAATAGGTTTAATCCTTGCTCAGATATTCTTCAATCTTTTTGACAGCATGATGATATCCTGCCTTAAGACTCCCTACACTTGTTTCAGTGATTTTGCTCATTTCTTCATAAGGTAATTCATCAAAATACCGAAGGTTAAAAATCAATCGCTGCTTTGTAGGTAATTTTAAAATGGCTTTTTGAAGTTTTTTTTCAATTTCATTGCCATCCACCAAGGGCGATTGATCTACATAGTTTTCCATCTTCTCGTGATAATCTTCGATCGGAATAGACAACTTTCTTTTCCTCTTTTCAATGAAATTTAAACTTTCATTGACTGCAATTCGGTAAATCCACGTAAATAGAGCGGAATTTTGATTGAACTTATGAATGTTTTTGAATGCCTTGATAAAGGTGTTTTGAACAACATCATCCGCATCCTCATGTACAATCACCATTTTTCTGACAATGCCATACACGTTTCGCTGGTAGGTCTCCACCAATAACCGAAAACCCTTTTCACGGGTTTTTGGGTAATTGATCATTTCCAGAAGTTCAGCATCGTTTTTTGGCTCCATTCATGTCTTTGACTATAATTTAACCAATTGGTTTAATTGCAGCCCTATTTTCTTTTAAAAATTTTATGTGCTTAGACTGTTTCCTCTCAAAAAGTCACCAATATCCATCCTTTTCTTGCCTTCCATCTGAAGGTTTAAAATAGAAAGCGTCCCTTCTCCTGTTTGAAAATGAACATAGGTTTTGTTGTCCGTTTTGAAAGCACCAACCTCTGTACCGCTACTGTCTGTTGCAAGGACCTCAGATTTGAAGATTTTACAGGTTTTATCGTTGATCCTGCACCAGGCACCCGGATAGGGTGAAAGCCCTCGTATAAGGTTATGAATAGCTACAGCCGGTAGATTCCAGTTGATTTCACCAGTTTCCTTAAAGATTTTAGGAGCATGGTTCTTCGCCTTTGTCTCATCTTGTACTCTGGGCTGTACCTCTCCCTTTACAATGGCGTCCAAAGTTTTAACCACCAACTTAGCGCCTTTTTGCATTAATTTCTCGTACAAATCTCCCAGGTTATCCTCCGGTAGGATAGGAACATCTTCCTGGAATAAAATACTTCCAGTATCGATTTCATGTTTTAAGAAAAATGTGGTTACCCCAGTTTTGGTTTCCCCATTGATAATGGCCCAATTGATAGGAGCAGCACCACGGTAATCAGGTAATAGAGAAGCGTGAAGATTAAAAGTGCCTAGCGGAGGCATGGACCAAACTACTTCTGGTAGCATCCTGAAGGCTACAACCACCTGTAGCTCGGCCTTATACGACTTGAGGGTCTCTATAAAATCTGGGTTTTTTAGATTGGGTGGTTGAAGAACCGGTATACCATGCTTCACAGCACAATCTTTTACTGGAGAGTTCTTCGGCTTTCTTCCCCGGCCTTGTAATTTGTCCTGAGCCGTGATCACAGCAATTATATTCCAACCATCTTCAATCATGGCTTCCAATGGGGCTACCGCAAATTCCGGTGTTCCCATGAATATGATCCTTAGGTCTTTTTTTTCCATCGTTTTATTCATAGATCAGGTATTCTTTTCTTTTTGCTTTATAAAGGTCTAATTCCTCCTGCCAGGTGGAGCGAATGCTCGCTTCCGACTCTCCAGCGATAATCAATTTTCTTAACTGATCTGATCCGGCAAGCTTGTCAAAAAAAGCATTGAAAAATGAGGCTCCTTTATTGGCTTTTTGATATGCTTCTAATAAGTAAGATAGGGTGAATTGGTGGGAGAGGGGTTCATCTCTTAAATCCTTGCCATAGCAAAGCTTGTCTTGCTGTGGGGGATATTTGGACATTCCCTCTATGCTTACGGGTGTAAATGTGAAATCTCCAAATTTCGGATCAGGATAACCATATACCTGAAAAGGAAACAGTGTTCCTCTTCCAAGGCTTACATCTGTACCTTCAAAGAAACATAGAGAAGGGTACAAGCGAATAGCAACATCATTTGGTAAATTTGGTGAAGGCTTTACTGGTAAGGAATAATGATTTTCATGCTTCCAGTTGCCTACAGGAACAACTTCCAAAGGTGCCTTAACGCCTTCTTTTAGCCAACCTTCTCCATTGATCATCTGGGCTAACTCACCTACAGTAAGTCCATGGATAATGGGAATAGGGTGCATTCCAACAAAGCTTTCATAACCTTTTTGTAGTACGGGACCATCTATATAGTCCCCGTTGGGATTGGGTCTATCAAAAACCATTAAGGTTTTGTTTTGTTCTGCGCAGGCTTCCATTAGATAGTGCAGGGTGCTGATAAAGGTATAAAAGCGAATGCCTACATCCTGAATGTCAAAAATCACGATATCTACATCAGCAAGGGCGGCTGTGGAAGGTTTTTTTGATTTTCCGTATAAAGAAACCAAGGGCAGTCCGGTTTTTGGATCTACCGTATTGTCTACCTTTTCTCCAGCATCTGCATCTCCTCTAAAACCATGTTCAGGTACAAATACTTTCTTTACCTCAATGCCTTGTGCCAATAAGAAATCCACCAGGTGTAAATTCTCTTTGGAGATTAGGATACTGGTTTGGTTTACAGCAAGTGCAACTCTTTTACCTTTCAGTTTGGGTAAATAAATTTCAGGCCGGTCCGCACCAGGAAGAATTATAGGAGCGCTTGTCTCGGGGCTTGGTTTTTCTTCTAAATTGCGATTATTGTCCGGTTTACTTTTACAAAAAGTCATGTTACCAAACAAAAAAGCCAGGATAAGTATTAATTTAAGGTGCTTCATGTTAATTTGCGTTTCGGTTAACAAAATAAACGACTTCATTGAACCTTTCCTACTTCATTGCAAAAAGAATCAGTTTTAAAAAGACGGGAGGTTTCACCGGAACCATCCATCGGATTGCTGTAGCCAGTATTGCCCTTGGGCTTTCTATAATGATCATTTCCTTCTTGATTCTGGGAGGTTTTCAATCGGTGATTTCTAATAAGGTATTTTCTTTTACAGGGCATTATCAGGTCAATCAATTTGTGCTGAGTCAATCTCTCGAGGATTCTCCTACTAGCACCAATAGTGAATTTTATTCCAATTTCCGTGATAGAGCCTATATAGAACATGTTCAGGTTTTTGCCAATAAACCAGCACTTATAAAAGGGGAAGAGGAAGTAGAAGGTGTAATGATGAAAGGGGTAGGTAGAGATTTTGACAGCCTGGCCTTTAAACCATCGATAGTAAAAGGGCGGTTTATTCAGTTTGGAGACAGTGGCTCTTCTACCAATGAGATTGTGGTCAGCACCAAAATTGCCAGAAAGATGCTTTTGGATGTTGGGAGCAAGGTCACCATGTACTTTGTACAGGATCCTCCCCGCTTCAGAAGACTTGAAGTCGTGGGATTGTACGAAACCTTTTTGGAAGATTTTGATGATAAGTTTATTCTAGGAGATATTCGTGTCATACAAGTGCTGAATGATTGGGATGAAGATAAAGTTGGTGGATTTGAGGTCTTCTTAAAGGATCCTCAAACAATTGACCTTTATGAGGATGAGCTCTATGAAAGTATAGATTATGACTTGAGACTTACCAAAGCAACGGATAAGTTCATTCAGATTTTTGACTGGCTGGAATTGTTGAATAACAATGTCTATGTTTTTTTAGCCTTGATTCTATTTGTAGCTTCTTTCAATATGGTGTCCATTCTCTTTATTCTTATTATGGAAAGGACTTCTATGATTGGCTTATTAAAGGCTTTGGGTAGTACCAACCTGCAAATCCGTAATATCTTTATCTGGAATGGAATCCGAATTATAGGAAGAGGAATGTTATTGGGTAATTTGATTGGTTTGGGCTTTGGTTTACTGCAACAAAGCACCCACTTATTCAAGCTTAATGCTGAAAATTACTACATGAGCTATGTACCTATCGTGTGGGATTGGCCAATAATTTTAGGATTGAATGTATTAATATTGGTTATCACTACTGCAGTATTGTTTATTCCTGCAGTGATCATCAGTAACGTAAACCCTATCAAATCAATTAAATTTGACTAAGCTGTAAGAGGGGTTTTAAAATCAGATAATTGATTGTTCTTTGGCTTTTTTAGGCTTTACAAACATGCTTTTTACTTTCATGTAAATTACGCCAAGTATGGCTTCTCTAAAAATATGTTTAGACATTTTAGAGGTTCCTCTTGTGCGGTCAGTGAAAATAATGGGCACTTCCAGAATATCAAAGCCCATTTTCCAGGCTGTAAATTTCATCTCTATTTGGAAGGCATATCCTATAAATTTGACTTTGTTTAAGGGAATCGCTTCCAAAACTTTTCTATGATAGCATACAAAACCCGCTGTAGTATCTTTTATAGGAATTCCAGTAATGAACTGTACATACTTACTGGCGAAAAATGACATTAAAACCCTGCCCATAGGCCAATTGACCACATTTACACCTGATACATACCTAGAACCAATTACCAAATCATGTGAGCCTTTTACCGCTGCTGAATAGAGCAAACTTAAATCTTGTGGATTGTGAGAAAAGTCAGCATCCATCTCAAATATATAGGTGTAGCCCATTTTCAAAGCATAAGCAAAGCCTTCCAGATAGGCCGTACCTAGTCCCAGTTTGCCTTTTCTTATGATAAGGAAAAGCCGATCAGGAAAGGTTTCCTGCATCTGTTTTACCAATGAAGCGGTTCCATCAGGTGAACTGTCATCTATCACCAATAAATCAAAGTTTTCTGGCAGGGCCATAACTTCGATTATGAGATCCTGGATATTCTCCATCTCATTGAATGTAGGAACAATGACTAGTTTACTGCTTTTCATATTTGAGAATACAAAAGTAGGATTTAATACGGAATATTCTTCTGAGATCAGAAAAATTTGGTGATCGGAAAAAGTTAAAAGATGTAAAATATACAGGCCCAAGCCTCTTTCCAGGATGAGAGGGCTAACCGTGGCCTATGGACCGTATTGGAATAAATTACAGGTGAGAAAAGCAGTACTTACCTGCTATAATTGCAATCATTTTGGTGAAGTTTAGCGAATTCATTGCCTTTTAAGGCGGCTGTTTCCAAGTCGAAGCAAGATTGTCTAGGATTCTTTTCCATTAAACAAACAGCTCTTCTTGCCAAGGCCTCATAATGATTTGGATTCATTTCCAGAACCGTATCAAAATCTTCGACCGCCCAACTTTTATATCCCAATGTCATGAGGGCCAAACCCCGATTAAAAATGGCACTGACATTGTTTGGCTCCAGTTCAATGTATTTATTAAAGGTCACTACCACTCCTAGACCATCTCCAAGAAGGCCCATAGCGATTCCTTTATAATAATGCGGATTAGGTTCCCTAGGCCTTAGTTTGATGGCTAAATCTAAAAATTCTATAGCACTTTTATAACGTTCATTTTTGATCATTGCCCTGGATAGAAATAGGATTACATCATAGTCTTCAGGCACAATCATGGCTGCATAGAGTAAATTGTTTTCAGCTTCCTTGAAATCTCCCCGGTCCCAGGCAATTTTAGCTATTCCTGCATAGGCATAGGCGTATTTGGGATCTAAAGTAATAATCTTTTTATAGTCAGCCATTGCCTCCTTGTATTTACCCAATTCTTCATAAGACCTGGCCCGAAGGTGTAGGGTCTTGAGATCTGTGGTGCTTGCAAAAAGTACTTTGCTAAACTCTTCCACCGCCTCATCATAGGCCCCACTATTGTACAACTGTTCACCAGTTTTAAAATCTCCAAAACAGCTTGTCAGTAATAAGCAGGCCAATACTATTCTTAAATCCCTAAACACCATAATGTTAATTGTATTAAATGATTAGTTCAATATAATAGATAAATTTTAGTTTGACAAATATTTTTTCTATCAATTAATAAAATGACTAAATATTTAATACATCTTAGTGTTTTTAACAGCAACAAAAAACTTGAGTGCAATGCTAAGACACAAGGTTTTTAATTAGGATGGGCCAGGTCAAAGTCCAATTTAAATTGGTACTATAAGGCAAAGAAAGAGGGCAGATGTTGAAGTTAGCCTTGATTGAAATTCGCTTAGTTGGCTTCTACATACTTTTTAAAGTTGGTTAAGATGGCTTGCCAGCCTTGTAACTGAACCTCGATGCTGTTTTCAGCTTCTGACTCAAAGGATTCAGATACAGTGGTAGTGCCATTTTTATCTTGGAATTGAATAATTACTTTTCTACCATCAGCCAAGCCGTATTCAATTAGGTTCCCGGGTCGGATTTCCGAAAATGTGCCTTTAAAGGCATGCTGCCATCTTACGCAGCCATAATGTAGCTAAAACTACCGCCTATTTTAAACCCGGATTATGCAATAGACAATCTATTACGTGCTTAAATCGCTTCAAAATCAGCCACTTCGTTGCTGTTTTCAATTTCACCATAGCGCTGCAATGCTAAAATCTCTAAACAGCCTGATTTTCTTGCGATTGCAACACCCATCACGAATTCTATTAGATAATCCGGGTTAAAGATTTATTTAAAGGGAATACAAAATGGGGGTTTTTGGAATGAATCAGACCTTTTCTCCACAATTGAACATCCATTGAACGCCAAATTTGTCTGTGCAACTTCCGTAATAATCTCCCCAAAACATTTCTTGAAGTTCCTGAGTCACTTTGCCACCTTCAGATAGCGCATCAAATAATTTCTTAGTTTCCTTGCGTGTGTCTGGTTGTAGGTTGATATAGGAATTGTTCCCAAAATTAATATTGAAGCCCATTGATTCAGGTGCATCAGTTCCCATTAAGGAATGGACGCCTAATATTCTCAATTCTACATGCATGATTAGGTTTTTGTCTTCTTCAGGTAGAGGGGGCGTATTCTCCTGAGGTGGAATGTCTCCAAACCTCATGGGACCATTTCCATAGAATTCACCACCAAATATTGATTTGTAAAAGTTAAATGCTTCCTCGGTATTTCGAGGGAAATTGAGATAAGTACTTACTGAGGCCATAATTTTTAAATTTTATATGTTATGATTGATTAAAGTAAACTCTTGATAGGTCAATTAGCCATTTATCTTTAAAATATAGGTATGGATTTTCTTAATAATGGTGCTTGAAGCACTGCTGAAATAATATACATCACAGAAAGCATAAGTTTCTGTTTCCATTTTTATCTTCCCATTGACTGCTGCCTCCTGACCATGTGTGATGATCGAATCCAGCTTTAATTCGGCAGGAACCCTATTCTTCATTGCGTTAATCTCAAGGGAGAATTGATTTTTTCCCTGGATGGATTTGTCTCCATATATCTCCCAGACAATGTCTTCAGAAACATGCTCAATGATAAAATCTGCCTGTCCTGTTGCAAAGGCAATATTGAAGTCTTTTAGAAATTCTTTTTTGGGAGAATTTCGACAATTTGCGTTTACTGTTATTTTAGTCATCTAATTTTTTGGCATTTTATTAAAGTCCATGTGCAATATATTCCACCTATGGCCATCTAAATCCGTAAAGGCACAACCATACATCCAGCCTTGGATTTCAGCTGGGGAAGA
Source organism: Cyclobacterium amurskyense (assembly GCF_001050135.1). GTDB lineage: Bacteria > Bacteroidota > Bacteroidia > Cytophagales > Cyclobacteriaceae > Cyclobacterium > Cyclobacterium amurskyense. Next base: position 5,309,400 of record NZ_CP012040.1, on the reverse strand, counting down.
GAACACCTTACCACCTGCTTTACTCACCTTTATAGCCATGGCATCTACATATTCACGGTCTGGGGCACCTACTGATAGCAGCATTTCACTCCCATTGTTTATGTCTGAAACTTTATTTAATGCATATTTTTCAAACTGGGCTGAGGTAACCATCATTACCGGAACATTGCCAATTTTGAAACCAACCATTTCTGGAGCATCTCTCAATGATTCAAACCCCAGGCTAGTGAAGAAAGCTTTGGTTTGAGAAAGGTTATTAACGGGCAAGTTGATCCATAATTCTTGTGTCATTGTGGTTTCTACTTTTGGTATATTCAAATTTCTATAATTTAATTGTTAATTCCACTGTGTTGATCCGACAATTTAAGGGGTTGATTGCGACAAGGTTAATTTGTAATTTGCTGCTATGAAACACATCTCTATTCTTGTTCCGGAAGGGGATACTAGCCTTAGTAACCTTGAGGCTACCCACAAAATGTTTACTATGGCCAATGGGCATTTGGAACGCTCTGGTCAATCATTATTGTTTGATGTTCACTTGGTCGGCCGGTCCAGTAAGAGTCAGGTTAGCAATGGGATATTTAGTATTAAGCCGGATTGTACCATTGAAGAAGTGAAAAAAACGGATTTAATTATTATTCCGGCTATTCATGGAGACATTCATAAGATTCTAAAAGCCAATCTTGATTTTGTTCCGTGGATCAAGGCCCAATATGAAAAAGGTGCAGAAGTGGCTAGTTTATGCATAGGCGCTTTTCTTTTGGCCAAAACGGGGTTATTAAATGGTAAAAGCTGTGCGACACATTGGCTTATGACCAAGGCGTTTAGAGAGATGTATCCTGAAGTTCAGCTTGTGGATGACAAAATCATCACTGATGAGGCGAGGATATACACGAGTGGTGGTGCTTATTCCTCGCTGAATTTAAACCTGTATCTCATAGAAAAATTTGTAGGTAGGGACATGGCCATACTTTCTTCCAAAATATTTGAGATTGATATTAATCGTCAAAGTCAGTCTCCCTTTATTATTTTCAATGGGCAAAAATGCCATAGTGATAAAGCCGTGAAGGAAGCTCAGGAATATATTGAGGTAAATTTTAATGAAAAGCTAACTGTAGATGGCCTGTCTGAGATGTATGCTATAAGTAGAAGAACCTTTGAAAGGAGATTTAAAAAGGCCACGTCCAATACGGTAATCGAATACATTCAAAGGGTTAGGGTAGAAGCTGCTAAAAAGAAGTTAGAAGCGAATGGAACAAGCATTAATGAAGTAATGTATGAAGTTGGCTATATTGATGCAAAAACATTCAGAGAGCTCTTTAAAAAGTTGGTTGGCATGTCACCCGTAGATTACCGTAACAGGTATTATAAGGAGGTAGAAATGGTTTAGTAGTTCTCCAGTTCAGGTATAAACAAAAAAAGTGACCATAAAATGGCCACTTTCTAATTTTTTAAACCGAATAAAATTATCCGATTACCTCAACGTTAACTGCATTAAGTCCTTTTTGACCTTGCTCAGCTTCGTAAGATACTTTGTCATTTTCTCTGATCTCATCGATCAATCCACTGCTGTGGACGAAAATATCTTTACCTGAATCACTTGGAGTAATAAATCCGTACCCCTTCTCTGTGTTGAAAAACTTTACTGTTCCTTCTTGCATTGTATTATTGTTTGAATTGTAATATTGTGTTATTAATCTATGCGTTCAACGTTAATGGCGTTGAGCCCTTTTTTTCCTTGTTCTGTTTCAAAAGCTACTTCGTCGTTCTCCATGATCTCATGAATGAGGCCACTATTATGGACGAAAATATCCTTACCTGAATCCTTTGGGGTAATGAACCCATACCCTTTTTCTGTGTTGTAAAACTTAACTATTCCTTCTTGCATTATTGTAATTATATTGTATTGATTAAATTATTTCTTTACTGTTGGTAGTTCCATTCGTCCGAGTAGGTACAACATTTTAAAATGTTTGCTTATGGCCGAAAGGAAATTTCCATTCTTATGGTAGGGCAAGCCAAATTCCTTGGATGTCCGTTCTACAATCGGTGCTAATTTTTTATAATGTATGTGACTAATATGGGGAAATAAATGGTGTTCGATTTGATTGGTTAATCCACCTACAAGCCAAGACAAAACTTTGCTATTTGGTGAGAAATTGCAAGTGGTCGCCAATTGATGGGCAAGTCGCTCATCTTCCATGTTTCCCTGTTTGTTGGGTAATGGAAAAGAAGCATCAGAAACCACATGTGCTGATTGGAAAACCAATGATATGGTTAGGCCAGTTACAAAGTGCAAAGCCAAAAAAGCTAGGATTACCATTCCTACTCCAAAGCCAGACATTGCCAAAGGCAATATTAAAGCATAAGAGTAATAGACTAATTTCCAAAGTATAATTTTCATTAGACCCAATCTGTAGGTCTTTTTGTCTTTTATCAAGCCCATTTTATAATACCTCTTAAGCCTAATAAAGTCTTTTGTGGTTATCCATGAAATGGTAGACAGCCCATAAAAAAACCAAGCATACAAGTGTTGAAATTTATGAAGCCTGTTAATTTTTGCATTGGGGGAAAACCTTAGGAAAAACGGTGCATTGATATCGTCATCATGCGCTTCAATATTGGTAAAACTATGGTGAAGTACATTGTGTTGAAGTCGCCAAACCTCATCATTTGCACCTATTAAATTAATGGTGTAACCCATTATTTTATTCACATATTTATTTTTGGAGTATGAACCATGTATGGCATCGTGCATAATTCCCATGCCTATTCCTGCCATGCCAAGACCACTAATGATAAATAAACCAAATAATAGGGAGACACTTGAAAATGGGACGAAAATGATAACGGCCAAAGGAGCAAAAAACAGCAGCAACATAAAAATGGTCTTAATTACCATGCGTTCATTGCCGTATCTGCTTAATTTATTGGTTTTGAAGTATTCCGAAACACGTAACTTAAGTGTAGAGGAAAAATCAGGACCTACTGATTTTGCGAAAGATAGCTTTTTAATAGAAACTAGAATTAAATAAAACTTAATTCAATAAAAAAGGAAATGTTGAGGGTATAGATCGATTTAATTCGACTATTGGAAACGTTGGGAGAAATTCTTAGAGGAAAATACTACTTAAACGGTTACTTCTCACTGCCTTTGCAGCGCACTTACTAAATTATTGTACCCAAACATATTTTGGATAGCGTAAAGGTAATCATATTTTACAATTAAATGTATATTTTTTAGGATTTATTTTTTACATCCCCTTTTCACCCCCAAATTATTCGATAAAATACCCCAATGACCATTATTAAGCTAATAACAAAAATACCCTTAGTGATTACATGTATACGAAATCAGGCCAAAGCCTAATTTTTAGAACAATGGCTACTATTATCCATGATTCAGGTAGAATGTTACGCAATTCCTTGCTCTATTAGGTTAAGGGATGGTTAATTAATAGTAATTAAACTGAAAAATGTGATTAATAATTGTTTTTAAATTATTAATCACGAAATAATATGTACGTTTTTATTTTTTTTTCGGTATTTAAATACTTTATTTGATAGGTAAATAGGTTATTAGGTTTCCAATTATTAGGTATGTATACTGCTTTGAGTAACTCAGATCTTCTTTTTCAAATATCAGTGAATACTGATAAAAAGGCTTTTGCTGAACTCTTTAATAGGTACCATTGCAAATTGGTTTCTTTTGCCTTGTACTACTTACCTATTCATGAAGAGGCAGAGGATGTGGTCTCAGATGTATTTGTCAATCTTTTAAAAAAGCACAGTCAGTTAAAGGATATTGACAATTTTGATGGTTATATCTATTTTGCAGTAAAGAACCATTGCCTCAATAGTATTAAGAAGAACAAGCGGAAAGAACGTTTTGTAGGTATTTCATCAGAAATGGAGATTAGGTCTGAAAAGTGCATTCAACCCTTGGAGCAATTACTTAATAAGGAGCTGAGTTATTTTTATAATTGTCTTATAGAAGAATTACCTCCTAAAAGAAAGCTAGTCTTTAAAATGGTGAAAGATGATGGTTTGAAAATTGCTGAAGTAGCCAAACTTTTAGAAATCACCAATAAAACAGTAAAGAAACATCTAGAGCTAGCTGTAAAGGAAATAAGACTGGGAATAAACGAATACCTTGAAGTCAAAGGTAAAAATACCAAAACTAATCCTTTGCAAAGTGAAAAAGAAAAAGTATTCATTTGATACTTTTCAATCCAAATCGAAATATTCGTTAAAAGGGTATTTCCTTGTCAATGCTAAAGGGGTTTTCTCTTAAAATAATCCAGATCATTTTTATCGAGAGCCTTGTTTCTTTTTTCGAAATCTAAGGTAAACCAAATCTAATTACAGGGTAACAGCGAGTATGCAGTGACTGCTTGTATTGATTTTTTCTTTTTAGCATTGACTCCTTCTGCCAACTAAATGTTCCCGGTATATTCTGGCATTAATGCCCTTTATAACTCCTTAATTTAAAATAGAAATTATAATTTCCCACCATCATTTTTTATTGGATTAAAAGGAGTAAAAATAATTTCAAAATAAATCAAATTGTATTACGCCTTTCTTGATGTAGAGATGTCTTATATATGTGAGTAAGAAAAAAGACAATATTGATGACTTGCTGGTAAAGGTATTAACCGGTACGGCAAGTGTTGCTGAATCTGAAGAAGTTGAGTTGTGGGCTAAAGAGAATGAAAAAAATTCCAATACACTAGACAAGTTAAAGGAAATATGGCAAGAAAAATCCCCAGCATATACGCAGGCTAATTCTGAAGATAAAATCGATAACATTTGGGACGAAGGAATAAAAAAAAATAATGCCTCTAAATCTGTTTCCAAACCCTTTCTAAAATACGCTGCCTCCATATTGCTATTTTTTGGTTTTTTAAGTAGTATTTATTATTTTATTCCAGTAAATAATGATACTAAGGAAGAAAAGCTGACAAAATATACCGTTCGCAGTAATCCTCCTGGTCAGAAATCCAAACTAACCCTTCCTGATGGATCCATTGTTTATTTAAACTGCTCTTCAAGTATAAAATATATAGTAGGATTTGAAGGTGAAGAAAGAAAGGTTGAATTAATAGGGGAAGCTTATTTTGAAGTGGCTTCAAATGCTGAAAAACCTTTTATAGTAGAAAGCAATAGATTAGCGACCAAAGCGCTTGGGACTATTTTTAATATTAATGCCTATCCCGATTGTGAGCTAACCAGGATTTCGCTTTTAGAAGGTAAAGTAGAAATTCAAAACCCAAGTACAGATATAAATTCCATATTGCTAACAGCAGGGAAGGAGTTACAGGTAAACACAAAAACTAACACATATACTGAATCAACTTTTGATCCACATTTGGTAGTGGCCTGGAAGGAGGGAGCATTAGCTTTTAAGAATTCAGACTTTAACACAGTTAAATTGAATTTGGAGCGATGGTTTGGTGTAGATATTCATGTTAAAGGGAAAAAGCCAGAAGACTGGAGCGTAACAACAGTCTATAAAGGGCAAACACTAAAAAATATTTTAATGGATTTACAGTATTCTAAAAAATTCGCCTATGAGATAAACGATGATCAAATTATAATTGAGTTTTAGCAAATATGTAGCAGTTGGCAGCTACCTCCAGACGCTTATAAATAATTTAGCGAGTCTCCTGAATGCATATTTTGCAAATAACATTTTCTAAATCCTATATAGAATTTTAACAAAGTAAATTATGAGAAAAAAACCTTTACCACTAATTTTAAAAATGACTAAAAATGTCATTTTTGGTTTTTTGCTACAGACACTTTTTTTCAATGTGTTGCTTGCAAACAGGATTGAAGCGCAAAAAATCAATGAAGTATTTGTGAGTATTTCCTTTAATAAAGGAAAGTTGGTTGATGTACTCAAGGAAATTGAAGTACAGTCAGCATTCCATTTTACAGTTCACGAGAATGATGATTTTTTAAATGAGTTAATCTCTATTAATCATAAGAGAATTTCCATAGAAGGCGCGCTAAAGGAAATTAGCAAAAATACTGGTTTGGCCTTTCAGCAAATCAACAATAACATATCCATTCGGCGTCAAAATACAGATGAGCGAGCTAGAAAACTAGAGCAAGCCAATATAGAAATTAATGGTCAAGTGGTTTCAGGAACAGATAACCTTCCTTTACCTGGCGTTGCAATTAAAGTAAAAGGTACAACCCAGGGAACCATTTCAGATATAGATGGGAATTATACCATTACTGCAGATGAAAACGCAGTGCTCCAATTCAGTTTCATAGGTTTTGCGACCAAAGAAGAAGCTGTAAATGGTCGTTCTTTGATCAATATAGTCTTGGAAGAAGACCAACAAAATTTGGATGAGGTAGTGGTTACAGCCATTGGTATCAAGCAGCAAAAAAAGAAATTGGGTTATGCAACTCAGGAAGTGAATACAGATGTATTGGGTGAAGCAAGAACCATGAACTTGGGAAATGCACTTTCAGGACAAATCGCTGGCTTGACAGTTACCAACCCTACAGGAATCTTTCAGTCTCCTTCTTTTTCATTAAGGGGCAAGACACCTTTGATTGTGTTGGATGGTGTTCCTGTGGAAACAAATTTATTTGATATTTCTCCAGAAGACATTGAGAGTATCAACGTACTAAAAGGTGGTGCTGCCTCTGCACTTTATGGAGCAAGAGGAAAAAATGGAGCCATTCTTATTACCAGAAAAAATGCTTCTAAAGAAGGGCTTACAGTTACCGCTTCTACCAGCAATATGGTGACAGCCGGCTTTACTGTTTTCCCTGAAACCCAAACTCAATATGGTAACGGATCCAATGGGAAATATGAATTTTGGGATGGTGCTGATGGAGGTATTTCCGATGGTGATATGATCTGGGGACCAAAATTTGAACCTGGTGTGATGGTTCCTCAGTGGAATAGCCCAATTAGAAATATTCAAACAGGTGAGCAAATCGATTGGTATGGAAATGTAGCAGGTACTGTATATGATGATAAATCATTGTACGAAAGGGTGCCAACTGAATGGAAAAGACACGATAACCTGAATGACTTCTTGAAAACAGGAGTGGTTTCTAAAAATGATTTCTCCATTGCTTACCAAGGTGAAAAATCCAGATTTTACTTTTCAGGAAATTATTCCTACCAAAAAGGTCAGGTACCTAATACTGCACTTAATACTGGAGGTTTGAACTTTAACAGTTCTTTTGATTTAACCGATAAATTAACATTGGACGCGACCTTGAGTTATAATAAGGTTTACTCACCAAATTATCCGAGATATGGCTATGGACCTAAAAACCATATGTATACCATTTTGATATGGATGGGTGATGATGTCAATGGACGTGATTTGAGAGACCATATGTATGTGCCTGGGCTAGAAGGTTACCGTCAGGCCAATTTTAACTATGCTTGGTACAATAACGTTTATTTTGCAGCTCATGAGTTGAACCAGCAGCACAACCAGAACACGCTTGATGGTAAGTTGAAGTTGAATTACCAGATTTCTGATAATTTTAATATTCAAGGTAGGGTTTCTGCTAGGGAATATAGTGTGTTTTCTGACATGCAGAGTCCAAAATCTTACATGAACTATGGAGATTCTAGAAATGGTGATTACAAGATGTGGAACGACAAACGTTTAAACCTGGATACAGATATCCTTGCTTCTTATAACAAGACTGTAAGTGATAATTTCTCCTTTGCGGTTAATGCAGGTGGATCCATATTCTATAGGACTTACCAGCAGGAATATGCTACTTCTGATGGATTGATTGTCCCAGAAATTTACGGTTTGAGCAATACCCAGGGGCCGGTTAAGGCAAGTAATTATTTTCAGGAAAAAGCCATCCGTAGTACCTATGGTTCTGTGAATTTTGATTTATGGAATTCTGTATTTTTAAATTTCTCTGGAAGAAATGACTGGTCTTCTACATTGCCTACTACTACCAATTCTTATTTCTATCCTTCTGCTTCAATGAGTACCATGCTTTCAGAATTTATTCAGTTGCCAAAAGCAATGGATTACCTTAAAGTATACAGTTCATGGTCTCAAGTTTCAAGTGACTTAAGTCCTTATAGTATCTACTCAACCTATCAAAAAGGGGTTACCTATGGAGCTACTCCATCCGTTTATTATCCTTCAGGTTTGGTGAACTCCAGTATTATGCCTGAGAAGTCCACTACTTTTGAGGCTGGATTTTCAACCTCTTTTGTTCAAAAAAGGTTGACCTTTGAAGGTACTTATTACAGGATTCTGGATGAAAACCAGATCATTGACTTGAGCATTTCTGAAGCTTCAGGTTTCACTTCCAGAAAAGTAAATGGCAACGAATACACCACTCAGGGTTTTGAGGCCATGGTTAATTTCAATGCCATAGAGCGAAATAACTTCTCTTGGAATGTTGGCCTGAACTGGACAAGATATGTGAAGAAAATAACCGAAATTTTCGATAACAATGAGAAATTTGGTAACCTGGTAGCAGGTGACAGATCTGATGCTTACTATGCTACAGTATGGCAAAAAAGTGCAGACGGGAAAGTGATTTTGGATGCCAACACTGGATTGCCTAGCAGAGATCCATATCCATCTAAAATTGGTCATTTAAATCCTTCTTGGAGATTAGGTCTTCAAAACAGATTTAAAGTAGGAGACTTCAGAATTGACATGGACATTGATGGTGCTTGGGGAGGCTTGATCCGATCCTTGACCATTGAGAAAATGTGGTGGGGTGGTAAGCACCCTAACTCCGTACTATATAGAGACCAAGAATATGCTGCTGGACAGCCTGTTTATGTGCCTGAAGGTGTAGTGGTCACTGGTGGTGAGCTTGTTAGGGATGTAAATGGTGTTATCCTTACTGATAGCCGTGAGTATACCCCAAATACTACCGCTGTAAGCTGGCAGACCTGGTCACAGATCTATCCTTACCGTGCTCAGGTAACTGAAGATGAAAATTCGCTTTTTGCCAATGTTTATGACCGTTCCTATTTCAAATTGAGAAGACTATCTGTGTCTTACGATCTTATGAAAATCATGTCTTCAGAAAAAATAAAGAGTCTTGACCTTTCTGTCTATGGTTACAACCTGGCAATGTGGAAAAAGATGCCTTTGTTGGATCCTGATTATGGTGATGACAATAACTTACAAGATCCATCTTCGAGATATGTAGGTTTGACTCTAAGAGCTACCTTTTAATAGATTTTCCAGCCTAAGTAAAAAGATATAAGATGAAAAATATATTAGTTATAGGTTTATTGTTGATTGGGCTTGCCTCCTGCCAAAACCTTGAGGAGATGAACATCAATCCTAATCTACCAACGGAAACCCACCCTCAGCTATTGTTGACCAATATAGAGTGGGATGCTTTCAGGGATTATAGGGGTACTTCTCCTTTATATGCATTGAAAATGCTCGTACAAACAGATGGTGAGAATACAAGCCAATATTATAAGTGGGATCGTGCAAGTTACGGAAACTACAGTGTGCTGAAAAATGTGACTAAAATGATGGAAGAAGGAGAAAGAATAGGCGAACCTACCTATGTGGCATTAGGTAAGTTTTTTAGGTCCTATTATTTCTATAACCTGACATTAACCTTCGGTGATGTTCCCTACAGTGCTGCCCTTAAAGGTGAAATAGAACAAAATTACCAGCCCGTTTACGATGAACAGGAAATGGTATTCACTGGGATCTTAAAAGAATTGGAAGAAGCCAATGATATCCTTGCTGCTAACAATACCATTATCGCAGGAGATATCATTTATGATGGAGATGTTACCAGCTGGAGAAAATTGGTCAATGCTTTTAGACTTAAGGTGATGTTGACCCTATCTGAAAAAGATGGGATGAACATTGATAGTGAATTTGCCTCTGTTTATCAGAATGAGCCCTTAATGGAAGGTGTGGATGAAAGTGGACAATTGGTCTTTTTGGATCAGCAGGACAACCGTTATCCTGATTTTAATTCCAGTGGTTTTAGCTCTGGAATGTACATGGATTCCACTTTTATTCAGCGACTTCAGGACCGTGAAGATCCAAGGTTGTTCATTTATTGTACACAGACCAAGTCCGCTAAAGAAGCAGGTAAAGACATTTCTGATTTTTCTGCTTATGAAGGTGGGGATCCAGCCGCTCCTTATGCTGAGGTTAATGAAAAAGCCACTGAAGGTAATGTTTCAAAGGTAAATGATCGTTACCACAAAGATCCAGTGAATGAGCCTTATATGCTTTTGGGTTATTCCGAGCAGCAATTGATTTTGGCTGAGGCTGCTACAAAAGGCTGGATTAATGCAGATGCTGCCATGTTGTATGAATCGGGTGTAAAGGCTTCATTTAAGTTTTACGAGATGTATGCAGAAAATTATTCCTCTTTTGTTGGGGAAGCGGATGCAGAAAACTATCTGTCTAAGCCTATCAATGATTTCTCTATGGCAAGCACAGAAGATGAGCAAATGCAGTTGATCATCATGCAAAAATACCTGCAATCTTTCTTTCAATTGGGATGGACTTCCTTCTTTGATCACCTAAGAAGCGGAGGATATCCTTCTTTTAGGAGACCTGCAGGAGTTGAAATTCCTTACAGATGGATTTACCCTCAATCTGAATACAATTACAACGCCAGTAATGTTACTGAGGCCATCAGCAGACAATTTGGTGAAGGTAATGACCATATCAATGAAATGACCTGGTGGCTGAAATAAAATAAAGCCCTCCAGTTCACTTAAAAGTGGAAAGCAGCCCTTAAAAAAGGTGGTTTTCCACTTTTTTAATTTTTATTAGGAGAATTATTACAGATTCTATAATAGAATTCTAACGTATCTAGAAGCTTTGAAAGCATATAAAAACTAGTTGTTTTATACGTGCTGAAAGCATTTAGCTTTCTTTATCAACTGCTGTGGTTTCCAGGTAATTGATGAGCATTTCCATATTCCCAGAACGGGATCTGGAATAGACTTTAGTCCATTTTCCAGAATTTAGTTTCAGGTTAATAGAATAAAATTTCCCACGCCAGAGGGTGTTGATTTTTTGATAATTCCAGCTATTTAGTTCCGTATCCAAATTGATAACTTCTTTTTTAAAAGGGTGCAAAATGGTTAATTTATTATCGACTAAATGGAAGTTAATACTGGTTTTAGAATTGGCCAATAACACTGCCATTAGTGCGGAGACAATTAAAATTGAGATTATAACTATATACAAATAACTCATGCTTTATTTAATTTACAGGATTTATCTAACGTATCCAATGACAGAATTAAATCCATATTCGGTTTGTTTATCTATTTTTAACCTAAAAGTAATGGTGGTACGGTAAGACCCCATCAAAAGGTAGATGATGAAATAAATAGTTGCTTTTAGTTTATTCCAGACCTGAGACTTACATTGTCAGGCAGTTGATACCAAAATTCAGGATTGTCTGTGATGAGTTGAAAAACATTAACGCTAACTATCCCAAAAACAATATGGGCCAGGAACAAAGCTATAAAATAATGTAGCTGTGAAATTTCAGGAGGCTGACTATGCAAGATCAGGTAAGTTTTCCAAACAATTATTGCCACTAATCCGCTTAATGCTCCTATTAATACTGCATCTTGAAAATTGATTCTAAATATTCCCCAATTCCACAATAGAAAATAAGTAAATGAGAAAATAATGCCTACTCCAAAATGGGCCAATGTACCTAGGAATAAAGCGTTTTTGGAAGGATTCATAAAATTTTTTTCCCCTGAGATCATGCTACCTAACGTAAAGTGTTTTAAACGCAATCTACGAAAAAAACAACTAGTGAATTAAGGGTTTCAGATTGCGATTAAAACATTGTTGGACAAAGCCTTCCCCCGTTTATGGGCATTTATCTCTTTTGGTTCTGCCTTTTAATACTATCATTGTTTAATATGGGCATCGGCTTTTCCTGATTTATCTTCTGGTCTCGATTATTGGCTTGCTTACTGAACGCATTTCTCCCTGGAAAGCCATTGCCCTTGTAAATAATTGTAAACTGTCAAAGAACGAAGGTAAGTTCGGTATTATGGCTCCTTTCCCTTTCCTTCTGGCAGTCCAAAGACCATTTTCCCTGTTTTACAAGCACTGCAGCTAAATAGCCCCTCCCCCAGAATATTCTCTAATAATTCGTAGGTGCTCAGACCTTCAAATGGGGAAAGGGTCCTTATCCTGCTAAGAAGCCTGAAACACTCCTCCATGACTGTCTTGCTGTTGGCAGAGGCGAGAATCCCGTAGTACCGTATTTTGTAAAAACCGTTGGGAAGTATATGTTGGATAAACCTTCTTATAAACTCTCCACAACTAAGTTCCATCGTTTTCTGTCTTCCGTCGCGGTAGTCTTTCCACCGGAATTTTACTGTCTTTCCATCTGTGTCTAGTATCCTGCTGTTGCTGATGGCAACCCTGTGGGTGTATCTGCCCAGATAGGCTAGGACCTGACCTGCTCCGCGGAATGTTTTTTTGATATGTATATGCCAGATTTTTTCATAAGCGGCTTTATTGAGCAACTTCCCGTCTGTAAACAGCTCCATTTGGTTTTCAGGAAGACGTAGTACTCTTTCGGCCAGAGCCTTTCTTAGTTTTTCCATAAACACACCTCTAAATATCCCTGCTAGGGCTTTCACGGGTACAAAGAACTTTTTGTTGGCTGCTACCCACTCCATATGGTCAGGATCAGGTCCACCGGCAGGTACCAGCATGTGAATATGTGGATGGTAGTTAAGGGACTGTCCCCAAGTGTGTAGCACTGATAGACAACCGCTTTCAACTCCCAGGAAGGCTGGGTTGGAGGCTGCTTTCTTCACCGCAAGGGCCGAAGAGGCAAAGAGCATGCGGTAACATTCTCGCTGGTTGAGGTAAAACAGAGGCTTGAGGAATTCGGGTACCGTGAATACAATATGAAAATACCTTACCGGAAGCAGCCTGCACTTGAGTTTTTCAACCCATATAAGCTGCTTTACATATTGGCATTTTGGGCAGTGTCGATTCCGGCAACTATTGTAACTCGTCCGGGTATCGCCACAGGTATTACAGGTGAGGGTATGGCTACCCATTTTGGAAGTCCTGCAGGAAATAATATCTCTGTAGGCCTTGTGCTGATCAGTACATAGATTACCTTTTTTAGATAGAAAGGTTTTCCTGTGATGCTTCAGAATATCGGAAAGTTCTGTACCATCATTCCTTTTGTTTACCGTTTCCATCACAGTCCATCCAGCGGACTCTTGACCTGTCCGGAATCAAAATTGCTTACATGCAGGTAAACGGTGGTGGTATTTAATGATTTATGCCCCAACAGCTCCTGAATTACCCTGACATTGGTACCCTGTTCTAGAAGATGGGTGGCAAAGGAATGACGAAGCGTATGGAAAGAGGCACATTTGCTTATTCCTGCCCGATGCATCGCTTGTTTTAAAATGGCTTGTGCACTCGACTCACTATAGGGTTTGCCAATTACCTGACCTTCGAAAAGATACGTCTTGGGGCGATAGTGCCTGTAGTAATCCCGAAGCTTTGACAACAATGCTTTGGGCAATAAAGTATACCGATCTTTGTAACCCTTTCCTCCGCGGATCTTCAACTGCATCCGGTCACTATCGATATCGCCAAACTTTAGGTTGATGACCTCATTTAGCCTCAATCCTCCAGCATAAGTAAGGGCTATCAGACAATAGTGTTTTCGATTTTGGATCCCGTTCAATAGAAGAGATACTTCTTGTTTTGAAAAAACGACCGGGAGAATCTTGGGCCTTCTGGGCCGTTTAATTTTTACGGGATCCCAATCTTTACCCAAGACATCTTTGGAAAGGATTTTGAACGCACTGATAGTTTGATTGACAGTGGATACTGACAATTTATCCTGCTCCACTCTATGAAAAAGATAACTTTTTAACTCAGCTATGCTAATGAATTCCGGGCTTTTGCCAAAATGCCTTGATACGAAAGACACCATTGCAATGTAGGTCTTGATCGTGCGGGGAGAGTAATTCCTGATTCGCATCTCCTCATACATCTGTTGACGTAGGCTTTTTTTTCCATGATTAGTAAAGTTTAAAGATAATACATGGAATAAAAATAATATACACAACTGATAATAAGTGAATTAACACAAAAAAAATAGTGAAACTACCGACGCAGGAGGTTTTGTTCAACAATGGAATAACTTTAGTGAAATGTTTTGATAAGCAACTGTATAGGTACATTACCAAAGTCATGGCGATTGTACCTGCTATTCCTGATAAAAGCGTGATTAGAAAATACCTAATATCCATATTATTACAAGCTTTTAATTGATTGGAACAATAAGGGTGAGGGCAAGCCTCACTCCTTAATTTTCTATTTTACCTCTAGAGATTCCAATTGATCGGCTGAAACGGTTTGAAGAAATTTTTCGTGTAGCCATAACTATTAGGTATTGTTTACGGTTTCAAAACAACTTTCACACAGTCGTCTTCTTTTTTATCAAATATCTCATAGCCTTTTGATGCTTCGGAAAGAGGAAGTGTATGTGAAATAATATCATCTAATACAACTTTGTTTTCTTCAACAAGGGTAATGAGTTTATCTATATAATTTATTACAGGAGCCTGTCCCTGTTTGATCGTAATGGCCTTATCAAACACCCTGTGAAGTGGGAAATTGTCATAAGTTGACCCATATACGCCGACTATACTTACTGTGCCTCCTCTTCTTACTGTCCTAAAAGCCATGTCAAGCACTTTCATACTGCCTTTTTCAAAATTGATAGTGGCCTTTAATTTGTCCATCATGGTCCTTTCTGGCTCAAAACCAACAGCATCTACACAAACATCGGCACCTCTGCCTTCAGTCATTCCGCGGATGGCTTCTACCACTTCTACATCATGTGGGTTGAGCGTCGTAACGTGATTTACATCACGGGCTTTTTTAAGCCTATACTCTAGGGGGTCAATTGCTATGACTCGTCCAGCACCATTCACCCATGCAGCTTTTTGTGCCATTAATCCCACCGGACCCGAGCCAAAAATCGCTACCGTTTCTCCTCCTTTAAGCTGTGCCCAATCGATAGCGGACCAGCCTGTAGGGAATATATCGGTTAGAAACAGGGCTTGATCATCACTCAGCTTATCCGGAACGATGCGAGGACTGATATCTGCATAAGGTACCCTCACATATTCCGCCTGACCTCCAGAATAGCCCCCGTACAAATCGGTATAGCCAAACAATGCACCTCCTTTCTGATCGGTAAGATTGCCATTGGGTCCATAGTTTTTATAATTAGATTGTTCACAATGAGGTGAAGCGCCATGATTACAGAAAAAACAATGGCCACATGAAAGCGGAAAAGGTACTACCACACGGTCCCCTTTTTTAAGCTTTTTGACTCCTTTTCCTACTTCCTCCACTATACCCATAAATTCATGCCCCATGATCATATTTCCCGCTTGGGGAACAGCACCACTTAAAATGTGAAGATCAGAACCACATATGGCTGTTGAAGTAACTTTTAAGATAACATCTGTTGGGTCTATAAGACCTGGGTCGTCTACATTATCCACTTGAATTTGACCCGGTTTGTGAAAAACTGCTGCTTTCATGGTTAGTTGGTTTTGGTGCTGTTAGAATTAGTTGGTTATAAATTTAATTTTTCGAATCCCAAAAATTTATCTATTGGAAATGATTGTGATTTATTATCGTATAACGATAAAAAACATAAATTATATAAGCCAATATTTATTCCCATTAAACATTTATTCAAAAAAGCACACATTGTTGAAGTCGCGGTAAAATTCTTCCCATTCTTTACAAAATCTTAAACTTTTAAGTTGGGTTAGGTCAGGATGTAATGTTTTCATTGAAGCAAGATTGCAAGTTGCATTGACAGATTTACCTGCACGGGGACAAGAGGGCAATTATGAAATATCCCATTAAGCTGCAGGCCAGGGAAGGCTTTCTGATTTTTGCTTAAAAAATTCAAGCATGCCAAAAATTGGATGACTTTGCCAGGTAAATTATGCGTTATTGGTTTTCTATAAAGTGGAAAATGAAAGAAACAGTAAGTATATTTGGGATTAGCCTGCTATGTTGTAGGCGATTTCTTTTGTTGTTCTAAGTGCAAAATTCCACGAATTAATATTCAAACATAATAACTAGAATGAAAATAGTAGCAATTTTAATTACAGTCCTGTTATCCGGTTTCAGCTTGGCTGCACAGCAATTTGATGATTCAAAAGTGCCTGGTGTGGTGGTAACCTACAGTCCGGCTTCCTCAGGCAAGTACATTGGATCTCCAAGTTTGGCCATTTTACCCAATGGAGATTATGTGGCCTCCCATGATTTTTTTGGACCTGAGTCCAATGAGCATAAAAGAGCTACTTCAAAAATTTATACCTCCAGTAATAAGGGGAAATCCTGGAAGGAAATTGCTGAAATTGACGGGGCGTTTTGGTCCAAACTTTTTGTTCACCAAGGGACACTTTGGCTAATTGGACCTGACAGACATCATGGGAATACGCTTGTAAGGCGCTCAGATGATGGTGGAAAAACCTGGACCAAACCTACCAACAGTAGCAATGGCTTAATCCTTGAAGGGGAGTACCATTGCGCTCCTATGCCTATTATTGAACACAATGGAAGAATTTGGAGAGCCATGGAAAGTGCCATGGGGCCAATTAAAAAATGGGGAAAAAGATATGGGGCTTTTATGCTTTCAGCACCTGTTGACGCTGATTTATTGCAAGCTGATAGTTGGACAAGTAGCAATATCCTGTACTATGATTCTACTTATTTGGATGGCAACTTCGGTGGCTGGTTAGAAGGCAATGCAGTCGTAGACAAAGAGGGACAAATTTGGGACATGTTGCGTGTGGATGACCGTTCTACTTTAGAAGAGAAAGCTGCCAGAGTTAAAATTAGTGCCGATGGTAAAAAAGCCACTTTTGATCCAGCAACTGGATTTATCCCCTTTCCTGGAGGAAGTAAAAAATTCACCATTCGCTATGATGAAAAAAGTGACCTTTACTGGACCATTGCCAATGTTATCCCTGAATCAGTTAAGAAAGAAAACAAAGGTAAAAACCCGGCCAGTATTAGAAATACCCAAGCATTGTTTTCTTCTCCTGATTTAATCAACTGGGAGCAAAAGAAAGTATTATTGCAACATGAAGATGTTAAAAAACATGGTTTCCAATACCTTGATTGGGTATTCAATGGGAAAGACATCCTCTTTTTATCCAGAACTGCCTATGATGATGGGGTAGGAGGAGCACACAATAACCATGATGCCAACTTCCTTACCTTCCATAAAATCAAAAAGTTTAGAAAAATTAAGTAAAGTGTTCTGTGTCAATTCTTATAGGGTTGGCAATAGTAAAAAGTTTAATTAACCGTGGGTGAAAATCCACGGTTTTTTTTGGTTTTATAAGCTTGAGTAAACGAGATACCACAGGGATAGTTTTAGGCCAGTTTTCACGATAATATTTAGGTTTATCGAACTTCACCTTAAATTTTAACTTCATCCAAAACACAGATTAAATCTTATAACCTCACCAAGCCCTAAAGGGGTGTAATATACTAGCCAAGGGTAACAGCCCTTGGTATTAAATGATCAACACATCTTGATTTTGGCGGTATTGTTGCCAATTCTGCAACAATGCTGACATAATCTCCCTGATGAACGATTTCTCATGGGAATGAATTGACCTTGTAATCCAGGTTTAGGGAAAATAGATCATTAGGGTATCCATCATTTGATTTTTGGCGCTGAATTCCGGGCTAACCTTATTGGAGCTAACTCATTTTTTTAACGCCCTCCATGCATCTCCAAAAACCATAAGCTTTGAAGGCCGAAAATACCTGAAATAACATGCTGTCATAAAAGAGTTTCTTTGTCGAAATTCAATGACAAACACAGTGCTATCTATCCAATGGGACCGTTAACCAAACTTGCAACTCTCCCTATTAAAACAAAATTTTGATCTTTACGGTAACTGTAAACCCCTTAAGGGGTGATATGATTATAGCCAGTGGCATTAGCCACTGGATTCGTAAAATAAGCGTAAATTGATTTTGGCGGTATTGTTGCCAATTCTGCAACAATGCTGACAAAATCTCAACGGCACAGTCCTTTACCGAAATCCTACATTAACTTTTACGATAACCGAAAACCCCTTTAGGGGTGATATTTTTGTAGCCGGTGGCATGAGCCACCGGATTGATAATCCAATGTTCATTGATTTTGGCGGTATTGTTGCCTTTTTTGCAACAATGCTGACAAAATTACAACGGTAAAGTCCTTTACCGAAACCATATATTAACCTTTATGACAACCGAAAACCCCGGCAGGGGTGACATGATTATAGCCGGTGGAGTCAGCCACCGGGTAAGAAATCAAATGTCACTTGATTTTGGCGGTATTGTTGCCCTTTTTTTGCAACAATGCTGACAAAATCTTCATTTGAAATCGGAATTCAATTTTCTCTGATAAATGCATTTTGGGAATCGCCAACCCATCTGTATTTATACAAGGTGGTCCGCTGTAATCCATTATCGTCTTTTTCATTGTGGGATATATAAAACAAACCATCACCCAAGGACTGTATACCTGTCGCTCCCCATTTAAAATGCCAACCGTGAATACCTGGATCAGAATCCTTAGGCCCAGCTTGGAGTAAAGACAAAGTTTTGACTTTTATTTCTTTATTATCAGAATGAATATGGCTTCTTCTAGGCTTATTATGCCCATCAATTACGAATAAATCATAATTCGGAAATTGGGTTTTGATTCCCTTATATACCGCAGCAAACAAATTCCCCGTATGTGAATCATAGGCTAAATTTTGGATACCATAACGGGTATTTCCGGTTTTCACAAAATACTTTTCTGCTGGCTTTTTAGGACCTGAGGTATGCAGATTATCTTGAGATAGCTGCTTTTCATATTTATCCCAATTGCTGACATCATACTTTAAAATTACCTGATGGTCATTGTCATCCCTATCTACATCCCCATAAATTCCATAGGCAACGTATAAATACTTTTTATTTAGGTTAGAACTCCCTATAGTAGGGGCAAAGGTAAGTCCATCGATGCCTGAACAGGCAAAGCGGTGAGGCATGATTTTACCAGCTACATTTACTTTAGTCTCGTAATCTTGTACCACCTCTGATAGATAAACAGTACGCAACAGATCCTCTGTTTCGGCATCCATATCGGACCGTACAATTTTTGCCCCATCAAAAATGGCTATATAGAATCCGTTCACACCCGTACTCTCTTCTTTTCCTAAAGTCTTTTTGATCCCTTTACCTATTGCATCATTTTTATACTCCAAAGAACCGTAGATTTTACCATCTTCTTCGTTGAAATCCAAATCGCCCAGGTGACCCATAAATCCGCCTACGCTTCCTACCACGTGGCCTGAAAGGTCCATTTTGACCAGTTTATTGGTAAAAGAAAGATAAATAAATCCATTTTCCTTATCTAAAGCCATGCCTTGTACATGCATTTTCCCTTGGTCTCCTGAAAAGAAAGCATCGGGCCAATGGCTTGGTATTTTAACTTCTTGCCCATGTGTATTCCCTAATAACAAAATAAAAAAGAAGGAGAATAGTAATGTTTTTTTCATTGGTATCGTTTGTCTATGGCAGTTCCACATTGGTAAATGAATCTCATTGTGCTCATTCAAAGTAAACAAGATTTCCGCTAAATTTCCATATTGGCTGTTAATGTAGTCTAGCATTTCCATGGTTAATGCCATATGAACAGTTATTATCCTTTTTTATGCTGGATAATGGATTCAGTTAACTATATATTTTTTGACTTTAGGATGCCGCATTGTCAAAAAAGAGATTGATTTGCTCGACATACCAACCACCGAAACCTTTGGATTCATAGTCCATCTGGAAACCTGTCAGGTGCTCACCTGAAAATTGTACCACTTGACAATTTTGACCAAGTAATTGACAAAGGGATACAGCATCCTGATGTGTAGTTATCGTGTCATTAGAGGCGCTGAAGATCAATAGAGGAATGTCAATGGCTTTTATTGCTTTCTTGTATTTATTAGGCTTTTCAGGCAGAAGCAGAGGCTTATCCAATGCTTGGTAGCGCTCAATAATGGCTGAAGTAGCTGTTACATACCCTTCTCCTATAATAAAATTAATCTTTCCATTTAGGACAGGATAAGCGCGAGAAGCAATTGTTGTACCCATGGACATTCCCCAAATCCCAATTTTTCTACCCTTAAATTTTTCGGAAATGGTAACCACCACCGCTTCCAGGTCCCATGTAAATTCGGTGTAGTAAAGAAAACCTCGTTGAATTTCAAAATCGTCACTTTTACCAAAGCCTCTATAATCAAAAGTTACTACCGTATACCCGGCATTGGCTAAAATAGCGGCATGATAGACAAAATAGGACATATTGCCAGCATCCGGATAGGCCAATATTAAAACGGTGTCCTTATCCCTTTCTTTATTGGCTTCATAAATCCATGTGTTTAACTCTAAATGATCCTTTGTTTTAATGCTCAATTGTTCATAATTCCAAGCAACGGAGTCAGGAGTCCTGATATACTCCCGATCTGGGGTTATTGCAAAACCAGGACCTGCAAATCCTATCAATAGTACCAATACAGAAATATAACAAATAGCTTTCATATAGGGTGAACGATTTACAATAAACGGGATCAAAACGAGTGAAATAATTGAAATCAATATACCATTTATTTAAATAAAATTGAGATGAATTGTTATAGACCTGGGAGAATCCAAAATGGTTTGTTAGCCATGGCATTGGAGAAATAATAAAGGATAAACTGGATAAATAGAGTTTTTTATGTAAGGTTAAGAACTTGCAAATAATCTTGATTGAACACCTGTGGAGCCAATAAACCCCTTTTTTAATTGTAGTCAATCTTTTTGAATAATGGTCAGTAGTAACCAAATACTATTTTAAGACTTATGGTAACGATAACTTTTTGAAGTTGATGGGAAATATTCTAACAATGGGATGAACGGAGCTTTCAATTTATCAGTATTTGATAGTTTTGAAGCTTAATAAGCTAAATAAAAATAGGCTTACCATAGTATTTGTTGGGGAAAACCTTTAAAATGGAAAGTTTTACCTGCTGTATATACCTGCCGGAAAGGCATATTGTTTTGAATCAATTAATAATAAACAAGTAAATAAATGAACTGTAAAAAATTAACCTTAGTGCTGCTGTTACCCGTAATGTTTCTGTGTACCTGCGCTTTGCAAGCCCAAGTGAAAAAAGTAAAACATGTGGTTTTATTGGGTTTGGATGGCTTAGGAGCTTATGCAATTCCTCAGGGTGAAATGCCAAACCTTAAAAGAATTATGGAATCCGGAAGTTACAGTTTAAAAGCCAGAACAGTCTTACCCTCATCCAGTGCAGTAAATTGGGCTTCTATGTTGATGGGCTCAGGTCCTACGGCCCATGGATATACTGAATGGGGAAGCAAAACGCCGGAGATTCCACCTGCAAAAATTGGTAATTATGGGATTTACCCTTCTATCTTTGGCTTGATTAGAGAGCAAATGCCTCAAGCCAAAACCGCAGCAATTTATAGCTGGGGTGGCATTGAATACCTGTTGGAAAAGGATGGCATTGATGTGGTGATGCATGGAGATGATGATGAAATCTGTACCGAAAAAGCTTCTGATTTAATTATTAAAGAGAAACCAAATTTTGTATTTATCCATTTGAGTGAACCAGATGGAGTAGGACATGGGATTGGCCACGATACCCCGGAATACTATGCAGAACTAAAAAATGTAGACCATAGAATTGGTCGAATTTATGATGCCATTGAAGAGGCGGGCATTGCTGATGAAACCATTTTTATGCTGTCTTCAGATCATGGAGGAACAGGAAAAGGCCATGGAGGAAAAAGTTTGGAAGAAATATATATCCCATGGATTATTGAAGGTAGGGGTATAAAAAAGAACCATGAGATTTCAGACCTGATCATGACCTATGATACAGCGGCCACCATTGCCTGGATATTTGGCTTGGATATGCCACAGGTATGGAGAGGAAAACCCGTGTTGGAAAGCATTAAATGACTTTTCTTTTCCTAAATTAGGAATAGTTGCGAAGTTAATAAATCAAAATAACCATGCTAAGGGCCGGATTTTATTTAATCCGGTCTTTTTTATAGAAGTTAATACCTAAAAAGTTTAGGGGGACAGGAATTTTTCATCTAAGGTTTCTGTGAATTATTTGTACCTGCTTTAAGATTAAAATAAACTAAAATTCCCAAATCTTCTCAAATCACCAAATTTTTTGGAAAGCATGGATGAAATAGGCGCAATTTCTGTTTATTTGTATTGTCTGGATTTTAATGATGGTTTTACTATTTACATAAATCCGCAAACCTTGCAGGTTTTATTGATAATCAGCGCGATGTTAAAATTAGCTGAGTGAAACCTGAAAGGTTTTATCTCAACAAGAACCAATTGATTAAAGAAATAGGCTGCGGAAATTAGGTATTTGCTATGATTTCATTTGCCGATACACTTAACTGTAGACAGTAATACAATCACTGTCAAGTCATTAATAAAAATTTAAGCCCATGAGAATTGTCTTTGCTCTCTTTGTCATTAGTAATTTTCTTTTTAGTTGTAATACCTCTCAATCGGAAAAAGCAGCCATAGAAACCCCTCAGTGGGAGGAAGTAGCGCTGATTTTTACCGCAGTCAATACCTATAACAATCCATATACGGATGTAGAAATGTATGCGGAGTTTGTAGGTCCAGATGGACAGCAACTGCGCCGACCTGCCTTCTGGGATGGGGGACAAAACTGGAAAGTCCGCTTTGCTTCTCCTATTGCCAATGGAGAGTGGAAATGGAAGACCATCGCTTCAGACAGCAGTGATAACGGTTTACATGGGCAAGAGGGAAAACTTAAAAGTGTGGCCTATGCTGGTGAAAATCAATTGTTGAGGCATGGTCTATTGCGCATGTCTGAGGGCAAGCGAAATGTAGTCCATGCGGATGGTACGCCTTTTATCGTGGTGGGAGATACCCCTTGGGCGATGCCATGGCGGGCAACCTATGCAGATGTAGCACAGTATGCCCAAGATCGTGGGGAAAAAGGCTTTAATGCTGCTTTACTTATGAGCATTCAACCTGACCAAGGCGCTACCGGACCCAATGCAAGGGATACGGATCAAGGTTTTGCTGTTGCTTTTTCGGACTTACCAGAAGGGCATATCAATCAAATTAATGCGGATTATTTTCAGTACTTGGACAGCCTGATGGGAATACTTGTGGCCCATGAAATTGTCCCGGTCTATCAGCCTGTTTTTCACGGTTTTGGTTGGAAAGGAAAAGAGGTGTTGGGCAAGAATGTTGTTGCTGAGGAATATGCCCGCTATTGCAAATACCTTGTGGCACGCTATGGTGCCCGTCCAGCCATGTGGTTGGTAGGTGCGGATGGCACAGGGACAGAAGTAGGGGTCAAAGAAGGAGGGGAGACCGTTGAAGTCTGGGATGCTTACCAGCAACCTACAGGAATTCATTATAACCCTTCTGATGATTATATTGCTGCATGGGCTGACCAAGATACTTATATTCCGCATTACAATAAATCTTTTCAAGATGCCGATTGGCTGGATTTTCAGTGGGCACAATCCGGGCATCGTGCTGCGCACATTTATAAAAAGGTGGAGCAAATGTATGAAAACAAACCTGTCAAAGCAGTAGCCAATGGAGAACCTACTTATGAAGGAATAAGAGATCCGGAAAATGGGGCTGGCTGGTGGCAGGGAGAAGAAGCTTGGATGCAACTAATGTCTGGAGGTACCATGGGAGTGGTTTACGGAGCAGGAGGCATATGGCAATGGAAAGTGAGCGCAGATGAAGCAGGATGGGCAGAATGGGCAAATTCTGAGTTGTCCTGGCGGGAGGCCTTGAACCTGGAAGGCAGTCGCTATGTGGGATTTATAGCGAAAGCTATGGAGGGAATGCCATTTACAGATATGGAGAAGCGAAAAGACCTGGCAGGAGGGAAGCTTTGTCTGGCCAAGGCAGGAGCGTTCTATGTAAGCTACCTTAACGAAGGTGGAGAAATTACCTTAAATGAATTGACGCCTGAAATGCCTTATCAATGGTTCAACCCCAAGACTGGTGCATTCTTAGAGGAAGGCAAAGTAACGGAAGCCGTTCAGACCTTCACTGCCCCAGACAATGAACCATGGGTGCTACTTGCAGGCAAAAGAAAAACCATTTAAAAAATCACCCCATCACCACATCACCAAATCACTACATCACTATATCACCCCATCACCTATTGTTTTTCCCATTGATCAAACGGCCATATGCAAATTTAATTGAACCGATAATTGAGCAGAAGAAAAAAACGATGCGTCCGTACACCCAAAAAAATGTAGTCAGACATCCCGTTACCTCTCTCATAGCGGAATTCACTAGACAGGCGTCCTTGTATGGCTCCTAAACCTAGTATTAGTCCTTGCTCATAGCGACGTGTTTTATCCAATAACTTGCCTTCCTCAATGGTTTCTGAAGTATGGAATTTATTTGCAGTGGTTTTTTTGTTGGTTTCACTCAAGGCATATCCATTTGATAATCCTCCATTGGCAAAAACTTTAAAACTTCCCAAAGGATACCTAAAGCGCACCATATTATTTACTTTAAGGTAACCATAACCCAACTCGCCTTCTACATTTCTATAGTGATTTTCATTGGTGATGTCTTGAAAGCTTCCACTTACAGTATAATTAGAGTAAAATAACTCATTATAAATAGACCATTTTCGATCATTTCTAGGTAGTATAAAATCAACAAAAACACCTGCGACTACACTGTAATTGCTTGGAAAATTAATCCTTAGAATGTCAAAAATTTGGCTACTACTAAATGAAAGTGATGTTGAAGATACTCCTGTCACAATACCTAACTCGGCAATTACTTTCTCTCTAACTTTTTTAAATGCGGGCAGTCCATCCTTACATTCATAATACTTCATAAAAATGCTTTCCAAACTTTTGCTGTCATAACTGGCACCTTCAAGTGTGGCAGTCATGTACAAACAATCACCCAAATAGGAAGCCAGTTGACGCTTGTAGGTTTCGTTTTCTGCTTTGAGCTCCTTCCCGTTTTGTTCTACAAGGTACCACTTGTATTTCAGAAGGGTATAGCTGTTGCCCTCTTTGATATAATAGTTCTCCTTGCCAGAAGACTTCATTCCTAGCAAGGACTTTTCCCCCAATACCAAAGTCTGTAAGAATATTGTATCCATTCTCACTTGTAAGGCGGAAGATTCACTGTGTACATAGACCGTATTCTTAGTAACTTCCTTCTCCACTGCAGCCCCCACATAGATTTCATCCAATACCCCAAATTCGGCGATGTCCAAGGGCTTGTAAACTTTTATGCTGTCCTGTCCCTTCTGTTTGAAGAATACAGTTTTCGGGTTGTTATCCCAGTTTCTATAGTCTATAAGTCCAGGTATGGTGTCCCCTTCTAAGGTCTTTACATAGCCAGGTAAGTATTTTTCCTGTGATACTGCCTCGTTAAAAATCAATACAAAAAATACAAAAGCAAAAATAAATTTCATCGAATAAAAATTGTTAACGTGTTTTATAAAACCCAAATATAAAGACAAATTTGGTTAATGTCTTTCTAATCCCTTCAAAAATAAAGGGATTTTAGTTTTCGATATCGCCTTTAAAGCATCCCAAACATTTCGTTATTTCTTTAACCCGGATTATGTAATGGGATTTTCCGTGTTTAAGGGAAGTGTTGTAATCGAAAGAAAATCAGGCTGTTTAGAAATTTCAGCATAGCACCGCTATGGTGAAACTGTCTTCCGGCAGGTAGAATTGAAATTAGCAACGATTGGGTATTTTGAATCGATTTCAGCACGTAATAGATTTTCTATTCCCTATTTCGGGTTTAATAGCGACTGTATTTAGACCTATCTTTATATTCAACAAGCCTATTCAAAAGATGCAAAATGAATGTTTTTGGTGAAACAGCTTGAATTAACATAAAAGGTAAAACCCTTTAAGTTGCTATTTTTTAATGAGTTATGTACTGTTTCTTAATCAGTATTTATATTATTCTCTTCTCTGTATAAAAAATAAAGAGATTATGGTTATTATTGATATTCAGTTGAGTGTAGTAGACTCAAAATCCTTTGGATAACAAATGCAGAGGGCTAATGCTTAGCCAAAGGGCTACTATTAAAATTGATTTTTACCTGTTTTGATTTCTTAATTTGTACCAATAAAATTTATTCTAGTGAGACAATCTGTATTTATCGCATTGCTTTTTATTATAGGTTCCTGTGCCAATCAAAAACCCAAAAATGAATTTTGGAACGATGGCAAGGAGGTTTTTGAGTTAAGTGAGATTTTTGCAGGGGATCGATTTCCCAATGTGGTGACCGCTAAGGATGGTTCTATTGTAGCCACCTGGGGAAATAAAAGTTACCAGGTACGTAGGAGTGAGGATGGAGGAAAAAGCTGGGACCCAATAATTACGATAGCCGAGCCCGGTTTTCATGGAGGAGGAGTCATCGTGGATGAGAACAGTGGAGATATTTTGGCATTTGTAGAAGAAGGTCATCCCATTTCCCCTTTTAAAATGTACAGGAGCAAAGACAATGGGAAAACATGGGCAGCTGAAGAAACGAGTATAATAGGAGACAAGAATGGAAATGTTCCTTCCATGCACATGAATGAGCATGGAATTACCTTACAATTTGGTGAAAAGAAAGGCAGATTGATTCGGGCAACCCGCAATTATGATGGCGGAAACAACAAGGAGTTTTGGCCCAACCATTATACCAATGCCATTTATAGTGATGATGCAGGGAAAACCTGGCACACAAGTGCCCCTTTCCCTGCCAATGGAACCGGTGAAGCTACGCTGACAGAACTTTCCGATGGAACGATCTACTACAATTCCCGCAGGCACTTGTCCACCGATGGCTTAAACCCAAGAATGAGACATATTGCGCACAGTACAGATGGTGGAGAGACCTGGGAAGGCCTTTACGTCAGTGAAGAATTACCTGATGGAGACCAAAGCGGGGATTATGGATTGATGGCAGGTTTGATTAGACTGCCAATCGAAGGGCATGATGTCTTGCTCTATAGTAATATAGTATCCAATGAAGGCAGAAACCACGGAACCGTCTGGGCCAGCTTCGATGGTGGCAAAACCTGGCCTGTAAGCAAACTGGTGGAAGAAGGCAAGTTCGCCTATTCCTCCATGACAGCCGGAAGAGCCGGTACCCCAAGCGAAGGATTGATTTACCTATTCTTTGAAGGAGAAGGCCAAGATGCTAAAGGTTACTCAGGTAAAATGGCCATTTTCAACCTTGCCTGGCTTACGGATGGTAAGGATT
Organism: Cyclobacterium amurskyense; assembly: GCF_001050135.1. Taxonomy (GTDB): domain Bacteria; phylum Bacteroidota; class Bacteroidia; order Cytophagales; family Cyclobacteriaceae; genus Cyclobacterium; species Cyclobacterium amurskyense. Next base: position 5,282,009 of record NZ_CP012040.1, on the reverse strand, counting down.
GGGAGGAGTTTTTGAATAATTATTAATGGTTAATTATATAATTGTTAATTGATAATGATTAGGTTAAATCCGGAAACCTTCCAGGTTTTATTGATCAGCAGCGGGAATTAAAATTAGGTGTATGAAACCTGGAAGGTTTAATCCCTATTGGAACCAATTGATTAAAGAAGTTCGCTACGGAATTTAGGTGTTAGTTTTTAGATTACATAACACCCCTGTATTGTTGAGGTTTTTATGGTTGGGGGCGAGCTATTGGTTTGGTAATTGAGTGTTTAATGATTTTGTCCGGATTTTTGTTTTTTTCTACGTAACGATGGGCACAAAATCACTTATTGACGGTTTTATCCGTGTTTTTTTATTGAGAGGAAGTTTTTAGAGGTTTTTTGTCAAATACTTTCGATTTTAGTTTGAATACCACCTATGGCATGTGATGGTACATTCTAAGCAGGTCGATATCGCATTGATAGTGGATACTGTCTTGTATAACATAGAAAAAAACAATGCTTCCCTAAAAAGTGCTTTGCCCGACCAATAGGTGAGGGATGAGGTATACAAAGAGATCTTTGAACAGGCAGAGATTTTAAAAAAGTACCAGAGGTGAGAGTAGCTTGGGTATTAAGAAGTGTAGACCGGTTTATGGAGTTTATTTTAACAAATATCTTCCATTGCTTTAGTAGTAAAAACAATCTCAAATATCATAGGCCAAGAAATTCCTTAAATTGATCATCTGTTAACTTAGTAGTTTTTCCCTCATTGTAGGATTGAATACTTTTTGCCAAACGTTCTTGAATAACTGGATCGTCAAAAAACCTATCATTTTTTATGTTGTTGGAGATTTCATACACTTTGTTTTTTCCTCTCTGTATGATAACTCGCTCATTTTTGTCTATTAAATCCAGGTATTTTTTTAGGTTTTGACGAAATTCTCTAGTGCTTACTACAACCATGTAATTAGAAATTTTGTAAACGTGGTAGTTATTATGGCAAGAAATCTATTTAACATTTCTGGTTTTTTGAAGACTAAGGAAATTTTTGTTTACCAATGATCCTAACTATCCTGACCTGATCCTCTACTGTGAAGAATATTGTATGTGAGCTATGAACGCAATATCTGTAACCTTTATGAATAGATGTTGCTAAAGGATACATCTCAGGATTTTCAGCAATCCTATTAAACGTATTCTCTAGCGATCCATGGTATTTTTCAGCTTGGGTTGGACCAAAAACTGCTTGATCCTAAAGATAAATTTGAATAAGGTCTTCTTCTGCTTGGCGGGTAAGAATATAATTCATTGGCCATTTTTTACTCTTTGTTTAGCCTCTGCAAGAATTTCAGCCATAGATTTATTGGATATGCCACTATTTTCACCCTTTATAAGCTCATTCCTTAACCATAATCGCTCTTCTTCTTGTTCTCTTTGTCTACGAATCAGGTCATTGATCAATTCACTTTTACTGGAGAATTCATTCTCTTCAATTTTTTGTTTCATCCAACGGTCATTCGGTTCATTAACAGAGATAGTTTGTCTAGCCATTTTTTTGTGTGTTTATGGTGTAAAAATACACCATATTTAACGAGTATACAATGCATCTTGTTTATTTTGTACCCTATTATTGAAATGGCATATTATATAATTTCCTCACTCAACGAAACCCGATAGCGGTAAAAGACATTATAATCCAGGTCGGTTGCTAATGTCTCTTCTCAAAAATTCTAAGCTTTTTCAAATCTTTTCAATTTTGGATTATTGCGCTCGAATTCTTTGATGGCTAGCGCCATGTCATATTTGTGCTGCATTTTAGTCCACATTTCGGCGCTTCCACCAAAAACGGTCTGAATTCGGAGTGCGATATTGGGTGAGATGCCGCTTTTTTCATTAACAATTTTTGATACTGTTAGCCTCGAAACCTGCAAGAGTTCTGCGACTTCTCCAATTTTAAGGTGATTTGGTTTAATTACCTCTTCGAAAAAAATTTTTCCTGGGTGAATGTATGTTGTAATATCTCTTTCCATTTCATTTATATTTTAGTGATAATCTTCTAAGTCCAAATCGTATGCTGCCCCAGTTTGATTGTTGTAGTTGAATGTAATACGCCAATTACCTGAAATCTCAAGGGACCAATCTCCTTTTCTATTACCTTTTAGTGGGTGAGGTTTTAATTCAGGGAATGGGTATAGGTCATCAGGTACCTTTTCGATACTATCGATAATCTCCATTACCATCTCAATTTTCCGGATCATGGTTGACGGAAGTTTACTTCTATCACCCTTGACCCAATAGTTTTTTAGGGCTTTATTCTTGATACTTTTTATCATTAGAATATGTATAGTGTAAATATACAGTATACGTTTGTGAGAATCAACCTACATTTTAAAAATCAATTTATTTTGGTTTAAGGCTCCACTTTTAATTGTTCTAGCATCCCGAACAGTTAAACCTGTCTTACTGCCATTAAAATTGGGTTGATTTGGTCAAGCAAAACCTTCCTAGAAATAGATATTGAAAAAGTAAATCAGGTAAATCCGCCTTTTAAAAGGAAATGTGGATATTTCTGTAAACGTTCCAAAAATCAATTTCGTAGCTGTTTTGTTATACCGTTATAATCCCTCCCGACTTTGGTAGGGACAGGCTCTGCCCTTTTAATTTAAGGGAAGTGGCTGAAAATGAGATTTGGGTGGATTATAAGATGCTTTGGTTTATCAGGCAATTACCCATTTGCTAAGGAAGGCATAACTACCAACCACGCTTACTTTCTAAAATAAAACTCAGATTCCCAAAGAAGATTTTGACCTGCGACCTAGGCCAAATTATTTTTTGAAACCTGAAATTTCTTTTTCCAAAAGTCCTTTTGTTAAAAGAAACCAGAAAGATTTTGTTTTTAGAAATCTATGCCTAAGTTTGTGCCACAATCATGTCAAAGGCATATAAGAAGTAATATATGCCTTGATTTATAAAGAAGTAGCGAGAGACTGGCTCTATGACCTACTGGCAACCTTCATCAAATGAAAAGGTGCCAATTCCAGACTCTTAAATAAGAGGACTATAAAAAAGACAACATGAAGACAAATCACAACCCCGTTATTTACACCTTTTCAAAGGAACTTTTTCGCCACAAGACGATTCATTTGTGTTGCTGATTGCTGCACAATAGGGATAAGTCTATGTCTGGCCGCATGTAAAATTCATTTCTAATTTCCGATACTAAGACGATTCAGTCTATGGAGTGATTGCTTCAGCTTCACCCCTATAAAATCCTATTTATTATTTATTAACTTTTAAATTAAATAACCATGTCAGAATTAGTACAGCGAACATTCCAAGGAATTATTGAAGCTACCAAAAAAGATGTAAGCCTAACAAAAGGAGTATTTAGAGTTACTTCCGAAATGGATGAGCATGTCCGCGTGAAAAATACGGCGAGAGATTTCGAGTTTATCGCAGATGAACCAGAAGCTTTGGCGGGAACAAACTTAGGCCCCAATCCTGTAGAGTATTTATTGGCTTCTCTAGGCTCATGCCAGGTGATTACCTATCAAGTTGTCGCTTCTTTAAAAGGAATTCAATTAAACAATGTCAAGGTAGAAACCAAAGGGAATATAGACTGGAGGGGATTTCTGGGAATAGACGAAAATGTACGTCCCGGATACCATAAAATAGAAGTGGAAACGTTTATTGATTCTGATGAAAGTCCCGAAAGGATACAAGAACTTATTAAAGAGGTAGAGGCCCGTTGCCCTGTATTGGACAATCTGGTAAATACTGTAAAAGTAGAAAGCAAGATCTCTATTGTCAATGAGAAAAATCCTGTTGTCTAAATTCAGCAATCATTAACCAAGCAATTGTATCCGGCGAAGGGAGGAAAACAGCGAGGTTTTTTAATTCATTTTGAAAAGCGCTGCAGCCCTGGCCCGGATATAATTTCCTATTATAGGATTTAGGAGAGAGTAAGAAGTTGAGTAGGTTGATGCATTTTTCTACAACAATGTTGAAAAGGTCCTTAAATGCTTTTTCAATCGAGTGGTGGTTCTTTTCTGACTATATAGGTCTAAAATTTAAAGTCAATCACCGCAAAACCCAATTCATCTTCGACATTGACATAGGACCAGAGCTTGCCATCTTTCCAAAAGTAGCTTCCCGGAGCTTGTTTTAAGCCTTCAATTTTGGTCTCGCCCAAAACATTGAAGTCTTGGTCATAAGCGAAAAGAAAAACCTCATAAGTAGATGGATCTTCTCGTCTTTCACCCAAAAATGTCTTTTTACCCAGTCGTAAAAACATTTCTCTGCTCTCATCCCAGCGCGGCTCCAAGTAATTCAAATGCTCGAAAACCTTTTTTCGATCTTCATTAAATTCTGCTTGTTCTACAGGAGAATTATTTACAGAGAATGTCATACGGTTAGGAAAGTTTTTGTGCTGAATATCAATAAATTCGAAGCTGTTTTTCACCAGGTCTAACCGATAAACCGCACTCATAGCACCCACGGTAAGCAAAAGTTGTTGATTTTCGATATACATTTGGTTGTCGACCCAAAAAAAGTCTATCATCCCATCTACGACCAAAGTCCCCGTAAATTCCATTACAGCTTTCATTTCAGGTATTGGCTCAATTTGATATTCCTTGGTTATCGGATCGATAATAAATAAAAGGTGCTTCCTATTTTCCTGACTTGGTGGTTGGGAATAGATTCGATTGTTCTCAAAATCATAAATAGCCTTATCATACAGCTGTTGCACATTATTGGCTAGATCAGGCTCAATTCCTTCCGGCACCACATTTAGACTTTTGAGCAGTTCGCCACTGCCATTAAATATTCCCTGTGTAGTATAGCCATTGATAAATAAATCCCCATTTGGTCCCGACTGAAACCTCACATAATTTGAACCTACTCCATTAGGCCCCTCCTCTTGAAATGGTGTTTTACTAACTAACTTGAGCTTATTCAAATCCACTTCCACTAAATTCAGTGGGCTATTTTCAAAAAACAGCAATTTGCTTTTGTCTTGATTAAGGGCTTTAGTTCCTAGTCCTGAGCTTAAGATGAAAATATCCTCTCCCGAATCTACCAGTATTGTATCCACCGTATAAGTCAGGTTTTCTAGAGTATTTCTTGATTGGGCTTTTTCAGAAGATTCCTTACCGCAGGAATAGAGAAGGGGAATCAAAAGGAGGTAGAATACGTTTTTCATTGTTCTAAAATTTAAATTCCATCACTACAAAGCACTGTTCAAACTCGGACTTCTCAGATGCGGTTGCATTTTGGTAAATCGATAATTCGAGATATAATTGACGATTCGTTTTCTAATAGGTAAATAGACCCAAAACAAATATATAATAAAAGATTAGTTTAAAAACTTATTTACTAAAAATTTAAAATTTAACCTTGTTACTAGGTAGCTTCTAAATAGCCTTCTTGCTATATTAAAAAATGCTTTGTGGTTTGGGAAAGAGGTTGAAATAACTTCTTAACACAACTTTGGCTTTGGCTGTGTGAAATATTAAACCAACTTTAGATAGAATAGGTCTTTCTTAAGCATCCAATCCTACTGGCAATTGAACTGAAAAAAATGAATAAAAATAAAAATAATATAAATATATTTACCTGATATATAGATAACTGAATGCGGTCGTTTAAAGTTGTTTAGAACTTGATTCAAGCTTAATTTCTGATAAAGTAAGTGTTAACTATTTGATATTCAATACTTAACTAATCGTAAGGTTGTACATAGGTTGTACAAATCAAAAGGAAATATCTATTGGGTCTAAAATTTAGACTGAAATTCAGTTAGTTTTGCTTACAATTCCATGTTTATCAAACATTGTGGATTTACAGGCTCTTTCACAATACTGGCTTCCACAAAGTCAGCCTCAATGACCTTATTGACACATTCTTTGTTATTATACACTTTTCCAGGAATATGATTGCATTCGGTAAATTTGGAATTACAAATAGAGCATTGAGTTATCTTTGCTATACCAGTGATGCTAAATCCTTTAAGCCTGCCTTGACTGATGCGACGTTTTACCTTTTTATTTGTAACTATTCCTTCTGTTCCAAGTCCTTTTTCATCTTCGTATATGAGACACCATCCCACAATTTTTGGCTTATGGTTTAAAAAAATAGGGATGGGGTATTTCTGGAAAGGAGAAATGACTTTGAAGCATTTCTCATATTTCTTTTTGAGTTGTAATCGTTCTTCAAGTAATTTATTTTCAGTGTTTTTAAGTACTTTTTCTCCATAATAATTGAAATTATTAGTTGATCTGTCAATGTTAATAATGATATTTTCTTTTTTAACATTTTTACCACTTTCAAGCAACTTATCAATCTGACTTGAAACTACATTTACTGCAACGTCGGCCGCCTTACCAAATAAATACAGAATTAGAACATCCGAAAAAAAATTCAGAAATGCCCTTTTTATACAAGATTTCTAAAGGCTGATCATCATCTGGAAGTATTCTTACCTTGTGACCCGCAGCACGAAGATTTTTAATTAGGATTAAAGTTTCCCTTGTGATCAATTTTCTGTTAGGATATTGACATTCAAATGGATTGAATGATTCAATTTCGATGACTTCATTTATCATGAGCAAGTAGAAGGATGTTTTTTTTAACTGGACTACGATTCTTGGAAATTAAGTATTTCTTTCACCTTTACAAAATAGGTTTCTCTCCACTTTCAGTAAATGTTTAGCCCATTCTCCGGAAACAGTCAAATGCCCTTTTTTCGTACTTAATATTCAATTGAAATTAAAATGATTTTTTTCAAATGTTGTGGCAGAATCGAAAAATGAGCTATAGCATGTTATTTTATAACTCATTTATTTCATATTATTGAGCTATAGAAAAAAGTTTTATAACTCATGAAATAGATTTGGGAGAGACCGAATTGGCCAAATTTCACATTTGACGCATCGGCATTCATACATTTGGAACGCGAATTTCATCGAAATACGGGTTTGATTTTAGGTTCACTTAGTCCAGCCCTAAAAAGGACTGGAAAATTGAGGCACACACGCTACTATCTCTCAATGGTGGAAATCTTACATTGATTTTATTTCAAAATATATTTCTTGCCGTCTGCCACCAGCTGTTTTAAAAATGAAATGGTCAATTCTAATTCTTTTGACTTGTAGCTATTATTTATGTGTTTAACCCGAAATATGCAATAGACAATCTATTACGTGCTGAAATCGCTTTAAAATCAGCCACTACGTTGCTGTTTTCAATTTCACCATAGCGGTGCTATGCTAAAATCTCCAAACAGCCTGATTTTCTTGCGATTGCAACACTTCCCATAAACACGGGACAGGCTATAACGAATCCTATTACATAATTCGGGTTTAAGGCTTTGAAAACCTCAAAGGTTTTTACTTTCCGATACAAAACTTACTAAAAATATTTGCAAGTAAATCGTCGGTGGTGATCTCTCCGGTGATTTCACCAAGGAAATGAAGCGAGCGACGAATGTCCATGGCTAAGAAATCATTGGTTACTTCTTCGTCCAGACCGGTCAGCACATCAAGTAAAGATTGACGGGTTCTAGTTAATGAATCGTAGTGGCGAATATTGGTGACTATGGTGTTACCGGTTCTGAATTTGTCCAGGTTTACCAATTCTAGTATCCGGCTCGTTAAAGTTTCTAGGTTTTCTTTCTTTCCTGCAGAAATGAAAATAGTGTCCGGATAAGAATTCTTTAATTCGTTGACAAACAATGGATTGGACTTGTCTACTTTATTGGCTACTTTAAGGAAAGGGATTCCTAGATTTTCTAATTTATTAATGTCTTTGCTGATTTCCACCATGTCCGTATCACCCAAATCAAATAGATAGAGGATCAGTGATGCGGTCTTCATTTTCTCATGGGTTCGACTAACTCCCATGGCTTCGAGAACATCAGTGGTTTCTCGGATTCCGGCAGTATCTGTAAACCTAAAAATCACGCCGCCAATATTGATTTCGTCTTCGATAAAGTCACGAGTGGTTCCGGCTATATCCGAAACGATGGCTTTTTCTTCTTTGAGTAAAGCGTTGAGTAGGGTGGACTTGCCCGCATTTGGTTTTCCGGCAATTACGGTTGGTACCCCATTTTTAATCACATTTCCCAAGTCAAAACTACTGATCAATTGCTCCACAACACGGAGTAATTTTTCTACAAGAATTCGCAAATCATCTCTGCTGGCAAATTCTACATCCTCCTCTGTGAAGTCCAGTTCCAATTCTATCATGGAAGCAAAATGAATCAACTCTGTACGAAGACTGGCAATTTCACCAGAAAACCCACCACGCATTTGATTCATGGCAGCTTGGTGAGAAGCTTCGGAATCACTGTGAATTAAATCTGCTACCGCTTCTGCCTGTGCCAGGTCAAACTGTCCATTTAAAAAAGCCCTTTGCGTAAATTCACCCGGTAGGGCAGGGCGGGCTCCCTTTCTGACCAGCAATTTTATTACTTGGTTGATAATATAAGAAGAGCCGTGAGTAGAGATTTCTACAACGTTTTCTTTGGTAAAAGACTTAGGCGCAACAAATAAGGAAACGAGCACTTCATCGATTACTCGCTTTTCATCTCGAATCGTTCCAAAATGAATTGTGTGACTTTCCTGCTTCTCCAGGTCCTTGCCATAAAAAACCTGATTGGCCAGTTTTATGGCATTGTTTCCGGAAAGGCGGATAACTGCGATTGCACCTACACCTTGAGGTGTGGCCAAAGCGATGATGGTATCTTCTTTTTGACTAAAATGCAAGGCCATTAATGATCGAAATTTTCGAGTAAAATTTTAAGTGAACTGATAAAATTATCCGGTTCCCTATAGCCGGGAAGCTGAGTGATATTTTCCATTGCAGCATCCATGACTACAAAATTTGGATAAGACCTTACCCTCATATTATAAGCCATCATTTGTTCGGTGTATTCTTTTCCTTTGAATTCAAACTTCCTTTTCCTGTCTTCAGCATTTAGCTTAACAGCGTAAAAGTTTTCGTTGACGTATTCGATGACTTTAGAATCAGTAAAAGTATTTCTATCCATTTTTTTGCACCAGCCACACCAATCGGTGTAAACATCCACTAAAACCATTTTTGGTTTTTCGGCTGTCTTTTCTATTGCCTCCTCAAAGCTGTACCAAGTGATCTCATTTTTTTGTGCGGTAGCCAGTTGTTGAACAAAAACCAGCAACACCAGAAGTCCTACTACTTTTTTCATGTCTGTGTTTTATAATAATTTCTTAAAGCTGTTCATTTCAGATTGACAAAAATTAATAATTTTATCAAGTAAACCTTGTTGTTAATTTGAGGTCTTTATTACTATAGTTAATTTTCAAGTCAAGATTTTAAAGAACCTTTTAATTTTCAAATCGGTTCCATTCCATTAAAGAGGATGAAGTATTACCTGAATATTGGCAGCGACTTCCTTAGATACAAACACCTTTTTCTGATTGTCAATAAATAATTCCAGAGAACCATCGTAGTCTACTTTTTCCAAGACAAGAACTTTTGCACCTATATAGATACCTACCTTGTCAAGGTATTTTAAAAAGGCAGCACTTGTGTCACTTACCGAAACAATTTTCCCACTTTGTCCTACAGGAACTTCCTGAAGGATTATTCTTGGCTTGGTGCTTAACTCCCCAAATTCATCCGGGATAGGATCTCCATGTGGATCAAATTTGGGAAATCCCAGGTATTCATCCAGGCGACGGACGAGAAGGGGAGCCTTTACATGTTCCAATTCTTCTGCAATTGCATTGACCTCATCCCAGCTAAATTTTAATTTGTCTACCAAAAATACTTGCCATAAGCGGTGCCTTCTTATGATATGAAGTGCTGTTTTTCTACCCTCATCAGTTAAGCTTACACCATAGTATTTCCTGTAATCAATCAGTTGTTTTTCCGCCAATTTTTTTAGCATATCACTCACTGAGGCGGCCTTCGTATTGACCGCTGCAGCAATCTCATTTGTGGATACTTTCTCCAGACCTTCCGCTACAAGGTTGTAAATGGTTCGCAAATAATTCTCTTCCGCTTGACTCAGGCTTATCATAAAAACTAAATTTCTACAAATTTATAATTTAGACTGGTCTAAAAAAATATTTAATTTCTGTCTAAATCAACTGTGGATAACTGTGTTCTTATCTTTTTCGTTAATTTAGTTTACCCGATAAATTAATTTAGACAAGTCTAAAAATTAAATAAAACATTGTTTATCAATGAATTACAAATACAATTTTTAATAAACCTGTTAAATCACACCTTAAAAAGGTATATTGGAAAAGTACAAATGGGGAGTTTTGCTCAGGCTATTGACCCGCTAATTCACCTATTAATTGTTGGAATTTTATTCCTTCTATTGACCAATCAACGTTTTCATCGGGTAAAAACCGGTAAAAATCAATGCTTAAGAGCGTTTTCCACACCATAAAAGCATTCTCAATAGCTAAAAAATCTACACACATTCCTGCCGGATACTTATCCACAATCTCTTTCCACACTGGATTATCGGTAATTAAAATCACTTTCTGATGGGCTATTCCTTCATAAAGTTTGGTTGGAACCTTATCCTTTATACTTGGTAGCAAATGATAGGGCAATAACAGCACATCTGCCTGGTCTATCTTCTCTTGAATAAAGACTGCTGGTAAAGGGCTTGAAGAAAGAAATAGATTTACCCCTGCTTTTGATTGGTAACGTGTTAGTAATTCATTTGAAAAGCTTTCCATAGGACAATGGCCAACAATGGTTAACTTTGCATGAGGGAGTTGTTCTTGTAGCTTAAGGAACCATTTAATGGCCTCTAGCACGCCGTAAACGGGTGTGATGGTGCCACTGATTATAAAATGAACCGCATTGGCATTTTTTATTCTAAAAGAGCCCTTTGTTATTGGAGGAATTGAAGCCTTATTTTCTACTATTGTGTAGTTCTTAATGGCAGGCATTTCCTTGGCGTAACATTTCTCTGCAAAAATATAGTGATCAATGGCTGGCTGACTGAGTTTTTCAGCAGTTTTGACCAAGAGAATAGCTAAATTTCGAACCAAAAAGGGTAATGTTTGGTTGCTGGATATGTTTTTGGAATAGTTTTCCTGAACATCATAGATCAAGCGGTAGCCAAGCATCCATTTCCCTATTGTAGCCATTGGTAGTAATTCGTAGGTGGTGACAATAACTATTGCAGGTTTAATTTTGAAAAGCTGCTGAAGGAACCTAAATGGGACAAATAGTCGGGAAATATGAGTTCGTGGGCCAGAAAAAATCTCTATTAGGCGTATATTTTTGACCTTAGGCGTTTTTTTTGTTGAAAACCCTATGATGTTAAGGTCGTATTTATTTGTTTCACGAATTGAAAATCCCAGCTTATACAACACTCTGGAATCATCCACTGGTTTGAGGACAGAAGCGAATATAATGGGGATTTTTTGAGGCATAAAATTGAAAAATCAAACTAAGCTAATATTAAATTTATGGATTTACAGCATATTATTGAAAAAGCCTGGGACAACAGGGAGCAATTGAATGAAAAAGATGTCCAAATCGCGATTAAAACTGTTATAGCGGACCTGGACAATGGTAAACTTAGGGTGGCTGAGCCTGCAGACGATGGTACTTGGAAGGTAAATGATTGGGTAAAGAAAGCTGTAATCCTTTATTTTCCCATTCAAAAAATGAGAACTATTGAGGTTGGACCTTTTGAATTTCATGATAAAATGGCGCTTAAAACCAATTATGCCAAGCAAGGAATCAGAGTAGTTCCTCATGCTGTGGCAAGATATGGCGCGTTTCTTGCTAGCGGTGTAGTGATGATGCCTTCTTATGTCAATATCGGTGCTTATGTAGACAGTGGAACCATGGTTGATACTTGGGCTACTGTAGGATCATGTGCACAGATAGGAAAGAACGTTCACCTTAGCGGTGGAGTAGGCATAGGAGGCGTTTTGGAACCCATTCAAGCAGCACCTGTCATTATTGAAGATGGTGCTTTTATAGGATCCAGAGCTATCATAGTAGAGGGAGTAAGAATTGGTAAAGAGGCCGTTATTGGTGCAGGTGTTACTCTTACTGCAAGTTCTAAAATCATCGATGTAACTGGCGATAAACCAGTAGAGTACAAAGGGTATGTTCCTGATAGATCAGTAGTTATACCAGGAACCTTAAACAAAAAGTTTAATGCTGGTGAATACCAGGTTCCTTGTGCACTTATCATCGGTCAAAGAAAAGCTTCGACAGATTTAAAGACTTCTCTCAATGATGCTCTCAGAGATAACAGTGTAGCAGTCTAATTTCAATTTAATATATGATTTCAATTAAAAACCTATTAAGTATATTTCTATTGGCTTCCTTTTTTGTGGCTTGTGGAAACAATTCGTCCAATAAAGGGGATGCCTTTTACAGTGAAGGACAGTACAAAGAAGCAATTATGGCTTATGCCAGTTACCTGGAAAATAAGCCTAATCATGTTAAAGTTCTTTACAATAAAGGAAGGGCACATGAAGAGTTGGATGAATTTAAATTGGCAGAGCAAAGTTTTAAGCAGGCCTTGAAACATGATTCAAAGAATACTCAGATCTTGCTTAGCCTTTCAAATTTGTACCATAACAATGGAAAACCTGAATTGGCGCTAATGTATGCCGACAATGCAGTATCTGTCTCCGGTGCACCAGCAATGGCTTATTTTCTAAAGGCCAGGTCCATGCATAGTTTAGGCAATGTAAAGGAAGCACTGAGAGAATACAATACAGCTATAAAAATGAGTCCTACCAATGGTCAGGCCTATTATTACAGAGGAATGCTGTATGCAGCTACTGATCAGATAGGAAATGCTTGTAAGGATTTTAAAGCGGCAGTAAAGAATGATTATGCTCCTGCAAAGGAATCGATTAAAAAGTATTGTAAATAATAAGAGTTTGTCTCTTACTTATATGATTTAAAAGGCCTGATTAATTCAGGCCTTTTTTTATACCCAAAAAACGATTCTAATGATTGTAGTTAAATTTAGGTCAATTGAATTTAATTGTATTTAATATTAGACAAGGTTATATTTATCAATGAGTTATGATAGCTGATATTCTGCTTCAATAATCTTTTTTTGCTTAATACTTGAAATGGTATTAATTGACCTTTGACTATTATTGACAGCTCTCCGCTTAAGAATATTGAAAATGCTAAAGCTCTTTTATTAAGGCCTGAAATATGAACTCTTAAAATAATTCTATGGTAGTAACTGTGGATAGCCCTAGGCTTGAATAGTTTCTCTTTTAGTGATAGATGAATCATTATACTGACTCAAGTTTAATTTTACTGAATTGTAGTTAAGGATTTACTAATGTTTGGAATTCAGTTGTTTAAGGTTATTTTTGAATCTAGCTTACCATTTGCTTTCGGATTATTTGACAAAGTTTATTTCTTCTAAGGGAAAAGAAGTTTATTCCTGAGTTATGCTTTACTTATTTATCTATTAGATGCTTGAAGTATCAGATACTCTTAAAAGGATTTGTTGCCTAATCTTTAAATCATTTCAAAATGAATTATTGAACTTTGTTCAGTTAGATTGAACTTAAGTTAGTACGTGGTAATGCCTTGTAATTGAGTAAGCTATAGTTTAGCCCGGATTATGTAATAGAATTCGTGATGGGTGTTGCAATCGCAAGAAAATCAGGCTGTTTGGAGATTTTAGCATAGCACCGCTATGGTGAAATTGAAAACAGCAACGATTGGGTATTTTAAAGCTATTTCAGCACGTAATAGAATGTCTATTGCATATTTAGGGTTTAAGCCTTCTCTTTAGCAAAACATCAAAAAGTTACACCCTTTAGAAACAGGAAATCTTAATTCTTACTTAGATAAAAATGCATTGTTTAACCCTTAATGATAAGTTCAATAAGGCAAGTTTGAAAGAGGTAGATAAGGGATTACTTTTCAGGAACAGTGTGGTCGCATAATTCTTCTGTCAGGATATGTCCCGAACCTTCACATACCGGGCAAAAATCAGTTTCCACTAAAGTGCCATGACAAGAAGTACAGGTTAGTCTCCCTTTGCCGGAGCAACGCTCGCATTCAAAGTATTCTACTATATTAAAGACATTCTTTTTGGTGACAAGACCATCTCCAGCACATCTGCTACAGCCAATGACACCTCTACCTCTACAAAGGGAGCAGGATTGTTCTGATTTACCTTCTCCATGACAGGTGGTGCAAGTACCATATCTATAACCTCTGGCATCACAATACTCGCAAGAAGCGATTTCTTCCAAGGGATGGGCCAATTCAGCTTGTAAAGCTTTTGCTTGTTTGTAATAACTACCTTTAAAACCATTGAGATCAAGGTATTTGTTAACAAAGCTTTGTGCGTTGTGGTATTGCCCTAATTCAAATAGTGTTTTAGAAAACAAATAAGGCATTTCAGGTGGAATGGGCTGGTTGCTTTCGATGATATCTCTAAAAATCCCATTGGCTTTTTTAAAGTCTCCATTGTCCATTGCAGACGAGGCCTTTTCTAACATGGCTGAGGTAGTACCTAAATTAGGGCTTACTTGTGCATAGGAGCTAAAGGAATGAAATAGACCAAAGGATAAAAACAGGAGTAAAAGTAAGAGATAAGGGCGTTTTTTCATTTTTATTGATTCTTCTGGATGGCAAAGTAAATACCTTTCAGGAAATATTCAATTATCATTGAAAACTTTAATGTTTTTTAACCAAGATTCTATGGCAACCGCCAAATGTTAATTTTTAGCCTATAATTTCTTACAAATAAACAGCTATACCCAAGTTGAATTTTCAATTGTACCGCCCAAAGTATATCTTTTTTTTAAGTGGAAGGGAATTAGAAGCCCTAAGGCATTTTAATTTCACAATTTTTTTTTGTAAATTTTAAAAGGAATTAGGCGAGATAGGAAAGTTTTTGAAGCCATAAAAATGCAGTATATAAGGTTATATCAAAGATTTAAGTGGAAATTTGGTTCAAAATTGTACTATTTTAGGTTTAATAATTAGGTATTTATCATTTTTGATTTAAACAGGATAATTCATTGCTTTAAAATAGTATTATTTCGTTTGGATTATGTTGAAAAAATAAATTACGTTATTAGGTCTATCCTATTCTAACCTATATTTAGTTGAATTATATTGTGCTCAGATTAGTAAGTAGTAAATATCCTGATTATGCGTTTACAATTTGAATAAAAATGATTTTATGAAAGATTTTACCTATTAACGGTTTGGATTGCACCATTTTCTGCCTTTTATCAATCAATTATGTTTATAAAGTGGAACGGTTATTGTTTACTGAAGAAAATGAAATAAGAATCGTTTTATTTAAGTATATGAAATATTAACTGGTAGTTATTCAATAGCTGCTTACAAAAATTACCTTTATTTTTGAAGTACGAAATAAACTTATAAATTACAGATTCAAATACTAATCCATATAAAAATAATTCATATGATTTCATCACTATTAGAAAACCTGTCTCCAGAATTGATTTCAGGCTTGACAGAAAAGTTTGGTCTTGATCAAAGTAAGGCTTCAGAAGCAGTAAGTACCACTAAAAGTAGTTTGTTTGAAAGTTTGACAAAAGAGGCAGCTGGAGGAAATTTTGATGGAATTCTAGGTATGCTGAATACTGGAAGTGGACTGACCTCAAATCCCATGTTTAAAAGCATCTTAGGGAACCTTACTGGTAGTTATGCTTCTAAGCTTGGACTCTCTCCAGAAATGGCGATGTCTGTTGCTTCCTTTGTTTTGCCTAAAATCATATCTGCTATTTCTGGCTCAAAAAGCGGGAACATAGAAAAAACGGATTTGGTCAAAATGTTGGGTCAATCTTCAGGAAAAGCAATTGCTGATAAGGCCTCAGACTTACTTAAAGGTGGTCTAGGTGGTTTGTTCAAATAATACTTTAATTCATTAAACTTAATTATATCAAAATGTCAAATTCTATTAGTAAAATTGAGGGAATAGGCCCTGTAAACAAAGAAAAACTATCAGCAGCAGGTATAGTAACCGTTGAGAATTTACTCGAAAAAGGTGCAAGTAAAAGCGGTAGAAAAGAAATAGCTGCTGCAAGTGGTATTGACGAGAAAGTAATTTTGAACTGGGTCAATATGGCTGATTTGTTCAGAATCAAAGGTATAGCCAGTCAATTTGCTGAGTTGCTTAAGGCAGCAGGGGTGGATACTGTTAAAGAATTGAGGACTAGAAATGCAGAGAATTTGCATCAGGCCCTTATTGCTACCAATGAAGCGAAAAACCTGACCAATGCTGTGCCGGCGCTTTCTAAGGTTACAGATTTTATAGAACAAGCTAAAAACCTGGATCCTGTAGTGACCCACTAATACAAAATTTATTCTTTTATTAGAAGGTAAGACTACAATTAGCAGCCTTGGTTGCCATTTGTGAAATAATGACACGCTTTATAGGAAAGAAATATGCAAATTCTACATGATTTGTAATAACTTACATCAGCGAAAAAAAAAGTACTTACTTCTCTTAAGGTTAAGGCCTTAATGTAATCCATGGGATTGCATTAAGGTTTTTTTATATTAATGACAAATTGATGGAACATTCAGATAAGTTCAAAGAGCATATAAACCTTGGCTATACCTTTAAAAAGGATTCCTTTATCATAGGTACAGGTATGCTTGAAAAAGAAGCCCTTACTGGGGCTCAGGTAAAAATTCCTTTAAAAACTCTTAATAGGCATGGGCTGATTGCTGGTGCCACAGGGACGGGTAAAACCAAAACCCTTCAGGTCATTGCAGAGCAACTTTCATTGAAAGGCATACCATCAGTTCTAATGGACCTTAAAGGTGATCTGACTGGACTTGCTTGTCCAGGAACCAATAATGAACACATTGAAAAAAGGTCTGCGAGTATTGGTATTCCATATGAAGCTACAGGCCTGCCCGTGGAATTAATGTCTATCAGTCAGGAGAAAGGCGTCAAACTAAAAGCCACCGTTTCCGAATTTGGACCTGTATTGATGGCACAAATTTTAGACTTAAATGATACGCAGTCTGGGATCTTGTCTTTGGTTTTTAGGTATTGCGATATGAAACATCTTCCTTTATTGGACTTGATGGACCTTAGGAGTATTCTGAAATATGTCATTAACGAAGGTAAAGCCGAAATAACTAAGGAGTTTGGGGCTGTTTCCTCAAGTTCCGTCAATACCATTCTCCGTAAGATTATTGAGCTAGAACAGCAAGGAGCGGAAAATTTTTATGGTGAACGCTCTTTTGAGGTTGAAGATTTTGTTAGGCAAGAATCCGGTAGAGGAGTAATATCTATTATTAGACTTACAGATATTCAGAACCGGCCCAAGCTTTTCAGTACTTTTATGCTGAGTCTGCTGTCTGAAATCTATGAAACATTTCCTGAACAAGGTGATCAGGATGTTCCTAAGCTTTGTCTTTTCATCGATGAAGCACATTTGGTTTTTTCAAATGCCAGCAAGGACCTTTTAGAAAAAATTGAGGCAATCGTTAAACTTATACGGTCTAAAGGTGTAGGTATCTTTTTCTGTACCCAAAGTCCAACAGATGTGCCCGATGAGATTTTGGGGCAATTGGGTTTAAAAGTTCAACATTCTTTGCGTGCCTTTACGGCCAAGGACCGAAAAGCCATTAAAAAAGCGGCTGAAAATTATCCAATATCACCATTTTATGATACCTCAGAAGTTTTGACAGCCATGGGTATAGGTGAGGCATTGATAACCGTATTGAATGAAAAAGGTATCCCAACCCCTCTTGTTCATACGCTTTTAAGAGCGCCGGTTTCCAGAATGGGTATTTTAAGTCCTGAAGAAATTGACTTACAGGTAGGAAAGTCCAATTTGACAAAAAAATACAATGAACCTATCAATAGAGAAAGTGCTTTTGAAATTTTAGAAGAAAAAATCAACAATGCGGCTCCTGAAAAGGAAGAAATGGAGGCCTCTTCTAAAAGTCAAAGGAAAGCTTCGGCTGCTAAAGATGTTGGATTTTTTGAATCGTTGAGTAAGAATACCATGGTACGACAACTAGGAAGAACATTTTTCAGGGAATTGACCAGAGGAATTATGGGTTCATTGACCAATAAAAAAAGATAAACAGGAGGCTGAATTAATATAGTGAGAAAATTACAGGTTGGAATAATAGGAGGAGGTGCCTCTGGTTTTTTTGCTGCAATTCAGGCAGCTAAAAATGGTGCAGAAGTTTTTTTATTTGAGAAAAGTAATAAAGTACTGTCTAAAGTATTGATTTCAGGGGGAGGAAGGTGCAATGTTACCAATGGCACCAGCTCTCCTTCTGAGTTTCTGAAAGGTTACCCCAGAGGCAATAAGTTCATGAAAAAAGTGTTCAAAAGCTTTAATCCTAAAGATACTATGTCCTGGTTTGAAGGTAGAGGTGTTCCTTTAAAAATGGAGCAAGATGGTCGTGTGTTTCCTGTAAGTGACAAGTCTACCAGTATCGCCAATGTTTTACAAAAGGAGGCTCATTCTTTTGGAGTTAAAGTGCTCTACCAATCTGGAATACAAGAAGTAAAACAGGTTGATGGGAAGTTTTTTCTTAAGAGTGCTGATAACAATTGGTCAGTAGATAGATTGATTATCTGTACAGGAGGAAAACCTAAAAAAGAAGGGTACACCTTGGTAGAACAACTTGGTCACAGTATTCAGCCACCTATACCTTCTCTTTTTACTTTCAATTCTCCCTCTTCTCAAATAATAGAACTCAAAGGTTTAAGTGTTCCAAATGGGCACATTCGTTTTGAAGGAAGTCAGCTACAATATTCAGGTCCTATATTGATTACGCATTGGGGTATTAGTGGTCCTGCTGTTTTAAAATTATCCGCTTACGGTGCAAAATGGTTACATGAAAAGGAGTATGAAGCTGTAGCATTAATAAAATGGCAAGCCGATTTCACGGAAGAAGGATTAAGGACTGAATTGCTGGCTTATAAAAAAGAACACCCACTTAAGAAAATTTCTCGAAACCCGCTTTATGGTTTGCCCGCTAGACTATGGGAATTTTTGACAGATAAAGCTGAAATCGAACATGAATTAAGATGGGAGGCTGTTAATAAGAAAAAAATTAATAAATTAATCGAAAAATTATTTAAATTTTCCTTAATAGTCTCAGGAAAAACTATCTTTAAGGAAGAATTTGTAACTGCTGGTGGAGTAGAATTAAATGAGATTGATGCCAACACCATGGAGAGCAAATTGGTTAAGGGGCTTTATTTTGCAGGAGAGGTTATTGATGTAGATGGAATAACAGGAGGATACAATTTCCAGGCAGCTTGGAGTACAGGTTTTTTGGCCGGAAATGCTTCAACTAATTGACAAATATGGAAGGTAATTTAGAAAATATAGATTTTATTAAGATTGAAGAAATGGTAGAGGATGATTTGGACTTCCGAAACCAATTATTGGATGCAATAGAAATTGCTGTTGAAGAACTAGAGAGTGCCTATCTAAAAGGTATTGATGCAGAAGATCTAGAATTAATCAAGCAAGCCAGGCATAAAATTAAACCAACCTTAGCACTTTTTGGACTGAAACGTATTTCTCATATATTGGCCTTGGGCAAGGGAAAGATGCTAGATGATGGTTTTGGCCCTTGGATAGAGGCTCATAGACTTGAATTTAAGGAAGCTGCCTTAGCTATCCTTACTGAGGTAAGAAACTACCGATAAAATTTATATTGGAACGTAACTTTTTGGTTATTCCCCTAAATTGGCAATTGACCTTCTCAAATTGATGGAATAGTGTCTGTTTGAAGATCTCACCCTAGTGGAGCTAGTTTAACCCGAAATATGCAATAGACAATCTATTACGTGCTGAAATCTCCAAACAGACTGATTTTCTTGCGATTGCAACACTTCCCGTAAACACGGGACAGGCTTCACCCCTGACTATTATCAGGACGGAGAAATGCTATTACATAATCCGGCTTTAAAATCCCCAAACAAAATTGTTTTTGATTTTTAGCTTTTAGATAGAAATTGAGCTAGCTTACCTCTAAACCCAATACTTTAACCGGTTTATACTTTTTGTAAGGCAATCTCGCTGATTTTATCCGCTATGGAAAGTGCACTTGTGGCTGCTGGAGATGGAGCATTGATTACATGCACCGCTTTAGCTGTTTCCTGGATTGCAAAGTCATCCAATAATCCTCCATCTTTATCACATGCTTGGGCCCGAACACCTGCACCACCCGATACTAGGTCTGAGGAAGTAATGTCTGGAATTAATTCTTGCAAAGCAGTAGTGAAGGCTGCCTTAAAAAAGGACCTTTTGTATTCTCCTAATCCTGTTTTCCAATATTTACCTGCCACTTTCTGTAAGCCTGGCCAAGTAACGGCATCCATAAACTCTTTGAGGTCAAAATCAGTTTTTTTGTAGCCCTCTTTTTTAAATGCCAATACAGCATTTGGACCAGCTTCCACACCTCCCTTTTTCATCCTGGTAAAGTGGACGCCCAGGAAGGGGAAGTTAGGGTCGGGAACTGGATATATTAAATTCTTAACCAGGTATTCTCTTTCTTTTTTGATCTTAAAATATTCTCCTCTGAAGGGGATTATCCTTATTGGTAGAGGGTCCTTTTCAAGCATGCCTGCTACCTTGTCTGCATACAGTCCAGCACAATTGATTACGATTTTAGTGCTGATTTCCTCGCTTGAAGTGTTAATGGTGATGGTATTGTTTAAATCTTTAATATTCAATACCTTATGTTTGGGCAAAACTACTCCTCCAAGAGCTTTAAAGTTTTTTTCATAGGCCAAAGCAACTCGCTTATAATCAACAATTCCGGTTTGGGGAACATGCAATGCGCCGAGACCTTGGCAGTAGGGCTCAAGTTCCTTAAGCTCTTCCATGCTTATGGATCGAACACCTTCAAGCCCATTTTGTAAACCTCTTTCAAGTAATCGATTAAGTTGTGGAAGTTGATCCTCTTTGGTAGCGACAACCACCTTTCCTGTTATTTCAAAAGGTATTTCGTTTTCTTCACAGAATTGCACCAATTGATGGTAACCATTGATACAATTTTTAGCTTTGAGACTTCCGGGTGCATAATACAATCCAGAGTGGATGACCCCACTATTATTTCCCGTTTGGTGGCTGGCCACTTCGGCTTCCTTTTCCAAAACAACCACCTTTAGTTCTGGTCTTTGTGTTTTTATCTTTAACCCAGTGGCCAATCCAACGATTCCACCTCCAATAATTGTAATATCGTAAAGCATATTTCTATTTTCTAATGCAACAAATATACACAGTAGATTGATAAATTTTTTCCTGTAAGGTCTTTACTTTTACCAAAAGTCTGCCTTCATGCTTTCTAAATTATGGAGCCATTTTGTCAATTTCAGTTAAAGAAAGTAAGGATTATAGCTTATTGTGGCAGATGGTTTCAGAAGAAAAGTAATGGTTATTCTCTATTTCGGATTCTGCTTACCAATCGTCATTGTCTTCTTGTTCTGGACTTTCAATGTCGATATAACTTGAAAAATAATCTGGATATTTTTCTTCAATGACCAAGTTTGAGCATTGGAGGAAATCATTGATCTTTAGCAGTTTTTCATATCCGGGTTCCTGAACATGCTGGGGCACCTTGTACAATCTTGGGTCGTCTTTTTTAAAGCTTCCTTCTGCTGAAAACAGAAAAGGCCATAAGGTTTTGGAGCAGGAATAAGCAATATAATCTATGGGATAATTATTGAGGTATTGGGAAATTTTATTGTTGATATCTTCAAAGAACTTTTCCGAAGCACCGAGTCTTACCCTTGAACCAGCCCGTGATTTTCCTTTGGTTTTCAAATATTTAATCTGGCTTTTGCCTTGTTTTTTTCTCACCATATAGGCCCGGAATACTTTATGCTCCATATTAATGCCTTCTTCAAAATAACCCACTGCAGCAGTTCCTGCTCTGACCAACAAGACAATCCAGTTCTTTTCTGCCTTGGTGACTTTATTGGCTATTGGGTCAAAGCTTAGGTTGAAAGAAAGCCATAAATCGCCTATTATTTCTTCTTTATCATGTATCCTCAACTTATGCTTTGAAGCAATATAGCTCAGGCTAAGTTGTTTAGTAAGAACCCAGTCTAAAAATTTTTCAATATTGTTAATAACCATTTATTGGAATTTGCAAATCTGTATTTTACCAAATCATATCTCGTATAAATTATAAATAAAGATTACTTATAAGGTTTATTATGTTCAGTGATTTTGGTACATTTAGTATTTTAAAACACGAATATACAATTGGTTTGCCATTGTTTCCGGCACCGAATGACTTCATTATAACTTATTGTTGATTTAACCCAAAATAGATACTATGAATATTGCTATGCTTGGTTCAGGCTTCATCGCCCGTTTTTATGCAGATACATTACATGCCCAACGCAGATTGGACAGAATAATTAACGTTTATTCCAGGAATGCTGATAATGCAGAAAGATTTGCTCAGGACTATGGGCTGGATTGCTTTAGTACGTCCATGGAGGAAACAATCAACAGCGAAAAGGTGGATGTAGTGATTATTTCCTTGCCCAATCATTTACATGAAGAAGCTGTTATGGCTTGTGCGGAAGCCGGAAAAGCTGTGCTATGTACCAAGCCATTAGGGAGAACAGCAGCAGAAGCCAAAAGAATGCTTGATGCTGTAGAGAGTGCAGGCATTTTTGCCGGCTATTTGGAAGACCTTTGTTATACTCCGAAATTTTTAAAGTCTGTCGAAAGTGTCAATGCAGGAAGTCTAGGTAAAATTTTATGGACCAAGTCCAGGGAGGCGCATCCTGGTCCGCACAGTGATTGGTTTTGGGACAAGGAGCAGTCCGGAGGAGGAGCCATTATTGACCTTGGCTGTCATTGTGTAGAGATTGGGAGAAATTTTATAGGCAAATCCGTTCGTCCTGTGGAAGTAATGTGTTGGGCGGATACCCAAGTTCATCCCATAGATGCTGAAGATCATGCCATTGCTTTGGTGAAATATGAAAATGGAGCCATAGGGCAATTTGAGGTGAGTTGGACCTTTAGGGGAGGGATGGATTTAAGAGATGAAGTAATGGGTACAGAAGGAACGATTTGGTTGAATAGCTTTCTTCGGACTGGTTTTGATATGTTTACTACAGGAAAAGGAGCAAAATATGTAGCAGAAAAAGCAGAGTCAGATTCAGGCTGGTTGTTCCCAGTAGGTGATGAAGCCCATGAATTGGGTTATCCACATATGTTTACGGATATGTTTGATGCCATGGACAAAGGCAAGGAGCCCAGAGAGACTTTTTACGATGGATACATTGTCAACGCAATTTTGGATGCGGCCTTTTTATCAGCCGAAAGTAAATTATGGGAACCAATAAAAATCGATGATTGGAGGGGGGACAATATCAGCGAAAAAGAAACAAATTACATTAGTCATGATGCTGAATACTATCTTATAAAGAAAGAGACCTTACCCAACGGGGATGAAAAGCTAATTTTGAAAAGCAAGGCAACTGGTAAGGTGATTCAAAAAACAACAAGGAACTAACCATTTATAAACTCATTTCGCAATCGGTATAATCATCAGGGGTAAATGAAAAAAACACCCCAGTTATATCCTAGTTTTTATATAATTTAAGTTATTATTGCGCTTTAAATTAATTATTTTATTTATTACCTGTCAAAGGCTCCATTTTTAGTTTTGGCGGTAAGGTGAATTTATCATGCGGAAAAGTATAGTTTTATTATTAGTGACCCTTCTCGCCATTCCTGGAATGGCTCAAAAGATCAATGAAGATTACAGGTTAAATATAAAGAGAGCCAGTTCTCCAGTTTTGATTGATGGTATTGTGGATGAGCAGGCTTGGGCTGATGCCGATGTAGCCAAAGATTTCTTTATGATTCTTCCTATGGACACCAGCTATGCTGATGTGAAGACGGAAGTGATGATGACTTATGATGATAAACAAATTTATCTTTTGGTAATCAATCATCATGGGGAAGAAGGTCCCTATTATGTAGAATCTTTGCGACGTGACTTTGCATTCGGTAAGAATGATAATTTTCTACTTTTCATGGATCCCTTTGATGACCAAACCAATGGTTTTTCTTTTGGTGCCAATGCAGCCGGTGCCCAATGGGATGGAATTATGTACGGCGGAGGAAGTGTGGATTTAAGTTGGGACAACAAATGGGTTTCCAAGGTTCAGAATTATCCAGACAAATGGGTTTTTGAGGCAGCCATTCCGTTTAAGTCTATAAGATATAAAAAAGGAATCAAGGAATGGGGCATTAACTTTAGCCGTAAAGACCTAAAGTCAACAGAGAAATCATCTTGGGCACCTGTTCCCCGACAATTTCCTTCAGCTTCATTGGCTTATACTGGTACCTTGGTTTGGGATGAAGCTCCACCAGAGGCAGGAATGAATGTTTCTGTAATTCCCTATGTGATGGGAGGTATGGTAAAAGACAATGACAGGGAGTTGCCTTCAGATTACCAAAACAGGGTAGGTGTGGATGCTAAAATAGCCGTTAGCTCCTCTTTGAATCTTGATTTGACTGTTAATCCAGACTTTTCCCAAGTAGAAGTTGATAGGCAGATTACCAATCTAGACCGCTTTGAATTGTTCTATCCTGAAAGACGACAGTTTTTCCTGGAAAATGGTGACCTCTTTGCAAGTTTTGGATACGAAACCATTCGTCCTTTCTTTTCAAGAAGAATCGGATTGAATGCCCCCATACAATTTGGTGCAAGATTGAGTGGTAAAATCAATAAAGATTGGCGAATTGGCGCCATGAATATGCAGACTGGAAAAGTAAATGAAACCAATACTCCTGCACAAAATTTCACCGTTTTAGCCGGACAAAGAAGGGTAGGTCAAAGGTCAAATATCGGAGTGATTTTTGTTAATAGAACAAATGTTGGTTCAATGCCTTTAGATGGAGATAACCCTGGAGACCCGATTTCTAGCTATAACAGAAACGCAGGTTTTGAATACAATTTGGCTTCTTCCAATGGAAAATGGGCAGGTAAAGCTTTTGTTCTTAAATCCTTTAGTCCTTTAAAAGAAAATGAAAGCATGGTCCATGCGGCCAATATCAGGTACTTGGGTGGTAATTTGATTTGGGAATGGAAACATGAGTATGTTGCCCCAAATTACTTGGCAGAAGTAGGTTATGTGCCTAGAAATGGCTATTACAGAATTAACCCTAATGCTTCTTATTTGTTTTTCCCTAAGAGTAGACTGATCCTGAACCATGGGCCTACGATCAACACTTCCTTATTTTACGATATGGAAATGGAACAAACTGATAATATCACTGAATTTTCCTATGGCTTGAAGTTTAGAAGTCAAAGTATTTTGACGGCAAAATATGCTTACAACCATATTATACTACAAAGGCCTTTTGACCCTACCAATTACAGCCAGTTTACCCTTGATGCATTTACTGAACATCAGTGGAACTCCTTTGGACTAGAATACATTTCCAAACCTCAAAGTTTATTTACCTACACGCTTTCTTCTCAATATGGAGGGTATTTTGCTGAAGGCGAACGTTTCAATCTGAATGGTGAGGTAGGTTATCGCTTCCAACCTTACGTTGGATTATCTATTACAGGTAATTACAATCAAATCGATTTACCTGAGCCTTGGGGAAATAATAAATTCTGGCTTGTTGGGCCTAGAGTTGATGTAACATTTACCAATACGCTGTTCTTTACTGCCTTTGGCCAGTACAATGAGCAAATAAACAATATTAACCTAAATACCAGGTTCCAATGGAGGTTTAAACCAGCCTCTGACCTTTATTTGGTCTATACAGACAATTATTTACCAGCACCATTCTATGTGAAAAACAGAACATTGGCACTAAAATTCACCTATTGGTGGACTTTATAAATCCTTTTGGGACTTACCAAGAAGTAAGTCCCAAAAGTTTTTTTCCCAGAGGACTGAGTTCAGCCTGTGGGTATTTTATTTGTTCCCATTTTCTTGGGTCTCCGGGAAAAGCATAGCCTTCGGGAGCAATTTTATTTTTCCAGGATGATATCCTCCAGTTTCTCATTTCCTCATTGTCTTCTTCAGCCGGCATCATGGATATATATTGAGCCATACGGACTTTGTTTTCGCTGAGGTTTGGTCGTATACCATGAGGAAGTTTACTATTGAAAATTAATAAATCTCCCTCCTGTAATTTTACTTTTGTCAATTCAAAACCACTGATGTCAGGTTTAAAATGATCTCGGTCTATTGGTTGGCTTTTCTTCCAGGTAGCATAGGTTCGGTAGAGTTCAGGGATACATTGAAATCCACCAACAGCTGTGTCAAGCTGGTCATTTAATGCCACAAGCCCCTGAACATTTTGAGGATTTGTCTCGGGATCATAATCCCAATGGATAAACCCCTTAAATTCAAAACCCGGTCTTGAAGGAAGGTTAAGGTTTGCCCTGTCAATGGTCACCCATAATTTTTCTAAGCCCCAAATATCTGAGAATGCTTCATACACTTTTGGATGCTGTCGGATATTCCACAGGTACTGGTGGTTGTATATCTCCACCATTCCACTGTTGGTAAGTTCCTTCATTTCCATTTCTTTGGATTCCTTAGCGTACCATGTGGAAATATCATTGGGATCTTTCTCTTCAAATTCCCATAACAAATTGGATAATCTTGAAGTCATGGATTTTGGAACTGCTTGTCTAATGATCACATAACCATTTTCTTTCCAGAAGTTCCAATCTGAGTCTGACATTACTTTTAAAGGTAAGCCATTGGACCTATCGTTCAATGTAAATTTGCTCGAATAAGCGGTCGAAGGATTGCCTGGAATGTCTTTGTGGTTTTTATTAACGGCCATTTTGGATTTATTTACTTTACAGACCTTTATAAGTTACTATTTTAAATTAAATTCTACAAAACCCTAACTGAGGGAATTAAATTCTTAGGCTTGTCTGCCTATATTTCCATTAATATAATTTAGTTTTAGGTTAATTATCACAATGCTTACTTTTAACTATGACACCTAAATTAACCAAGCGAATCTACCAAGTCTTTATAAGTACATGTTTGTTTTTACTGGTTCTGGTATTTTCCTATCTTCCCCTACATGCCCAAAGTAGTGCAGAAATCTACCATGGGCTTTTGAAACTTAAAGAAACCAAAAGGGTGCTTTATGTAGCAGCGCACCCTGACGATGAAAACACTAGATTAATAGCCTATTTGGCCAATGAAGAAATGGCTGAAGTCGCTTACCTTTCACTCACCAGAGGAGATGGAGGACAGAATCTTATAGGTAAAGAACTGGGCATTGAACTTGGGATGATACGAACCCAAGAATTATTAAAAGCGAGAGAAACTGATGGAGGAAAGCAGTTTTTTTCCAGGGCCATCGACTTTGGCTACAGTAGAAACCCTACCGAAACACTAAATAACTGGGATCGACAAAAACTATTGTCCGATGCGGTTTGGGTGATCCGTAATTTTCAGCCGGATATCATAATCACCAGATTCAATACCATACCTGGAATTACCCATGGCCACCATACTACTTCTGCTATTATAGCCGGTGAAGCCTTTAAAATATCCGGAGATCCCACTGTCTTTCCCGAGCAATTGTCTCAGGTAAAACCCTGGTCTGCAAAAAGGATCTTCTGGAATGCATATAATTGGGGCGGGGTGTACGAACCAAAACCTGATAAACAGTACTATGAATTCCAAGTTGGGAAGTTCAATCCAATACTAGGAATGAGCTATTCCCAAATAGCAGCCAATAGTCGTACAATGCATAAATCCCAAGGTTTTGGGTCTACTGCAGCAATAGGAGAAGGTACAGATTTTATTGAGTTTGTGGATGGACAGACTTTCAGTGAATCTCCTTTTGAGGATTTGAAGAATCGATGGACACTTTTGCCTAATGGTAAAGTGATAAGTAGTAAAATTGATGCCTTGATTGCAAGTTTTGATTTCGTAAAGCCAGCCAATAATATTGGTAAACTGATTGAAATCAGAAAAGAATTAAATAAAGTCCAAGGAAATTTACCTTGGGTCAATGATAAGAAATCACTTATCAATCAGTTGATTATGGAAACGATAGGCTGGAAGGCATTGTTTCTATCTGATACGGAACTGAATTACCCTTCATCCAGTATTCAAGGCAAAGTTATCCTTAACCAGGTTACTGAAAACCCCATTAAGTTAGTTTCCTTTAGGGTATTCGATAAAACCTTGGATTTTGACACAAATCTGGCCAACAATAAGTCTGTCCAGAAAGAAATCCCTTTTGCAATTCCTTCAAACCATTTGAACTCTCAACCTTATTGGCTTAGAAATGAACCTGAAAACAACTTGTATACCGTAAAGGATCAAGCCATGATCGGTAAACCATACAATGCACCTACTGTTGAAGGTATATTGTCATTTTCTTTAGAAGGAGAACATTTTGAATTGGCATTGCCCCTACAATACCGATACAACGATCCTGTCAATGGAGAAGTTATTCAGCCTTTTAAAGTAGTTCCTGAGATTTCTGTAGGTGTATCCCAAAGCAATGTCTTTTTGTTAAACAATAACCCGGCTAACTTGGATGCGGAAGTGAACTTCGGCAAAGAAATAAGGGAAGGGAAGCTAAAAATTGAAGGCCTAAAGGAAAGTGAGTTTTCTATTGTAGGTCAATCTATAGACGAGAAAAATAAAACGATTCGATACCAAATTCAAATTAGAAATTCCAATGGAGAGGAGAAATCAGCTCACAAGGTGTATTTTGAAACACCGGATGGTGAAATCTTTCAAGAGGATACCAAACGCATTTTGTACCCACATATTCCTAATCTCACCTATTTTCCTGAAGCCTCCTTTAACCTGATCAGGCTTAATATGAAAGTGAGCAATCAAACCATAGGATATATTTCTGGGGCTGGAGATGATATTCCCGGAATATTGAATAACCTTGGTTATTCTGTTGAGCGTATTGAAGAGGCACAGTTGGGAGCTGATTTATCAAAATATTCCACCATTATTACTGGGATTAGGGCTTTCAATGTAAACCAGGGATTGGCTTCTCATACCGATGCTTTGATGGAATATGTGAACAATGGCGGGAACCTTATAGTACAATACAATACAAGTTCATCCCTTCTTAGCAAAGAATTTGGCCCTTACCCATTGACTTTGTCCAGAGACAGGGTCACCGTTGAAAACTCCCCGGTAAAGGTTTTGCTTGAAAATCACCCAGTGCTTAATCAACCCAATAAAATCAGTGCAAAGGATTTTGATGGATGGGTACAGGAGAGAGGCTTGTATTTTCCTGGTGAATGGGATTCCCTTTATCAAACACCACTATTAATGCAGGACCCAGGTGAATCTGCCTCAGAAGGCAGTCTCCTGGTAACCAATTACGGTAATGGAACTTATACCTATTCAGGTATATCATGGTTTCGTTTACTACCTGCAGGTGTCCCAGGTGCGATCAAACTTTTTGTTAATTTAATTGAACAAGGAAATGAAGAATAGCAAAGAGTATGAAAATTGGAACCAATTGTATTGGCTTCAAATAATTGTTTTAGGGATTTTAATAGGTCTATTGTATTGGCTAACTAAGTATTATTCATGAGTTACCTGGATTGGACTATTTTATTTGGAACCCTGTTGGTCATAGCAGGATATGGAATTTATAAAACTTATGGGCCTAAGGATATGGACAAATATATCCGTGGTGGCAATGACATGAATTGGCTGACCATTGGCTTGTCCATAATGGCTACGCAAGCTTCTGCCATTACCTTCTTAAGTACGCCTGGTCAGGCTTATTCTGATGGCATGCGCTTCATTCAATTTTATTTTGGTCTACCCGTGGCCATGATATTTATTTGCGTTTTTTTCCTACCAATATACTACAAGCTAAAGGTGTATACAGCCTATGAGTTTCTCGAACAAAGATTTGACCTAAAGACAAGAACTTTGACTGCTGGTCTATTCTTGATTCAGAGAGGTTTGGCTGCAGGTATCACCATTTATGCTCCAGCCATAATATTGTCAACCCTATTGGGCTGGAACCTGACTTTTACGAATATTTTTATAGGAGTAATAGTAGTCATCTATACCGTTTCCGGAGGTACTAAAGCTGTTTCAGTTACCCAAAAGCAGCAAATGACAGTAATGATGGGAGGGATGATTTTGGCAGGAATTATTGTGGTACAAATGATACCAGTCAGTTTTACGGAAGCATTGCATGTGGCAGGTAAAATGGACAAGCTCAATATTGTCAATTTTGAATTTGATTTATCTGATAGGTATAACTTTTGGTCAGGATTTACTGGGGCATTGTTTCTTTTCCTTTCATATTTTGGCACGGATCAATCCCAGGTACAACGTTACCTCAGTGGTAAGACCTTGACCGAGAGTAGAATGGGCTTAATGATGAATGGATTCCTAAAAGTACCCATGCAGTTTATCATCCTTTTTATAGGGGTGATGGTATTTGTCTTTTACCAATTTTATCAACCTCCAGTTTTCTTTAATACCATTCAGCTCGATAAATTGAAAGCGAGTGAATATTTGCATGATTTTAATGATCTGGAACAAACGTATACCAATATTTTTGAAAGTAAGGGAGAAAGTATAAATGGGCTATTGGGAGCCATCGAAAATGAAGATCAAGAAGCCATAGACCAGTATAAATCTGCTATCAGTGACCATACCAAGGCACAGGAAGATGTCAGGGACCAGGTAAAAGAACTAATTGTAAAAAATGATCCATTGGCAGAAACCAGGGATACGGATTATGTGTTTATGCGCTTTGTGATGGACTACCTTCCACAAGGAGTCATTGGGTTGCTCTTCGCTGTTATATTTAGTGCGGCCATGTCATCTACCGCCTCAGAGTTGAATGCATTGTCTTCCACTACCACGATTGACATTTACAGGAGATCAATAAATAAGGATCAAAGTTCAAATCATTATATGAAATCATCCAGGTGGTTTACTGTATTGTGGGGAGTATTTGCCATCCTTTTTGCTACTTATGCAACCCTGTTTGAAAACCTTATACAAGCCGTAAATTTGTTAGGGTCCTTGTTTTATGGTAGTATATTGGGAATTTTTATGGTAGCATTTTTTATGAAGTGGGTAGGAGGGAAAGCTGTTTTCTTGGCAGCCATAGTTACTGAAATACTTATCCTTACCCTTCACTATTACAATGGCAAAACTATTGGAGATTTCAGTATTGACATTGGCTTTTTATGGTACAATGCCATTGGCTGTTTATTGGTAATGGCAATTGCAGCATTGCTTAGCCTATTTATCCCTAAGCCTAAAAAGCCTATAGTAAGCAAAGGCTAGCACTTCTCAAAATGGGAAAAAAGCTAAGGAATTTGAATTGAAATATAAAAATGCGAAATAGGTAAAATTTATCAGTTGCCTATATCGCATTTTTATTTACTTAAGCCCTTATTTTTTTATTGCGTTAATTAATCGCTGATTTAGGGCTACATAGTCAGGGTTTCCGGCTTCTTCAGCCATTTCCATTGATTTCTGAGCCGCTGCGATGGCTTCCCTTGTATTACCCAATGCAGCTTGAATTTTTGCTTGGAGGTGAACCGTGTAATATTTGGGATCTGTTTCAACTGATTTTGCTACCCATTCACTGGCTAAACTAAGATCTTTACCTTGGGTATAGTAATAATTGGCAGCCTGAAATAACAATCCCGGATCATTGGTTTCTTTATCGATTAGCAGGCTTGTTATTTGACTCATAACCACACGATCCACTTCCATTTCTATTTTGAAGTTTACTGTGGTCTTGTCCCAGGAGAGATTAAATTGAGCTCCGGAATCTGTCAGGTCAGAAAAATGAATTTCCATTGACTCAACAGGCTTTTTAAGCTTATTAACTGGGACATTTATTCTCAGTGCATCATCAGATGGATCATAACCCATTGCACCCCATAATTCTGTATTGTTAGAAAAGATAATTGTCCACTCTTTTTTCTCAGGAATGGAGTAAATGGCATATTTACCAGCTTTCAAGGTTCTTCCATTTACCTTAATATCCGTATCAAATTCTATTGTAGTAGGATTATTTGCTCCTGTTCTCCATACCTTACCAAAAGGGACCAATTCCCCAAATATCTTTCTGTCTTTCTTACTTGGACGAGAATATTCGAGATGTAGTGTAGTGAGCCCTACCTGCTGAGATATTTCACTATTTGGGCTTGCCTGAGGCATTTTTATCTGAGCAAAAAGATTCAAATTAACAAGCGAAAAAAGTCCAATTAGACAAATGATATTCTTTGTTTTCATAGATATTATAATTAGATTGTATTAAAGCTTATCTGTGAGTAAAAAGGGCTTACTGAACAGGTAATAATTTTATTTAAGCGGTTAAATCACCTATTTGTAAAGATAAGGAATTTGTTAGAAAATATTTATCAACCCCCATTATGTTGCTTGGCGTATCCTCCTCCTGATACATCATATACAAAGCGTATATAAAAGCATTAGTTAAATTCAACAATCCAAAACCAATTAACTCTTTATATGGCATTAGCAATTGTTGCGCCAAATAAATCTGAAAAAGAGCTTAATGCCTGGAAGGGCATTTTTCTTGAACTAGCACCAGATATCGATCTTCAAATTTATCCAGAGATAAAAGACAAGGCGCTTGTGGAAGTAGTTGTATTGTGGCAACATCCTAAAAATATTCTCAAGGAATTTCCAAACCTAAAATTAATTTGTTCAATGGGTTCCGGTGTAGATCATATCATGTCGGATTATTTCCCTGAAAATGTTCCTATTACAAGAATTGTTGATCCCCGCCTTACCTTTTCCATGACCAATTATGTAGTGATGGGAATTCTCAATTATCACCGGCAATTTAAAAGATACTTGATAGATAAAAAGACCAAAACCTGGGACATGACCCAACCGGAAATTCCCATTTCGGTGGGAGTAATGGGAGTAGGTGAACTGGGAGGCGATGTGTTGGATAAGGTCAATGCTCTTGGGTTTCCATGTTTTGGATATGGTAATTCACCCAAAGCATCTTTTAGGTATCCCTACTACTATGGGGACCAAATTCAGGATTTTTTGGATCAGGTAAATATCGTCGTTTGCCTTTTGCCTCTTACGTCGAAAACAGAAGGGTTTTTGAATGCGGATCTTTTTGCCAAGTTTAAAGAAGGTACTTACCTTATTAACGTGGCAAGAGGGAGTCATCTGGTGGAAGAGGATTTAATCCCTGCCATTAAATCAGGACGTATCTCAGGTGTTTTACTGGATGTTTTCAGGAAAGAGCCTTTGGATAAAAATCACCCATTTTGGGAACAAGATGAGATCATGATCACTCCCCATATTGCCAGCATTACTAATTATAAGGCTGCTGCTCCTCAGATAATTACCAATTATAGAAACCTAAGTAAAAATATGCCTTTAATTAATGAGGTAAGTGTAGAACAAGGTTATTAAAATTAATTTTTGACTATGAAAAATTATACCATTCTTTGTCCAATAGACTTTTCAGAATCTGCCTTAAACGCAATTGAATATTCGGCCAAATTAGGAGAGAAGTTGGGCGCAGAATTAATTATCTTCCACGTCCCTGACAAGGAAGATTATCAAAAATTATTTCCATCCAAAGCACTTGAAGACAGCTTGCCTGCTGCAAGAAAAAAACTTGAAAACCTGGTTAAAGTTGTACAGGAAGAAAGTATTGATAAGGGCTTAGTTTCTTGTCGATCACTTATTATGGAAGGAAAAACTGTAAAAACCATCCTTGATTATTCAGAAAACAATAAAATAGACCTCATAGTAATGGGGACTGAGGGGATCAATGAATTCAAGAATAATTTCATTGGAACCAATTCCAGCAGGGTAGTACAAGATGCCAGTTGTGATGTGTTTATTATTCCTAGAAAGGTTTTCTTTAAACCTCCCAGAAAACTTGTGTACGCCACTGATTATCTGGAAGAAGATAAACTAGCTATACAGAAAGTAGTACAAATTGCTCAGTGTTATTCTGCCGAAATTGACGTGGTCCACGTAAGCTCGAAATCAAATTTAATAGACAAAGCCCAATACGAGTATTTAAAAGAAGAATTGGCTCCTTTTATTAGTTATGAAAAGGTGAATTATGTTTTAAAATCCTACCGTGATGAACCTGCATTGGGCTTGGAAAATTATTTGATTACTTCCAGAGGAAATATATTATTTACCCTCAGCAAAAAGAAAAGTTGGTTTGAGAAACTCTTCACCAATAATCTTTCGAAGAAAATGTCCTATTTTATTAATAAACCCCTTTATGTAATCAAGAGCGTTTAAATTTTGTCTTTATAAAAGATATAAACTCAGCTCTGGTTTCTTTATCTGTAAATACGTTTGTTAATACCTTAAAATAGGCTTTTAAGTTGAGCCCTTCTTGTTCTTTAATTGGCTCTTCGATAGTGTTTTGAGGAGCATTATCAATTTTGGGAAGCGCCGATTCATTGCTTTCAGGGGCTTGGTAACCAGTAAGTTTGTCTGCTATGGAATAACTTTGCTTGGATTGCTCTTTATACCCAAGTTTTTCTTCTACAATTCCTTTATTGTTATGCGCCACAGCATCTTCTGGATCTAGTTCTATGGCTTTTTCATAGTCGGCTATTGCTCCGTTGAGATCGCCAATTCTATCCCTAAAATAGGCCCTGCTTGAATAGCGGTAGGGATTGTTTGGATCAAGGTTTAAGGCCTGGTCAAACGCTTCCTTGGCTTCATGGTTGCGATCCAATAAGTGTAATACCACTGCTTTATCTGAAATATAGGTGGTATTGTAAGTGTCTAATTCAAGCAGTGTGTCAAAATCCATTAAAGCTTCTTCCAAAGCACCAAGTCTGGATTGAATACGCGCTCTGTAATGCAGGTAAGCAGGAACTTTCCCTTCCTTTACGATTAGCTGGTTAAATACAGCCAAGGCTGCGTCAAATTTTCCTTCTTTGTAGAATGAGATGCCTGTTTCTATAGTTTCCACCTTAAATTTGCTTTAGTGACATAATACATACAAAAGTAATGAAGGTATTGTTTCAATCAACAGTTAATAATCCTTTATTCTTTTTATATTTGGCCTGTTTTAATTTCATTTTTAAACCAGGTATGCCCAGTAAACCGGAAAGTATTTTAAAAGATCTGGAAGCAAATAAATTTGCACCTATTTATTTCCTTCAGGGTGAAGAGCCTTATTTCATTGATAAAATTACGGGTTTTATTGAAAACCACGCTTTGGCTCCTCAAGATCGTAGTTTTAACCAAACGATAATGTATGGAAAAGATGCTACAGTAGCAGCCATTCTCAATAATGCCAAGCGCTTTCCTATGATGGCTGATAGGCAGGTCGTCATCGTTAAAGAAGCCCAAAACATTCCAGACCTTGGAAAAGAACTAGGGGATCAGCAGTTAATCGCCTATATTAAAAATCCGTTACCTAGTACAATTCTGGTTTTTGCCCATAAATACAAAGTTCTGGACGGACGTAAAGCCCTTGCAAAAGAGCTGGACAAAAAAGCCATTCTGGTAAAGTCAGATAAAATCCCTGAATATAAATTGGCTCCTTATATAGACCAATATGTGAAATCAAAGGGACATACCATCGAAACTAAGGCTTGCCAGATTCTAGCCGAATCCATTGGGAACAATATGGAGGTGCTGACCAATGAAATTGATAAAATGATTATTAATTTTAATGAACCTGAGAAAATTAACGCAGGGCATATTCAGCAATTCATTGGCATTAGCAAAGACTTTAATAATTTCGAGTTAACCAAAGCCATTAGCTATAAAGACATATTGAAGGCGAATACCATCATTAACTATTTTGGTCAAAACACCAAGTCCCATCCCTTAATACCCATACTGTCACTTCTTTACATCCATTTTTCCCGACTTTTATTAGTCAAAGCCAATAAAAACTTAGGTGAACGGGAGCTAGCAGGAGTTATTAAGGTAAACCCTTATTTTGTTAAAGAATACACCATTGCAGCTAAAAATTATTCTTTAGGCAAGATTATTGATGTTATTGGATACCTTAAGGAGGCGGACTTACGTTCCAAAGGAGTAACGACTACCAACTCTGTGGATGATAGTCAGATATTAAAAGAACTAATTTTTAAAATTCTTCATTGAGCGCAAATTGAGAATGAGAAAAACATTACTATTTTATGGTTTAACCTTACTAATGATAGGTCAGGTTTATTCCCAATCCAGTTTACATCAAACCAGTCTGGAAGCAAAATTTCAGGATGCACTTGAACTGTTTCAAAAGGACCAATTTTCCTCCTCTAGAGAAGCTTTTGACAGGTTGTCTATGCATCCGGATATCAATGAGAATAGCCGGGCAGTAGCTGTTGCCTATTATAAAGCTTTGTCCTCACTTCGAGGGGATTTTCCTGAAGGTACCTCTCTGATGGATGCTTTTATCCTTGACAATCCCAATGAATCTCTAAGAAATGAAGCAGCTTGGATTCTAGGAAATCATTATTTTGTCAATAGGAATTACAAAAAAGCCATTAGCAATTTTGACTTGCTACGCAATGTGCCGCTTACTACAGATCGACATCCTGAATTTTTTTTTAAGACAGGGTACAGTTATTTTCAGTTAAAGAATTACACCCAAGCTAAAAGTTATTTTGAACGGGCAAAAACCTATAGGAGTCCCTTTTTGGCCAGTGCCTATTTCTATGCAGGATACAGTTCATTTGAACAAGGCGATTTTGAAGCTGCAGCCAAAGACTTTAAGGAAGCAGAAAAATCCAGTGAGTACAGTCTGAAAGTACCTTATATGTTGGCTGGTATTTATTACAGACAACAAAAACTAGATACCTTGATTGAATATGCAGCACCTATAATTAATAATAAGGGGCTCGATAACAGCGAACAAATTCACCTGCTATTGGCAGAAGCCTATTACGACAAAAATAACTTTAGTCAGGCAGCAGTTCACTACATGGCTTTTTGGACTGCCAAGAAAGGAAAGCTATCTAGAGACCAACAATACAAGGCTGGTGTTGCCCATTATGAAAATAAACAATTCGCTGAAGCAAGCCAGTTTTTTAAAGAAGTGGCTTTAGTAAACGATGAATTGGGACATCTTGCCAGTTACTTTTTGGGCTATGCCTATATTCAACAGAAAAACTTACCCTTCGCTGCCAATAGTTTTAATGCGGCTTATAAATTAGACTTTAGACCTGAAATTAAGGAAGAAGCCTTGTTTAATTATGCCAAAGTAAGTTTGGAACTAGGTAAATTTCAGGAAGCGATTACAGCTTTGGATACCTACCTGAATGAATACCCTCAGGGTAGTCAAAAAACAGCCGCTGAGAATTTACTTAGTGATGCCTTAGTCAATACCAATAATTATCTCCGTGCAATAAGTCACATGGAGAAAATGAATAATAAATCGGATAGGATTAAATCTGCTTACCAGAAAGTCACCTTTTATCAGTCAATGACCTATTATAGGGACAATAACCTCAATGGGACACTTAGGTTATTAGACAAGTCACTTCAATACCCCATAGACAAGTCCTTGCAATACCAGGCGCAATACTGGAAAGGTGAAGCCAATGCAGCTAGTAATAAGGATAAAGTAGCGATTCAAGCTTATGAAAAGTTGATTAGCATGAATCCACCTTCTATGGACCCAAGTCTTATCCGAACTCATTATGGATTAGGCTATGCCTATTTCAATGACGGCCAATATGACAAAGCTGAAAGACAATTCAAGAGCTATACTGACAAATTAAAGAATAGTAGTGACAAGCAGCATTATGATGATGCTTTTATAAGACTTGGAGATACTTATTACGTGCAGAAAAAATTCACTGATGCTGCCAACGTTTTCCGAAGAGCGGTAGCTGAAAATAATGCTTACAGCGATTATGCCTATTTCAGAGGAGGAGTAGTGGCGAATTTTCAGAACAATAACCGAGAGGCAATCAGGCAATTGGATCAAGTGATAAACAACTTTCCAAATAGCTTGTACATGGAAGATGCCTTGTACCAAAAGGCTCAAATTCACATGGAAGAGTTGAATTATGGCCAAGGTAGAGATGTCTTTTCAAAACTAATTAGTAATAAACCTAACAGTCCTTTCATTCCTTTTGCCTTGGAAGGGAGAGCCGTTGCTAATTATTCTTTAAAAGACTACGACAAAGCCATAGAAGATTATAAAATGATCTTGGATAAATATCCGAATGCTGAGAATGGAGAAACCGCATTGGTTGGTTTGCAGGAAAGTTTGTCTTTACAAGGAAGGTCACAAGAGTTTTCCACCTATTTGTCGGGATACCGCAAGTCCAACCCAAGTAATAATAACCTACAAAATGTAGAGTTTGAAGCTGCAAAAAGTTTGGTATTCAATCAGTCATACAGTCAAGCACTTACTGCCTTACAAAATTTCATCAGGAACTATCCCAACTCAGCTCAACTTCCTGAAGCCAAGTATTATTTAGGCGATGCTTATTTTAGACTGGGAGACAATGCCAAGGCCTTGTCTATTTACTACGAGTTAGAAAATACTAGTGATAACAACCTAAAAAGTAGGGTATTCCAAAAGCTTGCGCATATTGAATTTGGCAATGGCAACTATTCCAAAGCCATACCTTATTATCAGTTTACGGCCCAAAATGCCCGAAGTAAAGCGGAGGAATACGAGGCTACCTTCGGATTGATGCAAGCTTATTTTGAAACCAAAGCTTATAAGGAGGCCATCAGGAGTGCAGACAAGATTCTTGAATTAGGGAACATCACTGTTGATTCTGAATCCAACGCTTTATTGATCAAAGCTAAATCCCTTGAAAACACCAATGCAGTTGACCAGGCTATGCTGGTGTACAAGCAGCTTATGGAAAACCATAAAACTGAACAAGGAGCAGAAGCACTTTATAAATTGGCTTTGAGACACTATGAAAAGGGTGAATTTTCGCTCTCTAATGAGTTGATTTTTAATAATTCACAACCTTTTACTCAATACGCCTATTGGTACGGAAAGCAGTTTATTGTGCTAGCACAAAATTACATTTCCATGAATGAAAAATTTCAAGCGAAAGCTACTTTAGAATCCATTATAGAAAATGCTTCGGATGACACTGTCAAGCAGGAAGCAGAATCTTTATTAAAAACCATCAACTTAGCCAATTAATGAAGCCTATAAAATATTTATTAACTGGACTGATGATAGTTTCTGGGGCTGTCCAGGGAATTTCTCAAGAAACCGCAGAGCCCCAAAGAGGTGAAATCAGGGATACTGAATTTATTATCAGGAAAGACAGGGTATTAAGCCTACCTCGTCAATTGAGGGTATTTGAAAAAAGCCCTGCACTTCCTCCTGTATCTACTTCAATCAATTACAATTATCAGGTTAAAAACTTTGATGCCACATTGGCTCCAGTTGACATCAAATTTCAACCATATGAGAAATCTTTTCCTAAGCCAGATAATGACCAAACCCAGGCAATAGTAAAACTAGGTTATGGAAATTATTCTTCTCCATTGATTCAGGCAGATTACCATAACATGAGCAATGATGATTATACCTATGGGGCTCATTTTAAACATCAGGGATTCTATACAGGCCCTGTAGATGGTATCAATTCAGCGGAAGACCATACGGATCTATTACTTAATGGAAGTCTTTACAGGGATGATTTTGAGGTTTATGGTAGGTTGGGTTATGAACGAGACATGCATCATTTTTATGGGTATACAGTAGATCCAGAAAATTTGGTAATGCAAGATTCTATCCGTCAGGTTTTGGGGACAATCAAAGCCATGGCGGGTTTAAGAAGAGTGGAAAGGACAGAGCCTTTCGATTATGAGGCCAATGTTGCATTGCGCTTGTTCAATGACCGGTTTGATGCCAAAGAAAGTGAAGTAGTTGTAAGAGCAAATGCAGGTTTTAGGGCCAACGATTTTCTTAAGGGAGGGATAAATAGTCTATTGGCATTTACTTCTCCAAGTGATATCTATTATGATGATATTCAAAGAAATTACTTTAAGCTTCAACCGTATGTGCAATATGCCAAAGATGCTTTTAAGATTAAAGTAGGAGCCAATGTTATCCAGGAAAACGATATAGTACCTAATAAAACGAAGGAATTTCATGTTTATCCTTTATTGAACTTGTCCTATCATGTTGTTCCTGAGTTGGGGATTTATGGTTCTTATGAAGGAGATGTTATAAGAAATACCTATTACGATTTTATTCAAGAAAATCCATTTTTGGGGCCTTCTGAAAACCTGAAGAACACAATTAAGAATTTTCAGATTGATGCAGGGATCACAGGAAAAGCCAATGACCAGGCCAATTATAAGGTAGGGTTTAAATATGGAGACTTTACGAATATGCATTTCTATGGCAACAATGAAATGGACAGTACGAGGTTTCAACTTATTTATGACAATAATTCCAAAGTATTGGAATACCATGCCTCTCTCGATTATACTTTTGATGAGTGGTATCAACTTGATGCTTCTGCGCATTTTTACCAGTATACTTTGGATGAAATTGATGCAGCATGGCACCGTCCTGAGTGGGAGGCCAAGTTAAACAACACCTTTACACCGGATGAGAAGTGGCTTATTCATGCGAATATTAATGCAATGGGTGGAATAGATGTAATAAATTTAGCTTCGGATAGCCAAAGAAAACTTGGAACAATAGTGGATCTTCAAATAGGAGCAGACTATTCGTTTACCAATAGGATTTCAGCCTTTATTTATGGCAATAATTTACTCAATCAGAAATACCAGCGATTTAACAACTATCAAGTTCGTGCCATTCAAGTAATAGGAGGCGTTGGGTTTAAATTTTAAAAAAATGGTAAAAACCAATAGGAAAATATTGGTGCTAGATTTTGAAATTTTATAAAAGGATTGGCGGAATTATTGGTAGCAATATTGGCGATTTGCTGGTTTTGCTTTAGCTTAGTGGATTAAAATAACAATTTTTAAGATGTCTGAGAAAAATTCCAAGGATCAAAATAGCCAATCCGATAATGATGAGGACTTTGGACTGCCTCCGGTCAATGTAACGCCATTGGAAGGTGGTGCAGCTGCGAAGGCTGGTTCAGGTACAGTTGGTCAAAAACCTGCAGGTGAATCAAATAATAATCCACCTGCAGAAAAGGAAAAAGACAACACCCTGCCTGTCTTTCTTATCATTCTTTTGTTTATACTTGGTTTAGGTTTTGGCCTTTATTATTACGGCGTATTTGATACCTTTAATAAAGAGGCTACTCCTCAAAAAGCAAAAACTGAATTGCCCACTAATCCTGTACCAGTCATGCCCGAACCTGAGGTGGAAGCTGTAGTCGAGGAACCGGTGGCAGAACAGGAAAATACCCCTACACTTTTGGAGATCAACTCCAGAGAAAACGCACCGAGATATTTTTTGGTTGTTGGAAGCTTTATAGATGATGATCTAGCAAGAGATTATTCCAATAAACTCAATAAAGATGGAAAGAGTACGTTTCTCATACATCCCTATGGAAAGATCCATTATTATCGACTGGCAGTAGGTCAGTTTGAAAATGTAGACCTTGCTTTAGAAGCTATGGAGGAGGTCCAGGGAAATTATGAAGAAAACTTATGGGTTTTGAAATACTAATATGATCTTACTACAAACTTTGTCAACTAATGACGGCCTTCAGGCTGTAGATTCTCTTGCCCTCATGGAAGGGGCAGGTACCAACGATATTGGTCTGTTGGATTTAATGATCAAGGGTGGCTATATGATGATCCCCCTTTATTTACTTTTTATCCTAGCCATTTTTATCTTTATTGAACGGATGATCACCCTAAAAAAGGCTTCAAAAACCCCTAAAGGGATGATAGATCAGGTGAAAATGATGGTACAGAGTGGCAATATAGAACAAGCCAAAATGGTTTGTCAGGGTGAAGAAACACCTGTTGCCCATATGATCTCAAAAGGTTTGGAAAGGATAGGTAGTCCGCTCAAAAATATAGAGGTGGCCATAGAAAATGTAGGGAAAATTGAAATATATAAACTGGAGAAAAACCTTAGCCTAATGGCTACCGTATCTGGAGCTGCACCTATGATAGGTTTCTTAGGTACTGTAGCAGGTATGATTCGGGCATTTATTGGAGTGGCTCAAGAGGAGGGAATGGTTTCACCAAAACTTCTTTCTACCGGTATTTATGAAGCCATGATTACCACTGCCACAGGTTTAGTGGTAGGTATAATTGCTTACCTAGGTTATAATTACCTGGTTACTAGGGTTTCAAAACTCATCCATAATATGGAGTATACCACAATTGAGTTTATAGATCTTTTACAGGATAAAAAATAATATGGCACTGCAGTCAAAAAATAAAATAGAAGCTAGTTTCAGCATGTCCTCCATGACTGATATTATATTTCTGTTGCTTATATTTTTTATGCTTACTTCCTCTTTTATTACTCCCTCGGGGCTTCCGGTTAACTTACCTTCCAGCGAAAGCTCAGACATAGTAATGCAGGAAGTTACTGTAAGTGTAACCAAGGATCTCAGGTTTGCAGTAAATGACAAGCAAGTTTCGAGGGATGCCATTAAAGGTGAATTGACTGCCTTATTGAAGGAAAACAAGGGGTATGTTGTTTTGCATATAGATAAAGAAGTACCTGTGGAATATTTGGTGGAAATAGGAGGCATTGCTGCCAGCCTTGATGCCAATGTAACCATAGCAACACAACCGTTTAAGTAAGCGATGGAAATTTGGGAAGACCATAAAGCAACAGCTGAAAATAATCGAAAAGCAATACTCATTACGCTTATTATTAATGTGTTGCTTTTGATTGGTTTCTATTTTATTATGGTGTGGAAGCAGCCAGTACCTCCCATGTCTCAATTTGGGCTTGAATTGAATCTTGGTTTTTCTGACGTTGGTTCGGATTCGAAGCAGACCGAAACACCACCTTCTCCAAGTCAAGAGCAAACTACTGAGGCAGCAGCACCAGGTGATCCTGCACCGCAAGTGACTGAAAATGTAGCACCTGTAACACCTCCAAAGTCCAATCCTGCACCCGCTGAACCCAAAAAGACACAGCCTAAGATTGAGGCAGTTGCCAAAACACCCAGTCCTGTAAAAGCAGAGAAAAAAGTGGTGGAGAAGGTAGAAAGTCCCAAAGAAACAACGCCAAAGGAGACTGTACCTGTTAAGAGTCAGCCTGAAAAAGAACCAAAGCCTGAAAAGGTAGAAAAACCTCAACCTACAGTAGACCCTAGAGCCATTTTTGGTGCAGGAGGTACCAAAGGAACTGCCCAGCAACCTAATGCAGGGAGTAGTCAGGGAAACAGCTCACAGGCTGGGGATGAAGGCAATCCACAAGGCACCATAGATGGAAGATCTATATTGCAGTCAGGTAAAGGCAATACCGGTGATGGTGGTGGATATAATCTGGACCTCGCAGGTTGGGATTTTGCTTCCAAACCCAATATCCAGGATAGGCTTTCCAATAGAAATGGGAGAATCGTTTTTAGAATCACAGTGAACGACAATGGCAGAATTGTGCAAGCCATTCCCCTGGAATACAATGTAAGCAATGAAGTGCTAAATTATTACCGAACGGTAGTGAATGGATTGTCCTTCAAGCGTCAAAGTGGTAACTCTACCGCAGAATATTCTCAAGGAAGAATCACCTTTATCATCCGAGTAGATTAATTGACTTCAATGAACTATCAGTCCTCTCTGGAATTTTTGTTCCAGGCTCTTCCTATGTTTCAGCGTGTTGGTGCTTCTGCTTTTAAAAAAGACCTCAGCAATACCTTAAAGCTTTGTGCACACCTTGGCAATCCTCAAAATAAATTCAAAAGCATTCATATAGCAGGTACCAATGGTAAAGGAAGTACAGCTCATGCCTTGGCTTCCG
Source organism: Cyclobacterium amurskyense (assembly GCF_001050135.1). GTDB lineage: Bacteria > Bacteroidota > Bacteroidia > Cytophagales > Cyclobacteriaceae > Cyclobacterium > Cyclobacterium amurskyense. The sequence continues at coordinate 5,238,163 of NZ_CP012040.1, read as the reverse complement.
TTTTGCAAGAAGCGAGGTATGTTACGGGTTTATATACTTCACCACATCTAAAATCATTTAGGGAAAGGATAAAAATAAATGGTATAGAAATACCTGAAAGTGAGATCGTAAATTTCGTAAAGGCCCATAAAGTCTATTTGTTGGAATTGAAGCCTAGTTTTTTTGAAATGACTGTAGCACTTTCTTTTGATTATTTTGCCAGGATGGGCATTGATTATGCAGTGATTGAAACCGGAATGGGAGGAAGGTTCGATAGTACCAATGTCATAAATCCCATTTTGAGCATCATTACCAATATTGGATTTGATCATGAACAGTTTCTAGGTGATAGCCTTGACAAAATTGCATTTGAGAAAGCAGGGATAATTAAAGAAAAGGTTCCCGTAATAATTGGACAAAGTCAGGCCGCTACCACAGAAGTATTTCAGAATAAAGCATTGGAAAAAGTAGCTCCTATCACCTTTGCTGATCAATCTATTCATGCCCGGTTCAATGGATACAGCGAGGATTCAGATGGGAAAAATCGGGTAGTTTATGAGATTGAAGGGACTTCTTCCTATATTAAAAAAGTACATTTGGATCTGTTAGGAAATTATCAATCCAAAAACTTGCCAGGTATATTGGCTTCCATAAACATTTTGAAATCACAGGGTTTGCTCATTGATCAAAAACAGCTGTTTGCTGGCTTGGCCAACATTGTCGCCAATACGGGATTAAAAGGAAGATGGCAAACCTTGTCCACAAATCCATTAACGATCTGTGATACAGGTCATAATATAGATGGGATCCAAGACATTGTTGCACAATTATTGACATTGAAAAATGATCAGCAACTTTATATGGTCCTCGGAATGGTTAAAGACAAAGCCCATGATAAAGTTTTTGAAAAATTACCGAAAGAGGCAAGGTATGTATTTTGCGAAGCCGATCAACCTCGATCAATGCCTGCAGAAGCGCTTAAAAACCTAGCTGCTGGTTTTGGTTTAAAAGGAACGGTGGTAACAGAGGTCAATGCAGCATTGGCTTATGCTAGAGGAAAAGCAAAACCAGAAGATCTAATTTTTATTGGAGGAAGCACCTTTGTGGTTGCAGAAATAAACGATTTATAGAAAATGGGAAGAAATAAACTTGAACGGTTCAGGCAAATCGAAGAAAACACCAATGTGATTCAGCCTGGCAAAGAAATCTTTGAAAAAATCAAGGGGAATTGGAAAGCTGTTCAGTTTCAAAATGAAGCACCTTTGGTGGTTGAGTTGGCCTGTGGCCGTGGGGAATTTACGGTAGGTCAGGCCAGGGTTGAGCCTGAAAAAAATTATGTAGGAGTAGATATCAAAGGAGGTAGAATCTGGAAAGGCAGTAGTATAGCCATTGCCGAAGGTTTGAAAAATGTGGCCTTTTTGAGGACTCAGATAGAACTGATTGAGGCTTCTTTCGAAGTAGATGAAATTGACGAACTATGGATTACCTTTCCTGATCCCAGGCCAAAAGATAGGGATGAGAGAAAAAGGCTTACCGCACCGAAATTTTTGGAAATGTATAAAAAAATCATGACCCCGGGAGGCCATGTTCATTTCAAAACGGACAATACTGGTTTATATGAATATACTTTTGAGCTTTTGAATAGCAGAGAGGACATAGTCATTTTCAAAAACACCAGGGACTTTTACATGTCAGAATGGAAAGAAAATCACCACGGCATCATGACTCGTTACGAGAAAATGTTTATGGAGAAAGGGGAGACCATCAAGTACATTGAGTTTGGTTTTAAATAATGCTATCCCTCCAATTCGAGAGTTTCCAAAATATCTGCCAACTCATCAAAATCCTTTATTCCTGGCCTGATTTCATGCCCGGCTTTCATACTTATACCTTTCAAAGGTGTACTGTCTAATAACTGCTCAATGTTTTTGTCATCAAACCCAAAACCAAGTAGTAGCTCACATTTTGCAGCTATATTTTTGATCTTTTCTTGGACCACAGGGGTGATTTCCATTGCTGATTCTGCCTCAAGATTAAGCATTACATTGTTTTCTTTTAGGGTAATGGCATAGTCAAGAAGCTCATCCAGTTCATCCTCATTTGTTAAGGTATATTTATAAATTAAAGCATAACTGGTATTTTTAAGCATAGGAAGGTGAAGGCGTTCTTCTATTTGGATAAAAGAAAACCCTTCGTATTGTGCCAAAGTTTCTAAAATTTGAGCGGGATGACTATTTGAGAATTCAGCAACATATTCCAAGCCTGATAGCCAATCTGTAATTTCTTTAAAAGCTGTTGGGTTGACATAATATTCATTGTCCTTTTCAAGGGAGAAACCCATAAGGTTTACATACATTCCAGAACAATAGCGAGCATCGCTCAAGTTGTTGACATTACTTATCTTTACAAAAGTTTTTAAAGCCATTTTATTTTAGTGGATTATTTGCGTAATTTTCAATTGAATTCAAAGATAGAAAATGAAAATTTTTAATAAAAGGTATTGGCTGCTACCTCTCCTTATTTTTATGGGTAGCTGTGCAGAAGAGCGGGAAGATCCTGAATTGATTACTTCAACTTATTACCCCTTGCTTATTGGGAATTACTGGGATTACAGTGTTGATGAGACGATCTATTTCGGAGAAGAAGATTTTGAGACAGAAAATTATTTTTTCAGAGATGAAATAGCTGACTTCTACCTGAATGATGCCAAAGAACTGGTTTATCTGGTTCATAGGAAAAAATCTACAGATAGAAATGCCTGGGAAAATGAACAGGTTTATACGCTTACCCTTAGTAATAACCGCATCATTAAAAATTACAATAACCAGCAAAAAATATTGCTTGTTTATCCATTAAGTCAGGATTTTAGCTGGAATGGAAATGCATTAAATAACGAAGTAGAAGAAAGTTTTTTCGTTGAGAGTACCGGGAGCTATATATTGGATCAATTTGCTTTCCCAGATGCAGTAAAGGTTAGAATCAATGAAGAAGATGATCTAATTACCATCAGGGACAACAGGTACGAGGTATATGCAAATAATATTGGCCTGGTTGAAAGTTATTATGAAGTATTTCGTTATTGCTCAAGAAATGATTGTTTAGGTGAACAAATTATTCAGGAAGGGCGTTTTACTCATTTGAGGCTTATAAACTATGGTAAATTATAGTGCTGCAATAGCTTTTGTGTTTTGTTTAATTGCAGCCAATGTAATTGCTCAAGACAGGTATGCCATTCATTACAAATACAAAGCTGATACCACCTATAGCTTGGATCAGCCTGAAAAATTGCTTTCCCAAAAATCGCTCAACCGAAGAAGTAGGGACCAAATTTCCCTTGACAGTACTGATTTTCCTGTTTCAGAAAAGTACATAGAGTCCATCAGACCATATGTTAATAATTTTATTTATCATTCAAAATGGCTCAATGCGTCCATTGTCCAGGCCTCTTCAGAGGAAATAAAAGATATTGCCTCCTTTGATTTTGTGAGTGAAATTGTACTGGTAGCCAAAGGTGGGCCAAGTCAATTGGAAAATAGTACCAAAGGGTACCAATTAAAAAGAAAGAAAAAGCGTTCTAAGAAAGCCAAAGGAAGTGCCAACTTCACATTTCAAAACAGCCTCATAGGTATTTCAGATATGCATGATGCTGGGTACACTGGAGATGGGGTAGTGGTTGCTATTTTTGATGCTGGTTTTTTAAATGCAGACAAAATCCCAGCCTTTGATCATTTATTTAAAGGAACAGGTATATTGGCTACCAGAGATTTTGTATTGCCTGGTTCCGGCTCTGTTTATCGGTCAGATACACATGGGACGGGTACTTTATCCCTGATGGCTGCTTATGATCCTGAGCAACTCATCGCTGGTGCATATGGTGCTGATTATATTTTATGCATCACAGAGGATGTGGATTCAGAATATAGGATTGAGGAATACAATTGGGTCAGAGCTGCCGAATTTGCGGATAGCCTTGGAGTAGATATAATTAACAGTTCGCTAGGGTATAATTTTTTTGATGACTCCGAAATGAATTACAGCAAGGAGGATTTGGATGGTCAAACAGCTGTAATCACTAAAGGAGCCAATATGGCTGCAGAGAAAGGGATTATAGTGGTCAGTAGTGCTGGAAATGAAGGAAACATTAGCTGGAAGACGATCACCGTACCAGCGGATGCTAATGGTATTATAGCTGTAGGGGCTGTAAACAGTGATTATAAAAAAGCGGGCTTTAGTTCTGTGGGGCCTAGTACCGATGACAGGATAAAGCCAGAGTTGGTTGCCTATGGAACAAGTGTTACTTTATGGCGACAAGAACAAGGAACAAGTAATTCTAGTGGGACTTCTTTTTCAGCTCCACAAATCGCTGCTTTGGCGGCAGGCTTAAGAGAAGCCAACCCTGAATGGACAAGTAAAGAATTAAGAGATCAATTAATATTTAGTGGTTCTCAATACAATGAACCTGACAATGAACTAGGCTATGGAATTCCGGATTTCACTAGAGCGATGTTTGGTATAATTGACAAGGAAAAAGATCCAGAAAAGGTTAATATTGCCCGAATCTATCCCAATCCTTTGATTGAAAATCAGTTACTCATAGAATTTGGTGACAGTACAAATTGTACATTAAGCTTGTACTCAAGCGATGGCAAGGTGGTAGGAGTCCATGATTTAGAGCGGATAGGAAATAATTACCCTTACAGCATTAGCATGGAATTATTGAATCCCGGGATATATCTTGTTGAATTACAAGATAATTCGTCCGCGACAAAGGTGAAGTTGTGGAAGAAATAAGGAATTGACCTTAAAATTCGCTTTTTTTGTATATCTATCAACTATTAATTTTAACCTAAACCCCATTCCTTATGAATCCATTAATAGCGCCCTCAATTTTGGCAGCCGATTTTGCTAATCTTCAGAAGGAAGTAGAAATGATTAATGATTCTGTTGCCGATTACATTCATGTAGACATCATGGATGGTGTCTTTGTGCCAAATATATCATTTGGTCTACCAGTGGTAGAGGCTGTAAACAGGCATGCGAAAAAGCCACTGGACGTACATTTGATGATTGTAGAACCAGACAAGTACTTAGAAGCATTTCATAAGGCAGGTGCTTCTCAGATTACGGTACACCTAGAAGCTTGTCCTCATTTACACCGAACGATTCAAGCGATCAAGGCATTGGATTGTAAGGCAGGAGTAGCCGTAAATCCGCACACACCTGTCAGGCATTTACAAGATATCATCAGAGAGGTTGACACCGTTTTAATTATGTCTGTTAATCCAGGTTTTGGTGGACAGGAATTTATAGAAAACACTTACAAAAAGATTCAGGCATTAGGAGAGTTGATTGTAGAAACGGGATCCCATGCGAAAATTGAAATTGATGGTGGTGTGAGTATTGGCAATGCCAAAAAGCTTTTTGAAGCTGGGGCAAATGTTCTGGTTGCAGGGAATTTTGTGTTTTCCTCTGAAAATCCTATAGAAACAATTAATAACCTTAAATTTATTGTTTAAATTCAATAATTATTCCTTTCCTATAATTTTTAGCATATTTTTTGATCCATTGTTTGTTAAATTGGTTGATTCTGATTTAATTCGAGGGTAGATAGCGTTTAATAAATTGAGAAAAAATTATGAAAAAATTATTTGGATTGACCTTTTTAATCTTTGGTTTAATAGGTTTTACTGCACAAGCACAAGATGAAGCTGCAGAAGAAATTACTGATGAAGAAATTGCAAAATTTGCTGCAATGGAAGACTCTGTGATGGCTTTTTATGAACAAAAGAATGTAGAGTTAGTGTCCATGATAAAGGACAATGAGGTCATAGATGGCGCTGGTCGATACAATGAAATAAAAGCCGCATGGGACGATGAAGCCAAGCTTGCTGAAATTGAAATCACAGATGATGAAAAAGCAGCTTACGAAGAAATTTTGGAATTTATGGGTTCATTGAGCACAGAAGTTAGAGAATTGAAAATCGGCCTAATCAAAAATGATGACGTTTTAGGAATTGCTACTTACAATAAGGTAAACAAGGCAATGAAAGCAAATCCTGAGGTCAAAGAAAAAGTAGATAGCTTAATGGCTGAGTTAAAAGAAAAAAGAACTCCAGATGAAGACGAAAGTGCTTCTGATAATGGTTAATAGCTGATTTCTTAAGAGTTAAGAAAAAAAACCCTCATAATTTGAGGGTTTTTTTGTTTTATTGCGTTAATAAATAAAAGACTATCCAAAATATGGAATTGAAGAAGCGATTGGCGTGTTTGACCTGTCTGTTTGCAGTCCTAATGTTAAGTATTACTTATCAAAGTAAGGCACAAGAGGATATTTTTGGTATTGACAGGAAAATTAAGAGCAAAAAAAGCGATAGTGAAGTAGGGAACGCGTTTAGGAATGCAGTGAGTAATTTTTCATTTGAGATAGCCACCGGTTCAAGTTACCATGCACACCGGCTTAATTTCAATAGTGAAATGCCTGAAAACTATCCGATCACAGACCTGAGTACAAATCAAGCTGCAGATATTTCCGAAATGGACACGATCCAGTTTAAAAACTCAAATTTCGCCTATCCTGTAAATCTGGGGGTTCGGTTGAAATTATTTGATTTAATTATTGTAGGTGCAGGTTATGGAAGAGAATGGGGTAAGTTTGATAAATTCAATGGAGAAGGGAATAGCTATACATTTACATTGGAAGAAGAACGCTATACCTATGATAAACTTTATGGAACAGTAGGTTTGGTACTTTGGGATGCCAATAAAAGAAATGCTTTTTTGAGATGGAGGTATAGAAAATATTCAGAGACCAACCTATCCATTCAAAACCAACTGAAACAAAGGGCTAGAATGCATTATCCCTGGAGAGTGGTGGTAGAGGGAGAGTTTGGCTCAATGAAATTAAAGAAATCTTTAGATCCGAATATTTCTGCAAATACAGGGTATTATGGAGTGGGATTTAGAGTTGAAAGAGATTTATCAGAATATTCTAAATTTTTTATCAAACCCTCTGCAGAGTTTAGACCCTATGAGTATAATATGGCGAACCCTATAGAGGTCCAGACCATTGAGCAAACCTTATACACTCTACAGGTAGGAGTGTCTATGAGTCTTCCAGGCTCAAAAAGATGTAAAATAGCAGGTTGTAAGGTAGTAATGAAGCATTTACATAATGGAGTTGAATACCGAGGTAGTTCTATTTGGAAAAGGCAGAATAGAAAAGTAGGGCAGTGGAATGGCAACTGATTTTAGGGTTTTTTAGGCTTCTTTTCCAAATAAATTCCTGTAAAATTAAAAATTAACTCCATGAATATAAAAAGGATACCTAATTATTGAATTGTAAGAAATATAATATTTTTCTAAACCTTTACTTTTTGCTATCTTGCAGGTTATAAGCGAGAAAATTTAAATATGGCTCAAGGAGAAAACGAGAACATCATCCCGATTAATATTGAGGACGAAATGCGTGGAGCTTACATCGATTATTCGATGTCGGTAATTGTTTCCAGGGCATTGCCGGACGTAAGAGACGGTTTAAAGCCTGTACACCGCAGAATCCTTTATGGAATGCAGGAATTGGGGGTTTCCCACAACAAGCCTTATAAAAAATCTGCCAGAATAGTTGGGGAAGTATTGGGTAAATACCATCCACATGGTGATTCGGCTGTCTATGAAACTTTGGTTAGAATGGCTCAAACATGGTCATTGCGGTATCCATTGGTAGATCCACAAGGAAACTTTGGATCAATTGATGGTGATAACCCTGCAGCCATGAGGTATACAGAAGCCAGGTTGAGAAGGATTGCTGAAGAATTGTTGACAGATATCAATAAGGAAACCGTCGACTTTCAGTTAAATTTTGATGATACCTTAAAGGAACCTATTGTTTTACCTGCTAAAATACCGGCCTTGCTACTTAACGGTGCTTCTGGTATAGCAGTAGGTATGGCTACCAATATGGCTCCTCACAACTTAGGTGAGGTCATTGATGGGATTCATGCCTACATTGATAACAATGACATTACCATTCCGGAATTAATGGAGCACATTGTGGCTCCTGATTTTCCAACAGGAGGTATCATTTATGGATACAATGGGGTTAAAGCCGCCTTCGAAACAGGAAGAGGAAGAGTCATTCTTAGAGGTAAAGCTACCATTGAGACCAAGTCCTCAGGAAAGGAAATGATCATTATCAATGAAATTCCTTACCAAGTCAACAAAGCTTCCATGGTTGAGAAAACAGCTCAATTGATAAATGAGAAGAAAATTGATGGAATTTCTGCCATTAGGGATGAATCTGATAGGCAAGGTATGCGCATTGTATATGAGCTGAAAAAAGATGCCGTTCCAAATGTAGTGCTTAATAACCTTTACAAGCATACACAACTTCAAACTTCCTTTAGTGTTAACAATGTGGCCCTGGTTAAGGGCAGACCTTATACATTGAACCTGAAAGACCTTATTCTGCACTATGTGAACCATAGGCATGAAGTGGTGGTCAGAAGAACAGAGTATGAACTAAGAGAAGCGGAGAAAAGAGCCCATATCCTTGAAGGATATCTGGTTGCTTTGGATAATATTGATGCAGTTATCCAATTAATTCGAGATTCAAGAGATCCGGAAACAGCCAGAAATGGTTTGATGGAGAAATTTGATCTGACCGAAATACAGGCAAGAGCAATTCTTGACATGAGGCTGCAACGTCTTACTGGCATGGAAAGGGCCAAGATTCAGCAGGAATATGATGAGCTGATGAAACTTATCGAAGAATTAAAAGATATTCTTGCAGATAAGGACAGAAGAATGCAAATCATTAAGGACGAATTGCAAGAAATAAAAACCCGCTACAATGACGATAGAAGAACAACTATCGAGCATAATGCTGAAGATTTCAACTATGAGGACATGATTCCTAATGAGGAAGTGGTAATTACCGTTTCCAATCAGGGATATATTAAGAGAACTGTACTTACAGAGTACAAATCGCAAAGTAGAGGAGGAGTAGGTTCAAGAGGAGTTAGTACCAAGGAGGATGATTATACCGTCTATCTATTTACTGCCTTAACGCATAACTATTTGTTGATCTTTACTGATCAAGGTAAATTATTCTGGCTTAAAACTTACGCCATTCCTGAAGGTAGTAAAACATCCAAAGGCAGACCTATCCAAAATCTCATTAATATTGAAAGTAGTGACCGTATTAGGTCTATTATTCAGGTCAAAGACCTGGGAGATATAGACTATATCAATAACAACAATATCGTGATGGTGACTAAAAAAGGCATCATCAAGAAAACCACCTTGGAGCAATACTCTAGACCAAGAACAAATGGTATCATTGCCTTGAATATCAGAGAAGATGACCAACTCTTGAATGTAGAATTGACCAATGGAGATGCCAACATCGTAATCGCGTCAAGCTCTGGTAGGGCAGTTCATTTCCATGAATCCACTGTTAGACCTATGGGGCGAACAGCTACTGGAGTTAAAGCCATTAACCTTGGCGGAGACGAAAATCACGTTATTGGCATGGTTTGTGTTCAAAGAGAAGATGCCACCCTACTTGTCGTAACAGACAAAGGGTATGGTAAACGTTCTTACTTGTCTGAATACAGGATCACCAATAGAGGTGGAAAAGGAGTGAAAGCGATGAATATTACCGAGAAAACCGGTGGATTAGTCGCAATTAAAGAAGTGGTTGATACTGATGATTTGATGATTATCAACCGTTCTGGTATTACCATTCGAACTCCAGCTGAGGGAATCAGAGTAATGGGTCGAGCTACCCAAGGTGTAAGGTTAATCAGATTAAATGAAACTGACGAAATTTCATCAGTTGAGAAAATCGAAAACCTTGAAGGAGACGAACCAGAAAATACCACAGAAGAAACAGACACTCCGATAGATCCTGAAAATGATCAGACGGAGGACAATAAAGAAAATCCTAAAAACGAATAGTAATTGAAACCAATAAAGAACCGCACTAGTAACATGAAAAAGTTAATTTTATCGTTGGCTTTGGTGGGCATCGCCTCAACTGTTGCCTTTGGCCAGAAAAAGGTAGTTAAATCTGCTGAAAAAAACTTTAGTAGAGGAAATCTCGAGGAAGCATACACCGAAATAAAATCCGCTTTAGCGGATGAGGAAACGGGAGCACAATCTGAAACTTATTTTATCAAAGGTAAAATAGAAACACAGATGTTTGAATCTGATTCTTCCAATACGGAAAGCACTGTAGCTTTAGGGCGACAAGCACAAGAAAGTTTTGCCAAAACCTTTGAGATGGAGAGCAATGACTCTACTTCTAAAGTAAGTAAAGACTTATTTAAGGAAGTTCTTCCTGACATGCCTGCCAACTTTCAGGGACAAGGTGTTTATAGGTTAAAGAATGCTTCTTTCAACAAAGCAATTGCAAAATATGAAGAGGAAGATATGGAGTTGTCTCATGAATTCTTCTCATTGGCAGCTGACCTTGATCCTAATGATACTTCCATCGTTTTCAATGCTGGCTATACTGCCAATATGGTTGGCAATACAGAAGCTGCAAAAAAATATTTCACCAATTTGCTAGATGTACCAGAATATAATAAGTTGAATGCTTATTATTTCTTAATACAAATAGCTAGTGCTGAAGACAATGACCCGGAAGAAGCTTACCGTGTAGTGACGGAAGCTAGAGAAGAGTATCCTGATGACAAAGGTTTAGCAGAATTCGAAATTCAATTGTTACTTCAATTGGATAAAATGGAGGAAGCTATGACTTCAATCGAAAAAGCTTTGGTTACCGACCCAAATAATCCAGCAATTAGATTGAGATATGGATACTTGAAAGAAAAATCCGGAGACATGGAAGGTGCTTTGCAAGAATACATTAAAACTGTTGAAGCTGATCCAGAATTTTTTGAAGGTAACTATTATGCCGGAGCGATTTATCTTGATAAAGCCAGAAACATTATTACAGAAGTAAACAACCTTTCTGATGATGAGTGGGAAGCTAAATCTGATTCCATGTTAAAAGAAGCAGATGGTTTGTATGAGGATGCTTTACCGTACTTTACCAAAGCTTCTGATTTGAAACCTGACAATACTGATATCATGGAAATTTTATTCCAAGTGCATACCAGGTTGAAAAATGAAGCTAAAGCAGAAGAATACAACAAGAAATTATCTGATAAACTTGGTCCAAATTGGTTGGAAAGGTAATATTGTAAAGAACATATAATTGAAAAGATCCAGGCTAATTGTCTGGGTCTTTTTTTTTTGCTATTTATAAACCTTGTAGGCCAATAGTATTTATTCCACGATAATTTTTTCAATGGAAACTAAGCAAGCCATCTCTTATCTTCTTATAAGTAGGTGTTAACCTATTATACAAATATTAAAGTCAGTAATCTTTGTTCTCTAATAAGATATGGATGTTGTTACATGTGATCTACAACATTCTCAAAGCTAAGACTGGCTGGGTTATTATCAATTGGATTGTTTATTCCATTGTTAATTTTGATTAGATTTAGTTTGATTCCTGAAGGAACATATTAGGGGTAGTAAATATAAAATGCTGAAAAACAACTTATTGACATAAGTTTAATAAGATTGACTTTAATTTAAAACTTCCTTTTTGATTAATCTTCATCAGTTTCTGTCATTTTATCTCCATTCAGCGGGGAAATTCATCAAATTAAAATCCCATACAAAAGGAAGGTAGAAGAAGGTAACTAGAAGTATCAGTGCAATGGAAAGTAGATTAAGGAAAAAACCTGCCCTCATCATTACTGGGATAGTAAGATAGCCTGAGCCAAAAACTACAGCATTTGGAGGGGTAGCTACAGGAAGCATAAAAGCACATGAGGCGGCCATGGTTGCGCCTATCATTAATCCAAATGGATGTACGCCCATTGCCAAAGCCACAGCGGAGAGGATAGGCAGCAACATGGAAGCAGTGGCCACATTAGATGTAATTTCTGTTAGGAAGTTTACAGCAGCTATAATAATCAATAAGAACAGCCAAAAAGGCACATTTTTCAGTAAGACAAATTGTTCTCCTATCCAGCTTGCAAGACCAGTATCCTTAAAGCCTTCTGCCAAGGCCAATCCACCACCGAATAAAATTAGAATGCCCCAGGGAATTTTTTCAGCCACTTTCCAATCCAGCAATTGTTCTTTTCGCTCATTTCCAGCGGGAATTACAAATAGAAGCAATACGCCCATTAAGGCAATAATCGTGTCATTAAGAACAGGAATATAGGGCTGGATTAAGAAACTACGGGTGATCCAGGAGAAACTTACCCCAATAAAAACCCACATGACTTTCTTTTCTTGTAAGCTCATTCTTCCTAAAGCTTGAAGCTGATGGCTGATCTCCTCTTTTCCACCGGCCAGCTGTAAAGTTTTTGGAAATTTAAAGGCATAATTTACTAGGTAGTACCAACACATAATTAACAATGCAGAAGCTATGGGAAGACCAACAAGCATCCATTCTCCAAAGCTAATTTCTACCCCATAAATATTTTTTACCACAGCGGTCAAAATAATATTGGTAGGCGTTCCAATTATTGTTGCCATCCCTCCAATGGATGCACTATAGGCTATACCAAGCATTAGCGATGGACCTAACGTTTTCTTAATGCCATTGTTGGAATTTGACATTTGAACGACTACTGCTATGGCAATGGGCAACATCATAAGTGAAGTAGCAGTATTTGAGATCCACATGGATAGAAATGCTGTAGCTACCATAAAACCTAGAATTATACGCTTTAGGTCAGTGCCAAGGTATGAAATGATCTTTAGTGCAATGCGTTTGTGAAGATTCCATTTTTCAATGCTTACTGCGATCATAAATCCACCCATATACAATAAAACCATAGGATCTGAATAGGGTATAGAGGTAGATTTCAAATCCATGACACCGGTTAGTGGAAAGAGAACCAAAGGAAGTAAGGCGGTGGCAGCAATAGGAATGGCTTCAGTGATCCACCAAATAGCTATCCAAAAAGTAACAGCCAATAAGGAAACACCTTCGGAGGACAATCCTTCAGGAGAAATGCCGAAATATAAACCAAGAAAAACGATGGGGCCTAAGAATAGACCTATTTTTTGTGTACGCATAAATTCAAATAAAACTTAAGATTAATTAAAATTGAGCGAATACGAAAGCTTTCTTAACAGTAATGGTTGTCGGGAGTATATAATTTTTGTGTTCCAGATTTTATAAATAACCTTTTATATACCTTTCTTACTGATTAAAGCAGTTTCAAGATGTTTATGTACAATTGTTAAAAAAAAATGAAAAAAATTACTAATATTGAGATTGGCCAATTGTCAATTGACGTAAATAATCATTACTAGCGTGTTAGAAATGAAAATATAACCCTATGATCCAATCCAAGTCTAAATTTATGAATAGAATTAAAACCCAATTACTAATAGGGGTGCTGGCATTTTTTGCCTTTCAATGTGGTCAGGATGGCCCAAGATTAACCTTAAATAAAGGTGATCATATCATTTTGATCGGTAATAACCTGGGATCAAGAATGATGAATTATGGATATTTTGAAACTGAAATGCATGTTCGGTATCCGGATTCTTTGTTATATATAAGGAACATGAGTGATGGTGGAGACACACCAGGCTTTAGACCTCATGCAGGTAGAGTTTCACCTTGGGCTTTCCCTGGAGCTGAAGAATTTCAGGATGAATTGGCGACCAATTCAGGAAGTGAAGGGCATTTTGAGACTCCTGATGAATGGATCAAACGTCACGAAGCAGATATAATCATTGCCTTTTTTGGTTATAATGAGTCTTTCGAAGGTGAAGAAGGGCTAGAAATGTATAAACAAGAACTTGAAGCTTTTATCAAGCATACCAAAAACACTATTTACAATGGGGAAGCACCGCCACAATTGGCTCTTGTATCGCCTATTGCTTTCGAAAATCTAAGTGGAGATTTTGATTTACCCAATGGTGAAAAGGAAAATAAGAACCTGAAAATGTACACTACTGCAATGAAAGAAATTACAGAAAGGAATCAGGTGTTTTTTGTAGATGCTTTCGAACCTTCTTCTTCGTGGTTTTCTTCTGCCGATGAATACCTTACCATCGATGGGTTTCAATTGACAGATGATGGTTACAAGAAGTTTTCAACTTTTATCACTGATAAAATTTTCGGTAATGACCAGGCGGTAGCTGAAGACAACAGAGCAGCCATCCATGCGGCTGTAAAGGAGAAGAACTGGATGTGGCACAATGACTACAAAATACCAAATGGTGTACATGTCTTTGGTCGTAGGTACAATCCATTTGGCCCTGACAATTATCCTTTTGAATTGAAAAAAATCCGCCAAATGACGGACAATAGGGATCAGGCTATCTGGAAAGCCAATAAAGGCGAGCAATTTGATCTGGCTAAAGCTGATAAAAGCACCATTGAATTGCCACAGGTGGAAACCAATTATAATCCAGAAAAGAATGGAGATTTGGAATACCTCTATGGTCAGGACGCACTAGATAAATTTGAAGTAGCGGAAGGTTATAAAGTTGAATTATTTGCATCAGAAAAGGAGTTTCCTGACCTGGCCAATCCTGTTCAGATGACTTTTGATACCAAAGGAAGACTATGGGTATCCGTAATGCCTAGTTATCCTCATTATAAACCTGGAGATCCCAAACCAAATGATAAAATCCTTATTCTGGAAGATACCGATAATGATGGGAAAGCAGACAAGCAGATTGTTTTTGCGGATAGCCTTCATCTTCCTATTGGTATGGAAATTACTCCTGAAGGCGTGTACCTTTCACAAGGCACTAATTTCATCATTTTGAAAGATGAAGATGGAGATGACTATGCAGAAAAGAGAGAAATTTTATTAAGCGGTTTTGATGACCATGATACCCACCATAATATCTCCGCATTTGTAGCTGATCCATCGGGAGCCATGTATATGGGCGAAGGTGTTTTCCTTCATACCAATGTGGAAACCCCATATGGACCTGTTAGGGCAACAAATGGAGGCTTTTATAGGTATAATCCAGCCAGAAGAAGACTGGAAAGAACAGCTCAGCTTCCTATTCCGAATCCTTGGGGAATTGCCTTTGACGATTGGGGACAAAATTTCTTCGCTGAGACTTCCGGTCCAGACGTACGTTGGATGATGCCTGGTTCTGTAAAATCCAGGTATGGTGAAGGAAATCACAAAGGACCAAACTTGATTGAAGATGCCCATAGGGTAAGACCTACTTCAGGCTTGGAGTTTGTCTCGAGTAGACATTTCCCTGAAGAAGTACAAGGTGATTTGTTGATCAACAATACCATTGGCTTTTTAGGGATGAAAATGCACAGGATGGTGGAAGATGGAACTGGGTACGACAGTGAACACAGAGTTGACTTAATCAGAAGTGATGATCGTAATTTCCGACCTGTAGATATGGAATTTGCACCTGATGGCTCACTTTATTTTGTGGATTGGCACAATATATTGGTAGGTCACATGCAACACAATGCTAGGGATCCACTAAGAGATCACGTACATGGAAGGATATATAGAATCACTTATCCATCTAGACCACTTGTCACTCCTCCAACTATCGATGGCGCTTCAATTGAAACCTTGTTGAACAATTTGAAATTACCTGAATTCAGGGCAAGGTATGCTACCAGAACCGAATTGAGAGGTAGAGACAAAAATGAAGTATTGTCTAAAATGAAAACCTGGATGGCTAATCTTGATAAAAACGATCCAAGGTATGAGCATCATCTATTGGAAGGTTTATGGGTTAGCTGGGGACTAAATGCAGTAGACCAAGACTTGTTGAAAAAACTAATGGATTCTGAAGACCATAGGGTGAGAGCCGCTGTGGCTAGGATATTGCGCTATACAGGTCATCAGATTCCTGATCAGGTAGACTTACTTAAAAAAGCTGCTGCTGATCCGCACGGACGTGTAAGGTTGGAGGCCATTGTTGCTGCTTCTTGGCTTAATAAAGAAGATGGCTTGGCCATTTTAGAGGTTGCCAATGAACATCCTAAAGATGACTGGATGCAAAAACCATTTGAAACTTCTTTGGCTCATTTGAATGGAATGTCTGTTAAGAATATGGTGGTCAACCCTGACGGAAGTGTTGTTTTCCAGGAAGCAGCTAAGGAAGCGAAGGCTTCAAATTCCAGATTAAAAGGGGAAGAATTGACACTGTTTCAAATGGGTAAAGCCATATATAGTAGAGAAGGATTTTGTATCACTTGTCACCAACCTGATGGTAAAGGACTAAGTGCCTCAGGCTTCCCACCTTTGGCTGGTACCAAATGGGTCAATGGCAATGAAGAAAGGTTTATAAAAATTGTTCTGAATGGCTTGATGGGTCCGATAGAAGTATTAGGCAAAGACTATCCAGGACAGGTTCCTATGACTCCTTATGGAGGAATGCTCAATGACAAGGAAGTTGCAGCAGTGATAACCTATGTAAGAAATAGCTTTGGAAATGAGGCGTCTGCAATTAGTCCTGACAAGGTAAAAGCAGTAAGGGCTGCTATCAAGGACAAAACAGGATTCTATTCTCCAACAGAGTTGTTACAGGAGCATCCGATGGAAAAAGAGTAATTAGATATGGTTTAGGCTTTATAAAGTCCTAACTTCATTTTAGTTTTAAAAGTATAAAGGCCAGTCCATCGTTTATGGACTGGCCTTTTTTATTTCAAGGACTTCGCTGAACCCTTCGACAGGCTCAGGGTCCGGATGACAAAATTATTTTGGGTTGCTGAGCTTGTCGAAGCACAAAAAATCAGCATGGGACAAGCTCACGGGGATAAGATGATCTTCAACTTGTACCTGATGTCGTTCTACCTTATTGATTCGGTTTTTGTTGACCACAAAAGATCTGTGGGTACGCATAAAATAGGAGGGAAGTAGTCTTTCCAGTTCTTTCAAGGTCATTCTGCTGATTACTTTTTCATTTTCCAACTGTAGGGTCACGTAGTTGCCGGTGGCTTCACAATACAGGAGCTCAGTGAAATTTACACGTTGTTGGCTGTTGGTAGTTTTGATAAAAATAAATTCGGGTTCTTCTGATGGTTGCAAAGCTTTCCAATCCCGTGCTTTTTGACAAGCTTTCAAAAATCGGCTCAAGGGAAATGGCTTTAATAGATAATCTAGTGCATTGAGTTCAAAACCTTTTACCGCGTATTCTGAATAAGCGGTGGTAAAGATGACCATGGTAGATGCTGGTAGCATTGCCATCAGGTCAATGCCTGAAATATCAGGCATGTTGATGTCCAGGAAAATAAGGTCTACTGGTTGTTGGCTTTGGAATTCAAGCCCTTGTATTCCATCAGAAAAAACGGCTTCTAAAGTAATAAAAGGAACCTTGGAGGCATGAGATTTGATTACCTCCAAAGCCATTCTTTCATCATCAATTGCTATTGCTTTTAACATAAAGTTAAATTTGTACTAAGTATAAGAAGGTCTTCAGGTTCAATTAATCTAATTGCAAGGAGAAATGTACGAAATATTCGCTTTCATTCGAAATAGTAGATAAACTGTACTTTCCAGGATAGTAGTGTTCCAGTCTATTGCGTACATTATCCAGTCCAATTCCGGATTCGTCTTTAGGGTCATCCGTCAGCTTTTTGGGGTGAATGCTATTGACCAGATCAAGGTGCACTGTTCCTTTCATGCAGCGTAAGTTGATCCTTATCCAGGACTTGTTTTTGGTGCTAATTCCATGCTTAAAGGCATTTTCCACAAAAGGTATCAGCAACATGGGTGCTATATTTCCATCACATTCAGTAGTAGGAAGCTTAAAATCCACAGAAAGGTTCTCCTCATTTTCAAAACGTAGCATTTGAAGGTCCAGGTAGTTATTGACATACTCAATTTCTCTTTTAAGAGGAATTTTATCCTGCTGGTTTTCATGGATCATAAAGCGCATCATGTCACCGAGTTTTTGGATGCCGTCCGAAGTTCGTTCCGCTTTTTCAATCAAAGCAGTACCATAGAGTGTATTCAGGGCATTGAACAGGAAGTGGGGATTGATTTGCGATTTAAGAAAGCTTAAATTGGCCGAGCCTACATCTACCTTATGACTTAGGTTTTTAATTTGGCCCACCATGCCAAAATATTTCTCGAATGCCAAATTGGAAAAGGGGATTATCACCAACTGAATCAACAGACCAATTCCTAATCCCACCAAAGCTATGGCTCCTTCATTACTAGCTATTCCAATAATTAAAAAAATCAGCAATATTAACAATACCAGGAGGGCATTGTACCAATTGGCCGCTTTACGTTTTCCTGAAACTCTTTTACTGTAAATAAGGAAATAGTTATAAACCAAAACCAGAGAAACCGAAGGAAGTCCAAATGCTAATATTCCTGCTATTAAAAAATTAATTCTATTGTAAACAATTTGATCAATTTGTACTAAAAATAAAATCAGAAAAAAGAACAAGCTTAGCAACCGAACAATATTGTAGGTTTGGTAAGAGACTTGATTGTTGGAGATCAATACTTGTCTCAAAAAGACTACCCATATCATGTAACCAATATAGATGGCCGTGATTTTAAAATAATATGCAGTAAAGGGAGCTTCGGTAATATTTGCTCCATCAGAAAATAAAGTAATGATGATGTATGAGAAAATGGCAATAAATAAGCTTAATAAAATTAAGGGGGCCTTCTTTTTATTCTTTAGGTAGTTTGGTATAAGTACCATATGGAAGAGGTAAAAAACCAAAAATAGAATAAGCGGGATTATAATTTTGGTAAAATAGCCAATTAAACCATCGTTAAAAGAATAATGGCCTCGATTACCTGCGCTGAGAATATTGACCAAAACGATGATCAGGAAGACCAGGGTAACGATCCACCATTCTATTTGTCGAAATGCTAATGATTTGGTTTTCATAAAGTGTTCAAGTTAAAAATTAAAGTTTAAACCAAATACCTTCCACTCGGTTTGTGTTGGAGGATTGGGGTTAATTATATAAAATGAATGACATTCCAAGTAGATATTGTATAGCAAACCTGCCAGGGTAAGGACAATATAAGTTCTTCTGTTAGCTTTGGTCATGGTCATTCAATGTTGATAGCATCCGGAATTTCCCTTAGCTGCTTGGCTGTTATCGGACTGATAAATATTTACACAAGAATATCGCTGAGGAGGCTTTCAATCAAATTAATGTGACGAAATGGGGGAATGGAGGGATGGAAATGTTCCATAACGCTCTGTGCTTTTCTTTCGGGGGCTATTGGCTTTTATACCGGTGGCTGAGCCTGTCGAAGCCATAGGGTAACGGGCTCAGCAATATCTACTCTTTCGGCACTGCAGGAGATCCGGATGAAATTCCAGTCAAAGGGGAGTTAAGGCAAACTGTGTGAGCTGTCTAAAATGATCAAACTCAGGTAATCTCTTTATTTTCAATGTTTTTCTTTTGTATTAAAGCAGGGTTGAAAGGACTGATTAACAATATTCGGCGGGTTACACTCACCCTAGGTAAACCTACTTCCATCTGGTTTACATGAGCAAATAATACCAAAATTAAATTGTTAAATGCTGCATTCTCTTTCTTTTTGTCTTGAAACAAAAAGAAACAAAAAATTCAAGACAAAAAAATCCTTCTCCCCACAATCCCTACGCCCCCTCGGTTTTTTGTCAGCCTGCCCGCTTTTTAAAATCCAATACTTAAGAACTATGGTAACGATTCTTAATAACTAAGAGTAATAAACTGTGGACGGTAAAATACTTACATTCCTAACCATAAGGTAACTATTATCTAATCCTTAAAAGCGAGTAGTTTATGAAAAACTGATTTATTTCCGTAGAGTTCAAGCAGTAGATTATGGCGAAATTTTTATAGTCTCGGGATATTCATCAATGATTTTTCCGTTTTCATTGATCATCAGGAAATGCTGGTGAGGTCCATGTAGGGTAGCGATAATGGCCGAGTTTTCCTCCGCAGACCTGGACAAATACCATACTTCTTCGGGAGTTTTGGGTTTCTTTTTTTCTACGCCCCAGGAACCATCACCCAGGTAAACAACTCCATTGGGGTGAATGGCATTGTTTTTCAAAGGATGACTTCGTTTATAGGTATGGTCATCGTTTTCAAAAGCCACTCGAACCCCATATTTTTCAAAAAGAGGGATCCAATTGTCCAAAACTTCTTCAGACCAGAATTGAATGCGCTTTCCTCCTGGCTCAACTCTACCGGAAGGGTAGCCCGGTTTGTGGTAAACAGGGATTACATGTGGAATATTGATTCGGTCTGCCAATTGCTTTTTTAACCAATCCGTTTGGGTACCACTGATGAGGTTGCTATGGGAACTGTCCAATATAAGCAGGCTTAGGTAATCCCCAAAATCCAGAACGCCATATCCAGGTTGTCCCGGAAAGGCAAATAGAGGGTAAAAGAAGGGGGCTTTTGCCAATCGCATTTCGTCCGTTGGCTCTTCCATTTCACCTTTCTTTACCTTTGAAATAAAAGCCGGCATGCCAATACCTTTGTTGATATTGGTTTCGGAAGCAGGGTAGTGGTGGTTGATTACATCATGATTGCCAATGCCAAGTACCAGTGGAATCACTCGGCCTTCAGGCGTGATCAGGTCTCTTTTGATTCCATCAAACCATTGGTGCCAAAGGCCTACATTCTCTTTTAAACCATTGGCATAGGCCAGGTCACCACCCCAAACAATAAAATCAAGGTCATACCGCATGACAGCACGGTTCATTTTCCCAAACATTTCTCCATGTGAAGTGTCTCCACCAGCGGCAAAACGGATAGGTTTATCATTCTTCTTAGGCATGGTACGAAAAGAGTAAGTACGGGTAAATTCCCCTACATTAAATTCATAGTTTGAATCTGGTTTCAATCCTGTGATTTCTACTCTGTATATGGTTCGTTCAGAATAAGGAAATTCATGTTCTGTGGCATAAACCTCCAGCCATATTGGTTCACCTTTTTTTCTGAAATTTAATTTATGATTAGCTTTATCTGATGGCAAGGTATGCCAGTCAATCGTCATTGTTGTAGTAGGATCCTGCTGCCAGGTAAGGAGAATACCGGCAGGTTCTGTTTGGGCAAGAGCTGCTGAAAATAAACAGAGGACTAATACCTGTGTTAAAAATAGGCGTAGGTAAATTTTGGGTGAATAGCTGGCTGTCATACCATTTTTGTTTTAATCTGGGTTCCTATAAAATCATATTTAAAAAACTGACCGAACCGTCACTGCAAACCCTTCTGGGAAGGGATAAGTGTGGCAGTGGGAATACCAATTTATCATGGATAAAAGATCCAAATCAGTTATTTGGTAAATATACCAGAAATGCTACAAAAAGGTCTATTGGGAGCGTAAAAACAATGATTTTAGGGTCTTATATGGATGGTAAAAGCCTTTAACTTGGATTCGAAGCCATTAGGAAATAGTAAAATAAATTTCTTCAGGAATTACAAGGATGGGGCTATGTGTAATGTTAAATCCCAAACATCAGTTTATTGTAATATTTGAACCGGTATAAAGTGCCCCATTTCCACATTTTCCGGAAGTCGGTGGCTTGGATTTCTCCCAATGCTAATAATCTGTAATAGTCAATAATCGGACGATAGATGAAGGGATAAATTAGACCTCCAAATACAATAAAAACGATGGTGTTATGATGGACAACCCAGGGGTAAATAAAAGCCATCATTGGTAAATCAGCTACTAGATGATACATCCACACATTCTTCAAGTACTTTGTCATCATGCTCCAATTATTTAGTGCTATAAATTACCTAGAAATAATATTTAACTATTAATGGTACAGTAACTTACAATGTGATATTTTATTAAAAATAAGAATTTAGTAGCATATTATCTAACAGAAAAACCTTAGCAATTCATATTGTATGATAGAGGAGTGAAGAACATGTTTTGACCAAACTTAGCCATAGATTTAAACCTATTTAACATAATATAAATTATATAACATACAGAGTGATTTGCGGTCAGACGCGCAGCGGATGATTAACATAACTTCAGTTATAGAATGGAGTTCTATAACGATAGATGTTATGTTAAAGCAAATCACGGTTCGCTTATACAATCGTTAATGATTTGTGCTCCTGAAGTCTCAGGATTAACATAAAATCAGTTTTGTCACCTTCAGTGCCATAACGATAGATGTTATGTTAAAGCAATTTACGGTTCGTATAAACAATGGTTCTCATTTGTGCCCAATCCTGCAACTTCTTTAATTAGTGCCTCTAGTAAATAGCTGCGCAAAGGTTTCCCATAGTCAGGTCAGGCAGGCAACCCTTGCGTAGCTATTAATAATTTTCTCACCAGTTTTCCTAATGACTTTCGTAAAGTTGCAGTCTGAATCTGGAGAATTACCAGCAGCCTACCAATGCTCTATTTCCAGTTATTTGGAAATAGTACGGTTTAATCTAAAATTAGAGATACTCAGCGATTAGAAATTAACTAGTGCAACTCTCACTCACTAAGCACTTTGCTTAAGCATTGGATAATAAGTGAAAAATCAATAAAAACCCTGCTAGCTATTCTTAGGTTTTCCCTGACATTTTCAAGACATACCGTACCAAACTTATTCCACCGCCTACAGCCATTCCTGTGCTGATCCAAAATGTAAGCTGGCTATTCATGTCTACTTTAAGAATCCCCAGCATGGTAATGCCTATGCTTAATCCTATGGCGATACCTATAGCAATTCCTATGGCTACACCTATTGTTGTTCCGATTTGTATATTTCTATCAGTTGTCATTGTATTAAATTTATAATGAATGGATTGATTGTAATTTCTTTGTAAATAATAGTAATTCAGGGTTTTACAAGTATTTATTGGCCTGCAATACTAAAATTTCATGCCTATGTAGATATTGGGTTCAAAGAGGAAATAATTTCTCCATTTGTCATCCAGTACTTTAAATTCTTCGGGCGTATTGGTGTCAAATACCCAAAACTGGGAATGAACCTGAGGTTCTATAAAGAAGCGTTTGCTTTTACCAAAACCAATATGGTAGCCAAGGTGAAAGGAATTGTACAGCTTAAAGCCATTGTCAATTTTATTATTGTTCTCATCCAGATAAGTTTTAAACTGAGGCAACACTTCTACCGTGGCAAACAGTCCTTTCCATAACATGCGCTGATAACTAAACCCTATGCCGGTTTCCCGCACATGTCCGGGATAAAATTCGCTTCCAGAATCCACCTTGTCCAAAAGCCCGTCCCACCACAATATGCCCATGGGTTGAAACAATCTCCAGCTTGCTAGTTTAAGGCCAATGATATTTTTGTTGTCTAGGTTGCGTTTTACATGAAGTTCTATATGCTGCGTATGGGTTTGATCGGTCCAGGAATCTTGCACCAACTGAGGCAAAATAATTCCGGGAAGACTTACCCGATATTTATACTTTACAGCAGATTCAATTGCTTTTTCATTGTTAGTCTGAGCAAATCCGGTAAAAATTTGAAAGCTGAATACGAGAATAAGTAACTTTTTCATAATTAAGATGGTTAATTTTTTGAATAATTTTTTTGTGATTATCAGTGGACATTTGTGCCTATTGACAGTTCAAAATTGGCAAAGAAAACAAGGTCAATCGTCCTGATATGAAATTCTGGACGCTTTGGTGAATTTCCGTACTTTTAAAACTATGCTTCGGATTTGACTTTATCATATGGAGAACAAAGCAGTAATAATGATGATATCCTGCAAAAAATGGATTAGCCAGGCCCAAAAGATGCCTTTGGTCTCAAGCATGGATTTGGCCAGAAACCAACCAAGAAACCCTGAGACAATGGCTCCTGTAAAACCTCCAGGGGTTCCAAAATAGTGCACCGAACCAAACAGCAATCCAGAGACAATGGCGATTTTTCCATCCTCATAGACTCCTTTTAAGGCGACAATTACCCCTACTCTACAGATACTTTCTTCCACAAATGAATTCACCAATGCTACCAATATGGACAAAGGAAGTACTTCTACTAATTTTGCTAATGAAGGGGTTGACTCCTCACCGAAAAGCTGGAAATAGATCACAATTACAGTTACCAAGGAAATGACCACAGCCCATTCAATTCCGGCTTTTTGCCAGGTTTCATCCGGCTTTGGCTTGATTCCGAAATATGGAGCTGGTTGGAATCTTTTATTAGAATCTCCCTTTTGGAAATAAGTTTTGAATACCTTTTTCCTTGAGTAGCTAAAGACCATCAGCATCACCACAGCGAGCAAGAGTGTCACCAATTGATAGCTTAGCTGCTGGTTGATAATCGGGGAAAATTTTTGCGATAATTCAATCCCTCGGAGATGAAAGGCAATGGTTGGTAAGGCCAAAGTGGCCAAGATGGTTTGAAGCAATAACCAATAGTTTTTCGCGTGTTTCATAGATTTTAGGTGTTAATTTCCACGAATAAGCATGCGTTGACTGGTGCATTAGCGTTTTTTACATTCCATTAAAACCTTTACCATCAACATTACCGCCTCTTTTGAAGCTTCCAATTGATTGAGGGTACCCACCAAATACATATTCAGATCCGGACAATAATACATCGAGGTACCATTCATTCCTGAGTGCCCGATGACCTCCCAATTGGGAAAGATGGGAAAGAGTTGTTTAAAGGAAATTTTCCGTAAACCATAGCCATAGGACATGCCTTTGGTTTCTTTGACCCACTTTTGCATCTCTTTAAAAGTTTCGGCAGAGAGCAAATCTCCTTCTCTTAGGGCTTTTTGAAAACGGATCAAATCTTTGCCTGTAGAAACAATGGCACCGCCGGCCCAATCTGCACTTAAACTTTTAATAGTGCTAATTTCGTGTGTTCCGGCATACATTTCAGCCATCTGAGCGGTAGGTTGAATGGGTTTAGACCTTAAATTGAGGTAGGTATGATCCATCTGCAGGGGTGTAAAAATATGCTTAAGGAAAAACTCGTGAAGCTTCATTGCTCCTATTTTCTCAATAATCAAACCCAGTAAAACGTATTCTGTATCAGTGTAATAATAGTCAGTTCCCGGAGCAAAAGTAGGTTTAAAATGGTCCTTTGAAAAGGAAATCAGTGCTTCCGGTTCCCAAAAGCGGTTGGGCTCAGTTAAAATCAAATCAAGCATGCTCGGTGAACCGTCTATGGGTTCCTCAAGATAATCGGGAATTCCGGAGGTATGTTGCAGCAAATGCGAAACCTTGATTGAATTCCCATAATCTACTCCGTCCATAATATGCAAACCTTCCATTAACTCAGTTGTCAAATATTTCGCGATTGGATCTTCAAAGCTAATCTTCCCCTGATCTACCAGTATCCCGATGGCAGTAGCTGTAAAGGTTTTGCCAATGCTGGCCGTATAAAAAGGGTTTTGAATGCTCACTTCCCTCCCATCCTTAAATGTTCCTTTGGCCATATGCCATTCAAAATCATCTGTAGGAGAATAAAGGGACAGGAATACATTGTGTACATTTTCCTTCTTCAGTTCTTTCTCCAATAATCGATCAATCCTTTGAATTACCTTGTCCTGATTTTCTTGTGCCAGCAAGGCAATGGCACTTGTCAAGTAAATAAGTATTGTAGCTAACTTTTTCATTTTCTTTTGATTTTGTACGCTACAAAGGTCTTCTCCACTTGAGGGAATATCGTTCTGAATGTCTCTTCCGGTGAAATCCCGCACTTCTTCAGCAATATTTATTTAATTCTACCCCTATAATCCTTGTTGAGGACACTCACAAACTTTTTGTCTTCATAAAAGCCATGAAGTAGTCCTGAATTTCATAAGCCGGTCCCATTATACATTTTGAGACGATCGCAACACCCCTTCCGGCTAATTTTGAATCATCTTAAAATTTTGAAAACAAAACGAAATGACAATGCTAATGGGAAAATTAAAAGTTATGCTGGCAATGGCCTTCTTGATAAGTTTAGCTTCGTGTATTGAGGAGGATGGTAACACTCCTACCGATGCTAATTCTGAATATGATTCTTCGGAAGCCTATTTGGAAGAATTAGGATTTACGGGAAGTGTATTGATCAGCAAAGGAGATGAATATTTATTGAAAAGGGGATTTGGCATGGCTGATCAATCCTATAATATCCCAAATGATCCAGAGCTTATCTACCGCATAGGCTCTATTACCAAATCCTTTACCGCCGCAGCGGTGGTAAAGCTCAAAAGGGATGGCTATATCAATAGTTTGGATCAACCTTTAAGTGATTTTGCAGCGGATTTCCCTTATGGAGACCAAATAACAATCAAACATCTGATGAATCATCAGTCCGGTATTCCTGATTATGTGGGGCCGGTTGGGGACTATGCTGAAGAAAACAATTACCACTTTGACCCCGAGGAAATTTTTGAGATCATCATTGAATCCATTGAAGAGGATGGCTTGGACTTTACCCCAGGTGAATTCTTCGCTTACTCCAACTCCAACTATTTGATTCTGGGTCTACTTATAGAAGAACTTACAGACCTGTCTTACCAGGAGTATTTGAACCAAAATATTTATATGCCACTTAATTTAAACCATACGGGCAAAGGTCCTGATACCATAAGTGGAGAAGAAAGGGCCAAAGGCTATGACAATGGGCAGGAAGTAGGTCCATATCAAATGCAGATTGCCTACAGTGCAGGAGAGATAGAAAGCAATATTGAGGACCTTGAAAAATGGGGAAAAGCATTGCTTTCCGATTTTTTTACCGAAGGTGAAAAGGAATTAATATTTGCTCCGCCACTGGAGCAAAACGATATCAATGTCCCCGGGGCTGGATTTTTTACCCTAAAAATCAATGATCAGGTCATTTATCACCATGGAGGAGACATCGCCGGGTTTACCAGTCTGTTGGTATTGATACCGGAGTCTGAGGGATTGATTATCCTGCTTAGCAATGAACAAGATAAAAGCGAAGAACGCTACCAAATCATGGAGGCCATTATCAAAAATGAATTTTAATCCGGAGGATGTAATAGGATTTACTAAACCATACCAAAATTAAAGAGGTACTTAGGGTAACCTCTTTAATTTTACTCCAAAAATAAATTCTCGTTTATCTCTTTATGGTTTTTTAAGTTAACCCGATGAAAATCAAAAAAGCCCTTGTTTCCTCCAAACCACTCTAGAACTTCGGCTTTATCCAATTTCGTATTCTTCTCCATTTTGCAATATGCATGGTAAGAAGAATATGGATAATTTTCCTCATAGGCTTTGATGCCAAGTTAAAAGGTCCTAAACTTTCCAATACCATAGTCATTAAAGCATCACTATCGGGAGTAGTGCGGTGGCCTGCCAGACAACAAGGCGGCGACCGGCCTTGCTGGGAGGGGATTTCTGCTGGCTTGATTTTCTTTGCTTCGTTTCTTTTTATTTAACCTGCCCTGAAGCAAAGCAACTCAGGGGAAAAAGAAATGAAGAGACTAAAAGATCTTTTGTCGAACAATAGCAAAATTTTCACCTTCCAATTAAGTTAGCCCAATTCCATCTAACTTATTGTAATATTCAGGTTGACGGTTATTAAATTAATCCAATCAAACTTAATTGATCAGCTAAGGTGTTCAGGGAGTACTTCATGAGAAAACGAGTCAAAAAAATCAAGGCGGTCAAACCTTATTTAATATGAGGGGTTTACTAAAACCTAATGCCAACCCTTCACCTCACTACTCCTCCGATTTCCCGACTCATCTACCCAATAGATATACCAAAGTTTGGCACCAGATGGAATAGTAACCTTACCTTTTGCTTTATCAAGTGGTATCAAATCCCATTTTCTTTCAGGACTACGTTTGGTATCGGCAGTGTAAGCCAGGTAAACCTCTTCCGAAGCATGGGAAATGGAATACTTCGCCTTATCCCCTTTTTCCTTTAATTTAATTGAACTAATAAATTTGGACTTGTTTTCTAATGTAGTACTGATAAATCGGTAAATCTCACCGGGTGCTGCGCCATGAAGGTGGCTGTGTTTCATTTCATGGATTAGCGTAAACTGTGTATGCTTGGCCAGATTGGCTGTTTTTTGCCAGTTTTCAACGAAATAAGCAAAATCATTGGTGCCGTTAACAAATAGCATAGATGCTGCTGCATTTCCCACATAACTGGAAGGGTCCCAAAGTTTTACCCAACGTTCGGTTTCAGCGACCCCAAAGGAATCAAATTGTTTGTCCCAGGCACTGCCTTCTTGTAAAAAGCCACAGCCATATACAGGCACTGCCGCAGCAAAGCGCTGGTCCACTCCTGCTACCAGATTGGTCAGGTACCCACCCCAACTAATACCTGTAATGGCTGTCCTTTTGGAATCTACATCAGGAAAAGACCGGATAAGAGAATGTGCGCGGATAATATTGGATACTGAATGGTATTGCCATTGTTCCGTAAAATCTTCACCTAGCTTATAAAACTTGTAAACGTCGTTCTGTTTGGGGCCGCCAGTTTCCATGCGGCTGCGCTTCGAACCCCATGGATTGTCCTGTTGATCTGTGGGCAAAGGCTGGTCTCCACCAAGATCCATGGCGATGGCCGCATAGCCTCTTTCAGCCCATTCCAGTGCCCAAATTCGAAAAGCCGTTCCTCCCCCACCGTGTACCAGTACAATTCCAGGAAAGTCCCCAGTTTCAGAACTTCCAACCCCAATTGTAGCCGGGCTGGCGTAGTAGGCAAATACTTCCGATACCTGCCCTTCATATTCCTCACCAGTATAAGTCAAGGACCAAACAGAATCCGATTGGTCCAACCATTCAAAGTCGGGCGCTTGGGATAATACCTTTAAATCCCAGGGAATTTCTCCCTCCAGTGCCGGAGGCAGAGAAAGTCCCGTTTGTGCCATAACAAGCCCTTGTAAAAAAAATAGCGCTAACCCTATTAAAATAGTTTTTTTCATGCCGATGGTTTTTGGAATATTTTGTTCCAAAATAAGAATAATATTGCTGAAATCATGAAGAACCTAAATTCCGCACCCTATTTATTTAATTAATTAGTTTTTATAGCGATAAAACCTTCCAGGTTTAAATTGCCGAATTTTAACATCAGACTGATTTTCAACAAAACCTGGAAGGTTTGTGGATTTAAGGAAGAATTAAAATGGATTATTCGGTTCCTACAAAGTTTAATTTTAAAATATTAACCAATGATAAAAAGAAAGATTTTTTCGTTTTCATTCAAAACGATATCTTTAGAAAAGGAACAGCGATGAAGAATTGATTGAATTAAGTAAACATTGAAATAACATGGCGATTTTTAGACAATTCACAGCGAATAGCATTTCTATGAAACCCTACCCTTTCTGGAAGGAATTGGCTATGGAGGCTTATCTATTGGAGAATGAGGATATTTTAAAGTTGGATGAGCAAAATTTCTCAGAAGTAGAAGTCTTGGATGCGGAAATAGCTTTAAAAAGTGGAAGAAAAACAGGAGACGGACGAATAGATATTCTTGCTAAATACGGTGGAGAGTATTTGGGAATTGTGGAAATCAAATTGAATGAAATCGATGAGTTAAGTCTTAGTCAACTTGAAGAATATCTTTCGGTTCGTGCCCAGATATTGAATTTGGGAGAATACTGGCAGGAAGATGCAGAACCAAAATGGGTTGGGCTTCTTGTGGGATCTTCTATAAGTGCCGGGCTACAGGAGCGTTTATCCCAAGGTTATCAATTTCATGGAATCCCAATAGCTGGAATGACGGTCAAGCGATTTCGCAGTGAAAAAAATGAGGTTTTTGTTATTTCAGATACCTATTTCAATTTTTCCTACTCTAATAAAGATTATTCAAAATTTATTTTCAAAGGAAAAGAATATAATAAAGGCAGACTTGTGAATGCAGTGGTTAGAGCGCATGTAGAAAGGAATCCTAAAATCACCTATTCAGAATTAAAACATGATTTCCCTGATTATATTCAGGGAAGTTTCGGTGTAGTGGATTTGACAAGTAATGCTGAAGATATATATCAACGTTGGGGGCATAAGAGACATTATATTAAGGAAGATGAGGTGATCCAGCTTCAGGATCAGGCTATTTCAACCTGTACCCAATGGCATCCTGAAAATATCAAGTCATTCATAAAACAGGCCGAGAAATTAGAATGGAGGATAGAGTTAAAATAAGTTATCTCGGAGTCTAAAATTTCGATAAGTGATTTTGTCAGTATTGTTGCAGAAAAAAATGGCAACAATACCGCCAAAATCGTGTTGTTCTCATTGTTTTACCATGGCCTGACGGCCATGGCTATAAATATTTCACCCCTTTAGGGTGTTTTGGATTTAAAAGCTTCACAATTATCATCATCATAGGGAATTAAATTAAACTATAAAGAATTAGATGGAATTCTAAGACATTGGGAAAAATGTAACGTAAGACAGCTAACTTGAATTTACTATATTTTTTTTCCGGCCTTATGGAAATTAGTAAAATGGATTGCTCAATGGCGTTAAGAACAAAAAAACTGTCTGACGCCTTTTCGGCGGAGTTTTTTTTTGTTTAGCCAGTGAGTATTCATTTTGCGTTAAGATTTACATACAGCCTTGACTTTTTTGGTTCGTTTTTGTGTCAAGACAAAAATGAACAAGAAGAGATAAGGATAACCAGTAGCTTAAACTTTTAAAGCATATTAGGCGGTTAATTTATACCTATTATTTTATGAGTTAGATGAAATTCTAAGACATGCGCAATACCTATTATCCTACAATCTTTCCCCAATTAAACTTCTAATTCAACCCCGCGCTGAGGTAATTTGTGAAAGGTTGCTGTTGCAATAACTCTGAATACCAGAGGTAATCAATATAGGCCAGGTAGATTTCCTTTTTTATGCGGGCAGCCATACTTTTTGATTTGATCATGCTGCCTCTCAGTTTGATCATGGTAATGGGATTACTGTCTTCTATTTTTTGAAGACTGGATGCTAGCGCAGGAATATTTAAACTGTCCAAGCGATTTTGTAAGTTATTGTAGCGTATGGATAAGTTTTGCAAATTTTTCTTTACCATTTCCACCCCAACTTGTTGTTCAGTTTTTGCTACCAATAGATCGTTTTCTGCCTCTATGATTTCCAGCTTTCTTTTGGTCATATTGTCTTTATTGGGATTGGTAATAGGAATGGCTATCCCAATTCCTATGCTCCATGGCTTTCTTTCCTGTTCTATGCGGTATCCCTGGTACTGGGCTTTTATATAGCCTATGTTGATATTTGATTTGTCTAGTTTCCATTCCGATAAGGCCAAATCAATTTTCTTCTGTCGATAGGCCAATTCGCCTACTCTACTAAAGATGGGTTGGCTGCTAACCAAATACTGAATTTGCTCAATGGGGATTAACTCACTTAGTGTCCATGAAATAGTCTGATTTTGAGCCAAAGGGTAAAGTGCCTCGATATTGCTTCGCTGTGCATCTTCTCCAAAGGTTAACTCTTCTAACTCCACCATTTTTTCTATCTGCTCGATTTTTAGATCCGCATAATCATTGGCATCAAAATAACTTGAAAACTTCTGAGCTGCTAAAATATCAATCGAGGTTTTTATAATTTCTTGTTCTTCCTTTTTTAACTTTTTTAATTCGTTCAGGTAGGCCCAGTTGATGATCGTTTCATAATGGATCTTCATGACTTCTTTTAATTCACGCTGTCGATCCAGTTGTAATAACTGCTGGTAATTTTTAAAATATTCGTTGTTCCGTTTCACTTCCCAGGGATTGGCAGGGTTTAGCCTTACGGTATAATCCTGACGGTCATTGTCTAGCTGATTGCTTTCGGTGCGAAACTCCAGGCCCCGAATTAAGGAAAGTTTATAAGGGTTTTCGTCCAAAAAATCATCCTGGGTGTCAAATACCTTCACGGCAGATGACTGTAAGGCCGATTGTAGAAAATCTTCCATGGTCAACTGGGCATAGCCCATAAAAGGCAAGAACAGGAAACAACTAATAATAAGTATTCGCATGGCTTATCGTATCAAAACTTTTTCTCCATTAGAAAATGTGTTTTCAGCAGGGATCTCAATAAACACTTGTTGGCCAAAGGCTTGATTGGCCGTAGACTTTTGCACGATTTCAGGCAATTTACTGACCGAACCATAGCCAATTATCTCCCCCTGAACGGAGTTTCTAAGCTGGTCATAAGAGGAGACGCTAACGATTTTCCCAATATTAAACTGAGTGGATTTCTTTCCTATAAGGTAGGCAACCACCGTAGTGGGGTGTAAAGGGTTTATTTCCAATAGAGAGCTAAAGGACTCCACTTGTTCTCCAGCTTTTACATAAACATTTTTTACTACCCCAGAAGCAGTAGCATATTTATTCAAGTTGCTCTTTTGGGTTTCTAACAGCTTCAATTCACTTTCCCAAAGGTTAATTTGATTTTCAAGCAACTGCAACTCGGTGGTGCTTTCCTGCTTTACATCCTCAATTTTAATGTTTAAAGCTTCGATATGCTTTTGCTTTTGTTGTTGCAGTGACCTAATTCTGACAGCCATGGGAGAACTGGCATCAGCCGATGCTTCAATGGAAAATTCTTTTGTAATTCCTTCATTCATCTTCATCTCACTTTCCATTTCAAGAATCTTTGCATCAAGCTCCTCAAGATCGATTCCCACCTGGGCTTTGATATAGGAAATCTCAGCATTGACAAGCTTTGCTTTTTCCGCTCGTTCTGATTTACGAATGGTTATCTGGTTCCTGAGTTTAGTGATGTCGATTTCTAGTTCCTCACTGGTAAGTTCCACCAAAAGCTCTCCAGCCTTCACTTCCATCCCAGGCACAATGTGTATGGCCTTCACCAAAGCTGCTTTCTCTATTTTCACCTTGTATTCAGCCGTTTGGGCGATTCCTACCGAGGACTCCCCACTCCCTTTAAAATACCTTCCACTGATAAACAACATCGCAACCAGCATTGATGCTATCAAAACATAAAACCAATTCATATTTTTAGCCATTAGTCTGGAAGGTTTTCGTTAGAAGCCAACTTAATTTGTGATATACCTTCGATTGCTTTGATGTCATTAATGAAATCATCTTTTAATACACCATTATTTAAGGTTATTGCATATTGATACCGGGTTGCCATTTCTTTATTGACTTGTATGGTCAACATGCGAAAGCCCTGACAATGGTTTTCAAAAAGCCCGGTAATGCTTTTGAGCTTATCGCTATCCTCTATGGTAAAATGCAATTGATTGTGGTACTTGAAACTTCGGAAGGGTGAGGCGTGAAGCAGTAAAGCCACCAGGCAAAAAAGAATAGCCCCAACAAAAGAGATGGTGAAGCCATAAACCCCAATGGCCAAACCGGTACTTAAAGCAGCGAACAGGAACAATACATCCCTTGGATCATCGATGCGGGTACGAAAGCGAATGATGGCCATCGCCCCAAATACTCCTAAGCCTCGGGCAAGACTGTCTCCTATCGCCATCATTACCAAGGAGGTTACGAGGGCTCCTAGAATCAATGACTGAAAGAAATTTTTAGGATAAACATCACCCGTAAATGTGAGTTTATGGGTGATAGCGATCAAGGAAGACAAGACAAATGCCCATATAAAAGAGTAGGTAATGTTTACCAATTGTGGGTATTCATAAACCGGTTGATCAGGAAATAATTCAAACATATTTTCAGTTGATTAATTATTGGTTTGACCAGGTGTCGGGTTTTCCATTGCTGCCCAAGTAGTACCACCATCTATGGTTCTTCCCCAGGATATATCTTTCTCCTGGGCCTCGAAAGTATAGGTATCTATGGTTCGTCCATCGATATAGAATAAGCCAATGTCTTCCCCATCTGCACTCAAACTGAAATTAAGATGCAGCACACCTTCATTGGTTGATCCATCGGCCCAAAGCACCAGGTATCCACCAGCGGGAATAGTGGTGGCATCAGCATCATCAGAGGAAATTTTATCCGCAAATGGGTCCTCTTTATTGTCTGAAAGATACATTCCTGCAATGTTTACAGCAGTAGTTCCAGTATTGTGAATTTCTATCCAATCGTCAAACTCTTCTTCCCCACTATCAGTATCTGGACAACAAGTGTCATTACTGGCCATAAACTCGTTGATGACGAGTTGGGGTAAAGGATCTGTATTTAATAAGTAGTATTCCAGGTTTTCCGGTGCAGTTGCTGGCTTAAAGGTCGAAAGCCCATTGCTACCCACTGCTTCCACATAATAGGCCACAGTTCCTTCAGTACCCATTCTTGGGATAGTTCCTGTATAAGCAGTACCGCTTTGGGACGACATGACAACTTCCGTAAAGGCACCATCATTGAATTGGTAAAACAAGCTTACGGAGGCAACACCAGCAGTTGAAATCAGTTCGGCGGTTACAATTACCTCCTCATTCAGTGTCGGAACGGAAGGAGTACGTGATAGGGAATTAATGGCAGGAGCGCTATCGTCCCCATTGGACTCCTCTTGGGAGGTAGTACCAGTAATTTCCCAAAAATCGGAACCGTCAGGAAATCTTGCGTAGGACTGTCCATTGTCAAGGTTTGGGTAGGCAATATTGTCGATAAGTGTACCAGCTGCGCTCTCCAATGAAATGACTTCCCCATCTCCCGACAGTTTAAAATTGGTATTAAGTCCTGATCCTAAATCATTGCAAAGCAGCACGAGAAAGCCAGAACCGGGAATGGTAGTACCAGCAGGAAGGCTGTAAGCATTGCTTTCATCGGAAATGACATAGCCCCCTATATCCTGACTGCTTGCTAATGCATTGTACAGTTCGATCCAATCTTCACCGGAAGCAAATATTTCATTGATAAAAATACCTTCAGTTTGGGGGACTATTTCTTCCTCTTCCTCACATGCAGCGGTAAATAGCAGGCCAAATAAGAGACATGAAAAAGGATTGAAATTCCTTTTTCTAAAGGGTGCAAATTTTCTAATTAGTGCCATAAAATGCTTTTTTCAATATCAGGTGATTAAGAGAACAACCTATTGTCTCAATATTAAGATTAGACGAGATACCGCTATAAATCCCTCGCTGTAGGTCCAAAATAAATTCAATTAATAGATTCAAGCCTGTATTTTTAAACCATTCTGGTTTCTTTTTGAGTAACCATTTTAGGTTATAAGTGTTGGTATTCTGATACTTGGGGGTAATGATTGATAGGTGATCCTGATTGGAAAAAAAGCTAAAATTCTTCACCTATTTCCTTAAAAATATGAGAAGTTAGGATTTACTTAATACCAAGGAATTTTATTTTTGTGTAATAAATCACCTATCGTGTTTACAGAAGATCATTCTTTGAATTTTAGAAATTACAGCTTATTACTTCACTGTATTCATCTAAAAATTAAGTTTTCTTACTTAAAAGATTTTTTCGTTTTCAATCAAAACGATATATTTAGAAAAGGAATTGTACCTGAAATTTTTCTTATGAATAAAAGGCCGAGTTAAAGAGGTTTTTGTACCCTGACTATCGTGAAAGGGTGATTAAAATATTCAATACAAATTTCGCCACTAAGTGTTTTAAAAATTAAATCCATCCTAATAAAAAATTAAAATTCAAATATCAATAATAAGTATTGGCAATACAACTCATGTAGTTGCTATCAAATTATTTGATAAAATTGAACCAAATTGTAAACCTTAAGGTTGACACTATGAGAATTGTTAGTATATTTGAGCATAGAAAGAATTGTCTCTACGCAGTATTGTATGAAGACAACGACTTTGATGCGCTGGAAATACTACAGGAACAATGGTCTGATCCAGAGGAATTACGAAAAGTATTCAAACAATTTAATAAGGATTATGAAGCCTTTTATGGTAAAACAAAAATTAGCCTAATCGTAGAAAAAGCAATTGAGGATGCTGACCTTCTATTTGAAAAGTTATTTGAATTGGCTGAAGATGAATCAGGAAAAAATCTAAACGAATTTTTCAAACCCCTTTACAATAAGGAAGATGGGAAACTATATGATTTACAGCAACTAAAAGGGTATGGAATGCTATGGAATTCATTTTTGAGGATTTATGCCATTCGATATGGGAAATCTTATGTGATTACAGGTGGTGCCATTAAGTTGACCGAAAAAATGAATGATAGGTCTCATACTAAAACCGAGTTATATAAATTGAATTTGGTGAGAGACTACCTAAAAGAATTTGGAGAAGAAGCAGAGTTCGTTTTTTTAGATATATAAAGTTATGAACAAGACAGAAGAAAAATTAAAATCCCAGGCAGCTAAAAGCCCTACTTCCAACTGGAAGGAGAAAGTTGCTTTTAGAAAAGAAAATAAAGCTTGGCTCAAGAAGTCAACAAGGGTTGCATTGCGTGTGTTAGATGCGTTGGAGGAAAAAGGGTGGAGCCAATCTGATTTGGCAAGAGAATTGGGAGTTACCAGACAGCAAGTAAGCAAACTAGTAAAAGGGCAAAGTGATTTTAAACTTTCTACTGTTTCCCAGTTGGAGAAAGTTTTAAATATCCAATTACAAGTGATATTATTGGATAATGAGGAAGTGATGACAGAGGAATTGATTCAAGAAAGACTTAACGAAGAAATTATTGATTATCATCGTAAATGGGCCTATACCCAACAATATTTAAAATTAAAAAATAAAAGTACCAATCCTCAAGTGGTGATGGCTATAGATGTACCCTTAGAGAAAGATTTCCCAATGGCAGGATGAAAGCAAAATTTTCACCATTACAATTACTGGACTTCAAGCTTTTGGAGTCACACTTTGAATTTCTTGCACCTGAATCTAGTGATATTGACCACAAAAAATTGTTTTTTTCATATCCTGTTGAAATAGATTTTGATATAAATTCTACAGAGGATAATAAAGAAATCCAGTTGATTACCAGAATTAAAGTAAATGCAGACGAGGAGTATAAACTCCGGGGCTATAAAATTTTAGTAGAAGGTGGTGGAACTTTTAGCATTAACGAATCCGAGAAAATGGATGAAGGATTGAAGACTAATTTATTGAAGTTTTCTCCCTTGAACATGATGATTAATAATCTTCGAAATATAATGTATCAAATTACTAACTTAGGGCCGCTGGGTGGGTATTTATTGCCTCCAATAGATATATCGAAACTACTTCAGGACAAAATTGAAGAGCAGGAAGCCAATTAAGTCATCCGTTTGGGTTTTGATAAAATTTCAGTCAAACCAATTTCCGATTCATCTCAATAATCATCTCCCTAATTCTTATATCCGACGCATAAACCACTCCCTGCTGATTCATAAAGGTAGTTTCAGGAGAATTTAGGTGTAAATTTTCTCTTTTACCATTGGTTACAGGCAATGCCAATTCTTCAAAAATCAACCGTGTGGCTGCAAAATCCCAAATGCTGCCCCCTCCTTTTTCCTTTCTTGGGAATTTAAAATAGCAGGCATTACTATGGGACAAAACGGACATGGCATTCCGCACTGCTCCATAACCAACATGGTAAAACACATTGGTATAATTCTGACCTTCTGCCCATTGTTGTGTCCTGTCTTTTAGTTCTTTAAAATAACTCGCGCCCTGCATGCTTCTGTCCATGTAGACATGTAATGAATCATCATCGGCAGGGTTGGTAAGGCTAAAAGATTCACCATTTAGAGAAATGCCTTCCCCTTTGATAGCACTGTAACACAAATCCTCATCAGGTATATAGACAGCTCCGACCACAGGATCTCCAGATCGAGAAATAAGGGCAATGGAAACCGCATAACCGGGACGCTGCTCGGTAAAAGGCAAAGTGCCATCCAAGGGATCAATGCACCAGAAATAATCATTAATTAAGCGGGATTCATCATCTGCAGCTTCCTCTGTGAGTAAACCCAGATCATGCTTGGCTATACTGGGAGCCAAATGTTTTAATATAATGGCCTGGGCCTTGAAATCAACTTCGGTCACTACCTGAGAAGCCTTGGAATACCCTCCCTGCTTTCTTTGTTGACTGTAAGCTTGATCTACCTGGGATTGAATCAATTTCCCGGCTTCTATGCTTGCGTTTATGGCGCTTTGGCAAAGTGTGGTTAGGCTGTTTTTGTTGAGCATTTATACGTAATTTAATTCTTTCAATACGGACTGAGTAAGTCTCTTGCTGTACCCATGCATCTTCCAGTGACCATCACTCCATCCATCGAGGAAGCGGTAAAGGTCCGCCCATGCATATTTATAAAGTGCCGACCATTCTTGTTTAACCAATTGGAAATCAATTGGGTTAGCCATCGTTGATTCAAGTTCATTAAAATAATGTCTTAACAGCTCCTCCTCGTAGTGTTGGCAGTCTTCCTCTGCAAAACAACTGCTAATAAAGTAAGCTACATCCTTTATGCCACATCCTCTGCCCACATATTGAAAATCCACAGCTGCCACCTGATTTTCGGAACCAAAACAGAAATTCGCCACCTTGGCATCTCCATGTAACAAGGTCTGAAACTTGGCTTCATTAAGCCTCCGATCAATGGCTGAAGCCATCTGCTTTAGGGATTTGTTTTTCATTTTTGCCAACTCATCTGGCCTTGTATCCAGGTACCAATAGCTGCCTATTTCCCAAAGTCCTTTAGGTTGAACCTGCATGAATTTCCCATGGAAATGTGCCAGCCAGGTCAGGCAATTTTTGGCAGCCGAAATTGAAACGGTTTCTGGCGTTAGTCGGATAGGAAAACCTGAAACATTGAGGTCTTCCATTATAAGCAATCGCATGCTTCCTTCAGCTTCCGCATGTAGCAGTTGTGGCACACGGCAATTCGGATTGGTTAAAGGAGCATAATGTTGGTACCAGTAACTTTCCACTGCATAGGATCTGACTTTTCGCTGATGGGACAAATCCGTATTCCACCCTCTGGGATGCTTGCCGGATTCGGGAAGTAAAATATGCTTCACAATAACGGACCTGTGCTTCCCTCCTTCTAATGTATAGCGTTTAATGGTGCCATAACCACTCCATAAGGTTTGCACATGTGCAGCATTTTCAATGGCTTTGGCTTCTGTACATTGGAGGATTTGGTATTCGATTGAGGGCATGGACTGTATAGGATTTTAAATTTATGGAGTTGTTGTACTTTTGAAAAATGAGCGAGCTGTCTTCTACTAGATTAACATAGGCTATGGAAAACCAAATTACCGAAATTTTCTTCTTATAGGCGAATTCTGTTTGGAATTATACATGTCTGGTATATTCTCTTCATACGGACACAAATCCCTCCTTTAAGGAGGAAAAAGGGATTTTCGTAAATGGCTATCTTATGCTTATTTCCTATAATTCATCGGGCTGATAAAGTTAGCAAGTAGTCCGCATCCGCTAAATATAACGTGCACAAATCCCCCTTAAGGGGGCAGGGGGATTTTTTTCAATTAAATCACTAATAAAATAGCCGGAGGATTTTCCAACAAAATAGAGTTGTCAATGCATTTTAACAAGGTGAAATCCACTACTGGAACGACTAAAATCTCCATCCACCATAAAAGATTGTATAAAAATGGCAAGACTGATGCCGGTTTTTAGGTTCAGTAAGGTTAAATTACCCCTTCAAAATGCTAACAACCTTTTAAAGACTAAACAAACCATGTCCCGCTTACAAAGATTACCCAAATTAGTTTATACGAATTTTTCCACTTGCTATAGGCATTGGAATTACATCATCTTCATCGTTTTACTAATCAGCTTTTCTTGTGAAAATAAGCAAGATAAATTACCTGCTGGTGACCTAGATAATGGTGGATTAATCATCCCTGGCGGATTTGAAGCCCTAGTGGTCATTGACAGCGCCGGTCCAACACGCCATATCACAGTCAATGACAATGGGGACATTTATGCCAAACTCCGCTTTTCAAGAGATAAAAAGGGAGGCACCATTGGTATGCGAGATCTCAATGGAGATGGAAAAGCAGACTCAGTTGTCCGCTTTGGAGACTATGAAAGTGTAGGAGGTTCTGCGGTGGGAGTTACCATCCACAATGGATACCTCTATACCAGTACAGTAACTCAGGTATTGAGAAATAAGTTAAGCCCTGGGGAATTAGTCCCAAGTAGCAAAACAGAAGTTATTCTCACCGATACGCATCCCAATGTAGCCAGAAACTGGCACACCACTAAGCCTGCTGCTTTTGATGGAAAGGGAAATATGTATATCCCATTCGGATCTCCTTCTGATGCAGGACAAGATATTGAAATCTATGGACCAACGGGTACCCCTGAAGGAAAGGGCTTGGATCCCAGTCCGGAACGCGAGATGAATGCA
Source organism: Cyclobacterium amurskyense (assembly GCF_001050135.1). Lineage (GTDB taxonomy): Bacteria > Bacteroidota > Bacteroidia > Cytophagales > Cyclobacteriaceae > Cyclobacterium > Cyclobacterium amurskyense. Next base: position 5,198,053 of record NZ_CP012040.1, on the reverse strand, counting down.
GGCGTCTGGAAGTTTGACGCTAATAAGGAGGGGCAATTTCAATCAGACGGTATTAAATATGCCACCGGACTTCGTAGCATTGTCGGCATGACCTGGAGTCCACTGGATGACCAACTTTATGGAGTAGTCAATGGAATAGATAATTTTCATACCCTGTATCCAAAATTATATTCATCTTGGCAAGCTGCAGTATTACCTTCCGAAAAATTAGTAAAAATAACTGAAGGAGCTGATTTTGGCTGGCCGTACGCCTATTATGATCATTTACAGGAGAAAAATGTTTTGTCCCCCGGATATGGAGGTGATGGCAAGATCATTGGCAGAGCTGCAGATTTTGATAATCCTGTAGTTGGGTTTCCGGGGCATTGGGCTCCTATGGATTTACATTTTTACCAAGGAAACCAATTTCCAGAAAGGTACAAAAAAGGTGTGTTCGTTGCTTTTCACGGTTCCACGGATCGATCTCCCTATCCGCAAGCTGGATTCACCGTCTGCTTTGTTCCTTTAGACAATGGGATAGCTGGTGATTGGGAAGTCTTTGCAGATGGGTTTGCCGGAGTAGATACAGTAGAAAATACTGGAGATGCTAAGTACAGGCCTATGGGCTTGGCCGAAGGCCCTGATGGCTCACTTTATATATCCGATTCGAACAAAGGAAAAATTTGGAGGGTCATGTACAAGGGGAACAAAAAGGAATTTGGAGAAAAGCAATTGGATGAAATGAACCAATTGACCACGAACAAAACCTATATCAAAACACCGGTAGAGGGAGTTGACAATTTGGATAAAGGCTCATTGCTTGAAGGAGGAATCCTTTACAATACTTATTGTGCTACCTGCCATCAAAGAAATGGGCAAGGAGACAACAACAGGTTTCCTCCCCTAGCCCAATCTGAGCGCGTTGTTGGGGATCCTGAAATACTTGTTGAATCAATTCTAAACGGCATTCAAGGCGAGATTACTGTTAGGGGAAAAACATTCAATGGGTATATGCCACCACACGCCAATATCCTGGATGATCTTGCGGTAGCTTCTATAACCACTTATATTCGAAGCAGGTGGGGAAACAAAGCCAGTGCCATCACTCCAAGTGAAGTCACCAAAATCAGGGCAAAAGTGGTAAAGTAACCTAGAAAACCCTCCTCAATCGTAATATTATTGATTTACAAGTTGTTCATGCTTTTTAACTGTAATATGAAAGCTATCATCTTAAAAAAGGCCAAAAAACAAAGAGGCTTGTTAACCTATGGAATGATACTCTGTATCCCCCTTCTATTAGGGAATGGAAGCTGTTCCGAAAAGCAGGATATCTATTCCAATTGGGGAATTTACAAAGCAGACGGGGAAAGCACTAGCTATTCTCCTCTTGATCAAATCAACAAGGAAAACGTATCTAAACTTGCTCTGGCATGGGTTTTTGAACCGAATGATACCATTGCAGGGGCCAGACCACAAAATAGCGAAAGCAACCCGATTATTATTGAAGATGTACTATACACCACCTCTGCCCGCGGACGGCTATTCGCAGTAGATGCAGGAACAGGCGGATTGAAGTGGAGTTTTGACCCTTTTAACGGGGAACGAGGAGGTGGAATCAAACGGGGAGTAACGTACTGGGAGGACGGTTTGGACAAACGCATTCTGTTTACCGGGGGCGATAAACTTTTTGCCATTGATGCATCCACCGGAATGCCAATCCCTGAATTTGGAAACGCAGGTAAGGTGGACTTAAACGAAGGCATGCGTGGCGATCCAGATAAAATCTCGGTAATACCCACTTCACCAGGAATTATTTTCGAAGATTTGTTGATTTTGGGTACAGAGGTTTCCGAGCTTTATGGTGCAGAACCAGGTCACATAAGGGCTTATAATGTGCGTACAGGAGAATTAACCTGGACTTTCCACACTATCCCTTTGCCAGGCGAAGTGGGTTATGAATCATGGCCAAAGGATGCATGGAAGTATGCTGGAGGTGCCAACAGTTGGGGAGGATTTAGTTTGGATGCATCTCGGGGAGTGGTCTATTTTTCTACAGGATCCCCTGCCTACGATTATTATGGTGCTGACCGCAAAGGAATGAACCTATTTGGCAACTCTGTAGTAGCGGTGAATGCCCGAACCGGAGCGTACATCTGGCACTTTCAAACTGTACATCACGACCTATGGGATTATGATTTGCCTGCGCCACCAAACCTGATTACGGTAGAACACGAAGGTCGAAAAATTGATGCTGTAGCCCAAACTTCCAAAGTAGGATTTATTTATTTATTGGATAGAGAAACGGGGAAACCATTGTTTCCCATTGAAGAAAGACCTGTTCCCCCCTCGGATATACCTGGCGAAGAGGCTTGGCCAACCCAGCCTTTTCCGCTAAAACCCGCTCCCTATGCCAGGCAATATTTAGACGAATCTGACCTAGCCCATTACTCGCCTGAATCTCGGGATTCTCTGATACAGGTATTTCGCTCTCTTCGCTATGAAGGGATTTTCACTCCGCCTTCCGTAAAGGGAACCTTGCAGTTTCCCGGTTCACGCGGAGGATCAAGCTGGGGAGGTGCTGCCTTCGATGCCTCTACTGGTCTCCTTTATGTGAGGTCAAATGATTCACCAGAAATCATGCGCATGAAAAAAGTGGAGCCTGAAAATGCCATCACCAACCTATCCGTTTTCAAACAGGGAGAGTCGATCTATTCCACTTATTGTGTTAGCTGTCATGGGCGGGACAAAAATGGAGACGAACAGGGTAACCCTTCCCTGGTTGGATTAAAAGGCAGAATTAGTGAAGGAGATGTGCTAACCAAAATTAAACAAGGAGGAGGTAAAATGCCAAGCTTTTCCAGTGTCATTAATGACAAAGCAAAGGAAGAAGCTATTCTGGCCTACCTCTTCGAGAATAAAAGTATAGGAAGCCCGCAGCAGGAAAAATCTTTGTTGGATGAAATCAATAACAATCAAAATGCATCTATAGAGACCCAAGCCGTAGAAGGACTAAATCGATACCTGAACCTTACCGCTTATGGATATTTCAGGGACTCAAAAGGAAGACCGGGAATTAAACCTCCCTGGAGTTTGCTTCATGCTATCAATTTAAATACAGGTGAATATGCCTGGAGCGTGCCATTAGGAAATAAGCCTGAGTTGCAGGAAGGGATACAGGAGACTGGCGATACGGGTTCCGCCGGACCCACGGTTACCGCAGGCGGACTGGTTTTTATAGCTGGCACTCGAGACAATAAATTTAGGGCCTTTGACAAGGATACAGGAGAAAAGCACTGGGAAATTGATTTACCGGGATTTGCCAATGCCAACCCAAGTAGCTATATGGTGGATGGCAAGCAATACATAGTACTTTCTGTCGGAGGTAATTCAAAAAATACGGCCGGATCCGTAATGGCGTTTTCATTGCCGGATTGATTAATGGCAAAAAACCTTTGCAAGCCTATCCCTTTACTTTGATTCAAGCTTTTGCAATATTTATTTCGTAAATTCAAAATCTAAAAAACAAGATCATGAAAAAGAATATTTTAATTGGTGTCGGAGTGGTATTTATACTCTTTGTTGTCTGGGTTGTATATGGCTTATTCATTGCAACTCCTGTTAGTCCACCAACCACTACGGCATACAGCGAAGGTGGTTTGGAAATCACCATTGATTATAGTCAACCTTCAAAAAAAGGTAGACTTATTTTTGGTGAGGAAGCGGATGATGCACTTCAACCTTACGGGAAATACTGGAGGCTAGGTGCCAACGCTGCTACTGAAATCACTTTTAACAAGGACGTTACCTTTGGAGGTAAGCCTGTAAAAGCAGGGACATACAGCATGTATGCCGTTCCCGGAGCTAATGCCTTTAAAGTGACCTTAAACAGCGAAACAAATATTTTCTTTGGTGTGGCAGAGCCTGATCATGAATTGGATGTGGTGACGGTTGATGCACCAGTGCAAAAAACTCCTTCAGTAGTGGAGACATTTACCATAGACGTTGTTACCACTAAAAGCGGTGCTACCATTAATTATAGCTGGGATCAAACGCTATTTACCGTACCTGTAGCGCTACAATAACCAATGGGATTCTCCAAAAAGAAATGGGTGTTGTTACCCCTATCCATTTTGATTTTCTTGGGTATTGCCTATTGGTTGATAGGTGAAATCCAATACCGGAATAACGTAATGGATGTGGAAGAATATGAACCCATTTCTACGCTTAGAGTGCAAGAACACCTACTGACCAAAGCCAAATTCCCATTTATTGACGTTCACAATCATCAGATCACCATGCCCATTCAAAACCTGGACGATTTGGTAGAGGAAATGGATGAATTGAATATGGCGGTTATGGTCAATTTAAGTGGTTTTAGAGGGAAATACCTGGAATGGTCGCTGGACAATGTCAATGAAAAGTACAGCGATCGATTCACTCTTTTTATGAACATCGATTTTGAAAAAGTGGATGATGAAGCTTGGCCCAATGAAACCCTAGAGATGATGGAAAAGTCTGTGGAGTTGGGTGTAAAAGGCTTGAAAGTATATAAAAGTTTAGGCCTCACCGATACAGACAAGGCAGGGAATAGAATTAAAGTTGACGATCCACGCTTGGACCCTATCTGGGCCAAATGTGGGGAGTTGGGCATCCCCGTTTTAATACATACCGGTGAGCCTGCTGCTTTTTGGTTGCCCAAAGACAAAAACAATGAACGCTGGCTGGAACTCAAACAATATCCCAGTAGGTACAAAAACCCGGAAAAGAACCCTTCTTTTGAGGAAGTCATGGCCGAACAGCACAATGTCTTTAAGAAGCACCCCAATACTAAATTTATTTCTGCCCATCTGGGTTGGTTTGGCAATGACCTTGAGCGATTGGGAAATTTGCTCAATGAAATGCCCAATATGTATACGGAATTAGGAGCTGTTTTAGCCGAATTGGGCAGGCAACCTGTAACTGCGAGGGCTTGGTTGATTGATTACCAGGACAGGGTATTGATGGGGAAAGATAGTTACAAAAAAGAAGAGTATTACACCTATTTCAGGGTGCTGGAAACCAGTGATGAATATTTCGATTATTACCGAAAACGACATGCCCATTGGAAGATGTACGGCCTGGCCCTCCCCGATTCCGTCCTACAAAAAATCTATTACAAAAACGCCATTCAATTGATTCCAGGGATTGACGAGTCTTTGTTTGAATAGGTAGTCGATTAATATACCGTTGGAATCACGGATTTAATTTGATTACACGGATTGCACGGATCTTGGACCACGGTTTAATTCATATTTACGTTAAATAGATTGCCTGGATTTTTAATCGGTGTAATCTGAGTAATCTGTTCAATCTGTGGTTCAGCATTTATATACTTTTTCACGTCAGAATCACAGATTTTTAGGGGATTACACGGATTTTATTAATCAGTGAAATCCTTTAATCCGTTAAATCCGTGATTCAACGATCAATTACAATACCAGGCGTTTAAATGTGAGGCTTTTACTTCCGAAGTTAATAAGAAGGCCAACTTTCAATTTATAGGCTTTTAGATAGTTCAGCACTTGGGCTAAATGAACGTCTTCTAGTACTATTTTGGCTTTGAGTTCAACCAATACTTTTCCTTCCACTACAAAGTCGGCTCTTCGAGTACCAATTGGCCTTGGTAGGTCTTTGTAAAAGATGTCCTGCTCTATTTCCCGGGCAAATTCAAGATTAAGCTGTCTCATTTCCCACGCCAATGCCCGTTGATAAATAACCTCCTGAAAGCCATTTCCCAAAAACTTATGCACTTCAAATGAAGCGCCAATAATCTTTTCTGTGATGTCTTTATGTTTTAACTCCATATAAAAATCGGGAAATCTTTAAATCATCAAATATTAATATAATAAAAAATAGAAATACCTGAAAATAAACCCCTCTCAATCAAGAGCTATAATGTTTACTAAACCAATCTCAATGAAAAGAATTTCCATTTACAAATTCCAAAAATTTTGTTTTGTACTGGTCACAAACGGTGACGCGTTGGTCGTTGATTAGGATTTGACTGAGGTACCTCTTGTTCAGAAGCTGCCAACTTGTTTTCAGCAATGCTTATGTTTTCCTTGCTATACAAGGCTTGCAGGTAGGTTTCTAGTATGTTTAAGGCTATGTTGTTCTTTTCTATTTCTTCCTGGAAAATACTTTTCTCCATCAATAATTTATTTTGGGCAATCTGATTGTTAAGTTGATTGCCTTGAAACAAGGTGATGGAGCTATTGATGCCCATATTATCACTGTTGATTTGTTCAGTCACAAAATCACTGGTAATTGGATCAATGGCATTCCCGCTAGAAAAGATTTTTGAAGCAGTACCAAATAGATTGGACAGTTGAAATGATTTGGCCCTGTCATAATCTACGGAGGTTATCGTTTGGCCCGATTGCCTATACAAAAGGACTTGTTTTACCGATGGGGGATTTTGGTGTATTGCTGTCCATTCAATATTGGCATACAATCTGCTAAAAATTCCTGATGTTTAATCCTAATACGTTTTAATATTGATTGGAATTTGAATCTAAACTTTTTAGCAGCAATGTTGGCCATGGTAAACCCCATTGACCTTATACCGATTTGGTATTATATGACGGGTGATGCCACACCAAAAGTAAGAAGAAAAATTGCCCTAATGGTTTCAGGTACTTCCTTCTTTACCTTGCTTATATTTTGTAATTTTTGGAAAGTATATTTTGGTTTTTTTTAGTATCGATATAGAGGTTTTTAAGATTGCAGGCGGGTTTCTGTTGATGTTCACCGCATTGTCAATGATCAATGGATCTGCTACTAAACTAGAAGTGTTAAAAGAAGAGGCCTATACCAATTTTGGCTTGGCCAAGCTTAGGTTTGAAAAAGTAATGGTTCCGCTTGTCATCCCATTGTTGGCCGGGCCCGGTTCAATAACTACCGTGTTACTGTTAAGTTTTCGATCGTCCGGTTCGACTACCTATGCAGGTCTATCCGGTGTTTTGTTTTTCAGTTATTTTTTCCTTTTTATCGTCTTCAGTTTTTCCTATAAAGTTGAAAATAAGGTAGATGACATCGTTTTTTAGGATTTACTCGATTATTTGGTTTAATCGTTGCTGCAATTGCCGTTCAATTTAGATTGTAGGATTAGGATAGGTCTTCCCGAATTGGATGGAAGGTGGCTCTGCTGTCGAATTAAAAGGTAATTAAGTTGTTTTTGCCTTATTAAATATTTGCCCAATTCAATGAATAAAATGGTAGTAATTTGAGTTTTATTTGGGCGAAGAATAGTTATAAGAGTCCTCACCTTTCATCATAAATATCTCCCTGAAAGTTGCCAGTATCAAAAACAAAGGTACTTTCCGGAAGTCCCTGATTTATTTTGATGTTAGTATAAGCGTAGGTAGTAATAGTTTGCTTTCTGTTGACAAGGACAACTTTCTCCTGGATTTTTGAAGTTTCATTGATCCATAGCCTGACCTGATGATAATCCAGTACCGGATTGGAAAATTCAAGATAAATTTGGTTATAGCTTATTCCATTTACCGATTTTTTACCTTCATATATCGCCTTGGTTGCCGTTTCATACATTGGAGAAAAAATGAGGTCAAAATTAAAGCTTTCTTCCGGATCATAATTCATAATGGTAACTTCTGAATTTTCCTCACCGGGTAAATGTATCCACAAAGACTTACCATCACTGTATATTTCCTGGTCCTCCATAATTACCACAAATTTGCCTTTGGCATAATGAAATTTTCCATTTTTAGAGACCCGGGTTGGATTAGTCTTGATTTCAATGCTATAGGTAAAATCTGCAGAAAAATCACTTATTCGTTCCAATTTGGCTTTTGATTCTTCAATAATTTCAGTCACAGATTTCTCCTGTGTGAATCCAGGAAGCCAGACAATAAAGAGAAGCAAAAGGCCAAAGACATTTTTTTCCATGATTATATCGATTGCATTGTTGCTACAAGCTACATAATCTCAGCTTCATTTTAAAAAAATTGTTTCTATTTGGCTGATCAGCTTGGCTTAATTTATCAAAGAATAGTTAACAGATTTAAAATTTATTATTGTTAGATAATAATTTCTCTCCATTTGTCTGATTCAGCAAATTCTCTTATTGTCTCATTTCTCTTGATCAAAAGGTTTCTCATGTATTTTTTTAGAATAACAGCATTTACAAATCTCCCAATAATCCCATTGGTGATTTGAATTCAAATCGATCGATCATAAGCGTACCGTATTCAGTCGACTCAAAATAGTGATAATGTTTAAAACTCTTAAAGGAACCTTTAACCATCTCATCAATAAAATAAGAAGGCCTTTGAAATTCAGTGATTTTGGAAGTAAGTTTTTGACTTATACCAAAATGTGTTGCTTTTCAAGTTACATGTTCATCCAGTTTTATTAAACCAGTAGTAACACCATCAATCGCTTCTTCATTGGTATGTGCTGTGGATAACTTATGCAGTTCAATACTCCTTGACAAATCAAAACATCTTTCAATGGGAGCTTTGATCTTTGTTGATAGGACGATGACTGCCATAATTTTTTTCAGTATTTAAACAAATGAATTAAAATGAGTTTGTACTAATTTATCTTCTTCTTGTTAAAGCTTTAACCCGAAATAAGCAATAGACAATCTATTACGTGCTGAAATCGCTTTAAAATACCCAATCGTTGCTGTTTTCAATTTCACCATAGCGGTGCTATGCTAAAATATCCAAACCTGACCTGATTTTCTTGCGATTGCAACACTTCCCGTAAACACGGGACAGGCTTCACCCCTGACTATTGTCAGGACGGAGAAATCCTATAACATAATCCGGGTTAAACCTAAATTTTATGGCAGGTTTTAAAGCACCAAGCCTAATTTTCTATTAATGTTCTCTAGTTGTTAAGGTAACTACTTACGGCTGATGCTCTTGATGTGGCATGAGACATCAAAGTATTGACAGCACTTTGAAAGTCACCGCTGTTATTCAAAAAGGTGTAGCCATTTAATTCAGTTGTCGCATAAGGCTCTACCAATGTGGAATAGGTGCTGTATTTGGCCTGTACAGTACTTGTACTAAAAGGACCTGAAATCACTTCGGCAACGTAGGCATCGTATTTTGCCTTATAGACATCATCCGCATACAAGTAACCTATCAATGGCCAGCTAGAGGCATTTAATCCTGAGAAATTTAGTGGAAGACTACCTTGCTGATTACCTGTTTGTAGGGCTTCATTATGGTCCCATGGTATCCAAGTCAATTTATCCGTGTCCGAATTGTTGTATAAGAAATAATTGTGCGTCATTCTACCATAGGTATCCCAGTTTTGAATGATGGTATTTACAGCCAGGTATTTTAAAAATACATCCGTATCTAAAATTTCTTCAAGGCTTGCTCTCCAGGTTGCTGGATCACTTGTTCTTGATTCGTCATGCAAAATGGCTAGGAGGCTTGCTACATCAGAAAAATCCGCTTCATCCTCATTGTTTTTCTTCACATATTCATCCTCATCATAAGTTCCTGCTGCAAAACTTGCCGCATCACCATCTGGTTTGTATAGGTTTCCATTCTCATCAGAAAACTGAGTGTCCAATACGGTATCGTCTACTTCTTCAACTAAGGTGTACAGTCCAAAATAGACGGGTCCATCTCCATGATCTACATACACCGTATAAAAAGCAGTATGTGAAGCAGCCAAGCCAACATCTCTGAATATCTCAGTAGCCACTTTTTCCCTCAACATGGACTTGTCATTGTAATTGTTTTTGAGGCTTAGTTTTTTAAAGCCAAAAAATCTTTGGTTTTTAATCTGTGGGTAATCGTCCTCAAACTCATCAAAATCAAGTTTAAAAGACAACTTTAAAATGCCTGATTGCCAGCTACTTTGTAAGCTTGAATTTCCTTTAAAGCGGACACCTACCCTATACCACTCTTTATCCTCATAAAAGATCTCTGCTGGTACAAAAACAGGATCCTCTTCGGCAAAGCTACTACCTCCGCCTCCAAATCCACCACCAGGACCACCGCCGCCAGCACCACCACGGGAACCGAAAGTGCCATACAAATCAGTCATATCGTCTAGCATTGTCTGCCAACGATCTTCGGTGATTACAATATCCAACCTTTTTACAGCTTGATCTTCAAATACCTCATCAAAATTAGGATCTGCATCCTTACTGTGAGTTGCCTCTGTCCAATCAGTAGCCTCAAAATCCGTATCATCAAAGATTACCTGTTCCTCATCATCGTCCTCTTCGATTATATCTTCAACTTCATCCATACAGGATGCCATTGTGAAAATGAAAAATAATAGGTAAAGGTATTTGGAATACCGTATCAAAGAAAGTTTTTCTCGCTTAATCATAGTAGTATTAATTAACGTTATAGTTTTTGGAGGAAATAGAAAAAATGTCAATTGCCCGATGACCTATTTCTTTTTTCTAGTCCTATCTAATTATTGTCTTGGTCCCCTTTGTGGTCTGTTGCCACCTTTCTTTCTGTTCTCAATGTATTTCTCCAATTGATTTTCGGTTAAAGTGGCTTCCAATTCTTCTTCCATTTTTTTTCTGGTTTCCTGAGCCGAAGAACGATCCTTTAGGGCATCTGCATATTTTTCATGTATGACTTCCCATTCACTTACCTGCTCTTTGGATAGACTCAATTCTTTGGTGGCCATTTTGATCATTTCTTCTACGGAAGGTGGTTCTGGCCTTTGGCCTCTTTGCCCTTGAGCATAAGACAATGAGGTAAGGGCTACCATGGCGATCATTATTAGTATCTTTTTCATAAAAATGTTGTTTTCTTTTTCTCTTTAGACGCAGGGATTGCAGCGATCCCTCTTAGAGGGGGGATTTTTTTTAATTTGACTTCAATTTAATTATAAAACGAAATAGAAAAGAGGTGAATTATCCGGCATAACTATTTGAATATATATGGGTTATGATTTATGGAGACCAGGTTAAAAAGATTTTGCAAAAGACCAAAAAAAATTGTGGGACTTATAGGAAGGGGTATTTCAACGGGTATATTATTTTGTTCCAATAATATATAATTTTAAAAAAGTCATCAGGGTTACAAACTCCTAAGCGCAGCCAAATGAATAGGTATGATGGATAGGTAATCCTATGGATTCGACTTCGCACGGCCGCTGGGATTTTAGTTTAAAAAATTAATTCCTCCCGACAAAGGTCGGAAGGAATTATTAAGGGAAAGTCCTTCTATCCTAGGCTGGAATTGTAGAAAGACTGGGACAAAATCTCCCTATTCCCTCTTAAAAGAGAGATTTTGTACTTTTAGGACTGACGAATTCTATACGCAATACTGAACTTTAGCAATTAATTTCCTGCCTTTATATAGGCCCAACCTTGTTCTTGTTTTATAATGATTTCTGCAAGGCCAGATGGAACGGTAATGGCTCCGTCTACCAAGTCTTCTTTGCTTGCCTTGGCCCTGCGCATAGTGTTCTCACAAGCAGCAAATACCACACCCCTGCTTTGTAGTTTAGCTATGCCCTCTAAAACCTGGCTCTTTTCTTTCAAAACCATTGGCAGCGCACCACTGTGGCAAACCACCTCGATTTCAGCATTCGGCAAAGCTTTCAAGATATTGTTTAGCTGAGCTATGGCTTTATTTTGGTCAGCAACTTCTCCTTTGGTGACCTGAAAAACAACGTGATGAACTTTTTGATCTACCACTTGTGCCTTAACTAAAAATGAGCTACTCATCAAAAGTACAAACAGCGTTAGATGAATGAATTGTTTCATGATTTTCCTATTTGTTCAAATATAAGGTTTTTTTACATTTGAATTTATGCACTAACTTTCTTTTTGGGCTTTACGGCTTCTACCAAATCCTCGAAAATCATGTATAAACAAGGTACAATTACTAAAATAATTGCGGTAGCGAAAATGATACCAAAGCCTAAAGAAATGGCCATAGGAATTAATTGGAAAGCCTGACTGGATGTTTCTAGAATTATAGGTGTTAGGCCACCAAAGGTAGTCAGCGTTGTCAATACTATAGGGCGAAAACGCCTTACCCCTGCTTCGTGGATGGCTTCATAAGCCGATAAATCCCTCCTGTTTTTATTGGCATAGTCGATCATGATCAAAGAGTCATTTACAACCACACCAGACAAGGCAATTACTCCCATTAAACTTACTAAGGACAAATCATAGCCCAATAGAATATGTCCGATTACAGCTCCTACAATGCCAAAAGGAATGGCAAGCATGATTATAATGGGTTGCGAATAACTACCCAAAGCAATGGTCAAAAGACAAAAGATCAATAGCATGGCAATGATAAATCCAGACCACAAAGCATCCGTGGATTCCCGCATTTCCGCTTGACTTCCTTCATAAGTCCAGGCAATACCTGGAAAATCAGCACGCAATTGTGGCAATACTCGCTCATTTAAAGCCTTTAGCACTCGAGTTTGTGCTGCTGCAGGTTCCACATCCATGCCCACATTGACCACTCTTTTGCCATCTCTCCGGTTAATATTTGTAAAGGTTTCCCCTTCTTTAATGCGCACTACATCCAATAAGGGAATAGCAGTACCATCAGGTGCCTGAATAATAAAATCCTCCAGGTAATTAATGTCTTTTCGCTCCTCCAGGGGCAATTTCACCCTTACTTCAAATTCATTGATACCCCGAAGTTGCCGCATAGCCAAGGCACCAAAAAAGGCATCACGAATCTGTTGGCCTACAATATTGGGTGTAAGTCCAAGGTTTCGACCCTCGGGTAGCAATTCAAAGCCCAACTGAAGTTTGCCTTTGTTATAGTTGTCACTCACATCTCTTGTTTCTGTAAAGGTTTGCACCCGTTCCAAAAATGCCTGGCTTGCCCTCTCTAAAACGTTGATATCAGGGTGACTCAAATCTACACTTATATCTTGCCGGGCACCACCAGGACCTCTTTCCGCCTCAAAATTGATTTGGTCAACGCCCTTAATGTCTCCAATATTTTCGCGCCAAAGTGCGATAAGTTCTTTTGGACTCATGTCCCGCTGGTCTGGTGGTTTCATCACTATTTCCACGTCAATAAAATCCTTTCCCCGTACATTGGTTTTGACCCCGTAAGCCACTTCGTAGAGGTTATAAGTTTCAAACATTTTGTGGGTATTGTTAGTGATTTCTACGGCCACCTTTGCTGCCTGATCATTCGTAGTCCCTACAGGCAGTCTTACTGCGGCCTCAATCTCATCTGCAGCCACTTCAGGCATTAGCACCATGCCCATGTGATCACTGTAACCAAAACCTCCTACTAGAATCAATAGTGAAACGGCCCCAGAAAATGTGAGATAACGATTTCGCAGGCATAGGTCAAGAAAAGGCTTGTAATAGGTATTGATAAAACGGTTAAACCCAGATGCAATAGCTCCCTGCCATGTTTCTAACTTTTTTACCCAGGGATGCTTCTTTTCTTTGGGTGGCTTGGTTACATGAGAGGGTAAAATGAATAGGGCTTCGAATAAGGAAACAAAAAGTACTACTATTACTACAACAGGTAATGGCCACCAATATTTTCCTGTTTCTCCTGGTATGAAAAGTAGCGGCACAAATGCCATGATGGTGGTTAGCACACTTACAATAACGGGTTTTGAAACATCTTTGGCCCCTAATATAGCCGCATCCATATGCGAATAACCTTTTTGTCGGTACTCATAAATGTTTTCTCCCACAACAATGGCATCATCTACCACAATTCCCATAACAATCAAAAAGCCAAACATGGAAATCATGTTGACACTAATTCCTACGGCTGGAAGAAAAATCATAGCTCCTACAAAGGATATGGTCATGCCCATCATTACCCAAAAAGCCAAGCGATACTCCAAAAACAAACCTAGAATAACAAGTACTATTATTATAGCCATGAGCCCATTTTCAGTAAGCAAAGAGAGTCTTTCCCGAAAATCTTCTGCTCTATTGCTTTCGATTCGTACTTGTACGCCTGGAGGCAAACTAGGCCTAAACTCCTCTAGTATATCTTTTACGGTAGCCTCTATATCCAGAGGCGATTGATTACCAATCCGAAAGACTTCCAGGTCTACCGTATTTTGCTGTTCAAATTGACCGTTAAACCCCACTTCCTCAAAGCCATCTCGTATACTGGCAATATCTCCTAAAGTAACTGTAGAGCCGGATTCGGAAGATATGATATCTATGGTTGAAAATTCCTCAGCCACCAGTTTCCGCTCTTCCATTCTTAAGAGAATTTCCCCAGAAAGCGTCTCTATGGATCCAGCCGGAATGTCTCGACTTGAATTTTCAATCAAGTCAGCCACCTGCCCCAAGGTGAGGTTGTATTTTAACAGTGTATTTCTTGGGATCTCCACATGTGTTACAAAATCAGGCACATTGCCGATTTCAACTTGGGTGATCTGATCATCACTAAGAAGCCTTGTTCGCAATCTTTCGGCTAAAATCCTAAGCGTCCATACATCCACATTGCCATAAATCCCTACCTGCATCACGTCCATTTGTTGATTTTGAAGGACAATTTGAGGTCTTTCAATGTCATCGGGAAAAGTCTGAATTCTGCTTACCGCTTGATTAATATCCTGAAGTGCCTTCATGCGGTCTGTACCAGGTATTAGCCAGATTTCTACAGTTCCTGAACCCTCATCAGCCTGGGAAATAATTTCTTTAATGCCTTGAACTTCTCTGACCTTTTCTTCTACCGGCAAGACTATACCTTGTTCCACCTCCTCTGGGGCAGCTCCAGGGTATACCACAGATACTTCCACTATGTCCAGTTGAAACTGTGGGAAAACTTCTTTTTGGATGGAATACATGGTGTAAACTCCTCCAAACAGTAAGATTACCATCAGCAAATTGGTGATGATTGGTCTTCTGGCCATAAAGGCAATGGCGCCTGTTTCAGTTTCTAGGTTTTTAGGTTCCTGCATGGTTTTAACTATTTATCAGGGTCCAAACGAAGCGGTGAACCATCAACTACAGTGGCAAGATCTGTTGCCACCACTTGGTCGTTGGCAGACAAGCCCTCATTGATATAAGCAAAATCCTGATCCTCAAAGAGGATGTTGACATTACGTATGTTCAATTTACCTTCTTGAATGACCCAAACGGAATTCCCAGGTCGTATGTATTGACGTTCAAGTCGGGTGACATCTACTAATTCGCGGGCTTCAATTTGTACTTCTACAAAGGTTCCAATGATCAAGGGAGGTTTATCTGGATTGGGTGTTCTTCGCAATAATGGATCAGCAATGCGAATAATTACTCGGGCTAATCGAGTTTGATTGTCCAAGGCTCCAACCAATCTTGATACATGCCCTTCGCGAAACTGTCCTGGCTCCCAAGCCGCTGGATGTACAATTTTTACTGGGGAACCTGTTCCACCAACCTCTTCCCCTATAGACAACCAGTTTACTTTGGAAAGAGGTATATTGGCCATTACCCAATATTCATCAATCCCTACCAAACGCCCCAAGTCTGAGCCAGGAGTGATTTGAGATCCTAGATTTACATTTCGTGACAATATATGCGCATCAAAGGGTGCCCAAATTCCCGCTCGCTCTAAATTTAATTCCGCTTGGTTTACCGCAGCTTCAGCAGCTTCCACATTGGCTTTTGCAGCTAACAGTTGAGGTTTCCTAAGAACCAAGTTCTGATTTTTGGATGTCAACTCATCTCCAATTAATTCATAATCTTTTAGCGCAACATCCTGACGGCCCAGCTCAACTTCGTAATCCGATTGGGCCAAGGATAAATCACTTTTCCTCAATAGAAGAGTATTTTTATAATCAGCAGGATTGATTTGTAATAACAGCTCACCCTTTTTCACATAGGCACCAGGAAGGAACTGTTTAGCAATGCCTGTGATTTCTCCACCTACCTGATTGCTTAAGGAAATGTCGGTAGCTGGTTGAACAATGCCTGTTGCCACGATGGTAGGTGTAAAATCACCCTGCTCCGCTTGTACCACATCCACTAACATGGCAGTAGTTTTTGAGGCTCCTTCCATTTCAGCCTCTGGTGCTGTCCAGAAAAAGAGCATAGCGATTAGGACACTACCAATCAATAATCCCAGGCTTATAAATATGGTTTTTTTCTTAGTCATTTTGTCGGGATTGTGTTTTCATTCATGCTAAATTCCTCCTCGTTTTCAATGGGCGTTTGGAATCCCCCTGCAAGGGAGCGGTAAAGGGAAACCCTGTACAAAAGCAAGTTCAATTTTTCTGTGACCATTTCTCTTTTCAATTGCTGCATCTGATCCAATGTGACCAGCACATCAAGGTAGGCAATGGACCCATTGAGATATTCAACCCGCAGTTGTTGAAATGTCCGTTCGGCAAGGTTCAGTTGCTTTTCAAGGTTTTTGATAATTTCTTTTTGAAGACTTTCACGAACCATTGCATCTTCCACCTCCTGAAGGGCTTGTAAAATGGTTTGACCATACTCTTGAACCTGTTGTTCTCTAAAAGCTTCTGCTTGTTTCTTTTCGGCATTTAATCTTCCACCGTAAAAAAGTGGCATCAATAAGCTACCTGTTAAAGATGCTGCCTGAGATTCCACCAAGTTGGTAAGTGTATTGGATCTTAAGGCCCCGGTAAGGTTGAAAGAAAGTCTTGGATAAGTATTGCTAATCGCTACTGCAACCTCCCTGTCGGCAGCCTGCATGCGATTAAAACTGCTTTGAATGTCAGGGCGTCTATTGATCAATTCCATGGGTAAACCAGCGTCAGGAATGGAATTTAGACTTGGTAATTGGCTGTCTCTGTCTGGAGCAACTAAAAGCTTGCCTGGCGCGATGCCAAGCAATACGGCAAGCCTGTTTCTTAATGTTTTCACCTCCATTTGTACAGAAAGCGCTTCTTCTTTGGTGTTTTCAATCAGCTGTTCCTGACGAAGAATGTCAACACCTCTTACCTGCCCGCTCGCAAACCGCGCTCGGATCAGTGCCAACACTTGTTGGTTGTATTTTGTTTGTTCTTGAATCAATTTCAGTTGTTCTTGAAAAGCTTTAATGGAAAACCAAGTCAACGAAACTTCTCCAGCTATGGTAATGGCAAGGGTTTGGTAATCTAGGTAACTTGCCATTAAACGATTTTCTGCTGCTAGCTTACTTTGCTTTACTCTTCCCCAAAGATCTACCTCGTAACTTGTTCGCAAAGACAATTGAGTGTTTTCTCCCCCTACAAAATCAGGAGCAGGTCTACTTGCGCCTCCCTGTAGTTCTAAAAACACTTGAGGAACTCTCTGAGAGGAAATTATGGCAACATTACTGGCTTCTTGTGCGACCTGAAACCAAGAGCTTTTCAATTCTAGATTGTGAGCTATAGCAGTATCTATCAATGCATTTAATTGGTTATCCTTAAAAGCAGCCCACCAGTCGGTTTCAAGTTCAGAAGCTCCTGTTGGAAGAGAAAAACTTTCCGGGAGCTCCACAGGAACATCTCTTGTAGTGACTTTATTTCCACATGACAAGGTTAGCCAAAATATCCCAATGCAGCACATGATAAAGGGATAGGAAGACTTTCTGAAGGCACCTGAAGTACTAATAAAAGGAAAGTTTAATGATTGATTACAATTCAAAAGGTATTGGGTTTTTTTTGAAGATAACAAAAAACAGTTGGTATGCAAAGGCAACTATTTCTTTTAACTATATAACTATTTACAATTAAAAATGTTTTATGGCCAATAGTTAACCTAAATGTCCTATTATTGGATCTAAAATGCTTTTCACTTCTTTATTGTGAACTCATCTTTACAAACCAGGTTAACAAAAAAATAGTATAAAACCACTTCCCTTAAAAATGAAAATACTTTACCCCTGGCTACAGTCAGTACGGAGAAATCCTATAATATTATTCGGGATTTAAACATTTTTGGAAAAACACAGGTCATTAACTTCAATGCAAGCCAGTACACAAAGTATTTAATTCTTCTGCAAGTTTTCAATAAAAATTCCGCATTGCTGGTTTGATGCACAAGCCAAATCTCAGCATGGAGGTATATTGATTATAATCATAAAGGTTTTCTCCATAGCCATTGTACCATTGCAGGAAAAGGTATTGGTTGGCTGAGGGAACAGGTTTGTAGTTTAACTCTACAATGGTGTTGACGGCATTGAATTTTTTGGTTGGATTGAGCACCAGGCTTGCCCAAAAATTATCATTGTAACTGCGGTAATTGAGTGCCAATAATCCATACCCCCTATATCGAAAAAGATCTTTGTTTTCATCTCCCAAAACTCCAGCCCATATTTTTCCTTGAAGAGAAATACTAGGATTGTAAAAATACACTCCTGAAAGCGTAATGAAATTCCAACTTCTGGAATATATGGAATCCAGCCCATTTGATTCATGTTCAAAAGAAAGCGCAACACCTCCCCTTAACTCTTTATTACTTAATACAGGCCTGATCAAGGTTATACCTGGATTGTAATTGTTATCAGCGAAAGGAGAAGAATTTTCATAAATATCCCAAAATGATTTCTGGGTATACGTGAGCAACAAGGAAGTTCGGAAGGGCAATCTGGACTTGGTCAGTCGCTGACTAATACTAATCTGGTATTTGGCATCCGCTGTTTGCTTGTTGATTTCCTTATTTGTTGGCACCCCTGTAATAAAATAATTGTCCCTGAACATCCCAAAGCTAGGTTGAGCATCATAAAGGTCTAAAAACTCCTCTTCTGATATTTTAAGGTAATTAATCCTCCTGAAATCATAACTACTGGTATCAATTTGTTCTTCCCACATGGATTGTAGTTCCCTGATTTGGGCGTTGGTGGTCAGGGAAAATGAGAATAGAAAAAATAGAAGGACGAACCCATTTTTGGTTGACTTCCTACAGTTTATGAATTCAATCAAATTAAATATAGGTTTGGTGAAAAATGGATTTTAAATGCTTGCCCATTAATTGCTTAGTAGCCTTTTACCAAACTTAAGCAAAACCTGTGGTATGAAAATCAAATAATAAGGATTTTAGAGATTTTGCTTAAATACTTCACATTTTTAATTGAATGTTTAGAGATTATCACCTTGATTGAGGGTGCAAACTTTCGGAAATAAGTAAGAAGCAATACCATTATTAAAAATCTGACCTTTAAACCCGAAAAATGCATTAGACATTCTATTACATGCTGAAATCGCTTTAAAATCAGCCCTTCGTTGCTGTTTTCAATTTCACCATAACGGTGTTATGCTAAAATCTCCAAACAGTCTGATTGTCTTGCGATTGCAACACCCCGTAAACACGGGACGGGCTTCACCCCTGACATTGTCAGGGCGGAGAAATCCTAATACATAATCCGGGTTAAAGCTTAAAGAATGCTTATAATCATTTATCATTCAAAAAAAAAAGCCTTGCCAATAATAAAGGCAAGGCTAATGATTGTATTTATAGTTTAATTCTTAATTATTCCAAGGCTTTGCATTTTTAGCCTTTGGGCCTGTAGTTCTAGGTTTATTTGAAACCAGTTCTATCTGTTGAAAATTTTGTTTCTCGCCTTTCCAAGCCTTTTCATTTTTTGCGCTTGGTCCTTGAAGCTTATCCGAAGTATCCACAGTATACACTTTTTTAGGTGTGGTATTATCGGATTTTTGCCAAGGCTTGTAATTTTTTGCAGCAGGACCCTTTAGGTCATTTCTATCCTGAGCAAAACTAAACGTAGCAATTGTCATAAATGCGAAGGCTAACAGTATACTTTTCATTTGGATTTTGTTTTTCGTTAATTTCTAATGTCTAGTAAAATTAACGCCAAACAAGGGTCATAGATACTCTAAGAAATTTGGTAAATTGTAGTAATGCTAAATACTGAGATAAAACATCCGTATTAATACGTATATTTTATAATAACTTTAGTTGAGAGGCCTTATTGATCAGTTCAGGAGTATTTTTAACTTCAAGCTTTTTCATCATATTGTTCCGATGGGTCTCGACGGTACGGGTACTTATGAAGAGGTTTTGGGCGATTTCTTTGGTTGTATGTCCCTCTGCGATCAGTTTTAGAATTTCCATTTCTTTGGGAGACAGTTTCTTGGGGCTGACCCCTTCAAGAGACATGATATTGATCATTTTTTGAGAAATCTCTTGATTAAAGTATTTGTTACCATTAAGCACAGTATCAATTGCTTTTAGCAATTCTTCCTCATCAGCATTTTTAAGCAAATAGCCATAAGCACCTGCTCTTATTGACTGCATAATATAGTTCCCATCATCATGCATAGATATAGCAATGGCCTTGATATTGGGATACTTTTTTTTAAGCTTAATAAGCACCTCAAAACCATTCATTTCAGGCATAGTAAGGTCTAGAAGTACGATTTCGGGGAGGTTTCCAGATTTTAGTTTATCAAAAAAATCCTTTCCATTTTCTGAACTGATTAAAATTTCAAAATCATCATTTTTTGACAAAAGAGAGTGGATTCCATCTCTGAATAACTGATGATCGTCAACAATGGCAATTTTAATTTTATTCATCCTTTATAGGTATTTCTACTTCCACTTCTGTACCGTCCTCATCAGATTTGATATGTAGGTACCCGTTAAAAATTTCTATTCGTTCCCTAATATTCCTCAACCCAGACCCATATTTAACACTATCTTGATCAAATCCCTTACCATTGTCAAGATAATAAAAGGAAAGCTTGTCACTAAATTCTGTTAAAGATATTGTGATTTTATTTGCCCCGGAATGTTTAAGGGAATTATTGATCAATTCCTGGCAAACCCTAAAAATACAAATGTCAAGGTCAATGTTCCATTTTCCAGTGTTTCCCTTGGTCGCATCTTCATAAACTATTTCTATTCCACTAGATTTTTTAATTACATCAATAAAGCTTGCCAATGCCTTGCCAACCCCAAAGTCAACCAAAACCGTGGGCATTAAATTATAAGTCATTCTTCGAATTTCATCAATGGTACCATCTACCACCAAATTGATTTTCTTTTTGTCACTTAAAGGTAAATCTGAGGTTTGAACCATTAATTTTAAGCTGGTTAGCAAAGGACCAAGTCCATCATGCAAATCCTTGGACAATCGCTTGCGTTCATTTTCTTGTCCTTCAATCAAGGATTTTTTGGCCATCAAACGACTTAGGTTTTCAGCATTTTCATATTCCTTTAATTTTTCTTGCATGAGCATCAATGATTTCCCCAATAAATCCCCTTCACCAGACAATTCATATTTTGCCTTCATGTTCATATTGCCTATCTCTGAGGAGAATTGAATGGCCTCACGAATTGATTTTTGTAGTTTTTCTAAGGCCACAAACATTTCATTGATCTCTTTGGTCGGATAGGTATTGACAATTTTAAAATCATAATTCCCTCTTGTCATATTATTGAGGAAGAACCTCATTTTCAGAAGGGGCTTTGTCAATACAACTGTAATAAAAAAGGAAAATGTAAGCGCAAAAAGCAGCACTAAAATAGAGATTAAGATAAGCTTGTTTCTCATCTTTAGAAGTGGTGTGGTCACTTCTTCCACATCCATTTCAGATAATATGGCCCAATCAAAATATGGAATATCCAATTTATGATAAGAACTATACACAGGTATACCACGGTAGTCATTAAAGACACCAAACCCATCTACACCTGCAAGTGCTTGCTCCGCTCCTATTGTTTTGGCCAGAATTTGACCCGGAGCTATATCTGGAAAAAACCTTGAAACAGACCTCAATCGATAATCAGGGCCAACTAAATAGGTTTCACCACTTTCACCCATCCCGGTTCGCTCCATTAATATTTCCTGAATGGCATCCGTCTTTAAAAACTCAATTTTCCGGATTTCATTTTTTACTTTCTTTACCATTGCGATCAGTACATTGCCATCTGTAGAACAAGAGCTTAGGTCTGTTAATACTTGTTCATTTGGGAGCGAATTAAGCTTATTCTTCAAGCATTCAATGTCCACCTTGTCCGAATATTGAGTATAGGGATCTATAATCTCATCCTCTATTATTGCATGGTTTTCACTAAGAAAAGTACCTACTTCGGTTTTTAAGAAGGCTTCCAACTGAATTCTTTTTAGTCTTTTAATAGAAGTCAGCTGTAAAATAACTCTTTCATCAAGCGCATTCTTAAATTCTTTGTAAGAAAAAATAGAAAGGATCACCACTACCAGTATTACCAGAGAATTGATTAACAAGATTATCCATGACCTTATACTTTTCATTGTACGCTGCTTGTTTCTTTTACTCCCTATTGGCATTGTAAACTTTGAAACTTAAAATCTGAGGCTCTTCAACAGAAGCATTGACCTTTAGTCTTAAAGCTGTAAATTCCTGCTTATCAAATTGATGTATAAACTTGTGTCCTATTACACTACCTTGAAAAATCTTTTCCCATTTACCTCCTGTTTTCCCCTCTACCGTAAATGCCCTAACCCGTTCCCCAAAGGTAATGTCTTCCATTAAAACAAGTTGATTAACGGTTTGTTTTGATGGTAAATTTAATTTAAAAATTTTACCCGTTCCGGAGGTTTCAGCGATAGGATTAGAAAACCTTTTCTTGATTTCATCTCCCCATTCCTTTAACCTTTTCACGTCAGGTTCGGGTAGCAAGCCATCAGGGTTTGGGGTTAATCCTATAATCAAAGTGGAATTCCTTCCAACGGATTTAAAATACATGTTCATTAGCTCAGCCAATGGGTAAATATGGCCTTCATCCCCTGGTTCCCAAAACCACTCATGCCTTCCATTATAACCCCTCAGTGGTGCATCACTCATTGCAGGGATATAATAATCTCCATCAGGATAACCATGTTTCAGCGGTTTGAAGTTGTCTTTATCGCCTCTATTGTTAAACCAGGAGGGGGTTATGTAAGTACCCCAGCATGGATAAGGCACTGTTCCGGTTTCACTTCCTCCCCAGCGAATATCCGCTCTTTGTAGGTTATGATAAAAAAGCCCATTGGGTTGATATTTTTCAAAAATGGACAGTACGTCCGGACCACCTTGTTCAGGTCCATGGGCACCGCCATCAAACCATACTATGGCCAGTTCCCCATACCTGGACATCAATTCTTCGACCATGCTTTCACAAATTCGATTGTAATGAGCTTGTCTTTTTTCGGCAAATTCATTGTCTCCATTTACCTTGAAGTCGTGAACACCATAAAAGGAATTCCAACGAATCCCTATATAAATCCCAGGTTGTACACCATACTTCCTACATGATGCTACAAAGTCCCTAACAATGTCTCCCTTTCCATCTTGCCATTTAACAGCCTTTAGAGAATAAGGGTTAACATCACTTTGGTACAAGGCAAAACCTGTTTCATGGGTGGCTGTTAGAATGGCAATTTTACAGCCCGCATCTTTGGCTGCTTTTATCCACTGGTTCGTATCAAGTTTTTCGGGATTGAAAATATTGTAATCTGCAATAGGTGTAATTCTATTCTTTGCCTGATTGTATTTAATTCCGTCAAAAACATGCAAGTCATAATGAAATACAGCTACTTGTTCCGCATTTTGCCAGGTCAATTGTGCTTCTGTGGGCAATGGAATTTGTGCAAAAAGTGAATTCGATAATAAAATTAATAATAGGGCAATTACATGAAATGGATTTGATTTGAGCATCTGTTGTTTTGACAGTAAACTAAATTTTAGACCGGAATAGGAATTAGGTTTATTGTAATTTCCCTTTTAAAGCATCTACCGGATCCATAGATACAATTTTACGGGTAGGAATAAAGCTAACTATTGTTGCAGAAAATATCACTATCGAGGCAGAAGAAATCAAAAGCGCAGGGCTAAATGAAGGGTAAATCCTGTCTCCTAAACCTATTCCCATGTCTGCAGTGACGGATCCAAAGGAAATTCCAGTACCTGCCAGGTACCAAAACAAGGGAACACCGATAAGCGCTCCTACAAACATAGAGAAAAGGCTGTACATGCTACCTTCAATCGTAAAAAGCCCTGTAACCTGAGTCCTTGTCATTCCCAAAGCGATATAGGTGCCAATCTCTTTCTGTCTACGAAAAACAGAAAGTACTTGAGTATCGAAAATGGCCAACAGTGCAATAGCCAATAACATAAAATAAATTATACGGGCACTTGCTCTTTCCACCTCAATGACATCGTTAATGTTTTGCAGCAGTTTTTCTTGACTTAAGTACTTCCAGTCTCCAAAGTCAGTTTCGTTAAAATGTTCGTCAGCAATCAATATGGTGGCTTCATTTTCCAGTCCTGTAATGCTCCATAAATCCTCCAAAGTCATCCAAATCTGGCCTTGATCTACAGTGCTGATTGTGGTATTGAAAATGGTTGCTACCACCACGTTTGTAGCATCGAAAGTACCGTTTTTGTCTCTCCAACGAAGGGTGATTTCATCCCCCTTGGAAAGGTTGGCAGCTTTTGCCATCCTTTTACCTATGGCCACAGGAATGGCTCCCTGCTGTTTGTCCAAATTACTCATAGGAATCTTTAGCAGTTTCTGACTTTTAGGAAGCCCATTTAAATTGACGGATAGCATTCTGCCATTGGGGTAAATAGAAGCCTGCCTAATCAGTAGTGGTGTTAAGCCTTTGGTTTCGCTTTTATTGAATTTACTGTGTGCATCCTGAATCGTAAATGGGTTGTAAGGCTCATAATCCTTGTGTTGAAACTGTCCATTACCAAATTCCCAATTGATGGCATCTCTTTTTGCTTGTTGATTCCATCCATCCAAGAGGCCATTGTAAAAGAGAATAACCAAAAAAGTAAAGGTCAGAATACCAACATTTAGCCAAGTTCTTAATCCAGCTCCAATAAGGTTTCTATACGCAAGTTGGAAGGAAAGCTTCATAGTAATAGGACATTGAGAAAACACATCATTTTTTTAAGGAGGCTTTGGTGAAAATATAATCTGGAATGGGCGGATTAAACTGTACTTTTTTGAGGATGAAATCTGTTCCTTCCCCAGCCTTTAAAACATCCTTGAAATTGATTTTTTTGGGATACCATCGACCGTCAATTTGTTCTATTTCAGACATCACTGTTCTCTTCAATAATTGTCCGCTTTTGGCAAATAACTCTTCCTGAAGGGGAATGTACCGTTCCTGATCTATCCATATTTTCCGTTTATGGTAACTTACATTTTCTACAGAAGCAATCAATTCCAAAGTCCATACCTTTCTCCCAGCAATGGTCTCTTCTCCTATAACTTTCCCATCATAAATTTCTGAAAGTTTTCTATCTTCCATCATGTCTTCATAGGACAAGTCTGAGCCCATAACGGATTGCCTTAACATATGCCCTGAAAGTTGAATGGTACGGTCTGTAGATGGGGAATAGATCCACAAGCGGTCGCCAAGTTTCAGCATTTTAGTACCTCTTTCCCTTTCTGGATAGAGGTATTCGGTAAAGGATTTTTGATTGCCCTCGGTAAAGGATTTTGAACCGATGGTTTGAACATTTCTTTTGCCTCTGATAACCATCTCAGATTCGGTGATTTCTGTTTTAGAGACCATGTTTTTGTCCACTTTTTCCAAAATGTCCTTGGCATCTTGGGCCTTGGCCTGAAGGGTCCAGAGGGACAAAAGACAAGCTATAATCAATCGTTTTTTCATGATTTTATTTATTTATAATCAATTGAAAATCATATTTAGGTAAGTAATTTAATCCTGATAATTTAAACCTCTAATTCCTTGAACAAAGTGGCGGTTTCTCTTTTGTAAATACCTATTCCTGAGAGCATATTGCCAAAAACCATGGCAAAAACACCAGGGATAAAGCCTATATAGTAAAGGTCTGGAGTTACTTTAGCTCGCATTACTGTGGGCATCATCATGGATGAATTGTCCACCATGCCTTCTATATTGATGCCATAGTTTTGCAAATAAAATACGCCAAGAAGCCCTAAACTAGTTCCCACCAAGGAGCCTATAATGCCTATTAAGGTAGCTTCTAAAACCAAGGAGCGGTAAATTTTACCTTTAGACTCCCCAAGCGCCAAGCGAATACCAAACTCCTGATACCGCCTTAATCCACCAATTAGGCCAGTATTCCACAGCACCACCGACATGGCTCCCACAAAGATGATCACAAAAATGGCTGACATATTATTGGCATAATCCAGAAGATCTCCCAGGTTATTTTGTGCACGAAGGGTAAACATTTCCGGAGCATATTCGTCGGGATTGTCTTTCATTTTTTCGTTATAAGCTGTTTCCAAGGCAATGGCAGCCTTGTCATCGTAGACCCCATTATTGTAAAAGCCCAGTATTTCTCCGGTTCCATCTTCCATGTCCAGCATTTCCTGAGCAGCAGTGATATCCAGGAGAATGGCACCTCTGTCCATTGCAGCAAGTCCAAAGCGAATGGTTCCACTTATTATAAAATTTTGGAATGTCATACTGCCATTCATCGTAGTACCAAAGTAGGTCACTTCATCTCCTATTTTGAGATTCAATTTGCTGGCAAATTCATCTCCAATTAAGGCTTCTTTGGCATTTTTAGGGAGATTTCCAGACACAATCGAATTGGTAATATTCATTCGCTCCACTTCCCCGCTTGATGCATCTAAAAGGTTTATGGCTATTCCGGCAGCAGGTCCCTGACCTTTGGATTCCCCACTTCCATCGGGAGCATCCAGTAATCCCCCAAATCGAATTCTTTTAACCCATTGCAAATCAGGATAATTTACCTGAAGAGCTGTCATCAGGCTGTCTACGCCAAGTAAGGCCAGGTCGTTAGGAAGCTGGTCCTTGTTCTCTGCATAAGCCCGAGACATGATTTTAACATGACCTGTATCAAATTTCGCGTTCTGGTCGACCATATCTGTCATGGCACCACTGAGAAAACCACTTAAAACTATCGTGAGGGACACCCCTAGGGAGATGACGATAATTGGGAGCATGCTCCTGCTTTTGTCCCTGATAATTCCTTTAAATAAAAATTTTATCATTGTAACTTTCCTTTTAATGCTTCAACTGGGTTCATATAAGCTATTTTTTTGGCTGGCAAAAAGCTGACAATGGTCGCTGAGACAATCACCAATAACATTGTGCCCAAAATAAGTTGTATTCCGAAAACAGGAAATATTCTTGAAGCCATGGTTACTCCCATGTCCTGAGTTACATCTGGAAATGATATTCCATTTATGGCCAAATAAGCAAAAATAGGTAGGCCAACAAGCCCTCCTACCAGCATAGCCAAGAAACTATACATGCTACCTTCCATAGTAAATAAAACTACAACCTGACCGGGGGTCATTCCCATAGCCACATAAGTACCTATTTCCTTTTGCCTGCGAAAAACAGACAATACCTGGGTATCAAAAATGGCCAATAAAGCGATGGCCAATAACATTAAATACATAATAGACCCTGAAATCTTTTTTGATGCAATGATCTCGTTAATGTTTTGAAGCAATTCCTCTTGGCTTACAAATGTCCACCCATGTATTTCTTGGTGGGAATATGCTTCATTTGTAACGAAATAAGTAGCCTCTTCTTTAAGTCCTGCCATGGCCTGAAGCTGTTCAAGGTTTATCCATATTTGTCCAGCATCAATATTGCCTACATCCGAGTCGAAAATTTTGACTATGCTGATGTTCATCGCATCAAATGTTCCATTATTATCTCTCCAGCGCAATAGCACTTCCTCCCCTTCTTTCAATTTGGCCGCATCTGCCATGCGCTTTCCTATAATTGCAGGGATGGTCTCTTTTTGCGAGCTCAGATAAGTTGTAGGAAGTTCCAACTGAGTTTGATCCGCTGGTATTCCTTTTAAAGCAATTGAAAGCATCCTACCATGTGGGTAGATGGATGCCTGCCTGATTAAAATTGGCGTTAACATAGGAAATTCTTCTGGCGTGTACGGCTTATGGGCATCTTGAATGGAAAATGGATCAAAGGGATCGTAATTGTCTGTTCTCAATTCCCCATATCCAATTTCCCAATTGATGGTATCCAACCTGGCCTGCTGATTCCACCCATCCAACAAGCCATTATAGAAAATGATGAGAATGAAAGAAAAGGCCAAAATACCGACATTCAGCCAGGTTCTCAATCCAGCACCTATAAGGTTTTTGTAGGCGAGTATAAAGGCCAGTTTCATGCTTGTACCTGCTGGTCTTTGTTCTTTACATCAGACACGACTTTTCCATCTTTTAAAGAAACGGTTCGGTCCAGATAAGCCATGACTTTTTCGTCATGAGTAGAGAAAAGGAAAGTAGTTCCCAATTCCTTGTTCAGGGTTTTCATGGTTTTCAATATGGCATGCGCATTGGCTGAATCCAGGTTAGCGGTTGGTTCATCGGCCAACAATATCTTTGGGCGTTTTACCATGGCTCTTGCTATGGCCACCCTTTGGCCTTCTCCACCAGACAGTTTATCTGGCCTTTTATTGGCCATACTTTCCAAGCCTACCCATTCCAATGCTTCCATTACGGCCTTCTTTCTTTCCTCTTTGGCTATATCTTGGAGTAGCAAAGCAAATTCTACGTTTTCAAAGACCGTATAAACCGGGAGAAGGTTGAAAACTTGAAAAATAAAGCCAATATGCAGATTCCTTAATTTTGCGGAATCCTTATGACTGAGTTTGGCTATGTCTTTCCCCATGACCATTGCTTCTCCTTCCGTGGGACTGTCCAAAGACCCTATAATATTTAACAATGTGGTTTTCCCTGAACCACTGGGTCCCACAAATCCGGCAAACTCACCTGCATTAAAAGACAAGGAGACATCATTCAGGGCAGTGAAATAACCATCCCCTACTTCAAATTTCTTGGAAACATGTGACAATGAAATTATTTTTTCCATAGTGCTTCTATTAATGGTTGTAGACCAACATCAGCCTTAAACCCGGGCCTTTAAACTGGTTGACAAATTCGTTTTGTTGAATACCTTGTTGTATAGATTCAGGATTGTAATACCCCATCACGTATCCTGTTAAATTTTTGAATTGGTGAGAATAGTTAAGAAAGAAGCTGGTATTGTTACTGCTCCAATCGTAATACATGACTGTGGTTATGTTATCAAAAAAGCTCAAGGGATACATTAGGGTAGCTGCAGTTATATGCATGGCATTGTTGACAGCAAAATTCTCCTCGTCAAAATTGATTTGCATGTGTTCCATAACGGCATTTAGTCCTGTGCCTACAGGAAAGGTATAATCAACCCCTATATTTAGTAAAGTTTGGTTGGTAAGATTTCCAAGGTACTTGTTTCGATGAACATAAACCGATTCAAACCATAAGCCTACACCTAAATCCCATTTCCCATCTAAGCCAAATCTATTTTCAGGAATTTTATTTAAAGTATTTACCTGATCGATAGTCATAGAGCTGGCAGTACGATGGTGATAGGAAAAGGCCAATTCACCTTTGGGTACTGGATTTTGAATTCTCCCGCCAAATTCCGGAATTCTTTTATTGGTAGGCACCACGTCAAAGCCTCTCGCTTTTTCATTGCCATAAAGTCCCCAAAGCCTAATATTGGCATTGTTCAAAAATGTATATCGGCCCATGATTCCATAAACCCCATTGGTCAGTTGAAGTGGATCTCTGGGGTCTATCTGGTTAAACCATTGTAAGGGACGCAAAATAGCGGCTGAACCAAAATCTATTTTCTGTAATCCCAGTCTAATTTCAAATTGACTGGAACTGTACCTCATCCATATTCTATAAGGGTTAATATTGATAGCTGACTCGCCCGTGTTAAAATCAGAAAAGAGAACTGTACTGGATAGGTTCGCTGAAGCTACCAGGTCAATGTTTTTTATTGAATCCAGAGGAGTTTTCAACCTAAACTCAGGAATATATCTTGCCCCAAAGAAAACTGGAAGGTCATTTTTCGGGCTATAACTACTTACAATAGATGCCTGACCATGGAAAAAGTCCTTCTGAGCAAAAGATTGCTGGATTGAATAAAAAGATAAAAGCAATATTAAGACTAAGGCTTTCATTTTAATTTTTCAGGAGACACAATGCCATAAAAAAAGAAATTTACCATTTCCATTATCAAATCCTCAGTGCTCTCATACATGGCCATTAGTTTTTCATCCCTTAGTTTTTTATTGATGTCATTCATCATGTAGGTTAAAAAAGGAAAATGGAGGTCCTTCCTTACCCACCCCTCCTTTTGAGCAGCTTTCAGGTGTTGAATAAATTTTTCCTGACCATTTTTGTTGGCTTCAATAATCAGTTGCTGCAATTCCTCCTCCTCATTGTTCATTATGTCAGCTATAAATTCCTGACTTATACCACGAGAAAATTCATGTTCTAATAAAACCACTTCCTTCATCTTTTGAGGGAAGTCAATTTCCTTTGCCATTATGGTATCGTATAATTGCTCACTCCTGTTAATTACATCCTTCAATACCATGACTGCCACTACTTTTTTATTGGCAAAACTCCTATAATAGGTCATTTTGCTAACGCCGGCTTTTTCGCATATTTCTTCTACTGTGACCTTATTGATCCCATATTTCCAGAAACAATCTTTGGCAGCCTTTAAAATGGCCAATTGGCTTTTGGTTTTCTTTGTCAAATTAATGTTACTTATTTTCTTACAATATACGATTTTAGTAACATTATTCAAATTTAGTAACAAAAATTTATATGAAGTAGGTTAAGATTTTGTCATTATTGTTGCAGAAAAAATGGCAACAATATCGCCAAAATCATGGTATAAACGTCATTTTAACCACGGGCTAAACACCCGTGGCTACATAGGTTTCACTCCCTTGGGGCTCTTGCCTTTCGTTAAATTCACGGGGCTTCACCACCTTGGAGAATTTAAGGAAAATTGGGAAGGAAAATGGAAATTTTATTGCCGGATAAAAAAGGTTTTGATGTGTAACTCAATAGAGATTTTGTAATTATTGTAGCAGAAAAAATGGCAACAATATCGCCAAAATCATGGTATAAACATCGTTTTAACCACGGGCTAAACACGCGTGGCTACATAGATTTCACCCCCTTGGGGCTCTCGGTTTTCGTTAAATTCATCCGTCTTCACCGCTAAAAGTAATTAGGAACATATTGAGAATTAGATGGGAATTTTAGAACTAAATCACTAACTTTTTATGGCAAACTTCAGTTGAGATTTTGTCATTATCTACTTAATTTTCACGGGTTAAAGCTAGTGTCTATTGACTTTTAACAGCTTAAACAGTAGGTTAAAAAATGTAAGGTGAAAAGGTGCGATAGGTGTTCTTACCTCCATCATGAATCATCTTAAATTTAAGAAGGTCAGTATTCTTATTAAGGTAAGGGTTAAGTGTCAAGTCAAGAGGTAACCTACTTGACAAGCTGTAATAAACACCTTAAAACAACACTATTTTTTATTCCTCTAAAATTCCATGGAATACCCTACTTGCTCCTCTATTGGCTAGACTGCTTGTTGTAAAGGTGACTTTATTCCCATCAAAGGATAATTTAAGTGTTTCGGTATGGGGACTTTCGATGTATTTAATTTCAATAACGAGTGTTTGAAAATCTTCCCAATAATAACTGGAAAAGACCTTGAATGGGGCAAGTCCGTTCAATGCCTTTTTTGCATGGGCCACTAAATAGGGTTGCTTTCTGTCTGTCATGCCAGAAACCCACTGTTCCTTACCAACTATTAATTTATAGTTCTTTTGCTCCTCAACTACATTCAACTCCAAATTATTGGATTGAAAATCAATATGAAAATTCACCTTTTCGCCTTCAGCTACCAAGGCAATGTTTTTCCCATTCAATCTATTTTCCATCCCTTCATTTTCAACACCTATTGCAGGATCATGACTAAGGTTATCTAGCCTTTCCTTCAATACCAAATCTTTGCTACTATTACTTTCCTTATCAAAAGCAGGCAGTATATGTTCCCAAACTTCACTAAGAAGACCTTGAAGATTGGCCGTTTCAGAGGTAATGACAATGACAGCTTCCTGTTTCGGTAAAACTAAAATGTATTGTCCATAAGCCCCGTCGGCACGATAAGAATCATGGCGACTTCTCCACATTTGATATCCATATCCCTGAAGCCAATCACTTTTCGCCTTTTCCTCTACACTAGCATTGGGGTTTTGTAGGATTTTTAGGCTTCTGGCTTCATTTATCCAACTTTCTGGCAGTATTTGTTTCCCATTCCAATTGCCATTCTGCAAAAAGAGTTGACCCAACTTAGCCATATCTTCTGTTTTAACCCTTAGCCCATAGCCTCCGGTGTTAATCCCTTGCGGACTTTTTTCCCAATCTACTTCACTGATTCCCAAAGGTTCAAATAGCCTTGGCCTTAGGTAGTCAAAAAGGCTTTGCCCAGTTACTTTTTGGACAATGGCAGACAACATATAGGTAGCTGCTGTATTGTACACGAATTGGCTTCCTGGTTGATTTACTATGGGCACAGCCAAAAATGATTTTGCCCAGTCCTCCGTTCTTACAATAGAAAAAGTATAGTCCCTTGCATGTCCCACACTCATTGTAAGCAGGTGTTTAATCTTCAATTGTTTCAGGTTTTCACTAAGCTCTGAGGGAAGGGATTCAGGGAAAAATTTAATCACCTGGTCTTCCACGGAGATAAGTCCCTCGCTTACTGCAAAACCAACTCCTGAAGCAGTATAAGTTTTGCTTACAGAATACATGGTATGCTTTAAATTTGGGCCATAAGGATCCCACCAACCTTCTGCGATTACTTTGCCTCTCCTTAAGACCATCAGACTATGAAGTTCATGTTCACTATCACCTACCATATCAAGAAAGGATAAAATCCCTTGCGCATCTACATTTTCAGCTGATGGTGTACTGTAGGCAAAATCAGTAGCTCTTTCCTGCCCTATTGCCTGAAATGAAAGGAAAAAGAATAAAATTAAAGTATAAGCTTGCTTCATAGGGTTGGTTATTTATTGGCTGGGATGTAGAAATTTTATCTAACGTATTTTTGAAAATTTTGCAATGTTTCCTGGTAATCAAATTGTAGGTCTTCGTGAAGTCCTTCAATCAGTTTCTCAATCTTTCTTACCTGCGAAGCATATAAATTATCGATTACAGGATGATGGAATTTGAGGTAACCATATTCAATAATTTTCTCACAGAAAAAGAAAAGCAACTCAATGATAGTCACCTTGTCCTTCGTCAGTTTCAAACTTTTATTCATCATTCTCCTGATGGCCTGAGCAGATTTTTTAGCCGTAAAATAACTTTTTAAATTTGCATTTTCGAAAGCCTCTTCCAGTTCATCTTTCACCATGGTCAAATACAATTCATGGTTATCGGCTTCAAAAAGTTTGAAGTACACAAAAGCCTTATTGTCACGGCTTAATTTACTTAGTTGCAATACCAAATCAACCAATTCGGATTCATCCCTTTGTTTCAGTTCCTTTTTAATATTAGCCAGGCTTGGAATCTTCATTTTGAAAAATATTTATTTAACAGTTAAGTAGTATAGGATAGAATCGCTTTAATTATTTTTTTAACGCTTACTTTTACTTTCCTCTCCATTACTGAGTAGGTAAGCAAATGCATCTGCACCGGGTGTTTCACGAAGGACCACAGTAATAATGGCAATTATAGGTATAGATAAAACCATTCCTATGATACCCCAAATGGCATTACCGATAATAACCGCTAAAATAATAAAAAAGGGATGCACATCTACTTTATTCCCCAGTATAATGGGTTGAAAAATATAAGAGTCAAGAAATTGAACAATCAAAAATGTGGCTGAAATTCCCACCAAAGTATAGAATTCCCCTCCTGATAACAAGCCTATAAAGAGAGCCAAAACATAACCTGCCATATTGCCTATAAAAGGAATCAAAGAAAGAAAGGCCGCAATAAAGCTAATCAACAAAAAGTCTTCTGCACCTGAAATCCACATCCCTAAACTGTAAAGTACCACCAAAATAACCATTAAAATCAACCGTCCATTAAGGTAATGTCTAACCACCAAAGCAGAATCGTGGGTCACTCTTTTTACTTTTTCTTTGCTATCATCAGGGAATAACTTCAAGATAAAGGTGTAAAACATATGTCTAAAGTGAATGAGGAAAAAGAGGTAAACAAACATTAAGAGAAAGTCAGCTGCTGTACCCATGACTTTTCCCAACATCGAAAATGCTTCTTCCTGTTTTACTTCTGAAGGTTTTTCTTCTTCATTCAGTTTTTCACCATTTAGGCCATAAGTAGTTTTATAAGCCTCTAACTTGCTTCGTTCCAGAGGGGTATGAGCCAGAACAAATAGCTCCACTTTTTGTGCAACCGGGCTCAATCGCTCTTTCATAACTTCCGCATCCTCCAAAAAAGACCTTACTTGTAAAGAGATAATAGCAGAAATGCCTATAAAACCTACAAAAACTATCCCTACTACAAAAGAGGTACTTACTATTCTATGCAACCCTCTTTTTTCCAAAACCTGTGCGATAGGATAGACCAATAAAGCCAGCACCAGAGCCAAAACTAGCGGTGCCAATACTTTCTGTGAGGCTACGAGTCCTATAACTAAAAAATACAATGCAATGATTATTAAAGCAGAAAGAACTATTGGGCCGGATCGGGAAAGGAATTTCTTCATGTGTATATTTTAAACCAAATTTCTTTCTCCCAAAACACAATAAATGTGCTAAGTTTCTTTCCTATCGAATTGTAGGTTTATTCTAACTACTTTTGGATTGTGTTTGTCCGAAAGATTTTAGTGGTGAATTTCTTTAAAATATATAATTTTTTAGCCAAAAGAACCCAATTAATAATTTTAAAAGCATTAGCTAAGCAGCCTGATTTTCTTTTGTTTATATAAATTCATTTTTAACTCTTCTTAGAAAAACATCTAAATGCATAAGTAGAATCGGTATTAAAGGTATTGTAAGGAAAAAGATAATAACTAAATTGAAATTCTGTAAATTAAAATGAAAATCTAATTTAATGTTTGAAGAAGAGGAAAACAGCCTGTTTTTAGTGGTCATCAATCATGAAGAACAGTATAGTATTTGGCCCAAAGAAAGAGAGGTTCCAAAAGGATGGGAAGCAGAAGGCAAAGTAGGTACTAGGCAAAAATGCCTTGAACATATAGAGAAAGTATGGACAGACATGCGTCCTTTAAGTTTAAGGAAAAGTACGGAAGAAGCTGAAAATCATAAAAACTCAGATTAGAAATAGCAGCATTAATTATTCGAAATAATGACAATCGACAATTTACCCAAAAAACCTATATTAATTTTACTTTTAACCCTAGGTACATTCCTAAGCAGCAGTTTGTTAGCACAGGTCAATGAAATAGCCCTGATAAGGGAAAGAGTGGTTCAACAATTAAAATCCGGCAAAGTAGAATCAAATGAGATAGGCTCTATATTGAATAAGGTAAAAGCGGATGGTAGTTTTAAGAACATCAAATACGATGACTTAAGCAGAACAGCAGGTTTCCCTCAAAGGAGGCATTTATTGAGACTTGTCACTCTGGCCAAAGCCTATCATTCAGAAGGTTCTACCTATTATCATAATCGACAATTGCTTGAGAAAATTACTCTGGCTACTAAATATTGGATGGACAATGATTTTATAGGTGACAATTGGCATAACAACCAAATAACAACCCCTGAAAACCTGGTAAACCTGATGTTGTTAATGGGAGATGTGCTTCCTAAAGAACTGGTGGAAAAAAGTCAACCTATGATTGGACGAGCGAATATGAATGCCTCTGGGGCTAGACCAAGTGGTGATAGAATAGTAATCGCTGGAATTTTAGCCAAAAACCTGCTATTCAACGATGATAAAGCTGGTTTTGATGAAGTGATCAAGATAATTGCCAATGAAATCAAATTTAATAATGGAAGCCGTGGGATGCAGCAAGATTATAGTTTCCATCATAGAGAAGACCGAGTAAACAATACCACCTCCTATGGCTATGGTAAATACGCCAATGCTTTTGGTGAGTGGTCAGACTATGTGTCGGGAACTTCATATGCTTTTGAAGTTGACAAAATAAATCAATTGGTGGATTATTACCTGGATGGTGTTTACAAACAACTGGTATATGGTATCTATGAGGATATAAGTGTAAAAAATCGGTCTATTGCTACTGGGGCTACTTTCATACCTAAAGGTACACTTGAAATAGAGCGATTACTTCGTAGTACAGATTACAGAAAGAAGGAGTTGGAAGAGATTATTAGACTAAGAAAAGGAGAAGCCTCTCCTTCCCTGTCCTTTGCAAAGTTCTTTTGGCAAACGGAGCATTTTGTGGTACAACGACCTAATTATTATACTACTGTTCGGATGTTTTCCAGCCGAAATAAAAACATGGAAAAACCCTATAATGGACCAGGGATAACGACTCATCATCGGGCAGATGGTACCAACTACCTAATGCTTAAAGGAAATGAATACCATGACATTTGGCCAGTTTATGATTGGCAAAAAATCTCAGGAACTACTATCATGCAGAAGCCAAACTTACTGGGAGGAGATGTCATCCAAAAAGCTGGTAAAATGGACTTTGTTGGCGCGGTGGAAGATGGCCAAAAAGGTGCAGTAGGATTCGATTTTATCAGCCCTCATGATGGTACCAAAGCCAAAAAGTCCTGGTTTTTCTTTGACCAAAGCTATGTTTGTCTAGGTACTGACATTCAAGGAAGCCGAAAATTACCCATTGCAACTACAGTTGATCAGGTGATAATGAGATCTCCTGTAAGTACATTGAAGTCAGGAAAAACAGCCAAAATACTTCCCGAAGGAAGCCATAAAATAGATCAACTGAAGTATTTGTATCATGGGAATATTGGTTATATTTTTCCCAATGAAGAAACTGTTCATGTCTCAAATAAAACAGAAACAGGACGCTGGTCTGATATAACGGATCAAAAGAACGCTTCCACAAAAGTAGTTTCAAAAGAGGTATTGAAAGTGTGGTTTGAGCATGGAGTAAAACCTAAAAATGGTAGTTATGCCTATATGGTTTTTCCATCCATTTCAGAAAATGAGCTGAAAACCATTTATGAAGCAGGAACACCTTATGAAATTCTTTCCAATACCAAGGACCTACAGGCGGTAAAGAACAAGGATGAGAATGTAGTACAGGCAGTATTTTACCAATCTGGAAATTTATCACTGGAAAAGAAACTGGATTTGCAGATGGAAAATGCTGGAATCATAATGCTGAAACTGAAAAGAGGGAAAGTAGAATCTTTTTCTATTTCAGACCCTACCAGGAAATTGACGGAGCTTAAGTTTACTTTGGAGGGGCTTTACAGTCTGAAAGATCCTGATATTAAAGTAATTAAAAACAGGAAAACAAAAACCTCCCAGTTTATTGTTCAAATGCCTAAAGGAGTATTTTCTGGAAAAAGTCTTAATTTTAAACTTTAAGTAATTGATTATAAATACTTAAAAATCAATAAAATAAATACATTCTCAAGACATTAACCCTCTTAATTAACATGAGATACGCTTTCTTAATTATATGCCTTTACTTCCTGTCATTTCAAGGCGTCTTTTCACAGGAACAGCCCAATATTATATTGATTATGGCTGATGATCTGGGTTATGAAGCATTGGCAGCTTATGGTAATGACTACAACCAAACACCCCATCTGGATAAGATGATTGCTGGAGGCATGAAGTTTGAAAACGCGCATTCCATGCCCTTGTGTACCCCTTCAAGGGTACAATTAATGACAGGCAAATATAATTTTAGAAATTATAAGGGGTTTGGAATCCTGGATCCAAAGGAAACTACTTTTGGACATCTTTTAAAAGCACAGGGCTATGCTACATGTGTTGTTGGAAAATGGCAATTGTATGGGAATGTCAAGCAAAGGGAATTGGCTGCTGGTCAAGGGGGAAGTTTACCTCTTGAGGCAGGTTTCGATAATTACAGGCTTTGGCAGGTTAAGGAGCTTGGTTCCAGGTATAAAGACCCCCTATTGGATACAAGGGAGACGGGTGTAGAAATGTTCGAGGGAAAATATGGGCCGGATCTTTTTGTAGATTATCTGGAGACTTTTATGGAAAAAAATACAACCAATCCTTTCTTTGCTTATTTCCCAATGGTCTTGACACATGATCCATTTGAACCTATACCTAGCTCAGTGGCATTCTCAGATTATGACCCAAAGACACGCTTAAATGATCCTGAATTATTTTCGGATATGGTAAAGCATATGGACCATTTGGTAGGCCGTATCATTAAGAAGATAACTGATCTTGGAATAGCTGAAAATACGCTGATCCTTTTTATAGGTGACAATGGTACGGATAGAGATGTGACTTCAACTGTAAATGGGGTATTGTTGCAAGGAAACAAAGGCTATACCAATGATTTGGGCACCCATGTTCCCATGATCGCTTATTGGCCAGGTAAAATTAAGGCAGGGAGTATCAATCCAAACCTAATAGATTTCACTGATTTTGTACCTACTTTGATGGAAGCTTCTGGGGCAGAAATGAAAGGTGACAAATTCTTTACGGATGGCATAAGCTTTTACCCCCAACTTTTGGGAAATGAAAATCCTAAAAATAAAAGGGAATGGATTTTCTGCCATTACGCTCCAAATTGGGGGAAATTTGCACCAAGAACATTTATACACAATACCGAATTAAAGTTGTATAAAAATGGAGAAATCTACCAGTTGAAAGAGGATTTGTATGAAAAAAAGGCAGTGAAAAAAGCTGACCTAGATAAAAAATCACAAAAAGTCATCAGGAGTTTCGAGAAGGTTTTAACTCGAAATATGCAATAGACATTCTATTACGTGCTGAAATCGCTTTAAAATACCCAATCGTTGCTGTTTTCAATTTCACCATAGCGGTGCTATGCTATAATCTCCAAAAAGACCGATTGTCTTGCGATTGCAACACTTCCCGTAAACACGGGACAGGCTTCACCCCTGACATTGTCAGGGCGGAGAAATTCTATTACATAATCCGGGTTTAAAGAAAATGGACAGCTAATTTTTGACCTATTCTTATTGATCTTCTGGTCAGTTCCTATAATAGAATTGACTAAAACAATAAACAGGCAATAGCCATTCTAATAAGCGTTAGGATGGTTATTGCCTGTTTTATTCGAAATTCTGAGAACTAATGAAATTAATAATCAGGTAACTGGCATTAAAATAGAGACCTTAATTTTGGTGCTGAAGAAAATACTGAATTAAATCTTCAGGTCTCCTTAAGGATTGCACAATTTCATCTTCCAATTCCATTTGAAGGACAGTTTCAACATCGAAAATCAATCCGTTCAAAAAAACCTTGTCAAAACCAAGGTCATTCACAAAATCAGCTCGCTTAACCTTAGCCACGGGAGCAATCCCATATTGACCAAATACCTCAACAATCGCTTTCAATCTTGTATAATTATTCATTTTTAAGGATTTAAATTTCCCGTTTTAAGGAAGCTTCAAGCTACTCATTTTTAAACGGTTACAACTATATATTTATTTTAAATAAGAATGGAAATATGGAAGTTGGCAGTAATTAAATTCAAATACTGCCAACCTCTTTTCTTTTTTAATACTATACTTTTATTGATTTCAAATAGCCAATTGATTTAGATATAAGCCGCTACCTCTGAATCAGTTTCAGACAATTCGGTTTCTTCTATCACTATTTCATTTTTCTTATCCTTACCAAACTTGGCCAGTATACGATCAAATACATAGTAGATAACAGGAACAATTACCATGGTAAGGAACATGGAAGAAATCAAGCCTCCAATAAGTGCCCAAGCCAAACCATTTTTCCATTCTGCACCTGCTCCAGAAGCGAGGGCAATTGGCAACATACCAAAGACCATGGCTAGCGTTGTCATCAAAATAGGTCTGAACCTAATCTCTACAGCTTTAAAAAGGGCAGCTTTGACTTCTATTCCTGCAGCCTTTAGCTGATTGGCAAAATCCACCAATAAAATCGCATTTTTTGCAACCAATCCCATTAGCATGATCAAGCCTAGAATACTAAAGATACTCAGAGAAGATCCAGACATGGCCAAAGCCAATAAGGCTCCAATGATGGCCAACGGAAGGGAAAACATCACTACCAGCGGATATACGTAATTGTCGTACAAAGCGACCATAATCAAATAAATCAACAGTATGGAAGCCAATAAGGCAATTCCCAAGCTACCAAACCCCTCTTCCTGCATTTTAAGGTCTCCCTCATAAGCTATCGTCACTTCATTTGGTAAATCAAGTTTGGCAATCCTTGCCTTTATTTCTTCACCCACTGTTCCAGTAGGCCGTCCAGAAACCTGAGAATTTATAGACACAGATGTGATCCTATTTTGACGAGTAAGTTTACTTGGTCCTTCTGAAGGACTAGCAGTGGCAAATTGTTTTAGTAGGATGGTCTCTCCCCTTGTGTTGATAAAGGCTAGATTTTCTATATCTGTAACAGATCTTCTGTCAAACTCATCTAACCTGATATTGATGTCGTATTCAAAATCTCCATCTCTGTATTTAGTATCTGTATTCCCATTGAATGCTACCTGCATGGTACTTCCTACCATGGCCATATCCAAACCAAGATCAGCCATTTTGGCCCGGTCTACTTCTACACTAATCTCAGGGTTTCCATCTTCCAGAGAGGTCTCAACTTTCCTTGTTCCTGGAACTTGGATCACCTCTTCCAATACCTGATCGGAAAACGATTTTAAGGTGGCCAAATCAGGGCCTGATAACAATATTTGAATGGGAGCATCGCTAGCTGTCCCGGTTATGGCAATTGGAACAGCAGTGAATTCAGCACCAACAATGTTTTCTTCCAATGCGATTTCCATCTCTCTTGCAAACTCAGGCGCAGTACTTGTACGCTCCTCAGAAGGAACCATTTTCACAGTCAATTCCGCCGCATAAGGCGTGGATGTGGCACTGGAAAACCCACCTGTAGTTTGTCCAATAGTAGTAAAGACACCTGTTATTTCTGGAAAAGTTCTTAAGAAATGCTCGGCTTCCATTGTGGTGAAATTGGTTTCTTCTATGGTAGATGATTTTGGCAATTCTATCCTAATGATAAATTCCCCTTTATCCCCTTGCCCAACAAATTCACTTCCAATAAAGCCATTGCTTACAAGCATAAAAGAAGATACAAATAATGCAAATGTTGCAATCAAAGTGACGGCCTTGTGGTTGAAAGCCCATTTAAGAATACCTGTCAACCAATTGACAATACTGTCCAAGATCTTTTCAAAACCATTGATTATTTTCCCGAATATGCTCTTAGGATTGATGTGTTCCAATTTTGAAAACCTGGAGGTCAATAAAGGAATTAAGGTAAAAGCCACCAATAAACTGATTAA
Organism: Cyclobacterium amurskyense; assembly: GCF_001050135.1. Classification (GTDB taxonomy): domain Bacteria; phylum Bacteroidota; class Bacteroidia; order Cytophagales; family Cyclobacteriaceae; genus Cyclobacterium; species Cyclobacterium amurskyense. Next base: position 5,156,897 of record NZ_CP012040.1, on the reverse strand, counting down.
GGTAGCCACAGCTACGGTGATACTAAATTGGGTCAAGATACCGGCAATTAATCCACCAGTAAGTGACAAAGGCACAAATACTACCACGATCACAAGGGTAATGGAAACCACGGTACCTCCAATTTCTCGGATTCCATCATAAGATGCCTGTACAGCTGATTTCCCTTTTTCCATGTGACGGTAAATGTTTTCAATCACCACAATGGCATCATCCACCAGAATACCAACAACCAGAGAAAGTGCAAGCAAACTCATAAGGTTTAAGGTAAAACCGGCCAAATACATTATAGTAAAAGTAGCCACTATGGAAGCGGGTACTGCGATCATAACAATCACAGCATTTCTAATACTGTGCAAAAACAATAACATGATAATTGCCACAAGTACAACGGCAATAATCAAATCATGGATTACTGCATTGGCAGCTTCCAAGGTAAAGGTTGAACTGTCTTGTGATACCTCAAATTTAAGGTCATTGCCACCGTAAGTTTTTTCCAAACCAGCCAGGGCCAGGTTTACATTTTCAGCCACATCTACTGCATTCGCATCTGATTGTTTTTGAATGGATATCCCAATGGCAGAATTGCCATTCAGTCTACTCAAAATTTCCTCATCCTTTTTTGAATCCACTACTTCGGCAAGGTCCTTTATTCTAATCGTAGATGGACCTTTTTGGGTAACGACAAGATTTCTAATTTCATCCACAGAACTAAACTTCCCAGACAAACGAATCAAGATCTGCTCCTCATCGCTCTTAAGTTTTCCTGTTGGAAAATCCAAATTTGCTGAAGCTATAGCACGGTTAACTTCCAAAGGAGATATTCCAAGAGCTTCAAGCTTGTTTTGGTTAAGATTGACCTTGATTTCTCTTTCAGTGCCACCTAACAAATTAACCTGAGCGACCCCATCAATCTGAGCCAAGGTAGGCTGAATACGCTGATCCATCAAATCATAAAATTCCGTGGCATTCAGGCTGGAATAGGCTCCCAACTGCATGATAGGCATGTCATCAAGGCTGAACTTGCCTAAGGAAGGAGGATCTGCATCCTCAGGTAGGTCACCCAAAATCGCATCAATTTTTCGTTGTGCATCTTGTAAAATGACATCAACATCCACATCATCTTTAAGCTCAATGGTGATAATGGAAAAGCTTTCCAGAGAAGTAGATTTCATAACATCAATCCCTTCAAGAGATGCCAATGCATCTTCCAATTTTCGGGTAACCGAATTCTCTACCTCCGTAGGAGCTGAACCTGGATAAAGGGTAGATACAGTGACTACATTTGGACTGAACTTGGGTAATAGTTCATAGGACATTTGACTATAGGAGAATATCCCCAAGGAAGTCAGAATGGTAAAAAGCACCACCACTATGGTGGACCTTTGAATAGCTATTTTAGTTATTTGCATCTTCTTTCTATTGTAGTTCGGTTACAGCCATTCCATCCTTAAGATTGATCAAACCAGAAGTGATCACCTTGTCGCCAATGGACAATCCTTCCAAAAGCACCAATTTGCTATCACCCAACTGAGAGATTTTAATTTTCTTCAAAGTCGCTTTTCCGTCTTCCAGAGTATAGACTTCCGGATTTTTCACTCCTCTTACCAAAGAAGTTCTTTCTATCAATATTGCATCTTGAGCAGGGTAGTCAAAGGTCGCATAAGCAAACATCCCTGGCTTGATTTTATCAGAACTGTCCTCCAATTCAATTTCAACCTGGTATTTTAAAGAAGCATCACCTTTACTACTGGTAAAAGAAACTTTCCCTGTGAATTCTTGGTCAGGGATCACTCCTACCTTAACCTGAACTTCATCTCCCACCTTGATATTGGCGATTTCCATTTCTGCTACCTGGACCACCAATTTCAAAGGCATCACGTTTACAATCTCTACTACATCCATTCCTGGGTTCATTAAAGTACCGATTTCAATATAGTCTTCATTGATATAGCCTGAGATAGGGGCAGTGATTACAGTATTGGTCAACCTTCTTTTGATCATCTTAATTTCAGAAGCCCCCATTTTATGAGCGTTCTGAATTTCTTCAAGTTGCTTTTCGGTTATGGCTTCTGTTCCAGCTAGATTTTCATACCTACGCAGATCTCTGGTGTATTGCTGAAATTTTGTTTCTGCTATTGAAAGCTCAGCTTGTAACAATTCATCGTCAAGTCTGGCTATTACATCTCCTTTGGAGACATAATCTCCTTTGTCTTTCAATATTCTTACAACTTTACCACTGCCTTCAGATTTTAGGATTAGCTCTTGGCTAGGTATAAAAGTACCATTGGTGGTAAATGAAATAGAATTCGATGTTTTTGTAATCAATTGGGTTCTCACTGGTATGAATTCACTGGTCTTCATCGCTTGCTCAGCTTTGACTCCCATTTCTTCCTTGTTTTTATAAAGTGTAAAGCCGATTACTCCAGCTAGGAATACAATTACTATAGGTGTGATTAATTTTTTCATAATTATTTGTGACAATATCTTTAAGTTCTTTTTAATTTATTGGGCAATCTTCTCTATCTGACCTGTTGATTGGTAGAGGTCTGCTTCTGCAGTTTTAACATTGATTATCTGACTAAAGTAAGCTGCCCTAGCTTCTCTTAAGGCTGTTTCAGAATCCAATACATCTGTTAAAGGAGATAAGCCTTCTCGATAAAGCTGGTTGGTTTCATCAAATACTGTTTCAGAAAGAATCAGATTCGATTGTTGAGCTTCCAGACTTTTCAGGCTATTTTTCATTTTTTTAACGGCATTTAAATAAGAGGCTTCTGCATTTTGTTCTGCTAAATACTGGTCATGTCTCAATTTTTCACTTTGAATCTTGGCTTGTGCAATTTTGTTTTTGCGTTGAAATCCATCGAAAATCGGAATGTTCAATTGTATGCCAACCAAAGAGCCCCTATACCATTGGTGACTACTGGATAAAAAATCAAAAGAATTTGAAAAGGCATTGTAATTCAAATCAGCAAAGGTAGCAATCGTCGGATAATATCCGGATTGGATATTTTTGATGTTTAGAGCATGCAATTCCTGTTGCTTGTCCAATACCTGCAAATCATACCGGTTGCTTAAATCCGGATCCATAGTCAAAACTTGTAATGAATTGCTATTTTGATCAAAATCATAAGCTGTCAGTTTTAATTCTGATGCTACAGGGAGACCCATTACCAACTTTAAGTAATTGCTTCTTTGTTCAATCAGGGTTTCCAGATTGTCCATTTCAGTTTCCAAACTTGTTAGGTTAACCTTCACCCTATTATAATCCACCTTCCTGGCAAGGTCATTTTCATATTGGGCTTTTAGAATCCCTTCCAATTTAACGAGCTTATCATGGTTCGCCTCGAGGTTGATTTTTTGAAGTTCAGTGGCAATAACACTATAATAATTAAGGGCTATATCATAAATGATGTCCTCAGAAGTCATGGCAGTCATCAATCGATAAAACTCTTCAGAAGTTCTGGCTGCCTTCAATCCTATAAGGTAAGACTGACTGAAAACAAGTTGATTAACTTTAAATCCTCCCTTGAGGCTTTGAGGTACTCCAAAGGAAATAACATCTACCCCATTTGGGTCTGAATTTGGGTTTAGCACTCCTCCCGGAATACCTTGAGGATAGACATCTATAAAATTATTATAGGTGCCATATGCTTCTAGTTGGGGCAACCCGGAACCTGTAATTTCTTTCCTTTGAAAACCAGCTTCCTGCTCATCCAACATTGATTTTTTGATTTCAATATTGTTTTTTAATCCTAACTCTATACACTCTTTTAGAGAATATCCATCGTCCCTTGCTTCCTGAGCATTGGCCACGCCCCCCAAGAAAAGCGTTAATATAAGGGGAATCCAGTTTTGTTTTTTCATTTTATTAAATTATATTATATTCAGTAAATAATAGTTTGTTCAGTATTTTATGAACCAAATAGATAAAAAAATATTATTTCAGTTGATTTTTATACCTTTCTACCAATTTTGGTAATTCAGCTTCCATGAATTTCATGAAATTGGAAACTTCAATTAAATAAGAATTAAATTCCATATTAGAATCAGATCTCGTAGAAATGATCTCTTCTACTATATTATTAAACTTAAATACTCCCTTCATGTCTTCTTGAATATCCACTTTCCAATTGCGGATTTTCAATCTGAAATACCTTTTTCTTTCACCAGGTTTAGTGATGTATTCCACTTTATTTTGACTTTGTAGAAGTGTTAAAGCTTGACTAACAGCACTTTTACTTACAAATAAGGCATTCTGAATATCCTCAAATGTGGCTTCAGCTTCCTCAATAACCATCAATAAGCCTATGATTCTACCAAGAATTGGTTGATTTCCTTTCTTCTCGAAAAAAACCCCAATTTTTTCTATAATCTGTTGTTGATCTGTGGTCAGTGTCATATTGTATTCGTTATTTGAGTCTATTAACGCCACAAAGATACAAAAGGTTTTGTTGGTTCATAATTTAATGAACCAAAATTTAGAATATTTTTTTAGCCCATTCATGGTGTAAGCCCAAGCATCATGAGGTCCTTAATATGAAATCAATACTAATTGATTTCTGATTTTTTCCCTGTAACAAATTGCATTTTAATCTGTACATCCCATAAATAAGAAATTTTTATTATTAATTAGATTTATTCTAAATAATATTAATAAATTCTTGGCATCTTAAATTTTTGCTTCTATTTTTGCCACTGTTAAGAACAATTCTAAATAATAAGCAATGAAATATATTTTACCTTTCGTTTTACTATGGTTTACAAGCCTACCTTTATTGGCACAGACAGGAGAAATAACAGGCTCTGTGAAAGATACAAAAGGAAAACCACTTGAATTTATTAATGTAATGGTTGTGGACTCACAATTGGGCACAATCACAGATTTTAATGGTGATTTCATTATTAAAGCAGTTCCATCAGGTCCCCTTAAATTGTCATTTAGTTCACTTGGCTATATTAAACAAGTAAAGGACCTGGCCTTAAAACCCGGACAAATTATCCATTTGGAAGTGAATTTAAAAGAAAGTGAAGTAACGTTACAGACGGTTGAAATTCTTGGCCGATCAGAGACTTCATATAGAAATAATTCCTCTTTTATTGGTACAAAATCAGCAACAGCGTTGAAAGATGTACCACAATCTATAGGCTATGTTACCAAAGAACTGGCATTAGATCAGGGTGCTTTCAGGGTGAATGATGTGGTCAAAAATATAAGTGGGGTGAATCAATTCACTTTCTACAATGACATCACAATTCGCGGTCACAGAATTCAAGGTCAAAAAACATCTGGCAACCTGGTCAATGGCATGCGAGCCATGACAAGTTTTTGGAAACAACAACTTATTCCTCATATAGAACGCGTGGAAGTGATAAAAGGCCCTGCCTCCGCGCTTTTTGGCAATGCCTCTGCAGGTGGTACCATCAATAGGGTAACAAAAAAACCTCTAAAAGAATCAAGACAATCGGTTAGTTCAACACTAGGTAGTTTCAATACTTTCCGTGTAGTAGGCGATTTTACTGGTCCCATGACTGAAGATGAAACTTTGCTTTATCGACTCAATCTGGGATACGAAAATTCCGGAAGTTTCAGGGATTTGCAGTATGACAAGAATTTGGTTGTAGCTCCCTCCTTTTCATTCTTGCCTTCTGATAAAACGAGGTTAAACCTGGACATTGTGTACCAACAATCTGATGGAAGATTGGACCGAGGGCAGGCTGTATTTGGCAATGGAGATCTTTTTTCTGTTCCAATTACCAAAGCTTTAAATGCGGTGGATGATTACCTCAAAGAAGAAAGTGTAAATGCCACCATCTCCTTGAATCACCAATTTACTCAAAATATTAGCTTTAATTCGGTATATATGCGATCCAACTATGCAGAAGACCTTCTGGAACACCGTTCCAATAATGTTTTTGCTGTTTTGGGAGATGGAAGTATTGACCCTGAAAAAGTGGGCATGCGGGTAGGCATTAGAAAAAGAAATTGGAGCAATAATAACTTCAGCAACTATTTTAATTTTGATTTCGAAACTTCTATAATTGAACACCAACTGTTGGTAGGATATGATTACTTTCAGCAGGTTTTGTTACCAGGAGGTTCTCAATTAGCAGCAAGAGGTTATTACAGTGCTGATGGACAAAGCTCAATCAATTCATACAATCCTGAGAACAAAGAAGCTTATTTGTTAGATGGACAAGGAAATCCAGTTCCAATTGTAGCTCATTTTGACCTTACCGACCCTTTTGCCAATCAAATGAGGGACATGAGTAAGTATATTTACACTACCAGTAATTTTGCGCCCTCAAAATTAAATTCACATGGCTTTTATATTCAAGAGCAAGCTACCATTGGTGATTTCAAAATTTTACTAGGCCTAAGGCAGGAGTACTACCGGGATGTATTGGATTATAAAGTAGGCACTGAGGACAATGTTACCCAAAATGCGTTGATACCAAGGGTGGGATTGGTTTACACCATTAATCCTCATTTAAATGTGTATGGTACTTATGTGCAAGGTTACCAACCTCAGACAGCCACAGTGATCAATGATCCTAATGCGGGTGGTCCTTTTGATCCTTTGACCAGTGAACTGAATGAAATAGGAGCCAAATCAGACTGGTTTGACGGTAAATTTAGTGGAAGTTTGGCCTTTTACCACCTAACTGAATGGGGTTCCCTATTCAATGCAAATGAGCCCGGACAGCCTGATTTACTTATTCAGAACGGTGAAGAAGTTTCTAAAGGTTTTGAAATAGACTTGGCAGGTAATATTACACCAAATTGGAGTTTGACTGCTAGCTATGCTTTTAATGATGCCGTAATTACACAAAATGAAGATGAAAACCTGATCGGCAAACAAAAGCCCAATGCACCAAGAAATACAGGAAACATCTGGACCAAATACCTGATCAAAGAAGGGCAATTCAAAGGACTTGGCTTTGGTTTTGGTGCCAATTTTGTTTCCGAGCGATTTGGTTCTTTGGGAGCTACAGATAACCCACCAATATTTCCAGGATATGAGTTGTTTGATGCCGCTGTGTATTACAAGATGAATAGGTTCCAGATTCAAATGAATGTCAATAATCTATTCGATAAAACCCATTGGGTAGGCGGATATGATTACCTGAGAGCATTCCCTGGAGCCCCGAGAAATGCAATGACAACGATTTCCTATATCTTTTAATTGAACAAGGTAACCTTTCCTGAAACATTTCAGGAAAGGTTTTTATATTCTAAAAATGAATAAAAATTTTATCTGGAAAATTCACAATTGGCTGGGCCTTTATACAGGAATAATAATCGTATTTCTAAGTATAACAGGTGCGGCTGCTTTGTTCCGACCAGAAATTGACCGCTTGCTTAACCCCGAACTCACCAAGGCAGCAGACAGTACTGAAAAGGCTTCTCTAACAGCGGCGGTGAATAAAGTATTGCCTTCTCATCCCGACAAATACCTTTTTGAAGTGGAGATGCCAAAGGGCAATTTAGACACCTGGATTATTCGGATGATGCCAAAGGAAAAAAGCAGCCTAAACCCAATGATTTGGGAGATTTTTGTGAATCCCCACACGGGAGAAATTCTAGGAGAACGCAATTACTTTAAATCGTTCAGCTACTTTTTAAGGAATATACATGTACGGTTTTATGAAGCCTATTACGGTAGGCAAATCGTAGGTCTAGCTGGGATAGCCCTATTTTTGTCTACCATCACCGGTCTTTTGATATATGGGAAGTTTATGAAAAAACAACCCTTTGGCAAGATTAGGAAAAGCAAACTTAGAATCACACAGGCAGATATTCATAAATTGGTGGGCATTAGTTCACTTGCCTTTAACTTGATGATAGGCATCACTGGTGCCTGGTTAGGCCTTCAGGCCTATTTGATGTTGGGACTAAATATTGAGCAACCAAATAGCTTTACCCGTTCTGAAAAAGTTTTAGATGCCGAGGATGACCTCAACTACCAATTGGACTTTGATGCGATCTATGAGAATTCCAGAATAGCATTTCCAAACATGATCCCTTGGTTTATCCGTCCCACAACGAATGGAGAAGGGATTGTTCAGGTTCTAGGCAACGTTCCAGGTCAGGCTTATGAAAGGCGATCTAACAAGCTTGTATTTGATAAACAGGACCACAGTCTTCTTTTCAAGTACAATATTGATGATCAGGATTTTGGTTCAAAACTATATTTCGTTCAGGAATCCTTTCATTTTGGCGATTTCGCAGGTTTACCTTTAAAGTTTCTCTATTGTCTTTTGGCTTTAAGTTCCGGCTTTCTCTCCCTTAGCGGATTCATTATTTATTTGGAACGAACCAGAAAATCAAAATCTCAAATGGGCGAAGTCATTCCTATAAAACCACTACTGATAAAATGGACCTTAGGTATATTTGGAACCATTATTCTCATTGGGATTATGAGTACTCAAATAGGTTTAGGTATTCCATCTATACTTGTAGGTTTGGCCTTCTATGGTTTTATTATCTTCATCATAATCAAAAAGCTAATCTCAGTTTCCAGGAAGGAAACAATAAAAAATCAACCTGCATGAGTAATCAAATAGATAAGCTAACCGAACATTACCTTATACCATTGCTTTTGGCCTTTGGATCTATCTTTCTTATAGTCAGTGTGTTTTATTGGAATGAATGGAGAAATGTCGCCACTGAAAACTTTTTATATCCCTACTACAACATCAGTGGTGAAAGTACAGATAATTTCCTGGCGGCTACGAGGAAAAGTGGCTTGGGATATTTTGCATTTACGGTTTGCTGTTTTGTGGCGGTAATTTTAAAAAGAAGGATATTTTGTCTTATTATCGCAAGTTTATCGGCAATAGGGCTCTTCCTTTTGTTCTAACCCCAATCCCAAATTCTGTACTAAGCAAAGTTAGGTAATAAATTGAGGACTGTATTTGGTGGTATTGCTTAAGAAAAAAGCCAACAATACTACCAAATTCTCTCAAATTTGCTTAAAAACATTACTTATTCCAAATGCCAACTAATCCAATTAATCTTTCCATTGGGTATGATGGGCTTTATCTGGGTCTCCATCATTTCTCCTATAGGTATGGGCACCAAAATAATCCCTTTGTGCCTGAATCAAACTGGCAGCTGAATTGGCTGTAGTTACACCCAGGAAATAGTTAATCGCATTGGATAATATTGGCACTGGAAATCCATTTTGCAAAGCCTGACCTACCACATAAGACAAATCACCTTGGTAACTTTTTAAGGCAGTTATCGCTTCATAGTTAAGCAAAATATGGTTGCTTTCTTTAAATATATCCACCAACTCTTCCATCAGTTTAGACCTGATGATACAGCCACTTGTCCAAATTCTTGCAATTTCAGAGAAGTTAAGTGCCCAATTGTTCTTTTCTGAAACTTCCAACATCAATGAAAATCCAACTTCATGATTTATAATTCTGGTTGCCTGGTAAGCCGCTTGTAGTTTGTCTAGAAAATTCTCTAAATCTTCAATTCCAGTAAATCTTTCTAAGTTATACAAGCCTGAAGAAATCATTCGAAGTCCTTTTCTGGCAGAAAGATTCCTGGCCATAACCGCTTCAGAAAGCACTCCATAAGGTACTCCATATTCCAGAGCAGTATTTACTGACCATCCACCAGTTCCTTTTTGTGCCGCCTGGTCTAGGATTTTGTCTATTAAAGGTTCTCCATCTTCGTATTTCCTTAGGATGTCAATGGTAATTTCCAACAAATAACTGGCAAGGTCGCTGTCCATCCATTTCTCAAAAATATCCGCAATTTGAAGAGGAGAAAGCTCCAAATAATTACGCATCAGGTAAAACACTTCCGAAATGGCCTGCATTTCTCCGTATTCTATACTATTGTGCACCATTTTTACAAAATGCCCTGCTCCTCCTGGGCCGGTGTAAGTTACACATGGTTTGCCTTGATAGTCTTTGGCAGCAATTTTCTCCAAATAAGGTGCAATTTTAGTGAAGCCGTCTTTGTCTCCACCTGGCATAATTGAAGGACCTCTTCTTGCCCCTTCTTCACCACCTGATACACCAGTACCTACAAATAGAATACCTTTTTCCTTTAATAATTCGGCTCTTCTGATTGTGTCTTTATAAAATGAATTCCCTCCATCTACCAGAATATCACCAGGGTTCAATAAGGGAATCAGTTCATTGATCTGCCAATCTACCGCAGTGCCTGCTGGTATCATTAACAATATTGATTTCGGTGAGGAAAGTGAAGAGATAAAAGGTTTGATTTCTTCAAAGGCCTGAATATTATCGTAGTCAGGGTTTTCTTCAAGGACTTTCTCAGCAACACGCTCTTCTTTACCTTCCACATACCTATTGTAAATAGATAGGTTTACGCCCTTGTCGGCTAGGTTTAAGGCCAGACTTTTCCCCATTACACCCATTCCAATCACACCAAAATCAGCCAAATTTTCCATTGTTTTGATATCTTTCATTATGTTTTTTACAATAAGTTCGGGAGCATTATCAATAGCTACCTTTCTCCCATATTCAGGCACCTCCAATGCAGCCATTTGAGAATCCAATAAGGCAGGGTTCATAAAATGTCCAACCCTAGCCCCTAATCTTTTCTCAACGAGCGATTTACTTCCTTCCAAAAGTACCCAATGTATATTTGGTACCACTTTTAGAATGGTTCGGTATTTTTCATTCAAGGCAGAACAGGCCAAAACAGCCCCTTTCTCCTGAGAACAAAGTTTTAGCTTTTCCGCGACATTGTTTAGCCATGGTATCCTGTCTTCGTCTTCTAATGGCGTACCCGCATTCATTTTGGTTTTATTGGCTTTGGGATGGAAATCATCTGCATCTAAAAATGGTACTCCCATTTTATTTGCCAATAATTGACCAATAGTACTTTTTCCGCAACCCGTAACCCCATAAACAATTATAATCATAGACGAAAATATGAAATTCAGCCGGATCAAACCATTTTAAATGGCTAATTTTGTTAATTGAACCATATCAATATTGTTGGATGTTATAGATGGAATTTGCGTTCATGGAAAAACAGAATATGACTCAGCGTAAGAAAAGAGTAGTAGTAGGTCTCTCAGGAGGTGTAGATAGCTCTGTTACCGCCTACTTGTTGAAAGAACAGGGCTATGAGGTGATAGGCATGTTTATGAAAAATTGGCATGACGAATCGGTTACGATTTCCAATGAATGTCCTTGGGTGGAAGACAGTACTGATGCCATGTTGGTAGCCCAAAAGTTGGGAATACCTTTTCAGGCCATTGACCTTAGTGAAGACTATAAAACAAGAATTGTTGAATACATGTTTGCTGAATACAAAGCTGGTAGAACCCCTAATCCAGACATACTTTGTAATCGAGAAATAAAATTTGACATTTTCTTAAAGGCTGCCACTAAACTTAAAGCTGATTTTGTGGCCACTGGACATTATTGCCAAAAAGAAGAGCTAAGTATAGACGGTAATCCTATGTACAGACTCCTTGCCGGGGCAGATCCTAACAAAGACCAAAGTTATTTCTTGTGTCAACTGAACCAAGAGCAGTTGAGCAAGGCACTGTTTCCTATTGGCCATTTGCAAAAAGCTGAGGTCAGGGCAATTGCCAAAGAGGAAGAATTGATCACTGCCGAGAAAAAAGACAGTCAGGGATTGTGCTTTATTGGAAAGGTAAAACTTCCCGACTTTCTGCAACAACAACTGAAACCTAAAAAAGGAAATATTTTGTCCATTCCAGCCAATGCTGAAGTATATGCCGGACATGGAATTCCTGCAGGCATTGAGTATGAAGACTTGGACAATGCTCAATTGGAAGAAATCTGTTGGCCACTACAGTATACTGCCGACATGGGTGAAAAAGTTGGTGAGCACAATGGGGCTCATTACTACACGATAGGGCAGCGCAAAGGTTTGAATGTAGGTGGAACGGGTAAACCGCTGTTTGTTATAGCCACTGACACTACTGAAAATATAATTTATACTGGCTTGGGTGAGGATCACCCCGGTCTTCTGCGACATGGACTTCATGTTAAAAAAGATGACATCCACTGGATCCGACCAGATAAAACATTAAAAGTTGGTGAAACAGCTACTTACCTTGCCCGCATTAGGTACAGACAGCCTTTGTCTACAGCTACATTACTAATGAGAGAAGATGGCTTGTATGTATTGTTTGACAATGCTCAGAGAGGAATAGCTTCCGGTCAATTTGTGGCCTGGTATGAAGGAGAAGAGGCCATTGGATCTGGTGTAATTTATTAGGATGGTTCAACTCCCGATTATTTTCGAAGACGAGGAATACATAGCCATAAATAAACCTGCTGGAGTATTGGTTCACAAAACACCTCTGGAGAAAGATCCAGAGGCCCTATTTGCTGTGCAATTACTGGAAGAACAAGTTGGCTATAAAGTTTATCCTATGCATAGAATTGACCGGCCAACTACCGGTGTTTTACTCTTTGGCAAAAGCTCTAGAGCAGCTTCAATGCTTCAACCTCAATTCTTTGACAACAGCATTAAAAAATATTATCTGGCAATACTAAGAGGGTATTTACCTGAATCACATGGGATAATTGACCATCCTTTAGCCAAGGACATGGAATTTGTGCTTCAGGAGGCACGTACTGAATACTGGGAATTAGGGAGTTCTGAGATCCCCTATGCTTCTTCTGGAAGATACAGTACAAGTAGGTATTCTCTGGCGAAAATTTATCCTCATACAGGAAGGATGCATCAAATCCGTAGGCATTTTGCTCATTTGAGACATTATATCATAGGAGACACTACCCATGGGGACAATAGGCAGAATAAGTTCTTTGCAAGACAATTTGATCTTGCCAATATGCTACTACATGCCTGGCAACTGGACTTTACCCAGCCTTTTACCAAACAGGCACTGACTATTTCAGCCGTGGTTCCTGTACATTTTGAAAAAACCATGAACCAGCTCAATTGGTCCATAAAAGAATTGAGGAGTACCACTATTTAATAATGTATAAATTTAACTTAAACATAAATGAATAAGATGAACCCAAATCCTTTATCTCTTTTAGTTATGCTAATAACTTTTGCCTTATCAAGCACTTTAGTTTTGGCTCAAAAAGAAGGAATAGATAAGGCCATAGAACGAGCTGAAGCACTTTCTCATTTTAAATTCCTTGCTTCAGATGAATTGAAAGGAAGGGATCCTGCTCGTCCTGAAATTGACATTGCGGCCTACTATATCGCGAATCAGTTTGAAAAGTATGGGGCAAGTCCCTTGAATTCCCTAAATGCCTATTACCAATATGTTCCATTTGTGGCTTCCTCTCCTCCTACCGTTGGCTCAATGAAATGGAAGGGTTCCAAGTTTAAGCATGGGCAAGACCTTTTAGTATTGGGTGGTGATGATATTTCAGGTGAATTTGAAATGGTTGTTGCAGGCTACGGATTTGAAGAGGATTATGCCAATAAAGATGTTAAAGGTAAATGGGTGATCGTCAGAGTTGGAGCACCTAACAGAATGACCCCAACCGAGCTTTTTAAGGCTGGAAGAGAGAAACTTGCTATTGCCAAATCCCAGGGAGCTATTGGTCTGGTAGAAATGTACAATGTACCAACCACTCCATGGGGCTTATTGGTGAATTATTTAAATAAATCCCAACTGACCATAGATATTGATCCTGAGAATGATGATACTTTACCTTATTTATGGTTGAAAGACTTGAAAGGTGACATTATTAAAACCATTGCCAATGGAAAAAATGAAATGGAGATTGATATTAAAGGCAAAATCAATAGAAAAATTAGGGGAAGAAATGTTGTAGCTGTAATTGAAGGAACAGACCCTCAATTAAAGGATGAGTATGTAATGCTTTCTGCACATTACGATCATTTGGGAATAGGCAAACCCAATGCGGAAGGTGATTCCATTTACAATGGTGCAAGAGACAATGCAGTAGGAACATCAGCCTTGCTTCAAGCGGCCAATTATTTTGGTAAAAATCCTCCGGAAAGATCGATTTTACTCTGTGCCTGGACTGCTGAAGAAAAAGGGTTACTTGGTTCTTCTTACTTTGCAGACAATCCTCCTTTGCCATTGAAACAAATTGTTTTCAACCTTAATATTGACAATGGAGGCTATAACGACACAAGTCTAGTTACGGTAATTGGTATGGGTAGGTCTTCGGTAGATCATCATATCTCGGAAGCAGCTAAGGCTTATGGGCTTAAAGCAATTTCAGATCCTGCCCCTGAACAAGGATTGTACGATCGTTCTGACAATGTTAGTTTTGCCAAAAAAGGCATCCCCGCTCCTACTTTTAGTTTGGGATTTACCGCATTCGACGCAGAAATAGGAAAGTATTACCATCAAGTTACTGATCATGTAGACAACTTTGATTTGGACTATGCGCTAAAGTACTGGAAGTCTTATATACTTTCTGCTGAAAGTATAGCCAATGACCCGAAAAAGCCACTTTGGGTAGAAGGGGACAAATATGAAAATGCAGCAAAAGAATTGTATGGGAAAGATTACTGATCAAGTAAATTAGAAACTACTTAATCGTACTTCCTTTAAAAAAAATAAGCCCTGTTTTCTGAAAAACAGGGCTTATTTTATAGCTATATACATTCACTTTACTTACTGCAAGTCAAATAATTTAATACAAAATCGGATAAATTTTAAATCCAATTTTGTATTTGTCCTCGAAATGCCTTCTGAAGGACTTTTTACTCTTCAACCAAATGTTTCAATTTTTGATCTAATTTTGCTCTATCGAAATAATTTCCTTGCTTGATTAATCCGCATGGTATTTTTAATATCCTCTAAGGGATTAGCATCCAAAATAACCAAATCAGCCACTTACCTTCCTTAATTGTTCCCTAATTATATTCCATATCAAAGTATTTTGCAGGGTTAAGTGTAGCAGTTTTTATTGCCTCTAGTGGAGATAATCCAGCTTCAACCAATACAACTAATTCCTGATGTAAACTTCTTCCAGGAGTTAAATAGAAAATCGGGCAGTCAGTGCCGGCCATTATATTAATTCCCGCTTGATAGGTGGCTTAAATTGTGAATATAGGTCAAAATTTTGACAGAGCAAGTAGCTAAAAATCAGTCCTACAAACCTACATTAATAATTGCCTGATAGGAATATATTGGCATTTATACCATTCCATTTTTAGTATAAAATTCCCTCATTGCTTTATAAACCTCCTCGGGTTTCTCAACTGCTGCAGAATGACCAGCGTTAGGGATTGAGTAATAATCAGCATTAGGAATCCTATCAGCTATTTTTTTACTTGATTCTGTAGGAGTGGGCACATCTTGTTCACCTACAATTACGGCAGTAGGAATGTTTACATCAACTAATTTACCAAGCACACTATCACGTTCAAAAATCATCTTTCCAAATGGAATAAGTCCCCTCTTGTCTTGACTCATCAAAATTTTCCGCCACTTTTTGACCTCCATTTGACGCGATTTGTCAAGGAGAAATGATTTATGGAATAACATTGACATTGCTTTACCAATTACCGGATACCAGCCAATATTTTTTACTATCCATAAAAGTAAATAATTTTTCTTCTTTGAATTTTTATCCTCTTCTTCAGCAGATGTGTCCATTAAAATTAAGGATTTCAATAATTCGGGCTTTCGAATAGCCAGTCGCATCCCTACGAATCCGCCTGTAGACATACCTACAAAATGAACTGAATCTAATTTCAATTCTTCAATTAGGCAGATTACATCGGTTACAAGATTATCTAATGTATAACCATTTGTAGCAATTTCACTTTGGCCATGTCCACGATGATCAAAGGCTATACATCGAAAATTAGCTTTGAGTTTATCGATTTGACCTTTAAACATGGTATTGTTCATTAAATAACCATGTGAAAAAAGAATTACCTCCTTTCCTTTGCCGAATTCATCATAATGTAATTCAATATTATTTACTCTAGCTTTTGCCATAAATACGTTTATTCAATGGAAGATTATAAACAGGTATTCAAGTTCTTGAAATAAACCTTCCTAAAGACAAATTGCTGACCCCTGATCTTATACTTGTATAGATGGTTTATTTGGTTGTTAGACCAAGATAAAGAATATTAAAGTCATCTGGATTAAATTCTAAAAGGAAATGTGTAAATAAATCTTCAATATTTAGTGATAAATTCTTAAACCTTTATCACCTCCTATTACCTAAAATAGACTTGGGCTCCGCAAAGGCACTCAAAATGCAATAAATAATATTTGACTTTTTTATATCAAAAAACCGAAGTGGAAATTCGAGGTAGTTGTTATTTAAAAATTTTGAAACCCTAATTTTCTGGAACATCAATTCTATTGTCCGAATTAACTTTGTGGGAATTTTAACCCGGATGTAGGATCGTGATAGCCTGTCCCGTGTTTACGGGAAGTGTTGCAATCGCAAGAAAACAGCAACGATTGGGTATTTTGAAGCGATTTCAGCACGTAATAGATAGTCTATAGCATATTTCGGGTTAAAACCAATCTGCTCCAGGGTCTCCTGGGAAGAAGGCATCTGGCAAAGAAAGCATTAAGCCCCCTACCTTGTAATTCGGATAAAGCAATAGCAATTCATCCACTACCTCTTGTTGTGTCGTGGCGCTTCCACCATTGGTAAGCTGTTGGTTTCCCTTGAGGATGGCTTGTGCATTCATTAAATAGTCTATGTTCTCCTCTATAACTACGGTTACATCTGAGCGGGAACCGTTATGGCCAACAAAAAGATGGTTATAAGTTGAAAATTCTGTTTTTAACAAGTTCAAGCCTGCTATCCAGTTGTCTATTTCGTCCTCCCCATCATTCGGAGTATACTCTCTGAGATAAATGTGGGTCAGATTATAAACCAAATCCCCTGGAAATACGATTTTATGTTCTTCATTGAAAAAGTAACCATTCTCTCCAGTTTCTGCATTGGATACTTTATTGAAGGAAAACTCAAGCTCTCCAATAATTTGATTACCAGAAACGCCAATTACGTTATTTGGATATACATTGGTAAAATCTTCGGTACCGTTTAACTGGTTTGCTACTGTAGTTTCTGCATAAATATCCCAATCGGTGAAGCTACCTGCTCCTCCATAATGATCACCATGATTGTGAGTGATGATTACAGCTCCTGGTTTGTTAATTTCATCGATATAAGTTTTAAGCTCAGCAGCAAAAACTGGTGCAGGTCCCAAGTTCACAACGACCACTTTATTTTTAGTCTCTACTATGGTTACGGTGTAAGGAGCTACATCAAAGTTAAAGGTATGAAAACGTGCAGTGTTTTCGGTAATCACACTTACCTCACCGGTGGTAATTATGGAGGCTGATGGTGATGCACCAAAATCTACAATTTCAACACCTGGACTTTTGTCTTCATCATCTTTGTCACAAGCAGTAAACAGGGCCATGGCAAGCAGTGCCAATCCCAAAAGTTTAATTTTAAATACTTCATTTTTTTTTGTTTTAAATTGATGAAGCAAAGGTGGGAAAGACAGCAATACCGATTTTTATCAAAATGGATTTAAAAATGGTAAATGTGTAACCGATTGAATTATATGTTGGTTTTAAATTCCTTTGGGGATAGGCCGGTATGTTTTTTAAAAAACTTGGTAAAATTGGTCACTTCTTCAAAGCCAGTACTGAATGCCACGTCTTTCAAACTGTTATCGGTACTCAAAATACTGCGTTTAATTTCCAGTAATACATATTGGTCAATAAAGGTTTTGGCTGTGTTCAAAGTGACTTCTCTTACGACATGGTTTAAGTGCTTGGGAGAAATGTGCAACCAGTCTGCATAGTCTTTTACATTGCGTGTTTCGGTGTAATTTTTTTCTACTAAATTTTTGAAATTGGTAAAAATCTGATGAAACTCATTTTTAATTATACGCTTAAATGACCCTTGTGTTTGTTGGTCTAATCGTAGCAAATAAAGTTCCAATAGCTTGGCAAGAATGTCCATTTGCGCATATTGATTCTCCGATTTAAGCGCTGCCAAGGAATCAAAAAGAAAAGATTCATTATACGAACTCTTTTCTACCAAAGGCAGCGAAAGATGGTAATTGTAGAGATGAGAAAGAAACTCTATGGATGACCTTGAAAAGTATTTAAGAACAAATTCTTCGGTAAATACAACCAAATAACCTTGGTAATTCAGATCGTCTTGAAAAGCGTGCACTTGGTTCTTTGCTATTTTCACAACCGATCCTTTTCGTAAAGCGTACTTTTTTAAATCTACCTGATGCGTTCCTGTACCCTCTGTAACAATTAACAAGGCGAAAAAATCTAATCTATGTGGCCTTTTAGGATCGTGGTTCGGATCTTCCTGAATCCGGCTAAAAAGTTCTGAAAGTTTCAGAAATTCAATTTTGGTAGCGCCCTCCGCGCTTTGAAAAGATATGTTGGGGATGTTTTTCAAGTAAAATTTTCAGTCTATTGGGTGGAATAGCGATTTTTACAACCAAGAAGCCTCTTTTAATAGAATTTTGTTACGGTAGAATTGTTAAGTAGTCTAATCCATTATTTCACCATCAGCTCCTTTATTTTATCATCAAGGGCTTCAAACATTAACATATGGCCTTCGGCATTAGGATGCAGAAAATCCGGCATCAATTCTTTAATAACTTTGCCATTGGCATCATAATAGACATCACTTATATCTATGTAATGCACAAATGGTAGCTCTTCAGGGAATTTGGAAACGATATTGTTTGTTGCTTTATTGATGTTATCTCTATGGTTTGGCTTGTAACCATAAGGTAAAATGCCCATGATAAGGATTTCGGTATCGGGAAGTTTTTCGTTAAGGATGGCACAGATTTTTTTAATCCCTCCGGCCAATTCTTCAGCAGTACTCACAGTAAGAAAATGATTGCCATCGGTATTGTTGGTTCCAATCAAGAGAAGGGCCACTTTAGGATTTATATTTTCTAGTGAACCATTCTCAAGCCTCCAAATCACATTTTCCGTTCTGTCCGCAGAAATTCCCATATTTATGGTTTTGTAGGGATTGAGGTACCTTTCCCAAACCGCATTGCGGTCTTCATTGTCCAAGGAATGAAAAATTGAATTGCCTACAAGAATCAATTCAGCCTCCTGATTTAGCCTGCCCAATATTGTTTCATGCCGCTTAATCCATCCCTCGTCCTCTTTTTTCACTGCCATTGCAGCGGGGTTTTCTACTGTTTCAGAGATCTCTATAATTTCAACCTCGGTGCTATTTTCTTTGGTTTCACAGCTGAATATTATAAAGGCAGCTAACAGGTAAAGTAAAAATTTGTTCATGGTTAATTTACGGTTAAAATGATGTGTTTAAGGTCGATTAGTGTATGTTTCTTGGGTACTTGAATTTTAACAATCTTATTTTCCAGAAAGCGGGTAATTATTTACCAAGACAGAGGCTGAAATCTGTAGTTTTCGCTCCAGTTCTCTTACCATATCGACGGTTAATTTTTTCTTTCTGTTCATAATCTCCGATACACGACTTTTTCCGCCAATGATTCCGACAAGGTCCCTTTGACGCATATTCAGCTCCTACATTCGTATTTTTATTGCTTCGATAGGGTCTGTTGATTCAATCGGATAATGCTCGTTTTCATAATTTTCAAGGAGCAATGAAAGTATTTCGGCTTCATCTTCTTCTTTGGTGTCAATTGGCGCATTAAAAATTACCTCCAAACATTTAAGTCCATTTCGGTAGTCTTTTTCAGGCTTTATTGGCCTTAATTCCATAATTTCATTACTAAATCGTGTCAGCATCAATATTGTCATATTTAGCCTGTGTGCCAATAAAACGAATAAATGCTCATTGCTTTTCGTAATTGAATTTAACTATCAAGCGATAAGTATTTTATTTGATGTTGAAAACTATCTGACTGTTCTTCAGAATGCTTGCGTTGATATAAGTTTGTTTTACGTCAATCGGTGAAAACCAATTTGCACTTTTTACCGTATCGTACCAGGTTTTCTAATATTGTTCGGGATCTACATGCTTTTCCCAATATTCCCGAAGGGTACTTATTGCAATTGTTCGTTTAATTCGTTCACTTAATAAACAAACATACAGAAAGTTCTCGAATGAAGAACTACTGTTTTTTTTAAATTAGGATAGAGCTTGTACTCTCACTACATCACTCGATCACTATCTCACCAAATCACTTCATCCCCCCTACCAAACCCCTAAATCCCAATCTGATATTTCGAAAGATTTCCCATTTTATAAACATGATCAATATTTTTTATATTTTGCATAGCCAATAATGCCTCATCCCCAAAATTAAAATCTGGAAGAACATGGACAATGATCAATATTTTTCAAAACACAAACTCATCGCCATTTCTTACATGTTTTTATACCTAACTGCCTGCACACAAACCTCACCAGAAGGTGCAGGAGCTGACTGGGCAACTTACCTCGGCCACCCTAGCAGCAATCAGTACTCAACGCTTGACCAAATAAATAGAGAAAATGTGTCTCAATTGGAATTGGCCTGGACCTATATGACAGGAGATAGTGCCAATTATCAAACGAATAACCTAATTGTCGATGGTTGGCTATACACAGCTACCCCAAACAGTCGGGTGGTTGCTTTGGATGGCGCGACAGGGAAGGAACTTTGGACCTTTGATCCTTCCAAGGTTCATGAATCGCTCGCTGATGGGGACCAACGGGGACTAATGTATTGGCATGATGGTGAATCGGGTCGCATACTCACTATGAAAGGAAACCGGCTTTTTGCATTGAATGCCAAAAGTGGTGAACTCATTGCTTCTTTTGGAGAAAATGGATCGATTCATCTTGGTGAAGAAATGGACGTTCCAGGTAAACCAAATGTAACGCTCAATACACCTGGGCAGATTTACAAGGACATGTTTATCATTGGGGCCAATGTAGGTGAGGATTTACCTGGTGCAGTGCGGGCATTTGACATTCGAACTGGAAAGCGGAAGTGGATTTTTCACACCTTGCCTAGGCCTGGTGAATTTGGATCAGATACCTGGCCGGAAAACTATTTAGAAAATACAGGAGGCGCATCTGACTGGTCAGGTTTAGCAATTGATATACCACGTGGCATTGTCTATTTATCAACTGAAACGGCCGGTCCGGATTTTTATGGAGGCAACCGTTATGGAGAAAATTTATTTGCCAACTCGCTAATTGCGCTCGATGCGAATACAGGTAAACGACTTTGGCACCACCAACTGGTGCATCATGATCTTTGGGATTTGGACATTCCTCAACCACCGACTTTGCTTACGGTAAAGCACGAAGGAAAAGAGGTAGATATTGTTGCTGTAGGTACAAAAATGGGGTTGTTGTTCGTATATGATAGGCTTACAGGAGAACCGCTTTGGCCCATTGAGGAACGACCTAGAGCAGCCTCTAAAATTGATGAAATCCAAACCTGGCCAACGCAGCCTTTTCCAACCAAGCCAGCTCCATTAATGAGGCAGGAATATACTGAGGATGACTTTTCCAATATATCTCCCAGAGCACAGCAAATAAGCAAGGAGGTATTCAGTCAATCGGGAAATTATGGGGGCTACCCTCCTCCAAGTACCGATCAAACGATCATGTTTCCCGGATACGATGGAGGCATGGAATGGGGTGGTGCTGCAGCAGATCCCGAAGGAATACTGTATGTGAATGTAAATGAGATTCCCTGGTTTTACCAGATGGTTCCTACACAAAAGGCAGATGGCAGTGCATTGCCTTTCGGGGAAAAACAATACCTGATCCATTGCGCATCCTGTCATGGTTCCGATCGTAAAGGTAATCCTACGGGCGGTTTTCCCTCCCTAGAAAGCATCTCCAAGCGATTAGACAAGGAAGTGGTAATGCAGGTAATAAAAAAGGGAGGAGGACGTATGCCAGCCTTTGATCAGGTTTCGCAAGCACGTCGAGAAGCTATCATTTCCTTCCTCTTTAATGAAGAAACGGCTGTTAGCTCAAAAAACGAGCGGGATGACAAGGCGCCACCTTATGTCTTCCGCGGTTTTCAACGTTGGCAGGATGATGAAGGATATCCTGCTATTAAACCACCCTGGGGCACACTGAATGCTGTCGATCTTAATACAGGCACCATAAAATGGAAGGTGCCACTGGGAGAATATGAAGAGCTAACCAAACGAGGAATTCCGGTCACAGGCACTGAGAATTATGGTGGTCCCGTTGTAACAGCCGGTGGGTTACTCTTTATTGCTGCTACTTCTGATTCCAAAATCAGGGCTTTTGACACAGAGAATGGAGAAATACTATGGGAATATGAGCTACCTTCTGACGGCCACGCTACCCCGAGTGTATATGCTGTAAACGGCAAGCAATACATTGCCATCTCTGTAGGCGGTTCAAAAATGAAACCCCACCCAGGAGGTGCTGTAATGGTTTTTAGCCTTCCCGATTGATGCAGTTCTAATTAGATGTCTTTAGGGAAGGCGGCTACCTCTAAGCCTATTGTTAAAAAACAATCTGACTTTTAGAAAAAAGTACAAAATTGACAACTTTAAAATAAAAGCAATGAAAAAAGCTTTAATCAAATACATAAATCCCCAACCTTGATCACTAAATCACCCTTCTCATCCCATCACCAAATCACTACATCCCCCCATCACTCCTTACACCTCTGACTAGCCAAAACTTCCGAGACCATCAAAGCCCGATCAAAAAAACTCACATAACTCAGTTCTCCTTTTATCCTTGAACCTAGTAGTAAAGTCTTTGAGCCTTCTGGCGATTTGAAGTAAGGACTGAACCTGCCCCAACCAAATTGCCTGTGCGCTCCCCCATCATTTAATTGGCCATCTGTAACAAAAGCGAAGATATTTGGGCCTCCGTCTATAAGGATACTTACCTGATGTTGGGTATTTGGTTGTATGGTACCAGGATCAGAGCTCCATCCGACCTCGGTTTGGCCATCGTTCATCTGAAACGTAAGGTTGTTCTTATCTGAAACGCCTACCCACCAACCTTTGCCTGAAGCGTCTCTGGTATCCGCCAAAACCTGCCCTTCTTTCACTTCATAAAGCAAAAATCCCAGTTCTATGGTAAAGCCTGCATTGGTGCTTTTTCCTCTGTAATCAGCGGTATTGGTATCTCTAACCCGAAAGTTTGGAACAGCCGGAGCCGGAAGTTTTTGCGGTAAACTTTTGCCCTTTCCTGACCAATTGATCAGCAAGCCATCCCGAACCGGTATAGGTTCCTCAAATTGGCCCCAAAGCCGCTCTAGAAAGGCGTTGTCAATCTGATGGACCCGTGCAATGTCCTTTTGTGTTTCGGTAATAAAATAATTGCCCCCCTCTTCCATCAGGTCAGGGTAACTCATGCGGACCAATGGGTCATCATCGTATAGTAAAATCTCCGGTTGACTCCATTGAATCACTTTACCATCTTTCCCATCCACTTCCACGCCTCCTGCCATCCATACCGGATTGCGGTCATTGTAACCGATAGAACCCGGATTGGGATGTTCCCTGATAAACCTGCCTCCATGATTGTGAAACCAATAGAGGAATTTACCATTTTCACATTTCCAGGCAAAATTGGCTGCCCTCGGGTTTTTCATCAAGCGCCCATCGGCAAATCGCATGTATTGGGGTTTGTCCCAGGTTCTCCCTTGATCTCTGCTATAACTGTAAACCGGATGCCCATCCAATGAACGGTAAACCACAAAAAAAGAACCATCACTAAGTATGGAATAACTATGTTCGGCAGCTATTGGACCGCCATTTTCCGGTGTTCTCAAGCCTATGTCTCCATCAGGCAAGGTATTCCAATTGGCATCAGCTGGGTCGGCCACATCGAAGAGATTGTCACTTTTTAGTAAAACACCTTCATTTGAGGTAAAAAAACCATTTCCAAATCCCCCCACTTTGGTCAAGGGAACAAAAGCACTTCCCTCATGAGAAAATGCCTTCCCCACATTCCAAAAAAACCTTATATCACCTTTATAAGGGTTTTTTCTGTCGATTTCAAATTCCCTAACGGGAATGGTATACCTTTGCTTGGACCAGGATTGCCCATTGTCATCCGAGTATTTGAACACATAATAGCCCTGGCTATCCACCCTTTTTACAATCCCATCTTTATAGGGAGGATCATCTCCTTTTACCTCTCTAAGGTTGTCAGTATTATGATTGTAGAACACAAATACCCGACCGGAAGTAGCTTTTAAAAGCACTGCATAGGAGGCCTCAGGGCCGTCTGAAGGTTCTATTTCTATTATTTCTTCCCAGGTAATGCCCTGGTCAAAACTTCTCTGGCTGATGATATGTTGTCCGGTGGCTCCTTCATGGCCGGATCCGGTGGTCATCACACACAACCAAGCTCCATCATCCGTTTTTACGATATAAGGCTGATCACTATAGCTTTTGTCAGGAATAATCCGGCCATTTTTAATATTTCTCCAATCGCCCGACTGGGCTATAACCGGATCTATTTTGCCAGCAAAGGTCCAAAATACTACGCTAAATAGAAGGAAATGGCTTGGCCTTAAAGTAAATTTTATTCTCATGGGTCTAATATCAAAGACAATACATCAATAAATATCTTATATTTTAAGCTAAAAACAGGGTAAAGCCGAATTTAATGCGCCGAAAAAATAATATAACCTTAGGCTTATTATGGTCATTTAAAATAAGGAGCCCAGATGTTGAAAAATTTGTAAGGCATTAAGCCCTGGTTTGAGAATATGAGGAAAGTAAAGTCAGGAAGCTAATGGAATACTAATTGGTAAAAAATAGTTTATAACAATTTAGAAGTAAATAATTGTTTGATTTTTAATTCTTTCTGGGTTGCCTTTTATATCAGGCTATTTCCGGCCTTCAAAGATTATGGTTTTTGGATCAGGATGGAGGGCGTTAAGAAAATGAGTTAGCTCCCACAAAGAGATCCACTCATTTTTAGCCTGAAATCCTGATTCAAAAATCAAATGATGGAAACGTAGAAGAGATCTATTCACTGAAATATGAACCATCATTTGAAATAAGATTTGACAGCCTTGACTTTTTTGGTTCGTTTTTG
The DNA here is from genome assembly GCF_001050135.1 of Cyclobacterium amurskyense. GTDB lineage: Bacteria > Bacteroidota > Bacteroidia > Cytophagales > Cyclobacteriaceae > Cyclobacterium > Cyclobacterium amurskyense. The sequence continues at coordinate 5,131,897 of NZ_CP012040.1, read as the reverse complement.
GGTCAAGCCAAAAATGAACAGTAGAAATATAGGCTTAAATGACTCCTAAGCCCAATAAATTGAATTTTAAAGAGTAAATATTAGCACTGAGAATCTATAATTAGCTGAATGGGATTTAAATACTTGGAAAAAATAAACTTAGGTAGCCTTAATAGGAAGTGATTAATTTTGGATTGCCTTCAATATAAAATAGAAGCTCTACTACCTTTTCCCGCTTAAATACCAGATACCATTACTTCCCGTTTTATCAAAGCACCCATCTAACAACTAATGCTAAAAAAATTCCATAAGCCCACTATCAGGCAAGAATATCCTTCACAACATGTCCTGAAACATCTGTCAACCTGAACCTTCTGCCCAGGTGTTTGTAAATCAACTTTTCATGATCCAATCCCAGTTGGTGTAAAAGTGTAGCTTGAAAATCATGCACATGAACAGGGTTCTTCGTGATATTGTATCCAAACTCATCCGTTTCTCCATAAACAATCCCAGGTTTGACCCCTCCTCCTGCCATCCAGATACTAAAACACCTTGGGTGGTGGTCTCTTCCGTAATTGTCTTTGGTTATTTCTCCCTGGCTGAAGTTGGTCCGCCCGAATTCGCCTCCCCAAACAACAAGTGTTTCATCCAATAAGCCTCTTTGCTTAAGGTCTTTTACCAAGGCAGCAGATGCCTGGTCCACATCCATCGCCTGGCAGGTGATCTCTTTCGGTAAATTGACATGCTGGTCCCAACCCTGGTGATAGAGTTGAACAAAGCGTACCCCATTTTCTGATAATTTTCTAGCCAGCAAACAATTGGCAGCAAAAGTACCTGGCTTTTTACAGTCTTCCCCATACATGTCTATGACGCTTTGGGGTTCTTTGGAAATGTCCAATGTCTCAGGCACGGTAGTTTGCATGCGGTAAGCCATTTCATATTGCTGAATTTTGGTATTGATCTCGGGGTCATGAATGTCCTCATAAGACCACTGATTCAATTGGGCCAGCTTGTCCAACATGTCACGCCTGTCAGACCGGTTTAGCCCTTTTGGGTCTTTGAGGTACAAAACAGGGTCTTCCCCACTACTGAACTGTACGCCTTGATGGATGGAATCCAGAAATCCATTGGACCACAATTTGGAATAAACCCCTTGACTATTGCCTTCTCCTCTGGATATCAATACCGTAAAAGAAGGCAGGTTTTGGTTTTCACTTCCAAGGCCATAACTAAGCCAAGAGCCCATACTGGGTCTATTGCCTTGTTGTGCTCCAGTTTGAAAAAACGTAAGCGCAGGGTCATGGTTGATGGCCTCCGTATGCATGGATTTAATGATGCAAATGTCATCTACAATTTCTGCGGTTTTGGGAAAAAGATCGCTTACCCAGGCCCTGGATTCGCCGTATTGCTTGAAATCCACAAAAGAGCCTACCAATGGAAGGGAAGACTGGTTGGCCGTAAAACCCGTCAGTCTTTGGTCTCCACGGATAGAGGCAGGTAAATCCTGGCCTTGCATGTCCCTGAGTTTGGGCTTGTAATCGAAAGATTCCAATTGTGAGGGGGCACCATTTTGGAACAGGTAAATCACCCGCTTGGCTTTTGGCGCAAAGTCAGGTAAGCCTGGAATGGCCATCTCTAAATCCTTATTCCCCCCTACCCGATCAAAAAGGTCGGGCATAAGCAATGAACCTAAGGCCACACTTCCAACGCCCAAACTCAATTTTGACAAAAACCTTCTTCTATTTCTATTCAGTCCGTATTCTAATATCTCTTTCTCCATTTGTTTAAGATCTGCTTATGGATTCCTCCATATTGTACATTGTAGAAATTACTTGCATAAGTGCCGCTACTGATTGCCTATCCACATTTTCCTCCTGAGGATATTCACCAATTGATGCCAATTCGAGGGCATCCTCCTCCGTAATCGTAGCTAGCTTGTCCTTATAATAGGATTCCAGCAATTCCAGCTCTTTGGCTTTGGGTTTTCTACATAGAATTAATCGAAATGCTTTATTTATTTTTTCCTTTTCGGTGGATTTTTCGCTAAGCAATCTGGAAGCCAAAACCCTGGAAGCCTCTAGAACGGTAGGGTCGTTTAGCATTACCAATGCCTGCAATGGCGTATTGGTAAAAGAGCGTTCTGTTTCACATTGATCCCGGTTGCTGGCATCAAATATCAACATGGAAGGCGCAGGAACTGTTCTCTTCATAAAGGTATACAAGCCTCTTCTATAAAGATCTTCACCATGATCCTGGGTATATTCAGCTAAAGTAGAGCCTCCTGCAGTCGCCGCTTCCCAAAGTCCGTCCGGTTGGTAAGGTTTAACACTTCTACCGCCAATTTCCGGCACTAAAAGTCCACTTGAGGACAATACCATGTTTCTTATAAACTCAGCCTTCAAATGGTTGCGGGAGGCATAGGTATAGTACTTGTTTTCCGAATCACGGTTCCTTTCTTCCTGACTTACAGTAACTGATTGCCTGTAGGTCGCAGACATCACTATTTGCTTTACTAATCGTTTCATGTCCCACCCATTTCCCATAAAATCAATGGCCAGCCAATCCAACAAGTCCGGATGACTAGGCAACTCCCCTTGCATCCCAAAATCCCCGGTAGTATTGACTATTCCTCTCCCAAAAAACTCCTTCCAGATTTTGTTCACAAAAACCCTGGAAGTGAGTGGGTTCTTTTCATCAAACAACCACCTGGCCAGCCCTAGTCTGCTTTTGGGGTATTTGGCATCGAAACCTAAAATGGATTCAGGAGTAGCAGGAAATACTTCTTCACCAAAAGCATTGAAAACGCCTCTTTCTAAAATATAATTGTTCCGCATGGTATCCAGTTCACCCATTACGGATACAATTAAAGTGCTGGTATCCTTTTTGTTCACAAAGGATAAAATGCCTTCTGCATCTTCATCTGTAATTTCAATAAAAGGCTTTTTGGCATAAGACTTAGGTGTACCAGCCAATGGATCAATAGGACTTGTAGAAGTCCTTAATTCATCGATATTGTTGAAGAATGAAAACATTTCATAATAATTCTTCTGCGAGATGGGGTCGAATTTATGGTCATGGCAGGCAGCACATTCAAAGGTGATGCCCAAGATCCCTTTGCCAACGGTATTGGTCCTGTCCGTCACATAGGTTATCCGGTATTCCTCCTCATCCACAGCTCCTTCTTCCGTGATTTTATGGTTCCTATTAAAGCCTGTTGCTAAAATTTGTTCTTTGGTCGGGTTTTCCAAGAGGTCACCTGCCAGTTGCCAGGTAATGAAATCTTTATAGGATAAATTCTTATTGAAAGCATGAATTACCCAATCTCTCCATGCCCATTGTGTTCTGAAATTATCCAGTTGGTAGCCATAGGAATCCGCATACCTGGCGATATCCATCCAATAAACAGCCATGCGCTCACCATAAGCGTTTTGAGCCAGAAGGTAATCCACCATGACCTCATAGGCATTCGGGTCCTTATTGCTATTAAACTTGTCCATCATTTCCAGCGTAGGCGGAAGGCCTGTCAAGTCAAAGCTCAAACGCTTTAAAAGGTTTTCTTTAGAAGCAGATTCGTTCGGATTCAACCCAATGTCTTCCTGCCTTTTAAGGATAAAGTAATCAATCTCATTGACCGGCCACTTTTTGTCTTTTACTGCAGGAGGTTCATGGTATTTAGGAGGCTCAAAAGCCCAGTGTTTCTCATAAACGGCCCCCTCTTTGATCCAGGTTTTAATTAGCTCAATCTCTCTATTGGTCAATTTGAGGTTGGAATCCGGAGGAGGCATCATTTCGTTCTCATCCTCAGAATTGATGCGAAGGTAAACCTCTGATTGATGGGGTTTTCCGGGAACAAGAGCAAAGGCACCAGGATTTTCTGCCAGAGCTTTATAAGCCTCACTTTCAAGGTCCAACCTTAATCCTGCCTCTCTTGCATTGGCATCAGGACCATGACAAGCATAGCAATTGTCAGAAAGAATGGGTCGAATATGAAAATTATAACTGACTACATCAGGAAATGGCTCCAGACTGGCTTCTCCCACCTCTTCATTTGCACAGCCTACGATTGAAAGGAATAGAATCCCTAACAATGGCCCAATAAATGAGTTGGTTTGTATTTTCTTCTTCATTTGTATCAGGTTTCTCTTCCTTTTCAATTTTTCCTAAACCAGGTCAAACTGAGAAGAGATCAAGTTGAATATAATAAGAACAGCAGGCACTTCAAAATTTACTTTATAGAAGGGCATCTTGCTAGAGCAGTGGAATATTAAATCGCCTGCTGTTCTATTTTACATTCTTGATTGATCCATTTTTTTAAACACTAAGACTTAATAGCCAGGGTTTTGTTCCAAATCGCCAATCCTTATTTCTCTAAGTGGAATTGGAAACAACAGCCTTTCAGAAGTTACCCTATAGCTCATTTCAGGTATATAGGATTCTCCGGCATAGAACTCCTTGAGGTAAACACCATTGGCATTCATTACGTCTATGGCTTGGTCCGTTCTTACCAGATCCAGCCATCTTTTGTTCTCAAATGCCAATTCCACCCTTGTTTCATGGGCAATAATTTCTCTAAGCACTTGTTGGTTGGTTTCTGTCGCAGGATCCAATCCAGCTCTTAAACGCACCTGATTAAGGTAAGGCAATGCCTCGCCCGACCTGCCTTGCTCGTTTAGTACTTCAGCCATTGAAAGCAATGCTTCAGAATACCTGTATACAGGGAAATTATCATCAGTATTCCGTTCCAATGCATGCGCATGTTGGTATTTCTTTACATACAAATAAGTTCTTTTACCTGGTGTAGGTGTATAATTGACCGGAGATTTCAATTCATCGATAAATAAATTTCCAATCTGTCCAGTTCCTTCAACTACCCCAATAGAGGCCGGCAGTCTTTCGTCACCATCTTCATACGAACCTAGCATTTCAAAGGTGGGTGTATTCCAACCGCCTCCCTGGAGATTTTGAGAAGTAATTCCGGTAATCATACTCACGTCAGCAGAGAGGGGTAAAAATGGGTAGAGAAAATCACTGTTTTGACCTTGGTTACCTTGTTGAAACTGAATTTCAAATATAGACTCAATACTGTTTTTATTGCTCAGCTCAAAAATATCTCCATAGTTATCCAATAAAGAATACCCCATTTGTATAACCTTCGAAAGTTCCGATTCCGCTTTTGAGTAATCCTTAGTAGTCAGGTATACATCAGCAAGTAGCATTCGTGCTGCTCCCTCATTGGCTCTCCCATTTTGAGGGAAAGATACAGGATCGAGCAATGCAATGGCCTTTTCCAAATCACTAATTATAGCCTGATTAACCTCACTCACAGAAGCTCTAGGCAGGTAGGCATCATCAGCTCCTTTGACGGATGTGAGATAAAGAGGTACGCCACCAAAATACCGCACCAAATCAAAATACAAAAGTGCTCTTAAAAAACTAGCCTCTCCTTCAATTTGGGCTTTTTTATCTTCGCTCAAAAGAGATTCTCCAACTTGATCCAATATTTCATTGGTACGTGCAATTCCAATATAGCAGCTATTGTATTTATTGGCCACCAAACCACTGTTCACATCGTCAGTAAAGAAATCTGCGTATTCCCGTTCTATATATCCCGGACCACGGTTGGTAATATTGAATTCAAGATGAGTATTATCTGACCTCATTTCTCCCATCACCCATGAAGCAATAGAACCTTTTGCTCCTCTAAGGGAAGCATAAGAGCCTACAAGGGCCTGATTGAAATGATCTTCTGTTTTATAGAAGTTACCTGAGGTAATGGAACTTTCAGGAACCAGATTCAAGAAATCTTCTGAACAGGAACTCAGGACGAATATTGTTGCGAGTATTGTCAATAAATTCTTCATGTTTTAGTTGGTTTGGGTTAAAAATTAAAGTTTACACCTAGCGCATAAGTTCTTGGAATGGGGTAAGGACTGATGTCCACACCCTCCTGTAAACCATTCAATCCCTGCCAACTTGATTCAGGGTTTGCTCCTTTATAAGGCGTTAGAACAAAGGCATTTTGAAGACTTAGGAATACCCTTGATGAGCTGACAAATTCACTGAATTCAGGCAAGGAATAACCTAACGTAATGTTTTTAAAAGTTAAATGCGAGGCATCCAGGGCAAGCCTGTCTTGTACATTCCTTGGAAACTCTGTAGTGCCGGATAAGGATCTTCCGATGATTCCATCTCCTGGATCTTCCAAGGATCTCCACCTGTCTTTCATGTACCTTTCCACATTAAATATTCCCTCCAGTGTTTCAGACCATTCAGCAAGAGAATAATACATTTTACCTCCATAAGAACCAGAAATGACAATATTCATGTCAAAATTCTTGTAATAGAAGTTATTGTTAAAGCCATAAAAGAATTTAGGGTTGGGGTTGCCTATATAAGTTTTGTCATCCACATTAATGACTCCATCTTCATTGATATCTTTGTACCTAATCGTTCCCACACTAGAAGTGAAATGGGTAGGTTGAGAGTCAAATTCCTCTTGGGTTTTGTAGATACCGTCGAAAACATAGCCATAAAATTGACCAATAGGTTGACCGACCTCAGTTTTCCAGATCGTAGAGGAATAATTTCCAATTCCTCCCAAAGGGGTATTGTTGGTTCCCAATTGGATTACTTTGTTTCTATTGAATGAGATGTTAAAATCTGAATTCCATTGAAATTGGGCAGTTTCTATCACACTTGCGTGGATACCAAATTCATATCCCCAAAAATGAAATTCTCCAATATTGTCCTGGATATTTGGATAACCTGTTCCATAAGGAATGTCCACCTGGTAAAGCATATTATTCGTTCGTTTGTCATAAAAATCAAAAACCAAAGAAACTTTGTCGTTAAAAAGGCCTACATCCACCCCTAAATCAATACCTTTCGTGGTTTCCCAGGTGAGAAATGGATTGCCAATAGATACGGGACTTCTACCCTGTGCCAAGGTTCCTCCAAATACATAGTTGGTAGAAGAGATGTTCCCAAACTGACTGTAATTTCCGATATTAAAATTACCAGCATGCCCATATTCACCTCTGATTTTTAGGTAACTCAAGTCAGTGAAATCTGCCATAAAGGGTTCATCAGAAATAATCCACCCTGCAGAGACAGATGGGAAAGTACCCCATCTGTTTTCGGAACCAAACCTAGAAGAGCCATCTCTTCTTACAGAAAGAGAAAGCAGGTATTTTCCCATATAATTGTAATTCAACCGACTGAACATGGATAGCAAAGACCATTCAGACATATTACCACTTCCATAACGAATGGCTGCCGCATCTATCCAGGGAACTTCATCATCAGGATAACTTGTACCAGTCAATTGGTTGTATTCTTCGTGGTACTTTTGCGCAGAATAACCTACCAGGGCATCAATAAAATGATTGCCAATATTTTTGGTATAATTAAGCGTGTTTTCTGTTAACCATGAGCTGTATTCATAAGTAGTATACGAGCCTGTGGCAAGTTTTGGCGGAGGTGAAAATATACCACCCGCTGTAGAGGGGTTAAAGATTCTTCTTTTGGCGGTACCCATATCTACAGAAACGCTACTTTTAAAGAAGAAATCCTTCTGAATGTCTGCTTCAAAATAGGCATTTGTCAATAACCTGTTAGTAGCAGATCGATCAAGGGTTTCTGTCATTGTTTTTTTCCAATTCGGAAAAGTAAAAAGCCCTGGACCTGTAAAACTAACCTTTTGGTTTCCGTTTTCATCTACATCATTTGGTGAAAAAATCGGTGGAGTGATAATGGCAGAATAAAGAATGCTGTAAAAACCGTCAGTGGCCTGGTTTCTACTGAGTTGATGGGTAGGTGCTAAATTGAGACCAACCCTAATGTTTTTATTTATCTTGTATTCATTGTTTGTCCGAAGCGAAAAACGTTGAAAACCAGTGTTGATAACCACACCCTTTTCGTCAAAAAAACCGATTGTGGTCGCAGAACTAAAATTATCCTTGTTCGCTAAAAAGGAAACATTGTAACTATTTTGTTTGCCTCCTTGTAACAACTCATCATACCAATCTGTATCAGGTCCAGTATAGGCTTCCGGGTTTTGATACAATTCCGGGATCCCACCTGTATAGCCTTCGTACCGAATTTTATCTTCATAAATGGCTTTCCTATCTTCCAGGAATTCTCTCGCATTCATCAAATCCGCTCTTCCTCTATTGGGAACTTGGGTAACCCCCTGAATAACACTTAATTGCACCGAGGTCTGGCCGGGTTTAGCTCTTTTGGTGGTGATTAAAACTACTCCATTAGCTGCCCTCGAGCCATATAGGGCAGAAGCAGATGCCCCTTTTAGTACTGAGAAACTTTCAATCTCATTGGGATTGATTGTATTAATATCTCCAACGATAGGAAATCCATCGACCACATAAAGTGGATTGTTTCCTGCATTGATAGAGGCTGCCCCTCTAATCCTTACGGCCATGCCACCACCTGGTGTACCAGAAGCCTGACTGATCTGCACCCCAGCCATTCTGCCCTGAAGTTTTTGAACAAACTGACCTACTGGCTGGTCTTCCAACTGATCAGCTTCCACGCTGGTGATAGACCCAGTAACTTCCCGTTCTTTCTGTATACCATATCCTATCACAACAAACTCATCCAAACCCTTGGCATCTTCGGACAATTCAACATTGATTATGCTTCGCCCGTTTAGGGATTCTTCACGTGTTTCATATCCCAAAAAGGAAATAACCAAGGTCGCATTTTCATTGGGCACATTTAGTGAAAAATTACCGTCGATGTCTGTAACAGTACCAATATTTGTTCCTTTCACTAAAATAGTGACACCAGGAAGGCCTTGCTTGTCACTAAACGAAGTAACCCGACCATTTATGCCTATGTCATCCACCTTACTAATAACTTCGATTACCCTAGAGCCTTTAGTAGACCTGGTAACACTTATATTGTTATTGGTTTGTCGGAAAGCCAATTTTGATTGGCCTGATACTTTTTTAAGGATTTCCTCAACACTTCTTTTCTTCAAGGGACTTGAAAATCTTTCTTTTAAGAAATCATCTTTAAAATCAAAAGTGAATACAAAATCAGTTTTGGATTCGATGTCATCAAAGACCTCTTTGAGTGTAGTATTAGAATAAAAAGTTTCGATAAAAACCTTCTCAATACTAATGGCTTTTTGAGCTCCTGCTCCGTGTGCAATGCTGAAATTCACCAGCATAAGAGGGATAAGAATACCAATTAAGGAAAAATTGGTAGCCCTATGTAAATGGCTTTTGTAATCTATTTTCATGTTGTTTTGGGTTAAGTTTGGGTATGGGTTGTTTTGGTAAAATGCTTAATTTTCTTTCATAGATTTGTATAAATTTTAATTAAATAAAAGGATGTAAAAATTTTGTAAAATTCCTGAGGAATATTGACCTAAAATTCTAGAAATAACTCTTTTTTATTAAGCTCAAATTTTAAGTTTTTGTTGAAACCAATGTCTCTTAAAACATTTGTTAGGCTCTCATTATAATACTTTGCCCTTATATTCCAGTCTGAAGGTGGGTTTCCTTTCACTGTTATGTTTACACCAAACCACCTTTCTATCAATCGGACGAAAGTAAAAAAATCATCACCATTGAAAATAAGAATACCCTCTTTCCAACCGAATGAATTTTCAAAATCTATCCTTCTCAAAGAAAGATTTTCGAACTCATTTTCTGCTACAATTTCAAAACCCGGATCCAACAGGGAACTTTGGTTTTGGGGAAAATTGCTTACCCTTACTTTTCCTTTCATTAATGAAACGACATGAGTGGACTCATCGGGAAAAGTTTTTACATTAAATGCAGTCCCCAAAGCCTCAATTTTCAGGCTTTTGCTTTCTACTATAAAAGGCTGTGAAGGATTGGATACAACATTAAAATAGGCTTCCCCAGTAATTTTTACTTTTCTTATACTGTCTGAAAAAATGGAAGGGTATTCCATACTACTCATGGCATTTAACCAAACTTTGGTGCCGTCTGGTAATTGATGAGTAGACTTTTGGCCTTTCGGATTCTCTTTCTTTATCCAGGTAATTTTATTTTCCAGGGCAACATCTTTGTTGGCTCCCAAAAACACCCCTATACCGGTAAAAAGTAAGAGAACAATTACTACTGCTACCCAACTTCCATAGCCATACCAAGTGGGGTGAATAGTGGACTTTGACTCTTGTTTTCTTTCTTTAGATGCAGCCCATATTTTATCTCCTTTTTCCTTGAAGCTGACTACCTCCATAGATGCCTCGCTACTCCAGATTTTTTGAATGGCATCAAATGTGGCTTTATTTTCCTGCGAATTGGAGAGCCAATAATTTAATGCATTCATTTGTTTCTTTGAAGCTTTTCCCTCCAAATACAAAAGAATCAAATGATCAATATCGTGTTGAAATTCGTCCATCAATTGGTTTTACCAAGATTGGGAAATAGCATTCAATTTAAAGGATGAAATCATCAAAAAACCGGTAACAATGAAGAAATGGCTTAACGCAATAGAAAATCTATTACTTGCTGAAATCGGTTCAAATAGCCTTATTTTCTTTCGATTACCACAATTCCTGTAAACATGGAAAATCCTATTCCATAATCCGGGTTTAATGTTTGACAGAAAGAATAATCTATAATAGGTTTCGATTTAAGTTCATCATAGAACAGAATAAATATTGCCTTTTTTGGGTTCAATACTTGTATAACCAGTGAGTGAACAAAAACCCGTAACTCAAAAAAAAATAAACTGTATTCTTATTAAACCCGAAATATGTAATTGACAATCTATTACGTGCTGAAATCGTTTCAATTAATAAACATTTCATCGACCAGTAACAAGGCTCCTCTACCTTTATTTCTATGCCATGAAGGGATTTTCTTAACTGTTTTCGCAATTACCATCAAACATTTCACTTTGGCAGGATTAAAAGAAGTCGTAATTAACTGAATGTAAGGCTTTCGCTCTTCTGAAGGTAAATCTGGACTCAACTTAGCCATTAATTCCATATCGTCTTCGTTTTTTCCACCCCAAACTTCTATTTGAGAAGGGGGAAATATAATGGTTTCTGGTTCTACCAAAACATTGAAAGAGACAGAGGATATTTCCACCTCTTGCTCATAGGACAATAAGAGCTTCATGTCTTCATTGGAAAAGCCTGCCCAGTTATTTGCCCAGGCAGGGCTATTGGCATTGAAACCGCCAAAATCTCCATCGAAAAAAGTAGCCGAACCATTGGCCGGATGTACACGGTTTAGACGAGTCAATAAATTCACTGAGTCTGGCGGGTATTTATTCTTAAACACGGAAAATGTAGTGTTTACACTTCCAAACCACCCTTCCTTGAAAGCTTTTGCATTAACGGAGGTGGTTTGATCCAGCCATACCTTGCCCTTCTCAAAAATGGGAGAGGAAATACTATCTGGCTCTGTACCATCCAATGTATACCTGACAGTTACATTTTCTATGGGATGCCCAATTTCTAATGCAATAGAATCCTGAAAAATGCTGGATTGATTTGCAAGCATGGGAACGTTAAGCTTGATTTTTTCACCCTCAAGGCCTTCTCTACCTGCAACAATCTGAATATTGCTAAATTCATTTCTCAAAGGCTCAAGGTCTTCCACATCAATAGAAGTATTCCAAACTGAAATTGATTGCAGTCTTTTTAATTTCCCCAGTTGGGGCTTTAAATCTTCAAGGGTTATGGCAGTACCAGAAATAGCAAGGTGTTCTAAATTTGAAATTGTAAAAACAGACTCAAGCCCCTTTCCACTAATATTGGTAAAATTAAGGTTTAGCCTTTCCAGGTTCTTAAATTGGCTAATTATTTTTAGGTCTTCATCTTCAACAGGTAGCTTATTGAGACTAAGGTAGACGATTTGATTTTTTAATGGCTCAAGTTCTTTTAATGAATTACTGTTATATGCATTTGCGTTGAAAATGGTAACATCAAGGGCAGGCGAACCTTTACTTAATGGTCTTATTACCCTATACTCGTTGTTAAGGGTTTCGAGCACTTTTTCATCAGGCATTTCAAATTCATATACTTTTTCCCCGGCTTTAGGATTTATTAAATTAGTAGCCACAAGCCTGAGCGAATCACTTGCTGGCAAAGCCAATACTTTTACCTCAAAGTCAGGATTATTTTTTATCCACAACTCCAGAAGTAGTTTTTCATCTGGCGTAAGCTGTGGCTTTCCGGAAGGCGGCATGTGATCATCATCTTCTAATGGCAACGAAAGCCTTTGAATTAGCACACTTTCTTCCAGGGATTCACTTTCAAACAATTTCCCTGTTTCACCACCTTTTAAAAAAGAAACTTTATCTGTCATAATCAACTCACCCTTAGCTTTGCTTGGATTATGGCAAGAATTGCATTTTTTTTCCAATACTGGCATAATCAGATGATCAAATACAATTGCCTCCTCTATAGGTACTACTACCTCACGGGCAGCAATGATGGGCTCAAATATAAAATCCTCCCCATGCGTAAGTGCTGCCCCATAGTGACCGGCCATAATGGTAAGCCCTATCAATCCTGAAGCTGAAATTTTAGCCACTTTCGCCTTGTACCATAACTTCTCCCTTGAAAAGTAAAGTCCACTGGCAAAAAAAACAATTCCGGCCCCACTCCACTTGTGCCAATTCAATGCCGGACCTCCGTAGCCTTCTTCCAGGGAAAGAAAGAATCCCATCAGGGCAGCAATACCTGCAGTGATCACAGCAACCAATAGTAAGGAAGTTAGAAAATTCTGAAAGAATTGCTCTTTTTCAAACTCCTTTCGGAACCTGAAAAATTCTAAAACCATGGACAAAAAAAGTAAACCTATAGGGAAATGTAGCACCATGGGATGGAGCCTTCCCAAAGGCTGTAACCAATAAGGGATTTCCACAAATTGTTCCAATAACAAAAAATACAAAAGCAGAATATTCAAAACGAACAAAGTGCTCTCTGCAATAAACCGGTACTTGATCTTCATAAATAGGAAATTTGCCAATCTAAATTATACCAATATGTCTTTAACTACCTTCCCAGAAACATCGGTTAACCTAAACCTTCTTCCCAAATGCTTATAAATTAACTTTTCATGATTTAATCCCAATTGGTTCAATACCGTAGCTTGAAAATCATGCACATGTACTGGGTTTTTAATCACATTGTATCCCAACTCATCTGTCTCTCCATAAACAACACCTGGTTTGATTCCTCCTCCGGCCATCCAGATGCTAAAACACCTTGGGTGATGGTCTCTTCCATAATTGTCCTCGGTAAGTTTTCCCTGGCTATAATTGGTTCTGCCAAACTCTCCACCCCAAATCACCAGGGTTTCATCCAATAAACCTCTTTGCTTTAGGTCAGTTACCAAAGCTGCTGAAGCCTGATCTACATCCTTGGCCTGTTGGGTGATTTCATAGGGAAGGTTGCCATGCTGGTCCCAGCCCTGGTGGTACAATTGCACAAAACGAACTCCGCTTTCAGATAACTTTCTGGCCAATAAACAATTGGCGGCATAGGTCCCGGGAACCAAGCAATCCGGACCATAGAGTTTGATTACACTGTCTGGTTCTTTAGACAAATCCATGATATCTGGAACCGTGGTTTGCATCCTGTAAGCCATCTCATATTGTTGGATTTTGGCACTAATTTCAGGGTCTCCAAATTTTTGGAAAGACATGTGGTTGAGCTCTGCTAAATTGTCTAGCATTTTTCTCCTTTCAGACCTTTTCATGCCTTTGGGATCTTTAAGGTACAATACCGGATCCTCCCCACTGCTAAATTGAACCCCCTGATGAACAGAATCTAAAAACCCATTGGTCCATAATTTGGAATAGACTCCCTGACCATTCCCAATGCCTCTGGAAAGTAACACCGTAAATGCCGGGAGGTTGTTGTTCTCACTCCCAAGACCATAACTCAACCAAGCTCCCATACTAGGGCGGTTGCCTTGCTGGGCACCTGTTTGGAAAAAAGTGAGTGCCGGATCATGGTTAATGGCTTCTGTATGTAAGGACCTCACAATGCAAATATCATCTACAATCTTTGAGGTATAGGGAAACAGGTCACTTATCCATGCCCCTGATTCACCATATTGGTTGAATTTAGAGAAAGAGCCTACCAATGGGAAAGATGACTGGTTGGCTGTCATCCCCGTTAACCTTTGGTCTCCCCTTATGGATTCAGGAAGATCTTGCCCAAACATTGTTGTCAATTTTGGCTTGTAATCAAAGGATTCCAATTGAGAGGGTGCTCCATTCTGGAAAAGGTAAATCACCCGTTTTGCTTTTGGGGCAAAATCAGGAATTGCAGCAGCCAGTTCACTTTCAATGCTTCCTGTTCCTTTAAATAAGTTGGGCATTAATAAGGAACCTAAAGCCACACTTCCAAGGCCCAAACTCATTTTTGATAGAAACTTTCTTCGATTTTGGTTTAATCCGTGCTCAATAAATTCCTTTTCCATATCAAGTTTTTGCAATTGACTCTTCCAAATTATATATCGTACTAATTACCTGCATCATAGCAGCCAATGACAGCTTGTCCAGGCTTTTATCCAGCGGGTACTCTCCTACCTGTAGCAATTCTGATGCAACCTCTTCAGACAGCGTTTGCAGTTGGCCTTCGTAATACTTGTTCAATACAAGCAATTCTTTTTCCTCCGGATACCTACAGACGATGGATCTAAAAGCTTTTTCTATCTTTTTGGTTGCATCACTATTTTCTTTCAATAAACTGGCCGCTAACACTCTTGAAGCTTCTAACATCGTCGGGTCATTCAACATGACTAAGGCCTGTAACGGGGTGTTTGTAATCAATCTTTCCACTTCACACTGATCCCGATTACTCGCATCAAATAAAGTCATTGAAGGTGGTGGTACTGTCCTTTTGATAAAGGTATACAAACCCCTTCTGTAAAGGTCTCCTCCATGGTCCTGCTTGTACATGGATAAAATCCCTCTTCCTGAGGTGGCCCCTTCCCATAAACCAGAAGGCTGATAATGTTTCACACTAGGTCCCCCCACTTCTTTGTTTAAAAGTCCACTACTGGCAAGGATCAGGTTTCTTATAAACTCAGCCTTCAGCCTATCCCTAGGTGCCCTTGTAAGGAATATGTTCTCTGGGTCTCTGTTCCTTTTGTCTTCACTAAGGACGGCTGATTGACGATAAGTAGCTGAAGTAACCATCTTTTTTACCAAATGCTTTACATCCCAACCATTCTTCATAAAATCCATTGCGAGCCAATCCAATAAATCGGGGTGACTTGGAAGTTCGCCCTGCATACCGAAATCACCAGGTGTAGCAACAATGCCCCTTCCAAAAATCTCCTGCCATATCTGATTTACAAAAACCCTTGCTGTGAGGGGGTTGTTTTTATCGAAAAGCCATTTGGCCAATCCAAGCCTGTTTTTTTCAAATCCAGAATCAAAGGAAAGAATAGATTCTGGTGTACCTGCTGATACTTCTTCTCCATGGACTTCATAGGAACCACGTTCAAGAATGTAGGAATTTCTACTTTCCTCCATATCACCCATTATTGAAACAATCAATTCAGTTGTATCCTTCTTGTTTACAAAGGATAAAATGGAACGCACATCCTCATCGGTTATGTGCATAAAAGGCTTTTTGGCATAGGTTTCAGGTCCTCCAACAACCGACTCAATACCCCTTTCCTGAACGTTGTTGAAAAAGGAATAAAGTTGATAATAATCTTTTTGGGTAATAGGGTCGTATTTATGATCATGACAGGTGGCACATTCCATGGTTATTCCCATTAGTGCTTTGCCAAAGGTATTCGTCCTGTCTGTGACATACATGACCCTGTATTCCTCATCCACAATGCCACCTTCTTCTGTAATCTTGTGGTTTCTATTAAAACCGGTCGCCAAGAGCTGTTCTTTTGTTGGATTTGGTAACAAATCACCGGCAATTTGCCAGGTTATAAACTGATCATAGGACATATTGGTGTTAAATGCATGAATTACCCAATCCCGCCATGGCCACTGACTTCTGTAACTGTCATCCTGAAAACCATGAGAATCGGCAAAGCGGGCAATATCCATCCAGTACACAGCCATTTTTTCTCCATAAGCTGGACTGGTCAATAATTGCTCAATTATTTGTTCATAAGTTGCACCGTTTTCATTCGCTAAAAAAGCATCCATTAATTCCAGATCAGGAGGTAGTCCGGTCAAATCAAAACTTAACCGCTTTAAAAGACTTTCCTTATCCGCCTCTGGATTGGGTTGGAAACCATTTTCCAATTGAGCTTGAAGAATGAACCTATCAATTTCATTAATGCCCCAGTCACTGTCCTCTATAGTAGGTAACTTAACCTCCTTTAACGGAATAAATGACCAATGCGGCTCATAAGCGGCTCCTTGATTGATCCATTTTTTAATCGTTTCTATTTCTCTTTCGTTGAGGCTTAGGTTGGATTCGGGAGGAGGCATTTTAATGGAGGGGTCATCTGAAATTAGCCTTCTATAGACTTCAGAATTTTCGGCTTTACCAGGGACAATGGCGTGTGCATCAGGATTATCTTTCAATGCACCGAATGCTTCATCTTCTATATCCAGTCTTAAGTCCGCTTCTCTTTTATTCGCATCAGGTCCATGACAAGCATAACAGTTGTCGGATAAAATTGGACGTACATGAAAATTGTAACTGACTTGATCTGCAATGCCCTGAGATATCAATTCCCCTTGAGCCCCATCTTTTGTACCACAAGCCTGATAGATAAAGAGGGGAATAAGGGAAAATAAACTTAATACAAGCTGTCGGATATTCATATTTTAGAAATTAATACTCAATCAAATCCGGAATAAGCAATATAAATGGTGGAAAATCCTTTTAATCATACCACTAGACATTTTCTTCCACAGGGCCCGAAATAAAAGCTTTAAAAGAGGTTATTGCAATACCCGGTATGTTCTAGCTTTTACGTATCCTTTTCTTATTAAAATGCCACAGTAGGTGATTCGCTTATTCCCAATATCAATATAACCAATGGAAGCCTAAAAACCCGTAATCTAAAATAAACAATAGGCAAATAATAAAAATATAGGAGTCATGGGAACAATTTTTCGTCTTCGAATTTTTAAAGGAATCTCTTTTTTATTTAAAAAGGAGGAAATTTCTTTTCTAAAACATTGTATAGCTAGCTTCAAATGCACTTCAACGGTTCTTTCCGAAATATTCATGATTTCACCAATTTGTTTGTAAGTTAAACCATCATGGCGTGCTAACCGGAATACCATTTTTCTTCTGTCCGGAAGATTTTCTTCTACCTTACTGATAAAATCACCCAATTCCTGCTCTTCCAACAGTTCCTGAGGTGTAATTACCTCTTGATTACAATGGGCCGAATCAATTGTCCAATCAATCTTCAACTCTCTTTTCGACTTGGCCAATAGGGTCAAAGATTTATTTTTGACAGCGGTATAAAGGTAAGCTTCGAAATTTTTCAGTCTAAAAATACGCTCCTTCTCAATAAGAAGATTTGTTAAAACTTCAGATACGATGTCTTCAGCAGAACTCCTATCGCTCAAAAAATGATTAGAAAAGCTAACCAAACGATTGTAATAGATAGCAAAAAACTTGTCAAATGCTTTTTTATCGCCATTAGCAATTAATGAGAACAATATGGTATTTTTTGGGCTATTGGGCATATTAGAGGTGCTATTTGCAATCTAGGTCAACTGGTTTATTTTAATTTATTGATAATTTAAAATGGAAACGGATAGAAATAAAATACTGGTGATTAAAGAAATGCCCCGAACCTAACCTTACCTCTAACTCTAAATGAGCAACAGACTCTCATCCAACCTGTATCCACTTCCCTAGGCTATCAGTGACAGACTTCGCGAAAATTAACTACTTCAGATTTTATTTCTTCGATTGTAATGTATTTGGTTCGAGACCATTTAAGATACCGTAATAATCCATCGATTAATAATCAATTTACGCTTTTTAGATTGGTGGATAAATAAGTTTTACACAAAAGGTTTGGGGGAATAGCATAATATTAAAATTATGTAAAAGTTTAAAAATTAAATTTTTAGATTACCTAATGGTAGGGGATTTAAAATAATGATTGTTTAACAGTTATAAATTCTGTTAAAAGAGTTAAGAATCAATGATTATCTGTATCTTATTAGAATTAAAGTAGACAATTGAAAGATTTATTTCAAATGACCAATTGTTTGCTGCTATTAAATCATGATTTTCTTGAATGGCCTTTTACCGGGTCAAAGTATAGGCAAAAAGCAGGTTCAAAACTGACTTTTCTCAGGTTTCTATAAATACAAATGGCTTATTTTTGATTACCAATTAAAGCGAGGGCTATGAAGGTCAATATCAAGCGTTTTTTATTTAAATACAGTCTGGTACCTCCATGGCATTGGAGGACCGGAGCTACTTTTTTGGTAGCATTGATCGTTGGTTTGGGATTTTTCTTGCTGGACATTAGCAATGCCACTTCTTATTTATCGGATGACCCTCAGGCCTGCGTCAATTGCCATATTATGGGACCACAATACATTACCTGGACGCACAGTTCCCATAGGGAGGTAGCCCATTGTAATGACTGCCATGTTCCACATGACAATGTTTTTAATAAATACTTTTTCAAGGCCAAAGATGGACTTTATCATGCTTCATATTTACAGCCAGGGCCGAACCGGAGGTGATCAGGGCCTTACCCCCTTCCATCACTGTTATTCAAGACAATTGCATTAGGTGCCATCAGGACCAGGTTACAGACGCCAAAACAGCAGCTTTTGTAGACAACCACCAGGAAAACAGAACGGACCGAACCTGCTGGGAATGTCATCGTGAAGTGCCTCATGGTAGAGTAAGAAGTCTCTCCGCAGTTGGTGCACAAATAGAACCCATTAAAGAATATAGTCCTTCGGATCTTAGCATTGTTCCTGAATGGCTTAAAAAATCAATGAAATTATCGAAGGATAAATAACTTAAAGTGTCATGAAAAACTGGATTCTCTTTTTAGCAACGGCAGTAATTGTATTCTTTTTGGCCTATTTGGCCGTAAATATTTTAGACCGTAAATCTGAAGCCAGGTTTGCCTATCAACCAAAGGTTGAAATTGAAGGAATCGAGCCCCGAGATTCTGTTTGGGGATTGAATTTCCCAAGGCAATACCAGTCTTATATGAAAACCAAGGATACCACTTTTCATAGTATGTTCAATACCAGTGGACATAAAGACATGCTTCGGGCTGAGCCGGAAATGGTTATTCTATGGGCAGGTTATGGATTCAGTAAAGATTATAATTCACCTAAGGGGCACAATCATGCCATTTCTGACATTAACGAAACACTCAGAACAGGTGCTCCTAGGAATGCTGGTGAAGGTCCAATGCCAAGTACTTGCTGGACCTGTAAAAGTCCTGATGTACCAAGATTAATGAAGGAAATGGGTGTAACAGAGTATTACAGTCAAAAATTTTCTGACTTGGGAGCAGAAGTAATCAATCCTATTGGCTGCGCCGATTGTCACAATCCAGAAACGATGAAACTTTCGGTGACAAGGCCAGCGCTTATAGAAGCGTATGAGGCCATGGGTAAAGACATCAACGAAGCCTCTCACCAAGAAATGCGTTCCTTGGTTTGTGCCCAATGTCATGTAGAATATTATTTCGACAAGAAGAAACCTGGCGCAGAGAATGCCAATTACCTTACGTATCCATGGAAAGATGGCATGGATGTGGAAAGTGCCGAGGCTTATTATGATGCAGCTGAGTTTTCTGACTGGACCCACCCATTGAGCAAAACACCAATGTTGAAAGCACAACATCCCGATTACGAAATCTATAAAATGGGTGTACATAGTAATAGAGGCGTAAGTTGTGCAGACTGCCATATGCCCTACGAATCTGAGGGAGGTCAGAAATTCACTAACCACAATATTGGCTCTCCTTTAAGCAATGTTGAAAACAGTTGTTTTGTTTGCCATAGGGAAAAAGTAGACGATTTGATCACAGATGTCTATGAAAGACAGGGAAAGGTTAAAGAAGGTACGTCCAAGCTCCAAAGGCAGATAGCCATGGCGCATATAGAAGCGGCAAAAGCATGGGAATTGGGTGCTACCCAAGATCAGATGAACAATATCCAACAAGGTATTCGCCATGCGCAGTGGAGATGGGATTATTCTGTAGCCTCTCATGGTGCTGCTTTTCATGCGCCACTTGAGACAAGCAGAATTGTAACCTCTGCAACAGGAATCATTCAAGAAGCCAGAATTGAGCTCGCTAGATTATTGGCTGATCTAGGTCATAACAAACCCGTGGAAATGCCTGATTTCACCTCCAAGGATGCCCTGCAAGCTTATATCGGCTTTGATATAGAAAAAGACTTGGCTGCTAAGGAGGATTTCCTTGAGCAAGTTGTCCCTAAATGGCTCAAGGAAGGAAAAGCCAGAGAAGCAAAAAAAGAAATTAAAACAGTCAGTATCAAATAAAATACTGAACAAATTCCACCATTATGAAAAGTTCTATTATTATAATGGGAGCATTACTATTATTGTTCTGCTCCCAACAGCACAGCTTTGCCCAATTTTCAATTGATGGGCAAATGCTTGTCCGAAGCGAATACCGTCACGGATACAACAAATTAATAAATGAGAATGCCGATCCTGCTGGCTTTATAGCCCACAGAGCGAGAATTCAAGCGAACTATAAGATCGATCGCCTAAATTTTTTCATGAGCATACAGGATGTTCGTACCTGGGGAAGCAGTTCTACCGCCAATATTTCAGACAATTATTTGTCAGTGCATGAGGCTTGGGCTGAAGTTAATTTTGGGGAAAACTGGAAACTAAAACTAGGAAGGCAAGAGTTAAATTATGACAATGCAAGATTCCTAGGCAACCTGGATTGGGCCCTTCAGGCCAGATCGCATGAGTTTGCTTTGATGAAGTATGAAAAAGAAAAAGCCAAATTGCATTTTGGTTTTGGTTTTAACCAAGATGGCCAAAAAATTAGCGACAATCTATTCACAACACCCAATCAATACAAAGCAGCACAGTTTGCCCGATATGAAAACACCGTTGGTAAGTTCAACTATGCCCTACTCTTTTGGAACGATGGCAGACAGTATCAGGAAACAAATAATATCAACTATACTAGTCAAGGAATTCGTTACTTACAAACTTTGGCCTTGCCAACCCTAAAATACAACCTTCCCACAACAAAGCTTTCTGCTTATTTATATTATCAGTTTGGTAAAGATGTTTTAAACAGGTCTACCTCTGCGTACGATATAAGTGCACATATAACCCAGACTTTTACCGAAAACAAGGAGACAGGCTCTAAATATACCGCCACAGCTGGCTTTGAACTATTAAGTGGAACACCAACAAATAGCCAGCAGAAAAACAAGTCATTCGCACCACTATATGGTACCAACCATTCTTTTAATGGTTTTATGGATTTGTTCTATGTAGGCAATCACTTTAACTCACGGGGTTTGAGGGACATATACTTAAGAACCAGGTACAATTTTGATGCTGGCTTTTGGATTCAGGGGGATTATCATCACTTTGCCAGTACTGCAACCATGCTCGAGGAACTTTACAGTGGGCCCGAATTGGACAAGGGATTTGGTTCGGAGATTGACCTTTCTGTAGGCAAGGTGATCAGTGAGTCCGTTTCCATTCAAGCTGGTTACAGTCAATTCATTGCTTCTGATACTTTTAAACATGCTCAGAACAATGGCAGCCTTAAAAGCAATCAGAATTGGGCCTATATAATGTTTGTACTCAGGCCAAACAATAAAGCCAAATTTATTGGTGTACCCCTTTAAAATAACCCTATGAAATTCCTTCTTTCCACCAAAGTATCCGTGCTACTCCTTTTTATACTTGCTGTAGCTATGGGTATTGCCACTTTTGTAGAAAATGATCACGATACTGCTGTTGCCAGGGCATTGTTTTATGAAGCCTGGTGGTTTGAATTAATAATGATCTGGCTATGTATTAATTTCATAGCCCATATTGGACAATACAAATTATTAAGCAAAGAAAAGCTACCATTAGGGATTTTTCATCTGGCATTTATCGTTATCATTATAGGTGCTGGAGTCACCAGAATATTTAGTAAAGAAGGCGTAATTCATATTCGAACTGGAAATTCGGAAAATATTTACTACACCAGTAACAATTACTTGCAAATAGAGGGTGGAAATGGTGTTCATTTCAGCCAAGGAACTGAATTCACTTTCAAAACATTCGATCCAAGCACTTATAATATTTCCTTAGAAGGTCAAGATTTTGAACTGGTACTGGAGGAATACGTTCCTTCTGCCAAGCGGGTATATGCACCTGGAAATGAAACCATTTTAGAACTTTCCTATATAAATGAAGGCACAAGAGAAGACCAGATATTGAGAAATGGTGAATCTTTGCTTCTAGGTGATCTAAGTCTTGAAATGAATGAAAACGGAATCGCTCCGTTAAGAATTTATAGAAGTGATTCGGGCTGGATGCTTGCTACAAATGTGCATCTGCAAGTGATGGAAATGGCCAGTCAACAAATTGGTGTTATACATGCCAATACAGCAGAAAAGTTGAAACTTAGATCCCTTTATCAATGGGAAAGGGGTGCTTTAGTGGTAAGGGATATAAAGGAGAATGTAAGCCTAAACTATGTACCTGAGGAAGATTTGGAAGCGGCAAAAAACTATGCCGATGGTTTAAAGATGAGTCTTTTTGATAGCGAGAAGAATAAGTTGGCTTCAGGCTTTTTTCCAAAAGTAAGTTACAAACCTTCTTGGGTAGCTTTTGAAATTGGGGAAAAGACTTATCACTTGACCTATGGACCTAAAGCCCAAATGCTTCCCTTTTCTCTACACCTCAACACTTTTGAACTCAAGCGCTATCCGGGTTCCCAAAGCCCTGAAAGTTATGCCAGTGAAGTAATGGTTCAGGACAATGGGGAATCATGGCCTTATCGGATTTTTATGAACAACGTCCTGGATCATAGGGGATATCGATTTTATCAAAGTTCCTACGATGCTGATGAACAAGGAACAGTCCTCACTATCAATCAGGACAAGCCAGGAACTTACCTGACCTATTTGGGTTATTTGTTTTTAGGTATAGGAATGATACTGACCCTTTTTGCCAAAAACAGCCGATTCAATATTATGCAGCGACGACTCGGTAAGCTATCAGCAGGGAGCAACTTGCTTGTCCTTTTAAGTTTATTCTCATTTGCTGTTTTGGGTCAGGAAAATGTTTCTCCAGAGGATTTTGTGGTTCCAAAGGAGAAAGCAGAAGCATATGGAAGGCTTATTGTTCAGGACTTAGACGGACGCATGAAACCGTTGAATACTTTGGCCAATGAAATTACTCGTTAACTTAGTGGCAAAGCTGAAATCACAATTCGGGTCAAAAATAAAACCCTAAGTCTTAGCCCTGAACAATTTTTACTAGCCGTACAAATACAACCTGAATATTTTAGTCGCTTACCCTTAATTAAAATTGACCAAAAAAAGTCCTTGCTCGTTTTTAAGGCACTGAAAAAATCACCTGTTGATCAGCTTAGTTTTATGGATTTTGTTGACGAGGAGGGCAATTACCTACTGTCAGACATGGTAGAAAAGGCCAATTTGCTTAAACCTTCGGAAAGAAATGAAGGCCATAAAGAACTCCTTAAAACCGATGAAAGGTTTAATATTTTTTATGCGGTATTAATTGGAGATTTTCTGAAACTATACCCGAACCGTTTGGATGATAACCAAACCTGGTACACCAGTTCACAATTTACCAGTGGCTTTGAAGAAGAAGACGCCATTTTCGTACAAAACATTGGAAAGTTGTACTTAAGTAATTTAAAAGAAGGCTTACTAACCGGAAATTGGGAAAAGGCAGACGAGACATTTGGCTACATAGACCTGTATCAAAGGGAGGCCGGTAAGTCTGTTTATCCCAGTGAAGCTGAAATCGAAGGCGAGTTGCTATTTAATAAACTCAAACTAGGAAATCGCCTGTTCGGATATTTTTGGTTGCTTGGATTAATGATGTTAGGCCTTGCAATTACAGCCTTGTTTTATTCAGGTAAAAGTCTGAAAACTAGCTGGAAATTAGGTGTCGTTTTGGCTTGGATAGGTTGGGTAATATTTACCTTTCATCTGTCACTTCGCTGGTACATTGCCAAGCACCCACCATGGAGTGATGGATTCGAAATGTTGGTTTTTGTAGCTTGGGGGGTACTCCTTTTTGGATTAGTGTTTGGCAAAAAATCCCACTTTACTGTTCCTCTGGGACTATTGTTTTCTGGCACATTACTCTTCGTTAGTTTTCTGGATTGGCTCAATCCAGAAATCACCAACCTTATGCCAGTACTTCACTCCTACTGGCTAAAGATCCATGTGGCCATCATTGTTAGTGGCTATGCACCATTGGCACTTTCAGCAATTATTGCCTTACTAAGTTTATGTTTACTTGTGTTCAAACCCAAAAGTCCTAACCCTAGGTGGTGGCTTTCCATGAAAGAGCTCATTGTGGTCAATGAATTGTCTATCACTGTAGGTTTGTTCCTTTTGACAATAGGCACTTTTCTTGGGGGTGTATGGGCAAATGAGAGTTGGGGAAGGTATTGGGCTTGGGATCCTAAGGAAACATGGGCGCTTATCTCCGTTTTAATATATGCTGTGGTACTTCACTTAAGACTAATTCCTGGAAGTAGAAATGCCATAATTTACAATCTGGCAAGTTTATGGGCATTTGGTGCTATAATTATGACCTCATTTGGAGTGAATTATTACCTCTCAGGTTTGCATTCTTACGCCAAAGGAGATCCTGTTCCCGTTCCTTATTGGGTTTATGTAGTAACGATTGTCTTGCTTATTGTATCAATAACAGCTTACCTGAGGTTTGGTAAGTTAACAGAAGCAGAAAAGCGACAATTGATGATTTGATACTAATTTTATAGCCCTGTAGAGTATCTACATATTTGAAGCTAACTTAGAATGAGTTAAATTTCAATTTTAACCTGGATTATGTAATAGGATTTCTCCGCCCTGGCAATGTCAGGGGTGAAGCCTGTCCCGTGTTTACGGGAAGTGTTGCAATCGCAAGGAAATCAGACTGTTTGGAGATTTTAGCATAACACCGCTATGGTGAAATTGAAAACAGCAACGAAGTGGCTGATTTTAAAGCGATTTCAGCTCGTAATAGAATGTCTATTGCATATTTAAATTTTAACTTAAGATAAAATGAAACTGCCCTTTATTATCTACTTGCTTTCCCTTAGCTTTTTATCTTATGGCCAGGAAATAGTCATTCCAAAAGGTTATGAATTGCTTGCTGAAACAGAGGGCGATTTGGACAAGGATCAGATTTGTGAAAAAGTACTTGTATTTGAAACCTCTGAACCCTCTGAATATGGAAATATCAGGGAAATTCAAGTGCTGAAATTTTCAAATGGACAATGGACTATCTGGAGAAAATCATGCAATGCCATTTTAAAAAATCAAGAGGGTGGCATTATGGGTGACCCTTTTGAAGAAATTTCTATTGAAAATGGAATTTTGACAATTGGCTTTTCTGGGGGCAGCAGTTGGAAATGGTTTTACAAAGACAAATACAGATTTCAAAACGATGAGTTTGAACTTATAGGTCATACAAGCATTTTTGGTAAATTATGCGAATACTGGGCTAACTTTGATTTCAATATCTCTACAGGAAAAATAATCTACAAGAAGGAGTACGAAGATTGTGAAAATGATCAGGATATCTATAAAACTGAAGCGGAAGAGTTCTATTATAAAGGGTTAAAAATTAACCTTAACAATAGAAATTTGGATAAAGTAAAACTCACCACACCAAAGTACCAGGAAGACCTGTATTTATAAAAAATTGAGGTATAAGTTCGTAAAAGCTAAAAATATAAATGCTTTTGGAGGGAAAACAAATAAAAAGGTAATAAAAAAGCAGTTTTTAGAATCCGAATTTTTATAATAATTCAGCTAAAAACTGCTTTTTCTAATGCTTATTTGGTTACAGGCTCTTCAATAACAGCCTTCATAAATGATACCTCTCCGGTATCGACATCATAATAACCTCCTGTCATTCCAATTTCTCCATTTTCATACAACTCTTTTAAAACAGGACTTTCTTGTAGAATCAAGTCCATGGTAGAAATAACATTTTGTTTTTCTACGGCCCTAATGAACTCAGGGTCAGTTTTATTTGACTTAGGCATATTGTCTGAAACTTCATCAATAGCAGGATGAACCTTTTCCAATAATCCAGTTAAATTTCCGATTTTTACTCCAGCACAGGCTCCTTTTATCGCTCCGCATTTGCTATGTCCTAGGACTACGATTTGTTTGGATCCAGCAAGTTTACAAGCAAATTCCATGCTTCCTAAAATGTCTTTATTAATTACATTCCCAGCTATTCTAACGCTAAATATATCACCTAACCCTTGATCGAAAATCAATTCAGCAGAAGTCCTACTGTCTATACAGCTCAAGACAACAGCAAAAGGAAACTGTCCATCTTTAGTGTCATTTACTTGCTCTAGTAAATTTCTATTAATTTTAAGATTGCTTACAAAACGTTGGTTTCCTTCCTTTAATATAGTCAAGGCCTTAGCTGGCGTCATTGTGGCCTGTGTTTCTGCAGTATGTGCTTTCATTTTTTATAACTATTTTTTTTAAATATAGGTATCTATAATTATTTAATTATGGAAAAGTTGGCTAATTCTTTCTTCTGACAAAAGGTTTTTGTCGATATGAACTTTATTGTTGGTATCGATATCATTGTCTAATCGATAAGCATCTTTAAAACCTACTAATTTAACCTTAATTCCTTTTTCTTTTGCATTTACCATTTTAAATTCATGAATCAAATCAAGTACATCTTGAGCTATATACACTGTATCTGAAGCATTTATTATTACGTTTGAATTCTCTGGGAGTTTGTTCAGAGTAAGCTTAATTGCAGCTTTGTTAAGAAATGAAACTTCCTGGGCTAAATCTACATGGATTACATCACCACTTGTGTATTCTTCTTTTCTAAAGAAGTAGGCTTTTTTGATATTACCTCTTAGAATGAAAATCACACTTACAATCATTCCTAATGCTACTCCATTTAACAAGCCAAGGAATACCACCGCCAACAACGTTAAAATAAATGGAATAAATTGGTATTTACCTCGCTCCCAAAAATGTTTAAATGTAGCAGGATTTGCCAATTTATATCCAATGGTTAATAAAATGGCGGCAAGGGTTGCCATTGGAATCATATTTAGAAAAGCAGGAATACTTAATACGCAAATAAATAAAAGAAAACCGTGGATTATTGCCGACATCTTGGTTTTAGCACCTGAATTTGCATTTGCTGAGGACCTAACCACAACCGATGTCATTGGTAAGCCACCCAATACGCCACTGATCATATTACCAACTCCCTGTGCTTTTAATTCTACGTTGGTATTAACAAATCGTTTTAATGGGTCCAATCTTTCCGTGGCTTCTATGCATAGTAATGTCTCTATTGAAGCAACAATGGTAATAGTAATGGCTACAATCCATACGCCAGGATTAAAAATTGCTTCATAAGATGGAGAAACAAATATCCCTTTAAATTCTTCAATATTCTTAGGAACTGGTAGGCTAACCAAATATTCCGAGGTGACGGCAAAAGCACTGTCTGTTAAGATAAAGATTCCGTTGATTACAATTCCTGTAATTACAGCAACCAAAGCGCCAGGCACCAACTTTAACTTTTTCAAAGCAGGTGTTTTTTGCCAGGTAATAAGTACTGCCAAAGAAGCAACTGTTATAATTAGAATTCCAGGTTGAATGTCTTGAAAGGCAGCAAATATATCAACAAAAATCCCCAATCCAGAGCTTATTTCTACGTCAGAACCCAAAGCCAAGGGAATTTGCTGAATAAAGATAATAACGCCTATACCTGCTAGCATTCCCTCAATAACATTGGAAGGAAAATAATTGGATATTGTTCCTGCTTTCATCAAACCCAAGAGCAATTGCATAGCCCCAGCTAAAATTACCGCTACTAGGAAAGATTCATAGCCAAGATCTGCTATTGCAACAAAAACAATTGCCGTCAAACCAGCTGCAGGGCCTGAGACACTAATATGAGATTGACTTAAGAACCCAACGACGATACCGCCTATGATGCCTGTAATGATTCCTGAGAATAAGGGTGCGCCAGATGCCAAGGCAATTCCCAAGCATAAAGGTAGTGCTACCAGAAATACTACCAAACCTGATGCAACATCTGATTTTAGATGCGCAAATAGATTATTACTTTTCATGTAAAATTATTATGAGTTTAAAATTTCTTACCCCTGTAAAGAACATAATATACTCTTAGGGATAGATAAAAATCCAATGACTGCAAGATTTACAATGTCATTGACAGAAAGAAAAATTATTTAAACTCTGGAGGTGGAACTATTATTCCCGGATCATAGAGGCTATTCAAGAAATTATCGATGTTAATTCTACGCGAAATATCGTTATCAAACGATCTGGCTAACAAGAAATAATTCGTAGGAAAAAAATCATCAACATCCAACTCGCATTTTACTTCATGCTCTTTAGTTTCTTCTTCTGTAAATGAAAAAAACATGGATATATTCACCTCATCATCTATCGCTGCCACCACAATGCTGGGCATAAACAATAGCGAAAGGAAAAGGGTCAAAAACCCAAATGCTATACCTCGATATGTTGATTTATTAAAAGCCAATCTTAAATATTTGTGAATGCAATATAGTGAATAACATAAAATTTAACGTCCTCTAATTGAAAATGTTTAGAATTTTTCGTCAATTTTATGCTTTTAGCTTGAAAAACAGCACTTAATTAAAGAAATGAAAAAGCAACTTTAGTTGATATTTTACTTAGCTCAGGGCCATAAAGTCAAGATTTTTCCATTCTACCATCCAACAGGTGAATTACTTTTTTACCATAAGTAGCATTCTTTTCTGAATGTGTTACCTGTATAATGGTGACCCCTTCCTCATTTAATTTCTTAAACAACTCCATAATTTCTTGGCCTTGCTTTGAATTTAGATTACCAGTTGGTTCATCAGCTAAAATTAACTTAGGCTTTCCTATCAAAGCACGAGCCACTCCAACAAGCTGCTGTTGTCCCCCACTTAGTTGAGTTGGAAACAAGTCTTTTTTTCCTACAATATTAAAACGATCCAACATATCAGCAACAAGGGCTTTGCGTTCAGATCCGGAATGCTTTTTATAGAGCAAAGGCATTTCCAGGTTCTCATAGACCGTCAACTCATCAATTAAATGATAAGCCTGAAAAACAAAACCAATGTATTGTTTGTAGAGCTCAGCACGGTGTTTTTCTTTCAATTGGTGAACAGGTTCATCCATAAAATTGTATTTACCTTCATCAAAGACATCCAACATACCAATTACATTGAGCAAGGTAGACTTTCCTGAACCGGAAGGTCCCATAATGGAAATAAAAGCGCCTTCCTCAACTTCAAGATTGATGTCTTTAAGCAAAAAAACCCTTCTTCCGCCCTGTTGGACCCATTTAAAAATATTATTTAATTGTATGAGCATGGTATAATATTAGTGTTAAATATTTTAATTTTCAGTTCTATTCTTCCTTTAAAGCATCCACAGGATTGGCCATGGCAGCATTGAGACTTTGATAACTAACAGTCAAAAGGGCAATGCCAATGGCAAGTACTCCCGCCAAACCAAATACCCACCAACTGATCGTTGTTTTATAAGCAAATCCTTCCAACCAATGATGCATACCGTACCAAGCTATTGGCACGGCAATAATAAAAGACATCAATACCCATTTTAAAAAGTCTTTGTTAAGTAAAATTATAATTTCGGAAACTTTGGCGCCATTCACCTTTCTAATGCCAATTTCTTTGGTCCTTTTTGCCATGGAATACGAAGCCAAGGCGAACAAACCCATGCAGGAAAGCAAAACAGCAAGTATAGAAAACCAAGCCACCAAGGTGTTGATTTTTATGTACTCTTTGTACTGTTCGGTAAGTTTTTCATCTGCAAAATAAAACTTGGGTGCTATTCCTGAAAAAGCAGCACTCCATTTTTCTTTCAATTGATCAAGCACCTGAAGGCTTGCTCCTTTCTTTGCTTTGATGGAAAAATATCCCCAATTGGTAAAATCCTCCTGATCAGCAAAAATATGTACCAATGGTTGGGCTTTGTGTTGAACTCCTTGATAGCTGAAATTATCCACAATACCCACCAACTTCCGAATTTCCCCACTTGTTGAGCTTTCATTAAGAATCTGCCCATTTGCTTCCCTATAACCCAACACTTGTGTAGCAGCCTTATTGAGAACAATCGCATTTTCAAAATCTACGCTTCCTTTTTCAAAGCCATGACCTGACAATATTTTTATTCCAAAGGTTTTAAAATAGTTTTCTCCAACATAGGCTTTTCGAAGGTGTATCGATTCTGGCAAGTTTTCTCCCTGAGGGTAAAAACCATTGTAATTTTCACCATAGTAACCTGGGAAACACTGAGAGAAGCTTAGGGCCTCAACCAATGGACTTTCTTCTATCTCAGCAGCTATTCGTTTGTATTGGTTGCTTGTCTTTTCCAAGTCAGGAAATTGCCAGGGTTGTAATTCTGTAATGATTACATTTTCCGTGTCAAAAAGAGGGTCTTTCTCCATCATGGCCTTGACTTGTTTTCTGACCAAAACTGTACCTGAAATCAATACAATAGCTATGGCAAACTGAATCACAATTAGGGAGTGTCTTGCAGCAGAAGACCTGCTTCCTGAATAAGCATTTCCTTTTAGACTTTCTGTCAATGTACCCCTTGCCCAGAAAAAGGAGGGTATAATACCAGATAATATGCCCACTACCGCCCATATAAGCAATGGTATCCAAATAAAAACAGGATTTTGGAAAGGTGCAAAATGTAATTTGGTTTCAAAGAGTGAATTGAAGCTTGGAAGAAATACAGCCATTAAGCCTAACCCTAAAAACAGGGCAACAAAGCTAACTGCAAAGGATTCTGTCAATATTTGCCCAAAAAGCTCACTCCTACTGGCACCATGTACTTTCTTAATGCCTATTTCCTTAATGCGAGAAAGTACACTGGTAATTGTTAGATTTATAAAATTAACAATAGCGATACTTATAATGCCTAAAGCAATTATGCTGAGGATGACAATTAGCGTTTGGTTGGATTCCTCAGCAGCATGGTATTCACTTAAAGACAATAGGTTAAGGTCTGTTTCATTTTGACCTACCGGTAAGTAATTTTCTTTAACAATTTGCTTAAGTTTTTCATCAAGTGCTTCGGGGTTTATTCCATCTTTTAGTTGAATATAAGTAATTGAAAAGGTGTTGTACCAGTCATGTATACCCTTCATCCAAGGGGAAATCTCCTCCCCTGTATCATAAGAGGAAACAATATCAAATTTTATGGAAGAATTTGAAGGAATGGCTACCACCCCTTTAACTTCTAGGAATACATCCTCAAATTTTATTTGCAGTTTTTTACCTACAGCAGGTTCATCACCAAAATACTTTTTAGCAAGGTTTGTACTTATCACCACCCCATATTTGTCCTGAATAGCATTTTTTGCAGATCCTTCGGTAAATGGAAAACTAAAGACAGAGAAAAAACCTTCATCTACGTATATAATATTTTCCTGGAAGGCTACATCTTCATAACTTATGCGAAAACCTTCCCAATCAAAAATTCGCGTACCATTTTCAATTTCAGGTATCTCTTCCAATAGCTTCGGCAATAAAGGCCCTTTGGTCTGAACAGATTCCCCATCCCTGATCCTGTAGATATTTTCATAATTATCATGAAATTGGTTGTAGCTCAGGTCATTATGGACATAAAGTGCCAAAAGCAAAAAAGATGCAATCCCAATGCCTAATCCAAAGGTATTAATCAAAAAGGTCCCCTTGTTGTTCTTTATATTTCTAAAGAAAAGTTTTAAGTTATGTCGCAGCATTGTTTCATAAATTATAAATGTCAATTTCCTTCAATCTTTTTTACGATCTTTATGCCATAAATATAATATACTTATAATCAGAACATTGTATTGCATTCAATCTGGATCAGAATACGAAATGTAAAATATTTTGACAAATTATGTCTAATAAATTTACACTTTGAGGTCGCTTATTCCGTACTCAAGCTATTCACAGGATTGGTATTGGCTGCGGCAAATATTTTGATACTGATGACAGCCAATGCAATTATTGAAATACCTAAGCCACCAAGTAGAAAGACCCACCAACTCAAGGTTGTTTGGTTGGCGAATTCCTGTAACCAGGTACTTATGCCCCACCAGGCTATAGGAACAGCTATAACAAAAGCAATGCCGACCAGTACCATGAACTCCTTCCCAAGTAAAAGGTTAAGTTGCATGATGGAGGCCCCCAGGACTTTTCTAATGCCAATCTCTTTGGTGCGCCTTTCGGTGGTATGGATTACCAAACCAAGAAGGCCAAGGCAACTGATGAGTATGGCCAATCCGGTAGACCATTTTAAAAGCGTGGCCGTACTTTGCTCCTCGCTGTAAAATTTCTTGACATCCTCATCCACAAAATTAATTTTAAACGTTTCGTCAGGAAAGAACTCCTTCCACTGCGATTCTATTTTATTTATTGCCAAAGGCCAATTTTCTATATCGTTAGCCTCAAAGGAAAAGTGTAGGGTTCTATTTTGACTATCCTGAAGAAATGCCATAGGCTCTATTTCCTCCCTTAAGGAACTTTGGTTAAAGTCTTCCATAACCCCTACAATAGGTATATTTTTATTGTTTACTTTGAATTGCTGGCCAATGACCTCTTCCGGTTTTTGAAATCCAATTTGGCGCATCAATGTTTCATTGATTACGTATTCCGAAATGGAATCCTTGAGAGGTAAACGACCCGTCAAAAGGTCTATTCCATATAAATCGAGGTAATTTTCATCCCCATAGAGCAATTGTATTTGAACATGGGTTTCCTCCCCCTCAGAAAAATAGCTCACTCCTCTTCCTGAATAGCTTTGGGATGCGGGAGGATCTCCAGCAATACTTAAATTTTTAACCTCAGGGACTGCTTCAAGTACCTCCTTAAACGCTTCATATTTTTCAAGCGAAGCTTCACCCCTCGGAGCTTTAATATAGGCAATAGACTCCGTTTTAAATCCCATGTCCTTATTTATCAGGTAGTTTATCTGTTTGCCTACCAATAGCGTGGCTATAATAAAAACCTGGGCAATTACAAATTGGAAAACGGTTAGGAATTTTCTTAAACTCCCCTTGTCCCCATCCAAAACCGATTGATTTTTGAGTACGGATACTGGTTTAAAATGAGACAACACAAGGCCTGGATAAAATCCCGCCAAAAAGGTAATGAGGATTAGTAACAGCAATAAAGAAAAAATAAGCACCGGGTTTTGCATTAAATCCAAGCTAAGCCCAGGAGGTATAAAGTCGGCGAATACACGAAGCAGTAAAGAAGCTAAGAATAGGGACAAAATAGCTGCCGAAAGGGTCAAAATGAAAGTTTCACCCAGGTATTGAATCACCAACTGTTTTTTGGAACTTCCTAAAGTTTTCCGAATACCAATCTCCTTGGCCCGTTTGGCAGATTGAGCTGTATTGAGATTGATAAAATTAATGCACCCTAAAAGCAATAGAAAAAGGGCAATAAAACCTAAACCAAATAAAATATCAGCGCTTGCCCGGTAACTGCTGTTGTCAAATACGCCGTAATTATCGTTAAGGTGTAGGGCTTTCAAAGGTTGCAAATTGAAGGACCTGAAATAGCCCAAAGCAGCCATTTCTTCATTCTTGTACTCTTCAGCCAAAGCATTCAGTTGGGCTTGCACGGCTTCTTTATTATTAAATTTATCTGTTTTAATAAACAATTGGGTTGATGAACTGATACTTCCCCAACTAGTATCATAGATATAACTATACTTCTCTGAATTTTGAACCGAGCTTCGGGATAAAAACTCCTTGAATGTAAAGTCACTACGGTCTTCAAATTCAGCCACAATTCCTGTCACTTTTACGATTAAAGAATCCTCATAAATCAAGGTATTGCCAATGACTTCTTCGGGTAATTTGCCAGGAAAGTATTTTTCCGCCCTACTTTTGCTCAATACTACTTCATACGGATTTTCGAGTGCTGCATTGGATGATCCCGCAAGCCATTGGTAATTGAAAATCTTAAAGTATTCCTGGTCAGCAATCACTATATCTCCTGGCCAGTCAAATTCCTCTTGACTAGAAGCTACAGTTACTTTATCAAAACCAAAAAGGAAAAATGGACTGACATGGTCAATTCCTGTACTATTGGCTTGTAAAACATCAATTAGCGGTACCGGAACACCTCTAAAATGGCCTTCTCGGTCAGGTCCTTGGGTATCATCTACTACTACACGGTAAATCCTTTCTCTGTCCTCATGAAATTTATCAAAAGTAAGGTCATAATAAATCATGATACCGATCACAAAAGCGGCACTCAAACCTATGGAAAGACCAATTACATTGATCAATGAGAAGGTTTTGTTTTTCCAGATACTTCGAAAAGCGATTTTTAGATAATTTCTGTACATGGCCCCCTCATTTACTCAGTTCTTAAACTCTTCACAGGATTTACATTTGCGGCTTTAATGGCTTGGAAGCTTACCGTCAATAGGGTAATGAGCAATGCGCCAGCAATGGCATAGCCAAAGGTCCAACCAGATATTTCCATCCGGTAATCGTAATTCTGTAACCACTGACTCATAAAGTAATAGACAATAGGAATCGCAATCAGGCAGGAAATCAGTACAAGAATCACAAAATCTTTGGAAAGCATCTGCCATAAATTTAAAACGGATGCCCCCAACACTTTTCGAACCCCTATTTCCTTGGTTCGTTGCTCCGCGACAAAGGAAGCCAAACCAAAAAGGCCCAAGCAGCTAATAAGAATGGCCAAAAGGGTGAAAACTCCTGCCAAATTCCCCAGGCGCTCTTCAGATTCAAACTTTTGACCAAAAGCCTCATCTACAAAACCATAATCAAATTGTGCAGAAGGAACAACTTTGGCAAATACCTCTTCAATCCGGGCAATGGCATCACTGGCAATTGCATCGGGCTTTATTCTAATGTTAATATAGTCTACCCTATCGTAATCAATATAGAAAAAGGCCTGTTTTACAGGATTGTAAGGGGACTGCATCACCATGTCTTTTGTAACACCGATGATCTCTGCCCGGTCGTCATTCCCAATTGTAATGAAGCTTCCTACCGGATTTTCCAGGCCCATGTATTTGACAGCTGTTTCATTTAAGATAATGGTCGAAGAGTCCGAAGCATAGTCCCTGGAAAAATCCCTGCCATCCACAAACTGCCAACCAACGGTATTCCCATAATCATGCGTTACCCGCAAAATACCAAAGTCAGGTGACATCTCAGGATCTTTGCCTTCCCAACTGATACTACCACCTCCATTGCTATATACCCCCATTAATGGAGAAGAAGACTGGGTCATGTCTTCCACAACTCCTGTGTTTATCAATTCATTCCTCAATAGGTTGTACTTTCCATTGTACTCGGGATTATTCATTTGTATCGAAATAAGATTGCTTCGGTCATAGCCAATCGGCCGGTCCTTGGTGAATTCTATTTGGTTAAAAACGATCACTGTTCCCACTGCCAACATTATTGATACAGCAAACTGAAAGACTACCAATACCTTTCTGGGAACTGCGGAATAGGGTCCAGCCTTAAAGGTTCCTTTCAATACCATGATCGGACTAAAAGAGGAAAGGTACAAGGCCGGATAACTACCAGCCAACAACCCAGTAAGCAAGGTGACCCCCAATATAGATGCCCAGAAGGTCAGGTTGGCCCAGGGTATCTGCATATTTTTGCCCGCCAATTCATTGAACCATGGAATGGTGAGCAATACCATTGCCAATGCGAAAAGTAGGGCAATACCTGAAATCAATATGGATTCACTTAGGAACTGGAAGACCAATTGCTGCTTATTGGAGCCAACTGTTTTTCTAATGCCTACTTCTTTGGAACGCTTTTCAGAGCGAGCTGTACTGAGGTTCATAAAGTTAATACAGGCCAGAATCAATACAAATAAACCTATGGCTATAAATAACCACACAAAAGTGATCCTACCTTCTGTAGGCTCCCCTTGAGCATCAAATTGGGAATACAAATGCCATTTGTCCATGGGATAAGCAAAAGGATGTAGACCACGTTTCTCGAAACCCTCCAATGATTCCGCGGGTCCGTATTGAAAATACAAATCCTTCAAAGCAGCATTGGCTGTTTCAAAATCAATTTCTGGCTTCAATTGCACATAAAATTGGAAAGACCAATCATCCCAAACTGTTTTTATTCGTTCGAATCTTTCGGGCTCATTGGCCTCTGTCAATTTCCAATTGGCAAAAAATTTCACATTGGCAAAACTGTTGTTTTTGGGGAGTTCCTTGTAAACGCCATTTACGATGGCATTCATCTCATTATTGATCTTTATAGATTTACCTATTGGATTTTTTTCTCCAAAAATGGCTGCAGCAGCAGTTTCAGATAAAACCACGGCATTGACCTCTTCTAAACTCGAATAAGAGCCTTGTATCATTTCCAAAGAGAGCATTTCCAGCCCCTCACTTTCAATAAACTGCCCTGTTTGGGTGTGATTTTCTCCCGCATTCG
Source organism: Cyclobacterium amurskyense (assembly GCF_001050135.1). Classification (GTDB taxonomy): domain Bacteria; phylum Bacteroidota; class Bacteroidia; order Cytophagales; family Cyclobacteriaceae; genus Cyclobacterium; species Cyclobacterium amurskyense. The sequence goes on along the minus strand of NZ_CP012040.1, from coordinate 5,095,245 downwards.
TCAATACATAATTCCCTACCCAGGTGGCACGTATTGCATGCGTAAAATAATCTGAATAATTGTCTTTTATAACGCTACCCATGATGTAAACCGTAGAGGGAAAAGACTCAATTTCACTTGTATCCAGGTTTTTGGATCTATTGTAAACCTGTGCAATCTTATCATGGTTTTTATGGTGGGTATTGAAAGTAAATTCATCCAGAACCCATAGACCGATCATGATGACAACAGCCATTCCTAGTGCCAATCCCCCGATATTAATTGCAGAGTAGCTTCTGTTTCGTGTAAGATTTCTCCAGGCGATTTTTAGATAATTTTTATACATGATTTTATGGTTTATTCGGTTCGTAAACTTTTAACTGGGTTAATATTCGCTGCTTTTATTGCATGAAAACCTACTGTCAACAGTGCGATAGTCAAAACCATAGCACCTGCCATGACAAAAACCCACCATTGAATTTCTATTTGATAAGCAAAATCCTCCAGCCAATAATTCATAACAAGCCAGGCCAAAGGAGACGCCACTATAATTGCGAGTCCTACTAGTTTTAAAAATTCTTTGGACAAAAGTTTTACGATGCCCATTACGGATGCGCCGATCACTTTCCGTATGCCTATTTCCCTCCGTCGCTGCACAGTACTATAAGCTACCAGGCCAAATAAGCCCAGACAGGAAATAATAATGGCCAGCATAGAGAAATTAAAAATAAGGTATCCGAATCGCTCGTCAGCTCGGTATTGACGGTCAAAGAATTCATCAAGAAAATAATAATCGAAGGGTTCGTTTGGTAGAACGGCCTTCCATTTTTCCTCAATGGAGGCTACTGTATTTGTTAAATCATTTGAGGATAATTTAACCGTCAGAAGCCCTTTTCTACCTCTGTCCACCCGCATGGTAAGGGGATCAATGTTTTCCTTTAAGGACTTAAAATGAAAATCTTGTACTACCCCGACAACCCTGCCTGAACGCCCCCATTGCTCAAATTTGGCTTCCAGAGCATCCTTCGGAGAAGCAAAGCCCAGCAATTTCACAGCACTTTCGTTAATTACCATGGCTTCTAAAGTGTCTGTTGGAAACTGGCTGGAAAAACCTCTTCCTGCAACTACCTTCATATCAAATTGAGTAATGGCATCAAAATCCACAAAATAGGCATCAACATCTACTATTTGTTGGTCATTGTTTACATTTTGAATCCTTGAATAGGCCAAAGGATTGTCTCCTCCTGGAATGCTTGATACCAAACTCGTTGAGACTACTCCAGGTAAAGCCTCAAGTCCATCTTTTAGCTCAGTATTACTGGAGTTCAATATTACCATCCGCTCTTTATCAAACCCCAAATCCTGGTTCCGCATAAAACTCATCTGGTGATAAATGACAATGGTACCAATGATTAATGCTATGGAAATTGAGAATTGGGTAACGACCAGCCCTTTTCGCAATAGAATCCCTTTCGTTCCATTGGAAAAACTGCCTTTCAATACATTTACAGGCTTAAATGAAGACAAAATGAATGCAGGATAGCTACCTGCTAATATTCCTATAAGTATTGCGATTCCTAATATAGACAAGACATGAGAGGGATTAGACAAAATACCCTCAGCTATGGTTTTACCCGCCATATCGTTAAAAGCAGGTAGAATCAGCGAAGTAATGGCAAGGGTTAAGGAAAATGCCAGTAAACAAATGAGGGTAGATTCACCGATAAACTGGAGGCCCAGTTGTCTTTTTTCAGCACCAATTACCTTGCGTATTCCCACTTCTCTGGCCCTTTCCGTGGACCTTGCAGTAGTAAGGTTGATGAAATTAATACTGGCAATCAACAAAATAAAGAGGGCAACAATTGATAGGGTATACACATTGTTAATGTTTCCACTTATCGTTCTGTATCGGTCTGATCGCAGATAAACCTCCTTAAAAGGTTCCAGGTACAATGTGACGTAGGCCTGGAGTTTTTTCATCCCTTCCCCATCATTTCTTTCTAAGAATTCTGGGAATTTAGATTCCAATACCTTGGCATTTACCTTTGGCTTGAGCAATATATAGGCATCCGGCTCATACCCTTCCCAATTGTCATTCAAATTGGGACTATAATTTTCAGTAAAAAAAGTGGTTAAAGAGATCAAAATATCTGCCCTTAAATGGGAATTTACAGGCATATCTTCCATCACAGCTGTTACATTGCCTACAAAACCATAATCCTCAATATCCAAAGACTCGCCAATGGGGTCCAGATCTCCAAAATACTTTTTTGCCATTGATTCAGAGAGTACAATGCTGAAAGGAGCTACAAGTGCATTTTCCTTATTTCCAGATAAAAGTTTAAAGTCAAACATTTTGAAAAAATCCGGATCAACTGCCAAACCATTGTTTTCGTTGTATCTTTTACCATCGCGATGAACCAACAGACGGGTTTCCTGAATTCTTACTGCTGATTCAACTTCTTCAAATGCTGTATGCAAGTGAGGTGGCACAGCCCAGGCAGGTTCACTATTTTTTATGGTACTTGTTGGTGTTTCAATATCCGATACCACCCGATAAATCCTGTCTGCCTTGCTGTGAAACTGATCATAGCTGAGTTCAAAGCTCACATAAAGAAGAATCAGGAAACCAGCACTAAGCCCAATTGCCAGCCCTGCAATATTCAAGAACGAAAAGCCCCGATGTCTCCAAAGATTTCGAAAAGCGATTTTTAGATAGTTTTTGTACATGGTTTTTCTTCTTTAATTGATGCGGAATTTTACTCCGTACCTAAACTTTTAATTGGGTTCACTATTGCTGCTTTGATGGCGTGAAAACTCACTGTTAGCAGTGCAATTATTATTGCTGAAGCCCCTGCGAGAGCAAACATCCACCATTGAAGGGTAATGCGGTAAGCGAAATCCTCTAACCAGAAATACATAAAGAACCAAGCTATAGGGGCAGCAATAAAGAAGGAGATAATTACTAATTTTACAAATTCCCTGGACAAGAGATTTAATATTCCTCCTACCGAAGAGCCCAACACTTTTCTAATTCCTATTTCTCGTTTGCGCTGTAAGGTGCTGTAAGCTGCAAGACCTAATAATCCCAGACATGAAATAAATATGGCTAGCGCTGCAAAGTTCAAGAAGAGATTTCCAAATCGTTCTTCGGTCTGGTATTGTTTATTAAAAGATTGATCTAAGAAATAATAATCAAAAGGGGCGTTTGGAATTATAGCCTCCCATTTGGATGCAATAGCAGCTACAGTTTGTTGAATATCTTTTGGGTTTACTTTCACAACCAGTAAATCAGTACCTTTTGGTTCAAGCCGCATTGTCAAAGGCTCGATAGGTTGTCGAAGAGATTTAAAATGAAAATCTTTAATTACCCCAATAATTTTACCTTCACGTCCCCATTGTTTAAAATTGGCACCAATGGCTTCCTCAGGAGAACTGTATCCTAACAACTTCACTGTCTCTTCATTCACCACCATGGCCTCGGTAGAATCAGTTGCAAATGCTTTTGAAAAGGATCTTCCGGCAACAAGCGGTATATCGAATTGAGGAATAAATTCCTCATCTATAAAATAGAGTGCGAGGTTGGCGATCTGCAAATCACCATTTATATTCTCCACTTCAGAATAAGCAGAACTATTGCTTTTTCCAGGCACACTTGAGGAAAGCGAAGTTGAAAGTACATTGGGTAAATCATCAATGGCATGTCTCAATGCTTTTTGAGAAGGCGAAACACCTGTACCCAGGACAATGGTTTGTTCTTTGTTGAAACCTAGTTCCTGGTTGCGCATATAATTCATCTGATTATAGATGACAATGGTTCCAATAATCAATGCGATTGAGATGGTAAATTGAGCAATTACCAATCCTTTTCTCAGAAGAATCCCTCTGGTACCAGAAGAAAAACTTCCTTTTAAAACACTAATAGGCTTAAAAGAGGACAATACAAAAGCTGGGTAGATACCTGCCAAAACGCCAATACCCAAGGACATTAATAGAAGTATAGGCAATTGATTGGCACTAGAAATAATACCTGGGCTTATTATTTTACCGGCCATGTCATTAAAAAAGGGAATGGCTATAGCGGTAAGAACTAGGGCGATTATAAATGCCATAAATGAAATAACAATGGACTCCCCTAAAAATTGAATGCCCAATTGTCGTTTGCCTGCACCAATAACTTTTCGGATTCCAACTTCTTTGGCTCTTTCGACTGACCTGGCAGTAGTTAAGTTTATAAAATTGATGCAGGCTATTAATAAAATGAAAATAGCCACAATAGAAAAAATGTATACATTACTAATATTACCACCCCCAGCACCTCCCCTGGTGGACCGTAAATAAACATCTATTAATGGTTCAAGAAAAAGATTGACATACATCTGCGACTTCTTCATTTCCTCTCCATTATTTCGCTCTAAAAATTCTGGAAATTTGGCAACAAGTTGATCAATATTGGCATGTTCCGCTACGAGAATATAGCCAGCCGCACCGTAATTGTTCCAAAAACTATCCACATCCCTATCCATTCCTTTGGTATAGGTGGCCATAGATACCACCATGTTGGTCTTGATGTGTGAGTTTTCGGGAAAGTCTTCCATCAAGCCAGTAACAGTAGCTAAATGGCCTTCCTCCATGATTTTAACTGTTTTGCCAACAGGATTCTCATTTCCGAAGTACTTCTTTGCAGCCTTTTCTGAAAGCACCAGGCTGAAGGGGTCTTTTAAAACATTGTCCGCATCTCCTTGTAGCAGTTTAAAATCGAATACATTGAAAAAATCGGCATCAACAATTTTGGCCTCTGTTTCCTGGAATTTGATGTCCTCTTTGCGGACTAACATATCCAGCCCTGAAATCCTAACAGCAGCTTCAATTTCAGGGAATTGTTCTTCTAAATGCGGCGGTACAGCCCAGGCAGGGATATCTGCTTCGATATTGTCTGTAGGTGTTTTTATATCTGCAACAACCCGGTAAATACGGTCTGCTTTAGAATGGAAATTGTCATAACTTATCTCAAAACCTACATAAAGTAAAATAAGAAAACCGGCGGTTAGCCCAATGGCCAAGCCGCTTATATTTAAGAACGAAAAGCCCCGATGTCTCCAAAGATTTCGAAAAGCGATTTTTAGATAGTTTTTGTACATAATTTTCATCTTTTGAAGACAGCCCAAGAAGTAAGTACTTGTGAAATCATCGGTATATTATTCTGACCGTAAACTATTTACGGGGTTTGTTAAGGCAGCTTTAAATGCCTGAAAGCTTACTGTTGTCATGGCAATTGCAACTGCAATGGCCCCTGATATCAAAAACATCCACCATTTAATTTCAATGTGATAGGCAAAGTCCTGTAACCATCTATCCATACCAAACCAGGCAATGGGAAAGGCGATTAAAGAGGCAATGGCGACTAGTTTTCCGAAATCTTTGCTCAACATCAGGGTAACAGAGATAATGGAAGCCCCAAGGACTTTTCTTAAACCAATTTCCTTTCTACGCTGAGCAGTTACAAAAATCACCAATCCCAACAGACCAAGACCTGAAATGATAAAAGCCAGGATCGTAAAGACGAGTGATAATTTTCCCTGTTTTTGCTGGGACAGGTATTGCTGGTTAAAGTTTTCATTGAGAAAATGGACATTTGCTTGATTTTCGGAATCGAATTGTTCCATTGTACTTTTTACAAATGCAATCCCTGCAACCGCTTTACCTTTTGAGATTTTTATATAAAGATTGTCTCTTTCCCTATCATTTGGTGGCATCAACAGTACCATAGGTTCGATTTTATGCTGTAAAGAAGTTGAATGAAAATCTTTAATAACCCCGATAACCTGCCGATTTACCAGGCTGTCATTTCCGGATTTATAATTGATTTTCTTTCCAATGGCATCTGTATAGCCAAGGGAATTCATCAATGTTTCGTTAATGATTACGGTGCCCTCTTTATCTGTTGGCATATCAGGTGAGAAATTTCTACCCTGTAATAACGCCATTCCATTGGTTGGCAGAAAATCCTCATCGATGTAGAGAAAATTTGCCATAGTGGCAGTGGTTTGCATTTTTCCATTTACCTCAAAAAAGAAACTAAATTTGCCAAGGTAATTGGTACCTAATGGATTACCGGCTGTTGCCACGCTTTCTACCATAGGGCTTTGCAAGAGTGTAGCTTTCAATGCTGGTATTTTGCTACGTACTTTTACATCATCGATATGGCTTATCAGCACCTGAGTTTTGTCAAATCCAAGGTCTTTTTGAGAGACAAATTGCATCTGTCTGTAAATAATGTAGGAGCCACTAATCAGGCAAACTGTAATGACAAACTGGACTACTACCAGTGATTTCCGTAAGAAAATACTAGTACCCATATTGCTAATTTGCCCTTTGAGTGAAGGAATCATTTTAAGCCTTGACAAAAACAAGGCAGGATAACTCCCACATAAAACCCCTGTCAAAACCGTAAAAAGGACGATTGCGCCAATGGTTTTAAAAGCTCCGAAATGCAGGAGTGTCAAATCTTTTTCTGCAAATTGATTAAATACAGGAAGGGTTAATTGAACAATAAAACAGGCTAAAAGTGAAGCAATAAAGGTGACCAAAATTGCCTCACTTAAAAACAACCCTACGAGGTGTTTTATTTCAGATCCTACCACTTTCCGGATACCGATTTCCTTCACCCGCATGGTGGCGCGTGCTGTAGATAGGTTCATGTAATTGATTACCGCAATCAACAATACTAGTAGCCCAATTACAATAAATAAGTAGACCAATCCGGCATTTCCATTGGCACTTAATTCATAATCCAGATGAGAATGCAGATGAATAGCTGTCAATGCTTGTAATTCTATCTTAAAATCAGAAAAATTCATTCGGTTGGCCAGGTCCTTTTCAAAAAGAAGCAACTTGTTTGCAAATGAATCTGGGTCAGTCCCTTTCTTTAAAAGAAGGTATGTATAGAGAAACGCAGCATTCCAATTTTCACTTCTCAGATCTTCTAATGCAAATGAACGGATTGCACTGAATTTCAAGTGGGAGTTTTGAGGAAGATCCTTTATTACCCCCGTTATTTTGATAGGCTGTTTTTGGTTGCCCAGGGCAATTGTTTCATTGATTGCTTTTGAGGCATCCCCAAAAATTTTAATCGCAAGGCTTTCAGTAATGACGATGGTTCCAGGATTTATCAAGGCAGTTGCGCCATTTCCATAAAGAAACGGGTAATTAAAAAGCGCAAAGAAAGTATTTTCTGCAAACCAAATGCCTTCTTGGTTGATACTTTTATTGCCGTAATTGATTAGGTCACCACCTTCAATATTGATTCTTACTGCCTCTTCCACTTGAGGGAATTCATTTTTTAAAGCGACTGCAAATGGTGGGGAGGTAAGAGCAATGTCCATTTTTCCATTGTCCCAATTCGCATGCTGAGCAACCCTAAAGATTTGCTCCGAATTGGTGAAGGATCGATCATAGCTAAGTTCATCGGCTACATACAATGCTATCAACCAAAATGCTGCGAGACCTATGGCAATACCGCTAACATTCAGAAAGCTGTAGCCTTTGTTTCGTTTTATATTTCGCCAGGCGATTTTAAGGTTGTTCTTAAGCATAAATCCTTATTTAAAGCCTTCACCAGCTTTTAGGGCCAGTGATGACTATTCTAATTTATTCTGACCGTAAACTATTTACGGGGTTTGTTATAGCAGCTTTTATGACATGAAAGCTTACCGTGAGTACGGCAACCAATGCCACCATCAGCCCAACCCCAACAAATGTAAATGGGCTAATCACAATGCGGTGCTCATATCCTTCAATCCAGCTTTGCATGGCATACCAGGCCAAAGGGGCTGCTATTAGTAAGCTGATAAATACCAGCTTTAGAAAATGGAATGAAATCATTTTTACGATTCCATTGACTGAGGCACCCATTACTTTTCGAATGCCTATTTCTTTGGTACGAATTTCTATGACCCAAAGGGAAATGGCAAAAAGCCCCAGACAAGACAGGAAAATAGCGATGCCCGATGCGATACCAAATGTTGTGGTTAAAACACTTTCTCCTTCATACCAGGCTTGCAGGTTTTCATCTAAAAAGGATCCTTTGAAAGCTACATTTGGAATTACTTCTTCCCAGGTCGTAGCAAGTTTATCCATTGTGGCACTTGGATTATCTGATCGAACTTTTAAGAGAATATAGTTGAAAGGTTCATGGGCAGAAAGGTGCATCACAATTGGCAAAGACCTGTCCGATGGTGAATACGCGTAAAAATCTGGCACAACCCCTATAATTTGATTGCCCGACTGCTCTCCCTCTCCCCCAAAGTATTTTCCTATAGGATCAGTTTCTCCCATGGCTTTGACAAAACTTTGGGTGACCACCACTGCATTAATGGTGTCTGTCGCGAAGTCAGAATCGAAGTCTCTTCCTTTAATAATTGGGATTTGCAAGGTTTTTAGGTAGTCGAAATCCACCAATATCCAGTCTGTGTCTATCTTGTTTTCATTGTAAACAAAATCTATATTCACCCTTGATGTAACCCGGTCTAGTCCCCTACCCAAATTACCTCCTGCTCCGGATACGGAAACAACCTCAGGATCGCTTGCCAGTTCGTTTTGAAGTCTTGACAGTACTTTTCTACCATCTTCTTGATTTCCTACAGGAATGCTAATCACTTGTTCTTTTTCAAAACCTATGGGTTTTTCCTTTAAGAAATTCAATTGCTGACCTGCGATTACACTTACAAAAATCAACAAGCTGGAAATGGCAAATTGACTCACCAATAAAGAATTACGCAAGGCTCCAGGTCTATTTTTGGAGACATTTCCCTTTAAAATGGCCACCAATCCGAAATTGGCCATTTTTAGAGCCGGATACCCTCCGGCAATCAAAGTGACGAGCATGAAAACACCAAACAGGATGGCCAAGAAACCAGGCTGTAATAAGGTGTCTATTTGAATGCCTCCTCCAAATTGGGCATTAAAAACAGGCACCAATTGAAAGGCAATCGCAATCCCCAATATAAATCCTATGCTATAAAGTAGAAATGCCTCACCCCATAATTGTAAAATAAGCTGGCCTTTGAAAGCGCCTAAACTTTTTCGGACACCTAATTCCTTACTCCTTTTAAAGGAATGTGCCATGTTTAAGTTTACAAAGTTGAAACAGGCAATCAGCAGTATAAATGAACCTAAAACTGCGATGGAGTAGATCAATGTTTTGGGGGCACTTCGTTCCCCAGAGAAATGGACCTGGTCGATAGCTGTAAGATTAAGGCTTAACAGTTCTCTGGTACCCATGGCCTCAGGATTTTCGATTTTGAGCGAAGCCAATTCCTCAGGGTAATATTTTTCCACCATTGCCACCAACTTCTCTTCAATAATTGTCTGGTTGCTATTCTTTGAAATTTTCACGTACAAATTGGGAGCATTAATATCCCATTTGTTTTTATTGCTACCATAATTGGCAAGTGACTCAATGCGTGCCACAGCATCGAAGCGAATACTGGAATTCTTTGGGGCATCTTCAATTACAGCCGATACATTAAAGGACTGCTGTTCTCCGATTTTCCCAATCTTTAATTCTTTTCCAATTGGGTTAATGTCTCCAAAAATAGCGAAAGCAGTACTTTCACTTAGGGCGATGTTATTGATATTTGAGAGGGCTGTTTGCTTGTCCCCAATAAGGATTGGGAAATTAAAAACATCAAAAAATTCAGCGTCAGTTCTGGAAATAATCTTCTCAATGCCTTTATCTCCAAAGGTTATGTTTTCAGGAAAGCCACTTTGAAGGTTTATTGCAGTCTCAATACCTGGTATCTCCTCTTCCAGAACTGGGCCCAGTGGTAATGGCATACTGGAACTAATATTCATTCCCTGTGAAGCATTGGTAAAACGCGAAACCTTGAATAACTGGTCTGAATCCTTATGAAACGAATCAAAGCTAAAATGAAAATAGGCAACTAAAAACAGCATTATGCTTATAGAGAAGGCAACCGCCAAACCTATAATATTGATAAAGGAATGGAGTTTATACCTTCGGATATTTCGCCAGGCAATTTTTAAATAGTTATTGAACATGATATTTTTAGTTTTTAGCGGCCATTACTTTTACACTTTAGAAGCTACGTTTCTTTATTCCGTACTTAAACTTTGACTAGGATTTTTTATCGCTGCCTTAATACTTTGATAGCTCACAGTTAGAATGGCTATGCCTATTGCCAGAAAGGCAGCATAAGCAAATATGCTCCAACCGATTTCTATTCGGTAGGTAAAATCCTCAAGCCATTTGTTCATGGCATACCATCCTATGGGTATGGCTATCAAAATGGAAATACCTACCATTTTTAGAAAATCCGTCGTTAAACGCAGGGTGATTTGCCCCACACTTGCTCCTAAAACTTTTCGGATACCAATTTCCTTCGTACGCTTTTGGGCGTTGAAAGCAGCCAGACCGAATAGGCCTAGACAAGCAATCATTATGGATAAAACAGTAAATACCATAAAGATCTGTCCTAGTTTTTGTTCGGATTCGTAGACCCTATTGAATGAATCCTCCATAAACCTGTAGTTGAAAGGTTGGCCGGGCGCCATTTTGGTCCAAATTGACGCTATGCCTTCAATGGCATTGGGGAAATCACCAGATTTTATCCTTACAGCCATTGTACTTGAGGAACTGCCTAATGAAAGACTCAATGCGCCAATATCTTCCCTTAAAGATTCAAAATGGAAATTTTTAACTACCCCAATAACTTTATAGAAATCTGGGTTTTCTTCCCCTAAATCCTGAGACAGTCTCAAGCCCAGGGCCTCTTCAGGTTTTAGCCCTAAAATTGCCAAGGCGGATTCATTTATTATCATCCCCGTAGAATCTGAAGGGTAACGTTTGTCAAAATCACGACCGGCTATTAATTCCATATTCAAGGTGGATATATAATCATGATCTACCTGCCAATTTTGCATCTGCAAAGCATTTTCCTGTTCGGTAGATCCTTCCTTAAAGAAACCGTTGTCCTGTCGGAAGGATGGCGTAGGCAAATACCCACTCAAAGAAACATTTGCCACCTGACCCAATTGCTGAACTTCCTCTTTAAAGGCTTCAATTTGATTACCAGTTGCATATACATCATCAATCACCAGGATTTGATCTTTGGTATAGCCCAGGTCTTTACCCTGAATAAAATTAAGTTGCTGAAAAACAACCAAAGTAGCCACGATCAATATAACCGAAATGGCAAACTGGAAAACGACAAGTGAGTTTCGAACCCCTCCTCCCCCAATACTGCTTTGTCCACTCCCTTTAAGGACTTTTGCGGCCACAAATTTCGACATAAAGAAGGCAGGATAGCTACCTGAAAAAAGGCTTAACAGTATGGTAGCCGACAACAAAATGATCCAGAAATAAGGGGCTGCAAAAGGTAGGGTCATTGATTTCCCCGAAAGTTCATTGAAAAAGGGCAGTGCTAAGACTGCAATCCCTACAGCCATCAGCAAAGAAATAAAAGAGATCAAACCTGCTTCTGTCAGGAATTGCCAAACCAGTTGGGACCTGTCAGAACCCAAGGTTTTGCGAATGCCAACTTCTTTGGCTCTTTTTAGTGAATAGGCCGTTGACAAGTTCATGAAATTAACGCTTGCCAATACAATTAAGAACAAACCTATAAATGAAAGAATGTATACATTTTGAATACTACTATTTGCGCTGAGCTCATGGTGGCGATTGGAATGCAGGTGAATATCAGTCAAAGGAATGGTACTGTACCTTAAATAATTACCGGATGCAGCAAAAGATTCCGCTGTTATTCCGGGATAGAACTGCTGAACATATGGAAAGATGTATTTTTCCAACATTGAATGCAGAGGCGCTTTAAAATCTTCAATAGTTGCACCTGGTATCAGTTTGATAAATGTAAAATAATTGTGGCTGGTCCATAACATTTGCTGTGCATCATCGTACCCAGCCAATGCCATAAACAGAGAATGATCCCTCAATAAACTATTCTTCGGCAGGTCGTCCATCACGCCGGTTACCGTATAAGTATCCTCATTGTTTACCAATAAAGTTTGGCCCAAAGCATTGTTAATTGAGAAGTGTTTTTCTGCGGCTGTTTTGGTCAGCACCATCGTGTTTGGCTCAGTGAGCGCGGTTCTTGAATCCCCTACCAACAAGTTTATTCCAAAAAAATCAAAAAGTGTAGAATCTGCAAAAGCTACCTGGTCTTCCTTTGTGTTTTCTTCAGTACCACTTTTTCTGATCAGTAAACTCCCCCGATTCCTGATCCGGGTAACATTTTCAACCTGGGAAAAATCATTTAGAATTGTACCAGCCATTGGAGCTCCGGTTTCAGCTATGTTCATGACCGCGCCACCAAATTTAATGTCCGCATTGATGCGGTAAATACGGTCAGAATCAATGAACATTTTGTCAAAACTCAGTTCGTCGTAAACGTACAGAGATATGAGCATGCCCCCCGCAATACCTATGGTAAGACTGAAGGTATTTAGAAAGGTAAAGAAAGGCTGTTTCTTCAAACTTCTCCAAGCAATTTTAAGGTAATTTCTAAACATGATACTGGTTTTTAAATTGCATCAAAATTATTCCGTCCCTAAACTATTTATCGGATTAGCTATCGCCGCTTTTATGCTTTGATAGCTAACCGTAAGAATGGCAATGGCTACAGCCAGAAAAGCTGCAAGTGCCATAACCCACCAACCCACTTCTATTTTATAGGAAAATTCTTCAAGCCACTTGTTCATGGCATACCAGCCCAAAGGCAATGATATTAGCACCGCAACTCCTACTAACTTTAAAAAATCAACTGATAACCTAAAGGATATTTGACCTACACTGGCTCCTAATACCTTTCTGATTCCAATTTCCTTGGTCCGTTTTTCCGCATTAAAAGCAGCCAGCCCAAATAGTCCCAGACAAGCCACCAGAATAGAAAGGACCGTGAAAATGACAAACAGCTTACCCAACCGTTGATCTGATTGGTAGGTGTTGTCAAATGAGGCATCCATAAAGTAATAATTAAAAGGAAGTTCAGGGGCCAACTGGGTCCAGATGGTTTCAATCTGGGTGATGGCTTGTGAAAAATCACCTGCATTCAGTTTTATGGCCATAAGGCCTGGGTTTTCGCCTATTACCAAACTTAAGGGATTAATGGTTTCCCTAAGGGATTCATAATGGAAATCATTGATGATTCCGATTACTTTATAGAATTCCTGGTCGGTATCCACCATATTGGAATAAAACCTTTTTCCCAAAGCTTCCTCAGCTGTTATACCCAGCACTTTCAAGGTGCTTTCGTTGATGAGCATGGCGCTGGAATCTGCAGGCCTTTCTCTGTCAAAGTCTCTTCCAGCAAGGATTTTAAGGTCCAAGGTAGCCACATATTCATGATCCACCGCCCATGTTTGCATGCTCAAGGCTTTCTCCTGATCGGAAACGCCTTCCTCAAAATACGAATTACTACTTCTATTTGAAGGGGTTGGTAAATACCCACTTAGAGTTGCTTCTTCAACTAGGGCCAATTCCCGAATTTCTTCCTTTAATGTGCTTGTCTTCGAACCCAGCGCATACACATCATTAATGATTAATACCTGGTTTTTTTCATACCCAAGATCCTTTTGCTGTATGAATTGCAATTGTCCATAAACAACCAAGGTTGCCACTATTAGAAATACAGATATTGCAAATTGAAAGACGACCAATGCATTGCGCAATTTCCCGCCCCCAACAGCACTCCCGCCATTTCCAGAAAGTACCTTAATCGGTGAAAATCGTGAAAGAAAGAAAGCAGGATAACTTCCAGAAAACAAACCCAAAAGGATTGTGGCCGAAAGAAGCATCAACCAAAAACCAGGAGACATAAATGGCAGAGACAATTGCTTGTCAGATAGGTCATTGAAGTACGGCAGGATTAGTAAGGTTAAACCTATTGCCAAAAGCAAGGAGGCAAAACTGATAAGGCCTGATTCGGTCAGAAATTGCTGGATCAAGGTGTATCGATTGGATCCTAAAGTTTTTCGTATGCCCACCTCTTTGGCCCTTTTTAAAGAGCTAGCAGTGCTCAAATTCATAAAATTGACGCTTGCCAAAACAATCAAAAACAGCGCAATAAAGGAGAGAATATAGATATTTTGAATACTATTGTTGGCACTCATTTCTCCTGTTCGCTGAGAATGAAGGTGAATATCGGTCAATGGAATGGTACTGTACCGAATATAATTGCCTGAAGCAGCGAACTGCTCCTCAGTGACACCAGGGAAGACCGTTTGGGCCCAGACCATCACATAGGTTTTCACAATAGTAGGTAGCGCAGCATCAAAATCAGCGATCCTGGTATTTGGCTTTAATTTTACAAAAGTATTGTAATTGTGGCTACCCCAATGGGCTATTTTAGCATCAGCATAGCCTTCCATAGCTATAAAAAGGGAATATTCACTCAAAAATGAATTTCTAGGCAAGTCGTCAATTACGGCGGTTACAGTATAGATGTCTCCACCATCAAAAACGAGTGTTTGCCCCAATGCTTCATCTACTGGAAAAAACTTTTCAGCAGCAGTTTTGGTTAGGACCACTGTGTTTGGTTCCGAAAGAACCGTTTCGCTGTCTCCCACGAGTAAATCAATACCGAACAATTCCAAAAATGAAGGGTCTGCATAGGTAGTTCTTGATAACTTCACCTTTTGTAAGGTGCCACTTTTGGTAACAAAGGTACTGCCTAAAGTTCTAAACCTGGTGGCAATTTCCACTTGAGGGAAATCACTTTCCAAAACCCCAGCCATAGGTGCAGGCAAAACAGCCGTGTTGTTTTCCGATCCCCCGAACTTTATATCTGCATCTAAGCGGTAAATTTGTTCTGCATCAGTGAACATCTGATCATAACTCAACTCATCGTAAATGTACAATGCGATGAGAAGTCCTCCTGCCATGCCCACAGTAAGTCCGAAAATGTTGAGAAAAGTGAAAAAGGGTTGCTTTTTCAAACTTCTCCATGCGATGATAAGATGAGTTTTAAACATGACAAATATTTTAAAATAATAATAACCTTCTATTGTCCTCACTAACTATCCTATATGGTTTAGTCAGATTTGTAATTCAACTGTATTTCTAAATTTTAATCTTCCTTAATTGCTTTTACTGGATCTAAATTTGCCGCCATAAGGCTCTTGTAGCTTATTGTGGAAAAGGCAATAAATAGCGTAATCAAGGCAACCAAGCCATATATCCACCAATAAATCTCTATTCGGAAGGCAAATGCCTGTAACCAATTCTCCATCAGGTAGCAGCCGATAGGAAAGGCGAAGAAGAAAGAGATCCCTACCAAAAGAAGAAAATCTTTGGTAAGCATGGACACTATCTGAAAAACGGTAGCACCCAATACTTTTCTAATCCCAATTTCCCTAAAGCGTTTTTCGGCGGTAAAAGTGACCAGCCCAAATAGTCCCAAACACGCAACAGCAATGGTCAATAGCGCAAAACCATTTAAAACCTTTCCCATATTCTGTTCCGTTTGATAAGCCCTTTGGTACGATTCATCCATAAGGGAAAAGCCAAAAGTTTCTGCAGTACCGAAAGAATTCCACAACGATTGGGTCTCCGCAATGAGAGCGGTCATGTTCAATGGTTTGGCTTTCACGATCAAGCCACCATAAGGCCTGTAATACATCAACAAAGGTTCTATTGGTTGATGCAAAGATTTAAAGTGAAAGTCTTTTACCACGCCTATTACCGTACTTGTATGGGTTCCATCTGAGATGGTTTTCTCTATTGGATCTTCTCCAAATCCAAAAATCTCAACTGCCGTTTGGTTAAGGATCACATTTGATGAATCAGCGCCGAAATCTCTTGAAAAATTTCTTCCTGCAACCATTTCCATTTCCATTGTAGGAATATAGTTTTCGTCAATATTGAACACTGGCATCCGCCGATTGAATTGACCATTGATATAAATCTGTGTCACGTTATTGTCCGAAGGGCCTGCTGGTACAAAGGAAGACTGGGTCACAGCGCTTACTTTAGGATTTTTCATCAACTCATTTTTGAAGGCTTCCTGATTATTTTCCAACAGATAAGCATCCCTAATGACCAGAATTTGGTCTCTATCATAGCCCAGGTCTTTGTTTTGAATATAGTTCATTTGCTGATTGACCACCAAGGTCGCCAATATTAGCCCTGCCGAAATCACAAATTGAAACACCACCAATGCACTTCGAAAGCTTTTATTTGATCCCCCTGACCTACTATTGGTTAAGCCCTGAATGGCCCGAAAGGAAGACAAATAAATGGCTGGATAGCTTCCTGCCAAAAGACTTATCAGAAAAGTAAATACGGGCAGAGTCAATAGCAGCTGTGGCTGCAAAAAATAGGATAGCTCAAGTGCTTTCCCAGAAAACTCCACATAAAAAGGCAGGATAACAATTACGAAAACAACTGCCAGAAGCATGGCTGCAGTACTTGCTATAAAGGATTCGGAGATAAACTGGTAGAAAAGCATTTTCTTATCGGCTCCCAATACTTTGCGGATGCCGACCTCTTTGGCTCTCTTAGCAGCAGTTGCTGTTGCCAGGTTTATAAAATTGACACAAGCAATCAAAAGCATAAACAGGGCTATTGCACTGAAAATATAGACATATTTTATGTCCCCACCTTCTTCTAATTCGCTGTATGAGGCATTGTCGGAGCGCAAATGAATGTCACTCAGGGGTTGTAAGATAAAACCAAGTTGGTTGTCTTTGGTAAATTCCTCAAAGGACAGGCCCATTTCTTCCTGCATGGAAGGCCCCATATATTTCCCAATCAAATCTGGCAGTTTGGCCTCCAATTGTTGGTGATCAAATCCCTTTTCTAGCAAGAGATAGGTGAAAAAATCACCTTTAAACCAAGAATTACTGTTGGCTTCAGGGAATCCTTTCATTGAAGCAAAGAGGTCAAAATGAAAATGGGCATTTTCAGGCATCTCCTCAATAACTCCCGTAATGGTATAGGGTTGTTCCTGACTTTCCAGGTAAAACAATTTCCCTGTTGCATCTTTGGTTCCAAAATACTTTAATGCCAATGTTGTAGTTATAACGGCAGTATTCGGTTGCTCCAATGGGTTACCAGCATCCCCGGCTATAATAGGCAGGCTAAAGATTTCGAAGAAATTTGGATCTACGTAGGCAAATCTCCCATCTCTATAAGACTGATTGTCAATGGTGATTTTCGGTGTTCCGATCCTACGAATCCTTGTTGCATCCAGCACTTCCGGGTATTCCTCCTTAAGCGTATGTGCTACAGGGGCCATCACCACTCCTTCTTTTATCTCCTCACCATTTACCTTGGCTCTAAAAACGATCCTTGAAATTTGATCCGACTTCACATTGAACTGGTCATAACTCAATTCATCGAGGACAAAATGAGAAATAATGACACAAGACGCTATTCCCAATGCCAAACCCAGGGTATTGATAGAGAATAGGACCTTGTTTTTAAGAAGGCTTCGCCAAGCTATTTTAAGGTAATTTTTGATCATTATTGCCAGTATCTAAAATGTGAAGAGTAAAAGATGAGGGGAATTTTGGTACAGCTATAATGCTGCCCCCATGGCTCTGTTTTGGCTTTCTGTCACGATTTGTCCATCGAATAAGTTAACTACACGGTGTGCGAAATGGGAATCATGCTCTGAGTGCGTCACCATCACGATGGTCGTTCCTTCCTGGTTAAGTTCAGTCAGTAGGTTCATTACCTGCATTCCATTTTTCGAATCCAGGTTACCTGTGGGTTCATCAGCCAGGATCAACTTGGGTTTGGTGACTACCGCCCTGGCAATGGCTACACGCTGCTGCTGTCCACCAGACAATTGATGCGGGAAGTGTTTTTCACGGTGGGCAATTTTCATTCGCTCCAAAACCGCCATTACCTTTTCTCTGCGTTCTGCTTTGCCCATTTTCAGGTAAATAAGCGGCAATTCCACATTTTCAAAAACGGTCAATTCATCAATTAGATTAAAGCTTTGAAACACAAAGCCAAGGTTTCCTTTTCGCAGCTGTGTTCTCTGATTTTCTCGGAGACCTGCCACTTCATTGGAAGCGAAATTGTAACTGCCTTCAGTTGGATTGTCCAACATGCCTATAATGTTGAGCAAAGTAGATTTTCCGCAGCCTGATGGACCCATAATGGCTACAAATTCCCCTGATTCTACTTTGAGGTTTACTTTGTTCAGTGCGAGTGTTTCTACCTCTTCTGTTCGAAAACTTTTTACTAAATCTTTAATGGTTATCATATCTTATTTATTTTTTCTATTGCTCAGGTATGCTATCTATTTCGTATGTATTTGCTTTTGGAGTAGATCAGTTCAAAACTATTCTATCGGCCTCACCAAAATTGTCATAGTTACTTGTGATTACTTTTTCTCCGGGCTGCAAGCCTTCCAGGATTTCATAATACCTGGCATTTTGCTTTCCTATTCTAATGTTTCTCTTTATGGCTTCGTCCCCATCCTGGTTAACGACAAAGACCCATTGACCTCCCGTACTCTGGAAAAAACTTCCTTTTGGCAGCAACATGGCATCGGAGGACTCTCCTAGTTGTAATTTGATATTATAGCTTTGTCCGGTTCTTATGTTTTCAGGTTTGTCCTCTGTGAAAACCAGGTCAACCCTAAATTTTCCACTTCTAACCTCTGGGTATACTTTCCTAAGCCGCAAGCTGAAATCCTTGCCATTCCGCTCCAATACGGCCATTAAATCTCGTTGAACCCTATCAATATAATGCTCATCTATATCCGCTTCGATTTTGTAATCAGTCAATACATTGATCTGACCTATGCGTTCTCCCTGAGCGATGCTCTGCCCAATTTCCGCATCCAAAAATCCCAATTGCCCGTCTGCTGGTGCACGCACATTCAAATGATCCAGTCGCTCATACACCATAGATAAGGTCTTTTCCATCCGCTCCAGATCAGTATCAAGACCCGTCAGAGATGTTTCACGCAATTCTTTGTCCTGTTCGGTCTGGAGTTTAACGATTTCATATTGTTTTTCAGAGAGTTCATAATTCTCTTTTGCGATCAGGTATTCTTCTCTGGAAATCAATTCCTCTTCATACAGCGCCTTGTTTTGCTCGTAATTTCTTTTAAACCGGTGTAGATTGGTACTCGCTGTTGCCAGGGATTTCCTTCCTTCCACCTGTCTGGAATCAAAAGTTAATTTTGTTGAACGCAAGTCATTTTGTTTTAGAGCGAGATTACTTTCGCTGGCGAGTATTTGCTCGTAAAGGCTTCTGTTTTCCAAAACCAGAATAATGTCGCCCTTTTTAACAATAGCCCCTTCTTCTATTAATTTTTCGGTAACCCGACCCCCTTCATAGGCATCCATATAAATGGTGGCAATGGGCGCAACACTTCCATTGATGGTGATATAGTCATCGAATTTCCCTTCAACTACCTCGGCTATGGATAATTTGCCCTTTTCCGTACGGAAAGTAGAGACAGAACTGGTAAACCATAGCTGATAACCTGCATAGATCAACAGCGCTGCCAGAGCTATGTATCCGTAATGTTTTGGCCTTAGCCCTTTTTTCTTTTCAAGTATAATATCCATAAGTTATTGAATGTTAAAAAGGGATACTCCCCTATAAAAATCGATGGTACTGTTATTTACTTCAAGGCGCAAGCCTACTTCCAAGTTCTCATTCTGGGCCGCAGAAAATAAATTTTTTGCTGTGGTTAACTCCAAAATACTAATAAGTCCTTTTTCATATCGTCTTTGTGCGATAAGAAATGTAAGTTCTTGAGCTTTTACTTTCTGCAGACTTTGAGCATATTCATTCTGAAGGGCTTTGTTTTCTACTACCAATTGCTGAATATCATTGTAGACGGTCTGTTTTTGAATTTCAAAGTTATTTTCTACTCTAAGCAAATCAATTTTGCTTTGTTTGATTCGTGATCTTGTGGACCATCCCCTGCTAATTGGAATATTTAAACTCAAGCCAACCGCCCTGTAGGTATTGTCCCTGATCTGATTCCTGAATTCTATTGTATTCCCTAAAGTATCTCTTGTTGTTTGAAAATACCCTGTTCCAATATTCGCATAAAGGGAAAGTGATGGATACAGGTAAGCCCTATTCACATCGATCTGTTTTCTGGCAGCATTTACACGAAATTCCTGCGCTTTTAGCAAGGGCAAAAAGCTTTCTGCCTGTTGGTAGATGGAATCAGTATGAATGGCTTGAAAAACTTTCTGAAAACCACCCTCCTGCTTTTTACTTGCGACGAAGAAATTTTCTCTTTCCTCTAAATTCATCTCCTGCATCAATTGAAGCTTCGCTAATTCCAACTTGTTTTCACTTTGGGTGAGGTTAAGCTTGTCTGACAGTAAAAGTGATTCTGATTCATAAAGGTCCGCACCTGCTTTTAAACCTAACTCGATTTGTCTTTTTACCAAATTATAATTTGCCTGGGAAACCTCTGTTTGTCCTTTGGCAACTTCTACCAATTCCTCAAAAAAGCGAACGTCATAAAATGCACGCATCACCCTAAAGGCAAGTAAATACTTTTGTTGTAAGGTTTCCTGTAGATTTGCCTCATATATAAATCGAGAGGTTTTAATGGCATTCATTTTAAGAAATCCCTGAAACAAATCAATTGAGGAACTTAGAGAATATCCATTGGAAAAGAATTCATTGGTAACCACATCATTGGTGAATGGATCAGTACTTCTACCATAATTTATGTTGTATCCCGTAGACGCATCTATTCGGGGAAGTAGGTTTCTAATAGATTGCCTATAGTTCTCCTTGCCTGATTGGGAGACATATTCAAAATCCTTTACTTCCAGGTTATGTGCCATTGCATAGGCCACACATTCTTCCAAAGACCAGGATGATTGTGCTTGTACCTTTAAGGTAAAAAAACTTAGTAGAAGTAGAAATGCTTTTAATTTTAGTGCCATACGTTAATAATTCTGTGAAACACTTATACCAGCCTCATGCCAGAATTATTATTGTGCTGATATACAGTTGTATACAACTATTTATCTATTCAATTCAAGGGGAGTTGTAAAATAATTGTACGTGATTTGTCAAAAATTTTGACACTTTTTAGCAGGTTATCTAGAGGATTAGTAGTTTTAACCCGGTACTAATTGAATACAAAAATGATCGATGCTAAAATTCTGGTGATTGATGATAACAAAAGCATGTTGAGTGCCTTGGAGATTTTATTACAGTTTGAATACAAACATGTAGCAACACTAAACAATCCCAAGCAGATACCATCTTATCCAGGATTTTCTGATATAGACATTGTATTGTTGGACATGAATTTTTCCGCGGGAGTCAATTCTGGCAATGAAGGGCTTTTTTGGCTCAATCAGATCAAAGAAAAAGCTCCTTACATCTCAGTAATAATGATGACTGCCTATGGCTCCATAGACCTTGCCGTCAAAGCAATTAAAAATGGTGCTGTAGATTTTATTTTAAAACCCTGGAGCAATGAACGCATGCTGGCAACTGTCAGATCAGCATACCAACTCAGAAAGTCCCAAAAGCAAGTCATCCAACTTCAAAAAAAAGAACACAACCTCAAGCAAGTCATAAACCAACATAACCATGCTATTATAGGGCAATCTGAAGCCATTAAAAATGCTTTAAAACTGACTAGGAAAGTAGCTCAGACAGATGTCAATGTTTTGGTAACGGGAGAAAATGGTACGGGTAAAGAGTTAATAGCAAGAGAAATTCACAGGTGTTCGCAAAGAAGTAATGAAATATTTATAGGCGTGGATATGGGGTCCATTTCAGAGACTCTGTTTGAAAGTGAGCTGTTTGGTCACTCAAAAGGAGCCTTTACAGATGCCAAAGAAGAACGTATAGGTAAATTTGAGGCGGCTGATGGTGGTACCTTATTTCTAGATGAGATTGGAAATCTTTCTTTGAAAATGCAAACCAAATTACTTTCCGCCATTCAAAACAGAACCATAGTAAGAGTAGGCTCAAATAAGCCAGTTCCAGTGGATATAAGGCTTATATGTGCGACCAATTGTGATCTTGAAAAAATGGTTAGTGATGGGCTTTTCAGGGAGGATTTAATGTATAGAATCAACACCATTCATGTAGATGTCCCTCCTTTAAGAAAAAGAGGAGATGACATTCTGGTTTTGTGCCAGTATTTCTTGGAAAAATTTATGCACAAATATGGTAAACCGGGTTTGCGCATCAATCAATCTTCTGAGGAAAAGCTGCTGAAATACAAATGGCCAGGAAATGTTAGGGAATTGCAACATACCATGGAAAGAGCCGTGATCCTAAGTGAAGGAAATGTGTTAAAACCATCCGACTTTTTCCTAAATTCAGCAGCCATCTCTTCATTTGACTCTTTCCCCGGTTCATTAGAAGAAATGGAAGCCTTGATGATAGAAAACACACTCAAAAAATGTGATGGAAATTATACGCTAGCAGCTGAACGATTGGGAATATCAAGGCAAACTTTGTACAATAAAATAAAAAAAATCAGAGACTGATGGCCAGCCTAAATTTCTATTTTCAATTGATCATCAGGGTACTTTTGATCACAGTATCAGCTTTAGGTTCGGCCTATTTTATTGTGACTCAATGGTACAGTTTGGGTGTTGCATTGTTATTAAGCATAGGTTTTCAAACTTACGTCCTAATCACTTATATAAATAAGACCAATAGAAAAATAGCCTATTTTTTCGACGCCATTAGAAATGAAGATTTTACCCTACGTTTTCCAGAAAAAGTCTCCATTCAATCTTTTAAAGAACTGAACAGCAGTTTAAACCGGGTAAACCAACTGATTCAGGATGTACAATTACAACTTCAGGCGAGGGAAAGGTATTACCAGGAAATTTTAAAGCAGATAGACATAGGCATTATGACCATTGATGAGAAAGGACATATTCTTTTTTCAAATCCCTTTTTGGAAAAACTTCTCAACTTCAGACCACTTTTGCATGTCAAACAACTGCAACAAATTGATCAAAAATTATTTGAGTTAATTGAAAACCTTGGTCCTTTTGAACAAAAGTATTACCAATTGGTAAATGAGCGCGAAAAAAACCAATTGTTTTTCAAGGCTGTACCCATACAAATGGAAGGCAAAGCATTGCTCCTAGTGACCGTACAAGATCTCCACAAAGAATTGGACGAAAAAGAAACCGATTCATGGGTACGCCTGATTAGGGTGCTTACCCATGAAATCATGAATACCATAACTCCTATCACCTCAATTTCAGAATCTTTATCAAATTACTATAAGATTGATGAAACTGGAGAGTTGAGATGGGAAAATTTAAATGAAGATCAAATAAAAAACACCGTTAAAGGATTAAATGTAATTCGTATTCAGGGAGAAGATTTAATGGACTTTGTTAAGTCTTATAGAAGCTTCCTTGATCTCCCAAGTCCGGACAAATCATTGGTACAAATAAAATCATTACTTGATCGATTGAAAGTATTGATGCGAATGGAAAATAGTAAGCAAAAGGTCCTAATTAACCTTTTGGTAGAACCTGAGGATTTAGAGTTTTTCTTGGATGAAAAACAAATTGCACAGGTATTGATCAACCTTTCCAAAAATGCCATTCAATCAATGCAAGCCAAAGAAGATGGTATACTGACAATAAAAGCAGCCATCAATGCCCAAGGCAGAAAATACATAGAAGTTAAAGACAATGGACCAGGTATTCCAGCGGATCAAATTGATGAAATATTTGTCCCCTTTTTTACTACCAAGGAAGGTGGAACAGGAATTGGCTTAAGTTTGTCCAAGCAAATAATGCATTTGCATGGAGGGAGCATTAGGGTACATTCCACTCCTGGTAAAGAAACTTCTTTTGTACTGACCTTCTAAACCAAAATGGACAAGAACACCTCTATTTTGCCCATAAAAATTAGTCCATCAACCACTAAAAACAACCATCTTCGCTCATTTATTTACTAGACCTTTTTCCAAAGTCTTCGAGCATGAGAAGAAGCCATAAGTAAATCGCTTCCATGTATTCTTATTGATTGATATAGATTTACCAGCAATTGATTGCCTTATTCGGTGATATCATGTATAATTGCATCTCAAATTAGGTCGTTAGCTCAGTTGGTTCAGAGCGCTGCCTTGACAGGGCAGAGGTCACCAGTTCGAGCCTGGTACGACCTACTTTTTTGACATTATTGATGTCTGTCTAGTTTTCTAGATAAGGACCTTACTTCTTCCTTTAGACTTTCGATTTTTTCCTGTAGATGAGCGATAGCATATAAACCTTCCATGTTTATTTCCATATCATAATGTAGCCTAGAAAGTCTTTCTAACAATGGTAAATCCTCCTGTAAAACATACGTTTTTTCTTCGATAATAATGATTTCACACAAGTCTTGCTCTGCTAAAGAATATACAAAGGTCGTTTCTATATTGCAGGATCGGCAAAACTGTTCCAATGAAACATGTTCTTCACTTAAATTATACATGGTTTCTAAGATTAGCCAATTGTTCAAATAATTTTTTCTCCTCGGAGGTAAGTGTACTAGGTATTTTGACCACATAGGTCAAATACAAATCCCCAAAAGCTCCCTCCTTATTATAAACGGGAAAACCTTTACCTTTGAGCTTCACCTTAGTACCATTCTGAGTTCCTGGAGCCACTTTCAATTTCACCTTTCCAGTTAAGGTGGAAACGATGATATCACCTCCTAATATGGCTTTGTATAAATCTACGGGTACTTCTTTGTGTAAATCAGAACCCTCTCTTTTAAATTCTGGGTCTGGGGCTATTTTAAAAGTGATGTACAAATCCCCTTTTGGCCCTCCATTTACACCTTCTCCCCCATGATTTTTAATTTTTATGGTTTGTCCATCTTCAACACCAGCCTTGATGGTAAGCCTGATCATTTTGCCATTGATATCCAGGGTTCTTTTGTCCGCTTCCAGGACATCCCGCAATTGAAGTTCAAGCGTGGCATGAAGATCCTGCCCTTTAAATTTTATACTAGATCCTGATGACCTCCTGCCAGCGCCCCCACCAAACATGGAGTCAAAGAAATCTGAAAAACCTCCTTGTCCAAAGGCTTGCTCGAAATCAGCATTGCTGTATTGTTGCTGTTGGCCACCCCTTCTTCCCGCATTACCAGAACTTTGATGGGCTTCCTGATTTTTCCAATTTTCACCGTATTGATCATATTTCTTTCGCTTCTCAGGATCGCTAAGCACTTCATTGGCCTCATTTACGGCCTGAAAATGCTTTTTCGCTTCCTTATCATCCGGATTTAAGTCAGGATGGTATTTCCTAGCCATTTTCCGATAAGCTTTCTTTATTTCTTCTTGGGTGGCAGTCTTATTTATACCCAACAATTTATAATAATCAATAAAATTCATGCTTTATAAATACAGTAGGTTACAATATTAAAAATTTTCTAAAATTTCAATGCGTTTTTCTATTGGAGGATGAGTAGCAAATAGCCCAGAAATAGCCGATAAAATGCCTGATGATTTATCGGGTCTGTTTTCTATAAACAATTCAGCAACATCATCACTTTTCACTCCCTTCACCTGATAGTTGCCTGCTATTTTTCGCAATGCAGATGCCAAAGCAAGTGGGTTTCTCGTCATTTCAGCAGCCCCACTATCTGCCATATACTCCCTTTTTCTGGAAATAGCAAAACGAAATAGCATACTTAGAAGATAAGCGACAAAGGCAATGGCCATGGCAATAAGTACGGCGCGTCCGTCATTTTTACCCCTCCTTCTTGCCCCACCAAAAAGCATATTACGAAACAGTATTTGAGCAACAAAAGAAAAAATACCAACGAAAATGATAGATATAATCAAGAGCCGTACATCCTTATTCCTAATGTGCATCAATTCATGGGCAATTACCCCTTCAAGTTCTTCATCAGTGAGTGCTTCAATTATACCCCTGGTAAGTGTTACGGTATAAGTTTTCTCATTGATGCCACTTGCAAAGGCATTGAAAGCCGGGTCTTCAATGATATTTACCTTGGGCATTTTCATTCCCTTACTGATACATAGGTTTTCTACCAAATTGTATACACGCATATTTTCCTTTCTCTCCAAAGGCTTTGAACCTGCTGCCCCTTGTATCATACGAGAATGGAAAAAAAAGGCAATAACAAACCATATTGCCACGGCAATGAGCACCCCAGGTATAGTGCTAGCAAACAATTCATTTATTGACACATTGTATTCATCCTGAGGAATGGTAAGGTATAAAAAAGCATATACCGAAGCCAAAATCAATAGCGGAAAACCTATTAATAGTAAGACAGAACGTGTATTGTTTCTCCTAATTTGGGTTTGTATTCCAATGTATCCTGCCATTTACATTTTAAAATTTAATGTCAGGAGCCTTGTCGAGACGTTCTCTTTCTACCTCTCCCACGTCAAACATTTTTTCAGTATGAAAACCAAACATTCCAGCGATCAAGTTGGAAGGAAAACTTTGAACGGCCACATTGAATTCTCGGGTGGCAGAGTTGAAGTATCTTCTTGCAGCTGCAAGTTTGTTTTCAACATCTGAAATTTCATTTTGCAATTGCAAGAAGTTTGAACTTGCTTTAAGATCTGGATAGGCTTCTACCTGAATTTGCAAGCCCTGTAAGGCTGCTCCTAATTCCTGTTCAGCGGCAATTTTCCCATCAATTGAAGTTGCATTGATTGCTTTTGACCTTGCTTCGGTGACACGAGTCAAGACCCCAGCCTCATGATCCATATAGCCTTTTACGCTACTTACAAGCTGTGGAATCAAATCATGCCTTTGCTTCAATTGAACATCAATATCAGCAAAAGCATTTTCTCTGTTGTTCTTATACGCAACAAGCTTGTTGTATAATGAAACTAAAAAGAAGCCAATAACGACGGCAACTATTATAATAATCAGCATAGTACTCATATAATTTTGGGTTTGTACATATAATGTTTGAATATACAAAATTTGTGATTTATTAGTATCTTTGGCGAGGCTTAACTTCAAGTAAAATCAAAATGAAAAAATTTATTGGTCCAGTTTCGGTATTGGTGTTAATCATCCTTGTGGGTGTATTCTGGTGGAGGTATTATTTTGTATTTGCTGAAGGTGTTAAAGCTGGTAATCTGAACTACTTCGAAAAGAAAGGCTTTATATTTAAAACCTGGGAAGGAAGGTTGGTACAAGATGGATTTCAAAGTCCAAATCCTGGAGCCCTTCAAAGTAATGAATTTCGGTTTAGCGCTGATGGAGACTCCTTGGCTTCCGTATTGGAAAGAGCAGGAGGAAAATTTGTAGAATTACGGTATAAAGAATTCCTCAACCCAATCCCATGGCGTGGTGCTAGTGAATATGTGGTCACTGAGATAATAAGAGTAGAAAACACCAAGAATAATGAGAATTTCCCAATCAAATAAATTAAAAAAGCGCAGTAATATCACTGCCCTTTTTTTACTTTAACTTTGAGTTTATCCTGAATTTCATATAATTTTTTCCTTATCCCTTTAAGCAAATTTGCACTTTTAAGTTGTTTAAACGCTTGTAGTATATTTTACTTAGCCATCTCTCTTTTAAAATTAGGTGCTGTATTTTTTTATTTCCATAGGGATTCTTTGGTATTACTATTAGAAAAAAAACACCAATATTAAAGTTTATAAATTGAAAGCCATGAATGGATCGAAAACAGCTGTCTTAAGCTAATCCTTCAGCCTAGGGGCCTCTTTATACCAACAGCATATTCACATCTAGTTATTAATGTATTTTATCATTAATAAAAGGGTGAAAATTAAATACCTTATTAATTAATTTTTGATATACTTTTCACGTAATAAAATTAAAAGTGTCCAAAATACTATATTTATTACAAAAAATGTTTAATTAGTTACTATGTTGAATATAGAAACAATTTATGAAGGCTAAACCTATCATGCCAAATTAAGGTTCTATAATTCGATCAAGATTAATAAGTTTAATCTTAAAGGAGGACTAATTATTTAATCCAATTATAAACCATATAGTGTAGTAGGATAAATCCTGACCTAACAATAATATTATGAATAATTTATATATTCAGAAGGTTTTGGTGATAGTGGGTGTATTGGAGGATTACATGCTTTTAAAAGAGATGTTTGAAGAGATAGGTATTGATAAAACCCAACTTAACTGGTATAAAACCATTGGAGAAGTTACTTCAAATCATTATGATTTAGTCATTTGTGATTTAAATTTACCTCAATCCAATAGAAATGAAATTTTAGCTGAAATAAAGCTAAAATTAGGCCAAACCCCAATAATAGCACTAACCTCTAATTCTGAACTAAACTTTTATATTAAATTAATTCAGGAGGGAATACAGGACGTACTTATAAAAGAAACTTTTGATAAAGTACAATTATACAAAGCCTTAAGGTTCTCCATGAATAGCCAAAAGTTAGGGTTAAAGCCCTTGAAGTCTGAAAACCGAGTAGAAAAAAAACCATTAAAGCAGGACGAGGTTACTTACAAAAAAAAGGAAAATGAATTAAAGGAAATATTTCAAAGAATGGCTTTGGCTGTAAGTCAACCTAAAGATTTTGGAGGAAGATTCGAAGCATTACTGAAGATAATTTTAGTATACACAGATCTAAAACTTGCAGAAGGTTGGATAATGAATATTGACAATAGTAGGCTCAATAAAGTTATTTCTTGTGCACAAAACTTTGATTTTGGTGACAATTCTGATGGAAAAAATGTCTTTAGTGAAGTAAAAATCGGTGTAGGCTTGCCAGGGTTAGCTTGGGAAAAAGGTGAAATCATTATCTGGGAAGATTTAAAAAATCATCCAGGGTTTACCGAAAATAAATCCTTTCTAAAATATAAATTAAAAACTGCCGTAGCGATTCCTGTTTACCATGATAAATTCCTGGTTGGGGTAATTACATTATTTTCTCAAAAAAAGAAAATAGAATTAACCTCACATTTTATGCTCTTCGAAAAAATAAGTCTTCAATTGGGTGCCGAATTGAAGCGAATGAAAACAGAGGATGAATTAAAGACTTTTTTCGATCTAACACCAAACCTGCTGTTTATTACCAATTATAAAGGAGAAATTAAAAAAGGAAACTTACAAACTGCTAAAACACTCAATTGCACTGAAAAAGATTTAATTGACAAATCTTTTCGTAAAATGATTCCTCAGGATTATCAAGCTGAATTTGATCAATTTTTAGCAAATTTAAACAAGACTAAAACAATTGAAGATGTAGATGTACCTCTATTGATCAATGACCAATTAAAATGGATTAATATTTCAGCTACCCTTCTTTTTTCTGGGTTTTATATTTATTTCGTAGGCAAGGACATAACCAAACAGAAAGGTTCAGAGGAATTATTAAAAAGAACTCATGAAATAGTTCGAATGGGAACCTGGGAAGTAAACATTGCTAACAACAGCGTTTATTGGTCACACATGACAAGAGTAATCCATGAATTGGATGATGCCTATAAACCAGAACTACAAACAGCTATAAATTTTTATAAGGAAGGATATTCAAGAGACCTAATCGAAGAAAAAGTAGGCAAAGCCATAAAAGGTGAAATAAAGCATTTTGAAGTTGATGCTCAAATAGTCACGTTTTTAGGGAATTCATTATGGGTAAGGATTCACGCTGAATCGGAATGGTTAGATGGCAAGCTTTTTCGAATTTACGGTAGCATTCAGGACATCAATGAACGAAAAAAGGTAGAGGAAAAATTAGAAGATGCAAATATTCGCTATAAACTAGCTTCCAAAGCTGCTTCGATAGGTATCTATGACTGGAATATTCAGGAGAATATTGTTATATGGAATGATACCATGAAAAGTCTATATGGTTTAAAGGAAAATAATTTAAGGATAGATTATCAAACGTGGCAAAATTTTTTACTTCCTGATGAGGTGGAAAAGCATATTAAAATTATACAAGAAGCTCTTGAAGATAAAGTCGAATACAATACTCAATATAAAATAAAATTGCCAAAGACAGGTGAAATTAGAATTATGAAGGCCATGGCCAAAATTTTGCGAGATGATGCTGGCACTCCTATTAGAATGGTAGGTATTAATTACGACATCACTAATGAAGAAATGTATAAATTAAGGCTAGAAAAATCCAACAGGGACCGGGAAGACATACTTGAAAGCATCACAGATGGTTTTTTTGCTGTTGATAAAAACTGGATTGTTACCTATTGGAATAAAGCTGCTGAAAAAATACTTCTTAAATGCCGGGAGAATATTGTTGGAAAAAACCTATGGGAGGTTTACAGTGATGCAATTGATCTTAAGTTATTTAATGAATATGTTATCTCCATGGAAACTCGCGAGGAAAGGAAATTTGTTGATTATTATCCTGGTATGGACATCTGGCTTGAAATATCTTCGTTTCCGAAGGAGAATGGCATTGCAGTATATTTTAAAGATATTACCTCAAGAATAAAACATCAGCAAAAATTGGCTGAGGTTCAGTTACTTCAAGAGCATGTTATCAACAGTACAAAAGACCTTATTTGGGCCATAGATGATCAATATAAACTGATAATGGCTAATAAGGCCTATTTTGATGAAATGGAAAGGTCTACTGGGCACAGGTTTAAACTGGGTGAACCATTTAATATACCTTCTAACAAGAAGTATATAAATTATTGGCAGGGTATATTTGATCAAGTTTTAGCTGGTTTTCAGCAAAACCTTACTTTTTCACCCAAAGGAATAGGGCTAGAACCTAAAACATTTCAAATTGGACTCTATCCTATAATAGATATGGTGGAAGGTAAGAAGTTTGTATCTGGTGCAGCTTGTTTTGCCAAGGATATTACGGATAAGGTTAATCATATTGCTGAAATAGAAATGCAAAATAAGAAATTAAGGGAAATTGCCTGGAAACAATCTCACGTAGTACGAGCTCCTGTAGCAAGGATTATGGGTTTAATAAATCTCCAAAATAGTATGAATTATTCGGGCGATGAACTCCAAGAAATTTTAGATTATATCATGGACTCTTCTAAAGAATTGGACAGAATTATTAGGGACATCTCAGATAGGTCAAATCAGAAATAACTAACTACTAATTGACTTTGAGAGGGTTAAACCCGAAATATGCAATAAACAATCTATTACGTGCTGAAATCGCTTCAAAATACCCAATCGTTGCTGTTTTCAATTTCACCATAGCGGTGCTATGCTAAAATCTCCAAACAGCCTGATTTTCTTACGATTGCAACACTTCCCGTAAACACGGGACAGGCTTCACCCCTGACATTGGTCAGGACGGAGAAATCCTATTACATAATTCGGGTTAAACTACTGAAGGGCATAAATCATACGGGAATTAATTCCACTACACTGTAATTATCTTGATTAGTTTATCTTGTCTTAAACATTAGTCATCTAAATTGACTAACGTTTAAAAACCTAGAAAAATATAAGCCCTCCTTTGATTTTCAAGGGAGGGCTTGCAATTGATTTACCAGTTTCTATCCTTCAAGTAGGCATCAAGTTCAGCCTTACTCATAGGTAGATCATTTTTACTGTTTAGCCAATTCATAAAATCACTTTTGATTTTTTCACTCCATCGGCTATCAATTTCTCCGGCAGTATATTTTTTCTCCTGTAGTCTAAGGTGACCAAATTGATCCCTAAGCGCAGTGAATTCTGCATTGATCACAAGATCTGCAACCAAATGAGCTGGAATAAATATTACTCCCCATTTATTAGCCAAAACTGCATCGCCAGGCAATACAGTAGCCCTTCCCATTCTAATTGGATAGTTAATAGTAGTTAACATCATTTCCTGGATGTAGGACGGATCATGACCTTTTATCCAAAGATTGAAACCTTCAATCTTGTCCAAACCAGCCATATCTCTCACTGCACCATTAAATATAACACCTCTTTTTGAGTTGGTATATATAGCGATTCCAAGATTGTCTCCAATCAAAGTTCCATCTGCAATTTTACCATAGCTATCAGCAACATAAATATCACCTTCAACTAATCCATCGATTGGCCAGGAATTGGTACCTCCGGATTGGGCTCTCCCCTCCTCTTTACCAACTTTCTTAACCATGTTATTTACATCCTCTCTAAAAGGCATATATTGGGCAGTAACTGCCCGACCAGTCATAACTTCATTGTCATCTAAAATTATCCAATCGTTTTCAAACTGATTGTTATAACCTTTGTTTCTTAAAATTCCCCAGGCTTCTTCCATGGATATGGCTTTAAGTCTTTCAAGGTATTCATCAGAAACTTTTGGTCTTCCATCAGGAAATCTTTCTCCCTCCCATTCTACAGTCAAAGCTTTGATTTGATCTGGTGTAGGTGAAATTTGTTGGGCAAAACTCTCTAGCGTAAATGTCGATAGACATACGAGGCAAGCAAGCGTAATCTTATTCATCATAATCAGGTTTTATACTATTTAAATGTGAATTTCTTGAAAAGAAAGTAATAAAACAACCAGTCTCCAATCTAAATTATTTAAACCTACATAAACGGAGACTAGTTTTTAACTCCACCACCTGTCATTTGATCGATCAGTATTCCAATCATCAGTAGGCGCAAAGTACTCAGTACCTTCTTGTAAGTGTTGCTTAATCACCTCTTCATTCAATTCAATTCCTAAGCCCGGACCTTCCGGTACTTTGGCAAACCCATCAATTACCAATGGTTTGGGGATATTTTTCACCATGTCTTCCCACCAGGGAATATCTACAGAATGATGTTCCAGTGCTATAAAATTCTCCGTAGCAGCCGCACAATGAATATTTGCCATAAAAGAAACTGGGGTTCCAGCAAAATGCATGGCCATAGGTATGCCCTGTTCTTCCGCGTAATCTCCAATCTTCTTTGTTTCTAAAATGCCTCCTGAGGATGCCAAATCAGGTTGTATCATATCGATAGCACGAGCTTCAATCAACTTGATAAACTCCTCTTTGAGAAATATATCTTCACCTGTTAAGGTGGGCGTTTTAATGGCATTTGTTATTTGCTTCCATTTTTCTGTATAAAACCAAGGAACCATGTCTTCTAGCCAAGCCAACCGATATGGCTCTAAGGCTTCTCCTAAGCGGATACATTCTTTATAATCAAAATGACCAAAATGATCCGCCGCTAAGGGGATATCATAACCAACTTTATTTCTTACTGCAGCAACAAATTCAACCATTTCTGCAATCCCTTTATCTGTTATTTGGACTCCTGTAAATGGGTGTCCTGTTCTACCATAGCTACCATATTCTGAATCCCATGATTTGCCTTTTTCAAAGGCTCTGGTATTGACAACAGATCCCTCATTGTCTTTTACCATCTCCACACCAAAATCCATTTTAAGAAAGGTATAGCCTTTGTCTTTTCGGGCTTTTAACCTATCGGCAAATACTTCAGGATCATTGGACTTGGTGGTATCTGAATAAAGACGAATTGAATCTCGGTATTTACCTCCCAACATTTGATAAATTGGTACATTATAGGCTTTACCTGCCAAATCCCATAAAGCCATTTCAATACCACAAACACCACCAGCTTGTCTGGCATGGTTTCCAAAAAGTTTAATTTTCTTAAATAATCGCTCTACTTGACATGGATTCTCACCAAGAATTCTACTTTTCAAAACTAGAGCATATCTTGCACTCGCCCCATCTCTAACTTCCCCCAAACCATAAATCCCTTGGTTGGTATCGATTCGGATAATTGGACAACGCATAGGTGCGCCTGCCACTTCTGCAATTCTCAAATCCGTAATTCTCAAATCTGAGGGATTAGAATTTCGATTGACATTTTGCATGGAATGAGCAAGCGTATCCTCAATTGGCAAGGACATGAATGCACCAAGTCCCAATCCTCCTAGAGCCGCTTTCTGAAGGAAGGATCTTCGATCAGGAATTCCTGTCTCTTGAGGCTCTATCGTTTTTTGAGGTTCCTCCTTTTTGAATGAGTTAGGTAAATTGAAAAGGTTACTAAATTTTGGGTTATCTATTGGTTTCATAGTTATTGGTTTAAGTAATTTTATTATTCAAAAAAAGGTACATCTTTGACTGCATATTTTCTCATCCCCTCCTCATTGATTTCTACTCCAATTCCGGGCTTTTCAGAGAGTTTAATGAATCCGTCAGAAGTTCTTTCACCATCGTAAGTAACTATGTCCTGCCACATCTGATCTGTATCCATATAAATCTGCCATTCCATAATCTGAAAATTAGGAACAGAGGCACATACATGGCAAGATGCCATGGCTCCTAAAAAGGAGGCCACCATATGAGGACTAAAAGGCACATAAAATAAATTGGAAAGGTTTGCGATTCGCTGAGCTTCTCCTAATCCCCCAGCTTTCTGAATATCTGGCATGATAATGTCAGCACCCCCCTCTTTTAGTATATTGACAAAACCATAAGCCAGGTAAACATTTTCACCCGTGCAAATAGGTGTACTGGTCTGTTGGGTGAGTTTTTGGTAGAGATTAGGGTTGTCAGCTGGTATTGGTTCCTCCAACCACATTAAATCAAGGTCTTCATACATTCGGGCCATTTTAACACCCGTTATATAATCATACCGACCATGCATGTCCACACAAATATCGATTCCCTTGCCAACCTCTTCTCTCACTGCAGCAATGGCATTGTACATCCGATCTATCTCTGCGGGACTAGCTGTCCAATTGAATCGATCATACTTATTAGGGTCTCCCCCATCATCTACATCAAACTTAACCGCAGTATAGCCCCTATCCACCGCCCCTCTAGCAGCTTGTGCATAATCCTGAGGGCTTGGATTTCTGGATGTGTACAATGCAGTATCACAATAAACCCGGATTTTATCTCTAAACTTACCTCCTAATAACTGGTAAACAGGAACACCAAAGACTTTGCCTGTAATGTCCCAAAGGGCAGTTTCTATAGCCGTAAGAACCGCCACAAATACCCCAGATTGGGCTCCACCAAAAAAGGCTCCCTTTCTTAATTGCTCTGCAAGACGGTTAGGGTTGAGTGGATTTTCTCCTTTGATTTGCCCACCAAGCCTTTTGACCAAGTGATAGGTTCCATGAATGGCGTCTACTGCTTCACCACAGCCAAAGATGTCCTGATTGGTGTAGACTTTAACATATAAGGCTCCCCTAACGAATCCGCATTTAACATCAGTGATTTTAAGTGTAGAAGGATTCGAGTGCCTGGGCATTTTTTCCACTGCTGCAGAGAGCACTGTACCATAATTGGAAAAAAAGGCCGATCCAGTAAGGCCCGCTAAGGCGGCTTTAGAAAGAAAAGACCTTCGGTGTAGGCTTTTAGTCATGCTTATCTATTTTAGGTTTAAATCGATCTATTAAAATTCAGTCAATAAACTTAAAAGTGAGTCAATAACTGAGGCGTCTCATTCAATTCAGCAATAAATATAGGTTTATCACACTTATTTTAAATGTATTAACACAAGACTATTCAATTAATATTTTAGTATCCGGAAATTGAAAAAACCATTTTACCAGGTCCTTTCTTTTAATATTTCACGAATCTGTTCTTCTGGAATTGGTAAGTCATCAATATGATCATTGAGCCATTTAGAAAAATCCTTTTCTATTTCCGGAGACCAACGCGTATCAATTTGTCCTGCAGTATATATTCCCTCTCTAATTCTACTGTGGCCAAACATGTCTCGAAGACGTACTACTTCAGAAGTCACAACAACTTTTTCCGCCAAATGAGGAGGAATAAAAGTAACGGCCCCATCTCTACCCAATACCACGTCTCCTGCCATTACTGTTACTTGTCTGATTTTGGTAGGTTTATTGATTCCAATTAACATGGTATTTAGATCCCCTGATTGGTTGTGATGGGAAGGGTGGTAACTACTAAAATAAGATGCAAATCCAGCTATGGCTTTCAAGCCGTTGATATCTCTAATGGCTCCATCATAGACGATACCATTTCCGGATTTTGCATAGATGGCATTCCCTACATTATCTCCTATGGTAGGACCTCCAACATGCAAACCAAATTGGTCAGCTACATAAACATCTCCAGGTACCAAAAGGTCTACGGGCCAACTGTTTTGACCACGTTTTCCTTCAGCCTTGCCTCTTTTGTCAATGGCATCATGGATATCTGGCCTTCCTGGCATAAAAGTAGCTGTAAGTGCCCTACCCACCAGGACACTATCCGGATGAATAGTTTCCCAGTGTTCGGCATATTGGTATTTGTAGCCTTCATTCTTTAAAACAGCCCAGGCTTCTTCGTGGGTTACCATCTTCATCCTTTCCAATAGTGAATCAGAAACCTTAGGGCGACCATCTTCAAAACGTTCACCTTTCCATTGAGGGGTGAGGAAAAGCATTTCTTCTTTACTTATCTGTTGTCCTTCACTATGAATTATTACAATTAAGAAAAATGATAGTGCAAACAATGCTTTTCTTCTTATCCATTTTTGCATACTGAATCAGCTAATTAATAAAAACTTTATTTGAAAACTATCTTAGAAGAAATTGGTAATGCCTTATCCATAATTATTTTACCATCTTACTTTTTGAAAAGTCCAACCTGGCTGCACTTTTCTCATTTCTATCTGATCGTCTCTTTTAGACAAACCGCAATCAAGGTATTGCTGATGAAGTACTTTCAAGGCTTCCCGATCTAACTCTACCCCTAAACCCGGGCCTTTAGGTACCTCTACAGCCCCATTTTCAAATGATATACTTCCTCCAAGTATCACTTCTTCAGACTGCCAAGGATAATGCGTATCTAGCGCATAGGGAACTTCAGGCAATGCAGCACCTAAGTGAACCATAGCAGCCAATGAAATGCCTAGATGACTATTGGAATGCATGGACAGTTTTCTATCAAAAGTGCTACAGAGTTTTGCCAATTCCATAGAAGCTTTTAAACCTCCCCAAAAATGATGATCACTAAGAATAATATCTTCCGCACCCAATCGAATACTTGATGGAATTTCATCGAAGGAGGTGGTACACATATTGGTCGCCAAAGGTGTTTTTATTAATTTCCTTAACTTGGCCATTTCCTCCTGTCCACGAACAGGATCTTCTAAATATTCCAAGATTGGCACCATTTTTTTACCATATTTCAAGGCGGTTTCCGGCTTCCAAATGGCATTGGGATCAAACCTTAATGGCATGTCTTCACCAAATTCTTTGTGCAAAGCAAACATGGCATCCACCTCAAGTTCAGGCTCAAAAGCCCCACCTTTTAGTTTTATGGATTGGAAGCCGTAGTTTTTACACATGGCCTTTGCCTGAGCAACGATTCCTTTAGGATCTATAGCTGCTTCTTGTCTTGCAGCATCCCATCCGCTCGCGTTTGGTGCTTTTCCAAAACCGAGCTCTCCTCCAGCACCTTCGTATTTGAAAAACAGGTAAGCGGCAAAAGGGACGGCATCCCGCATTTTCCCTCCCAAAAGATCCACTATTGGTCTGTTAACCACCTTTCCTATAATGTCAAGGCAGGCCACTTCAAGGGCTGAAAAAACATGTACAAGTTTTCTTTGATCCCATGGGGCATCTCCCCTGTCTTTGCTAGTGTCGGTGCCAAAATGAGCATTCAATGCCTGCTGTAGTTTGCCAAATTGGTAGACATCTCTACCAATAATAATTTTGGCAGCCTCAGCCAGAGAACTATTAATGGCGTCGTTTCCTGGTATTTCGCTAATTCCAACAATTCCATCCTCTGTCACTAACTCTACTATGGTTCTCAATGCATAGGGTGCATGTAATCCTGCCGCGTTCAATAGCGGTGGATCCTTAATCGCGATAGGGGTTATGATCATTTCCTTAATGATCGGTCCCCTACCTGCTGTATTTTTATTCATAGTGTTTAGAATGAAGGTTTAGTCTACATTGGATAATTTTTCCATTAACAATGCCAAGGCGCTATGGTCTTTCTCATCCCATCCAGCAGCCAATACGGCATCCATATGACTGGCTACCAAGGCAGAGCCATAAAGAGGCACCTTAAATTCTTTACCCGCCATTAAGGCTATGTTCATGTCTTTACGGTGCAATTTTATTTTAAATCCTGGTTCAAAATTCCGGTCAATTATCCTTTGACCATGTAAATCAAGTATTCTACTTTGGGCGAAACCTCCTAAAAGAGCTTCACGCATTTTTTCAAGGTTAACACCAGCCTTTTTAGCCAATGTAAAAGATTCAGCAACCGCCTGTATGGTCATTCCCACAATCATTTGGTTACAGGCTTTGGTTAATTGTCCAGCGCCGGCATCTCCAATGAGAACTGCACTTTTACCCATCACTTCAAACAATGGCTTTACTGCATCGAAAGCAGATTGCTTCCCTCCAACCATAATCGAAAGGTTTCCGGACTCCGCTCCTACCTGACCTCCTGATACAGGAGCATCCAATGCATCCACACCTTTCAAAAGCATGGCTTCTGCAACCTCCCTAGCTGTGGATGGTGCAATGGTTGACATATCTACGAAAATACTCCCTGATTTGACTCCTGCTAAAACACCCTTATCACTAAAAACCACCTCATTTACTTCTGGAGAATCCGGAAGCATGGTAATAATGATTTCTGAATTTTCCGCTACTTCTTTACAAGAGTGATAGGCAGTTGCTCCTTTAGGCGTCAAGTCAGCAGCGGCTTTGCTACTATTTAAAATATTAATTTCGTAGCCAGCATTGATTAAGTTGATAGCCATGGGTTTACCCATAATTCCCAATCCTATAAATCCTACTTTCTTCATAATAGTTGCTCTTTGTTAATTATTATTTGGTCACTTATTTATTGATAGTTATTTTTTTGAAATCAGGCCTCATCTTTTAATGCTTGGAGTATACCTATAATGTGTCCATAAGCAAATGAAAATGCTTGGGAACTAGCTCCTTCTGCCTCATGTGTAGGCACGTGATCTGGCATTACCATGCCATCAAATTCCACATCTCTTAAGGCCCGCATTACATGGAAGAAATTCATTTCACCATTGTCGGGAAATACCTCTTGAAAATTGTTGTAATTGCCTTTAATATTTCTGAGGTGAACATTGAATATCTGTTTTCTCTTTCCAAAATATTCTATGATTGGAAAGATATCATTTTTCGGATCCCTTAGCCCTTCAGCTATAGACCCTATGCAAAAATTAAAACCATGATAGGGACTATCTGACAATTTAGCAAACCTCTTCATACCTTCAAAAACTTCAGGGCTATTCCATCTCATTATCCCTTTATATTTATCTGGAACCGGTGGATCAGCAATGTGATTTCCCAATTGCACTTTGTATTCCTCAGCCACTGGAACAATTCTATCCAATAAATAGGCAATTCTTTCAAAGATTTCATCAGCATCTACATCTCCTGCAACGGTAAGCGGCTGCTCCCGCTTTAGGGCTTCTTCATAATTCCAGGTACTGTAGGAAGCATTACCTCTCATTGGGTCAATGGTTCTACCCGTTCGCAGCACAGGTAAAATAGTGGTATTGTAATTCAACAATTTCACACCTGTTTTTGCAGAAACCTGAATCATTTGTTGGATCATTTCTATTTCCTTATCTCTTTCAGGACTTTTTCCCAGCATGATATTGGGTACTACCACACGATCGATCCCGGCGGAAGTCAAAGGCAGATGATAAGCATCCAAACTAATTCCGAATTTTTCACATGCTTCTCTTTTCCTTAAGGAGTCTTCCAGGTCCCAACCTTTACCTGGAACGAATTTAGGCATTCCACCGTCCATGTTATAAACACCATGCCTGGCTTTAAAAGCAAGGTTTTCTTCGGAAGTACCTCCCGATTGACAGCCTACTTTCATCAATACTTTTTTTGCTGCTTGGGCTTTTATAGAAGAAGGTCTGGAGGCTGATCTATCCGCACCAATGGCTACTGTAGCCGTAGTCAATGCTCCTGCTGTACCAGAAGCAAAAAGTTTCATAAATTTCCTTCTTTGAAGGGTTTTAAGGAAGTTTTTCATAATACTTTGGGTTTATAATCAACTTTAAATTAAAGGGAAAATTTTAGCTGCAATCATTATGGTTATTAAGCCTACAATGCCCATGATGGTAAGCAATGGGGAAAAGGTTCTCAAGGCTTCTTTTTCCGTAAGATTACTCATTTTACATACAATCCAAAATCCACTGTCATTCATCCATGGAACGAGCTTGGAACCACAAGCAATAGCTAGACCAAGGTACAAATGATGAAAATCCAAGCCTGTGGTAGACATACCTGACAGGATTCCCGAAGCAGTGATCATGGCAACAGTGGCCGATCCTTGAGCTGTTCTTACAAGTGCTGTTATAAAGAATGCCAATGGAATCAAGGCCATTTGGTAACCTGAAGTTAGGTCTGCAATGCGTAAACTAATACCAGTTTGCTGTAACATGGCACCAAAAGCTCCACCTGCAGCCGTTATTAGTATAATTACTCCACCACTGGTTAAGGCGGATTGGACAGCTCCTTTCATTCCATCATTGGATTTATTTCTTTGGAGAAATAAAGTCAGCAATGCAGCCATAGCCCCCATAATCAAGGCCATATTTTTCTCGCCAAAAAACTTAAGTAAAACCAAGAGAATATTTTCGCTACCTGCTTCATTAACATCCATGAAAGTGTTTATGGTAGCACTTCCTGTAATTAGCAATAGGGGTACAAGGATCGGAGACAAGGAAATGGAAAGTGAAGGTAACTGCGAAGCATCTTTATTAGCCAAAGCTTCAATTTCACTTAGGGGAGCATCTAGGGATTCCCTTAATGGAATAGGATTCCGCTTGTTAACCCATACTGCAAAGAAATATCCCGCTATAATGGTAACTGTTCCCACTAGAAAGCCTCCAACCATCATCATTCCTATAGGTATATTCATTTCTGCAATTAGAAACAAGGGGCCAGGAGTAGGTGGTACAAGAGAATTTGCCATTGCTGCCCCTGCCGTAATGCACAAGACCAACAATAAATAACTCTGCTTCAATCGCATGGCCATGGCTTTCGCCAAAGGGATCATCAGATAAAAGACAGTGTCAAAGAATACGGGGATTCCAAGAAAGAAACTTCCACTTAAAAAGGCCAAAGGTGCATTTTTCTCACCAGTTAGCCCCAGAATTGACCTAACAATTCTTTCCGCCGCCCCACTCATTAGCATGGCCTTGCCTATAATTGCCGCCATAGCTATCAGAATACCAATTTTACCAACAGTACTTCCAAAAGCAGCAGCAATGCGCTCTCCAATAGAAGTATTTGCCAAGGCATTAGCTGCCGTTTCAGATTGACCTTTGCTTAAAGCAAATTCTACAATTGCTGTAGCAGGGGTCAACCAAGCTACTACTAAGGCTGCCAATATTAATGCAATAAAAGGATTTAATTTCCCACCAATTATGCCACCTACAACGATGACCATGCCAATCACTAAAATAATTAAAGGATCCTGTAACATGTGTTTATTCCTTTTTTATCTTAGCCGAATTCAACTGACTGGCAAGCGCCCTTGCACCATTGGCAACAAAAGTGGCATCAGCACCACAGGCAATAAGCTGTATCCCCATTTCATTGTATTTTGCAAAATCATTGGGATCAAAAATTAATATACCAACTGCCTTACCTGCATTTTTTGCTGCTGCTATGATTTTATCTACGGCATCAATAAATAAGGGATGAGATAAATCTCCATCAATACCTAAAGCCATTGTAAGATCTGCTGGGCCAATAAATAGTACATCAACTCCAGGTAATGAAGCAATTTCATCCAATTCATCAAGTGCTTCCACCGTTTCGATTTGAATTACTCCTAGCAAGTTATCCAGGGTCCCTTCTTTATAGGCATCAAAATTTTTCCCAAAACCAGTGGCCCTGACCATTTTGGCTACTCCCCTCACTCCTAGAGGTGGATAATGTATACCAGCAATGGCTGATTTGGCCTCTGTGGCCGATTTAATGCGGGGCACCATTACTCCATTGGCTCCCAAATCTAGAACGCGATGGATTCTTTCCTTTTGATAGCTTTCAACACGGACCAAGGAAGCCGCCGGTGTATGTTCCAAAGCCTGAAGTTGGTGTAAGAGATCTGTTTGTTCTCCAGCTCCATGTTCTAGGTCAATCAGAACCCAGTCGTAACCTGATAAGCCAACAATTTCGGCCGTTACAGAACTACCAAGATTGAGCCAGCACCCGGCCAAAGTTTCACCCGCCTTAATTCGTTTTTTGATTTTTTTCATTAAAATTTATAGTATGGTATTAAGTTGATTTTCTTCTATTCCTTTCACGAAACACGATTCTCATTTACACAATTAGGGAACCTATCAGGCCATGTAAACTTTTCTAAATCATAGGATTAGTTAAACCCGAAATAT
Source organism: Cyclobacterium amurskyense (assembly GCF_001050135.1). GTDB lineage: Bacteria > Bacteroidota > Bacteroidia > Cytophagales > Cyclobacteriaceae > Cyclobacterium > Cyclobacterium amurskyense. The sequence continues at coordinate 5,052,992 of NZ_CP012040.1, read as the reverse complement.
GCAATAGACAATCTATTACGTGCTGAAATCGCTTTAAAATCAGCCACTTCGTTGCTGTTTTCAATTTCACCATAGCGGTGCTATGCTAAAATCTCCAAACAGCCTGATTTTCTTGCGATTGCAACACTTCCCGTAAACACGGGACAGGCTTCACCCCTGACAATGTCAGGGCGGAGAAATTCTATTACATAATCCGGGTTAATCCATCTCATTTCAATACTTGTACTGAAACCCAATCACCATCCGAAGGATTTTCCTTTGATTACAAAACTCAATAGGTACCCATCTGTGTAATTGAAATGTTTATTGTTTCACATCCCACCAAACTCTTGTATCAAGAATATCCGGCCCCATTCTACTGGTGGCAAGATCTACGTTTTCTTTATTGACAGTTAACTCGGAATCAGGATAGGTTAGTCTTCTGATAAAGTCTTCCTCTTTAAGGTCACTACCTGGGTAAGGATTAGGATCTACGTCAGGATAACCTGATCTTCTAAAGTTTGCCCATGCTTCATGGCCAATTAGATAAGAGGACATCCAATACTGAGTATTAATGAGCTCAAGTTCTTTACCAGCTTCCAATGGATGGGCAGCTATGTAAGCATCGATTTCACTAGAAGAAATAGCCATATTATTGCCCCACAATGCCATTTGCTCCATATGTGCTCTTATACCGTCATGGTACAATTGTTCGGCATCCCCAGGGGCCCAGCCACGAAAAGCAGCTTCTGCCCATAAAAGCAATGTTTGAGAATAGGTTACTAGAAAATTTGGTGCTTCAGGATTTCCCATCCTACTTCTATCCAATTGTGTATAATCAAACAAGCTCGCCAAACCTGCATCCTCTACTACAGGAATAATGGTGGTATTGTCATAGCCCTGAGGCATTCCGACCTGGGCATCAAAATCCCTATTGGCATTTTCTTCAACTTGGTCATTACCGCTAAGCGCACCAATATACCTTACCCCGATAGAAGTCAATCTGGGGTCGTTGTTGTCTTTAAGGAAATCAACAAATTCTTGATCCAGATAGTAAAAAGGTGCTTGTCCTCCATTAAGGTTTGTACCTACACCATTTCTATAATCTGCATTGTGTCGGACAACGGCATTGTCATCGTTTGACTGCATCAAACCACCTGAAACTGCTTTGCTGGCATAAGAAGCAGCGGAAGTAGGATCGACTTTAGAAAGTCGCATACCAGCACGAAGCATTAAAGAATTCCCTAACCTCTTCCACTGTTCCACATTTCCACTGTACATTACTTCCTGCCCTATTGCATCCTTAGATGCATCAAGGCCTTGCACTGCGCCTTCTAGGTCACTTAATATTCCAGCATAGATACTTTCTTGAGAATCATACTTTGGAAAAACCAAACCATCAATGTATCCTTTACCAGCTTCTGAATAAGGAATGTCTCCATAGGTATCGGTTAAGGTCATGAAAGTATGTGCTTTCCAAATTTGAAGAATATGTTTAAGATTAGTTCTTTCTGGCATGGATTCCAGCCTGGCCAAACCATCGATTAGGTTTTTCAATACGGTACGATAACCCGTGTTCCAGTTTCCTTCTGTGGCTGCTCTATTGTCTTGATTTAAATTGCCTCCAGTTCCTACCCCTTGAAAGGGAGTAATCATTTGTCTGACAATAGTTACTTCATAAGTCAAGTTATTGTAGCCAGGAGAACTAGAGATTATGGCCTGATTCAATTGAAACGCGGGGTCTATCGAAGTAAGCCGAACAGGGTTAGTGTTCATCTCATCAAAGCCCGAATCGCAGGAGAATAAAATGAACAGTAAAATAAAGGGATAGATGTATGATTTTTTTGACTTTTTCATCTCTGATAAATTTAATTGTAACTCATGGTTGATTGGATGTCGTAAAGCCATTAAAACTTCACATTTAGATTGAACCCAATACTTCTTGTAATAGGTAATCCGGTAGCTTCCAAACCAGCACTATTATCTGAGATAATACCGTTTTGGTCAGGATGAATATGCGGCACCCACTTTTTTATCACAGCTACATTGTTAGAAACAACATTAAATTTCAATCCTTTAACAAAGTTATTTTGAGGAATCAAGCTACTTAAGTCATAGCCCAGAGTTAACTGGCGAAGCTGCCAAGAACCTGCATTAAAAACAGATTGCTCAGACATTCTTCCAGAACGAATGGTCTCATAAAAGGTCTGTACAGGAGCTTGAGCTGTATTAACCTCTCCATTAGGATTTACACCATCACCTACTACGTATCCCACATCCCTTCCAACTAGTGTGGCTTTATCCAATCCATGCCTATAAGCATTTGTATGGGTTCCTGAGATCAATTTATGTCCCAATTTAAAGTCTATCAAGAAGGAAAAGCTAAGTTTTTTATAATTGAAGCTATTGGTAAATCCTCCAACCCATACAGGAATGGCTGAACCAAAATTCAATTGTTCATTAGATCTTAATGGACGTCCACTGTTCGGATCAAAGATTTGTCTGCCCTGATCATCTCTAAGGTATCCCCACCCATACAATTGGGCCATAGGCTTGCCAACTTCCTGTCTTAATTCTCCATGAAATTCTGCTAAACCTACAGTGATAAAAGTTCCTTCTACATCATCACCTAGACTTAGTACTTTAGATTTATTATAAGAAGCATTGGCTCCAAAATTCCATTCAAAATCTGAAGTTTTTATCGGAGATATAGCCGCATACATTTCCAAACCTTTGTTCTCACTTTCTCCTACATTAATCAATTGATTAAGATAGCCTGATCCATCAGATATCTGTGCTTGAAGAATTTGGTCTGAAGACAACTTGTCATAATAGGACATTTCAAAACGAAGGTTATCAAATAGTGTCAATTCCAAACCTATTTCTTTTTCAGTAACCCTCATTGGCCTCAAATTGGAATTTGGAACTACGGAGCCACTTATAGAACCTACCGGTTGCGCAACGCCATTGGAATTGGGGAATTGTTGTTGATTGATATTGTAGAATAGGTTATTGGCATAAGGCTGAACATCTGTATCACTACCTACTTCAGCATAGGCCAATCTAACCTTTCCGAAAGAAATCCAATTTGGCAGGTTTTCAAAAGCCTGTGAGAAGACAAAACTTCCTGTAACAGATGGGTAGACGATACTTCTATTGGCTGGAGAAAGGGTAGAAAACCAGTCATTTCTAACCGTTCCATTCAAATAAAGGAAACCTTTCCATGACAATTCAGAACTCGCATACAAGGAATTAACCTGTCTTTCAGAAATACTATAATTTGTGGTGATTTTACTTGCATTCCCTATTGTATAAAGATCACGGGTGTAAAAATTCTCGCCCAAAAGGGTATTTACATCCAGCCTTCTGTACATCTGGTTTCCTCCAAGATTAACCATCAAGCCAAAGTCTCCAAATGTCTTGTTCATTCCTATAAGGAAATCGGTATTAACTTCTCTAAATCTTCTTATATCTTGTACATATTGACCGTTTACAAATCCTGGAGGTGGGGAGGATTGTCTTTGCGATCCTGTAGGTAGGTTGTATTCTGAATCTCTGGAATAGAAATCCTGTCCAAATCTTCCTTGAACATACAACCAATCTGTAATGTCATATTTGGCCGTTACATTACCATAAACCCTATCCCTAATGTTGTTTTCAAACCTTGAAAGTGCAAAATAAGGATTGGTTCTGTTAGTAAATCTGGAATAGGGAAATTCATCACCGTTTTCATCAAAGGCATATTGCTCTAATAATGACAATGGCATGGAACTCGCTAAGGTGTAGATGACCACTGGGCTAAAATCCTGCTCTGCTATATTGGGTGGGTTTATTCTATCCTCTTTAGAATAGTTGATATTTCCAGAGACAGTTAATTTTTTTATGTTTTGAGTAAAGCCTAGGTTTATGGTTTTCCTATTGTAATTGGAGCCAGGCAAGATGGCCTTACTGTCCATATTAGAAACTGAAAGGCTAAAACCACCATTTTCACCACCTGAAGAAAGGGTAATGGTATTGGAAAGTGTAGAGCCATTTCTGTAATAATCTCTAATTTTATTAGGCTGAGCCGTGTAAGGAACTTCTACACCATCAAATAGTATTTGGGTCATTCCTGGCTCTATCTTTTCCCCAAAACTCCAAACCCCTGAAACCGGTCGTGGAGAGTTAGGTCTTATGCCACCTTCACCTTGTCCATACTCATACTGATAATCTGTAAAATCCAGTGGTGTATCATTTGTATAATTGGTGTTAAGCTCTATTTGAATTCCTGATCCCGATGCCCTATTTCTGGTAGTAATCATAATTACCCCATCTTTAGCCCTGGCACCGTACAAAGCAGAAGCTGCGGCTCCTTTCAAAACAGACATTGAAGTAATGTCATCAGGATTAATACTACTTAAACCATCACCACTATCTGATTTTCTATTGCTTCCTACTTCTGAAACATCCCCACTTACTCCAAAATTGGTATTGTCAATGGGAACCCCATTCACCACAATCAAAGGAGAGTTATTTCCTCCAAAGGAAGAGACACCCCTGATCCTGATTTTACTACTACCCTGTGGTCCAGAACCCATAGAGGTAATGTTTACTCCTGGTACTTTCCCTTGAAGTGAATTGATGAAATTAGGCGTTCTGTTAATCGTCATTTCATCGGACTCTACTGTAGATGTGGCATAACCTAAGCTTTTAGCTTCTCTTTTTATACCCAAAGCAGTTACTACCACTTCTTCAAGTCCAGAAATTGACTCTTCTAAGGTGACATTAATAATCGACCTGGAATTGATTTGGATTCTTTGGCTACTAAAACCAATATAAGAAACCATCAACTGCCCATCCTCAGGTGCCGTTAAAGAAAACTCACCATCAATATTGGTTATTGTACCAATAGTAGTTCCAACGACAGCAATGGCTACTCCTGGAATAGGTTCTCCATTATTGTCTGTAACCTTTCCTTTGACATTAATATCGGCCTCATTGATAACAATCTCAACATCTTTGTTCTTTGCTTTATCTTCCAAAAATTTAACACTGATATTGTTATTTACCTGCTTGAAATGTAGGTTTTTTAACCGGGCGAGGTCTTTTAAGATATCAGCAACAGTACCTTTGTTACGACCAAGGGTAAGCACATCCTTGTCTACAATTGCTTTATCGGTGTAAAAAAACCTATAGTCGGTTTTACTCTCTATATTACCTAAGAGATCCTTTAAATTCCCTTCACGGAAGTCCAATTTGATCTTTACATCTTCAATACTCTTGGCAGTATTGGCAGACAATGCAGGAAGCATTGTGATTATGCTTAACAACCCTATTATTAGAAATCTAAATTTTAGGGCATTAAACTTTTTAAATAAAACTTGTTTCATGGGATTTTGGGTATTGGTTAGAACTAATTTTATTAATTACCTATTTAATCATCTATCATTATTTGTGTTAATTGTTACTTGTTTCTTATCTATTTCATAGCTAAAATTTAAGGCATGTGCCAGTACGTTTAAAACATTACTCAGGTAGGTGTTTTTTTCGAAGGTTCCACTGCAAGTACCTGTAGGTCTGTCACCAATGACAGTGATATGAACCCCATACCAGTTCTCTAATTTTTTTATAACCCTGTCAAATTTTTCATTATTTATGAAAAGGACCCCTTTTCTCCATTGAGCAATTTGTTCTGGATCAACTTTGTACTTTTCCATCTTGCTGTTGTCATCAACAACTCTACTTGCTTCCCCTGGGGCCAATAAGAGCTCTTTTCCTGTAGCCGAATTGGTTACTTTTAAAGCGCCAGTAGCAAGGCCAATTTCAACCGATTCCGGATAATGTGAATTGACATTAAAAGAGGTACCTAAAACCGTTGTCTTGATATGGGATGCCTCGACAATAAAGGGATGATTTTTATCTTCAATAACATCGAAAAATGCTTCCCCATCTAGGATTACAAACCTGTTTTTGATGAAGTTATTGGAATACTTAATTTGACTTTCTGCATTTAAATAAACCCTTGTACCATCGGGTAAAAGTATCCTGGATTTTACTCCTTTAGGGTTTGATTTTGTAACCCATACCGTTTCAGACCCTTCATTGGTAGTATTAATTGAGAAGTTTGGTAAGAGGTAAATGTTTTTCAGCAATAAGAAAAAAGCCAACAAACAGGCTGCATATTTAAAGAGGGTGCCGATCCTTGAAATATCATAGGAAGTGAATTTTTTGAAAAAATTATCCTTTTTATTATTTAAGCTGGAAGAAGGATTGGAAAGGGGACTTGATTCTTGAGGATTAATTCTTCCTTGATCCGTCCAAATTTTCGTTAAGAGGCTTTCAAATTTTGCTTTACCCAAATCACTTTCTAGAAAATGTAAAAACTCAACAGCTTCTTTCTTAGAAAGACTGCCTTCATGAAATTTCTGCCACTTTCTGGTAAAGTTATCCATTAGCACATTTGGGTTTATATGGTATATATCCTTACTTACCTACATTTACTTACGCATACTCTTAATTTTACCTATTTTTTTACTAAATAAATTGCATTTTAAAAAATCAGCAATGAATAATTGTTTGTATTAATAAATTATCAACATGAACAGAAGTTCATAAGGGATCAATTCATTTGAAATTAATTGTTTTTTAAGTTTTTTAGTTGCCTTATACAATTGATTTTCGACTGTTCTTTTGGATATTTGAAGTTTCTCAGCAATTTCATCTGCTGTGAGCTGTTCTGAGAATTTTAGTGAAAACACCTCTTGTTGGCCTTTGGGAAGTGAAGCAATGGCCTTGGTTGAAAAGGACTTAATCTCCTCATAAAGGATCGATTCCTCTGTACTATTGTCCACTTTTTGGAGAAATTGAATATTGTATTTTTGGTAGGCAATATCCAGGGCCTGTTTCCTGGATCGTTTGAATATCAGCGAACGCATGATTGCCAATAGGTAGGCGTTAAATGACAAGGTATTGTCTAAATCAGCCCTTTTTATCCAAACTTTTAAAAACACCTCTTGAACGACCTCTTCGGCATCCTGCTGGTTTAGATACATTTTTTTACATGTATTTAAAATTTTTGGAGTGAATAGCTTATATAGATCATCGTAGGCTTTTTGATCTCCGTTCTGCAACAAGCCTACAAGCTTTGGAACGGATAGTTTTTTATCCATTGATTAAGTTATTTTTAATACATCACTATACAAGTAATGAATTTTTCTATAAATACACAATATTTTACCACACTTCATAAAACTAATTATACAAAATATTGTAGATTAAAAAATTTAAAGAATAATCAGTATTTGGTCAAAAATTTATATATTTTAAGATATTTTAGTAAAAATTAATTAATAAGAAAGTAGGTATAGCTAAATATATAACTAAAAAAATCATTTTCTGTAAATATATTTCTTTTATCCACAAGCCTTTAAATTTATTCTATGCATTGCATATCAATAAATTAGATGAAAAGTTTTCAATACTTTTTCCGAAATTATTCCTTAGAAAAAGATCAATACAACCAACTAAAACCTTTGATTTAAATTCCAATAGGACGGCAAAAAAGCGATCACCAAAAAATCCACAATAAATTTTGATTGTTCTCATTCAAGTTTTTCTGTCAATATTATAGTCATTTGCTATGCTTTATCAATCCCTTATGCTTAATTTTAAAATTGGATTAATGATTACAACCAAAGACATGAAAATTCAATTATTCGGAATTTCTAAGGATATTGTTGGAAAGAGAGAGCTGGATTTACCAGAAGATCCCTCCATCACTACGGTTTTGGATCTAAAAAAATGGCTCTTAAGTAAATACCCCAAGATGGGCAATCTAGGAAGTATCGGTATTGCTGTTGACCTTGAATACGCAGAGGACGGTTTATCCTTGACCAATGCAAAAGAAATTGCTTTAATCCCACCAGTAAGTGGAGGATGATATGATACAAGTTAAACTGGTTGATCAGATTGAGCTAAATGATATTTACTCATGGCTTCAACACCCTGAGGCAGGCGGAATGGACCTATTTATAGGGAGTGTAAGAAACCATGCCCAAGGGAAAGATGTTGTAAAACTTGAATTTGAAGCTTATGAACCTATGGCAATTTTAGAGATGAACAAATTGGCGGAAATTGCAACAAAACAATGGCCCTTAAAAAAAATAGTAATCGTCCATGCCTTAGGAGTGAAACAAATAGGAGATCCGGTAGTAGTTATTGGTACTTCTTCTGCCCACAGGCAAGATGCATTTGAATCCTGTAGGTTTCTTATCGATGAGCTTAAGAAGACAGTTCCAATTTGGAAAAAAGAATATTTTACCGATCAAACGGTGTGGGTAAATGCACATCCATAACCTAAGGGCCTCAAAATCCCAACAACAATCTATGCAGCAAGAGCTAATTGATAAATACGGCAGAAAACTAGATTATCTAAGGTTGTCAGTTACTGATCGCTGTAATTTTAGGTGCTATTATTGCATGCCTGAAGAGGGAATGAATTTCGTGCAGCGGGAAGATTTGCTAACTTATGAAGAGCTTGATTATCTCACAAAGATCTTCGTTAATCTTGGGGTTAAAAAAATTAGAATTACAGGTGGTGAACCCTTTGTAAGGAAAGGAATCATTGATTTTATTGAACTGCTTTCGAACAACAAAGGACTCAAAGAGGTAACCTTAACTAGCAATGGTTCAATTAGTAAAGCGCAGATCCGAAAACTGGCCAAATTTGGGGTAAATAAAATAAACATTTCTTTGGATTCCCTGGATAGAAAGCGGTTTCATGAAATTACAAGGCGAGACAAATTTGATGAAGTAATGGCCTGCATTATAGAATTATTGGACCAGAATTTCATTGTTAAGCTGAACTGTGTGATCGATGGAAAAAAGAACATCGAGGACATTGTACCTTTTATTAAACTGACGGAAAAACATCCATTGTCAGTTAGGTTTCTGGAAGAAATGCCTTTTAATGGAACCGATAAATTTGAAGTTCCTGAGTGGAACTACAAGGCCCTTTACAATTATATTGAAGCTCAATTTCCTGGAATACAAAAGATAACAGATGAATCAAATAGTACCTCTGTAAATTATAAGGTACCTGGTTACATGGGAAGTTTTGGCATCATCCCCGCCTTCAGTAGAACTTTTTGTGGCACTTGCAACCGTATAAGGCTATCCGCTACCGGAGAATTAAGAACTTGTTTATATGGACCACCTGTAAGCAACCTTAGGGATGTATTACGAAGTGGTGCTGGAGAAGAGGCACTTAAAACAGCCATTCTTTTGGCTGTGGCAGGTAAAGAAAAAGACGGTTTTGAAGCTGAAAAGCAAATTCCTGATGGCTCGAAAGAATCCATGTCATTTTTAGGAGGGTAAAAGCTCTTTTATGAATTATTGTGAAGATAAATCAAACTGAATGATTAGCGTAGCAGAAGCCCAAAATATTATTTTAGAACACAGTACAAAAGGTGGAACAGAAAGCATAGCATTCGAAATCTGTTTGAATAGAATGCTGGCAGAGGGTATTTATACCGACAGGGATGCACCACCATTTGACCGTGTAGCTATGGATGGAATAGCCATTGATAGCCGGCAATTATTGAAGCAGCAAAGTTTTTTTATCGAAGCCATACAAGCTGCAGGACAGGAACAGAAACCACTCAAAAATCCAGAGAATTGTATTGAAGTCATGACTGGTGCTGTTTTGCCTTACCATACCGATTGTGTGATTCCTTATGAAAAGGTTACAATACAAAATGGAATTGCAAAATTGGACTCAATGGCTCATAAGCCCTTCCAAAACACCCATAGAAAAGGTATAGATGCTAAAAAAGGAGATTTATTGCTACCTTCAGGAACATGGATCCAACCGGGGGTCAAGGGAATCCTGGCCACTACAGGAAATACACAGGTAAAAGTGGTGAAATTGCCGAAAGTCATGATTTGTTCTACAGGAGATGAATTAGTTCCTATAGAAAGTGAACCCCTGCCCCACCAAATAAGAAGGTCCAATGTTTACATGCTTCAAGCAGCCTTGAAAGAGCTGAATGTAGAAGCAAAAACGACCCACCTACCAGATGACAAAGCAAAGCTTACATCGGCCATAAAACAACTACTTGACGAATTTGATGTATTGCTGTTTTCCGGAGCTGTCTCCAAGGGGAAATATGATTATCTACCAGTGGTTTTTCAGGAACTAGGCCTTCAAATCCACATTCATGGGGTAAAACAAAAACCCGGAAAACCTTTTTTATTTGGTACTAAAGGCACAAAATGTGTTTTTGGCTTTCCAGGAAATCCAACCTCTACCTTGGTTTGCTTTCATGCTTACTTTAAATTATGGCTCAATCAATATTTAGGGATTACCCTAATCCCTAATTATGCCTATTTAACCAAAGACATTGTTTTCAAAAAGCCTCTTACCAATCATTTATTGGTGAAAACCAGCCATGATAATGGTAAAACAATGGCCAATCCAATTGCAAACTCAGGCTCAGGAGACTTGGTTCACTTGGCATTAGCAAATGCATTTTTGAGTCTTCCGTCGGAGCAGGATGAGTTTAAGAAAGGAGAATTATACCCTATCACTTACTTTCATCAAAACAGCTTTTAGTCGAATGAAAGAAATAAAAGAAATCCTTAAAGCTTATGATTCGGCAAGACAGAACAATGAAAAAACTGCATTGGCTACAGTTGTAAAGGTCGATGGCTCTTCTTACCGCCAACCAGGGGCTAGAATGCTAATTACAGAAAACGGTGTCCTAACAGGTGCTATTTCAGGAGGATGCTTGGAGGGAGATGCTTTAAAAAAGGCACAAATGGTGATCTTTCAGCAACGTGCATTGTTGGTCACCTACGACACTACCGATGATGATGATGCTAAATTTGGGATTGGTTTAGGTTGCAATGGAATCATTCACATTTTGATAGAACCGATTGATGAAAGTTATGAGAATAACCCCATCCAACTGCTCAAATCCTGCGTTAAAAACAGGGAATCAAAGGTTCTTGTCACCTTGTTTGATATAAAAAACAAAAGAACTGACCAACACGGAACCATTCTCCTCATTCAGGAAGAGGCCATGACTTATAGTAAACATTATAACCATTTAGAGGCTGAAATCAAAGCATTTGTACTTAATGAAGCTACAACGGTTTTAGCATCCAATAAATCTATTATTCTCCCCATAAAGAACTCCAATTACACAGCCTTTGTAGAATGTATGCTGCCCGCTATAAAGCTAAACCTATTGGGTGCTGGGAATGATGTTATTCCCTTGGTGAAATTAGCCAAAGTAATGGGCTGGGAAATCACGATCGCTGATGGTAGAAGTGATTTGGTTACAGCTTCGCGCTTTCCCGAAGCTAGTGAACTTCTGATAGGTAAGGGAGAAGAGATTGTGGACCAATTGAAAGTAGACAATAAGACGGCTGTGGTACTAATGACCCATAACTTCAATTATGATCTTGCAATTTTGGAAGGTTTGTACCCCTATAAATGTCCATATATAGGAGTATTAGGGCCTAAAAAAAAGCTATTAAAGTTAATAGACCAGTTACAAAGTCATGGAATTGCGATTCAAAAGAAGGATGTAGAATTAATTTTCGGCCCTATGGGTCTGGATATTGGAGCAGAAAGCCCAGAAGAAATTGCCTTGTCCATTATGTCAGAAATCAAGGCGGTAATGAGTGGAAATAAAGGAGGCTACCTCAAGTCGAAAAACGGTCCTATTCATGACAATTGATACTGTCATTTATTGATATTATTACTTTTGACAGTTTCGATCAAAAAACCTTAAGGTGTTTTCTAAGTGTTTCTGCCAATAGGGCCATTCATGAGCACCATCAAATTCCTCATATTCATGAGGAACACCCAATTCCAGCAATTGAGCATGTAGTAAGCGATTGCCTTCAATCAGCTCATCCTCTTTACCGCAGTCAAAGCGCAAGGCGGGAATAGATTGGGCATTTTTTCTTATTGAATCGATTACATCATTGTCTTCATTCATTAGATCGTAAGCATCCATAGGCTCTTCTACAAACCCCTCCATTTCGGTAAATTTAGTGATGGCACTGTGTGCAGATATGGCTTTGAAAACTTCCGAAAATTCGGTACCCAATCTTAAAGCACCATATCCTCCCATAGATAGGCCGGCTATTCCAAGTGGAGATTTCTCGCTTGCAGAGGGAATATTCTCATAGACAGCTTTTGGCACATCAGAGACGATCCATTGACCAAAATCCCTGTTCTTATGCCTCAAATAACCAGAGCCATCTCCCCATAGCCCATCGGAAGGCATGGCAAGAATGGCTGGCCGGATTTCACCGGAATCCATCATCCTTTTGGCTGTATGGTGAGCGCCACCTTTCAATGCCCAAACCCAGGAGCTCCCGTATACACCGTGGAGCAAAATATAAATGGGCAGATCGGCAAGTGCATCCGTTCCATCAGGTATAAATAGACAAATGTCTCCCCTCCCTTTAAGGTTTGGCGTTTTGACAGTGAGAAAGCGCAAACCGTCCATTCCAAAAGTGTTGTCAGACAATTCACTGGTTCTGAAACTACTCATAGGATAAGCTAATTTTACTTAAAAACGATGACTCCTTTTGCATTCTTTCCTGCTAGCATGTCATCAAATGCTTGTTGTAAATCCTCCAGCGCATATTCCCGGGTGATCATCTGATCCAGCATCAATTCACCCTTATTGTAAAGTTTCATGATTTTTGGAAAATCAATTTGTGGCCTACATTTGCCATAAAGAGGGTTGATATAGACTTTATCCCATTCAAATAGCCTCATGTCTATGCTTATTTCTTCTTCTATACCACTCACCTGAACCGCTGTTCCAGCATTCCTAACCATGGCCAAAGGTGCGGCACCCAAGGCAGGTATGGCTGTACACTCAAAAGCATAATCTGAGCCTCGGCCTCCTAATAATTCCTTTACTTCTTTAGCAGCCAACAACAAACCTATGTCCGACTTGTCCGCAAGAATCGTATCCGTTGCTCCAAATTTTCTTGCCAATTCCAGCTTTGTAGCGTTGACATCTACTGCGATAATTTTCGCTGCTCCTGAAATTTTACAGGCGTTGATCACATTCAGGCCAACTCCTCCGCAACCTAAAACAACAGCTGAGCTTCCTGCTTCCACCTTTGCCGCATTTACAACAGAGCCAAAACCTGTCATCACACCGCAACTCACTATGCTTGCTGCCGAAAAATTAAGTCCAGGTTCATCCACTTTCACCACTGCGGCCTCTTTCACAAGTGCATACTCACTTAGGGTACCTAGGTTAAATGAACGCTCAATGCTTTTTCCGTTCCATTGGCTACTCTCTAGGTTTGCATGACCGGGAGTATGTCCATTTGCTCCGGCTACAACAGGTGAATTGTTCTCACAAATGTGCTGATTCCCCTCCTGACACTGAAAACAATGCATGCAAGGGGTTGCCCAATTAAGAATCACCTGATCCCCTACTTTGAGCTCCTTTATGGCTGATCCAATTTTTTCTACGATTCCCGCCCCTTCATGGCCCATTACAAGAGGCTTTCCCCAATTGAGTGAATCATAATCTGTATGGCAAAGTCCTGCAGCTTTCATTTTGATTAAGACTTCGTCTTCTTGAGGATCAGAAAGGTTGACCTGGGAAATAATAAAAGTCCCGTCCCCTTTGGCTACAGCACTTTTAGAAGTATTTGACATGGTGAGCTCGTTTTGGGATAATAGTAAGGATAAATCTAGTGGTAAAGATAGCAGTCTAAACGAATAATTTTATCTAACATCTACTAATTCCTGTACCGCTATTGGTGCTTATTCTCCCTTGGCTTTGTGTGAGGTTCTTCTGGCTGAAGAAAAACGCATGATACTTTGATAATCGGAGTTATTGTAAATATGGGACAGTCCCCACCGAAGAATTTCAGTTGGTTCCTTTTCTGAATCCGCACTACGGTTTAAGCCAATGGCATGAGGAGCTCCTTTGATCGAAGACATAATTTCAAAATTGATTCCATCAGGTGCCCATTGAATGGTATTTTTTTCCGGGCCATCTGTGGTGATTAATGAGGCTATTCCACCATTGTACGGCCAAACACATATCTCATGCCCACTGTTACTGATGGGGTTGTAAGGAGATTTGACATAGGGTCCTTTGGGATGGTCTGCAATGGCCACCCCATGCCGGATCTGTCTACCTCCAAAAGTAATCTCCTCGCCCATTTGTTCTCCCTTGTAATAAAGGTAAAATTTGCCTTTATAGGGAAGAATACATGGATCATGGACTTTATGACTGTCAAAGTCCCCTTTTTTCACTACAGCAAACCTATCCTGTTCTTCTCCTTTCCAAATGCCATTGTCTGCCGGACTCAATATTGGTTCTTCACTTTTGGTCCATGGGCCTTCAGGTGAATCAGACCAAGCTAGTCCAATTTGATTTTTCACCCGCACATTGTAGGGGGATTTCACTGTTTGATAGGTCAGGTAATACATATCTTCATGCTTCATGATTTCAACGGTGAATACCGAGCGATCATCATAGGCTCCTTTTTCCCCTCTGCCTACCGCCATTCCTTCTTCCTTCCAGGTCCAGCCATCTTCTGAAGTTGCGTACCAAATATCGCACCTATCCCAAGGGAATACTTTACCTTTTTCAATGTCTCCGGCAAATCCATCCGTTGGTCCTGTACTTTTGGAATACCAAACATAGTATTTACCATTTTCAAATAGCATGGCACTTGGGTCTCTCCGAACTATCCCTTCTTCATAGGCCAGATCCCCTTTTAAAGGTTGTAAACTTGAGAATTCTATAAACCATTCATTACCAATATCCGGCCAATTCAGTGCACGCTTGGATGCGGCGCTTAGGTGCTCCGCATTGGTAATTCCCAATTTATCCATTTGCTCCGGACTGACTGCAATTTCATTCTCCTCTTTATGGTTTTCAGAATTTTGTGTAGACTGACATGATTGAAATAAAAAAACACTTAGTGCACAATAAATAAGTAGTTTAAAATCCATATTTAATTTATTTGGGCTTGTATCAATTGTTAATTTAGAGTAATAGTAAACCTGAAAATGTAGGGCATTAATTTACACTTATTTATTTGGTCAATAAAAAGTGAACCCTAAAAATTTCGCTAGGGAAGTTTGCAACTACAGGGTAAAAATTAGATTTATGAAAAATTCACTGCTTTAAAAAAAAATAAACTATGGCTATTTTATCATTTATTCTCTATCCAGCTTTCAATTTTCGAATTTCATCTGCTAAAACAGGTATATTCTTTTGAATTATTCCCCATAATATCCCACGCTAGGTGTAGTTTGCAACTACACCTATATATATTTCAGAACTAATGTCACCTCTAAGGATACGTGTAAAACAGCTTTAAAACAATTTAATTGACATTTTAATGATAATCAGTTATTTTGAAGGTATTGGAGAAGCCTATCAAATAAGAAATCAAGAATTGCCTTATTTCCTCAATTCCAGGTGATAGGATAGGCTGATGTTTTTACAAGAAAAAGGTATAGCGATTTTATTTTGGAAAACCTGACTTGGTCCCGAAATGAAAAGGACTTTTTGAAGTGAATTATTTATGATTACGAGCTATTTTTACCATTTCTTGTCATCAAAAATATTGGGCTATAGTTGCAAACTCACACCCAGACATCTTGGCTCTCAAAAAAAAGCAAAACAACATCCAATACTTTTTTTTACCAACCAATTTTAAATCAATTGCCAATTCCTTTACCAGTACTGCACAGGATGGTTTGATTAAATCAAAACCCTACTTTTAGACTAGCCTATAAATTAAAGTCGAATTAAAGACTTCGATCTTAATATCAAAAAGGAATTGTTTAATCCTGATCAAAACGACGATATAATAGACCAAATACCTATAAAATGAATAAAATACAATTTTTAACGCTCTCCCTCTTTCTTTGCTGCGCTTGTCAGAAACAAGAAAACAAGCCGAAAAACCTGTGGCAAGCCGTCCCAATATAATTTTCATTTTAGCGGATGATTATGGGATCATGGACAGCCAGACCTATGCGCAAAAATTCACAGGTGCGGATACGGCAAAAATGTTTTATGAAACGCCCAACATAGACAGACTCATCAGCGAAGGCACCGCTTTTTCTCAAGCCTATGCCAACCAACTGTGTTCGCCTACCAGGGCAAGCCTACTCACAGGCAAATATGCAGGCAGGCTTGGTTTTACTACTGCCATGCCGCCCAGGGCTACTTATTATAACCAGGATATAGCTGTTCCTGAAGGGCAATATATTCATGATGTATTAGAGCATAAGGACAATATACTGATAGAACAAGCCTTGATAAATGGCATTTCCAATTCGGCCATCCCCACAGGTTCAGACTTGGACAAGGGATGGGACGAATTGTCTATAGCTGAGGCATTGGAAGATTATCACTCGGCTTTTATTGGAAAATGGCATATTGGAGGTTTTGGAGCAAAAGGCTACCAACCCGAAGATCAGGGATTTGAACCATTGGCATGGTATGATGCCGGTGGATCGGCCTATTTTAATTGGAAAGACCGATGGAATGATACTACCAATAAGACTTTCCCTAAGCTGGCACCTGAAAAACTGGATATTGGAGACGCCGGGAATCCAAGCTCTGAGGAATACCTCACAGATGATTTGACCACACAGGCTTTGAATTTTTTGGAGCAAAGGGCTAAAACCAAGGAGCAACCATTCTTCTTGTATTTTTCCCATTTCGCTATACACTCCCCTTATCAGGGCATAGCAGATGAAATCAGTTATTTTGAGGGAAAAGATACCAAAGGATGGAATGGCCATAAAGACCCTACCTACGCCTCAATGATCAAAGGATTAGATCGTTCCGTGGGCAAAATATTGGACAAACTAAGCAGCTTAGGTCTGGAAGAGAATACCCTAGTAGTATTTATGTCTGACAATGGAGGAATTGATGCCAGTATCACTCCAAGAGGTGATGGTACCAGCAATAATCCCTTCATGGGAGGAAAAGCCTGCCTTACCGAAGGTGGCATCAGAGTTCCCTTGGTTTTTCGATGGAAAGGCAATGTCCCTTCGGGACAATGGGTAGACCTACCCATAGATTGTACAGATATCTATCCTACTTTACTGCAAGCTGGAGGCTACAACGCAAAACAAATAGTAGCTGCAAATGATTTGGATGGTGAAAGTTTAATGGGGCTGTTAACAGACAGTAAAAACAAAAAGAATAGCTATACCAAAACAAGTCATTACTGGCACTATCCTTTCAATGTAATATACAATAGTCCTTTCGAACCTTATCCATTGACGCCACATTCCGCTATCCGAGAAGGCAATTTCAAACTTATATTTGATTGGTATGGAAGGTTACGTTTGTACGATATAGAAAATGATCCATTTGAAAAAAATGACTTGTCTAAAACTTCTCCTGAGCAAACCAAAGAGTTATTCAAAAAGTTAAAAGGATGGATAAAAGAAAACATTGACAAGCGGTACTGGCCCACATTGAATCCAAGCTACAATGCGGACAATGAAGTAAGGGATAAGGAATTCAAAGTGTTGTTTAATGATATTTTATAAGTGAATTAAATGCTTTAACCCAGATTATGTAATAGGATTTCTCCGCCCTGACATTGTCAGGGGTGAAGCCTGTCCCGTGTTTACGGGAAGTGTTGCAATCGCAAGACAATCAGACTGTTTGGAGATTTTAGCATAGCTCCGCTATGGTGAAATTGAAAACAGCAACGAAATGGCTGATTTTGAAGCGATTTCAGCATGTAATAGATTGTCTATTGCATATTTCGGGTTTAATTAAGCTGAAATAAACAGCTCATTACTAGCGTAAATTTTAATGGCTAAACAACTTTAAAAGTTTTACTTTAAACTATTGATTTACAGTTATTTATGAATCTTTTAATAAAAGAGAATCTATTTTAAAAAGAGAAAAAATTATTGTTAATTGATTATTTGTGTTAATATTTTTTAATTAATTTCTCACACTTTATTATTTAAACTAATAAAGGTAATTCCTTACTTAAATATTACTGATTATTTATTCTATTTTATATTTAACTATTATTAACATTGAATGTAAATACCTCTAATGTATATTAGTTTATTCAAGTAATTTTTCTCTAATATGATCGATGCAAAAATTTTATACAGATATTTTATTCTTTTATTCCTTTATTCATGCAACCAAAAAATAGATGAAGACAAAGCATATCAACTGACCTTTGCTATTGATACTGTAATGGTGGACTCAGGAAAAGAAATTTTAGACCTTCAAACCGTTGATTTTGCCCTCTCTCCTGACAAGAAATATTATTACAACTTCAACTCCTACAATCACAGCTTAGAAAAAATTGATTTGGAGGAATTGAAGTTAGATGAAATGCTCCCCTTCGATAAGGAAGGCCCTAACGGTACGGTTGATAGAATATTTTATTTAAAAATGATAGACGAAAATATTGTCCAATTGGCTAACGATAATATTTCCGGGCAATTTCACCTAGATGGGACTAGAACTGGAAACCACAATTTATATTCTACAGATCTTAAAGGTGATGAATTAAATGATTTCGAATACATTAAAAAGGGCGTCATTAGCTTAGAACAGCCAGGGATAATATACGCTTTGGTTAACAATTGGAAAGACAAAACCTTTAATCTTCGGAAAATGGATTTCCGTAAAATGGAAATAAAAAAATATGATATAGACGCTAAAGGTAAAATTCCAAAATACACTTTTAAAGTTCCAACTCTTTCAAAGGACCCTATAACTAGTCCTGCACTTTATCTGTCTTCAGCAAGAGGTAAACTTATTGTTTCAACAGATATTTCGAATGAAATTTCTTTATTTGATCCTGATACCGATTCAATTTTTACTATTAAAAACGAACATAAGCTGACGGCCAATGAAAAGCTAGGCGATTTTCCGGGTGAATATAACTCCATAGAAGAATTGATGGTCGATTATAGAAAAATGTATGAAGAAATCAGCTTTTCTCCACCCGTCTGGGACAACAATAATGAAAGATATTACCGACTTTCTTATCAGGTAACCTATGGAAAAAAAACAGCTCCTGAATCATACATATTCGACATAGCCCAACGCGAGATGTTTTTTTCTATCTATGACAAAAACTTTGAACTAATAGGAGAAGCAATTTTACCATATTCACTAAAATCAATATCCAAACCCTTTATTAGGGAGGGAATGCTATGGCTGAAGGTAAATATAGCCGATGAACTTGGTTTTTTAAGAATAAAACCAAACCTAAAAGAAGAGAGGTAAACAAAAGAGCTAAGATTAAAATAATATCAATATTATTGCGCAAAAAGGCATCATTACCCCTAAAACCTAAGCTAAACTTTCCCATTTCAAAGGTTAAAACCCCGATTTAGTTTATAGAAGCCAATAGGTTTCTCAAGTTCCCCTAAAAACTAAAAGAGGTAGGCTAGAACCTGTTAAAAAAACAAGCCTTCAACTACCTAAATACAAACTGGAAAGGGTTAACAATTCACTACCTGCCCATCCAGCCGCCATCTACCAACATGGTGGTACCATGCATATAAGATGCAGCCTCAGAGCATAGGAATACGGTAGGCCCTGCAAAGTCTTCCGGCTTGCCCCAACGGCCGGCAGGTATCCTTCCAAGAATACTGGCTGATCTTTCCGGGTCATTGCGAAGTGCTTCTGTATTGTCTGTTTCAATATAACCAGGAGCAATGGCGTTAACATTTACCCCTTTGCTTGCCCATTCATTGGCAAAAGCCATGGTCATCTGACCTATAGCACCCTTGCTTGCGGCATAGCCAGGCACGGTAATGCCTCCCTGGAAAGTCAATAAGGAGGCTGTAAAAACAATTTTACCTGCTCCCCGACTCACCATGTCCTTACCGATTTCCCTGGTAAGAATAAACTGGGCATTTTGGTTTACTTCGATGACTTTGTCCCACATTTCATCAGGATGCTCAGCAGCCGGTTTTCTGAGAATGGTTCCTGCATTATTGATAAGGATGTCTATTACCGGAAAATCTTGTTTAACGGCATCGATAAAGCCATATAAAGCTTTTCTATCACTAAAGTCACAGGCATAACCTTTAAAGGTTTTTCCCATTGCTTTTACTTCTTGTTCTACTGCACTGCCTGATGTTTCAAGGCTGGCACTTACACCTATGATATTGGCTCCTGCTTCGGCCAAGCCTATGGCCATGGCCTTGCCTATGCCTCTCTTGCAACCGGTTACCAAAGCTGTTTTACCTTCTAAACTGAAAGAATTCAATACTGACATTTCAAATTGTTTAAATGTTAAAATTTTTAATACCTCGATACAGGTAATTTCGTAATGATTTTGTCAGTATTGTTGCAGAAAAACAGCAACAATACCGCCAAAATCAAGGTGTGCTTAATCTTTTATTCCAAGGGCTTTCACCCTTGGCTATGATATTGCGCCCCGCTGGGGCTTGGTGAGGTCAAATGAAATAATTCTCGACCCCAGTAATAAATAGACGTTGTGATTTTGTCAGTATTGTTGCAGAAAAAAGCAACAATACCGCCAAAATCAAGGTGTGCTTAATCCTTTATTCCAAAGGCTTTCACCCTTGGCTATGATATTGAGCCCCATTGGGGCTTGGTGAGGATTAATGAAATAATCCACAACCACAGTAATAAATAATGTTGTTATTTCATACTTCTGTCTATTGGTTAAAACCCATGGCTATTGACCATATACTTGTTCCTAGGGCTAGTAAGCTACATTAATAGGACCCCGACAAAAAGTAACTTAAGAAGAAAACTTGGATCTATCTCAATTTCTATTTTTTCCTCGGCCTTATGGAAATTAGTAAAATGGATTACTCAATGGCGTGAAGAACAAAAAAATTGTTTGACGCTTTTTCGGCGGAGTTTTTTTTTTGTTTAGCCAGGGAGTAATTCATTTTTGCGTTAAGATTTACATACAGCCTTGATCTTTTTGGTTCGTTTTTGTATCATAGCCTGCCCTGATTTACAATTCCCTCAGGGCCTGCCCTGAGTATCGAAGCGGATCAGTGGACAAAAATGAACAGGAAGAAATATCAATAACCAGTGATTTAAACCTTCAAATTATATTAACCGGATACAATGTCCCTGTAAATAGAAATAGTCAGACGGAATGTATTCATAGGTTTTTATTTCGTTTTATAGCTGGCAATCCATTAATACTTTTAGGCCTGAAGGATTTTTATCTATGGACTCAAAAACCTGCTGAATATTGCTCAAAGGCTGTACATCGGTGATCATTTTTTCAAAAGGAAGTTCGTTGGCAGTGATCAGTGCAATGGCTTTTTCATAATCCTCTTTTTCATAAACTCTTGCCCCTATAAGCTTCAATTCCTTCCAAAAGAACTTGAACAGATCTACGGGTTTCTTTTCCCCATGGATGGCGACCATTACAATTCTCCCTCGAATTCCAGCCAGATCGGTCATTATATCCAGGGCAGGCTGCACTCCAGCTACCTCAAAAACCACATCCGCCAGTCGGCCTTCTGTTTGCTCCCGCACCAATTCAACAATATCCGTTTTGGTTGGATTAACGGCCTGCAGGCCAAACTCAGCAGCTTTTTTTATTCTGGTTTCATTGACCTCAGAGATGATTACATTGGCGCCGGCATTCTTAGCGACCAAAGCCACCAATAAACCTATTGGTCCGCCACCTAGCACTACAGCTGTTTCTCCGGGCACCAGACCACTCATTTTAACATCGTGAACAGCTACAGATAGAGGCTCTATCAATGCTGCCAATTTCAAGTCTGTTTCAGGCTTTAATTTATGTAAAACAAAAGCCGGAACATTCCAATATTGCTGCATGGATCCCGGACTATCAATACCAATAAATTTAAGGCCTGCACAAATATGGTTGTATCCTTTGTCTGAAGCTTTGACCAAGCGATCATCCAAAGGCCTAACCACTACTTTTTCACCAATTGAGTAATCATTGACATTTTCGCCAACCCCATCTATGGTTCCTGACATTTCGTGCCCGATGGTTTGGGGTATAGCTACCCGCTTGTCCATCATGCCATGGTAAATGTGTACGTCTGTTCCGCAAACACCTGTATAAGCCACCTTAATGCGGACTTCATCAGGAGCTGGATCTTCCGTTGTTTTATCGATTACAGAAAAGGAGCCATTGCCGTTATAAACTGTTGCTTTCAAAATTGTATAGGTTTTAAGTTATGATTAGGTTAAGAGACTAATATTGAATTGTCCGCTATAGCTTCAATTCGTAGATAAAATACAGTAAAAACCAGTATTCGAATTTTAGATGATCCTTAAGTGCAAAAATTAAAGGGATCTTTTCATGGTAAAATCAACTGGCATTTCATGTAAAAACTATTTTTTTAAATTATTGTTTTCGATAAAATCCCTTCTTATTTGTTTTGCAGTTTGGTATGCACCAGAATGATGCCATCCGGGAGGTTTGACGATATATAAAAGTTTATTCTTCAGTCCTGGGGCATGGATTACATCCCTATAAAGAGCTATAAATTCTCCAAAGTAAACATCAACAAAATTACCTGAATCCATTTTTCTGGTAATCCCATATTCTATTTCAATTTTATCGTCCTCATCCTGAAAAGTGCCAAATATTTTGTCCCAAATAAGCAATAAATTACAGAAATTCGTATCCATGTATAAGGGGTTTTTGGCATGATGCACCCTGTGGTGGGAAGGTGTAAGTATGACCTTATTGAGAAAACCCATTCTCCCGTCCTTCATTAAATTTTCTCCGACATGAATAAAGGCACCATAAGTACCATCAATAAACATAATCACAAACAACATTTCAGGAGGAACGCCCATTAGTATACACACTGCGGTACGAATGGTGTCAGCATAAGGCGCTTCCAGAAAGAAATGCGCATAAGTAACAGAAAGGTTCATGTTCTCAGGTGCATGATGGGTAGAATGCAGGCACCAAAACAAACGGACTTTGTGCCCCCAATAATGGTACAGAAAATGCGCAAACTCCCAAACTATATAGCCATAAATAAACCAGTACCAGGTAAGTTCTGCATGGAAAAGCGCATAGGGTTCTAACAAGCCTATGAGTAAAACCACCATGGCAATGGCGATAAATCTACCCACAATCCGATTAAAAACATAAATCAAGAAATTGACCTTATAAACCTTGGTTTGTGGTTTTTTGTAAACAAAACTTAAAATCAGTTCTAGTAAAACCAACAAGGGAATGATTGGAAAAATCAATGAGGTGATGCCATCATAGGTTTTAAATGCTGCATAATCCCCAGAACTTAAGATTTCCATTAATCGG
Organism: Cyclobacterium amurskyense; assembly: GCF_001050135.1. Lineage (GTDB taxonomy): Bacteria > Bacteroidota > Bacteroidia > Cytophagales > Cyclobacteriaceae > Cyclobacterium > Cyclobacterium amurskyense. Next base: position 5,029,712 of record NZ_CP012040.1, on the reverse strand, counting down.
TTTATGCCTAAAAACCCGGTTATTTCACTGAATAAATTGTTAAAAAACTCCATTTGTTATAATAAGATAATCTAGGTTATTGGTTTATGATTGGCCTTATTATTTTGATTAATAAGTCAAGCCATAACCATCATTTGGGTTCTGTATTTGTTAAATTTGGTTTTTAAAATAGTAAATAGGATTCTAAAATACATGAAATTAAATCCAAATCAACTTTTAAGGATTCATGGCAAACCAGGTATTGGCATTTTTATAAAATATCTTATCCACAACTTGCTTTGGCAATTTAATTCCCTGAAAGGATGAATTGATTAAATCACTCTCCATGACGTTGTCTGTTACAAAATATTCCCAATCCCTTTTCCAGGCACTCTCCATATTGGCCTCCAAGTCTTCTTTGCTCATATTATCATTATCAGCCAAATCAGTTGCATACAATATCCTGTCTTGGTACTTAATAAAGAAGTCTCTGACTTTTTCTCTATCCTCAACCGTTTGGTAAAAAACTTGCCCCATTCTTGCTGCAAGCCCAATAGCCATATTTGGAAACTTCTCAAACCTTTCAGCCAATTCGTCAACGCTATACTCCAAACTTCCCATATGTGCTCCTAAAAATCTAAGGTCAGGATGCTTTTCTAACATTCTATCACGACTGGCCACAATATCCTCATGGGAAGGCATTTCAGGATGCAGGTACATATGATATTCAGGATGTTTTTTAAAATAACTTCTATCATTATTGGTCGTCATTTCGTCAAAAGGTAACCAGCAATTTTTAGGTTCTCCAAGATGTCCCATTAAGGTTTTACCCCTTTTCTGAATATGGGCTATAATAGGATCAAACCTTGCATCGTCGATCGCAATTAAATTTCCTGTAGTATCCCTTGATACCATACCAATATTCTTCCAAACCTTAACCCCTACAGCTCCTTCATCAAAGCAGCTGTCCAACCAGGAAATTACTTTTTCTTCCCAAACAGGATCATCAAAATCAGAGACGGCAAAAGAAGTTACCAAATCGACAGTTTCAGGGTTTTGCTCCTGTTGAATCTTTCCATAATTGTACTTGATATAAACATCATCCCAACCCTTATTAATCTCCAAAGCGACATTCACCAAATGAAAATTATCAGCCTTGGCCTTTTCCACGAAATAAGGCCTGTCTGACATTATATGGATGTGAACATCTGTCTTTTTGACCCTAGTATAATCTTCCATGGAGTAATACGCATTGTCTTCAGTACAAGAGACAAAAATTGTAAGCGCGATAATAAAAGATAGGTATTTTTTCATTAAAATAGAACTAAGATTGATTAGGTATAAATACTGGAAAAACCGACTATTGTCTACTCATTTACAATAGTTTAATGTTTTAACTCGAAGAAACCATGTCAAATTCCGGTACGAGTATCATTTTGGGACACCAGCTTATTTTGGCATAATTTAAAGGAAATTATTACCAGTAAGAAAAAAACGATAAAAAAATTATTTTTTAATCCTCTATATATTTAAAAAAATAGTATACTTTGTCCCTCTAATTTTATTTAGAAACAATATATCTTAAATAACAAGACCATATCACCAGAACCTTTACACCTTAATAACAAGGTGTAGTAAATTAAATTTTAATGCACTTTTCAGTAAAATCATTTTATAGTCTAAGTGTCGCTTTGGTTTTTCTTTTCAGTTGTAAACAGGAAAAACCTTATACCGACATCTCTCCGACAGAAAGGCTTGATCCAAGTAGAATGCAAGCCCCCTATCCTGAAGTTCCCATTCCCGAATCTGCCGATCTAACTTCTCCAAGATGGAAAGGCATAGACCTTAGTCCTTTACCGCCTTTAGTTCCATTGTCCGCCAGCGAAGAACAAAAGACCTTTGTTCTCCAGCCTGGTTACTCCATGACACCGATTCTTACCGAGCCACAAATCAAAGAGCCTGCAGCCATACAATTTGATGGCAATGGAAGAATGTATGTGCTAGAGTTAAGAAGTTACATGCAAGACATTGATGCAGTTGGAGAATTATTACCTACAAGTCGTATTTCCAGATGGGAAGACAAAGACAACGATGGCATTTATGAAGAAGGCGTTGTATTTTTAGACAGCTTGGTTTTCCCGAGATTTGTTGTTCCATTTGGACCGGGTACAATTCTATCTATGGAGTCCAATGAAGATGAGGTTTATAAATATACCGATACGGACAATGATGGCAAAGCAGATAAAAAGGAATTGTTTGCTTCTGGCCTTGGTAGATCAGGAAATGTGGAACACCAAACCAGTTTCCTTACCTGGGCCATGGACAATTGGATGTACAGCACCTACAATTCGAAAAGAATTAGATGGACTCCTGATGGGGTAATTCAGGAACCAACTGGAAATCCTTATGGACAATGGGGAGTGACTCAAGACAATTATGGACAGGTTTGGTTTCAAGATGGTGCCGGTGGAGTACCCCGAAACTTTAACTTTCCCATTGTTTATGGAAATTTTAATGTTAAAGAGGAGTTCCAAAAAGATTTTAGACTTCCTTTCAGTTTGGTTAGGCTAGCAGATTTTGAACCTGGAATGAGGGAAACAAAACCTGACGGATCACTGAATAATGTAACCGGTGCTGCTGGAAATGATGTTTTCAGAGGTGACAGATTGCCAAAAGAATTGGTTAATCAGTATTTCTATGGTGAACCTGTAGGTAGAATAGTAAGACAGGTATATTCGGATAAAAAAGAAGGAATCACCTCTATTCAAAACCAATACTTGGACATCGAATCAGAATTCATTCAATCTACTGATCCATTTTTCAGACCAACAGATATGGCTACCGCCCCTGATGGCACCATGTATATCGTGGACATGTACCGTGGAATTATTCAAGAAGGAAACTGGACCCAAGACGGCAGTTATTTGCGTACAAAAATCCTTCAGTACCAAATGGACGATGTCATAGAGAATGGAAGAATCTGGCGAGTTACCTATGAGGGAATGTCTAGAGACAAAAACAAGCCCAAAATGTTTGAAGAAAGTGCTGCTGAACTTGTCAAGCACCTGGAACATCCCAATGGATGGTGGAGAGACAAGGCACAACAACTCTTAATTCTGAGACAAGACCACTCTGTTGAAGCTGATTTGGTGAAAATGGCCAAAAGTTCCAGCAATGAACTGGCTAGAATCCATGCATTATGGACACTGGAGGGTTTAGGCCTACTTAAAAAGGACCTCGTATTGTCTTTCTTGGGAGATAAGAGTGTAAATATCAGGATTCAAGGACTACGAGCCAGTGAAACCCTATACAAATACGGAGAAAAAAGCCTTGAAAAGTCCTACAAAGAAATGACTTTGGATGCTGATCCTTCCGTAGTCATTCAAGCGCTTCAGAGTGCCTATGTATTAAAAGTAAGTGGAATTGAAGAGACCCTCAAAGCAATTCAGCGCTCCAACCAAGCCAAAGGTGTTCAAGTGGTCACTAAACAGTTATTGGAAAATATCGCAGAAGAAAAAAAATTGGCCGAAACCCAATACACTCCGGCGGAACTGGTTTTATTTAATCAGGGGAAAACAATTTTTGACAGCTACTGTGCAACCTGTCACGGTGTAAAAGGACTTGGAACACCTACCGGAGCTGCCGGTGGTCAATTGATTGCACCAGCATTCTCAGGTTCACCACGTGTTCAAGGTCATCCTGAATACATTGTAAAAACACTTTTACACGGACTTACCGGAGCAATAGAAGGCAAGGAATACGAGGGGGTAATGATTGCCATGAGTAGCAATGATGACCAGTATATCGCTGCCGTAGCCTCTTATATTAGAAATGATTTTGGTAATTCAGGAAGCTTTGTATCAGCAGACTATGTAGCAAAAATTCGAAAAGATACCGAACAAAAGGATGGAAATTACCAATACGATGCCTTGTTAGCTGAAGTACCAAAAGTACTTGCCCCTCAAGACAACTGGAAGGTAACAGCAAGCAGTACCTCTTTACAAGGTGTAGGTTCTACAAGAGATCCATCTTATGTCTTTGGTTTTAAAGGCTGGAAAACTGATGGAAACCTAAAAAATGGCAGTTGGTTTCAGGTTGAATTGCCAAAGGCGGCGGCACTAACGGAATTGTCTTTTGAATCCAGGGATGAGATGAATCTTGGGAAATTCAAAGTTATGGTTTCCTTAGATGGTAAACAATGGATTGAAGTAGCTCAGGCTAAAGGCAACCAAGGAGCCAACACTGTAAGTTGGGACAATAATACCGAAGCCAAATTTCTGAAAATTGAAAGCTTGGAAGAAGGCGAAAAGCCTTGGAACATGCGCAAATTAAATATCTACGCAAGATAAAAAATACAATGGTGGCAAATCAAGGCGCTTTCGGCTCTGATTTGTCACCATTTAATTAACCTAAAAACGATTGCCTTTTTTACGGGTCGTTATATCCGAATGCGAAGACCCCGCCATTAACTTTTAAATCTTAAGATTTTGTCAGCATTGTTGCAGAATAAAAGCAACAATACCGCCAAAATCATATAGTGCTCATCATTTTTTTACCAAGGGCTGACACCCTTGGCTAGGTTATTTCGCCCCCTTGGGGCTTTAACCCGAAATATGCAATAGACATTCTATTACGTGCTGAAATCGCTTTAAAATCAGCCACTTCGTTGCTGTTTTCAATTTCACCAAAGCGGTGCTATGCTAAAATCTCCAAACAGCCTGATTTTCTTGCGATTGCAACACTTCCCGTAAACACGGGACAGGCTTCACCCCTGACAATGTCAGGGCGGAGAAATTCTATTACATAATCCGGGTTTAATAATCGGAATGATTAATCTTCCATTAATTTATAAGAATTTCTGTATTGAATAAAAGGGTTAGATGGGATTATTAATTAAGATTCTCTAACTATTATCAGCCCAAATAGATCATTATTCAAAGAATTAATCGCAACAGGTAATATAAATTTGATTGCCTATTTCAAGTTAAAACTTAACCATATAGTCCGATATTACTGCAGTAGAGACACTTCCGTACTGTCCTTCTGGCATTCCCAATTCATAAGGTGTGGGCTTGATCCATTGACTTCTTACACCTTCCACGGTTAGCGTACCAACTGGGTCAACTGTCACAAAAGCATATAGAGGATCTTTATAAGCAGCAATATGTGGCAAGTTTGGGTACCTTTCGTATTGGGCTTTAGGAAACCTCTCCAAACTGGTATATTTTTCTCCTATCCACTGATAAGACATACTGTTAATTTCAATATAATCTATGCCATTTAGGTGCCTATGAAAATCGATGTGATTGTGACCGTTAAAACAACAAATGACTTTATCTGCCTCAGCTTCCATTATCTCCTGAATTCTCAGTCTATTTTTCACTCCCCATTGATGGTGCCAAAGACTTTGGTGTGAAAGTACAATAGTCGGTAATTTTGTGGCAGCAAGGTCTGCTTTAAACCATTCAATCTGCTCGTCATCAATGTAAGTTCTTAGTGCACTATCCACGTAAAAATTGGCTTTATGATAATCAATATATTTCCCATCTTGAAACAAAAAATTAGCATCTAGGGTAATAAAATGGACTCCCTTTAGGTCATAAGAATAATAAGTCTTTGGCATACCCCAAAAATCCAACATTTCCTGCTTTGAATTCCGATCCATATCATGGTTACCAAGCACATGGTATTTAGGCCCTTTGAAAGTTTCCCAGATACCCATAAAATCCTTGTTTTTATCCTCCCCCATACAAAAGTCACCCAATTGTATTACCATGTCCACCTCTCTTGAGATGGCCTTGTCAATAAACTCCTCCAATCGCTCATTGGCGTCTGGGATCAAATCTTTATGAACATCGGCCACCAAACCAAAACGCAATGTTTGGGTATTCTTCTTACTTTCAGCATTGGCTTTAAAAGACATTGAAGTAAATGGCAGGGAGGCAAGTAATGAACCTGTTCCTATTTTATTTATAAATTTTCTACGCTTCATTAATTAGGATAAATTGTCAGTTTAAAAATTCAATTCTAAAGTTAAAATTATAGGGTATACCTCTTAATACAATCTTTTTAAATAACTTTCACTTAAAACAGATGCTATTTCTTCGGATGAAAAATTTTCACTGTTAATATGGTCTGCCAAGACTTTAGCCACAACTGGTAATTGTTCCTTTTCCAGCCATGTCTCAGGTTCCCATAATTTAGATCTTAAAAATGCTTTTGCACAGTGAATATAACACTCCTCTACTTCTACAATGATCCCTACTTCAGGACATTTCCCATTAATCTGGTATTTTTCAAGTAAATCTTTGTCTCGACTTAAGATGGCTTTACCATTTATCCGCAAGGTTTCTTTGAGCCCCGGAATGATAAATATTAACCCAATATGAGGGTTAGAAAGAATATTCACCATAGAATCACATCGCTTATTCCCAGGTCTTTCAGGTAGAACTAGGTATTGCTCGTTTAGCACATCCACAAAACCTGCAGGGTCACCTCTGGGAGAAACATCACAGCTCCCATCTTTATTGGCTGTACTTAGAAACAACATTGGAGATTTGGCGATAAAATTCTTGCAATGCCCGTCAATAAAATTAATTGACTTTTTTTGCACTAACTCTCTGGGGAAACCAAGAATTTCTCTCAATTCTTCTAAAGTATTTATCTGATTTTTAAACTCAACTTTCATGGGTTAATATTTTATTAGTAGTGCAATGAATAGGTTTTTTTAAAGAAGCCTCTCTAGGCGCCTCCTCTTATCGGTTTTAAAGCTTTAATTTAATAATAATTCATTAATAAATAGGGAAGGAAATTAAGATTGGTAAAGCAGCTATTTTAGTGTAGGCTTTTTTCAATTGGATTTAGAAAAGTCCTTGCTAAATTCAATCCTTAATGGACAGTTTTTAACTGTATGGCTGGAACTATTTTACCTGAGAAGGAATTTTATTAAAATGCTTGGCTTATTTAGGTCAAAATAACCAAAGGAAACTATGGAAAATGAATTAGAGGTAAAACTTGAAGAGAAAAGCATTAAACCAACGACCATGAGGCTTTTGGTTTTAAAGAAATTGGTGGAATCCACGGTTGCAGTAAGTTTGAATGACCTTGAAAGTAAGTTTGACAGGGCAGACAAAGCCACCTTGTACCGAACACTCAAAACTTTTGAAAAGAAAAAATTAATTCACAGCATAGAAGATGGTACCGGAGCTGTAAAATACGCCCTTTGTGAAGAAGGTTGTGAATGCGAGCCTAAAGATCAACATACGCATTTCCATTGCATCAAATGCAATGAGACTTTTTGCCTCACACAATCCAAAATCCCTGCGGCCAGTATTCCGGCCGGTTTTAAGGCATTAAGTGTTAGTATGGTTTATCAAGGGATTTGTGGCAACTGCTCATAATCCGTCCGATTTAAAATTAGGGGGTTCATCTCGTTTTTTAAAGTCTTCAAATGTCTTAAAACATAAATAGGCAATAGACCACCTATTCCGTAATGTCTGCTATTTGAAAGCAGAAATGCAACAGGGCATTCTCATTGATGATTGTATCTTTAATTTCCCCTGGTCTTTTGAATAAGAAAGATTTATTCTATTACTTTATTTCAGGATTGGTTGTATCCAAAATTCACTGTATTTAACTAAATTGGCTAACATGAACCACTTCCTCCTACACCAAAAAATGAAGCTGTTAAATACTCAATCAAAATTGGGCCTTGTGCTGCTTATGCTGTTCCTCCTATTGCCCAGTCTAAGCCAAGCACAAACCGATACGCTCACTACTCCTTCAGACAGTATTATGATTACCATCATGATGAAACATCATCAGGACAAAAACATTGAAGAGTTGAGAGAAATCCGTAACAAGAATGGATTTTTAGAAAATTTTCCTCCTCCTTCCGCCCGCGTAATCAATTGGTACGTGATGATGGGAATAGGTCAGGTGGTAACCCTTAAAATTCCTGCCAGCGAACTCCGCAACCTCAACATAGCCGTGGAAAAAAGTGTTTGGGGGGCCTTCTCTACCGAGTTCTATCCTACCTACGATCTTTATCCAGTGATTAAAGAAGCTAAAGAGAAATTAAAAGAAAGTCAATAAAGTTAAACTTTATTTAACGAATCATATTTACCTCATTATCAAATTGATAAATATTGAATAGTAAAAATTAATTCTACCCCAAAATTCACTTTTAGTCCAACAAAAGACAAAATGAAAAATAAAATTTGCTTAGTCACAGGTGCCAATGCAGGCATAGGATTTGAAACAGCTAAAGCACTTTGTGCAAAAGGTTTTAAAGTGATTCTTGTCTGTAGAACAAAGGAAAAAGCAATATCTGCCATGGATAGAATCCTGGAGAATCAGGCAGATGCCAGTATGGATTATGCTACTGCAGATTTAAGTTCTCAGGCAGAAGTAAGAACTTTGGCTATGAATATTATTAGCAAATATCCAATATTGGATGTCTTGATCAACAATGCTGGCATTTGGTATTCGGACATGGTGTTGACAGAAGATGGAATAGAACGCCAATGGGCCATCAATCATCTTGCCCCATTTTTATTGACACAGCTTTTGTTACCCTTACTCGTAAAAGCAGAAGAACCAAGGATTATTACTGTCAGCTCTGATTCGCATTTTCACGGCAAAATTCATTTTGAGGATGTCAACTTAACAAACAACTACCATGGACTGAGGGCTTATGCCCAATCAAAATTAGCCAATGTATTGTTTACAAAGGCTTTTGATCGAATTAAACCCTTAAAAAAATTAGTCATTTATGCCGTACAACCTGGCTTAGTGAAAACAGACATTGGCTTGAAACATACCTTTTCTTTTCATGGGCTAATGTGGAAATTGAGAAGACTGACTGGTAAAACTCCTGCCCAAGGTGCAGCGACCTCTATCTTTTTAGCCTCCGAAGATTCGGTTAAAGGCGATTCTGGGAAATACTGGGACAATTGCAAACCAAAAGCCACTTCAAATAAAGCAGCTTCTATTCCTGATGCTGATAGGCTTTGGGCATTGAGTTGTAAGCAATGTGGGATAAACGATTATTTTGAGAACATAACTTAATGTGTACTGTATACTCGAAACAAACGTTCCAATAACCGCATCTTGGTGGTGGTTGGAAAAAGGCGAGACAGCTTGACCAATACCCAATTGATTTTGCCTGGAATGATTATGGTTTTGCCCTTCAGTAAGCCTTTTAAACCTATCTCAGCCACTTCATCAGGCATCAAAACTACCAATTTCGCCCTACTACCATGGGCTTTCATGCGTTGCAGACCTTCTGCATTGGTAACAACAGGTCCAGGGCAAACTACTGACACAGTAACTGGCCCACTTTTAAGTTCCTCCCTCAAGGCGAGACTAAAAGCAAATACAAAGTTTTTTGAGCCGGTATAAACGGCTTTATAAGGCAGAGGTAAGTTGGCTTCCATGCTGCTCATATTCAAAATATAGGCCTTCTCTTCTAGCTTGAGTAAGGGTAGAAAATAATGACACATCCTAATCAGTACCTTATTGTTCAAATCAATGATTTGAAGCTGTTTTTCCAAGCTTATATTTTCAAACCTCCCTCCTGTCCCTATACCAGCATTGTTAATCAATCCATCAATTGAAAGTTGCTTTTCTATGCAAAAATCAAATAATGCTTTAACAGCATCTTCCTGTGTAAGGTCTACGGTGAAAGTGAGTACTTTCACTTTCCACTTGGATAAGATTTCAGTTTGGACCTCGGCTAATTGCCCATCAGGTAAAGCTACTAGGATAAGATTAAACCCTCTTGCAGCACTAGCCATGGCAAAAGCCCTTCCTATGCCCATACTGGCCCCAGTAATCAATGTGAAATTTTCTCCTATCATTGGGTTAAGTTAAAAAAACCTAGCAAATAATCCTTCTTATCAGTGATTTCTAAATAAAAACGCTTTTAGTCCCTAAAACTTTTAACCTTTTTCAATGTCATTGTTTACCTTTATGGTCTATGCAAAACAATGATGTAATTAGAAGTTTGAGGTATACTTTTGATTTTGGTGATGACCAAATGATTAAAATCTTTGGTCTCGCAGAATTGGAAGTAACCCGAACCGAGGTAAGCGACTGGCTTAAAAGAGATGATGACCCGGAATCAAAACCCATCAATGATTTTAAATTGGCGGTATTTTTAAACGGCTTGATCATTTACAAAAGAGGTAAAAAGGAAGGTCCTCAGCCCGTTCCTGAAAGCAGACTGAGTAACAATCAGATTATACGAAAGATAAAAATTGCACTTGAGCTCCAAAATGAGGATATCATGGAGATTTTAGCTTTGGCAGGAAGAGAGATGAGTAAGCATGAAATTAGTGCTTTTTTCAGAAAACCGGAACAAGCCCAATATAGACTTTGCAGAGATCAGGTTTTACGTAATTTTCTTCAAGGCCTGCAACTTAAGTTTAGGGAACAACAAAATAAAAAGGATTAATCAATGAGGCAGTTTAAGTCAATTTTCACTGCAAATGCAATCCCTTGTTTCCGGACTAGCTTATTGATGCTTTTACTTATGTTGTCATTACCAGGTTTCGCTCAAATAATTAAAAAACCGATCCCGGACAAAACAGTTATTTTATCTTTTGACGATGGTGTGGCCAGTCATTACAGTAATATAGCCCCCTTGCTACAGGATAGAGGATTTGGAGCTACCTTTTTCGTATGTGAATTCCCTCCTAACTTTGCCGACAGTACCAAGTACATGAATTGGCGTCAAATGCAACAGTTAGACAGAATGGGTTTTGAAGTGGCCAACCATACCCACAACCATGCTCCTGTGGGGAAATTGTCAGAGAAAGAAATCCTACAAGAAATAAGCTATATAGAAGATAAATGTGATTCCCTAGGGATAAAAGCGCCTATTAGCTTCGCTTATCCTGGCTACTCTATGAGTGAAACGGTCCTGCAAGCACTAAGTAAGAAAAATTACTTATTGGCTCGAGCGGGAGGAAAAAGAGCTTACGACCCATTGAAAGATCACCCTTATCTTATTCCAAGTTGGGCCACAGATCCAAATAATGAGTCGGAAATTATGGAAGCCCTTAACCAGGCAAAAGATGGGCAAATTGTTGTGTTGACTATTCATGGGGTACCTGATCTGGAGCATCCTTGGGTAAATACCCCACCTGAAATGTTTTTGAGGTATTTGGACTTCCTTACTGAGAATAACTATCAGGTAATGTCATTTGAACAATTGGCCGGATACATCGATTTTCGAGAGGCCAAAAATCAACTGAAAATAGATCTTGAACAAGCCTTGAGAAATTAATATTGGAGGTCTAAACAGCAATATGATTTTGCTTCAGTTTAACCTATTCAATTCAACATAATTCAGCTTTTTTTAAAACGATTGAAACAGGAGTTTGCAGAGCTGTTTCTTTTTTCTAGTAAAATCATTTTAGGAATTGAGTTTTCCCCTATTTCCCGCATTATAAGCCATAAATTTATGTGATTGATAGCGAATTAGATGCTTTGGGGCGCAATGAATATATTTGGTTTTTAGAAAATTAAGCAGTAATCTTGTCTTGAAAAGGGCTTTTATAAGGATATTGCGAATTAAATGTCCCTTTATAGATTTATTATAATAGAATTTCAATTAATCATTAAACATATAAAACAATCATGTCCAAAAAAGTAGTTACTCTAGGTGAGGTAATGCTTCGCCTTTCTACCCCAGATTTTAAGCGTTTTGTACAAACTGATACTTTTGACATAACCTATGGTGGCGGTGAAGCGAATGTGGCTGGAGCCCTTTGCAATTATGGGCTGGAAGGCACTTTCGTGACTAAAGTTCCCGATAACCCAATTGGGCAATCAGCCATCAATCACTTGCGCAGGTACGGTGTGGACACACAATACATTGCCAGAGGTGGTAAAAGACTTGGTATCTACTTCTTGGAAACAGGGGCTTCTATGAGAGCTTCTCAAGTAGTATATGACAGAGCTGATGCTTCCATTTCAGAAGCTGAAATTTCTGATTTTGACTTTGATAAAATATTTGATGGTGCAGTTTGGTTCCATACCACAGGTATCACACCTGCTCTAAGTGACAAAGCTGCTGCTTTGACAGAGGCTGCGCTTAAAGCTGCTAAAGCAAAAGGTGTTACTACCAGCATTGACTTGAACTACCGTAAGAAATTATGGAGCAAGGAAAAAGCAAAAGAAGTAATGACCAGACTTTGTCAATATGTGGATGTATGTATTGGAAACGAAGAAGATGCTGAAACAACTTTAGGTTTTCATAGCAAAGAAACTGATGTTACTAAAGGTGAATTAAACCTTGAAGGCTATAAAGATGTCTTCAAACAAATGAAAGAAAAATTTGGATTCAAATACATCGCTTCTACTTTAAGAGAAAGCTACAGTGCATCTGACAATGGTTGGAGTGCTTTGGTATATGATGGAAACGAATTCTACCACTCAAAAAAATATGATGTAAGAATCGTTGACCGTGTAGGTGGTGGAGATTCTTTTGCCAGTGGATTAATCTACGGCTTGATCCAAGAAATGGGTCTGAAAGACGCAACTGAGTTTGCTGTTGCTGCTTCTGCTTTGAAGCACACTTTCCCAGGTGACATGAATCATGCTACACTAGCAGAGGTTGAAGTCCTAATGGGTGGTGATGCTAGTGGTAGAGTTCAACGATAGTAACTGCTAAACAACAACCCATGATACTTGATACATTATCCAATGCCGCTAGATACAATAGTGTGCATCCATTATTCGAAAAAGCATTTGCTTTTATCCAGTCCAACAATTTAGGGGATATGGAAGAAGGCAAATATGAAATCGATGGGGATAAATTAATTGCTGCTGTTTTTGAAAAAGGAGCTAAAACCCAAGCTGAGGCCAATGAGAAATTTGAATGTCATGACAAGCACATCGACATTCAGGTTTTAATCAAAGGTAAAGAGAGCATTGGATGGAAACCTAGAGAAAAATGTACTGAAGTAAAAGGAGCCTATAATCCTGAAAAGGATGTGTCCTTTTATGTTGACCAACCAGAAATGTATTTTGGCATGGAGCCAGGACAATTTGCTATTCTTTATCCTGAAGATGTACATTCTCCAATGATTGGTGAGGGAAGTATTAAGAAAATGGTTGTTAAAGTAAAAATCTAGCAACAAGACCAAACACGCTTTAATTCAATAACTTACGTAAATTACCCCGGGTATTCTCCGGGGTAATTTACTTTAATCATACTAAGATGAATAAAAACGAAACCATACTTAAAAAAATAACGGATCAGGCCATCCTTCCTCTTTATTTTGACGCTGACGAAACAGTTAGCTTAGAAGTATTGAAAGCACTTTACGCAGCTGGTATCCGACTAGTAGAATATACCAACAGAGGTGAAGCAGCTTTGAACAACTTTACTAAAATGGTTGCGCTAAGAAACAGCGAAATGCCAGATTTGTTGTTGGGTATTGGTACCATCAAAAATGCGCAAATGGCCACAACTTATATTGAGGCTGGAGCTGATTTTATCATTTGCCCAGGACTTGTTGAAGAAGTAGTAGAAGTTGCTGACAAGCACGATATGCTTTGGATTCCTGGATGTATGACTCCTTCTGAGATCATCAGAGCTGAGAATCTAGGTGCAAAAATGATCAAATTGTTCCCAGGTGATATTTTAGGTCCTAAATTTATGGCTGGTATCAAATCTTTGTTCCCAAATTTGATTTTTATGCCTACAGGAGGTGTATCACTTGACAAAGACAATGTTGAGGCTTGGTTCAAAGCTGGAGTAAGTGCAGTTGGAATGGGTAGTAAATTGGTTAGCAAGCAATTGCTTCAAGAGAAAAATTACAGTAAAATTCAGGAAATGGCAGGACAAGCCATTGAATTAGTGAATGAAGTAAAAGGATAAATGATAAAAGCGGCTAAGAAATTGGCCGCTTTTTTTAATGTTTATTCTTTTTATAAAAATACTATAAATATCAATTATTGGGAAAAATCTCCTAATCATTCTGCGGGTTTCATGTTTCGAATGGCTGCAATTTTCCATTGCTTTCCTTTCTTTACAGTCACAAAAGTGCTCCACATTTTCCGCTCCGTTCCATCCTGATTTTTAATGGTATATCGGGCATCAGCCAAGGCCACATCCTCTTTCATATAACGTACCCTTTCCACTTTCAATACCCTATCTCCAGGATTGGAGCCAGAACTTGCAGCCATTCCCTTTACTGCTGCTTCTTTACCATGTCTCCATTCTCCATTGGACACCAATTGATCCATATCTTCAGTAATAATGTATTTGAGCATAACCGTATCGATACTTTCCCTAGCTTGCGCATAGCTTGCAACAAGATCAATAATGGCTTTTCCATCTTCAAAGCTTTGCGCTTTAAGAGAAAAAGTAGTTCCTGAAAAGATCAATACAAGTAAAACAAAAATTCTGGATAGGTTCATGATTGATTGGGTTAGTAATAAAAGTAAGAATTTTTGTATTATTTCCCTACCTTTTTAAAACCAAATATTCAATAGTTTGCCTAGTGATTACCCAATTCCCCAATAAATTTACGGGTTTGATCAAACAAGCGTGAAGCCTTTTTGTGATAAAAAGGTAAACTCCTATCTGCAGCTAAAATAAATCAATGCGCTTTTACCTTAGAGGTATTGATACTTTGACCACATTATATATTTTATTTCTTTATACCCTCCAATTGAATCCCGGATTTTATTGGTTTATTACCTAACATAGGCATTCTTGAGGGAAAATCTTTAGAAAATTCTTTGACAGGCATTTTGGAAGAAAAATCCTTTGAAAGGTCTATAATGGCCATATTTGAATCTTCCCCTAATGTATTACCATTTTCGTCACTAACATTATCATTATTATCACTAATATTTGATTCAAGTGGTGAAACTATATGGCCAAGGGATGACTCAAAGTCAATGGTGTTATCGTGCAGATTATTAGGTATATCCATTTTATCTGGGATTGAACGTGGTATAATCAATGCCTGACCAAATACAAATGACGAAGAAAATACTAATCCTAAAATGAGTACAATTTTATTCATGGCTATAATTGATAGATGCTATTTTAACTTTATCAAACGTTAAATTAAACATTAAGTTTGGATACCCTTCTATAAACTTCTTTAAAGGAGGTAATTATGGATAGATTTAACAATAAATAACACCCAAAAGGGCTTTTTCGCCTCACATCCACCTTGTTTAACATTGTCCCACTTTATGCTTCATTGCATACCACAATTTTACTTCATCAAATCTCCTCTCAAAACCTTCTGTTACCCCTTTTTCAATATATGCCTTTACAGTTTTTACTCCCCCATTTGCTCTTTCCTTATTTTCTTTCTCCTTTGGAATCATGACTACTAGGTTAATTTTTGCCAAATTTATGGGTGGCTTTCGCGTATTTATGGTTAAATTAAACAAACAATCGTCAATAGCCTTGTTAAAAGCATGAGATACCTACTAATTGTTTTGTCCTTTTTCTTCCTTTGCCTATCCGGAGAAGTAACTGCACAAACTGAAAATGACTATTCTCAAAAAGAGCCATCGAGAGATGGAATTGGAAAAGTATATATGGGAAGAGAAATTTCTCATGTAATGGGTTTTCATGGGGTAGCCTGGCTGGAAAGAGACAGCCGTGAGGAAGAAGAAAACACTAAACTGACCATTTCCAAGCTACCTATTAGTGAGAACAGTAAAGTAGCAGATGTGGGGGCCGGCTCAGGCTTTTATACTTTTCGTATCGCTGATAAGGTACCAAAAGGTAAGGTATATGCCGTAGACATTCAAAAAGAGGCACTTAACTACATCAAAAATAAAGCGGAAAAACAAAAAGTAGACAATGTAATCCCCGTGTTGGGAACAGAGAAAAGTCCAAACTTACCTGAAAATACCTTAGATTTGGTAATAATGGTGGATGTTTACCATGAGCTTGCTTTTCCAAAAGAGATGCTATTAAACATCAAGAAATCCTTAAACCCAACGGGTAAGTTATTGCTTATTGAATACCGTGGCGAGGATCCAAAAGTGGCAATAAAGCCATTGCATAAAATGACCGTTAAGCAGGTAAAGAAAGAATTGGAAGCCAATGGATTTAAATTGACTACCAATGGCCAATTTTTAAATATCCAGCATTTTCTTGTTTTCGAAAAAGAGGATTAGGATTATTTAATATCCAATGAAACTTCACAGCGTTGCCCTTTTAGCATTGTAGAAATGGCTTCCTGGTCCCAGGTTCGTTTTAACTCCTTAAGAATTGCTCCGTATTCACTTTTGTACTTTTTCCTTTTGATAGCTTCTACAAATCGCCTTACATCTGTACGGGTTTCCAATAATAATGGCGGAACAGGCGTAGGCTTGTCGTCCTCCCCTTTGGCGACCATGGTAAAGTAACAGGTATTGGTATGTTTTACTACCCCTGTTTTTACATTTTCGGAAATCACTTTTATCCCAATAATCATTGAACTATTGCCTACGTGATTTACTGAGGCTTTCAAAGAAACCAGCTCCCCTACTTCTACTGGCTGTAGAAAATCTACGGTATCTACAGAAACCGTGACACAATAAGCACCACTGTGTTTGGTGGCAGCAGTATAGGCCACCTTATCCATCATAGAAAGTAAAATGCCTCCATGAATTTTTCCTCCAAAGTTGGCATAAGAGGGTATCATAAGTTCAGTGATGGTAACGCGTGAAAAACTGGCCGGTCGGGCACTTAGGGATGCACTCATTTATTAAAAGAATTTGTATGAATCAAGGCAAGTCGTAGCGACATGCACCTGCAAATATATGTATGATTTTTATAAATCAGCCTGTAGAAGGCAAATGGATTTCCTAATTCCTTATCTTGATTGTACCCATACCATAAAAATTAGAGTGACGTAATGATTTTGTCAGCATTGTTGCAAAAAAACAGCAACAATACCGCCAAAATCAGATGGACTCCTCATGCATTATCCAAGGGTTGTCACCCTTGGCTACAAAAATGTCACCCCTAGGGGTTTGGGGAGGTTTAGTAACTTAATGTACGTTTTTGGTAGAAATAATACGTAATGATTTTGTCAGCATTGTTGCAGAAATAGTCGACAATACCGCCGGAAGCAGTATGTGTCTATCAGTGCATACCAACACCTGACTTCCTTGACTATAATTACACCACACATTCAGCCTTTTTTATTATGAGGGAACTTATAATGAAAGTCTCCTTCCACCAAAAACAAGGTTTTAATTGGTGCTAAAATTTGTCAGCATTGTTGCAGAAAATGAAAATATGGCTCTAAAATAAAAAAAGGAATATCATTTTCTTTGGAAAGCTTAAGCATTTGGCTATCAATATACCACGATTCCAAAGTCTATCCACCTTCTACAATATCACTAACTCAACCCATCACCAAATCAATCCTCCTCTATGGGCCTTAATTCATAAATATAATAACACTGGTATTCTTTTTCCTCTTCATGAATGTCGGCCTGATCAGCATAATGTAAATAACGGTTGTTCCCTAAGCCCAGTTTGAGGTTTCCTGGTTTATCCCAAAGGACAGGGAGGCCAATTAGAATGCCATCTTCTATGGGGTAATAAAAGACTTTTCTTGTTTCCATTAGAGCCATTCTTTCTTTGTAATCGCCAGTTTCAATATTGTCTTCAGGAGCTAATCCTGCTTTATATTCAACGATAAATGCAGCTCCTTGTCCAACAATATGTGTAAAACCGCCTCCTAGAGCAAAATCAAGGCCGATCGCACCAAATTCTTTTCGATCGGCCATTTCCATGGGGACCTTGGCAAGTTGATCAGGTTCCTCACGTTCCAGTTTGATTTTATTGACCAAGTTCAAGTTTTGATCATATTGAAATAAAATAGAATCTGCCGGTAAGATTAATGACATTACTTTGGAATTCAAATCTGAAAAATAAATAGGCTTGTGCTTACCAGGATAAAAATAATTCTGTTTAAAAATACTGCTTTCATCTATTTTCCCACCTTTTATTACAGTCCCATCCATTGGATTTACTAAATGAAAATAGTTTAATGTATCAAAATAATCCATGGGAAATTTATCCAATCTTCGATCACTCAAATTGGCAATACCATAGGCAACATTGTTTATACTAAATTGGTGAAAATTATCCAATGGAGTATGAATCATCCTTACCATGGTATGTTGCTCGAAGGGGAATTTCCTGAGTTGCTGTAAATCTAAATCATATATAAAGATTTCCTGATCACTCACAAACATTATTTCATCCCCTACAAAGCCGGCCCGATGCAAAACCATCCCAAATGCATTGGGGCCTTCACTTAAAAGTTCTTCAGCAAGTACTTCCCCTTGGCTGTTTATGATAAAATACCTGCCCTCAACACCTTTGGTAACCATTAGGTATACTTCCTGCTCCCTGTGATAGTCCAGCACATTTAATATTTGCAATTCGTCAAAAACCAAGGAATCCACCTTTACAAATTCCATTTCTTTAAGGGCTTTGCTTTGATTTTCTGTACTGTTACAAGAAACCAAACCAATGGATAGCAAAACCGACAATTGAAAATATCTAAATAGCATAAGAATACCGTTAACTTTAAACTAATTTAATAAAAATATAATTATAAAATTAATTTACAAGGTTTTTTTACTATTTAAAATATTGAATTTATGCTGCTAAACCCTTGATTCTAAAAAAAATCGGTTTCAAAGTTATAGGAAGAACCAGTGGTCAATCAAAATTTCCAATAATAAAATTAAAAAAATATTGTACCTGATATTCTTCGTTACTTTTTATATTTAAAGGTTATATTAACAATAAATATCAGGTACCTAAACATTCCCATGAAAAGAATTTACATCCTATTATTTCAATTAATTTTATTCATTTCCACAGCATATTCTCAACAAAACTTTGCCCCTGAAAACGGGGACAGGCTTGTGCTCTTGGGCAATGCATTGATAGAAAATGAACAACAATTCGGATTCCTCGAATATAGACTTACCAATTACTGGCCTGAAAAGCACCTTACCTTCAGGAACATAGGCTGGTCAGGAGATACTGTATTTGGTGAAGCCAGAAGTTACTATACCAATCCCCCCGGCCCTTATGACTTACTTATTTCTCAAATAAAAGCGGCTGAGCCCGATTGGCTTATCATAGGTTATGGGAATGTGGAAGCCCAGCAAGGAGCTGAAGGCTTGGACCTTTTCAAAAATGGTATGAATCAATTGCTCGATAGCGTTGAGGCCATAGGTGCAAAAGCAATTTTGCTATCTACCATTCCACAGGTTTCTGCCGGAACGGAGGATTTATTGAAATTAAGAAACAATGAATATCGCAGCTATAACCAGGCAATTAAAGAAATTGCCCAATCCCGAAAATTGACTTTCATTGATGTTTTTGATGCCTTTAATACAGCTACTGGTGCTGAACTTTATGAAAACAATGGGGTTCATCTTAATGAAAAAGGTTATGCTCAGCTTGCCGAAACGGTTATGGATCAACTGGGGCTGAATAGGGAAAAACCTTCCATTGAAATTGATGCCTCTACCGCTAGCGTTGAAAGCAATGTACCGGTACAGCACATTTCCATTGCAGATAAAGCCAGAAATATATCCTTTAAAAGCATACAAAATCTAGTTTCTAATCCTAATCCAGGCAATGAAACCATTAAGGTGAATGGCTTAAAAAAAGGAAATTACTCCTTGTCTGTGGATGGAAAACTTTCGGCCATTGGAAGCAGGAAGCAATGGGAAGAAGGAATTATCTTGGAACAAGGCCCAAGCCTAGAACAATCCAAACATTTGCTAGAATTGATAAGAGAAAAGGATAAAATCTATTTCCAGCAATACCGTCCGCAAAATAGAACCTATATTCTGGGCTTCCGATCTTATGAGCAAGGAAGGCATAAGGAAGGATTGGAAGCTTTGGATGCATTGATCCTTTGGTTGGATGATCAGATCAATCAAACCAAAAAGCCCAAAACCCTTCATTACCAACTAGAAAAGCTGCCTTAAATGTCGGATTTTAATCGATTGAATCATTTTACCAAGAAATCCTTAAATACCATGTTATTGGAATTAAAAATATTTACAAATTTTTTGATAAGTGTGGCTAATAAAGCTTCCCATATATCAAGATTATTAGTAGGAATAGCTACATTTTTGATTGTACTGAGTGTCAATGGTACCATTGCCAATGCCCAAAATGCTCTTCGGGATATCCCATCTACGGACCCTCAGGTTCAAATGGACAGGTTTCAGGTAGCAGATGGCTTTGAAGTCAATTTATTTGCCACTGACCCTATGGTGGTCAAGCCCATTCAAATGAACTGGGATGCCCAAGGCAGATTATGGGTAGTAAGCAGTACCATTTACCCTCACCTTAGACCCGGTGAGACGGCCAATGATAAAATACTGGTAATCGAAGACACCGATAGAGATGGAATAGCAGATAAATCCACTGTTTTTGCTGAAGGTCTCTTCACTCCCACCGGCCTCTTACCTGGTGATGGAGGTGTCTATGTGGCCAATTCAACAGAAATCCTACACTTAAAGGATACAGATGGAGACGGCAAAGCAGATGAAAGGACCAAAATACTTTCCGGCTTTGGAACCGGTGATACCCACCACCTCATCCACACTTTTCGTTGGGGACCTGATGGTTTGATGTATTTTAATCAGTCCATCTATATCTACAGCCATGTAGAGACTCCTTGGGGCATCCGCAGACTTGAAGGTGGTGGTGTTTGGCAATACAATACAAAAACCCAAAAATTAGAAGTATATGCCAAAGGATTGATTAACCCATGGGGCCTACAATTTGACAAATGGGGCAAAAGCTTTTTGACGGATGGTGCTGGACGAGAAGGTATTAATTACGCCTTTCCTGGCGCTACATTTGTAACTGCCCCTGGTGCTGAACGAATTTTAAGCGGTTTGAATCCTGGTCAACCAAAGCACAGTGGTTTGGATATTGTTTCAGGCGCACATATGCCGGAAGATTGGGCAGGAAGCCTTATTACCAATGATTTTAGGGCCAACCGTGTGAACCGTTTTGTTTTGGAAGAACAAGGAAGTGGCTTTGTTTCTAAGCAGGCTGATGATTTATTATGGACAGATCATATAGGCTTCAGACCTGTTGACATCCTAATGGGACCAGATGGCGCAATCTATGTTGCTGATTGGTATAACCCTATCATTCAACACGGGGAAGTTGACTTTTTTGATTCCAGAAGAGACCAACAACATGGTCGAATCTGGAGGGTAACCAAAAAAGACAGCCCTTTGGTCAAGTATCCTGATTTACAGAATAAACCTATCCCGGAATTATTGGAAGCCTTAAAATCGGAAGAAAACTGGGTAAGATTACAGGCGAAGTTGATCCTAAAAAACAAGGATGTTCAAGAAGTAAAGTATGCATTGAGTAAATGGCTCGATGCACTTGATCCTTCAAATCCAGAATTTGAGCACCATTTAATGGAAGGGCTTTGGATGCATCAGGCCATTGGCGCGGTGAATGTACCTTTATTGGAAAAGCTATTAACGGCTAAAAAACCGGAAGCAAGAGCTGCAGCGATAAGGGTATTGGTGCATTGGAAAGAAGACATCCCTGAAACCCAATCTTTATTGGCCAAAGCCACTAAGGATAGCCACGCAACAGTAAGGTTGGAAGCGGTTGTAGGGCTTCAAAATTTCAGTACTACAGAAGCCACTATTGCTGCTTTGGAGGCATTGGATCAAACCATGGATGTTAACCTGGACTTTGCCTTATGGCACACCATCAACACTTTAAGCCCGGTTTGGTTACCAAAATTATTAAATGATCCTGGCTATTTCGGGAATATGGACAAAACCATATTTGCTTTAAATACCGTAGGTGACCCAAAATCCACCTCTTTGCTTGCTCAAATGTATAGCGACAATAAGGTCCCGGAAAAATACTTGGAATTGGTTCGTGAAAAATTGGCCAAATATGGCACCAAAGAAGATTTAACCAAAATCTACCAACAAGCAATCAATCCAAAATCTACCGATAAAGAAAGCCAATTGAAAGACCTGGAACTACTGTACAAAGCAGCTTCAGAAAGAGGCTTGGTGCCACAGCATACTTCTGCTCAATTGAGAACCTTACTTTCAAGTAAAAATGAAGCGGTAGAGATAAAAGTATTGCAATTGGTAGGCATGTGGAAAAAAGCCGACCTATTGGATCTTATCTTGCTAAAGAACCAAGACAGTAATGAGGAGGTTAGAAAAGCCGCCATGGAAGCTATGGGTAAGCTTAATGATGCCGATAGTCAGGAACTTTTGTTCAACATGGCCAAAACGCATAAAAATGAAAGCATCCGCATCTTGGCCATTTCTCAGTTGGTGAAAACAGCACCGGAGAAGGCTACAGATGCTGCAATTACCCTGCTTTCAGAAAAACCTTCAGAAAATGGCACGCGAGAACTGTTTGCTGCATTCCTTTCCTCCAATAATGCCACCACTGTGTTCGCCAATTCATTGTCCAATACACGCATCCCTACAGAAACGGCAAAGACAGGAAGAAAAACCATGCAAGAATTACTCCCCGTACATAGAAGAACCAGAACCGGAGCCATACAGCTTAAAGATGCCCTAGAAGCCTCTGGTGGAGTATTACCTCCTGAGAAAATGCCTCAGCAATTAAGCGAACGAGAAATCTATCTCCTTGGAATAGAAGTAAAAACTGAGGGAGATCCGGTGAAAGGGGAAGCCATTTACAGGCGAGCCTCTATGATGTGTCAAAACTGCCATGGAATAGGTGGTGCCGGTGGTCAGTTGGGACCGGACTTAAGTTCTTTAGGTACAAGTTTACCTATAGACAATATTATCAAATCCATACTTGAGCCTACAGAATCAATCAAAGAAGGTTTTGAGTTGCAGAAAGTAACCAAAAATGATGGTGGAATTGTGATGGGTTATTTGATCAATGATGGGGCAAGAGAAGTTGTCATTCGAGACATGGCAGGTAATGAAAATGGCATTCCTAAATCACAAATTAAAAATGTGGAAAAGGTCCCCGGTTCCTTGATGCCCGCAGGAATTACTGCTAGTCTGGAAAAACAAGAATTTATTAATTTGGTCAGCTATCTTTCCAAACTGGGAAGCAACGGAGATTTCAGGGTCACCAATGAAAAACTGGTAAGACGCTGGAAGGCAGCACCTGATTTTAAGGCTTTGAGCAAAATTGATGGAGTGAATACTTGGGAAAACCTGCCGGGTAAAAAAATTGTACCTGGCACAAAGGCTTTATACAGCAAAGTAGCCGGTGACTTGCCCTTGGGAGATATTCCTGTGATTACAGACAATAAAGGTAAAAAATTCAGCCTTGTTCAATTTGAAGTTAACATACTTAAGGCAGGAGAATTCAGTTTGAAATTAACCGGAGTTGATCAGGCCAAAGTCTGGGTAAGTGGTAAAGAAATCTCCCTCAATAAAGGTACAGGAGCTACTAATCTTAGTGTAGGCAAACAATGGGTGAATATAGTTTTTGACCGGGATAAAGCCGCTTCAGGTTCATTAATGATATTGATAGAAGATGGAAAAGCCAATAGTGCACAAAGTCAAATAATTGTAGGACAGTAAGTTAATTGTCCTTCATAGTTGGATTGAAAAGGGCTGTTCCTTCTTGGATAGGATCAATATGTTTTAGACTAATTAAAGAAGAGCATTGGATAAACGCCGGTTTTACGACCGGCGTTTTGCTTCGAAAGGGATTCACTGATTAAGAGAACAGTGAATAGTTGATATACAGTTTATTTCCTTTTCTCCACCTAATCCAACCTTTTCCCTTTTCTTTAAGCTGCCCATCAACAAATTTGCCGTAAAGCCATTCTTCATTGACTATTAAAGGCTGAATAAACTCATATTCTATAGCTATTTCTCCTGCTTGTTCAAAAGGCTTGAGCCGTACTTTTCCCGAATTTTCTTCCTTAAGCTCCACACTGTTAACCGTCATTAAAAATTCAGTCCATGAAAAAAATTCCCCTTGGTTCTTGTTCAGATAAGACACTTGGGCATTGTCCTTATTGGCAATCACTTTTAAAAAATCATGGCCAATACCCAAAACTTTAAAATACAAGACACCATAATCTAATTTAAGGTGTTCCGGATAAAGCCAAGGAGGAGCGTAAGAGGTGCTAAATTCACCAAATTGGTTTTGGGTAAAAACAACACTATCCATAGGCAAATGTTCTGTCAAACCCTTCTCTAAATTTACATTCCCATAAAAATACAGGCTTGGGTTTTCATAAAAATTCGGTTTAAAAAATCCTATCCCATTTTCAGGACCTTCAATCTGCTCAAACAAAGGCAAAGCCTGTACTGAATTTCCCTTGATTAATCTTCCACTATCCCCTCTTGGACTAACAGGTGGCTGGTTAAATGGAACCATTGACAAGCTTATTATTGTCCCAAAAAACAGTAGAGTCCAATAATTCAAGCATTTAAAAATGGATTTTATCTTAAAATAAATATTTAACATTCTTAAAAATTTAATGTTTTGGTATGGGTTTCTCCTGCTTTGACTTCCACTTCTATTGTTTGTGCGGCTTTTTCTTTATGCGCTCCCAATGGTCGGATGGTTACCACATAATTGCCTGGGTTTAATAGAAATTTGGCTCCTTTATTATAAGTTCGGGCTCCAGCAACACTTTTGCCGGACTTTTCTTCTTTTATGGAAACTACCGTATCTATGTTCTCTCCTCCAACCTGAGTATAAATTTCAAACGCTCCCGTTTTAAAATCATAAACCAAGGGCAAAGTTTTTGCAGCAGCAATGACGACGCTATCCAACTCGGTATTCGTTTGTAGCCCTTCCATTTTCAATGCCTGAATGGCTACTTTATATACACCGGGATTGACTTCAACTTCCTTTTTGGCCCCATAGGTTCTGGTGGTGGCCACTACCTTTCCATTGTTATCAATTACCTTGACCATACTGTCCCAGCCCTCCCCATTATTTGAAGTAAATACATCCAATTTACCACCATCAAAGGAGATCGTTTGGTGGCCAATGGTGTTTTCAAGACTTTCCACATTATTTACCGTAATCATATTTACATCACTTCCCTCCAATGGAACCACTTCAAAGTTGTATTTACTTGGAGGTAAATAGAAATACCCGGTATCCCGATAAGTCCTCAGCATAATAGTTGCTCTCTTGGCAACTATATCATAGGCTTTGACATAAACATCCATTGGCTTGCCATTCTTAACGGCATAAACAGAGAAATTATTGGCAGGCTTATCCACAGTAGAAGCAGTGGCTACATTGAGGATTTCTCCTAGATTCTCTGCGTTCTCCGCACTAAAATAGCTCCCTTCCCCTGCTCCTGCTGCACACCTCAATTGCTGGGTATCTTCTTCCTTTAAGCCAAAGCCGATGATATGCAATTTAAAATCAATGCCCTCCTCTTTGGCGGCTTGGACGATCTCACAAATATTTCCATCACAGGATTCTATGCCATCTGTAATAAGGATAATGGTGGCTTTCTGCTTGGCCGCTCTTAATTGGTCAATGACCAATGTTGCTGAATAAGCCAATGGTGTTTTGCCAAGGGGTTTAATCCCTTTGACGGCTGCTATTACTTCCTTTTTTGTCCCTGTCTCGGCATCCACCATAAACTCCACATCCTCGCAATCCCCTTCCTTACGGTGCCCATAGGCAACAAAGCCTAATTTTTGATGCTCAGTAAGATTTCCTATGGTACTACTCAAGGCATTGGCGGCAATTTCCATTTTGGTTTTTCCTTGCATCTGTCCCCACATGGAGCCACTTGCATCGTATATAAAAATAATTGGAGGCTGATTTTCTGGACTTTGTCCTTGGGAGTTGAAAACAATAAATAGGGTCAGGAAAAGGAAGATAGTCTTTTTCATGAGAAGATCTTTTGATTTACAAATCGTGTTGGTGAAGGGAAGTCTATTACCTATACTATAAAAGACTACTTCCAGGCATTGATCTATCTAAAATAGCGATTTTATTTCGTTATTCCGCTAAATACCATGTACTTATGTTGATTAAAAAAATATTATAACACATTTCCAATCCTAAAGGGTTTACAGGTTTGCAGACAAACAGCAGTTTTTTTATTAACCGACCCTGTTGGGGTCGGGTTCGAAAACCAAACCTGTTAACTATATACATATGACTCTTTTTAGGTCAAAATTTATCTGATCACTGTAGTTTAGGTTTTAACTTAAATATCCCTTCTGCGAAAATCCTTATTCTTTCTAGCCGCTAAATCGTAAAGTGCAAATTATAGGATCTTTTGGATCATTGCATAAGATTTAGGGTAAGGGCAATGATGCAAGATTAATCACACACTTAGTACTTGAATTGAAAGGATAATAAAAAAAAATTAGACTTACATTTTCAGTCCTATGGCTTACAATTGCATTCCTACAGGTTACATTCCGGTTCCTTCGACTTTCATTTCCGTTCCTTCTGCTTACATTTCTGTTCCTATCGCTTACACTTCTATTCCTTCAGCTTACATCTCCGTTCCTACGGCCTACAATTGCATTCCTTCATGTTACATTTAGATTCCCGCAGGTTTCTTTCCCCTTCCTTCACATTACTTTCCGATTTTTTCGGATAACTAATGCCTTCCTTCCAGGGACTAATGCTTTCCTTTAACTTACCTCCTATCTGCTTTTCTACTTAGGTATGGTGGCAAAAACATCCTTAATGGACTTGGTTAAATTTTCGGGTGTAGGCGGTGAAAACATCGTAACCATCCTTTTTCCCTCTTTGTCAAATACATTATGGGTGAGGACATCACCGGCAGCACTCACCAAGCCTGAGCTTGATGGGAAGCCATTTGGGTAATAGCTTTCCCATTTCCCAAGCAGTACTCCCTCGGAAGCTGTTATCAATATTAATTTTTCATCTCCTCTGATGAATGAGGTTTCACCATGGACCAAGCCGTTTTTGTAATGCACCTCATAACTAAATCTATCCTCGTTATTCTTGATATAGTCAGGATAAATCCATAAACCCTCTTTTTTACCTTTGGCATATTTGCCTTGCATTTTAATGGTACCCTCCTCATTATAATGCGTACAATCCCCTTGAAGCACTCCATTGAAATAGTGCATTTCGGATTTTAAAGTACCGAAAGTATAGTAGGTTTGTAGCTTTCCAACAAGCTGTTCTTTGGCATTGCGATAGCCTTTCTCATGAATTTCCCCATTGGCATGGTAAGTGCTAAAGGGGACGGATTTATGTGTAACTGTCTTTGTCTCATAGGTGACCTTAGTCGTCGGCTGTATTTCTTGCTTAGGGATGGACTTAAAAAACGTTCTCATTGCTTCTAGAAAAGTTTCGGTTTTTTCCTTACTGACCCCAACCTTGTCTACAAACTCCCCATCCTCCGTATAGATGCCCCGCAAGGTAAATTGATTGTCACTGGAAATAAAGCCTACAGCCCATAAATTATCGCTATTGTCGTAATACATTTCCCATATTGTATTAGGTGCGGGATTGCCTAAAAATGCATGCATGGAGCGGATTTTATGCGTTCCTTCATAAAGGATGGTCTCTCCGTGTAGTTGGCCATTTTTATAGTTCACAGAGAAGCGATATGGAAGCCCATCTTTAGAGGTAGCGTAGTTATTATAGACCCAAAGCCCTTCTTTTTTGCCTTGCACATATAGCCCTTCCCTGCTTATTGAGCCATCTTCATTGTATTGAATGCATAACCCATTCGGTACACCATTGTCGTAAACGGCAGTCATGGATATTTTTTCAGAGGGAAAGAAAATCGTTAGAGTATCAACGAATTGCTTGTTAGCATTCACAAAACCCTTTTTGTAAATATTGCCATTGGCATGGTATTCTACATAAGGGCTGGGTTTAAACACTACCCTATTGTATTTTACTTGCGCCTGGACAAGACTAACTATAGCAAAGGAAAAAACAAGAAAGATAAGCGCACGTAATACCATGATTCTACACCTGTTATAGCGGATAAAGCTAAAGGTATAAAAATGTCAATAAAAATACCCCAATCAATAGTACATTCTTATAGACAAATTTGAATGCAATTGGCCGGTGGTGAAACAGCTTGGGCAAACCATAAGGCCATCAATGTATGGCTCAGAAAAAAAGGCGAATTCAGCTTACTTTTGAATTAACAATTTACCAGTGGATAAGTAACCTGCGCTACTGCCAATTACAATTTAAATCCGCTTAGGTGGACCATATTAGTGAAGTACTTGGGATTTAAAATCAGTTCATTAAGGATTTTCTCCATATTTTTACCCAATTCATAATCACTGGTATAGGAGACAAAGACATCTCCTTCAGGGGCAAAATATACCTTTGAAACATCCAATTTGCTATCCTTGGCACCGGTTTTTAAAAGGATTTCCCACAGTTCCCCTTGCAATAAATCATATTTATCCACCAACATATAGACAAAATCATCGTCAGGTTGTTCCGGTAACCAAACGGTATAATTACCGTTTATTTTCGACCTTTCCACCCTACAGAGATATACTTTACTGGTTTCCATTTCATCACTATTTTTAAAGAAAGGCCTAAATTTTTACCTTAACAACACTTAGCTGTAGGCCATATATTAGTAAGAAAATTACATAAACATTTTGCTAGTTATTTGTGCTTTTTTATTTTCACTTCACTCTTTTAAATTGATAGTTGTACCTGTCACAACAAGGAGAATATAAATTTAAAGTATCATTTCCTATAAATTCTACATATTTTTCTGAGTCTATAAAAAATGAATTTGATTTTTTATCTTTTTCAGATACAACTATCCATCTTAGGTCATTAGTTGTCTGTATTGCTGGAGAAATTTTGCCATATTCGAGAAGGCTGTTATTTTTAACAAAACCATAAATTCCATATTCTTTTATCACCAAATACTGAAAATTCAAGTCATGTCCACTTCCCGAAAATCCTCCAGAAACAGTATATAATTCCCATGTACCATAAATTTTAAAATTTGATTCAGTAAAAATTTCAGAGTCAAAATATTTTTCCGTTTCCAGATCTTGAAGGGTTGTATGAGGTTCAATAGTGTCTTCTTCACAAGAATTTAATCCACTTATTAATATGAAAAGAATAAGTGTAAATTTAAAGGTTTTCATTTTCTGATATTTTAAGATGTATACCTAAGTCGCCTTTTATTCTCAATTGATTTCTTCAGCATAACCGCTACCAATTGTATAAAGCTATGTTTTAGCTGGGAGTTACATAAAAATCAACTATGCACTCAGCCCCTTCTGCTTATTTTCCCTGTCAAATTAATCATTCCAAACAAAGTATCCAGTAAATAGACTAAGAATTTAATGGGAACTGTTGACAATAGACTATAAAATGTTGATGAGACGAAAAGGTTATCAGGCTATCATTACAGGCACAATTCAAAAAATTTTCTGCTAGCTAAAGCCCTCAATTAAATCTATCCTATCCCCATAGCAGAAAGCTACCAAAGACTGAGTCCAATCCTGATCGATCAGGGCTACACAGAATTGAAACCATAATCGTATCATAGCGGTTTAACTGGGAGTGTAAATTAATGCTGTTTTCAATTCGCATATTTTAATACGGTTATTCCACACTCATAAGCTTTTGCTTCTTCCAACTTCAACTCCTTTTTATAGTCAGTTTTTTCAAATATTGGCATTCCGTCACCTAAAATATAAGGGTTAATAAAAAAGTAATAATCAACAATCAAATTTTCTTTGATTAGTGATGAAACAAATGATCCCCCACCATAGGCTATCAGGTCATTCCCTGCTAAGGATTTTAATTTTTGTATCTTATCTATCAAATCTCCCTTTTCCAAAATGGTATTTTCCCATTTCGAGCTTTCAAGTGTTTTGGTAAAAACTATTTTCTTAGAATTATTAATTTTTTCAGCACCTTCCAATTCCTTATTTGATCTCCAGTATGAATAAATCCTTCTGACAGTTTGCGACCATAAATTATAGTGTCAGTTAATTCCGTTATTTGGGTTACGAAATCTTTTAGCATATCATCCCAATTCCAAATCATCCAGTCCATTTCTCCATTAGGACCAGCAATGAATCCATCACTTGAAAGTTGAATTTAAAGTTTTAATTTTCTCATTTTCAATTATTAAAACATATGTTAATACATAGTTGGCATAGAGGTTTTGCTTATTTGGATTATATCCTTTCTACTTTTGCTTAATAAATTTGTTAAAATAAACATTTCAAATCAGAAATTCAGCGACGATCCTAAATTTTTAATTCAAACTATAATATACAAGTTTAGGTTGCTTTTTTGGATGCTTCCAGCTTCTGTAAATCAGCCTGGATTTAATTTCCCAATTTTTTGATTCTTTCTTCAAGCTAACGCGCGTATTGTTACATGAAGCTGTATAAAATTTCACTATAGCCTTATTCTTATTAATTTTTATCTTTTTGATAATTCCTTTTTTTTTAGCTCCACTATTGTTACCATTAAGTCCTTGAAATTCAACATTTCCATCATTAAAAATATAATACCCAGATCCATGAAATAATTTATATTCATTGTTATCTTCTTTACCAATATCAGCCATATATTTACTGATAACTGAATCAGCCAATACAATCCTCATCAACGTAGTCTTTGAATCCTGTGCAAACAAGCATAATGAAAAAAAGGTTAAACTCAAAGTAAATAAATATTTCATAGCAGATATTATTAGTTTACAAAATTAAGATGTTCAATAACTTTAAAAGTTTAATATAATATTTAGTTTTATAATTTCAAATATTTAGACTTTTGAATCAGTTACGACACTAAATTACCGGAGATGATATTGGTAAATAGTTATGCTTTTATAGGGGTGTTGTATAATTTGACTACACACCCCACTCCTTTTTAATTTACCTTTTAAATTAAGAAATTCGGTCAAATATTCCATCGGGTAGACTAAGAATATAATAGAACCTGTTGAAAATGGTCTGGAACTAGTTAAAGGAACAAAAGGATTATTGGACTATCATTACTGGCGAAATTTTATAGTTTTACTGCTACCTACCCACCCAATAAAATCTATCCAACCCCCATCGCAGAAAGCTACCGGAGGATTAGGTCCATCACCCTTATAATGAACCGGAGCCTTAATCGCATTATTGTAGCTTAATTATTGGCGTTCTTTTTTTATTTTTTAATTAGCTAAGGGCCACAATAGATATATTGAAAAAATTACTATCAAATAAGTAAATACCCAGATAATTGCTTGACTTGCAGCACCCTTAAACTCAATATTAAATATTTTAAATTCTACTTGGTCTGAAATTATTCGGAGAACAAGCACTAAAAACAAGGAGGCTGTCCCAGCAAGAGGAATGCCTAATGTAGCTGCTGTGTGTTCTTTTGCGATTTCTATCCAATTCGTATCGTTAGTAAATACATTTAAAATCTTAAAAGCCAAATATGTATGTACAACCATGATAACAATAGCTGCTGCCCAAGAAAAAACTTGCTTTAGTTTGGAAGAAAAATCGAGCATACTTCTTTAGTTTGTATATAAATGTGCGCCAACAATTGTATTTAAGTAGGTTTACCGATGGAATTTCGTATATATAAACTCACTATACCCTTTCTGCTTTTGTTCTTGTAAATTAAGAATTTCAGACAAGGAATCCAGTAGATAGCCTAAAGTTTTAATGGAAACTGTTGAAAATACGCTGTAAATCATTGTAAAAGTATGGTTTTGAAGGATCAAGAAGACCGTGAATACATTTAAGGTTGAAATATTATTTGGTTCAAGTTAGCAACATTAAGGTGCTTTTGATCAGGCTTCGTGATTTTTATTAAAAGCAGTTATTTTTTCCAATGGATCCACGCAAAAAAAATGTGAAACTTATTCCCTTATAGTCTAATTACAAACCCGTTATTCGACCCCTTCGACAGGCTCAGGGTCCGATTAGGGGCTTGTTTCTGGAACCAGAATACTTAGGTATTGTATTGTCGTTTTTAATTTAACCTATTCAATTTTGATTGTCACCAGGTTCCGTCCTTCCCCTTTTATTCTCCCTTTTCTTTTTGCATAAATCAGTTTAATTATTTCTGCTCTTGAATCTGCAACTACTGTGTCAATTGGGGTTTCAATTTTTAAGTAGTCGGTCCGTAATTCTCGATCCTTAATTTTAACGTTAAACATCGTTCCTGTGAAAATGGATAGAACAGTCATTGAACTGTCAGGTTGTAAAATAACAACTGAACTGTCTGAGCTTGGATTGGTCGGAAAATTATGTATTTGACTCTTGTCCGAATAATTGAGGCCAGGTCGGACAGTTACTCTGGCGGCATGGTCCGAAGTGTTGTCAATGGTCAATACCTTAAATCCCTCGCAACTGTTTAACAGCGTAGAGATTATTAGAAGTGTCAATATTTTCGTTAACCGTCTCATTTTAATACTCTACTATGGTTTGGCTATGCCTGGTGAAAACCCGCAAGGAGCTATAAAGTAATTGTCTCAGGATTTATACATAGCTTAGATTTTGTCGATTCACTTGAAATAAAATGGTTGTCACAACGAATTAGTGGAGCCTCCCCAAAAAATGAAAATACTATTTCCCCTTTAGATTGGAACCCATTCCAATAATGATTCAAATTATTTATTTAATAATTCAAAAGACCCTATTTCTAGTAAGTCGAATAACTCACCTTGTTTGGCTTCAAAATTTCCGTTAATGTTAATTCCTTGAAATTTTAATCCCATTTTTTCAAATTAATGCCGTTGGGAAAGTATAAGAGCAGTAGCGGACTTCAAAGTGATTACCTGGCCACTATAGCAAAGATTTATTCAATGCTCAGACCTTAATTTTACCACTATATCCGCTATTGCTTTTATAAATTTTTTTGCTTCAGCATTTTTTATATTTGTTAAATTGTCTTTCTCGTTCCTTTAACCAACAAGTATAAAGTAAAAGATATTTCCCCAATTGCTGCCGAAAAACCTACAATATTGGCTAAAACAAATTGATAGCCGGGAAATATAAAATTACCAAAAGTCTCAAGCATATAGCCCCCAGCAGCTAAAACCATTAATATGCCAAACACTTTCGGGAAAAGTACAGAACGATAGAGCAATATTCCCAATAGCAAACAATGAATACCAAAGAATGCTCCTGCCAAAAGATATCCCGCATTGTGTGCATTCATAAATAGCATTGTCCATGCCTCTTGTTGTTCAATCCCCAAGCTTGACATAATCCCGCTTCTACTAGCCGTTTCTAAGGCCATATAATGGTTCAAGAGATTTAAGCTTCCGATGGCTGGATGTGCCAAAAGCCGGAAAACAGAAGCAATTGCAGCTATAGTTTTATTGACAGACTTCAATAACTGGTACAGTAATATTGAAATGACTGCATCTATCATGAAAGCCAATAAATCGCTTATCAGGCCAAGACGGAAAAGTACTTCGGATGAAATAATGTTTGTCAAGGTTACCTGAGGGTCATCTGGAATAACAATCGTTCCACGCACATATCCTTGGCTAAAACCTGCCAATAGGATCACTAGCAGATATAGGATACCGGTTAGTCTAGCTTTATTTTTTAGTTTGTTGTTCATTTTTCTTCTTTTCTAAGCGCTTAGAAATAATTCTTTAATTGGTTTTCGAACTTTTTTTCTCAGTTGTGCTTCATCACTTTTCGATCTATACCCTACTGGTGCAATTACCGAAGCATTGAGTCCCATTTCGTCCAGACCAAGAATGCGGTTATATGCTTGTTTATCAAAACCCTCCATCGGACAGGCATCTATCTGTCGGTCTGCGCATGCAATAATAAGACTGTTTAGTGCGAGGTAGGTCTGTTTTTCTGTCCAGTTTCTTCGCTCTTCCGAGGTCATATTTGCGATGTTGGATTTAATGGATTCCGCGTACTTTTTAAGACCATGGTCATCTACTATCTGCTGTGTATCAATGATAAGTTGAATGTGATCATCCACGTGTTGATCATGGTTGATCGTGTAGTTACAGAAAATAAACAAATGAGATGCATCCGTAATTTGGGCTTGCTCCCAGGAGGCTTTACGCAGTTCTTTTCGTATCTCGGGGTTCTCTATAATCAATACTTTATACATCTGTAAGCCATATGAAGAGACCGAAAGCCGAATGGCTTCCTTTAGAAAGTTTAAATCATTCTCTGGCACTTTCTTGGAAGGGTCAAAGGCTTTTGTGGCATAGCGCCAATTAAGCTTTTCTAGTAAATTCATTTGTTCTTTAGTTTTGGGGTTTAATAAATGTTTTGATGATAAAATCTTGCTGAAATCCGGTTTTTAGATAGAGCCTCTTTCCCATATCAGAAGCTTGCAGAGTGGCATAGTTAGCCCCCTTCATTCTGCCGATATTCATCATGTGAATAAGTAATTCTTCTGCATAGCCTTTTCTACGCTGTGATGGAATGACACCCATAGAGTGGATACCAGCAAGACCTTGCTGATCCATAAAAAGCACAGCAATACCTACCGGAGCTCCATTATGTTTTCCTATGAAATAATCAATGGAAACCATGGTTCTGTTCACTATGTCAGCACTAATTTCATATCCGAATGCATCCTTAAATAGCTGCGACCAAATTTCAGCCATTGGTTTACTAGTCACTTTTTGAACAATGACCCGATCCACATTGCCAGGAGCGTCTTCGAGATTCACTGACATGGCTATTTGGGTGAGCTTTTCTTGAAACCCACTGGATTTAAGCATGGACTCCCTCATTTCAACATCACCTCCCCAAATAGGGAGTGACAACTTGGTCAAGTTCCATTTGAGCTGAATATCCATGAGTGTCTGTGTGTCTATTGGTTTAGTAAACCACAGTTTGTTAGGCCATTCACCGCTTGCTGCAATGCTTAGGTGATAGCCTGATTCTTCGATGTACTTTCCGGCAAGCCGACCTCCCGTCTTCCAAAGAGCAATCAGATTGTTTATATTTGCTTTGTTTAAATCCATTTTATATTTTGATTAGAATGACACCTGCGATCATCATAAACAACCCTGCAATTTTCTTCATCGTGAATGGCTCCAATGGCATATTAAACCACCCGAAATGCCCAGCAATTGCTGCAAAAAGGAGTTGCCCAGCCAATCCGAAGGTGACAGCCGTTGAGATGCCTACTTTTGGAATGACATAGTAGAAAAGCGTTACAGCCAGAAAACTTAGTAGCCCGCCTAATACCCACATATAGATCGGAATCTCCCTGAGTTGATACATACTTGGAATTTGTCTCACAGTAATTAGTACAGCAATAAGTGTGAAACTCGCAGCCATGGTCAATGCTATGAGCGTTGCTAGCAAGGAATTGTTTAGCAGAATACCCAGCCGAGAATTTATTCCACCTTGGATCACTACCATAACCCCTACCGAAAAGGAAAGAAGTAGTAATGTTGAATTGTTCATGGCTTGACTATTCAGATTTGATGGGAATGGCTAATGGTCGCAAAGGCGAGCCACTTGCTCCTTTGAGCTTAAGTGACGCAGCGATGAAAGCAAATTCATATACTTCATCTTTGGCTAACTCCTCCAGATACATCTGCTCGATGAACATCACCCCTTTTTCTGCCAATAGGTAAGTGTGTACTGGAACCCAGTTATCTTCTCGCTCAGGAGGAAAAGCTTCAAAGCTGAGGTTGTCTGCACCTAAGAGCATGGTTCCCTGTTCTTCGATTAGCCACTTTACTGCATCAAGGCTGATACCTGGATAGTTGTCCAGATAATGATTCGCATCCTCATAAAACTCAGCCTGACCTGTACGCATAACAACAAAATCGCCAGGCTGAAGCTTAAGGCGCTGCTTTTTAAGCGCATCCTGAAGATCATTGACGGTAATCCGATAGTTCTCTGGAAATATCCCTTTCGATGATTTTACATCAATCATTACTCCACGAGCAATGATGGGAGGAATGGTCTCTGCACCAGTCTTTTTCCAACCTTTGTCTCCAAGGTGTTTCTCAGGAGTAAATCCATTCCAGATTTTTCCGTTCAAACCAAAATGGTTGAGTGCATCAATGTGTGTACCCATGTGCGTATACATGGAGATAGCATCCCCTGTGTAACTCACCTTTCGGTTCATGGCTTTACCCAGTCCATTTGGATTGTCAACGGCAGTACCGTTCGGAGTATGGGTCAACCAGTATTGATAGCCAGGATCTCCCAATGAATGGAAGCTAGGCATACCCACGAAATAGTCAACACTTAAATCATAGGTTTTACCGGATTTGATCTGAGACAATACCTCAAAACGTGTGTAATTTGACATTAGATTCAGTGAACCTATTTCATCATCGGATCCCCAAGGGCTTTTACCAACGGTTTCAGTTTGTTGACCTAATACTGTCAACTGGCCTGCAAGCAGCAAGGCTAATACAAAACTTGTCTTTCTCATGATTTGAATTATTTGTTTGTGCAAATTTTCAAACCATGTAGGCCAAATCAATTAAGGTATCTTAAGAAAGCCTTCTTGCAACACTTTTTCGAAGTGCACTGAGGTGTTCTGGCGTTATTCCTAGGTAAGAGGCAATCATATATTGAGGAATCTGTTGTTCCATATTCCTGTATCTACTTATAAATTCATAGTAGCGTTCATCAGCAGTTTGACTCATGGAGTTAATTGTTCGTTCTTGAAGTGCAACATATCCATTTTGAGTTTTAATTCTGAAAAACCGATCCATCATATGTATATTGTCATACAGCTTATTTAGTTGATTTCTGTGAACCTGCAAAACAGTGCAATCGGAAATCGCTTGAATAAAAAATGTGGCTGGCTTTTGAGTTAGATAGGCATAAAGGTCATTTACCCACCAACCTTTAATACCAAATTGAAGAATATGTTCCTTGCCACTATCCTCAATACGGTATAATTTGAGGCACCCTTCTGCAATAAATCGCATATGATTGGATGATTGCCCTTTTTGAAGTAAATACTGTTTTTTCTTTAAATGAATAGGCTTAAATGCATCCTGGATTAGCAAAATATCCTCTTCTTTTAAGGGGACAATTTCTTCAATATTATGAATTAAGGTTTCATGCATCGTAAATCAGTTAATCCCAGATAATTGTGTGCCTTTTGTTGCCGGTGCACAACATTTGTAATAGCTATGTTTTAGCCTCGAGCGGCGTATATATGGATTATACACCCAACTCTTTCTTCTTTATTCATCTCTTAAATTAAGAATTTCAAACAAGGAATCCAGTAGAGATTCTAAAGGTTTATTGGAAACTGTTAAAAATGTTCTGCAAATCTTTGTAGGAGTAGGTATTGGTGGGTCAAGAAATCCGTAAAAGCAATTAAGGTTGAAATATTATTTTGTTCACATTAGCTTCAACAAGGTGCTTTTCCTGAGGCTTCGTGATTTTGATTATAAGCAGTTTTTTTTTTCAATGGATCAACGCTAAAAAAGTGAAATACTCCCTAATAAACTAATTACAAACCCGTTATTCGACCCCTTCGACAGGCTCAGGGTCCGATTAGGGGCATGTTTCAGGAGCGAGAATACTTAGGTATTGTAGTGTCGTTTTCTATTTACCTATTCAATTTTGATTGTCGCCAGGTTCCGTCCTTCCCCTTTTATTCTCCCTTTTCTTTTTGCATAAATCAGTTTAATTATTTCTGCTCTTGAATCTGCAAGTACTGTGTCAATTGGGGTTTCAATTTTTAAGTAGTCGGTCCGTAATTCTCGATCCTTAATTTTAACGTTA
Source organism: Cyclobacterium amurskyense (assembly GCF_001050135.1). GTDB lineage: Bacteria > Bacteroidota > Bacteroidia > Cytophagales > Cyclobacteriaceae > Cyclobacterium > Cyclobacterium amurskyense. The sequence continues at coordinate 4,992,035 of NZ_CP012040.1, read as the reverse complement.
AACATCGTTCCTGTGAAAATGGATAGAACTGTCATTGAACTGTCAGGTTGTAAAATAACAACTGAACTGTCTGAGCTTGGATTGTTAGGAAAATTATGTATTTGACTCTTATCCGAATAATTGAGGCCAGGTCGGACAGTTACTCTAGCGGCATGGTCCGAAGTGTTGTCAATGGTCAATACCTTAAATCCCTCGCAACTGTTTAACAGCGTAGAGATTATTAAAAGTGTCAATATTTTCGTTAACCGTCTCATTTATTTAATACCCTACATTTTTCCAAAAATGGACTTTTAGCATCACGTACAATTGTTATGGACTAAACAATTTTGTGCTTAAAACATGGACATTTTTGGCATGCTTAGCAGAAATGTATAAGATGCACGCGAAAGGTCGGAACTGGCTGTAAGCTTAAGCTTTACCTTATTCAGCACCAATAACCTAATCTTTTCTATTTGTCAGTGATGAATTTTCCTCTAATTAGGTTAAATGAATCATTCTCTTTTCGCCCAGTGAATATCAAGGAAAAATTTTTGCCGTCTTTACTTAGCCATTTATTTGCAAAATTCCAATAAAATGTATTCAAAGGAATGAATCCTTCTCCCCATGAATTGTCATAAAGAACAGTAGTCCATGGTCCCCATGGTTCTGGGGCATCAAATATGCCAAGGTTCCCTCGATGAGATTCAGTATGTTCTGTTGTCAAAAAATACCTTTCAAGTTTTGAGTTATAGCTCACATTGATGCTCCAACCAACACCGTCAGGGTTTTCAAAGACAGGTAGTCGTTCGTTTAAATTTTTTGTCCATATTGGCTTATCATTATTGGTGCCCCCAAAAAATGAATACGCATTCTGCACTAGGATAGAGTCCTTATGAACTCTGGCTAAATCGATGAGTCCGGGTTTTTGACAATTTAACCAATCTACTTTATCTTCATAATTATCAGGCCCTTCGTAAGATTGAAAACGTATTAGATACGTGTAAACAAAATCATCTTTAGCATTTTCGTAGTTTTTATCAAAATTGCACACGGTTGGCATCATAATTCCTTCTTCCCTAGTAAAATTCCAATCTACAAATTCCCATGTCGCACCGTGATTATCAGAATAGGCAATCTTTGCTTGATCAAATTGGTCTTCATCGGTTTGAAACATACCACACCACATGTATAAGATTCCATCGATGCTAATAATACCGTAACTTTTAGCAATTAAATTATTATTATTCTCACTATTATGTCCTCCCCATACATTAAAAGCTTTAAAATCATCCCAATTCCCTTCTAAACGCGCTACCCCAATACTAGATCGTCCAAGCTTATTGGTGCCATCAAACCCACCACCATCTCCCCAAACGGTGTATTGCTTGTTATCATCAGCCCATGTAATTGGCCAGTTATCGCTGCCAGGCGCTAGACTAATATGCGTAGACCAGTCAAACTCAATATTTTTAACAACTGGACTTGGCGGATACGGCATATTTTGGGAATATACAATGGTAGCATTTGCAATTAATAAAATTATTATAGATAATTTAACGCTCATTGAGTTTTCAGTTAAAGTTTAGGTGAATGTTGCTTTAAATGATTTATTAGATGATTTGGCATCCAATATAGTAAATAAAAAACTAACCAAGAAAATGCGCAAAATGCCCTCAAGCAGAAACCAAACGAACAGCTCTTCATAGCCTCAAAACTACTTATACATTGCCTATTCTTTTCCTAAATCAACGGGGAGGACCACGAAATTCTGGATTATCACCTTAGAAATAGACTATTTATAATACTGCTTGCTTTAACTTTCTAAACCAATCCGGGAATATTCAAAAGCTGTCCTGATAGCCAAAATTGTCCGTGTACTATTCCACCTACTTTTGGTTCGGTCGAAAAAAATCCCCAATCTGCAAGTACATCTATTTCTCCTCCCAGCGTATCCACAAGCATCCATTGAAATTCCTGACCTGTTAGATCATTTAATTTCTTCTCTGATTGTTTAATTGTTCCGGTAATAATTCCTAAAGCCTCTGGTGTATTGAGCTCAGGGTTTTCATTAGAATTGAATAATCCACTCGGCACAAAGGATTGAGTTGACCATTTTACTCCACCCTCTTGCCCTTGCTCAAATGCTGTTTCATTTTCATAATAATCTATATCCTGAGCAAATGCAGAGAGCTGTATTGCTATGCTTTGTGGAAACTTTATACTTCCCAATGATTTATGGTTTGGAACATCAAAAACAAATGGATAAGCCCCACTTTCAGGATTGCCTGGTTCAGTTGGGTCGGCCCATGAATGAAATGCTCCATCTAACTCGCTTTCCATCCTATCAAGGGAGCCTGTTAAGCACACATTCCTTTTACTAATTCCTTTATAATGAGGTTTAACACCTAACAATTCATGATTCAAATTGCTTTGTATCCAAAGCTCTGCACCGGAAGAATCTGAATATTGAAAATAAGTACCTTTATAAGTTTTAATCGAGCTAGCCTTTGCATAAGCCTTTTTGGCCAATATGTAAAATTCCTCTTCGCTATCTATGTCAAATCCAATATCTGATAAATGACTCATTCTTTCGCTTTTTTAATGCCCCGTTAAATTAAGGATTCCGGACTAGGAATCCAGTGAAGCAAGGGATTTTTAAATTGAATCAGAAAAAAAAGGCCTTTAAACCCGGATTGTGTAATAGGATTTCTCCGCCCTGACAATGTCAGGGGTGAAGCCTGTCCCGTGTTATGGGAAGTGTTGCAATCGCAAGAAAATCGGTCTGTTTGGAGATTTTAGCATAGCACCGCTATGGTGAAATTGAAAACAGCAACGAAGTGGCTGATTTTGAAGCGATTTCAGCATGTAATAGATTGTCTATTGCATATTTCGGGTTAAATCTCTGAATGGATGTACTGTGCATCCCATTAAAAAAAAAAGGTCTGGTGGGATACCAGACCTTTCAGGGGTAGTTGATTATTTTAAAAAGTGGATTGTAATTACATTTTAGCGATTAATGACTAACCTTAGATGGTCAATAACACCATCTCTTCCAAGTAGTCTCACCAAATAAACGCCTTGTTCAAGTTTACGCAAAGGAAGGGTATATTCACTACCATTACTGTTTCCAGCGTTGAAGTTCAATACCAGTCTACCATTCACATCGTAAACATTTATCCATTTCACAGAAACCTCACCAGGCAAGCTAATGATAGCTTCATATTTTGCTGGGTTAGGATAAATTGTCGCTTTGGATACCTTAGCTTTTGGCAATTCTTCATTTGAATCCTCATCGGCATCATCTGCCAATTCATCGTCTTCAAACATAACCCTTGAATTGGCTCCTTCACCACCATTATTTGGGTCCAGTCTTTCAAGAATGATTCCGGATACACTGGCATTATTGGCAGAGGCTATGAAACCTAGGTTCATTTCTCCATCTGTTACGACAATGTCTTCAAAAACCAATTCAGTAGGCTCATAATTGCTTTCAACATATAGATCGAAATCTTCATGTACCGTTACTCCTTCAATTAAGATATCAAAAACCCGTTGACCAGGTTGACCAGCAGGTCCACCATTGCCAAACCACAATTCATTGTGGAATGTCCTAACTCTATAGATACCATTGTCAACAGGGATATTGTAAGCCAAAGACTTTCCATACCTATCTGTCTGGTAAAGTTCAATAGCACTTGAAGAACTGTTTTTGTATGTTTTAGTACTATTGAATAAGGTTGGGAAGGCTTTGTCTCCCAAGAAGAGCTTACCCTGATAAGAAGTATTGACATCCGATCCGGCATTCAAATACATTGACCAAATCGGAGCTTCGTCCCAAATATTAATCTCTAAAGTATCCGCATCCATCATTGCAGCACTATCCATAACTGTTAAGATAACAGAATAAGTACCAGCAGTATCATACAAATGTGTAGGATTAATCAATGTGCTTGACTCACCGTCTCCAAAGTTCCAATTGTAGATCAAATCTCCTGAGCCCGTGGAAGCAGAGGCATCAAAAGCAATTTCAAATGGTGCGGCACCTTCTATATCCGAAGAGTTAATAATTGCAAATGGAGGCAAGGACACTGAAGTCAATGATTCGATCGTTAAACCTACTATAGTGGCATTGTTTTTTAATGCAACCAATCTGAGATTTAACTCACCATCTCTTACTTCAATGTTCTCAAAAATCAATTCAGTTGGGGCATTACTATATTCTGCAAATAGATCAAAATTATTTTTAACCACCTCACCTTCAATCATAATGGTGTACACTCGCTGACCTACTTCTGAAGCAGGACCAGACTTTCCAAACCACAATTCGTTGTGAAAGGTTTTTATCGTATAAACTCCATTTTCAACTGGTGCTGAAATAGTAACATTTTTGCCTGATCTTTCTGTTAAAAACAGTTCCGGATCTCCTGCTCCTAAATTGCTCCATATCGAAGAGTTTTCTATTGTAATACCGGAAGTGGCTTCCCCTTGGAAATCGGTGCCCATATAACTTGTCGTTAAGTTAGTACCCATATTTACACTTAGGCTATAGGTAGGCACAGGAATATAATCACCTACTATGATCTCTAGTTCGTCTGTATCCATGTATCCATTTTCATCCGTGACTTTAAGACTTACCAAATAAGTACCGTTTTCATTAAAGGTATATTCAGGTTGCATCTCTGTAGAGGTAGAATCGTTTTCGAAGTTCCATTCATAAGTCAATTCACCATCACCTGTAGAATTTCCACCATCAAATGTTACTGTTAATGGAGCTGGTCCATTAACCGTATTCGCTTCTGCTAAGGCTTCCGGATAAACAATTAAGTCATCTTGTGCTTTTATCGAAAAGCCAGATAAATTGGCATTGTTCACTATGGCTACTAATTGTATGTTCAAAGTGTCATCAGAAACGATGATGTTTTCATGGGTCAATTCAATAGGCTGATAGGCATTCTCGACAAATAAATCGAAGTTACTTCTTACAAGTTCACCTTCTATATAGATGTCATAGACCCTTTGATTTGGTCTTGCTTCTCTACCATCTCTACCAAACCATAATTCATTGTGATAGGTTTTTACAGTAAAGACACCATTTTCAACAGGCACTGAATAAGTGAAATTCTTTGCATAACGCTCTGTCAAATACAATGGAGGATTTCCTGCTGAACTACTGCTATAAGCATTAGAACTGGTAAAGGTTATTCCAGCATTGTTTTCTCCAATATAAGATTCTCCATTTTGCTCAACGGTAAACTGACTTCCTGCATTTACATTCAGTTCAAATTCTGATGGAGAAATAGCATTAATCGTCACTGAATCTGTAGCAGAATCTCCTCCCAAACTTGAGACAGTTAGTTTCACATTAAATTCACCTACTTCCTCAAAAAGATGGGTTGGGTTTTGTTCAGTCGAAGTATTGCCGTCTCCAAAATCCCAAGCAAATGTAAAGTCCTGAGGTCTGGAAATTTCATTGAAGAATTCCACTTCAACAGGCACTATTCCGCCAACAGTAGAGGTAGTAATATTAACAATAGGTATTGCCCCAATTTCGCCTTGATTAACTATCGAAATACCTGAAATTGTTGCATTGTTTACCTTTGCAATCAAACTTAAGTCCAAAACTCCATCGGTAACTTCTATATTTTCGAATATCAAAGCAATAGGTTGATTGTTGTTTTCAACAAACAAGTCAAAATTAGGTTTAACAATCTCATCTTCCAGAAGAATATCATACACTCGTTTACTAGGGCCGGCTGTACCCCCATTAGGCAATCCAAACCAAGTTTCTGTATGGTGGGTCGTTACTGTATAAACACCATTTGGAACTTCTATCTGATACGTAAGGTATCCTGCAAATCTCTCTGATTTGTACAATTCATTTCCAACAACGTTCCCATTTCTATAAACTGAGCCGCCATTGTGTATGGAGGTAAGACTTAAATCGCCCAAATAAGTATTTCCCTCTAATTCTACATTTGCACTAGAACCTGTATTGTAATAAAGAAATACTTCTTCAAAATTTCCATCAGCCTCTATTGGGATGGTAATCTCCTCATCATTTCTAAGGGTAATTACCAAATTGGCAGAACCAGTAAGTTCTTCTCCAACAAAATCCAATGTGAAATTATATGCATCTTCAGCTCTAAGGAGCACATTACTCACCAATTCCCCTGAGACGATTTCAAAATCTTCAGCATTTTCTCCAGTAAGTTCAACTGACCTTATCCAAACACCTGTTTTACCATTTGTAAGGCCAATACTTATGTCTTTAGGCTTACCTTTTTTGACAAGGATAGTTTCAGGAACTACCAATTCACTTTCTACCAGTGGAGTTGTATTCGGATCATCAAAACCGAAGTACTCCATGTTACCAATATTTCCTCCTCCTCTTCTAGGAGAACCGGCAACTACATACAAACCTTTTCCGGAAACTATACCTTGTGTACCATGACGTCCAATATTGAGGGTATCAAGTATTTTCCATTCCTGAGTCAATGGATCAAACATTTCTACATTAGGTAATGCTAGAGGATCTGTAGCAACTTCTCCTCCTGCTACAATCAACTTACCAAGATAGTTGTTCACTACCGCAGCAGCTCTAGGTGTAGGTAAATCCAAGCTATCAGGTAAAGTACTCCATGTTTGTGTAATGAAGTCATAAACATCAACTTCTGGCAATACCGGTGTAAAAGTACCCAATTCACCTCCAGATTGTCTACCAGAAACTGCATATAGTTTACTGCCAATTGTAGCTGCAAAGAAATGGTCTCTAGCCCTAGGTGCATTTTCCAAAACAGTCCACTCACCAGTTTCAGGATCATAGCTATCGAAATAATTAACATAACCGCCATCATGACCATCAGTATTTCCACCTATTACATAGAATTTACCTCTATATTCTACAAGGCCAGCTGATCCTCTTCTTCTATTTTCAGGAATTTCAGGTCCTTCTATCCATAATTCGTTCACTGGATCAAACATCCAAATATTTGATGCCGGAGTTTCATTTGGAAAGTCATTGTTCTCAAATGCACCAATCACCCAAATAAGTCCCTGATAATATACTGCCTGAAAATGGTTAAAGCTATAAGGATTAATTTCGGTCAAAGAACGCCACGAATCATTCTCTATATCATAAATATCAATTGTAGTTGAACTTTCTCTACCTCCCATAAGATAAAACTCATGACCGGCTTGTACAAAACTACCTTCATGCCGAGGGTGGTAGGAACGATTTTCATTTTTAAAGTGCCATTCCTGACTTGTCAATTCTGGACTAATGGTCCAATTGAAGTTAAAGGAGACAGCATCTGAATGAATTTCATCTTCATCATCAATAGTAACGGTAATTCTGTATGGGCTATTGGCCAATGCCCCTTCTTCAATGGTTCCATAGATGGTACCGTTCGTTGGTTCAAGAAAGATTCCTGGAGGTAATCCAGTAGCAGTGTAACTTAAATTTCCATTTCCTCCGGAAGCTTGCACATACATACTACCATCTGTTTCGTGACCAGCAAAATTAATCTGGTCCTCAACTTTAGTAAAGGTAATAGGGTTTTGAATTGGCTTACCCAGAATTTCTATCCCATTGAAAAGCGGATTTTCTTTTTGTTTTTGGAATATTATATTCAATTCACCATCAGTCACTGTGACTTGGTATTGCTCCATTCCTCCCACCTGATGTCCAAATCTCTCAATTAAGTCGATGGTTGTTTCAACCATATCACCTTCTATCTCAATTCCATAATAACGTTTACCTAGTGTAGAAGTACCTATATATCCATTACCCAAATATAAGTTTACTGCATATTGTCCATTTGGAAGCGGAATTTTGTATTCCATAGTGCCCTCTGTGGTATACCTTTCAGTACCAAAAAGCTGTACATATTCTTCATCCGAAATATATGATGGTATAGATGCATGTCTATTATCAGCTAAAAAGCTATTGGTGCCACTTTTTCCTAGTGTGGCTTCAAAAACATCAGAATTTGCGGGTCCATTAACATAATTGGGTAACCAAGAGGGTGTGCCATCGTTGGTACTTATTTCAGTTCCTCCTCCATTTATCCTAAGTAAAATAGTGAAATCTTGTTCTACAGTTACTTCAAAAGTTTGATCAACAAAGTATCCATTTGAATCTGTTGCCCTTATGGTAATGTTTGAAACAACCTCATCATTCGGTATGTTTATTGTTAATTCATGATTGACAATAGATGCTCCAATAACTGAATTTGTATTTTCAGCAACGGTAAAAGTTAGATTATTTTCCCCATCATTGTCACCAAAATATTCTTCTAAATCAATGGTCACGTCATCATCTCCAAGCAACTTACTGATATCTTTCAGGCTACGAATAGTGTATGGTTTTTCTCCGATTACACTAATGAAATTCCAAACGCCAATAAAGCTTTTTAACGAATCATTTGATGTGCCATAAATACCTACCGCCAATGGCTCACTCATATCCTGAATGGAAGTAAGCACTGATCCCGAAGCCTGAATTGTACCAAGTGGAACCAAAGCTTGATTACTGTATTTATAGAATGGTTTTACTGTACCATTTACTGGATCTACATCAAATGACAATTCTATTAAAGTATTTGATCCTGGTCTCTCATTTACAGGAATAGGTAAAAACAAAGGATTGGGATCTTCTACATCATTAATTTCCTGAGCTGCAAGTATTCCATCAGCAGTAAATACAAGTTTGATAAAATTACTCTGAGTACCATCCCCTATTTGAATACCTACTTCTCCATCTCCATCAAAATCGTACAATTGGCCTGGTGACGACAAACCTATGATTCCTGAGGTAATCACATAGTTCCCTACCTCAGTGCCCACATTTACGCCCAGTTGAAACCCTTTCTCTTGAGTATTGGTTAGCCCATTGGCTGTTCCTCCAGTCATGGAGACCTGAATAGCACCAGCCGTTCCACCATAAATATCAGGGGGACCTGGACTATCATTCCCTTTATCCAGCCATTCTAGCCAGTTAGGGTTTAAACTTCCATTGTTCATAAGCCCAGTTAATCCCAAGCCTAAATAACCAAATTCATCTCCAGAAGCATCTGACTGATTGGTGAACAATTGGTTTTCTAAAGGAAGATCACTAGGATAACCTACTTGAAAAGGATCCAATTGGTCTAATATTCCATCTCCATCATCATCCTCATCATTTAAATTAGATATTAAATCCTTGTCATAATCATCAGGAGCTGAACCACCAGAGCAATAGTCTGTACCATTGTCAATTTCATCCTGATTAGAATACCCATCATGATCATAGTCTGCCAACGGATCAAACTCAGGGTCATCCTCAGCTATACAAAAAATATCATCAGCAGGAGTTAGAATCATAATCCTATTGTCGAAAGTAGCTGCCCAAATCGTTCCGGGAAATGTAGAAGTATCTCCATTTGTGGTGATTCCTAATGCATTTCCACCATTTAGGTTCCATTTATTGAACTCAGCTTCTTTTAAAGTACCATCCTCATTAAGGTGGATCAAATGTAAAATACCTCCATTTTTACCAACAATCAAAGAGCCTTTTATCGCCCCTTCAAAATTACTCGCTGTATATTCAGCTATACCATTTGAATTGTTCGGTACTACTGTAATAATATCAGGTTGAGGTCCATTGGAATTGGTTAATGTAGGAGAAATAAAATCTGCCTCTGCCGGATTAGCTACACTGTAAGGAACAGGAGGCCAGTTTACTGGCAAGCTATTGGCTGCATATTCCTCAAAACCAGGATCTCCAGGTGCAATTGGTTCTAATATTTCTGTTCTAAACTTATCTGATGGTGTAACCATCGGGGTAATATGAGTAAAATCCTTATCATCCCCGACAAACTTAGTGTATAAGCCAGCTCCTCCCGGAGAATAAGGAAAAGGGCTACCAAGTTGATATGGTTGCCCTGGATTCGCTCTTATAGGTGTAGGATGACCTCCATAATAAGTACCAGGAGTATAATTCTCTAAATCTGCAGAAATCATTATAAGATGATCCTGATTATCTACAAATTCTCCTGTAGTTGTAGGATTTAATGGACTGGCCCCAGGTTCTAGTGGATCATATGCATTGGTAACTAATGTAGCATCTCCTTCAAACTGAGGCATTCCACCCCAGTTAATGTTGGCACCATTGTCTGTTAAATAAAGTCTGTTATTTTCAGTAACCACCAAATCATAAGTATTCCTATAGCCCGGTGAAAAAATCTTCACAGGGCCATCTAAGGTTACCATTCCCATATTCAATCCATCATTGCCCCCAAATGGGTCATTGACATCTACTCCGTCATACCCGGGATCATTCGGATCATAAATACCATTTACATTAGGTCTTGTGGGATCATCCAATGTTGGAACATCGTATTTATAAGCCCTTCCTGAATGGGCATCTATTTTTGTAGGAAGTGCTTCTAATGCGTCCAGGTCAATCTGTAACACAGCTGCAGCAAGCGCATATTCGGATATATAAGTGAAATTCTTGGAAGGTGAACCAGCATTGGTAAAACCTCCATTACTTATTAACAAGTAAGGTTTCCCTCCTATAGTTGTATACTCTATACCATTAATAGCATGATTTTCTTCCGATCTGGCAAGCCCTCTAACCAAATCTACGACTTCCCACTCGGTACCGGTCCAGGTCAACCTTGTGATCATACTGGAATTGGTATCCAACATGGTATCACCACTCGGCCCACCCCATTTAGGATCACTTGAAGTGGCATAAATAACAGGATTTTCGGCTGTACCCGTTACGGTAATGCCCGTTATTTGCCGACCATATCGATTGTCATAAGCCAAATATCCATGATCATCGTAATTAGGTATTTGCTTAACACCTAATAAGACTTCCTCCCCAACAACATCATATTGGTTAGGTCCTTCCTTGGAAATCGTATAAATTTTAATTTCTCCCTTGAGCTGTGACACGTAAAGTCGCTCATCAGGACCAAATTCCAACGATGTACCTAATTTGATTTCCTCGAACTCATTAAAATTTAGTGCTGTCTGATTAAAACTTACCGTCTGGCCTTGCAATGGCCCTGAACTCCCCAATCCAATCAATATAATGGAAAAAAACAATTTGACCGGAATAATTACCCGCTTTTTCATCGTAATTGAAATTAAATATGCTAAAACTGTTTAATAAGAAAAATATAAAAATTTTCAACTGTTTATCTACTACAATATTAAGGGATTTAACAGTAAAAGTCAAGTCTAAAAAGCATTTTAATCGTTTTAAAATACATTTTTATTGATTCATTTGTTATCTGGCATTGGAATTATACAAAGAAGGTAAAATAAGTTTATTAATGGTTACTTTTGTACATTGATATGAAGGAACAAAAAAGCTATTTCATTCTCGTTTTGATTTTAGGTGCCTTAAGCACCATAAGTCCTTTTTCTGTGGACATGTATCTTCCTGCATTTCCGGCAATAGCAGATAGCCTTTCCACTAGTATATCCAATGTTCAATTGTCTTTGACCAGTTATTTAATTGGTATTGCCATCGGTCAATTGTTTTATGGACCCTTACTAGATAAGTTTGGCAGAAAAAAACCCTTATATATAGGTTTGTGGATATATGTGGTAACCTCAGTAGGGTGTTCTTTTACATCTTCCGTTGAATCTCTTATTCTAATGAGATTCATGCAAGCTGTAGGGGGCTGCGTGGGAATGGTAGCTGCTCAAGCTTTAGTCAGAGACATTTTTCCAGTAAACAAAATTGCCCAAGCATTTGCCCTGCTTACCTTGGTGATTGCAGTTTCCCCAATGATAGCCCCCACTTTAGGGGGGTATATTACAGCTCATTTTCATTGGCATTGGCTTTTTATTATTTTGTCAATTATATGTACGCTGATTATTTTTGCTTGCAAATGGCAGCTTCCGGATGGTGCAGATCCTGACCCTAGTGTATCTCTAAGGCCAAAAGCCGTAACCAAAAAGTACTTAGAAGTATTACATAACAAACAATACTTAACCTTCATTCTCGTTGGTGGGATTGCAGGAGCAGCCCCCTTTGCCTATATAGCAGGGTCTTCGGATGTATTCATTAATATTTACGGACTTACAGTCACTGAATATGGATGGCTATTTGCTTTCCTGTCGATTGCCATGATCGGGGCTACTCAACTGAACCATGTTCTGCTCAATCATTTTAGCAATAGAACAATTGTGATTACTGCATTGTGTTATCAATTGGTGATTGGTTTTATTATGATCCTGGGAGTTTGGACAAATTCCTTCAATGTTTATTTCCTAATAGGCATGATGTTTATATTTTTAACAGGCCATGGATTAAGTGTACCCAATTCCACAGCCATCTCCTTGGCCCCATTTAGCAAAGATGCGGGAAGTGCTGCAGCCATGATGGGGTTTATGCGCATGGCAATTGGAGGCATTGTTTCTGCTTTGGTAAGCGTATTTCATAATGGCACGGCTATACCTATGGTATTTTTAATGGCATCTTGTATTTTAATTGCAGGACTTGTACTGCTCTATTATTATTATTCTACTGGAGAACTAAAGCGTTTTAGAAATATAAAGCAAGACTGATTGGCAAATTCCTATATTATAGGGGATACTGGAATAATTTTTTAACTTTGCACTTTATTAATAAAACAGTAGGTATACAGAATGATTTCAGTAGATAATTTATCCCTCAAATTCGGCAAGAGAACCCTGTTCGAAGACGTTAATTTAAAGTTTACTCCCGGAAACTGTTTTGGCGTAATCGGAGCCAACGGAGCCGGTAAGTCAACTTTTTTAAAGATTCTTACAGGTGAAATGGATAGTACTACGGGAAATGTGAACATCACACCCGGCCAAAGAATGGCAGTATTGTCACAGGATCACTTCGCCTTTCAGGATGAAGAGGTTCTACGGACCGTTATTATAGGTCATAAAAAACTTTTTGAAATAATGACGGAGAAGGATGCCATCTACATGAAGGAGGACTTTAGCGAAGAGGATGGCCTAAGAGCTGCTGAACTAGAGGCTGAGTTCGCTGAAATGGATGGTTGGAATGCTGAAAGTGATGCTGCTGCATTATTGTCCGGACTTGGTGTTTCAGAAAACCTTCATAACAAGTTGATGAAAGACCTATCTGGGGACCAAAAGGTAAGGGTGCTCCTAGCTCAGGCTTTATTTGGTAATCCTGATATTCTCGTTCTTGATGAACCTACCAATGATCTGGATGCAGAAACCATAGGCTGGCTTGAGGACTTTTTAATTAACTTTAAAAACCTTGTTATAGTAGTTTCTCACGATAGGCATTTCCTAGATGTAGTTGCTACACATATAGTAGATATCGATTTTGGTAAAATCAACATCTACTCCGGTAACTATACATTCTGGTATGAATCTTCTCAATTAGCGGCCAAACAAAAATCAGATCAAAACAAAAAAGCTGAAGACAAACGAAAAGAACTTCAATCTTTTATAGAGCGTTTTTCTGCCAACGTTGCTAAGTCCAAACAGGCCACAGCAAGAAAGAAAATGTTGGAAAAATTGAATGTAGATGAAATCCAGCCTTCGACAAGAAAATATCCTGGTATTATTTTCAAGCCTGAACGTGAAGCTGGAGATCAAATCTTGCTAACGGAAGAGCTTGAACTTAAAAATGACAGCTCTACCTACTTTACCGATGTTAATTTAATGGTAGATAAAGGAGATAAAATAGCCTTTCTTTCCAAAACCAAACAAGCGGTTACAAAATTTTTCCAGACTATAATGGGAGAATCTCCTGTTCAGTCTGGAAGTTTTAAATGGGGAGTAACTATCAATAAGGCTTATATGCCGAATGATAATTCTCCTTTCTTTGACTCTGATTTGAAATTGATTGATTGGCTTAGCCAATATTCAGAGAACCAGGAGGAAGCCTATGTTCGAACATTTTTAGGAAGAATGTTATTTACTGGTGAAGAATCCTTTAAGAAAGCTTCTGTTCTTTCTGGGGGTGAAAAAGTAAGGTGCATGCTTTCACGTATGATGCTTCAAAATCCAAACTTGTTGGTTTTGGATGAACCTACCAATCACCTCGATTTGGAATCTATCCACGCTCTTAACAATGCCATGATAGATTTCAACGGGACAGTATTGTTTTCTTCCTATGATCATGCTTTTGTTCAATCAGTAGCCAATAGGATAATCGAATTTACTCCATCAGGCACAATTGATAGAAGAATGGATTATGAATCTTACCTTGAAAGTGAGGAGATCAAAGCTCTTAGGGAAAAAATGTACAAGACTTCTTGAGTGTAAATTCTAAGTCAGAAAAATAAATAAAAAAAGCTGTGGAGATAAATTCCACAGCTTTTTTAATTGTTCTAATTGTTATACATGTACACCTGTAGTTCCACCACCTTCTAAGGTAAGGTTTACAGGAGCATTGGTTTTCCAAGAACCTCCAGTAAAGTCAGGCACATCTATAGAATTGGATCTATTGGCCACAGACCACTCACTTAACGGAGCGATAGCACTCCAAAGTGCTCCATCATAAACATCCTGGTCATAAGGAAGTCCATTTCTTAGGCAATCGATCATTCGCCAGTCCATCATAAAGTCCATTCCACCATGGCCACCAATCTGCTTGGCCATCTCTCCTACTTTTTTGACTATTTCAGGAGTATAACGCTCTTCAAGGGCTTTCATTTCATCAGCTTTAAACCATCCCTCATGTCCAGTAGAAATTCCTGGAACAGGATATTTGCTTGCAGCACCCTTCGTTCCGCTTAATAAATGAATTCTTGAGTAAGGACGGGGAGAACTTACATCATGCTGAACCATTATTGATTTCCCCTTTTTCGTTTTTATAATAGTGGTATTCATATTACCCCTAAAATTCTTAGTAGCAAAAGAAGAATAAAAACTATCTGTTTCTGCCAATTTCTGAGCATTTGCTTTCATAAGGAAATCATTGCTAGAAAGTGAGGTTAAATAATCCATTTGGTCTCCCCTATTGATGTCCATGGCCTGACAAACAGGTCCTAAACCATGAGTTGGATAAAGACTACCATTTCTAAAGTTCTCTTTCAAACGCCACATGTCTTGGTAACCTTCCTTCTGAAAGTTCAATCCCAACAAGTCGTGAATATAAGCTCCTTCACCATGGAATACATCACCAAAGAATCCGTCTCTAGCCATATTGAGCGTCATCAACTCAAAGAAATCATAACAACAGTTTTCCATCATCATGCAATGTTTCTTAGTGCGTTCAGATGTCTCTACCAATTGCCAGCATTCTTCTACCGTAACAGCAATAGGTACCTCACTACAAGCATGTTTACCAGCTTCCATGGCATAAACAGCCATAGGGGTATGCCATTCCCATGGAGTTACTATATATATTAAATCAAGGTCGTCCCTATCAACCATTTTCTTCCAGGCATAAGCAGAACCACTGTAAGTTTCAGGTTTATGTTTGGTGCCTTCCAAAGATTTCATCACTTTGTCTACCATTTCTGGCCTTAAGTCACAAAGTGCTTTAATCTCAACACCTTCAATTTTACTAAGTCTGTTAACTGCTCCAGGCCCTCTATTTCCTAAGCCTACTACTCCCACTCTTACTACGTCCAATTTAGGTGCAGCATAGCCAGACATGTTAAATCTCTGGGTATGTTGTTTCTTGCTCTGAGCAAGCACCTGCTCTTGTTCTTCTAGTGACAATCCTTTAAAACCAGTTCCCACTACTCCTAATCCGGCAAGGCCGGAGAGTTTCAAAAACTCTCTCCTTTTATTACTCATAAGTACATTTATTAGTTAGTTGATTCTTTAAATTTATATATATATTCAAAATCTTCATCAGATTTTGAAAAACACTTTCTTTTTATACAAAAAATAACACAAATACCACATTATAGCCAAGGTGAAAACCCCATTTAGCAATGCAAGTAAATTTTCAGGAAAACCTAACGGTTCTAAAAACCCATAGTTGAAAACATGAACCACTTTAGCCAACCATCCGTGTCCAAGTAAATTCGCAAACAAATAAATAAAAATAGAATTCATGCCCACTACCGTAAACATAAAGGGCCATTGATTAACCTTCTTTACATCAATAAACCAGAAAAAGAAGGCCAGGACAAGGATGGCCCATCCACCTGATGCAAGAATAAAGGAACTAGTACAAATTCTTTTAATGATTGGGGTAATGCCTGACCAATCTAGTCCATAACCCAAAACCAACCCCGATAGACCAGCTATCAACAAATATTTTATTTTTAGGTCACTGGGTCTTTGGCTTAGTAAGAATTTCCCACACATGGCTCCCCAAAGCGTATGTACTGTTGTAGGTATGCAATTGATGGCTACCCATCCGCCACTACTTAATTTACCCATTAGAATCAAATCAACATACGAACCAAAATTCTCACCCTTAACAAAAGGAGCGGCAGGCTCATAAAGTCTATACATCAATTCGGTTAATAGCAACAAACCAATGGAAATAGCAAGTTGGGTTTTAAGTGGTTTATTGATTATAAAATAGGTCACTAAAATGGTAAAGGACAATTGAGTAAGCACATTCCATAACTCAAAAACCAGCTCTCCGGCATTTATACAATACAGTCCTGTACCAAACAGAAAAAGAAGCAAGCACCTTTTGAGGATGTGGCGCGTAACTTTCCCTTTATCTCCCTGTTTAGCCAATCTTTTATTCAAAGAAAATGGCATAGCAACACCAACAATAAACATAAAGAAAGGCTGAATAAGATCCCAAAATCTTAATCCATTCCAAGGATGGTGGGTAAATTGGGTAAAAAACATATGCCCAACTGAACCTTCTGAAAACATCCCCTCAAAAGCCCCATAAATTCTCGCTGACTCGCCGATTAGCAAAAACATAGTAATGCCTCTGTAGGCATCCAAAGAAACTAATCTATTGTCATTGGCTTTCTGAATACTGGTCATTTACTGTTAGGGAAAGAGATAGTGGTTATTAATCATGTTATGTGATATTTCAAATATAACTTTTCATGTTTCAGGTTCAAATAGAACTTCCTATAAATTATATGACTGGTTAGTCATGAATGCTTAAATTTTTCGCTTTACCTACTAAATTCACAAAAATTACTTACTGAATATTAGATAAAAATTAAATTTAGCTTTTATATTGGTTCAGAAATAAGCCAAACCTAACAATTATTTTCATTCTCAAATAAACCCTTAAAACGCAAGATCTAGTCAAGAATTTCTTTTACAATTGAATAATATCCTTTGGCATGCTGATCCATACCCAGATCAGTTGGATGAGTTCCATCTACCGTTCCTTCCATGGTAAGCCCAATTTCTTCCTTTTCCAAGTAATAAAGTTCTTCCACTCCTTCCGCTATCAACATTTGGTAAGCTTCTTTTGATAAATTATTTCTGCCCTGATAGGCATTTTTTCTATCCATATTTACCAATTCATCCGTATAACCCGCATGTTCGACCATTAGGATAGGTGTATCGGGTCTTTCTGCTTTCAATTTCCGAACCGAATCCATCATCCTCTTGGTAACTTCCTCCTCAGAAAAGGTATCCCTAACCAAATTTGGTAAGCAATCCAGCACATATAAGCTACTATTTATTGTAGCCATATAATCAATAAGTGGCTCTTCTAACAATCCATTTCCTGAAAATCCAAGATTAATCATCGGCTTATTAATCATTCTTTCTAAGATGGCAGTCCATGCCATCCCAGGCCTGGAAGCACATCCTCCTTGGGCAATAGAAGTACCATAAACGACTACCGGCATCTCATTATTTGAAGGAGAAATAAAACTGAAATCAGCATCATTATCTACTCCAATTTCAAGGAAGGTAACTTCATTGTACAAAGGCAGGTAGAGATCAAAATCTTTGGCTGTTGCTATACCTGCTTTAAGTGGGAAGATATATTGGATCGTATCACCAAAGGAATAGCTTCCACGAACCCAAATCCATTCAGGACTATCTCTGATATAAAGGTCTAGTCCACTTACTCCTGTGGCAGGCATATGGGGCATTGCTTGACGTCCTGAGACCACATACCTAACCTTAATTTCCTGGGCATTTGTATTAAATTTCAACTTTACCCCTGCAGCATGTCTTGACAAACCCCATACAGCTTTTCTAACTTTATTTTCAGCATCATCGGGAAGTCTGTGATAATCCAAACCTGTCCAACCCTGTCCATGAATTAGGTTTTTATTTGGGGATTTCAAAGGGTTATTCCAACTTAAGTCTTCCTGAGCCAATACCAATGAAAACTGGCAAAACAATAAGGACAATGCCAAAAACAATCTTAGATTCATCTTGATAAAATTAGTGAAATTATTTTTTAGGAAAGTTTAAGCAACTAATTTAGAAAAATTAAGAAGATTAAAACCTAAATAACACAATTAACTGTGAACCGAATAATTTATTTCTGCCTTATTTTAGGGATTCTCCTAAGCAAGGCAACGATGGCCCAGAAAGGTCCATCCTCCAAAAAACCAAACGTAATCGTCATACTTACAGACGATCAAGGTTATAAAGATCTGGGAAGTTTTGGGGCTACTGACTTAAAGACCCCTAATATTGATAGACTGGCTACAGAAGGGGTTAAATTCACCCAATTTTATGCTGCAGCACCTGTATGCTCACCTTCAAGGGCCGCATTAATGACTGGCAAGTATAATTTTAATGCTGGACTTTTTGGCAACGTTTCTCCTCCTCATTCAGATCCAGAGGGTAAATCTGGTTTACCAACGGAGGAAGTTACCATGGCTGAAATGTTCAAATCCAACGGCTACAGAACTGGTTTAATAGGCAAGTGGCATCTTGGACATACTCCTGAAAAATTACCCAATGGGCAAGGATTTGATTATTTCTTTGGTCACCAGAGAGGTTGTATAGATAATTTTTCCCACTTTTTTTACTGGCATGGCCCAAACCTTCATGACCTATATCGAAATGAAACAGAAATATACAGGCCTGGTGAATTTTTCGGAGACCTTATGGTACAGGAAATGAAACAGTTTGTAAGTGAAAAGTCAGACCAACCATTTTTCACTTATTGGGCCATCAATATGCCTCACTACCCCTATCAGGGCGACCCAAAATGGCTGGATTATTATGCTGAACTTGAAAGTCCAAGAAAGGAATATGCTGCATTTGTATCCACTATTGATGAAATGGTTGGGGAAATTTATCACCACTTAAAAGCAATCGGTGAGTTAGACAATACAATAATTGTTTACCAATCAGACCATGGCTTTAGCGTAGAAGAGCGGGCATTTTTTGGTGGTGGTGATGCTGGAGCTTTAAATGGTGCAAAATTCAGTATGCTGGAAGGGGGAATAAGGGTTCCTGCCATTATTCGATTCCCTTCTCGACTGCCAGTAAATGAATCAAGACATCACTGGGCAAATAGCATAGACTGGATGCCAACACTTGCTGAATTGACGGATATTAAAATACCTTCTAGTCAAAAGATAGATGGAAAAAGCCTGCTTCCTTTAATTTTAGATTCAAAAGTAGCTACTCCACACGAAACCATGTTTTGGGGCACTGGATTTCCAGACAATAAAAATCATGCCTGGGCGGTTCGAAAAGGCCCCTGGAAACTATTAGGAAACCCATATGACCCTACAGGTAAACTGACCTTCACTGAGGCAGACAAACTATACCTGACCAATATGGAAATGGATTCTACAGAGGTGAAAAATCTTGCCGATCAATACCCTGATAGAGTTAAAGAGTTGAACGAACTCTATCAAAATTGGATTAATGAAATAAAAATGAAAGAAAATAGGTAATTTTTATACAATATTTTCAATAAATTGTTTTAATACTTAAGTAACATTCATTAAAGTAAGCAGAATATTCTCGAAAGATTTTCAAAATTACTTTTCTCTTTAACAGAACATTTATAAAATTTTATTTAAACTTTTATAAATTATTAAAAAGACAGGAAAACTTTTCCTGTCTTTTTAATTTTCTATACGATTCCCAGCAAAATTCGATATTGTAATTCATCATTTTTATTCATTAATTTTCGGGAAAATATTTCTTTAACAATTTTTACAAAACATTATTCCGATATTTTATTATGTGTGGTATAGTTGCATACATTGGATCCAGAGAAGCATATCCAATAATTTTAAAAGGCCTTCAGCGCTTAGAATACAGAGGTTATGACAGTGCAGGCGTAGCCCTCTTAGACAAAGAATTGGCTGTTTTTAAAAAGATGGGCAAAGTAGCTGAGTTAGAATCCTCCTTAGTTGGGAAAAACCTGCATGCTCAATCCGGGATTGGCCATACCAGGTGGGCAACTCATGGAGAGCCTTCTGACAGAAATGCTCATCCTCATCGCTCTAAATCAGGTAAACTAGCAATGGTCCATAATGGCATCATTGAAAATTATGCTCCAATAAAAAAGGAGCTACTACAAAAAGGCTATGCTTTCGAAAGTGACACTGACACTGAAGTATTGCTTCATTTTATAGATGACATTTACCAAAATGATGCAGAAAACCTTGAGGAAGCAGTCAGAATAGCTCTTAAAAGAATTGTTGGTGCTTATGTCATTATTTTATTGGATCAGGATCAACCTGATACATTAATAGCTGCACGAAAAGGCAGTCCACTCGTCATCGGCATTGGGAAGAATGAACACTTTTTAGCTTCTGATGCCTCTCCTATCATTGAATATACCAAAGAAGTGGTATACATCAACGATTATGAAATGGCTATTGTTAAGCCTGATGAATTGATCCTCAAGAACCCTGGTAATGAGAGAATAACTCCTTTTATCACCAAGCTTGACATGGAGTTGGCAGCCATAGAAAAAGGTGGCTATGAGCATTTTATGCTTAAAGAAATTTTTGAACAACCTACAGCCGTTTTTGATTGCCTTAGAGGAAGACTTGATGCTAAAAAAGGAACCATCACAATGGGAGGCATTGACCAGCACCTTGATTTGCTTAAGGAGGCCAAACGAATTATTATAGTAGGTTGTGGTACCTCTTGGCATGCGGGATTATTGGCCGAATATGTTTTAGAAGAATTATGCCGAATACCTGTAGAAGTAGAGTATGCCTCGGAATTCAGGTATCGCAACCCAGTAATAAATAAAGGAGATGTGATCATAGCTGTATCTCAAAGTGGCGAAACAGCAGATACCCTTGTCGCACTTGAAAATGCCAAAAACCAAGGAGCCTTTATCTTTGGAGTAGTCAACGTGGTTGGATCAAGTATTGCCAGGTTATCCCAAGCTGGAGCATATACCCATGCAGGGCCAGAAATAGGTGTTGCCTCAACCAAAGCATTTACTGCCCAGCTTACTGTCTTGTACATGATAGCCATTAAACTAGGCTATGCTAAGGGAACTTTGACCAAGGACAGGTACCAACATTATATTAATGAATTGTCCCTGGTTCCAGACAAAATCCTGGATGTTTTAAATTCTGCAGGTTCCATTGAAAAATTAGCAGGGAAATACCAACATGCAAGAGATTTCCTATTCTTGGGTAGAGGCTATAATTTCCCAATCGCATTGGAGGGAGCCCTTAAATTAAAGGAAATCAGTTATATCCATGCAGAAGGTTATCCTGCTGCTGAAATGAAGCATGGTCCCATCGCCCTAGTGGAAGAAACCCTTCCAGTAGTATTTGTGGCAACACGCGATCTTTACCATGAAAAGCTGGTAAGTAATGCCAGAGAAATCAAAGCACGAAAAGGAATGGTACTGGCTGTGGTCACCGAGAATGACACTGTATTTGAAGAAATTGCGGATGACATCATTGCTGTTCCAGCTGCAGATGAACTAATCGCACCACTTATAAGTGTGGTTCCCCTACAGTTGTTAGCTTATTATACCGGTCTTGCAAAAGGACTTGATGTAGACAAGCCAAGGAATTTAGCGAAATCCGTAACTGTAGAATAGATTATTTTTTAAACACTTAAAAAATTATGAATAAAATATCCCGCCACCCTCTATCAACTTTGGGTTATAAGTTTATTGATCCAAAATACCTACCGGAAGGGGCAGATGAATATTACCTTCGAAACAAGCAGAATAGGACAAAAACTGTATTTCGAAATTTGAATGCAAGTGAAATAGAACAACTCGTCCGGAACCAAAATCAGGCGGATGACTGGAATAAAATATTTGTTTCAGATGCTTTCAATCCGGAATTGGTTAAGAATTGTAAATTTTTTGGCTTGGTGAGAATCGGTAAATTGGAGCCCTTTTTTCTGGAATACCATAACCTAAGAATGCCCGTTGGGCTTTATAACAGTCATATTATTAGTTGTGATATTGGAGACAATGTAATCATTGATAATGTTAATTACCTTTCTCATTATATTATAGGTGATGAGGTAGTTTTGGTAAATATCAATGAAATGTCAACCACAAGCCATGCAAAATTTGGCAATGGCATTGTCAAAGAAGGGGAATCGGAAGAGGTTAGAATCTGGCTTGAACTGTGTAATGAAAATGGAGGCCGAAAGGTAGCTCCATTTAGCGGGATGCTTCCAGGTGATGCTTGGATGTGGTCAAGACATAGAACAGACACCCTTTTTCAATCTAAATTACTGGAATTTACTCAAAATGAATTTGATGTCAAACGAGGGTATTATGGTAAAGTGGGAAATCGCTGTATCATAAAAAATACCCTGATCATCAAAGATGTTTGGTTTGGTTCTGATGCTTATATCAAAGGGGCAAATAAACTGAAAAATTTAACGATACACTCTACGGCTAATGCCAGCACCCAAATCGGTGAAAGCTGTGAATTGGTTAATGGAATTGTAAGTGAGGGATGCACTATATTTTATGGGGTAAAGGCAGTGAGGTTTTTGATGGCTGCTCAATCCCAATTAAAGTACGGAGCACGTTTGATCAATAGTTATTTGGGTTCTAATGCAACCATTTCATGTTGCGAAGTATTGAACTCCTTGATTTTCCCCTCTCATGAGCAGCACCACAACAATTCCTTCTTATGCGCTGCATTGATCCAAGGTCAAAGCAATATGGCCGCTGGAGCCACAGTGGGATCTAATCACAACTCTAGAGGAGCTGATGGTGAAATCATAGCAGGAAGAGGTTTCTGGCCTGGCTTGTGTGTCAGTCTCAAACACAATTCACGTCTGGCTACATTTACCATTGTAGCCAAAGGAGATTATCCAGCTGAGTTGGATATACCTTTGCCATTTTCATTAATAAGCAATGATGTGACCCATGATGAACTCGTTGTCATGCCTGCTTATTGGTTTCAATACAATATGTATGCTTTATCCAGAAATGCATGGAAATACAAAGCCAGGGATAAAAGGATTGAGAAATTTCAAAGGTTGGAATTTGATTTTCTAGCACCAGACAGTATGGTGGAAGTTTTACAGTCCATCCCCTTAATGGAAGAGTTATGTGGAAGGGCATATTTCAACAAATACCCAACGGAGCAAGAACAGTCCATACAGTCAATTAAACAAAAAGGAAAAGAATTGCTTTCTTCTAAAGCCCCTGTAGTTCGGGAGTTAGATGTCTTCGCCTCGGGCTGGGAAAACAGCAAAAGAAAAATAAGAGTAATAAAGATTATTGAGGCCTATACTCAGTTCAAGCAGCTCATTCAATACTATCCAGTTTATTGCCTTACAGAATACTATTCTCAGGCCGACTTGAAAGATGAAAAATTCTTACAAGACATAACACAAAATTTACCCGCTCCTGATAAGTGGATTAATTTAGGTGGTCAATTGGTTCCGAAACAAAGTATGGATCAATTGATTGCTGATGTAAAAGAAGGGGTAATTAACAGTTGGAAAGAGCTTCATGACCGTTACAAAGTATTTGGTAATGCTTATGAAGAAGCCAAAACAAAACATGCTTTTGCCATTGCTTTTTCTGATAATGGAATAAACCCTGTAGAATTCAATATGGTCCAATTCCAACAAATGCTGGAGGATTCAAAAATTTTTAGGCAAAGTATGTCAGAAAACATTTACACTAGCAGAAAAAAGGACTATGACAACCCATTTAGGAACATGGTTTATGCGGATGAAAAAGAAAGAGATGCTGTTTTGGGCGCTTTAGAAGACAATGGATTTATCCAAACTGAGAAAAAAGAAACTGAAACTTTTATTCAGCAAATTGATCAATTATTGATGGACTTGTAAAAATTCAACCTTGGTTCATCTAAGGTGTACCTAGCTTATTCTCATTAATCACTATAGTCATTGAACCCGAAATATGCAATAGATAATCTATTACGTGCTGAAATCGCTTTAAAATCAGCTACTTCGTTGCTGTTTTCAATTTCACCATAGCGGTGCTATGCTAAAATCTCTAAACAGCCTGATTGTCTTGCGATTGCAACACTTCCCGTAAACACGGGAAAGGCTATTACCCCTGACAATTGTCAGGACGGAGAAATTTTATTACATAATCCGGGTTAAAGAAAAATCACCATCACCACTAAACTGGTGATGGTGATTTTTTCTTTACCATGGTTAAAACCCACTGCTATTGTCCTAATCCTTGTACCTAAAAGCAAAACA
This sequence comes from Cyclobacterium amurskyense, assembly GCF_001050135.1. GTDB lineage: Bacteria > Bacteroidota > Bacteroidia > Cytophagales > Cyclobacteriaceae > Cyclobacterium > Cyclobacterium amurskyense. The sequence continues at coordinate 4,967,543 of NZ_CP012040.1, read as the reverse complement.
TGCTAGGAGATATAAAGACTCCCTAACACCAAAGGGAAGCGCTGGTTTTACAAGAAAATCATGCCGTTTACTATTCCATCTAGAAATAGATTACTAAGGGAAGTTTCAAATTTACCCCCATTTAACCTGATATAATTCTGTTTTTAATAATATTCGAACTTTTTTAACCCCTAAAATTTTACTAAATTAAAATAAAATTATCATGTGATCTAAATCCATTTAAATTATGAGAAGGAAAGCTATTTTCGTTGTGGTTTTGATAGGTATTTCCCTACTCCTAATAACAAACCATTCACATGCACAATCCTGTCCTGATCTTAAACTTGATGCAAAATCAGCCAACTTAAGCTACTTGGAAATTCAGTCCGAAGGAAAATCACATCAAATTCCTTTGCCTGACATCATGGTTTTCCCAGAGGGAAAAGAACGGATTTATTGCTTATTACCCGATATTCTTACTTTACATAATACTCCAATTATTGAATGGAATGAATTGGTACTGAAAAAGGGCTTGAATACTACAGACAAGTGGCAGGGAAGCATAGACAGGGCAAAATTTCACCCAACACCTTGCCTCCCGGAATTAGCACCTACAAATTTTACCAATGCCTTATCTGCTTCCGATTTTTACTATGTCTCCCAGGCAAATATGGTTTCCATAAAAGGCAATATTTCATTTGCCAATATAAATGGTAATCAAATCACCTTACACTTGAATATTGTTGACCAGGCAATTCCCAAACCAAGAATTAATAATTTATCCGGAATAATAGTCACTCCAACAGGAGAAATGGAGGTTATTTCCGGTGAAATAGGCTTCGATAAGAACAGTGAAATTTTAAGAGGGTCAGGAATAGCTTCGTCGGACCTCGGGAATCAGGGATTTGAATTTTCTATTCCACGATATAGTGGAGATCCTGGTACCTATGTGGCAAATGAAGGAGATGAAAAACACCCTTTATTCGCCGTTTATAAGGTTATGGGTGATCCCTCTACTGGATTAGAAATCCATAAATATGAACTCCCGTCTGCTAATATAAATTTTAAATCCTTTTATGACAAACGACCCTTTAATTTAGATTCATTAGCGCTCAATAATTTAAACCTTAAATCAAAATTATCAAGTAGCTCCATAGCCATTGACCCTAAGCCTACTCCTGTAGTTGTCCCACTTTTCAATACCGCATTTAACGAGAGGAGGCTTGGTATGGAAACATTGCAAAAAGTCATAGATAATCAGGTAAATGCTCCTCCTTCTTGGAAAGAAGATTTAACCATAACATTGAGGTCCTACCCCATTTGGAAGTTTCAAGTTGAAGAAAGCATAGAGGAATCAAAACCTAAAAAGCTTGTTATAAAAAATGTCATAAGCGAAGCTCATGAAGCTTCAAACAATGACCCATCCATAAATATGGATCAGGTAAATGCTATAAATGAAGGGTTTACAGAGATTTTTCAGTCTTTTGATGAAGACAGTGATACTTTGCAATTAAAAAAAACTATTTTATTACTATTCTCAGAAAATAACCTCCCAACCATAGCTTCTATCAATGATGATTTCGAGACCTTCCTAACTACTACAGTTACGGAATTTAGGGAACAAACAAAAATGGCCTTAAATAAAGACCAAAACCCCAATGCTGATTTGTCCTATAATGGCAACGAAAAGCTTTCCGTTGAACTTACACTTGACCAACAAGCCCGATTTCCACTAGTTAGGCAATATGAAACCAAGGACACTAAAATTGAAATCCACTATGCAGATACTATATCCATAATCGCCAATAACCCAATCCAAGGTGAACAAATACTCAAATTACCCGGCAACCCTGGACTTTACGATATTTACCAGTTTTATGGTGTATTGAAACAGCTTCCTCTTTCTGTGGGATTTGAAACCAATCTTGGCTTTTTCGACCTTTCAGTTCAAACCCAGGTTTTAACAACAAAAACCAAACAAATCGAAAGACAACTGATAATTCCTGATTATATTCATGCTTCCATAATGGTAGATGAAGAATTAAGCATTAAAGATGAACCTGTTTATAAAATTAATGTGAAATTCCATGGCCTAAAAAACAGTTTATTTGTAGAAAGTTACCAAAGTGAGCTTTCTGGTATTTATTACCTTACCAAGTCCCCACCACATCAACTAATAAAAGCCATTTTTGAAGGAGGAATTGTTTTAGAATAATTAAAAAAATCAATGCGACATCAATTAAAAACCCAAATTTTCCACATTGTTTTTGCTTTTAGCACATCATTGTTTTTAAGTTCCTGTAAGGAACCTGCACCTATTGCCAGTGAAGCGGATCAAAAAGCAGCCCTTGAAAATGGCTACCTTGCCCATGAAGGGTACCGAAGAAGCATTTATTTTGTCCACGCATGGCTAGAATATGCAGACAAAAAATCCGGATTAATTCCAAGAAATCTTAGGGAAAGCATAGACATTTGGAACGCCCGAGATGCAGCTGCAGACAACTATCCATTCATGGTACTCACTTCAGCCATTTTAGACAAAGAACTTTATGAAGGAAAAATGTCAGAGATCCTTCAAACGGAAATTAAATTAACTTCCAGATTAGACAGACTTCCAGATACTTATTCATTTTCTAAAGAAGGATTTGAGAATCAAGAGATTGATAAAAAAGAAATTATTTTTGGCTCCTCTGAATACATCAAAGATGGCCTTTTGCCTTTAACTGAGTACATAGGGCATACGGCTTGGTCTGAGCGAATGATAGACTTGATCGATGACATTTGGAAAAATGCCTCTTATGAAACGCCTTATGGACTTATCCCTTCCTTGAATGTAGAAGTTAATGGAGAATTACTACAGGCCTTATCACGTATATATTGGATGACTGGAGATGAGAAATACCTGGACTGGGCCAAACGTTTAGGAGATTACTACCTTTTAGGTGGTCACCACCCTACTGATGATGTTGAAATACTTAGACTTAGAGACCACGGTTGTGAAATCGTATCTGGATTGTGCGAACTCTATGTTGCAGTAGCCAATAGTGACCAAGAGAAAAGTGCCGCATATAAAGCACCGATTTATAGAATGTTGGATAGAATACTTGAAGTTGGCACAAATGAAGATGGACTATTTTACAACCAAATTAATCCTCAAACAGGAGAAATTTTAGATGAGGAAATTGCTGACACCTATGGGTACACCTACAATGCGTATTATAGCGTTTTTCTACAAGACAATTATCAGCCTTATCAAAAGGCTGTACTTAAGGCCATGGGTAACCTACATAAATACACCAATTTTGATTGGGAAGAAGGAAGTGCTGATGGATATGCAGATGCAATTGAAAGTGCCTTGAATTTATACAATAGAGAATCCTTAGCTGGGACTAAAGAATGGATAGACAGTGAGATTCAGCGAATGTGGTCACTTCAGGATTCATCTCATAGAAGAAATACTGAGAAATTTAGAAACACAGGGGTTATTGAAGGTTGGCATGGAGATGGAAATTTTGCACGCACAAGCATAATGTATTCCTTATGGAAAAGTCAGGGAGTAACAGCCTCCCCTTGGAAAGAGCAACTTTACCTAGGAGCAATTCCAATGGAAGATGGAATTTTAATCAGTATGGTGAGTGACAAAGATTGGGATGGTAAAATTAAGTTTGATCACAAAAGACACCAAAGCATATTTAAACTCCCAATGGATTACCCAAGGATCAACCAACTTCCTGAATGGTTTACAGTCGATAAAGGTAAAAAATACCGTGTCACATTTTCAAAAGGACAAACGGCAAATACCTACAGTGGAGTAGAACTTATGGAAGGCATAGAAATAAGCCTTGAAAAAGGTCATCAGGTTTCCATCATTGTTAGCCCATCAGAAAAATAATCCAAGTCAAGTTGTTTAAACTTAGTCAATAACTCAGTCAAGGACAATGTACTTTGGCTTTCTTCTAAGATCTTTATCAATGAATTGGCGGCAATATCGATGGCCTGTTCTGGGAAGTAAGAATCTCTCAAATAATGAGTCATCTTAAGCACCATAAAACCATCCATCCATTGCCAAAAATTTTTGATAAAGATTTTTAATGAACTCGACTGGCTTTTTATATCTTTCACCCTGCTTTCAAAATGCTGTTCAAGCAAAAACTTTTTAAGTTCATCTGGTACATTTTCAATAACCTGATCAGAATTAAATAGACTAGGAACAAGGTCAAAGAATTTTTTCAGACAAATGTAGGTATCAGGATGATAGGTATTTCTTATCTGCACTCCTGAATCTAAAAATTCCAATTGGGCCCTGCCCGTTCCGAAAGGCACTCTATCAGAAGAGCGACAAGATGGATAAACTACCGCCTCTAAATAAGTAAATTGACAAACTGGAAGCAATTTATGCATAAAATAAAAGTCCTCTCCCGCTTTTCTTCTGTTCATTCCACCTGACTTGGCATAGGAAGAGGCCCTCACGGCCATACATGAACCTACGGTGTGTTTGGCATTCGGATACCCTGCCCATTTTAACCCTTGAATATGGTACCTTAGATGTAGTTCATATTGAATAATTCCATTCCTTAAAAACGCATCCTTTTCCTGGAGATAAAAATGTTCAAATTGAAAATGGGCTAGTTGGATTAAAGGATTAGAGAAAGCCTTTTCTGCTGAAACCAAGTAAGTTTCAGATACCGTACAATCCGCATCCAAACAGAGAATAGGGCCATTTTTGGGAAGAATTGACCATCTTCTTAAAGCTTCGTCCATACCAATTTTTCTGGCAAGTCCAGCTCCAGCAAACTTTTTGGGAAGTTGCTCTTCTCTGATAATTTTAATAGTAAATACATTGGACAACAAACTCTTTTCCCAAAACTTTATTTGGTCTACTGTATTTTGATTGGTTTTTAAATCTTCAAGACCAACATTTTCAGCAGCATTGACAACGATTATCAATTCCACCTTTCCTTGAGGTGCCTTACATTGCTCTAAAGATTTTAAAGTTGGCAGAATATCAGGCTCTTTGAATGCAGGAATCACCACGATTAAAGAAAGCTCATCGGGTGGTAGATCCTGAAAATAGGCTTTATTTACGTTAAAACGATGAACATAATTATCAGTGATTTTTGCAATACCTTGGGCCATTTTAGTGCATTTTTAAAGACAAAAGCTTCTGAAATCCTCCTCAAAATTGAAAAAGAAATGGTACATTTACTTCTTTAAGCCCAAAAATAATTTCAAAAATATTTCAATATGAAATACGCCATTGATCTTAAAGTTCCTTCATCCCAAGAATGGCTAAATATGGTAATGGGAGATTTTAATTCCTTCCTACAAGACCATGCAGATTGTGAAAGAAAAGCCTCTGCCATGGCAACATCATTAATTGCCAAGTACCCGGACCGAGAAAAAATTATTCCTGACATGATCGAAACAGCGATAGAGGAATTAGAGCATTTTCAAGATGTTTTTGAACTAATGCAACAAAGAGGGGTGCCATTGAATAAAGATATGAAAGAGGACCTTTATATCAAGCAGTTAATGCCTCTTACCCATGGAGGGACAAGTGAAAGTAGGTTTTTATCCAGGCTTCTAATGGGGTCCATAGTAGAATGCAGGGGTTGTGAGCGCTTCAAAATGATTTCTGAAGCACATGAAAACCCTGCATTGAAAAAATTTTATAAAACCCTTTGGACATCTGAAGCCAAACATGGAAATATTTTTGTAGAACTGGCCTTACAGTATTTCGATGAAGAAACAGTCTACAAAAGATTACATGAAATGATGGAATTTGAAGGTGAAGTAATTAAGAACTTACCACTAAAGGCAGCTTTACATTAAAGGGTAATCTATCTTATCCTTTTTCTTCTTTCTCTTTCAACTTTTGCTGAACGATATCCGCTGGATATTTCAGGGTCAAGTCTCTGATCTCAAAGGAGAAATTACTGTAAAGTTCCTGCCAAATCTTTTTTTCCTCTTCTGTGTATTGATAAAAGCCTTTGCCATTAAATATCCCAGTTCCTCCTTCATCGACAATCTTATTGATGAGTTTACCTGGGGCATCGGAATTATCTAAGGTAGGAAAAAGGTCCTTCATCACTTTACGATAAGAAGCTATTCCTGTGAAATCCATCCAACGAAAAACCCCCATCATAGGAATAAAATAGCCTGCTACATTTCTACATGCCCTATCAACATCTTCCACTGAAGCATAGTCTTCATCCACCAGGTGCATGGCTTCTCTGTACATGGCATACATTAACCTGTTGGCTATAAACCCGGGAATATCCTTCTTTAATAAAACGGTTTCTTTCTGCCACAATTCTCCCAAATCGTAAAGAAATTGTGCTTTTTTCAAATCACTTTTATCTCCGCATATCACCTCCAGAAAGCGGGTAGTAAAAGCAGGTTCCATCCAGTGTAAGCCAAAAAACCGTTCTGGATTACTTACAAAAACTTGCAAATCACTTATTGGTATTGCAGAAGTATTACTAGTGATAAATGCATCTTTTGCCACAATCTTATCCACAGCTTTAAATACATCCCCTTTTATATTAATATCCTCTTTAATTGACTCAATGACTAGCTGACAATCCTTAAGCGTAGAAAGGTCAGAAGACACATGAAGATTTTTAAGGTAATTCTCAGTTGGACCATTTAATAGCCCTTTCTCCTCAGCCAATTTAAAATGCCCTTTAATCCGAAGTTTCGCATCCTCAAGGGCACCTTCTACCAATTCAACGCCCGTCACCGGATGACCAGCGATTAACATACAAACTGCAATACTACTACCCATCATTCCCAATCCAATAACACCTATAGGAAAAGTTTTAGGATCAAATTCTCTCGACATATTGATAGATTAAATGATAAAAAGGCTGGCTATTATTTAACCAGCCTTTACTCTATTGATTGATTTTATAATTGTACAACTTTTCCTGTTCTTACAGATTCATCACATGCAAAAGCTATTCTTAAGCTGTTTACAGCATCTTCCATATGGTCAGTCAAGTCGATATCCTCATTGATGGCTTTCAAGAAATACTCCTGCTCACGTTTACATAAACCATTGTGATCAGGTTCATCGGTTAGGTCAATCCACTCGTCTTCATGAGCAAATTTTTCATTCTCATCAAGTTCAGATCTGTGATAAAGAAGTGACTCAGTTTTTGTATGTGCTTCTATACTGTCCGATTTACCTGATCCACCAGCCTCTTTGGCTACTATGGACACGGAACCTTTAGGGCCAAAAACATCTTTTATGAAAAAAGCTGTTTCACTGACCATAGGACCCCAACCAGCTTCATACCATCCAACAGATCCATCTTCGAACCTGATTTGAAGGTTACCATAATTGTAGTTTCCTTCAGGTATTTCTTCAGTTAGTCTTGCTCCGATTGCATAAACCTGTACAGGTTTGGAACGTGTCATTTGACACATCACATCAATATAATGTACTCCACAATCGACTATAGGACTTAAGCTCTTCATTAAATTCCTATGAAGGGTCCACATCTTATCTTCACTTTGTTGATTGAGGTTCATTCTCATCACCAAAGGTTTGCCTAACTTATGGCTAACAGAGATAAAATTCTCCCAAGAAGGATGGTGTCTTAGAATATAGCCTACAACAAGCTTTTTATTGTGTTTAGTAGCTGCATTTACTACACGCCTTGCTCCTTCTACAGTATCCGCAAGTGGTTTCTCCACAAATACGTGGCAGCCACGCTCTATTGCTTCAATTGCAAATGTTTCATGTGTGTCAGGATAAGTGGATATGCTTACTGCATCAGGTTTGGTTGCATCCATGGCTTTATAAAAGTCATCATATAATGCATAACCACCACCGATTTTTTCATTCAGTACTTCCTTGGTTTTACCTCCGGACACAAGGCCTACGATTTCATAGCCATCCAACTGGTGATAAGCCAGTGCATGGGAGGCACCCATATTGCCACATCCTACTACTAATACTTTAATTGATTTTTGGGTCATGGTATCTATTTTATTTGTTAAAATTAGCTGTTATTGTTGTGAATGTTTTTGAATCTATAATCAAGCCTTTACTTAATCAATGGAAAAAGGGTAATTTCTTTAAATTGTATGGTAGCCCCTTCTGATTGTACTTGGATTCTACCAAATTCAGGCTGAACCTTTGTTGCAAAGTTTACCAACTTACCGTTCAAAAAGACTGCTATATTGCCTTCCCAAGTCTGAACTTCCAGATCATTCCACTTTCCAACTTTTTTCTCTACTTCTTTCTTTCCCCTGAAACCTATGGTATCTGTCCATTTAGGAGACCTTCCATACCAGTTGATTCTTCCCTTATTGATTCGAACAAGATCTCCTCCTGGTTCATAAAGATGTGAACTACCTTGTAATTCTTTTGCTACGGGAGCACTTAAGCCGAAGGTTTCAGTTCCATCTCCTACCGCTAAGAAATCGCCTGTTCCACCTTCGATGATCTGTACTTCAATACCATGCATCCAAATGCCACTGTATCCACCATCTTCACCTTTAGAGTGAATTAATAGCCCACTATCTCTGGCCTTTTCCTTTCTATCTCCATATGTTTCTCCTTCCCATCGAAAAGAGGTTTTCAAAATATAATTATCATAAGGGTTGTTGGTAGTAATGCATCCCCATTCTTCTCCGCTAATCGTCAATAATCCATCTGCAACCTGAAATACATTTTTTGGATCTTCGTCTCTCCCACGATCCTTAATAAAGGTATACCAGTATTCTAAATTTTCACCATTGAATAATTGAATTGCTTCGCCTTTTTTCCAGCTTGCCGGTAGCTCAATAGGAAAACTTTGGGCCATGGCAGAAAAATTTGCCATACTAAGCGCGAAAAACAATACTAAACAGAAACCTGACTTTCTAAGCATAATTGCGTTTTATAATTGGTTGAAATTGAATGTTTTATTTATCTCTGGTATAAATACCATCTGGCAAGGATTCAAGATAGTGCATTAAATCACTGATTTCCTGATTCTTTAAGTTTGATAATAAACCAGCAGGCATCAAGGATTGATTGGCTTCTTTCAATTCAATAATTTCCTCCTCTTCTATTTGCACTGTACTTCCTGGTCCTATTGCCAACTCATACCTACCATTTTCATAATTTTTCACTATCCCCAAATAATTACTGGACTTGGTTTGTAAAGAGACCGTCTCGTATTCCCTTGCAAAACTTGCCCCTGGGAAAAGCATGGCTTCTAATATATCGTGTTTAGATCTAATTTCTCCGATATTGGTCAGGTCAGGGCCAAAGGTTTGTCCTTCACCAGCCACAGCATGACAAGTACTACAAGCACCTTTTCCAAAGAAGATTGCTCTTCCTCTGTCAACATCACCTTTAACCAAAGCAGTCGCCATTTCTTCCAATTGCGCAAGACGACCCTCCTGCCTTACCTTAAGACTATCTAAAATAACCTTTCCAGTTGAACTTTCCTCAAATACAGCAGCCAATTGATCCGTAGACAAATTATCCCAAACTTCCTTGCGCTCCAATAATTTCATTTCCAAAGAACCTAGTAAATTGGCATCAGTAATCCCCTCAAACAATTCTAACAAATAGGGAATATCTCCATTGGCAGCTTTATGAAAGACATTGTCAAGAAGCCAGGATTGCTCATCTGCAGTTAAAGTCAAATTTCTAAGGATATTTAGAGAAGTACCATGAAGTGGTTGTTGGCCTTTTACTAGCAATTGATTGCCTATCCATTCAAAATCAGCTTTGGCAATGGGTTCGTCCATTGTGGCTAAAGCTTCATAAATGGCTAATTTTAAAGCAGCGTTGTTCTGATTACCTGCCAACATACTTTTAAATTTACCAATAAAGTCATTGGCCTTTAATTGTACCGCCAAATGGATCACTGCCTTCTGAATACGTTCATCATCGGTATCCAACAGTCCTAATAAACTGTTTTTCAACTTAACTGAAACCACTTTCGGAGGATTGTCTTCCAGTAAATTTAAGATCTGAAACTTTTCCTCTGCAGAATAATCTTCAATTTCCAACTGTTGGGATAAAAAAGCCTGTACAGTATTCGCATTCACAAAAGCCGGTAAAACACTTGTAAGTTCTTTAATAAGCCCATCACCCTGGGTGAAATAATATTTCAAATAACTTGTAAAAGCATTTTCCCAATCAGGGTGATTCTTCAAAACCCACAGGGCAGTTCCTCTTACAGTGCTATCGGATGAATTAAGGTAAGGTTCAATTACCTTTTCGTTAAGTGATCCTTTTTGTTTTTGATCAAGGGCAATTAAGGCTGCCTTATTAAATTTTTCATTCTGAATTTCGGCCAACAATTCACTTTCGTTTTCCATTTGGATCAAAGCATAAATAACAGCATGCTCTAAAAACCGATCGTATGGATGCTCATTTAATAGTTGAATCAATGGCTTGCTTGCCTGAGAGTCTCCAATTTGTCCAAGGGCGACAGCCACTTGTCTGGCTAAAGCAAGGTTACTCTGATTTTTCAATAAGCTTATCAATTGATCTTTTGCTGAAATAACTTCTGCCATTCCCAAAACCCTAGCCGTTGCAATTTTTACCTGGTCACTTTTGTCTTTTAATCCAACGCTTAATTGATTCCATGCCCTGGGATTCTGGGTTCTGAATAGCAAGAATACGGATTTAACTCTTACAGCTTCATCCGGATGAGTTTCTAATAATTTCACCAAGTAAGGAATAGCAACTAAGGGTTCCTTTAACAGGTATTCACCTGCCCTATGAGAAACCTTAGCCCTTGAATCATCAAATAAACTTACAAGCTGTGGAACAGTAAGGCCTTCCCAAGAGATGCCGTTTCCCCAAGGATCATCATCTGTTTTTGATTTTTTTGTATTCCTGATCCTGAAAATTCCACCAGAAACCTCAGGCTTTGCTGTCCTACTCAAAGGGCAACCTGAAATAAACCAACCTCCTGTATTAACTACCAACAAATCCCCATTAGGTTCTTGAAGCACATCCGTAGGATGGAAATCCGCAAGACCAGCTGTCATAAAATGATGACTTTCTGCCTCATATGTTGCACCCTTAGGAGTGAGTACAGTCCTTACAATCCTGCCTGTATTGAATTCAGCATGAAATAAATTTCCAAAATATTCGTCCCCCCATTGCTCACCATCGTAGCGCATCAAGCCGGCCGGAGATACCCTGGCCATTTTATGCATTACAGGCATAAGGTCTCCTGTCCGAACCATATTATCTTCATTTATGACAGGATTGTATTTCGGATAGACACCATCTTCTACCCAATGCATAAGTGCATCTCTATAACCGCCTTGAGGATCTGTAAAATAAGTCATAGTACCCATTACATCTCCAGTTGGGGTAAAGGCCAATTCAATAGAATTATCAAAACCACCTCCTGCAAAACTCTGCAATTGTGATCCATTCGGCAAGCAGCGCCAAATTCTGGCGCCCTTACCTTTAAAATTGATAAATTCTTTACTTTGAATATTAAAGCCACGCCTTGCATCAGCCATGTACAAATATCCGTCGGGGCCCATAAATGGACCACTTAGAATGGCCGCATTGTGATGCAGTGTCCAACCAGTTATTAGCACTTCTTTATCCTCAGCTACACCGTCCCCATCATGGTCGGTATACTTAACCAAATCAGGTGAGGCAGTAACAATTAGACTTCCATCTACGTACGCACCACCCATTGGAAAGGGAATTTTATCAGCATATATGGTCTTTTGATCAAATATGCCGTCCCCATCAGCATCTGTCAATCGCAAAATTTGAAAATTTGGAGCTTCCAGGATTTCATCCGTTCCATCAGTATGTCCACTTGATTCCATAACAAACAGATTACCCTGATCATCAAAAACAGCAAACATTGGATATTTGATTAGACCAGGCTTAACTGCCTCTTCTATTACAAAACCTTCAGGAACAGTTATACCTGGCACTTCATTTGACGAGTCTCCCCACATTTGAAGTGTAGCCCAGAATACAAGTAGTAGAATAATTATAGAAAGTCCTACTAATAATATATTCTTATTACTTTTCTTTTTTTGCATGAATAACAAGAATTTATCCTATTTGACTCCTATCGAATAATAATGGAAAAAACTGTCCATCTAATTTCTCTCCAGGAGCAAAAATTGGAACGCCTTTCAATAGTTCTTTCTCTGTATTTGATTTTGTTCCATCGGCAAAGACATTTAATACAAATGCCCTTCTGGATCTTTCGGACTTATTTTCATAAGAACCATGAACCATTAGAGGATGATGAAAAGAACCATAACCTCTTTCCATTTCTATTGGAACAGGTTTGAATTCCTTTTTTTGGTCCTCAGTAAGATACTCCATTAGACCCTCCATGTCACCAGCCAATTCTGGCTTATCCAACAATCCCCACTCGTGACTTTTAGGCACATAATACAAACAACCATTATCAATATCCACATCATCCAAACCCACCCAGCAGGTCAAATGTTGCATAGGCACTGAACGGGTCCAATAGGAGTAATCCTGATGCCAGGCTACAACTCCCCCATGCTTCGCAGGTTTGCAAAACAACTGGTCATGCCAGAAACGTACAGAATTATCCCCTAGCAACTGACTGGCTGCCATGACAAATGCAGGGTTCCACAAAATATCGTGAAACCCTTCTTTAATTCGCCAATGCCCCAAAGAGTGAAAAAGCACTGTTTCAGGATTTGAAGATTCATTTGACGCGAAATCATAAAACAATTCCATACCAGGCTGATTCGGATTCGTTAAACTTTCAAGCTCTTTGTTTAACTGAGCCACCTGCCAATGATCCAATAATTTGATATTAGGCAAATAACCATTGGTATGGAAAAATGCTATTTGATCCTCAGTCAATCGATATTGATCCCAGTCTTTTTCACTTTTTGGCCATTCAAAAAGATCCGACAGCAATTCATGAACTTTTGATAAATCACTAACCATTTTATATTACAATTAAGGATTAGGTAATAAAGGGGCTACTTGCTCTGGAGAGGTAACTCCTGCTGGTAATTCTGTTACGGTAAGGTTTCTGAAATGAATCGGTGCTCCTTCTGATTCAAGGCAGATATATCCCTTTTTCTGTGAGGCCTTACTGATACCATTTACAAATTTTCCATTAACGGAAAGTTTAACAACACCATCCACTGCTACGACTACATAAGTATTCCACTGTCCTTTACCTAAGCAACGGTTTTCTATGGATTTACTACGGGTTCCTCTTGGCGTGTCCGGTACCGTTTCTACACCACCGACACCAAATAATTCCCCATGAACATAAGCAATTGGAGGCAACTCGCCCTTGTCATTTTTATGTTGGTTTACCCAATCCAGCTCAAGCATTTGAACTTCCAGGCCATTCGGTAAGTCATTTGGTCCAGGAGTAGCGTCTGACCAAACAAAGGTTCCGGAATTCCCTCCATCTGACATGTGTTTCCATTCCACATACATGATGAAATTTTCGTATTGATTTTCTGAACGGATAACGCCAATTGGCAATCCTTCGCAAACCAATTCATCGCCATCAAACCTCCAGGTATCCTTACCGGTATTGACATCAATCCAATTGATTGGTTTGCCCTTGCTTTTTTTACCTTGTACTAAAGCGCTTAGGTCTTGTTCGGTCCCAAATTTAAACAGCTTTTCTTGTGCAATTGCTGCCTCTGAAAACATTCCGAAAAGGAATAATGCAGTCAAACACTTATATATTGTCCTCATTATAAATTCTTTTATAAAATTAAGCTTTATACATCTTTAGTAATTCCAGGAATCGGCACCTGTGGTACATCAACCACCAAATCCCATCGGTAATCTGCAGCTGCAGGTCCCAGTTTAACCTCACTTTTCATGGCTTCTTCCCAGGTCATTGTCTGACCACTGTAGCCAACCATTCGGCCAATAATCGCGAGCATGGTACTGTTTGCCATTAACTCACCTTCATTCTTTCCTTCACCAGCTCTGATGGAAGCAAAAAGTTCTTCGTGTTGGGTTTCGTAAGGGTTGTTTGATGGCCCATCATAGTCCCAACGTTCCGCACCCATAGTGGCATGAACTCTTTTACCTACATCTACTGTAGCAAAACCCTCTGTACCAGTAATATCTACTTTATTGGTGTTTGAGCATCCTTTCATCTGTCTGCTAAAGTGCACACCCTTTAGATTGTTTTCATATTCATATTCAACAGAGAAATGATCGTAAATATTCCCCCATTTCTCTTCAGTCCTTGCTTGTCTTCCACCAGTTCCCATTACCCTAATTGGTAATCGATCATTGAATGCCCAAGACATTAAGTCAAGGCTATGTACCATCATCTCCACAATATAATCTCCAGACAACCAGTTGTAATAATACCAGTTTCTCAATTGGTACTCCATCTCTGTCCAGCTCTCCTGACGTTCTTTATACCATAAACCGCCACCATTTCTTGCCGTGAATACATTGGTAATGTCTCCAATTTCTCCATTTCTGATTCTTTCAAACAAAGCCCTTTTAGGAAAATCATACCTAAATGTAAAGCCTGATACTACAGACAATCCTTTTTCTTTTGCCAACCTGGCAGATTCCAAGACACTTCTTACACCAGGAGCATCTACGGCTACAGGTTTTTCACAAAAAACATGCTTACCAGCCTCTACAGCTGCTTTAAAGTGGGCTGGCCTAAAAGCTGGTGGAGTCGTCAATATGACAACATCAACGTCAGATTCAAGCACTCTCTGTATAGCATCAAAGCCTACAAACTTATGCTCATCATCAACTTTAACCTGTTCTGCGTTCATTTTCTTTAAGGACTGGTAAGATTCTTCAAGGTAATCCTCGAAAATATCTCCCATGCAAGTTAGCTCTGCATCCTTATCCGCTTTTAGTGCTTGTGCGGCTGCTCCAGTTCCTCTTCCACCACAACCTATTAGGCCTACCTTAAGGGTGGACTTCTGAGCCGCAAATCCTTCTCTGATATTGAAACCAAAGGGCAATACTGATCCACCCACAATAGCTGTTCCGGTAGATTTTAAAAATGATCGGCGATTTTTATTATTTTGATCCATAGTGTATAACTGTTTTGAGACCTGTTGGTCCTATAGAATAATGAATAAATCGTAAAATACGATATGTCTTATCAACTTCAAACAATTTTTATGTCAAAAGGTATAGCATTATGCAATTAAATATTTGTTATTGTTCTGTTTCGGTAAAAAATAATATATTTGACTAGATTGACTATAAACCCATTTCATCCATGCCATTAAATAATTCTGTTGAAAATACAGGTGAACTTGCCTCTTTAATAAAAGGAGATGTTTTAAAAGATGCCTATTCCTTGGGATTGTACGCCACCGATGCCAGCATTTATCAAATCACTCCTATAGCTATTGTCCTACCGAAGGATGATGCAGATGTTCGGAAAGCCATCTCCTGGGCAAGGAAAAATAAGGTTTCCATTTTACCACGTGGTGGTGGGACAAGCTTGGCAGGACAGACTGTAGGGTCTTCCATAGTACTTGATTTTTCAAAATACATGAATGAAACCCTCGAAATAAACCAGAAAGAAGCCTGGGTGAGGGTTCAACCAGGTAAGGTTCGGGATGTGCTAAACGAAGAACTCGCACCTTTAGGTCTTCATTTCCCAGTTGATCCTGCGACCTCCAGTAGAGCAAATGTTGGAGGAATGGTTGGGAATAACTCCTCTGGAACTAAAAGCATTATTTATGGTAAAACGGTGGACCATGTCTTGGAGGCCAAAGTACTTCTATCAGATGGTACCTTAATGCATTTGCATAACAAGACACCGGAAGAACTAACAACTGTAGCCAATCAAACAGATCGAGAAGGAGAAATTTACAATTCCTTCAAAAAAATAATAAAGAACAACAAGAATCTAATTGAGACCAAGTTTCCAAAGGTTATGCGACGGGTAGGTGGATATAATTTGGATGAATTTATTCATACCGACCATTGGAATCTATGCAAATTAATCACAGGAAGTGAAGGCACTTTGGCTACCACACTTGAATTAAAGCTCAATCTAGCACCTCTACCAAAATTCAAATCAGTATGCGTAGTTCACTTTGACGCATTGCTTGACGCAGTGGGTGCCATCACCCCAATTTTGGAGTTCAAGCCTTCTGCTGTGGAAATATTGGACAAAATCGTAGTAGACTTAAGTAGGGAAAACCTCACCACTCAAAGGCATTGTCATTTTATAAGCGGTAACCCAGAGGCTATATTAATAGTAGAGTTTTATGGAGATAGCTTAAAAGACGTTATGGATAGGCCCATGGCAATGGTTATAGACCTACAGGAAAAAGGCTTGGGTTATGCCTTTCCTCTTTTCCCTCAGGGTGAAGAATATGAGGATGTATGGGTAGTTAGAAAAAAGGGATTGGGGCTGATGCTAGGAATCAAAGGCAAAAAGAAACCCCTCGCTTTTATAGAAGATGCCGGTATCCCTACGAAGTACTTAAAAGATTATATTGATAGAACTCTTCAAATTTGTAAAAAACACAATACTGAAGTAGCCATGTATGCCCATGTGAGTGTTGGCGTCATTCATGTCCGGCCAATTCTTGACCTCAGACAAGAAGTGGATGTAAAAAGGCTGGAAAGGATTGCTGAAGACACTTTTAACCTAGTGATGGAATATGGAGGCTCTTGGAGTGGTGAACATGGTGATGGGCTTGTTAGGAGCCCTTTCAATGAAAGATTTTTTGGGAAAGAACTTTATCAGGCCTTTATTCAAATTAAAAAATTATTTGACCCTGAAAACCTAATGAATCCAGGGAAAATAATATCCAACCAATCCATTTCAGAAAACCTTCGCTATGGGGCAGAATATAAGGATAAACCTGTAGATACCGAGTTTCTATACAAATCAGAACAAAGTTTTCAAGAATCAGTGCACATGTGCACAGGGGTTGGTGAGTGTCGAAAGTTACTGGGTGGTACCATGTGCCCAAGTTTTAAAGCCACAAGAGATGAAGAGCATTCTACCCGAGGTAGGGCCAATGCTTTGAGAATGGCCATGTCTGGTCAACTGGACGAAGAGGGATTAACAAGTGCAAGACTCCAGGAAACTTTAAGCCTATGTTTAAGTTGCAAAGCATGTAAGTCTGAGTGTCCGAGCAATGTGGACATGGCTAAAATGAAAAGTGAAGTCCAGCAATTGTATTTTGACAAACATGGCCCTTCAATAAGGGATAAAATGATTAGGGATGCGCCAAAAGTGGCCAGACGATTTGCGGGTACACTTTCCTCAACCATTAACAAGATTCAATCCACCACTGCATTTAAATCCGGTTTAGAAAGAATTGCTGGTTTTGATAAACGGCGAACCCTTCCTGGGTATGCAAAAGAACCATTTTATAAATGGTTCCACAAAAATGAGATCAACCTATTAAAGGCTAATAAAAAGGTGGTGCTTTTTGCAGACACCTATTTGAATTATCATGAACCTGAAATCGGAAAAGATGCAGTAAAACTCCTAAATGACTGCGGTTATGAAGTGATAATGGCCAATGTAGGTTGTTGCCAACGCCCTAAAATCTCCCATGGATTTTTAAGAGAAGCAAAAGAAGCCGGACAGGTTACCATCCAAGAATTGGTTAAATATATAGACCAAGGGATGAAAGTAGTGGTATGCGAACCAAGCTGTGCCTCTGCCTTGAATGATGATTTCCCAGACTTACTACCTGATGAAGAGTTGGCCAAAAAATTAAAAGAAAACATACTAATGATCGATGTCTTCTTAAACCATGAAATGACCAAGGGTACCCTAAACATAAAGCTAAAAGCCAAAGAGGGTAAATTACATGTCCATGGACATTGCCATCAAAAAGCACTATATGGAACACAAGCGATGAAGCATACCTTAGGCAAAACGGAGGAATTTAATGAAATACCCTCGGGATGTTGTGGGATGGCTGGATCCTTCGGCTACGAAAAGGAGCATTACGAATTGTCGAAAAAAATCGGAGAGGAAATACTATTCCCTTCTGTAAGAAAACTACCAGAAAATGCATCCGTAGCTGCATGCGGCTTTTCTTGTCGTCACCAAATAGACCATTTCACTGGCGTTAAAGCCAAACACTGGGTTTCTTGTGTAGAAGTCATTAAACCTGAACCAGGCAACACTTGACAGAATTAAATCCAAAGAAGTCTATATCCTTTAAACCAGATTATGTAATAGGATTTCTCCGTCCTGACAATAGTCAGGGGTGAAGCCAGTCCCGTGCTTACGGGAAGTGTTGCAATCGCAAGAAAATCGGTCGTGTACTGAAATAGGTTGACACAATTTAATTAAAAATTGTAAACCTATAATCGGACAAAATGAGTGAATTACAAAAGTTCTCCGAAGATGCAAGGAGAAAAATCGTTATGGAAGTACTTTCAGGTACTTTAAGCAAAGAACAGGCAAGGCATATTTATGGAATTAAAAGCAAATCCGCTATCTTGGAATGGATGAGGATTTTTGCTGGTCTTGAAAGAAGGCTTCCTAAAGATCCTCTTCCGATTTTAAAAAACATGGCAATAAAAGAGGATTCCAATAGTGAGTTAAAAGCCCGTATAAGGCAACTTGAAGAAGAGCTGAAGCTTAGCCGTTTGAAGGGCAGGGCATACCAGATCATGGTAGATATTGCCAAAGAAGAATATGGGCTAGATCTTGAAAAAAAGTCTGGTGCCAAACAGTTCAAAGACTCAGAGAAGAAGAACCAAAAGTAAGTTTGGCCCAACTTTGTGAATTGTTTGGCAAGAGCAGGCAGGGCTACTATAAAGCTTTAAATTATATTTACCGCGGGGCATTTGAGGAAGAGGTGGTCTTGAGTCTTGTTTTAAAGATCAGAAAGAAGGCCAAAACATCCAGATGGGGGTTGAGAAAGATAAACCCTCTGATTCAGAAAGACCTAATAGGAATGAAAATCAAGATAGGCAGGGATAAACTGTTTGATTTGCTTCGAGTGAACGGGTTATTAGTAACCAAAAGAAAAAGGAAGTTTTTCACTACCCAAAGCCATCATTGGCTTAGGAAGTACCATAACCTGGTAGAAAACATGGTTGTCTACAGGCCCAACCAGTTATGGGTTTCCGATATTACCTACCTTTTACTAAATGGGCAAGTCATGTATCTGTATCTTATTACGGATGCTTATTCCCAGAAAATAGTGGGCTGGAATCTTTCTCTGGATCTGAAGGCTGAATCAGCACTTGAAGCCCTGAAGGTGGCTTTCCAGTCTCAAGAAAACATTAACCATTATTCCCTTGTCCATCATTCGGACCGTGGGGTACAGTACTGCAGTTATGATTACACCGACCTATTGAAAAAGAAGAAAGTTTGGATCAGTATGACGAAGCCCGCTTCACCACATGAAAATGCCATAGCGGAAAGAGTAAATGGAATCCTAAAGGAAGAGTGGCTGGAGGATATTGCAGGAGAAACAAATATCAACCCGAAAAAATACATCATTAAAATTATCAAAATCTATAATGATATGAGACCACACGAGAGTTTAGGAAATCTAACACCTAACCAAGTACATGACGAAGGTTTTACAAGGCATGATACCGAACGCGTTATTGGAAAGAAATATAATTGGAAAAAGAAGACCGAACCTGTCAAGGCCCGGTCTGAAAATAGCAACGCTATCGGACCAAACGACTATTCCTTGGCAAGTTGCTCCTCAGCAGAGCTTGCCTCCGCTTTATCGTGGTACTGTAAGTTAAATGAAACTTCTTAGAAATTAAAACACTTACTATATTTGAAAAACAAAAGTGTCAACCATTTTCAGGACGAGACAATCAGTCTGTTTGAATATTTTAGCATAGCACCGCTATGGTGAAATTGAAAACAGCAACGATTGGGTATTTTGAAGCGATTTCAGCACGTAATAGATTGCATATTTCGGGTTTAAGCAACCTTGATGAATTCTGGTTAAACATAATTAACAATAGCCCCCAAACCTCAATACCACCATGAAAGACAATAGCAGAAGAAAATTTGTCAAACAAGCTACAGCAAGTGCTGCAAGTTTCTATATAGTCCCCTCTCATGTCATTAGCGGCCTAGGACACAAGGCTCCAAGCGACAAATTGAATATAGCTGGAGTGGGGATAGGAGGCAAAGGAAGACCCAACTTGAATGCCATGAAATCTGAAAACATTGTGGCACTTTGTGATACGGACTGGTCTTATTCCAAGCCATGTTTTGCTGATTTCCCCAAAGCAAAAAAATACTATGATTGGAGGAATATGTTTGATGAAATGGGCAAAGATATTGATGCGGTAATGGTGGCTACCCCAGACCATACCCATGCCATTGTAGCGGCCACAGCATTGATCATGGACAAACATGTTTATTGTCAAAAACCATTAACACACTCCATTTACGAATCTCGACTGCTTACCCGATTGGCAGAAATCCATCCAGTTGCCACTCAAATGGGAAACCAGGGAAATTCGGGAATAGATGCCAAGGAGCTTATAGAATGGATTCAGAATGGGGAAATAGGTGAAGTAAAAGAAGTGCATACCTGGACCAACCGCCCAATTTGGCCTCAAGGTCTGGAAAGACCTTCGGAATCAATGACTCCTCCGAAAACAATGGACTGGGATTTGTTTTTAGGCCCTGCAGCTTACCGCCCTTACCATGAAATTTATACCCCTTGGAATTGGCGAGGTTGGTGGGAATTTGGCACCGGAGCTTTTGGTGACATGGCTTGCCATGTTTTGGACCCTGTTTATGCTTCATTGAACCTTGGCTACCCAGACCAAATCGAAGGCAACTCCTCTCCTATTAACACTGAAAGTGCACCACAATCTGAGCAAGTAAAGTTCCATTTTCCAGAAAGGCCATCGATTAGTGGTTTTAATTTACCAGAAGTAGATGTTTATTGGTATGATGGAGGCTTGCTACCATTTAGACCAGACCTATTGCCTGATGGAATTGACCTTATGGAAGACAGACTTGGTGGATGTATTTTTGTAGGGACTAAAGACACCTTGTTCTGTGGTTCAGGAGGAGTTGGTAAGAGATTGCTTTCAGGAAGAGAGCCAAAAGTTAGCTCCAGATTAAGAAGAATACCCAATGCCAAAGGGTATAAAGATGGCCCTCATGAACAAGACTGGATCAGGGCTTGTAAAGAGTCACCTGAATCTAGGGTTCAAAGCACATCCAATTTTGCCTATGCAGGCCCATTTAATGAGATGGTTCTTCTAGGGGTTCTAGCTATTCGTTTACAAAGCCTTAATAAAACCCTTCAATGGGATGGTCCATCCATGCAGTTTACCAATATTACAGCTGGTGATGAGTTAAAAGTAATCGAAAGCAATCATTTTTCAATGAGAAATGGCAGGCCTGTTTTTGAAAGTAAATACTTGGAAACCAAAGCTTTGTCCGCAGCCAAAGAATACATCCGGCACGAGTACAGAAAAGGATGGAAATTGCCTGTAGAGTTGGATCAGCTATAGATCTATTAATAATATAAGGCCTTTATTATCCACCATTGCCTATTTATGATTTAATTAAACCCGGATTATGTAATAGGATTTCTCCGTCCTGACAATAGTCAGGGGTGATAGCCTGTCCCGTGTTTACGGGAAGTGTTGCAATCGCAAGAAAATCAGGCTGTTTGGTGATTTTAGCATAGCACCGCTATGGTGAAATTGAAAACAGCAACGATTGGGTATTTTGAAGCGATTTCAGCACGTAATAGATTGTCTATTGCATATTTCGGGTTAAATTGGCTTAGGAAAAAAAAATGTTCAAGGGGGAAACAGCCCTTGAACATCTTTATTAGTAACTAATTATAACTCCAAAAAAGAAAATTTCTTAAGTAAATTTTAGTTTGGCTTTAAAAACGCACACCAAAAACTGGAGCTCCTTTAACATCCATATCACAAGTAAAAACCCCTCCGCTCAAAGGATATTTTTTTAGCATTTCAGCGGTCATATTTTCCTGAGCAGTGGTAATTAACAACTGATTTCTTTCTTTACCTCCAAAAGCACATGAAGTAACGTTTGGCGCAGGTACATTAATTTTTTCCAACTGTTCTCCTGTTTCTGGATCCCACTGATAAACCCCGAAACCTCCATAATGGGCAACCCAAAGCTTTCCATTTTGATCCATACACATCCCATCGGGTGTTCCTAGAGATTCAGGAATTTCAACGGCTACATTTTTAAATGAGATATCACCTGTTGCCAAGTTGTAATCGTAGGCTTTGATTTCCCGTGTTGGACTGTCAATAAAGTACATGGTTTTATTGTCCAAGGACCAGCAAATCCCATTGGAAATGGACACGTCCTCCACTTTCTTAGTAACAGAAAGGTCTTTCCCTACCAAGTAAAGTGCTCCTGCATGATCGGTGAACTTTGTACTCATGGTACCTACCCAAAGTCTCCCTTCACTGTCACAGGCACCGTCATTACAACGGTTATCCGGCTTGTCATTTTCAATATCACATAGCCAATCAAATTTCTCAGTATTGGGATCAAATAGGGCAAGTTTCGCATCCAAAGCCAGGACAAGGTTTCCTTTACCATCCGGTACAACCAAGGTCAACCTGTGCGGAAAGGACCATTTCTTCACCCCACTTACTTCAGGTTTCAATTGGTACAAATGTCCTTTTTCAATATCTACCCATAGGTAACATCCCTCATCTTCCAGCCAAGTAGGACTTTCGGCCAAAACACATTCTGCGTTTAATAATAAACTTGCTTCCAAATCAATAAAGGTTTAAAAACCGTACAAATGATCCATTTGTACGGTTTTTGAAAATTAAATTATTTATTTAGGCCAATAAACGGCAATCTTTTTCTGAAGAAATGCTACACTTCTCTCCAATTGATCCATTCCATCTACCCCATCTTCTATACTAATCCAACTGTCAAAGCCAACTCTTTTCAATTCTGTAAAGATGGCATCATAGTCATTTAATCCTTTTCCTATTTCGCCATGGCTTAATCTTTTGGCATACCCAACAGCTCCACCTTCTTCTTTTCTCAAATCTTCTATGGTTCCTGATTTCAGGTACCTGTCACTTGCATGCATGGTCACCACTCTGCTAGATACACGCTTCAGCAATTCGATAGGGTCTTCTCCTGCAAGGAAAGTATTGCTAGGATCATAGTTAACGCCAAAGTTAGGGTGGTCGATGCTATCTACCAATTTACAGAAAACGTCCATTTGCTGTGCAAATTCAGGATATTCCCAAAAATCATCTTTATAATGATTTTCAAGTATCAAGGTAATACCTCTTTCCTCAGCGTAAGGGATGCAAGCCATTATTGAATCGGCGGCAAGTTTCACACCTTCGTCCAAAGTCAATTCAGGTCTTTTTTGACCAGACAATACCCTACAGTAAGATCCACCAAGAATATGTGTCATGTCGATCCAATGTTTCTGCTTGGCAATTTCATTATCACGAAAAGCTTTGTCCGGATGGGTAAAATCTGGAGAACAACACATCATAGGGATGCTTTTACCTGTATCCTCCACCATTTTTCTGTAAGTAGGCCATTTGGATTCGTCTTCCATGTCCAGAAAACCTGCGTACCATTCCAATCCCTCCACCTCTAAAGTCGAGGCCAATTGGATCCACTCTTCCAGTTTCATTGTTCCATCCTTACAGAGGGCTTGCATAAAGGCTTTAGGAAATGCTGCTAATTTAGGCATATTTATAATTTCAATATTTTTATTAATTAATTGTACTCGTGTCTTTGGGTGCATTTCTTCCAATCAAAGGATATTGCTCCAATTCCATAACCTGTCCACTTACGGGACCAGATTCATCTGACAACCAAAAAATGGCTGCAGCTGCAATTTCTTCAGGAGCGATAATCCTACCGGCTGGCGCATACATTTTAGGCAGGTCTTCAAACCACCTGTCTGAAAGACCATGTTCTTTTTTACGCTGCTTTTCTGTTTCGGTTAAAACCCAGCCAGGGTTTATCTGGTTGACACGCACTCCATTGTCTCGAAAGAGGCTATCCCCAAGGTTTCTGGTCATGGTCATTAGTCCTCCTTTGGAAATGCTATAAGCCAATAAATTTGGCTCCCCACTCCAGGCATTGACAGAACCAATATTCAAAACATTCCCTCGGTTTGCTTCAAGTTCACCTAAAGCTGCTTTAATTAACAACAGAGGGGCGATGGTATTGATAGAAAGCACTTTTTCCATAAAAGGGCGATCCACAGACATCAGGTCAGATGAGACCACCCATGCTGCATTATTTACCACGGCATCCAATTTGCCGAAGGTGCTTTTTGCCAATTCGACAAGCCTTTCGGCACAACCTTCTTTTTGCAAATCTTCAATATGAAGTACCGCTTGAGATGCACCTATTGTAGCAACAACTTCTTTACCCCAATCTTCTTCAAGACCATGGATAACCAATTTTGCACCTTCTTTTGCGCACCGGAGGGCAATTGCTTTTCCAATACCAGTAGTACTACCAGTTACGATAATTACTTTGTCCTTTAAGCGCATGATTATACTGGTTTCAATACACTTTTTACCACCTCACCATGGTGCATTTTCTCAAAAGCCTCTAACCAGGAGGTAACAGGCCAAACGCCTCCAATTATTGGTTTAACGTCCAATATTCCAGACCCCATCATACCAATAACCTTCTCCCAAATAGGCCAATTATGGCTAAAGCTTCCCTGTAGACGTACATTTTTCTGTACTATAGGATCCAAAGAGAAATTACAAGGTTGAGGTCCCCAACCAACTTTAGTTATTTGACCATTAGGTCTTACTAAGCTCATGGCAATTTTAAGGGTGGCACTTGCACCAGCAGCATCTATAATTAAATCTGCTCCTAAGCCATCTCTTTCTCTAGCCCATTCTGTGGCATCACCAATGATCGCTTCACAACCATAACCTTTGGCTATTTCCAATCTTCCTCTATCAGCTTCTAGACCAACTACAGCTACTTCTGCTCCGTTAATTTTGGCCATAACAGCACATAACATACCTATAGTACCAGGTCCAATTACCAAAACTCTGTCTCCAGGTTTAATATTAGAATTAACTACTACTGCGCTATAAGCCACACAACAAGGCTCTGTCAAACATGCTTCCTCGAAAGGAACTTGCTCAGGCACCGTGTGAAGACAACGGGCAGGAACCTTCACATATTTAGTCATCGCTCCATTAACTCCATATCCAAAACCTTTTCTTGTTGGATCTAGGTTATAAAGCCCAATACGACTCATTGGGTTCAAAGGATCAATCACGGCAGCCGTCTCACTTACTACTCTGTCACCAACTTTCCAACCATCTACCCTTGGGCCTACTTCGATGATTTTACCTCCAAACTCATGTCCTAAAACGACAGGGTAATTAACTGGCCAACTGTGATCGGAAGTCCATTGATGCAAATCACTACCACATACACCTACATTGGCAACCTCCAATAATACTTCTCCTTCACCTATCTCTGGTTGCTCGATTTCTCTTATTTCTACGGATCCTTTGGATTCCGCATAATTCACTACTGCTGCTGCTTTCATTTCAATTGGATATATAATTATTTTATTTTAATGTCACCATAAGCATGGATCGCATCACAAATTTTCCTTAATGAGGCTTCCAAATCTCCATCTGCTGTTTTAAAAGCATCAGCATCAATGGTTAGCGGAGCACCAAGAACTACTAGAGGGGCGCCATATTTTGGAGTAGATATGGCTTGTTCAAGACTTAAACCACCTACAGCCTGTACGGGTACATCCACTGCTGCTACGATTTCTTTCAATTGGTCAAGCGGGCTAGGCATACGCTTACCTTGGGCAGCAATTCCTCTCCTTTCGTCATAGCCAATATGGTGAACGATGTAATCACATCCCAGGTCTTCAAGAAATTTGGCACCTGCCACCATATCCGGACAACCCAAATTGTCACCCATTACTTTTGCTCCATGGTCTTTTCCAGCTTGAACAACACATTTGATCGTTTCTTCATGTGCTCTAGCCATTACCACTACATGTGTAGCACCGGCTTTCGCCATCATTTCAGCTTCTAGATAACCACCGTCCATTGTTTTCAAATCTGCTACAATTGGAGTATTAGGAAATGCTTCTCTGAGTTTTCTTACTCCATGAAGACCTTCAGCAAGGATTAAAGGTGTGCCTGCTTCAAGCCAATCTACTCCAGCTCTCATGGCTAGTGCAGCTGTTTCAAGCGCTTCGTCTATATTGGTAAGGTCTAAACTAATTTGAACAATTGGTTTCATTTGCTTATGGTTATTTTATTTGAAATATTAATTGATTATTATTAAAATTATTTTGGTTAATCGATTTATAAAATGGGATTAATTTTGCAATATTCTTTACCTTGTTTTGCATTGGCCCATTTAAACAAACATCAATAGATGATAATTCGACCAGTCATTTAGTCAATTTTTTAATTTACAACCCGAATTTTTAATTGAAAATCACCTGACATCTAGCTATTACTAACTAAAACTTAAAACTTATTTACATAATCCAGATTAAAAAACTGTGGCTTATTTAGTTATTTTCTGGGGATTAAGATTTATTTATTCAGTTTAAATTTAATTAATTATTTTTGATCCGTACTGTTATTTTCAATAGAATTACGTCAATTTATCATGAAAGGGCTATTCTATAAATCAAAGGTTTTCCAGTTACATTTGTTACACAAAAATTAATACTTAAATGCAAGAAAAATGGGTTTTTAAAAGTGAAAACATAAAGAAGGCTAAAGATTTCAGATCCGCTCTTTCTTGCGTTTTAGAGGAAAAAAAGAATGAGCTAGAAATATTCCTAAGCCTCTACACCAAACTTGATGGGGCATTGGCCGAAAACATTCAACTGATAGAACCATTAACTTCTGCCAATTTAAAATCTGGGAATGTCTCATTAGGGTTTAATAAAAGTTATTACAATGCCTGCTTAAATATCAATGAAACTGATCTGGAAAATATCAAGCTAAGCTATGATTTTAAGCCTGAGGAAGGCCAACTAATTTTATCCGGACCAGATATTCCAGAAAGAGAACCAGATGATTTATAATAAATACCAATGAAAAAATATGACATTGCTATAATTGGATCAGGACCCTCTGGTGCCATGTCTGCCTATATAGCAGCTGAAATGGGTAAAAGTGTTATAATAATTGAAAAAGAAAAACTTCCCAGGTATAAAACCTGCGGTGGAGGGCTGGTACATAGAGGTAGAACACGTTTACCTTTCCTAATAGATGAGGTTGTAGAAAAAGAATACCGTGAACTAGAAGTGTTTTTTGAAAACTCCTCCTACTTTTTCACTGCTAAAAGAAAAGAACCCATAATTTCAATGGTCATGAGAGATAGTTTTGATCAGTTTTTGGTCAAAAAGGCATTGGAAAAGGGAGCAAATCTATTGGAAAACACAACGGCGCTCGGCTTGGAAAGAACAGCGCAAGGACTATTATTGAGTACCTCTGAAGGTAATATTCAATGCCAATACCTTATAGGTGCCGATGGAGTGCTTAGCAATACGGCTAAAATGGGAGGATGGAAGGAAAGCAGGAAACTGATTCCAGCTTTAGAATATGAAGTTGTTGTTCCTGAGGCAGATTATAATAGGTTATCCAAAAAGGTCCGTTTTGACGTGGATGCTGTGCCAGATGGTTATGCATGGTGCTTTCCAAAGACTGGACATCTTTCCTTAGGGGTTTGTACACTGAAAAAGCAAAAGATTGACCTGAAAAAATACTACTATGCCTATCTTGATAAATTGGGTTTAAAGGAAATAATCTCTTCAGAGGCTCATGGTTTTCAGATTCCTGTGGGACAAAGAAAGGATGGCTTTTCTAAAAACAGGGTATTCCTTACGGGAGATGCGGCAGGGTTTGCGGATCCATTAACAGCAGAGGGCATTTCCAATGCCTTGCTTTCAGGTGAATTGGCCGCTTTGGCAATTTTAGAAAACTTTCAGGACGAGGCTGCTGCATCAAATGCTTACCAAGGGCTACTAGACAAACAAATCTTGTCTGATCTAGGTAGTTCCTCAATCATCGCATTTATTTGTTATGCTCAACCTGCAATTCGCAACATGTTACTCAAAAAATATGGTCAGAAAGGCTGCGAAATATTAACAGATATTTTTATGGGTAAAAAAGCTTTCCCTGATGACCTCAAAAATAAAATTAAAAGCCGTGTTCCCTTGCTGAAATACATTTAACTCGGATTATGTAATAGGCTTTCTCCGCCCTGACAATGGTCAGGGGTGAAGCCTGTCCCGTGTTTACGGGAAGTGTTGCAATCGCAAGAAAATCAGGCTGTTTGGAGATTTTAGCATAGCACCGCTATGGTGAAATTGAAAACACCAACAAAGTGGTTGATTTTGAAGCGATTACAACACGTAATAGATTGTCTATTGCATATTTCGGGTTTAACAGCAGGAAACACGGCTTAAGCTTAATTACTAAATCTTCTTATTACATTATTTCAATGGAATACTAAGTACGTAGCTGTCTGCGGTAAGGAACAAAAGGTCTTCATTTTCATTTAAAGCTACATTAGATACCAATTCATCTAATTTTAACCTACCTAGCAAAAGGCCATTTGAATCAAAAATCCAAAGACCACCTGGCCCTGAGGCAATGACAGTACCGTCCTTTTTTATCTTTAAACCATCTGGTAATCCAGGTTCATTTGCCTGAACAGAACTTGCATCATAAAAAACCTTTCCATTTTTTAGCCCATTCTCCCCATCCAATTCATATATATACCAATAGGGTTTTTCTGGATCAGAATTGGCTATGAGTAAATGCTTTTCATCTTGAGTCAGGGCAATACCATTGGGTCGGGAAATACTATCAAGTAACAATTCCAATTGTCCCTCTTTGGTATACCTGTAAACACCTTGAAAATCGATGGCCTTTTTAGGGTCTTCCATCCTGAATTCCAGTCCATAGGCTGGATCAGTAAGGTAAAGATTCCCCTGGGAATCATAAATGGCATCGTTTGGACTATTGAAGGGTTTACCTTCAAAATCACCTATAACCGTTTCATAGTTTGGCTCAGGAGCATCTATTGGGGCATTCATTCTAGCTAAACGCCTGTCCCCATGTTGGCATAAAACCAAATTTCCGTTTGGATCTAGAAGTAAACCATTGGAACCTACTTCCCCACCTCTGGTATCATTTGAGGTTAAGCCTGCCGGATGTAAGTAAAGTTCCGGTTCGCCCCCCTCCTTCCATGAATGCACATTATTGGCCGGTATTTCTGAAAACAATAACATCTGTTCCTTTTCCAACCATAAAGGACCTTCTGTCCATTCATAACCAGATCCAATTATCCTTGCTTTTATCCCAGGTGCAATTATCTCATTGAGTGCATCATTTTCCCTAATGACCTCTATGGGCAAATAGGCATTATTATCGTCCTCGGTTTTCTTTTCACTACAAGATAAAAGCACAAGGGTTGAAATGAAAAAGAAACTTGAATTAAGAAGTGCTTTCATGAGCTCATTTGATCACTGAAAATTTATAAATACACTCATGTGTATAGGTATCTCCAGGTTTCACTGTTACAGATGGGAACGAAGGTTGGTTTGGAGAGTCTGGGTAATGTTGCGTTTCCAAACAGATCGCACCTTGTTTTCCATAGGATTTACCAGCTTTGGAAGCTCCCCCTCCGTTCATAAAATTACCAGTATACACCTGAACTCCTGGCTGATCAGTAAACACCTCCATTTTACGACCATTTTCAGGCACCCAAACAGCTGCAGTTTTAATGGTTTCTTTATTTCCTTCCTCACGATTGATAACCCAATTGTGATCGTATCCACCACCTTTTTTAAGTTGTTCATTGTCGTCATCAATTCGCTCTCCAATTAGATGCGGTTCGCTAAAATCAAATGGAGTACCTTTTACCGGCTTGATATCACCCAAAGGAATAAGGGTATCATCAACTGGCGTAAAATGATCCGCATTGAGTTGAAGCATATGATTCCTCACATTCCCCTCTCCATGACCATTAAGATTAAAGAAGGAATGGTGCGTAAGATTTACTATTGTAGGCTTGTCTGTAGTCGCCTTGTAGGTAATCTTAAACTCATTGTCATCTGTCAGGTAATAATCCATATAAACCGTAAGTTCACCAGGAAAGCCTGCTTCTCCATCAGGTGACACATACTTCATCGCCAGTTTCTGATCCGTAGCTTCCAAAACCTCCCAAACTACCTTATGATAACCACCTGGGGCTCCATGAAGGTTGTTAGGACCATTGTTGGCTTCCAAAGGATACGTTTTACCATCAAGGGTGAATTTCGCCCCTGCTATCCTATTGCCATACCTTCCGATAGGAGCACCATAGTACCCTCCTGGGGTATTGATGTACTCATCCAAATTATCGTATCCCAATACCACATCTTCAAACTTTCCGTTTTTATCCGGGGCAAAAAGTTCTACCACTCTCGCACCAAAATTGGTAACGGTCATTTCCATACCATTTTTATTGGTAAGGTGGTATAACTTTACTTCTTTACCATTTACATTCTTCTCAAATGCTGAATCTTCCATTGCTGTTAAAAATTTGGGTTCTATTTTTTGTTCATTCTCAGCTTGCTCTTTGGTGTTCTGCCCACAAGCCATAACCATTCCTGATACCAAGAGGGCCAATAAAGGTGAGGTTTTCATTTCATAGGGATTTTAATATTGTACAATTCCTCATGCAATTGCTTTAAAAACTGAGGGTCTAATTTAATTACTTTTCTGTCATAGGTCATCAACCCATTGGTTTCTATTTCCACATCGGTAGTTTGTGTGTAAATAGCGGCTGATAAGCCCATTGGCAAAAGCGGCTTTAAGTCCATGATTAATTTGCTGTACCTTTTTTTCAAAGCAGCTTGATCTTCAAAACTTTGGTATCCCCAATTGTCTTTTTCTTGCCAGGTATGCCCTTCTATAGGCAGACCTAAACCACCGTATTCCCCTAAGACTAAGATCTGCTTCTTACCCCAAATTTTAGGGTCAGGCATGACTGGATCTGGATAATTGTGCATGTCCATGATTTGACCTTCAAGGGTATAATTACCTCCACTAGCTCCATTGACCATCCTGCTTGGGTCATAAGCCACTGTCCAATTCACGATTTCCTCTGTATTGAATTGCCCCCATGCTTCATTAAATGGCACCCAAACCACTATGGAAGGAAAGTTATAATTGGCATCCATAATAGCCTTCCACTCCTTTTTAAAGATAGCGATGGATTCCGGAGTTCTATTCTTTTCCGTACCTTTCCCCAACACTCCAGGCCTGGACTCCCACCTATTGCCCATGTCTCCACTTGGCATATCCTGCCATACAAGCATTCCTATTTTATCACAATGGTAGTACCACCTTGCTGGTTCAACTTTCACATGCTTTCTTATCATGTTAAAGCCCATATCTTTTGTTTTGTCTATATCAAAAACCAAAGCTTCTTCGGTAGGCGCCGTGTACAAACCATCAGGCCACCATCCCTGATCCAATGGACCATATTGAAACAAAAATTTATCGTTCAAAAGTAATCGTTGGTTACCATTCTCATCAGGAAGCATGCTGATTTTCCTCATGGCAGTATAGCTCTTTACTGCATCCACGAGTTTTCTACCTTCCAGCAAACGGGCTTCAATATCGTAAAGAAAAGGATTTTCAGGTCCCCAAATATTTGGATTACTGATGGTAAAAGTGGCATCTTTACCGGCAGGCACTTTCTCTTCTGCCAATAGCTCTCCATTTGCCATTAAACTTACACTAACCATTTGGCCCGGCTCAGGATTCATGACCTCAGCATGAACTGTAATTTGCTTATTGTCTAAATCAGGGGTATTTCTAATAGAGTAAATGTATTGATTAGGAACAGCCTCCAACCAAACAGTCTGCCAAATTCCAGTAACCGGTGTGTACCAAATGGCATGAGGTTTATTTACTTGTTTACCACGTGGTTGAGGTCCATCATCAGTCGGGTCCCAAACCCTAACTGTTAATTGTTGCTTTTTTCCAGAAACCAAGGCACCACTGATTTCAAAAAAGAAAGGATCGTAGCCACCCTGATGAATTCCAACACGCTTACCATTGACAAATACTTCTGCTTCCCAATCCACCGCTCCAAAATGAAGCAATAAATCACCTTTCTTCATGGACCGGTCCACTTCAAATTCTCTTTGGTACCAAAGTTCCTTGTCCTTACCCACAGTTTTACCCACACCTGATAGTGCAGATTCTATAGCATAAGGAACTAAAATTTCTCCTTGAAAACTGGATGGTTGAACTGTACCTTTATCGACAATAGCATATTGCCAAAGTCCATTTAAATTGAACCAGTTTTCTCTGGTCATCTGAGGTCGAGGATATTCGGGTAATGGAGCACTTGGATTAATATCCATTGCCCATTTTGACAAAATTTTATCTTCAACAGGTTGCCAACCACCTTGCTGGCTAAACGCTGGAACAACAATGAAAAATACTGCAATCCAATAGGTTATTTTTTTTATCATGGGCTTTAATTATTGTAGGAAATAAGGTTTCCAATTGACTTTAAATAAAAGGAATTAAGCGAAAATATTAAAAAATTAAATCAAATAGGCTATAATTTTTTTGAAATCCAAAAAATAATATTTGCAACTATCATCATTTCTCTTACTCGCCATTTTCATTTGATACTGGTAAAAAAGGAATTGAAAATATGAATAATGAATTTTCTAATTTTTAACGCAAATTTTTCAATTTTCCACAGCCATAAAACCGCTCTATTGACGTCATAATAATTTATAATTCAGTTACTTATTAAATTTCTATTCCCTATTTTTACGTATTGTTTAAGATTAAAATCAGATAATTTCTGCTTTGGTTTAGGCATTTTTAAAATTATTTTTTTAAAAAACTCTTTGTTAAAACAGTTGAAAATAATTAGTAAATATATATTACCCAGTATCATTTTATTTTTAATATTTGGATCTCAAATTTTTGAAATTAAAGGGGAATTAATTTCTCCTTTTGCCTCCATAACTATTGAAGATCAAATTGACACGCAGGTTAAATTTAATGGTGATTTAACCATTACTTTGGAAATGCTATCTATCACTTATGCTGGTGACAAGTCTAACCTTAGTCTGGAAATAAAAGGTGGAACAGGATATAGCTTTACCGGACAAACAATTTCCCCCACTATCCAATACGAAGAAAATTGGGAAGCCAAAGGCAAAGAGATTATTGTTAACGTTCAAATTACCGATGGGGTAGATCTCAGCGAAGTTTATCCCTTCAAAGTACTTGTCATTCCTCCTACTTTACCATTGGCTTATTCAGAAAATAGCTGTAAAGGCATTATTTCTCTTACCCTAAGTGCGTATAAGCCAAGTCAACGGTACGAAGAATCTTTTCCATTTACATTTAAATTGATTGATGAAGTCGGAGATACAATATCAGTAATCAGTGTAAACAATACTGCACCTTTCCAGACTTCAGCAACTGTAAACTTTGGACAGGATTTTGAATTAAATAGAGAAATAGAATACCAAATTTATGCTATAGACAATTTGGGAAGGGAATATTTAAGAAGTGCAGGCCCTTTAGGCCAAGCCTATTCTCTGGATTTTGAATTAAACTTCGCAGGACTGCTTTGCCCCGAAGACAAAACGGGTCTAGTAGAGTTCATTATCTTCAATGCCACACTTCCAGTAAATAATTTTATTATTATTGACAGTGAAGGAAAGGAAAAACCTACGGACTTTGAAGTCATTTCCGACTCAGATGGTTTTGTAGTTATACAGGCCAAAGACATGGAACCTGGAACTTACACCCTAGAAATTGAAGATCGGTTTCAATGTAATGGTAGGGAAAGTTTTGAAATTATTATTCCAGAACCAATTGAAGCTGTAGAAACTGTAAATCACGTGACTTGTTATGGTGACGATAATGGAGAGATTAGTTTACTTATAAAAGGAGGTTGGTCATCGCCTTTTGCAGGTAATCATCGTAAAGAATGGACAAATTATGATATTGTCTGGTTCGATGAGCAGGAAAATGAGGTTGATGATGTAAGCAATTCATTCGTAACTCTTGGAGGAGCAATTATAGGTGTGGAGAGTAAAATTAACCACTTAGCTCCGGGAAATTATTATGCTAAAATTCATGACAAAGGACGACGATTCGAGATCGCAGGTGCAGCACCACTCCAATGCGAAAAAACCACATCATGGATAACAGTTGAAGGACCGGATCCATTAACCTTTACTGAAACCTTACAAAATGTATCTTGCAATGGAGTGGCTGATGGAAGTATTACCATTAGCCCAGAAGGAGGTACTCCTCAATATACGGTTGATTGGTTTACAGGCAACTTTGAAAATGAAAACTCCCCTGAGCCTGCTGAGTTGGTGGTTTTACCAAAAAATTCCGGTGAAGATGATTTTTCTAAACAACAATTAAGCCCTGGAGAATATGCTGTTTTAATTACAGATCAAAATGGCTGTTTTTTGGCCAAAAACTACACCATTAGTGAGCCAACTCCATTGACTTTAACTGAACTTCCTGGGCTCAGACAAGATGTTAGGTGTTTTGGAGAAGAAACTGGGACCATTGCGATCAAATTGTATGAGAATACCCCAACTCCGTTCTCCATAGAAGTTTTTAAAGACGGAACACTTTTGAAAGTATTCGGCCCTGAAAATAACATAGCCTCAGATACCATCTATTTTTCAAATTTAAAAGGAGGCCTTTACGATTTTAGAATTGAAGATAACAAAGGCTGTGATTTTCATCTGGAAGGTATTTTAATTGATCAACCAGAAACAGGTTTACTTATACAGGACACGATTATTTCAAATTATAATGGTTTTGAAATATCTTTTCCGGAGGCAAATGATGGTAACATTTCCCTTGATATCACTGGCGGAGAAGGTAACTATGACTATTACTGGACCGGACCGAATGGCTTTGAAGCCTCTACCAAGGATATCAGCAACCTTGGCCCTGGAGAATATCAGTTTATCGTAACTGATGATAACAATTGTACTGCTCGACTTTCTTCAATAATTTTAAATGCCCCTCCTCCTTTAACCCTAACCCCAAACATCCCTGAGGTCAATGGCTACCAAATAAGTTGCTTTGGTACAGCTGGAGGAGTTATAAAACCAAACCCTTCTGGTGGTACC
This sequence comes from Cyclobacterium amurskyense, assembly GCF_001050135.1. GTDB lineage: Bacteria > Bacteroidota > Bacteroidia > Cytophagales > Cyclobacteriaceae > Cyclobacterium > Cyclobacterium amurskyense. Next base: position 4,932,437 of record NZ_CP012040.1, on the reverse strand, counting down.
GGTATTTATACCTATAACTGGACTGGACCGAATGGCTTTAATTCTACCGATAGTTTCCTTGAAAACCTTACTGCTGGCTATTATTCCCTTGAATTAGCTGATGAAAATGGGGCAAGTATAGAAGCAACCTATAAAATCTCTGAACCCAATGAATTAATCTTATCTGAAGCAATTGATCTGCGGGTGCCAGTGGCTTGTTTTGGAGAAAGCAATGGTGCTTTCACAATTAATATAGACCAACCGTCATTGGCTCCTTTTACCCTCTCTATGGGGATAATGGGTGAAGTACAAACAACACGAACAGTTTCTAATTTCAACAATGCTGCTTATACATTTGACAACATTCCGGGTAACCTTTACTGGGTAACAGTAGAAGATGCCAATGGTTGTATCAAAAGACTTGACGATATTTTAGTAGAGCAGCCTGAAACTGGCCTTCAACTCACAGACCTGGAGCTTTCCCAATTTAATGGATATGAAGTATCATGTGCAGGAGGAATGAATGGTTCGATTTCATTTGTTATTACAGGAAATCAAGGGGATTTATCTTATAGGTGGACAGGACCTAATGGCTTTACTTCTGCCGAATCAAATCTTGAAGGCCTGAAAGCCGGAAAATACCAAGTTATTGTCACCGATGACAATGGTTGTACTATCAGCAGTGATTTTGACTTAAATGAACCTGCTCCTTTAACCCTCCTGGACAACGTTTCTAACTATAGTGGATTTGGAGTTCATTGTAATGGAGGCAATGAAGGGTTTATTTACTTAGACATAGCGGGAGGATCTGGAACAAGTCAAATCGAATGGAATGGACCTGACGGTTTCATTTCTGATTCTGACAGTTTAAAAAATATTTTTCCGGGTATTTACCATGTCAATATAACTGACGCCAACGGTTGTGAAATCAACAAAAGCTATACCCTTACAGAACCCCAGGGACTAGAAATAGAAGAACTGACAAATGAAAAAGTACATGTTTCCTGCTTCGGCCAAGAGACTGGAGTATTGGCTGCTTCCATTACCCGGACTTCGGCTGGCCCATACAGGTATGAGTTATCGAAAGAAGGTGGTGAGATCGTTAATACATCTCCCCTTACCTCAGAAAGCAATTGGTTTTTTACAAATCTTGCTGCAGGTAAATATATGATTACAGTAAGAGATGCCAACGATTGTTTCAAGGAAATTACAAATTTAGAAATTACCCAACCGCTATCAGGGTTGAAAATTGATGAAGTTGAAGTTTCTTCCTTCAACGGATATAATATCAGTTGTTTCGAAGCTGCCGATGCTTGGATTGATGTATCCATATCAGGAGGTTCCGGAAACAATAAATTTGATTGGTCAGGTCCAGAGAATTTCTCCTCAAACAGTCCTTCTATCAAGAATTTAATACCTGGTGATTATCACCTTACTATTGTGGATCAAAATGGTTGTGAAGCACTCACTGAAATTATAAGTATTACCGAACCCAAACCACTATTAATTAATTCCAAATTAGCAATCACAAATGGATATGAAATCAGTTGCTATGGGTCTAATGATGGTCATATAGAATTGAACCCTACAGGTGGTAGTGGGAATTATAGTATTGAGTGGACTGGCCCAAATGGATTTACTTCTAATGCTTCAAGTCTAGAAGCTCTTTCTCCAGGGAAATACAGTGTGACTGTTAGAGATGAAAACTTTTGTAAAGTAAGCGAAGAATTTAACATAAGGGAACCTGACCCACTTTCTATCACAAAGGTTGAAAAATCAGATATTTCCTGTTATGGCGCTGCTACCGGTAGTATAGCTTTGCTGGTTGAAGGAGGAGCAGCAGGAACTTATAATTTCCATTGGACCAAGGATGGTGTTCCTATGGCACTTGATACCCCAAGTTCTGATGAACTTTTTTCAGGTACTTACGAAGTAGCTGTCACTGATGCCAATGGTTGTCAAATCATCAGTTCAGCCATCACTATTTCCGAACCCAATGCCCCATTGGAAGTATTGATGGAACAAACGGAAGTATCTTGCTATAATGCCAATGATGCCAACCTTTCTATAGACATTACAGGCGGTGTTAAGCCTTACAAAATCAATTGGAATACAGGAGCAACCCAAAGTTCGTTTGAGGGAATTGGTCCAGGCTTTTATCAGGTCACGGTTACCGATGCGAATGGATGTACAGTGATAAAAGAAACTACCATAGAGGAAGTTCCTGTATTCAAAATAGATCCTGTTGTCAATCCTGTTTCTTGTTTTGGTGCCACAGATGGAAGTATTCTACTGAACCTCGAAGGAGGTAAAGCACCTATAACGGCCACCTGGGAACATGGTCCAGAGCAATCTTCCCTCTACAATCTTGCACCGGGGGTTTATAAGGTATACCTAAAAGATGCCAGCAACTGTACAATCGAAAGAACATTTAATTTAATCGAACCTGAACTTCTAGTAGCAGTAGGACTAGTGCAAGATGCTACTTCTTGCAGTAATGGTCAAAGTGGTGAGATTTCACTTATGGTATCCGGTGGCAGACCTCCATATAGCTATAATTGGAGCAATGGAGAAAGTAGCGCTTCAATATACAACCTTACCAATGGTAGCTATTCAGTAGACATAACAGATCAATCGGGATGTTTTGTAAGCCAAACCTTTGAAGTCAAAAGACCTGACCCGATATCGATAAGTCTTTCAAACAAGACTACTTCACAGTGTGAGCCCAGAGAAATATTAGAAATTATTGAGCTAAGTATTGATGGAGGTGTAGCACCCTATTCCATACAGTGGAGCAGTGGAGAAGTATTCGATAACGGTTATCGGATGGAAGCCAATGGCCCCGGAAATTACCAGGTCACAGTTACTGATGGAAATGGATGTATACAGACCAAAAGTTTTACTGTCCAAAACAACATCGTTCTTATAAAAGGAGAATACTTATCTGAAGCATTTCCTTTGTATGGAGAAAACCTGGTTAACTTTGACGTTCAGTTTACCAATAAGAGCAATGGAAATATTGGCCTATACTATTGGGATTTTGGTGATGGAAACAGTTCCTTGGAAGAGTCTCCCGTTTATCGTTATACTAAGCCAGGAACCTATATTGTCACTTTAGTAGGTACCGATATTTGGGGTTGTGAGACAAGTAGCTCCTTTCAAATAAAGATCACAGACTTTTTTCTAAAAACACCAAATGTTTTCAGCCCAAATGGAGATGGACTCAATGATTTTTTCTTCCCTAAATTCCTAAATATAAATAGCCTTGTTTTCATTATTATGAATACTTGGGGAGAAATCTTGTACCAGTCGAAAGACCTAAAGGATCCAGGATGGGATGGCACATTTAGAGGACAAAAAGCAAGCCCTGGCAATTATGTTTATAAATTAAAATATACCACAGCAGACGGAAGGAATTTTAGTAACACCGGTGCATTCATGCTTTTGGAATGAGAAATATTAAATTCATAATGCTATTTATCACCTGTTTTTTATCCGATCCTATCGGTTTAAAGGCGCAGGATTTTCAATTTACGCAGTTCTATGCAGCGCCACTTAACCTAAGTCCCGCTTTTGCTGGAGCCATGGAAACGACGAGAATTGGCATCAATTACAGAAAGCAATGGCCTGGATTGGGTTACGATTTCAATGCTTCAGGAATTTATTATGACAATTTCGTAGATGAGACAAATGTTGGTTTTGGCTTTTCAGCATCTCAGTTTTCAGAATCTTTGCTAAACATAAGGTCTACTGATATTGCAGGTTATATTTCTTATAAACTCCTACTTAACAATGAAAGCTTTCTTCGCTTTGGTGGGCAATTGGGGCTGGTAAATAGAAGCCTAACCTTGCAAGAAATGGTTTTTGGTGACCAAATAGATCTACTGAACAGGACAGTAAACTCGGCCACAATTGACCTTTTACCTGGTGAAGATAGTAAATGGTATCCAGATATAGCATTTGGTGCATTGCTTCAATTACCTGACTTTTGGTTTGGACTAAGTAGTAGTCATGTTTCCCGTCCCAACATCGGCTTTCTGGAGGATGGAATTGGGAATAATCTACCTATAAAATGGGATGTACATGGGGGCTATGTGAAAAACTTGGACAGGAGAATGTTTAAATCCGGAGAGATGCGCAAGGTACTTTCAGTCTCTTTCAATTACAAAAGACAAGGAACCTTTCAGCAAATAGAAGTAATACCTCAAGTACAGATAGAAAATTTTATTGGAGGACTGGGATTCCGAAATATAACCCGATTCAATGAATTACCAGATCAAAACTCCATCAATGCAGTTTTAGGATTTAGTTTATTAAGTGGTATAACTATGGCTTATAGTTATGATTATATGCTAAATAAATTTAGCAGTCCTGCTCATGTCTCCCATGAGGTATCCATTTATTTTACAGACTTAAGAAGAAAAAAGTTTATGCAAACCATTCTTCCCTGTCCTACCAGCAATGGAAGAAGGTATTGAAAGCATGGTAAAAAAAGGTCCATTAGACAAATCTACAATCTTATAGTTAATTAGTTTAAAAAGGCCTTGCCCTTAATAAACCAATTGAATAAGAATTATATTGCCAAGACTCTATATAAACGGTTTGATCTATTAAAATATCTTCCAGTAACCCATATTCATTATCCTAAGCCTTATTTGGTGAGGGGAAAATCGCATGAAACACCTGATTGTTAAGTAGTTTAATTAGGTTAAAGTAGGGGCTATTGGTTTTTTAAGTCTAGTATTAGTAGCCTGTCTTAAAGCTTATAAATCAAAAAAGCAATGAAAAAAGGCTTTTTCTAGTCATAATAAGCAAATCTTAAAAATAAATATCTTCAAATTTTAGTAGGATTATAAAATTTTTGTATAAAAATAAAATTAAGGTATTTTTTTAATATGTTATGTCTAAATTTAATCGTTGATCTGAGTTCAGTTTTAAGTAAGTCAAATTTTTAATAAACATTTTGAAATTGATTATTTTTACAAAAAGTCTATTAAAGCGCTTAAAAGATTTTGAGAAAATTTTATTTCCAGGGGTAGTTTTATCTTTATTGCTTACCTATCAAATTTTCGAATCCAAAGGCGAGATATTCTCTGTTTTCGCCCCGGTTACCATTACCGACCAAGTGGATACATTGGTTCTTTACAATGGGGAATTAGACATTTCTCTAGATATGCTAACCATTGGTTATTCAGGAGATAAATCCAATCTAACTTTGGAAGTCTTGGCCGGTGTAGGATATACATTCAGTGGGCAAACCATCCAGCCTGATATTCCCTACGACGATACCTGGGAAGCAAAAGGTAAGGAAATAGTTGTAAATGTTCAGGTTACCGATGGAGTAGATGTCAGCGACGTTTTTCCATTTAGGCTAATGGTAACCCCACCAATATTACCATTGGCTTACTTTGAAAACAGTTGTCAAGGCACCATTTCCTTAACTGTAAGTGCCTTTAAACCCGACCAAAGATCAGAAATATCATTCCCATTTACCTTTAAATTAGTAGATGAATCAGACAATGTCTTGACCACTGTAACAGTAGACAATACGGCCCCATTCCAAAATTCAGCTTCCGTTACCTTTGGGCTTAACAATGAATTGGATAGAGAGGCACAATACAAAATTTTCGTTGAAGACAATATAGGAAGGGAGTATTTCAGAAATGCAGGGCCACTTGGGCAGGCCTACTCCCTGGATTTTGAACTAAATTTTGCTGGCTATCTTTGTCCTGATGATGATACAGGAGTGGTGGAGTTTATCATTTTTAATGCAGCACTTCCTGTAAATAATTTTGTAATTATTGACAAAGATGGCAATGAAACCCCTACAAATTTTGATGTGGTATCTGATGATGATGGGTTTGCTGTTATTCAGGTTCAAGATTTAGAAGTTGGGTCTTATACACTTGAAATCGAAGATAGGTTTCAATGTAATGGTAGGGAAAGTTTTGAGATAATTATTCCTGAACCAATGGAAATAGTTGAAACAGTTGAACATCTGAATTGCTATGGAGATACCAATGGAGAAATCAGCTTATTAATAAGTGGAGGATGGTCTGAACCATTCCCAGGTAACCCACGTGAAGACTGGATTAAATATGGAATAACTTGGTTTGATGAAGAAGGCAAAGAAGTAGAGGGTGATATCTCTACCTTCGTCACAGAGGAAGGCGAAATTATTGGTATGGAAAGTAAACTCGGCAATCTTCCTGCAGGTGATTATTACGCCAAAATAACTGACCGAGGAAGGTTGTTTGAAATTGCAGGTGCAGATCCACTTTCCTGTGAAAAATCAACACCTTGGATAACCGTAGAAGGTCCAGATGAACTTGAACTATCCGAAACCATTCAAAATATTTCATGTCATGGAGCAGAGGATGGGCTCTTATCCATAAACCCTTCAGGAGGAGTTCCAGGATATACCATTGCTTGGTATACGGGCAATTTTGATAATTTAAATGCTCCCAATTCGGATGACTTGGATGTTTTACCACCTAGTGCGGAGGACGATGTATTTACAAGGAAAAAATTAAAACCTGGTGATTATGCTGTTTTATTAACAGATGAGAATGGATGTATCATAGCTGAAAATTTCACTATTACTGAGCCGAGCACCTTATCCTTAACGGAGCTAAGTGACCTTAGGGTAGATGTGAGATGCTTTGGAGAAGAAACCGGAAGCATTGCCATTGCCTTACAGGAGGATACACCTACACCGTTTTCTCTAGAAGTTTTTAGGGATGGAGATGTAATAGAAATGTTGGGACCAATAAATGTCCTTACTTCTGATACGCTTTACTTTACAGATTTAGCAGGAGGTGTTTATGACTTTAGAATAGAAGACAACAATGGTTGTAATTTTCTTCTTGAGGACATTTTGATTGATGAACCTGCAACAGGTTTGCTTATTCAAGACACACTAATCTCTGATTACAATGGCTTTCAAATATCTTGTTTCGGGGCAGCCGATGGAAGTATCTCCCTAGACATAACAGGTGGAGTTGGCAACTTGGACTATCTTTGGACAGGACCAAATGGGTTTGAAGCTACAACCAAAGACATCAGCAATCTTGGGCCAGGAGAGTACCAGTTTTTCGTAACTGATGAAAACGTTTGTTCGGCCCGAATAGCTTCCATAGAATTAACAGAGCCAAGCCCGCTGATCTTAAATGAAATCATTCCTGAGAACAATGGTTTCCAAATAAGTTGTTTTGGAAGTGCCGATGCAAGCATTGATCCCAACCCTACAGGTGGAACGGAGGTTTATACCTACAGTTGGTCTGGTCCAAATGGTTTTACTTCCACAGACAGCAAACTTGAAAACCTTTTGGCTGGTACCTATTCTCTAGAATTAACAGATGAAAACGGCTGTGTCATTGAAGGTAATTATGAAATAACTGAACCGGATGAATTGATTGTCTCCGAAGACGTCGATTCCCGGGTACCTGTTGCTTGTTTTGGAGAAAGCAATGGTGCTTTTACAATTACTATTGACCAAGCATCCCTACCCCCTTATACCCTTACTTTGGAAACAATGGATGGATCAACCACCATCGAAACTGTTCCAAACTTCTCGGGTGCATCTTATACTTTTACTAACCTCCCTGGGGATCGTTATAAGGTAAGTGTTGAAGATGCAAATGGCTGTATTACGCTACTGGATGATCTATTGATAGACCAACCTGCTACTGGGCTTCAGCTTAACGACCTTCAATTAACTGATTACAATGGCTTTGGAATTTCATGTGCCGGAGAGAATGACGGATCAATTTCTTTTAACATTAGTGGTAATCAAGGAAATTTATTGTATCGCTGGGATGGTCCAAATGGCTTCACCTCAGATGAGGCAAACCTAACTAGTTTAGAAGCAGGGAAGTATGAACTACTTGTGACGGATGAATCTGGCTGTACTTTAAGCCGAGAATTTGACATTGAAGAACCTGCTCCTTTAAACCTTATCGATGAGGTTTCTGATTACAATGGATTTGGGGTTCAATGTAACGGAGGAAACGAAGGGTATATCTATTTGGATATATCTGGAGGATCAGGGAATTCGATCATAAAATGGACCGGCCCAGATGGCTTTGTTTCTAATCAAGACAGTTTGAAAAACATTTTTGAGGGAACTTACGATCTTACAATAACCGACAGTAATGGATGCCAAATTGTAAAATCTTATACCCTCACAGAACCACAAGGATTGGAAGTAGGCGAATTAGCTGATGAAAAAGTGAATGTATCCTGTTTTGGTCAAGCTACTGGAGTATTGGCCGCAGTAATCAACAGGACTTCGGCAGGACCTTATACTTATGAGCTGATGAATGAAGGAGGAGATGTAATAAGTACCTCCCCTCCCACTACTGAAACCACTTGGCTTTTCACGAACCTCGCTGCTGGAAAGTATTCTTTCACCGTAAGCGATGTGAATAATTGTATACAGGAAGTCGAAAACCTGGAAATCACCCAACCAGCTTCAGGTTTACAAATCGAAGATGTATTCGTTTCTGATTTTACAGGCTTTAATATATCTTGCTTTGGTGCTGACAATGGCTGGATTGAAGTAACCACCTCAGGAGGTTCTGGTAATTATCAATACGAATGGTCAGGGCCTGATAACTTTACAGCTGACAAGCCTTCCATTAGTAATTTAAAGCCTGGTGATTACCAACTTACGATCACTGACCAAAACGGTTGTGAAGTAATTACAGATGTTATTAACATCAGGGAACCCGATCCCATTGCGGTCAACCCCAGTGTAAGCAGCTACAATGATTACCAAATCACTTGTAATGGGGCGAATGATGGAAGCATTGAACTAAATCCAACAGGTGGAACAGGTAATTACACACTATCTTGGACGGGTCCAAATGGCTTTTCTTCTGATGATTTGATGGTTAATAACCTTGCACCAGGAAACTATGAGGTAGCTATAATAGATGAAAACAATTGTGAAATAACTGAAGCATTTACCATTGAAGAGCCAGATCCTTTGTCCTTAACGCTTGTTGAGAAAATAGATGTACTCTGTTATGGAGATGCGACAGGTAGTATTTCTATTTTTGTTGAAGGGGGCATTTTAGATTCATATACTTACAATTGGACAAAGGATGGATTACCAATCGCATCCAACACAGCAAATATCAATAATCTTTTGTCAGGAGTCTACAGTGTAGTTGTTACAGATGCCAATGGTTGTCAAATAGGCCTATCTAATATAAAAGTTTCTCAACCAGATGCTCCTCTTCAAGTAAGCATGAAACAAACAGAAGTTTCCTGTTACAATGCCAATGATGCCGACCTATCAATAGACATTCAAGGAGGCGTAGAGCCCTATCAAATAAGTTGGAACATAGGGTCTACCCAGAGTTCATTTGAAGGCATAGGCCCAGGCTTTTATCAGGTCACTGTAACCGATGCCAATGGTTGCTCCCTGGTAAAAGAGACCACCATTGAGGAAGTTCCCGTCTTCGAAATAGACCCTGTCGTCAATCAAATTTCTTGTTTTGGTGCTACTGATGGCAGCATTTTATTGAATCTAAATGGAGGTTCTGCTCCTGTTAAAGCTACTTGGTCTCATGGCCCTGAACAATCTTCCCTTTATAATTTGGCTCCTGGTGTTTACAGCGTCTATCTTGAAGATGCCAATGGTTGTAACATTGAAAGAACTTTCAACTTACTGGAACCAGATTTACTTATAGCCATGGGGCAAGTACAAGATGCTCTGGATTGCCAAAATAGTGAAGGTGGGGCAATAAATCTCGCCGTTTCTGGAGGAAGACCACCGTACAGTTATACATGGAGTAATGGAGAAACCAGTCCTTCGATTTTCAATTTAACCAATGGCAATTATTCGGTTGAGGTTGTGGATCAGTCAGGATGCTATGTTAGCCAAACTTTTGAAGTACGGAGACCAGATCCCATTGTTATTAATATAGCAAGTACCACCTCTACACAATGTGAACCAAGGGAAATCCTTGAGACAATTGACCTTAATATAGATGGTGGTGTTGCACCCTATACTATCGATTGGAGTAGCGGACAGGTGTCAAATAACGGTTACCGAATGGAAACCAATGCCCCAGGAAATTATCAGGTTACTGTTACGGATGGCAATGGTTGCATACAAACGCGAAGTTTTGATGTTGAGAATAACGTAGTGTTAGCAGAAGGTGATTATTTATCATCTGCTTTCCCCCTATATGGAGAAAACCTAGTGAATTTCGATGTTCAATTTATCAACAAAAGTAGTGGAGAAATTATGCTTTATTACTGGGATTTTGGTGATGGAAATAATTCATTGGAGGAAAATCCAAAGCATAATTACCAAGTCCCTGGCGCCTATACGGTTTCTTTAATGGTGACTGATGTTTGGGGCTGTGAAACTTACGATACATTCGAGATAGTTATTACTGATTATTTCCTTAAAACCCCCAATGTATTTACTCCCAACGGAGATGGGGTGAATGACAACTATTTCCCCAAATTTGTTCATGTAGAGAGCCTTGCTTTCACTGTAATGGACAAATGGGGAGAGATTATATTCCATTCCGAAGACCCTAACGATAAAGGATGGGATGGGCAATTTCGTGGGCAGAAGGCAAGCCCGGGCAATTACGTCTACAAACTGAATTACACTACATCAGACGGAAGAAAATTTAGTGAAACCGGTGTATTTATGCTTTTAGAATGAGAGAAATAAAAATCATACTGCTATACATTATTTGTTTGTTCTCTGGACAAACGGGTCTGATGGCACAGGACTTCCAATTTACACAGTTCTATGCTGCTCCCCTTAATCTCAGCCCTGCCTTTACCGGAGCTATGGAGGTAACTAGGGTAGGTATCAACTATAGAAAACAATGGCCAGGGCTAGGTTATGATTTCAATGCTTATGGTCTGTATTTTGATACCTATATTGATGAGACCAATGTAGGCTTTGGCTTCTCTGCTTCTCAGTTTTCAGAATCCTTACTTAATATAAGATCGACGGATTTGGCGGGATACCTCTCCTACAAACTTATGCTAAACAATCAAAGCTTTCTACGCTTCGGCGGACAGCTTGGACTTGTTAATAGAAGTTTAACCTTACAGGAAATGGTTTTTGGGGATCAGATAGACCTGTTGAACCGTACCATCAATCCTGGCAGCATGGATTTACTACCTGGAGAAGACAGCAAATATTATCCAGACATTGCCTTTGGGGCTTTGCTTCAGGCACCGGATTTTTGGTTTGGAGTAAGTAGCAGCCACCTCTCTCGTCCCAATATTGGATTTCTAGAGGATGGTATAGGAAACAACCTTCCTATAAAATGGGGAGTACATGGGGGCTATGTCAAAAACCTTGACCGGAGAATGTTTAAATCCGGTAACATTCGTAAGGTGTTTTCTGTGTCCTTCAATTACAAAAGGCAAGGAACCTTTCAACAAATTGAAGTGATCCCTCAAGTACAGGTGGAAAATTTTATTGGTGGCCTAGGCTTCAGAAACGTTACCCGTTTCAATGATTTGCCTGATCAAAACTCCATCAATGCTGTTTTGGGATTTAGCCTATTGAGTGGCATTACCATGGCCTACAGTTATGATTATATGTTGAATAGGTTTAGCAACCCTGCACATGTGTCTCATGAAATATCCATCTATTTCACCGACCTTAGAAAGAAACGATTTATGCAAACCATTCTCCCTTGTCCTCCAAGTAATGCAAATTGGAGGTATTGAGTACTTTAACTCCAATTAATATTTGAAATTTAGAACAGTATAAGGTATCTAAAATAGAAATAGCCCCTTTTTTCCCTCAATTTGAGTAAACCTATTAGGTATTACTCTTTGGTATTCCCCAAAACTAATTTAGAATTTAGCAAAAAGCTAGAAATCCTTGGGATCGGTCATTATGCGGAAATATACATTGGAGACCATACAAATAAAATTTGGACAGAGGATGGTAGGGTTATAAATAATATGCTACCTTTCTTTAATAGGTTTTTAAATTTTTAAAATTAAGTTCGAGTTTATAACTAATCAATAACCTTGTCTAGGAAGTAAATAATCTATAAAAAAGGGACATAACAGGTTTTGCCTATTTGATAAAACCCAGCATTTTTTGTTTATTAGACAAAATATTAACAAACAAATAAACCCATTCATGATCCTAAAAAGAAGAATATTGCTTAGCTCTAGCTTAATTTTTATGCTATTGTCAATGGTAGGTAATCCAATGGTATTTGCTCAAAACAATCCCTTGAGCCAAACCGAAATAGAAGATTTAAAAGATCAAGTTGATGCAACATTAAGAAAAGGGGTTGCCTTTTTCCATAGCGTTAATACCCAAGGAGGTTATGTTTACTTTGTAACGCCAGATTTGACTTTGAAATGGGGAGAAGTTCCCCTTGACGATAATTCTATAGAGGTTCAACCTCCGGGAACACCAGCTGTGGGACAATCATTTTTAGCCGCCTATAAATCAACAGGTGATAAGCAAGCTCTTGAATATGCAAAAGAAGCGGCATATGCTTTAATTCGCGGTCAAACCAAAAGTGGTGGTTGGGACCATACAATCAACTTTAAAAAATTGGATAAAGATGTGGTAAGTTTTGATGACAATCAAACCCAATCTACAGTCAGTTTTTTAATGGCTTTAGACCAGGAGATTGACGACCCACTTATTAGCACCGCAACCAAAAGTGCATTGAAAATGATGATGCAAACTCAATTAAGCAATGGAGGATGGCCCCATAAGTACCCCGAACAAGGGAACTATCATGATTATGCTACCTTCAACGATGGAGGAATTAATGATTGTATCCGTGTAATGATTGAAGCTTACACCTATTACCCCGATGATGAAGCCATAGAGAAAAGCCTTCTTAAAGCGGCTCGATTTATGAATATTTCTCAATTACCCCCTCCTCAACCAGGCTGGGCACAGCAATACAATGAATTTCTCCAACCTGCCTGGGCGCGTACCTTTGAACCTGCAGCAGTTTGCCCTTCCGTCACCATAAACAACATCAATACTTTAATTGATTTATACCTAGTATTTGGTAAATCAACAATTCTTGAACCAATTCCTGATGCCTTAAGGTGGCTACGCGAGATAAGATTGGAAAATGGAATGTGGGCACGGTTTGTAGAACTAGGTACAGGCAAGCCTCTATACTATGATAGACCGAGGATTCGGGTAGAGAAACTAGAAGACCTTCATCCCGAACGCCGAACCGGCTATGGTTATCAATCAAATTTACAATCAGCATTAGAGAAAAGCACTGTTCGTTATGAAAAAGCATTAAAACTAGGCGCTAAAAACTTGTGGCAAGAGGAAAACCATTTACAAACCAAAGAGCAAGTATCGATGCGTTTACAGGAAATTACTGGAAAGGTGAAAAAAATAATTGATGCCCAGAATAAATCCGGTGCCTGGATAACAAAAGATGATAAATTTAAAAAGAGAATGCCTAGCGGAGAACGTTGGAATGGGCAGTATTTAACCATGGACAGAATAAGTAGTGGTGTTTTTAATGAAAATATAGGGACACTATGTGAGTTTATAGCTTTAACCAATCAGCTCGAAACATTCTAAGGACAAAGCAAAGCTTGGCTTTGAGAAATAAGAAGAATGATTTTCTTTCTTTTAATTATTACTCAGCAAGCCTAAGTCCAAATTAAACGGTAGAAATTTTCTATTGACATTAAATCATAAAAATAAATTATAGAATTTCAGTGAATACAATTTTAGGTTTTGGCTAAGGCCAAGGAATTAAGGTAAATGAAAAAACCCTTTGCTTTAGCCAATTTATAAAAGGAAAAATCCATGGATTTGACTTTCTTGAAGAACGCATTTAATTATCGCTTGGTATAGCCCACTCCTACCGCTAGAAAACTAGCTTATGATACCTACAATCCTTTTAAACCAGGATTATGTAATAGGATTTCTCCGCCCTGACAATGGTCAGGGGTGAAGCCTGTCCCGTGTTTACGGGAAGTGTTGCAATCGCAAGACAATCAGACTGTTTGGAGATTTTAGTATAGCTCCGCTATGGTGAAATTGAAAACAGCAACGAAGTGGCTGATTTTAAAGCGATTTCAGCACGTAATAGAATGTCTATTGCATATTTCGGGTTAAAGCAAATAAAAATCCACTAGTTTAGTATTACAATCATATTGAAATGTCCATCGTAGTAGGTTTATCCCTACCTGGAAATAAATCGAAAACAACAAAAATATTTAAATCAAATGACTAAGAAAACACTAGGAATAGGGATGGTAGGCGCAAGGTATGGTGCGCGCATGCACCATGCGAATTACATGAGTTTAACTCCCGGACTAGTTGAAATTAGGGGTGTCTGTTCATTGACATTAGAAAGTGCAACTTCTTTCGCTCAGGACATTGGCGTTGCCTTTGTTACGACTGAATTAGACGAGTTGCTGGCCCGAGAAGACATTGATGTCATTGATATATGTACTCCACCAGCCTCGCATCATGAGATTGCCATAAAAGCTGCTGAAGCAGGAAAGCACATAATCATGGAAAAACCCCTAACTGGCTATTTTGGCGAACCTGGAGATCCTGAACCTATTGGTTTTCATGTTGCTCGGTCGAAAATGAAAGCTGGGGCAAGCAAAAATGCAGAAGCAGTAAGAGAGGCAGTTCGTTCCAATAAAGTGCTTTTTTGTTATGCTGAAAATTGGGTTTATGCACCACCAATTGTGAAAATGCGTAATTTGATAGCAGCATCTAAAGGATCCGTCCTGGAATTAAGAGCTGAAGAAAATCATTCCGGTTCCAATTCGGTTTTTTCCAAAGAATGGAAATACATGGGAGGAGGCGCTTTACTAAGAATGGGGGCCCATGCTGTAGGTGCCTGTCTGTACCTCAAACAATGGGAAGGACAACAACGAAGAGGAAAAAGCATATTGCCTGTTTCTGTAATGGCTGACACTGCCGATTTGATTCATACAGAAGCTTCCGAAAATGCCAAGAAGGCCAATGCACATCAATGGATTAGTTCCGATCCAGTAGATGTAGAAGACTGGGCCAATGTAGTAATTCGCTTTGATGATGGATCCAGGGCAACCGTATTGGTCAGCGATGTAGGTTTAGGTGGTCTCAACACACGAGTTACTGCATATATGACAGATGGAGTCATTAAGGCCAATATGACAGCTAATGATGTTATAGAAACCTACGCTGTAGATCCAGGAACCTTTGCTAGTGAAAACTTTACGGAAAAATTAGAAACCAAAGCAGGCTGGAATCGTCCAAGTTGTGATGAGGATTGGTTTCGTGGATTTTCACTGGAAATAGAAGACTTCATTTATGCTATACATGAAGGTCGGGAACCGCGTTCAGGTATTGATTTAGCAGTGGATGTAGTGAATGTAATCTATGCCGCTTATCAGTCAGCAGAAGAAGGCAAAGTGATTCAATTAAAATAAACAAGTCGGAAATACCTTATGATATATCCGCAATATTTGAAGTTAAAAAAATCTAAAAAGATTTATAACAACAAAGCTGCGGCAATTGCTCCAGCTTTGTTGTTTAAATATTGGTATAAAAACGAAATTTATTATTGAATTTAACCCGGATTATGTAATAGGATTTCCCGTGTTTACGGGAAGTGTTGCAATCGCAAGAAAATCAGACTGTTTGGAGATTTTAGCATAGCACCGCTATGGTGAAATCTCTAAACAGCAACGATTGGGTATTTTAAAGCGATTTCAGCACGTTATAGAATGTCTATTACATATTTCGGGTTTAACTTCTATAAACCATGTGTATTAAGCAGTTTCCAAACTTTTCTTGGTTTTTCTAAAGACGTATTTTGGATAAATATTTCGTTTAGCAAAACGATTTACCTTATCACTATTAATCATTTTTTGATAGACTTGTTTGGTCACACCGAAGTACTCGTAAGTAGACCCATCCATAAAAGTGATTTCCAACAACATCCCCTTGTGCCAATAATCAGCAATTCCAGCGTTATTGATGGTTTCTGTATATGCTTCAGAATTTGCAGCTACAGTCTCAGGTGCTATACTCACCAAAAAATGATAACCATCAATAATTCTACGGCTTTGCAATTCTGCTTCTACCTGTAAAGGATCACCATTTTGAAATTTGTCAGGATGCCACATCTTAACTAAATCACGGTAAGTCTTTTTCAAGGTCGTCAATTCGATTTCCTTTTCAACTCCGAAGAGTTTTTTGTATTCGTTTATGCGCTTCATCTGACATTTTATATTCGGGCGCAAAAGTACGGCTTAATTTTACTTTAATTACTATAGAACAAGAACTTTATTGATAATCACCAGTATATCAGTTGATTATTTGAAGCGTACAAAATCGATAAAACCTACTTTAAATACTTAAAACTTCCTTTTTGAGTAATTTTCCGCAACAATATCCAATCAACCACAAAATATACCCAGGCCAAATTGTAATCAAACTAAACCGAGCTAAGCGCCTTGTTTTAAGTTTTTAATTATGAATATTATTAAAATGAAATCAGGCAAATATTTTTTTTTCCATGCCTCCTCCAAGGGATTTATTAATTAACTGCGTCTATTAAACCAGACAGATTCGGTTTTTAAAATTGGGTCATATGTTGAATATGATTAATAAATGAAAATGAAAAAATTTTGGATCAATACTGCCTTTTTAGGATTAACGCTTCTTGGTTCTTGTAATGAGGATAGTTTAGAAGGAAACGATTTTGAAATGGAAAAGACAGCTGATGAGGACACCTATTTTTTAATCGCTGATCAGCAAAACAATGAGGCGCATCTAATTAACTACGCAGGAGATGAACTCTTCAATTGGGATTTTAACAGTAATTTGGGCAATGATATTAACATGCTCTCGGATGGGAGTATGTTAGTTTGCCTTAAGGACAACAATGCATCAATCACCTATGGAGGTTATGGTGGTATTTTTCGAAAGATCAATGCTGATCAGTCTATCGAATGGGAAGTCTCCTACTCTTCTTCAGACTACACAGCTCACCACGATGTTGAATATTTATCCAATGGGAATATAATCTTTCCCGCTTGGGGAGAAATTAGCCAAACAGAGGCCGCAGAAGAAGGATTTGGAGGAAGTTATAATCTAAATCCTGAATCGATTATAGAATTGAATCCCCTTACACAGGAGATTGTATGGGAATGGCATGCCATGGATCATATAATTCAGGACCTGGACGAGACAAAAGCTAATTATGGAAGTATAGCTGAAAACCCTAACAAGATTGATGTAAATTATAACTATCAAACAAGGAACAATGGAGACATTATGCACATCAACGGCTTGACCTTGGATGAAAAAAACAACCTTCTCTATTTAACAGTTAATAATTATAGCGAAATATGGGTTTTGGACCACAGTACTTCTACAGCTGAAGCCAGCACTAATTCCGGAGGAAATTATGGACTTGGAGGTGATCTTGTCTACCGTTTTGGCAACCCTGAGACCTATGACAATATTGGTAAGTCCACACTAAATAATGTACATTATCCAAACCTATTGAAATCTGGTAACATGTTGGCTTATGCCAACAGTGTATATGGAAACCAATCTGAGGTTGTCGAATACGAATTAAATCCCCCTTACAATTTGGTAGCAGGCCAAGACAATGAACCAAATGTAGTATGGAGTTTTACTGACAATGACCTTTACTCTTCTGGCCTTTCCAGTGCGGTGAGAATGAAGAATGGAAATACGCTGATCGCTGAGGGGCGGGATGGTACTCTATGGGAAGTAACGGATGGAGGAGACACCGATTGGTTTTACAAAACAAACTATGCTACAATTTGGAGGGCTTATGTATTTTACGCGAATGACCCTGCCATTACCGCATTGGGCTTTTAATTCCTCCTATCTATAGGCAATTCTTTACCTTTCCACAATCAATTGTCCAACTTTGATAATTAATGGTATTAGGTATCCAATTATTGCCCTCGATATAGCTTTGCATCTTTCTAAAGCTATCCCAGAATCCTATTTATGGATTATGTCAAACTTTGACTATTCTACCCACCAACATGACAGTCCATTGGGCGATCTTTTTATCGATACATCTGTTAATTTCTTATCAGGAAAATGGAATAACTGAATAATATTTCATTGGTAAAATGAGCCACTTTACCCATTTATTGTTTCCTAGGGATAAAAGGAAATAGTATTTACACAAAATAAATTAACCTATTGCATTTTTCGGGTTATTTCTTCCCTTACACAAAAATAGGCATTGCTAAATGCTGGGAAAGAATTCAAGTTTACCTAACCTTTCGCCAATTAAAGACCCATAGCATAAATATTAATTCACCAGAACGAACAATATTTGAGCTATATTTGCAATTCTAAACATGCATAAAGCTCCTTGCCTTAAGCTGGAAAGCAACAATTTTTCTATTTAATGCCCCCTTAATTCAGCGAAAAAAAAGGCTAAAGCACTGTCATAAGACCTATTAAGGAATTTAGCACTCCTCAAAAGCAAGCTTAAGAAAAGATTTTAAATCAATAAAAATGAATGATTCAATGAATATTTGCTTGGCTTGCGGAAGCTGTTGTGATGGTACTTTGATTGGGTTTGTAGAACTCGATCCTGAAGAAATGCCAGCAATAAAAAAAATAATGGCTATCGAGGAGGAAAAAGGCAATGGCTTTTTTCTTCAACCCTGCAAAAAATATTGTGATGGCTGTACTGTTTATTCACAAAGGCCAAAACATTGTGCCAAATTTGAATGTGGACTATTAAAATCCGTCGAAAAGAAGGAAGTTGAATTTGATGCAGCCGTTGAAATTGTTAAGGTAGTAAGACAAAAACGAAAGGATATAGAAGTAAAACTAGTAGAGCAAAATTATGCGCTACAATCCGATTCATTTTATTTTAAAATGGTCGAATTGGAGAAGCAATTGCAAAACAAAAAAGTCGATTTATCGATAACCAAAATTCAACAAGAATTGCTACTAGACCTACAGCAATTCGAGAATATTCTTGCAAAAAACTTTGGCCTCACTTTATTCTAGTCTAAGCACCCAATTCCTCATTTATTAAGTACTTGAACTCCATATTCAAGCCAACTCTTGTTATTGGTCACTTACCAAGACCATCTCTATACTTTCAGTTTAGAAAATAAGTGTCCATAAACTGCAAATCAAATGAGGTCAAGTCATGATCTCCTGTACGTATGTGGTAACGTATATGGTTCCCTATCGAGGTATCCGGTCCTGGCAATTCATTGGTCTCCAAGCCACGGAGACCGTATAATCCATAGACAGGTCCTGCATGCAGGGTACTAAGGAATTCACCTTTAGGATCGGCAAGAAGATCTCTTGTAGAACTGCCTACATACAGCGGCCTTGGTGCGATCATCGACAACAGCATATGCTGGTCAAAAGGAAGTGCTTCTGCACTGTCAATAAAATTGCGGAACTGCTCACAATATCTCCAAGATGCATGACCTATACTATAGGCAATGTTTTCCCCAAAATTACTCCTTGCTAATGAGGCCCCTCCTTCTCCACTGCTATTTGAAATCACCACCGCAACACGTTGATCCTAGGCTCCTGCCCAAAGAACCGCTTTCCAATGTCTTGAATGACCAATAAGGGCAACCCTATTGGCATCTATCGCAGTGTTCGTTTCTAGGTAATCCAGGGCACGACTCATACCCCAAGCCCAGGCACCCAAAGCACCCCAGGCATTGGGCTCCAATTTTGATTTTCCTGAGCTGCGCATGACATAACCACGGATACCATCTTTCCATCCATCAATATGGTCAGGCTCCACATCTCCATAATAAAAAGTGGCCAATCCATATCCACGTTTCATCAACTCCTTCAAATCTGGGAAGCGGTAGGCATTAATGCCTCTTGTGGCTTCCGTAACCTGATTGTCAACACTCCCCTTTTCTGCGATAGGTGTTATCCACTTTGTAGAATGTGGAATTGATGGGTCTTTCTCCAGGCTACTGTTCCCATACCAATTCATCTTCATAACCATAGGTACAGGCTTCTTAGCAGCATTTGGAATATAGACCATCAACTTGATAGTTGGTGCAGAAGGATCATCAAAAAAAGCTAAGGTTAATGATTGTACGTGTGCCTAAACCGTCTAATGCATCTTTACGAACAGCAATGACTTCAGCTTTCTGATTGACAGCAAATTCAGGCATTTGCCCATACATCAATTCCGAAAAATCTTGCAAAATCTCATTTCGTCTTATGCCTTCCCAAGCACTTGTATTTGTTATTTTCTGACCCTTTTTGTCTAATAATGGGTCTGGAAGCGTATAATCTCCCACATTTGCCTCTTCAAAACTGTAAAAGACAAAACGGTTATCAGGTAAAGCAATAAACTTCGAATACTCATAAAGACAAATTATAGGTAAGAATGCAGGTCCAAAATAATAAAATGCAAAGGAGCTGACTAATTAGTTGTTTATTTATATTACCAAACGGCCTATTCAACCTAAATAAGGAAATGGTTTAATAGCTATTATTTCAAAAGGAGATAGCAATTTCCTGAATATTAAATACCCGGTATAAAGGGCAATTAGCATTTGCCTTTTGATGCCTTCAATGGCTAAATAATGATTTTATCGCAATCCCATTGTTTACCCTCATAAGAAGTAAAATCCATGCAAATTTCCAATGGTTGAATACTAAGGCAAAGACAAAATACTAGTGAAAAAGTTTTTTGCTTCAAAACGACTGGTTAGTTTTGCCCTGATTTAAAATAATGGGCTGAAAAAGCAATTAACAAGAAGGAGATAACTTAAAAAGTAATCAATAACCATAAGTTAATCATGACTAGTAAGCCGAATAGTAATGGTTAATATCAAATTAATAAGGAAGGTCGTTTAAACAATGGCGCTTGTTTTACTTATAATCAAAGAAGTATTAAAATTGCACCCTTCAATGATTATTAAGTCCCAAAATCTACTTTAACGCTATTCCAGTAAAAAAAGAACCTATGAAAAGAGTCGTAATAACAGGATTGGGAGCTTTGACTCCCATTGGAAATTCAGTAGACGAATTTTGGCAAAATGCCATCAATGGTAAAAGTGGCGTATCGAAAATCTCCAAATTTGATCCTACCCTATTCAAAACCTCTTTTGCCAGTGAGTTAAAGGGATTCAGTCCTGAGACAAAACTTAACCGAAACGAAATAAAAAGAAGTGATCGATTTACACAATATGCACTTTATTCGGCTGCAGAGGCCATAGAGGATAGCGGATTTGATTTACAAAGCCTTTCTCCTTTTGACATAGGTGTTATTTGGGGTTCAGGACAAGGAGGCATGCAAACCTTTGAGGATGAAGTCATCAACTATGCTGAGAATGGTAAAAACCCACGATTCAATCCATTTTTTATTCCAAAATTACTGGTAAATATGGCTTCGGGTATGATCTCCATGAAATTTGGACTGATGGGAATCAACTACACTGCGGTTTCTGCTTGTGCCTCTTCCAACTCTGCGATTATGGATGCTTTCAATTATATCCGCTTAAACAAGGCTAAAATTATGGTTACCGGTGGCTCGGAAGCGCCAATTACAGAGTCCTCAGTAGGAGGATTCAGTGCCATGAAAGCATTGTCTACCCGAAATGACAATCCCCAACAGGCATCTCGCCCTTTTGATATACAACGGGATGGTTTTGTAATGGGAGAAGGAGCTGGAGCATTGATTTTGGAAGAATATGAACATGCAAAAAAGCGAGGAGCAAAGATTTATGCTGAAATAGTAGGTGCTGGAATGACCGATGATGCTTACCATATCTCTGCAACCCATCCAGAAGGAATAGGAGCAATAAAAGCAATGGAATTGGCAATGGAAGAAGCCAAACTTAACCCAGAAGAAATCAACTATTTGAATGCACATGCAACCTCCACACCTGTAGGGGATATTAGCGAGATGAAAGCCGTCGATAAAACATTCAAAAGCAATTTTAAAAACTTTAAAATTAGTGCTACAAAATCAATGACAGGCCATTTAATGGGAGCTGCAGGGGCTATTGAGGCTATTTTATCCATTAAGGCAATCCAAAAAAACATCATTCCTCCTACCATAAACACATTAGAGATAGACCCTGAGATTCCTCAATCGATGCCTATTGTGATAAAAGATGCAGTAGAAAGTAAAGTAAATGTGGCCATGAGTAACACCTTTGGCTTTGGAGGCCATAACGCAACAACTATCTTTAAGCGCATCTAAAATTTATTTCGCCTTAATTGCATCATTACGGTAAAAATATCTGTTTAAAAGTTTTTAGAAGCAATCAATTGTAGGTTAGGTAAAGTCAAAATATTAAATGCCTTTACCTAACCTACGCCTCTTTATAAATTACTCACCTACAATTAAATAAACCTTTTAAACTAACACCAATATAGGCTCCATTTAACATACTTATAAGCTAGGTTTGGGTTTACATAAGCTCGTGAAATCAGATATTCAAGCCATAGGAACGATCAACTTTTTAACTTATATTCACTTTTGTAACTACAAGTCACTTAATTACTAGTGCTTTATTTGGCAATACCCAGCTAAGCAAAGCCTATACATTAAAAAAAAGATTATAAACCCAATGAAGTCTCCTATCTTATCATTTTTAATTGCAGTAACCATACTTTCTTCCTGCCAGTCACAGAAAAAGGAAGAATTAAAAGAAAACGAAGATGAAATCTATTCAGGAAACCCTGTTTTCCCAGGCTGGTATGCAGATCCTGAAGGTATAATATTCGATGATCAATATTGGATTTACCCCACTTTTTCAGATGATTATGGAGATGTGGATAATACATCAGAATTAACAGAACAGCAACTTGAACTTCAAAAAAACACGATCAATCCTCAATACCTTAAACAAACCTTTCTTGATGCTTTTTCTTCAAAAGATCTGATCAATTGGGAAAAACATTCACGGGTTCTGGACATCAAAGATGTTTCATGGGCGGCCTATTCTATTTGGGCCCCTTCTATCATTAAGGCCAATGAGAAGTATTACTTGTTTTTTGGTGCCAACGACATTCAGAGCGATGATGAGATGGGGGGAATTGGAGTAGCCGTGGCAGATAATCCTGCTGGCCCATTTGTAGATGCCATAGGAAAACCATTGATTAATTCCTTCCACAATGGTGCTCAACCGATTGACCAATTTGTATTTAAAGATGATGATGGTAAACATTATATGTACTATGGTGGTTGGAAACATTGTAATATCGTCCAACTCAGCGATGATTTGTTGAGTTTAGTGCCTTTTGATGATGGAGAAACATTTAAAGAGGTAACTCCTGATAAATATGTTGAAGGGCCTTTCGTATTCAAACGAAATGATAAATATTACTTTATGTGGTCTGAGGGAAATTGGGGCGGACCAGATTACAGTGTTGCCTATGCCATTGGTGATACTCCTTTCGGTCCATTTAAGCGAATAGGTAAAGTATTACAGCAAGACCCAAGTATAGCCACCGGCGCGGGTCATCACTCAGTAATTAATATTCCTGATACAGATGAATACTATATAGTTTACCACCGTCGCCCATTGGGAACAACAAATGGTAATCATCGCGAAACTTGTATCGACAAGATGACTTTTGATGAGGGTGGTTTTATAAATCCGGTTAAAATGACAACAGAAGGCGTGAAAATGAACTTGTTAGATAATAAAATTAAATGATAAGTTTAATTGTTTCCCAATAATACCATTGTTCCATTCTAAAATGCTTGGCATGGTTTTTAACTCATAAGATAATAAAAGTATGTTGAACAATTTTGAAATATTAGATTCCATTACAGAGTCGATGGCAATAATTAATAATTCCGGGGATATAATATATACAAATAAGGCTTGGCATACCTTTTCCATGGAGAATAAAGGAGACAATGCTCGGACAGGAATTAATAACAATTATTTATCTACCTGCGAGGCTGTAAAGGGTCACGAAACAAAAATGGCCAAGGATGCCAAACATGGTATTCAGCAAGTAATCGACCGGAATTTAGATTATTTTGAACTTGAATACCCGTGTCATTCTCCCAATGAAAGTAGATGGTTTATTCTTAGAGTTACTCAAGTAGAAGGGAATCCTGATTTGACATTACTGGCCCATATTAACATTACCAATCGAAAAAATGCAGAGCTAAAAGTTGAAAAGAATTACAGTAAAACTCTTATTATAAATGAAAGGCTTCACACTACTTTGCACAATATTGTCCATGATATTCAGAATCCTTTGGCTTCAATCATGGGACTAATCAATTTATCAAAATCAGAAAAAGATCTTGAGAGTGTTAATGAGTATTTAGATCTAATAGAAAAAGGCAGTACAAATTTAAGGTCTTTTGTAAAAGAAACTTTAAAACACATCTCTACTATAGAAGATTTTCAATCTGTGGATGTAGCACGTATGGTGTCTAAATACATAGAGACTATTGAGCACCTTTTAAAATCGAATAGCCTTGAGCTCAAGCTAGACATTCAACAATCAGGTCAGTTCTATACCAACGAAATTGAGTTTCGATCCATACTTTCTAATTTAATAAGTAATGCCATAAAATATTCTGATAATAATAAGGCTAAAAAATTTATATTATTTGGCTTTTCATCTGATGAAAACCGAGCGATTCTAAAAGTTGAAGACAATGGGATTGGAATAAAAAAAGACGATATTCCAAAACTTATGAAGCGCAACTATCAAATAAACAAAAAGACAAGTGATGGAGTGGGATTAGGTTTATACATGGTTAAGAAATCTGTAAAAAACCTTGATGGATCAATAATAATAAATTCAGAATTTGGTATAGGGTCAACTTTCACTGTAGAGATTCCAAATAGAAACATCAAACAACAGATAGCTTAGGCAATAAGAAATGCTAATTTGGGCATGCTTGGTTACAGTAATTTCAAATTGCTAAAAGCCTTACATCAATAACCTTTATTTTTATTTTTTTGCAGATAATCCTCCCAGATTAATCAAATCCGATTGTGAAGCTACCATTAGTAACTTTTCATGATATATTTTTTCAGCAATATTGTACATAATGGGCAACATTACCTCTAAAATCAGCTAGCGCAGCAAGACTAAGACTCGGGTGACCTCATACATGTTTATGATCAGCTTCCCATATAAGCTATTTAAAATAGGATCAATATCTCTAATTTATTTTTTATAAAAGCATTTAACCCGGATTATGTAATAGAATTTCTCCGCCCGACAATGTCAGGGGTGAAGCCTGTCCCGTGTTTACGGGAAGTGTTGCAATCGCAAGAAAATCAGGCTGTTTGGAGATTTTAGGATAGCACCGCTATGGTGAAATTGAAAACAGCAACGAAGTGGCTGATTTTAAAGCGATTTCAGCACGTAATAGAATGTCTATTGCATATTTCGGGTTTAATATTAATACCTAAGAGGCTTAAATATTTTACAAAGGAGTCTTTTATTTGACTTTCACAGAAAACACGAAACATTTCACTAATTACATAAAGAATATAGAGGTATAATTTTACTTATTATAAAATTATCAAGAGTATATTAAACATTTTATTGCAGAATTTGGTACATTCCCCTCAATTGGCGAGGATACCCTAAATTAATATTAAGCTCTGGAATTATATTAACAACTGTTCAAAGATGATTTTAACCTAGAAATATTAGTTTATCACAAGCCCTGCAATTAAAAAACGAATAGACCCAAAACCCAATGTCCTATAAGTGGAATTACTAAACCTGAACTTGAGGGCATTTTTACAAAATTCACCATGTTTGAAAAATTAGGAGAAAAATTCACCCATCTATTTATAAAATACCTACCTAATTCATTTGTCTTCGCAATTATTCTAACCCTAATCACAGGAATTGGTGCAATTACCTGGTTAGGAGCAAGTCCGATGGAAATAATAAAATCCTGGTATACGGGATTTTTTGACTTATTGGGATTTTCAATGCAAATAGCGTTAATCGTTATCACTGGTTTTAGCATTGCCTTGTCCCCTTTGGTAAAGCGTGGTATAGGTTCCCTTTCCATTTACATAAAAACCCCAGCACAGGTCTATTTTATAGTCGTATTTATTGGCATGTTATTGTCCATGGTAAGCTTTGGTTGGGTGGTAATCACATGTGTTTTGGCCAAAGAATTAGCATTGCGAGTAAAAGGGATCAACTACCCTTTTTTAATTGCATGTGCTTACTTTTCATTTAACAGTTGGGTTTTAGGCTTATCAAGTTCAATCCCATTATTACTTAATTCAGAAAATAATTTTTTGATTGAATCGGGTCTCTTATCGGAGGTGATACCAACCACCTATACTTTACAATCCTCTTTAAATATTATAATGATGGTTTTTATAGTAATTGGTGGCTCATTGCTAATGTTCCTATTGCGCCCAAAACAATGTAAAAATAAAGAATTGAGTGATTTGACGCTTTCCAATGGCATTTCTGAGCCAAAGACAATTAAAGAAGAAGCTGCTGAATTGAAATTGCCTTTTAGCGCCCTATCTGATAAATTGAACAATAGCTTCATCCTTCAAATGATTATTGTAATTATGGGGCTTACCTATATAGTGTTTCATTTTAGTACCAGAGGTTTTGATTTAAATTTCAATATCATGATTTTTATTTTCTTAATTGTAGGCATGGCTTTGCACCAAACACCTTCCCGCTACGTCATTGCCATGAAGCGTTCCAGTAGCAATGTTTCAGGAATTCTATTTCAATATCCCTTTTATGCAGGCATTATGGGAATCATGTTGTATACAGGTTTGGGAGATCAACTCGGGCAATTAATGGCTGCAGTAGCAACCCTGAACTCTTATCCCTTTTATGCTTATTTAACCGGAGCAATAGTCAATTTTGCCATTCCATCTGCTGGAGGGGAATTTGCTGTCCTTGGCCCAAGCATTATCAATGCCATCAAAGAACTTGGTGCAGGTTTGCCTGAAAATGAAGTAACAGCCATGATCTCCAGAGCATCCCTTTCAGTGGCTTACGGGGAAAGTTTAAGCAATTTGTTACAGCCGTTCTATTTATTGATCATCTTTCCAATTATGGGGACAGGAGTAAAAATCCAAGCCAGAGATGTGATGGGCTACCTGGTTATTCCATTCTTTGTATTTTTTGTGTTGCAGTCATTATTAGTAGTCTTTTGGCCTCTATAAGCTAGATTAGACATGGATAGTGATAGCCATTTGTTTGAAGTTATGGTCAGCATTGGACGATTGCAATGGCAAAGGGGCTTTTACACATACAGCTTACAATGACTATGAAATTGTAGCTGAAAACTTATTTGATGGAAAGCAACGAAAAGTAAGTGACCGAATTACCACCTATAATCTTTTTGTAGATCCACCTATGGGCCGGGTTATGTTAATAAAAAAAGAAGCCATTGCAAAAGGCTATTAGGTAGCCGCATCCAAACTTCTCGGAGTTGATTCCAACCATGTTAGAATACTTGGTCAAAGTTTCTTAATAAGTAGAAATTCAACTGGTTCAGCTGTTTGGATACTTTCACTCAGTGCAAAAATACTGCTTAGCTTTTCATTTGATAGAGAAGGATATAATAAAAAAAGGATCACTTCTTAAATTGAAATGATCCTTTTTTTAATTCATGTCAGGCTTAATTAGCCGAAAAGTACTTTGGTACCAAATCTTTGATTTTAGCCAATGTTTCAGTGACTGAAAGTTCACTCATGCCACCGGAAGCATTTGCATGACCACCTCCATTAAAGTTTTCTGCTGCCAAGACATTCACAGGGTTCTCTTGTCCTTTTGAACGAAAAGAAATCTTCATGATGCCATCTCTTTCTGTAAACACAATTGCCGCCTTCATTCCTTTTATAGACAAGGCTTGATTTGCCAGACTATCAGTATCTCCTTTTTGATAATTGTATTTCGCTAACTCCTCTTTGGACAAGGATATAATGGCCACCATATAGTCTTCCATAACCTCCAATTTTTCGCACATCGCATAGCCTTGTAAACGCAAACGACTCTCTGTATTGTTATCGCTCAACAATTCATGAACCAAGTGGTGGGCTACACCTGCAGTCAATAGCTTTGCCAATATTTCGTGGGTCCGTGGGCTAGTAGAAGGAAAACGGAAACTTCCTGTATCTGTCAGTATACCTAGATACAAAGGGGTGCCAATTTTCTGGTCGAGCAGGTTGATGTTTCCAGATTGCTCTATCAATTCAACAATCAACTCTGCCGTAGAGGAAACTGAAGTTTCAGACAGGGTTATAGTTGGGAAATCTTCAGGGGCCAAATGATGGTCAATCATAATTGTCTTGCATGTCAGCCCTTCAAGCAGGACTTGCATGTCATAGCCAACACGGTTAGTGCCATTATAATCCAGGCAAAATACCAAATCAGCTGTAGCAAAAGCAGCTTCTACAGCTTCTCCCTGTTCGGTCATTATAAGAAAACTCGAAGTATCTAACCAATCCAGAAAACTGGGGGCTGGATCCGGATGACAAACCGTTGCTGTTTTACCCAATTTTTCAATAAAATGTAACAGGCCTAAAGAACTGCCAACAGAATCCCCATCAGGAGATTTATGGGAGGTGATTATTATATTTGAAGCTGTTTTGATTTCAGCTACTATTTGTTCGTACACATTCATCTAATTCGTGTTGTTATTTTTAATGCTAGCTTATTTCAAGACCAATAGGAAAAAATTGGTCTATCTATTTTCTTCTCGGATCAATTGTATTGAATCCATTCGGATTCGTGCTTCTCCAATCAGCATAGTCAATTCATTTTTCTGCTCCAATGCAGTGCGAATTTCATCGGGTCGAATTGCCTTGTTTCGTTTATACAATGAAGCCAATCGACCAATCTCATGATCCAATGTATGGTTCATATCCTTAAGACCAGCCTCTAATTCTTTCTCTTTAAGTTGCTCTGCTATCTCAGTAGCATTTTTAATCATGTCCGGAAGTATCTCATCCACAAAAGTTTCATTTTCTATCAAGTCACTTACTTGTCCAGGTATCAATTGCTTGTTGAACAGCTTGACTGGATAGTCATCAGTTACCTCCTCACCAGAATGGTTAACAACAACCCGCAAAGGGGTGTTTGGCAAAAAGCGATCTACATTTATACCTTGTCTCCCTGCTGTTTCAAGCACAAAAATTATTTCTAATAAAATGCTAGAATCTTCCGTTCCTCTCAATACTCCAAAACTAGCATCTCCAGTACCTGAACCAAGTACCATATCAATGGCCCCAGTCACCATCGGGTGATCCCAACTAATAAAGCTAATGTCTTCTCTACTTAAAGCTCTCTTTCGATCGAAGGTTATAGCGATACCACCATCTGGAATGGAGGGAAATGCAGTGCTATTGGTTCTCACCGGATGAAGCAAATACGTTCGAGGGGCCAAATCTTCCATTTCAATGCCAAAATGTTCGAATACCTTGATCATATAGATTTCAAGGCTTAAATCTTGGTCAGCAGCTTTAATTTTCTCCACCAATTGTTCGGCCACCAAAGGCCGGAAAGAATTCATTTCAAGTAACCTGTCACGTCCATTGGCTAAGGTTTCCTTCAATTCTTTTTGATAGGCAGCCGTGTCTGCCACTAATGCATCTAGTTGCTCACTTGATCCACTTGATAAAGCAGCCATAGCCGTTTCTTCCAGCCTTTTATTAAACAACTCCCCTATTTGGTTACCACCTTCTATGTTTTCTTCAAATGCATTTAAGCCCTCATGAAACCAACGTACCAATACCTCCTGAGGACTACCTTTCAAATAGGGTACATGTATATCTATGTCCTCAGACTGTCCTATGCGATCTAACCGACCAATCCGCTGCTCCAATAACTCAGGATGCACTGGTAAATCGAACAACACCAAATGATGGGCAAATTGAAAGTTACGGCCTTCACTACCTATTTCAGAACATAATAAAAGGCGCGCCCCGCCTTCCTCAGCAAACCATGCTGCATTCCTATCACGCTGTACTATAGTAAGGTCCTCATGGAACACGCCTACCTTTGCACTGCTTAGCTTCTGCATGGCTTTTTCTAAAGCCAATACTTTCGCTTTACTTCTGCAAATCAATACTACTTTTTCCGGATTTAACTGCTCAAGTAAAGCCACTAACCATTTGACACGTGGGTCTTCTGAAAACCTAAACTGCTGCTTTGTCGTCGAGTTAATTTTTAACTCCTTGTCTACAGCATATTCTTTGGCTAGCCGTTTTACCCATTCCTCTTGGTTGGTTTCTGCAACCAAAGAAATCAAGTGGGCTTTGCGATTGGGGAAACCACTCATGGCTGCCCGGGTATTTCTGAAGACCACTCGTCCGGGACCATACTGATCCAATAAATCTTCTATTAATTGATTTTTACCTACTTCTCCTTTTTCCGCTAACTTTGCTATCCTTTCCTTTCCAAATAGGGTTTCTAGCAAGGCTTTGTCCTTTTTCTTCAAGGCCTTCCCTGTGGACAAGTCTTCAACAATATTGGCGATTACTTTGTGGTCTTGCGTTTCATTAATGAATTCATCGTAATCCGAATACCTTTCTGGATCCAGTAACCTAAGCCGGGCAAAATGACTTTCAACTCCCAACTGTTCTGGTGTAGCTGTCAAAAGTAACAAGCCTTTCGCTACTTGGCTCAGTAATTCAACAATCGCATATTCAGGACTTACTTTTTCCAAAGACCAGGCTAAATGATGTGCTTCATCTACCACGAGCATGTCCCAATCTGCTGAAATGGCTTGTTGTGCACGCTTCTGTGAACTTGCCAAAAAAGAAGTGCTACATATAATCAACTGGTCATCTAAGAATGGATTTCCTTCGGGTGCGCTATCATCTAGTGCAGCGCACCTTTCTTCATCAAATATGTGGAACCATAAATTGAAACGCCTCAGCATCTCTACAAACCACTGGTGAATTAAAGAATCTGGAACCAATATTAAAATCCTGGATACCTGTCCACTCAACAACAAGCGATGCATGATCAAACATGCCTCTATGGTTTTACCAAGGCCTACCTGATCAGATAACAATACACGCGGGGCATATCGGGAACTTACCTCATGTGCGATATACAACTGATGTGGTATAAGATCTATACGCCCCCCTACAAAACCGTTAATTGGAGAGATCCTACGCATATGATCATAGGCCAATGTGATTCTTCTCAGAGCAAAAACATCAGGCTTATCAACATCCCCGATAAGAAGCCGGTCATTGACTCCATGTTTTACCGAAACGTCTCCCAGGTCTGCCTCTGACAAAGTGCCTTGGCTCCCTATATACAATATCAATTCCCCATCGTCTTGTACCCTGTCAATTGTGAATGAGTGCTTATTTGTATCCGTAATCGTATCTCCAGGTTTAAAAACAACTCTTCGCAATGGCGCATTGGCTAAAGCATATTGTCGTGTTTCTCCAGCAGCAGGAAAATTTACCTGCACCCTGTTTTTATTTGTTTCAACGACAATGCCTACTCCCAGCTCAGGTTCACCTTCACTAACCCATCTTTGATTTGGATAGAAATCCTCCATACTCTCTATTATTTTACGCTATATTTTTGACCAACAAAAAGGGTGAATCCTAAAAAAAATGCAAGTTCTTCAATTTTTAGCCAGCTCGCCAAGAACTGAGGGTTTTTATTTCATCTAGTTTACCACTAGTCTTAGATTGGGGAAGGGCTAAAAAGAAAAAAATACCGT
Organism: Cyclobacterium amurskyense; assembly: GCF_001050135.1. GTDB lineage: Bacteria > Bacteroidota > Bacteroidia > Cytophagales > Cyclobacteriaceae > Cyclobacterium > Cyclobacterium amurskyense. The sequence goes on along the minus strand of NZ_CP012040.1, from coordinate 4,900,779 downwards.
TTGTAGTCTACTTTAGGTTGGCAGTATAAAGCCTTGCAACTTTGAAAAGCCTTTTCAATGATTGTTTGTTTATTTTTCATAGCTTAAACCCGGATTATGTAATAGGCTTTCTCCGCCCTGACAATGGTCAGGGGTGAAGCCTGTCCCGTTTTTACGGGAAGTGTTGCAATCGCAAGAAAATCAGACTGTTTGGAGATTTTAGCATAGCACCTCTATGGTGAAATTGAAAACAGCAACGAAGTGGCTGATTTTAAAGCGATTTCAGCACGTAATAGAATGTCTACTGCATATTTCGGGTTAAACGCCAAAATCAGCACATCATTAGTATTTCAGGAAAAAGCACAATAAAAGCTTCCTCCATAGACCTCACAATAAAAAACTACAGTTAATAAAGTTTATCAGCTCGAATGAAAAGTAAAAAGCTATTTCCCCTCTCCCTTTTATTGAATGTCCTATTGCTTATAGGGCTTTTTTATATAGTAAGTCAAACTGACTTTGCAGCAGAAGCAAAGAAAAATTATGGCCCTGCAGGAAAAGAGGGAACTGAGATAAGTACGATCTACAGTAGCTCAGATAAAGAAAGTATTCCTGAATCCAATCTGGGAATAACCATGGAAATTCAAGGCGAAAGCCTGGTACTTGCTGCCAATAAACCTGGAAAACTAAGTTTTGATTCTTTAGTGGAAAATAGTGTAGTGGTTCGCAGCACCTACCAACGATTCAACCCGGAAAGTAAAGTATATATAGAAGGAGTTGATTATACCGTTGATTACGCCAATGGGGAGATCAGTAGAACGCCTGACTCTAGCATTCCTGATTATTCTAAACATGTCTTGTATGGTAAAAAAGACTTTGATCACAGAGAATACCCTGATTATTCCAACCACTCTTATTTTATATGGGTAGATTACGCCACAAAAAATGGCGCTAGACTTGCATTACCTAACGACCAAAGTAAATACCTGTCTAATTCCCGACAAAAACTGGAATCCGGTGAACCACTATCTATCGTCTCCTATGGCAATAGCATTACTGCTGGTGGTGAAGCTTCATCAACAGACCTGAGGTTTCAATATTTATATGGCAATTACTTAAAGAGTATTTTTCCAAAAGCGAAGGTAACAATTGAAGATGTCTCAATATCAGGCTATAGCTCTTCTGAAGGTATTAAATGGTGGGACACCTATATTGGAAAAACTACACCTGACCTTGTATTGGTAGGATGGGGAATGAACGATCACAATATTGGTAGCAATACTCCAGAACAGTACAAGAAAAACCTTATTGAGCTTGTTGGAATGATAAAAGAGAGGAAAAATGCGGAAGTTATTATCTACTCTACCTTTCCTCCGAATCATGAATGGCATTATGGAAGCCATTCTATGGAATTGTTTGCCGAAGCAGCTAAACAGGCAGCATTAGAAGCCAATTGTGCCTATGTAGATGTGTACAGTACCTGGATGAAAGTGCTTGAAAGAAAAGACCAATCCTCTTTACTCGGAAACAATATCAATCATCCAAATGACTTTGGTCATTGGCTCTATGAACAAGCCTTTGAAGCCATGTCATTTTAACCAGGAAGTGTTGAAACTGCTCTAGAAAAGCTTGAGTGAAAATCCATTCATTTTGTAAAATAGGATATTCTTTTAAACCGATTAAAAAGCAAGTAAATTAGTAACCTGATTAAGGTAGGTTATTTTGAATGGATCGCTGGAAAAGCAATCCATTCACTTCAAATTATAATTTAAAACAAGGCATGCACCAATTACTTTTTGGCTATATCTCTAAATACATGCCACTGACCGATGATGAAAAGAAAGTCATTTTGGATTTGGATTTATTCAGACAGGTAAAAAAAGGAACTTTGCTTTTGAAGGAAGGCGAAAAATCCAATCTGGGTTATTTTGTCCTCAAAGGTTGTATCAGGAAATATTACATTATTGATGGAGAGGAAAAAACAACAAATTTTTATACAGAACTCCAAGGTGAAGTGCCTGAATGTGCAACCAATAACAAGCCATCAACTTATTACCTTTCCTGTATAGAAGATTCAATAATCTCCGCTTCTACACCTGATTTGGATGAAGTTGTTTTTGCTAAATTCCCAAGGTTTGAAACCTTATGTCGTCTAGTTTCAGAAGAATTGCTAGTAAAAATGCAATCCTCGCTTGACAATTTTAAAAATTCTTCCCCTTCTAAGAGATATGAAAATTTATTGGCAACAAGACCTGATTTGATTCAGAGAGTTCCACAACATCAATTGGCAAGCTATTTAGGAATTACCCCTCAATCATTAAGTCGACTGAAAGCAAGACTTGTTAAAGAAAAAAAATAAACCATTTCATTTCTTACCTTAAGTGAACGTTTTTTAGGCTTGCGTCCATGCACCTTTGCAATATCTTTTAACCTAAAAAATTAAAAATATGCAAAAATGGATCTTAGTAATTGTATTGACTGTGCTATTTGCCTCCCCTTTCCAGCTCAAGGCACAGTATGCTAAAAATGACACCACGTACAGCAAGTTCTTTATTGGAAGCTCTTTCTTTGTTTTGGGCAATTTAATTCCTGATGACAATTCACCTGACTTTGCCCAGTTGAACTTAGGGTACCGCTTAGGCCCTAAAGATGCCTTGTCTTTAGAGCTAAAAACCTGGAAATATGCCTGGTCACTAGGGATTCCCTATGGGGATTCTTTTGAAGCACCTGAAGAAAAGTTTCCAGGCTATATAAGGGAGTTTGGATTTGCCTTTGCCTATCAGCATTTTTGGTGGAAGGGCTTGTATACTGGCCTACACGTAATGAATGGATGGCAAACATTTAAGGACGATGAGAACAAAAAAATAAAAAACGGTTTTCAAATCTTCAATACTTACCGAGTTGGCTACCATTTTAGGTTATTCAATGACAAATTCTTCATAGAACCGTCCATTGCAGTTACTCATCGCCCCTATCATACCGAAATGCCTGAATCGTTTAAGCAATTGGACGATAAATGGTCGAAATTTCTAATAGGTGAGCCAGGGCTTCATTTTGGTTATAACTTTTAAAATTACGCAAATAATTTGATTGCCTAATTCAAATAAATAAACCGAAAACTAGTCTACTTGTCGAGCTTAAGGGTAATCCCACCCTTAAGCTTATTTATTTCAAAGCTTGGTTCCCGCAAATATATTTTTTTATAAAAAACTGTCCTGAATATAATTCAAGTCCAATTCCAGCATTTGTTATTTTGCTTATTGCAAGTTGCTCTCTTTTTACTTGCTAATAAAGCCTAAGTAAATCGCCAATTACGGAACTTGCTCCATTGGCTAACTATCTGTATATTAGTATTTATAGTCAACTAAAAACTGACAATGCCTAAAAAATAGGTTAGGATGCAGATAATGAAAAGGTTATTATCCATAATATTTTGTAACCAATAAAAAGAAAACCATAACCAACTACTTACTTTTTCCCTAACCATTACAGTAGCAAGTACTATTTCAGCTTTAACAGTTGTCGTTTGAATTAACATAAAAGATAACCATGTCTAAAAATTGCGAAGATTCACAGCATGTACCTTACGGCCCGAAACAACTTCCATGGACTGCTCAGGTACCAGAAGGAGCCATTGTGTCAAGGCCAAGTAATGACCCAAATGAGGTCTATGTTTCGGTACCACCCAAGGATGTCAATGGAAACTTTCCCCAAATTGACTACAGCCAATTCGAAATCCCTCCTACAGGATTGACAGATGAGGAACGAGAAATAGCCTTGACTTCCTTTAAAGAATTTATTGAAACCCAACATGCTAGTTTTGCGGGTTTTCAGGGAAATCAAGACCAGAATTATGCTGATCGCTTTCCTTACCTCATGGACATGCATGCCAATAATATTGGAGATCCTTTTAGCAGCGGTCGTTATACCCTTAACTCAAAATTCTGTGAGCGAGCAGTTTTAGACTATTTTGCTGCTTTATGGAACAACAATTGGCCCCATACTGCTGCTATCGATCAACAGGATGCAGATTCCAGGTATTGGGGTTATGTACTCACAATGGGATTTACTGAAGGAAATATTTACGGGTTGTTCAATGCCAGAGACTACCTAAAAGGCAAGACCATCCTTGAAGATCAAAAAACAAATGCGCAAATTGATGCTTACACCAGAAGAGGAAGAGAAACAAGGGGACAACATTTTTCTTATAAGGCTCCTATAAAAAATGAAAAAACTTCTGAAAACGCCTACACCCCTGTGCTCTTCTATTCTGAAGATGTTCATTATTCCATACAAAAGGCTTCGCATTTACTGGAATTGCCTACTTTCCAGCAAATAGGACAGGAAAAATATCCCGGACAATGTCCCATTACCAATGATGGAAGTTGGCCTGAAATGGTTCCTTCCCATGATTTTGACAAAGACAATCCAAAGTCAGGATCGGTTAAAATTGATAAATTGACGCTATTGGTTCAATTTTTTGTTGCCAAAAGCTATCCCGTAGTAGTAGTTGCCAATATTGGAACCACCTGGAAAGGGGCTTATGATGATGTGCCGTCCATTAATGCTATGTTTGAAGAGCTAGGTAAAGACTATCCATGGCTATGGGAACGAAAAGTGGTTTATGGAAAGGACGAAAAAGGAAATCCCTTGTATGATATACGGAGGGGTTTTTGGCTTCACGTGGATGGTGCACTCGGTGCGGCTTACCTTCCCTTTGTGGAAATGGCCCACAACCGCAATCTTTTGAGTGAAAAAGGCCCTATGTTTGATTTTCGTAATCCAGCTGTGATGAGTGTAGGTTGCTCCATGCATAAATGGCTTGGGGGGCCCTGGCCTTCAGGTATCTTTATGACTCGAACTGGCTACCAGCTGTTGCCTCCAGATGCAGCAAGTTCCTTTTTAGGTACGCCTGACACCACTCTAGGAGGCTCTCGATCTGCTTTTTCGCCCATGATCCTATGGGATTATTTTTCCAGGATGAGTTATGAAGACAATATGAATAAGGCCGTTGAAACAGAAAATGTTTCGGCCTATCTGGAGGCAGAATTGTTCAAATTTGAATCTGAATTAAAAGCTATATTTGGTGACGAAGTGGATCTATGGATTGCCCGGTCTCGCTTAAGTTTGACCGTTCGTTTTCGGTTGGTCAATGAAACTTTAAATTACAAATGGTCCTTAGATACGGATAGACTTTGGGTTCCTGTCAATGAAAGTGAACGGCAGTTGCGTTCTTATTCCCATATTTTCGTTATGCACTCAGTTGGCAAAGAACGGATTGATGCTTTTATGGCTGATTTAAGAGAAAACTGCAAAACAGATTGGCATATTGCCTTTCCGAAGATAGATTTTAGTGCTGTACCTCCAGCCCCAAACCCGGAATTCCAAAAAGAATAATTTCATTCTAAAAAAGAAGAAATTATGCCTTTCTAATTTTAAAATATGTCCTTTCAAACTAACTTTAACCCGGAATAAGTAATTGGATTCTCCGCCCTGACATATTCCGGGGTAAAGCCTGTCCTCCCCGTGTTAACGGAAAGCTGTTTGGAGATTATAGCAAAGCACCGATAAGGTGAAATTGAAAGCTGCAAATAGGTAGTTGATTATGAGGCGATTTCAGGACCTAATAAATTTTCTATTGCATATTTCGGGTTCAAATTAGCCAAGCCATTGAACTCTCAAAAAAATGAAAACTAAAACAACCTTATTGTTTCTGTCAATTCTATTAATTAGTACCCTAAAATTATCAGGGCAAAGTTATTCTACCAATGAAACCGATTCTCAGGGCATCAAGCCCTACACTCAAAACCCATGGTATTGGCAGTATCAAGGGGAACCTCTAGTACTGATTGGAGGAAGTGATGATGATAACCTTTTTCCATGGACAGGCAAACAACTAACAGATCATTTGGATTTGCTAATTTCATCAGGAGGAAATTACCTCAGAAATACCATGTCGGACCGTGATGAAGGAAATGTTTTTGCTTTTAAAAAGATCAACGAAGACAGTTATGACTTAAACCAATGGAACGATGAATATTGGCGTAGACTTGTTTTTTTTCTCGACGAAACCTCTAAGAGAGGCATCATTGTTCAATTGACCCTTTGGGATATCTTTGATATCAATTCTTCAGGGCGATGGGGAAATCACCCCTGGAACCCTAAAAATAATATCAATATGCAACCTGGAACTTGGAAAGACAGTCGGGATTTCTTTGCAACTGTCAATAATAACGCTCAGACTGAGTTGTCCTTTCAGAAAAAGTTCATTGATAAATTGCTTTCCGTAACATTAAAGTATGACAATGTATTGTACAATATTAATAACGAAAGTAGCGAAGAGAGTGATTGGGGAAACTATTGGGCGCTTTATCTGAAGGAATTGGCCAATAAATCTTTGAAAAGGATATACATCACCAACATGCAACTTTCCGCTGCAAATGCAATCCGACATTACATGACTTACCCTGCTATTTTTGATTTTGTAGACATTTCTCAAAACAACCAAGATTCCAAGGGGGGTAGAGGGAAAGCACACTGGGACAATCTGATGTTCTTACGTGAAAAAATTGCTTCCTTAGGACCTGTTCCTTTAAATAATGTGAAGATTTATGGGGCCACAGATGGTGGGTTAAATTACTCTGCAGGATCAGAAACTGAGGCCATGGATCGGTTTTGGCGGGACATCATAGGTGGCTGTGCTTCTGCCAGATTCCACCGCCCTTCTGTCCCAAACAAACCGTGGGGCTCTGGTTTGAATGAGCGTGTTCAGACCAATCTCAAAGTAATGAACATGCTACTTGAAAAGTTGGACATCGTTTCTTGTACACCTCATAATGACCTTCTTTCTCCAAATGTTTCTGTTCCTTCTACGATGGAAGCTTATGTCACCGCAAACATTGGCCAACAATATGCCATCTATTTCCCTTAGGGCCGTTATACCGTTGATTTGGATCCTTGGGTTTTTGCTGATAAATTAAAACTGCAATGGTTGGATATAAATTCACTAAAATGGACAGAACCAGAAATAGTTGAAGTTACATGGAAAAGTGGCAAGCATGATTGGGGTTTTCAAGGCATAATTAGTCTCGAAACACCAAGTAATAAACAATGTGTTGCATTTTTGGAGGTCATAGAATAAACCTTTATTAAGAAAATTAAAATATTTAACCTATTTCATTTTTATTTCCATTAGTCTAAACGGGCATATTGGTAAAATTTTAATGTAAAACCATTTAGACACAAGGATAGGAATGATGATTGTCAACAAGGAAATAATAACAGTTAACAATAATGAAGAGCATTGAGGTTGTTGCAGGAATAATTTTTTTTAAAAACCAGATCCTTTGTGTGCAAAGACCAGAAAGCAAACATCAATATATTTCGAAAAAGTTTGAATTTCCTGGCGGAAAAGTAGAACCTGAAGAAACGAAAATAGAGGCTTTGCAACGTGAGTTATTGGAAGAACTGAACATTATTCCTGCCATTAAATCTCTATACCTTACTGTGGAGCATACCTATCCAGATTTTAAGGTGACAATGCATGGTTTCCTATGTGAGGTGGATTCAAAAGCACTTTCCCTCCGTGAGCATATAAGCCAGGAATGGCTAAAACCTGAAGAACTCAATCAGTTGGATTGGGCGGCAGCAGATATACCCATCGTGCAAAAATTACAAAGTAATCATTGAAACATATTTTACCTTAACCAAAAAATGAATCCAATTTCAAACTTTATTGCGCAAATTGACCAGAAGCAATTGTGGGAGAAAAACCTGGAATTGAACAGAAAGGAATATTTAAAGGTTAAGGGTAGCATAGACACAAACCTCTATTTTGTGGTCAGCGGGAGCTTGAGAATCTATTTGCTAGAAGAGTTTGAAGAGAACATAATAAGGTTTGGATACCAAAACAACTTCATTGCTGCATTGGATTCTTTTATTAGTGAAAAGCCTTCTGATTTATACATCCAAGCAATCAAAAAAACGCAATTAAAGGTAATCAAAAAGGCAAGCTTCATGGCATTTATTGACAGCTCAACTGAAAACACCAAAATCTGGCAACAGATGCTCGGAGAGTTAATTTACCAACAGATGGAAAGAGAACGAGATATTTTAACAAGCTCACCACTAGAAAGGTACAAAAGAGTATTGGCCAGAAGTCCTCAATTGTTTCAGGAAATCCCTAACAAACACATCGCTTCTTACTTAAGAATGACACCGGAAACATTGTCTAGGCTAAAAAAATCTTGATCTAAATCAATGTTTTACAATTGATTTACGTCGAATTTTGTTAAAAAAAACGATGAAAATAGCCTCAGAAAAATTAATACAAGATTTAGTGGAACGAACACGTATTAACATCAATCAGGTAAAAAAATTCAATAGCTTATCTGAAGAAAAACTGAATCAAAAACCCGGATCGGAAAAATGGAGTATTTTGGAATGTATAGAACATCTGAACCTTTATGGAGATTTTTATATCCCGGAAATTAGCAGAAGCATAGCCAAATCAAAAACCGAATCAAATGCGACCTTCAAATCCGGTTTTCTTGGTAACTATTTTGCCAAAACCATGCTACCTAAGGAGAAATTGAACAAAATGAAAACCTTCAAGAACAAAAATCCTATAGGTAGCTCACTGGACAAAACAACTCTCCAGCGGTTTCTAACTCAACAAGTACAGCTATTAGATCTTCTCGAAAAGGCAAAAATGGTAGACCTTAACAAAACCAAAACGGCCATCAGTATCTCAAAATGGCTTAAATTGAAACTCGGCGATACTTTTAGGGTTGTCATTTACCACAATGACCGTCATATGGTACAAGCCAACAAAATTCTACAATAACTAATAGGTAGATACTTTCTAGAAATTATTTATTCAGAAACTTCAATGCCATTGTGAACAACATTGTGTCCCCAATCTGCTATGGATTGAACCACCGGAATCAATGTTTTTCCAAAATCGGTCAGGGAATAAACTACTTTAAGAGGGGGTTTACTGGTATATACCTTTCTTTTGATAATACCATCTTCTTCTAAGGTTTTCAACTGCAAGCTTAAAGTACGCTCCGTAACTGTGGGCATTTCTTTCCTCAGTTCATTGTACCTCATGGCTTCATTTCTTAGGTGAAACAGAATTACTGTTTTCCACTTACCACCAATTAGTCCCATCGTTAGACTGGCACAACAAGGGTATTCTTTGCCTTTAAATTTATACATTCATTCAAAAATTTTATACTATCCAATTTGACCGTTATTGCAAAGTTATTACACTATCCTTACTTTTGCAACTATAAAACTTATAGTATAAAATTATGGACATTAAAAATGTATTAAACTGGCGTTATTCCACTAAAGAATTTGATCCAAACAAGAAAATTTCAAAAGAAGATTTTGAACAGGTCAAGGCACTTTTAAGAATGAGTCCTTCTAGTACGAATTTACAACCCTGGCATTTTATTATTGCATCAACTGAAGAAGGCAAAAAACGAATTGCCAAAGGAACACAAGGGTTTTATTCCTTCAATGAAACCAAGGTATTAAATGCTTCCCATGTCATTTTATTTTGTTCAAGAATCACTGCAGATGAAGACTATATGCAACATGTATTGGCCGTGGAAGACCTGGATGGTAGATTTCCAAATGAACAGGTAAAACAAGGTATGCATGGCGGTAGAAACGCCTTTGCAAACATCCACAAATACGATCTGAAAGACCTACCACATTGGTTAGAAAAACAAGTTTATTTGAACATAGGCAATTTCTTACTCGGAGTGGCTGCTCTTAACATCGATGCAGTACCTATGGAAGGTATTGACGTAAAAGCATTAGATGAGGAGTTTGGTTTAAGAGAAAAAGGATTTACTGCAGTAACCGCCGTTTCCATAGGTTACCGGACAACCACAGATTTTAACACTACAGACAAGACACCAAAATCAAGACTACCAGAGCAGGAGATTTTTACCCTTGTTTAAACAGTAATGATTCTAACGGGATTACCCTAATTATCATTTGGTTACCCGGTTCAGAATTACACATGGTAAGAAAATAATTACCTACCGATAGGCTAATAAAAATGACCCTGATTGGGTCATTTTTATTTTTATGTCAAAATTAAATCACTATATAAAACACTCAAAAGGCATACCCTTATTAATAAAAGATTATCATACCGATTTTTCACATTTGGAATAAACAATGCATTATCCCGGATTATGTAATAGGATTCGTAATGAGTTGCAATCGCAAGAAAATCAAACTGTTTGGAGATTTTAGCATAGCACCGCTATGGTGAAATTGAAAACAGCAACGATTGGGTATTTTAAAGCGATTTCAGCACGTAATAGAATGTCTACTGCATATTTCGGGATTACCTACTACTTGTTGTAAATATAACTTTTATTAGGACTAAAATCCCATTAAATTAGGGACATACAAATTAGCCAGCTACCTATAAGCCAATACTTAACGATAAAATGGAAGTTGCAGACCAAGCCCACAATCTTTACCGTAGTAAGGCAACCATTGCAATGAACTCAGTTAATAAAACCATGCGATTCCTTGTAGCATTCCTCCTCATTATTTTTCAAGTTCATTTAAATTATGGACAAACTTCCTTGGCTAAAATAGACCTAGAAAAAGGCCCCTACAGCGTTGGATTTCTGCATTACACCAGCGCAGACAGTTCCAGAACCTACAGTAGAATTTACGATTATAGCAATGAAAAAATCGCAAGGCCCATTCCTATAAGCATATGGTATCCTTCTACCCAAAATGTTGACAGCATAACATCGCTACGGGTTCTTGATTACCTTCAGATTTTAAAAGAGGAAGAGGAATGGGAAAACCTTCCCAATGAACAAATATTGAATTGGTTTTATTATGCCAACAGTCCCGCCAACCAAGCCCATCTTAAGGAGAAAACCAATGCCTATACTGATCTGGAAAAGGCCGAGGGAAAATATCCATTGGTTGTGTATGCACCAAGTTTTCAAGCTTCCTCCATTGAAAATTTCGCCCTGTGCGAATACCTGGCAAGCGAGGGTTTTATAGTAATTGCAAGTCCTAGCAGGGGAACCGAGACACGCTGGTTTGGAAATAAACCAGAGAAGGAAATAGAAACCCAAGCCAGAGATGTTGAATTCCTAATAAAAAAGGCAATGCAACTCCCAAATGCTGATCCCAATAAAATCGCTGTCATGGGCTTTAGTTTTGGCGGTTTATCCAATGTTACTGCCCAGATGCGCAATGAAAACATCAAGGCCATGGTCAGTCTGGATGGTACCGAAAGGTACCAGTATGCTTTATTGAAAAAATCACCCTTCTTTGATTTGAATAAATTGGATGTGCCCTACTTACATATGGCCCAAAAGGACATTCCTGAAATGGTGCTCAAGGAAGACAAGATTGACTCGACTCTTAATACTAGGTTTGATTTATATGACAGCCTATCCCTCAACAGAACTTATCGACTAAAATTTCTTGATTTAACCCATGCGTATTTCAGCACCCTGGGGGTTCTTTTTGAAGTTCGAGACACCAGACAAGACAAAAGTGATCTTGAAATAATGAATGCTTATAAATGGGTATCAATACTTAGTTTGAGTTTTTTGAAAGCCTATTTATTGGATGACAATATGGCAAAAACAACCTTCAAAGGCCAGTTAGAGCAGATTTCAACAAATAATAAAATCATAAGCTACCAAAAGAAGGGGCAAAAAGGCACTGCCTTTACTTTTAATGATTTCAATGATTTGGCTGCTTCAAAGGATTACAATGGACTATGGGAACTATATGAGCAAAGTAAAATTAAACACCCCAACCTTAACCTTCCGGAAGGAAGCTTAAATACCCTAGGACTTCAATTGATTTTTAATTCCAAAACCTCAAATCAAGGGGTGAATGTATTTAATTTGGCCATCAGATTATACCCCAAATCAGCCAATTTATATGATAGTTTGGCTGAGGGCTTTCTTTATTTGGGCAACCATAAAAAAGCCATTGTAAATTTTAAAAAATCACTTGATTTAAACCCTCATAATCAGAATGCCATAGACAGACTCAAGTCCCTTACAGCTACTCCTTAAATATTCACAAAAGCCTTAATCCTACTTTCCATGAACATTACACGTACTTATCATTCTTACATCATCAGTCTTACTTTGGCCTTTAGTGTGTGTTTTTCTTGTACTTCCAATAAAAAGGAAATAAAAGAGGAAAGGTCTCCGAATATCATATTTATTTTAAGTGATGACTTGAGTTGGGGAGACTTAGGCTGCTATGGGCAGGAAAAAATCAAAACCCCAAACATTGACAGAATAGCCTATGAAGGAATCAAGTTTACCAATGCCTATGCAGGTAGTTCTGTTTGTGCTCCTTCCAGATCTTCTCTGATGCAGGGATTGCATCAGGGACATGCCAGAGTAAGGGGGAATTCTTACCAATCGTACCGTGAATCTTTACAAGAAGGAGATTATACCGTTGCCATGTTGCTCAAAGAAGCAGGGTACAAAACCGGTTTATTCGGCAAATGGGGTTTGGCCTTGAATAACCAACCCGGAATCCCGAACAAGATGGGATTCGATGAATTCTATGGATACCTCAATCAGCGTCAAGCCCATACCTATTATCCTGAATTTTTATATCACAATGAGGAAAAAGTATTTTTCTCAGGAAATCAAAACCATTTTGAATATGAAAATTATTCCAAGGCCAGTGCATATGATGAGGAAGGAAAAGTTATTCCAAATGGTATTGAAGACCCCTCAGCTGCTGTTTATTCTTTTGACATCATCAATGAAAAAGCCTTAGATTTTGTAAAACAGAACAAAGACCAGCCTTTCTTCTTGTACCTTGCGAATACCGTTCCGCATGGCCCACTTATCGTACCAGAACTTGGCCAATACAAAGACAAAGAATGGCCAATCCAACACAAAGAATGGGCGGCTATGGTTTCCAGAATGGATGGAGAAGTGGGCAAATTAATGGCTTTATTGAAAGACTTGAATTTGGATGAGAACACCATTATCTTCTTTGCCTCTGACAATGGGAATTCAAGTCAGGGCTATGAAAAAAGATACCTCGATGTTCAGGAGGGGCCTACATTGAGTGCGTTTTTCAAACACCGGTCTCCTACCAGAGGTCAGAAAGGAAACGAATACAATGGGGGATTTCATATTCCAGCTATTGCTCGTTGGCCTGCACACATTGCAGCAGGCACAGAAAGTGATCATATCTGGGCTTTTTGGGATTTCCTTCCCACAGCAGCTGATTTGGCTGGAGTAAGTCCCCCTTCGGGCTTGGATGGAATCAGTATATTGCCAACCCTCACCGGCAAAGGAGTACAGAAGCAACATGAATACCTCTACTGGGAACACAATCAAAATCAAGCCATAAGATGGGGAGACTATTTTGGCCACAAGGCAAGTGGTGCGGATTTGGAATTGTACAATTTAAAAACTGATCCGCAACAGCAAAATGACATCAGTGATGACAATACGGAGATGGTGGAAAAAATCAATAATATGATGGCTGATTCCCATCGTTCCAGCGATGTATGGCCAAGCCCAGGTGAAAGTAAGGAAGCTTTTCAGAAAAGGATGGAAGAGCAAAACATTCCTAAAAAACCCAATAATATTGGCCATTTTTAGGGAGGAAATAAAATGGAAATACAAAAGGGAAATGGCTTTAAATCTTAAAATTCGAAAACAACCAACCGAAACATTTGTAATTTTTTAATTATTTAAAAAAAACCATTTTCAGTTTAATTATCTTATCCTTAATCCATAAAGACTGCCTGAGTATCCGGGTTTTATCTATTTTTCCTTTAACTATTAAAAAGTTTGAATAAAATCGAGGGATTTTTTCCTTTAGCCCGTCTAACTTATTAAATGATTCTATTCAATAGCAATTTTTAATTTTAGGAATAATGAAAGTCCCAAGTTTATTAACACTCGTTTTTGTAGTATCAAGCCTTTTGTTTTCTTCATGCGCCAGTGATGAAGAAACTTGTACTGAAACTACATGGTATCAGGATTCAGATGGTGACGGTTTGGGAAATCCAAGTGTAAGTACCACATCTTGTACCCAACCCAGTGGATATGTGGCAGACAGCAATGATGATGATGACTCCATTGCAACCTCCACGGGTAGTACACCTGTTGCAGCCTTCGATGAATTCAATGAAGATGCGGTGACTGTTTCTTTTGATGACGATGAGATAACCATTGAATCCAACGGATTGCCAAATCATACCTCACCCTACTGGAGCGAAAGCAACAGCTTGTATATAGCACCAAGTGTGGCCAATGAAAGTCAAATGTCTCCAGGTACTATATCAAGCACGAGTTACACACTTACTGTGCAAGCTACTCCGGAGAAGGCTTCTTCAAGTTCAGCTACAGGATTGGGGGCTATAGGCATCGCTGTGACCGGAGTTCCAATTTTTAATGATGAAGAAGGTCCAAATATCGCTTTATCTGCCAATGTAGCCTCTGGTTTCGACTATGCAGGTGCGCATATGGGACCTACCGGTTACCATTACCATTTGGAGGCTTCAAATGTGACGGAAAACACCACTTTGTCCTATGACGATGAAAAACTAGTAGGAATACTACAGGATGGTTTTTTACTCTACGGAAGAAAATGTGATGCTACAAGTGATCACCCTTCAGATTTAGACGCTTCAGGTGGACATATTGCTGCTACCCAACATAGTGATGGAGAAGAATTTTATCATTATCACATCATCAACGAGACCTATATAGGTTCATACATACTGTTATTTGGTGTAGACCTTCAAGGCACTCCTAACACCATTATGTAAACTTGTTCTTTTTTGATTTATTGATTAGAACTTATCCAGTATTTCACTTAATGGAAAGGAACCAAGAAAATAACTAATAATCCATGAGAAACTTAATGTGTATCCTTCTAATTCAATTGATCGTCAGCTGTGGACAAGCCTCAAAAAAGGATGATAAAAGCTTTAAACAGGAAACATTCACCCGCTTGGAGGTTCCCTCAAGTACGATCGATAAATCTAAGCTTGTTTATGACAACAAGATTTCGATTTGGACCTTAGATGGGGAAAAATTTTCAGGTTATGCTTTAACTTATTTTCCTGACGGCACTATAAAACAAAAGATGGGTATCCTGGAAGGTCGAAAGCAAAATGAAACCAAGGATTGGTATGCCAATGGACAAATCAAACACATAGCCCATTATCACAAGGGGAAATTACATGGTGAGAAAAAAACCTGGTCTGCCGATTCAAGGCACCTTTTAATCTCCCTCCTAAATTATAATTCTGGAAAGTTACATGGGGTGCAAAAAAAATGGTACTCCACAGGTGAGCTATTTAAGGTACTCAATATGAATATGGGCAAAGAGGAAGGCATCCAAAAAGCTTTTAGGGAAAATGGAGACCTCTTCGCCAATTATGAAGCAAAAGAGGGCAGAAATTACGGGCTAAAAAGAGCTTTTCTTTGTGTAGGGCTGGAAGATGAAGTAGTACAGTATGAAAATTAAAAGATTTTTGGTTTAATCCGTCTTCATCCCTAATTTTTGGCTGGTCAAAATTTTAGAAAGAAACGTTTCTAAAAATTCGAAATCTCCCATTTCGCTTAGAAGGATTTGCTGATAATTGGTTTTCAAATAGATTTTGGGATTGTTAATATTATGGGATTGTTATCCCGTTCTAATTAGATATTCTTGCCATTCCCGAAAGAATCAGAGAAGCCTGAAGGGCTGAAACTATAATAGCCACGGGTGAAGCCCGTGGTAAAGGAAATCTGAACGAACTTGATTTTGGCGGTATTGTTGCACCTTTTCTGCAACAATGCTGACAAAATCATACTAACCGAAACGCTTTAAAGGACTAAATAATAAAATTACACAGCTTTGTGACTTTGGCTTAACGGGATTCAGTTCCTAAGCCTACCCAAGCCATTGATTCCAATCCCATATTGAAGAAGAGCCTTTTAATGAAAGTTGAAAACTTTCTTTATGGTAGGTCTAAGTTACGCAACGATAAACTTTGACCAGATGAAGTGCTCGATATATTGGCTGGTCAAAATTTTAGAAAGAAACGTTTCTAAAAATTCTAAAAATTCGAAATTTCCCATTCCGCTTAGAAGGATTTGCTGATAATTGGTTTTCAAATAGATTTTGGGATTGTTAATATTATGGGATTGTTATCCCGTTCTAATTAGATAATCTTGCCATTCCCGAAAGAATCAGAGAAGCCTGAAGGGCTGAAACTATAATAGCCACGGGTGAAGCCCGTGGTAAAGGAAATCTGAACGAACTTGATTTTGGCGGTATTGTTGCACCTTTTCTGCAACAATGCTGACAAAATCATACTAACCGAAACGCTTTAAGAGACTAAATAATGAAATTACCCAGCTTTGTGGCTTTGGCTTAACACGATCCAGTTCCTAAGCCCACCCAAGCCATTGATTCCAATCCCATACTAAGTTACGCAACGCTAAACTTTGACCAGGTCCAAACCAGATATAGGTCAGCACTAAACTTACAGATCCCCTGTTGAATCAGCAATTTGGCTTTGATTTTCTAGAAACTGCAACAGCTGACGCTTCACAAAACTGTTATCATGGGGTACCATCTGCTTTAGTGCCTGATTAAACTCAAGATTTTTTACTTTATGATGCGAAAAAAGCTTCAATAACTTTCCCAATTGTGACCCGTTCAATTCTTCAAGGATGGAAATTGAAGCATGCACAACGGAACCATGTAAATGAGGCGCATCAACCAATTTATCAAAAATCATGTTTTCAATACTATAGTCCACCTTGCCTATAAGCCTGAAAAGATGAAGCTGCAAATGCTCTGATTCCAGTTGCTTTGAAGAAAGTGATTTCAAAAGCAGGTAGGATTGAAAATGCTCCCCCTCAAGAAGTATCCTCACTAGGGATTCAACCACAGAATCATCCAAATCAGAAAGCTGAGCGATCCTTTCCAAAGCCCAGGTTTGGTCACTTTGATCTTTGCTCTGCAGGATTTTATTAAACAATGAGGAATTGAGCTGCTGCTCTGTCAGGCGAATCACTTCTTGTTGAATGGGACCATGGATCAGATTCCACAGTTTATGGGTAGTATAAGCAGCTCCGGGTACAATGTATTCCAACACATCTTTCATTGTGGCGCCCGAAACACCATCCATGGATTGGCTGACTGTATCCGGCCTTTTGACCAACTCCTCAAAAGTATAATTGCCCAAAGGGAGGAATGGATCTGCCAACAACTGATCCAGTTCCTCGTACTCCTCTTGAGAAAAGGGTTCATGGTCAAATTTACTAAGAAACTCTCCATCCACCAGTTCAAAGCCCAGGTACCTACCGGTAATGTTCCAGTAGATCAGGATATTCAGGGGCCGGCACTCATTTTCAAAGCATACCCCTTCCTGAAATGCTATATAATAATGCACAGGAGTACCAGTTGATGTTTTCACCTGGTAAATATCCTGACTTGATAAAGAATCATAAATAGAGGATACAATCACCTCAGAGGAATCAGTTAGCGGTATGGTGGATTGTTGAAAATATCGAATGTCCTCTCCATTTTCAAAAGAAAATGGGAGCAATAATGCACCAACCAATAAGCCTTTGATCCAATTGATCATCTATTTATATTTTGAATGAACAACTTATGCATTGGGTACTATGCCTCCATGTTCCTTTAGCATATTTTTCAATTCTGGAAGAGGAACATTTGCTGGTGTTACCTTATGTTTGATGGCCAATACTGCAGCGACCGCTGCGGCCTGCGCCATTCCCATACAAGAAGCTTGAACACGTAGTGCGGAATTGGCCAGCCTGTCACTGCTTAGACAACGTCCGGCCACCAAGAAATTCTGGCTGTTTTTGGGTATCAATGCCCTCAGTGGAATTGTGGCAACCACATCTTCCTTTAGAAATTCCTGGTAAATGGACTTCCCGTTTCTATGCAAATCAATTGGATAAAATGAATAGGACAAGGAGTCTTCAAATACTTTCCCTGTAACATAGTCATTATGGGTGATTTTATAGAGTCCGTCAATTCGGTAGGTTTCCCGAATGGCCGTCTCAGGTCGTGCATCCAATAATTTTATCTTTTCACAACCTGGGAATGTTCTTAATTTTCTAATCAATTGCAACAATGAAGCCCTTCCCTCCAGGTTCGCTTTTGTATGTAGCTCCGAGGTAGAGGAGTCAGCACCATGTACGTAGACATAATTATAAGGAGAAGTTGGAGGGAAATTATTAACCGATGATTCCACTTTCACATCACTATTGATAAGCATGTTTTGCTTGAGCCTGGAATGGTATTCTTTAGGAATCTTCGACAGGTCCAGCTTTTCCAAATCATAGCCACCTATTCTGAAGACAAATGATCCAGGTTGGGTATCTTCTTCTCTCAAAAGCTTAAAACCTGCTATAGAGGCTGCGGTAGCATTACCGGTACAATCTATAATCTGATCACATATAATCTCATTGCTAAGCCCTTTACCCACTGTTTTCACAAACCATTTTCCATCTTTAAATTCGATACTTGTAGGCGTTTCGTAATAGTGAATATCAACACCTGCTTCCACACACTTTTCCTCCGCAATCATGGCGTAAAGTGCTGGATTGACGGTTACCTGATGCCTCCAATGACGAATGGTTGTATTATTGGGAATAATGGAGAAGTTGGGTAGGATATCATCGTTTAGATTTACGGCTTCCATCACTAGTTCCCATCCTATGCCTCCGATGACCTGTTTTCCCCAAGCATGGAAAATCCCGGGAAAGGAAACCCCTCCGGTAGTGGTTGTTCCTCCCAATTGACTACCACTTTCGACCAGGGTTGTTTTAGCTCCTGCTCTTCCTGCCTGAATGGCTGCTACCACACCAGCAGTACCACCACCAACAATCAAAATATCGGTTTCAATTGTTTTCTCCGTGATTTTATACGGTTTTTTTACTACCTCTGCTTTTGAAAGTGGTGAGGAGGCTAATCCAAGGGAAATGGCTCCCATGGTGGCCATCATCTTTCTACGCTTCATATGTTTTGTTTTTAACCCTTTTCACATGCTTCTGACATGTTGGTAAATGATTTCACACTATTTTTTATGCAAGAAATGCTACATTGAAATATCAATAACTGTTTTAAGGAATCCCTCAAACTTTGATTCAACCTGGGTTTCAAACCAAGCCTAGTTATTAAGTAGACTAAGGTAAGGATTAGCATTGAAATTCTATAGCCCTATGCCCTTGTAAAAGGCATATATAATAAAAATCTAAATTTTGGCTTAAGTCCTATTTTTTGATGGTACCCTATAAATGGGCTAACCAATTGAAAAGTCAATAACGTACTCGGAAATTCAAAAAAAAACCAAAATCCCCCTTTAAAGCGGGCGCAGGGGGATTTATTACGTAATTATCAATTACTTCGACCGTCGCCTGAGCCTGTCGAAGACAGAGGTTTCGGAAACCCAACCGGCGCCTGAGCTTGTCGAAGGCATAGTTTTCGGAAACCCAACCGGTGCCTGAGCTTGTCGAAGGCAGAGGTATTGGGATACGTAGACGTCATAACGAAACGTGGTTTCGACAGGCTCAACCACCGGGGACGTAACGGTGGCTGAGCTTGTCGAAGCCAGCTTGTCGACACCAGACTTCCGAAGCCAAAGGATTTTACTTATATTGGTTATTTTACAGTGGATTACAAAAATCAAGTACAAATAACTAATATAAAATTGGTCAAAGAACTGTTCCTACGGTACAGCAATCCTTTTTAATAAAAAAATAAAACCATCCTATAATGAAGACAATGACTTGTAAACAACTTGGGGGAGCCTGTGGGCTGGCCTTTCATGCCAATACCTTCGATGAAATGGCTGAGCTAAGCAAAAACCATGGCATGGAAATGTTTCAAAAAAAAGATCCCGATCATTTAAAAGCCATGAAAGAAATGCAGCAACTGATGCAATCTCCTGAAGCAATGAAAAAATGGTTCGATGACAAGCGCAAACAGTTTGATGCATTGCCGGACAATAAATAATTACGCTTAAAAAACAAACCATGCCTAATCAAAGAAAAACCCCAGGCGTTTATGTACAGGAACTTGATTCCTTTGTGGGAATAGTTCCGGTAGCCACTTCCATTCCTGTTTTTATAGGCTATACGCACAATACAAGTTACAATGGAGAGGATTTGCGCAATAAGCCGCGCAGGGTAACCTCGCTGTCTGATTATTATACGATTTTCGGCAATGAACCGCCAGTGACTCAATTTGACCTTGAAAAGACCACAACCGATGCAGCGGATTTTACCTTTGGGGATGTTGGGGAAAGCTACCTGGTAAAAGCAAATGGGCCGCAATACCGAATGCACAGTGCCCTTCAATTTTTCTATAACAATGGCGGAGAGGAATGCTATGTAGTTTGTGTTGGCGATTACAAAGACCGGATCAAGGCAGCGGACTTAAAAACGGCAGTAGACCTACTGGAAAAAGAAACCGTCCCTACCCTACTTATTATTCCGGAGGCAGTGGAATTATACGATGACAGCCAATCGGCTTTGAAAGACAGATATAAAGACGCTTATTCATTACAATCCCATATGATCAACCATTGTGGGTCCATGGGCAACCGTATGGCCATTTTGGACATACCCAGGGGCTATTGGGAACCTGAAAAAAATCCATCAGAGAGCATTGATGCCTTTAGGGATAACGTGATCCCATCGCAATCCGCTTACTATTCTTTTGCAGCAGCCTATTATCCCTGGCTACATACAATATTGTATCTCGAAGCTGCCTTCTCCTATGAAAACCTATCAGGCAATGCCATGATAACACTGGACACCTTGCTCAAAATGGATGCTTCGCAAGTTCCTGAACAATCAAAAGGAGCATTTTTGCTTATGATATCCCAACTGACAGGCCAGGCTGCTGCTGAAGGAGCCGATGCTCCTCCAACGGAAGATCCCAAATTAAGCAAAGAAGAACAACTAAAAATCAAAGCCGACCGTCAAAAAAACGCGCATAACAACCTTCAATCCATTAGCAAGGCGTATAAACTGGTGCTTAGAACAATCCAGAAGAAAGTAAATACAATGCCTCCATCTGCTGCCATGGCGGGGATTTATACCTCCGTAGATAACTCCCGGGGAGTATGGAATGCACCGGAAAATGTCTCCATTTCAAGTGTGAAAGCTCCTACCATCAACGTAACCACTGAAATGCAGGGGGACCTCAATGTGCCTTTGTCGGGTCTTGCGATAAATGCTATTCGTACTTTCCCGGGACAAGGAGTTTTGGTCTGGGGTGCCCGCACCATGGATGGCAACTCTCAAGACTGGAGGTATCTCAACGTAAGGCGAACAGCCATCTTCTTGGAGCAATCAATTAAATCCGCTATTCGAGTCTATGTATATGAACCCAATACTGCTAATATTTGGGCAGCGATTAAAAGTGAGATTGCAAACTTTTTAACGTATGTATGGAAACAAGGAGGACTTATGGGCTCAATTCCTGCGGAGGCTTTTGTCGTGTACATAGGTTTGGGCAGCACCATGACGGCAGAAGACATTTTAAACGGTATCTTACGTGTATCCGTAAAAGTAGCCCTTTCACACCCGGGAGAGTTTATTGAATTAAGCTTTGAACAAGAAATGGGGAAGGTTTAAGGGGATAGAAAAAATGGAACTTTATTTGGGGTAAACAAAAATAGGTTATTCTATCATTTGAAAAGTCATTTTTGGATAAAGAGTGCCAATGACGTGGTTTCGACAGGCTCAACCACCGAGAACGTACCGCCACCTGAGCTTGTCGAAGGCAATGGTATCGATGAAAACAAGTACGATAATAAATGACGTGGTTTCGACAAGCTCAACCACCGTGAACGTACCGCCGCCTTAGCCTGTCGAAGGCAACGACATCAATGAAAACAAGTACGTTAATACATAACGTGGTTTAGACAGGCTCAACCTCCGGAATCGTAAGCCTGCCGAAGGCAAAGGTGTATTTGTATATTAAATCTTAATGTGTAAATATGAAAGGTTGGCTCTACATATTAGAATGTGCCGATGGGACCTACTATACAGGAAGTACCAACAATCTTGATGTTAGACTTGAACAACATCAGAATGGTGAAGGTGCCAATCACACAAAGAAGAGATTGCCAGTAAAATTGATTTATTCTGAAGAATATCAGAGAATAGATGATGCCTATTATAGAGAAAAACAGGTTCAAGGTTGGAGCAGGAAAAAGAAAGAAGCCTTGATTAATGGAAAACATGAATTATTGCCACATTTAGCGAAAAATTACACACAGTATCCGAGGGACGTGGTTTCGACAGGCTCAACCACCGATATTGACGCGTCGCCTGAGCCTGTCGAAGGCAACGCTATCGATGAAAACAAATACGATATTACATGACGTGGTTTCGACAGGCTCAACCACCGGAATCGTACCGCCACCTGAGCTTGTCGAAGGCAACGGTATCGATGAAAACAAGTACGATATTACATGACGTGGTTTCGACAGGCTCAACCACCGTGAACGTACCGCCGCCTGAGCCTGTTGAAGGCAATGATATCAATGAAAACAAAAACGATATTACATAACGTGGTTTCGACAGGCTCAACCACCGGAATCGTACCGCCACCTGAGCTTGTCGAAGGCAACGGTATCGATGAAAACAAGTACGATATTACATGACGTGGTTTCGACAGGCTCAACCACCGTGAACGTACCGCCGCCTGAGCCTGTTGAAGGCAATGATATCAATGAAAACAAAAACGATATTACATAACGTGGTTTCGACAGGCTCAACCACCGGAATCGTACCGCCGCCTGAGCTTGTCGAAGGCAATAGTATCAATGAAAACAAACACGTTAATACATTACGTGGTTTCGACAGGCTCAACCACCGGAATCGTACCGCCACCTGAGCTTGTCGAAGGCAATGGTATCGATGAAAACAAACACGTTAATACATTACGTGGTTTCGACAGGCTCAACCACCGTGAACGTACCGTCGCCTGAGCCTGTCGAAGGCAATGGTATCGATGAAAACAAACACAATAATACATGACGTGGTTTCGACAGGCTCAACCACCGTGAACGCACCGTCGCCTGAGCTTTTTTTAGCCTATAGGTATCACATTTACCATTTTTAACAAAGGATTTACCTTTTATGGGGAAGGCTGTTTGCGGAACTTTGTAAAAAATAAATTATGGGTAATAGCTAAGTGTCCCTTTTGTGAACCTCGTTCAAAAATATATAAAGAGGAAGAGAAAGCCAGCCATCAAACTGTTTAGAATGAGAAGGTTTTACTATTAATAAGAACGCTAAAAATTAAGCCCGAGTTTACACAATTGAGGCAAGAATTAGATCGCATTAAACGTCAGAGCCATGAAAACTAGAAAAAATAAAACAAACAAAATTCCAAAAACATACAGCAGCGCACTAATATTTGGTCTGCTCGTAATGGGTATACTGATTTTGCAGGCATGTCAAAATTCCACTGATGAAAACTCCCTTCAGGAACAGGACGTGGAACAAGAACATCCCAATATCACCAAATTGAAAAAGCAAAGTGATGAATTTATACCGGATATCATTCAGTTGAATGAAAACGTGTATGTGGCCGTGGGCTATGATGGCTCGAATGCTTCTATGGTAGTTGGCGAACAAGGAGTGGTGATAATAGATGCCCTTCGGGCCTTGGGAGCTGCAGAAAAAGTGGCGGAAAAGTTCCGGGAAATCAGCTCCAAACCTGTAAAGGCCGTGATATACACGCATGGACATGAGGACCATACTGGAGGAACAGCTGCTTTTGTAGGTGATAGCAAAAACGTTAAAATCATAGGCAGAGCGGGATTCAAGAAAGAACTGCAAGAACATTCTCCTGTAGAACCTATACTAAGAATAAGAAACGGAAGGCAATTTGGACGGGATTTACCAGCTGAGGTGGTCATCAATAGAGGTGTAGGCCCTGGAAGCACTTCGGCGGATAGAGTTGGAGAAGGCTACCTTGCGCCAAATACCACATTTACCGATTCCTTGTTAATTAACCTTGCAGGTTTGAATTTCGAACTTTACGCTGCTGATGGAGAAACAAATGATGCGCTATTTGTTTGGATACCTGGGCTGAAGACCTTATTTACGGGAGACAATTACTACAAATCCTTTCCCAATCTATATGCCATTCGAGGTTCCCAATACAGAGATGTCAAATCTTGGGGGGAGGCAATACAGAAAATGAGTACCTATCCGGTGGAGAACCTTGTACCTGGCCATACCCGACCAGTTTCAGGAAAAGCAGAGGTTCACAGCAACCTCACAAATTACGCAACAGCGATAACAAGTGTCTACCAACAAACCATCGCCGCCATGAACAAAGGATACACCCTGCAACAAACCGTAGACAGTGTTATACTGGCCGATAGCCTAAAGAACAAAGCCAACTTACAGGAGTTTTATGGTTCCGTGCCATGGGGAGTACGTTCCATATTTCTTCACTATGTAGGTTGGTTTGATGGAAATCCTACAAACCTCAACCCACTCTCTGCTTCAGAGGAGGCCAATAACATGATAGCCCTTGCAGGAGGTGCCGATAAGTTATTTGAGCAAGTTAACCAAGCTTTGAAGGAGGGCAATAACCAATGGGGCCTGCAATTGTCGGACTACTTACTTGAAACGGGCTACGAAAAATCAAAAGTCACTGAGATTAAAATAAAACTGTTAAGGGCTTTGGCTGCAAAACAAGTAAATGCCCCTGCTAGAAATTATTATCTTTCCTATTCTTACGAATTAGAGAAAAATACAGAACGATAAGTCAAGAAGAACGTTGAGCATTAGGTGGCTCTAAGTCGATGATCAAGACATTAAGGCTACTTATTATTAAAAAACACCATGAAATTTTTGAAACGGAATTACGGTTGGATGATTGTTGCCCTATTGGCGGCATTACCGATGCTTGTATTGGCTAAAATGATCCAAATAGATTGGCAAAATGGTCTTACCATCTCACTTGTGGAAAATGCAGTGGGAGAAGACAGAACCACTTTGGAGATGTTGTACCATGTTTCAGGTGAATTTGCCATCCGTTGGATAACGGCAGTGCTCACCTGCACCCCGTTTTTTATCCTCTTTGGGATCACCAACCTATTTGTAAGACAAGCCATGGGCATTGCTACGGCGGTTTGGAGTTTGGTGCATTTTGTTCTGTTTATTTGGGCAGAAGGTTTTGCGGAAACCTTCACCCAGGTCAATTACATTGCAGGTTTTATAGCTGTTTTAATTCTAATCCCTCTCCTACTGACTTCCAACAGGAAATCAATGAAACTACTCAAAGCAACATGGAAAAAGCTGCAAAGTTATTCTTATGTAGCCATAATCTTGAGCTTGCTACACGTTGCCCTACTGGAAAAAACCTGGTTGGTCTATGCAGTGGTAGTGGGCTTGGGTTTTGTCATTAGAATTCCAGTCGTAAAAGAAAAGATCATTGCGAATAGATTAAAATTAAGCAAAGCATAAACCATTGATAACTATGAAAATTGCAGTAACATCAGCTAGCGGACAATTGGGTGCAGCCATTGTCAAAGCACTTGTAAAGGAAATTGGAAAAGAAAATGTAATCGCCATCGCAAGGACTACCGAAAAGGCCAAACACCTGGGTGTGGAAGTTAGAAAGGGAGATTATACCAAGCGAGAAGATTTTGACCAAGCCCTAAAAGGGGTTGACAAGGTCTTGCTCGTTTCGGGAATGGACGAACCCTCAAAAAGGATTCAGCAACACCGAAATGTAATCGAAGCTGCCAAACAAAACGGTGTGAAAAAAATAGTATATACCAGCATAGTAGGAGACGAAGTCAATACGGCATTTAGCCCTGTGGTGCAAAGCAATCGCCAAACCGAAGAAGATGTGCGTAAATCCGGGCTTGACTGGGTCATAGGAAGAAATGGCATTTATATAGAACCCGATCTGGAATACATTGATACCTATGTGAAGGAAGGGGAAATAAGAAACTGTGCCGGTAATGGTAAGTGTGGCTATACCAGCAGAGAAGCCTTGGGTTTTGCCTATGCACAAATGCTTTTGGATGACAAGCACAAAGGTAATACCTACAATCTGGTAGGAGAAGCCATTACACAAAGCCAATTGGCTACAGCTATTAACCATGTTTACAAGACCAATTTAAAATACACGGCCGTGCCTGTAGAGGAGTATAAAAAGGAACGGCAGGCGGCTTTGGGTGACTTTATAGGCACCATCATTGCAGGAATTTATGAAGGCATAAAAGATGGGGCCAACGATGTACCTTCAGACTATGAAAAAGCGACAGGACAACAGCACCCCTCTCCTTTGGCCATGATAGAAAACTACCAACAAAACCACCCAAGAAAATAAAGAAATGAGCATCATAGAAAACATTCTAAAAACAGTAGTTCTGGAGGAAGCCATCCTCATAGAGAAAGTAGCCCTTTCAAAAAGCCTCTATAAAATTCGCTTGCAAAATGAGGGGATTAGCAAAGCCAATTTTATTCCCGGATCCTTCTTGAGGATGGGCATAGGTATAGGCCAGGAACAACTGTCGATGAAAGACAAAATGCGAAGCTACAGTGTCTGGAACATCAATCAGACAGAAGGTTTTGTGGATGTAGCCATTGCCACTCACAGTAATGGTATTGGTGCGAAATGGGTGAAGGATGCTCAAGTGGGCGATTCGGTCTATTTCAAGTGGAAAAAGGGCAAGTTCTTGGCCGATGACACTGCAGACAGTTACCTGATGGTAGGTGATCTTTCTGCCCTCTCCCACCTATATATGATCCACAGAAACATAGGTAAGGACAAGCAAGTGGCAAGTATATTGTACAGTCAGCAAAAAAGTGATTTGTTCCCTGACGTAGATGGCAGTTTACCCTTTGATTTTTATGAACTGCCTCAAAACCCTAGTGATGAGATCATTGCCAAGGTAAAAGAAATAGCCCCTAAGCTAATGGGAAAAAAGATAGTTTATATCGCTGGAGATAGTAGAATATGTGTGGCATTGACAAAATTTTTCAGAAATGAGTTGGGATGGGAAACCCGTCAAATCAAAACAAAACCTTTTTGGAACCCAGAAAAGAAAGGCTTGGAATAAAGAAGGTATTACAAGCCAAATTACATACAATACATTACCACGTTCAATTGTAAATTAATAAAACCAAACTAAAGACCAGATAGCTATAAGTCATTGGAAAGTATTTTTAATTATTGAAACCCCAGTTTTCATATAGGTAAAATAAATTTATATATTTGTTAATAAATCAATATTAAAATTTAATAAAGGTTAGAAACTATAAGTATAATTTTTTTAACAGCTTTTTTACGTATATAAAATAAGGCATCTTTTTTTAATAGCTTAAAAAATAAAAGATGTGTGTTTCAATTTTTAATAGTATGAAATTTCTATTTTTACCCATTTACACATTTATTGTGATGGCAATATCTATTTCTGATGGATTTGCCAACAATTATTATTTGTCCAATGAAAAGGGAGATGACAATCGCAGTATAGAGGAGGCTCAAAATCCAGCTACTCCATGGAAAACCATTGAGAAGATCAATTCCCAGTTCGATATTATAAAGCCTGGAGATTCCATTTTATTCAAAAGAGGAGAAACCTTTTATGGAACACTGCACATTAAAGCTTCAGGCTCCCCTACTTCACCAGTAATAATTGGTGCCTATGGAACAGGCTTAAAGCCTATAATTACTTCTTTCCAAGAAATCAAAGCATGGAAAGCAAAAGGAAATGGTATTTATGAAAGTACTGCTCCAGTCAATTCAGACGCAGTTAAGGTCCTTTTGATCAATGAGGAAATCCATGAAATGGGTAGGTATCCCAATGCAGACATACAAAATGATGGATACCTGACCATTGATAAGGTAAGAACCAATATGATCCAGAGTGATCAATTAATCAGTACCCATGATTGGAAAGGAGCAGATGTAATAATCAGGACCAAGGATTGGGTAATAAACAGGTACAATATCACATCACAAACTGGCCAACAAATTCATTATAATGGAGGTATTAGTAATTACAAAGCACAGGAAGGTTATGGTTTCTTCATTTCAAACCATATAAGTACACTGGATTCATTTGGGGAATGGTATTTTAACCCTTCAACAAAAAAAATAAGTGTGTATTTGGGAAATGTGAACCCTTCTACATTGAAAGTGAAAGTAAGTACCTTGGACAACTTATTGACCAAAGACTATAGAGAAAGTTATGTTAGGGTTGAAAATATTCAATTTAAAGGTGCCAATGGGAACAACCTTCATTTGGAAGGTGGGGATAACATTGTTATAAGTGATTCTGAAATTGAATTTTCCGGAGAAGATGGCATCCATTCCCGGGGAGTTTCAGACCTCATCATAGAAGGCAATATTGTTCGGCATTCCTATAACAATGGCATGTACTTAAAATATGGAAATGACCGGGCGATAGTCCGCGATAATGAAGTTAGCAACACTGCTATGGTTATTGGAAGAACCCTAAATGATGATGCTGCAGGAATTGGAATCTTCGCAAGTGGTGAAAAGATTTTGGTTCAGAACAATTCAGTAATAAATACAGGCTTCAATGGCATTCAGTTTAGTGGTAATCATACGGTGGTTAAGAATAATTTCATTGACACCTACTGTTTGATAAAAAGTGATGGAGGTGGAATTTACACCTTTGGAGGGGTAGAATACCAGGCTTATACCGGTAGAAAAATAGAAGGAAACATTGTCGTAAATGGCATTGGCAAAACAACTGGTGTCCCTAAAAGAGGAGTCGAATACAAGGTATTGGTAGAAGGTATCTTTCTGGATGATAATTCAAACAATATATCGATCATCGGCAATACTGTTGGCAATACCACGAATAGTGGGCTAAAAATAGCCAATGGAAACACCATCTATGTAAGTAACAATTCATTTTTCAACAACCAATATTCCATCACCTTGGGAAATAGTAGTATTGGTCAGGACACAAGAAATATAGACATCGAAAACAACCAATTTTTCACTAAGCTTGCTGATCAATATTCTTATGGGATCAAGACCCATAAAAACGACATTTCTTTGATGGCTGATTTTGACAACAATTACTTTTTCAGACCCTTAAGCGATGAATACAGTATCAATCACCAATATACAAAAAACGGAGTAGTAGAAAGTGCAGTAGATGACCTTAGTCATTGGTCAGCAAAACATGCTAAAGACCGAAATTCCACCAGCAATTCCATTGACTTTTCAAGGTATACCGTTCGCAAGAAAATAGGAAACAGCTTGTACCCTAATACTACCTTCGAGCGAAATATAACAGGTTTATCCTGCAACGATTGCCAATCTACTTGGGAGGACGATAGTAAAATGACTGGAGGAGCGCTTAAAGTCACAAGTTCTGCATCCAGTTCGGTAAAACTAAATTTGGGTGCCTTAAAAAAAGACAAGACCTATTTGCTGTCAGTGAAGGCTTATGCGAATAAAGAGGGCCCTCTTGCTTTTAACCTAAGGTTTACGGATAGTCCATGGGAGAGATTGTCGCCAATTTCTACCTTTAATATCGACAAGGAGGTCAATACCTATGAAGTACTTATATCTCCCTATCAGGATGAGAATGAAGTTTCTTTAATGATCAGTTCTTCTGAGAAAAACATGACTTATTGGCTGGATGATTTAGAGTTTGTAGAAGCCGAAGCCTCTGTGGTCAATCCTGACGAAGTTATGTTATTTGAAGTAAACCCTTCAAATAGCAATAAAACCATTACTTTATCAGGAACTTATGTTAATGCGAAATTAGAGCAGTTTTCAGGTAAGGTAACTATCCCTCCTTACGGATCTCTTACACTTTTTAAATTGTCTGAGAAAAGCAAGGCCAATGAGAATTTAGAAGACTTGCACTACCATACTTGGGAAGATGGCAGTATTGAATTCAATGAAATTAATTTCGGTAAAATCAATAATGAATTCATTAGCAACTCAAATTTCAACACCAATACCTCAGCAAGCAATGAGAAGATTTTCCAATCCGAAAGGTATGCCTCCTTGCTGGAGTTTCAAATACCTATTGAAAATGGAACCTATACTATAAAAACATACCACAACGAGCTATATTTTGGTAAAGGAGGGCCAGCGGCCAAAGCAGGAAACAGGGTTTTTGACATCTTAATTGAGGATAAGGTGGTCAAGAAAGATTTTGATCTATTTACCGAGAGCAATAATGAGCCCGTAACCCATACCTTCGAATCAATAGAAATAATTGATGGGGTTTTAAACCTTAAAATGCTTGCAAGTGCCAACAATGCCTCGATTTCCGGACTATCCATTATTCGGGAAAAAGCAGCCGGCCCACCAATTTCAGATTACACTTACTTCTTAAACACTGGTGGAGAAACGGATGCAGAATTAATTGGAATTACTTACCTGGCGGAGACAGCCACTGATAGCCATTATAATGAAGGATCGGGTCGTTTTGAAAATGCAGAACTGGAAGCAGAACCCATGTTCCAAACAGAAAGAAATGGAAAAAACCTGGTCTACAACTTTCCTGTCCCCAATGGTACCTATACCGTCTTTACCATGCACAATGAACTTTGGTTTGGGCATGAAGGAGGTGCTCCTTCGGCTGGAAAAAGGGTTTTTGACATTACCTTAGAGGGTGAAACCATAAAAAGCAACTTTGATATTTTTGAAGAAAACAAAAATTATCCTATGCTGTTATCCTTTGAAAACATAGTGGTCGATGATGGGATATTAAGCTTACAAATGACGGCTAAAGAAAATAATGCCAGCATATCCGGGATTGCCTTGATAGGTAGTGAGGTAAAAAATAACAACATAAAATCTAGCTTAAAAAGCTTGCAACAAATTTATAATAATCGGCACAAAGAAGAAGAATTCTTTACCGGTTCAGAAGATGATATCCGTATATTTCCAAATCCTGCCAAAGGAGATGTACAATTAGAAATCAACACCATAATTGGAAAAGGAAGTGTCTATATTCACAATATGAACGGACATTTACTCAGTCATTTTGATTGGAATAAAACCACAGAGGAAAAGCTCAACATTCCAATAGACAATCTTTCTAAAGGCCTTTACCTTTTAAGTGTTAGCAATGAGCAAACCATCATCTACCAACAAAAGCTAGTAGTAAGCCCTTAGAGTGCAAGCTATATCGTCACAATTTCTTATAAAATTGAGCTACAGTTGAACCCGAAATATGCAATAGACAATCTATTACGTGCTGAAATCGCTTCAAAATCAGCCTCTTAGTCGCTATTTTCGACTTCACCATAGCAATGCTATGACTCAGTCTCCAAATAGCCTGATTGTCTCGCGATTGCAACACTTCCCGTAAACACGGGACAGGCTTCAACCGTGACTATTGTCAGGACGGAGAAATCCTATTACATAATCCGGGTTGAAGGAAAAAAATAGTTCTGACCTGTATTTATCACAACCTTTCTCTTACCTAAGCAGTTTGATATATAACAACTTATGATGATCAATTAAAATTTCAAAATTTGCTATTTTATAGATACCTAAAAAGGTCGGCATTGTGAATAAGTTATTTTGTAACGGTCAGTTTTTAAACTTATATTGAAGCAGTAATAAAACGACAGGCCACAATAGCGTGTTCCGTTGTCATAAGAAAAAATTCACTGAATAAAGGAAAAAAAGTCAAGTCTGAACCTGTCGAAAAAGGACTATAAAATGGAGTAGACCAAACCCTTATAACTATTTAACTATGATACGTAAAAATTTATTATTAATGCTTGGCCTATGTGCCCTATTGACTTTCAGCTGTGAAGAGGATGAAGCCGATCCCCCTGCAAAAGTAAGTGTTCAAACCTTTGATATCGATCTGGACAATGCATATTCTATCCCAATGGTAGAAGGAAGGGATGAAACGGGAAATATCAAAATGAACTTGTTTGATGACAATTCTTTGGAATTCACTATTACAATAAACAATCTTTTGGCAACAGATGCATTGACCATGGCCCATGTTCATACAGGAGATGTTGTTACAGCAGGAAGTGTAGCCATTACCTTGGTAGACGGTACGGAAATCGCCTTTTCAGGGAACACGGCTACTGGAACAATTACATTAAGTGACAGTGAAATAGCTACTTTAAAAGGCAGTGATGTATATGTCAATGTACATTCAACAGATAAAGGTTCGGGCTTGGTTAGAGGGCAAATAGATCAAACCATAGACAATGCTTTCAATGTAGCTTTATCCCCTGCCAATGAAGTGCCTGCTATAACTGATAGAAATGAATCAGGCGCTGCTTATTTGAGAGTAATAGGTACAACTTTGTACTATAGCGCCGTAGTGAATGACTTGGACGCTACAGATGCGATCACGGCAGGTCATATCCACAATGGATCAGCAGAGGTAAATGGAGGGGTACTGGTAAACCTAGGCTTTACAGACAATGCCCAACTTGGCATAACCAAAAGCCTAACTTTAACCGACGCAGAGCTTACCGCCTTAAAAAATGATCCTTTATATGTCAATATCCATTCTGTGCAACATGGAGGTGGATTGCTACGTGGTCAGATCAGGTAAACCATTAAAACGATACTCTTAACTTTTCTATTTGGCAACTGGGCATTATTTAGGTGGGCTTCAGTTGCCAAATTTATTTATACCAAAAACGAAGACATTGCCAAGAAACACTTTTAGGATTTCTAATAGTATTATTTCCTTATGACAGTTTTTTCATTGCTATTCATTTCAATAATAATTGGCTTCTTTATTTATACCTGGAAGCGAAAAAAGAACAAAGTTTGGATTAAGCCAAGTGAACCATTCCCTACAGAATGGCGAACAATATTGAACAACAATATACCTTATTATAAGTCACTGTCTGATGATGAAAAGAAGCGCTTTGAGCTCAAAATTCAAGAGTTTCTATTAAATTGCAAGATCACGGGCGTAAAGACCAATGTAGATGAAACGGATAAAATATTAGTTGCAGCCAGTGCCATAATTCCAATCTTTGGGTTTGAAGACTGGAAGTACATCAATCTCTATGAGGTTTTGATTTACCCGACTTTGTTCAACGAAAAGTTTGAAACAGAAGGTGAAGAAAGAAGGGTTTCAGGAATGGTCGGGAATGGTCCTATGGAAGGTGTAATGATATTGTCTCAGAAAGCCCTAAGACTTGGCTTTCAAAATGAAACAGACAAAAAAAACACTGCCATCCATGAGTTTGTACATCTAATAGACAAGGTAGATGGGACAGTAGATGGTATTCCGGCTTTGCTAATGGAAAAGCAATATGCAATACCATGGCTGGATTTTATCAGTAAAAAGATCGAAGAAATTCATGAAGGAAAATCTGACATCAACCCCTACGGAGGGACCAATCGGGCTGAGTTCTTTTCCGTTGTAAGTGAGTACTTTTTTGAAAGACCAAAATTACTTAAGCGAAAACACCCTGAACTTTACAAGCTATTAGAGGGAATATTCAAACAAGACATGTCTAAAAGAAATCTAAAAAAATAAATTTTTTCATTGAATGCTATACATCAAATTCGACATTAAAGACAGTACAAAGTTTGAGGATTTTCAAAAATTGTACGAACATATGGATAATGTCAGGCAACCCGGTTTCAAGTTTGAGGAACCTGAGCCTACTATTATTGATTGGGACAATTTATCAAAAAAGGAAACAGATGAAGCTTATAAAAAATTAATTGACTCATTGGATGAAGACCCTGCTGACGAAAGATACAAGTCAATAATCCCTGACTATGCCAATGATTTTCTAGAGAAATACCTAGGAGTAGACAACGACAAATTAGGGGTATTGGGCATTCAAAAAGCGCTGTCAATATTTAATTACTTAGAATTTGATTTTGAGGTATACCTTACCAGGCTTGAAAAGCAAAATGAACATTTTGGGATCATAGAATATGAGACTGATAACTTCCCATATGGTGGTATCGATCGATTCTTAATGGTAATGAAAGCATTTGAATTACAACCTAAAGAATGCTTTGACGGGTTTACTATTTTTGAATTTAAATGGAAAACTGATTATGAATACGAACCCATTGAATTCCCAGAAAAAACCAAAGAATACCTGAACAGGATAAGGGAATAAGCTAAAAAGAGTTCGAAGGTATTTCTAGGGTAAATTTGAGTTTTCAATAAAAAGGCCATATCCCATGACATAAACCATAACCCTATCAACATTTTGCCGTACATTTTTCAAGACCTCAGATTGCGGATTTAAATATAAATAGGGAGTACCATGATTAATGAAAATGATTTGGTTGAATCAATTCTTGTTCGCGATTTCAACAACAATTCAGTTGATCTGATTAAAAAAT
The DNA here is from genome assembly GCF_001050135.1 of Cyclobacterium amurskyense. Lineage (GTDB taxonomy): Bacteria > Bacteroidota > Bacteroidia > Cytophagales > Cyclobacteriaceae > Cyclobacterium > Cyclobacterium amurskyense. The sequence goes on along the minus strand of NZ_CP012040.1, from coordinate 4,866,426 downwards.
ATAAGGGTAAACCACTTTTGGCCATTATTTATAACAACCAATGTTTGGGCTGTACTGGAAGAGCAATTCCTCTGGCCTATGAATTACAAAAAGAGAATGAGGAGATACAAGTTGTCGGAATTCATACAAGCTTCAACTCTAGTCAGGCATCTGAAAGTGATATAAAAAGTATTTTTACGGTTGATGCGCTTCCTTTTCCAATTTTTCTAGACAATGGAAGAGCCGTTTATGATCAGTTTGAGTCATCCGGCACCCCTCAATGGGTTTTAATCACCAAAGAGGGTAAATTATCTCGCACCATATTCGGTTCTCAAGAAGGGGCGCAGAATCGCTTGTACTATGCAATTGATCAGTTAAAAGCAAAGTAGCCAATCCCCAATTATAACAAAACGGAATACACGCTTAATCCATTATCAACAATCAGGGACATTAATCCTGCAATTGGAGGCTAAAATCCGGCCTGAGTTAGCTAAAAACCTTTACTTTTTTAACCCGGATTATGTAATAGGATTTCTCCGTCCTGACAATAGTCAGGGGTGAAGCCTGTCCCGTGTTTACGGGAAGTGTTGCAATCGCAAGAAAATCAGGCTGTTTGGAGATTTTAGCATAGCACCGCTATGGTGAAAATGAAAACAGCAACGAAGTGGCTGATTTTGAAGCGATTTCAGCACGTAATAGATAGTCTATTGCATATTTCGGGCAATGTCGTTTAGTTAAGGAATTTTTATTATTTTTAGGAAAGAAAAGGGAGCGTAGTTTTTTTGAAAATAATCTAACAACAATCAAGTCCTTTTCCTTTTCGAAGGACTTTTTAAAACTATTAAAAAACAATATAGAAAATGGATTAACACGCGATAGGTTCCGTACGACTAACACAGCGTTTGTTCGTCAGCGGTGTTTGGGTTTTACAGATCTTATCTACTTCATGTTGGGCCTGGGTAAATCGAGTGTTCAGCAAGAACTTGATAATTTTTTTTCCGACAAATCGGTCAGCTATTCCAAAGGAGCATTCAGTCAGCAACGATCCAAACTAAACCCCAAGGTGTTTACATGGCTCAATGAACAACAATGTTCTTTTTATTATAATAAAGCCAGCCATATCCGTAAATGGAAAGGTTTTCGGCTTATAGGTATCGACGGCAGTACTTTGCAGCTTCCTTACAGCAAAGAATTGGCAAAAGGTTTTGGCCATTTCGAAACCCGGACTGAAAACGGGAGAAAAGTAGTGTTAGCCCGTGTTTCCCAAGCCTACGATGTACTCAACCAAATCAGTATAGATGCCAAGATCAAACATTACAGGACAAGTGAACTTGCTCTGTGTGAAAGTCATCTTCCCTGTCTAGGGCCGGGCGACCTGCTTATAATGGATAGGGCTTATGCGGCCTTTTGGCTCATGTCCTCATTGGTTCAGCAACAGAAATCCTTTGTCATCAGGGTAAAGGCAAACAGATGGAAACATGCAAAGGCATTTTTAGCATCTACCAAAAAACAGCAGATCATAGAGGTGTCCCCTTCCAAAGAGGCCTTAAACAGGTGTAGGGAAAGGAATATTTCTACTGAGGCACTCAAGTTAAGGCTCGTACGGGTACCGATTGCATCAGGAGAAGACCATATATTGATAACCAACCTAGTTGACCATAAGAAGTACCCTGTCAAGGAAATACGTGAGCTCTACAGGAAAAGATGGCCTGTTGAAGAGTCTTTCAAGCTACTCAAAACTAGGGCGGAACTTGAAAACCTGAGCGGAAAGACGGCCAGGGCCGTTCTCCAGGATTTTAATAGAATCATTCTCAGGGCCAACTTGAGCAACATTCTCAGTAAAACACTTACCAAAAAAGGGATTGACTACTGTAATAAAAAACGGAAAAACACTTATCAGATCAACAGAACCCAGGCGTATCGTAAAACCAAATCTATAATTGATCAACTCAAACAAGGAATGGACAAAATCATTGGAAAAATATCTGATTATGCTTTCAAACTGTTGCTTCAACTTGAAATAATACGGCCCAACAGGTCAGTTCCTAGAATAAAAAGGTATACTGCCAGACCCAGTAATTTTATAACTTATAAACCTTAACTAAACGACATTGATATTTCGTGTTTAACTTTATGAATTGGAGTTGATTCGGTTTCATTCAAACTATTTTACTTAAATTGAAATTAATTTATAAAATGTTTCTCAAGACCTCATCTAATTTATAAGCCATTGCCCATAAGGGTAGCTGTTGACCCCACTTGACATTCCCATTTATGAAAATGTACATTGTCGTAAAAGACAGCATTCCAGATAAATTAATCCCAGTCATTACTGCCCATGCTTCTTTGGCCTGCTACAAAAAATTTGAAGAAAATGAACAGATGATCAAATGGATTAATGGAATATTTAAAAAAGTGGTTTGCATAGTTAATGAAGATGAATTTGCGCGCTTGAAAAAGGAGTCCGATCATGTTTTGTTAACAGAGTCAGCCTTAGATAACCAAGAGGTTTGCCTGGCATTTTGTCCAAGAGAAGAATACCCCAAGAAATTCAAGTTTTTAAAGATGTGGACGCCTCAAGGGCTAAAATAAATGGAAAACCAACTTTTTAATTTGTTCCTCAAAAAAGGAAACATTGTCATTAAAAGCTGTGAATATAGAATCAGCTTGCAACTAGATTATGAAAATGGGGATCATTGCCAATTGGCTTATTCTGATACCCAAGATCTCATTCAACTCTTAACAAGGCTTTCGCAGCAAATATGGGAGAATGAAAATTACACAAAAACACCCTATGTAAAGCAATTGTACCTAGAAAATCTAAATACCTTCAGTTGGAAAATGGATTCATCGGAATTGTTCATTGAATTCAACGAAATAGAAAATGCCATACTACTTAAACACAAAGGCAATAACCCTCTGCATTTAGAGATAAACCAGGTGGTGGAAATGGTTCAAATTCTGGAACGGTTAAATATTTAACTAGGCTTGTTGATTGCTCCTTTTCATTTTCATAACTGCCTAGTATTTTTTTATAGTTTTAAGGTTTTATAGAAACGATAGCCCTATTTTTGATGGATAAGGTTATTTGTTCAAGGTAGCAGGCTAGCATAATAAAAAAATTGAATGTCATTCTCCAAGGTAGGCGGTAAACCTTATAACCTTTAGCTTCAAATAGTTTAACTAAAAATAATGGGATTAAATATTGTATTAATTGAACCAGAGATACCCACGAATACAGGAAATATTGGCCGATTAAGTTTAGGTTCGGGTTCAACACTACACCTTGTAAAACCCTTTGGCTTTGAATTAAGTGACAAAAGATTAAAAAGAGCAGGACTGGATTATTGGAAGCATATTTCTCTCTTTATTTATGAGAGTATTGAGGACTTTTATGCAAAGAACAAAGGCAAACAATTTGCTTACTTCTCAAGTCATGGGACACAAGATTACTGTTCAATTGATTATAAGGAAGACATGTTTCTTGTATTCGGTAAAGAATCCACCGGTTTGCCCGAAAAAATAGTAAAAGAAAACAGTGATTTAGTATATAATATACCCATTTACAGTCCACATATCCGGAGTTTAAACTTGGCCAATGCAGTAGCTATTGTTGTATATGAAGGGATAAGAAACTTAAAAACACAATAAAACATGTCTTCAGAAAAACCAAAACAAGAGAAAGCAAGGCTACATCCACGCAACAAAAACCGAGAAAAATATGATTTGAATGCCTTATCAGCCGCTATCCCGGCATTAAAAAATCACATAAAACCCAGCAAATCCGGGGAAGCCTCTATTGATTTTACAAACCCCCTTGCTGTTAAACTTTTAAACCAAGCGATACTTCATCACTATTATGGGATAAAACACTGGGAATTTCCTCAAGAAAATTTATGTCCTCCAATACCTGGAAGAGCAGACTACCTCCATTACATTGCTGATCTATTAGCTGAAAACAATGCTAACAAGATCCCAACTGGAGACAAATTCACTTGTCTTGATATCGGCATAGGGGCAAGTTGTATTTATCCAATTATTGGAGTGACAAACTATGGATGGAAATTTATTGGGTCTGATATTGATCCAAAATCAATTGCATCGGCCCAGCACATTGTACAAACAAATCCCTCCTTAAAAGGTAAAATTGAATGTCGTTTGCAAAAAGAACCTGAATCTATTTTTAAAGGCATAATTAACCCCAACGACAGAATCGATTTAACAATAAGTAATCCCCCTTTTCATGCTTCGATTGAAGAGGCTCAAAAAGGAACACGGAGAAAAATTAAGAACCTATCGGGTAAAAAGGTAAAAACACCTACTCTCAATTTTTCAGGAATAAGCCATGAGCTTATTTATGATGGTGGAGAAGCCAGATTTATTCAGAAAATGATTAGCGAAAGCAAAAAGTCTTCTAAAAACTGTTTTTGGTTTTCAACATTGGTTTCCAAAGAGTCAAACCTTAAAAGGATTTATAAATTATTAGAACAAGTTGGTGCAAATCAGGTGAAAATGATCCCCTTGGGAACAAATAATAAATCTAGCCGAATAGTAGCTTGGACATTTCTCACGGAGGATGAAAAACAAACGTGGATCAAAAAGAGATGGTAAGTCCCATTATATAATCAACAATAGTTGGACTAGTCTCTTGGTTTATAATTTTAATCCAATGTAGCAATAAATTAACTTTCTCTATTTCTGATTCAAACACTTTCTAAATCCCAAAATCAACTCCTCCCCTATTTATTTCATCCCTAATTCAGGCTGAACAGGTCTTCAATTTTTCAATGAATACTATGTCATTTCCAGTATCCCGAAACTCATTTTTCACATGTAACTTATAGCATAAGATAATTTTAATTGCAATTCATGGAAAAAAAAGGAATGCGCTTATCTTTGCTTCAGTAACTAATTATACAGGATAAAGAATGAGTACCATGGCCTGATCAAGTTTATTTTGGTATAAGTTACTTAACCTACCAAGTTCCTATTAAAAAATACAACTCCGTTCATCATCTAAAATAAATACTGTCTAATGAATCGAATATTTACTGCCTTTTTTTTCCTCCTAATACATACCAATCTTTTTGGACAGACTATAGAAGGAACTGTAATCAACGGTAAAAAAGAGCTAATTTCTGATGCTCAAATACTGAACCTAGCCACTAAAGACCATACCCATAGTGATGAAAATGGTAAATTTCTACTGCAAAACATTTCCCTTGGAGACACACTTAAACTGTCTCACATAGGGTTTGAGGTGAAAAATGTAACTATTGAATCGTTAACTTCTCCCCTAGTTATTCTACTTGAGGAAAAATCCATCTCCTTGGAAGGCGTGGTAATTTCACCAAAAACAAATGCCTTAAACCTTATTACAGCCATAGACTTACAAACCAATCCGGTTAACTCTTCCCAAGATATTTTAAGACAGGTGCCAGGGCTTTTCATTGGGCAACATGCTGGAGGTGGAAAGGCCGAGCAAATATTTTTAAGGGGTTTTGACATAGACCATGGCACTGATATTGGAATAACAGTAGATGGTTTGCCTGTCAATATGGTCTCCCATGCACATGGTCAGGGCTATGCAGATCTGCACTTTGTTATTCCTGAAACAGTTGATAAAATTGATTTTGGCAAAGGACCATATTATGCAGACAAGGGAAATTTCGCTACTGCGGGCTATGTGAATTTTAAAACAAAGAGAAATCTTGATCACAGTTCCATAAAAATAGAGAAGGGGCAGTTTAGCACCAACCGTATTTTGGGCATGTTCGATGTTTTAAACAATAAAAAGCACGATGCCTATATTGCCACTGAATACATTAGTACGGATGGTCCATTTGAAAGCCCTCAGAATTTCAATAGAATTAACTTGTTTGGAAAATATACTGGAAATATTACCCCTTTAGATAAGCTGGGAGTTACCTTCTCTCATTTAACAAGCAAATGGGATGCTTCTGGTCAAATCCCACAAAGAGCTGTTGACCTGGGAATGATTAGTCGCTTTGGTGCCATTGATGATACTGAGGGAGGCAATACTGGTAGAACCAATGTCATGGTCAATTATGAAAAATTTATAGATGAACAATCGTTTATAAAAAGCAGCGTATTTTACAGTAAATATGATTTTGAGTTGTATTCGAATTTCACCTTCTTTCTTGAAGATGAAATCAATGGAGATCAAATTAAACAAAAGGAAAGTCGGAACATCTATGGTTTAAATAGTGAATATTATCGCTCATTTTCATTTAATGAAGTGGAGGCGACACTACAGGCTGGTGTTAATCTAAGAAATGACCAAAGCAATAACAATGAGCTGTCTCATACGTTAAATCGTAGGCAGACCCTTGCACAGATCCAATTTGGAAATATTATTGAAACCAATTTAGGTACTTATATCAACACTAACTTTTATTATAAAAAGTGGACGATTAACCCCTCTATTAGGCTTGACTACTTTGATTTTCAATACAATGATGCTTTACAAACTACCTATCTAACCCAGACCTCCTCTAAGACCATTGTCAGTCCAAAGTTGAATGTTTTATATGATTATACACAAAACCTTCAATTGTACCTAAAAGGAGGCAAAGGTTTTCATTCAAATGACACCCGGGTAATCCTTGCTCAAAACGGAAAGGAAACCCTACCTGCAGCTTACGGCTTGGATGCTGGACTTGTTTGGAAACCTGTCCCTAAGTTATTGGTAAATACTGCCTACTGGTACTTGTTCTTAGAACAGGAATTTGTTTATGTAGGAGACGCTGGCATAGTGGAACCAAGTGGAAAAACCCGAAGACAAGGAATTGATTTAAGTATCCGCTATCAGCCATTGAAATGGCTGTTCTGGAATTTTGACACCAACTATACACATGCCAGGTCAATGGAAGAGGAAATTGGAAATGATTATATTCCTTTAGCCCCTGATTTCATAATAGAAAGCGGACTAAGTGCCATTCATAAATCAGGTATTTATGGCGGGGCAAATATACGGCATATCAAAGACAGGCCTGCCAATGAAGACAATTCGATTGTAGCAGAAGGTTATACAGTGGTAGATCTAAACATGGGCTACAAATTGAAAAGTTTAAACTTCGGTATACAAATTCAAAACCTTCTAAACACCGAATGGAATGAAACCCAATTTGCTACAGAATCAAGGTTGCAAAATGAAACAACAGCCGTAGAAGAAATACACTTTACTCCAGGCACTCCATTTTTCATTAAAGGTGTAATTGAATACAGGTTTTAATTGAAATAAGCTATTGGGAATAATTAGGGATAAAAGAATTTAAACTTTCTTTTATCCCCCTAAATTCATTTGGTTCTTCTTAAAGTGACTTCGCATTAAAGGTATCTCCTTGTGCAATATCTCCAGTTTCAAAACCTTTTTTGAACCACCTTACCCTTTGTTCAGAGGTGCCATGGGTGAAGGAATCGGGCACTACCCTTCCCGAGGATTGCTTTTGCAATCGATCATCTCCGATGGCATTGGCTGCATTCAATGCCTCTTCCAGGTCTCCTTCCTCCATCATACTCATCCTACTCTCCGAACGATTTGCCCACACTCCGGCAAAAAAATCGGCTTGTAATTCTAACATCACAGAGTATTTATTGTATTCTGTCTCACTAACTTGTCCCCTAAGTTTGTGAACCTTATCCGTAAGCCCCATTAATTTCTGCACATGATGCCCTACTTCATGTGCTATTACATAGGCTTGGGCAAAGTCTCCCGGAGCATTTAACTTTTGCTCCATATCGTGGAAAAAACTTAAATCGATGTATAACTTCTCGTCACCTGGACAGTAAAAAGGACCTGTAGCACTAGAGGCAGAGCCACATGCCGAAGAAACCGAGCCCGTAAACAAGACAAGAGTGGGTTCACGGTAATTGTCCAATATCTCATTCCAAACATCTTCCGTACTTGCCAAGATTGTCGCACTAAAATCTGCCAGTTCATTTTCCTCATCAGTACCTTGGTAGGCAGATGAGGAAACTTGCTGACTGCCATTTCCGGAAATTAAACCACTGAGTAAAGTCAAAGGATTATTACCGGTAATAAAAGAAACAACAATAAATAAACCTGCAATGACCAAGCCCACTTTTGAAAAAAGAATTTTGATCAAGGGGCCCATCAGCATGGGACTAAAGCCACCAAAACCCCTACTGGGGCCAGACTGCCCTCTACGGTCATCGACATTTGAACTTTGACGTCTACCTTGCCATTTCATACTTGGAATTTATTTGGTGGTGAATATACTATTCTAATTTTTACTTAAATATATTTAAATTATTATCCTTCAGAAGGATAAGGTTCAAATAAAATTTGCTTTCCTAATCAACCAAAATAGTAAAACAGGAGAGGTTAAGCCTAGAAGCTAACATTCTTCATGCCACAATCAGGTGGTAAATTATTTAACTTGAAGGTTATTATATAGCTGTAATCCTTTTAATAGCAAAATCCCCTAATAAACTGATAAGTTCTTTTGATTATATTTACCCTTTACGAATAGCATAAATCGCAATCTACTTGTTAAGCAAAACCAACCACAATGGCAGAAGACAAACCAAGATTGGCAAGATTGACGGCAATGCTGACTCAATTACAAGCCAGAAAGATAGTAACGGCAAAGGAAATAGCTGATAAACATCAGGTAAGCATAAGGACAATTTATCGAGATATCCGAACCCTTGAAAAATCTGGAATCCCTATTGTCACGGAAGAAGGAAAAGGTTATTCTATCATGGAAGGTTATAAAATACCTCCAGTTTTATTTACCCAAGAAGAAGCCAATGCCCTCATCACAGCGGAACAACTGGTAAGAAAAAACAAAGACCTTTCTTTGACCGAACAGTTCGAAAGTGCCATCACAAAAATCAAGGCAGTTTTAAAATCCACGCAAAAAGAAAAGACGGAACTACTGAGTAGCAGAATTCAAGTACGCAATAATAGTGAACATGAAAAAACCAGCTCTTACCTAATTCAACTCCAATCTACCATTGCCAATTATCAATTGGTAAATATTAATTATCTCTCTTTAGACCAACAAGTAAGTCAAAGGGAAATTGAACCATTCGCCTTGTATACCACAAATGACAATTGGGTACTTATTGCATTTTGCAGGTTAAGGAAGGATTTCAGATCCTTTAGGTTGGACTGTATCCAAAATATGGAAATAATGGAAGAGCATTTCAGCCCACACAACATGAGCTTGCAACAATACCTAGAACAGTGCAGAGAAAAATACCAAAGCACCCCTGACATACCTATGACACAAGTCTAAATTACATTTGCAAGGAATCAAAAATGAAAAATATGCAAACCGTAAAAATTGAACCATTTAAAATCATAGGATTATCCATAAGAACGACCAATGAAAATGGTCAGGCTACGAAAGACATTGCCGATCTCTGGGGGAAGTTTATGGCTGAAAACACATTAGCTATGATCCCTAATAAAATTACACAGGACATTTATTCTTTGTACACAGATTACGAAGATGACCATACTAAACCCTATACGACAATACTTGGATGTAAAGTAAGTAGCTTGGACAAGATTCCTGAAGGAATGGTTGGAAGATCCTTTGATGGAGGAAGCTATGTAAAAACCAGTACTAAAGGAGATTTGATGCAGGGATTAATTGTTAAGCATTGGTCAAAAATATTCGAGATGGACTTGAATAGAACTTATTTAGCGGACTTTGAAATTTATGGCCAAAAAGCACAAAACCCATCAACTGCTGAGGTGGATATTTACATAGGTGTAAATCAATAATTGTATGGCGCCAATGGAATTAGTAACAAACCCGAAGGTAGAGAATGTTTTCGCCAATTATCCAGATTTCGTGAGACCAAAAATGCTATACCTGCGGCAATTGGTTATCGAGACAGCAGAAGAAATTGAGGGCCTTACTAAATTGGAGGAAACTTTAAAATGGGGAGAACCAAGTTACATTACGGAAAAAGGCAGTACACTGAGAATGGACTGGAAAGAAAAGACAGCAAATCAATATGCCATGTATTTCCAATGTACCAGCAGATTGATCTCCACGTTCAAATTGGTCTTCAACCATCAATTCTACTTTGAAGGAAATCGTGCTATAATATTTCCACTCGACCAAAAAATACCCGAAGCTGAATTGAAAGAATGCATTAAAGCTTGCCTTACTTACCATAAAGTTAAAAACATGATGACTTTGGGGATTTAAATTCCTGGACCCAACTTATAAACGAGCATATATTGAAAAAGCCCTTATTTTGAATTTAAAGGGCTTTTTCAATTTAGGAAGGAATTGCATTTTACCTTATATTGACCCTTCCACATATATAGCAAAACAAGCCAAAGAAAAAACTTCCGTAATATGAAGTGCAATTTCCTATGAAGAGAATCCCTCTAATTATCCTTTTTGGCCTTTTTATACTACTGATGGGCTGTAAAGAACCTGATCCATTTAAAGTATTGGAGGCCAGCTATTTTTACGAATACATTGAAGCATTTAACGAAAATGACAATGAGTTATACAAGCAATACCTGCCCAATGACTCCGCTTTTGCTTTTCTCTCACAGAATATCCCTATAATAGAAATACCTGATAAGGAAATAGAAGAAATCTACTATTTCCGATGGTGGACGTTTAGAAAACACATCAAGCAATCGGAAGATGGCTTTGTCATCACAGAGTTTCTACCAAAAGTCCCATGGTCGGGAAAACACAATACTATAAATTGCCCGGCAGGACATCATATTTATGAAGGTAGATGGCTTAGAGACCCAATATATATAGCTGACTATATAGATTTCTGGCTTAATAAATCAGGTGATGGCATCCGTAAATATGGATTTTGGGTCGCTGATGCAATACTTGCTTTTCAAAAAGTACATAGAAATGATTCCTTAATTGCCAGTCAATTGGATTTATTGGTTGACAATTACAAGGAATGGGAACAGACGAGACTGGACAGCAATAAAATGCTTTTTTGGCAATTGGATGGCCTGGAGGGTATGGAAGTTTCTGTAAGTGGAAGAATCCTCAACGGAGGAAAACCTATTGGCGGAATGGAAGCAATTAGGCCTAGTATGAACAGCTATATGTTTGGTGATGCGAGAGCCATTGCCACTTTGGCCAAACTCACCAAAAAGCAATCATTGGCTCAGGATTTTGATGCAAAAGCACAATTGATAAAGCAAGAGATACAGCAACGTTTGTGGAACGAGGAGCTTGACTTTTTCACGGTACTTCCAAGAGCTTATTCCGAAGCAAGTAAACCCATAAACGTCAGAGAGCTTATTGGCTACACACCCTGGTATTTCAATCTACCTGATGACCGGATCAACTATTCAATAGCATGGAACAAGCTTATGGACACTAAGGGCTTTTATGCACCCTATGGTTTGACTGTTTGTGAGCGGTCTCATCCTTTTTTCGAAATAAACTATACCGGCCATGAATGCCAATGGAACGGTCCTTCATGGCCTTATGCCACCACACAAACGCTCAAAGGACTTTCTAATTTGTTAAACAATTATTCCCATCAGGGGAATGTTTCTAAAGAAGATTACTATCAGCTATTGTTGCAGTATGCTAAAAGCCATGTTATAATTGATGAGGATGGAAAGCAACAAAAATGGATAGATGAAAACTTAAATCCTTTTACTGGAGATTGGATATCGAGAACCCGACTCAAAACCTGGGAAAATAGAACTTGGTCCCAAGCAAAGGGAGGGGAAGAAAGGGGAAAAGATTATAACCATTCTGGATTTTGTGATTTGGTTATTGCTGACTTTTTAGGTCTTAAATTGGGGTTGGACAATTCTATTGAGGTAAATGCCCTAGTTCCTGAAACCTGGGATTGGTTTTGTCTGGACAAGGTCAATTACAGAGGTAGGGAACTTACCGTGATATGGGATAGGACAGGTAAAAAATATCAAAAGGGAAAAGGGCTTATGCTTTATATTGATGGTGAATTAAAGGCAAAAGCTCTGCATATCGAACAACTCAAGTATTCATTGTAAATGGTAAGAAAGCCAATTCATGGAACAAAAATAAACTGTAATTCAATAAGGAATGACTATTTTTAAAAGTTCCCTTCCTATACTAAAAAGCAAATGCCACTATCATTTGCCTACAATTTATTTACCAACACCTTGAATTAAATGCAAAAATTAATTGACTATATCAACAGTATTTCTCCCATTACTGAGCATACGGTAAAGGAAGTAGGCGCATTATTTACCTTTAGGCAAATAGCAAAGAATGATATTTTTATTGATGCTGGTGTTATTGCTAAAAAAATAGGCTTCCTGGAAGAGGGAGTTATTAGGGCTTATTTTAGAAATAAAAGAGGTCAAGAATACAACAAACACTTTTTCAAAGCTCCATGTTTTATAGGAGGTTATTCCTCCTTGGTTACTGGAAAACCAAACCAAATCATCCAACAAGCAATGACCGATTGCAAGTTAAGGGAAGCCAATTCTTCAAAGCTAATAGCACTATATGATAAGCACCAAGATTTAGAACGCATGGCCAGAATCCTCTCAGAGCGATATTTTGTTCAAAAAGAGCAACGAGAAGTTGAAATTGTTCTTTTAAATGCCAGTGAGAGGTACCTGATTTTTAAAAAAGAGTTTTCTGACCTAGAACAAATCATCCCTCAATACCATATTGCATCCTATTTAGGAATCACTCCAACTCAACTTAGTCGAGTCAGACAAAAATTATCAAAAGAATAATTTCTTTACCTATGTAAATGCACTACATAAAAAAAGGTTTGAACTTGCCCAATCTATTCTATTTACGCATTTAATACCAAAAGATGAATTATTCTATTGTGTTTTTATTTACCTCCTTCTAAAGGATATAATCATTGGTATAGAGAATGGTTTTCAGGAATTTGAAAAAAAGCATTTATTAAAAACTAAAATGATCCTATCAGGTAACAAAGTACTTATCACGGGTGGAAACAAAGGCATTGGTTTAGCCCTTGCAAAAAAATTCCTAAAGCTAAACAACCAGGTAATTATAACTGGGAGAAACGTAGAAGATCTACAAGCTGTAAAACAGTGTTTTCCAGAAATCCATATCATAAACTGTGATTTAGCTACAAAAGAGGGTTTAGAAAAACTGACTCAGTATATTAAAAAGGAGCACCAGGACCTGAATGTTTTAATTAATAATGCAGGTATACAATACAACCATACCTTTGCAGAAGATCCAGAAGCTATAAAGAAAATAGAATTCGAAACACAGATCAATTTTCTTGCCCCTGTTAAGCTTACGGCTTTGCTTTTACCTATTCTAGAACAGAATAATAATGCAGCCATTGTAAATGTAAGCTCTGTCCTTGCACTTGTCCCCAAAGTCGTGGCCCCAATCTATTGTGCTAACAAAGCAGGATTGCATATTTTCACTAAAACCCTAAGGCAACAATTGAAGAAAGTAAAAGTTTTTGAAATTTTGCCTCCTCTTGTAGATACAGCCATGACCAAGGGAAGAGGAAAAAATAAAATCACAGCAGAAAAGCTCGTGGATGAATTTATGATCGCTTTTGAAAAAGACAGGTATGAGGTAAGAATTGGAAAGGTTAAACTATTACTATTCCTTAACCGAATAAGTGCAGGGTTGGCTAGCCGAATAATTAACAAAGATTAGTTCTATAAGTATTTGGTAAACAGCTATAATTCATAGAAAAAGGTAAAATTATTAAGCAAGAATTAAAGTCAAAGGCTATTGATTTTTGTCCACATAGAAATTTTGGCTAATTTCAATCTTCCGTGAAAAACTTTAATCAACTAATACAAGCCTATTTTGGAGAACTTTCCGAGGAAGAGTTGGATATAGTTCAGTCCTACTTCTACGAGGAAAAACTTCAGAAAAATGACTATTTCACCTGCTCAGGGAAAATCTGCAATCGGCTTAGTATTGTTAAATCGGGTATTTTCAGAATCTACACTTTGTCTGATGGAAAAGAGGTCACCCAATGGCTGTCCAAAGAAGACCAACTTATCACCGAGATCATGGGATTCTTTTATCAGCAGCCAAACCGCTGGACAATTCAGGCAATAACAGATGTGAGCTTATTGACAATAAGTAAAGAGAACTACCTTAAGCTTTGTGAGAATTTCCCTAAATGGAATACAATTGAAAAGCAATTCATAGTAAAGTGCTTTGCCATGCTTGAGGACAGGGTTTTTTCTCATATTTCAATGACAGCAGAGGAAAGGTATGATTTGTATTACCAGAAAAACAAGGATTTATTTAATCTTGTACCCTTGCAATACATTGCTTCCGTACTTGGTATGTCGGCTGAAACCCTAAGTAGAATTAGAAAACGAAAAAGTAAAAATTCTTGATTTAAGTCAAGAGCTACTGAGTTGAAATTGTTGAATTTTGTATCAAAACAAAATAATTCGATAAATTGACTAAGGAAATGAATTCGCTTCTAAAACTTGAAGAAGTTGGCCAGTTTTTACTTGCTATACTCATATTTGCTAATTTAGATTACGCTTGGTGGGTTTTCCCTACATGTATTTTATTGCCTGACTTATCCATGCTAGGCTATTTGGTGAATCCAAAAATTGGAGCCTTGTTGTATAATTTCTTCCACCATAAATTGACGGCAATTTTGATATTTGCCCTAGGCACTAGCCTAAACACCCCAATACCAATATTAACAGGTATCATTTTATTTGGCCATTCAGCCATGGATAGAATTTTTGGTTATGGACTGAAATACAATGATGATTTCAAACATACACATCTGGGTAAAATTGGGAAGTAAGCCTAAACTTTAATAATTGTAAAGAGTTAGAAAACAAGCTCCTCTTCATTTTTAGGATAGTCCTTACAGGCAGAACTATAAGGATGGTATAGGTCTCTTAACAGTTGGAACGACCAATTTTAAGCCCTATATTCACTAATTAGTGCAAACTAAATTCATTAGTGTTCTTTTTTCTGCATTTTGTGTTATCAATTTCAATAGAATTAGTTGAAATTTGATCTTAGCTTAAATTAATATGCAGGAAGAAATTTTACGTATAAAGTCAATTAGTGAACTGCATGCATTGTGTGGATTTCCTAAACCTTTTCATCCTCTAATTAGCATCATAGATGTCAGCCAATGGGAAATTGGACCAGAATGGTTGGAAAAAAAAATGGCTATGGATTTGTATACCATTGCCCTTAAAGATGCCAGCTGTGGGCTAAACTATGGACGCAATGCCTATGATTTCAATGAAGGAGTACTAATCTTCACCGCTCCAAATCAGGTCACTTCTATTCAAAAAGAACAACAAATAAACGAAATTCATGGGTGGATTGTATTTATTCACCCCGACCTCATTCGCCATACAGATTTAGGGAACAGAATAGACGATTATGGCTTTTTCTCTTATGATGTCCATGAGGCTTTGCACCTTTCAGAGGCAGAACAAAATACACTTTATGAATGTGTCAACTTAATAAAAGCTGAAATTAAGGAAAGGGTTGATAACCACAGCCAGCGCGTTATAGTAAGTACCTTAGAATTGCTCTTAAATTACAGCATGCGTTATTATGAACGTCAATTCAATACACGTACAGCTCAAAACATAGATACGGTTAGTCAATTTGAAAAATTGCTCAAAAGGTATTATAAAGAAGGGAAGTTTACAGAACATGGCAGTCCTTCCATCGATTATTTCGCAGAGGCCATCCACCTTTCTCCCAAATACCTTAGCGACCTATTGAAAAAGCAAACGGGAATTGGTACCAAAGACCACATCAATAATTTCATTGTAGATAAAGCCAAGACCTTATTATTAAGCGATGCTGATTCGGTTAGTGGTATTGCTTATAAACTAGGCTTTAACTATCCTCATTACTTCAGTCGTTTGTTTAAATCCAAAACAGGAATGACACCAAATGACTATAGAAATAAGCCTACTTTAAACTAAATACCCATGAAAATTATTATTACTGGTGCTTCAGGAATGGTTGGCCATGCTGTATTGATTGAATGCCTTGAAGCGGCAATTGTAAAAGAAATTTTACTTATTAATCGTCGGCCCATCGAGCTACATCATCCAAAGATTAAAGAGCTATTGGTGGCAGATTTTGAACAAATTCCATCACATGCCCAAAATTTAGCCGGATACGATGCTTGCTTCCATTGCATGGGTGTTTCAGTTATGGGGCTTAGTGAGGAAGCTTACACCAAAATGACTTTTGGTTATAGTAAAATATTGTTCGATACACTTTATAAAAGTACCCCGGGCATGATTGTCACCTACATTTCTGGAGTAGGAACTGATAGCTCTGAAAAGGGGAATAGTATGTGGGCCAGAGTCAAAGGGAAAACTGAAAATTACCTTTTACACCTAGGTTTTAAGGATGCTTATGCCTTTCGTCCAGGAATAATCTTGCCGGAGAAAGGCGTGAAATCAAAAACCGGATGGTACAATACCTTATATGTGTTATTTAGGCCAATTTTTCCGCTATTCAAAAGAATGAAAAACACAATCGGAAGTAGCAATTTAGGTAAAGCAATGCTGTTACTCCTTAAAAGTCCGAATGAGAAAAAAGTATTTGAACCCTACCAGATCAAGCAATTGGAAAATAAATAAACCAATAAGGTGCTTTTCAAATTAAGGCCTAAATTTCAAATACATATTCAAATGAAAGATCACAATTAAAAATACCATTGGCGAAGTGTTTTACTCAATTAGTGTTAAAGCTTCAGTATTTGGTGTTAACCTTTCCAAATCCTTTATGTGACATTTATGTATCAAAATTAAACCCGAAATAGGCAATAGACAATCTATCACAAACTGGAATCGCTTCAATACAGCCTGATTTTCTTGTAATTGCAACACTTCCCTTAAACACGGGATATGCTTCACCTCTGATTATTGTCAGGGAGGAGAAACCCTATTACATGATCCGAGTTAAAACAGAATAATAATGACAAAAATAGATAAATCAAAACCTGTAATGGTCACAGGTGCCAATGGATATGTAGCCAGTTGGTTGGTCAAAAAACTACTGGATGAAGGAATCACTGTACATGCAGCTGTCCGGAATCCAAATGATGAAAAGAAAATTGGTCATTTAAAAACAGCCGCGGCAAATTCACCTGGTGAAATCAAATTCTTTGCTGGTGATTTGCTGCAAGCAGGATCTTACAAAGCCGCCATGGAAGGTTGTGAGTTGGTTTACCATACCGCTTCTCCATTTACCATGGACATCAAGGACCCACAAAAAGAATTAATAGATCCTGCCCTAAAAGGCACCGCGGACGTATTGAATACAGCAAAGGAGGTAGCTTCAGTGTTACGTGTAGTGGTTACCAGTAGTTGTGCTGCGATTTATACGGATGCTATCGACACTGTAAATGCACCAGAAGGTAGAATTACCGAAGAAGTATGGAATACCACAGCTTCCTTGGACTACCAACCTTATTCCTATTCAAAGACTTTAGCAGAAAAAAAGGCTTGGGAAATCGAAAAGTCCCAAAGCCAGTGGGATTTGGTGACCATCAATATGTCCTTGGTTTTAGGGCCAGCCCTGAATCCTGCTAACACCACTTCAGAAAGCATCAATATCCTCAAAATGTTAGGAGGCGGTGAACTCAAAATGGGTGCTCCTAAAATGGGGCTTGGAGTAGTTGATGTACGGGATGTGGCGGAAGCACATTTCAGGGCAGGCTATACTCCAGAAGCGAAAGGTCGATACATTACGTCTGCGCATGATACAGATCTCTTGGAAATGGGGGCAATTTTATTGCCAAAATATGGAGACAAATATCCATTACCCAAACGAGCAATGCCTAAATGGTTGTTGATGCTAATTGGGCCTATGGCCAATAAGTTGTTTACGCGCAAGTACATTAAAAACAACGTAAACGTACCCTTTCATGCAGACAATTCTAAAATAAAAAAAGACCTGGGTATTGAATTTATGCCCCTCAAGGATACAATGGAAGATTCGTTTCGAGTATTGATAGACGAAGGAATAATAAAAGGTAAATAATATTTATTCATCTAAGAAGCATGCAAAAAGGAGGTCTTTGAGACCTCCTTTTTATTTTCAATGAAGTTTAAGTTTTCCCTCCCTATTAATAGTAATAAACCCGGATTATGTAATAGAATTTCTCCGTCCTGACAATAGTCAGGGGTGAAGCCTGTCCCGTGTTTACGGGAAGTGTTGCAATCGCAAGACAATCAGGCTGTTTGGAGATTTTAGCATAGCACCGCTTTGGTGAAATTGAAAACAGCAACGAAGTGGCTGATTTTAAAGCGATTTCAGTACGTAATAGAATGTCTATTGCATATTTCGGGTTAAAAATGCTTGTCCGCAAAATCAAGGTATTGTTTCCAGTCGTAAGGCAACAAGCCATGGCCACCTGAACGAATATGATAACCTATCGACCCCATTACAGGTTGGTCTAAAGGGGGTAGCACTTCTGCTGGCACACCTTCTTTTCCAAATAACTCATAGGCTGGAGAAGCTGCTACACAGGATAAAAACTCACCCTTAGGATCTGCCCACTGATCTTCTACCCCACTGGCAACATACAAAGGCCTAGGTGCCATCAAAGCCAATAGTTGGTGTTGATCTACAGGTAATTCATTTTCTTTTTTATCGTAGACAGTAAAGCTATCTGAGAACCAATAAGGAATAACATTGATCATCTGCCCTATGGTTTCTCCATAGGCTCTTCGAGACAATGCTGCTCCCCCACAACCTGAATTATTGGAGATAACCATACCAAATCTTTCGTCTGTTGCTCCAGCCCATAAAGCTGCTTTACCCAATCTGCTATGACCCAATACGGCAACTTTCTTATCGTCAACCCAATCTTCCTCTTCCAGGTAATCCATCACTCGAGAAAGGCCCCAACCCCAAGCAGCAATACTTGCCCAGGAATTGGGCTTTCTTTTTCCTTCAGGATACAAAGCATGAACTCCATTCTTAAAACCATCGGCATAATCAGGATCTATTTGACCATAATAAAGGGTAACCAAGCCATATCCTCTGGACAAAATATCCTCGTAAGGCCAATTGTCAATTCTTAGGCCCCTACCTTTTTCAGACGGCTTATTGTTTGCACTTCCCATGGCTTCATTGTTTCTTACCCATGTGTCTGGAACAGCAACTTGATCGTCAGAAGAAATAGTATGGTTGCCATAAAAATTGAGCCCTAAAAATGCGGGTACCTTCTTACCTAAATTGGGATAAAACACCAACAAATCAAGATCAACGGTTTCCCCAGCTCTTGCTAAAGTGAGTCTTATAACCTTACGAGTGGCCTTTCCATTCAAATAATCCTTATTTTCGAAAATTAGTCGACTAGTAATTTGGCCATCCCATTCAGGAGATTTACCATATATTTCATTTTCAAATATTTCCACTAATTCCGCCCTCCTTTTCCCCCATTGCCTTTTGTTGGTGACGGGTTTACCATTTTCCATATTTAGCAAGCTGGGTAACTGATACTCAGGCACCTTATCCTCATCGTAATTTGGCTCAAATTTCTGACCATAAACGGGAATAAGAATGCCTACCATACATAATAGGGCAAGTAATGTTTTCATTTTTATACTTTTTTAGTGATTAGATTAACCTAAAGTTAGAAATTAATTGCAGCATTTATCCATTAAACTATAAATAGGCACTAGACTTAATTTGGAATACTGAAGGTACATTAAAAGATACAATGTCTACAGTTTAGCTTTCAAGTGTGGTATTAGTTTTTTGTTTTTAATGGAACAGACCTAGCTGATTCACGGTATTTTTGAAGAAGCGCTTCCAATTCTTTAACCTTCTCCTGATGTTCTAGGTACAAATTCACTCTTTGCTCCGGATCTTCTTCCATATTAAAAAGGAGACCCGCTGTCTTGAAATCAGAATATCCTTTCAATGCTTTGAAGGATGGAGGCAAGGGCCTATGTCCACCCGTTGAATCATCTATGTACAACCATTTACCTTTCCTTATTCCCCATTTCGTTGCATACGTATTGTGGACGGTTGCTTCCCTCAATGGTGTTGGGTAAGGTTCTGATTTCAATACCGGCAAAAGATTATAACTGTCAGGGGCAGCATTTTCAGGAAGGCTTGCTCCTGCTATTTCAGCTAAAGTGGCCATTAAATCAATTTGTGAGATGGTTTCCTGAGAAACTGACCCTTCCTTTATTTTTCCTGGCCATTTAATAATAAACGGCACATGATGTCCTCCTTCCCAAACATCACGTTTGAGACCACGAAAGTCGCCCATGCTAAAATGCCCATAGTCCTCTGCCCTCTTCCAAGCATAACCTTCAGGTCCATTGTCCGCACTGAATATCACGATGGTATTTTCCTCTAAGCCCTTGTCTTTGATGGCTTGAATTACCTGACCTGCTACCCAATCTGTTTGCACCATAAAATCTCCATACGCTCCAGCCTTTGATTTCCCATCAAATTCATCATTTGGAATTATGGGCGCATGCGGTGAGGGCAAAGCCAAATAAAGGAAAAACGGTTCTTTAGGATCTCTAGTATTTATGTATTCTACCGCATTATCAGTCAAGCTAGGCAATACTTCATAGGGATTCCAACCTTCTACCTTAGGCCCAGGCCTAAATTCCCAATCTCCTTCTTTGGTGGAGAATCCTATATTTTGAATATCCATTGATGCATTGGGTTTAATTGGTAGTCGGTCATTTTCTACCCATGCATAAGGTGGGAAATTGATGGTGCCATCACCATAATAGTAGTCGAAACCTCGATCTAAAGGTCCCCCGGAAATTGGTTGACTCCAATCTATATCTTGCGGCAAATAAACTTTTCGCATTTTACCCCATTGCATGACTTCTCCAGAGGGCTCATTTTTGAATGGCCAATCCCAACCCAGGTGCCATTTCCCAATACAAGCCGTCTCATAACCTTTGGTCTTTAATACCTGAGGAAGTGTTATGTCAGTATCATTGAAAAAGGGTTTACCAAAAGCGTCTATAATCCCATGTTGCCGTCTCCAATGGTAACTCCCTGTTAATAGTGCATACCTACTTGGAGAGCAAATACCGGAAGAACTGTGTGCGTCAGTAAAGAGCATTCCTTCTGAGGCCAGTTGGTCAAGATAAGGTGTAGGAATTTTAGATTCTGAGTTTTGGATTCCCAGGTCTCCATAGCCCATATCATCAGCATAAATAATTACAATATTTGGAGTGGCCTTTTCCTGTAAAAAGCGAGTCATTCTAGCGAAAGTTGAGATCATTTGAAGGGGTTTTTCCCTAAATTAAGCTAAAAAATGGATTATATGCCTATTCAGGTCGCGTCAAGGAGGTTTAACCAATTATAAGATCAATATTATAAGTGTCGTACAATCACTTATTACTATTTCTTCTAATCTACCAATCATTAGTACATTTCTCCCATAGGGTAAAAAGTAAATCGATCATTTTAATAAGATAGCCGTAAG
Organism: Cyclobacterium amurskyense; assembly: GCF_001050135.1. Taxonomy (GTDB): domain Bacteria; phylum Bacteroidota; class Bacteroidia; order Cytophagales; family Cyclobacteriaceae; genus Cyclobacterium; species Cyclobacterium amurskyense. Next base: position 4,845,006 of record NZ_CP012040.1, on the reverse strand, counting down.
AAAAAGGAAGGAAATCCCTGAAACCTAAGCATTTTTAACTTAGCTTAGAGAAATACAAATAGAGCAAAGTCCAATTTTGACAATAAAATCGCTTGATTAAATTGAAATTTTTCAATATGTTAAGTTTAATAGGTGAAAAAATACTTCAACTAACTAAAAAGCGAAAGTTTTGGCCAACATTACGGTAAAATCCGTAAAAAAGTGCTTTTTTTGCACTGCCAAAATCATTTGAAGCTCTAAGGTTGGCTGCTAAGATGAGAGAAATTGATTTTGTATACTCAATGTTTGGATTACATTTATAAACCACCATTATGATTTTAGGAATTTTAAAAGAACCTTCTCCGGAAACCAGGGTTTCCTTACATCCGGAAGCTGTAAAGGTCCTAACTGCATCGGGAAATAAAATCCTGATCGAAAAAGGGGCTGGGGAATCCTCTTTCCTTTCTGATGACACATTTTTGGAAGCTGGTGCTGAAGTCAAAGACCGCAAGGATGTTTTGAAAGAGGCAGAAATGATTTTTCAGATCACTCCATTAGATGCTGCAGACCATTCCTTATTAAGTAAGGGCAAATATTTATTTGGTGTATACCAACCTTTATTTGCCAAAGAGCTCATGAAAACCCTTGCGGATACAGGAGTCTCTTTGTTTAGTATGGACTCCATCCCAAGAATTACACGTGCGCAAAGTATGGATGTATTGTCCTCCATGAGTACGGTTTCAGGTTATAAAGCCGTTTTATTGGCTGCTGCTAATTTGCCAAGATTTTTCCCAATGCTAATGACTGCTGCAGGTACAATTGCACCCGCTAAAGTTTTGGTAATAGGAGCTGGAGTAGCAGGATTACAGGCCATAGCTACTGCCAAAAGGCTTGGAGCTGTGGTAGAGGCATTTGACACAAGACCTTCCGTAAAAGAACAAGTTGAAAGTTTAGGAGGTAAATTTGTGGAAGTTCCTGGTGCTGTAGAAGACAAAGGAGCTGGAGGGTATGCTGTAGAACAATCTGAAGAATACAAGAAGAAGCAATCTGAAATGCTCGAAAAATCCATCATTAAATCAGACGTGGTAATTACTACGGCCTTGATACCTGGAAGAAAAGCACCTATCTTGATTACCAAAGCCATGCTGGAGAAAATGAAATCCGGAGCTGTTGTGGTTGATTTAGCTGCAGCTAATGGAGGGAATTGCGAAGGCACACAAAACAACGAAACGGTATCAATTGATGGGATAACCGTAATCGGTAACTCTGCCTTGCCATCCACCATGCCGCAGGATGCCAGTAAGATGTACAGTAAAAACGTACAAAATCTTCTTAAACTCTTGTTAAAAGAAGACAAACTAAACCTCAATTTTGAGGATGAGATTATTAAAGGAACCTGCATCACTCATGATGGGGCAATAGTTTATGAACCGTTATTAAAGTAATATGGAAGCGATTATTGAATATATATCAACTAACCAACAAGAACTTTATATTTTCATTCTGGCGATATTCGTAGGGGTTGAGGTAATTTCGAAAGTACCTACTGTACTTCATACTCCACTTATGTCAGGTTCAAATGCCCTTTCAGGCGTTGTGATCGTGGGATCCATAATAGTTCTGGGAAAAACAGACCCTGCAAACTATCTGGCCTTGTCACTAGGTTTTTTGGCAGTATTACTTGCTACACTTAATGTGGTAGGTGGATTCGCTGTTACCAACAGAATGTTAGAGATGTTTAAGAAAAAACCAGGTAAAAAATAAGAATCATGATTTTACAGATAATAGATATTTGCTACCTGATAGCAGTAGTACTTTTTATCGTTGGTATCAAGATGATGAGTCATCCGGATTCTGCGCGTAAAGGTAATAGCATTGCCCTTTCAGGAATGATTTTGGCTATTTTAGCTTCTTTCCTGACTCCAGGTTTAGACAACCTTGTACTTATACTAATTGCAATGGCCCTAGGAACGATTGGAGGGATTTATTCTGCCAAAACCGTACAGATGACTGCCATGCCTCAGCTTGTATCCTTCTTCAATGGTATGGGTGGTGCTGCAGCAGCTCTTATAGGTCTCGTAGAATATGGTGACCTTCCAGTGGATGACATAGGCAAAGGAGCTGTACTTATGTCCAGCTTAGTCATTGGATCGGTTTCGTTTTCCGGGTCATTGGTAGCCATGGGTAAACTTCAGGGTGTTTTGAAAGATATTCGTATCAATAAAATGCTTGGCTTTGCAGTACTAGGGATAGCAATAGCATTAGCGGCTTACATACTTGCCTCTGCTGCCCCACAACCAACCCTAATTTATGTATTGGTGGTACTTTCTCTCATCTATGGATTAATGTTTGTTTACCCAATTGGTGGTGCAGATATGCCTGTAGTGATCTCACTACTCAATTCACTGACAGGGGTTACCGCTGCTACGACAGGTTTGCTTTATGACAATAAGGTAATGCTTATGGGTGGTATTTTGGTTGGTTCAGCAGGTATTCTACTTACTTTACTAATGGCCAAAGCCATGAACAGATCAGTTTCAAATATCCTATTTACCTCCTTTGGGGGTGGATCAGGAGCTGCGGCTGCGGGTCAAGATGGAGATCAAGTTGCTAAAGAAATCAATTCTTATGACTCTTCTATCCTTTTGGCTTACGCAAAACGTGTAGTAATTGTACCGGGATATGGTTTGGCTGTTGCACAGGCTCAGCATGCTGTGCATGATTTAGAAAAGATCCTTGAAGAAAAAGGTGTTGAAGTACTGTATGGTATTCACCCTGTAGCCGGTAGGATGCCAGGGCATATGAACGTGTTGCTAGCTGAATCAGATGTTTCTTATGACAAGCTTATCGAAATGGATGACATGAATGAGAAGTTACCCAATACCGATGTCGTAATGGTGATAGGTGCAAATGATGTAGTGAATCCAGCTGCAAATGATGATCCTTCCAGTCCTATATATGGAATGCCTATATTAGAAGTAAACAAGGCCACGAATGTCATTGTGATAAAAAGAAGTATGAGTTCAGGTTACGCCGGAATTCAAAACGCACTCTTTTTCGATCCTAAAACCAGAATGTTATTCGGAGATGCCAAGAAGGTGCTCAACGAACTCGTTGGAGAAGTTAAAAACATGTAATTTAAAAAGGCTGCTTAAATTTAAGCAGCCTTTTTTTATGTTACAGCTATTTTACCCTAGCCTATATTAGTAATCTGAAGCACGGTATTATTTTTTCTGTCCTACAAACCTAATGACAGATCCTTTTCCATTATGATACACCCCTTCCCCTAGTTCAACCTCTTTTTCTTCTAATTGTATAATGGTATAATTACTGAAGTCAGCTTTGATCTCTTCCACAGAAAAAAGTGAATCTAAATCTCTAGGCCCTCCTATCTTTTCATTTTTAGCTCTATAAGCCAAATTATTTTTGCTAAAAGCCTCAAGGATAACTGTTCCTCCTATTTTTAAATATCCGTCCAGTATTTTGTGGTATTGGGATTTTAGTTTTGCTGGAAAATGAGCGTAAATAAGGCCAATAACATCAAACTCTTCTTTAGAGTAATTCACCATTGCCAGGTCGTTAACCTGATAATCTATACTTACTCCGTTCTTTTCAGCCAATTTCAAGGCCTTCTTCTTACCTTCATTACTTTGGTCAAAAGCAAAAACAGCCCAACCCAATTTTGCAGCAAATACCGCATTTCTACCCTCCCCTTCTGCGGGCAATAGCATTTTTCCAACCTTTAATTCCTTTATTTTTTCTTCGAAAAATAAGTTAGGTGCTTCTCCATAGGCATAGGCTTCATTGCCATACCTTTCATTCCATTTTTTTATCCAAATATCTTCCATTACTTTAAATTTAATCAATTTATGAACATCATTATAAAAGCAGCTTACTACATAGTTAAAATTAACACGAAAATCACTGGCATTTAAGCCATTACAAATTCGACAATTTCATCAAAGTAAAATCTCTAAATCCATTTTGAAAAACAAATAAATTAAAATTGTACAAATTATGCGATTCGCAATCAAACAACATAATTTATTATTTAAAATACATTAATAATATTTTAAAATACAAAGGCATGAATTGTAAAATAATGTTTAGTTTTACAAAAACATTTTTAAAAATATGAACAGATGGAAATTGATCCACTACTTTCAACTTTTTAGTTTGATTGTTTTGGGAGCATGCACAACTGAATATGAGCATCATTCACCTACTAATGGAAGCATAAGTTTTCAGGTTAAGGAAAGCTTTGTAGGAAATGAAAGAAATAGAATTCTAGAGCTCCCTGTCCAAGGTGTAAACAGCGTTGTCCTTACTATAGAAAATGAAGATGGTTCTCAAACCATCTTCGACCGTAAAACCTTACCTATTTTGGGTTTAGGTGACGAACTTCTCATAGAAGAAATAAACCTATCACAAGGCAGCTATCAAATTAGTGCATTTTATTTGACTGATAGCAGTGGGAACATCTTATATGCTACTCCAATGGAAGGCTCTGAGTTTGGAGAGTTTCTGACACAACCACTTCCAATCCCTTTTAAAGTGGCAGCAAGTGAATCCCAAAGCCTAAGCCTTGAGATCATTTCTACTGCCGGAAAGAATCCAGAGCCTTTCGGTTTTGAATCCGGAATGGCTGGCTTTAGGGAGACCTTTTACTTTTTCATTTCTGCTGTACGTGAAAAGTTTGATGACTTTATGGATTTTATACCAGCAGAATTAACTGTTAGTCAGGGTGACCATATATTGACCCAGCAACTTAATGGAAAGTTGAATAAAATTGTACTTCCAAAGACAAGTGAAAAGTATGACTTTACACTTACTTATGGACCTTTTCAACCCATCGAAAAGGAAATAACTTACGATAGTCTTCAAACATTCGAGCATCAGCCACTAATTTTTGAAATGACAAAAAAACGAGCTGATGCGTTTTATATCGGTGGGACGTTCAAAGGGAATATAACATTGTCCAACCAAGCAGCCCTTGATTCTTTTGGTTTGAAGGGCTATGATATTATCGAAGGAAATTTAACAATTGGGAATACTCCTGATGACTCAGAAGACCCTATTTTAGACCTATCACCATTGGCTACAATAGACCAAGTAAAAAATAATTTAAACATCATAAATAATCCGGAATTACGATCATTGGAGGGACTGAATTACCTCCGATACATTTCTCAAGAATTAATAGTAAAAAACAACTCCCTTCTAGAGTCATTTTATGGATTGACTTCTTTGGAGAAATTGCGAGGACTGAACTTGACGAATAATCCTAGTATCCGAGACTTTAATGGATTTAACCATGTGGCATCTACAATAGAATCTTTACATATTGAAAATATGGAGCATTTTATCGGGTTAAAAGGGGAAGGATTTGAAAACGCAATAAAACTGAAAGATGTAATTATTCTTGAGAACCCTAACCTTATACATCTAAGTTTTCCTACACAAACTGAAAACCTCAATTCTAAACTTTATGTAACTAACAATCCGGCACTGATCTCTTTCGGTGGTGGTGATGGTGGGTTTAGATATTTATGGATCCTAGAGCTAAATAATAACAAGAGTTTGGAAAACTTGGAAGGACTTCTTCAGCCTAATGGTGAGGGAATAGAAGATTTGATTGTCTTAAACACTCCAAAACTTACTACACTATCTCCTTTATTTTTAGCTGAACAAGTTGGTGAAATACATTTAGAGAACAATGCTTCTTTGGAAGATATAACGGCTTTTTCCTCTGCAAAGATAATTTTCAGCGATATTACTATAATTAATAATCCTCAACTAAAAAGTCTGAATGGCTTTGAAGGTGGAAAAGAACTTTATTATTTTGTTTATAAAGGGACTGATCCTTACCCAGGATACGTATGGTCTCCTCCTGTAAAAATTACCATCAAAGACAATACTTCACTTGTCGATTTTTGTGCGCTTAAAGACATCAAGGTTACACTCGCAAATAACCTTCCATTTGCCACCGAGATTAAAGGAAATGCCTTTAATCCAAGTTTCGACAATATTCGAAGGGGGGAATGTAAACCATGAGAGAAATGATATTAAAATTCCGTTTAGTCTTACTTATTCTTTTTATTTCTCTTGGTGCAGGATTGGTTTCTTGTGAAGAGGCTGAAAAACCAACTGTAATCCCTGATCCGATTACAAACCCTGGAGAAGAAGAGGAAAACCCTGAAAATCATGAGAAATTACCCACAGTTGTAATTAAAATTGCCAAAACTTCAAACACATCTTCAAGGCAACTTAGGGTAACCGCTTATAATAAAGCAATTATTACTATTCAAACAGTAGATGGAGATTCTACCGCTTACAGTAGCAAGAAAATTCAGGTTCAGGACATGGGAGATCATTACCTGACAGAAAAAATCATTCTTCCGGAAGGATCTTATCAGGTAGTTGCATTTTATGTGCTGGATGATAACAATAACATTGTAGAGGCCACTCCTAAGAAAAACTCATCCCTAAGTGAGGACCAAAATTTGTCATTGCCTTTGGCTTTTGAATTAGAGACCATAGAAACAGACAATAAAGAGGAAGCAGAGATACAAATATCCATGCAAGTGGTAGCTGCAGAAGGACATAGCCCCTCCGACTTTGGTTTTCAGTCCTTTGGTTTGGATATTGTAACTGCTACTTCTAATAAAATCTACATGGCAATGGTTACTGACCAGCGAATAATGGACTTTCTGCCTGGATCAATTGAAATAACTGCAGACGGAGAAGTCATTACCCAAGAACTAATTGCCGGAATTAATGAATCTGTAACACTTCCCTTAGCTGATAGTTATGCTCTACTATTTAAAAGCTTCAATTTTGATGATTTCACGGATACGCTAACCTTAGATCAACTGAAGTCCTATGTTGAACAGCCTTTGGTAGTAGAAATGGTAGAGTCTGAAATTAAATGTTTAGGAGGGGAACATCCGGGAGATTTGGTATTGACAACACAAACTGAATTAAACGATTGGGCATTACGCTGTCATACCGGAATCCAAGGGGACCTTTTCATCCTAGGAGGTGATGAACAAGACCCTATCCTAGACCTGTCTGCTTTGGAATTAGTGACCCGTGTTTACAACGATTTAAAAATTGAAAACACAACAAATTTAAAAAACCTTCATGGTTTGGAAAACCTGACCCTCGTAGAGGGATTCGTAACGATTAAAGGCAATAGTAATTTGGAAACCCTTGAAGGTTTATCGCTGTCTGAAACTAGCAATTTATATTTAACCATAAGTGACAACCCTAACTTGTTAAATCTGCATGGATTGGAACAAATAAAAACGTTGGGCTATGTTTTCATTAATTCTAATCCTAAAATAATCAATTTCAAGGGGATGGATCAGGTTCATGAGATTTCTAACTTGGTAGTTTCTTCCAATGATGCACAAACTTCATTCGAGGGACTCAACAATGTTCGCCATATAGGTTCACTTGAAATTAAAGGCATAGACATTATTGACTTTAATGATTTTCAGAGCGTTGAAACAATAGCTTCACTAACTTTGTACTACATGTATGAACTCAAAGATTTAACTGGATTTACTGGAAAGGTGACTTCCACCATAGATTTTATGAGTAATCGCATCAATACATTGGAGGGCCTTAATGTTGCTGAGGAAATGTTTAGTGTAAATATTAAGGATTGCTCATTAAGGAACCTCAAAGGATTAAGCAATTTAAAAAGAATTAAAAAAGATCTTTATATTCAGGACAATATGAGCCTTAATTCTTTGGAAGGGCTTGATAACTTGACGGCTGTTGCTGGCAAAATGCAAATTCAATCAAATACCTACCTCACAAATTATTGTGCTTTATCAAAGCTATTCAATGCAGAAACATTGCCGGTAACAGTAATAAGTGAAAATGGGTATACGCCCACTATAGCTCAATTGAAAGATGGTGAATGTCAAGGTGAGTTAGAATATTAAACCCGAAATATGCAATGGACAATCTATTACGTGCTGAAATCGCTTTAAAATCAGCCACTTCGTTGCTGTTTTCAATTTCACCATAGCGGTGCTATGCTAAAATCTCCAAACAGCCTGATTGTCTTGCGATTGCAACACTTCCCGTAAACACGGGACAGGCTATCACCCCTGACATTGGTCAGGACGGAGAAATCCTATTACATAATCCGGGTTAAAACAAAATTCAAAGCAAAACCGGATGAGAAATTCTCATCCGGTTTTGCTTTGAATAAACATCCCACCTTAATTAGAGAAGGAAAGCAAGGATTACAAATTAAAATTATACGCAAATACCAATAAAACAGGCCAAGGCTCAGTAAGTCCAGTAATTCTTGGATCTTGTTTTAGCCCATCCAGATCATTTTGATAGGCAGAAGATCTTACAGGAACAATTATTCCCATATCCCAAAAGTTCCCTTCTTTCCGATGGCTATTTAATTTGATCCCTGCACCCAAGGAGGGTCCAAAATAGGTTTTGCTAGATTGAGGTAACCCATCAATTTTAATGGCTGCATTCGTGCCAATCATACCTGAAAGATAAAATTGAGCCATATTCTTGCTCTCAAAATCTTTAGTAATTCCCAGGTTATATCCAATATCAGCAATCTGATAGCCAACACCTCCAAATAAGTTCAGGCCTTTGGCTACATTGGTACCTATATGTAATCCAACGCCCCCATAGGGAAGCCCAAATCCGATTCCAAAATTGGCTTCTCCTGCTTGGGAACTTAAATGATCCTTTTGCGAGAATGCAGATAAACTAAGCATCAGACAAGCGAAAAATAATACTGTCGATTTATTGATTTTCATAATTACAAAAATTCTTTTCTTCTTAAAAATTTTCACCAATACATTAAAAAACATTTAATGCAATACGAAATACCTTAATCTATATTCCATAAAACTAAAAATGCAATAATCTAAAACTACCTATATTTTCATCAAAATCTAAAATAAAACATTGAAAATTTGATCTTCAAATTCAATCGTTTAGGAACAGTTTTTCATGTGAAAAATGTAAATTTTATTTAATGCTGCTTCCTCCATTCAAGGGTTGGTAAAACTTATTGCCCATTGATTATTTTAGATCAAAAAAAACCACTTGATTACATACATGTTGAAATTTGAATCAACCGATTTAAAAGATGTTGATTTTTGCCTTTTTATAAGGAAAAGATCTTTTCCATAAGCACCCATTTTTCACCAGGCTTGGCCCAGGGAAGCGTTTGTTGGAGCGTACTCATTAACCCTTCCCATTCTTGAACTTTCTCATTGCTTTCATCCATTTTGGCTTTTTCCTCAAAAGAAAAAGTGTCCCCAACTTCCATAATCATAAAAAGGCGATTCCCTGTCAGGTAGATATCCATCACTTGAATATCTGCATTTTTAATGCTCGCAATAATTTCGTCAGAAACCCTTTTATGGTGTTCAATATACTGTTCAATAATTTTAGGGTCATCCTTTAAATCCAGGGCAAGGCAATATCTATTCATAGTGAAACATTATTATTAAAGTTGATAAAAATTTATCGCATTCGTATGCCATATTTTTTGTAATGTAGACTCAGAATGTCCTTTAAAATACCCTTCCATTAGTCCTACTACCTGTTCATAGCTACCGGACAATTTACAAACCGGCCAATCAGAGCCAAACATGAGCCGATCTTCTCCAAAGGCCTCCATTACCGTATCCATATAGGGGTAAAAGTCTTTCTCCTCCCATTGATTCCATGCCGCTTCTGTAATCATTCCTGAGAGCTTACAATGGACATTCGGATACTCTGCCAATGCTTTGATGTTCTCCTTCCATTGCTCATTCTGTCCATTTTTGATATCCGGCTTGGCCAAGTGATCTAGTACAAAGCTTCCGCTCTCAAAATTGGACACAGTCTTGATGGCCCCTTTTATTTGATGTGGAAGCACTAAAAGGTCATAGGTATACCCAAGGCCAATAATGGTTTTTAGTCCACGCTGAAAGGCTTGATTAAGGATGTATTCCGGATCAGCTTCATCCTGTAGGACATGTCTAAAGCCTTTTAATTTTTTATATGATTTATATTTGCTTAACCTCACAGGCAATTCCTCAGACTTTAAATCTATCCATCCCACCACAGCCAAGATAAATGGGTGTTTTTCTGCCAAGTCCAAGAGGAAGTCATTTTCTTTTTCATCCTGAAATGCTTGAACAGCGACTGTTCCTTCAACTCCATTTTCCTCTAAAATTGGAAATAAATCATCTGGGAGGAAATCCTTCTTCAAACTGAGCATCTCCTCATTAATCCATGAATAGTCAATAGGATCATAGCGCCAAAAGTGCTGATGAGCATCTATTTTTTTGATCATAGCAAATCAATAATTAAATTTTATGGATGTAGGTAAACAAAAGCATTAATATTCATCCCCGCTCCTACAGAGGCAAATAAAGAATAATCACCAGCATTGAAATGATGGTTTTCTTTATTCCCCTTTGCCACCAAATCGTACAATACAGGTACAGTGGCCACAGAATTGTTTCCCAATTCCTGAATACTCATAGGCATAAGGTCCCCTGGGACATCTTTTTTATCATAAAGTAGAAAAAGACGTTCCAAAATATTATGATCCATTTTGGCATTCGCTTGATGGATAAGTACATGCTTGATCGCCTCTAGATCTATCCCTGCCTTTTCAATACATTCCTTAAGGGTAGGCGCTACAGTTTTGATAGCATACTCATACAATTTCCTGCCATTCATTTTCAAAAAGCGGGTATTGTCAGGATAATCGGGATTGTAAGAAGGTCCCATGGTCAATAAATAAGCATGGTCCAAGGTGTCTGACCTGGTAATATGTGCCAATATGCCTTCTTTTTTATCTCCCTTCTTCGCCTCTAAGATTACTGCTCCTGCCCCATCAGAAAAAATCATGCTGTCAATGTCATGAGGATCAGAAATTCGTGACAAATTTTCTGCACCTATTACCATCACTCTTTTTGCATCACCGGATTGAAGGTAGTAATTGGCTTGAATCATTCCCTGAATCCATCCGGGGCAACCAAATGGCAAATCATAGGCTACTGTATAGGGGTTTTTAATCCCTAGTTTGTTTTTGACCCTGGCCGCCAAACTAGGACAAGTATCTATTCTAATATTGTCTTTTAAAATGTCTCCGAAATTATGAGCCACTATAATATAATCCAGAGACTCTCCATCAATTTCAGCAGAAGTCAAGGCTTCTTTTGCAGCAAAATAAGCCATATCAGAAGTCATTAAATTCTCTTCAAGATACCTCCTTTCTCTTATTTCAGTGATTTTTTGAAGCGTTGCAACAATATCGGTATTAGGCTTAACTAATCTTTTACCGCCTGCGTCATAAAATTCTTTGGTTAAAAAATAATCATTAGGGATAATTTCTTTTGGTAAATACTTCCCCGATCCTACGATAATGCTACTAATTATTTCCTTATCCATTAACTAATTTTCTTTACTAAAATTAATAATCCTAAAAATACGTATTATAAACTATTTGTTTGAAGAAATTCACTTGAATAATAAGAATAATTACGCTTTTCGTTCGATGATTTTCATCAGTCTTTTTACGGATGGTTTTAAGGCTTTAAAATGAAATTATTTCTTTTAATTTTCTTAAAACAGCAACAACTTATTTCAAATTGAGCCTAACAATTACTTTTAATAATTGTATTTCCCTTACTAATCCTTTACTAACCAAGCCCTGCTACGGTCTCCCATATAAAAAAGGTTCCTATTCAATACCCCTTACTTAGAAAAATGACTACTTAGTTTAACCCTAAATAGGTAATTGGAGCAGCTATTATTAAACTCGAAATATGAAATAGACAATCTATTACGTGCTGAAATCGGTTCAAAATCAGCCACTTCGTTGCTGTTTTCAATTTCACCATAGCGGTGCTATGCTAAAATCTCCAAACAACCTGATTTTCTTGCATAGGCAAATACAATTGTGAGACTGGAATTACTTTTAATTTACTGAAAACGCTAGCATGGCAAAAAAATAGCTTTATTCAATCCTAAACCAAGTAGCTAATCCTTTTTGACAATTTCAATAGCTTCCGGGCGATAAAAAATACCTTTAACCAAAAACGGGGCTGAAATTAATCAGCCCCGCTATACCTTTAAACTTATTATTTCAAGTCCGGTTGAGGAGTCATTCTCAAATAAGGTTTTATTTCTTTAAATCCTTTAGGGAATTTTGCAGGAATGTCCTCCGTTTTAATGGCAGGGGAAACAACTACATCTTCTCCACTTTTCCAATCTGCTGGAGTAGCAACAGAATAATTAGCAGTCAACTGCAATGAATCAATTACCCTTAATAATTCTACAAAGTTTCTACCAGTGCTTGCAGGGTAAGTGATGATCAATTTTACCTTTTTGTCATTACCAATGATAAATACAGAACGAACAGTAAAACTTTCACTAGAATTGGGGTGAATCATGTCATAAAGTTCGGAAACTTTCTTGTCTTCATCAGCAATAATAGGAAACTCAACCGTAGTATCTTGAGTCTCATTAATATCCTTGATCCAAGATCTGTGACTTTCTGCTCCATCCACACTTAAGGCAAGCATTTTAACATTTCTCTTGGCAAATTCGTCTTTTAACTTTGAAGCTGCTCCCAATTCGGTAGTACATACTGGAGTGTAATCTGCAGGGTGGGAAAACAAAATACCCCAGCTGTCTCCTAGGTAATCATAAAAGTTGATTTTTCCTACTGAAGAGTCAGCAGTAAAATCCGGTGCAATATCTCCTAATCTTAAGGCCATAATTTTACTTTTTTAAAATTTTATAATTATTCTATGGGTTATAATATTGAAACAGAATTGACAAAAATAAAGTTTACGAGTACTTAAATATTTTCATTACACAAATTTTATCCCTAATTTTCAAAGGATTGTGATTACTTTTGGATTATTTTTTTACTCTGTTTTGGTTTGTTCTTTAAAGACCCTATATTTGCATCACCATTTAGAAAAAGAGCACATCAATCATTAAATGGTCCGTTCGTCTAGGGGTTAGGACGTATCCCTTTCACGGATGAAACACGGGTTCGATTCCCGTACGGACTACAACAAATGATGCTCTTTTTTTATTTCTGGTCCGTTCGTCTAGGGGTTAGGACGTATCCCTTTCACGGATGAAACACGGGTTCGATTCCCGTACGGACTACAACAAATTTTATTTGTTTGCCACCCGGTAAGCAAATTTTATTTGTGGTTGTTAGTGGTTAAAGTGAATAAAAAAACCTGATCAATCGATCAGGTTTTTTTGTTGGTTAAAATTGAACCTAAGGTTGACTTCGATCCGAAATTTCCAACCAATCTTTTTTACCAAGCTTAATAGGAAGTATTATTTATTCACTACCGCTTTGAATTAAGCAATATATAAACCTTATAAAGGGTGCTTTTCTCATTTAGCTCCACTACCCTATCAGGTATTCCTTATTCCGAATAATCCCTTAACAAAGCACGGTAATTGGTTAAGATTTTTGATCTACTAATAAAACCCTTAAATCTTCTGTCCTCATCAAGAAGAGGCAGTTGCCATACATCCGCTTCATCAAACATCTTGGTCACCTCCATCACAGAATCATTGGGTGAAATAATAAATGGTGGAGCAATGGCCAATTGGCTAACACTTGTACCATCAGCAGACTCTTTATTCAAAAGGAATGGGCGCAAATGCTCCCTATTCAATACTCCCCAAAATTGGTTATTGGCATCCACTACAGCCATGCTGTTTTGATCGCTATTCCTAAATATGTGCAAAACCTCCTCCATACTGTCTGTGGTACGGATAACAATCGAAGAAGGGTTGATACATTCATTAAGTGAAATATGTGACAATATATTCTGGTCCTGCCTTGTTGTAAAAATATCTCCTTTTTCAGCCAACTCTTTAAAAGAAGGGTTGATTGGTGAAAACGACCTGTTAATTATATAAGAGGTTACTGACACGATCATTAAAGGGATAAATAAGTCATATCCACTACTTGACTCGGCTATAAGGAAAATCGCTGTTAGAGGCGCATACATGGCTCCTGACATCACTCCAGCCATACCTACCAACATTAAATTGGTGGTAGGCACATCTGTAAAGCCCATTATTTCCAAGGAAAACCCAAACACAAAGCCCAAAAGCCCTCCTGCCATCAAAGATGGAGCAAAATTACCTCCATTACCTCCAGAACTAAGAGTGATGCTCGTAGCAAATGCTTTTATAAGTATTGTTAGGGATAAAAATACAATGATAATAACATCTGAATTACCTAGATATCGGAAAAGACTGTCCTCTATCAACAAGTCCACATTGCCCTGATATATGGTCCTAATATTCATATACCCCTCCCCAAAGAGCGGTGGGAATAAAACACAAAGGATAGATAGGATAGCCCCACCTAAAAGTGCTTTTCGAATTACTTTATTTTTAAATTTTTCAAAGAATTTATGGACCATTTGCCCTACTACTAAAAAATACCTGGCATACAGACCAGTCAACACTCCTAATGCTAGAAAATAAACCACATTGATATGGTTGAAGGTCTCACGGGCCTGAAAATTAAACAATATGTCCTCGTTTAAAATTATGGTTGAAAGTAAACTCCCGCATATGGCCGCAATAACCAAAGGTATAAAATCTGTAAAGACTAGCCCGGTTAAAATTATCTCGAAGGCGAACATTATACCCGCTATGGGCGCATTAAATGCAGCAGCAATGCCTGCCGCAGCACCTGCTGCCAATAATAAAGTCCTCTCCTTAAAACCCAGTCTATACCTTTGGGCAAAGTTAGAACCTATTGCAGAACCCGTAACGGCTATTGGAGTTTCAAGTCCTACCGAACCTCCAAACCCAACTGTTATCCCACTCTGAAGAATCTGGGAAAACATTTTACTTGATTTTACCTTGCTTTGTTTTTTAGAAATGTCTTTAAGAATGAAGGATATTTCCTTCTCCTCATCTCCGTTATAAAAATACTTTACCACGAAGGAGGTTAAGGTAACACCAATCATAGGCAGTACACCATATATTAGCAGCCTTTCCTGTAGCGGAACATCGGTACTTATTGAGGATTGGATATAATGGACAAATACTTTAAGGATTACGCCAGCAGACCCTGCACTCAAACCCACCAAAATCCCCGACAAAACAAGAAACTGAGACCGAGTAAGTTTTTGACTCAGCCATATTAAAAATAACTCTATAAAATTAAATTTCCTGTAAGGATACTGAATAAAATTCTTTTTGAATTGTAAAAAACTTATGTAAAGAACTTTTATTTTCCTATTCATTTAAATTTTGAGATGATTAAAGTTGAGATAATTGGACAAATAATTTACAGCTCAAAGATTTTAATTTCACTAAAACACTATGGGTGATGCAACAAACAAGTTGAATCAACACACAAAAACACCAATTCTTCCAGAAATAAACAAGTTTTAGACAAATTTAGGAAGCCTATGTAATTAATTAAGAATTGGGCTATAAAACGGCTATTGTTCGGAGAGACCACTTCCCTTTAAAATCTAAAAACTAATTTTCACAATCCGATAAAATCAGATTTATGAGATCCCATTAATAAGGCTATTATTGATCAAAATCAATATTCCATTTGATTTCCGACTTAGTAAATCAAGTGAATTTTGGGTTTATATACGTGTTTTCAGGATTTAAAGGTAGCACAAATTTTATATTATTTGATGTCAACATCTACATACCTAGCATCTTTATTATACAAAGATTCCCAAGTAATTTTCCAATGGAAAAATACTTGGGAATCTTGTCTTCTTGAGGTGTTGCGGAGGAATTGCTATTCTTAGCCCCTGAATGAAATAAAAACCCATCTATTGACGCTCAATAACGGCGGTAAGAGCATACATAACCCACTCCCAAATAAGGGGATGAACCTCCTTTAGTTGACAGTTTAATGCCACCTTAGGTCAGTACTCAACATTGGATCAACTTCCTTAAATTCATCAAATGCCCGATCTTTGTTCTTCTGCCACCATTCCATATAGGCTTCAGCGACTATCTCAAGGGATTCATCCTCTGGCACATATTCAAATGGACTGGCCCGCATCTGCACTACAGGATTTTGAGAGGGGAACCTCCCTATAAGAAATTCACTATCGATAGCTACTGCACGGATTGATTCTACTGTCCATAAAACATACATCCCTAAAGTGCTCTCTTCTGTCAAGGAAGAAGATATCCAGTTGATCGGGAAATTCGATATTTTTTGTCTACTGTCACGGTATTCAAGTAACTCAGGGATATCAGAGGCCGTAAAAGACGGTAATTCCGTGGAGGAATATTCCCCCTTTACAAGTAAATCCACATATTGATTGACAGTCACATTTTCGGACATCTCTTCTTCCCTTTTATCACAGCTGACAAAAGCCAAAAGCGCAAAAATAACCAAAGTAAATCTCATATCTTTCATGGTCCATTAAATGAATACCGTACGCATTAAAATTTTAATTAAATATAATAAATAAAATTAGTTAATAACGCTCTCAATTATTGGCCCCTGTATGCCTTAATTCTAAACCAATAGAGGTTCTAGGTTTAAAACCTTTCCAAGTTTCTTCCAATGCATCCACTGGTAAATCAAGATAGGTAGAATAGTCTATGCCTTTAAGGTGGATCCCTAAAAATGCAGTGACAAAGTGTTGGTTAATATTATTAATTCTTCTCTGATCCCATGCAGGCTCTGCATACCGTAGGTATTCATCCAGGTGCATGCCCTTTTGGAATGATTCAGCTGGTGGTGGATTAGGAGCTACATTATGTCTTGCATTGATATAGGTTAATATGTACCGATTGGCATTGACGGCACCATCATATACGGCTTTAATTCCTTTTTCATAACCTGAAATATCATCTTGGTCTCCAGCCACTAAAAATACCGGAAGCTTAAGATTTGCCAAACCCTCATTGTCCCACACTCCTCTTGCCATACCCCAAGGTGCAAAAGCCACTACAGCCTTTATTCTTGAATCAATAGAAGTTGAATAGGATGGTTTCGCAAGGCTTCGCTCCATTATTAGATCACTTCCCCCGGTCATTTGCCCAAAGAAACCACCAAAGGCCGAAGAAAACCCAGCCCCTGCAGCATTTAATGCGCCATAACCTCCCATGGAATAACCTATTAAAGCCGTATGCTCTGCATCAACCATTCCAGCTAAAAAACCTCCAGCATCTTTCTTACCCCTTTTTTCCATTTCATTTAAAACGAATAAATCATCGATAGGCCGGTGGTAAAGGGTACTGGAAAATTTACCTGGATCCTCAAAAGTAGATTCTGTATGGTGTATGGCTACTACTACATAGCCTTTGGATGCCAGGTTTTCAGTTAGATAGGTCATCAGGTACCTGGAACCCAAATACCCATGTGAAACAATCACCAAAGGATAGGTTTCTTCATCCTTTTTTGGTGAAGCATTGCGTTCGGCCCGTCCTTTAAATGAAAAAGGACTAAGAGGACGTTTTTCATCATTTGCAACCCCTATATAGTCGTTGTAGGTAGTTTCTGATTGAGCATCACCCTCAGCAGGGTACCAAACTTCCACCGTCAAAGGCCTGTCGTACCTGGGTTGTTGCTCCTTACTGAAATTGGCTATATCGGGTTGGTTTTCATGTATAAGTTCCAAGGTTTGAACACCAACTGCATATTCTCCCCTTTCTGCCAACTCGGGTGCATCAGGGAGTAAATCTCCATTGTAAAAAAAATCAGGGTCGTTTTGCCCAATCACAGCAGTAACCCTGAATAATAATAGTATAATTACAGCTGTTGGAAAATATTTCTTCGCAAACTTCATAGGTACATAGGGGTTTATTTTTTCAGGAAATTAAAAAGAGAATCAATAATGTGTTTTTTTTGAATCCTCATTAAGCTATAAGACCAATACAGGCCTGTCCACGTTCAAATCACAATTGGTTTGATCAATTAAAAGATAGGTTATTTCATATAACAACTTGAAATAAAAATTTTGGTTCGAAAATAAATATCCATAATTCTTGTTCTATTTTTGTCTTAAGAATAAGATTTAGAAAATATTAATTTTATCCCTTCATAATTCCTTCTTTATGTACTATGAAAATATTTTATAATAATTCAGGTTTAATATAAGTATTAATTTGAAAATACAACAATCGTAAAAAACCTATGGGATTTAAGCAGAATAAACTATTTGGTCCGAAAACATACAATAATCCTTCAAAGGATATTCCTGCTGGAATTGTGGTTTTTCTGGTAGCTCTTCCTCTGTGCTTGGGCATAGCTTTGGCAAGTGGTGCACCGTTGATCTCTGGATTAATTTCTGGAATGATTGGGGGGTTGGTTGTTGGCTTAATTAGTCGCTCCCACACAAGCGTAACCGGACCTGCTGCTAGCTTATCTGCGGTGGTATTAATTGCTATTCAACTGTTGGGTTCTTTTCAGGTATTCCTATTGGCACTATTGATAGGAGGCTTAATTCAAGTTGCCCTTGGTTTCCTTAAAGCCGGTAGAATTGCCGACTATATCCCAACCAATATTATAAAGGGTTTACTGGCTGCAATTGGGCTAATTCTTATTTTTTCCCAGTTGCCTTATGCACTGGGTGTAGAACTCAACGAAAGTCGACTATTGAATTATTCGCAAGATTTTTTTACAGGGCTACAAGAAAGAGCGTTTTTGGTTTTTACCACCATTGCACCTGGAGCACTTTTGCTATCTCTTATTTCATTGGTAATTATGATATACTGGGATAAAACCCCCTTAAAGCACTTAAAACTATTTCCTCCCTCCTTATTTGTTGTAATATTAGGAGTAGGACTTAACCAGCTTTTCAAGTTCTATATCCCTACCCTATATCTAGACGGTGTCCATCTGGTCAATATACCAGAAATAAATCACTTTGGTTCATTGTTTACCTTTCCTGATTTTACTGCCATAAATGACAGCAAAGTTTGGACCTATGCTTTCACCATTGCTATAATAGGTTCCATAGCCACACTTTTAAATCTGGAAGCTACAGACAATCTGGATCCTCATAAAAGAAGAAGCCCACCCAATCAAGAGTTGGTAGCTCAAGGGATAGGGAACACACTTGCAGGTTTATTAGGAGGAATCCCCATTACGTCAGTGATTGTACGTAGTTCTGTAAACATTGAGGCAGGTGCTGAATCCAAATTCTCTACACTGATCCATGGTTTTCTTTTGACCATTAGTGTTTTATTCCTCAGCAATATTATCAATTTAATCCCTTTGGCCTCCCTTGCTGCTATATTACTATTAGTTGGGTATAAACTTACTTCCTTTCGAATCATCAAACAGATGTACAGAAAAGGCTGGGTGCAGTTTTTACCCTTTGCAGTCACGGTAATTGCTATTCTCTTAACAGATGTGTTATTAGGTGTATTGATTGGATCAGCAGTAAGTGTCTTTTTCTTACTTAGAAGCAATTTTTATAATCCTTATTATATAGAGGCAACCAATCCTGTCAATAAAAAGAAAATTGTCCGACTTGAACTGTCAAATGAAGTCTCATTTTTAAACAAACCAGCCATTAAAAGAACGCTTTGGAACTTGCCAAATGGAACAAAAGTGATCATTGACGCTTCCTTTTCTTCCTACGTTGAACCCGATATTTTGGAGATTTTTGAGGATTACAAAGACACTTTTGCAAAGGAAAACAACATTGACTTCAACATAATAGGCTTGGGAGACAATTTCACACCTAGAAATAAAATTAAAATAGATCGAAAACATTCTCAAGATAGAAATGATCTTAAAACACCTCAAAAAATATTGAACTTCCTAGAAGAAGGTAATAAACGGTATGTAGACGGTGACCTGGTTTCGAGGAGATTCCAAAACAAGAAATTAAAGGATTTCATCAAGGACGCTCCTTTGGCCATTGTAGTCAATTGTATAGACATGCGCGAACCTCTTAACATGTTGATGAACACAGGAATAGGCGACCTAATTCCATTGAAAGTTGCAGGTAACATTCTAGGAGCCGACCTCATTGACACCATTGAAATTTCCTGCAGAAAACAACATGCCAAGCTAATTTTGATAATGGGGCATTCACCGAATAAACTAATTAACTATGCCTTAAAAAACACAATGAGCTCATCGGAAGAGCGAATCAGTAGCTTGCTGACACCTGCCATTTCTGAAGGTTTTTTCAAACCTAAAGAATTAAATGCAGAGAATCTGGAGGATTGGACTGAGCGATTAACAAAATGGAACATAGAATACTCCAGAGCTTTGGTTCTTTCCAGCAATCCTTATCTAAAGAGTGAAATCCTAAAAGGTAATATTGGCTTGTGTACGGCCATATTTAATAGGAAAACTGGAAAAATTGAGTTTTCCACGCTTAGTATTGCTGAGAATAGGTCTAATAATAATTCCCTAAATTAGGGCTTGAATTTAAACCACCCATGAAACCCAATAAAATGAACTTCCCTACATTTAATCGTCCATCTTTTCAACTGTCTCAATTACTGGCTATATTTCTTCTGCTTTTATTGTTTTATTCCTGCGGAAAAAGTGAATCAAAGACCACAGTAAAATCAACAGAGGCTGAATGGGAAACCATCTTTAATGGCAAAAATCTGGAAGGTTGGACAGCAAAATTGCAGCACCATGAGTCAGGGGACAACTATGCAAACACCTTTCGGGTGGTAGATGGGATTATTCAGGTCAATTATGATGGCTATGAGCGTTTTGATGAGCGCTATGGTCACTTGTTTTATAAAAAACCATATTCTTCATTTCACTTAAAATTCGATTATCGCTTCACAGACCAATGGATGGAAGATGCACCTAGCTATACATATAGAAACAGTGGTGTTATGTTTCATTCCCAAGCACCCGAAACAATACTGAAAGAACAGGATTGGCCCATATCTGTTGAATACCAAATGCTGGCTGATGCTGGGGATGGTAAACCACGCCCTACAGGAAACATGTGCTCTCCTGGGACTGAAGTATTCTTTAATGGAGAAATGGATCCCAGACATTGTATTAGTTCCAGCTCTCCTACTTTTCCCTGGGACGAATGGGTACATGCAGAATTGATTGTATATAGTGATTCCCTTGTGATCCATAAGGTTAATGGTGAACAAGTATTGGAATACACCAATCCTCAAATTGGGGGTGGTGTTGCCAATCGTTTTGACCCTTCATATAAGGTTGATGGACAAATGCTAAAAGAAGGATACATTGGATTACAGGCCGAAGGACAGGGTGTAGAGTTTAAAAATATTAAAATAAAGGAATTAAACTAAGCAATTTACTTCAAGAATCTTTCGGAAAAATCTTCCTTAAATGCTCTGCCAATGGGCAATTGCTCGCCGTTGACTAAGGTGATTAAATTCCCTGAAACTTTCTCTATTCTGGTTATATTTACCATATAGGATTTATGTATGCGGATAAAGTGCAACCCATCTAAAAGTTCCATCCATTTTCGCATGGGTTCAGAAGACAAGTACTTTTTATCCATAAGGATGATCTCACAGTAATCACCATCTGCACGTATGTACATGATGTCTTCAAAAGCAATTCTGACATGGTCATACCCTAATTTGACAAAATGCTCTTTTTTGGCAGGGTTTGATTTTATTATCGGCTTTTCATTGGTTTTGCTGTCTACCGACACTGAAACTTTACCGACCGCCTTTACAAAGCGTAGAAATGAAAAAGGTTTTAATAAGTAATCCACTACATCCAATTCGTAACTTTCCAATGCATATTCAGAATAGGCAGTGGTAAGGATAATAGCTGGTTTTTTGCTTAAACTTTTAAGTAGATCAAGGCCTGTTAACCGAGGGAGATGAATGTCCAAAAAAATCAGATCTATGCCATTGTTATTCAAAAACTCCATTGCCAGAATAGGGTCACTAAAAGTACCCATAAGTTCAAGAGTACCCATGTCCTCAATGTACTTTTTGAGTATTCTTTGAGCTGGTGGCTGGTCTTCAATTATTATGCAATTCATCTTAGTTCCTGTTTAATGCCATTTTTAAGGTTACCTTATATTCTATATCCGACTGCTGAATATCCAATACGTGGCCATCAGGGTAAAGCAACTTCAACCTCTTTTTTACATTTATTAACCCTATACCTTTACCGGAGCGTACCACCTGGCCAGGATGTTTATAGTTGTTTTGACAAATGAAAATCAAATTTCCATCTTCGTTGATTGACAACTTAATCGCTATTTTAATTTTTTCTGATTGACCAGTTTGACTGTGTTTGAAGGCATTTTCGATAAATACATTTAGAATTAACGGTGCTATTCTAAACCCCGAAAAGTCCGTTGGAGCCTCAAAAGTAACCTCTCCCCGCTCTTCAATTTGCATTTCATACAGCCGGGTGAAATTTCTAAGGTGTTCAATTTCTTTGGAAAGAGGAACAGAGGCCTCCTTACATTCATAAAGCATGTACCGCAACACGGAACTTAGCTCAAGTATTATTTCTGGTGTTTTCGAAGACTTTACAACGGCGTAGGAATAGAGATTATTGAGATTATTGAAAAGGAAATGAGGATTAATTTGAGACTTTAAAAAAGTCAATTCCCCTTCTTTTATGATGGCTTTCAACTCCTCTACCTTCCGCTGATTTCGAAGTGCATCCCATGCAAACTTAAACCCTGAAAGAATGACAATCACAGGTAATACCTGTGCCAAACTAAAGATTACCCCTGGGAAACCTGTTCCTCTGGAATCTGGAAAAAACCATTTCTCTATCCCTAGTTCTTCCAAAACAATAACAAGGGCAATGGTAAGAAAGGTCAATCCAAAAAAGGCTACGTAATTCTTTTTGTAGAAAAACCTGGGCAGTAATACGTAACTTATGATAAGGTTAGCCATTGTATAGTTTAGAAAATACACAACATCATACCAATGAAATGTATTGACTTTACTGGGATGACTACTATCTATTACATAGAAACTAAAAACCAATGCATGTAACACAAGTTGAAAAAAGAACTCCTTATAGGCTATGTTTTGTTTTTGTAGATGCCTCTCCATGGGACAAATATAGAAAATAGGAAGGCTCTTAAACAAAAATAAAAGTTAAACAGCCCGTTTATCCCTACAAACAACAAGATTAACTCATAAATAACATATCTGTCGTTTGACAGACAAAATGAACCGTTTACCGAATACTTTTTATTTGTTGACTATTTATTTACAAATTCACATAATCAAAAGAAATATTCAACTACTATGAAATTACTTCTAACACTTGTCACACTTTTTTTTGTGACCCAATTTTCTTCTACGGCACAGGATATAGAAGTATCCGGAAAAGTGCTGGTAGCAAACAGCCAAATTCCAATTGAATTTGCTACCATTAAATTGCTTGACAAGGAGTCTGGAAACCTACTGGTGGGTACCACCACAAAAGCAGATGGTGGACTATTGCTAATTACCCAGGATGAAACATTTATTCTAGAAGTTAGCTTTATAGGTTTTATTTCAAAAACCATTACTGATTATCAAATTAACAATGGAAAAGTTGATTTTGGAATTGTCTATTTAGAAGAAGACAGTAAGTTGATGGACGAGGTGATAATAAGGGGCGAAAGATCATCAACAGAATTCCGACTAGACAAAAGGATTTTCAATGTAGGGCAAGACCTGAGTAGTACAGGGGCAAGTGCGCTAGAAGTGCTAAATAATGTACCATCGGTAACAGTAGATATTGAAGGGCAAATCCAATTAAGAGGAGCTGGCGGTGTTCAAATCATGATCAATGGCAAACCATCCGTCTTGGCAAGTGATGGAGGAAATGCATTGGGTACTTTAACAGCAGATATGATAGAAAGCGTTGAAGTCATTACCAACCCATCTGCAAAATACGATGCCGAAGGAACATCTGGAATTATTAATATCGTATTAAAGAAAGAAGAAAAACGAGGAATTAATGGCTCTGTATCATTAAACACTGGTGTTCCAGACAACCATAGCCTAGGATTCAGCTTGAATAAAAGAACTGAAAAGTTCAATCTATTCAGCCAAATTGGAGTTGGTAAACGTAAATTCCCTGAAAATTACAAAGGCTATAACAGAAATGAGATTGCCAATACTGAAATAAACAATTTTGGAGAAAGAGACAAAGGCGAATCTTTCCTTAATATTATTTTAGGAACGGATTACCATATAGATGACAAAAACGTACTTTCACTTACCGGTAACTTTGCCTACGAGTGGGAGTCAGAAACTTCACTGATTAATTATAGCACTATAGGCGCAGACAATGTCGTTTCCTCTGCATGGCAAAGGGATGAGGTTACTTCCGCAACCAATCCTAAATGGCAATTTGAAATGCAGTACAAAAAAGATTTCTCTGATAAAAAAGACCATAATCTATTGATCAGTGCATTAGGTAGCTCATTTTCAAAAGATCAAAAATCAGCCTTCAATAATACCCCGGAATTTGGTGAAGATGCATTAAGTGATCGACAGCAAACTCAAACTGACTTTGGCCAAGTAGAATATACTTTCAAAGCAGATTATACCCAGCCTTTTACTGAAAAGATAACTTTTGAAACTGGTGGCCAATATCTAATTACAGATGTAGGAAACGATTATTCAATTAGCAACTGGGAAGACAACCAATGGGTGGTAGTAACAGATTTATCCAATTCCTTTCTCTACAACCAAAAAGTTCTGGGTGTATACAGTACCGGATCTTATGAAGGCGATAAAGCAGGCATCAAATTAGGTCTAAGGGTAGAAAACACAGACCTATACACCTTATTGGAACAAAATAACCAAGAAAACAACAGGAATTTTACCAACTTTTTCCCTACGGTCCATACCTCTTATAAGATGATGGATAACTTTTCTCTGCAAGCTGGGTATTCAAGAAGAATTGCCAGACCAAGATTATTTGACTTGAATCCTTATTATAATATTAGAAACAATTACAGTATTAGAACAGGAAATCCGGATTTGCTTCCTGAATTAACTGATAGCTATGAAATAACAGGGATATTTGATCACAAAGCATTCTCTTTAAGCTCATCAGTTTATCACAGGTACATTACCAGCACTGTGGAAAATGTCACCCGATTTGAAGGGGATGTTGCCATCTCCATGCCTATGAATATTGGAACCAATAAAACCACTGGTTGGGAAGTAAATGGTAAATACACACCATTGGATTGGTTGTCATTTAATGGGGATTTTAATTACAATTATTTCCATAGACAAGGAACTTATGAATCTACAGATTTTGACTTCAATGCTGACCAATGGTCTACAAGGTTAACTACAAAAATTGATTTCCCTGCTGACTTTGCCTTGGAGCTCGTTGGAAACTACCAATCAAAAAGACAAACATTTCAACAATTGATGAGTGGCTATGCCATGGCTGACATTGGTGTCAGGAAAAAAATACTAAAAGGAAAAGTAATCCTTAATCTTAGTGTTAGAGATGCTTTTGCAAGTAGGATATTTGAAAGTGAAACAATCCAAAGCAACTTCTCACAATACAGCCATAGAATGCGAGGAAGGTTTGTCACCTTTGGTTTAAGTTATGGCTTTGGAAAAGGTGAAGCAATGGAATTCAGTGGACAAAAACGCCGCTTTTAAAACCTAATTAACCTGTCTTCCAATAGCAGAAAAATAAAATTACATCGACAAGCCATTAAATGCCGCAGGTTTATATTTGCGGCATTTTTATTTTCCTCAGATTCCATGATCAGGAAATAAACCCGGATTATGTAATAGGATTTCTCCGTCCTGACCAATGCCAGGGGTGATAGCCTGTCCCGTGTTTACGGGAAGTGTTGCAATCGCAAGAAAATCAGGCTGTTTGGAGATTTCAGCATAGCACCGCTATGGTGAAATTGAAAATAGCAACGAAGTGGCTGATTTTAAAGCGATTTCAGCACTTAATAGAATGTCTTATGCATATTTCGGGATAAAATAATAACAAGAAAATAGGATCGGTTTGCTAGCATGCAAAAAGCCCCTCAATATTTCGCTTTGTATCAAAGCAAAATATTGAGGGGCCATTACTTTTTGGCATTAAAACCTTTAGCAATACAATTTTATAAGGAAAACTGTCAACTTGTGTATGCTTTCGCAAAAGCATACACAAGAAATTGAATTGCGAGCATTACTATCAAAAGCAATTACTGCCAACCACCACCAAGTGCCCTATATAAATTGGTAAGGGCTTCCATCTGGGAATAGCGGGTATTGATTAATTTAATCTCAGAATTCAATGCATTTTCCCTAGCGGTGATTACTTCCAGATAATTGCCAATACCATTGTCAAGCAATTCTTCGGAATACTCAATGGCCACTCTATTGGCATCCAGTTCTTTCCTTACCAAAGCCTCTTTTTCTTTTGCCGAATCAAAATTATAAATGGCATCGGAAACTTCCTTTTCAGCGGTTAAAATGGTTTTTCTGAAATTCAAATAAGCTTGCTCTTGTTGGGTTAAAGAAACTTCAAACTGGGTTTTCAACCTTCTACCATTTAAGATAGGTTGGGTTAAACCACCAATAACATTGGCAAAAACAGAATTAAGGCTAAACAACTGATCCAACTCCAAACCTTGAATACCTCCTGTACCAGAAATGGTCAGGGATGGGTAAAGATTCGTCTTGGCCACATTGCTCATTTCAAAAGCATTAATTAATCCGTATTCCGCTGCAAATACATCCGGCCTATTGCGAAGCAATTGCACTGGAAAACCAATGGACAGGGCTTCTGGTAGCTGCTGATCGTCCAAGTCACCTCGAGAAATATCCTCAGGTGATTTGCCCAAGAGTATGGAAAGGGTGTTTTCTGCTAAATGTAAGTCTCTTTGCAAATCAACTTTCAAGGCCTTTGCCGTATAGAGCTGCGCTTCCGTTTGCTTCACTCCTACCTCTGTAACAATTCCTGCAATTTTCAATGAAGCAGTGGTTTCCAAAGCCTGTTCTCTATTTTTGATCGTTTCATTGGTCAATTCCAATTGCTGGTCCAATGCCAACAACCTGAAATAGAGATTGGCAATATCATTGATCAATCGAGTCTTCACTGCCTGATGAGCTGCAATTGATTGCAAATAGGATGCTTCAAATGCTCTTCGCTGACTTCTAATTTTACCCCAAATATCAGCCTCCCAAGAAAAACCAGCAGAAACCTCATATTGGGTAATTCCCCCATCAAAGAAAGCCCCGAACTGTGAGTTTTTTGACAATTCCTGATGCGTTACTTTTCCTGTTCCGCTCAAGGTGGGCAATTGCCCCCACTTCCCTTGTTTGTAATAGGATTGGGCTGCAAGAATATTTTGTAAAGCCATTCTAATATCTAAATTGGCTTCTAATCCTGCTTCGATATGGCGCACTAGATTGGGATCGGAGAAAACCTCTCTCCAAGAATAATCAGCCATCGAAATACTGTCCTCCGGCAATAAATCCGTTCTGTAATAAACCTCTTCCACTACTTTATCCGATTGTTCGTAGTCTTTTGCCACAAAGCAAGAAGATAATAGCAAGGACAAAAAAGGTATATATAATAGACTTTTATTTAGCATAGTAATTAAGCATTTTCTAAAGCTTCAACTTCTTTTTTACGACCGACTTTTTCTTGAAGCCATTGAAATAATATAAACAAAATAGGGATGACAAAAACGCCTATAACTGTACCTATCAGCAATCCTCCTACAGCACCGGTACCAATGGACCTGTTACCTGCAGCGCCGATACCATTGGCAAAAGCCAGCGGTAATAAGCCTATTATAAAGGCAAATGATGTCATAAGAATTGGTCTAAGTCTCACCTTGGCCGCATCAAAAGCTGCATCTACTATAGATGCACCTGCAGCCCTTCTTTGCATGGCAAATTCAATTATCAAAATGGCGTTTTTAGCCAGCAAGCCAATCAGCATGACCATTGCGATTTGAAAATAAATATTCGCCTCCATACCTAAGAAATAGGTGGTCAAATAAGCTCCCATAACACCTACAGGTAAAGACAATAGAACGGCAAGAGGAATCAGGTAACTTTCGTATTGGGCAGCCAAAATAAAGTAAACGAAAAGAACACTTAATAATATAATGATGGTAGTCTGACTACTTGCATTGATTTCCTCTCTGGTCAAGCCTGAATAATCTACAGTAAAGTTTCTCGGTAGACTCTTTTCATTCACCTCCTGAATTGCCTTAATCGCATCTCCTGTACTGTATCCCGGTGCTGCTGCTCCATTGATAGAAACAGAGTTAAAAAGGTTAAACCTTGTAACTGCCTGAGGTCCATAAACCCGCTTAAGAGATAGGAACTCAGAAATAGGTGCCATTTCTCCCTTGCTATTTCTAACAAATAATGAATTGAGATCATCTACTTCAGACCTATCCTGAGGCATGGCTTGAATATAAACCCTGTATTGCTTACCAAATTTGGAAAAGTCAGCGGCGTAGATACTTCCAATATAGCCTTGAAGCGTTCCCAAAATACTGCTTACACTTACCCCTGCCTCCTTGGCCTTTGGTATGTTTAGCACCATCTCATATTGTGGATAGCCGGTACTAAATGCAGTTTGCGCATAAAGGATTTCAGGCCTGCCCATCAATTCTCCCATGTACTCTTTGACCTTTTCGTCCAGCTCATTAAAGCTACCTCCAGTTTGATCCAAAAATTTAATTTCGAATCCCGAAGACACTCCAAACCCAGGAATACTTGGAGGAGCAAAGAATAAAATTTTTGCTCCAGGAATGCCCGCAGCTATACCGAACATTTTCCCTATCAAAGCTTTGGCAGACAAAGAGTCTGCTCCCCTTTCTTCCCAGGGTTTTAATCGGATAAAGCCCAGACCGAAATTGCTTCCTTCACCAGAAATTAAGCTGAATCCATTGACCATGGATCCACCTTCTACTCCAGGCAGATTTTCAATGGCATTCATTAATTCCTCTGTAACAGCAACAGTTCTATCAAGTGAAGCACCTTCTGGCAATACAATATCAGTAAATATTAAGCCTCTATCTTCTTCAGGAACAAAGCCAGTTGGAGTGTTTTCAGCAGCCCAAATAATTGCTCCGAAGGATCCTAGTAAAATCACAGCTGTAATCCACTTGAATCGATACAAGATTTTTAACGCAGCTACATACCTGGCCGTGGTTACTTCAAAGGCCCTATTAAAACCATTGAAGAAGCGTTTACCCAAGCTAAGTTTCCTGTCAGGATGGTCCTCATGAGGTTTTAATAATAAAGCACAAAGCGCAGGACTTAAAGTCAATGCATTGACAGCAGAAATAGCTATCGCCAACATAAGGGTAACTCCAAACTGCTCGTAAAAAACCCCGGTAGGACCTGTTATAAAGGTTACAGGTATAAAAACAGCCCCCATTACAAGGGTAATTGAAATAATTGCTCCTGTAATTTCTTCCATGGCCTGATGAGTGGCATGTCGTGCTTTTTTTGCTCCAGCCTCCATTTTGGCATGTACAGCCTCTACCACGACTATGGCATCATCAACCACAATACCAATGGCTAAAACCAGAGCGAAAAGCGTCAATAAGTTAACCGAATACCCCAGAATATTTAGGAAAAAGAAGGTTCCAACAATTGAAACCGGTACTGAAATAGCAGGAATCAATGTCGATCTAAAATCCTGAAGGAAAATAAACACAACGATAAAAACCAAAATAAATGCCTCAACAAGCGTAGTTACCACTTTAGCAATGGAAGCATTTAAGAAATCATTGGTATCAAAATTTATGAAAATCGACAAACCTTTAGGAAATCGATCTTCAAGGTCATTCAAAGAAGCTTTGACGTCGTTAATTATTTCCTGAGCATTGGACCCAGGTGTTTGGTATACAGCCATACTCACACCAGGATTCCCATTGGTATATGACATTACCGAATATCCCTGTGCTCCCATTTCAACCTTTGCAACATCCTTCAAACGCAAGAACTGTCCATTACCCAATGCTTTGATAACAATGTCCTCATACTGGGCTTCGTTTTTGTAGCGGCCTCCATATTTAATGACATACTCAAATGCCTCGGCATTATTCTGTCCAATAGAACCAGCTGCTGCTTCCAAACTTTGCTCATTAATGGCTGCTGTCACATCTGAAGGCATCAAACCATAAGCGGTAAGCTTATCTGGCTTAAGCCAAATTCTCATGGCGTAATTCTTAGACCCAAATACTGTTACATCCCCTACTCCTTTAATCCTCTTCAGTGTGGGTATAACATTGATGTTTAGGTAATTTTGAATAAAAGTGGCATCATAATCAGGATTATCTGATACCATGGTAAAAAACATCAAGGAACTGGTTTGCTGTTTTTGTGTAATCACACCCGATTGAACCACCTCACTTGGAAGTAGAGGATTGGCTCTAGCCACCCTATTCTGAACATTTACCGCTGCGATATCCGGATCTACACCTTGTCGAAAAAACACTTGAATTGTAGCTGTTCCACTGTTACTTGCAGTAGAGGTGATATAATCCATGTTCTCCACCCCATTCACCTGTTCCTCAATGGGAATAATTACACTTTCCAATACTGTTTCAGCATTTGCTCCAGGGTAAAAAGCTGTTATTCGAACTGTTGGGGGAGCAATGTCTGGATATTGACTTACAGGAAGGGATATCAAGCCCAAAATCCCAAGAATTAATATTAGGATAGATACTACGGTAGATAATACCGGTTTGTCTATAAATTGTTTTAGCATTTTATCTTATTTAAAAGCTACTTTTAATTTTCCAGCCACATTGTCGAAAGGCACAAGACGAGGAGCAATTTTCATCTGATCTCTCAACTTATCAATACCTTGGTAAACAATTTTATCTCCTTCTTCGATACCTTCATCAACGACTAGAAGTGGACCTACTTTTGCACCAATTTCAATCAATGCTTCCGTAACAACTGAATCTGCTCCTACCTTGTACACGTAGGTTTTACCTTGTTGCTCATAAATAGAAGCCTCTGGAATTATAGGCTTATTATCATAGGTCTTAGGAATGCGTATCCTGCCACTGTTGCCATGTGCCAGCAAGCGATTTGGGTTTGGAAAAGTTGCTCTAAAACTGACTGTTCCAGTAGTTGGGTTTACCTGACCGGTAACCGTCTTTATTTTCCCTTTGAGTGAATAAATCTGCCCATTGACCAACTCAAGTTCTACCTCTGACATATTTTTCAATTTATCATCAAGGGTTTCTCCTTTGGTAACCTGAAGCATGTTCAGGTATTCTTTTTCATTCATGGAGAAAAAGGCAAAAACATTGTCTACCTGAGAAACAGTGGTCAAAGGATCACTAGGACTAACCAAAGCGCCTTCACGATAAGGAATAGCTCCAACATGTCCGGAAACAGGACTCTTTATTGTAGCGTAAGCAATATTGGCGGATATACTATTATAAGTAGCCATGGCTTGATTGTACCTGGCTTCAGCAGTTTTTAACTGAACGCCACCAATAATTCCTTTTTCTACAAGTGGTTTTAATTTATCAACATCTACCTTGGCCGCCTCAACATTCGCTTTGGCAGCAGCAGCGTCAGCATTTAAAGATTGTGTCTCAAGTTTAAATAGGCTTTGGCCTTTCTTTACAGCCTGACCTTCATCTACCATTACTTGAATTATATAACCTGAAACTTTTGCCCTGACAGAACTACTTACAACTCCCTCTAAACTGGTTGGATAAGTATCGTATCCTGTTAAAGTCCTGGATGGAATCTCAATAATGGGAATCGAAGGCGCCGGCCTCATTCCAACATTTTTGGTTTCTCCCTCTGAACAGGATTGGAACAATGCCATGAGCACTATAAGAAATACAAAAGAAAATTTGTTCATTTAATCAAAGAATTTATTTATGGTAATTAATAGTTTTGATTGCAATTATACTTGGGACATGCCAACCCATAATTTATTGATCAGAAGCTCTCTATCTGTTTCTTCCAATAATATGGAGCCAAAAACATTGATTTTAGAGGCCATGACCACACTGCCCATATACATGGCAACATAAATCTCGGGTTTGGCTGGCTTTAGGTATTTTTTATCAATGCCTTCCTTAAGAAATTTAAAATAGGCTCCGGTGAAATGGTGAGGACTACGTTCAAAATTATAAGGTGAATTAATAAACTGTTCAAAAAATACCAGAACTTTTGGGTGCTGTGTATAATAGAGGTACAATTTCTGCCACCTTAAATAGTACCTCTCCTTATAGTCCTCTTTTACATCTACTTGGCTTGAAATATAAGCTTCCAACTGACTACGGAAATAGCAGTACATTTTTTTCATTAAGTCATCTTTACTAGAGAAGTAATGGTAAATCGTTCCTGTGGAGACTTTGGCTTCTTTGGTCAATAAACTCATGGAAGTACCATGAAAACCATATTTGGCCACAAGTTCTAGCGCTCCATTATAGATGGCTATTTCTTTTTCTGAAAACTCTTGTGCTTCTTTCATAATCTATAGATCGAACGTTCATTCTAAACGCAAAACTAAGAACAAGAGTTCTGGCCACCAAGAAAAATCAGTTAGTATTTTAATAAATACGGCATATAATTCTTACAGAGAATAAATAATTACGAAATTCAAAAGAATCATTTTAAAAAAATAAACTATAATAAAAGTTCTTCAACTGAATGCAAGGAATTAATAGGAGGTAAATACATTAAATTCAAAATATTAAAATTCTGAAAAAAATCTTAAATTATACCAATTTAGAATACCATTGTAACGGAGCTAGGCTATATAAATCCGATAAATAAAAAAATGCTGACCCACGTATGCTTGGATAGGATGGTTTTAGAAATAGTAAAAAGGCCTTATCCTTCTCAAGATTGAAAAATAAGTTTAATATTATAAACCTATTCCATGTTACAAATTGCCCATTTAATCACTATTCTTACTTCAAATACACAGTTAATTCACATCAAATTCCTGAATTAAAATGAATTACAATTTACTTAAATCACTTTCAACAGTCGTCTTCCTGTATTTTTTGTCAGTTCAGGTTCTGTTGGCCCAAAACTCAAATCAACAAGCACAAATCACACAACCATTTCATCTTACTGCTATACCTTGGGAAAGCGAAGAAGTACACAAAGACGCTTTCTTAAAACTCATAGAAGCCACCTGTTTGGTGGTAGCAAAACAGCAGGACGAGAAAGGAGCCATCATAGACCCCTACCTCCATCGAGAGCACCAGTATTCCACTCCGTATTTTGCCTTTGCTGTTGGGGTTCTTCTAAAAGCTGAGCATGGTGATTTACTTAAAGAGGCAGGAATAAAAGCCATGGAGCATAGTACGCTGGCCTTTTCTCAAGGCAGTAAAGCTATCCCTGACGAACATGGGGAATTTTTTATTAGCCCGCTAAGCAATGCTTTAGCTCTTTACCAACCCCATGTCTCTAAAAAACAATTTGAGCTTTGGCAAAAACGAATGAAAACACCTTTGGTTGAGGTCATGCAAAATTTAGATGGCAGAACAAACAATTGGCGTACCTATGCGATGAAAGGAGAATGGAATCGTGCTCAACATCAACTTAGCACCAAAGCATTTGCTACTGAATTTATAGAAACTGCATGGACACAATACAGTCAGAAGATCAGAATTGTCAATGACAAATGGAACATGTATCAAGATTGGAGCAGTGATCCTCAATCCCTGGCGGTGGAAGCTGTTGGCAGAGGGAATCTAATTGCATTGGCTACTGAGGGCTATGATGGGCCCTCCTCAATTGAAATCC
This sequence comes from Cyclobacterium amurskyense, assembly GCF_001050135.1. Lineage (GTDB taxonomy): Bacteria > Bacteroidota > Bacteroidia > Cytophagales > Cyclobacteriaceae > Cyclobacterium > Cyclobacterium amurskyense. The sequence continues at coordinate 4,811,316 of NZ_CP012040.1, read as the reverse complement.
TTGAAGCAGTAAGAAGAGGGACATACACCAGCCTATATACACAGGCACCTGATGGTCAGGCGCCACCAAACGGAAGAACTGACAATCATATTTTCAATGATGTATTGTACCAGTTGGCATTTGAAGTAATGGCAGAAGATGCTTGGAAAAATGGCAATAAATACCTCGCTGGTCAATACAGAAGAGCTGCCAACCTTGCCTTTAAAAGTATCCATCGCTGGCAAAGAAAATCAGGTCCCTTCTCTGGCTCTTTTTACATCACCAAAAATCATTTTGATCCTGGAGACAGAGTTGGTTACCAACCAGCCAGTCAATGGGGAAATTATACCGGGGCATTTATCCAACATTTATCGGAAGCCTGGCTTATTCGACAATCGGCCATACCTCAATTCCCTGCCCCTACAGAAATTGGAGGTTATGCCTTTACCACTGATAATAGATTTGGCGCCTTCTTTGCCAATGCCGGAGGTTTTCAGGTGATGATAAACCTAAGAGGAGCTACGGTACCAAAATACGGTTTGAGCTGGACCCCATTGGGTGCTGTACGAATGGTAAAATCAGGTTGGGACGGACGTTTAGGTCCCTCGGATGGGGAGCACGACCTTACCAAAACACCTTCCTTTAAGATGAAAACGGGAAATGGAACCTTAGTAGACAGTTATCGCCCACAATCTGGAATAAGCTTTGGTCCTGAATGGATGGAAAGAGGGCATTGGGTAAGAATAGCTGATGTGCCTGCTACTTATCAGGCAGAGGCTGAAATTCATTTTGTTCATCCTCTATTGGTTCGGTTCACCATCCATTATAATTTTGTAACAGGTAGAGGTGGGCCCTATTTTAGTCAGGAATTTATTCTAACTCCAGATCTTCTGGTTACCAGACTAAAGAATGCCCAAGACCTACCCTTCGGTCTGACAGTACCTTTATTAGAAAATGATGGTAATCAACTCTTAACAGAAATAAGCGAAAATTCCGCACATACTGGATTTTCCGTAAATGGAGACCAACAATATTTTATAGGCCTTAATGAGGACATTCAAACAGACAGTTCGGGGGAATCCATCCAAAGCACTTATGGTTGGTTAAAACCTGTTAGGTTTGAATCAAAAGACCCTTCCATAGATCTTTTAGTATATCCTAAATCAGCTTCAGGAATAAGTGCTAAAGAAATAAAGAAAACTTTTGAGTGGAAAAAAAATGGCTTTAGCACTGCACTGGCTAGTATTGAGGGAAATCAATACCGTGGAGTTCATGCTGCGGGAGGAGAAAGAGAAGCTATGGATTTAGATGGGGATGGAATTGTCGATGTGACCTTTGACCAAAAATGTCTTTTTATGTTTCAGTTAAAGAAGGGGAAGATTCATCGTGTAGAAACAGATCGGAATGTTATTATGAAGTACCAAAACAAAACGTATCATTTATCAGCCTCTGAACCAATTACCCTGAATTTTTAAAAATACTTGTATTTTTCTTACATACATACTAAGTCAATCAAACAATCCCACTAATTTTGCAAGATTATTTGCAACCTTTACCAATATATCATGGCTTACAAATCAATTACCTTTTCCTTTTTCATATTAATTATACTTGCCTCAGGCTTTTCTTGTTCAGGGAAATTAGATACTGGGGCCATAAATATGGAAAACTGGAAAAAGGACCGTAATGGTTGCCTAGGTTTACGCCTTCAGGATGTGGAAGAAATAAGGAAATTAAAAAACACTTTTCTAGCAAAAAACAACCAAGAAATCATCATTACTTTTGGCCGCCCAGATCGGGTAGAGCTTGTAGATAAGAGTCAAAGCTTTTTTATCTACTTCCTCGAACCTTCAGATCGCTGTGAGCAACAAATAGAAAAAGAACCCCTAAAGGTTCTTTTTCGACTCAATGCTATAAATAAGGTAAGTGAAGTTACGGTAACCACCCTTAATCCATAAAACATAATGCTGCTGCACCTAAGGTGCCTGCATCATTTTCTAATGTAGCTCTTTCTAACTTTAAGTCATTAAGGTAATAAGGACTTAAATATTGACGAATTGTTTTCTCCATTTGAGGTTGGATAAACTGAAGGGCAGCTGATATACCACCTCCAAAATACACCTCAGTAACATCCAAAATACGTATTGTGGACACCAATGCTTCTCCTAAAATTGCACCTAATTCGGCAAAAGTTCTTAAAGCAATTCCGTTTCCATTTTTCGCAGAAGCTACCAGTAAGTGAATTCCCAATTCCTGGTCTTTTAATTCACCAATTTCATCTGGATACTGCTCTATCATCTTAGCAGCCATAGTGAGAATACCATTTCTTCCGATTAAAGGTTCTAGCCTGCTATTTCCCCTAGAGAGCATATGCCCAACTTCCATGGCATTACCACGAACACCTTTAAACACTTTTTTGTCAAGAATAAGGGCACTTCCTATGCCTGTACCCAAGGTAATAAATAGGTAATTATCAGAAATTTTTTCTTTCCCAAAATGGAATTCACCTAAAGCAGCGGCACTAGCATCATTCTCAAGATGAAAAATAATATCTGGGTAATTTTCTAAAAGCGCTCCCTTTAAATTAAAACCATTTAGTTCAGAAATGGCTGGTATTTCTAATGTGGTCGTTCTGTCTTTACTTACTAAGCCTGGAAGGCCTATTCCAACATGTTTTACCTCAGGATTACTTTTAAGGTATTTTCCAACTACCTCCACAAAAGCCTTATTAAAACCCTGTGCACTTTTACGAAGTAATGCTGTTTCCTCTTTGCCAAATTGAATAATTTGACCACGGGTATCTACCAAGCCTATTTTTACGTGAGTTCCTCCCACATCTATGCCTAAAAACACTTCAGTTTTGTTATTCATTCTATACTCTAATCAAATTACAAGATGTAAATACCGCTTATTAAGCCTTTGATCAACGATCAATTTAACGAAAAATCAGGTTGATCTTAAAATAGTGAACAGGGCAAAAATAGCAGATTTTCCTACTAATTCCTTTTTTCAATAATATTATTGATAAAATAAACTTTATGAGGTCATTTAAACCTTATATATGCCATCTTCTTTTATTACGATGATCTTTTTCCGGTACAGTTGTCCGATGCACTGTTTGAAATGCTTCTTGCTCATTCCCAATGTCTCCTTTATGATTTCAGGAGATGATTTATCCGTAAGCGGTAAAAAATTTTTATCCTGCAAGAGGCTTAATATTTGATCTGCTCCTTCATCAAATTTCTGACGACCTATAGGAGTAATAATTAAATCAATCTTATTGTCCTCTCTTATTTTTTTAACAAATGCACGAACCTTATCGCCAATGGCCAATGGTTTAAAGACCTCATTTGAATAAATGAGACCTTCATAAAAGTCATTGATCAATACCTTATACCCTAAACCAGTGCTGTCAAAAACCAAGGCATTCACTTCCTGCCCTACTTCAAATCCACTGGTATCAGATAAAATAAAGTCCTCATACTTGCTCACCCCAATCAAACGCGAGGTGCGGTGATCCACACAAACAAACACCAAAACCTTTTCCCCAGGTTTTACATCCTGACGCATTTCTGAATTGGGAAGAAACAAATCCTTCTCCAGTCCCCATTCCAAAAAGGCACCAATACTTGTTACATCTTTCACCTCTAATACAGCAAACTGATCCAACAAGGCCAATGGATAATCCGTAACTGCTACAGGCCTGTCTTCACTGTCTGTGTAAACAAAAACTTCCTTAAAATCCCCTTCTTTCTCCTCTCCACTAAGGTACCTTTTAGGTATTAATAACTCATCCCCATCACTTAAAGCGAGGTAAGCACCATTGTCTGTAAACCGATTTATCGGTAAGGTGCTGATTTTTCCTAATTCTTTCATATTGTTTTTCCGTCAGATTTGTAATTAGCTACAATCGGACGCAAAGGTAATGATTTTTAACAGTGTTTTATTCAAGCTTTTAAAGTCGGCTTAACTGGAGAGTAAAAATCCCTTCTACCTACCAGTAGAGCAGCTATAGAATGAAAAATAATATCTTCATTGACCATCAATTAATTTTACTGTTCATTCAAAATAAACTTAAACCCGGATTATGTAATAGGATTTCTCCGTCCTGACAATAGTCAGGGGTGATAGCCTGTCCTGTGTTTACGGGAAGTGTTGCAATCGCAAGAAAATCAGGCTGTTTGGATATTTTAGCATAGCACCGCTATGGTGAAATATCCAAACAGCAACGAAGTGGCTGATTTTGAAGCGATTTCAGCACGTAATAGATTGTCTATTGCATATTTCGGGTTAAACCAAGGCATGTTTCTACATTTTTTTAGGCTCAAAATTATTATTAACCCTATTTTAGGTTTTCTTTGTGTATATAAAACAAATCTTTCCACACCAAACTAACAACATGGAGTCCATAATATACGCCCTAAACAACATCATTTGGAGTAATGCTTTAATTGTCCTTTGCTTAGGTGTCGGAATTTATTTTTCAATTGTCACCAAATTCCTTCAAATCCGCTATTTCAAGGAAATGATAAAATTATTGTTTGGTGGCGAGTCTTCAGATAAAGGGGTTACTTCCTTTCAAGCTTTTGCCATTGCCATATCAGGCCGGGTTGGAACGGGGAATATTGCAGGGGTTGCTACAGCTATAGCCATGGGAGGACCTGGTGCAATTTTCTGGATGTGGATCATCGCCTTCCTAGGAAGTGCATCGGCATTCATTGAAGCCACACTTGGTCAAATGTACAAAGAAGTAAAAGATGGTCAATACCGAGGTGGTCCCGCCTTTTATATATCAAAAGGTTTGGGAATTCAATGGTATGCCGTTTTGTTTGCTTTTGCCACCATCCTAAGCACAGCCTTTTTTCTTCCCGGTGTACAAAGTAACAGTATTGCCATAAGTGTTGAAAATGCCTTTGATGTACCAGTTTGGATTACTGGCTTGCTAATTTGTGTTTTTCTTGCCCTTATTATTTTTGGAGGTGTAAAGCGTATTGGAAAAGTCGCTCAAATTGTCGTCCCTTTTATGGCTGCTGCTTATATCATCATGGCAGTGATAATAATGATATTGAATTTCACAGAAATTCCAGGAGTGATTCATTTAATTATAAGCTCTGCATTTAATGCTGAAGCCACATTCGGTGGAATATTTGGAATGGCCATTTCCTGGGGTATTAAAAGAGGGATTTATAGCAATGAAGCTGGTCAGGGAACAGCCCCTCATGCTGCAGCCGCCGCAGAAGTAAGTCATCCAGTTAAGCAAGGCTTGGTGCAAGCTTTCTCTGTATATGTTGACACGCTTTTTATCTGTACAGCTACTGCATTCATGATTCTATTTACTGGACAGTACAATGTAGTCAATCCAGAAGGTGGATTTTTAGTAGAAAACCTTCCTGGAGTGACTTTCGGACCAGAATTTACCCAATACGCAATTAGTCAACACTTTCCTGATTTAGGTGCAGGATTCATTGCCATCTCTTTGGCTTTTTTCGCTTTTACTACCATTATGGCCTATTATTATATCGCTGAAACCAACCTAAGCTTCCTTCAAGGAGACAAAACCAGAAAGTGGCCTGTGTTTTTATTACGGGTATTAATATTGGTGGCTACCTTTTATGGAACTATAAGGACTGCCGAGCTGGCATGGACCTTAGGTGATATTGGGGTGGGAATGATGGCTTGGCTCAATATGATTGCCATAATATTATTAAGGAAGCCAGCAATGGCTGCATTAAAAGACTATGTAGATCAAAGAAAAAAAGGTCTAGACCCTACCTTTGATTCCAATAGTCTAAATTTAAAAAACATCAAAGAATGGGACAATATCGATTAAAAGCTTTTAGCCCAAATCCACTTTAATTTAATTGTCTCAATCCATTTTTAACTTTTGGTAAGATTATTGAAAGGGTTAGAAATATTTTCTTACCTTTTTAGTACTAAATCATAAACCTGAAATAAAAATGGAAAAGTTTCTTTCTCAGCCTACCAATGGAAGCCTTGTTCTACTGCCTACCCTTTATATGGTATGGTCGGATACACTTTTAACCGACAGCGAACATCAAGCATTTCAATCCTTTTTCAAAACGGTAGATTGGTTGAGTGAAGAAGACCGCAAATATTTAGTAGCCAAGCTAGATCCACAATCTCCACCTTCTAGGGAAGAAATGGAAATGTGGTGGCAAACAATAAAATTGGCTGTTGATAACAACACAAATTATCCCCATCTTTCAAGTATTGGGCTTGAAATTCTTAAAAAATATGCACCCGAAGTAGCCCATACTTTCCCCATGTCCAGGGTAGAACAAGAATTGGGGAATTTGGAGGACCAGTTGGGGATCATAGGCAAATCTGCAGCTTTAACTTTTAAATCCTCCCACTCCAATATATCCACCTCCTACGAAACACAAGTAGGCTTCGATATAGCCAAGTTAACAGCACTTCTTGATGGAAAAAGAAAACCATTAATCGATGAGGTTAAATCTCTTATCGCCAAGAAAGAATTCGATTATGTGGATCCGAGCAACTTGAAAGATTTCCGTGAACAGGTATTAATATGGTGTAAAATATTGGCTAATAAAGGATATGGCTCTATAGGTTTTCCCAAAGAATATGGAGGAAAAAATGACATGGAAGGTTATTTTACAGTAATGGAAACCCTAAGTTATAGGGATTTGAGTACTGTAATTAAGTTTGGTGTTCAATTTGGCTTATGGGGAATGAGTGTATTAATGCTCGGAACAAAAAAGCACCATCAAAAATACCTCAAAGCAATAGGAAGCCTTGAATTACCAGGTTGCTTTGCCATGACGGAGACCAATCATGGATCCAATGTAAGAGGGATAGAAACAACCGCTACTTACAATCATGCCGAAAAAAACTTCACTATCCATACCCCGCATATAAATGCCCGCAAGGAGTACATTGGCAATGCTGCACTACATGGGAAAATGGCCACTGTTTTTGCCAAGTTGATAATTGATGGAAAAGACTATGGTGTAAGCACTTTTATAGTTCCTCTAAGAGACGATCAGGGAAAAACCTTACCTGGAATATCCATAGAAGATTGTGGAAGAAAAATGGGGCTAAATGGTGTAGACAATGGATTGATAGCCTTCGACACCGTCATTGTACCCAAAGAAAATATGTTGGACAAATTTTCTTCCGTAGATGATGAAGGCAATTTCCAAAGTCCTATTGCTAGCGATAATAAAAGGTTTTTCACAATGCTTGGAACCCTTGTAGGTGGAAGAATTGGAATACCTCGTTCGGCCCTTGCTGCTTCAAAGTCAGGCCTAACCATTGCCATAAGGTATGCTGACAAACGCCGGCAATTTGGACCTGATGGCACATCAGAAGTCCCTATCTTAAACTACCGCATGCATCAGCGGAGACTTCTGCCACTACTTGCCAAAACTTATGCCTGTCATTTTGCAATGGAACACATGACAGATCGCTTTCTAAATAGAAAAGAAAGCGAAATGCAGGAAATTGAAGCACTGGCAGCAGGCTTGAAATCCTATGTAACCTGGCACAATACTAGCACCTTACAAGAATGTAGAGAAGCCTGTGGGGGAAAAGGATATTTGTCTGAAAACAGAATCGACGCTTTAAAAAATGATTCAGACGTGTACACCACATTTGAAGGGGACAATACGGTTCTTTTACAGTTAGTAGCTAAAAGTAGACTTAGTTCCTATAAGAAGCAATTTGAGAACATGAACTTGTTCACTGTTATTGATTATGTAGTCACTAAAACAAAAACTACACTCACAGAGAAAAATCCACTTATCATTCGAAAAACTGATGAGACTCATTTATTAGACCCTGATTTTCATTTAAATGCTTTTCAGTACAGAGAAAGTAGCATTCTGAATTCTGCTGCCAAAAGATTAAAGCGTTTGATGGATGAAGGGATGGACCCTTTTGACGCAGTGAACGTTGCACAACATCATTTATTCACCTTAGGAATGGCTTTTATTGAGCGGGTAATTTTAGAACAGTTTATTGAGAAAATCAAACAAACAACTGATCCGGAATTGAAGCTGGTACTAAAAAGACTTTGCGATCTTTTCGCCTTATACCAAATCGAAACCCATAAGGGTTGGTACCTTGAACAAGGTTATATGGAAGGTGGTAAAGCCAAGGCCATAAGGAAAATGGTCAATCAATTGTGCTGGGAAACACGTAAAGACGCAGTTCCTTTGGTCAACGCATTTAATATACCCGATTCCTGTCTTTCAGCACCTATTGCTACCTAGGTCAATATATGGAAGAAATCATCGTTTTTGCCACGCTGGGCTTATCCCTTCTGTTTTTTATTTGGGGAAAGATCCGTTACGACCTTGTCGCACTTTCTGCTTTAATATTACTTGCCATACTTGGTCTGGTACCTTATGATGAAGCCTTTATGGGCTTTAGCCACCCTGCCGTAATTACAGTAGCTGCCATCTTGGTAGTAAGTAAAGGTTTAGAAAATTCAGGAATCGTCAATGTTTTGGTGGCGTTTATGGATAAGGTTGGTAACAATATCACCTTACAAATTGCCACCCTTTCAGCTGCAGTGGCAATTGCTTCTGGCTTTATGAACAATATAGGCGCTTTGGCCATTTTTATGCCTGTGGCCATTCAAATGGCTAGAAAGCACAATTATTCTCCTTCGCTTATTTTAATGCCTATTGCATTTGCTTCCCTTTTGGGAGGTTTGACTACACTAATAGGCACCCCTCCTAATATTATTGTGGCTTCCTTTCGTGCACAAAGTGGTGAAGTAGCTTTTGGCATGTTTGATTTTACCGTCGTTGGCATGTCAATAGCAGCAGCTGGGGTGCTTTTTATCTCTTTGGTGGGCTACCGACTGATTCCGAAAAGGACCTCGAATCAAGCCAATGAAGCTTTGTTCAAAATTGAAAACTATATTACGGAAGTCATCATTCCTAGTAATTCACCCCTTGAAAACAAAGCCATAAAATTCATCATTGATGACAAAGAATTAGACGTCAAAGCCCTTGGCATCGTCAGAAACAAAATAAGAATTCATGCGCCAAGCCGCTATTTTGTGCTTATGGCGAATGACATCATCGTATTGGAATCCAATACGGATGACCTGGAGGAATTCGTTAACAAGTACCAAGTTAAACTTGTTGGGGATGAAGAATTGATCGATTATATTGAGGATGAAAATGAGATAATCAATACCGAGGGCATCCTCCAAGAAAGTTCCCCATTAATAGGGCAAACGGCCTCAAGTATTCACATGAGATCTCGCTATGATGTCAATTTATTGGCATTGTCCCGAGGAGACAGGACCTTAATTAAGCGGATTGATCATGAGGTATTTCGTTCAGGGGATGTTTTGCTTTTACAATTACGAAGAAACCGTATTTCAGATACGCTTAATGAAATGAAATGCTTCCCTTTGGCCAAAAGAAGCATTAAAATAGGTAAACCAAGGCGTACCTTATTGGCTGTTGGCCTGTTTGCTTTGTCCATTATTGCCGTGGTGATGGGTTGGTTACCAGTTGCCATTTCTTTTACGCTTGCAGCTATGGGAATGGTGGTTAGTAGGATACTTCCATTAAATAACCTTTATACCAGCATTGATTGGCCTGTGATTGTTTTGCTTGGTGCCATGATACCTGTGGGTGAAGCCTTCGAAACAAGTGGTGCTGCCACTACAGTAACTAAATTGATTTTATCAAGTTCGGATAATTTACCAGCCTGGGCCTTGCTAGGATTAATTATGCTCACTACCATGCTCCTGTCAGCATTAATTAACAATGCCGCCACGGTTGTACTTATGGCTCCAATTGGTTTGCAGATCGCATCCGTATTGGAACTGTCCGCTGACCCTTTTCTAATGAGTATTGCAGTAGGGGCATCCTCCTCTTTTCTTAGCCCTATAGGTCATCAGTCCAACACGCTGGTTCTTGGACCGGGAGGTTATCAGTTTGGGGATTATTGGAAACCGGGATTGCCCCTTTCCTTACTCGTAATGGCAGTAGGAATCCCTGTTATTCTTTGGGTATGGCCACTTTAACCCAAAATATTCAATAGTATAAAAAATGGCGGTAATGATACTTTTTTTTCACATCATTACCGCCAAAATTACGCTCTATATCAGCTCCAAATTAATTAGCAGGCTCACTTCCCCACCAATCGGCATTGGGTTGCCAGTCTTTATCTAGAAAATCAAGTCTTTGTTTTTCTAACCTCGGCATCAATTCATTCTCCATTTGATGGATGCGCTTTTGAAAAAGCGCTTTGTCGAATTCTTGATCGGGAGTAGGCATTAAAACTGCTTTACCTTCCAAGTAATTGCCCAATAAAGTAGAAAGGGCCTCTTTTTTATCAGGATGAGCAGCAGACAGTTCATTCTCTTCGAATGCATCTTCAGTTATATGGTACAATTCTTCATGTCCATCTTCAAAATACCTAATCAACTTCCATTCACCTTGCCTTACCATGGCTGAAGGCACTCCTCCCTGATTACCATAATGTGGATAATGCCAGAAAATAGCACGCTCATCCAATTTATCTCCTTCGAATATGGGTTTCAAGCTTGTGCCCTCAACTTCCTGAGAAAAGTCCACATCCCCTGAAATTAAATCCACCAATGTAGGGAGAAAATCAGCTCCCACAACCGGATAATCGATTGGTGCTTGTGGTTGGGTTCCTGGTACCTTTATTAAATAAGGAACCCGAATTCCTCCTTCCCAATGATGACCTTTCCCTCCTTTTACCAAGAGATTGGCGGTTGCAAAGGCATCCCCGGCTACTACCCCCCCATTATCAGAAGTAAACACGACAATGGTATTTTCTGCTAGGCCTAGGCTTTCGAGCTGTTTCATGACAATGCCTACTGCATCGTCAACATATTCCACCAAACCAGCATAATTTGGATTATCCTGAACGATTCTATAGGGTAGTTTATCTCCCATTTCAAAACCATGGTCTGCTATGCCCATAGCTTCGGCCTTGTCTCTGTACTTCTCCCATTTTTCCCTGCTCGTTTGTACAGGAGCATGGACAGCATAAAAGGACAAAAAGGCTAGAAAAGGTTCATCTTTGCTTCGTTCAATAAAATGAGCTACTTCATTTGCCAACCTAAGGGTTAGATTTTCGCCATCCGGGCCATCTTTAAGCTTGGGGTTTTTGTAAGGGGAGAAAAAGCCTCCTGCGGGAGAACCTTTGTCCCAGCCTCCTACATTTTCATCAAAGCCATGGTCTTCAGGATAACTTCCTTCATCCCCGAGGTGCCATTTCCCGGCATAAAATGTCTTGTATCCATTGGCTTTAAAGGCTTCGGCAATTGTAGTACTCTCTTTTGGAAGGTGATACTGATAAGTTGCCGGCAACATAGGGTCATGTCTTTTATGTTCTCTCCAGGTCTCCCCTGTTTTTGCTCCGATCCAATCTGTGATACCGTGGCTTGCAGTAAATTGTCCGGTCATAATGGTAGCACGGGCAGGGCTACAAACCCTGCTTCCTGAATACCCATTGGTAAACTGATAACTTTCACTGGCCAATTTATCAATATTGGGTGTCTCATAAAAAGGAGAACCTGCGTAGCCTAAATCAGCATACCCCATATCATCAACCAAGATAAACACTACATTAGGAGCCTTCTCAACTTCTTCTGAAGTACATGAAAAAAGCCCTAAAATCATCAGGGACAATGAATTTATAAAAATGTTCTTTCTATTCAGCATTATTATTGGGTTTGTTTAGAGGGAAATTATTGCTCCAACTCGGAAGCATACAACTTGAATACTGGATTTGGACTATGGTTGGACTCCATCAATTTTTTAAATTCTTTAACTAAATCTGGATATTTTTCTGCCAAATTGTTTTCCTCTGAAGGATCTTCTTCCAGGTTATACAATTCAATTGGAGGATTGTTGTTTTTCCTTAGGTTAAGTCGAATGGCTTTCCATTTACCTTTTCTAATAGCCTGTTTTCCTCCCTGCTCTATAAACTCCCAATACAGGTATTCGTGGTTATCTTGATTGTCCTTATTTCCTGTAAGAATAGGAGCGAAAGATATTCCATCGGTATTTTTAGGAAGTTCACTTCCAGTTAATTCTGCAATGGTAGGATAAATATCCCAAAATGCTGAAATATGATCCGTCTGTCCAGGCTTGATCTTACCGGGCCAATTGGCAATCATAGGCACTCTAATTCCTCCTTCGTAAAGATCTCGTTTATACCCTCTCCATGGGCCATTACTGTTGAAAAAATCAGGATCAGCTCCTCCTTCTTTATGCGGACCATTGTCTGAGGTGAAAATGATCATGGTATTGTCCCTGATACCTAATTCTTCCAATTTGGCTACAATTTCTCCTATCTGCTTGTCTAGTAACTCTACCATTGCCACAAAAGCAGCACGTGGTTCTTCTTGAGACATGTAACCACCAATTTTATAATCTTTCCCTTCATCAACCCCCTCGTAAGGAGTTTCTACAAACCTGCCTCTATAATTTTTCATGATTTCCTCAGGAACGATTAATTCTGCATGTGGAATTATTGTAGGTACATAAAGGAAGAAAGGATTTTGACTATTGTCTGTTATAAAATCTAAAGTCTTTTCATGGATAAGTTCAGGTCCATATTTTTCAAGTTTAGTACCCGCATTTCCTTCTAATACCAAGGAGTCCTGATTGTCCCATAAGTGAAAAGGGTAATAGTTATGCCCCATTCTTTGGCAGTTGTAACCAAAAAACACATCCACACCCTGTTTATTAGGATCTCCTTCAGAACCGGGATAACCCAGTCCCCATTTTCCAAATGCACCCGTAGCATAGCCTGCCGCTTTTAAAGATTCAAAAACTGTAAATACCGAATCTGGTAGCGGGTATTGTCCTTCGGGCTTGATTTCATAATTACCTCTTACAGGTGCATTCCCCGTATGTAAGCCTGAAACCAGGGTACTTCTAGAAGGTGCACAAACTGTTGAGCCCGAGTAATGCTGGTTAAAAAACAAACCTTCTTTGGCTAATTTATCAATATTTGGAGTAGCTATATACTCCTGACCATTAAAGCTTAGATCCCCGTAACCAAGGTCATCCGCTAAAATGTAAATGATATTGGGTTTTGGTGTGGAAGTTTCACTGGCTGAATTATTTTGCTGCTTTTGGCTACATCCTGCCAAATGCATGGTTGCTAGGCCAATGAAAGCCAAGAAAGTAATTTTTTGCATAAATCTAAATTCTATTCAAAAGGTAAATTGGACTATCGAGATAAAGCGGATCATACAATAAGATAGTTAATTCCAAATCCGGTTTAATAGGCAAATTACATATTCTTTTGATTAATTAAAATGGCCTACTAAGCATTTACGCTTTTGTGTGCTGCTATAAATGCTGGTGCTAAGGTAATTCCCAATCCAGGACCTGTTGGGACTTCTACCATTCCATTGACACTGTTAAGGCTTGAAGAGGAGTTGACTAAAGGAATCTCATGGTTGAAACCTTTAAATTCATGATAAGGTCCGGCATTAGGTAAGGCTGAAACAAAATGCATCATGTACAAATAACCTAACCCTGAACCTGATATATGGGGTGTACAAGTTTTACCTTTTGTAGCCGCCATATTGGCTACTTTCATTGCACGAATCATACCACCAAAATAAAAAATATCAGGTTGGACAATGTCAAGAGCATCATTTTTTATCAACCACCGAAAATTTCTCATACTGGGTTCTTGTTCACCGCCGGCTATTGGAATTTTTATGGCATTGGTAACTTTCAGGGTTTCCTCATACCAGTCAAAAGGAACAGGTTCCTCATAAAAATCGTAACCGTAATCCTCCATTATTTTGCCAATTCGAATAGCTTCTTCAACAGTGTAAGAGCCGTTCGAATCTGCATATATAACCATTTTTGGGCCGAACCTATCCCTCACCATTGGAATCAGGGCCTCAGTTCTTCCTTTTGGAAAATCCTGATTATTACTCATCCTGCCCCCTACTTTAAACTTTAAGGCTTTTGCTCCAGTAGACCTAACTTGAGCTTCAATAAGGTCCACAGATTCTTCTGCAGATTTACCACGAAAATTATTGGCTTGGTAAACGGCTATTTTAGGATGATGAATTTTACCCAACATTTCACCTATACTTTTTATTGGCCAATTTGCCTAATAAGTCCAGTACAGCAAATTCGAGGGTAGCGAGTGGTACCCATAAAGCTAGGCTTTGTAATTTATAATTGCTCTGATAAACATAAACTTCATCCAATAATCGCTCCCAATCCCTGGCATCTTTACCAATAAAAAAAGGTTGAATTCGATGTATGAAAATTGGATACAAGTCTTTCATCTGCATATTATTGCTTACCGATATACCTTCTGCACCATCATTAGATTTGACCCTACATATAAAGTTGTTTTCCTTCCTTAATAATTCTATGGATTTTATCCATACAGGGCTAGTTAGGTTAGTTGTAATTAAAACAGGTGCTTTCAGAGCCATGTCTATTTCTTCCTCCTGAATTTCATTCAATTTTCCTTTTGCTTTACTTAAAGTATTCACTCCAAGCGCGCCTAAAGTAGAGGCCAAAGTGGCTTTTTTAATAAACTTTCTCCTTTCAGTGTCCATACTATAAGGTAAGCCTTTATTTAATTTGAATTGAATACAAGCCTGTACGAGCGGTTACAAATAGGGTTTTATTGTCTGCTCCCCCAAAAGTGAGGTTTGCTGGAGTCTCAGGAAATTTTATGGTTCCAAGTAGTTTACCTTTTGGAGAAAACACCAAAACGCCGCCTGGCCCAGTGGCAAAAACATTCCCTAGTGGATCTACTTTAATACCATCGGGGTTTCCCTCACCTGTCAAGGCTGAAGCATTGTAAAATACTTTCCCCTTTCCAACTTTACCAGATTTGCTAATTGTATACTTCATAAAAAGCTTAGGTTGTCCAGAATTGGCTACATATAGGGTACGTTCATCCGGTGACAATGCCAATCCATTGGGTCGGTACAGGGTATCGTCTATTAGTTGGGTTTTTCCATTGTGATATTTGTATACACCATTAAAACCTAAGGTATCAGATGCATCCTTTGGTCTACCATAAGGTGGATCTGTAAAATAAATCGCTCCTTCACTATCAACAATTACATCGTTGGGACTATTAAAGGCGGTACCTTTTAAGTTGTCAACAATGGTAGAATAATCACCATCTGGACTAAGTCTGCTAATTTTTCTACCACTATGTTCTGCTATGATCAAATTCCCCTCATTATCAAAGGTCAAACCATTTGCATTATTGCTGGGCTGACGAAACGGGCTAATCTCACCTGTTGGATGTACTTTGTAAATGGTGTTAGCGGGTATGTCACTAAATAGCAAATATTGGCCTTCATCATTCCATACAGGGCCTTCTGTGAATTGAAAGCCATCTGACACCTTAATGACAAGACTCTCTTCATCCACAAGATCTAATAATGCGGGATCAGAGATTTCCAAATGCTGTCCGTAGATTGAGGAAAGGCAAAAGGAACTTACAAGTATTAAAACAAGCCTTTTCATACTATTTTGGGTTTAAATTCAAATACAGGGTTTTACTTATGAAATATAAACCTAAACGATTAAAAACCCATAAAAAAACACAGAATATCAGCTAATTAAAAATTGAAAACATCAATAACTGGTATCATCAATTTTTACTTTTCCTCTAAAAGTAATGTAAACAAAAGCAGTATAACCTAGCACCAATGGGGTGCCTATTGCTGCAAAAGTAAGCATAATCCCTAGTGACTTATCGGATGAGGCCGCATTATAGACCGTAATGGTATGATCAGGATCTAGGGTAGAAAACAATAAATTGGGGTACAGTTCGATCGCCACCAACACAAGTAATAAACTTATGGTTAGAGAAGAAAATAGAAAAGCCTTTCCATATTTTCTTTTACTTGCCAATCTTGGCACATTCGCAATGCATAGCAAAGCAGCCAATGGAACAATAAATAGTTCCGGAGCACTTCTAAAGGTATCGGACAAATGGGGAATATAAATCAAAGTATACAAAGAAGTAATTCCAAAACTTACCATAAAGAAAATCATTCCCTTCTTTAACAGAATAGTCAATTTGGCATACATCCTTCCTTCTGTTTTTAACAATAGATATATGGCTCCATGAGACATCATAAGTGCTAGTGTGGAAATTCCCACCATTATTGCATAGGGATTTAAAAAGCTTAAAATCCCATCCCCTTCATATTCAAAACCCTCTCCGATGGGCATACCCAAAAGAACATTTCCCAAAACCACCCCTAGAAGAAAAGGCAATAGAATACTTGATACAGAATAAGAAATATCCCACATTTTTCGCCACCAGAGCATGGGTTCTTTGCTTCTAAATTCTATAGAGACGGCCCGCATGATAATGACCAGCAAAAACAGCATAAACGGAACGTACATACCTGACAACAAAGTGGCATACATCACAGGAAATCCTGCAAATAGTGCCCCCCCACCAATTACCAACCAAACCTCATTTCCATCCCAAACTGGGCCTATGGCATTCAAAGCCAATCTTCGGCTTTTTTCTTTTTTGAAAAACAAATGCCAGGCTCCTGCGCCAAAATCAAAACCATCTAGGATAGCATAGCCAGAAAACAAGCCCCCTACCACCAAAAACCAAAGCGTCGGATAATCTAATCCAAATAAAGTTTCCATATCTATTTATTTGTTAGGTGAAAAAGAGGCCGCAACTTCTTGCTGAAATGGTCGGTCATCATCTTCCTCCTCATCGTAAGGCCCATGTTTTATTTTCTTGTTTAGTAAGTAAAGGAAGAGCAATAAGAGAATAGTATACACAATAAAAAACAGAACCAATGAGAACATTACCTGATTGGCTGTGACCGATTTGCTCAAGGCATCACTGGTACGAAGCAAGCCATATACTACCCAAGGTTGTCTCCCCATTTCGGCAGCAAACCAACCCACCTGATTGGCTATTTGAGGGAGTATCACAGCAAATGAAAAGACCCACAGCAATCCCCTGCTTTCAAAAAGCTTTCCTCTATACCATTGCACACAGCCTGCAAGGGTTAGTACAATCAGAAACATGCCTATACTTATCATGATATGATAAAACTGGAAAACAGCATTCACCTGCGAGGGGCGATCTTCTTCCGGAAAAGCATTTAAACCTGTAACGGGAGCCCCAAACTCATAATGCAACAAAAAGGACAAGCCCCCGGGAATACTTAATCCGGTAACAGTTTGTGAAGACTTATCTACCCAGCCAATTAGGTACATGGGTGCAGGAGCTTCTTTTTCAAAATGCCCCTCGAAAGCCGCTAATTTTGCAGGTTGGTTTACTGCTACCCCATTGGCCGAACTATGTCCTGAAACCAATTGTGCCAAAGAAAAAACAGTGGCCACAACCAAGGCAATTTTAAAAGCCTTTTTAGAAATTTCCACATACCTTCCTCTGCGTAAATAATAAGCATGAACACTCAATACAAGGAATGCACCTGCTAAAAATGCTCCCTGCCAGGTATGAACAAGGCGGTCCATGCTAGATGGGTTGAAAACCATTTCCCAAAAATCAACGATCTCTGCCCTGGCCTCCATTCCTTCACCTACTATATGAAAACCGGCAGGGGTTTGTTGCCAACTATTAGCTATAACAATCCAAACTGCCGAAAACATGGAACCTAAAAACACGCCTAAAGTAGCCACCCAATGCACCCAAGGTTTGACCCTATCCCAACCGAATAGCAATACCCCCAAAAATCCACTTTCAAGGGCAAAAGCAAAAATACCTTCAGCGGCCAAAGCACTCCCAAAAACATCTCCTACATAGCGGGAATAAGTTGCCCAATTGGTACCAAATTCAAACTCCATCACTATACCAGTGGCCACTCCTATGCCGAATGTCAGGGCAAAAATTTTGGTCCAAAATCTGGCTAAAACTTCATAATCTTTATTTCCGGTGCGTAAATAAAGGCTTTCCATAATTACCATTAATAATCCAAGACCAATACTTAATGGAGGATAGATATAATGGAAAGCAATGGTAAAAGCGAATTGTATTCTGGAGAGAATTTCTACATCCATCGGTCTTTCTTATTTGGTTTGACACTAATTCAGCCCCGATAATCCTATAATTCCTTTGTGATTATCAAAACCAATTAATACTAATCTGTCTTACTATATTGCCTCAGACCAATGGAATAAAGCCCTGTGTCTGACAGGTATAAATATCAGAAGATATAATTAAAAAAAACAGTTATTTTGACCATAATTATCAGGCATTAATTAATTTAAAGGAATGAATAAAATCAGCCCAACACCCAAGCCACCCTATTACGCAGTAATATTCACCAGCATCAAAAGTGATAACCAAGAAAACTATGCTGAGATGTCTGCTAAAATGGAAAAAATGGTTATCAATCAACCCGGATACCTTGGGCATGAATCCGCGAGCGGTGGGCTAGGAATTACGGTTAGTTACTGGAAAAACCTAGAAGCCATTAAAAACTGGAAAAACCAAAGTGAGCACATGCTTGCGCAAAGCCTTGGTAAATCAACCTGGTACAAACATTATAAAGTTCGGGTCTGCAAGGTGGAGAAAGATTATGGCATTTAATAAATAGGTTCACTTGTAATTGGGTGGAAGCCTAAAACCTATGTGTTTTCGTATGCAGACAATTGATAGCTTAAAGGAAAGGTAATACCATGAAAAATTTTAGTAGCCAACATTGGCTAAGTTCACTAACCTATTACTGTTCATTGATTTTTGTAGGGGTAATTACATTTGCTTGTTCTACACCAGGAGTTGTGCAGAAAGCTTCAATCGTTCTAAAAGGTGGGGCTATTTATACAATAAGTCCGGATCAGCCACAAGTTGAAGCAGTTGCCTTAAGGGATTCGATCATCATTTTTGCAGGATTGGAGAAAGATCTGGAAGATTATATTGGTGCTGAAACAAAAGTCTTTGATTTAAATGGCAAAATACTTACTCCTGGCTGGATAGAAGGTCATGGCCATTTTATGGGATTGGGTTATAGCGAATTGAATCTTGACCTGTCAAACACGAAAAGTTTCGATGAAATTATAAAAAAGGTAAAAGCTTCAACCAACAAAACATCAGCTGGAAACTGGATCATAGGCCGTGGTTGGCACCAGAGTAAATGGACAAGTCAACCCCAAGAGATCATAAATGGGTTTCCTATTCATCAGGCTTTGAGTACCATATCACCAGATCATCCTGTGGTACTTTTTCATGCAAGTGGACATGCCTTATTTGCCAATGCAAAAGCCATGGAAATAGCAGGTATTGGCCCATTAAATCAAGAGCTTAGTGGGAAAAGAGAAATCACCGGTGGAGAAGTAATCCGAGATAGGAATGGAAATCCTACGGGCATTTTTAATGAGAATGCCATGGATTTGATCTCTAAACACATTCCTGAAAGCAGTGAAGAAAATGATCTTCTTGCCTTTAACCTGGCCCAGGAAGCCTGTCTTAGAAATGGCATTACCAGTTTCCATGACGCTGGAGTAGGCAGAGAAACTTTAGCCTTCTACCAAAAGATGGAAGCTTCTGGAAAACTTAAAATTCGAATGTATGCCATGCTTAATGGGAATGACAATGCCTTGTTGAAGGAGTGGTATGAAAAAGGCCCGAAAACAGATCCCTGGCTCAGCATTCGATCCATAAAATTATCTGCAGATGGGGCTTTGGGATCACGTGGCGCATGGTTATTGGAGGAATATTCTGATCGACACGGGCACTATGGTCATGAGACCATACCAATGGAGATGGTTTTCAAAACAGCTATAAATAGTATCAAATGTGGATTTCAGTTAGCAACCCATGCCATAGGAGATCGGGCCAATCGGGAAGTATTGGATCAATATGAGAAAGCACTTTCTGAGGAGAATGCCTTAAATGCTGATCATAGATTTAGAATAGAACACGCACAGCATCTTCATCCTGATGATATACCAAGATTTGCCTCATTAGGAGTGATCCCTTCAATGCAGGCCATCCACTTGTCCTCTGACAGGCCATGGGCAATAGACAGGTTAGGTGCCGATCGAATAAAGGATGGGGCTTATATGTGGCAGGCCCTTTTGGCTTCTGGTATTCCGGTAATTAATGGAACGGATGTACCAGTAGAACCTCTTTCGCCAATGGCCAATTTTTATGCAAGTGTAAGCCGGAAAACATTAGAGGGAACTCCTGAGGATGGTTATGAAGGAAATCAGAAAATGACCAGAGCGCAGGCCCTTAAGTCTTATACCCTATCGCCTGCATTTGGAGCCTTTGAAGAAAATACAAAAGGATCTATCACAGTAGGAAAACTAGCTGACCTTTTAGTATTGGATCAGGATATAATGAAAATCGCTGAAAATGAAATTTTAAACACACAGGTAAGCATGACAATATTGAATGGTGAAATAGTCTATCAAAAGGAAGATTAAATATATAATTGTTTAGTGCCTTTATACCCTACTGATCCAAGTATTCTTCGCCAGTAATTACCGGGCTTAACCTATCCAATTCTTCAGTTGTAAATAATCTGGACCGAATCATAAACCTAATTCCCAAAGGAATTTCAATTGAAAAACTACTACCTCTTCCGGGAACCACATCCAAAGTCAATTGGGTATGCTTCCAATAGTCAAACTGATCTTCATTCATAAAAAAATCACAACCATATACCTCTCCCATCCACACATCGCTGCCTCCCACAATAAAGTCGCCTTTTTCGAAGCACATTGGGGAAGATCCATCACAACATCCCCCACTCTGGTGAAACATCAAATCATTGTCATGAGATTTTTTTAATTTATCAATAATTGCTTTGGCTTCTTCTGTAACAATCACCCTGGGGACATATTCTTGCATGGCTATTTCGGTTTTATATAAGAAAAAAAATGCCGGAGTCACAAGACATCCGGCACTTTGTCAATTAAAAGAAACCCAATTTATTTTTATCATACGAGATTAACATGTTTTTTGTTTGCCTGTAGTGGTCTAACATCATCAAGTGATTTTCCCTACCAAATCCAGATTTTTTGTAACCTCCAAAAGGTGCGTGCGCTGGGTAGGCATGGTAACAATTGACCCAAACCCTACCTGCTTTAATAGCCCTTGGAACTTGATACAGCTCATGGGCATCTCTAGACCATAGGCCAGCGCCCAAACCATACATGGTATCATTGGCTATTTCTATTGCTTCTTCGGTTGTTTTAAAGGTGGTAACAGAAGTCACTGGCCCAAAAATCTCTTCCTGAAAAACCCTCATTTTATTGTGTCCTTTAAAAATGGTAGGCTGTACATAATAGCCTGTTTCAAGTCCACTGTTCAGGCCAGCCTTGTCACCACCGCATAGAATTTGAGCACCCTCTTTCTTACCAATATCCATGTAGGACATGATTTTTTCTAACTGATCATTGGAAGACTGTGCCCCCATCATCGTGTCTTCGGCCAAAGGATGTCCCATTTTAATTGCTTTGGTTCTTTCGATCACTTTTTCCATAAACACATCATAGATGTCTTCATGAACTAAAATCCTTGATGGACAAGTACATACTTCTCCTTGATTAAAAGCGAAAAGCACAGCACCTTCTACTGCTTTATCAAAATAATCGTCATCGGCATCTGCCACAGACTTCATAAATATATTTGGAGATTTACCACCTAATTCCATGGTGACCGGTACCAAATTTTCTGATGCATATTGCATAATAAGTCTACCTGTAGTCGTTTCTCCAGTAAAAGAAACTTTAGCTACTTTTTTTGAACTAGCAAGAGGTTTTCCTGCCTCAGGCCCAAAACCAGTAACAACATTAAGTACACCAGGAGGTAAAATGTCTCCGATCAACTCCATTAGCACCATTATACTAGTAGGTGTTTGTTCAGCCGGTTTCACCACTGTGCAACAGCCTGCTGCCAGCGCTGGAGCCATTTTCCAAGTGGCCATTAATAAAGGGAAATTCCAAGGAATAATTTGCGCCACTACTCCCAGAGGTTCGTGTAATGCGATACTTACGGTGTTTTCATCATGTTCGGAGATTGTACTTTCATCGGCTCTGATCACCCCTGCAAAATACCTGAAATGATCAATAACCAAAGGCAAATCTGCCGCTCTGGTCTCTCTCAATGCTTTGCCATTGTCTACCGTTTCTATCCTAGCTAGCATTTCGAGGTTTTCCTCTATTACATCTGCTATTTTATTAAGCAGTCTGCTCCTTTCAGCAGGAGATGTTTTAGACCAGGTTTTAAAGGCCTCGTGGGCTGCATCCAAAGCCAAATCAACATCTTCTTTGTTCCCTCTTGCGGCTTTGGTAAATGGTTTGCCATCAATTGGGGATATATTGTCAAAATATTCACCTGAAGATGGTGCCACCCATTTTCCTCCTATAAAATGGTCGTACTTTTCTTTTACTTTTGGTCGCTCTACTGGCGTACTTTGGGATAATGTTTGTGTTGACATTTTTTTATTATTTTGAGTTTTATCAAATTTATAAGTAAATTAATTTTCAAAATCGACCTGAAGGACCATCTTATCCACCTGATTTATCATTTAGGAAAATTTATAATTTGAACCCAAGTCTTTTGAAAATTAAAAAAGGCATAATTTATGTTGCCCAAATAACCTATCGTTTGAAAAGAATATGCCAAGAAAACCCTTTATAGCTGGAGTTCCCTGGAGAGAGGAAAGGGATTTAAAAACATTGGTAGAAAACCGTACCACCTATTCTCTAAATAATTGTGAGCTCAATATTTTTGAAACACATCAGCAAGCATCAAGTGTAAATTTGAGCTTTGGTGATTTAGTTTTAACCACGATGATAAAGGGCAAAAAAGTAATGCACCTTTTTGATAAACCTGGATTTGAGTACTTACCAGGAGAGTCGGTTATCGTTCCACCTAATGAATTGATGAAGATTGATTTCCCCGAAGCCAAATGGGACAATCCTACCCAATGCATTGCCCTCTCTATTTCACAGGAGATGATAGAAAACACTTTTAATCTTTTGAATGAAAAATTACCAGACAAAGTGTGGCAAAAACAATGGGGACTGGATTTGAATTATTTTCACCTTATAAATAATCAAGACTTATCAGAAATAATCAATCGATTTATAAGAATAGGTGTGAAGGAAAGGTCTAAAGAAAAAGACCTGATAGCTTCTTTGGCTTTAAAGGAATTGCTAATTCGATTGTCCCAGACACAGGCAAGAGACATTCTCGAAAAGACCTACAAATCATTGGCAAGTAGCAATAGAATTGCTCATGTGGTCAATTATATCAAACAAAACCTGCAGCAAGATTTAACATTGGAAGTTTTAAGTGCCAAAGCCTGTATGAGTAAAACACACTTTTCAAGAACATTCAAAGAAGAGTTAGGTATCAGTCCAATGGAGTATATTTTAGAACAAAGGTTGAATAATGCGGCCCAATTATTACAGCAATCAGCCTATCAGGTACAAGAGGTTTGTGCATTGGCTGGCTTCAATAATGTTACCTATTTTATAAGGGCTTTCAAAAATAAATTTGGGGAAACGCCGAAGATTTACCAAATGAAAAATTTTAAGTTGAATTGAAAATACCTTCCTTTTAAAAATTAGCTCGGATTCTATCTCTTTCCTTATAATTTTTAGTCTCTAAACATAACACTTTTAAAGACTGTAAATAGAATTTTATCAGCGCAGAATTATTATTATATTATTTAACAATAGAGAATCTATTACGTGCTGAAATCGCTTTAAAATCAACCATTTCGTTGCTGTTTTAATTTCACCATTGCGGCGCTATGCTAAAATCCCCAAACGACCTGATTTTCTTACAATTGCAACATTCATCACGAATCTAATTACATAATCCGGGTTAAATCCATTTTACACCTCATTATTCAATCCTTTTTTTTAGTTTGACAAAATTAATTAAAATACTAGGTTAAAAACTTTTATCTACATAAATTTGTTTTTTAAATTATGTTTTATGCATTATAAATATGCAAGTTTTGATTTTATGAAGAACGCAATCTTTATTATCCTAATTACTTTTTTAGGGTTTAAAACCTACAGTCAGGAATTACCAGACAATAGCAAAGTAACTTGGGGGACCACAAAGAAGAACAGCCTTAAGAAAAATACCCTCCAAAAGGTTATTCTAAAAAATGGCAATGGATATTTGATTTCTCAAAATTACTATAGTAGCCAAATTGTAGGGTCCCCTGCTTTTCCTACTTTACAAAGCTATGATGAAAACTTTAATCTGGTAAAGTCAAAACATTTAAAAAAACTAGATTTGCCGAAATTCTCAATGTTCGAAGAACTGTTACCCATTAAGGACAAATTGTATTTATTTTATTCCAGAAATGAAGACAGAGATGCTGCAAAGAATATTTATATTTTAGAGTTGAACAAGAAAACCCTTGAACCTATAGGGGAACCAAAATGTATTGCGAAGGGTAATTCTGCCAACAAAGCGCCTACTATTAATCCCCGTAAAAACTTCAACAATAGAGTTAATTTTCATTTTTCTCCTGATTCGACCAAATTATTGGCCGTTGAATTGATTTATAATAAATCTAAAAACCAAAGCGAGTTTATCATTAAAACCTTTGATCAGGAGCTCAATTTACAATGGAGCAAATCCTATATTGATACAGATTTCGAAGACGGTTTTTCTTCAATGAAACCAATTATAGACAACCAGGGCAAAGTACATTTTATTGTAGAAACGATTGAACGTAAAAAAACTGCTATAATTTTTGGAACAAAGTTATACAAATATACGCTTATCAGCATTGATGGAACCAATCGAGAAGCTATTAAAACCATTATTTCTATACCAGAAAATTACTTAAATGAATTGGCTTTAAAACTGACCAATAATGGCGACCTATTTATAGCAGGATTTTACTCCGATAATAAAGGGTTTTATAATTCTATAGGAAGTTATAGCCGACTTCTATCCTCATTAGACCATTCAAACATTTTTGAAAGTATCGATCAATTTGAAGCTGATTTTCTACCCGAAAAAGAAGTTGAAAAAGCCAAAAAACGCAACAAAGGAAAACCAAGAGATACCAATTATTCTGTCAGGGATATTTTCCTAAAAAGTAATGGTAGCATAGTGGTTATAGGTGAAAACCGTAATCGGACAATTTCTTCCTTTTCTCCACCTCCCATTTATAGGGGGCCAAGTAGCACACCAGGCATGACAAGTACCCCTAACTATAATTCGTACTCCAATTCACCGGTTGAAAGGTTTTATTATAAAAATATTGTATTGATTGAGTTTTCGCCCACTGGAACCAAAAATTGGATAAGCAAGGTTAAAAAAAACCAATATAGCATTGAAGATGGTGGATTTTTCTCCTCTTTTCATGCCACACTTATTGATGATGACATTTATTTGATGTTTAATGATCGTGAAGAAAACATCAGAGTCAAGGAATTGGTCATCCCAAAAACATTCAATCCCCGAACTAGAAAAAAAGATTTTGTGCTTTCTTTGGTAAAAGTTAATAATAATGGAGATCAAGATAGGTACGAACTATCTAACTTTAAGAAAACAAAATTGATTTCCAGAGCAAAAGCCTTTAGCAAGACGGGAGACCATGAAATACTTCTTTTTGAAGAGTATAAGAAAAAATACAGGTTGGGAAAACTCAGCCTTGAAAAAAGTTTTTCTAGTAACCAATAATATCATTTTTAAGGTAACGTAATTAAATTAAACCATTGCAAAAGGATTTATTAGCCTTTGCAATGGTTTTTTTTTTACAAAAAAAAACCTACATATGGTACATTCTTCTAGCCAAGGGGTATTTAACTAACAATCACAAATATTATCTACCAATGAAGAAGACTTTTAAAGCTGCGCTTATCCTAGTTGCGGCACTATTAAATTGTAATTACCTCTTTGCCCAAGAAAATGCTGACCATTTTTGGAAGCCTGTAGAGGATGCCCCTTTCTTACAAGAACGGCGAGAGGTGATACCGACAGATACTCCTATAAGTCAGGTGGCTATATTAAATGAATCTGTTTATATCGTTAAAGATGGTAAATTAGTGCTTCTACAAGGAGACAAGCTGATTCCTGTGAAAGCAGCTCCCGACCAAATCAATAAAATTGAAGTATTAAAAGGTGGCCTATGGGTAAGCAGTAAATCAGGCCTTTATCTATTTGATGACAAAAAATGGGCTAAAATAAGTGCTGAAAAGTTTGTAGACTTTTGTATGCACCTGAATCAGGTCCATGTAGCTACTACGGAATCCATTTTTAAATATGAAGGTGGTAAATTAACCAATATAATGCCTGAGGGAGGATTTCTTTCAAGTGATGTAACCATGTTTATGGAAGATGGTAGTCAGCTTCTCGCCGACCCTGTTACTTTAGGTCCTATTACAGCCATTGAAAGTTATAGCCAGACTCTTCATATTCTGCGCCCAGGAGAATTGGTGCAATTGGCAGGAAAAGTGGTCAACGAACACCTTATTGATTGGGGAAATTTGCCATCAAAAAACACCAAAGACTTACTTAGTATTGGAAGCAAACTTTATATCAGTACCGATCGGGGATTAGGCTTGCTTAGAGGAACTTCTCTTACACAAATAAAAGGAGCTGATGGTTTGCCAGTAGAAAATACTGCTCAAATGGTCAAAGGTTTTGACAGGGACATGTGGATAGGAACTCCTCGTGGTCTTATCAGGATGACCGCTGAAGAATTTCACTATTTTGGCTCAGACCTTTGGTTACCCGACAATAAAGTCAATGGAATTGCAAGCACCAAGAATAAAGTAGTAGCTGCGACAGATGGAGGACTAGGCATTATACATTATGAACCGTATACTTTACAGAAAAAAGCTGCGCATTACGAGCAATGGATGGAAGCTTACGGACATAAAAGAATGGGCTTTGTTCATCTATTGACCAAAAGAAAAGGAGAATGGGAAAGAGAGATAAGTGACAATGATGGTGCCCATACGGCTACCTACCTGGCAGCTATGAGTTACAAATACGCAGTTACCGGTGAAGAAGCTGACAGAAAAGAAGCATTAGATGCTTTCCAGGCCATGCTATTTCTTGAAAGGGTTACCCCGATAGAAGGGCTTATCTCAAGAGCTGTCTTTTCCAGAGAAGGTGACTCTGGGGGTTTAGATAATAGAGGCTCTGGTGGTTTACCAGCCAAATGGTACGCCACTTCGGATAGCCTATGGTACTGGAAAGGAGATGCTTCAAGTGATGAGGTAATTGCGCATTATTACTCTGTAGCCATTTTTCACGATTTGGTAGCCAAAGGAAAAGAGAAGGAATTGGCCAAGGAACATATGACAAGAATGACTTCTTATATTATGGACAATGGCTGGGAATTAATAGATGCTGATGGTGAACCTACAAGGTGGGGTCGATGGAACCCAGAATATTTGCTAAGGCCTTACGGTTATGAAGACCGTGGAATTAATGGTTTAGAAGTCTTGGCTTTCACCTATGCTACCTATGCATTAACCGGGGATGAAAAATACAAAAAGGGCTATGAGCAATTGGTGAAGTGGGGTTATCCAGAAAATACAATTAAACAAAAGAAAACCTTTCCTCCTTCTCAAATTGCTCCATGGGACGATAACCTTGCCTTGGAATCTTACATGATCTTGCTTCCCTATGAAAAAGATCCAGACTTGCGTTCCACTTACCTGAGGAGTTTAGAGAGAACCTATGAAATCAAGCGCATGGAAAAAATCCCTTGGTTTAACTTTACCTATGCAGCCCTTACAGGCAATGATGCTGATCTCGAAGCTGCAACACAACATCTCAGAGAATGGCCATTGGATTGCAGGGATTATAATTACAGCAACTCTCATAGAGATGACCTCTTTGTAGAAAAAGGGTATATCTCCTATGAAGGTGGCCTTAAAGCCATGTCTCCAAGGGAAACCGCTTTATTGCGTGAATCCAGAAGAGCAATTGTTCTGGACGGTGGCAGAAATGGAAACAGGATCATGGAGCCTACCGGTTATCTAAGAGATTACTGGAAAGGAAGGTATTATGGCTTTATTAAAGCGCCAACTGTTACAGATCAGAAACTATTGGAAGTAGAGAAAATCAGTCAATCCAACCCTGGTGCAAAGCCTTATAATGGTACCAAAAGACCTGATTTCTTGAAATAATTGATCAAGATTAAAAAGTAAATAAAAAAGGTGACTTCTTAAGCAGTCACCTTTTTTTATAGTCTTAAAACTTAAATTTGGAAATATCCATTCTTATTAATAAAGGAATATCTTCTAAGCAGATTAAACCCGAAATATGCAATAGACATTCTATTACGTGCTGAAATCGCTTTAAAATCAGCCACTTCGTTGCTGATTTCAATTTCACCATAGCGGAGCAATGCTAAAATCTCCAAACAGTCCGATTTTCTTGCGATTGCAACACTTCCCGTAAACACGGGACAGGCTTCACCCCTGACTATTGTCAGGACGGAGAAATCCTATTACATAATCCGGGTTAAAGATTTAACCAATAATTTAATTTCATCACAAAAGCCCGCTGCTTGGAGGCAAAGGAATCTGGGAAGTAGTTGTCCGTATACACCATAAACAAATCAGAAACAGGTGCATACCGCCATTGTAAACGGGTATTGATATTGATATTGTCAATCTGATTATTGTATTGGATAAAGGTGGTCCAGAATAAACTTCTTGTAAAGGTAAGGTCGAATCGTGGTCCAATCAGAAATAAATCTGCATCCTTCTGAGGTTCAGGAAGCCTTAGCCTGCTATAACTGATATTCATGGAGATATTGGCAGAATATCCGACTCTCCATTGGGCAGTTCCAAGAAAATTAGACATTCGACCATTATAATATTGCCCAGTCTGTCCAACTCCTTTTAAGGAAAATGCTTTCCTGGGATCGGTTCTCATATCTATACCAAAATAATTGTACCTGTAAGAAGTGCCCTGGGCCAAGGGTTCACCACCAGTTCGGGTAGGATCAAAAGGGAAGAATAAATAAGTATATTGGTTGTTTGCGCTAAGCGTAATCTCTGCATAGGAATGCAAGCGAATCAAGTAATTTAAGGTATGCAACTCGTCAGTTATTCCCAAAGAAGGCGTCCATAAAGTTTCAGATTCAAAACCCGGACCATGTCTATTGATGAGTTTTGAGTCTGGGAAAAAAGTATAGCTCATAATTGGAGCTATTCTTTGGTACCCCACTCTGGGCGTATAACCTACCAGGGGATTGTAATTCTCTCCCACATTGGAATAAGACAAACCTGCCATTAGGTTAACATCGGTAAAAGTAAGTTGCGCATGCCCCGTCCCAGTATTGCTTTGCTTACCCTCTTCAAAGGTTTTATGGTAAAAAAACTTGCCCGTCCATCGATTGTCTTTAGAAAACAAATTATAATCAATACCAACCAGGCGATTATGCTTTCCATTGACCAGGTTTAAGCCACCTTGTTCCATGTCCATGGTCTCTCTATTGATGACCATCACCCCAACATTGGAACGGTTGAATACTTTTCTTTGCAAAGCAGCTACAGTAAAGTTTTTACCGGAGATTCCTCTGAGGGGATCGTTGGCAGTTTGCATGTTCATGGCACCTATTCTCCAATCTTCATTTAACTTGCCACTTAACCTCGCACCATATAGGATCTGATTTTGCACATTTTGCCCCGTATTTTCATCCCTGTCCACTCCTATTCTTCTGGAGAAAAAAGGTCTTATTCTGTCTGTCCCGAAATCAGCAAAAAGATCTACATTCTCTAAAAAGAACTGTCTCCTTTCAGGAAAGAATATTTCAAACCGGTCTAAATTGGTCACTTGCTCATCCACCTCAACTTGAGAAAAATCAGGATTAACGGTAAGATCAAGATTCATGGCAGGCCCTATTCCAATTTTGGCATCTCCTCCAAAAGATGGTTTTAAAGGTTCTTCTATGCCATTGATATTGTTTTTTGAAGTGGCCACCGCTGCGTAGGGTATTATTGAATAGTTTCCTCCAGCTTTGGGCAATGGCTCCGAAAAATGAAGGTTTCGGGAAAAGGCAGTATGGGTTACATTGAAATTCTTAGGAATAGGGGTCCAGGTTGTTTTTTCAGAATATTTACTGTCTATCCTATAAAAGTTAATGTTCCAGTTTTCGGCTCCGTCTTTGTACCTCAGTGTGGATAAAGGTATCCCTATCTCTACTATCCAATGGTCGTCATGAATCGTCGCTTCGGAGTACCATTTGTTGTCCCAAGCCAGATTGAAATCTGTTGATAGCAAGCCTCCATTGCCTACCATGGCTTCCCTCTGCACCCCATAAGGGTTTACTCCGAATATATAACCATTGGTTTTGTCATTAAAGGTATCAATTACAATGCTGATACCATCATTCTGATTTCCTCTATAATCTCTTCTTAGGGAAGTACTCACATACTTTTTACGAGCTTCAGGATTCAGTAGGATAGCCGCAATGTATATGAATTTATCATCAAAGGACACTTTAACCTTTGTTTCAGCAATTGCCTTTGCTGTGTCAGTAGGAAAGGTTTGGATAAAATTACTTTCCCAACCTATGTCCTGCCATATCTCTTCATTAAGTATCCCGTCAATAAGCACAGGTTTTACTGCTTTTTTAGCAAAAATACCGGGATGCTCGGGTTCTTGACTAAAAACAATAAGTATGGAATTTAAGGTAAGTAAAAAGGTTAGAATAAATCTTTGCATGAAATTAAGGCGTTCGAAGCCTAAGTTAAGTCTTCGAACGCCAAATTATTTATTCTTTTTACACAAATGGTATACTAAAAAGTGAAATTATTTATTGTAACACCTATTCTTCATTTGTTACCCAAACATTAAGGTATCCATTTGGTAACTCAACTACCACTTTAAGTTGATCATAATTGAATTTTAAATCAAATATATCGGAACCTTCTTCAAGTGAAATCGCCCCTATTTGCCTGTAAATATCCGTCTCTCCATATTTGTACTGATTGGTTGGGCTTACCCAAACCAAGGCTTTGCCTTTAATGCCATAATCTTTCCATGAAAGGCTAAGACTTTCCCCTTTTAAAGATCCAGACAAATGGCTTGCGTAGGCCTCTCCTAATAAAGACACACCATCTAATTCCATGGCTTGATTTTTAGGAACGGCAATATCCATATAGTCAACTATGGTAGGAAAAATGTCAACCACACCAGGAGTGTTTTTAGAAATACCATTGAATTTTTTATTGGAAACAATCCAGGTAGCACGTTCTTCATCGGATTGTCCGCCATGTCCTCGACCACCAACTTTTCTACCATGATCTGTAGTAATGATGATCATCCATTCTTCATTGTGTGCTTTTTCTCTCTTCTGAATGGCTTCCCAGATCAACCCTACTTGCCTGTCAGCCTCCTGAATACCAGCATTCATTTGAGGGCTCTCCCCAAATCTATGCCCCATATCATCAGTATATTGCAAATACACCCAGGTCATATCAGGACCTTTAGTAAGGACATCGTTGGCTGCATAAGTTGATACGGCCTGATCAATTTTCTTAATATAATCACTCTTATTATCATGAGGATAAGAAAGGGTGTCTGTTTCAAGCCCATCAAAGTGATAATCCAATTGCAAATGTCCTGTCTCCTTCAAATTCTCTCCTACTAATTTGGTACGGTTGTCCAACCAGGTAGAATAAACTGCTATGGTTTTATTAGGATAATTTTCTTTAAATTTTCGGAAAATTGTAGGGTAATTATAATTGGGTTCGCGTATGCTATTTCCCTTAACATTGTGTTTGTTTACCCAAACTCCTGTCAAAAGGCTATTGTATCCTACAGCCGAAATGGTAGGTGTTTCAGAATATCCACCCTTTTTTCCTCCTACATAAGCGTGGGTATATTGACCAAGTGAAGCTATTTCATCAAGGTTTGGTGTTGGGTTACGCTCTAAAAGTTCCCTCTGAATACCATCTAAAATAATAAAAAGGGTCTTTTTTTCCTGGGCATTGGCAGCCAATGTCAGCATAGTGCTAAACATAAAAATAATGGCCACCCTCATCGTATTTTTCTTCATTTATTTAGGGTTTAAATTTCATCTATAGATTAAACCCGAAATATGCAATAGACAATCTATTACGTGCTTAAATCGCTTCAAAATCAGCCACTTCGTTGCTGTTTTCAATTTTACCATAGCGGTGCTATGCTAAAATATCCAAACAGCCTGATTTTCTTGCGATTGCAACACTTCCCGTAAACACGGGAAAGGCTTCACCCCTGACATTGTCAGGGCGGAGAAATCCTATTACATAATTTGGGTTAAACAAAAGTAAGCTGTTGGAATTTAATAATTCCAACAGCTTACCTCATACTCTTTTTTTATAAATTATTCCCAACCAAAAATCTGTTCAAGATTAGGGTTGAGTGCCACCTGTTGTACAGGGATAGGTCTGTAATAATATTTTGGTTCGATAAAGTTCCTTGGGCTAACTTCAGTCACCATGGTTCCACCATTTTCACCATTCTCAAGATAAACAGTCACATTATCATCTATTGTTCCTGTCTTGTAATAGATGAGTAATTTTCCTAACTCATTTACTTCCTTGTCTTTATCCTCTGGGATATCTGTGCTTTTGTCAACCAAAAAGATATCAGGAATGCCATCACCCGTCAAATCAAATTTTCCAAGACCTGAGAAATACATACCTTCAGGAATGTTTTCCAGCAATTTACCTGCACCATAGCGCATCAGGTCATCAAATCTATAACCCTCTACTGCAAATTCTACTCTTCTTTCTCTTCTAATCTCCAACAGCACTCCAGCCATAGGTCCTGACACCTTAGGGTATTTTGACATCATAACTGGATCCGGCTGAGTATTGGCTTCATTAAGCATTAAAGCAGGCATTCCCACTCTATTTCTAAGCAAATTCACGGATGCATCAAGGTCTGCTTGGGTCAATGTTCCCAATTCTGCCATTGCTTCTGCATAAGTCAACAATACTTCAGCATACCTGTAAACCGGGAAGTCCAAGCTTCCAAGCTCTATGTTATCAGTAGTATTACTGTATCCTTTGTGCTGATAATACCCACTGAAATTCCTATTTAATATAGGGATATAAGGGCTGCTTTCGGGTACTCTAACCCAGCCTGGATAGACCAAAGTTTGGTATAATCTAGGATCTCTATCTTTGAATTCTTCCACATAGGAGAATTTGTCATAATCTGGTTTATCAGTAAACTTGGATCCATCTGCCATCAAGTAGCTCTGTACCAAATCCCTAGCAGGTGATTGTTCATAAGTACCGAAAACTCCAGTATTTACATTACTACTCCTGTCCTTATTAATATCATAGGCATTGAATAAGATTACTTCACTATTTCCAGTAAGGTCTTGGCTATTAAACAAGGTTTTATAATCATTGTCAGGATTCCCTGTATTGTAAATGGAAAATTTCCCTGAATCCATAATGGTTTTTGCAATCTCACTCGCTTTTTGCAAAAAAGTATCGGCAGTATTTTGTAGTCCTAACTCATCGTGGTATTTCCTGAAAGTCCCTTCATATAGTGCAAATCTGGCATAAAAAACCTTTACTGCCCAATTCCCAGGAGTTCCTGTCGCTACATCCGCATTTACATGTTCATTTGCAAATGCCAGGTCTTCCATAATTCCATCAACAACGGTCTCCCTAGAATCTCTACCCTTGTACAATTCCTCATCAGTAGGAGAAAGTAATTGCTCATACCATGGAACATCTGAATAACGTTTCACCATGCTTGAGTAAAAGATAGCCCTATAATAGCGTGCTATTCCCTCATAATGTTGGATTACTTCTAAGCTTGCGTTCGCTTTTCTGCTGTTTTCAAGGAAGTAATTGATATTTCGCAATCTTCCCCAATTCCATCCCACAATTACATTTTGTGAACTTGGTGAACCAGTTAATATGCTTTTAATTTCTACAGCTCCGGTTGTTGCCAAGTTATCACTACTTTGATCACTTTGGTACTCGAAGGTACCTGGCAAAGACAATAGTCCATTAACATAAAGTTGTAAATCCTGTTCTGTCTTAAAGAACTCCTCAGGTGCTATTGAAGTCTGGGGATACCTGTCCATGAATTCTTCATTACAAGAGGTAATCCAGAATATATTCAGTATGAATAAATAATATATGTATTTTTTCATTTCTAATTTGCGTTTATAGGTCAATATTTACCCCGAATGAATATTTTCTTTGGAAAGGATAGGCAAATCCGTTGGCATCGTTAATTGCCTCTGGATCAAGGAAAGACTTGATGGCTGAAAACTCATAAAGGTTTTCTCCAGACACAAATACCCTAATTCTACTTGCCTTTATCCTAGACACCCATTGCTCAGGTAAATTGTAGCCAATAGTAACGTTCTTTACCCTTACATACGCCGCACTTAAAAGGTAACCTGTTTGGGATATATCAAGTCCAGAACCATAGTTCGCATCCGCCAACCAAGATTGAAGGACTGGATAACTCGAATCCGTATTGACATCGGCCAAGCCTGCATCAATATAGGATTGACTGTGCTGTGCTCTCAATGCCTCACTGTCTGCTTCTCCTCTATAGAAATCTAAATTCCAAGGGTAGATATTTGCATAAGGCTGTTGGTAAGGTCCCCAGAAAAGATAATGTCTTGGATAGTAATCCTGTTTGCCAACACCCTGAAGAAATAAAGAAAGATCAAAACCATTCCATGCTACACTTAGGTTGGCTCCCAACTGATACCTAGGTCTACTGTTTCCAATAAGTCTAAGGTCTTTGGGGTTGTCCTCTGTAAGTCCTTCTTCTATTTTACCATCATTGTCAACATCCACATACTTAGGCCATCCTGGTACAATATCAAGTGCTCCCCATGGAATAATCGCAGATTGATCTAGTTGGCTAATTTCATCTTCGGAACTAAATAGACCATCATTGGTTAACCCCCATATTTCACCTACTTCTTGACCAACTCTATAATTTGAAAACAAACCTTGTTCATTTTCAAACCTAGTGATGTAGGATCTGGAATCGGATATGAAGAATTTAGAAGCAAATTCAATAGGCCTATCATAGCTTCCAAATTGGTTCCTATAATTAAGAGATAATTCCCAACCTTTGGTCTGCAGATCGGCAGCATTCTGTTTAGGAGGAGATGTTCCCAAAACTCCTGGAAGTTCAACTGGATTGGTCAACATGTCTTTGGTGTCTCTGATAAAGTAATCAAAAGTCGCAAAGAACCTATCCTCCCATAATCCGAAATCCACTCCAAAATTTGTGGTTACTACTCTTTCCCAGGTATAAAAATTAGGATCCACCGCTAATTGTGGGGAGCTAGAAACTACTACCTGCCTGTCATTATCAATCAAAGCACCAGAAAGTCCTGTAGGAAGAGATTGTAAATAGCCAAAGTTATCTACGTTTTGGTTCCCCAGACTACCATAAGATGCTCTAAATTTCAGTGTTGGATCTCCATCTAAATTTTGAAGAAATTCTTCATCACTAGCAATCCATGCTCCTGATAAAGATGGGAAAAATCCCCACCTGCTCGAACTTGGAAACCTTGATGAACCATCATATCGACCATTAAATTCGATAATGTACTTGTTATCGTAAGTATAATTGGCTCTTCCAAAAACACTCTGAGTAGCATAAGAACTATAACCCGGGGTGATAAATGAGTCTCCACTAGTCAAGCCAATATAAGGCAATGACGAAGAAATCAATACTCTTCTTTCAGCCTGTACAGATGAATAGGTATAGCTTTCTTGGTTGTAACCAGCAAGAAGACTAATGGTGTGCTTACCAAAACTCTTATTATAATTACTATAAAGGTCAAATATGGTATTCTGAAGGCTGCCATTCCTTTGAACCACAGAACCATCACCACCTTCAGTCCTGATATCATCAGGACCATAACCTATGTCATAGTTTTTTCTGTCCCATCCATATATCCATTGTTCTCTTTTGAAACTGGCATTACCTGTTACGGTAAGGTCTCCATCCATAAAAGTACCAATCGCTCTTAGAATATTATGAAAACCAAACATGTCTTCAACATTTCTACCTCCATCTACCAATCGTGCCGCCAATCTTCCCGCATCCGTATTGGCCCAAGACCCATCAGGGTTTTTGGCTACCTCTATAGGTGTGAGTGAATAAATATCTGTAATATTATTGGTTGACTCCTCACGCTTGGTTTGATAGATATTGAGGTTATTATCCAATTTCAACCAGCTTTTAGGGGTAGCAGTAATCCTTGCTCTTAAAGAATACCTATCCCAGTTGTCCGGTTGTAATTTGTTCATACCATTTTCCCTGGTATAATCCCCAGACACATAATAGGTCATAGGCATGTTTTCATTGTTTGAACTTCCACTTATGGACAAACTTTGATTGGTAGAAAAACTAGAACTGTTGAAAAAATAATCGTACCAATCATTGTTTCCCATATAAGCCCATTGACCTGGGTTATTTGGATCAACTCGTACATCTTCTACAGAAGGATCTCCTGACCTTTCTTTGGCCCAGGTATAATGATAATCATTGAAATTGATATAATTCCAAGGAGTATTACTTGTCGCTTGATCCATTACCCTGCTATAAATATAGGGATCAGTTACTGGTTGTGGCATCACTGTTGGTTTTCCCCAGGAGAAATTACTATTGTAGGAAATTACCTGCTTGCTACCACCTTGTTTGGTCGTGATTAGTACTACACCAAATGCTGCTCTCGCTCCATAGATAGCTGCAGAAGCCGCATCTCTTAATACCGAAAATGATTCTATATCTGCTGGGTTTAATCGCAATAGATCATCGTAAGCAGCAGCCACTCCATCAAGTACAATAAGTGGACCACCACCATTAATAGAAGTAAAACCTCTAATATTAATATTTGGTATGCTACCTGGTCTTCCTCCAGAATAGGTAATATTTAAGCCTGGGCTTACACCTTGAAGACTTTGCATTACATTTCCAACAGGTCTATTTATGATGTCTTCCCCAGAAACCTGATCTACAGCTCCAGTCAGATTGATTTTCTTCTGGGTACCATACCCCACAACAACAACCTGCTCCAAAAGTGTCTCTTCAGCCACTAAAGTCACATCGATAATTGACTTGTCACCCACAGTAATATTTTGTGTCTCAAAGCCTATAAAAGAAAAAACTAACTCAGCGTTAGAATTTGCCACCTCAATGCTATAAACTCCATCAAAATCAGTAATGCTTACACTTCCACCACCCTTTTGATAGACCGACACCCCTGGTAAGGGTATGCCTTCAATTCCGTCTTTTACCACTCCTGTAACCACGACTTGGGCTTGAGCGGCGAAGACAATCAGCATAAATAAGACACTAAAGCTTATTCTTATACTGACTTTTTTAAATAATTGTAAAATTTTTTCCATAAAGTATTGGATATTTATTTGGTATTGATTGAATTAAATGTGAAATCGAGTGCAAGGTAGTTCGCACATATTACCCTAGTGTTAATGGGACTTTATCCTTTGTTTATTGAATGTTCATTCAATATAAATTCTAATAAATTTAACAAAAAATAGCTTAAAAAATAAACCTGAATCACTATTTTAGTATTTTTATTTTAAACTAACATATGAAGTCAAGCATAAGAACCGAGCGAAAGAAGGAAATAATATCAGGATTTTACGAATTGTGTAAGCGAGATGGTTTGGAAAATGTTTCCATTGCAAAAATTGGAAAACACCTTGAAATGCCCCCAAGTCTTATTATGCATTACTTCTCCAATAAGCGACTATTGGTACTTGGTTTAATAGATTACATCCTTCATCAATACCAATTGATTTACAAACCAATAATTCTAAAATCTGAGAAAAATAGCAAATTAGATCCTGTTCAGTTGGTGAATAGGCTTTTTTCAAGAGAATGGAATCTGCTTTTTGATGACGGTGTCTTTTTTAGCTGCTATGCTTTTACTTTTAGAGACAAAGTGATAAAAGAAGAGTACAAAAAGCTACACATTAAATTAAGACATACCCTAAAGACCCTTCTCGATAAAGATGAGGCTCTCGTTATAAAAGATACTGAAATACTGGCTGAAAAAATCTTTGCCGTAATAGAAGGTGCCTATTACTTCTTATCATTAATAGACGACCCTAAAGAGTATGAACGAAAATTAAATATGTACAAAAGTCAGGTTTTTGACTTAATCCATGCTGATACAGAAGTGGTCAATTAAATTATTCGAAATAGGCAATACACTTTCTATTACCTGCTGAAATTGCTTCACTCAAACACAGGCCAGGCTTAGCTTCTGACAATTGTCAGGGCCGAGGGATCCTATTGCATAATCCCGAAATATGCAATAGACTTTCTATTACGTGCTGAAATCGCTTTAAAATCAGCCACTTCGTTGCTGTTTTCAATTTCACCATAGCGGTGCTATGCTAAAATCTCCAAACAGCCTGATTTTCTTGCGATTGCAACACTTCCCATAAACACGGGCCAGGCTTCACCCCTAACATTGTCAGGGCAGAGAAATTCTATTACATAATCCGGGATAATCCGATTTTAAAAGTACCTAAAGTGAGTTACTAATGGATAGCCACCGCAGGTTAATTGCCCCTAACTTCTCCACTAAAACACACCCTTTCTGTACCATCCGAAAGAGGCAAATGACAAATTGTTTGAGGTTAAATCGTCCTTAAATCAATTTTCCACGAATAGGATTAAAGAAATATAAAAATAAAAAATACCAGACAAATATATTGGGTAAAGTGTTTATCCTTAGGAAAATGCCATTAAAACATAGAAAAAAGTTCAATAAGTTTATTGCGATTTTATTCTAATTTCCCCATAAAAAAAGGTGTAAATTTGTTTTAATTATTCTCTTATTAAAAATTAGTATTTTTAAGGAATAATGGGCTAATTTGAACACCTATGAAAAAACAAAGAGCCATTTTTTTTGATATTATGAAGGCTTGGTATAGAATTACTTGTTTATTTATTTGCCTACTTTTATGTTTTGCATGCAATAGCAATCGCACAGAAAAACTTGAACTTTCTCTAGAAATTGACAATGCTATAGCTGATGCTAGCAATTATTTAAACAGTGGCCAACTTAGCAAGTCCATCACTCATTTTGACAGTGTTTTTCAAAAAGTGGACAAAAAAAATGCCCTAGACTATTGGGAAAAGTACAATTTCCTTGCTGGCGTTTATTTGAATTACGATTTTGATTTAGTTAAATCAGAAAGCTATTTGGACAGCATGTACCTAGTATTAAATTATGGTGACCAAATCAGCCAATACCGCTACGTATTGACTACCTTTTTGAAAGGTGATATTTTACAAGCCAGGCATAAGTACAATGATGCCTTTCAAAGTTATTTTAATGGAAGAGAGTATGCGATTGAAAATCTTGACGATTGTCACGTTAGTGATTTAACCTATAGACTGGGCATATACAGGTATAACCAGAAACAATACAGTGAAGCCATTCCATTTTTCAAAAAAGCCATTGAGGAAAATAGAGCTTGTTGGGGAAATGGTGATTTACAACAGAATATTAATGAGCCCCAAAGGTATCGCAACACCTTAGCTTTAAGCTACGAGAAATTAGGAAAGTACGACAGTGCGGCCTACTATTATATTAATGCTTTGGCCTATCTTGAGGAAATTAAGCCTAAATACCCAGAAAGAGATTTATTTATAAATTCAGCTCTGGGAGTCGTAAAAGGAAATCTTGGAGGGGTAATGGCAATGCTTGGCAAAACAGGTGTTGCGGAACAATTACTAAAAAGCAGTATAGCTATTAATAGCCAACCGGATTACGACTTTAGCGATGCACAAACAGCCAAATTGAAATTGGCTAAATTATTTATTGAAAATAAAGAGCTCCAAAAAGCCGCCATTTATTTAAATGAGCTAGACATTGAACTGCCTCAAGCGGAGGTGAAAAACAGACGATACTTAGATATTCTATTACGTTGGTACTTGATTAAGGGGGAGTATTATGAAAAGAATGGAGAAATGGAAATGGCTTTTGACGTAATGAAATCCTACCATCATTTAAATGATTCAATACAAAGCATTGACCAGGAACTTAAATTTGTAGATGTAGAAGGTTCCTTTCTAAATGCTGCTCAGAAATATGAATTGTCTATTTTAAATAGGGACAATAAAATAAAGAATATTTATTTGGCCACAGCTGCTGGTTTCACTCTTCTTTTGGCAGGCTTTTTAATGGTCAATTGGTATAATTTGAAAAAATCCATCAAAACAAATGCCCTTATCCTTCAAAAAAACAGGGACCTTCAAGATACTTTAGCAGCTCTGGAGTTTAGTCAAGCAGAAAATACCAAAATCATGTACATGGTTGCTCATGATCTACGCAACCCCATAAGTAGTATGATAATGATGGCCAACCTAATACTAGACGACCCTCAGGTCAAAGGCGAAAACAAATACCTGCTAGAAAACATTAAAACTTCTTGCAACAATTCTATGGATCTAATTGCTGAAATGTTACTTTCTAATAAGAAAAACAGCAAGCTGGCAAAAGAACAAGTAGAGATCGGAAGACTGCTAAAATACTGCGTTGAAATTTTAGTTCATAAAGCAGAAGAAAAGAACCAAAACATAAATTTGAATACACTTCCTGTCAAAGCTTTAATAAGTAAAGAAAAGATGTGGCGAGTGCTAACAAATTTAATAGCCAATGCCATCAAATTCACGCCCGAAGGCAAAACCATCGATGTGAATATGAAAAGCAACAATGAAAAGATTACCATAATTATAAAAGATGAGGGCATAGGTATACCAAACTCCATGAAAAACCTGATTTTTGATTGGGACACTATGGGGAAAAGAGAGGGAACGAATGGTGAAAAACCTTTTGGTATGGGCTTGGCCATTTGCAAGCAAATCATCACGGCACATGATGGAAATATATGGTTTGAATCAGAAGAAAATGTAGGTACCACTTTTTATGTTGAATTTCCTATTAAGAATTGACCTACTCTCCCAACTGAATTTGGTATAATAGCCAATTATTTCCGGCATCAATACCAACAATTTACCAAACCAATCAAACTGTTTTACTCCTTATAAATCTGAAAGAACAATAGGTTTATTTTTTTGGCGTGAAAATTGAATCAAATACACCAGCATTGCAAAATCCTTTGAGAAAAATCAACCCTGATATTGGGAAAACTTCTATGTAAAGAGATCGTTTAAAACTGGCATTTTTCAAATTTGTTCTTCTTCAAGATAAAATTGATTTGATATTACAGTTTTTAATGCAATTTTTGAACCGAGTAAATATTTAATGTCTATTAGCAGCCAGAAATGAACAAATACATTGACCTCATAAAGCAGACTTTTGATTTTCCTACCAAGGAATTCAAGGTAACAGATAACCAATTGCAGTTTAATGGTGTAAACCTCTTGAATATTATTGAGGAATACGGAACTCCCTTAAAATTAACTTACCTCCCAAAAATCTCTGAAAATATCCAAAATGCCAAAACCTACTTTGGCAATGCAATGGAAACTCATGATTATAAGGGAAGTTATACCTATTGTTATTGCACAAAGTCTTCTCATTTCAGCTTTGTAGTAGATGAGGCGCTAAAAAATGGAGCGCATATTGAAACGAGCAGTACATTTGATATCCCCCTTGTAAAAAGCCTTTATGCCAAGGGTAAAATTAAAAAAGACATCTTTATCGTTTGCAACGGTTTTAAGAGGGACTTGTATAAACAATACATTACCGAATTACTCAATGAGGGATTTGTGAATTGTATTCCTATACTGGACAATATTACAGAAATAGATTATTATTTAGAACATGTAAAAGTCCCTTTCAAAGTTGGAATTAGAATTGCAGCAGATGAAGAACCGACTTTCGGCTTTTACACTTCACGATTGGGTGTGAGGTATAATGATATTATCAGACTTTATGAAGAAAAAATCAAAGACAATCCCAATGTAAGTCTTAAAATGCTTCATTTCTTTATCAACTCGGGTATCCGTGATACGGCCTACTATTGGTCAGAACTTACTCGATTTATTCAGAAATACGTAGAACTTAAAAAGGTAGCTCCAGAACTGGATACCATGGACATAGGCGGTGGTTGGCCCATAAAGACCAATGTTTTTTTTGATTATGACTACCAATACATGGCAGAACAAATCATTAAAAACATCAAATGGATGTGTGCCAAAAACAATACTATAGAGCCAAATATTTTTACAGAATTTGGTAGCTATACAGTAGGTGAAAGTGGTGCCGTTCTGTATTCAATTTTGGATGAAAAATTACAAAATGACAAGGAGTTATGGTATATGATTGATGGCTCATTTATCACTCAACTTCCAGACAGTTGGGGCTTAAACCAAAAGTACATTATGTTGGCCATTAATAATTGGGACAAGGAATACCATAATATATCCCTTGGAGGTCTTACTTGTGACAGCATGGATTATTATAATTCAGAGTCTCATCAGTTCAATATTTATCTACCGAAAAGAGAAAAAGACAATCAGCAATACATTGGTTTCTTCCATACAGGAGCATACCAAGAATCATTAGGGGGATATGGTGGTATTCAACATTGCCTTATTCCAGCTCCTAAGCACGTGATTATAGACAGAAATAAAGATGGCTCTATCCAACATCGA
This sequence comes from Cyclobacterium amurskyense, assembly GCF_001050135.1. Taxonomy (GTDB): domain Bacteria; phylum Bacteroidota; class Bacteroidia; order Cytophagales; family Cyclobacteriaceae; genus Cyclobacterium; species Cyclobacterium amurskyense. Next base: position 4,768,731 of record NZ_CP012040.1, on the reverse strand, counting down.
TTGTTTGCTCCAGAACAGGAGAGCAAGGACATGATGAAGATCTTGGGTTATTGATCAAATTAAAATATTAAGTAAAGTAGTAAAGAAGGTTCCGGAGCTCGGGCCTTCTTTTTTTGTTAAACTAAAAAATTTTAATTGACTTTCTACTTGTGATGGAATGGACGTTAATCCGAATTATCCAATAGGATTTCTCCGCCCTGACAGAAGTCAGGGATCAACATCACCGGTATTTCCAAAGGACTGTAATTGTAAGATATTCAGCATTTTTGTAGATTTCAGCACAAAATAGAACGGCTATTGTATATTTCGGGTTTAAAGGTTCGATGGCAAATTTTAAGTTAACCCCTGCTTACCAACAAAGCAAACCTAAGCCTGCCCCTCACCTGCTTCTTTCTAAAGTTTATTTAAGTAAAAAAAACTAAATAATTAGTCATTTTAGACATAAAAATAAGCTATGAAAATCTTTTCATAGCTTAAGTCAATTAACAATAAACCCAAAATAACCAAGTTGTAATAGCAGGATTTGAACCTACGATGAAAACATCACCAATTCCCTCAAAGGGGTATTACAAATACCAATCTTTCTAATTGGTATCACAAATATAAGGACAATAATTATTTTACAAAAGTATTCTCTACTTATTTATATTTTTTTTTAACTATAAGGGTTAATTGAAAAAATTATTTAACAAAAATTTAACACTAAATCCACAAAAGACTCAAATAGACTAAATAAACCAGAAATAGGTAAGCAACTTTCTAATAATTGATAATTGACCTAAACTGGAAATAGGCAAAAGCATCCTTTAGCCTTTAATTTCACCCTTATTTTTCAGAGTTAAAGGTAACTTTCCATATATTTCCACCTTGTTCTTTCCCTCCAAATTCAATTACATAAAGAAATCCATTCAGCAAAACAGCATCCACAGGTTGTGTAAAACCTTCTGCTATTCTATAAGTATTTAACTTGAAATTTTGTTCTTCATCAAGGAATTGAAGGTCAAGCAATAAAAGGTCTTCTCCATTTTTGGTAAAAGGTTGCATCAAGGCAGATTTCTGTCCATTGGTATACCTTGCAACAAGCCCTTTGCCTTTGAATCTTCCGGGCAGGGAATTGTCATTGTCAAAGACCAATCCAAGAGGGGAAGAATGAGGCGTAAAAGTCCTGACTCCGATTCCTAAATTAGACGCATCTTTTATTTCACCCGTTTCATTATCTCTGAACTTATCTGCATCAGGCCCATAGTTTAAGATGCTTTTGCCAAAATTAACACCCTCAGGCCTTTTTGGAAAATCAGGATCATTATAGAAATCATCTGGCCAGGCTGCGGCACTGGGATTAAGAAAAGGATCCTTTTCCGGATCCGGTATCCAGTCTGAAAATTGTTGTGGGGATTCCATGCCTCCCATTATCCAAGGATAGCCATAATGGTAAGCTTCTCTTACCCAAAACATATCCTCATTTTGATCATAATCTCCTGAATTTACAACTGCCATGAGTCTTCCTTCCTTATCTAAAGCAAGATCATAGGCATTTCTTAGCCCTTCTGCATACAAGTAACCCTGTTCCTTAAGAAATGAAAGGTTATCTGGAAGCAACAAATTGACAGCATCAATTGGAATCCGAAAAATTTTGGATGTAAGCGCCACATCTCTAGAGTTGGGATAAGCACCCAAATTGTCTTGAACTTCTCCATGGTCAGTTCGGCTTCCACTTACGACGTATAGGTATTGCCCATCAGGACTTACTTGCAAGGCAGACCAGCCGTGATCAAAGGGTGTATTGGTTGTTCCATATTCCTCAGTAGTAAACACCACTTCTTCTTTGGCTTTGTTTTCCTCATCCCATTTTACCCTAACCAATCTACCTATTGTGCCTTTATTCTCATTAACACGAACATTCCCACTTAACAATAAAACATTTTCATGCATGGTAGCTCCTTGTAACCTACTGATTCCATGATCTGAAACATCTAGCATTTTTTCAAGTTGATGCGGATTATCTATGGGTAACCTATAAATTTCACCATCGATATTGGCATACCAGAGGTAATTATTTGGACCGCTCCAAATCCTAACAACCCTTGGAACAACTTTAGTGAAATGGCTAATCTCAATATCAGGAACGAGTGGAATAGGGGCATTTTGGGTTAAACTATTTTCGGTTAATTGTTTTAGGTTTTTAATAAATCCCACTAGACTCCATCGCTGTTCCTCGGATAGAAATTCCTGAAAAGAAGGCATAACCGCCTTCCCTTTGGTAATTTTATAGAATAATTCTCCATCTGTTTGCCCCTGAACTCTTGTTGAAAGCAAATCGGCAGGTTGACTACCCATGGCTTGTCCTGCTGCTCCATCTCCTCTTCCTCCTGCACCATGACATGTGGAACAATAAATTTGAAACAATGCTTTACCATTTTTTAAACTTTCATCGTCTGTAAACCTGTTTTGAAGTGTCTTCACACTATCTGGCACCAACCAATCCCCTTCAGCATTAGCAAGCTTTCCACCTTTTTGATTGCAGGAAAAAATGATAAAAATCACACTAAGAAAACCTAATAGACATTTGATATTCATAATCTTTCAACTAAAATTCAATTTTCATCATAATATAAAAAATTGTCGATTAGATTATACTATATACAGTCTTTTTTCCTTGATATAGAGAGATAATACAATAGTATATTTTGGCCAAAATAAAGCTAGAACAAATTGTAACTAGCCAAAGTGGCTTGGGCTTTTTATTATCAAGAGGTATATAAATAGAAGCCTCAGGAAAATAGTTTAATAAACGACACCCATATAAAACAACTACAAAAAACTCATATTCAAACAATTACAAACCTTACTGAGAAAATCATGCTCAAAGCACTTAGTACTTTTTTGATTGAACAAGGACTATAGAAATTCGAGAAATTAGGAAAAAGTAAGCATGAATAGCAAAGGTAATAATAATGTTAACTATGAAATTTATTACCTTAGTTCTTCAACTTTGTGTCTCACCAAGCCAACATTAGGTCATGATAAAGCGGGTTCTATTTGTAATTTTATTTTCAGGATTATTTGCTCCTACTTTTGCTCAAAACACCAATAACCAGTTCAAAGTAGGTTTTGATGCTGTTGCTGTACTCAATGAGTATTATAAAACCCAATTTCCTGCAGGTTTTGGGCTTTCTTTCAAAGGATTGATGGCCATGCCTAATGAGGCCCAATTAACCTTTTCTGGAAACTACCTCTATTTCCCCTTGAATTCCAATTACATTATACCCAAGGGAGAAAACATTAGCCTACATCAAATACCTGTATTTATTGGTTACAGAGTTTACAGGCAATCCTTCTTTTTTGAACCTCAAATTGGTGCTTCATTTTTAATCAATCGAAATAAAAATATTGTAGGTACCAATTCCTCCAAAAACATTCAATTTGGCTTTTCTGCTGAAATAGGTTATGTTTTTAATCAACTTGAGTTAAGTCTAAGGTACCAACAATCGGGTGCAGCACCTTATCAAATGGCGATTTTAGGTGCTAGAGTAGCCTATACCATTACTGGAGCAAACTATTAAGACGCAGACACATATCTATTTCTTGGATTTCGGGAATGAATAAAAAGTCGGCCTCAAATAAACCCGAAAAATGCAATAGACAATCTATTAGGTGCTGAAATCGCTTCAGTTCGTTGCTATTTTCAATTTCACCATAGCGGTGCTATTCTAAAATCTCCATACAGCCTGATTTTCTTACGATTGCAACACTTCCCGTAAACACGGGACAGGCTTCACCCCTGACTATTGGGTCAGGACGGAGAAATCCTATTACATAATCCGGGTTTAAACTCTCGATTGAAATCGAAAAAATCTATTGTATCATCCCTAATAAATCATCGATTACCAAGACAAAATAAAAGCCTCTAAGTTCCCTTGGAGGCTTTTATCGATGTATTTATCAAAATATGCGATTGGATTAAGTCGTATATACCGAATTAAACATCACATAGTCAGTGGTAAGGTCTGAACCCCAACCTGTAGCTTCCTGCTTACCCGTATTAAGTTCCAAATGAATTTTAATATGAGATTCCCTGAGCAGTTTTTTCATATAATTTTTATCAAACTTGGTAGGCGAACCTTTTAAAAGCACCTGAACTTGATTGTCCGCATCACCCAAATAGAGATTGGCTTTTTTATAATTAAAGCTAATCCCTGCATTGCCGCAAGCTGCAATGATTCTTCCCCAATTTGGATCCCGACCAAACATTGCTGTTTTCACCAAAGTAGAGTCTGAAATTGCTCTGATTAACTTCATAGCAACATTTTCTGAGATGGCTTTTGAAACCCTATATTCAATAAATTTAGAAGCTCCCTCACCATCAGAAACAATCAACTTGGCAAGGTGGACTAGTAATTCACCTAGCTTTTCCTTAAACAAAAGGTAAAGGGGGTCATCCTCACTTGTGATCTTTTCATTCTCAGCCATACCGTTTGCCAAAATTGCTACCATATCATTAGTAGAAGTATCGCCATCTACAGTGATCATATTGAAGGACCGGTCTACACAGTATTTCAAGGTCTTCTGAAGCAACTTTTCGTCAATGGCAATGTCCGTGGCTAAAAAAGAAAGCATCGTGGCCATATTGGGATGGATCATTCCGGATCCTTTCGCTACCCCTCCTATGGAGATGGTTTTTCCTTCCCATTCAAAATCTACAAAGCCTTCTTTTGCAAAAGTATCTGTAGTTAAAATAGCATTGGCCAGGAAAGAACCTGCTTTTGCGTCATTGGATAATTTTGGTACGGTTGCTTTTATTCCTTCTACCACATCTTCTGTAGGGAATACCTCTCCTATTAGTCCTGTAGAAGCAACAATAACATCATCTGGAGAAATATTTAGTTCCGCCGCAACTGTGTCCGCCATCGCCTCTGCACCTTTACGGCCTTGCTCACCAGTACAAGCATTGGCATTACCTGCATTACATACAATAACCTGTGCCCTATTATTGGCAAGGTTTCTTTTAGTCACCTTTATTGGTTCGGCCTGAACTTTATTTTGTGTAAGTGTCGCAGCTGCTGCTGCCGGAACTTCCGAAAAAATGATTGCCAAGTCCCTTCTCATGGATTTAACTCCCGAATGAGCTCCCCAACATTTAATTCCTTTTACACTTGTAATATTCTTAATCATTACGTTTGTTAATTTATGGTTGCATTGGAACCTGTAGAAGGCCAATGGATTCGTTCAGTCCCAACATAATATTCATATTGTGTACAGCCTGACCAGCTGCACCTTTTACTAAATTATCGATAGCAGCAATCACAATCGCCCTTTTCGTCCTTTTATCCCAAAATGGATAAATGTCTGCATAGTTACTTCCTCTAACTTCTTTTATTGAAGGTGCTTGATTCCGTACCCTTACAAAAGGTTTGTTTTTATAAAAATCCTTGTAGAGTGATGTTAAACTCTCTTGGTCCATTTCTTTATCTAAAGATAAATAAGATGTAGCCAGAATACCTCTATCCACTGGCAAAAGATGGGGCGTAAACTGTAAAATAACCGAATTTTTCATTAAAAACGAAAGCTGCTCCTGAATTTCAACGGTATGCCTGTGGTTACCTATACCATAAGCTTTGAAATTATCATTTACATTTGAAAAATGTGTAGTATTACTCGCTTTAACTCCAGCACCAGTCAGTCCTGATTTTGCATCTATTACCGCTCCTGATACTGAACCTAATCCAGAACCAAATAAAGGAGCAAGACTCAAAATAGAGGCTGTAGGATAACACCCTGGATTGGCTACCAATGTCGCTGTGCTGATTTCATCAGAATAAAGTTCTGGCATACCATAAACAGCTTGTTCAAACCCTTTGGGAAATGTATGGTCTTTTTTGTACCAATCTTCATAAACTTCAGGACTTGAAAGCCTGAAATCACCTGAAAGATCGATTATTTTCACTCCATCGTCTATCCAACGCTTTACAAATTCCATGGAGACACCATGCGGAAGAGCCAGAAATACCACGTCCACTTCTTCTATATTCACTTCATCTGCTCCAATTAATTCAAAATCAATTATTCCTGAAAACTGCCCATGCAAATCTGAAAATCTCTTGCCCTTGTGACTTTCTGAGGTAATGCTAACAATCTCTACTTCCGGATGATTAATTAAAATTCTCGCTAGCTCGGAGCCAGTATAACCTGAAGCACCTACAATGCTTACCTTATATCTTTGATTTCTCATTTTTCTCAGTTAATTCTATTAATGACTTCAACTTACCCAATACTTTTTCAATGTCTTCATCTGATATATTAAGAGGAGGAACTAGACGGATAACCGATTCCGCTGTCCCATTAACAATGATGCCATCATCTAAAAGTGCTTTCACGATTGGGGCAGCCGGTCTATCCAATTGTATACCAATCATCATTCCTAAACCACGCACCTCTTTAATCATGGGGTGGATTGAAGCCCAAGACCTCACCGTTTTCATGATCCACTCTCCTTTTTCAAGAGATCTTTCGACCAATCCTTCTTCTAAAATAGCTTTAAGGGTAGCCAATGCAGCCGCAGAAGCCAAAGGATTTCCTCCGAAAGTAGTACCATGGTCTCCATAGTCTATGGCATTGCCTACCTTTTCATTGCACAGAAAAGCTCCGACTGGCATTCCTCCGCCCAGTCCCTTTGCCAAGGTCATTATGTCTGGTTGTACATTAAAATGATCTTTGGCAAACATTTTCCCTGTGCGTCCTACCCCAGTTTGAATTTCGTCAAAAATAAGCAGGACATTGTTGTCATCACAAAGTTTCCTTACTCCTTGAAGGTATTGTTCATTTGCAGGAATTATTCCTCCTTCACCTTGAACAGGTTCCAGGATTACAGCAGCTGTCTGATCATTTATTACCGCTTTCAAGGCTTCCAAATCATTAAAAGCCACTTGTGAAAAGCCCGCAGGAATGGGTGCAAAACCCTGTTGATATTTTTTTTGTCCTGTAGCGATGGTAGCCAAAGTACGGCCATGAAAAGAGTTTACCATTGAAATAATCTCTCCACCTTTGTTATGCTTGCTTGCGTATTTCCTAGCAACTTTAATCGCTCCCTCTACTGATTCCGCACCGCTATTGGTTAAAAACACATGCTTCAGATGAGTCAAGTCTACCAGTAACTTACTCAACGCTACCTGAGGAGGACTTACAAAGAAGTTAGATATATGAATTAACTCTGCAGCTTGGGCCTGAATGGCGCTCACCACCTTGGGATGGCAATGTCCCAAGTTATTTACGGCAATCCCAGCGAGCATATCAATGTATTCCTTTCCATCTGCATCCCACAATCTAGTGCCTTTTCCTTTTATAAATGCCAAAGGAAAGCGTTTGAAGGTAGGTAAATAATTTTTTTTGTCTTCCTCGTACAAATACTCGTTCGATATGTGCATGCTAAAGTTTAATTGTAGTTCCTATTTTAATTTGATTGATGATAAAATCGGTAATCTGTTCCGGGCGTGTACCATTTAAAATTACTGCCTCTTTAACTCCGGATTCAACAGCTGAAACGCAAGATTCTATTTTGGGAATCATTCCTCCAGAGATAACGCCACCATAATACTTTGGAATAGTGGCTGTATCAATTTCCCTTATTATTGAAGCTGGATCTGGATATTCTTTATAGAGTCCGTCCACATCAGTCAATACAATATAGGTATCAGCACTTATTGCAGCTGCAATTTTACCAGCGAAAACATCCCCGTTTATATTGTAATCATTGCCTTCTTCATCTGAAGCAATACAGGTAATTACTGGACAAAAGTCATTTTCCAGCAAAGTTTCAATCAATAGTGGATTTACATTTACAATGTCTCCAACCTGACCCAAATCTACTTTATGCTTTTCACCATTTTCATCCGACCTTATATGCCATCTTTTTTGGGCAATAGCCAATTTACCATCTTTACCTGAAAGCCCAACCGCTTTCAGCCCTTGTTTATTCAATAAATTGACCAAGGAGCTGTTTACTTCTCCTTTCAGGGTTTTTTCAATGCAAGACATTGCCTCTAAACTGGTATGTCTGTGCCCATCAAAAAATTCAGATTTTATTCCTGCATCAGCCAGGGAGTTATTGATAAAAGGTCCTCCACCATGCACCAGTACTACCTGAATGCCATGGTCTTGCAAAACTTTTAACTTTTTTGCAATTCCTACTTTAAGGTCTTCACTGATCATTGCATTCCCACCATATTTGATGAGAATTTTACGATATTCCATTCTATATATATTTTGTCAACATTAGAATTACTAAAACATTGCAAAATAAAAAAGCAATAATTATACCAAGGAAAGAAAATTATACTGGAAAAACCTTAAAAAATGAATTCGTTCAAATATTGATATGGAATATTGAAATAATCAAAGGCCGGGTTTACTATTTGTCAGTTTGTCATGATAAAAAAACGAGCTTTGAATTGGAAGAGCTCACCAATCCAAGTAAAAACATAATCTGATGCTTCTATTTCTTTTGGTTTGAATAAATCTTGCTAATGAATCTCAAACTCTCCAGAAAGCAAAACCTTATTGCCTAAAATGGTTGAAATAAATCGCCCTCCTCTTTCACTCAATTGATCCGAGACCATTTCACTTTTACCCAGTTTATTTGCCCAAAATGGCACCAACATGGCATGCGAAGAACCTGTGGCAAAATCTTCCAGTTGACCAACATGAGGGACCAATGTTCTGCTTACAAAATCCACCTTATCAGCAGCAGCAGTAATGGCATAACCAAAAATTTCTGAATCCCTTAACCGCTTAAAATCAGGGTTCATGTTTTTTACAGAAGACTCAGAGTCAGTCAATATTAAGTGCTTGTTGGCCGTTTCATATATGGCCAGAACAGGTATTCCTAATCCCTCTTTAATAGGAAGGGGACATTCAGAGAGAGGCTTTATAACTGGTATAGTTTCCATTACCATACCGAAATTATCATCTGAAACCTTTAATTTAATTTCTCCTTCTTTATAATGTAGTGTTATTTCACTTTGTTTTTGGTATTGAGACATAAATATCCCTGCAGCAGCGGCCCCATGCCCACATAACTCAATCTCAGCATCAGGAGCAAACCACCTTACATTTGATTTCCCTTCTTTGTCAAGGTAAATAAAAGAAGTAGCAGGCATGCCCAATTTAGCTGCCTGATCTTGCATATCCTGCGTTTCAAGAGGCATTTTAGTTAGCACTACGGCCGCAGGATTTCCTTTATAACCCAATTTTTTTGAAGTGAAGACTGCAATTATGGAAGGTTTCATAAATGTTTTTTTGATTAATTGGCTCTCCAGAAATATGGAGTAAAGAGCACCAATATAGTAAATAACTCTAACCTTCCTAATAACATTAAAAAGCTAAGGAATAGTTTTGCAAAAGGCGAAAAGAAAGCAAAATTATCTACTGGGCCAACTCTTCCAATACCTGGGCCTACATTTCCCATAGAAGTAGCTACAGCACCAAAGGAAGTGATAAGGTCATAACCTGCAATCGACATTACAATGGATCCTAACACGAAGATCATCAGGTACAACAATAAGAAATTCATAATGTGGGTAATTACCTTTCCTGTGACCCGTTCCCCATTTATTTTCAATGGAATAACAGCTCTAGGATGCACAATTCGCTTAAATTCCAAAGTAGAATTCTTCACAAAGGTAAGGTGCCTGATAAACTTAATTCCACCACTAGTAGATCCTGCACAAGCCCCCATAAAAAGAATCATAAAGAAGATGATTGTCAGCCCATTGCTATAAACAGTATAATCTGCACTTACATATCCCGTGGTAGTGACAAGTGACACAACCTGAAACAACACATCTCTAAAAGATTTTTCAAAACTGTCATCCATCAAAAAGTAAACAGCAGCAAAGATACCTACAACGAGCAGCCCTACACTTATAAAATAAGCCCTAAACTCATCACTTGCCCAAACCCTATTGAAATGCCCTTTGAAAGCAAAATAAATCAAGGTGAAGTTTGTTCCTGCTAAAAACATAAAAAATACAGCGGTATACTGGATTAATGGACTATTAAAATAGGCCATGCTATTGTTTTTGGTAGAAAAACCTCCTGTGGACATGGTAGTAAGTGAATGATTCATGGCATCAAAAAAGGACATGCCCTCTAAGTAATAAATAACAACCAAAAGTATGGTAAGTCCAAAATAAATTAACCAAAGTCTTTTAGCAGTTTCCCTAATTCTGGGATGCACCTTATCTGAGGTAGGTCCGGGGGATTCAGCCACGAAAAGTTCAATTCCTCCAATTCCCAATAAAGGAAAAATCGCAACTGTCAATACGATAATTCCCAAACCACCTATCCATTGGGTCATACTTCTCCATAGCAATATACCTTCTGGAAGTCGCTCTATATCAGTCAAAATGGAGGCACCAGTAGTTGTAAACCCAGATACAGTTTCAAATATAGCATCAGAATAATTGGGTATGGTCCCACTTAAAAGGTAGGGCATCATTCCAAAAACAGACATGATTATCCAGCTTAAAGCTACAATCATGTACCCTTCTCTTTTTCTAATGTTTTGATCCTGATTGGCGAATGAAAAGAAAAATGTCCCTCCTATAGTTAAACAAATCAATGCCGAAGCGATTAATGTAATCTGGTCTCCACTGTGGTAGTAGTAGGCAAAAGCCACACTTGGAAACATTAAAACACCAAGGAGCATCATTAACCCTCCCATGACTTTTAAAATTGCCTTATAATGGATCATGATTAGTTAAATAATTTTTCCAGTACAGGTTTGGCTTCAGGTAGGGCAAGAACGATGGCTTTATCATGAAGTTGCAATTGAAATTCACCATCTGGAATAAAAACTTCTTCACCTCTAATCACGCCGGCCACTACAGCAGTATCAGGGAAATGGAGTGCCTTCAAATTCTTTTTGGTCAATTTATTGTTTTTTGTAACAGCGTATTGGACAAATTCTGCTTCCACTCCCTGTATACCGGAAACTGCTTCTACTTGTCCCTTTTTCAAATACCTGCTCACATGATTTGCTGCTACCAGCTTTTTATTAATCAGAGAATCCACTCCTATACTATGTGAAATATGAATGTATTCCCTAGTATCCACATGAGCAATGGTTTTGTACACGCCATGATTTTTTGCACTTAGACTCGTAATGATATTGGTTTCAGAACTATCTGTCAATGCCAAAAAACCATCCATGGTTTCAAGCCCTTCTTCTATCAAGAGGTTGATATTTTTGTAATCTCCATGGATTATCAATGCTGTATCCAATCTTTCCGCGAGCCACTTGCAACGCTCCTTATCATTATGGATCAATGTAACACCATAATCATCTTCCAATTCTCTGGCTGTGGAATAGGCAAGATCATCCCCACCGATAATCATCACATCATGGATTTCTTTTTCCTTGTGGTGAACAAGGTCTTTTACTGTGTTTACAGATTTGTTATTGGAGATAAAAAACACATGATCATTGTTCCGGATATAAGTATCTCCTCTAGGGATAATTGTTCTCTGATCCCTTACTATGGCAATTATCCTTATTTCTTTAAAAATTGGATCTGTCCTAGTGTCAGAAAGCTTTCTATTAATCAATGGTGAGTACCGGTCCAAAGTAATGCCAACAACACTTAATCTTCCACCTTCAAACTCTATAACATCAGAAAAGCTGGAACGTTTCATTAAGCGAGAGATTTCCTTACTGCAAAGCATGGAAGGAGAAATAATGGAATCTATTCCTAGGTTCTCAAAATAGATTTTGTTCTCCTTGTATAAATAATCATGGTTTCTTACTCTGGCGATTACTTTTTTTGCCCCCAGTTGTTTGGCCAATACGGCAGTACAAATATTGGTTTTTTCGGAAGTAGTTACCGCCAACATAAGCTCAGCATTGTGAATATTGGCCTTCTTCAAAATTTCAATTGATGCTGAATCTCCCTCAATTGTCAATACATCCAACCTAGATCCAATATTGTCCAATACATCCTTATCCAAATCAATCAGAATGATATTCTTACTTTCGTAATAAAGCTGTTCTGCTAGGTGGAAACCCATATCACCAGCACCAGCGATCACGATATTTACTGCCATAGACTCGTCTTCTATAATTTAAGGGTAATATTAATCAAAAAAGGAGCAAGACCAATACTTATTAACTGATTTCCAATTTATTTCAACTTCTACCAAATATAAGTTGGAATTAATCAATCGAATTTTTCAAAAACCAAAGCCGTTCTATTGGTCATATAAATGCTTAAAAGCTGCTTTTGATCAGTGAAATAAGCCATGCTATTGTCTATCCGCCCAAATCCACCAAATTGCTTGTCATCTGAATTGAGTACAAGCCTGTATTGTCCCATATAGGGCGCTCGAAACTTATAATCTGCAATGGCAGTCTGAGGATTGAAAGAAAAAGCAAACAGCAAGGCTCCTCTGGTAAACACAATCACCTTATTTTCCGGGTCAGCATGTACCTGATCTGCAAAAGGAGAGCATAATACATGGTACTTTTTCATAACTGCTATCATCGCTTTGTCCCAATTTAGCAGGTACTGGTATTTTAACTTTTTATCCTCTGCAAGACTCCATTGCCTTCTAGCGTATTGATAACTCCAATTATTGCCTTCTCTAGGGAAATCTACCCATTCTGGGTGGCCAAACTCATTACCCATAAAATTGAGGTATCCCTCACCTCCTAAGCCTATGGTAAATAATCTTAAAAGCTTATGAAGGGCGATTCCACGATCGATAATGATGTTCTCATCGTCGACTTGCATATGGAAATACATTTCCTTATCCATTAACCAAAAGGCTATGGACTTATCTCCTACAAGCGCCTGATCATGCGACTCCGCATAAGCTATGGTTTTTTCTTTATACCTGCGATCACTTAATTCTTTCCAAAATTCAAGAATATCCCATTCCTCGTCCTTCTTTTCTTTCAGCATTTTGATGAAAAAATCGGGAACCCCCATGGCAAGTCTATAATCAAATCCTACCCCACCTTCGGCTGGTAATCTACACAAGCCGGGCATACCACTAACATCCTCTGCAATGGAAATGGCTGAGGGTTTAACTTCTTTGATAAGTGCATTGGCTAGTTGTAAATAGATTATGGCATCCCAATCCACATCTTTATGGAAGTACTTTTCGAAATGATCAAATGTAGTTAGCCCATGGTGAAAATAAAGCATGGAAGTAACCCCATCAAACCTAAACCCATCAAAATGGAATTCCTCTAACCAATATTTTAAATTGGAAAGTAAAAATCTCTTTACCTCCCATTTTCCATAATCAAACAACTTGGAGTCCCATACCTCATGATATCCCCTGGGTCCTTCATGAAAATACTGGTGATCTGATCCATCAAAAGCATTCAAACCCTCAGAAACATTTTGAACTGCATGTGAATGTACCACGTCCATTATAACCGCTAACCCAAGTTCATGGGCTTTATTCACCAAGTACTTTAAATCTTCTGGAGTACCAAACCTACTTGAAGGACAGAAAAAACTAGAAACGTGATAGCCAAAGGAACCATAATAGGGATGTTCCATTACAGCCATTAATTGAATAGCATTGTATCCCAGGTTTTTAATTTTAGGTAAAATTTCATCAGCAAAGGCAAGGTAAGTACCTACAGCCTCTACTTCAAGTCCCATCCCTACATGGCACTCGTAAATCAACAATCCATCTATTGGAAAGTCTGGTTCGAAAGCCTTATCTGTCCATATAAAGGGCTTTTCTGGAGCCCATATTTGCCCGGAGAAGTCTTTGCTTTCTTCATCCTGAACCACTCTACGAATATAAGCTGGAATTCTATCCATATTGCCATTGACAGCAACAACATGGACTTTCACTAAACTCTTATGAACCAACCTATCCTTGTATTCGGAATAGGGTAAAACTATTTCCCAAACGCCCCATTGGTCCATTTGCAGTGGATGAGAAGACCTATCCCAATTATTGAAATCTCCAATTAAAAAGAGTGCCTCGGCCTCGGGTGCCCATTCTCTATAAATCCAGGCTTGCCTGTTAATGTCAAAATTAATTCCGAAATACTCGTGCCCTGAAGCAAATTCAATTAGCCCTTTTTCATCGTTTGCTAACTCTTTATATGCCAATTGAAACCTAACCCATCTCTGGTAAATTTCCTCTTTGTAATCCTCTAACCATGGGTCCTCTTGAACAATTTTCAATTTCATATAGCTATCTGCAAAAGTGATTGTAAAATTTTATAAAAGCTGTAATTATTCGTCCACTGGAAAACCACTATTCTTCCACCGATCATACCCCCCTTCCAGGTGGTAAACATGTTTGAATCCATTTTTCACCAACAAATCAGCGGCCTTTCCGCTTCTCCCTCCTACTTTGCAATACACCAAAATTGTTTCATTTTTATCCAATTCTGTGATTCTATTAGAAAAATCTTCTTGCAGAAAGTCCATGTTAATTGCACCAGAAATAACCCCATGTTTTACCTCCTCACTCGTTCTAACATCCAAGACAAGCCCTTTCATTTGCTCCTTCGCAATAGTAAAAGTTTCTGGGTCAAGAGCTATTACAGGTTTTACTTCTTCAGATAAAGCGATGTCTTCTTCCATCTCACTTGGAAACAAGGGATTAATACGACTGTACTTCCCTCCTTCAAATTGAACTGCATAAGCGCCTTCCCACCTTGGGTCAGCTACATAATAATCTGTACTAATCAATTGGGCTCCACTGGAAAATGCCATTTCCCTTCGTTCAGTAGTATTGGCTCTCGCTTCCTTTGTCCCTGCATCAGCTCTGGTTCTTACTATAAAACCTTTTTCCACCAAAGCCTTTATCTGTTTTTGATTTTGAATGGGATCATTAATAATATGTATTGCAGACATGGGATGGTCTTCAGGTACAGTGACAAACATATGCCCTTCATTTCCCTCTTTGGAATTAGATAGGTACTCAGCTACTTTTGGTTCTCTTTCATCCAAAATAAAAATAAATTTACCCCGAGATGACGATAATTCCGGCCAGCCTGATTCGATTATAGCAGTCCTTAGATCTTTAAACGACCCTCTTACGTCTTTTGGCTTTATTAATTTTTCAACTCCTAGAAAGTCTTCTATTTCTTTGTCTACCAAACTAAATACCGACTGATCAAATGGAAGTGCTGTTGCAAAACCTCGATCAGGGAAATTGGCATCTTTGGCATTTATGCTGATGAAAATTGGCAAGTGATTGGGATGTAATAAGGACCAGTTTTTTAAATCTGACAAATAATCCCTAAACAAAGCATGATGACTTAAAAAATCTATATCCTGTACATGAAATACTTTAAAGCCCGGGAGGTCAAAACCTGCATCCCAATTTTCTGGTGCTACCAATTCTTTCCCAAGAGGATTACTAAATCGTCCTCCTTCTGGGTCATGGTAAATGTCCAGTTCCAATAATCGTAATCCTGCATCAAGTTGCATCCAAATAGTAGGATGGCTATAATCAAGACTATTGGCCATTTCAAGGTTTTCCTGCTTAATTTGCTCCAAAAGCTCCTCAGGTATTGCCTTTTTATAGCTATTATGAGTGCCAATATATTGAATCTCATTAATTTTCAGGTTAGTATTTTCATCTACCTGATGTGTTTTATTTTCACAATTGAAAAATAAAAAGGATAAGCCAATTATAAAACACCTTAACATCATAAACCTATTTTTTTTCCACGGTTAAATATATCGAATCTTAATCAGAAATTAGCCACGGGTAGAAAACTCTGCCCATAGCGGGAGATGATCTGAAATTCTCCATGACAATTGGAAGGGGCTCAATCTAGCTTTTTTCATAATATGAGGTCCAAAATCAAATATCCCTCCGTTGAGGTATCGAATAGAAAGTTGAGGGATTTTGTTTTGATTTTCAAACCAAGCAATTTGCGAATAAAATTTCGTTTGATTGTCTATTAATGTTCTTCTTACATTCCATAGGTTTTCTGGTACCGACAAACCGGAAGACACAAAGGCATCGTACCTTGGATCCCCCATCCTATCAATATTAAAATCACCCAAAAGAATCAGGCTTTGGTCGAAAGATTTCATACTTGATGCCCACTCGCGAAGCCATTTGGCAATGGCCGTTAATTCACCTTCTCGCTCAGAAGCATGTTTTCCATACAAGACATGTGCACTTACAAGAATAAATGTTTTATCCTCTACTTTAAAGCCCACTGCATAAGGGGTCCTGGCAAATTGCCTATCGAAAGCCCCCTCCTTGATTTCTTCAGCCTTTTTATTGGGCACAACAAGTTCGCAAGCCAATCCGGATAACTTTACTTTTCTGGTGTCAAACAAAAACCCTATCCTTTCGTCATTGCCCTCATCTCCTCCTGATACATCTGTTAAAATAAAACTCCAATGATTGCCCAATAGTTTGAGCATATGTCTGAAGGCTTTCAAATTACCTTTGAGCTCCTGAACAGCTATTATATCAAACCTAGAGATTATCTGAGCGATAGCCAATACAGCGTGTAGGTCTCTTTTTGGAGAATCTGAATCTTCAGCTTCCCACTTTTCAGTGAGCCCACCAAAAGCACGAATATTCCAAGTCGCTATCAGTATATTATGGTCTAACTTTTTAAATGGGAGTCCCTGATCTAATACCTTATTTAAAGCATCCATCTCATCCAAAATATGCTTTGGAGCTAAGCTTAATATTTTTGGAGATTTTTGATTCATATCAAAATTGATTGCGAGAAATGATTTTAAATAAAAATAAGGTTTTTTAGCCTTTTTCAAAACAATAAACAACAATCATTCATTTTTTAGATATAATTATAATTTCACCATAATTAATCTAGCTTCTTTATTGAACGGTTTTGATAGGCCATTTAAACTCAATTTTAATCAAATTTGAAATGTGCAATAAAACTCATAATAGCCGCAATAAATATTGGTTCTAGTCAGTTAGCAACTGACAATCAACCACCTGCCTATTCTGGTAAAATCAATGAATAGCCCACCTTATTGTTGCGATTATTAGTCCTACCAAACCACCAACTACAGCTCCATTTAGGCGTATATACTGTAAATCATAGCCTACCTTGTCTTTAATCTGGAGCATTATTCCCTTGTCATCCAATTTCGCAAGACTACTCCTAACCATTCCCCCCAACTCATGATGGTATTTGGTCACAAGATGGGTAATGGTTTTTCTCAACCACATGTCAATTTGCGTTCTACTGCTATTATCTTCTCGAAGTTCGTTCAAGAACCGACCCAACTGCCTGCTCAATAATTGCATTAATGGTGTGTCTGAAGAAGAAAACTGCTCATTCATGTTTTCCTTTATTTTATTCAACACCTTATTTATCATGCCTTTGGTTTGGTCATTTAAAACCCAATTTCTTTTGAGGTTATCAACGTAGGCTAGAGTCTTCTCATCTCCCGATTCTAGGTTAGTAGCAAACTCCATAACATAATTTTCCAGTTTTTTTCGAATTGGATGCGCTGGATTATCTTTTATCTCTTCCAAAAAGGCAAGCACGAGATCTAAGATTCTGTCAATCATTAAATCTGGGTCTATTCCTCCGGTTTTCTTTCCTAACCAAACGGCGGATTTTTTCACCCAATCCCTACTTGCGTAGGATGCTAATGCACTTTTCAACTTTCCTAAAACAATGGCTCTGGTTTCAGGCTCTTTAATGGAAATAGAAAATTGATCAATTGCAATGGCTATAAATTCATGGTGTTTTCCTTCCGTCACAATACCTTGTAGCCATTTCCCGGTAGGCTTGGCAATATCTGAACTATCAAGTCTATCTTTAAGTAATTTTTGTACCAGAACTACCAACTGAGGATTGTCCATTTCACCAGAAATCCGTCGAAAGATACCGCCAAAGAACCCTAAAAGTTTATTTAAATTTTCACCCGATTCTAATGATTGCAATAAGCCCTCTGCAATTTTAATGTGCATCAGCCTCTCTTCGAGAACTTTTGGAGACAACCATTTTGTAGTCACCAGATCAACTATCCCCTCAGTTAATTTCTCTCTGTTTTTTACAATTATATTTGTATGTTTTCTGACATATGGAATAGGTATCTCATAAAATAAAGCACTCACAGCAAACCAATCTGCCAAACCACCTATGGTTCCTGCCTCAAAACCAGTAGCAAGAATACGCCATATTCCCATTTCTAAGTAACCTAAATAGATACCGGACTCTAAGAGTAAAAATCCCGAAACAGCAATAAGTAAAGAATTCCTTCCAATTTTACTTCTCAAAATATTATTATTAATGGATTTGAATAAAAAACAGCAAGTTACCTCCTATTTTACAAAAGTTTTATTTATAGTTGACTACAAAATTTGAACCATTAACATAATTGCGCAATATAAATTATAAGAAGATTGTTTAAGCAAAAAAATATTCACTAGTTTTAAACGTCAATCCAATTCCATATAAATGGCTTTAGGGTAGTCCTGAACAAAAAATGGATGTCTACTTTTTTTAACAAACAGCAAATATTATTCATGTGGGATAAGTATCTAAAGTATATCAAAACCATTTGTTTGGCCACAGAACAGAAGGCCGATCATTTAGACGATTGGAGAGATAGGCTATTTATATCAGGCTTGGCTTTTTTATTGCCCTTTTGCTTGATTGCGCTCATTCCGGGGCTGATAATGGCTTATATAAGCAATCATATTGCAATCTTTATTTTTGATTCTTCCGCTTTTATAATATCAGTAATCGCAGCTTTAGTTCCTGGTATCCGCCTTAAATTTCGGAAATGGGCTATTTTTTTAATTTTCTATGGAACTGGAGCCTCCCTCATTTTTTTTGTTGGGAATTATGGTCCAGGATTAATGTATCTTTTGTCTGTATCTCTATTAATGATACTGTTTTTACCTAGTAAGCAAGCATTTATTAGTTTTTATCTAAACCTCTTTACTTGTACTGTTTTTAGTTTATTGATATATTTTAAAATAATCGTTTATCTTCCCAACCTTCCCAATCCTGATTTGCTTCACTGGATAACCGTATCTGCAAATTTAATCTTCTTAAGTGCTGTATTTTCTTTTCTCATACCCAAATTATTTTCCAGGCTGGAAAATAGCCTAAGAGAACAATACTCTCTTCAGGAAAAACTCAAATTGAGAACGATTAAACTAAAAGAATCACTTAATGAGGTAGAAACAAAAAACAAGGAATTGGAACATTTCACCTTTGTGGTCTCTCACGACTTACAGGAACCCTTACGGATGGTTTCGGGCTTCATGCAATTACTGAAAAAAAAGTACAGTGACTCATTGGACGAAAAAGCCAATACCTATATTTCCTATGCTGTGGACGGCGCCGGTCGTATGAGGGAATTGATTCTCGACTTGTCAGAATATTCTCGAATTAACAAAATTACCGAAGAGCCTGAACGCGTGGACCCCAGTCATATTCTAAAAAATTTAAAACTAACTTTTCAATCAGAAATAACAGCAAAAAAGGCCGAAATCACCTCGGGTCCATTGGTCCCAATTCTAAGTCATGCAAGTTTCTTTTCACTACTTATTCAAAACCTTTTAGGTAATGCGCTGAAATATTCAGATCCAAACCGCCCTCCAGTGATTCATTTATCTATGGAGGAAAGAGAGGAAGATTACCTGTTTCAAGTCAGCGACAATGGAATAGGAATAGATTCTGATTACTTTGATAAAATCTTCGTTCTATTTCAGCGCCTTCACAATAAAAATATAGGTCGGGGCACAGGAATGGGATTGGCAATTGTTAAAAAAATCACCGAAATATTAGGGGGTGATATTTGGGTAGCCTCAGAAGTGGGGATAGGTACCACATTTACATTTACCCATCCCAAATACCCTAGCTCAAAATAAGTTTACTCCTTGTTTCTTACGAAGATCAATTTGTGTTTGCCATTTTGATTTTCCCTCTGTTCTACCTCAAAGTTAGCTATAGAACTCACTAACGGTGTCAATTTCTGAAATCCGAAATTCCTTGAATCAAAATTGGGTTGCTTCTTTTGAAGTAAATTTCCAACATCTCCCATAAAAGCCCATCCATCATCATCTGCTAAATCAGAAATTGTACTGGAGATCAATCGGATAAGTTTCGGGTTAATTTTATCAACTTGAACAGATGATTTAGCTTTATTTTTACCATTCTCCTGCTCCTCACTCTGATTGTGAAGAATTTCCAAATAAATAAATTTATCGCAAGCCACTATAAATGGATTAGGTGTTTTTTTCTCCCCCATTCCAAGGACCAGCATTCTAGATTCACGTAGCCTAGTGGCCAATTTGGTAAAATCACTGTCACTAGAAACCAAACAGAAACCATTGACCTTATCTGAATACAAAATGTCCATGGCATCAATTATCATTGCCGAATCGGTGGCATTCTTACCTGTGGTATAACCATATTGCTGTATAGGATTTATAGCATTCTCCAAAAGCACATTTTTCCATTTACCTAACTGAGGTTTAGTCCAGTCACCATAAATCCTTTTAATGGTTGGATTGCCATATTTTGCTATCTCTTCCATCATTTCCTTGACCTGAGTGGATGGTACATTATCCGCGTCGATCAATACTGCAATTTTAATATCTGTTTGCATAAGCTTTAAATATAGCGCAAAAGTATGAAATAAAAAGTAACCAAAGAAACCTTCAGTTTTCCAAAAAACAATCGAAAAACCTCTTTTTGCCTGCTTTGCCTAACTGTGAGAGGATTAAGCATTGACATTGGAAGATAGCGTAACTATAGTAAACCCATAATAGAAACAAGATGACTAATTTGTAGTAATTCTATCTTACAAAAGACGGGCTCCTAGCCATCCATGGTTTATCCCTCTGAATCATTGTCATTTTCAAGTTTCTTAAGTATCACATCTGATAATTTTTTCTCATAGAACTTTCTATCCATTTCTTTAGCCAAATGTTTTTCCCTGGCATATTCTTCTTTCAATCCTTTTAAAAGGGAATAACACATAAAAAGCAAAATGATTAAAAAGGGCAGTCCGGTGGTTATCGCGGCTGTTTTTAAAGCTGTAAGACCTCCACCAATCAATAGAACAGCTGCCACTGCACCTTCTGTAGTCGCCCAGAAGATGCGTTGTCCAACAGGTGCATCCAACTTACCTCCTGCCGTAATGCTATCTATTACTAAGGATCCCGAGTCTGAACTGGTAACAAAAAAGCTTGTTACCAATAATATCCCAATGATTGAGCCAACACCTGAGTAAGGGAAGTTTTCTAGGAAAACAAACAAGGCTATGGATTCATCAGCAACAATACTTTTGGCTAAACTATGGGTATTGCCAACTAGTCCCTCTTGCATGTCCAGCAGTATGGCAGAACCACCCAAGGCAGTCAACCAAAAGAAGGTAAGGATGGTTGGCACCAACAATACGCCAAATATGAATTCCCTTATGGTTCTCCCTTTCGACACCCTAGCTATAAACATTCCTACAAAAGGTGACCAAGAAATCCACCAGGCCCAATAAAATACTGTCCAATCTTTTTGCCAGCCATTGTCCCTATAGGCTTCTGTCCAGGTGGATACCTGTAGAATGTTTTCCATATAATTCCCAATATTCTGAACAAAGGATCGGAAAATAAACAAGGTGGGGCCTACTATAATTATAAATATTAGCAAAATTGCTGCGATCCTTACATTCCATTCACTCAGAAACTTCACCCCTTTGTCAATGCCAGACACAACTGAAAGGGTAGCAATTAGAGTAATTCCGGCAATCAACAACACCTGAACCAAAATGGTATTTGGAACACCAAATAAATAGAAAAGCCCTCCACTGACCTGCTTGACACCCAAGCCCAAAGACGTAGCCAATCCAAATAGCGTAGCAAGTACTGCCAATACATCAATACAATCTCCCATCCAACCATTCACTTTTTCACCAAGCAAGGGGTAGAACACAGACCTAATGGTTAAAGGTAATTTTCGATTATAGGTGAAAAATGCCAAAGAAAGGGCCACTACAGCATATATGGCCCAGGCATGAAACCCCCAATGAAGAAAAGTAAGGTTCATGGCTCCTTCTGCTGCCGCAACAGTATAAGGCTGACCAAAAGGAGGGTTGGCATAGTGATTTACCGGCTCTGCCACTCCCCAAAACAACAATCCTATTCCCATACCTGCACTAAAAAGCATGGCAAACCAAGAACTTGTACTGAACTCAGGTTCAGCATCCTTACCTCCTAGCCTTATTGTACCATATTTACTGAATCCCAGATAAAAACAAAAAACGATAAAAACATTGACAGCAATAATAAATAACCATCCGGTTTTATTCGTGATGAAAGTTTTGATATTGGAGAAAACCAACTCCATGGGTTTACCAACAATTATGGTAACTAGAATAAAAATAAAAATCAATATGACAGATGGCCAAAAAACAGGCTTATGAATGTCAAAATGTTTTTTCATCATAATTTAATGTTTAAAAAGGGAGGGTTCCAAACTTTTATCAACCCTATAATCCCCAATACGAAACAACATGTCAGGCCTCAAAAAAGCTGCACCATACCGATATCGAATCCTTGAAATTTATACTAATAATCTGGCCTGAGACCTTTTAGGGTCAGCTACGTAGTAAATGAAATCATCGAATCAATATTGATTCCATCAATGGGAGAACAACCAATAAATAAAGATTATTTGGCAATACATTGGATTCACAGGATAGTCAAACTCCTGAATAAATATCAATCCCATTCCAGATAGCTTAAAAGTATACTATTTTGCCTCCGATGACAAATTCCTTGCTGACCAATTTTAAATCAGGAACCTTTTCCTTATCTTTTAGTCACTTTATAAACCTTGCCATCGCTATCATAAGTAATCCATTCTCCCACGGCTTCCCCCTTAATGAAATGACCTGACCGCTTGATGGTTCCGTCAATTCGGTACCATTCCCAGTACCCTTCTGCCTGCCCATTGATTATTTCTCCTTTAGACCATATCGTTTTACCATTGGCGTGGTATTTAATGGTAAGTCCATCAATAATTTCGGTTTTTTTAGATGGATTGTTTTTATCTGGCATAATGGAATATCAATAAAGTACTTAAACCCGAAATATGCAATAGACATTCTATTACGTGCTGAAATCGCTTTAAAATCAGCCACTTCGTTGCTGTTTTCAATTTCACCATAGCGGTGCTATGCTAAAATCTCCAAACAGCCTGATTTTCTTGCGATTGCAACACTTCCCTTAAACACGAGACAGGCTTCACCCCTGACATTGTCAGGGCGGAGAAATTCTATTACATAATCCGGGTTAAAACAAAATGGGCTAAAATATTTCATTTTTCAGCCCATTTTGAATGCTTTACTCACTTTGTTTTATCTTTTGTTGGATAAAATATTCGTTGTTATCGTACTTTGATTCCTTAGCCCATTTCACATTAATTTGAGGTAGGTATTGGGCCAGTCTCTCTTTTACTCCCTGGTACTTCTTTTGTTCAGCTAGATTGTGCCATTCATTGGGATCCTTCTTTAATCGATACAATTCCTCTGAACCATCCTCATAATGGATATACCTATAATCACTTGTAACGATGGCATGGTTGTTTCTAGCCCAAGTAACAATAGCAGGTTGTTCCCATTTTAGCTTAGGATTTAGTATCAGAGGATAAATACTTTCTGCTTCTATATTCTCTGCTGAAGGAAGCTTCGCCAGATCGGTGAGTGTAGGGTAAATTGAAAACAATTCCACAGGCACATCTACCTTTTTATTTTTCGGAATACCTGGTCCTGCAAAAACAAGAGGAGCTGCTGTTGCACTGTTCCAAAGTGCCACCTTGGCAAAGGTATTTTTTTCTCCCAATCGATAGCCATGGTCAGACCAAAGGACAATTATGGTGTTTTCAGCATACTTGCTTTTCTCCAAAGCATTCAATACTTCCCCTATATAATGGTCTACAAAGGAAACACTAGCCAAATAACCTTGAAGGATATTTTTCCACTGATCATTGGCTATGGCCCATTCGGTGGTAGGCATCATAGGCAAATCATCAATCGCAAGAGCTATTTCGGGTAAATCCTCCCGATCTGTATCCAAATAAGGTGGAAGATGAAGTTTTGCTGTATCATATAGGTCAAACCATCTTTGTGGCACATACCATGGCACATGCGGTCGTAAGAAGCCTACAGAAAGGAAAAAGGGTTTATCATATTCTCTTTTGAGCCTTTCTGCTGCCCATTCTGCAGTATGGTAATCCGGCATTTGTTGGTCTTTCTCCGGAAATGGCCCCCAATCTGTCGAGGTTCTCTCTTTGTCCCAATGGAAATTTTGCTTTGCATAGGGTCCAAAACCTTTGGCTCGTCCACCACTTTCATCAAATAAGTCCTTCGGGGCATGATTGTGGTAAATTTTACCTATTCCCATGGTATGATAACCTTGCTCTTTGAAATACTCATGCATCATTTTGGCTTCACGAGTAGCCTCATTGGTTTCCTTGATCTTTTTGTCATCTATAAAACCATAGATACCTGTTGTGGAAGGCCTGAGACCTGTCATTATCGCCGTTCGCGATGGACTGCACATTGGCGATTGACATTGGGCATTGGAAAAGAGCAAACCACTTTTTATAAGCTTGTCCATATTGGGAGTAATGGCATCCGGATGCCCCATTTCTCCTACAAAATTATTCAAATCATCTACCGCAATCATCAATATATTGGGTCGATCTTGTTGGGCTTTTCCGCTAAGGCTAGTAAGACAAAGACTTATAAAAAACAGTAAAAGGTACTTTTGGGACATGGTAATTTTTAATGGTTAATTGGATAATGGTTAATTGTTATTTGACAATTTCTTCCAATTAGAATTTTAATTTCAGTAAGTAGGCTTGTCTTGATCCGGAATGAACAGAATTGAAGCCAATCATATCTCCATTTGGACTCCACCTACAATGGATATCACAGCGCCAATATCCTCTGAATGATTCAGGAGTTACAAACTGACCTAAGGTT
This sequence comes from Cyclobacterium amurskyense, assembly GCF_001050135.1. Taxonomy (GTDB): domain Bacteria; phylum Bacteroidota; class Bacteroidia; order Cytophagales; family Cyclobacteriaceae; genus Cyclobacterium; species Cyclobacterium amurskyense. The sequence continues at coordinate 4,743,751 of NZ_CP012040.1, read as the reverse complement.
CTCACAGCATTGGTTTTCATATCCATCAAATAGATTTTCTGTTCTCGAAATTTGTTCTCTCTAGCATAGGTATCTGTTACCATCCATTTTTCATCAGGTGAGAAAGTCCCATGTCCATCAAAATCCAGGAGACCATTTCCAAGCCTTTTATAATCCTGCTTTCCTGTAGTATACAATACGTGGGAATATTGTTTTCCCTCATAGGAACTAGTGACCATTAATTCTTCATCATTCAGCCAATCAAAATGTGATCCTGCCCAGTCGTCTGGAAAACACCTTTGAAGACCCGTTCCATCTATGTTTACTATCAAAGATGTGGTATTCCTATTAGGAATAGCCCTTGCTAGCCAAAATATTTTAGAACCTCCTCGACTAAACAAGGTATGATTAAAATATTCAATCCCATCCTCAGGGATCTCCGGAACCAAGTCCTTGACATCAGCCATTGAGACTATAAGCTCAGCCTCTCCTGTGGCTAGGTCTAATAGAAATAGTCCATCATCTTCGGGGAATTGAACATCCTCTTTTTTATCCTGCCCTTCTCCACCATAACCATAATCGCTCCTGGTAATGCGAAGACGAGAAAAGTTAATACTAATAGCCTTGGTTCCATCAGGAGATACTGCACTTACCGGGTGGGGAATGGTTTTGATTTCTTCTTGCGTGTGAACATTCATTATCACAGAAACAAAGGCCCCTTCCCTTAGGTCATTGTAGATAATAAGAGAATCTGGAGAAGTAGCCAGCCAATGCGCCATACATCCTTGCTGAAAATTCCAAGCACGAGTCGTAGTTAGTGGCTTGAAATCCATGGTTTCAAGATCTACAAGTCCCAATGTTGCTTCATCATCTTCAGTTGGGAGCCTATCTACAATATCCGTTTCTAAAACAGTCGCATACCTTTGATTGGCGCTAAAAGAATTTATACCATAATAACTGGCATAAAGGTGTTCTTTTCCATTGTCTACCAATTGAATGGGAGCTGAAACTTCAGGGAAAAGAACGGTATTTTTGTTGTTTTTTTCTGCTATTGGTTCGCTATCTGCACAGGAAAAGGCAATACTGCATGCCAATAAAATAAAAATTAAGGATTTCATTTGGTTGGATTTGTTAATTTGGTTTATCGTCAACTATTACATAAAAACAGTTGATAACACAAAATAGCATGAGAAAATGGACTTTTCAAGTTGCACTACGAAATAAGGGTAAAAGCACCTGAATTTTATTTTTTTAACAAAATTCTATTGAACAATTATTCCACTCCCAAGCGGCCTATTTGCCTATAAAACGCAATTCTATTCTTTTGAAAGGATAAATTTTGTTCATTTTTTCGAAAATCTAGCCTAAATAAATATGCTTCTGAAGGCCAATAATAGAAATAACTCTGAAAATCAGAAAAATAATCATTTAAAAGTATAATAAAACATTTGAATACCTAAATTTTCATATATTATCATAATACATTATTATACTATAGGTTCAATTATTAGATTAAAAATAATCATATGATTTTCAACTAAACATATATTTCAAATTTAGAGGGATTATTTTTAAAAAAGACATATATGTATATTTTTTATAATTAATTACAGTAATTTATTTATAATAATAACTCATTTAAATTAAAAATAAATTTTAGTAATAATAAAACTAAAAATAAACTACTGAATACTATTTTTTAGTTGTAGTTTTTGCTATCATTAGGATTTATTTTACGAACACTAAATTTCAAATGATTAACAAATTAATCCCATTTTAAAAACCTAAATCCAAAGTAATGAAACAACCTTTATTAAATCATGTGAAACCCTTGATTCGATTGTTTTCAATTGCTATAATAATTCAAGTTATTAGCTTGGATTATATACATGCAGAAAACAATACGGGGAAAGAAAAAAGCTTTGAAAAAGCTATCAACTCGTACTTATTATCAATGGATAATAAGATCCGTTCTGAAAGGAAAAGCAGCACTAATTTAGCAAGTATGGCAGATGTGACTGTACAGGGCACAGTGACGGATGAAAACGGTGAACCCATTCCTGGTGTTACAATTTCCATTCCTGAAACCGGACTAGGAACGGCCACCGACCTTAGTGGAAATTATTCAATTACCGTTCCAGAAGGTTCAACACTTATTTTTTCTTTTATAGGGTTTGAATCCCAGCGAATTGTAGTCAAAAACCAAAATAAGATTGATGTAACCCTACTAGAAGATGTAGCTTCATTGGAAGAAGTTGTGGTCGTGGGCTATGGATCTGTCAATAGAGAAAACCTCACAAGTGCGGTCAGCTCATTGGATGAAAAGGATTTTGTAGCTGGCACTGTATCTCCTTTAATGGCCATTCAGGGAAAAGTTCCTGGATTAAGTATTCAGTCCACCAATGGTGCTGATCCCAATGCAGGTATTTCCATTCAATTGCGTGGTGTAAACTCAGTGAATGCATCTCAAGGGCCGCTAATCGTAATAGATGGGGTTCCGGGTGGCAATATCAACTCAGTAGTAAAGGAGGATATTGCCTCAATTGAAGTATTGCGTGACGCCTCTGGTGCGGCTATCTATGGTACTAGGGCCTCTGGCGGGGTTATCTTAATTACCACTAAATCTGCTAAAGCCGGCGAATTAACAGTTAGTTATACAGGTGAATTATTTGTGGAAGGAGTACGTCGTTATAATGAGCCATTGGGAAGAGATCGCTTCCTTGAAGAAGGCTTAGGTAATGATATTGGACACAATACCGATTGGTTTGATGAAGTAACCAATAACAACCCAATGAGCTATAGAAATGTATTAAGCTTTAGTGGTGGTGTAGAAAACGCTAGAATCCGTGCTACCATAAGTAACAATAATGCCACCGGCCTGGCCATTGGTTCTGATAGAAACGACACACAAGCCAGGATAAATACTGACTTCACCTTATTTGATGGCTTTTTAAGAATCACCAATAACCTTTCCTATAGTGAAAGACAGTCAAATTTTTCAAACAATGATATTTTCAGGATGGCTCTTCAGCTAAACCCTACAGAAACGCCTTATGATGCTAATATGCCACATGGGCTTAATGTATGGACCGGTGGCTATGACTGGTACAACCCTGTTGCGGATATTAGATTAATGAAAAACCAAAGGAAATATTCTTATTTATTAAATACCACTTCCTTGTTGTTTAACCTCACTGACAATCTTTCTCTTACCGCAAGGTATTCATTGAACAATGGAAGTAACTACGGAACCTACTGGAGATCTGCACAACATAAGACTTCCTTGGATGAAGGAGTAGCAGGATATGCTAGCCATAGTTATGGGGAATTCCAAGACAATACCTTGGAAGCTTTCTTCACTTACGACGAAACCTATGACCTACATACTATCAATGCTGTTGGAGGCTATAGTTTCCAGGAATTTAATGGACAGGGTTTTAATGCAAACAATTCAGATTTTGCAGTAGATGGTATTGAAGAGCATGACTTGGCTACAGGTAGGTTTTTGTCTGAAGGTAGGGCTGGATTAGGCTCTTATAAAAACCCTAGAGTAAGGTTAATGGCCTTCTTTGGAAGGGTAAATTACAGCTGGAACAATAGGTATTTGATTACTGCAAGTTTGAGAAGAGAAGGTTCTTCAAAATTTGCCAAAGGTAATAGATGGGGTAATTTCACAGCCCTTTCCTTGGGTTGGAATATTCACAACGAACCTTTTATGCAAACCCAAAATTTGTTCACCAATCTAAAACTTAGAGGTGGATTCGGAGAAACCGGGAATGAGGGATTCGCACCGGGTGTGGCAACCAGAATGTACGGCCCGGATACTTGGTGGCTAATGAATGGAGAATGGAGAAGAACCTACGGGGTCTCTCATAACCAAAATACTGACCTAAAATGGGAAACAAAAAAAGAATACAACCTCGGTATCGACTTTGCTATTCTTGAAGGAAACATTTCCGGTAGGTTTGATATCTTCAAAAGAGATGTAGATGATTTGATTTACGATATTTCTGTTCCACAACCTCCAGCTATTCACGACAAAACCACTATGAATGTAGGTATTTTACGAAATACAGGTTGGGAAGCTGAAGTCACCTGGAATGCTATTGACAAAACCAATTTCAATTATGTAACTACTTTGATTGGATCTGCCTATAAAAGTGAATTGGTAAGCCTTTGGGGAAATCAGACTTTTTGGGATAGAAAAGGTTTTCCAGCACCAGGAAGCCCTGGTAATGCTGTAAGACTTTTCCCAGGTGAACCTATAGGTAGGTTCTTTGTGTGGGAACATGCAGGATTTACAGATGATGGTAACTGGATGTTAAGAGGAGACGATGGAGAAGTATTTGATGTAACTGAAAGAACTAAAACCAATCAGGATAAAAAGTTCATTGGTAATGCCATTCCAAAAGTAATCTTGGCTTGGAACAATCAATTCACCATAGGTAAATTTGATGTAAACGCTTATTTCAGAGCTTGGACAGGACATGATATATTTAACATGCCAAATTTCTACTATGGAATACCTTTAGAGTCTAGAAATGTTTTGGTTGAAAACTATGACGACCAAAAGCATATTAAAGGAGAAAAAGAATTGAGTGATTACTGGATTGAAGATGGCGATTTCTTGAAACTTGATGTATTGTCATTAGGCTATTCTTTTGATGTAAAAGGAAATAAATACGTAAAAGGGCTTCGTGTTTATGCGACTGGACAAAATTTATTCGTACTTACAAATTATTCAGGTTTAAATCCAGAGGTTAATATTAATGGCCTGGACCCAGGGTTTGAAGAGAGGGCAACCTATCCACAAACGCGAACTTTTATGTTTGGTGTACAAGCTAATTTCTAAACCAAAAAAATTAAGATCATGAAATTGACAAAATATATATTAATACTCTTTACTGTCATTATAACAAGCTGTTCTCTGGATGAGGTTTGGTATGACAGAGTGGTACCAGAAACCTTCTTTAAAACTGAAGGAGATGTATTGGCAGCACTTTACCGCCCATTTACCCATGCTAGGTGGTACCTAACTGGGGATAGATGGGTAGCTCAAGAATTTTCAGGAGACCATTTTGCCCGTACCACAAAGGGGCGACACTGGTATGATGGAGGACGTTATGCAAGATATCAGCATCATGAGTGGACTCCTGATGAATCCCAATTATTTGGCACCTGGAGAGGAACTTTACAAGGTGTTGCTTTGGCATTGGACGTAAAGCAAGACCTGGGTAAATTAAATTATCAGGAACTTGCGCTTTCAGAAGAGGACAAAGCTGCTCACCTAGGTCAATTAGATGCCTTGATTGCATTCTTCTACTTAAGAGGACTGGATTTCTATGGTGGTCTTCCAATATTCACCAGTTTGGATCAGGAAAATGTTCCTAGAAGCACTGATAAAGAAACTTTTGATCACATTGAAAGTTTGTTGAAACAAGCACTTATTGACTTATCTGTGAAAGTAGATGGTGCACCGCAGGAAGGGGCCATTACCAAAGGGGCTGCCGCAGTGATGTTGGCAAGATTGTACTTCAATGCAGAAGCCTACATAGGTGTACCTATGTACGATGAAGCAGCAGAAATATCTAAAGCAATTCTTAATAATGAATACGGCAACTATAGTCTTGACACAGATTGGAATGGGCCTCATGATTTTGAAAATGACCAATCACCAGAAATTATCTGGTCAATCCCTTCTGAATTTAACCGACTAGAGTATACCCACTATGGTCATATGTATCATTATAATTCCCGAGTATATTTTGATGTAGATTTAGGTTCTAATAACGGTACTCATTTACAACCTTCAAGAATGCCTGATGGTACTTTGTATTCAGAGGAGTTTAAATTGGGTTCACCGTACGAGAAATTTGAAGACACCGACCTTAGGAAAAAACCATTTAAATATTTTGGTTCTGGCAGTTACGAAGGAATGTTTTTAGTAGGCCCTCAAATCTCTCCAATAACAGGTGAGCAAGTTATTGGTAATGAGGAATACAACGGTAAACCTCTTGAGTTTGTGGATAAGGTTGGTAGATTTTCGGAAATCGGATCTACTTACTCTTCTATTGAGGACATTCCTTCCAATATCGGAGCAGGTGAAGAAAACACTGGTATTCGTTTGGTAAAAATCCCTGTCCCATCAAGCCAAGACCTTACTTTGAGATGGGCTGCAGATCATCCGGTTTTTAGGTTAGCAGAAGTTTATTTAATGCTGGCTGAGTGTCAATTAAGGCTAGGGGAAGAAGCAGAAGCAGCAGAATTAATCAACACTGTACGCCAAAGGGCTTTTGAAGGAGGAAATGACCCTAACCCAGCTAGTGCCGGAAATTTAGATTTGTACAGAATGGCAGACGAATGGGGTATTGAATTTTTAGGAGAAGGAAGAAGAAGAACTGACTTGATCAGGTTAGGCTTTTTCACCACTGAAAAATGGTGGGATCACTCTCCTTCTAACTCTGACCATCTGAAGCGATTCCCAGTACCTACTGCTGCACTTTCAGCAAGTAATGTACTTGAGCAAAATCCTGGTTATTAATTATTGCTAAGAAAAATCAATTGACGGGCTTCTTGTAAAGGAACTCAAAATTGAAAAGTACAATCCGGCATCTCTGACTAAAGTCTAGGTGCCGGATTTTTTATTGTTTAGATGTATTTGAAGGGAGGTAATGGTTAATTGTTAATTGTTTTTAAGGTATAAACTTCAATAATCTATTACCGTTGCCTGAGACTGTTGGGCATCCGAACTACCAGTGCCTGAGCCTGTAGAAGGCAGAGGTAAGGCAGTAGAACAATTATTTCTAGGCTATTTTTGGCTTTGATTCACCTGTCTTAGTTTATAGAAATCTGGTTTATCATTGTTAAATGTAACCAAGACATAATGGGTACCATTAAGGTTGATTATGTCTAAACCTCTTACAGCTTTTTGGCTGAACTTTAAACCAAGCTGATATCCTTCTATTATTTTTCCTTCTGAAGAAATTGTATTTCCTGAAAGACTTCCAAGGCGACCATGATATGGGGATACACCAAAATAATTCCCACCTGCCATGACTTCTTCCTTTCCATCTCCATCAAAATCATACTTTAAAAAAGTAGTCAAAGGTGCTACTTGTAAGGAAGCCTCAAAACTTTCAAACTTAAAGTTACCATTTACATTAAGCAGGTATCCGGATGCCAATTGCTCTGCTGTAAGAAGGTTGGCATTTTCCAATTGCTCATCGTCAAATAGCTCCTCCAAGGGTTTACCAGCAAAATCCTTATAAGAAGTAAACTTTCTTTTAAGAAAGTTCATTTGACTCCCTAGTTCATCCAAGCCCGCAACGGTATAATAATTTTCATCTTTTTCATAAGCCACTATGGTTTCTGTGCTCCCATTTTCATCAAAATCTGCATAATACATCTTTAAGGGGAAATTTTCTTTAGAACTGAATTTGCTGTTTAAGCCCCAATTCCCCAATAAATAATCCATTTCTCCATCTCCATTAATATCAAATGGAATAATGGCTTGCCATAGACCAGTTAACTTTTGATCCAAAATCTCTTCTGTAACGTCCTTTAAAATCCCTTCATGATTTTGAAAAAACCTGGGAGACATCCACTCTCCTACTACGATTAGATCCACCCAAGAATCCCCGTCAAAATCTGTCCAGACGGCATCCGTCACCATTCCAACATTCTCCAGTACTTCATTTTCAATTATTTTAAAAGTACCGACCTCATTTTTCAAGAGCACAGATTTAGGAATTTTTCCAAAATCTTTTGAAACTGCAGCTCCACCAATAAATAGATCTATATCACCATCTTTGTCATAATCATGCGCTTTTACAACCGAACCATTTTCACTGTAAGAAGGTAGTTCTTGTCTTTTAAAATCCTTTCCGTCATTGATCAATAGCCGGTCTTTCAATGCTTCATTATTCGTGGAAAACTCTCCTCCTGCCGAAACCACAAACAGGTCATTTATCCCATCATTATTCAAATCTTCTATTATAGCCGACACATCTTCACGTAAAGAATCAAAAGCGATTGCACTGTAATGTTTTTCAACAAAGCCATTCCCATTCTGAAGAAAGATTCTAGAGGATTGAGATTTAGCCCCTCCAAAGAAAATGTCATGACTACCATTTCCATCAAGGTCTTTGACTACGACTGCAGGTCCTCGGTCAGAAATTTTATAGGGAATAAGCCGTTGGTGATTGAAATCTATGAACCTGTTTTCTTGATGTTTATAATCCAATCCCGATAAAGCCTCGACTTTTTGGAACCACGTTTCGGGTTTGGGGAAGATTTCTAAATAATCTACCTTATCGCGAACTTCTGATGGTATTAAATCTAAGGTTTGATTCAATGCGATATCATATTTTTTTTCTATGGAATTGTCAGGCCAAATCACATACAGGGAATCTACTTGTTGTAAGTTTCCGTAACCGAAATGTATCAAAGGTTCAGAGGAAGACTGAAAACCTCTTGATGTAAATAATTGCTTCATTTGCATGTTCCCTTGATGCCAAGTAAAGACCTTGGTTCCAATCCCAAAATTATTTGGAGCGATAAAATCTACCTTTATTTTTAAATAGGCCGAATTTCCATCCAAGTCATTCCTGTACAAAGTTGCAGGTTCATTGATATTATTGGTTACCAAATCCAGGTCACCATCATTGTCCAAATCCGCCCAAGCAGCTCCAGTAGATAAATTTTCCTCAGGGGAAATCCATTTGCCAGAATAATCAGTAAATAAGATATTTTCCTCCCCTTTAAAAATATAATTTTTGACTTTCCCAGAAGGCATTTTATTCAATGCTTCCTGATCCAATTTATTGGAAGCATTAAATTGGCGTTCTACTTCCTCACTTGAGATGTAATTGATATAATCATGATCATTGGGTCTGCGGGATATGCCTGTAGAAATAAACAAGTCCTGCTTGCCATCAAGGTCAAAATCCCCGAAGAGAGGACTCCAGCTCCAGTCAGTCGCTGAAATTCCACTATACAAGGCTACTTCCTGAAAATATTCTCCGCCTCGGTTGATTTGCAACATATTCCTAGCGTATTGAGGTTGGTAGTTGAGGCGTTCTATTTTCAGGTCATGCGTATAAATGGGATCATCACTCATGGATGATTTAAGTACTTTTTCATCTTCAGGTAACATATCCAAGGTGACAATATCTACAAAGCCATCTTGATTGATGTCCACAGCATCATTGCCCATAGAAAACCTGCTTACCTGGCTGAACTTCTCCTTCAGTTGTTCGCTGAATGTACCATCTCCATTGTTGATATAGTAATAATCGTCTTCGTGAAAATCGTTGCTTATATAAAGATCTGTAAATCCATCATTGTTAAAATCTGCTGTTGCCAAACCGAGACCATAACCATTGGCCCCACCGAAAATACCCGCCTCTTCGCTGACATCTATAAATTTTCCATTTTCATTTCTTAGCAATTTATCGCCACTTTCATTTATCCGCTCATTCCTTATAGCTGCAGGACCATATGAGTTATCGGTATGCACGGAGTGGTTTAATAGGTACATGTCTAAGTCTCCATCATTGTCATAATCAAAGAATGAAGCCATTGTAGAATAGTTTTTAAAATCCAAACCGAATTCCTTCCCTTTTTCACTAAAGGTGAGGTCACCATTGTTTATAAACAATTCATTCTTACCCTTCAACCCATGGATACCTACTACTGCACATACATAAATATCAAGATGTCCATCGCCATTTATATCAGCCATCGTTACCCCTGTATTCCAATCAGAATGACCAGCAATTCCAGCATTTACCGTTATGTCCTCGAATTCCATATTCCCTTTATTTAAAAATAACTTATTGGGAACTTGATTTCCGGTGAAAAACAGGTCCTGAAGACCATCATTATTGATATCCCCTATGGCTACTCCTCCCCCATTGTAGAAATAGAGATAATATAGAATACTCAGGTTATTGGTTTCTTTTAACTCATTGGTGAAATCAAGTTTTGAAACAGTGGGGTCAATTGATCTAAACAGGTAATTTTCATCCTTTACTTCTGAGCATCCAAAAAGAATAAAAAATGTGAGCGCAACAACACTTATTTTCATTTTTCTAAAGTATAAATGATTAATTACTAATTTAGTCATTTGAAGTTTGACATAAAAAAAATTAAGTGTATTTATGGGCGACGTTTTAAACAATAAAACAAAAGTTTATTTGTTGAATAAGTTTAGAAGATTCCTCGCTTAAATATAGCACTTGAAATGACCCGTCTGTCGGGCTGGCACAAGCCCTACCTATTTTGGTCACCTGAAGTAACTTAAGGGTCACAAAAAGTCCTTCTTAAGCCTTGAAATGACGATTTTTTTATGGGGAAAATTCGTTGAAATAATCAGAGATAAGTTGCAAAATCATCCTCCGTACGCTTTACCTACCGTAGACAGGGTGTAGCATTTTTCTACATCCCTTGGAAGCCATTGTGAAACGAGTTCACAGGCATTTGCAATGCCGGACAAGCCAGAAAGAACATCAAACTTTGTCCACCATTGTTTGCTAACTTTCCCTATAGGAGACTGAGGGTCAGGAGGAAGCCAATAGATTGTTTTTGATGTATTGTAAGGGTGCCCAGATTTATTGTAGCAACAGAGCGAAAAGTGAATGCGACCATATTGGACCATTAAGTCCATTGCTATACTCTGAATGAGGATTAACTCAATGGTTATTATGAAATTGATGTCTACTAAACCTGGGAAAATATATAATCCTTTTATATCCTTTGTCTTTTTAGCTAAATTCGTCTGGGTATTGGGTGCAACTTTGACTCTTTTCCTTCAGAAACAACAACAACCACCTTTCAATTTATTTCATTCACTGGATCAAATTCTTTTAACTACTTTTTACGTAATAGCTGGGTTTTAATATTGTCGCCGTTTTGCCTTCCATTCTGCCCTGCCGTATTCACCCAAACTCATTATACCGTCCATATTATCCTTACTCACTACTCCTGTAAATTGGAAATTAAGGCGTACTCCTTGGCTAGTATAGGAACTTCGAATCAAAATATCATTGCCATGAAGCGTACCTGTTAGCTCACGAGCTCCAAAACTAGCATGGTGGGTACCAAAAATATCATTTCCTTTTTGTTCAAGCATGAAAGTTTGGTTCACAATGCTTGCGACGAATTGTATCTCTAGGTCCCAAAGGCCACTTAAGTTAAACGCAGCAAGACCACTAGGCTTTTGCATCTGAGGTGGATTGGAAAGCAACTCATAAACGGATTTAGCGATTACCTTCTCCTCGCCTGCTGTAAGTTGGGAAGGGTTGATCCGTATGTTAGGCTCCATATTTGGAGGGAAAGGTAGGTAACTACCAGCACCGCTGACAGCAATTCGGGGATTGTTTTCCCACAAAAGTTCTTCAACATCTTGGCCTGTGAGTGGAATTAAAGAAATATCCCATTCCACATGAAGAGAAGGTGATCGATTGGATCTTCCTTTTGGGAGAAGAATCTCTGTCTTCACCCCAGGAACCTGTTCCAGACGATGGGAGATGTAATTGGCCCACGAAATCCACATCCTCCACTCTTCTGTATGATCCCGTTTTTTCCACATTTCTACTGCTGTCAGCATCCCCATTATCTCCTCTCGTCCCACCTTAAACCCACGTCCAAAACCATGGTGGGGCGCACTAGTGATCCAAGCAGCTTGGACCAAGTCTTTGCGTCCTATCAATAAGCCGGCACATTGTGGGCCTCGCAAATATTTACCTCCACTATAGGCCACCATATCTGCCCCTTGGGCTATATGTGGATTTGGGACTTCTAGGCCCTCAGCCGCTGCATCCACAAGGATTGGCACTTTAAGTGGCTTGGCAAGAGCCGCGATTATTTTCAGCGAGAGAGGCCCGTCCTCAGATGCACCACTGGCCAAGACCATAATCATAGCTGTTCGGGGACCCAAGGCAGCTTTTAATTCTTCGGGGCTATTCACCTCTACCATTCTCACTCCCACCGCCTTTGCTGCAGCATCATAGGCCGATCGAGAATAAGAAGGAATAATCACTTCATCCTTCATTCCATCCAGATTGGGGATTTGCCAAATCTTATCAGGGTCGCCTCCTGTCACACAACCGGCTGTCGCAATAGATATTGCAGCGGATGCACCTGAAGACACCACGCCCCATTCCGCCCCTGTTACTTCTGCTAGGCGAAGCCCTACTCCATTCATCAGTTCATCAATTTGAACAAAGTCCTTCACCGCTTCGTCCATCGCCACCTGTACTTCAGGCAAGATCCGAGTTGCACCAACGACAGTAACAGTGCCTCGGGCATTAATTAGTGGCCGTACTCCAATCGAGTCATATATGCTTTTTCCAAGAGCCTTTTTACTTGGGGACACAGTAGTGGTAGGCATTGACCTGGCACTATTTGTACCCAGAAGTGCTCCTAAAAACAGACCTCCAAATGGCAGGCTTGATAAAATATTTATTACTTTTCTTCTGCTAATCATGATCAATTTTTTTCAAAATAAAAGGTAATAGTATATAATTAGATTTTTGTCCGAATTAGAATTTAATTTTAATTCTCAATGATGAATAATTTAGCATTGATGTTTGAGGAAGATGTAAACCAATGAACGCACCCTGAATCACCAAAATTCTAACGATTATTTAACCGAAGGTATTCAACTGAAAGATCAACGCTACCTTCAAAGACAATAAGCACAAATATTTCCAGTCTCTCTAAAATCCATTTTTTTCTTCCGGTACCTTTTTTCCTTGATTTTCTTTTGGTCTCAAGGTTCAAGCATACTTTAACCCATAATTTAGAATACACTATCTCTAAAATAGTCCTAAAATCAGTATATTTATAGTATGGAAGTCAAAAAACCGGATAATGTCAATGAACCGGATTTGGAATATGGGAATTATTCCTATGCCGATTACCTGAAATGGCAGATAGAGGAAGTGGTCGAACTGATCAAAGGGAAAGCCTTTAAAAAAGCTGCTGCTGCCCCAAAACGTATCCATCAGCAAATTTCAATAAAGTTGGCTGCTAAACTCTATTACTTTTTGGAAGACAAATCATGTCAAGTTTACGATGCACCCTTCGATGTGCGTTTTCCAAAAGCATCCAAAGCAGATCATTTAATTCATGATGTGGTTCAGCCGGATATCTGCGTGATTTGTGATCGGGAAAAATTGGATGACAGAGGCTGCATAGGAGCGCCAGACTTGATTGTGGAAATCCTATCCCCTAGCAACAGTAAAACCGAATTGAAGCATAAGTTTAAGCTTTATGAGTCCAATGGAGTTCAGGAATATTGGATCATTCATGCTGAAACCCAGGATTTGTTAATCTATAGTCTTTCTAATGGAAAATATGTCCCCTCCCTTTTGCTTACCTCCGGAGATGTGGCAGAGTCAAAGGCGATCCAAGGGTTTAAACTGGACTTAGAGGAGTTTTTTGGGGATATAGAATAGTATTTAGAACCAATAGTAAGGTGAGGCTATCCGTTCAATCTTATTAAAGTTTATAGAATTCCTTTTTGGGTAAGGAATCTTTCTTGAATTATACAACTATTTAAGCATAACTGTCTTGAAATATTTACATCAATTATTGTTTATAACAAGCCTTCTTATGGTAACATTAAGGAGCGAACTGGCTTATGCTCAGCTGTCACAAAACAATGCTAATCAATCGTATCAACTTAATAACCCTATATCGGTACCGTATCTGAAAAAGAATCTTCAGAAAGCCCAACCTAGATTAGTTTTAAATCAAGCTACTGAAAAAAGGCTAAGAGAAAAGCTTCAAACCGATCCCCTTATTCAGCATATTTATCAAGCCATCAAGTACAATGCTGCATCAGTATTGGCATTGGATTTAATTACAGTTGACATCCCAGATAATCCCCGATCTCAACAAAACCAGCTTGGTATTTCTAGAGATTTCCTCTATCGAATAAACATGTTAGGAATGGTCTATTTCGTAGAAAAGAATCCTGATATTTTGCAAAGGTTAAATGAAGAAGTGATTGCTGCCTGTAATTTCCCTACTTGGAACCCAAAGCATTTTCTTGATGTAGGAGAAATGTCATTGGCCATTGCTCTGGCACTAGACTGGACCGCAGGGAAATTACCCAAATCAACCATCTCTTTGGCGAAAAAGTCATTGATAGAAAAGGGTATTATGCCTAGTTGGCCTGAAAATGGGGAGACCCCTAGGTGGGTCAATGGTACCAATAACTGGAATCAGGTTTGTAATGCGGGAATGATTGCAGCCTCCATAGCCATTGCTGAGGAAAACCCGGAATTGGCAGCAAAAACAATAAAAAGATCAATCGAAGGCATGAACCATGCACTTGCAGCATATGCTCCGGATGGTGCTTATCCTGAAGGCGCTACCTACTGGGGTTATGGGACAATGTTTTCAGCAGTAACTGCAGCGATGCTTGAGAGCGCTTTTGGAACAGATTTTGGAATAGGTGACTATCCGGGCTTTAAAGAGAGCGCAAATTTCGGACTTTTAACCACAGCACCTTCCAAACTATTATACAATTATGCAGATAGTCCGGATGTACCGGAGCTATATACCGATTTTACCTTGAGTTGGTTTGCCTCCAAAACAGGAGATAGAAACTACTTGAATACTAAAAGATTTATGCAAACTCCTGATGAGATAGGGAAAATCTCTCGCCTGGCAGGAGCAGGCTTGGTTTGGACAGCACAGTTCGAAGAAAAGGAATCAGGACTTGTTCAAAGTGCCTGGAAAGGTGAAGGAGCAAACCCAATTGTGATTTTTACCGGTCAGGGGGAGAATAAAGAAGGGTATTATTTTGGCGGAAAAGGGGGGCGAGGATCGATAAGCCATGGAAATATGGATGCCGGTTCTTTTATTTTTGAATTAAATGGTGTTCGATGGGTGATCGACCCGGGCAACCAGAGCTATGGGGTGCTGTCGAGAGCCGGTTTCGATTTATGGAATAGGTGTCAGGAATGTGACAGATGGAAATTACTTACAAAGAATAATTTTGGACATAGTACAATCTCTGTAGATAATAAGCGGCACATAGTTGATGGTTTGGCAACTTTGGTAGACTTTAAAGGTGGGGAAAAGCCAGAAGCCACTTTTGACCTTACACCGACTTTTGCAGGTCAACTTAAAAGCGCTGCTAGAAAGTTTATTAAAGATAGCCCAAGATCTATTGTAATCGAAGACCAAATAGAAACCAACGATGCTACAAAATTGATCACTTGGCAACTTATGACGCAGGCAGATATTAAGCTTGTAGATGGTGGAGCTGTTTTGACTCAGGATGGCAAAACCCTCAAGCTGGAAAACCTATCCCATCCTGATTTTAACTTGTCCATTGTCTCACTTGATCCAGCTCCGCTCCAATTGGATAAGCAAATTGAAAACTTAAAAAGAATTGAGCTAAGAATTCCTTCGTGGGTTTTAGAAGAAAATAAAGGAGAAATAAAAGTGCGTTTGTCTGGGGAATAGCATGAATACAGAATACTCAGCTTATTGTTTTCTTTTTACTCATTGAGAAAACTCAAATATTAAATGATAATTCTAAGGATTCGGAACATTTTCTAAAAATTGCTTTGCCTTTTTAGCCAAATAGTTGTTATCAGAATTGCTCAACAAACGAACTTTTTCCAGACTGGTGGCATCGTACATTTTCTGTTTTTTATATACCTCTAGGAGTAACACAATTAAAGGAACTTCTAAGTCAAGAATCGACTCATTAAAAAAGGTTTTTGTTTCCGGGTGAACATTAGGAGCTTTTTTAAACAAATCTAGTATCCATTTCTTTTTACCACTATCCATTTGCGGAAATAGGGCGATCAGATCCATTTGGAAAGATTGGGAAGATAAATTCTGTGGATTAATAGTTTGTATGGCTTTTTCAGAGAGACTATATTCACTGCTTTTTATAAAATCAAAAATCAATGGGTTTATTTTTGGGTATTGATCAAGCTTTCCTTCCAATTGCTCCAGAGTCCATAGAATATCTGAAAGATTTTCACTTTCTAATAGAAGTGTAATATAATCAGAATCAAAATTTTCAGTAGTCCATTCTTTAATCACTCCATTGGTTGGTCCATATATCAAGTGCCATAATTTGTAAGTTGTGAAAGCAGCACCTTCAACCACATAGTCAAGAATAAATTTAGAGGTAGCACTCGACACAGCATCAATCTCTTTTACCTCATATTGGCTATCATAATATTCTTCTTTAGATCCTTCCATCACAATCTCATTGTAGGAATAATCTCCCAAAGGAAGGAATGGATCTGACAGCAATTCATTCAGCCTTAAATACTCTTCCGCTGTAAATGGTTCATGATCATGTTTACTAAGGTATTCTTCTTCAGGCAATTCAAAACCAAGATACCTGCCTGTAGGATTCCAATAAAGAATAACATCCAGCAACCTGCATTTGTCATCAAAGCAAACACTCGTCACAACATTCCGCGAAAAAAACACTGGTGCGCCAGTACTTGACAAATGCGCATAAAGCGTATCCATTGAAATCTCTTCTTCGAAATCAATCAGCCTCTTTTCTACATCAACCACTTCAATGGTTAAGGTTCTGTCATTGATATATTGTATGGTTCCCGTTTTAGAAACAGGAACCATACCTATAAAGAACACAACAATAATTAATAATAGATTTTGCTTTACAGCTTTGTTCATTAGCTTTTTCAACTTTTAGAATTAGACCGTTGGAACAATGGCTCCATGACTTCTTAGGAGATCTCTCACCTCATCCAAAGGCACATCAGCAGGAGACACATTTCGCTGGCAAGCAATCACTGCTGTAGCTCCAGCAGCCTGGCCCATAGCCATGCTTGACCCCTGTACTCTTAAAGCAGAATTGGCCAGTCTATCACTAGACAAACACCTTCCAGCTACCATAAAGTTTTTGCTGTTTTTAGGAATCAAAGCCCTCAATGGCACGGTTGCGACCACCCCTTCACTCAATTGTTTTGGAGTAACACCATGTTCTATTATATGCAAATCAATCGGGTAATAAGAATAAGAAATTGAATCCTCAAATACTTTACCTGAAGTATAATCCTCGTGCGTGATTTGATACAAGCCATCAATCCTATAGGTTTCCCTGATACCGATTTCTGTTCGCATGTCTTCTATCACTACGTTTTCACAGCCCGGCAATCTTTTCAAAAACTTCAGGTGTTTTAGAAGTGAACTTCTTGCATGTATATTAGCGGCCGTATGAGATTCGGAAGTTGTAGAGTCTGCTCCTCTGATATGTTGAATATTATCACCTTTAGAACTTAAAAGGCGAACAATATTTCCTCGAAACTCCTCCCTTTTCAACTCTCCGCTGTTTATCGCTGCTTCATATTCCTTTTTGATCATATCCAAATCCAAGGCTTTCATGTCATAACCACCCAATCTAAAGATAAGCGTTCCAGGTTGTGTTTCAGCTTCTTTCAGCAAATCCAACCCTGCAATATTTGCAGCAATTGCATTTCCTGAGCAATCGATAATTTGCTTGCATTTTATTTTGGTAGTAATTCCTTTACCTACGGTCTCCATTTCCCAGAATCCATTCTTGAATTCTATTTTCGTTGGCGTTTCATAATAGCGCAAATCAACCCCAGCTTCTACACATTTTTGCTCTAATATTAAGGAAAACAATGGTCCATTTAGTCTCACTTGGTGTTCCCAATGTTGGCGTCCATGAGGAATCGAAAAATTGGGTAGCGTATCTCCATTTAGTTCTACTGCTTCTTGTACATTTTCCCAACCGATACCACTAATTATTTGCTTTCCCCAGGCAAAGAATATTCCCGGAAAAGCCACTCCTGCGGTTGTAGTGGTACCACCTAATTGGCTAACACACTCAATTAGGGTTACTTTTTTACCTGCTCTTCCAACCTGAATCGCTGCTACTGCACCAGCGGTACCTCCTCCCACTACTACAACGTCCGTTGTTATATTTTTTTGAACAACCTTGTAGGGTTCTTTTAATACATCTCCTTTAGCGAAGGGTGAAGCGGCCACACCGAGGGAGAGTGTTCCCATTGCGGCGATCATATCTCTTCTTTTCATAATCCTATTTATGGCTTAAACCCAAATCATGCAGCAACTACACTATCAATAAGTGTCCTCACTTCTTTAGAAAGCTTTTCACTAGTTAAGCTTATAGCACCTGCATCATTCGGGTTGATTATTTTATTTAATTATACTGATCAGTAACCTGGGTTTTGATCTGTATCGGGATCTAAGGCACCATTAAAATTCAACTCGGATAATGGTATTGGCCATAAATAATGGGCATCCGCTATGGTAATACCTTTATTTTTCATTACCATTTCCTGTGCTCTTCCTACCCTTTTTAAATCTAACCAACGCTTACCTTCGAAGATAAACTCGTAAGCTCTTTCTTGTAATAAGGCATCAAGGAATTCTGTAATTTCACCCGAAGAGAAAGAATAATCAACTTCCGATGGTGAATCAATGGCTAAGCCATAAGCTCTTCTTTTTATTTTATTTAAGGTTTCTAAGGCTTCAGGAGTTACTGCATTGGCATTTCTGGCTGAAGATTCAGCAAAAATTAAAAGCACTTCAGCATACCTGTAAATAGGTAAATCATTTCCTCCATCACTCCTTCCAACAGCATCCAGCTCCATGTACTTATTACTTACCAAGGTATTTGGTCCCAATCCAAAATCAACTTTGTCCCAAAGTTCTTTTCTCAAATCTCCATCTTCCCAATTGATATAGAAAGGGTTAGAAGCATCGCTATAATGCGCGTAAGCCCCTCCAAAATTAAAATAACCGGTGCTTGGATGGTTCAATATGAATAACATGAAGTTCCCCTGTCCAATCTCCCTAGAGTATTTAAAATAAAATACTTCTTCAGTACTCGTAACCAGATCAGAACCGAAAATATCAGTACGAAAATCATTGGCCTCTTCTACTGGCACCAATGAATACTTATTTGAGTCAATAACTTCTTTACTTTTCTCCATCGCTTGATCATAGTTCCCTAAGGACAAATGAACATCGGCAAGTAATGTTTTAGCAGCATTGATCGTAGGCCTTCCGATAACTTTAGCCGTAGCATTTAAATGCGTTTCGGCATATTCAAGATCTGATAAAATCAATTCATAAACTTCCGACACGGAACTTTTTGGCAAATCAATTTCCAACATGTTGTCCTCTGTTCTCAAAGGGACACCAGCCCAGTTTCTTACCAGATCAAAATAACTTAATGCTCTAAGAAATTTTGCTTCAGCAATAAAATAATTGACATCTTCCTCACTAATATTATCGCCATTTGGCGCATTAAAAATGACCAAATTCGCATTTCTAATGGCTTGGTAGAATGAATTCCACCTTGAGCCTGCAGTATTGATATTGGTTGCATTTAGGCCAGCAAAATCATTGTATTGTGCTCGGCTTCCTCTGCCATATCCCCAGTCTGAATGGGCATCTAATATAGCAATTTGCTCTGCTCTGGTAGAACGCAAAGGAGAGTAAATTGCATTCACTGCAGTCTCTACTTCCTCTGCCGTATTGTAAAAGTTTTCTACAGCAACAGTTTTAGGTTGTTCCAGTAATAAATCCTCACAACTTACTAATAGCAAGAGGAATACTGGAAGAATGTATAATTGAATGGTTGTTATCCTTTTCATCTTTTTTCACTTTAAATTGAATACTTGTTTTCATTATCCGGATTAAAAACCCAATCTAACTCCCATAGTAAGGGATTTTGGAATAGGATAACTGTAATGGTCTATCCCCAATTGGGTCCCTGCACCTCTTGAATTTACTTCAGGGTCCCACCAGGAATAACCGGTCAAAGTGATAAAATTTTGAGCACTCACATAAACCTGAGCACTATTAAGCGATTTTTTGAACAGAAGGGCTGCAGGCAAGTTATAAGCCAACTGAATATTTTTAAACCTTAAATAAGATCCATCCTCAATAAACCTATCGGAAACTCTAACAGCAGTATTTCTGCTTATTAAAGGATATTTAGCATTTGTATTTTCAGGTGTCCAATGGTCATACAAAACTTCTTTTGGCATGTTCATTCCCTGCCCAAAATCCATTGTGCTGGTAATTGAACTTACATTGAAAATATCATTGCCATGGGATCCTTGAAGAAAGAAACTGAATTCAAAGTTTTTGTAATTCATAGTGGAATTAAACCCATAGATAAATTTAGGGTTAGGATCTCCTATATAGGTTTTATCATTGTCGTTGATGATGCCATTGTCATCTTGGTCAACAAAATTGATGTTTCCATTTTCATCATAACCATCTTCCTGATAGCCCCAAAACTGACCGATTGGTCTTCCTTCTCTTAGGATGGTAACATTGTCACCAACCACCAATACACTTACATAGGCACCTAAAATATCTTCGCCATTGTGTAAGCTCAACACTTTGTTTTTGTTAAAGGAAACATTACCAAAAACATCCCATTTAAAGTCTCCGGTCAATACTTTGCCATCCAAACTCAATTCCACTCCTTTATTTTGAACCTTACCTACATTTTGAATCGTAGTGGTAAAGCCAAGGGAACTTGGAAGTCTTACGGTATTGAGCAAGTCGCGGGTATTTTTGATGTAATAATCTGCATTAAACAAGATTCTGTCCTCCAAAAACCCCATATCAAAACCAACGTCAATTTGCTCTGTGGTTTCCCATTTCAAATTGCCTGGGAGTACTGTACTTGGTGCAAATGTATTGTATAGACTATTTTGAAATACTGTATTTCCAGGATTTAATTGGTTTAGGGTTGCATAAGGAGAGATTGCCTGGCTACCTGTAAGTCCCCAACTTGTTCTAACTTTTAAATCTGAAAGCCAGTTACTGTTTTCAACAAATGATTCTTTGAATACACGGTAAGCAAAAGCACCTGAAGGGAAGAAACCCCATTTATTACCAGGACTATACTTAGAAGAACCATCAGTTCTGAAACTAAATGTAAATAAAAACCGGTCGTCAAAGGTGTAATTAACCCTACTCAAGTAGGAAATTAATACGGAATTTGAGTACCCACTGCTTGGGATACCAGGTGTACTTGCAGCCTGAAGGCTGTAGGTTTCAAATGAGTCACTTAAGAATCCAACGCCACTAGCACTTAAATAAGTAGAGGTGAAATCCTGGTAAGTAAATCCAAGCAAAGCATTTAATTGGTGCTTACTCGCAAAGGTTTTGTCATAACTTAGGGTGTTTTCACTTAGAAGACTCCTAAATTGACTTGTATTTACACTCGCTCTACCATCAGAGTTAAAGAAATTTCTAGAGGTGTAAGCATCCGTTCTGTCATCTCTGTTTTCAATTCCTCCAGAAATTTTTAATGTCAGATCTGGAATGGGTTTGTATACAAAAGCCATATTGGTCAAAACAATATTTGCCTTAACAATACTCATCTGTTCATTGAGGAAATTGAGGGGATTGATAATGTCTGGAGCAATAAATGGATATTCATTTCCCAATACATTATAACTACCATCTTCATTATAAGGTTGAGAGATTGGTGCAGCAGACAATGCAGCACCAATCATAGAATTACCACGTGACCCCCCTCCACTGTCCCTTCTTTCCGTTTTAAGGTGGGTAAGATTACTGTTAAAAAGTAAAGCTATCTTATCACTAACAGTATGATTGATGTTTGCTCTAAGGGAGTACCTATCGTAATCACTTCCTTTAATTATACCATCCTGACCAAAAAAGCTTCCCGAAATAGAATATTTAGTTTTAGGACTTCCTCCACTAACATTTAAAGATGTGGACAATATCGGAGCTTTAGTAAAAATTAAATTTTGCCAATCAAACCCCTGACCAAAATTAGCAATCTCCTGTTCAGTAAAATACAAAGGAATATTATCATTGGTAGCTTGAATATTCTGGATTTGAGCATACTCACTGCCATTCATTAGGTCCAAAGTATTGCGAATGGATTGTGTACTATAACTTGTTTCGAAATCAACTTTAGAAGTACCTTCTTTTCCTTGCTTGGTCGTGATCAAGACTACACCATTGGCTCCTCTGGAACCATATATAGCAGTAGCGGAGGCATCTTTCAACACTTCAATACTTTCTATATCGAAGTTATTCAAATTTGTAGGGTTTCCTGAAAAAGGAAAACCATCGACAACATAAAGTGGTTCATTGCCACCTTGAATGGAGTTGGTACCACGAATCCTAACACTTATACCAGCACCAGGAGCACCACTATTCTGTATAATTTGAACCCCTGCAGCTCTACCAGCCATCGCTTGCATAACATTCGATGTTGGGAAAGCATTAATTTCGTCTGATTTTACACTCGATACTGAGCCTGTTAAATCACTCTTTTTGACCGTTCCATAACCTACCACAACCACCTCTTCTAGATCGTTATTGTCTGGCTCCATGATAATGTTAAATTGGGTTTGGTTGGCTATAGATACATTCTTAGTTTTGAAACCAATAAATGAAATCACCAGAGTAGCTCCTTCTTCAACCTCAATTGAGAAATTTCCATCTAAATCTGTAACAGTTCCATTTGAGCTATTAGCAATTGTTACTGTTGCCCCGGGTAAAGGATCGCCATTTTCATCTGTAACAATTCCCTTTACGACAACTTGCTCGTAATCAACATCAACAAGGGGATTTTTACGGTCCATTTTCTTAACATGGATGTTGTTATTCACCTGTTTGAAACTTAGGTCCGTTTGAGCAGCAATGGCAGACAATAGAAAGTAAAGGCTTTCTCCTTTACTTTCTACATTGATGAACTGACTGTTCTCAATTTCCCTGGAGGCGAAAACGAAATTGTAATCCGTTAGCTTTTCTAACCTTTTAAAGGCTTCTTTTACCTTTACATTTTTTAAAGAAAGGTATACGGATACCTCCTCTATGCTTTTAACTTGGGCATTTCCATTAAAAGCTAGAAGGAAACTCATGCTCAAACACTGAAGAGTGAAGGCTATTGTAAATAATTTGGTCATGTAGATAACATGCTTAAGTAGGCATTTATTCATATCTTTACATCGTTTGTTTAGAAATTCGATTAAATAAACATTTTCGGAAAAAGGATGGCAGTCCTAGTTCCGATTTCATTGGAGGTCATAAGTGTTAGCGCATTTATGGCCTCTTTTAATTTGTACATTTTAGACATTACATAGGCATTCTCATCTAGTTAAACTTTAAAGTCGCTTTATCTTTTTCTAATTTGTATTCAAACCTTGCAGAATGACTTAATCCTTCAAGAACATTCTCTAAACTCTGGTCCTTAAACTTGCCTGATATTTCTAAATCTGAAGCTGGACGATTGATAAAATCAATATTTACTCCATACCAATTTTCAAGTACTCTCTTGACCTGAAACATAGACACATTTTCAAAAATGATAGACTTTCTTGTCCATGCCAACAATTTTTCTGGATCAAAGGATAAACTATTGATCCTTTCACTGTCTAAATTTATCTCCAATCCTTCCCCTTTTTCAAGGTTAATGCGTTGCCCTTCATTAAGGTCAATATCTACAGCCACTTTACCAGTCAATAACGCAATGTCTAGGGGTTCATTTTCATAGGAAGAAATATGGAAAGTAGTACCAAGTGCAGTGGTGGTAACTGCCCCCGTTTTCACACTAAAGGGTCTGGTTTTGTCTTCAGCAACTTCAAAATAAGCTTCTCCTGAAAGTTCCAATACACGCTGATGACTTTCGAAGTTCTTGATGTATTTTAAACTGCTTCCAGAATTGAGGATTACTTTGGATCCATCCTGTAGCGTAAGGTTGGCTTTTACTCCGGGAGGTGCATAGTGTTCTAGCATTTCCAATTGCTCAACTACAACCGGGGCTTCTTCCTTGGGTAGGTAGATATTGACCATTATAGCCAGGGAAAATACAAGCGCTAAAATCCCTACCATACGGTAAAACTGGGAAATCTCCCTTCTGCCTTCGGCTCTTTTGGCTCTAAATCGAAGAATAGTACTGACAGCATTTAATGGAACGGGGCCTTTATGGTTCTCTTTCACCTCAGTATTCCCGATAGCTTGCTCTATATTGCCCCAAGTTTCTTCAATTTTATCAGTAGACAACTTATAGGACTTTCTAGACATATTTGCTACCAGCTTCATTGCTAAAGCAATGTCCTCTTCTTTTTTAGGATTTTCATTCAGGTACTTTTCCCAGTATTCTTTTGTTTGGGAATCTGGAGAAAGCACCCATTTTTGAAATTCCGGGTCCAGTACAAAGTCGGCTATCTTATAATCTCGCTTACACATAGTAGAGTGTTTCAATTAAAGGAGACAGAAGCATACAAAAGTTATCCTCCTTTGAAGAAAAAAAATGAAAATATTTTCTTTTTAGCCAAATGCAAAAAATAATACCGGACGATTATCAGGTAATGGGTGCTTTAACCCGAAATATGCAATAGAAAATCTATTACATGCTGAAATCGCTTCAAAATCAGCCACTTCGTTGCTGTTTTCAATTTCACCATAGCGGTGCTATGCTAAAATCTCCAAACAGCCTGTTTTTTTTACGATTGCAGCACTTCCCGTAAACACGGGACAGGCTTCACCCCTGACTATCAGGACGGAGAAATCCTATTACATAATCCGGGCTTAATTTATTAATTCAGATCAAATAATTAACCTTAACCAAGTAGACACAAATAGACCCTCTACTTTGCTAGTAAAGGGTCTATTAATAATGCAATACAAGATAATAAAGTTTTCTTGATCTCAGTTTATTTTAACTGGCTTCCTGGTATTGGTTCCGGAAAACCTCTCATAGGACTGTATCGGATATAGGAATCGAAAACTTCCTTATCCGGCCCTACAACCCTTGGGTCTTTTGAGGACCTTAATTCTTCCAATAAGGCCGCTTGTAGTTCCTCTTTTACTGAAGCATAATCCGCATCATTTACTACATTATTCAAACAGTAAGGATCATTTTTTATGTCGAATAACTGTACTTCCGAATTCTTGGCAAAAGCAGCATCGAAAAATGGTTTGATGGAAGGGTCTTTATAATTTTCGATAATAAATGATTTGGTAGGCGATTCATCAACATCCGTAAATGCCCATTCAGAATGACTGATACCGTCCTCATCTATCCCATACATGGGAAGCAGTTCATCTTCATTTTCTGGATTTATTCTTTGGGGTGCACCTGCAGGCCAGCGATCGGGTTTCATGTTCCACACCAATAAATAGTCTTCACTTCTAATCGATCTTTGTGGATAGCCCCAATTGAGGTGCCTGGAAGAAGAATGCCTTTCTCTACCCGAAAAAGCATACTTTTTAGATGGTTCAATTGTTCCCTGCTTCTCAGACTCCAATAATGCCCGGATGCTTTTACCTGTAATGGGCAACATCCCATCCTGCTTGGTTTGTGTCAGGTCCAAAATGGTAGGTGCAAGATCAATAAACCCAATAGGATCATCCACTTTTCTTCCGCCTGGAAACGCCTTAGGGTACCTGACAGCAAAAGGCACATGGATACCGTAATCATAACTGTTTGCCTTCGCTCTAGGAAAAGGCATTCCATTGTCAGCAGTAACGATAATAATGGTGTTTTCCAGCTCTCCAATCTCCTCTAAATAGTTGATCATGGAGTCAAGATGACGGTCATACCATTCAATTTCCACCGCATAATCCAGCATGTCTCCCCTCACAATGTCATTGTCAGGAAAAAAGGCTGGGACTTCTACATCTGACAGTTTTTTATCTGTTCTTTTCCACGAATCTTTCTCATAGGCACGGTGAGGCTCTGTAGCTCCAAACCAAAAGAAAAAAGGTTTGTCCTTTCGTTCGTTTTCTAAGAAAAACTTGAAATTTTCAAAATAATTGAGATTGCTGATTTTATCTCCTGTACGAATGTCTTCTGGACCTTCTTCATACCTGATTTTGCTGTATTCAATGCCTGCAGCATCTGTGGCTCTCCACAAAGAATCTTTCTCGTCTCTTGCATACCGGAACGGACTTACCCCCTTACCTGTTCTGCCGGTTTTATACCCATTGGCTTCTAACAAATCGACAAAAGGCACATGTTTTTTTAGCCAGGGCGCTGCATGTTGGCCAGAGGACTCATTCTGCCAATGATGCCTTCCTGTAATGATACTGCTCCTTGAAGGCGCACATCCCGGAGAACCAGCCATAGCATTGGTAAAATACACTCCCTCTTTTGCGACCCTATCAAAAGCCGGTGTATTTACAAATTTACTTCCTTCAAAACTTGTATGATAAAAGGACTGATCATCGCTTATTACAAACAATATATTAGGCTGTTTATTACTTGTTTCTTCTTTGTTGGAAGCACAGGATGTTAGGATTAAAACAAATAGAACACCAAATAGCAATGTTTGCCTTTTCAAACCAATAGAATGGTAACCCCGCATTAGGGTTACCAATTCATGTTTTTTTATCATATTATTAACTTTAATCTGCATCATATCCAGGGTTTTGCGTTAATACTGCTCCTATATTTCTTTCTATCTCTGTATAAGGAATAGGGAAAAGATTATGATAAGGTTGTACATCTACACCATGATTCGTCACATCTGGTCGCCCATCGCAATATTTATTGGTACGTTCATACAACATTTCCAATCGATTTAGAGTAAGCCGACGTTTTTCCTCTACACCAAGTTCTCTCATCCTTTCATCCAAAATATAATCAATGTCCACTTCTGAGGGAGAAACCAATTTGGCATTGGCACGCAATCTGACCACATTAATATCATTGGCCGCTTCCGTCAATTGATTATTTCCCAAATAGGCTTCTGCACGCAATAAATAGGTTTCCGCAAGGCGAATATGGTATTGATCACTATAGGTAGTGCCAGCGGTGGATGAATTTAAGGTTTTTAATTCAGGATCCACATACAATTCTGCGGGATGTTGTCCTGGGGTGGTAACTTTCGATTGATAAGGATAGAAATACCTAATAGTATCGTCGAGACTTTGACGGAATAAATCTTCGTGATCGGATATTTTTTGCCCATACCATTCAGATGCTGGATTGTTAAACAGCACATCCCTTACAAAATTGTATTCAGAATTTCGCATGTCATTCCAATCGTATTCCCATACGCCATAATTAAAGTGGTTGGTACCTCTAAACCTTCCTATACCTCGGCCACCAGTATAGTCTGATACCCCTAGAGGTAAAAATGGTGACACTCCAGATGGATCTCTAACAATAAAACTCCAAGGCCGCGGAGAGTGGTCTCTTTCCAATTGAGGTCCTACTTTTGATGAAGAGGAAATCACTCCTCCCGGTATATCTACTTCATATTGCCAAACCCAAATTCCCTCAGTATTTCCTACTCCTCGATTTTGATTGTACCTTCTAAACAAATCCCAATATACATCACCAGGTGCATTGGAAAGTGAGCCAAATCTTTCGTTCATTAGGGCTGTATTTGGGTCATCTATGACCATAGAAGAAGCTTGAATGGCCTCTGACCATTTATTCAGAGAAACATATACCTCAGCTAAAATATGGTAGGCGGCCAAATTATTAATTTCACCATCCTGAACCTCCGAAATTCCTGGAAGGTTGGCTGACGCAAATTCCAAATCACTTGCTGCTTGTAGGTAAACCTCATCTCTGCTAGCTCTTACATAGTCTGTTTTGGGGGAACTAACCTCTTCTAACTCCAATGGCACTCCTCCATATAAATGCGCTAAATTCCTATAAGACAAACCTCTAAAGAGTTTGGCCTTGGCTTCAACAGAAGTTTTCTCCCCTTCCGTCATAGTTGAGTTTTCAAGCCTACTTAGAATAATATTGGCTCCTGAAATCACCTTATAATAATTTTGCCAATGAAATTCAGCTACAACACTGGTTGGCAATAGGGTAGCTAAATAAGAACCAAATCTTGCATTAAGTTGATTGGCTCCATTGTATCCCAAATCTGTACCATATATATAATCCAATGGACGGTGTTCTCCGTTAGAAAGAATTTCTCTGGTCTGATCATATAGGGCATACACTGCCGAATTAAAATCAGAGTAGGTAACGAAAGAGTTTTCAGGACTTGCAAAGTCCAATGGCACCTCTTCAAGGATACTAGATTCATCACAAGCTTGAAATCCTAAAATCAACAAGCTCAAGAAAACGAAATTAAATTTTATTTTTTTCATAACTAAATTAGAATTAAAAACTAACATCCAGCCCTACAGAATAGCCCTTCATAACTGGTAATCCAGACGGTTGCAGTCCACTTCCAGTTTCAGGATCCCAGCCTTCCCAACTCGTCCATGTAGCTAAGTTTTTTCCACTCACAAAAATCTTCACTCCTTGAAGCCCCAACTTCTCTACAATTAAGGCTTTATTCATCCTATACGAAAGTGAAACATCCTGAAGTCTAACAAAACTTCTGTCTCCATAATACTGGTACTCAATACCCGCAACCTGATCCTGACCTCTGTACCTGGCATCAGGATTAGCAGGAGTCCAATAGTCATAATCTACAAACAAATTGTTTCTTCTCGCATTGTCCGATTGGCCAAAATTTGGATTATTCAATCCTAGATAACCATTTTTACCTCCCTGAATTGAGTTTATAAAAAACCTGAAAGTAAAGTTTTTATAATTGAATTCATTGAGCAAACCAAAATTGTATGCAGGCTCTTCTCTACCTATAATTACACGGTCAAGAGCATCTACTACCCCGTCACCATTCTGATCTACAATTCTATGGGTACCCACAAAAAATCCTGAAGGCGCTTCTTCTCCCAACTGTATGATACCTGCAGATTCATAATCGTAAATTGAATTAATGGATTCATTAATAAATAATCCACTACCAATTAAATCATCCTCATTTCCATCTCCATCAGAATCAAGACCAAGTAAAGAAACTATTCTGTTTCTATTAGAGGCAATATTAAAACTTGCATTCCAATTGAAATCACCCTTTTCTATAATATCGCCTTTCAGCACAAATTCAATTCCTCTATTCGCAATTTCTCCCACATTCGTTGCAATGCTTGAAAAACCAGTAACTTCAGGAATATTAATATTGTAAAGCAAATCATTGGTAGTGTTTTGGTAATAATCCAGAGTTCCTGAAAAACGGTCTTGAAGAAATGAAAAGTCAAAGCCAAAGTTAAATCCTGTAGTGGTTTCCCATGCAAGGTTTGAATTTGACAAGCTATTTACAGTTTGTCCGAAAACGGTGCTCCCTCCATTTCCGAAAACATAGGCAGGATATATGGAAACTCTCGCTAAAGAGGAATACCTGTTGGTTAGGTTTCCATTGGTTCCATAGGATCCTCTAAATTTAAGGTAGTTTATCACAGATTCCTTCAGAAAATCCTCTTCGCTGATTACCCAACCAAGACCTAAAGAGGGGAAAATTCCAAATTTATTGTTTTTAGAAAATCCTGAAAAACCATCTCTACGAACAGTAGCCGTAACCATGTATTTGCTACTAAAATCATAATTAGCCCTAATGGTTTGGTAAATGTAACTTTCATCCCAAGCACTTGAATTTATCAACTGAAGCTGGCCTAAGCTTAAATCATTGTATCCTAAACTAAGATTGGAATAATTGGTACCATTTGCTTCAGTGCTTTCATATTTTAACTCCCTGCGTCCTACTACCATGGTAAGGTCAAGGTTGTGCTTGTTGTTAAAACTCTTGCGGTAGGTTAAAATATTATCAAGGGTCCAGTCATAAGCATTGTAATTTCTTTTGAATGCTTCACCAGCAGCTCCAGCACCATATACATTGCTTCTATAATGTCTTCTCCAAGTATAGTTGTTACCAAAATTAACCCGGTATTTCAATCCTTCGATAAAAGGGATTTCTATGTCCATGTAAACATTGGCAAACAGGTTATTCCGTTTGTCAAAATCATTGGAAAGAGGGCTCAAAAATGGGTTGGCTCGAATGGCTCCATCAGGATTCAGTATAATATTGCCATCCTCATCATATGGAGTCACCAATGGAGGCATGGTAGTAATTTGGCTTAAGGCAGGAATTTCACCAGAGTTATCTGCAAATGAGCCAAAGGTCTGGACGCCAAATCTAAACCAATCCAATATTTGATGATCTAAATTGATCCTGGCAGTTATCCTTTCATATTGGTCATTCATAATAAAGCCATCCTGTTTGGTATATCCAGTGGAAATGAAATAAGAAGTGGCTTCAGAGGCTCCTCTTACACTTAAATTATGATTGTTAATTAACCCTGTCTGGGTTGCAGCATCCCACCAATCAAAGTTGGTTCCATTCTCAAATCCAGCATATATTGCAGGCTCAAATAAAGCAGCAACATTGTAATCAGGATTAGGTTGGGTATAATCAGGAGCCAAATAAGACTGTGGCCAATCCTGATCTCTCACCTTCTGTAAAAATCCATCTCTATCCAATAATTTAGGTCTATTGGTTGGACTTTGGGTAGTAACTGTACCTGTGTAATTAAAAATAGGTTTCTGTTCCATTTTACCCCCTTTGGTAGTAATCATTATCACACCATTTGCTGCTTGTGCACCAAAAATGGCCATACTACTGGCATCCTTCAATACATCAATAGAGGCTATATCTGCTGGATTTAAATCCGACATACTACCAGTAAATATTATCCCATCTACAACAATCAAAACACTTTGATTCCCACTAAGTGTCGTTCTACCACGTACTGAAATAGATGGGCTTGCTCCAGCTCTATTAACCTGCCCTACATTCAATCCTGGAACTGATCCTTGAAGGGATTGAGCAATATTAACATTAGGAGACTCCCTAAATGCTTCAATATCAGCCCTTACCACAGACCCTGTCACATCACGCTTCTTTTGGGTTCCATATCCTACAACCACCACTTCCTCTAGGGAGGTATCGTCCAGCTCCATGGCTATTGTCAGTTGTGACTGATTTCCTACTAGGATGGATTTGGTAGTATAACCAATAAACGAAATTAAAAGCGTTTCTCCCTCCGCTACATCAATGGAGAAATTTCCGTCAATATCAGAAACAGTTCCCTGAGTACTATTGGCAATAGTAATCGTTGCTCCTGGCATGGGGTCACCATTCTCATCTGTTACCACCCCCGTAATGGTTACCTTAATGGCCTCTGAGGAAAATGGGTTATCTTCATTATACTTTAAGTGGCTAAGGGCATTTACATCCTTCGATTTATAATTAATTGGCTTCAAAAACTCATGCTCAGGACTTGCTAGCAAGCAGTCAATGCTAAAGCTCTGAAGGATGAAGGTTAAAGCAAATAACCTGAATATATTATTCATGTTATTATGTACATTTTTTTGCATATCTGTTAATTATTTTGGGTAATTATTTTAGTTTAATTCTTTAATTCTTTACTTTTTTTTGAAGTTTAATCCATAGGCATATTTAAAGTTTAGGTAGGTTAGGTTATGAATTTAAATTTATTTGACACAATGATTCAATTGGTTTCATTAAAACCGGACATTTTCATAAAATGGTTGAAAGTCTCTCTTTCTGAAGTGATAATTCAAAAAATCAGTAAAACTGCAAAAGAGTTAAAAAAACAAGTATTGAAATACCAGACACAATGTGCTTTTTTAAATTAGCAATGGCCTTCCATGCAATAGTGTAAACAGAACGAAGGTTAATGCCCATCAATTTGGAGACTTCTTCATAGGACAATTGCTCGAAAAAAAGCAAGTGGATGGCCTGCTTTTGTCGCAAAGGTATTTTGTCAAGTGCATTAGCCAATTTGATTTGCAGCCCCTTCTCTCGTTGGATATCGATCAATTCACTTTCTATAGATTCAACGACAATAGTATTGTCAATTCCATCCTTCCACTCCACCGTAAGTAATTTGGTTTTCTGTTGATTTTCCCTGAAAATTTTATGCGATAGAGCCCTTAGGAGATAGGCCTTTACATGGACAGCTTTACCTAAGGATTTATGATATTTCCATAAATCTATAAATACCTCTTGTATACAATCCTGAATAAAGTTTTCATCCTTTGACAGTGCTATGCCATAATTAAAAAGTGTCACAATATATTCTTTGTAAAGCCCCTCAAGTCCCTGACGGTTGCCTTTCATTAACAAATCCCAATAATAATTGGAATCCATAGAAGGATTATTGCTAGTTAAAGGGTTCATTTTGGGTTTTTGATAATAAAGTTTTCAATTATAGCTAAAATATAATTTTCATACAAGGGGTATTATGACAATGGTATTAGTGACGGCTATTTGGTACCTGTCAATAAAATACATTAATATATCAAGCTATTTTCTGTACTTAATGTGGGGATCCATCAATAATAAATATGGACCAGCGTAAGGAAATAAATAAATTGATTTTGAACATAAATCAAAGATAAAAATGCATAAGGCCTAACAAACTTCTAAACAGCAAAAGGGTATTTGTACAGCAGAAACTTTGAATTAAGCAAATTTATAAATAGGACTGCTAATCACCCTAAATAAATGGAAAATCATCCCCAAAAGTATAAGCCCTTTTAATCAAAAAATAGACATCCATCCCATGGTCTCAATTTGATAAGCCTGTAAATAATCCAAAAAAAAATGGCCGAACTTAAAGTGGTTCAGCCATTTACAATTTGGTATCAATCTTTCAATCCAGCGGCAGCAAATAGAATCTCAACCGGGTGGTTTGCTTTCTTTCCTGTCCCATCTGCGATCTGATGGCGACAACTTGTACCGGGTGCAGCAATCAAATCACCTTCAGCAGCTTTTCTGACAGCTGGAAATAAAACCATTTCTCCAATCTGCATACTTAATTCATAATGCTCTTTTTCGTAGCCAAATGAACCGGCCATCCCACAGCAACCTGAAGGGATTACGCTCACTTGGTAGTTCTCTGGCAATTCAAGTATTTTCTTGGAATAATTAACTGAGGATAACGCTTTTTGATGGCAATGCCCATGTAATTTTATCTGACGCTTTTCCTTAGTAAAGCTTTCTGGTTTTATATTGCCCGCAATGGCCTCTTTGGCCAAAAACTCGTCTACCAACTCACAATGAAACTTTATAGATTTTGCCTTTTCTTTCAAGTTAGCACTTACAAGTCTCGGATATTCATCTCTAAAGCTTAGAATGGCTGAAGGCTCTATGCCCAAAAGTGGACTTTCTGCACTAATTAAAGAGGAAAATATTTCAACGTTTTTGTCCGCCATTTTTTGCGCATGATCAAGTAAGCCTTTAGACATGGCTCCTCTTCCACTCTCCACATGGTCGACCATCTTTACCTCATAACCTAAATGCCTTAGCAGCTTAATGGCCTTAATACCTGTAGCCGTATCATTGTGGTTGGTAAATTCATCACAGAAAAAATAAACAGATTTTATAACCGGTTTACCCGTCAATCTTGAATAATTTTTCTTGTACCATTTTCGTAAAGATTGAGGACTCAACTCAGGCAAATGCCTTTCTGGTGCTACCCCAAGCATCTTTTTCATCAAACTACCTGTAAATCCATTGGACAAAAAGAAGTTGGCAATGCCTGGAACCATACTACCCAATTCATTCAGTGAATTTATATGAGTAAACGCCTTTGATCTCAAAGGAACTGGGTTGGATTTATAGTATTGGTATTGAAACTCAGCCTTTATCGTGGCCATGTCTACGTTAGAAGGACATTCTGAAGTACAGCCCTTGCAAGAGAGACAAAGGTCCATTACTTCCTTAATTTCTGGATGATCAAAAGGGTTTTGCTTCTCACTATTTGTCAAAAATTCACGTAAAGTATTGGCTCTACCACGTGTGGTGTCTTTTTCATATCGGGTCGCCTGA
This sequence comes from Cyclobacterium amurskyense, assembly GCF_001050135.1. GTDB lineage: Bacteria > Bacteroidota > Bacteroidia > Cytophagales > Cyclobacteriaceae > Cyclobacterium > Cyclobacterium amurskyense. The sequence goes on along the minus strand of NZ_CP012040.1, from coordinate 4,710,038 downwards.
TAACTTGGACACATGGTTCCTCCTCCAGAATTGGGGAGTTTTCTGCAATCCCCTGAACCATTACATTTTTCAGCCATAGGAAGTATTCCTCCTACATGGCTAAAATCAAACTTAGTTTTATGTTCTTTTTTAGGCAAATCAGCCTCATACCTCAATGAGGAGTTCATAGGGGGAGCATCTACTATTTTTCCCGGATTAAAAATGCCTTTGGGGTCCCATTTGGCTTTTACCCGCTTAAATAGATCATAGTTTTCCTGCCCTACCATTAAAGGAATAAAAGCAGCCCTTAGCCTACCATCACCATGCTCACCACTTAAAGAACCATTGTATTTTTTCACCAGTTTGGCACTGGCTTCACTTATTTTATAAAATTCATCAACATCTTTTGACTTTTTAAGGTCAAGTATGGGTCTTAGGTGAATTTCACCAGCTCCTGCATGAGCATAATAAACAGATTGTTGGCCAAATTCTGCGATCAGTTTCGCAAAATCATCAATATAATCTGCCAAATCATCAATATCTACAGCAGTGTCCTCGATACAAGCAACAGCTTTCTTATCACCTGGAATATTCGCTAACAATCCCAAACCTGCACTTCTCAACTCCCAGGCGCTGCTTGTTCGTTCAGGGCCTATTATAGGAAACGCATAACCGAGATCCACCTTTTTAAGCGATTCGATAAATACTGCTCCTTTTGCTTTTGCCTCCTCAATGGTTTTCCCTCTAAACTCAACCATTAAAATGGCCATAGGATCCCCCTCTACAAAATCTCGATTTTTACTTTGTTCAACATTCTCCTTGGTACAATCCAAGATGTTTTTATCCATCAACTCTACAGCTGTAGGCTTTTCTTTCATGGCCACCTGAGCCGCTTTCATGCTGTCATGAATAGTCTCAAAGTGAGCCGCTACCACAATATCAAAAGGATCTGGAAGTGGATCGAGGTGAATTTTAATTTCTGTAGTGATTGCTAAAGTACCTTCTGATCCACATAATAATTTACAAAAATCAAATGGAGCATCTTTATCAGAAAAAAGCTGAGACTCCAAAAGGTAATCTAAGGCATAACCAGTATTTCTTCTATGTATGCTCTCTTTGGGGAAATGTTCCCTAATATTTTTTTGTATTTCCGGACGGCTTAATTCTTCCTTTACATGTCGATAAAGTTCACCTTCCAGATTTTCTTGTTTGCATTTAAGTTCAAAATCACTTTCAGTCATGGACTTGAAAACAGCCTCAGACCCATCGGATAGCAAGACTTTCAGCTCTAGCACATGCTCTCTGGTACTACCATATACGATAGAGGTGGTACCACAACTGTTGTTACCAACCATACCGCCTATCATGGCTCTGGTAGCTGTACTCGTAATAGGGCTAAAGAAATACCCATATTCCTTTAAGTAATTGTTCAATTCATTTCTCACAACTCCTGGCTGAACCCTTACCCATCCTTCGTCCTTATTGAACTCAATGATTTTGTTTAGGTATTTGGAAACATCCACAACTATTCCATCTCCTACACACTGACCGGCTAGGGAAGTTCCTGCTGTTCTTGGAATTAATGATAGGTTATTTGAATTGGCAAAATGAATTAGTTTTTTTATATCAGAAGGGCTTTTAGGCAAGGCCACAGCTGTGGGTAGGGACCGGTACACTGAAGCGTCAGTGGCATACAAAGTTTTCATCAAACTATCGTAATGCAGTTCACCATCCAATTCAAGCGACAACTGGCTCAAAAGTGGACTGTCTGTTTTTGTTTTACTCATGACCCAAAAATAAAACAGTTAATGCTAGAAAAGAACTAGGATCAATGTTTTTATTTAAGTAAAATAATCTTTCTTACCATTTTGATTTCTATTCTGGTAAATGAAGGTTAATTTTCTAAAAAAATAATTAAATGTTTATTACAATCCCACTTGAACCCAAACAAATCTCCTACCTGAAAGGGAATGGAATGTTGCTTTCGGGCGAAGAAGTAATTGATTCGTATCAGGCAGGAAAAGGGAACATGAATGTCACCCTGAAGATAAAAACCAACAAACGCATCTTTGTCCTGAAACAATCACGGCCATATGTTGTCAAATTTCCGGAAGTGCCTGCCCCATTAAATAGGATAGAAATAGAATTAAAATTCTACAATGAAATAAATAAAGACAATTTATTGGCCTGCTTTTCTCCAGCCGTATTGGGATTTGATAAAAATGCCTGGCTCCTGGCCATAGAACACTTGGATAAAGGAGGCGATTATTTGTGGCTATATGAAAACAAAAACAGCCTCAATAAAAAGGTTATAGACCTTTTGTTGACCTATCTTAAAAAACTGCACCAATTACCCGTAACTGATTTCCCTATCAACCAAGAGATGAGGAAACTGAATCACCAGCACATTTTTGTATTGCCTTTTTTACCTGACAATGGATTTAACCTGGACCAAATCCAGGAAGGCTTACAAGATCTATCTACCATGGTGAAAGACAAGCCTGAACTAATAGAGAAAATAAATCTTTTAGGGGAAAGGTACCTGAAGCCGGGAGATGTGCTTATTCATGGAGATTTCTATCCAGGTAGCTGGTTTGAGACGGAAAAGGGATTAAAAATCATAGATACAGAATTTGCATTTTTAGGCGAGCCAGAATTTGATTTGGCCGTCATGTTAGCCCATTTAAAACTTTCATCCACTGCTGTAAGCGAACTACTCAGAATCATTGAAAGCTACCCCTTAAAAAATGAAATTTTAGCACAGTATACTGGTGTTGAAATATTGCGTAGACTGTTTGGCTTGGCACAACTTCCCCTTTCTCTATCCTTAGAAGAGAAAAAAAAATTAGCAACATTTGCCATAAATCTGATTATGAATGAGAAATTTTAACTTTTGTATCTATGTTTTCATTGGCTGTTGTTTATGGGCCTGTGAAGGGGGAAAACAAGAGAATACTAATAAAGCTGACTTACCAGTTTCCGAACTAAGCAAATCTGAACTATCTGATAAAGTGAAAGGCCTAATTGTGGGAAGTGCCATTGGTGATGCCATGGGAGCTCCTACAGAAATGTGGGCCAGGGAAGATATTCAAAAGACCTATGGTTGGGTTACTGGTTTGGACACCATGGTTCGAGAAGTCTCGCCAGAGGGAATATGGAAGGCCAATCTACCAGCTGGAGGTACTACAGATGATACCCGTTGGAAAGCCTTGATTGTGGATTTCATGTCGGAGCAAAATAGCCTGAGCCTAGATGTAGACGCCTTCTCTAATCACATTATACAAACTTACGAAGCATATTTTAACAGGTACAAATCCTTGAAGCCTGACCAAACTAAAGACTTGGAAGAGACAAACCTTAAAGTCTTGTGGTTACAAGAATGGTATAAGGTCTCTCTTGCCATAAAGGAAAATAAACTCAAACCTTACCAAAAGGCCATGGGTAAATTCTATGGTGGTGAAATGGTATGTGCCGGCTTATTGTATGCCCCTGCTCTGGGCTTATTGTACCCCAGCGACCCGGAAATGGCCTACAATCAAGCCTATAATTTAAGTATTTACGATCTGGGACTGGCCAAAGACATAAGTGCCCTCTCTGCTGCTATGACATCTGCTGCACTTACTGCTAATGGTAATCAAAATGAGGTTTTGCGTGTTTTAAAGGATATAGACCCCGAAGGTTACTTCTCTAGTCGTCTTGTAGGTAGAAGCAGTTATCGGGTATATGAGTTGGCTCTGGATATTGTTGCAGAAGCCAAAGACAGTTTAGGTACAGAATTAAAACCAAACAAAACCACCTTAATCCCAGAGTCCTCTATTCTTCGTGCCTACCAACTCCTGGATCAGAACCTCCAAGACATGCCTTTCCATGCTGCCGAAATCCACCTTCAGGTACTTACAGCCATGCTTTTCAACGATTTCAAATTTAAGGAGACAATGATTTTCCTAGTAAATTATGGGAGAGACAATGATACTACCGCAGCGATTGCTGGGGCGATTTTAGGTGCATACCACGGCTATGCCCAACTACCCATAGAAATGCGGGAACAGGTGGAAAAAGTAAATGATGAATTATTGGACATAAATCTTGAAAAATTGGCGGAAAAGCAAATTAATAATACCCTTTCACTATACTTATGGCCCGATTAAATAGTTTTCAAGTAATAAAATAAAACCACCCAAAATAACAACTATGGAAAGTAATGTGTTAACTGCTGTTTTTCTCCCTTTAGCGCTGGCTTTTATTATGCTTGGCATGGGACTAACCCTAAGTTTAAAGGACTTTAAAAACATCTTTGTTTCCCCTAAGGCATTAAGTCTTGGTCTTTTTTGTCAATTAATTATGTTACCGGTCTTGGGATTTATCCTCATCCTTGCCTTTGGTCTCTCAGGTTCGATGGCTGTAGGCGTTATGATCATTGCAAGCTGCCCTGGAGGACCTACTTCCAATATGATCACCCACCTTTGCAAAGGTGATACGGCCCTTTCTATCAGCCTCACCGCGATGAGTTCTATCATAACGATCGTCACCATTCCTCTGTACATCAACTATTCGATTATCTTTTTTGGTGAAGAAGGAACAGTTGCACTACCTGTTTTACAAACCATTGTCCAAATAACCGGTGTGACGCTAGTTCCAGTCGCCATTGGTATGTTCTTAAAACATCTCTTTCCTGCCCTCTCCCAAAAAGCTGATAAAACAGTAAGAATCGCCTCTATTGTGTTTTTTGTAATCATTGTAGGTGGTGCCATCTTTAAGGAGAAAGACAATATTATCGGTTTCTTTGCCGAAGCAGGACCTGTTACCTTGATCTTGAATGTGCTTACCTTCGGTTTTGCCTTCTTGCTTGCCAAGCTTTTTGCATTGCCTTACAAGCAACAAATATCCATTAGTATTGAATCAGGCATTCAAAATGGCACACTTGGCATCATGATCGCGGCCACCTTATTGCAAAATTCCGCCATGGTGATCCCTGTGGTCATTTACAGTTTGATCATGTTTATTGCCTCCATATTGGTAATCGTATTTGCAGGGAAAAATGAAAAGCCTGAATTGGCGAGTAATTGATTGAGAAATCAATTGCTCCTATTGCTGGAATGTTAAAACTTGTTTTTAGAATTGGTTTTCCTTTAAATCTTTAGCCAGACTGGCAACTTTCAATTTTCTGTTCCGCTTTATGTATGCCATGTCTGATGAATTGTCAACCATCAACTGCCGGTTGTAGTAATTGATATGTTCAAAAATGCCAAATAAATTGGCTAAAACAGCCCAAAGCATTAAATTTTCTGGGATAATTTTCCAGTTATTTAAAAAAAGTTGGATGATAAAAACTACAGGTATTAACCCTATCAACAGTAAATTTAATTTCTTTGCGTTTTTAAAAAGGTTTAAGTTTTTTTCTTGATTGAACGGCTTTTCTATCAATCGGTAGTATTTCAATTTCCAATAGTGTTGTCCTTGGATCAATATTACTATGCAGATCAAGAGACCATATAGTAGAAATACTATATCAGAAATGGAATTCTTAAAAATGAGGTATATAAAAATCAATGGAAATGAAACAAAAGCATGAAACCTTTCCATTGGGTAATATTTCTTTAGTCGGTTAATCAGTTTTTGTTTACCCATCTTTTCTGTTTAGTCCATAGCTTTGAATAAAAAGCGCAGACCCAATAAATTCAAAATATCTAAAACGGCTTTTAACCCGGATTATGTAATAGAATTCGTGATGAGTGTTGCAATCGCAAGAAAATCAGGCTGTTTGGAGATTTTAGCATAGCACCGCTATGGTGAAATTGAAAACAGCAACGAAGTGGCTGATTTTAAAGCGATTTCAGCACGTAATAGAATGTCTATTGCATATTTCGGGTTTAATTTGTAAAGCCGTCCCAAAGTATAAATGTAGGAAGATATTTTCGCTTACTTAAGAGACAAGAGAATCAAAAAAATCCTTTAACATCACTGAGGTTGGAAGCGTAAAGGTCAAAGGTAAAAGAATTGTAATCACTTTTATCCACCATCTCTTTTTTGAAAGCAAAACAAGAATGACCCCTAATGGGTATAAAATAAGGCTTAGGAATAGAAAAAACATTGTCCATGAAAAATAACTGGCCAAAAGTATGGCAACAAGCCCTCCAATGTAGAAAGCATTGCGTTTTTTTAATTCTTCCATCATGTAAATTTTAGGGTTCTGATAATAATTGCAGGCTAATCAAGCTGAAATTTGCAAAGGATAACCCACTCCTGGAAAGGTAGAGAAGCCACTACCAATAGGTTTTAATTCTATATATTATCCTAATATAACAATTAAATATTTTACAATAATGATTTAAAAGAATTTTATTTTGAACCAAGTATAATAAACCAGCCTACTATTGGCCAAACCTTCTTTTTTGTATTCGATCATAATCCATCCTATAATTTGGGTTTTCCGTCTTTAATAACCTGTCCCAAAACCTAAAATACAAACCATAATTCCCCTTAGGTTTTGCATGATGAAGATTATGATAAGTTGAGCTAATGAGTACTTCAAACAAAAGAGAGTTCCTGAACCATTTTGGTGCAATTTCATAGCCTAAATGCCCATAAACGTTAATACAAAAAGACAATAACCCAAAAAGTATCAATGACAAAGGATGCATGGGAATCAAACATAAAATTAAAGGAACAGCCATGGCTTCAGTAATTGCTTCATAAAAATGAAAAGAAAATGAAGTCCATGGAGAGGGATTTGTAGACTTATGATGAGTTAAATGTATACTCTTGAACAATTTAGGGTGATGTACAACCCTGTGCATCCAATAAAAATAGCTGTCATGCAGTATTAAGGCTAATAGTATGCTTAATGGTATCCACAGAAAATGGTATTCATGAAAATCATTGTAAATAGCAACATAATCACGGAGTGGGGTAAATAAAAACAAAGCTATCACCAGTCCAATCACAAAACTCGATTGCACTGAATGCAAAATCTCACGGATAAAATCTTTATTCTTAGCAAGACCCAACTGAATTTTGTTCTTAAAAAATTTATTGGGATAAAACTTATAGAAAATCACAAAAGCCGTACCTGCAACCATAAAGTAGCGAATAATATTGCTCGCTATAGGAGTAAAATAGTGAAGGCTTATTCCCTCCATGGTTTTATTCGTTTATATTGATTTCATAATCATTCTCATTTACTGTTAAGGAAACACTGCCATTTCCATTGAAAACAATTGTACCATTAAAAGAAAAGGGAATATTTTCACTCAATCCTGATAGAACAAATGTTCCTCCACCAGAGGATATGCTGTAATTTGATTTATCGATAAGCACATCAACCAAATCAACATTAAATTTACTCGATAAACTTCTTGTTTTTAGGTTTGTGGTGATGCTTTGGTTTCCTTCTCTATTAAAAAAACCACTAAACAAGAGCGAAGAAGCTGATGGCTGTAATCCTGAAATGTCTATGGCAGTATTGGTAACATCATTTGAATTAATTCTTGATGTTGAATAACTACCAACTGAACTGGCCTCAAATTCCACCATTTGTGGTACATTAAAACCATTGCAAGCCATCATATAGGACCAATCTATCTCATAATCTGCTAATATAGGAGCCTCGTTATAATTATAATTTAAGGAGGCTTCATACAAGGTGCCGCAAAGCTCATTTAAGGTGATATCTGTAGTCAATTCTTCAGAAAAGGTGTTCGTCATTTCATTCAAACCTCCTGTACTTTTTTGCAGGGAGCTTTCTATTAGCACTACAGCTTCCTCTTCAGAGACTACATTTTTAACTTCCATATCTTCCTCGTTTGTGCAAGAAATCAAGGATTGAATTACAATGGCTGTAACAATTGATTTTGAAAGTGTCATGATATTCGTTTTTAAGTTTAACAATGACACAAATCTATAACAGCCCTAAGGCTAAAGGCGTTAACAAAAGATAATTTATGAAACCGGAGGATTAGTTTTTGGTGGCTATCCTTTTTCTAATCCTGCTAAGTGAAACGGGAGTAATGCCAAGAACATTTGCAATGTATTTATCCTGAACCCTATTGGTAATCCCTGGGTAGTCTTTTACAAACCTTAGGTACCTTTCTTCTGGAGTTAGCAAGACGAAAGACTCAACCCTCTCCATGGACTCTTTTAATAAACGTTGAAGCACATACTTTCTATTGGCCTCTAATTTCGGATTCCTTGAAACCAAATCCTGCAATACATCATAATCAATAAAAAATACCTCAGTATTTTCCAATGCTTCATAAAAAAATCTGGAGGCTTGGCTAAACAAAATCAAATCAACATTGGCAACAACCTGATGTTCTGGGATTAATTTTAAGGTAATTTCTTCTCCCTTGTCATTGATGTTAAAACAACGAACCAAACCACTTTTAATATAGAAAACATCATTCCTTTTGGAGCCTTCATTTATGAGAAGCTCTTTCTTCCTAAATGAACCATTTTTTGCAGCCTTTAATAAAACCTGGATATCCTTTAAACTAAGCTCCTTGCCAAACTTATAAATTTGTTTTAATCTGTTTAAATCGACCATTTAAGTAAAAGCTAATTGTACTTGAAATTCCTATACTAAAAATAGAATATACACAGCATAAAGAATATTTTCATGATCGAGGCATTATTAACCCTACTATTCAATACAATTGCTTAATAAAATCCTCTTTTTGGGAGGAATTGCTTTGCTTTTAGCTGCAATTTTCAGCAATTCCTGGTTCTTTTCTTTTGCGAATACCAGTTGAAATAAGGATGCCACGGTTAAACTGTTTTCAGGCCGTTCTACCAGGATAAATTCGTCACCAATACCAACATGTCCTTCTTCTAGAATGCTTACATAAGTACCACCAAAACCATGTTCAATAAATTGCTTAAGTACTTTTTGGGTTCCAAATTTATGTCCAAACTTATAACAGGGTTCTCTGTATTGGGAAATCTGAACCATGGCATCCCCTACCTTATAAATCGCCCCCAACAGCACCTCTCTTTCATCAAATCCACTAACTGTAAGGTTTTCTCCAAACATGCCCCAAGACCAATCAAGATCAGGATACAAATCCTTCCAGTAGGGGTATTGTTCAGCAGAAAACAAATAACAGGCTTTATAATAGCCTCCATGATTCAAGCGATTGGAAATCTCATCACCTAAAACATCGTTTTTCGTTAAATAGAGCCGTTCATTTGTAGGCTTTTTATAGATGCCAGTTGTTTCTTCCTTGCCTTTCCAAAGAAAGGTAGTTGGTGTTCCAATATTCGTTGAGATTATTTTCATAGGCTGTTATTTTCAAGAATTCCCTATATACGAAGAAGGATAACAATGCTTTGACCCTTCCCTATTCATTACTTTACTTGTTCAATTAATTCGAGTCTTTTGACGATACTGTTTACTTCTAAAATTGAACCTGGAGACAATACTGCATTGGCACCAATTTTAGAATTATCGCCTACCAATGACCCGAATTTTTCTGTTTTTGTATCAATTAGCTGTCCATTATGCTTAATGAAAATCGTTTTAATCTGTCTTTCATTAAAGTGGTTGGCACAAATTGAACCTGCTTCAAAATTAATGTTTTTGCCTATTACACTGTTCCCAATATAGTTGAAGTGGGCTATTGCAGAGTTGTCTAAAATTATCGATTGTTTGACTTCTGAACCCGGACCGATTTTAACAGATTTACCTAAATAAATAGGCCCTCTAAAGTAAGCGTGTGCTCCTATAAAGCAATTTTCAGAAATAATTAGGCTCCCCTTCAAAATTGCGCCTTGTTCTACCGTTGCCGTTTTATGTATTGCTATATTGTCTTCAATCCTATATTCAGATGACAGTTTGGATATTCGTTCATTAATGGTGTTTTCCAAGTCGTTGATAAACTCCCAAGGCGCTTTATTGATGCTTTGAGGGAAAAGTAAATTAAACCCGTCAATATATTGCCCAATATTTATCATACTTCGTAAAATTCGATTGGCAAATTGTCTGGGTCAGCGATAAAGGTAAACTTCTTATTGGTGAATTCATCTATTCGAACTTCTTCTGCTACTACCTCCTTTAATTTCAAATATTCAATCGCCTCCTTTATATCCTTTACTCCAAAAGCAATATGCCTCAAACCATTCGCTTCGGGCCTTGAGGGTCTTGATGGTGGGTCTGGAAAAGAGAAAAGTTCGATTAAATATTCCCCGTTTAAGGAAAGGTCAAGTTTATAGGATTGCCTTTCTTCTCTGTAGATTTCTTTGTCAATCGTAAATCCCAAAATATCGGTGTAAAACTTTTTAGATCTATTGTAGTCCGAACAAATTATTGCGATGTGGTGTAGCTTATCAATTTTCACTATATCTATTTTTGGTTTCTGAGGGTAATGAACAATGCAGGAAGATACCTATCCCTAAGTGGTGTTTATCCTTATATGCATTACTAATTTAATGGATTAATAAGTATTGTTGACTACATGGAAGTAAATTTCATCGCTGCTTGTTCCAAAATGCCTGATTAAAGTGCAATGCACCTAAAATCTATTTTAATCGTCCTATTAGAAAGCATTTCCGGGACACCAAATACTTCAGCCACTATTGCCAATAATTAAACATTGCTTTCAGCTATTATAATTACAGCATTTGATTCGCATACCAAGCCAGCCTCACTTTGGAAAACTGAGGCGATTAATTGAGGCGTTTATTACTTCTTCCAAAAGTTCTTAAAATATAATTTATCAGTCCCTTTAGCTATTAAGTAATTATAAAGCATTGCATTAAGCCCAGCTTCTTAATTACTTATTTAACTTGGCAGATAGTAAAAGGTTACTTCTTGAAGGATTTTCTTTATTTTTCGTACTATTATAATATGGTTTAGGCCACAAGTCTATAAATATAAATTTGAAACATGTCTTTTGTAAAACTCAAGCTCCATCCTTCGATACTATCCAATATTACTTCTCTGGGATATGAGAGCCCTACGCCTATTCAAACTCAAGCCATCCCTGTGTTAATCAAAGGAAGGGATCTACTAGGAATCGCTAAAACAGGCTCAGGCAAGACAGTTAGTTATGTGGTGCCAATATTGAATAAAATGGCCTATGGACCTGCGCCTAAAAAAAGTAGGCAGCCAAAAGTTCTGGTTCTAGTCCCGTCTCGAGAATTGGCTATTCAGGTTGTCGAAGTATTTAAAGAATTGTCTCATAAGTTACCCCATCCGATCAAATCTATGGCCATCTATGGTGGTGTATCCATCAATCCTCAAATGAAAGCTATTTTCGGAGTGGACATATTAGTTGCCACCCCAGGACGATTGCTAGACTTACAAAGGTCCAGTGCTATAGATCTATCAAAGGTGGAAACATTAGTGTTAGATGAAGCTGATAAGATGTTAAATCTTGGTTTCGAAAAAGAAATGCAAGAGATCTTTGCGCTTTTGCCTAGCAAAAGGCAAAACATGTTGTTTTCGGCAACATTAAGTGATCAGTTGGCAGGAATCAACCGGGTATTGCTTTCAAATCCAGAAGTTGTGGAAGTTAAAGACAATGCTGAAGATGTGGAATTGATAAACTTATCTGGCTACTTCGTGAGTGATGAGCGCAAAGGCCCTTTGCTAAGACACTTACTCAGAGAAAATGAAATGAGCCAAGTATTGGTATTTACCTCTTCTGGGGTTAAAGCAGATGCGGTAGCTAGAAAGCTATACAATAATGGGTTTGAAGCAGATTCAATCCATGGGAAGAAGAGTCAGTTTGCAAGATTAAAGGCATTAGAGGATTTCAAATCCGGAAAAATACAAGTATTGGTGGCTACAGATTTGATCTCTAGAGGGATTGATTTCCTTGAGCTTCCTTATGTTATAAATTATGAATTGCCTAGATCTCCTAAGGACTTTGTACACCGAGTAGGCCGTACTGGGAGAGCCAAAACTGAGGGCTTGGCCATCACTTTTGTAACAAGAGATGAAACCCACCACTTCAAAGTAATTCTGAAGAAAATGAAGCGTTATATCGATATGGTGGACAGTGAAACCTTAGATTTTTAATCCCTAAGTGACTCTTTTAAGCCAATAAAATGATCCAGTTTTTTAAGCGCTTAGGAACAAAATAAGTTTCAATAAATAAGTGGCTAACCCGTAATGTAACCACATACTGAAATTAATAGACTCGTATGATTCTATCAATCTTAGGTGGTTATAGTTTACTGCAAAATATTTTCAGCGTTAATCTTCTTTATTAATTCTGTTTGACTAAATCCAGATAGTATTTCCGCAGCTTAGGGTCAAACCTCTCAATGGCAACCCTCAAAGTAACTCTCGGCATAGTTGCCGCATAGGCATTCAAAAAGGCTTTTAATCTTTCTTCATCTCTTTTACCCGCTTCTCTAACCCAACTCCCCACAGCCGTTTGAACAAAGTGTTCTGAATCGTTAACAAGTATTTCAGCAATCTTGAATGTGTCCTCTATTTCACCCTTTCGAATAAAATAATAAGTGCTAACAATTGCCGTACGCCGTTCCATAGGGTTTGTGGATCTGGCCAAATCATACAGGGGCTTTTTGTCCTTACCAAACAAGTAACCCCCAATAACATAAGGGGCTGCTCTATCTACCATTCCCCAATCGTTAATCCATTGGTGATTATCAATATATGCTGTGTAAATAGCATGCCTCTCTTCTAGAGATGTTTTTTTATTCCGTGCTTTCCAATCTAAAATTGAAACAGCTCCTAGTCGATGGTCAAAATTTTCATCTCTAAGTAATTTTACCACCTCCTCAACTGGCATGAATTGAAATTTTTTCGCTAAAGAAAACAGTTCCTTTTTAGGGATATTTCCAGGTTATTCCTGACCAATAATTTTTAATGTGTCAACAAATTCTTTTGCCCTCATTGTTCATTTAAATTGGTATTCTACTTTATTTTCTGATAGAAATATACCTATTTAAAGCGAAAACGGTTCTGATTAAAACCCGAACCGTTTTTGCTTGAGTGCATAACTTTTCAACCTATCCTAACTAATTAGGCGAATGTAGACCAAGTTTATTTCCTTCCGTATCTAAAAACAAGGCGAAAAACCCACTGTCATCCGCATGGGCTGTTTTCGGGACAATAATTTCCCCTCCATTGGGTTCGACCTTACCAAGTATGTTTTGCAGGTCATCTCCACCATTAAGGTAAAGGGTAACGCCGTCAGCTGAAGGATTGTACCCTTCCCCTTTCATTAAAACGCCTGTAACCATTTGTTCTTCGTATGGAAATATTCCCATTTCCATACCTGGCATCTCCATTTTCTCAATGGGAATGCCTAAAATTGCTTGATAAAAATCTACTGCTCTTGAAAGATCCGTGGCTGGAATTTCAAAAATTGAAACATGGCTTTTCATATCGTTTTTCTTTTTATTTACCTGAGTGTCAACCGCTATTGCTTCGGTTTTGGATTCGTTTTGGCTGTTGCAAGCCATCATACTAAAGCTTAGTAATGTGGCTGTATAAAGTATGGCTTTGTTCATATTGTCATCTTTAAATCGACAATACAAATTTAGAACACTTGTAGGGTGCAAAATTGTAAAAATGCGTCAGGCAAACTATTTGTAGAAAAGGGTAGAAAGTGCCATACTTTCATTGCCTAAAAACTTTTTCGGGTTGATGCCGGTAAACTCTTTAAAATCTTTTATAAAATGGGCTTGGTCAAAATACTCACTTTCATAAGCGATATTGGTGAGGTTTTCAGTCTCTTTGTTGAGCATCATTTTTAGCGCAGTTTGTAATCGGATTACTTTACCTAACTGCTTTGGGCTAACACCTATTTGTTTCAAAAAATTTCTTTCAAGTTGTCTCCTTTTGGATAGATCCCCTTTAAGAATTGCACCTATTGAAGCACTTCCATTTGTTAATAACAGGGCATCAATGGTCGATTTTACGATAGAATCAATAGTTGATTTTTCGTTCATCTTATCTAAAAGAAACCTTTCAATTATCCCTATTCGTTCCCTACTATCGCTTGCCTCAATTATCTTTTTTTCTAAGGCATTTCCGTCTTTTTCACCAAACAACAATTCAATTGGCGTTTCCTTATTCACCAGGTTTTTAATCGGAATGGTTACGAAGTTCGCAAAACCATAAGGGTAAAATCGAATCGCAAAAGTATTGACATAACCTGTTGGCTCAATATAAAAAGGTTCTATTGTTTGCCCAAGCACCATTGCACGCGGTTGTATAATGAATTCTCCTTCGGAAGTATAGCGTTTTACGTCATCTCCCAGGATAAATGCCATTTCAATACAGCCATCAGGTATAATCCTTTGTTTTTGAGCGTCTTTTTCAGCTGGGACTTCTAGGGTCCAATAGCAATTTACAAGTGCTTGTAAATCTGGATGAGGTTGAAATGTTTGGTAATTCATGGCTTCTTTGAAAGTCTTTTTCGTGAAGAATAAGGTTTTAAGCTACTTGGAGAATGTAGCAATTAAAGTAGTAGGGTTAAGCGAGCTATTTCAAAGCTCAGGCTGAAAGTAAATAAGGCTAATGGTTCGAAAGCTGCTCTCCCACTACCCTGTAACATTAGTGGACATTTCTCTTTTCTCACTCGTTCGAAATCCTTTTAATATACACCACATGCCCCCCTCCTTCAGCCATTCGGACAACAAGTTTGGTATTAGCATCAACTGCTTGTCTTCGAATTATATAGGATTCTTTGTTGGTAAGGAAATTAGAATTTTCGGCATCCTCATAAAGTATTGCCTCGTATTTTTCATCCTTCGACAAAAAACTTAAATCCAATGTAATCGAGCGTGCTTCTCTATTGGAAAGGGAGCCTACAAACCAATCATCTCCTGCTTTTCTGGCAATACTGACATAATTATCCAATGCTGCATCCAGCACTTTATAACTATCAAATTGTGCTGGCATTTTCCGAATACAGTCAAACAAATCTTCTTTTTTCAAATAAGCTTCAGGGCTATCTGGCAATACCATCCATCCAGAATAGATGGTAATAAGTTTAGCTACTTCTGCAACTACAGTTCCTGGTAGCTCCTCGAAAACTTTAGGCCTACCCACATGTGCACTATTTAAATCAAACCATCCATTGGTCATATCCAATGGTCCTGCTATCTGATTAATTAAAACTTGATTGACAGCTGTTTCGGGGAAATGAGAATATTTGGCATCTCCCTGAGCATGACCAAATTCTTTGGTAATAAGGTTGGGCCATGTTCTTCTATCTCCACTTGGGGGAATTGGATTGTCATGAAATTCTACCATTAATTTATACTTGGCACACAGGGCTACAATGGCCCTGGTATTCTTCACCTTTTCTTCTGGCCCGCCTTTCATAAAGCCATATTTCACCCCAACGGCACCCCATTCTGAAAACTGCTTCAAAACCCTTTCCAGTCCAAATTTTTTAGCCCCCACATCATTTAAATAAAGGATGATCCCAATATTTTTATCGGCTGCATATTGCATACATGCTACAATGTCAATTCCTTCTCTTGTAGTGGTAGGATCAGAATTTTCATTGAACTCATCCCCATACCAATCAGCATCAATTAATAAGTACTGAATATTATTTTCAGCAGCGAAATCAATCATTCTTTTATGGGATGCTGTATTAAGTTCATATTCAAAACCATCGGCAGCTTTATAACCCAAAACACGCCAATCCCACAGAGATTTACCCGGCTTTACCCATGAAAAGTCTTGATTTTTGCTGGGTTCATTTAAATTCACCAGCAAGTCAGATTCAACCAAATCACCCACCTTTTCTCCCAACATAAAAGCCCTCCACGAGGTCTTAAAAGGTTGGTTGCGTTTTGAATAGGCTATATGGAAACCAAGTGATTTGTCATTGGACAAAGCAGCAATGGTAAAAGGAGCAAATTCCATTATTTCTGCTTCATGGATGGCCATAAAACTATCGTCATGAAATTGCATAACAATAGGGGTTCTAACTTCTTTAATAGTTTTTTCAGTCCTGAGAACAGGTCCTACATTGTGTTTTTCACCATTGTATGCCCAATAGGAATAGTCACCTCTGAAATTTAAGCTGGTTAATTCCTGATCAATTTTTACACTGTCTTGAATGGCTTCAGAGGGGAAAATATACCGATAGGCAAAACCATCATCATAAACCCTGCACTCAATTTCATACCCATAAGATGAGGACTGGTTTTTTGCAACTTTGAAATTAAATCCATTGTAATGGTTGTTGACAATCTCTTGTTTACCATTTATGGTTTCCCAGGTTTCATTAATCTCTGTCTTTTTTAAATCGCTAAAAGATACATTTTCAACAAAACTAATACCGTTTACTTTTAGTCCTATTATGGAGGATTCCAGAATGGTATCCGAACCATCAATTATAGTAAAAGCACTCGAATTATTAATATTTGAAACATTGACCTGCAGCGCCCCATTTGGAGATAACAACTGAAAATCACTTTGTTTTGAACAAGATACAAAAGCCAATAAAACCAATATTATGGAAATTTTAATCTTCATACAGGCAAGTTTTTTGTTTTAACCCGGATTATGTAATAGGATTCGTAATGAGTGTTGCATATTTCGGGTTTAATGGAGTCCAAATCTGTCGCAAGAATATCACTAAGCAACAATACCTCAATCTAATATGCTTTTAAGGTATTTAAAAGGATTTTCTCCAACATAATGGGAATGCCTGTGGTTTTACTGGATTGGCCTAAGGTCTATGTGAATGCGACAACCTTATCCCCTAATATTTGCCAAAAGACATAATATTTTTAGTCCCTTACTATTTTCACTATACGGCTGTACATGATTTCTGCAAGATTCCAATCATAACCATCAAAGTTAGTTGTATTGTTAAATTGAATCACAACCGTATCAATGTCTTTGAAGTATTTTGCAATACTCTGATAGCCAACAATCAAACCGGTATGCTCATACACATAAATTGAGGAATAGATTTCCTGTTCCCCTTCTTCAAACAGTGAACCATCGTTTAATGCTCTCAAGAATGTACCCACATCAGCTGCTGTGGCCAACATTCCTTGTTCCTCCGTCTTAAAATCATGCTCCTCCCCCACATAATAGCCACTCATTACATCGTCTATATTTACTTCACGAAGTGAAGCAAAAGTATTGTTTAGTCCAAGTGGTATTAAAATCTCCTCCTTGATAAATTGGTTGTGATTGTATCCCACAACTTTATCAATGATCTGGGTAAGCAACAAGTAATTGGTGTTCGAATATTCATAATCATCACCTGGTTCAAAACTAGCCGGCATTTCAATGGCTAATTCAAGTGCTTCCTTATTGAAATTCGGACGATTTTCCCAGTAAGCAGGATTATCGATAAAGTTGGGTATACCAGATCGGTGTTGCACCATTAATCTCAAAGTAATTCTTTCTGCAAATTCAATTTTCCCCACAAGTTCAGGGAAGTAATCAGCAAGGGTATTGTCCAAAGACAAACGTTTGTCATTAGCTAATTTAGCGATAGCAACGGCGACATATAACTTGCCTATACTGGCAATCTTAAATAGGGCATCTGGACGGGCAGGTATTTTCTTTTCCCGGTCATGCCAGCCGGCTGTATACAATGCGGGTGACTGGCCTGCTTTATCCACATAGACTACCATTCCATCAAAGTCATAGTCAATTGCTTCATTTACTTGTTCCTGAACTGTGTCGGGTAATGGCAATATCCAAGCCTTAACCAAAATCCACGGTACGAAGGTCAAAGAACCTATGCTTGCAAGGATAAATACTATTCTGAGTATTAGTTTTGTCCGTTTCATAACCTTAAAGTTTCAAACCGATTCGCTATTATTTAATTGCGGTTTTGCTTTAGGCAGTTTGTGGGGTTTATGTTCCATGACTAAAACTACATTCCCTCTCTTATGCCCTTTATCAATATACCTATGGGCATTTCCAACTTGTTCTAAGGGATAACTCTTGTCTATAATTGATTTTAGTTTACCTGTTTCAATGATCTCCTTTACTTCATTAAATAGTAATTTCAATTCAGCAACGGGTTTCAATCCTGTAGCAGAAAACTTTGCTTTTTTGCTTCCAAATATAGAGGTCCGTAACATTTGGAAAAGGAGCGGCATTTCCAGTACAGGTGAGACATACATTCCCTTTTCAGTCAAAGAGCTTTTGCATGCTGAAAATGATAGCTTCCCTATGGTATCGTAGATGATGTCATATTTTTGACCATTTTTAGAAAAGTTTTGTTTCGTGTAATCAATAACATGATCGGCACCTAACGACTTGACCATTTCAATGTTTTGGGTACTACAGATTCCAGTCACCTCAGCACCATAGTATTTGGCAAGCTGTACTGCTGAAGTCCCTAAACTCCCTGAAGCGCCATTGATCAAAACTTTTTTTCCTGGTTTTATTTCAGCCAATTCCTTTAGAAAATTAATGGAGGTTAATGCCCCATCGCAAACTGGCGCGGCTTCCTCAAAAGTCATATTATTAGGTAGGGTGGTAATTATTCCACCTTCAGGTAGACATAGATACTCTGCTTGTGTACCATAATTCTCAAGAGACTCTCCGAATACCCGGTCGTCTACCTTAAAAGTCCTCACCCCATTCCCTATTGCTTCCACCACTCCTGCAAAGCCAGTTCCTGGAATGGGATTCTTGGGTTTCAACAGACCTAAGAATAAACGACCAATATAAGGCTTGCCTGTGCGCATCATACTTCCAGCTCTTGTGACCGAAGCGGCGTATACTTTTATCAAAACTTCATTTTCCTTAGGTATAGGCTTTGGTACTTCTTGTACTTGAAGAACCTCCGCTGATCCATACCCTGTGCTTATTATTGCTTTCATCATTAAGTGATTTTGACAATTAAGATTTTGTTTTAATAATGAAACAAATGTAAGCCGGATATTTTGGTTAAATGTTCGTGATTATAAATCCGAACCTATTGTAAGCCACTCTAATTCTGATTTTTAAGAAACTGTTTTGGAGTCAAACCTGTTTCTTTTTTAAAATAGGTGTTGAAAACAGTTTTTGAGTTAAACCCACTGTCATAGGCCAATCCTATTAAAGACAAGTGGGAATTGTTAGGGTCGTTCGCATTTTTTTTAAATGCTTCCACTCGGTAATGGTTGACAAACTCATTAAAGTTTTTACCAATACTTTCATTAAGCAACCAGGAGAGTTGATTTGGATGTATTTCTAAATGATTGGCTAAAGATCGCAATGACAAATCACTATTCAGGTAGGGTTTTTCCTCCTCGAAAAGTGCTAATAATCGGTTTTTGTAGCTTTCTGTAGTTTCCTCATCTAACAAAGCTTTTTTGGGGCCTATAGATTGAGGCTCATCGCTATTAGGATAAATGACTTTATGGTACTTCGTATATCTTGAATCCTTTTTTAAATCATTAACCAAAGGATCGGTGTACCTAAGGAGCAATAGGGAAGCCTTGTTTTGGAGGGACTTCTCAACCCATTGGAATGCCTTGTCGACCTCACCTAATACAGCGTGCATTAAGAATAAATAGGAATCAGACGTAAATCCATTAGATGCCTTGGCTTGTTCTTCTAATAGGTGTTGGTACTGTAAAGTTTTGGCTTTGTCTTTTTTCATTGCATAAGCCAAAGCAATGGCTCCGGTTTTTTCTCCTTCAATAATGACGTCTTCAGGCACATTATCAAAGTAGGTAATGACCTCCTCGTATTTTCCTAATTTCAATAAGCACAATGTTTTTATACTGTGGGCTGGAATATTTTTATTATTATTCGCTATGCAGCGATTGAGCATTGTCAGGGCTATTTGATAATCCTCAATCATATAATGGAAATAGGACCTGAAAAAATGGGTTTCATCTGAAAGTGGATTGATGCTTAATGCTATATCAAGGTGATTTTTTGCTTTAGCCCTATTGCCTGCAATGATATATAAAAAAGAAATAAATTGTTGTGCATCGGCATTGTTTGGATTGATCTCTATGGCTTTCTTCATTTTAGTAAGCGATTTGTCATAATCACATCCTATAAAAAAAGCTTGATTGGACAATTGATAATAAACACCTGAAGATTCATCGTTTAATTCGATTGCCTGATTCGTATACTGAATAGTTATCCCCCATGCTTCTTCAAACGGCATAAATCCAGTAGTTCCTAAAAAGCTATAACAGTCCGCATTTCCAACCAATGCATCAGAATAGTTGGGATCAATCTTTAATGCCTTATCATAATAGGAAATCGCCGTTTCAACATCTTTGGGATTCCATTTGTTTTTGTGAAATTTTGCTTTTAAACAGTACTCATAGGCACTGATACTTTCTGTTGGTTTGGTTACAAGGTGTTCATTTATTTCAAAGTGCCCAAAATGCTCTCTTAACTTATCCGCAATTAAAAGACTGATCTCATCCTGAACCTCAAAAATATTCTCCAGCTTCCTGTCCCATGTTTCCGACCAAAAATGAAAATCTTCCTCTGTTTGGATCAATTGCGCAGTAATCCTCATTGTATCCCCAGCCAACCGTACACTACCTTCAAGAATGGCAGAAACATTCAACTCTTTCGCTATTTGTTTGATTGGAACATTTTTATTTTTGAAGAAGAAAGAGGAAGTCCTGGAAGTAACTTTCAGACTCTTAATTTTTGCCAGGGCATTGATGATCTCTTCCGTAATCCCATCACTGAAATATTCATTTTCAGCACTCGTACTCATGTTTGCAAAAGGAAGCACTGCAATGGTCTTATAGTTATTTTTTCGCTTTCCACTTATTTCCTGGAGTAGAGGGACTTTAATTCCCTCATTGCTAATTGCAAATACCTCCACTGGGTTTTCTATGTTCTTTAATTCAAAATGGCCAAGTGAAATTGTAGAAATAGTGGGATGGTTTTTTAGCTCATCATTTAATTTATTCGACAATAGAATACCACCCGCGACGCTCATGCTTTCAATCCGCGATGCGAGATTCACTCCATCCCCATACACTTCAGTTTCGCTATATACAATGTCCCCCATATGCAGCCCTATTCGCACTGGTACTGGATCACCATCTTGCAAAAGGTTTTGGATTTGGATGGCACAATTTGCCGCTTCTATGGCACTCTTGAAAACACTAAGCGTACCATCTCCATAATACTGAATGATTTCACCATTGTAGATTTTATGAAGGCTTTCGAAAACCTCTCGGTGCCGTGATCTAATCCTCATGGCCACAGCTTCATTTTTTTGCATCAATGCCGTATAGCCGACAATATCTGTAAACATGACGGCTGCCAATTGCCGTGTTATCTTACCTTTCATTAATTGTTTCTTCTGAAAATTTAAAAACCCAATGGCTCAGGAAAGTATCAATTTAACACATTCTCATTTTATAACCTTTAAAAATAAGAATAAAAAAAACAACTATCAGCATGCCCTTAATTAAACTCGAAGTATGCAATAGATATCCAATTAGGTGCTGAAATCGCCTCATAAAAAAACCTATCCTGTCAAATACAGGATAGGTCACGAAGTTTTACCACCAAGTCTTGCTAGTAAGCTACTTTATTATTTTCTCATATGAATTCTAGTAACAAGATTTTAAACGGTCTTAATTTTTACCGTCTTTCACAATTACATCATGGGCACCGCCTTCAATGATACTGGTCGATGACACCAAAGTCAATTTGGCATCGGATTGTAATTCCTTAATTGAGGATATTCCACAGCTACACATAGTTGATTTAGTTTTCCCAATAGTTTGGTCTAAATTATCCTTTAACTTACCTGCATATGGAACATAACTGTCTACGCCTTCTTCAAATTTCAGATTGTCATTTCCTCCCATATCATAGCGTTGCCAATTTCTTGCTCTATTAGAACCCTCGCCCCAATATTCCTTAACATAATTTCCACCTACAAGAAGCTTTCTCGTCGGACTTTCATCGAAACGGGCAAAATACCTCCCCATCATTAAGAAATCCGCCCCCATGGCAAGTGCCAATGTAATATGATAATCCTGAACAATTCCTCCATCTGAACAGATGGGAATATATTCTCCACTTTCTATAAAGTATTCATCGCGTGCTTTGGCAACGTCAATAAGGGCAGTTGCTTGTCCTCTACCTATGCCTTTCTGTTCTCTGGTAATACAGATAGAACCTCCACCAACACCAACTTTTACAAAATCGGCACCAGCTTTGGCTAAATATAGGAAGCTTTCTCTATCTACCACATTACCAGCACCAATCAAAACATTGCCATCGTATTTTTCTTTCACATAAGAGATGGTGTCTTTTTGCCACTCTGAGAAGCCATCTGAAGAGTCAATACACAACACATCAACACCAGCTTCTACTAATGCTGGTACCCTTTCCTCATAATCTCTTGTGTTAATCCCTGCCCCTACCACCAACCTTTTCTTATCATCTGACAGCTCGTTTGGGTGGTCTTTATGGCTGTCATAATCTTTGCGAAACACAAAATACTTTAATTTGCCATTCTTATCGACAATTGGCAAATTGTTCAATTTATGCTCCCAGATGGTATCATTGGCCTCATTTAAAGTGATTCCATCCTTGGCTGTTATCAAATTGGATAAGGGTGTCATAAAATCTTTCACCTTCTTACTCAAGCTTTCCTTGCTAACCCTGTAATCCCTACTCGTAATTAGCCCTAATAGCTTGCCACAAGAGGTGCCATCATCTGTTACGCCAACGGTTGAGAAACTCGTCTCTTTTTTTAAGGCCAATACATCCTCTAGGGTATGTTCAGGCGTTAAATTGGCTCTACTTTCTACAAAGCCAGCCTTATATTTTTTTACCTCCATCACCATTTTGACTTGATCTTCAATTGACTGAGAACCAAAGATAAATGACAAGCCTCCTTCTTTTGCCAAAGCGATGGCAAGTCCATTGTCAGATACCGATTGCATAATGGCAGAGACAAAGGGAATATTTAGGGTGATTTTCGGAACTTCCCCTTTTTTATACTTAACTAATGGTGTTTTTAGATTTACTGTGTCTGGGGTGTTTGACTTCCTTGTTAATCCAGGTAATATCAAGTACTCGCTGAAGGTCCTTGAAATTTCATTTATTATATTTGCCATATTTTTTTCAAATAAAATTCTACAAAATTAGAAATTAATTTTGGTAGATATGCTTAATTTATAATTTACTCTTCATTTTAAGCCATTGTCCACTCTAAATCAAAGGTATAGGATTAGAATTGGTCTACCGATTCTCTTGCCTTTAACTAAACGATTACATGATATTTATGAAATCTTAAAATAAGGTTAATAGCTTTAATTAGTTTATAAAATATTGTCAAAACTGTCGTGAATTGCTATCAATTCACTGCAAATTAACCTTTATTTCGTTCACCTTCTGATTACGGACTATGCTTAACTTTAAATATCCATGCCATAAATTTTCCTGATATTTTATAAGCAGTTCTGAAATGTTTTTTATTTTTTCCCCTTCAACCCCAACAATAACATCGCCATCCATTATTCCTGAAATTGCTAATTTACTTTCATTTTTTACGCTTAACACAATTACCCCATCCATATTATGTAAACCTGATGCAGATTGTTCTGCTAGGGTTTCCACATTTTTAAGTGTAGCACCAAGCCAATCTTTTGTGCTTTTGGTGTCATTTTGAAAATAAGGCGCATTTAATTCTGGAATGCTCGGTTGTTTGGCAATGGCTTTTAATTCCGCTTTTTGAACGCCAAAATTGTCCATAGGGAAATTTTTGAATCCCAATTGAAGTGCAGGAGAATTCTCTGCAACCGTAAAGTCCCCCGTTTCAGGAGAAACAAACATTGGATTTCCGTAAAGACTATTGGCATCAGTATTGTTTTCCTGAGCTAAGACCAAAGACTCGGCATCAGGAAATAAGTTATAATCCACTTCCTTACCCCAACCCGTAAGCCGAATTGGGAAATGTTTGGTCATTGTAATGTTATTTCTAAAAACATCTTTACTATTGGCAAACCAAACATGTGGATGAAAACCGTTGTTTACCATTATATTATTTTCAACTACCCTATCAAAACCTTCACGAAGTTTGAGACCTCCGTTCAAGCATAAATTATTATAAATATGGTAATTGGATGAGCCATCATCTAAATCAATATCCCAACCATGGTCACAACGAAAACGATTGTTTCGGATAATGGTTGTGTGAATGGCGTCCCAATAGGGCATTTGAGGATTCGCTTGTACTAAACTGTCAATAATTTTTCTGTTTGGATGCCAGAAACGGTCTCTACCCCAAGAGTTGAATGCTCCATGATCCCCAGTTTCCATAACAGTATTAAACACATCATTATTTTCAATAAGATGTCCTCCCCAAGTACCTTCACTTACATTGATTCCTGCCCGCGGGACCTCATAAATACTATTGTTTTTCACATGAATATTCATGGCCATAGAGATCTGAACTCCTGCCACTTGCTTTTCTATGCGTCCAATTTTATAAATCAGGTTGTTCTCAACTTTACAGTCTGCGGGATACAAATCATTGGCTGGGCCTTGAATACTATCGATCTCTGCAATAGGGACAAACTCGTTGTATTGATAAGATGCTGAACGAACAGCAGTAAAATCTCCCACAAAACTGATGGCTGTTGCCCCACAATCATGAATGTGATTACCAATTATTTCAGTATTTCTATTGTACCCATTGACGAAAATCACGTTCCCTCCTAAATTGATAAATTCGCAATCCTTAATAGTGATGGACTCGGTTCCGCTTAATAAAATTGACCCTCCTCTGTAGATTGTCCAATCGCTACGAAGCAACTTACTATAATCCTCCATAAAAGTTCGCATGGCATGTTCAAAACGTATCCCTTCAATATTGACATTTTTAACAGGATTTTCGGAGTTCCCAATTACCTCAATAAGGTGCTTTAAAGTGGATACTTCAGTGGTTGAATTGACTAAATCAGTACCGTCCTTAGCCCACAGATAAAGTTTGTTTTCCTGTTTATCAAAATACCATTCTCCTTCACTGTCCAACTCTTCAAAAATATTTTCTACCATTTTAAGTTCAGGGTGCATGGCTGAAGGTCTATTATTTTGATGTCCACCAATTAGACTTAGTTCTCCAGTTGAATCTACCCCAGTTATCTGGTAATGAAAACCACCCCATCGGCCACGATGCATGGCGTGTACAAAACCTCCCTTAGGTTCCTTCCATGACGCTACACGTTCTTTTGCTATGGCATCCTCAGCATGGCCTTGCCAAGCCCCTCCATTTTCATCGAAATTAGGATACCTAGCCAGAATCTGCTTTTCTCCATTGATAAATAGCTGATTAAAAACCAGGTTTTCTTTAAGCTCGGTAATCCAAATATTTTTATCGAATGCTTTCCAGTTTGTCTCCAGAACCGTTGAACCTTTAACACTTACTTTGTCTGTTCCTTCCCCGATAAGAGCGATATTGCTTAGTTCGGAAGAGATTACCAAAGGAGCTGTTAAATGATATTCCCCTTCTTTCAAATGGATGGTTATCGTTTCATTGGTATTTTTCCTGATTTTAATTGCTTCTTCCAAGGCTTTTTCAATGGTGTGGAAAGGCATTTCACTTGTTCCATCATTCTCATTATTACCATTGGCACTAACATAAATGGTTAGCTCCTTACTGCCACAACTTATGAGAACAAATGTTGTTAGTACTACAATAATTTTTGCTTTTAAATTACCCACTGATTTTTTTTTAAATTTTTTGATATGTTTAAGAATCCCGCGTTTTTCCAGTTACAAGAAATATCTTTTATAGTCTAAGGGTAATTATCTCTTAATAGCATTCCTATTGTCTTGATCCTAAGATAGGAAAATATGCAGTCATTTAAATCCAGTTATTGTAATAGGATTTCTCCACCCTGACAGTAGTTAGAGGTAAAGCCTGTCCCGTGTTTAGGGGAAGTGTTGCAATCGAGAGAAAATCAGGCTATTTGGAGGTTTTAGCATAGCACCTCTATAGTGAAATTGGAAACAACAACAAAGTTGCTTATTTTGAAGCGATATAGATTATCTATTCCATATTTCTACCCAGCTAAAATAATCCAACCTCTATTGCAATTTTAAAGTGTTAAAATAATTTGATTATTAATCTCCCATACTATCAATAAAAGGGCCTAGTGCTTCGCCCCAAATTTGATATCCTGCTTCATTGGGATGGCAGAAATCAAGGGTGACCTTTTTGGTAAGGAGACCATCTGAGTCCAGCATTTTAGAAGCAATGTCTAGCAATATTATCTTTTTATCAGCTGCATATAGCTTTAACAATTGGTTTGTTTCATTGATAAATATCCTTCGTGGATTATCTGGCTTTTCTTCACGAGGCATTATTTCCATTAATACAATTTTAGCATTTGGCGCTTTAGTTCGAACGCTGGTATAAATTGCAGCGATTCCTTCAACTATTTCTGCAGCAGTATTCATGCGTGCATTTTTCGTTTCACTGGTATTGTTGGTGCCTATATGGATAATTACCAATTTTGGATCAAGCCCATCAAGTTCCCCATTGTTCAAACGCCAGAGCACATTTTGAGTACGGTCCCAGCCAAAACCTAAATTCAAAACCCTATGGTTCTTAAATGTTTCCTGCCATGAATTTGGGCCATTGGATATTCTTGATCTTCCATCGGCATATTTCAGTGGGGGGTAATCGCCTCCCCAAAAATGAGTGATCGAATTTCCTATTAAAACAATTTCTGGGTCCAATGAATCTTTTACCTCAAGAATATCATTATGGCGCACCAACCAATCGTAACTGTCATCTTCAAGTTTTGGAACTGGTATTATGGCTGTATTGCTAGGTTTTTCGACCGCTTGGATTTCTTGCTTCTTTTGCAATTTGCAGCTTAAAATGCAAAAGGAAAAGAGGGCAAGATAAAGGAGCTTTGTTATTGACTTCATTTTAAAATGAGATTTTAATAGTATAGACAAGTTAGCTATAAAAAATGCTGGATATTGACTTCTTACCAAGTCAATACACATCATTAAGTATTTTACTATTTGTAATTGTATAGAACCAAAAGTTGAGAATTATGTGCTGATTTATTAAAAATACTCTAGGAAAACAAACCAACCAAAGCCATCTGGTTTAAAATTCACCCTATCCTAAATTTAGTCTCAATATTGAGCATTTCACAGACAAATTTTCACCTAACAAAGGTTTGATTTGGACGCCTCCCCTTATTTAAGTAAAGCCCAGTAATTATGGCCATAATTCCAGTTTTGGCAAGGCTACTTTCAATATTGCTTGCGTCTTGGTCCGTGAGGTTAGCATAATAGTCCAAAAAGTAAATTCTTAAAACTTCTGTCAAAATGAAGTAACCAAGAAGTCCGATAAAAACCGTAGGGAATTTCTTTTTCTTTTGAAAGAATATAATGAGGCTCCAAACAAGAATGCCAAGCCCTATTAACATTGAAATAATCAGGTAGGCGTAAATGTAAATTCTGATTTTTAGTAGATTATCATTTGTCTGAAAAAACATTTGCCAATCATCAGCCAAAAACTCATTTAAAGTTGTTAAAATACTAATAATAAGTTGAATGGCACTACCTAAAAGTATGACCATTATGACCCACAGCCACCCACCAATTGGCTTTCCCTTCATTTTTATGGTTACGTTTTGATCAATTTCTTGCATTATTTCAATTTACCTATGTCCTTTCTATTAATGTGTAGTTTTTTCAATTAAATAGTGTGATCAATTATTTGGTAAAAAATTGTTGTCTGTCTACTTAACACTGCTTTTCTCAAACTAGATTTACAAGAAGAAGGCATAAGTCGGTTTTGAGTAATTAAACCAAGTTGAGGACTCAATTTAAGCTTAAAAACATCAACTTCTCTATTGGTCTATTTAAAGTGGATACCTTCCAGAATCCTCTAAGGTACGGAGGCTTCAACGGACCATCTTAAATAATAATCTAAATTTACCTTTTGCTTCGTCATGCGAAACTGTCGGCCATTTAGAATATCTCTTAGACATCTCTCAACACCGGATTATTCCGATGCAGATAATTCAACCCACCAATCATTGTTTTCAGATTTCGCTTCCTCTTCAATTTTCAAATTTTCAATGGTTTCCTTGTCCTCTATCTTAGTTAACCATTCTATAAGTTCTAATTTTAGCGCATCAAGTCTTGGACTATTTTTTTCCAAGATACCAAATTTGGGAGGTTGGTTAAAGTACCATTTTCAATTTTTTTAAACACTCAAAATTACTCAACAAGCAATGTTGAGGCTAAAAATATAACCCACAAACAAATCGTTTGTGGGTTTTTATTCAACATTAAGATCTATACTTTAACTTGATAAATGCAGCGTATCCTTAATAATTCGGGTTTTGCGTCATATTATCATTAATATCAATCTCTGCTTGAGGAATTGGCCATAAATAATCCCGCTCAGGTCTGAATGTCCTTGTCAGGCCACTGGTAATGGTTTCCCATTCTCCACTAGCTTCGTTGAGGTAATACAGTCCTTCTACCGTGCCAATTTTGTCCTCTCCGATCTTCCATCTGTTCATGTCATACAAACGTAATCCCTCAAAAGCCAATTCAACCGCTCTTTCATCCCTGATGATTGCTCTAAACTCCTCTTGGGTTTTACCTGTCTCTATGGGAGGCATTTCTACAGTTGGTCTTTGCCTAACCCTATTTATCGCCTCGTAGACTGAATCGTCAATTTCATTCAATTCTATTTTGGATTCAGCATACATAAGTAGCACATCGGCATAACGTATCAAAATCATATTGATAGAACCTGTATTGGGATTGGTGCCATCAGCTTCAAAATCCACCCACTTCTTCAAGTTGTAGCCATTTACCGTAGAAAATTCCGAAGACCTCACCCTATCTGCTGTAGGACTATCCGGCAATGAGTTAAAGGTGCTGGTACCAATTGGCTGTCCTGTATAATAAGTCGTGAAATTCCATCTTGGATCAATGTTTTCAAAAGGGTTGTTGGGATTTTTAGGTCCTTTGTACCCATATTTTAAAAACAAATTGTGAATGGGTTCCACTACAGATCCACCACCTATAGAAGCTGCAGAAAACGAAAAGGCATTGTAAGTATCACCACCTACTGCATATTGTCTATCAAAAATCACTTCTGAAGAATTCTGCCCAGCATAATTAAATAATTTCCCATAGTCTGGATAAAGTTCATAGATTCCTAAATCCATGACTGCCTTAGAAGCATCTCTGGCAACAGCATACCTTTCATTTCTGTAGGCAACCCTGGCTTTCAATGCTATAGCAGCACCTAAAGTAGCTCTACCTACTTCTTGG
Source organism: Cyclobacterium amurskyense (assembly GCF_001050135.1). Classification (GTDB taxonomy): domain Bacteria; phylum Bacteroidota; class Bacteroidia; order Cytophagales; family Cyclobacteriaceae; genus Cyclobacterium; species Cyclobacterium amurskyense. Next base: position 4,680,841 of record NZ_CP012040.1, on the reverse strand, counting down.
GTATAACTCAAAGGCAATTGACTTCCCTGAATTATCTGATCCAACTCAGCAATCACAAAATCAACAACTTCAGATTTTGCTGTTCTTCCGATTTGATCAGTAATTTCAAGTGGCTCTAAGATCAAGGGTACATCCCCCCAAAGACTACTTAATTGGGTATAAAAGAAAGCACGTAAAAACCTTGCTTCTGCTTTGTATCTGGACAACAATTCTTGATCTCCTTGTTCTATCCTGTCAATATTTGCCAACACATTATTGGCCCTTTGTATCCCTCTGTAATACCTGTCCCACTGAGACCCAATCGCTGCGTTGACGGGATCAAAAGACCCCATAGTCACATCATGTAAAGAGCCAGGTCCGGAAGGTGCTCGAAATCCAATATCCGTTGCACCATCCAATTCTTTGACCATTAACTGACCATCCAATTCCGCATAAATCCCATTTACTGCGAGATTAGCATCTTTTTCTTGTTGCCAGTAAATTAGTTCTGAAACTTGTCCGGGAGGAACCAAATCCAGCCCTTGGTCACAGCTAAACATGCCCAAAGCCAAATAAGACAGTCCTATATATTTTATTGTTTTATTTATAAATTTCATCGCTTTTCCTTTTTTAGATTAAAACCTTACGTTTATGCCACCACTGAAAAGTTTGCTGTGAGGGAAGAATTGGCTTCTACCTCTAGGTGTTTCCGGATCGAACAGCTCTGTTTCTGTAAAAGTCAACATGTTTTCTCCGGAGATATAAACTCTCAGGTTGGCTACAAGATTTTGAGGTATAGTATACCCTAATTGGAAATTCTTTAATCTAAGATAACTGGTGTTTTGTAACCAAAAATCTGACTCCATTAGGTTGGCTGAATTCCCAGATCTCACCATTGGCCAGGTGCCATTTGGATTTCTTTCAGGGTGATAAGCTTCTCTAGCCATGGTGGTAGGAATAAAATTCGTATAATTTGGACCTTCCATCAAAGCACCATCCAAAGAATGTTGCTGACGAAGTACTCCTTGCCAAAACATAGAAAAATCAAATCCTTTATAAGAAGCACTAAACCGAACTCCAAACTCATACCTTGGGTCTTCATTCCCCATGATATATTGATCGCCTGCAGGATAAAGGGATTGAGAAATAACACCATCCCCATTTAAATCCTCATATATAATGTCTCCAATCGTAACAGTAGGAAAAATGGTCGCTGGATAATTGTCTAAGTCCTCTTGGGTCTTATAAATACCAGGAGATTTTAAACCTCTCAAGGAATTGATTGATTCACCTTCAGTCCATACTGTAAATTTATCAGGGAAAAATGGTCCGGTACCTTTCAAATCTTCAATCCTACTGACTACATCAGAAAAATTCAAACCTACTGAATACTCAAACCCACTGTCTGAAGCAGGAGCACCATGATAATTGACTGCCAATTCCCAACCTTTATTAGAAACTGCTGCTGCATTTTGAACTGGAGGGTTGTAACCAATGGTTCTAGGAATCGGTAATTCTATCAAAATATCATCAGTATATTTGTAAAAATATTCCGCGATTACTTCAATCCTATCGTCCATAAAGCCCATGTCCAACCCTATATTTGTCATTGTAGTGGTTTCCCAGGTAATGTCAGGATTACCTGCACTAGTGATGGCTGTTCCTGGGACCAGGTTATTGTTAAACTGGTAGCCAGTACCAAGATTATAGGTGTTGAGGTACCTGTAAAGTCCAATACTCTGGTTACCCAATTGACCCCATGAGCCTCGAAGCCTTAAATCACTAAACAAATCACCTTCTCTAAGGAATTCTTCTTCAGAAATTCTCCAACCTGCTGAAAAGGATGGGAAAATACCCCAACGCTTGCCTTCTCCAAACCTGGAAGATCCATCATACCTAACGTTGGCCTGGAACATGTATTTGTCGTCAAAACTATAGTTGGCCCTTCCGAAAAATGACCTTAGTCTCCACTCCTGAGAATAACCACTTGTCTTCTGGTTTTGAATATCACCAGCGTTTATATCCCGCAAGTCATTGCTATAGAAATTGTCTCTAGTTGCAGAAATCTGCTTGTACCTATTGTAAATTTCCTCATAACCAACCGTTCCTTGTATACTATGCTTGTCAAAGGTTTGGTCATAATTCAAATACAATCTTTGACTCAGTTCACGTTGGTTCATCTGACTTTCTGTAAGCACCGAAGTGGCAAACCAACCACCAACATTTACCAAATCACCAGTTAAATAATTCCTCATGCCTGCCAGGCTATTTTGAAACACAAATCCATCTGTAGATTCGGTGTTGAGTGTAACATTCCCTTCAAGAGATAAAGCTTCATTGATAGTATAAGCAAAACCTAACTGACCAAAAACATCATCACTTATATTGCTTGTTTCTCCCTCTTGAACCATTGCTCTTGCATTCCATTGGCCTGAAACAAGGTCATAAGTTCCGTCAGGATATTCCATTACAATATTTCTATTGATATGCAGTAAGGCTTGGGTGATTCGCTGACCAGTAAATCCTGGTCCACTAAAGCCTCTATTCCTATACATCAGGTTGGTTTTAATCGTCAATTTATCAGTAGCATACATGTCGGAATTTATCCGCATGGTTACCTGCTTGTTATTGAAGTTTTGAAGGATTCCATCTGTATCAGAATAATTTACAGATGCGAATACTCTTCCGGATTTTCCACCACTGGAAAGGGAAATAGAGTGCCTTTGCTGCAAAGCATTTGGATTAAAGATTCCACCTTCATAATCCGCAAAAGGATATTGTAAAGGATTGGTACCTGCAGCCACATTCTCTATATAGGTTTCACTATAGGTTGGATTTGCTCCCACATTGGCCTGGGCCTCATTTTCTAACCTCATCCAGGTAACTGGATCTGTTGGTTCAGGAAAGAAATTAGGGTTTTGCCATCCCACAAAATTATTGTAGGTAATCTTGACAGCACCTTCTTCTCCTCTTTTTGTAGTTACTAGAATTACACCATTTGCTGCTCTTGATCCATAAATGGCAGATGAGGCTGCATCCTTTAAAACAGTAATAGATGCGATATTATTTGGTTCAACTGTACTTAGCGATTGTTCTACCCCATCTACAAGGATCAATGGATTGGAATTATTCAATGTTCCAACCCCCCTTATCCTGATGCTGGTACTTTCATCTCCGGGAGCACCACCGTTGTTTTGGATGGAAAGTCCTGGTGTTGTACCCTGCAACGCTGCAGCCGTATTGACCACTGGTCTTCTGGCAAGGTCCTCCCCTGAAACAGTACTTACTGCTCCAGTTACATTTGCTCTCTTTTGGGTACCGAAACCTACAACCACAACCTCATCTAAAGAAGAAGTAGATTCCAATAGGGTCACATTTATAATGGATCGGTCTCCAATTTTTATACGTTGGCTCTCAAATCCTATAAAGGAAAAAACCAATTCAGATTCTTCCGGCACAGTCAATGAATATTTCCCATCTAAATCGGTAGCGGTACCAATAGTAGTGCCAGGTAAAGAAACCGTAGCTCCTGGAATAGGCTCTCCATTTTGGTCTGACACTGTACCTGTTACGGTAACATCTGCCAAAAAGAACGGTTTTGGTGAATTGCTTTCAAGTAATAGAGTAGAAGCTCCATCATAATAGGCAACAGCATACCCTTTGTGGATATTAGGATAAAATAGCTGAATAGCCATAAGGAAAATCAATACTTTGATTGACAAATTCCCCGTGAGTAATCGTTTTTTCATAACTTTGTAGGCTTTAGTGTTGTTTTATGAACTGCATTAAATTAGATCAAATGGATGAACCTGAGAAACTTACCCATTTGTCTATCACTTTTGTGAAGGCCATCTATTTATAGATGGCTTTTTCGTTTTTGGCTTTTTCTCTACATAAGGCGGACAAATTTTACGTGTTATTAATTTGAAATATTTTATTAATTGAATTGCTTCAATTTTTATTGCTAAGGTTTGATTTTTAGGTTTGTCTGTTTTTTTCTCTTCAATACCATACTGCAAAAAATAAGTTTACTCACCCTTTAAAACTATTAAATTAAAAGATTAATTTTTACTAAATAATAAAATATTACCAACAACTAATTTATAATTATAGATTTTAATAAGCTAACATATAACTATTCAAATTACTAATCCTAACGGTATAAATATTTTATTATTTACTTCAAAATATATTGTTCAAGATCAAAATAGATAAAATTCCTTTGTTAACAAAGACAGCGAATAATTATTAAATAATTATGCACTTAAAGGAAAAATATGGTTTTTATGGGAGGATTATTAACCTTAGTTGGTATAATGTTACTGATAAAGTTAAAAATATAAAAGAAAATAACCAGTAAAAAATATTTTTTAAATAAGAATTATTTCAGGAGTTTCAGCATGTTGTTCATTATTTATAGGCAAACTTTCGAGCTAGAGTAAAAGTAATTTTGTAAATAATTTTAAACCTGAAGCTAATTCTGTCTAGAAGAGTAAGTGAATTGTTCAATGCTCACTGCCATTATAGATCCACATAGACTGCGTTTCCCCTGCCTTTTCAAAACCGACCTTCTTATAAAATTCAACGGATTTACCATCAGCTGTTAGCATTTGCATATGGAAGTCTTTGTAATTTTCTTGAAGCTTGGATACAATTTTTCTCCCTACTCCTTGTCCCTGATAATCTGGATGAACCAATAAATGGGGATAATGAACAACTAAATATCCATCGGAAATTGCATTGCCTATCCCAATCAACCTCTCCTTATCCCAAGCAGATATTAATGAATGAGAATTAAGCAAGGCATTTTTTAATTCATGTGGCTTTTCCGCAGCGGACCATTTGTTTGCTTTGTAAAGGGCAACAATTTGTCCAACATCAATTTCCCTCGTTTCTGAAATAGTAATGCTCATGTTTGCTTTTTTACTTAAACCCAACTCACTTGCTTTTAGCTCTAAGCTAACAGGTTTTAGAATGCTATAAAAATAAGGATGACTTTTTAATACTTATTTGCTCAGGGTAGGCTTAAGACGCTAATTATAATAAAAAAAGGCTCACTTTTTAAGTGAACCTTTTTTTACTTATCACAAGTTACAATTTCTTAATAACCTGGATTTTGAGTTAACCCTGGTTCCACTCTTAAACTGTTTTCATGAAATGGCCAGCGATAATTATGAGGTTGAAAAGAACGATCTTCGATTTTCAATGAAACCATTTCGCCATTTTCCATTCGAGTATGACCCAAGGCAGGTTGATTCAATACCTCTTCAGCAATTCCCCATCGAATTATATCTTCATATCTTAAACCTTCTCCTGCAAATTCAATTCTTCTTTCGTTTCTAATCAAATTGATCCAATCTTCTTGACTAAAGCCACTGTACTCACTACCGGTTACATCAGCTACGGTCATATCTAAACCAGCGCGTTCCCTTACCATATTGATGCTTTCTAATGCCAATGCATCAATGTCATTTAGCATAATTTTGGCTTCAGCATAAGTCAACAGTACTTCTGCATAACGCAACAACCCAAAGTCAAAGTTACCACCGGATCTAAACGCATCTGCTTCCGAAACAAACTTCTTAAACCAAAAGCCAGATTTACTTGCCCTTTGATTTTCAAAGAACATAGGATTGTTAGTGTTGTAAATATCAATTGGCTCTCCATAAAAGGTGTCACCTTGCCCCATTATACTTGATTCATACCTAGGGTCCCTGTTAAGATTTGGATTTAACAAATACTCTTCTTCTGAATGCAATGGACAGTCTGAAATAGGCCTGCCTTGAAGAGTCCAATAGGAATCTACCAAAGCCTTCAAAGGCACTACATAAGATTGACCATTACCTGTTCGGTAATGCGGCCCCAAGTCTCGAAAAGAATTGGTTGCACTATTATTATGACTTTGCATATCAAAGTGCATTATAAATTCATTGTTAGTGGAAGCACCTTCATATTGAAAAAGCTCTTCATAATTTGAATACAATGAATATTTTTCACTATCCATTATTTCCTTGGCCAACTTTGCTGCCAATTCAAAGCGCCCATTATACAAGGCGTACCTCATAGTCAATGCTTTAAATGAATACTTATTAAACATGTATTTATCTGAAGTATACTCATCAGCAGGTAAACGAGAAGCGATGTCATCAGCCAAAGGAAAAAGTTGCCCTAGGATTTCTTCTTTCGGAGTAGTAGGCTGTAACGCGTCTACTAAATCCGCAGGTTGTAAATGAAAAGGAACATCACCCCACCTGAAAGTCAGCTTAAAATAATGCCAAACCCTAAGTGCCTCCAAAATTGCCTTGTACTTCGTTCGAACGGACTCATCTTCCACATAGGGTATGTCAGCATTATCAACAAAGGTATTCAACCTACCCAAATGCTTCATTTGCAATTCATAGTAAAAAAGAAATGCTGAAGAGGTACTATTGATATTACCATTTGCTATTCTTTGATGATGGTGACCATCTACCCTGCTGTATGCATTATCAGATTTACCTTCTTCCATATAGAATAAATTCTGATGGGAACTTGGATGTGTAAATACATCCAAATAACTGCTATAAACCACCCTTCGTAGATCTTCTTCATCATTAAAGAATTCAACAAAAGAGGTTGCTGTTGGATCAGTTTTGTCGAGAAATTCTACACATCCTGACAAGCTGAACCCTATAAATCCTATAATTATTATTAATTTTCTCATGGTTTTCCTTCTTAATTTATAGTGGCTTTGACTCCCAAACTAAAAGTTGCCATTCTAGGGTAATTACCATTTCCTCCATCTCTTTCAGGCTCTAAACCCTCCCATTTAGTAATAGTAATTGCATCCTGAGCATTAAAGTAAATCCTGACACTTTTGATATTGCGTCCGATTTTAGGTATTGTATATCCTAATTGTAGCATTTTCACCCTAAAGAAGGCTGCATTGCTAAGCCAAACATCACTGAGCACCGCATTCGGACTAGTCCCCGTCCAAACTCTAGGGAATCTACTATTAGGATTATCTGGTGTCCACCTATTGTTCATATAATATTCTCTAGGTGCCCCAAGGTTATTGTTAACACCATCCATCAACACTGGATATCCTTCCTGACCATTTAGCCTACCTAATCTTTTCCCAACTCCTTGACCAAGAAAATTAAAATCCCATCTACGAAATCTCAAATTGAAATTTATAGAATAATTCATGTGAGGAAATGGGTCACCGAGATTCACCTTGTCCTCATCGTTAATTACACCATCTCCATTTCTATCTGTATACTTAATATCCCCAGGATATGTATTCGGTAACTTGGCATCAGTAGCATCTACCTCTTCCCAAGTTTGGAATAGGCCATCGCTCTGGTATCCGAAATAATTATCAATCGCAATACCTTCATACCAAATTTTATCTTGATTGTCTTTGAAAATTAGGGTGTCAGAACGATTATACCCAGCTTTCAGAACACGATTTTGGTTATCAAATAAAATTCCACCTACACTATAATCAACCTCTCCAACTTTATCGGAATAATTGGCCGAAAACTCCCAACCTTTGTTTTCAACTTCTCCAATATTTACAGAAGAAGTAAGATAGTACGATCCTGTCAAAGGAGGTACTGGGAAGTTTGAATAAATTAGATCATAAGAGAACTTATGATAGTATTCAGCTGTAAAATTCAACTTGTTTTTGAAAGTGGTTAAATCCAAACCAAAATTGGATTGGCGTTGCTTCTCCCAACTAAAATTAGGGTTCGGTACTCTCATTGTCCACCCCCAAGTATTTACAACTTCTTGCCATAAATAAGGATCAACATTTTCATTACCTATTAGACCATAAGAAGCTCTGAATTTTAAGTTATTTATCATACCAGAACTCACCAAGCCACTCATAAAGGATTCGTTATGAATATTCCATGCAAAAGCACCGGAAGGGAAAAACCCCCATCTGTTATTTGGTGCAAATTTACTGGATCCATCCCCTCTTGCTGTAGCTTCTATAAGGTACCTGTTATCATAAGAATAATTTAACTTTGCGAAAAAAGAGGATTTAGAGAACTCTCGGTAGTCAGTATAGGTGTTATTCATTATCTCTACACCTCCAAGCAAATAAATTTTGTCTTTCCCTTCTCTTAATTCTTTTTCGTAATTAATAAGTGCCCTAGCCGTAACTTGACTCTGACTCACTCCTTGGCTCGCACCCACAGAATTGCTCCAAATATTAACAGGCTTACCATCTCCATCAAAAAACTTATAAGTCAATCTTTTGTATTTATTAGCTGACTTGTTAATCATATAGGAAACATTCCCTTCTACACTTAAATTTTTGTTTATGAAATATTTGGGCCGCAAATTAATTGTACTTCTATCATGCAATGCATTCCATGATCCACCATGATTAATGGAAGCTAAAGGGTTAATGTTATTGTGAAGAATATAATTGTCTTCTAAATCAGAATCATAAAAAATTGGCTGAGTAGGATTCATTCTCCAGGCTAGCTGATAAAGTCCGTGACCATCATTATTGGCCTGTAGTCTATCCACTTGCAACCTGTGTGCGTAAAAATCTGCCAACAAAACAAATTTATCTGCAATATTAATATTAGTGTTAAAACGTGCTGAAAATTTATTGGACCCTTCCAATTCATTCATTCCATTTTCATCGATGTAGCCAAGCATCAAATTGAAAGTCCCTACCCCTCCTCCACCGGAAATACTTGCTGAAGTATTGTGTGAATAGGATTGCCTTTGCATAACTTCATCCAACCAGTTTACATTGGTGTAATTTCCACTTTCAGAGGCTGCTATATCTTCATCAGAAAACAAAAGCGATTGACCTTGGTGTCCTCTTGCTTCATTATTGAGCTTCATATAATCAGTAGCTCCAACAAAATTAGGGAGATCTATTGGGTTATGAAGTGCACCCCAAGAGTGTAGATTTACTTTAAACTGCCCAGTTGTACCTCGATCTGTTTCAATAATAATTACACCATTTGCACCCCTAGAACCATAAAGTGCCGCAGAGGCCGCATCCTTCAATACAGTGATATTTTTCACCTGATTTGGGTCAATATCCGTTAGGGATTGTTCCATACCATCGATGATAACCAAAGGCCCTGCATTCTGCAAAGTACTAATCCCCCTAATAGATATAGACCCAGGCACACTACCTGGAAGGTTATTTCCTTGCATCAGTGTAACACCTGGTATGGTACCACTAAACGCTTCTTCCAATTTAAAAATCGGCCTGCTCTTTACAAGATCCATATCTAGTTGCTCTACTGAAGAAGCCAAATGCTGCCTTTCAACCTCACTAAAACCAACCACTACAACTTCATTTAAATCCACACTTGATTCTTGAAGAGTTACATCTATGGAATTGGTACCTTTGGTGCTAATCTCTTGCCCTTTAAACCCAATCATATTGAAAATTAAAGTAACATCTCCTGAAACAGAAATGCTATAAGTCCCATCAAGATCTGTGGTTGTTCCCGCAGTGGAACCTTTAATAAGTACCAACACCGATGGAATCGGCTCCCCTGTCTCGTCTGTAACTTTTCCAGAAACAGTACGTTGCTGTGCCATTAAGGACCAAACTGGCAATACAATTAACATTAGTAGGATTATTCTACTTTTTAACATATTTAAATATTTAATATTTGTAAAATTTTTAATATATCTTACCTTTTTAGTAATAATTCAAAAAAACACCATTTTATTTCCCGAAAAACAAATAATTGAAATAATCAATTATTTAGACTTTATTTATTTTATCTCACCATATTTTACCTCCTTTCTCATCATTTTTTTAAAATATTCATCTAACTAGAAGAAGATATTAAAATTATTTAAACAATAAATTAAATATAGACATAAAAAAAGCATCTAAAAATCCAGACATAATAAATATCAAAAAATTCATACTTATTAAATTTCAACCTCAAAATAAAATATATTATGGATGTAAATCACAATTAAATCTTCATTTAAAGTACTGAAAATCAACTTCTTATATAGTTAAAATAACACCCGACATATCTTCATTTAATAAACCATATTTTAATTTCCCTTCCTTAAAACACATTACTTTAAGACCAATATATTACCGATAATTACCGTTCATGTAAACAAAATATTTTTTAAGATTTAATCTCAATGCTTATATGAGATAAACTTAAATCTTAAATTAACAACAAGGCATATTTCATCCGCCACCCTTATTCCACCATATGATTTGAAAGCAAAAAAACCAGCCTTTTTAGAGACTGGTTTTTTGCTCGGTTTCGGTAAAATAGGAAGTAGTAAATATTTGCTGATTAAAAAAATCAATAATAGTATAGCTTTTTTAACCCGAAATATGCAATAGACATTCTATTACGTGCTGAAATCGCTTTAAAATACCCAATCGTTGCTGTTTTCAATTTCACCATAGCGGTGATATGCTAAAATCTCCAAACAGTTTGATTTTCTTGCGATTGCAACACTTCCCGTAGACACGGGACAGGCTTCACCCCTGACATTGTCAGGACGGAGAAATCCTATTACATAATCCGGGTTTAATTGAATTGGCAGCAATGAAAAAAACTAGTAATTGTCCACCCATAAACTATTAACATTTGCTCAAATTAAAGTATATCATCAAGGAGTTCTGAATAATAAAAACTAACAAATCCTCAATCAAACTAAAGACATTGTCATTTGAGTTAAATTCTCTGACAAAACTTCACTGACCTTCAATATACTCCGAAAGTGCAAAGATCAAATCCTTTCCAAACAACCTTGCTTTTTCTTGGGTAACAAGCTGTCCATTATTGATCCCAAATGGAAACTCAAGGGTAGTGGGCATTATTAATCCTTCACCTAAAAATCCCGAAGCCCATTTACTAAAAGAGTATCCTTGTTCATAATTGCTACCTTTATTCCATGCAGTGCCATAAGCAAGAAAACCTGTCTTGCTATTAATCGTAAGTGGCCCTTGCTGTGTTCGGATCAGGGTATTTACAAAATTTTCTTGGGCAGCAGAAATCCTCTCGTCTTCGTTCCCCACAAAATAAACCCATTCATTGTTTTCTCCTTTAATCCAGGGATTGTGAAGATCTATCCCAACCCAAGGCAATCCGTCGATCCATTTCGGAATGTCTTCCCTTATGGCTTTTGTACTCGTGTAAATACTTTCTCCGGAATAATCCCTGTTGTGATCTCTTGGACTCCGGTATTTACCTTGATCACCTTGTTCTACACCATCTTTATCTAAAAATGGAATGATCATAATCTCCACCTTATCTAAAAATTGATCCATCCTGGTATTATTTGATGTCAATGCATCAAGCATCCCCTCAATGATATAATTGCTCATCATTTCTCCAGCATGTGCCCTGGCAGTAAACAATACCCTAAACTTTGGTTCAGAATCAAAGTTACTTACCAACAACTGCTCAACTTTTCTTCCCGCTCGGGTGGTACTAAGCACAGACTTTCTTAAATATTTGGAGTTTTTATGCTTCAACATATACTTATCAAAGTTTTTCTGTGTGTAAGCCATACCCATACTTAGCATTACGGGCTTTCCATCCCCAGAAAATTTAAAGCTAAAAAGATCAGGTCCCAGATGATTTTCTTGATCAATCCAATTCCATTCATAACCACCATCGGTACTGAAGGCCGCACCCAAATTGGTCAAAACATTGGGTTTGGTCGCTTTAAAAAACCATTTTTTATTGGACGTGCTTTTAACAGTAAAACACCAATAAAACCATTCTCTAGGAGTGTCCCGTAGGTCTGGTTTAAAAAAAATAGTGTCCCCAAAAACTTTATCAATGACAACATTTCCACCTGGAAAATCACTCTCTATAATGGGTGTCTCAGCAGTTCTATTGGCAAAATTAAGCTTATTAGGACTCCCAACTCTTAAAGGATTCTTTAACTCATCTTGGCCAAGTAGTATATGGGGAATAAACAGAACAGTGGCAAAAAAAATAAAAGGGATCAATTTATTTAATAACATAAGAGATAAGGTATATGCGTTTATTTTATTCAATTAATGATTTGAAATTGGAGTAAGCTCCGACTAGCTAGGCCGGTACTCAAGCCAGAATATCCTTAACCACGTTTCCATGTACATCTGTTAACCTGAAATCTCTACCCCCAAAATGATAAGTCAGTTGTTTGTGATCCACACCCAGAAGATAAAGAATAGTAGCATGAAGATCATGAATAGTCACGGGATTATCCACTACCCTATAACCATACTCATCTGTCTGCCCATATATCGTTCCACCTTTAACCCCTGCTCCAGCCATCCACATACTAAATGCAGAAGGATTATGGTCTCGACCATCACTACCCTGTGCAAAAGGTGTTCGACCAAACTCTCCTGTCCAAACCACCAAGGTTTCTTCTAGCAGCCCTCTGGACTTTAAATCCTTTAAAAGACCGGCTATGGGTTGATCAACAGCATGGGCATTTCGCTCATGCCCGTCTTTTAAACTGTGGTGCTGGTCCCACCTGTCAATACCGCTCATATATGGGCAAGTAAGCTCCACGAATCGAACGCCTCTTTCAACCAGTCTTCTGGCCATTAAACACTGGGCACCGTAATTTCTTGTATTTATATCCTCGTCAAATAATCCATACAACTGTTTTGTAGCTTTGGTCTCAGAAGAAAACTCTGTCAATTCAGGAACAGAAGATTGCATGTGATAGGCCAATTCATAATTTTTGATAGCTGCTTCAATTTCATTGGACTTACCTTCTTCTTTTGCATCCATTTCTTTTATAAAATCCAATTTTTCCTTTTGGTGACTAGTCAAACTGCTGTCTGGCTTAATGTTCGCCACAGGAGTATTACCGGTTTTCATAATTGATGCCTGATAATCAGCAGGTAGGAATCCATTCTTAAAATTATCTACCCCTCCAGGAGGAATAAGTCCTCCATCCAAAACCACATAGCCTGGCAAATTACTATTTTCGGTTCCTAATCCATAATTGACCCAGGCACCCACACTTGGTCTTCCCTGCAGCCCACTCCCAGTATGGAGGAAATAATTGGCGTTGGTATGCTCGGGGAAATTCGAAACCATAGACCTAATCAATGCCAAATCATCTGCACAGCCAGCAATGTGAGGAAATAGCTCACTTACAGCCATTCCAGATTCTCCATATAGCTTAAAATCCCAAGGGCTCTTTAAAATTTTACCATTATTATTAAACTGTGTCGCATCTATTTTAAACTTGGGATCCATACCATTTTCCCTAGCAAGCCGGGGTTTTGGATCAAAGGAATCTACCTGAGACACTCCTCCGTCCATATACAAGAAGATAACGTTTTTGGCCTTAGGTAAAAAATTAGGCGCTTTGGCCAATTGGCTTAGAATATGTTGGGATTGCTTGTCTTTAGACTTGCAGGCAGCTCCCAAACCACCCATCATCCCCATTAAAGCAAGTGAGCCAAACCCACAACTGCTAAATTTTAACATCTCTCTCCTACTTAAAGCTTTATTGAGAAGTGGCTTGTGATTGTTCATGGGTCTAAAGTAAGTAAATAAATGATTTCATATTAAATAAGGCATGACAGTATTCCTTCCATACAGTCAAGTCTACATTCTCTTCATCCTCAGGGTCAATAGAGGCTACAGCCTTGGTCTCCTTCAAAAAAGCCAATCCTTTGTTGATTTCATTCTCAGTAGGTGGCCTCGAAAAGGCCCTTAAATAAGCCTCTACGATTTTTTCATTTTCAGAAAGCTGTTTGTTCTCCAATAATTCATTGGCCATAAGGCCTGCCTGTTCTGCAATGAAAGGATCATTCATTAAAAACAAAGATTGTGCTGGCACATTTGTCACATCACGTTTCCCAAAAGTGGTAAAAGGGGTCGGTCTATCAAAGGCGGTCATCATTCTATCAAGAAAATTTCTCCTTACTTCAAGATACACAGACCTTCTTCCATTGCCATCCAAAGGTCCAGAATTTCCAGGCCTTCCTCTCCCCTGCATAAAGGAGGTCAGATGTACAGGAACAGGATTTCCATACATAGAAGAATTCAAAGTACCAGCCACTTTCAAGACAGCATCTCTGATTCCCTCTGCCTCCAGCCGCCTTACAGAATACCTGGTCAAGTACAAATTGTCAGGATCTTTATCTACACTTCCACCAATGGTACTCCTTTGAAAAGCCCGGCTAAGCACCATATTTTTAATCATTGTTTTAATGGACCAGGAATGCTGAACAAATTGCAAAGACAGAAAATCTAATAATTCAGGATTAGTGGGCAATTTACCTTGAAGCCCAAAATTATCAACAGTCTCTACTATTCCTCTTCCAAACACATGGTGCCAAATCCTATTTACCATTACCCTGGAAGTGAGAGGATTATCTTCCGACAAGATCATCTTCACCATGTGTTGCCTTCCACTTCCTTCTCCTCGATAGGGTTTTTGTTCTTCAAATATCCCTGAAAGAAAGATCCTTGGCATTTTCTCTTCGCTTTGATCCGCATGGTTTCCTCTAATAAAAATAGGACTTTCCTTAGCAAAACCATCTGTTACCCCTTGTATGAATACACTGTCTTTCACCTGACTCACAAAGGCATCACTTTTTTCCCTTAATGTAAAGGCCGAAGGAAACTGCTTAATAAGCTCACCTTTTTTTAATTTCTGATTTAAATAGACTATTTCCGAAGGTGTACTTTGACCATCCTTCCAATTCTTTACCGCCTGAGAAAGTGAAATGTTAGTTTCCTGATCGTTTAAGACGGGAGTTTGCCAAGCACCGTCAAAAGCAATGGCAAAAGCAGCTTCAATATAAGCCTCTGTATGTTGGGTATAATTATGTCTAATAAATGAGCCTGGTAATAATTCTATATAAACTTTCTGGCCTTTCCAACTTCCCACATCTATGGTATAATCACGCCATTCTTCCTCATTTACTTTCTGGTCCAGATCACCGTAAATAGGATTACTTATGAGTTGGAAATTCTCCATTACAATACGGATGCTTGCACCTTTACCTTTTGCTCTGACACCTATAAACTGTTTGTCAACAATAAAATCAGGGGACCTTAATGCACCAAAAATACCCCTTCCAAATTTTTGACTTGAAGCCATCCCCTCAGACAAGTATTGCAAATCACCCTTTGAAGAAAACAAAGGTTCCCCCAAAGTAGTACTTGTACCAAAGGCAAAACCATCAGCTTTCCAATCCTGAAAATCAGCAGCTCTGAAATCTCCTAGCACCTCAAATCCTTCAGGATTCTCAGTTGTAGATTTTATATTTACAAATTGGGCTGGAAGCGTATCTGAAATGGTGGAGTCAACCCAAGATTCGGCCAGTAAAGATTTGATTTTTTGTTTTAACTCAGCAGCCTGAGAAATTTTCTCAAATTTCAAATTGGAATCCCCAACAGGCACAGGACTGAATCGAGTACTTCCCAATACTCCATAAAGCGAATAGTAATCCGCAGTAGGTATGGGGTCAAATTTATGATCATGGCATTTGGCACAAGCCACGGTAAGCCCTTGAAAGCTTTTGCCTACCACATCTATCATATTATCTATCCTGTCTGCCTCATCTTTTTTTACATCCACCGGACTGTGCGTACCTTCACCCATTGTGAAAAACAAGGTGCCTAAAACAGATTCATTCTCACCCGTTTTAGGATTAACTCGGGGAGAGTGAAGCATGTCTCCTAACAATTGTTCTTTTATCAATTGATCATAGGGCACGTCTTGATTGAAAGCCCTTATAAGATAATCTCTAAACCTCCATGCCCCTTGAATTTGATAATCAAACTCATGTCCTTTGGTCTCAGCATAGCGCACCACATCCATCCAATGGCTGGCCCATTTCTCTCCAAAAGCTGGGTTATAAAGGTACTCATCAACCAACTCAGCATAAGCCTCCGGTCTTTCATCCGCTACAAAGCGCTTTACTCTTTCTACTTCAGGAGGAAGGCCTGTCAAAACATAGGACAACCTTCGTATCAATTGGTATTTATCTGCTTTTAAGCCAGGTTTCAAACCTTTTTCGGCTATTTTTTCATCAATTAATTCATCAATTTTACTGCTAAAATCTTTCTTGTTTACCTCCTTTTCAGTGCTAGGTGGTAAAAAAGCCCAATGGGGTTCATATACAGCACCATCTTCTATCCATTGTTTTATCAAAGCTACTTCATAGTCAGAAAGGGTTTGTTTCAAGGAAGGAGGTGGCATCATAAAATCTTCATCTTCGCTGGTAATTCGATCGATCAAAGCACTTTTATGAACTGACTCTGGTACGATGGCTCTATTTCCGCTTTCCAAAAGCATGGTCGCCCCTTCCTCTAAATCTAACCTTAATCCGGCTTCCCTACTACTAGGGTCAGGCCCATGGCAGAGGTAGCATTTTTGAACCAGTATAGGCTTTATATGAAAGTTAAAGTCCACCTGAGCAGGCATTTCCTGCTTAGCCTCTTGTTCACAGGAAAGCATGGCACCTAAGACGATAACAAAGCAAAATACTATTAAAACACGTAAAGAATAGATCCATTTAAACATTAACATCCCATATGAAATTGACACCTTATAAATTAAAGTAAAATGAATAATCTTCAATTTACTTTATTTTACAAAAACTTCAATGGCAAATGAAGGAAAACACCAATTTATAAGTCAACAATAATACAGACAGGGAAAAGAAAGAATAATTATTGACATTTTCGTCCCTCCTCACGAATTAAGGAAGTTTAGTTTAGAAGCAGTAATAAGGTAAAATCTACAATCAGCCAAATTTTCTTGCCAATGCATATTCTCTAAGTGAAATCCAGAATTTCTATGGTAAGGATAGAGCAAATAAATAGTGAAATCAGTAAAAATGAACATGATAACCTTAGTAAGTTTTAATATAAATTGAAGCATGCCCTCTAAGATTGAATGAAAAGCATTGCATCCAGGTAATCTCAAAATACATACCTGAATTATGATATATATAATTATATGACAATTAACTAAATATATAATCATTTCATTTATACAATATTGCATTTAATTCATTTTATACATAATAAAAAATAGTACTTTAAACTTAAAATTATTTTTAGGATTTATAAATACAATTTTTTAAATATTTTTTACCGTATTCATATTAGAATAAAATTTCAGGTATATTCTTCACATTACTTTATTTACAAAATATAAATCGTGAATTCGGTTACGTACATCATATATATTGATAATGAAACCGATTGCATAATCAATATTGTTTTACTATTATTGAATATCTAATAAGATCAATTGAATCAATATTCTTATTAAGATTTAAAAATAATCTTTTAATTCTAACCCAAAAAAGATGAAAAACTTATTACAAAAACAATTTTTCAGAGTATCAGAAATGAAAATTCTGATACTCTGTTTCTGCATGCTGTACATTTCAGTGGATGCTGCAGCAGAATCACCAAATATTCGGATTGATGAAGACATTACGGTATCGGGTCAGGTAACTGATGATAACGGTGAAGGTCTTCCTGGAGTAACGGTACTTATCGAAGGACAGGGAACGGGAACAGTCACTGACATTGAGGGCAATTATAAAATTACTGTGCCTGAAAATGCGAGTTTGACATTTTCTTTTGTTGGATTTACTACCCAAACTCTAGAAGTAGGGAACCGTTCACAATTGAATGTAACCTTAATTATGGACACCGCTTCACTAGATGAAGTTGTGGTTATTGGCTATGGTACAGCTAGAAAAAGAGACCTTACAGGTGCTGTATCATCAGTTACAGCCTCCAAACTTGAAAATGAGAATCCAAACTCAATCCAAGACGTTCTTAGAGGAAATATCGCTGGCTTGAATGTTGGCTTGAGCACCTCCGCAAAAGGAGGAGGTAGTCTTGAAGTACGTGGAAGGACTTCCTTAAATGCAGGTTCAAGTCCACTTTTGGTTCTTGATGGGGCCATTTACTATGGACAGCTTGCAGACATCAACCCAAATGACATCGAAAGCATAGATGTTTTAAAGGATGCTAGTTCCGCAGCAGTATTTGGAGCCAAGGCCGCCAGTGGTGTTATACTTATCAATACCAAAAAAGGAGAATTGGGAAAGACCCAAATTAAAATTAATTCTAATTGGGGGCTGGCTACCATGTCAAAAAATGAGCCTTTATATGGCCCACAGGGCTTTCTTTCCTGGAGAGAAGACGTAATGGAAAGTATAAATGCAGGAGGATTTGAACCTTATAGATTTTCAAACCCCAATACGCTTCCAGACAACATCTCCTTAGACACCTGGCTCAAATATGATGGCTCAGAAGGAGATCCAGAAACAGTATGGTTGCAACGATTAAACATGCAACCTCTAGAAATTGCCAACTACAAGGCTGGAGAGAGTGTCAACTGGTACAATATGATGTTTCAAAACGGCTTGAGACAAGACCATACAGTAAGTCTTTCGGGTAGAAATGAAGATTTTCAATATTACTGGTCCATGGGCTATCTGGACAATGAGGGGTTGATCGTAGGCGATGAATTCACTACCATTAGAAGTAGGTTCAATATTGAAGGCAATGTAAACGATTGGCTTACAGTGGGAATGAACACACAATTTGCAGATAGGGATGAAAGTCAAATTGCAGTGAACTGGGGCGACATGGTCAATTTATCACCCTGGGCGGAACCCTTCTTAGAAGATGGCGAGAGCCTTAGATTCAGACCAAATGAAGAAGTGAGTGGTGGACGCCACCCCTACTATACTCCTGGATTTACGGATAGATTACAGAAAGAAACTACAATCAATGCTACTTTATTTGCAGCAATTGAACTTCCTTTTGGCTTCAAGTTTAGAACAAACTTTACACCTCGGTATGAATTTTATGAACGTTATAATCATGAAATGGCTGCCCACCAGGACTTTGAAAACATGGGAGGTAGAGCGAGCCGGCAACAAAGAAAAGTATATTTCTGGCAGCTTGATAATATCTTAAGCTGGAGCAAAAACTTTAATAACATACACAATTTTGATGTGACACTCTTGGCCAACTCCGAAAAATTCCAAAGTTGGGACAATACAATGAGCAATGTGGGGTTTGAACCCCATGACCGGTTAGGTTATCACAATATTGGAGCTGGGATCAACCCTATCATTTCAAGTAATGACCAATACCATACAGCAGACGCACTTATGGGAAGAGTTATTTATACCCTTTCTGATAAATACATCACCACTCTTTCTGTAAGAAGAGATGGATATTCTGCTTTTGGTCAAAGTAACCCTAGAGCTACTTTCACTTCAGCAGCTTTTGGTTGGGTTTTTACTGATGAAGATTTTGTCGATATTCCATGGTTGGATTATGGTAAATTAAGGGCTTCCTGGGGGGTAAATGGAAATCGCGACATTGGTAGATATGCCGCTCTTTCAGATTTACAAACAGGTAAATATTTTTACCAAAGACCAAGCGGAGACATGTATTTTGTAAGTCAATTGTATGTAAATACCATGCAAAATTCCAACCTAAAGTGGGAAAAAACAACCTCCTCAAATATTGGTCTTGATTTCTCTTTGTTCAATAGTCTTTTGGATGGTACTATAGAGGCCTATGACATGTCCACTACCGACCTCTTAGTAGAACGGTCTTTGCCTGATATTTTGGGATTTAACTTTGTCTATGACAATTTAGGGGAAGTAAGAAACCGTGGGGTTGAAGTGAGCTTGAACAGTCAGCTAATGCAAAGATCCAACCTTACATGGAGAGCAAGCTTAAATTTTCAAATGAATCGTAATAAAATAATTAGCCTATACGGAGATTTGGATGAAAACGGAAAGGAATTGGATGATATAGAAAACAAATGGTTTATAGGCCATCCAATTGATGCCATATGGGATTACAAAACAGATGGCATATGGCAAACTCCTGAAGCAGACCAAGCCAGTGATTATGGGGTAAAGCCAGGTGATTTTAAAATTGAAGATGTAAATGAAGATGGTCTTTATTCTAACGCTGACAGACAATTTTTAGGATTTACAGAACCAAGATCTAGATGGAGCTTTAGAAATGAATTTAAAGTCTGGAAAAATTTCGATGTTTCATTTATGATGTATGCTTATTTAGGGCATATGGGAACATTCAACCAAAGGAAAAACAGACAAGGATTCCTTGATCGATCCAATTCTTACATTTTACCTTATTGGACAGAGGAGAACCCTAGTAATGAATGGGCCAGACTCTACTCAAGTGAAGGTGGAGCTGGAGGTTTCAATGTTTATCAAAGCAGGTCATTTGTCCGTCTAGAAAATGTTTCCGTAGCGTATACTGTTCCACGAACAATAGTGGAAAGGGCGAAAATAGAAAATTTACGATTTTATATGAACGTAAGGAATGTTGGCTTCTATGCTACCGAGTTTAATTTTTGGGACCCTGAATCTGCAGTTCCAACCCCTAGAATCTTTACACTGGGTATAGATTTGACTTTGTAATAATTGGCTAAAATGAAAAAAATCATGAAATTTAATATAAAAAAATCAACGTTCTACCTCTCCATATTGGCCACCGGCCTTTTGGTAAGTACAACTTCCTGTGACGAAAGTTGGCTAGAACCTAAACCATTATCTTTTTATGCACCTGAAAATACTTTCAACTCTTCAAGCGGACTTTGGGGTGCATTAGTAGCATGCGAGAGAAACATGAGGCACGAACTTACTGGTGATGGCCCCCCTATCCTAACAGAGCATATATTTACAGAAGTAGCTGTAGAAGGAACAACCGATAAATCTGGCCCAGCTCAGGACATGAACCTTCTGATTACACCAGATGCCAACCTTAACTCTGCAAATTACAATAGAATTGGATGGTATTGGTATGAAGGTTTTAAGGGTATTAAATATGCAAATACTGTAATATCCAGAATTGATGACCCAACAGATTACGAATCAGAAGAGGAAAGAAACCACATTCTCGGAACAGCTTATTTTCATAGAGCATTAAGGTATTATAGGCTTACAAATCAATTTGGAGATGTCCCTTTAATTCTTGAAGAGATACTTGAGCCTCGCCTAAACTTTTATTCTACTAAGAGGGAAGTAATTCTACGTAAAATGAAAGAAGACTTAGAATGGGCAGAGCCTTGGGTGCCTGCAGTGATGGACAAAGGGCAAGTTCCTAAAGGAGCCATTCAGCACCTTTTAACTAAAGTGAATCTTGCACTTGGAGAATTTGACGATGCCATTGCATCTGCTTCAAGGTTAATAGATGGAGGTACACATTCTTTGATGACAGACAGATTTGGGTCTACAGGTAATGACCCTTCGAAAAACCTAATTTGGGATTTACATCGACCTGAAAATAAATCGGCCAATGTTAATAAAGAGGCGATTTTGATGGTCATGGACCGTATTGATACTGAAGGAAATTCTGGGGGGATGTCTTCCATGCGACAAGGTGTGCCTTTCTGGTTTACTAACATCAATACACCAAATGGTAATCGTGGTACAATTGATCAACCAGGAATTGAAATTGATCAAGTTAGCACTTATGGTAGAGGTATTGGTAGACTGCGTGGAACCTGGTACCACCAAAGCATGATTTGGGATGATGAAAACGACCTGAGGCATGCACCTGGAAACTGGATGGACATGACAGATTTGGTTCATAACAACCCAGATTTAAAAGGTACCGATGACTATTATGGAAAACCTTTACAGTTCCGAAATGATGAAGGCACTGTTTTAGTGGTAGACACCATTAGAAGCTGGTTTTCTTGGCCTCACTACAAACTATTTATTCCTGACCCACAAAACATAAGACCTAGCGGAGGTCATAGTGATTGGTACATATTTAGGTTAGCAGAAACTTACCTCTTGAGAGCTGAGGCCTACGTCTGGAAAGGTGATTTAACCAATGCTGCCAATGATCTCAATGCAGTAAGAACCCGTGCAGGTGCTGCACCTTATTCTCCTGATCAAATGAATATTGGGACCATACTAGATGAAAGAGCTAGAGAATTGTACTACGAAGAACCTAGAAAAACAGAACTTACAAGAATGGCTTATATTTTTGCCAACACAGGAATTCAAGCTTATAATGGTAAAACCTATTCCATAGAAAACTTCTCCGATGAAAACTTCCTTTATGACAGAATAATGTCTGTAACTGATTTCTATAATAAAGGAGTTTCAACCAGACATGGAGATACTTATACCTATAGTCCTTACCATGTACTATGGCCTATACCTGCCCCTGCAATAAATAGTAATACCCAAGGTATTATCAATCAAAACAAAGGCTATTCAGGATATGAAAACAATGTTCCTCCACTTACTACAATTGAGGAAAATACAAGTGAATAAATCACCCTAATTCCCAATACCGAAGCCCTGAGAAATTCACTTTTTTCAGGGCTTTATTTTTTGAGTTTCGGATGTTAGCCCTTACAAAATTTACCAATTTAAGTTTTATTGTACTTTAACCCGAAATATGCAATAGACAATCTATTACGTGCTGAAATCGCTTCAAAATCAGCCACTTCGTTGCTGTTTTCAATTTTACCATAGCGGTGCTATGCTAAAATCTCCAAACAGCCTGATTTTCTTGCGATTGCAACACTTCCCGTAAACACAGGAAATCCTATTACATAATCTGGGTTAAAGATCAAATGAGCTCCTATTCCTACTTTTTGAATTATTGGGAAAGATACTTTTTAGAAAAATCTTTAGGCTTTCAATGAATAAAAAAAATGTAAAGTTTGTTTTACATTTTGAAAATTAACCTTACCTTTATGTAAAGTTTACTTTACATAAATTTAATACCATGGAAATTCAAAACTGGAAAAAACAACGTAAAAAAATTACAAGAAATTTAGGAATATGGACTTCACTATGGGTCATGACTGTTGCTTTTGTTACTTTTGGACCTCAGTTTTTGTGGGAAGGGAATAAACTATTCACTTGGCTGGGGGTATTGGTTAACCTACTATTCGCAGTTGGTTTGGTTTTGGCTAATATTCGCTTTCTCAAATCTCTAGACGAACTTGAAAAGCAAATTCAACTGGAAGCCATGGGAATTGCACTAAGTGTTGGTGTATTTGGGGGCTTGGCTTATAGTCTTTTGGATATCACTAACTTAATCTCTACTGATGCTGAAATTTCCTTTTTGGTAATAGCAATTAGCCTTAGCTATTTGGCTGCCATAGCAATTGGAAAAAAGCGTTACCAATGAAAAACAATTTAAAAGTACTCCGTGCTGAAAAAAACTGGACCCAAGCAGATCTAGCAGATAGCCTAGCTGTATCCAGGCAAACCATCAATGCAATAGAAAAAGGTAAGTTTGACCCAAGTCTGCCTCTTGCGTTTAAGATCGCCAAATTGTTTGGGAGCTCAATCGAAGAAATATTTGAAGATGAAAGTGAGGAGTAATTCTATTAAACTCCTCACTTTCATCTTCAAATTGTAACCAATTTAATTTTTTCTGAGGAAGTTTTGTAAATATTGGCTACTTTTTTCATCGCTTTCCCCAACTTTCGTTCAGCTTTATTGTAGTTTTCCCAGTTTTCCATCAAAGTATCGGCAATTTGCTTCCCCTCCGTTTCTTCTATTTCAAATACCCAATCTGCCAATCCCAGGTCATAGTACATCTGACCTTTGATGGTGTCTTCAGGTTGCCTTAAATAAAACATGGGTGTCCCATTTGCTGCCGCTATTATCGGAGAATGACATTCAAAACTCAGCACGGAATGAGCCCTAGAATAAATCGATGCCGCTTCATCCGGAAGCCAATAATCCCGCTTGATAACCTTGCTTTTCACATCCTCTGGAAGGGGATTAACCAACAATTCATCCATAATATCTACCTGATAAGTCATCTCAGGACAAATCAATACTTTGTTTCCTGTTTTCCTCACCCACTCTATCATGGCCACCCTCATCTTTGCATGATCTACTTCTTTGTATTTGGCATTGGTTTCTTCTACTTCTTGAATTTTCTCAGCCGACCAGCTAACTTTTTTGATTTTATGGTAAGGGGTATACCTTAGCCTAGGTATAACACATATAAATTTCTTCTCCTCTAATTCATGGGTTTCCAAAAACGAAATGGCTTTGTCCTCATCCAATAAATCAAAGAAAAAAGTGGCATCAGGAGCAAAAGAAACACTTTTTCCCGTGATCCCATGGTCTTTTAACACCTTTAATGAAGCCGTTTCTCTTGTGTAAATAAAAGAGGAAGTATCTAGTACTTTTTTTAATTCAGGAGTAATGGATTGAATCGTGGTGCCAAAAATTCCAAAAGGCTTATCGGTATATTTTATCCAGGCCTCAAGGTTGTCCTGCCCTACCACGTATGGGCCAGAACCATGGACCAAGATATCTGCATTTTTAATGGCAGACATTACTTCTTCATTCTCCACGCTACTATCTTGTGCCACTGAGCCGTAGATGATTTTCACATCTGGATAGTTCTTATAAAGAAGTTGCTTTACTTTCTCTCCTTTAGATTTTTTCCAAAGGATGATTTTATATTCTGGAAGGAAGGTCTTCAATATATGGATCAATCCTGGCGTATGTGCAATATCACCAATATTCACATCTTGCCAGCCAGACACCAGCAATATGGTCTTGGTCGAATTTGAAGAACTATTATTTGCAATCGCACCGGTAATGGATGCCACTAGCATTCCTGTTGACAGGTAACTAATTCTTTTCAATACATTTCTTCTTTCCATAATCCTTCCTAATTCTCTTTATTAAGGCTACTAAAATGGATTTATTTCAGGTAAAATAAAACTATTACCCAAGTTATTTAATGTTTCAATTTTGGCCTAGAGCAAAACCATCGTCTTCACCATTGGCGAATTACGAGCCATTGTCCCTATAGGTAAAAAAAAACTCCTCAACCGAAGGCTGAGGAGTTGAATTTATAAAGTGTCTAATTATTATAAACCAAAAACAGATGGCAACCATAGTGTAAGCTCTGGAATCAATGTGATCAGAAGCAAACCTAATAACATCGCCAAGAAAAAGGGAAGTAAGGGAAAGAATACCTTTGCAATGGTAGTCTTGGCCACTCCCACCCCAACGAATAAAACAGAGCCAACCGGAGGAGTACATACCCCAATACATAAGTTCAATACCATCATGATACCAAAGTGGATAGGATCTATTCCTAAAGTCACCACTGCTGGAAGAAAAATAGGTGTGAAAATCAATACTGCTGGTGTCATGTCCATAAATGTACCAACGAACAATAAGATTAGGTTAATCATAATTAATATCACGAACTTATTGTCACTCATAGTCAGTAAAGCAGAACTAATTGACTGAGGAATATTCTCGCTGGACATTGCCCAAGACATACTCATTGAAGTAGCGATCAACAACATTACAATTGCAGTTGTTTCAGAGCTTTTCAATAAAATGGAGGGAAGGTTTTTTATTTTTATTTCCCCATAAATAAAGGACAATACCAAGGTATAGACAACAGCTATTGCCGATGCCTCAGTAGCGGTAAATACACCAACTACTATCCCTCCAATTACAACAACCAAAAGCATCAAACTAGGAAATGCGGCTAGAAATTTAGTACCAAGTTCTTTGGCACTTGTAGGTTCACCGGGCTTTAGGTTGTGCTTTTTGATAAATATAGCTGCGGTGATCATCAAGAATAAACCAATCAATAAGCCTGGAATATATCCAGCAATAAATAGCGCAGCAATGGATACGCCCCCACTAGCCAAAGAATAAACGATCAAAACATTGGATGGAGGGATAATCAAACCAGTTGTAGAAGCAGTGATATTCACCGCAGCTCCCAATTCTCTTGGGTAACCTTCTTTTTCCATTCTTGGACCTAAAATCCCACCAATGGCAGAAGCTGCCGCTGCTGCTGAACCTGCTATGGCTCCAAAGAGCATGGCGGCAATTACATTTACGTACAACAATCCACCAGGAAGTTTTCCTGTCATGGCTTTTGCCAAATCAATTAACCTATTGGCAATGCCACCTTTATTCATTATCTCTCCTGCCAATATAAAAAATGGAATGGCCAATAAGGCAAAACTGTCTAGCCCCACTCCCATCCTTTGGGCAATAGTAGTGGCAGAAGGTACGGAGGCGATGGTAACTGTAAGTGTAAGAAAACTAGAAAAACCCAATGCCCAGGCAACTGGAACCCCAATCCCCATTAGAATAATAAAACTAACAATCAGTATAAGTATGCTTAAATATTCTTCCATGATTTAAATATTTTGGGAGTCTTTATTGTTCATTAAATTTTTAAGATCTGCCAATTGGTAAAAAAGCACCAGTAGACCTGAAAAAGGGATCATCATATAAACATAAGCCAGCGGCAATTGCAAAGTCGCTGATTTTTGTTCCAGAATGAAGGTGATGTAAACCAAGTTTGCCCCTCCCATTATCATCACAGGAATAACAAATAGTATGATGACAATATTAATAATAATTAATAATCTTCTTTTTGCTTCTCCTACCAACTTGGTTGGTAAAATATCTATGGCAAGGTGATTACCTTGTCCGGCCACATAGGCAGCACCTAACATACCTAACCACACTAATAAATACCTTGAAAGTTCATCCGTAAATGAACTCGGAGACTGGAGCACATACCTGGAAAAAACCTGCCAAGTAACATTAAGAACCATCACAGCCATAATGACCATCAGCATGATCCCTACAATTTTATCTAATTTTGATTTAAGACTGACCATTGCTTAATATTTTCTAATTTCTTGAACCAACTTATACATTTCCGGATCTGATTCTTTCATAAGTTCATAAACCTTTTCCGCCTCTTTTCTAAATGGCTCCTTATCTGGATAAAGTACCTCTACGCCAGCTTCCTCCAAAATTTTCATCGATTCAGCTACAGATTCTTCCCATAATTTGTATTGGTAAACGGCTGACTCATCAGCAGCTTCTTGAAGCCAGGTTCTTTCTTCCTCAGAAAGCAAGTCCCAAACCTTGGTACTTACAATCATCATATCAGGAATCGCAGTATGTTCATTTAAAGAGTAGTATTTACACACTTCATAGTGACGAGAAGTAACAAAACTTGGGGGATTGTTCTCAGCGCCATCCACTATACCTTGTTGCAATGCCGTATAAAGTTCCCCAAAGGAAACTGGGGTAGGTGAACCTCCAAAACTCTGCACCATATTAACTGCAGTTGGACTTTCCATTACTCGGATTTTGAGTCCCTCTATATCTGAGGGCACCATTACGGGCTTGTCCTTGGTATAAAAACTACGTTTGCCACCATCATAAAAACACAAACCTTTAAGCCAGTATTTCTCACCAGCAGCCAAAAGTTGTTTACCTATAGGTCCTTCAAGTACCTTAGCCTGCTGCTCATCATCGCGAAATAAATAAGGCTGACCTAATATTTTAATTTCCGGTGCAAATCCCTCCATTGCTGCAGTGGATACTTTGGTCATCGCCAAACTACCAATTTGTAGCAGTTCCACAAGCTCCCGCTCGGTACCTAATTGTTGGTTGGGATACACCTGAACAATCATTTTACCATTAGATTTTTCTTCAGCCTTTTCGGCTAAATACAGCATGGCAGCATGTACTGGATGGCTTGTATCCAATCCATGGCCAAGTTTTAATATCCTTACTCCTCCTGGTTTGGAGCAGCTCACCAAAATAGCCGCAAGAAACAGCATACTTAGGTAGTTCGGAAAATTCGTCTTTTTAAATTTCAACATATGAATTGCAATATTATTTGGGTTTCTATTACTCGTTTACTTCTTAAAATTATATCAATTAAGTTTTATTTCAATAATTCAATCACATTATATCATTGCTTTACTATTTCACTGAACTTGCTAAATTGAAAAACTTGGAAGAATAAGTACTGACTAATAATGATTTAACTGTACTATTTTAGGTAGTATTCCTTATTCATATAATACTTAGAGCAAGATACAATTAGCCCACAATTCAGGACTTGTTATTGCACTTGTTTTTTTCATCCATCAATAGAATGGATTTGGAAAACTGACAATAAACCATCAAAATTAATGGGGATTTAAAAAAAAAGAAGCCCTTAGCCTCTTTTCTTTTAATTTATTTATAAATTGTGCAATCGATTGCTCAAGATAATCAAATAATTGAAATGGTGCATAAAGTTTTACGAATTCATCCCGACGACAACGTTTTGGTTGCGTTAACGGACCTTAAAAAGGGTGAAATTATCAAATTTGAAAATAATGAAATTACTTTAAAAAGTAGTGTTAATGCCAAGCATAAATTCACCATTTCTGATTTAAATCAGGGGGATAAAGTGTATATGTATGGTATAATTGTAGGCAAGGCATTGTCTCCCATACCATCAGGTGATGTCATCACGACAAGTAACCTTGCTCATCAGACAGCTACCTACACTGGCCAAAGAAAGGCGTTTAAGTGGAATGCTCCTGATGTAAGCAAATGGAAAAACAGGACATTTGATGGTTTTCATCGACCAGATGGACAGGTTGGAACTGCCAATTATTGGCTGGTAGTGCCTTTGGTATTTTGCGAAAACCGAAACATAGAAATCATGAAGCAGGCTTTTGTAGAAGAGCTGGGTTTTGCTAAGCCCAACCCCTACAAATCTTTCGTGAAACAAATGAAGCAGCTTTACCTTAACGGAGACAAGGAAGGTCTTCAGCAAGTGGGTGTGGAAACCCTGGAACAGGCTGGAGAAGAAAAGTTATTTAAAAATTTAGACGGTATAAAATTCCTTACCCATAATGGAGGCTGTGGTGGCACCAGACAAGATTCTGAGGCCCTTTGTGCTTTGATCGCTGGGTACATCAACAACCCAAATGTGGCGGGTGCGACAATTTTAAGTCTGGGTTGTCAAAATGCACAACCTGCGATTTTAAAAGAAAAATTAGCCAATATCAACCCGGATCTCAAAAAACCGGTGATCATTTTAGAACAGCAGGAAGAGGGCACCGAACCTCAGCTACTCACTAAAGCCATACAATCTACATTCTTGGCAATGACAGAGGCAGATCAATTGGTAAGGGAACCAGCACCATTGAGCCAATTGACCATAGGACTGGAATGTGGTGGATCTGATGGTTTCTCGGGAATTTCTGCTAATCCTTCTTTAGGACAGGTATCTGATATTCTAGCAGCCTTGGGAGGAAAAACCATCCTTTCTGAATTTCCAGAATTATGTGGTGTAGAACAGGAACTGATCAATAGGTGTACTACGGATGAAAATGCAGCAAAATTCGTAAAGTTAATGCGTGCCTATTCAGCATCTGCAGAAGCAGTAGGCTCAGGTTTTGACATGAATCCAAGTCCTGGGAACATAAAAGATGGTTTGATCACAGATGCGATAAAATCTGCTGGAGCAGCCAAAAAAGGTGGCACCTCTCCTATTGAAGATATCCTTGATTATACTGAAATTGTAACTAAACCTGGACTTAGCTTATTGTGCTCCCCAGGAAATGATGTAGAAAGCACCACTGCAATGGCAGGTTCTGGAGCCAATATCATATTATTTACCACAGGTTTAGGAACCCCTACAGGAAATCCTATTACCCCTGTCATCAAAGTATCTTCCAATCATAAACTTTCCGAGAGGATGTCTGACATCATAGATGTAGATACTGGTGGAATTATTTCAGGTGAAAAAACCATTCCTGAAATGGGCGATGAATTAATGGAACATATTATACAAGTGGCTAGTGGTAAGATAAAAGCAAAAGCTGTATTGTTGAATCAAGACGATTTCATACCTTGGAAACGAGGAGTTTCACTTTAAAATAAATAAAAACCATAATACATACAATGTCTCAATTATTTTCAGTAAAAAACAAAGTCATCATAATTAGTGGTGGAACTGGTGTTTTAGGCAAAGCAATAGCTAAACACCTAGCATTGGAAGGTGCACAGATGATAATCCTTGGAAGAAATGAGGAAAAGGTAAGTGCGCTCGTGAATGAAATTAAGGATGACGGCGGTTATGCCTATCCTGCTGTGGCAGATGTTACCAACGAAAAAGAACTAACCTTAGTCAAAGAGAATCTGGAGAAAGAATTTGAGCAGGTAGATGTCCTAATCAATGCAGCAGGAGGAAACATGCCTGGAGCTACAGTGATGCCAGATCAATTGGTTACAGACTTATCATCTGAGGCGGTAAAAACGATTATGGACCTCAATTATATGGGGACTTTCTTACCTATAAAGACCTTTTTGCCATTATTCACCAAAACCAAAAAAGCGTCCATCATCAATATTTCTTCAATGGCAGCAAGCAGGCCTATGACCCGAGTGATGGGATATGCTTCAGCTAAAGCCGCTATTGACAACATGACCAAATGGATGGCTGTGGAATTTGCGAAAAAATACGGTGCGGAAATGAGAGTAAATGCAGTAGCCCCTGGCTTCTTCCTAACCGCTCAAAATGAAGCTTTACTTACCAATAAGGATGGCAGCCTCACACAACGTGGTAATCAAATCATCGACCACACACCAATGGCCAGATTTGGCAATCCTGAGGAGCTTTTCGGTGCCGTGCAATGGCTCAGCAGCGAGGCTTCAAAGTTCGTAACAGGTACAATTACAGAAATAGATGGAGGATTTAGCGCTTTTTCAGGAGTATGAGTAATAACAAACAACCTATATACATGGAACAAACCATGCGTTGGTATGGTCCAAATGATCCCGTACAGTTGTCAGACATCCTTCAATCAGGAGCTACTGGCATAGTCACTGCCTTGCATCAAATACCTAATGGTCAGGTCTGGCCTAGGGAAGCAATCAGGGAGAGAAAAGAAATTATTGAAGCAGCAGGCCTGACTTGGTCCGTAGTTGAGAGTGTGCCTGTACATGAAAACATCAAAACCCGATCTGGGAATTTTGAAGAATGCATTAAAAATTATCAGGAAAGTATTAGAAACCTGGCTTCAGAAGGTATCACTACTGTTTGTTATAATTTTATGCCCATACTGGATTGGACAAGGACCAACCTTGCTTACCCTATGGCCAACGGTGCGAAAGCACTTCGCTTTGAAATGAAGGCTATTGCTGCTTTTGACTTATTTATTCTTCAACGCCCAGGTGCTGCTGCTGATTACAGTGAAAGCATGAAACAAAAGGCTAAGGCTCATTTTGATACTTTGTCTGAAGAGGATAAAAACCAATTGGTCAATAACATTATAGCTGGTTTACCAGGTGCTGAAGAAGGTTATTCTGTAGAGGATTTTCAAAAGGCTTTGGATACCTTCAAAGGAATCGATGCAAAGAAACTAGGCGATAACCTTAATTTATTTCTTGATGCAATCGTTCCAGTAGCTGAAGAAAACAAAGTATCAGTATGTATCCACCCGGATGATCCTCCATTCCCTATTTTCGGTCTGCCTAGAGTAGTTAGTACAGCTAAGGACTATGATCGAATTTTGGAAAACAACAATAGTCCTTATAATGGATTTACGTTTTGCACAGGTTCTTTAGGCATCAGGGCTGACAATGACCTTCCAGCTATGGTAGAAAAATATGGTGAGCACATTCATTTTATTCACCTGAGAAGCACTCAGAGGGATGAAGAAGGTAATTTCTACGAAGCCAACCACATGGAAGGTGATGTTCCAATGGCTGATGTCGTTGAAGAAATAGTGAAATTGCAACAGAAAATTGGTAAATCACTTCCAATGCGTCCGGATCATGGACACCAAATGTTAGATGATTTAGGAAAAATCACCAACCCTGGTTATTCTGCCATAGGAAGACTAAAGGGCCTTGCTGAACTCAGAGGATTGGAAATTGGTATCGCCAGAAGCATATTGAAAAAAGATTAGAAGTTAATAACAATACATTCAACAAACCTGAGAATATTTATGAATAAATCTAATGATAGCAGGAGGGATTTTATTAAAAAATCCGCTTTAGCAACCATGGGTATTTCTTCTTTAGGAGCTGTAGGGTTTTCTGCCAAAAGCTACGGAAATATCATTGGAGCAAATGACAGAATCAACTTAGCAATCGCTGGCTTAGGAAGACGATTAGGAGCATATTATGAGCCAGTAAAATTAAAATCAAGCAATATAAACCTTATGTACCTTTGCGATGTAATGCCATCACAAAGAGAAAGGGCTGCAATAAATTTTGCTAAACACATAGATTATAAACCAAAACTTGAAAACAGTATACTAAAAGTTTTGGAAGACAAAGAAGTTGATGCTTTGATCAATGCAACCCCAGATCACTGGCATGCGCCAGGTACTTGGCTTGCACTAGAGGCGGGTAAAAATGTCTATGTAGAAAAACCTTGTAGCCATAACCCTTATGAGGGAGAACTTTTAGTTGCTTACCAAAAGCATTACAATAAAGTGGTGCAAATGGGTAATCAGCAGCGTTCCTCTCCTGAAAGTATCCAAATCATTAAGGAGATACATGAAGGTGTGATAGGAAATGTTTACAAAGCAACTGCCTTTTACAATTCAGCAAGAGGTGAAGTGCCTAACCAAAAGAAGGCTACACCGCCTAATGGATTGGATTGGGATTTATTTCAAGGACCTGCACCTAGAAGAGAATATACTGAAGAAACCTGGAACTATAACTGGCATTGGTATGGCTGGGACCATGGAACAGCTGAGGCTGGAAACAATGGTACTCATGAAATAGATGTTGCCAGATGGGCACTTCAGGTAGATTTTCCTGAAAAAGTTTCTGTAGATTCAGGAAAGTACCATTGGCCAAATGATGGTTGGACCATGTACGATACTATGGATGCCGTTTTTAAATTCTCCGGAAATAGAACCATTCAGTGGGACTGTAAAAGCCGAAATGGTCACAATACTTATGGCCCAGGAAGAGGAACCATTGTCTATGGAACTGACGGTTCTGCCTATATTGACAGAGGTGGTTACAAGCTATTTGATAGAAATGGTAAGGTGGTTAAAACCAGTGAATCTACTAGCAATGAAGCTGGCACTGCACTTGGAGGAGGAGGCGATATGTCCACTCTTCATGTTGTTAACTTCTTTGAGGCTATCCGAGGAAAGGCTGAACAAAAAAGCCCTATAGACGAAGGTGCTAAAAGTGTATTGCTTTGCCACTTGGCAAACATCGCTTCAAGAACTGGAGAAGTGTTGACTTGTGATTCTTCAAATGGACACATTACCAACAGTAAGAAAGGAAAAGCCCTTTGGAAAAGAGAATATGAAAAAGGATGGGAGCCTAAGTTAAAAGCTTAGGGATCTATAATTTTCTAATTACTATTATCATTAAATCCCCGGAAATATTTCGGGGATTTTTTTGGTCAATTTCTGGAGTACGATGACTAGAAATTATCCTTTGATAATTTAAACCGGATTCGAAGACATCGCAAATTTTAAGCGTAAGAGCGTAAAATTAAACGATTATGTCAGAATAGGCGCAAAAAAAGGCGACAATCCAAACTTAATCATTTAATATGCATTCACTGAACCAAGAACTATACCCTTATCTGAGATATTTCTCCCTTTCTTTGCAGATAAAATAGGTGTTGCAATACCCCCGCTATTTCTATGATTACTCCATGGCATTAAAGCCTAGATGGAATTCTAAGACAATGGCAAAAACTAAAGTTAAGCAGCGAACTCCAACGCAAATTCACTCCTTTCAGAGGTTAAATCTTTAGACAATTGATTTTAAAATACAATACCTTAAACATCTCCTTAAAAGAGATAATCTTCATTTGGTAAAAGTTGACCTATATTTACTTCGATCCATCATTCGGAATTCTTTTTTCATATTCAATTTATATGCCTTTTCCTCTTTCTAATGGTATTTAGGTATTTTCCATACCTGTTCATTACCCAAAGATGCAAACGTGCCTGAGTGTTAACATAAAAAAACCAAGGGATTTTGGGAACAAATTCGTGAATTGCGGTAATGATATATTTACCTTCTAGCACCTCTCTAAATTCCAGCCAACCATAATTTGATCGACTCACCAACCAGCCACCTGAAATGTAAAAAAGTTGTCTTTTTTTGTTGCTTCTGTCTTTAACCCAAGACAACTGAAGCATGGGTACCTTTATAAAAGAAATATAAAAACTTATTATTTTATCCTCGTCTTCCTTGGCAATGATTATGGATTTAAAAAATATGGGTAACCAAACCTTGTATCGATTGGCTGCCCAATAGGCACTTTTTCCCAGAGTATTTGGTAAACGCTGAATACTTCTCACCGTATTTTTTTGCTTTTCAGCCGGTTTGAAGGATGGTAATACAGGTTCTTCTACCGTTTCAAGTGCTATTTTAACCGCCTCTTCATAACCTTGATAATCAATGTACACAGCATCAAAAGCCAAGTCATCAGAAACTGTCATGGTATGCTTCAGACTTTCCACTAGAGGAGACACGAGCTGAGAAGGGCTTTCACCAAAATACCCTACCCACAACTTAGAAAGCCCCGGGGAGAAAAAGGGAACTGAAAACACCCACCTCTTCTTTCCCATGACCATGGAGGTTTTAACAAGCATTTCCTTATAACTCATCACTTCAGGACTGCCTATTTCTATGGCTTTGTCATAAACTTCCTCATTGCCTAAACATGCATCTATGATGGTAAGGGTATCATCTAGGGAGATGGGTTGGGTTTTAGATTCGGTCCATTGTGGGCAGATCAGTACAGGTAATTTTTTAACCAGATTCTTGATCATGTCAAAGGAAGATCCTCCAGGCCCTACGATTATACTAGCTCTTAAGGCAGTTAGGGCAGCCGTTCCTGTAGATAAGGTTCGCTCTACTTCCAACCGACTTTTCAAATGTTGAGACCATTCCTCTTCGGGTTCACCCTTAGGCAAAATACCCCCCAGATAAATAATCTGCTTTACTCCATTACTAGTCGCTGCTCTAGAAAAATTATCCGCTAAGAGCAAGTCTGTATCTTCGAAACTACCCTGATTGAGCCTAGTAGACGCATTCATAGAGTGCACCAAATAGATGGCATAGTCAACTCCTTTGAGGGCCTCAGTGGTGGAAGAAATGGAATACAACTCTACTTGTCTCCATTCTATTTTTGGTTCAGGATTCTCATTAACCTCCCTCCTGCTCAGACCTATAAAATGATACTGGTCTTTAAACCTGTCCATAAACCATTTACCTATGTACCCTGTTGCACCTGCGATGGCAACTACCTTTTTTTTACCTTGATTCATCATAATACAAACAAGTCCTAGACCAAATTGTTAGCACTTCTTTAAGTTATTCATTTTATTGCCTATATCTTTGTTTAGGTAAGTAAAAAATCAATCATTATGCGTAAGTTTTTAATAGTTTGGTTAGCAGGATTATTTCTGCTATCACCTTTATTAGCTCAAGAGGAAACAGATTGGAATGTTTCCAAACCAAATGGCGATTGGGAATTTGATCAAATTAATTTCACAACGGATGAAGGGACTTGGATGAATGTAGACGTCAGTCCTGATGGAAATACCATCGTATTTGATATGCTGGGCGACATCTATTCCATCCCTGTAAAAGGCGGAAAAGCAAAGCCTTTAAGGACTGGAATGTCCTTCGATGTCCAACCGCGATTCAGTCCAGATGGTCAATGGATTTCCTTTACCTCAGACGCAGGTGGTGGAGACAATATATGGGTAATGAAGACGGATGGATCGGAGCCAAAACAAATCACTAAGGAATCCTTTCGTTTACTCAATAACGCTGAATGGATGCCCGATGGCAATTTCCTGATCGCAAGAAAGCATTTTTCTTCTGGCAGGTCTCTTGGTGCTGGAGAAATGTGGCAATACCACATCACCGGAGGAGATGGCTTACAGCTAACCAAAAGAAAAAATGACCAACAGGATGTAAATGAACCTTCCGTTTCACCTGACGGTAAATACCTTTACTATAGCGAAGACATGTCTCCTGGAGGTTCCTTTCAATACAATAGAGATCCCAATGGTCAAATTTATGTCATCAAAAGGTACGATTTCAAGACAGGAGAAATAAAAACTATTACTGGTGGTCCAGGTGGAGCTGCCAGACCACAGGTCTCCCCTGATGGGAATAAACTTGCTTTTATCAAAAGAGTGAGGACCAAGACAGTATTGTATATCCAGGATCTGGAAACTGGTGAAGAATGGCCTGTCTATGATCAACTAAACAAAGATCAACAAACAGCATGGGCTATATTCGGTGTTTACCCTGGCTTTTCTTGGATGCCATCGGGGGATGAATTGGTTATTTGGGCTAAAGGCAAATTGAAGAAAATCAATATCGCCAACCTTAACCAAAATGACATTCCATTTTCTGCGGATGTAACCATGCCATTGGCAAAACGAGTACATTTTGAACACCAAATAGAGCGTGAATCATTTACGGCTAAAATGATCCGGGATGTAAGGACTTCCCCTGATGGTAAATCCATTGTATTTAGGGCTTTAGGTTATGTATGGACAAAAGAGATGCCCAATGGCAAACCTAAAAGACTAACATCGGGTGTGGATTTCGAAGCGGAGCCTTCCTTTTCTCCAGATGGTAAAAAGATTGTCTTTGTCACTTGGAATGATCTAAATAAAGGCACAATAGCAGAAATTGAGCTAAAAAGTAAGAAGATTACCACTATAACAAGTGAAAAGGGAATCTACAGACATCCTGTTTATTCACCAGATGGTAAAAGTCTGGCCTATAGAAAAGAAGGTGGAAACCTGGACCAAGGCAGAACTTTCACCAAAAACCCTGGAATATATTTACTTAATCTTGAATCAAAAGAAAGTAAGTTTTTAACGGCTTCGGGAGATTATCCCTTGTTTACCAAAAATGAAGAAAGACTCTTTTTTCAAACTGGAGGGAAGTTTTTTGGCAACCTGACCAAAAGTCTTAAATCCATAGATTTGAATGGAAAGGATGAGCGGACGCATATCGAGTCAAAATATGCCAATAGGCTGGTTCCTAGTCCTGATAATGAATGGGTAGCTTTTATACATTTGCATAAGGCTTATGTAGCACCTCTTGTCCTTAATGGACAAACCATCAATCTTGATGACAAAAGTAAATCAGTACCTGTTGCAACCCTTGACAAGGACGCCGGGTTATACCTTCACTGGTCTAAAGACAGCCAAACTGTTCATTGGACTTTGGGCGATCAGTATTACAGCAAAAAACTCAAGGATAAGTTTTCTTTCCTTGGAGAAAGGGCTGAAGAAGAAAATGAGCTAAGAGAAAAAGGTATTGCTATAGGTCTAACGGCTAAAGTCGATCAACCCAAAGGTACCATTGCTTTTACCGGAGCCAGGATTATCACCATGGAGGGAGACGAGGTTATTGAAAATGGAACAATAGTAATTGAAGGTTCAAATATTCTAGCTGTTGGGGAAAACGGTAAAGTAAGTATACCAAAACAGGCCATGGTCTATGACATGAAAGGTAAGACCATAATGCCTGGAATGGTGGATGCTCATGCCCATATCGGTGCCTTTAGAGATGGACTTACTGTTCAGCAAAACTGGCAATTGTACGCCAACCTAGCCTTTGGAGTCACGACTTCCCATGATCCATCGGCCAATAGCGAAACGGTATTCACCTTATCTGAAATGATAAAAAACGGCAGTTTGGTAGGCCCTCGGATTTTTAGTACAGGCTTTATTTTATACGGTGCAGATGGGGATTTTAAGGCTGTGATTAATAAATTGGAGGATGCTAAATCTTCTCTACGACGGACCAAAGCACTTGGGGCAACTTCCGTTAAATCCTACAATCAGCCTAGAAGAGACCAACGCCAACAAGTACTACAAGCAGCCAGAGAACTTAGGGTGAATGTAGTGCCAGAAGGAGGTTCTACTTTTTTCCACAACATGTCTATGGTGCAGGATGGCCACACAGGAATCGAACACAACATACCTATAGCCCCGGTTTACAATGATGTTCTTGAAATATGGGCTCAGTCAAAGGTTGGCTACACCCCTACCCTCATAGTCAATTACGGAGGGCTCAATGGTGAAAACTATTGGTACCAAAAGACCAATGTATGGGAAAATGAAAAACTTCTACGTTTTACGCCTAGAGGGGTAATTGACGCCAGGTCCAGACATAGAACCATGGCACCGGATGAGGAATATGAAAATGGACATATCCTTACAGCCAAGCAGGTAAATGCCCTAGCCGATAGAGGAGTAAAAATAAACTTAGGAGCACATGGTCAATTGCAGGGATTAGGTGCTCATTGGGAGCTATGGAGTTTTGTTCAGGGAGGAATGTCCAATCATGATGCGCTAAAAGTAGCGACTATAAATGGTGCAAAGTACATAGGAATGGACAAGGAAATAGGCTCCTTAAAAGAAGGGAAATTGGCCGACCTTATCATTATGGATAAAAACCCATTGGAGGACATTAAAAACTCAAATTCTATCACCCACACCATGATCAATGGTAGGTTATATAATTCAGCTACTATGGACGAAATTGGAAATGAGCCTAAAACAAGAAAGCCATTTTATTGGGAAAATAATCTCTTTAACGAGGCTTTTCCATGGCATGAAAGCATACAAACCTACATGCACAGTGGTTGTGGTTGCCATGCTACTGAACAATAATCAGTTTGCCCTATCGACAAAGTAAAAAGGATCTTGTTTTAAATACAGGATCCCTTTCTCCCATATAGCCAAAGATTCCATAACCACACTTTTCGCTTCCAATACTTTGCCTATTCGATAATCTCTTGGTTCAAGGACATTAAATAAACGATCATAACGTTGATCAAACCCTTTAAAACCATGCCTTTGGTAGGTTTTAACCAAAGTTTCACCATTTGATAGTTGAAGTTCATGGTCTATTTTTTCTCCAAACAAATAGGGTGGAATGAATTTTTCTTCCACCGCATGCATGGAAGTATTGGGTCTAGTCCCACACCCCAAAAACATTACCTTTCCCTTCACTAAAGGCAATTTTGCAAAGGGAGAGTAAGGGCCACAAGGTGTCTCGTCTTTTAAATGATCATTTAAAAGAAAATCAGCTTTCCCTCCAATTCCGCACACCGAATGTGTGGGATGAATACTCCTTTTCACACCAGGATAAGTCCTGAAAAACTCTGTTAACCCACCTACACATGAGGGTGTATTTTGTTCGTTAAAAATCGGCTGACTTTTATTAATTGTTTGGTAGGATAAACTTGGCATTAAAAGTGTTCCCTCACTCCCCAAAAAGGCTATAATAACTTTGACAATTGTCTCGGCACGGTTGGGGAATCTACCCAAAGCGTTAAGCGATGAATGAATTAATAAATGATCTCCTTTTCGTATCCCTAATCGGTATAGATCTGATTGTAAACGCGTAGAAATTTTTTCCATAAAAGTTGATTAAAATCAAACCCAAAATAGGCAAAAGACCTACTATAATAGGATAAATCACTTTTCAAGTCAAGCCTAAGGATGGAAATTTCCAATGCTCAAATCAAAATATAAAAGACGCAAGAATCCATGGCCAATTCCAAGGCAATCCTAGCTGTAAAACGGAGGAAACAAAATAAAAATTGTCATTTTAGGAGAATATTCACCAAAAAAATATAAAAAAATGTAAGCTCTCCTATTTATAATTTAACTTATATATAACAGGAAAGCTTACAACTAATCTTATCGCTATTTATTTAAGAAAGAAGAATACATCCACACCAGCTTTTCCTGTTCACGGATATAATCACTCATTAAGGCATTGGTACCTTCATCATCTGCATCAGCAGATAGGGATAGCAATTCTCTTTGTTCCAATATGATTGTTTCTAATGCCTCAAGAATGGATTGTACCCCCTCTTTCCCATTGGATACATTTTTCAAGGATTTAATTTTAGCAGCTCCTTTGTAATCGTCAAATGTGTGTAATGGTGTTGCTCCCAAAGTCAAGATCCTCTCTGCAACTTCATCTACTTTCAATAGTAAGTCGTTATAAAGTTCTTCAAACTTCAAATGCAATTCGAAAAACTTGTCTCCTTTAATGTTCCAATGCAAGCCTCTTGTGTTTTGGTAAAACATCATATAATCTGCAAGTAAATTGTTTAAACCTTCAGCTAAGGATTTACTTTTAGCAGTGTCGAGTCCGATTTGATTGGTTGTTTTCATTTTGGTTTATATTTTAAAAATTATTGATGAATTTTATTTTGCAAACTGTTCCATGCTCCTCCATTGTGAACTACATTGTAACCTTTTGATTTTAATATTCTTTTTGCAGAAGCACTTCTCATTCCACTTGCGCAACAGGTAATAATAGGCTTGTTTTTGTCTTTGAGC
The DNA here is from genome assembly GCF_001050135.1 of Cyclobacterium amurskyense. Classification (GTDB taxonomy): domain Bacteria; phylum Bacteroidota; class Bacteroidia; order Cytophagales; family Cyclobacteriaceae; genus Cyclobacterium; species Cyclobacterium amurskyense. The sequence continues at coordinate 4,640,695 of NZ_CP012040.1, read as the reverse complement.
CTACCTAGATTACTACTTAACGTATCTACAGGTATATTGGTTGACCCTTTTATGTGTCCACCTTGATATTCACCTTTGCTGCGTACATCTAAAATAATTGCACCTTGCTTTAGCAGTTGATTGTAATCTACCTTTGGTCCAAAACCGAAGAGTTGTTTGAGTGTATTTAACATTGGATTATACAGTTTGGGTTTGATAAAAATTAACGTCCAACCAAGAGCCACCATTATAGCATTCAATTCCTTGATGCGTTAAATATTGGGTGGCTTGTCCACTTCTTCCCCCACTTGCGCAGCATAAAACCAAAGGTTGCTTCAAGGATTTCAACTCCTCTTTCCTGATTTCCAACTCTTGTAATGGTATATTGATAGAACCTTCTGCATTGCCACCACTGAATTCCATTGGGGTTCTGACATCAACAATAGTACCTGTTTTTTCCTTAATTATTTTTTTTAAATCCATTTTAATTCAAGTTTAAATTTCCGTTTCAAACAGGGACAATAATACAATCACACCTTATTATCAAACTGATAACCAGTACCATGTAATCTACCCTCTCCAAATTTTATTGCTATTACCTTCAATTATGCTTTGCTCAGTAACAGCAATAGACTGTTTGATGATTTATAATGTAAAGATGTGAAAATGTATCCGCCTGTTCAGGTACTTTAGTTACATAAGGAAAATTTAATTTTTGCTCAATTGAGTATTGGCTTCTTCTTTTCAAAGTTTAAATTTGGTTAAACCTGGGATTCTATGAGCTGTTTCCCCTTCTATATACACCAACAGGACTCCTTCTTATTATGCCCTTACTTTTTTTCTGGAAATAGCTTGAAAGCCTAATATCAGCAACATAATTATAATAGCAATAAAAAACACACTTGTAGAAGTAGACTTAACAACGGAAAAAATACTAGTCATATTTACCGAAAATTCACTTAGGTCAGGATAACCTTTCAACATTGAAATAATCCCAAAATTCTCTAGATAATCTGCTATTCCAGCAAGTATAGGCAATAAACATAGAAAAATACAAGGAGAATGTAGTCTGTTCAGTTTGTTGATGAAGTAAGCAATAACTAAGCAATAGGAAATCCCGAAAAGAAATGGGTAAAGCATATCTACAGGCAATTGCACGGTTAGATAATTGCTGCGTCCCTCCTCTCCAAGATTACTAAATAATTTATCTACATAAGCCCAATCGTATCCCATAGGCATCATGTCCAATAAATCCATGCCATTAGAAAAGTCCATTGTACGGGGAATCGTAACGACAAGCATTAGGATATAAACAATATTGGCCAGTATAAAAAGGCCTAAAACCCTTTTCCCTACCAAGTTTTTTTCTAGAATTTCAGTCAGGGTTTTTAATTGATTTGAGATCTATTTTCAAATACAATGGCCTATACAGATACTATCTTTGGGCCTTTAACTGAAGGTAATTTATAAAATAAATTTTATTAAACCTGAATTTATATCCTATGTAAATGGATAGCTATTGGCATCGCCACCTATTCTAAATCCAAAAAACAACAATGCTCCCTTTGTATTTTTTACCAGAAAGCCCTAAGGTTGCACCTCAACTATAAGGCGACGGTAAGCGTATAAATTGGGAGTTCCATTGTCATGAACTTCTAAAATAAGGTGAATATTCTTACCAACAGCATCCGAAGGAATTAGCACTTTAGCTGAGGGGGATTCACTGTCCTGAATAATTATCGAACCATCATATGAACTAGGTTCATCATAAAAAGACCAGTTATAGCTCAATTCATCTCCATCAGGATCGATAGAACCCTTCGCATTTAAAGCAATGGTTGATCCTGCCTTAGCAGAACTTATTAATACTTTAAGTGATTTATCTCCATTCAGCACTGCCTTTGGATGATGGTTTGCATCCTTATATTTACTTGTTATACTCCAGTCCATACGTGCCGCAAAGTCATTATTATAGCCATTGCTCCATTTTTTTATTGCTTTGGCCTTTTCCGGAGTATTGCCATACATATAATAGGGATCGAACAAAAGTTCTGCATCCTCTTTTATTTTCTTCACTTCGGACATGCTTCTGATACCTTCTTGCTTCGCAAAACTAAAGCGACCACCCCAGCCTCCCTGATCAATTTGCTCAGGATCATTTAAGCCATTGGGATAAACATGCATAAAGGCAGGTGAGTCCCCTTCTGTTGCCCATTGGCGATCAGGATATTCAGCACCAAGAGGCCCATGGTTTTGGATGTGATTGTCTAAATATTCATCTGAAGGGGCCCAACCATATACACCTGTAGCACGGATGTAAAATACTTGCGGGAAATTTTTCGCAATCCAAGCACCGGAATCATCCTGACCCAAAATATCAAACAATCTTAGTTTACTAAGAAAAGTATTGAAGGCTTCTGGAGAACGCGTTTCGCGCACTTTCCAGATGGCTTGTGCTGCCGTATTCATTCCTCCCCAACCCATGACCCAAACTGGTCTTGGGTCATCCTTGTCAGCTGCATTTATGATAAGTTCAGAACCAGGACTGTCCTTACCTAAGCCTACATCAGACATGCCATAACCCAATTGTCCCATGATTGAAATGGATTTCAGGTATTCAGGACTTGGGAATCCTTCGGCATGAACGGTAAGGTTATCGTAAACCTCAGCATAAGCATTGACAATTTGGTCCAGCATATCTGTATTACTTTGGGTTTTCCTCCAACAACCCGTAGAAACAATCAAGCCTTCAATATCAAATTCATTGGCACTAACCAATTGCCTCACCAAGGATTGTTTGTCATCGGGATCAGCCCCTAAATCAGTAGTATTTATGACCCTAGGTTTATACTTTGCTTTCTCTTGTAAAAGGTTGACTGACTCATTGGATTGCTTGAGATTTTTTTCGCCAGTAATTTTAGCATGCTTATCCAACTTTGTTCTGATAAGATAACCGTCTTCTTGATGAAATGTATTTTTACTATGTGAAAAACTTACCATGACAATGCCCAATACGCCTATAGTAAGTGTACACAGCATGGTAATAATTTTCCTTTTATGAGAAGGATGGTTAGTGCCAATTTTGTTTTTCAACTTAGCCATATATTTTCTTTTAACCTTTATATTAATAATCAATTAATTTAGAGTTTAGGCAACAAACAATTGTAGGATAGTCTATTTCACAAAACCTAAATAATATCTTCCCCTTTAACCCAAAATATGCAATAGACAATCTATTACGTGCTGAAATCGCTTTAAAATCTGCCACTTCGTTGCTGTTTTCAATTTCACCATAGCGGTGCTATGCTAAAATCTCCAAACAGCCTGATTTTCTTGCAATTGCAACACTTCCCGTAAACACGGGACAGGTTTCACCCCTGACTATTGTCAGGACGGAGAAATCCTATTACATAATCCGGGTTTAATACCTGAGTGCAATCAAAATCGGAAGGGAAAAAGATATGTCTTCATAAAACTATTGATTAATTTCGTTTTTTCATATAAACATAAATAAAAGTAATAATAAAAAAATAAACGAAAATGATTATTTACTAATATAATTATCAATTATAAAGGTTTCAGTACAATGGGATAAGACCTATATGGACAAATAGAAATCAGTTACTTTTTCATGTGCCAAGAATATTTATTTCCCTAAATCCAATGCCATTATTTATTAAAAAAACATACCTATTCTGCAACTCAATGAATATTTCGAATGAGAAAACATATCCACCTCTTCTGCAGAAACTACCGCTCTATCACCTTAGGAGAGCAAAATTCACAAGAAAATCAGGCCATATAAAAATAAAGGCTTTCCAAGAGGGGGATCTGAGGTTACAAAAAATGAAGTTTGCTATTACTTCCCTATAAAATCAAGCTTTTTACTTACTTCTTTTATCCAAATCCGGGCAATTAATTCATGACCAGCGGGCATGGGATGTACACCATCCCAAACCCAATATTTGGCAGGTGCTTTTTGAAGAGACAAATTGAACTGATCTTGTAATTCCACATGGATAGTATTATAGTTTTTGGCCAACTGAAGAACTATTACTTGCATTTTGAAAATTATAGCCTCCCAAGCCACTGCTTTTTCTATTGGCCAATCATCAATTAATAAGAAAGGTTCACATAGGATAAGGGTAGTATTTGGGAGTTCGCTTCTTGTTTTATTTAACAGCTTTTTGTAGTTCTCCTCCCATTCTTCTATAGAATACTCTTTTGAAATAATTCTAACCACATCATTTACACCAATCATAATACTAAGCACATCAGGCTTAAGGTCAATAGTGTCTTCTTGCCATCGGTCAAGTAGGTCCGTAACTTTATTTCCACTAATACCTCTATTGAAAAACATCAATTCTTCCTTGGGGTAATCAAACCAAAGCCGACTTGAAACAAGGTAGGCATAACCATGCCCCATTATGTGGTTCCAATCTTGGTTTCTAGTTCGGGCACCATCAGTGATTGAGTCGCCTTGGAACAAGATGCTTAAGCCCTTCCCCTTTATATTATTTAGTATCCTTCCTTTGGAATTGATTGCAGAAAGAAGTCTTGGAAAACTCAATCCGGTTAATCCTGTTAATCCAAGTTTTGTGAAAAATTTTCTTCTTGATACTTGCATTTTTTTTAACTTAAAATTATCGTTAAATCGGTATCGACAAGGATAAGCTAGCTACGCAAGAAAGTAGCTTATCTATCTCCATCCATACTTTTGACCTAGAACCTCAATTCGAAGCTTTCCCGGGCCAGTCCCAGTTAATCAGGTCATTGCTCCAACTTATACCCAAAGAGGCATTTCTATCAAAATCTCCTTCCTCCTCTGTCTTTGGACCTGATCCATGAAAGAACATAACGTATTTCCCCACCTTTGGATTATTAGTGAGGTTAATGACCGTTCCTGCGGAAATCCTACCTTTTGCCCATTCCCAATCCTTCTGACCTAAGACAATCAAATCTCCCCAATCCTCCCAGTCTTTGAGATTAGAGGATCGTTTAATGGCTATGCCATTATGTGGAGAATGGAATAATAGATACTTCTCATTTTCTGTAAGAACGGTAACATTTTCACCGGATTTGGTATGGCAACAATAGGTCCAGTTTTTAAAATCATAGCTATAGGACATGCTTACGCCTTTTTGTTTGTAAAAGCTCCACCATTTTCCTTTTTCATCTTTGTCTTCCACCAAATAGAGATCGATCATCCTACCCATGTCTGCTTCTTTTACATTTGGTCCTTTTACTTTTAACAATTCAGGTTCGCTCCAGTTTTCTAGATCCTTGCTACGCATAATAAAACCCCTTGCGTCAGCAGTTCCATACATTACAGGATCTTTGTCCCTTAATCCGGGTCTAGGATAGGTTTGTAAGCTAATTATCCATTCATCTTTAAATCGGATTACATTTCCAGGGCTACAATAGTTTAAATGCTGACCTTTTGGCGTAATAATTTTACCAGGACTCCAGTTTTTTAAATCTCTGGATTTACTCGTAGCTGTATAAGAATATATCAGACCATCTTCAGACTGTACTATTGTATAAAACAAATAGAACATGTTCTCATGAAACAAAATGGCTGGATCTCTATAGGCTACTGAATCGTTGCCTTGGAAAATAATTGGAGTATTTAAGTTTTCTAATAAGCTAGTTTGAGCATAACCATTTGTTGAAAAAAGCAGCAAAAAAAATAGTGAAGTAGTGTAGAGTTCTTTCATTGAAAATTATTTATTGGGTTCAATCTTAACCTGAAATCCAATGAATGAATTTATAAATAATTAAGGAAATAACCCCCTGTATGTAAGAAAGGTATACCCAAAAATGGAACAATTGACTATTTTCCCTGTACTTAATTAAAATTATTCAAAGGAAGACTAATCTTAAAATTACTCCCTTTTCCCTTTTCACTTTCAACCTCAATATTCCCATTAAGTTTTTTTACAAATTCTTTTGAAAGAACCAGACCTAAACCAGAACCCTTTTCATTCAAAGTGCCTAAAAAAGTAACGTTTGATGATATATTAAAAAGACCTTTCATGGTTTCTTTACTCATTCCAACGCCATTATCAGCAATAGTGATTTCAACATTCTCTTGATCAACGCTAGTCAAAATTGTTATTTTCCCGCCGCTATGGGTGAATTTAATAGCATTAGAGATTAAGTTTCTTAACACTGTTTTTAAAATATTCCCATCTGTAATAATAATGAATTCTTTGGTAGGCCTAAATTCGAGGCTAATATCTTTGGCCATGGCCAAAGGTCTTTCAAGGCTAACTATTTCATGAATGATTTGGGGAAAAATAATTTTTTCTGGTCTAATGCGCAGCTCATCCGTTTGAGATTTAGCCCAATTCAATAGATTATCAAGTAAAGCAAGTGTACTTTTAGCCGTTGAATTAATTATATTAATGTATTTACCCGATAGTTCATCTTCTAAATACATTTCATTTTTAGACAGAAGTTCTGATACACCTATTATATTATTAAATGGCCCTCTCAAATCATGTGCTATGATGGAAAATAATTTATCTTTGGTCGCATTGAGTTCTCTAAACCGTTCTTCACTTTCTTTTAAAGCATTTTCTGCTTTTTTTCGATCGGATATATCCCGAATCACACCTACTAAAAACTTTTCGCCTTTGGAATCTATAAATAGTGACTTCCTGGTAGATATTATCCTTGTTGTTCCATTAAGTGTTAAGGTTTCCTCATTAATATTCTCTATACCATCAGCAAGAACTTTTGAATCTATTTTTAAAAAACTTTCTCTTTCATTTTGTGGAACATTTTCAGCCAGTGTTTTACCAATTATTGCTTCTCTTGGAAGGTTAAACATTTCACAAAAAGCATCATTAACCAAGACCAGCCTACTTTTATCATCTTTTACAAAAACGGAATCCCCCATGTTATTGAGTAAAGAATGAGAGAATTTCTGAGATTCTATTACCTTTCCTATTTCAATTGGGATCGTTTTTTGATGTTTAACTTCTTCTCCATCTAATTTTGCATTCAATAGGAGACGCTCATTTTGCTTTTTGAGCTCAGTAATTTGATTTATTAAATCCTGATATGAAGGTGAATATTTCATTTTTAAATTACTGCGGACCGTTAATGCTAATCAGTTAATGATCATAAGATAGGTGATTTTTTCCTTAAACAACTAGTTTATTAGGACAACTCAAAGCTTAACTACCTTAAAAACAACCAATTAAACCTTAAGTAGATTTAATTTCAACCATTTTTCATAGCTACATGAGCTGACTTTACTAATAAATGTAACTTAAATATTCTAATTAAACCATTTTATAATGTGCAAACCAAAACATTTTTATCAATAAAATTTTAATTAAATAAAATTTTAAATTTGTAATAATTCTTCATTTTATAAAATTTATGACTAAAATTTAATCAATTATATTCTATTTTCACAATTATGAAATGATTCTATGAAATTTTTTTCAATCAAACAATATTTTTCTCATTTATCAGAACCCTAAAATTTAAGGAAAAATTAAGTTCAATGAGAAAGATCTCCAATTACCAATGAATTCAACCCTTGAACTATTGGGGATCCAACAAGAGGTAACCAACTTGATTTAACTTTTTCCTTAGCTCTTTCATTTTGGGATCTATAAGAAAAATTTTGTTAAATATTAAAAGTTCAGCACAAAACATAAAACTAATTAATTAATAACACTTGAACACTCTATACTTCTATTACATCACAATATTATAAAAGGTTTCCCAACTGAGATTACAAGGTTGGTTCAAGTATTGTTAGGGTAATCATTAAATAAAAAAGCTGAATTTTCATTTGGCTTTTGTATCTTCGTCCTTTTAACGCTCAAAAAAAACCAATTTTATGAAAAACATGAAATATCTTTATCTTGCTCTGGCATTTTCCATTTTAACCGTCTTTGCAGCTACTACACAAGCTCAAGCCCAAATTCAAACACCAGCCCCAAGCCCTTCCAGCTTTGTGTCACAAAATGTAGGTTTCACTAAGATTAGTATTGATTACTCTTCTCCTGCAGTAAAAGGTAGAACTGTATTCGGTGACCTAGTTCCTTATGGCACACCTTGGAGAGCAGGTGCAAATGCACCAACAACCATTGAATTCAGTACGGCAGTAAAAATTGCAAGCAAAACAGTAAACCCTGGAAAATACTCTGTATTCATTACACCTGCACAGTCCGGTGATTGGACCATTCATCTCAACAGTAAAGGCAATGCTATCTACGCTTATATTCAGGATGGAAAAGTAAATTCAACTGCGCTTGCAAGTGATGATGCGGTGGCCATCAAAGTAAGTCCTGAAAAAACCATGGACTCACAAGAAAGACTTTCCTATTCCATTTCAGCAGAGGACAATAAAGTTGCAAAAGTAACTTTTAGCTGGGATAAGGTAAACCTTTCCTTTATGGTAGATACTCAGGCAGATCAATTAATGGAAGGCTTTAAGGGTGCTTTTAATTAAAATAACCTAATCCAAAAGAAATAAAAAAAACCTCTAAAAAGAGGTTTTTTTTATTTCCAAATATCTTACGAGAGTTAAACCCAAAATATTCAATAGACAATCTTTTACGTGCTGAAATCGCTTTAAAATCAGCCACTTCGTTGCTGTTTTCAATTTCACCATAGCGGTTCTATGCTAAAATATCCAAACAGCCTGATTTTCTTGCGATTGCAACACTTCCCGTAAACACGGGACAGGCTTCACCCCTGACATGGGTCAGGACGGAGAAATCCTATTACATAATCCGGGTTAAATTACTCCTTTGAAATCAAACAGGCAATTTTACTTCAAACCTTGAAAACTCACCTATTTTAGAATCAATTTTTAAAACCCCTCCCATTGAGTCTATTAAGTGTTTAACCAAGGGTAAGCCAAAACCATAACCTTTCTCGCCTGCTGTTCCGTCTGTTGTTTTCCCCTCTCCCCTCATAATTTCCTCAATTTGCTCTTTTTTCATTCCTGCTCCAGTATCCTTTACTTCTAACTTCAACTCCTTTCGGTAATTTTTTTCAGTAAGACTAATTCCGATGCTAACAGAACCTCCTTCAGGAGTAAACTTGATAGCATTGGAAATCAGATTACCCATTATTTGAAGTAGTTTTGCTTTTGGAAATCGCATTTCCAAATTCATACCGATCACCTCAACATTAAATATAACCTTTTTCTGGTTGGCTTGAACCCCATATAAATTTTCAAGCTTTTCCTTTAATATCTCGAGGGTATATTCGCCCTCATTCGTTAAAGCAGGGACATGTTTTTGTTTATCATGCGTGGTCAATATTTGATCAGCCAATTCTAATAAAGATTGGCTACTACTTTGAATAACTTTAATAAATTCAAGGACATCGTCCAACTTATTTTGGTCACCTTGCTCTTTGATGATCTGTGCTAAACCTATGATTCCACCTATTGGTCCTCTGATATCATGGGCTACTTGCTCTTGCCTCTCCAATGAATCCTTTACCTTGGATTTCAATTCACTTACAGACTTAATAATTTTTAACCTGTTCATGATCTCACCGGCAATAATTTCCAAAAGATCAATCTTCTCAGGACTAATAACTCTCGATTTCGTATCCAACACACACAATGCCCCAAGATTATACCCAGCTTCGGTTGTCAACGGGACACCTAAATAATACCTCAGGTTGGGATCTGCAGCAACATAAACCTTATTTTTAAATCGCTCATCTTTTGATAGGTCTTTAATTTCAAGAGAGTGGTTTTCCATGATGGTATATTGGCAAACAGACTCTTCTCTTGGCAATTGCATCACAGGCAAGCCTTCACTCGCGACACTCCACTGCGTTACAGCATCAATTAAATTTACAAGCGAAATATCCGTCCCGGCTACCTTAGCAGCCAATTTGGTAAGGTCTTTAAGCTGGCCTTCTAATTCTTGATTATCTAAATCGTAATCGGCCAATGCTAACAGTCTATCGAATTCATTTGAGGAGATTGGACTTTCCATAAAAATATAGGTCTAATTTTTTTTAGAAAGATAATAGAAAATTAAGCCTTTACCTAAAATAATTGTCAACTCCTTTATTCTAAGCATTTACTTAGTAGTATTAACTCTAAAATAGCTGGTTTTCCAATATTTACTTCTCAATGTAAAACAACTCTATTGCCTTATGTCGATAAATTTGTGAACCCATGATTTTAATTGTTTTTTTGCAGCAAAAACCTATATAACAAAGGAAGCCTAACTGAATAATGCCTATTGTTCAAAGTTTATAATTAATCAGTTAAATATTGCCCAATCTATTACAATCCTCTTTCAATAAATTAAACTAGATTATTTAGTCACACACATCGTTGAATAATCGTAAACGAATTGTTCAAAATCTACCCATTTAGGATCATCTTTATACTTTTCAATCACAGCTGGACATTCGGCAAAGAGCTCTTCAATGTCCTTTTTATATTCATTTTTTTTAATACGTCTCGCTAAATCTTCGCCATTTTTTTTGATATAATAGGACTTGTCTAGCCCTCCTGCAACCTTCATTCCAGCGAAACTAACACTGGCAGATTCTTTTGCAAATGGATCATTGTATATTTTTATTTTTTTGCTAAAAGTAGGATTCATTACCTGCATCATACAATATTGTGTTTTATTCTTTTTCACCTGAACATTAGATGATTCCATGTAGAGGTAACCATCATCCAAGTGCTCCGATGATAATTCGTTATCTTGTAATTTAGTAATATCAGAACTTGCGTCCATAAACTGGTTCAATTTAGCAAGTGTACTAGGTGGAATATACATATGGTCAATTTCCTCTGGATTTATCTTGACTTTCTTCCCATCACTAGACCTTTCTACTTTTAAATCATCGATTAAACCTTTTTTAAAAAACAATTTTTTAACTACCACAGACATCTCAGTCCCATTTTTAAGGGTTATAAAAGTGGTTTTTTTTCTGCTAAACCCTTGAAATGCCGGGGAAAAGGTTTGTGCTACTGAAGAAAACACAATTAAAACACAGACAAGAGTCAATAAATACTTATACTTCATAATAAAACGACATTTAGAAAGTTATACCTAAATTTATTATTAATAAAATTGAGTGGCCAGTTTACAAAAAGATCTAATTTTTAATAAAAATAATAATTTATAATGAACTTCCTAAATAACATCTATATTACTTACTTATTTTAAATAGATTATTACTCAATTAACAATATAACTATCCCTTTATTAAATCATCCTTTATATTTTAAAGTTTCAATTTAGAAGGAATGATGACTATTAAATAATTATTATAGTGTTTACACCCCTATCTGTTACAAGATAATTTATTTCCCAACAAATGGTCTTATAACACTGGTAAACTAGGTACCCATTTTTACCTCCGGATTTTAATTAGCGTACAACTCACACTATGAATAGGATCTCCCCACCTATCAGGAAATATATCCATCACAAAATAATTTAGCGAATGAGAGGTTTCGGCACTTAATCCACTGCCTATTTTGGATTCAATGTCAATTCAGAGCAATCGAATCCAATTGTAATATTTTATTTATATTGACTTTACAATCTCCTATTTTGAGATAGCATTGTGAATGAAACTAAAAAAAGTACTTAAAAAGGACAAGGGAACATTAAACCCAGATCCGATAACCTAAACCCCATGCACAGTCACCGATTATTCAGCTTTTTATCGTTTTTGGCTTTTTTTATATTGACAGGATTATTGTCAGTAAATCAAGCCCAAACCTCGGCAACATCTCCCAAAGTGAAATTGGAAAACCCAATTACTGCTGCCTATTTAAAAAGAAATTTAAAAAGGACCTCTCCTAAACTCATCCTTACTCCTACTATCGAAAGGACACTGAAAGAGAAATTACAATCAGATCCTCTAATGCAATCCTATTACCAATACCTGCAAAAGGAAGCCAAAGGCATTCTTGACCAACCTCTCCTAAAAAGAGAGCTCGAAGGATTTCGGCTTTTGTTTGTTTCCAGAGAGCTGATTCAAAGAATGAGTACACTTGCCATGGTATATAGAATTGAACGCCAGCCAGAAATATTGCAGCGAATAGACGTGGAATTGAAGGCGGTCTGTGCCTTTTCTGATTGGAACCCGCAGCACTTTCTTGACATTGCTGAAATGTCTTTCGGTGTAGCTTTGGCACTGGACTGGGCTGGAGAGGATTTGCCAAAGACGACTGTCAGTCTGGCTAAGAAAGCACTGATTGAAAAAGGAATAATACCCAGTTTCAATGAAGATGGAGAAAGAATGTTTTGGATCAACGGACATAACAATTGGAATGCTGTATGTCATGGAGGCATGATTGCCGCATCTTTAGCTGTGGCGGATGTTGATCCTGAACTTGCAGCAAAAACCATTTCCAGGGCCTTGGATAAACTCCCCAATTCCTTAAAAGAATACGCACCAGATGGAGTATATCCTGAAGGCCCTTCCTATTGGGGTTATGGGACAAGTTATACGATCATTGCTTCAAATACGCTAGAGACTGCATTTGGCTCAGATTTTGGGATTTCAGAAAGTCCCGGATTTATGAAAAGCGCCGAATTCCTACTAAACGCCACTGCCCCATCAGGCAACTATTTCAATTTTGCAGATTCAGGAGACAAATACAATGGAGGTGTTGCCCTTTTGCTGTCTTGGTTTGGTGCAAAAACGGCTGATGCGTTGTATTTTGATCATTTCTTTTTTGAAAATCCAAAAGAGGCTGGAAGGTTTGCAGGACTTGGCCTCGTTTGGCTTTCGCAGATGGATCCGAAAAACACTGGTAAAATAGCCCAAAGCTGGCTTGGAAAAGGCACAAATCCTGTTGCTATTTTCAGGGGCGACTCGGATTATTTTGCAGGGATGAAAGGCGGAAAGGCCCAATTGAGTCATGGAAATATGGATGCGGGCACCTTTGTATTTGACCTAAACGGTGTACGTTGGGTAGTTGACCCAGGCAACCAAAGGTATTATCCGCTTAATAAAATAGGCTTTAACCTGGCTGGCCACTGTCAGGATTGTCCAAGATGGACATTGCTTACCAAAAACAATCGGACCCACAGTACCATTACAGTGAATGATGAAGATTTCAATGTACAAGGCTTTGCTCCGATTATAGATTTCAAAGATCAGGATCAGGCTGAAGTCAGTATAGACCTTAGTAACTTGTACTTTGACAATACAAAAGCTGTACAGCGGAAATTCACAAAAGACTCGAAGGGATCCCTACTCATTGAGGACACTTTCGAGACCAATGAAAATACCAAAAGTATCACCTGGGGTTTGATGACACAAGCGGAGGTTAGTTTGGAGAAAAATGGTGCAGTATTAAAGCAGAACGGCAAAACGCTACATATCCGAATTCTAAATACTGATAAATACAATTTATCAGTTATTTCTCTTGATCCACCTCCATTGGAAATTGACAAGACCATGGAAAATCTAAAGCGAATAGAAATCCGAATACCTGCCTGGACTCTGGAGAATGGTAAGGGCAGCCTAAAAGTCCGGCTATCAGAAGACTAGTGTATCATTTAAATCAATCCTAAAGCAGTGAAAACTAATTTGTTAGCATGTGTGAAATCTTTTCATACATGCTAATAATTGGTAATTATGTATTCTAGATTAACTTTATCCCGAAATATGCAATAGACATTCTATTACGTGCTGAAATCGCTTTAAAATCAGCCACTACGTTGCTGTTTTCAATTTCACCATAGCGGTGCTATGCTAAAATCTCCAAACAGCCTGATTTTCTTGCGATTGCAACACTTCCCGTAAACACGGGACAGGCCTCACCCCTGACAATTGGTCAGGACGGAGAAATTCTATTACATAATCCGGGTTTATTATTGTTTGGGCAAAGTGAAATAAAACCTACTTCCAACACCAAGCTCACTTTCCAAGCCTATTTTTCCATTGTGCTTTTCGATAAATTCTTTACATAGAATGAGTCCCAAACCAGTTCCTTTTTCATTATTGGTTCCCAAAGTAGAATAAGACCTGTCAATTCGAAATAATTTCTCGAAATTTCCTTTATCAATACCAACACCACTGTCGGTAACAGACAAAAGGTATTCATTAACTTTTTCTTCAACTGCAATAATTACTTTCCCATTAAAAGGAGTAAATTTTATAGCATTGGATATAAGATTTCGCAATACTGTTTCTATCATAGCTTTATCGGCGTATAGATCAAGCCTTAGTGGAGCATTCAAGCTTACCCCTATTGCTTTTTCCTCTGAAGAATTTCTCAGCAACTCCATGATCCTTTGAATCATATTTACAAGATCTAACTTCTCTGGATTGAATTCAATTCGGCCAGTTTGTGACCTTGACCACTCCATCAAGTTTGATAATAATTCCATCGCATGTTTCGAAGAGGATTTAATAATGCCAGCATAAGTATCAATCCCTTCATAATCTTTCTCTTTAACTTGCTCACTTAGTATCTCACTTAAACCTATAATGCCATTAAATGGACTTTTTAAGTCATGTGCAATAATTGAGAAAAACTTATCTTTTGTTGAATTTAATTCTCTTAACGAAGCTTCACTATTTCGGAGATTGAACTCTGCTTGCTTTCTATTCGTAATGTCATTTATTACAGAAATAACACATTTCACATTATTAATTTCGATGATTTCTGCAGAGATAAGCCCGTGAAATAATTCCCCTGATTTTTTGCGAAACAAATATTCTTCTTCGATTATGATACCTTTTGACTTTAAATCTGAAGTGAATTTGAATCGGTCATCATCTTGATTCCAAATATTCAAATCAATTGCTTTTAAACCAATTAGTTCATGAGGTTGAAAACCAGAAATTGATTGAACACTTTTGTTAGCTTCAAAAATTTCCCCATCCTTAAGCTTAGATAAAATTATGATAAAGGGAGCTTTATGAAATGCTTTCGAAAATTTCTCCTCCTGCTCATTAACATCATTCATCAAGCGTTTATTATACATCAGGAAAATACTATAAGTCAGAGATATAATGATGACCTCCCATGCCATTAAAAATAAAGATTCTGAACCTGTGGAATCTAAATAACCTGCTAAGTCTGGTTGATTCTGAATGATGTATATGATGTGCAAAACCTGTACAAAGATGACCCCTACAAATACATACCCAACTGGTCGAGTAACCCCTCGCATAGCTACCGGAGTCCTTATTAACAATAAATAAGCTACTTGAAAACTTATTAGCACAAAAGCCAATGCAAAATTTATTTTTCTAATGTATAAATCGGGATAAAAAAAAGCGAAATAAACGTGTCCAAGAAAAAAAACAAGTATCAATAAATAATTTTGAATTTGGGGTCCTTTTACCTTAACAAATTTCTCTAATCCAATTAATAACACAACAGTAGAAGAAACGATTAAGGTATTGGCCACAGGTATAGATAGCCAATCAGGAATATTACCTCGTAAGAATATTGAAATATTTCCAATTGTAAGCATTGAAAAACTAAGCAATACTAAAGAAATACCAGGAAACCGTTTTTTTACCTGAAAATATAAAGAAACAATTAATATTATATTAACTATATTAACTATAATATAACTAAAAAAAATTGTCTTAAAATCAAGTATAGGCATATAAAAACATTCTAATCAATACAATAAACGTTATCAATTTCTCATTAAAACAAACTAATTCTCTAGACTAAAGCATCTCAGACCTATACCCCCTAACTAGGTTTTCAATCCTACATTTATACCTAAAATGTAGAACCAAGAAGCCTGATAAAGTTACTTTTTCACCTTTATTAACGCCTTTCATGAATTTTTACCCTATAAGCTATGAAAAATAATCCAAACCCCCATTGAAAAAGTCTAACAATTAGCACAAAGCATTAGTACAAAGTACAAATTGCTTAAAAAAAGAGGTTCATTTCAGGGAAACTTAAAAGCCTCCCAGCAAACCTACTTCATACCTTACCCTACTGTATAATTGAACCATTAACTAAGGACCTGTATCAATAGTAGTTTTTTTAGTCTAAAAAGAAATTTTTTTATCGAAAATAGAATACTATCTTCGCCGCCGTAATGGTTTCCTCATGGATATTGTCCTAGAGAAATTAAATTGGAATCCGGTGTGAATCCGGAACTGTCCCGCAGCTGTAATCTCATTAAGCTATTTCCAAATTTTAATGATCACTTTCTGTATAATCAGAGGGGAAGGTCGGAAAATAGTGAGTAAGTCAGAATACTTGCCAATACGATATTTAATTGAAAGCTTTCGGGGATTGAAGCTTGAAAACAAAATTCGTCTTGCAACGCAAGATTTTGATTTCAGTTGGTTTCGTTGAAAGCTATTTGCCTTTAGACAAATAGTTTTAATGATCATTTACAAGTGGCTTCCTAAGCAGGAGGCGATTCTTCTTTTGTGCGCTTTACTCTTTTTTGCTTGCCTATGCCAAGCACAGGAGAAGTATGGCCAAAATTATCCGCAGCCAAGGGACACAACCGCGGTTTACGATATTGAGGGAATAACTGTCCAATCTGAAAAATACCAATCCCGTTTGCGCTCTCCAATGCCCGTACAGGCAATTAGAGGTAAGGACCTAGAGAAATTAAATAGTTTTTCCGTTGCTGATGCCATCAGGTATTTCTCAGGAGTTCAGTTAAAGGATTATGGAGGAATAGGTGGGCTGAAAACCATCAACGTCCGAAGTATGGGAAGTGCACATACCAGCGTTTTCTATGATGGAGTGGTCATCAAAAATGCTCAAAATGGACAGGTTGACTTGGGTAAATTCTCTTTGGACAACATAGATGCATTAGAACTTTTCAATGGACAAAAATCCAACATATTTCAGCCGGCTCTAGGTTTCTTTGCCTCCAACACACTCTTCATGCAGAGTAAAATCCCAGTGTTTGAAGAGGGAGAAAAAGAGCATACGAAACTTTCATTCAAAACAGGATCTTTTGGCTTGGTCAACCCATCCCTACTTTATCAGCGCCGGATTAATGAAGGGCTTTCTCTGGCTTTCAATACAGAATACATTACCGCCAATGGGAAATATAAATACCGGTACCGAAAAGAGAATGGCTACGACACCACTGCTACCCGACAAAATGGCGATATTGAATCCTTCAGGGCTGAAATCACTTTACATCAGGCTTTCAAATCAGGAGGTAAAGCATCTCTGAAAGGCTATTATTACGAATCAGAGCGGGGACTTCCTGGAGCTATTGTAGCCAATATATTCAGTCATTATCAGCGTCTTTGGGACAAAAATTTCTTTGTCCAGAGCATGTTGCACAAGTCATTTTTTGACAAACATGAACTGATGGTCAATATGAAGTACAGCAGTGATTACAATCGCTACATAGACCCTAATTATCAAACGATTGAAGGAGCACTGGACAATCGATATTATCAAAAGGAATTCTACTCCTCTGTAGTCAATCAATACATGCTAAACTCTTGGTGGGATGTATCCCTCGCGGCAGACTATTCCTTCAATACTCTGGATGCCAACCTATATCGATTCACTTATCCTAGCAGATCTTCTTATTACTTCGCCCTATCCAGCGCCATTCATCGAGACAGATTAGAAATACAAGCAAACCTTTTAGGTGCCTATGTAAATGATCAAGTAAAGTTTTACCAAAAAGGAAGCGACCAACAAGTTTTCAACCCTGTAATATCAGTTTCCTATCAGCCTTTTACCTTAAATGAGAATTTCCGCTTTAGGGCCTTTTACAAGGAGTCTTTTCGGATGCCTACCTTCAATGACCTCTATTACACTTTCGTAGGAAACACCTTTTTACGACCAGAATTCACAACCCAATACAATATAGGAGCCACCTGGCGGGCCAAACCCAACCATATTTTAGAAGCTTTTACCATTCAAGTAGACGGGTATTACAACCAAGTTAAAGACAAAATTGTGGCCATGCCATCTGCCAATCTCTTTCGGTGGACAATGATGAACTTGGGTGAGGTAGAAGTTAAAGGACTTGAAACCAAACTACGTGGCATTAAAGAAATAGCAAACGTATCACTCGAAATAGGAATGGGTTACACCTTACAGAAGGCAATAGATATTACGTCCTCCAGCACAGTGTATGGAGACCAGATCCCTAATACGCCAGTTCATAATGGAACAATTACCTCATCAGCCAGCTATCAGAACTGGCAAGCCAATTTCAGCTTCATCTATACCGGTGAACGCTATAGCCAAAAAGCAAATTTACCTGTCAACTATGTCCAACCCTGGTACACCAGCGACCTGGGATTAACCTATAAAAATCGTTTTGGCAAGTATCAATACGCTATGGGTTTAGAGACAAACAACCTGTTTAACCAGTATTACGATGTGGTTTTAAACTTTCCAATGCCAGGAAGAAACTATCGACTAAAATTCAATATCTCCTTTTAAATTATGAAACACGCATTTTACTACCTCTTATTCCTACTTATTCTATCTACTCTATCGAGTTGTAGGGAAGACGATTTTATTTCTTTGCCAGACGAGGACAAGCTACCTGAGCAAGAAGCCTCCAATATTGCCGGATTTTATCTGCTTAATGAAGGCAATATGAATATGAACAAGGCTTCATTGGATTATTACGATTACCAAACAGGGCTATATACCAGGAATCTATATGGCACAGCAAACCCAACTTCAACCCTTGGCTTAGGAGATGTAGGTAATGATTTAGGCCTTTATGGATCCAAACTTTATGCTGTAATCAATGCCTCCAATAAAGTGGAAGTGATGGATGCTGAGACTACAGAACGTATAGCTGTTTTAGAAGTGAAGAATTGCCGCTATGTAACTTTTGATGGGGGATTTGTCTATGTGAGTGCCTATGATGGGGAGGTTTCTTTGGGGAATGATAAGCCAAACGGCTTCATAGCCAAATATGACACCACCAATTTTGACCAAATAAATAGAATAGAGGTAGGTCGGCAACCTGAAGAAATGGCTGTTTCCAATGGTAAACTTTACATCGCTAATTCTGGAGGCTATAGTCCTCCCCAGTATGAAAGCACCATTTCAGTCATTGACCTGGATTCATTTAAAGTCATCAAAGCTATAGAAGTTGCCATCAACCTGCACCGAGTGAAAGCAGATGGAAAAGGGAATATTTATGTCAGCTCAAGGGGTGATTATTACGATACCCCTTCCAACCTATTTGTCATAGACACCCAATTAGACCAAGTAATTGACAAGTTTGACATCCCTTGTTCCAACCTTACTATCAGTGGAGATACTGCTTATGTGATCGGTTCAGCATTTGACTATTCTTTGGGAGATTTTAAGGTTGACTATGCGATGATCAACACTCAAACCAGGGAACTCCTCTCCCAGCCCTTTATTTCCCAAGAATTAGTAGACAAGATCAAAATGCCTTATGGTCTGGCAGTAGATGCTTATTCTGGAAATATTTACATCACAGATGCCGGAGACTATGTTTCTCCAGGCAAACTATATGCCTATAACCTTAAAGCTGATTCACTGCTTTTCGAACAAGTTACTGGTGACATTCCCGCCCAAATCGCATTTGTATTCAAAAAACCATATAAAGACTAACTATTAACTAAATTCTAAACATATGAAAAAACTATTACCATGCCTCTTATTCTTAACATTATTAACATCATGTCTAAAAGATGACCTTGAGGATTTACGAAAAGATGTTGACAGCCTTAAAGAACAAATGGCGCAATATGAAAGCTTATTGGATGCCCTTAATAATCGATTGTACATTAAAAATTACGAAGACAATAGTGGTTCCTACAGCATAGAATTAAGTGACGGCACTGTCATGAGCGTCAATGATTCGCCTTCATTTATTGAAATAGGCGATAATGGAAATTGGTGGATTGACAACCAAGACTCAGGTAAAGCAGCCGGAGAAGATCCCAATAGCATGCCCGAGATAGGCATTGGAGAAGGTGGAAACTGGGTTATAGATGATGTAGATCTAGGGATTTCAGCTCAAAATCAGCTAGCAAAAGCAGGGTCAAACATCATTGCTTTGGCACAGATTACGGGGCAATTGTCTTTTGTTTTTGCTGATGGAAGAACAATAAATTTTGATGCTTCAGCACCAGTGATCTCATTCAATATTCCTGAGGGAGGATTCGTATTTGACAAAATGAGCTGGTTTAAGGTAGCAGCGGTGGTAAAACTCGATGCAGATGCCAGTTATGAGTGGCTTTATGACGGCAAAGTACTAGCAAATACGAAAGACCTTACTTATGTTTTTGCAAAAGCTGGAGAACATCTATTACAGCTCAAGGCCAAGAATGAATTTGGTGTAAGAACTGAACAAGTTACCATTACCATTAATGATGCAGTATACACGAATAACCTGACCAAATTGTTTGAATTTAAGCCTGCACCGGGACAGCAAATCAACAAGCTTCCAGCCTGGTCAGAAGGTATAGCTGCAGATAGCGTATTGAAAACTGCCGAAAAAGCGCTGACAAACAATTCACTGATCAGTTTGGGTAGTTTTGGTGGTTATGTTACTATGGGCTTTGACCACACGATCGTCAATGGTGAAGGCAATGACTTTTTGGTAAATGGCAATGCCTATAGCAGTTGGGCGGAACCGGGCATCATTATGGTATCTGAGGATGTGAACAGAAATGGGCTACCAGATGACGAATGGTATGAGATCTATGGTTCGGAACACAGCAACCCTGAAGCGATCAAAAACTACGAAGTCACTTACTACCGACCTGAATCGGAGCCAACCAATCCAAATGAACAAAACTACATCTCATGGAAGGACAATCAGGGACAATCAGGATTTGTACCAAAGAATTCATTTAATAGTCAAAGCTATTTTCCAGGATGGGAAGCGGATAGTATTTCTTTCACAGGAACCCTACTTCCAACAAAAATCTTTGACCAATCAGGCACAGGAACATTCTGGACAAACCCTTCTTTTGATTGGGGTTATGCAGACAATCAGTCTAATAACAATGAAGCTGCTCAAATTGACATCAGCTGGGCACATGACAGTGAAGGCAATGCTGTTAAGCTCCACGGGGTAGATTTTATAAAAGTATATAACGGAACACTTGCCGCAGGAGGCTGGCTTGGTGAAGTGTCAACTGAAGTCTCAGGCATCACCGACCTTAATTTGTAATAATGATCAATTATCAAGGAGGTTGTCTCGATTTTGGGGCAACCTCCTTTTTTTTGAGCTAAATTAAATGGGGATCAGACCCCGATATAAGTATTGTTAGTCAAGTTATAGCAATGGAAATCCGATGGAATAGAATTAACCAATCTCCATTCAAATTTCCTATTTCCGAATCTGCTTAAAACTTACCAGATCCCAATAGCTAAACTCAGGGTTCAGGCTAATCATTTGATCAGCGTCTTTTTTATAACTTTTGTCTAGGTACTTGTAAGCAGCAATATTAAGCTGCTCCTTTATTCTCGACAAATCCCTTTCTTTTATTTGCTCATAGGGCCATTCTAGCTTTTTGCCTGTATAGGCATTTAAAAAGTCCAAAGCCTTCTGTATGCTTCCTCCTTTTTCACTCTCCCTATTCCAGAGATCTATACCTACTTTTTCACATGCCATGGCATAATACATAATCGCCAACAGGTTCATGCTACTATAATCCCAAGAACGAGTTCTTGCCAACTCTGCAGGTTGGCTTCCATCCTTCTCAATCATTTCTTCCATTATCAAAGGAAGCCCAGCTTTTGCCAAACTATCTGCTCTATCTGTCTGTCCCAAATACAAAGTCAAGGGAATAATTTGAGCAAAATACCAAGTTGTATGGTTATTGCCATGTACGGCTTCATCCTTACCGTGTTTGCTATTTACAAGCCATGATACATATTTCGTCAGCCAATATTTCATACCTTCCTCAAATGAGGTATTCCAATGGGTGGAACTTGAGAGCATCCTAAATTGATCCGGTAATTCTGCCATCTTTCTGGTATCAATAATACCTATTCCCCTTCCTTCCGTTCTTCCGGGAATCCGCTGGGCAAAATTTAGGTTGGGATTCATTTTGGTATCGGGATCTAAAAACCAAGCATTCGCTAAATGGATAGCTTGAGCAGCATATTTTTCATTGCCAGTAAAATAAAATGCCTGACTTAACACTTTTAAGGAATTGAGTAATTTACCCATCTCCTCTTTATCCTTATAATCAAAGTACTCAGGATTAATTTCTCCATCTCTCCTGATATAGGGTAGTCCATCCTCTTTTTCGGGATCAGGCCACCAATAAGGCCCCATACTGGTGTAATCATGTATATCTCCACTTGGAGGCAATTGCTTTTTATGTATGACTGAAAATGGACTGCTACTTAAGGCCTCCTCAGCTGCCATAATCAATGCCTTTAATTCAGGTGTTTTTTGAGGAGAATTAGTATCTATATTCTCTCTGGCTTTTTCCATTACAGTACCTTCTAAAAGAATAAAGCCATCCTTCTGTGCCCAAAGTAAGCTTGGGGAGATCAAGCCAATAAACAGGAAAACATTAAGGGCAATTCGAATTTTTAGGTTAAAGCTCATTTTGGAGATTTCGGGTTTTATTGTTTAATGTTTTAAAACTAATCAGAATGGGAGAGATTTTGTCAGCATTGTTGAAGAAAAAATACAACAATACCGCCAAAATCATACTGCTTTCATCGTTTTTACCAGGACCTTCTCCCCTGAATACAAAAAATTACACTCTCAAAAGCTACTTAAACCCGAAATATGCAATAGACATTCTATTACATGCTGAAATCGCTTTAAAATCAGCCACTTCGTTGCTGTTTTCAACACCATAGCGGTGCTATGCTAAAATCTCCAAACAGTCTGATTTTCTTGCGATTGCAACACTTCCCGTAAACACGGGACAGGCTTCACCCCTGACAATTGTCAGGACGGAGAAATCCTATTACATAATCCGGGTTAAAAGCAATGTTAAGCTTCACAGAATTAGCTGAAATAATGAAATTGGGCTGGTAGAACCTGGCCCAATTTCATTGCTGAATGTCTCCATCGGGTAGTGGAAAGCTCTTTGTCCTGTCTCGGGTTTAGTTAAAATCTGCAACCGACAAAACCAAGCTTCGCTGAAAAAACCCATAACCATAACTCAGGGTAAGGGTATCATCCTTTCCAAACGGAAGCTTCTGGTTTTCGAAAAAAATGGCATCTCCAGTGAATTCAATTGCGCCAATTAATTTTACCCCTAATGGTTGATCTTCCTTTAGTTGGACCATCATGCTGTCTCCAGATTGATTGGAAATTTTGAGCGAAACGCTTTCTATGGTCTTATAATCAAAATTAAGTGGGGCAGTGAGGGCAACAATGTATTTTCCTTTACCTTTTTTCTCCAGTGCAATATCCGTGTAGTAATTGGCCATATAGGCCATACTCAAATTAAATGCAGTATTGAACTGTACCCAGCCTTCTGTCCAACCCAAATCCCCTGCCTCGGGGAAATTGGGATAGTGGAAAGATTTTGGAGAGCCATCAAATACAAACTGGACCTCATCCAATAAACCTATCCCTCCTCTATGCCTGCTGTACCAGCCCAGGTCTACGCCCTCTACTTCTTCAGGCCCTTTGTAAGAAAACTGTCTACCTGTTGGATTGCGTCCAAAGGAATTCTCAAAATGAGACCAAGCCAACATTTCCAAATCATTAATTAAAGTCTTATCCTCCAAAATTCCATTTGCTGCAAAAACTGCTGCAGGGAATCCTAAAATATTTCCGGTTTCATTCCAGCCGGGAGGCGTCCATTCTTCGACACTGTATTTTCTGAAATCCCATAGATTGTCTGAACGGTCCAACATCAACTGTGCCCATTCCTTGACTTTTTCAGGAATACCTTCAGGTGCCCTTTCTGGAAATTGCTGGTAAAAATAAGCAAAGGCCCGCATGGTCATGTGCTCGGACATCCTTTGCCCTTTGGTGGTCATGGGATCTGACCAATCCAAATTATTAATCATCCAATCCAACTGTCTATAAGCGGCCGCAAAGAATTTCTCAGCAGCTACATCACCTTCCCGTAGGGCGACTTCATACAGCATCAAATTTGGAATGACAGAAAACCCTGGAGGCATCTCCCCTTTTGTCGTTCCCAATTGGGTCTTCAAGGAAAGCAAATTGTGCTCCTTGCTCAAATTGTACTGGGAAAGGGAATGCTCAGAAACAGTCTCTTTTTCCCAATTGTCTTTTAAATATTGGTAAACAATGTCAAAGTTTTGTTGCGGCAGCCATTGCTTTAAATAAGGCCAGGCATATAAGAAATGTGCCAACTCTGCCTTTTGCATTTCATGATCTAGTTTTTGGCTAATTTTCACATCTGCATCCCAATGGATGAGCTGGATGATATCTGGTGTTTCCGGTGCAAAAGGTTCCAACTTTCCCCAAAGTCCTTTGTAATTGTCAGCAAAGCTCTCGTTGGAAACATATTGTCCTTTTCTTTCCATGCGCTCGTATGCTTCCGGATTGCTCAGGTACATGGCCACTAAACTTTGCATGGACCAATTGAAAAAATCCCCATCCCTCCAGGCAAAACTGATGCGCCGAATATCTTTAACCGTACCTGTATAATGCCTCGCGCCCAACATAAAATCGATCATGTTTCGATAGGTAACTCTCTCCATCCAATTGGGTCCGATCCTAAATGGAAAGGATCCGAGTTCCTTAACTCGGACCAAAAACTCATCTTCAGTTAGCGGGTTGAAAGCTGAAAAATCTCCTTTCTCTCCTTTAACTTTTCCTGAGAATTGGGCCTTTCCAGTTTTGACATTTACAATAGAAAAAGGGGTTTCATCAGAAATTCCGGGAGCAGTAAAACGTTTGCTTCGGTATAGATTGTAACCACTTTGATTGACAAGAATGGGTTTGTTTTCCAAGCCACTTTCATCCGAATATTGTTGGCCAAGCAAAAGCACTTCACTTATTTCCATCGCTTTTTGATCCTGAGCAGTCAGCCGAACTCGGTCAATTAGCTGAGGTTTTTTCAGTTGAATTTCTATTTTTTTTGCCCTATTATTTTCCACCTTATGGAAAGTTTTCCAATCTCCATTTAGTAAATATTGCAGGTATATTGTCTCATTGGGAACAGCGGTTGGAGCGAAATTTATTTCCACTTTTATAACTTCCGTAGCTCCCGGAAAACGCAAAACCAACCAGGCATTTTTATCCTCAGACAAGCTGCTCCAATGAGTCTGAAGGTCTCCATCAATGGACAATTTTTCAGCATGATTTTCCTGCGATGAACTGCTACTTGCAGTGGCCGAAAAGGACAAGTTTTTTTGGGCAAGCACTGGTGAAATCCCAAACAATAAGAGCGCTACAATTCCCCAATATTTTGGGGATAAAATTCCAAATTTACTCATAAAATTTACAAACATATTATTCCAAATATGGCCACCGGAACATGCACATTTTGTTGCTTAAAGGTAAGCAGCAGCTTGTCCGTTTGTACCGGGGTTTTAAATTTAATTGTTACTACCGTTCGGTGGTTGTCCTGTATTTCAGCCAAGACTTTCCCACTACCGTCAGTCAATTGAATGTCTTTTACACAAAAAGGTATTTCCGATTCAGGATGTCCCATCAAGGTAGACTCCAGGGCATGGTCAAAATCAGTATCGAAATACACACTTAAACTATTAATATTCTGCACTTTATCCCAAAACATCTCAATGGTAGGTTCGGTATCATCTAAGGCTGCTGCCCAAGCATTTGTACTCACTGTAGGCCGGAAAATTCCATTTGTCAAGAAATTTATTGAAAACGGGTCAATAGCTTGTGTAAACTCAAATGCAAGGTTGTGCCCTTCTGGTCTTCTTTCAGGCAACCAAAAGTCAAATGCCTCAATACCAATACCTTTAGGAGGTTCCTGTCTACTAGAAGTAGCCACTGCTTTATTGAATTTTTGAAAGACTGACAACAGACCTGTAGCCCTTGTTTGACTGCTCCTGATGGACACCTTTTCATTGGCTGAAAAGGCCACAAAATAATATTCTGTTTTATCTATATTAACCTGTAAATCAACTGTTAAATACTGTTCACCTAAAGTTAATTCCAACTCATTTTGGGCCAAAATGATTTCAGGACTGAAATTACCTTTCTTCTCACTTTTCAACAGCGACACTACTAATCTTGTGTTTTCGGTAGCCTTGAATTGGAATTTCATGGCCGGAATCTTTCCAGGTGCAAGGGGTAACATTTGTGCGGCTGCAAAGGTCAGGGATTTCCATGGACCATCAAAGGCCAATCCCGACAATCGCATGGTAGATGAGGCGGATATTTTTGCGTCCTGAGCCAAGTCATCTTTCAGCCTTAGCACATGATTTGGGATGTATTGTCCTTGTAAAACCAAGTTATCTTTTAGTGCTTCTATCCTACCCTCTTTGAGGATATCTGAAGGAGAAATTTGCTGCTTTTTACAGAGCACAGCAGCCATCGCCACGGCCTGTGCATTATGAGCACAAGTGGCCATTACCCGACTCGATCCAAAGGCCACATGACTGGCACTAATTATCCTTCCGGTCAAAAATAAATTACTGATGTTTTTGCTGTACATGGTCCTGTAAGGAATTTGATAAACGCCCTTGGTATGCCACTGTGTACAGCCGGGTTTTTCTCCATAAACACCATCCGCAGGATGAAGGTCAAGGGCCCATCCACCAAAGGAAACTGCATCGTCAAAACTGCGTTGTTCCACCAAATCTTTTTGAGATAAAATATAGTCACCTTCAAATCTTCTGCTTTCTCTTTTACCTGGAATTGTTCCTACCCATTCCAAAGTATGGTTGGCCACTTCAGGGTTTTCCCCTGAATTTTTCAGGTGATTCCAGATGCCATAGATCACCCGCCACAATTCCCACTTAATCGTTTCCGATTCATGAACTGTATCTTTTCTTCCCCCATATTCTACCCACCAAAGTCTACAGCCATGGTCTTTCAAATTGAAAGATTTAAACCTTGGCAATTGGGAGATTTCCGTATTGGCATAACTTGGAGGAACAAACCGAACAGGCTTGCCTGTGTCTTTGCTGTAGAAGTAAAGACTGTGTCCCAACAGCTCTCCATATTGGTGATCCGGTGCAAAGGCTTCATCAAATTCATCCGCGGATTCGGCACCCATACGAAAAGCTGCCCCAGCCATAAAGCTCATGATGCCATCTCCTGATCCGTCCACAAATAAGGGGGCCTTGAGTTTGTATTGAATTGAGTTTTGACTGCAAAATGCCAGCACATGATCAATTTCATCCGGGCTTTTCTTTTCCAAATCGTACATGGCCGTATTCAAAAGCAAGCGGATATTTGGTAGTTCCGTAACTTTCTCGATGAGTATGGTATCCAATATCAATGGATTCCCCTCTGGGTTCCTATAGAGGTTTTCCAACAAGATCTCATCCACTAAGCCGCCTTCCCTGGCCCATCGATTGTTATTGCCCATATGGGAGGTTGCACCCAAGATCCAAAGCCTCACTTCTGAAGAACCATTGCCACCGAGAATGGGCCTGTCTTGCACCAATACAACATTGAGGCCCTCTCTTGCTGCCGTAATGGCGCAACAAGTTCCTGCAAGTCCTCCACCTACTATTACCAGATCTGAAGTAATCGATTCGATTTTTAAAGACCGCTTTTCCTTAGTAAAATTTTCTTTAATCATTAAGATATACTGAATTCACGTTTTATTTTAGAACCTGCGCTTTGGCCTTATTGCTTGCATAACGCACAGCATAGGTTCCCAAAGCAAGGATTAATAATCCCATAATGAAGAGGTAAACTCCACCTCCTCCTCCCCACAAACCAAGGGCAAAAAACAATAAAGCAATACTTATAAATGCCCAACCCATTACCTTATAACCATAGGTATTTTGATTTTGACCTGAAGTTAAACTTTCAGTCAATTCTTCCTGTGTTGGTTGGGCTTTAAGCGCATACCGCTGGTATTGGGCACTTTCAATGTTTTTATTTTTAGCGTACAGCTCGTAAATAGCCAATAGGACTATGGGTAAAAAGACGCCAACAATCATTTCACTGCTTCGACCCAGTGAAAAGGACAGCAAGGTTGGTGACACGAATTTAAAAAACACGTTGATCACCAAACTTACACTAGTAACTACTAGAATGGAATTACCCGTCTGTCTTTTAGAGAACAATCCCCAAATAGCCGGGGCATACAAGGCACCTCCAGTTACCGCCCCTATACTCAAGACCACTTCAACAATTCCTCCCGCCAATGGCACCATAAAAGCCACTCCAATGGTACCCAGCCCAAAAAGCAAGGTTGCCAGTCTTGCAACTTTCATTAGGGTCTTATGGCTTGCTTTAGGATAAAGGGGTTGGTAGACATCATTGGTCAATACCGCTGCTGCCAGGTTGAGAGAAGTATTCACAGAACTGGCCGTGGCAAAGATCATCCCTCCCAACATCAGGCCAAGCATGCCCACAGGAAGTACGCTCATGCACATCCTCAGGTAGGCCCCCTCCGTTTCCAAACCTACCAAACTTGGGTCAAGCACCCGGTAGATCATAGGAGGTAACATCCAAATCAAAGGACTTATCAGGTACAATATACCAAAGAGATAGCCAACCTTCTTCGCTGAGGCTGTATCCTTCACGGAGGTATAACGCTGTACATAAGCCCAGTTTCCTCCAATAAATATGGTGTTGTAACCTACGAAGGCCAGTATAAACCAAAAGGTATATTCTCCATTAAAAATGTTAAAAAACGTATCCGGCGCTTCGGCTATAAATTGATTTATGCCTCCTACCTTCTCCAGAGAAAGGGGTAATACAATCAAGACTGCTGCAGTAAGGATCACAAATTGGAGCACATCTGTGACGATAACTGCCCAAAGCCCTCCAACGGCTGTATAGATCATAATCATGCCCCCTAAGAGCAAGATGGCATAGTAGATATCAAAACCCGTCACCACATTTAGGATCTTGGCTACAGGGTAAAGAAAAGCTCCAGTATAGCCCAGAGATAGCACCAGAAAAATAAAGGTATAATATTGTTGGATTTTTTTGCCAAACCTGTCGGTAAGGTAAGCTGCGACAGTGATCGACCGGGTTTGCTTCCATTTAGGAGCAAGGTATTTACCGATCAAAAACCCACTGATACACATGGCCATTTGAATGGTAATGGCTACCCAGCCCCATTCATAAGCAATGGAACCCCAAACTACAAAGGTACCTGCGGAGAAAAAGCTCATAAAAAGTGATAGGCCACTGATGGACCAAGGAACTGCTCCTCCGGCGGCGAAAAAGGATTTCATATCCCCTCCTTGCTTCCCAAAGGACAGTCCTGCTCCAAGAATAATTAGGGTGAAAACAAAGATGGTTAGGTAGTCTATTTGATGCATAACAATAATAAAAAGGCTTAAGATAAACTGTAGAAGGCTAAAGGTAACCGAAATTCTGATACTTTAAACTGTATTCTCAGTTCATTAATATGGGGCCAGGGTGATTAATCTTAGAAGCATTTGTGGCATCTCCTGGCATTTCCCTCCGTTCCCATTCCAGTAACTTACCATGCATTGTGGCTTTATGTGGTGTTGGGTTATTTGGGATATTATCCCCTGTTTGGTTGGTCCAAGTCGTAAGTAAAAGCCTCATTTGATTCAGCACTTCCCTGTTTTCAGGGGCATAGCGCACATTATTAAGATTATGTGGATCATTTCTGGTATGATAGAGTTCTTCGGCGGGTTGGGGCAATAAAGTAATCAGTGATTGTGCAGGGGTTAATTGGCCCTTTTCATGCTTATTCCACAATTCTTTAGCGGCTGGAAAGGCATGTGGATCTGACTCACCGGATAGGTTTCTCTTATTTGGCCAATTGTTTCTTATGTAAATCCAATCTCCCATACGCACCATCCTTTCATGCATGCTATACCGGTGCCAGTTACGTTCAGCAAAGGCTGCTTCGCGAATAATGACCTTATGGTCTTGAAGTACCTTGGAGAAACTTACTCCCTGAATGGTTTCAGGAATGCTTAATCCGGCAAGTTCCAGAATCGTAGCAGATACATCTATGGCACTTACAAGGGAGTTGGTTCTGCCTTTATTGACTTTAGGTCCGGCAATTACCAAAGGTGTCTGTATACCATTTTTATACAAGTAGGTTTTACTTCGGGGAAAAGGCCTGCCATTGTCAGTTAGAAAGATGAGGTAAGTATTGTCCAAAATACCTTGTGCCTCCAATTCATCCAAAACCACACCTACATAATGATCTAATCGGCTGATTTCATGATAATATCCTGTGAGGTCTTCGCGGGTAAGTGGCCCGTCGTACATATAGGGTTGTACATCCACCTGAGTGGGAAGATAAGTACGTGCCTTGTCATTGACCTGCCAATCCCTGTGGGCATCATGAGAAGCCAACCAGAAAAAAAATGGTTGGTTTTTGGGTCTGTTTTGCAAATGGGACAGCCAATTTTCGCTTCCGGAAGGTTTGCTGTCTGAATATTCTAAAAACCCCAATTGATTGGGAGGGGCCATGTGATTCTTACCTGATAAAACCGTATGGTACCCGGCTTTCTTTAATTCTTGTACAAAGGTTTTTTGACTGCTTGGCAGTTCCACATGAATCTCAGGTGCTCCGGTATTGTGTGGATACCGTCCGGTAATCATGGAAATCCTGCTAGGTGAGCAGGAACTTGTGGTCAAATAGGCATTGTCAAATACCAACCCCATCATCGCCAGCCTTTGCAGGTTAGGCGTATCAATTGATTGATTTCCATAGATACTGAGATCCTCTGCAGATATATCATCCGTCAGGATAAATACAAAGTTTGGAGGACTGGTATCTGCCGAAACCTCAATTGCCCCCAGCAACAGCAACAATGATAATAGGATTGGTATTTTAAAATAATTCATCTTTGAGATTGCCTTTATTTATTTGGCAATGTTGGGTAGTTGTAAATGTTCAAAGGTGATTGTATAATGCCCATGTATTCGTCCAAATGACGGGTATAGACCTCCCTTGGACTGGCGTTGTTTCGTTTAGCCACATAAGCAGCATAACCTACGGCTTCTCCCATCATGCCACAAGTTCGCATCACTCGCGTACTGCCAAATGCTACATGCGTAGTGCTTATGTTTCTTCCTGCCATGTACAAATTGTCAATATTACGTGAATACAAGCAACGGTAAGGAATGGTGTAAGGCTTCACCCTAATGTGTTTGGTCGCAGCAAAGAATTCCTCTCCCTCGAAGTATTTGGAGTTTTTGGCATCAGGAAAATGAAGGTCAATGGTCCAGGTAGCAGTTACACTTCCATCAGGATACATCACCCCGTCTTGAATATCCATTTGTGTCAAAACATGGTCTCCCATCAACCTTCTTGACTCTCTTTTTCCTCCAATATAAGAAACCCAGGCCAATTCATTGTTTTTGTACTTCTCGGCTTTCTCTTTTTTCAGATAAGACCAGTTACCGTAAATTGCACGAAGGTTATGGTCTCTGATTTGTTCTGCTTCATAAATGGTATTGAAGTTGCCAAAGCCTGTCTCCCACTGCCAATCGGCTTTGTGTTCATCTATATGGTATTCATCCGAGAACTGTAGTGCCCACGGGGTTTCTGGGAAATCAGAAGGATAATCCTTTTCAAGGGAAGCCCATAAATTAGAGGTACCTAAAGTAAAATCATCCGCTTTATCAGCAGCCAGCGATTCTCCGGTTTCTTCCTTACTTTCACGACCCATTCGGTATTCTGCACCTGCTAGGAATCCCAATGTACCATCTCCTGTACAATCAGAGAAATAGGTACTTTCAAAACGGTATTCCTGGTTGGTTGCAATGTCACGACCTATCACCGCCTTGATGCTGTTCCCTTCCATTTCTACTTCATACACATGGGTATTGAGGTGGAGCGAGATATTTGGCTCAGCCCTTACAATTTCAAGCTTTCTGTCATCTCCATACCTTTTTTCGTCAGGATTTCCGTTGCCTGGATCCCCATTGTCCAATTCTCTAACAATTCGTCCTAATTTAGGGTAGTGATTCACATCTACTCTCCCCATCAGGTGCACCCTGATTTCAGAGCTATTGTTTCCCCCCAATACTGGCCTGTTTTGTATTAACGCTACTTTTAATCCCATTCTAGCGGCAGATATGGCAGCAGTAGTACCTGCAATGCCACCCCCCACTACTACCAAGTCAAATTTCCCTACCTCTTCAGGTCCATCTGTTAAACCCAACAATTCCTTGCGTAGGGTCAAGAGTTTTTGATTGTCATTGGTAGGTTTATCTGTTTTTGAAGTGGAGAAATAAATGGCATCGAATCTTCCATTGAATCCTGAAAGATCCTTGGCGGTAAGGGAATTCTCTCCTTGTTTCATCTCAACAGACCCGGCATAGTACCAGTCCCAATCCAATATTCCGCTCTGCCCAAAAACCTGGTCAATTTCACTATCATTGACCGTCAATTTAAAGGCACCTGGTCCAGTAGGATAAGGCGCCCAATCTTTTGTTCTTACCCACATGTGGTAGGTGCCTGCTTTTTGAAAATTCACTTTGGTACTGGCATCTTCCACCACGCGTCCCATACCATGGGCCATCAGATAGGAACTGTACAAAACATCAAAAGATTGCTGGTCAATGACCCATCCTCCTGTGTTGTCAAATGATTCTGCTTCCACCAAAACCCTATTTTGGGCTTGTAATAAATTGATTTGGGTAAAGGCCAGCAGAAGGCCAAAGGTCCATAGTATTCGTTTCATTTTCGGGTTCATTTATTTTATGTTTTCAATTTTAGTCTATTGTTTTTTTAATTTTTCCGTCCAGTTTATCCTGATTTTTAAGCAATTCAGTCATTTCCTCTACCCATTTCCCTTCCTCCAGGTATTCCAAGGCTTGGAACTGTTGGGTTTTATGAAGGTTTGTTTGTTTTTGCAGAACCTCCAGTATTTTCCTTTGCTGGGCTGGATTGGCATTTTTCAAACTGCTAAACAATTTGTTTTGAATTTCAGGATACAAAACCAATGTTTTCAATTTGTCAAGTAGGTCCATCTGCAACCTGTATTGACTACTTTCCATTGTCTCCCATAGCTGCAGTTGTCTTTCCTTTGAGGAAAAGACTTCAATTGGAAGGACTTTTATTAAATGCCTTGCTAAGAAAATATTATCGCTTTGCAAAATTTGTAACATTGTTGCAGCTATTTTTTCATCTTTTTGTAGGCCTTTAGCCAAGACCTTATCAATGGCCCAATACTGGTAAGGGTAATGTCCACTTTCCAGAAATTTAAGCAATTGATCTCCAGAATAATTTTCAGTGGTATAAGCCTTTGCAATCGCTGCCATTTCCCCATGTGCCAAATGCCACAAGGTATAACAAGAGTAAACTGCACCATAAATCACTTCATTTTTTATGGTTTTAAGGGTCGCTCCTGTCACTGCATCCACTCCATTGACTGCTGCGGTTTGGGTACCTCCTACCAGCTCTTCAATTTTATAGTCCTTTAATAAGGATCTTTCATTGCTTAGGATTTCCTGTAATTTGTCATGATCAGCAACATCAAAAGGAACATGATCCAATTTGGTCAGTAATTCACCTTCCGGTACGTCATACCTTTGATAATTGCCCAGCAAGTCCCAATAAAAGTTCACGTAAACCGGGTAGCACTCGTTGGTATGACAAACTGGAGTAAAGATTTCTGCCATGTAGCCTTCTGGCTGACCATTGTCATCTTCCAATAGAAACATGTCATAGCGCAGAGAATCTGTTTCCAGACTTTCGATCAAAACCTTATTGCCCAACTTAACATTACCTTGAAATCCCGCAAGGGTCAAATTAAGAACCAATAAAATTAAACCATGGGTCAAGTATTTTGAATAACGTTCAGTCATGCGTGTTTTGTTTCTAAAGCTTACTTGTAGGTGAACTGAGCAGTTGCTTTGCAGTTTTGGTTGCCTACCAATCGTACCCATCTTGCCTCAATGCCATCAGGAAATTGTTCCACATGCTTTTTACCTGCAGGTACCGTCACTTCTTTCCAATCCATCCAAGGGCCATGCCCTATTGGCTCCATTTGAATGGTGAACGTAACATCTTCATCCGAATCATGAGTAAGCTCAAGAGAACGATCGTCATAGAATGCAAAAAGATATGGATCAGATGGCGTTCCAGCTTTGATTGCTGAATTGGCCCAAGGACCGCCTTTACCCACAGGTTTCCCTAATTGCCATAAATCGTCTATTGCTCCTGTCCAAACAGCTACTTCGCTATCATCAGAAACAACAATGTGTTCATTCGATGCCGCTGCTTCAGGGTCAACACCTGTTAACAATAGCATTCCCCTGTAAGAAGCATAATCATTGATTTTCAACTGATGGGAAGCCACCGGTCTGATTTTGGCATATCCGTCTGCATTTTCTGCAGGCAATTCATAGAAGGTACCGTGGCAATTGAACAAATCTCTTTCGGTAGCTACTTCTCTACAGATACGTAGGTTACCTGCCAAGGAAGGCTCAGTATAGCGCTCGTTGCCTTTTGGTAAACGCCACCTTCTGCCCTTGTCATCAATTACCAGCACTGAAGCTTCATCCACTTCAAATACATTTTTAGGAATCTGAAAATTGTCATTGATAAACTGCTGGGTAGTGGGGTCCTCCACTTTTACCAATTGGAATTTATCGTCCATTTCATAATAACCCAGGTCTGTAGGTTTCCCTTCTTTATAAGACTTGGCTACCAAGCCTAACTTTCTCCTAT
Source organism: Cyclobacterium amurskyense (assembly GCF_001050135.1). Lineage (GTDB taxonomy): Bacteria > Bacteroidota > Bacteroidia > Cytophagales > Cyclobacteriaceae > Cyclobacterium > Cyclobacterium amurskyense. The sequence continues at coordinate 4,606,045 of NZ_CP012040.1, read as the reverse complement.
CATCTCCCAAACCATACAAGAAGCCACCTTTAAAATCATTTTGCTCAATGGTATTGACTCCTTCAAAAATACCAGTTTGCATTGCCTTCCTGGTTTCAGGATTGGCAAAAGCCATGTGGGCAGTAGCTATGGTATTTTGATTGGCAGTTAATCGAATCCATTCACCGCTTGCGTTTTGATCAAAATACTTTCTTGTACTCTCTCCTGCTTTCACTTCCACCTCGTCCGTGGTTTCCCAATTGCCATCCCCTTTGGCATCAATTTCAATTGTGAAAATCACATTCGATTTACCTTCATTCTTTATCCAAAGGTTTTTGTTTTTCCAACCGGCAAAAAGCATAGGTTCGGAGGCAACCTTTGCGGTCACTTCTTCTTTGAGCCATAATGCACCATTGGCAGTATTGGGTCCCAATTCATCAGGCAGGTCAATACTACCAAACCATAAATTGGAATTGGATTGTCCTGGGCCTTGAATATTTCCTTTGGCACTTCTTTTATTCAAAAATTCCTTGTTGGCAGAATCATCTGTACCAAATACCAACCCATCATTCCAACGGGTAAAGTCTCCTACTACTTTCAAATAAGCAGATCTTGGTCTAATTCCTGCGGTTCTTCCTTCTTTAAAACTTTCAGGAAACTTCCAAAACATACCATGCATGGTCATTAAATAGTCCGGCTCACCTTCTTTTCCTACGTTTCTGATTCTAGGCCATTCAGTATTCCAACCATGTGCGCCATCATAACTGTGACTGGCTTTGGGAAGGCGATAAAATGACCAACCTTTTTCCGCATCTCTGGAAGCAAGGATAACCGACTTATGGTCCCAGCCTGTCGCCCATATTGGATCTGTCTCCGGATTGGTATTCCCATAGATCCCACCCGGTCCTGTTACTTCTACAAACTGGTTTCTTCGGACAAGTTTCCATTCTTCTCCATCCCACTCAGAGAGTGAACCCGCTTCTATATCAAACTGCTCCAATGCTTTACTTCCTGACTCTCCATTGTTGGAATATACTGTAACACCTTGTCCTGAATAATACCCTTTCCCGTGGGCACCTTTCAGTAAGCTACCTGCTGGGTTGGTATCTGTGTCGTCTTTTTTCTTACTGCGAATATTTCCATCCTCATAGAATTGTTTGACAGACAAATCATGCACATCTACCTCATAGAAACCTTCTTCCATGCTGGCATAATAAATCTTATTGGCGGGATCTGTCAAATGTCTGGCATTTCCTGTATGTCTTCCAGGCATATCTGTATAAGGAATTGTCCTTACTTCACCGTTTTTACCGATGGCATAGGGGCCTATAAACAATTGTTCACTTTCTTTGTGAATCATCCTATTGGCCGGGGTGCCACCAATACTTTCAGGCCTGATTTGCATGTTTAGGTCTTGATCGATCTCATAGAGTTTATCAGAGGAACCCAAGGGTAGATGAGGTCCATAAGTGATCACCCACAATTTATCTGCCCAAGGCACCACGGCACCTGTTCCGCATTCTCCTTCATTGTTATAATAGGCCAAATGGGGGTAGATGCCACTAATAGATGGATAGGTTGTTATGGTAGCCGATTCCTTAGGTTGACAAGCTGAGGTCACCAGGAATATAAGCATTAACAGGTAAAGAAAATTACTTTTTAACATATCAATTTCTCAAGTCTGGGTAAAGTTTATTGTTGTAGTACTGTTTTTCTATGTTCGCTAATTAATTTTTGTGCTTCGCTGACCTTTGACATTACTTTTTCCGACCCTATTAAATTAATCAATTCAAGTGGATCCGTTTTCTGATCATAAAATTCTCGAAAAACGACCTTTTCCAAACGGCTATTTTCAAAGGTTTCAATATAACGAAAATCTTGGTTGATTACTGATAAGTTAGGCAATGCCCCACCATAGGTCCCAAGGCCTTCATAAACAAAAGCCTTTCTCCAATCCACCTGATCTCCATTCATCAATGGCCAAATGCTCCTACCATGTAAATTGTCTGGCAAGGTAATTCCTGCCATATCAAGTAGGGTTGGTGCCATGTCAATATTAAGAACCAAATGATCCAGGTCTGTAGGTTCAAGGTTCGGTCCCATTACAAATAATGGAACTTTAGTAGAAGGTCGATAAGGTAAAACCTTGCTAGTAAAACCATGTTCCCCCAGCATCCAGCCATTGTCACTCATGAAAAATACGTAAGTTTTTTCCTTTAAACCTAGGTCTTCAATTGTTTTAAATATTAGGCCAAGATACTCATCCATTTCGGTAATGACTGCATAATAATCTCTTGTATGTTCCTGAATGGCCTTTTTATCTGGGTAGCCATATACTTTTGCCTGACTAAGATTTCGTACAGACCTAAGGTATTCCGGCTTGTTTGATAGGTCATCTAGATGGCTTTCAGGCACTGGCATGGCAGCTACATTAAACCTGTCTTTGGTCTCTTGTCTTGCATCCCAAATTAATTCACCATTCATATGGGGCAATTGGGTATTGTGAAAAAGGAAAAAGGGTTCGTCTTTTTTTGCTGCATCATTTATAAAGTCGATGGATCTTTCTACACAATAAAGATCACAATGTTTCTCTACTTTCAATACATTTCCCTCATCATTAATGGTTCTTCCATAATAAGTACCATTGCTTCTAAAAAAAACAGAAAAGTCAAAGCCTGCTGCCACTGGTGTTTTGCCAATATGCCATTTACCTGACATCCCTGTATGGTAGCCTGCCTCCTTCAGGTACTGTGCAATTGACAATTCATTTCCATTGAGGTCACTTCCAAGTTCCAATACCCCAATTGCACTGCCATACCTACCAGTCAGCAGTGAAGCTCTACTAGGGCTACAAAGGGAGAAAACCACATTTGCCTGATGGAACCTAAGGCTTTTTTTAGCCATTCGATCCAACATTGGGGTTAATGCTTGGGGATTACCATTAAATCCTACCCCGTCGTATCGTAAGTCATCTGTATAGATAAAGATGATGTTTGGTTTATTCTCATAGTCTCCTGACTTAGCCCCAATCAAAAAAGGCAGAAAAACCAACCCTCCTATAAATAACAACAGTTTATATTTTTTCATAAATAGGTATTAATCCAATCTCCAGCAATTACATGTCTAATGAAATCACCCCATATAAAAGATCCGGCCGGGTAAATTTTAGTCAACCCGACCGGAAATCATTGTATTTCCTTTGAAAACAATTTAATATCCAGGATTTTGGTCCAGATTGCTATTGATTAAAATCTCCTTCGAAGGGATTGGCCAAAGGTATTGCTTTGGTGCCTCAAATTGTCTGATGGCCAAACGTTTTACAAGGCCTGCCTCGTACATTGGCGAAAGATCAGCTACCCCATCTTCGTCTATTTCTGGAGTCATAGGAAAAAACCAAAGATCCTGATCTATGACTTTTTCTTTCAATTCCGCTACATCCAACATGCCATAAACATCTCTGTTAAGTACTTTTTCAGCAATTTTCCACCGAATAATGTCACTATACCTGACCCCTTCAAAACCAAATTCCATTCTCCGTTCTGTCCTTAATATAGTTCTTAATTCAGCCTGATCGCTACTGGTAATTGCAGGGTATTCAGTCACCTGCTCTACAGCTACGCCATAAGCCCTAGCTCTCACAGAATTCATTGCCTCATGAACACTTCCATCTATTTCTCCCAATTCAATTTTTGCTTCTGCATACATTAGCAATACATCTGCATAACGCATTAGAATTTCATCATTTTCTGCCTGATAATTCAATAACCAGTCTTCATCCACACCTTTCTTCCGAAGCAAACCATTGAATGAAGCAAAAGCAGCTACCGATCGAGTATCATTATTGGTTTGATAGCTTCCGGTATTGAAATTCATTACCTGTGTAGTATCTGGATGCGGTTGATAGGTGAAATTCAAATGCCTTGATTGAAAAGGAACTATTGTAGCAGCACACCTTGGGTCCCTATTTTCAAAAGGATTTTTGGGATCATATAATGGTGATTCATCTATTGGCAAACCATCTGTACAAAGGTAAGCATGCAATAGATCCCAAGAAGGTGCAAAAGCTCCACCCCAGCCTCCAACATTTCTAGGTAGGTAATTTCTAACATTCCAGGTAACATTCAATGATCTGGACCTTGGCATGGCAAAAATCACTTCACTTGGATTTCTTGTACTTGTTAGAAACAGTTCCTCATAAATGGGATACAATTCATGGACTCCCAAGTCCATACAGGCTTTTGCCGCATCTCTTGCAATGGCAAAATCCCCCATTTGAATAGCAAACCTTGCTTTCATTGCATAAGCGGCTCCTTTGGTTGCCAGTTTATTTTCAGATGAACCATAGGATTCAGGAAGCAAACTTGCTGCGACATCAAAGTCCTGATAAACAGCTTCTTTTATAGTATTCTTGTCTGTTCGGCCCATGGTAAAAGCCTCTTCCAAACTTAAGATATCTGTAGAGTATATGACATCTCCAAAGTAAAATACTAGCTCCCCGTATTTAGCAGCCCTTACAAAATGTGCGTTACCCATGTATTTATCAATGGTAGCTTGAGGAACTGTACCTTGAATTTTGTCCATGTTTAACAATAATGTATTGGACCGAGCTATAACTTTATATGTATTGGCCCAAACGGTGTTTAAAGTTCCCCACTCACCATTAATGGTGGCATTGGTCACAGGTGTCAAGGCTTCCCTATTGGTAAAGTCATCCGTCCAGGCATCATCATAGCCTTGCCAGAAAACACTTCTAAATATATCATTGACAGACATTTCAACTTCTGTGGCATTGGAATACCAGGCTTCACTTGAACCTTCCGATAGGGGATTTAAGTCCAGATCAGCACAGCCAACCATTCCTACCAAAAATGCGGAATATAGTATTGATTTTAATTTCATGGTAAAGTTGGTTTAAAATTGAACAGAAACGCCCATTAGGAAAGAAGAGGTAATCGGATAACCTGTAGTAGAAACCTCCGGGTCCCATCCTTGTGGGTAGTTGTCTATGGTCAGAAGATCGGATGCATTACCATAAACTCTGATATTTTGCATTCCTAACCTTTCAGCCATACTGCTAGGTAGAGTATATCCTAGGGAAATGTTTTTCAACCTGAAATACCCCCCATTGATCATCCAGAAATCAGACATGGCATAATTATTTGACTGACTATTACGGGTTAACCTGGGGTAGCCAACATTTTCATTTTCTGTAGGCGTATTGTAAGTGCTCCAATAATTTCCATCAAGTATTTGAGGTACAGACCCCCAGTTTTCTACGATAGGCTCCACCATTAATCCTGATAAACGGCTATTCTGTTTACCTACCCCTTGGATAACTAGTCCGAAATCAAAATTTCTGAAATCCAATTGGATATTGCCGCCATACATAAACCTTGGCATACTGCCTCCCAATAAGGTTCTGTCATACTCAGGAGAAATTTTACCATCAGGCTCACCATTTGGACCACTAATGTCTAAGTATTTCACATCACCAGGTCTTACATTGGCATTCATTACTGGAGAATTGTCTACTTCCTCTTGGGTTTGGAATAAACCTTGAGATACATAACCGTACCATTCGTCAAACTCTGATCCTTGTTTTCTTACCTGGCTTCCTAAGAACTGAATACCACCCAGATCCCCCATTACGGATCTGAAATCCGAAAGATTGAAACTTACGCTATAGCCAAGTTCATTGATATCGTCCGCCCAGCCAAGATCTAATTCCCAACCTTTGGTATTCATTTTACCTGTATTTTGGTCAGGGTTGTCAAAACCTATATAATCTGGAATTTCCAAAGGCAATAACATGTCTCTGGTGGTTTTGTTGAAATATTCACCAGAAACTCTCAATCGATAATTAAGAAAATTTGCATCCACACCTATATTATAAGAAGTGGTTTTTTCCCAAGAGATATTTGGGATAGCGTATTGCCATTGTGCTGATGACTGAGATGAAACTACATTGGATCCTTGATGGAACAGTACATTACTAAAACCTATAGTAGACTGGTAAGGATAGTTTCCAATTCGTTCGTTACCAAGGGTACCATAGGAACCTCTAATTTTAAGGAAAGAAATGGCCTCATTGGTCTTTAAGAAATCTTCTTCAGACAATACCCAACCAGCTGAAAAGGATGGAAAAGAACCCCAACGGTAATCTCTAGCAAAACGTGAAGAGGCATCGTACCTTAAATTTCCTTGAAGGAAATATTTACTATCGTAATTATAGGAAAAACGTCCAAACCAAGAGTTATAGGCATTTTCATAAGCACTTCCTCCATTCCCTCTAAACTCAAGTGGCCCTAAATTAAGGTAGGGATAATTGTCCAATAAAAACTGATCTCTGGAGGCAGAAAGGTTTTCATTAAAAGACTGAAAACTTTCATTTCCGGCTAATAAGTTTAGGGTATGCTTTCCGAAAACTTTGTCATAATTGAGTAGCAATTGAGTTGTCAGTTGGTGACTGTCATTTCTGCTCTCACCTAAATAAGTAGAATTGGCCCATTGCAGGTTGCCTAGTGTCACAGTAGGATCATCCCATGCAGTATAGCTCACTTTTTTCTGGAAGTTTTTCCCCTTGTCAAAACGAAAGTTTGGAGAAGCAATGGCGGATATTTTCAACCCTTCGATAATTTCATAATTCAAACCTAGGCGGCCTCCCACCTGATTTTCCCAATTTTGGCGGGAGCCTCCATATTTCAACTGACCGTAAATATTGGCCCCTGTTTTCCCTTCAGCAACCCTACCGTCTTGCCACTCTGCAGCATAAACAGGTGCCGATATATTCATCATATAAATCGGATCCATGCTGGGTTGATTCAAAATTTCTCTTCTTAGAAAAATATCTGCTGTAAAACCGAGTTTGTCAGTAATATTTCCATCAGTATTAACTCTTGCTGTAAATCTTTCGAAAGTTCTTCCCTCATACAAAGCGTCAAATTTATCATAAACAAAAGAAGCCTTGGTCCGGATGGCATCTGTACCTCCTGAGATATCTAAAGAATGACGTTGTCTTGGTGCATTTTTTTTCAAGATAAGCCCTACCCAATCGGTATTAGGATACAAATCTGGATTGGATGCATTCAGATCCATATAGTTGTCCACCATGTCTTTTGGATACAAAGGATATTCATTGCCATCATTTCCATTATCATTCCATCGCAATTCATTAACCATCTCCATATACCGGGTTACATTCACATATTCCGGTATTCTGGTAGGTACTTCTGTGCCAAACTCAAAATTGTAATTCAAACTCAACTCTCCCTTTTTAGCCCTTTTGGTAGTCACCAAAATAACGCCTGCAGCAGCCCTAGAACCATAAATGGAGGCAGAAGCTGCGTCCTTTAATACTGATATATTTTCAATGTCATTGGGGTTAATATGGTCAATGCTGCTAACCGGTACACCATCCATAATAATAAGAGGGTTACTATCCCCTATCGTGGTAATACCTCGAATTCTAATACTTGCTGAAGAACCAGGAGCAGAGTTGTTTCGGGTAACCATCACACCTGAGACCTGACCTTGTAAAGCCTGAGAAACATTTGCTGTTCTCCTATTGGCCAAATCTCTCCCTCCTATGGTAGCCACCGCCCCAGTTAGATCCGATTTCTTTTGGGTTCCATAGCCTACTACGACTACTTCTCCAAGATCAGAAATGTCTGATTCAAGCTTAACATCAATCTTGTCCTGGTTTCCCACGGTAATTTCCTGATTTTTAAATCCAAGAAAAGAGAAAACCAATACCGATTGTGCACTTGGTACAGTCAGTTGGTAATTACCATCGATGTCTGTCACAGTTCCTTGATTAGTTCCCTTGGCTAGGATACTTACCCCGGGTATGGGTAAATCTGAATCATCGGTAACAGTACCTTTTACCTGCACCGATTGTCCAAAAGAATCCCCAAAACCCAGCAATAAAGCCAGGCATAGGAATAAAAGTAGTTTTCTTGTCATTTTGGGTTTATTTATAAGTTAAAATTCCAAAGTATCATGGCTTAGAAAAGCCAAAATTAAATTCTAAACTACATATATTTTTCAATCATTATAATAGATATTTCAACCATTTTTAATTTTTTATATTGTAAACGTTTTCGAAAACGTTATCATTTAGAAATTAAGCAATAAAAGCTTACTTTTATTAAAAAATACTAAATTGACTTTTATCCAGAAATAATAAAATTAATTCATTAGTTTTACACCCTTGTTTATTTCAGTCAAACCCAAAATCACATGTCGAAACCCATTACCATAAAAGATATAGCCGAAAAATTAAATGTCTCCATCGCCACGGTTTCACGGGCATTAAGAGGTTCCACTGAAATAAAGAAAGAAACCAAAATGGCAGTTCTGGAGATGGCCAAAGAAATGGATTACCATCCAAACCTCTTGGCAAGCAGCCTTAGTAGTAAAAAATCTAAGATTATAGGTGTGGTGGTCCCTACCATTAACAGGTATTTTTGGTCCAATTCCATTTCTGGAATTGAGAACATTGCCTACAAAGAGGGTTATAAAGTGATGATTTTTCAGTCAGGAGAATTATTTAACAAGGAAGTCGAGATCGTAGAAACACTGGCCAACAGCAGAGTGGACGGGATAATAATTGCTTTCTCCAAAGAGACCAAGGACTTTTTACATGTTCAGCAAGTGATTGAAAGGGGTATTCCAGTAGTAATGTTGGAAAGAACTTGCAAGAACATGAAGGCATCTAAGGTGAGTACTGATGATAAAAATGGTGCTTATACCATCACCAAACATTTAATCGATAAAGGAAGAAGCAATATTGCTTATATCTGTGGTCCAATTTCTTTAATGGTTTGTAGGGATAGGTTAACAGGTTATCAGGAAGCATTGAAAGAGGCAGGAATACCTTTTAGGAAGGATTATGTGGTAGAAGTTGAAGATTTTAGATTTGAACAGGCGGGGCAGGCATTGGAAAAACTATGGAATATGACAGTTAAACCAGATGGAATTCTGTGTTTTGCCGATATTCTGGCGATTGGCACCATACATGCTGCCCATCACCTTGGCATAAAGATTCCAGAACAGCTATCTGTTGCAGGTTTTGGAGACGATGAAACCAGTCGCTTTATCAGCCCTGCCATCACTACTATGGCTCAACCCTCTTTTGAAATGGGAGAATTGGCAGCCCAAATCATTTTAGAGGAGATCGGACTTTCGGGGGAGTCATGCGATATTCGAACTGAAATAATAAAACCAGAAATTATTATTAGGGAGAGTACGTGAGTAATGCATTTACGTTGAATTTCTTTTTCTCGCTAAGACGCGAAGAAGGAAATGAAAAATATTTTGAATACTTGTGCGTTTGATAAGTTAGTTTAGGGTTTTATTGTAGTTTGGGGACAAAAATAAATCCTTTGCGACTTCGCGACTTTGCGAACAATTCTTTTCAGAAAACGAATGCATTCCTATTTATTTTCTCGCTAAGGCGCAGAGACGCTAAGAAGGAAATGAAAAATATTCTGAATATATGAGCCTTTGATCAGTTATTTTAAGGTTTCATTATATTTAAAGAGTAAAAAAAAATTCTTTGCGACTTTGCGGCTCTGCGTGAAATCAATTTCTCACTAAGGCGCAAAGGTGTTGGGATACTTATTTTGAATACTTATGCTTTTAACCAGTTAATATAGGTTTTTAGGGAGTTTTTTTTAACTAAGAACAAAAAAATTCTCTGCGGCTTTGCGGCTCTGCGTGAAATTCATTCCATAAAACGAATCCATTCCTATTTATTTGCTCGCTAAGGCGCTAAGACGCAAAGGTGGTTTGGGTACTTATTTTGAATATTTGTGCCTTTGATCAGTTAGTCTAGGTTTTTAGGGAGTTTTTTTTAACTAAGGACAAAAAAATTCTTTGCGACTTCGCGGCTCTGCGTGAAATTCATTCCATAAAACGAATGCATTCATTTTTATTTCTCGCCAAAGAGCAGAGACGCAAAGGTGGTTTGGGTACTTATTTTGAATACTTATGCTTTTAACCAGTTAGTATAGATTTTTAGGGAGTTCTTTTTAACTAAGGACAAAAAAATTCTTTGCGACTTTGCGGCTCTGCGTGAAATCAATTTCTCGCTAAGGCGCCAAGACGCTAAGGTGGTTTGGGTACTTATTTTGAATACTTATGCCTTTAACCAGTTAGTATAGATTTTTAGGGAGTTCTTTTTAACTAAGGACAAAAAAATTCTTTGCGACTTTGCGGCTCTGCGTGAAACCCTTTCCAGTAGACGATGCATTCCTATTTATTCTCACTAGGGCGCTGAGACACAAAGGTTGAAATGTATCTTATTTTGTGCACTTATGCCTTTGGTCTGTTATTTTAGGGTTTTATTGTAGCTAAAGGTCAAAAAAAATTCTCTGCGGCTTCGCGGCTCTGCGTGAAATTCATTTCCAACTACCCTAAAATCCTTTCTAAACACATTGCCTAATTAATTTATAAAGATTAGTGTTCACCATAAAAAATAAAATTTTGTTAAATTTAAACCATTCAATAAAAACATCCAAATGAATAAAGAATTAACCCTATCCTTCTTTTTGCTATTCATTTCACTAAATATTTTTGGCTATCAAAGAGAAGCAGCATCTAAAAATACCCTTCCAAACATAATCTTGATCAATGTAGATGACATGGGCTGGAGAGATACCGGTTTTATGGGCAGTCAATTCTATGAAACCCCCAACCTGGACCTTTTGGCTTCGAAAGGGATGGTATTCAATCAAGCCTATGCTGCAGCGGCCAATTGTGCTCCTAGCAGGGCTTGTATGATGAGTGGTGAGAACACGCCCCGCCATGGCGTGTATACAGTAGCCAATTCCGATAGAGGGAAATCTGAAAACCGAAAGCTTGTTCCAACTGTCAATAATCCAACAATTGCTGACCATCACCTATTGTTCGCAGAATTATTGCAACAAAATGGTTACATCACTTGCCATTCGGGGAAATGGCACATCAGCAAGGATCCTTTGACCCGAGGATTTGATGTAAATATTGGAGGCTCTGATGCAGGGAATCCCGGTAGCTATTATCCTCCTTACAAAAATGTACCAAGTATTCAGTCTACAAGCGATGATTACCTGACAGACCTGGTAATGGACAAAACACTGGATTTTATAGCCGGCAACCAAAAGCAACCCTTTTTCCTTAATTATTCCCCTTACGCAGTACATACCCCTATCCAACCGGTAGCTGACTTGCTGGAGAAGTACCTTGGTAAATCACCTTCAAACGGTCAAAGCGATGCTAAATATGCTACCATGGTGGAGAATTTAGACCGGAATATTGGTCGCCTAATTGATTTATTGCAGGAAAAAAAGTTGTTTGAAAACACCTTTATCTTTTTCGTTACCGACAATGGTGGCCTTTTTAAAGTTACCAAACAAAGACCCTTGAGGGCAGGAAAAGGTTCTTATTATGAAGGGGGGATTAGAATACCTGCATTTGCTGTTTGGCCTGGCGAGATACGTCCCGGACAGGTATCCGAGGTGCCGATTACCAACCTTGACATTTTTCCAACCCTTCTGGAATTGGCGGGTATTGAAAAACCGGAAAATAAAAATTTGGATGGAATTAGCTTACTCCCCTTGTTGACCGCTGGCAAAAATCTTCCCAAAAGGCCGTTTTTTTGGCATTTCCCCATTTACCTTGAAGGTGGCAATGCGGAGAGTCAGGATCCGGTATTCAGAACACGACCCGGTTCTGCCATTCGGTATGGAAACTGGAAACTCATCCAATATTTTGAAAACGGTAATTTAGAACTTTATAACCTAAAGGAAGACATTTCCGAAAGCAATAACCTCGTGAATAAAAAGCCGGACAAAGCCAAGGAATTGTTAACCCTGATTGAAAATTGGAGGGAAAGTACACATGCTCCCATACCTGAAACTTTAAACCCTGATTTTATAGCCAAAAAGGTAACCAATTAAAAAAAGGTTTCATATATTGAATCAATTTGAAAAAAGGTAACTCCCACTTGTTTAAGCTTTTCTATGGTTTCTTCTGGAGTTTCCTTCTTCTTGTGCGCATAGGCCCATGTATTCACAGCGCCCACCACCATAAATGTGTGCTCCTTGGCCCAATTAAAATCTGCTGAAGGGATCGCACTGGAAAACAGGTAATAGTTATTGGGATTAAAATCCTTTCTTTTGACATTCTCTTTCAATTGATCTATAGAGCAGCTTAATTTGATCTTTCCGGTAAAATATTCCGTAGAAGCCTCAGTACCGATCATTAAAGCTTTGCCCCTTAATCCATACCGATCAAGCAAGTTGATGATTTCATCGAAAGCTTCTTTTTCAAATCCTTGGATTTTGTTGTCTATCATCACTTGAATTTTTCCTTCACAATGAGCCAAGACAGTTTCTAACTTCAAGACCTTTTGCCCCAAATCACCTGTTAGTCCCTGAATTTCTTCCCAGGTCATGGCTGTTACGAGCCGGTCCTCCCCATAATACCTTTTAAAGTCTTTGTCGTGATGTGTAATTAACACCCCATCTTTGGTCAACCTCACATCCACCTCTACCATATAATACCCCCGATTGATTGCCTCATTTAAGGCCTTCAAACTGTTTTCAGGGCTTTTGCTGTTTACTACTCCACCTCTATGGGCTATCAACTCCAAATTATTGTCCTTTTTCTGTGTTTGGCTCACAGCGGACAATTGATAACAGAGTAAATTCATTATTACAAATAGGAATATCAGACTCTTCCTCATCTGGCAATTAGATTAAATAAAATCTCTTTTATGATCAAATATACATAGCAAGTGCTTACCGCCTGATTCACTTTAAATTAATAATTTATTAATTCTTATCATGAGGAAGGTATTGTTCGTCACTAATATTTATTTCATTCTCTCACTAAAATCAAGTAATTTTGTTAAATAATATTCAAAAACAAACCAAACCTATCTCTTATGAATAATAAATCATTCAAATTAGGCTTATTTTCCCTATTTCTTATGCTCTCATTCCATAATCAGGCTCAGGAAGGGATGCCAAAAGGATGGAAAGTAGGCAGTCAGGCTTACACTTTTAGGCTTTTTTCACTTGAAGAAACCCTCGAAAAATTGAATAGTATTGGGGTGAAATATGTAGAAATGTACCCTGGTCAGAAAATAAGTAAATCCGGCAATGAAACTACTGATTTTAAAAGCATAACTGCTGATGGAAAAGCAAAAATCAAAGCCCTATTAAAAAAATATGATATAGAAGCTGTAGGCTATGGGGTAGTCAATGCCAGCGATGAGGACTTACACAAATTATTTGATTTTGCAAAAGAATTGGGAATAGGGATACTCACATCAGAGGCAAAGCCCAATCAATTTGACCAAATAGAAAAGCTTTGTGAGGAATACCAAATCAAACTTGCTTTACACAACCATCCGGTACCTTCTTATTATTGGCATCCAGAGGTTGCTTCCAGAATGCTAGAAGGAAGATCAGAATTAATGGGTGTATGTGCAGATATTGGCCACTGGGTAAGATCAGGCCTCAATCCTGTAGATTGCCTTAAACAATTGGAAGGAAGAGTTATCAGCCTTCATATAAAAGATTTAAACAAATTTGGTGTTAGAGATGCTCATGATTTGCCATGGGGAACAGGCACAAGTAATGTAGCTGGAGTCATTCATGAATTGCATAGGCAAGGATTTGAAGGAGCATTTTCTGCAGAATACGAACACAATTGGGAGAATAACCTTCCTGATGTAGAAGAAAGCATTGCCTATTTTAAGCGTGTAGCTGCTCAGTTGTAGGTATTAAATGCTTTGTCTTGATCGGGATTATCCTTTGGGTGGCCCGTTTCAATGATAACAAATCAGCTATAAAAAAGGGACCACTTTGTTAAAGTGGTCCCTTTTTTATTAATAGCATAAACTTTTTGTTTTTACTCGTGAGAAACATCTTCAAGCATTTGCTTTACCTTTTCAGGCACATTGTCTCGCTCAATAAAGCCAATCAGTATATAAGTAATCGTAGAGCAAATTACCGGCAAACCTATTTCAAGTGCCAGACTTCCGACATCTACATTTTTGGTAATAACAAAAGCCACAAGTCCAACCAGAATTGATCCAATAGCGGCTTTAGGACCACAAGATTTAAACCAAGGAATAAGGCCAAATAACATAGGTACAGCAATAGGACCTACTAAGGCACCAAACCAGCTAATGATTAGTCCTAAAACTCCACCAAATTTTTCAAATTGAAGGGCGATGAGGATGGTTCCAAGGGTAAATAGGAATGTGGTAATTCTTGCTGTCAATAAAGAGGTTTTACCATCCCTGAATTTTTTATTTAGCGCAGGTAAAATGTCTCTGGTAATTACAGCTGATATTGTGTTAATATCAGAAGAAGTCATAGACATGGTATTGGCAAAGAGGGAGGCGATAACCAGACCTATTAAGCCTACAGGCAGCAACTCCATGGTCAATATCCCATAAGACTGTGTTGGATCCTCCAAGTCAGGTAAAATAACAGGGGCCGCCCACATTGGGAAGAACAATATCAATGGCCAGATGATGTATAAAATACCTGATAATCTCGCCGCTTTTGTAGCTTCTTGTTCTGAGGGTGAAGAGATGTATCTGGTAGCTAAATTCCATTGACCTCCATTGTAAGACAGGAAGTTGATAAACAAGAAAAGGAGTGCAAACCCAACGGTATAAGGATCATTAAAAGCATCGCCATTTCCTTCCGGTAACTGATCCCAAACGGTGAACACGCTTTCTATTCCACCTAGTTTCTCTATAACCACATAAAACATCACAAGACCTGCAATGATTTGAACGATAAACTGGGCAAAATCGGTAATTATCACTGCCCATAAGCCTCCAAAGGTAATGTAAAGCAGAGATATACCTCCAGAGATCAATATACCATAGGTAAGTGATATCCCGGTAAATACATTCAATAGTATAGCTATTGCTGCCCATTTAGCACCAATATCAAATAACTTAAGAATTACCCCACTCCATGCCATCAATTGCTGGGTAGCCAGATTATAGCGGGTAACAAGAAATTCTAAAGGAGACTGGATTTTAAAGCGCTTTCTTAAACGCACCCAGTATACTGGGAAAATTTTTGCTGAAATGACAACGGACAAACCAATGCCTAGTGCCCACCATATGTATAAAGAAAACCCATGAGTATAGGCTAATCCTGCATAAGCGACAAATACTGCGCCGCTATAGCCTGATACATGATGAGATATTCCCGACAGCCACCAAGGAAGCTTGCCACCTGCTACGAAATAATCCTCAGCGCTATTGTTTCTAAAATAGGACCATACGCCTATGACCAGCATCATTAAAAAGAATACCCCGATTACGATCAGGTCAATGGTACTTAATTCCATGTAAGCTAATTTAGGTGATTAATTGAAAAAAGGCCAAACCATTTTGGCTTGGCCTTAAAATTAAGATAAAATACCAGTATTAAACTGTTGGCTCCCATCCTGGCTCATATTCCCTTTTCCAAAGCTCCATTGCTTTTGGATCGTATTTTATGTTACCATTAGAAGAATCTACATGTAAGGTTCTTCCAATACGCTGAGAGATATTACCCAACTGCAATAGCAAAGTACTTTGGTGAGCACCTACAATTTCAGATCTTACCTCTATGCCATCCGTAATACCATCAAAGAAGTTTTGGATATGCAAAGCATCCAAAGCTTGGGCAGGATTAGACCTATTGGTAGGATCTATAACCATGTCGTTTGTTACTTCTTTAACCAATTCATTTTTAAGGTTGAAAATCTTGTAGGAATTTCCACCTTCTATCAAAAGACTTCCATCTTCGCCATAAAACAATGTACCTACACTGCCTTTTTCAATTTGCTTTCCATTACAGCTTCTACCTTCCCAGGTAATCATGGATTTATTGTCAAACTCCATATTGATAACTTGCGTATCAGGAGTTTGCCAATCGTCATCGTACCTATATCTTCCACCAGAGGAGTTTACTTTGTTAGGGTATTCTACTTGTAATCCCCAACGCGCAAGATCCACCATATGAGTACCATTGTTCAAGGCTTCACCAGTTCCCCAGTTCCAGAACCAATGCCAGTTATAATGGATTAAATTGTCTCTATAAGCTTCTCTTGGAGCTGGTCCCTGCCATAATTCGAAGTCCAACCATTCAGGAACTGGAACTTGCTTACCGTTACCGATGGGCGCTCTGTTGTTAGCGTACCAAGTTTTTGCCATATAAGGTCTTCCGATAACCCCATTGTGAAGTTCTTCTATACCTTTGATTACATTAGGCCAAGAACGTCTTTGGTTACCTACCTGAACGACTTTATTGTATTTCTTTTGAGCTGCCATTAGCAATTCTCCTTCATGAGGATTGTGCGCACATGGTTTCTCTACATATACGTGCTTGCCAGCTTTCAAACCTAAAATAGCTGCTGGTGCATGCCAGTGATCAGGAGCGGTTACTACCAATGCATCTACATCTTTGTCTTCAAGAACTTTTCTTAAATCCTTTTCGATCTTTGGTCTTCTTCCTTGAATTTCATTAATAGATCCAGCGAATTTTTCAGCTGCCCTTATATCAACATCACAGCTATAAATTACATCGCACTGCTTTTGGCTAGCGAAGTTGGTTCCAACAGCATGTCCCCTACTTACTACTCCCATACTTGCTACATTGATACGGTCATTGGCACCAATGATCTTTCCGTAGCTTTTAGCTGTCATACCAGGTAACATTCCTCCTACTGTCGCGAAGGTTGCTCCAGCAATGGCCTTTTTCACAAAAGTTCTTCTACTATTTTTCATATTAAAAGGTAATTATTTAAATTTTAATTTTTAAGGCATCTCTTTTTCCTTTGGCTAAAACAGCCTCAAGAGAAACAGCTTGTCCATTCATTTTCTTACTTTCGTCAGCAGCCTGCATAAAAGCGAAGATCTCAATGGTTTCCTCTTCACTAACTGGTGAAACGCCTGTGTCAAAGAATTTGGCGATTTCTACCAATAATGGTCTATAGCCACCGTAGCCACCCATATCTAAAATTCCTTTCTCACCGAAAGCTTTTCCACCATATCCACCTTTACCAGATCTAGTTCCTCTAAAGGTTCCTATTTTACCACCTTCCCAGGTTCCGACTACTACATCAGCGCCTTCAGTGTAGGTTCTTTGAACAGTTTCACAACCAGCTCCCATTATAGCATAAAGTGTTTCCACACCATGGATACCATACCAAAATAGATCTGGGTGGGTAACTTCATATTTTGCAGGACTAAATGCATCAGCACCAAATACCTCACCAATTTCACCGTTATTTACGGCTATCACATTTTCCATGTATCTTAAAGAACTACTGGAAAAAACCGGTACACTGTATTTTTTGGCAGCAGCAAATATAGCAATTGCATCGGGCAAAGAAGCAGCTATCGGCTTGTCAATAAATACTGTTTTACCTGACTTGAAAACTTCCAATGCTTGCTCTAAGTGCAGTCTACCATCATTTGTTTCCAATAAAACTACATCCACTTTGTCAAGAAGGGAAGCTATAGAGTCCACTATTTCAACACCAAGCTTTTTAACATCCTCAATATAACCAGGAATCCTGTCAACAGATGTTGCAATATCCTTACTACCATGAGGATAAGCAGCTACGACCTTATAACCACCCAAGTCCGCTGCTGCATCTGCAGCATTAAAAGCTTTAGCAAACGCAATGCTATGTGAAGTATCCAAGCCAATAATCCCTACCCGCTTGTTTTTTTTGATGGATGGGGAGCCAAATGAAAGGGTAGACGTTGCCAACCCTAGACCAAGTCCGGCTATTGCAGCTTTTCCCATAAAATCTCTTCGTTTAATCAATGTGTCCATAAATTGTATGTAATACTTAAAATATAATATTGACTTATTTTTCGATTTTAAACTAGAACTATAAAATCTAATCAAACAATTTACTAAAAATTTTAAAAAAGTCAGGATCGATTTTACATGAAATGCATATTAATGGCTATTTGAATTGACCACACCCCATTCAAGCATTTAAACTTAGACATTAAAACACTGTTTTACAACACATTAACACACAATATTTAATCATTAAATATTCAGCATTATTTCATGAACGGAACAGAAAAAAAGTTAATTCCAATAAAAAACCGGCCATTTAAGAAAGTTAGCCGGTTTTTTTCACAAGTAAATATGATAATTTCTTTCAAAGTTTTTACTTCCCCATAGCACTTAAAAGGATGTGAACTTTCGAAAGATTTGAAGAACTATTTCTTCGGTGTTTGAGAAGGTCTTACCTCAATTTTACTAGGTAAAGTTCGGGCATCGAGCTTAAACAAACCTACAACTATTTCTCCAATGTCTTCTTTTTGAATTTTCCAGGCATCACTATCGTCCACCTTGTGGTCGTTAAATCCCGTAGCTACAGAACCAGGCATAATGGTACTCACACGAATTCCTTCCTGCCTTAAATCCAACATCACAGCCTGAGTAAATCCGGTAACCCCAAATTTACTAGCATTGTAAGCAGACCCATTTGCAAAGAAATTTGTACCTGCCAAACTTGAAATCGTCAAAAAGAAACCTTTTGTTTCCTTCAAAGCATCTACAGAGGCTTTAATCCCATAGAAAACACCTGTTAAATTGGTATCAATGGTGTCCTGCCATTGCTCAACACTTAAGTCCTGAATGGGCGCAAAATGACCAACACCAGCATTGGCTACAAAATAGTCCAATTTACCCCATTCCTTAACAACTTTAGCTACTGCCGCTTTCTGCGCTTCAAAATCCTTTACATCCAACTCCAAAGCCATGATTTTCCCTTTGGATTTGTCTAATTTTTGAATTTTATCTGCGGCTTCCTGCGCTCTATCAAGGGACCTGCTTGTAATAGCTACATTCACCCCTTCCGCTACAAGAGCTTGAGCAATTCCAAATCCAATTCCAGTGTTTCCGCCCGTGATAAAGGCCGTTGTATTTTCTAAATTCATAACGTGATTTATTTTTATAAAAAAAAAGGCCAATGATATTCATTGGCCTTTGTAACAAAAAAATATTTTACTTGGTTTTCTCTTTTGCTTCTGCGATTAAATTTTTTCCTTTTGCTCTTGTTTCTTCAGCTACAGAGGCAATATTTTTGTTCATTTTATCCAATTTTTCGTTCATTCCTTTTACGATATGATCAAATTGTCCGTTAATTTCTTTCAAATAACCCTCACCTTTTTGAGAAAGTTTTTTGCGAGTTGTTTTTCCTTTTTCAGGTGCAATCAACAATCCAATTTGTACCCCTATTGCAACTCCTGCTAATGTCCCTAAAATTATTTTCGCTGATTTCATAATGTCTTTTTAATATTGGTTTAAATTTTAAAAGCTTAACATCTTTTGAAAGAATGTTATTGGGTAATACAATACAAGTTTTATACCAAAGTGGCGATTTATTTAAAAAAAATATTCTTTTAAATAAAAAAAACCGGTTTCACGATTTCTTTATCTCAAATACTTTGCCTGAAGCAAAATAAAGCCAATTTCCATCCCAATTACCATTCATTAACTTTAAATTAGCATACTATTATACCTCATACCTATTAATTGCATTCAAATATGAAAAAAGCTGCTATTTTGGCCTTCATCGGCTATTTGATAATATTATTAATTCCACTTGTAAGCTTTGGGCAGGAAGTAAAACTCCATAGCCACAATGATTACCTTCAAAAGGCTCCTTTTTGGGAAGCATATGCCAACGAAGCGGCATCCATAGAAGCAGATGTAATTCTTCAGAATGGCAATTTATATGTGGCACATGAGAAAGAGAGTATAAAAGAAGGCCATACGCTAAGCTCCCTATATTTAGACCCTATGCTAAAATCCAAAAATCTTGGCCTTGGCATGCAAAAACCAATTATTCTTCTTGTTGACATTAAAACAGAGGCTTATTCCACATTAGAAAAAGTGGTTGAGGCCATAAGACCGTATGGTGCTCTTTGGGAAGATCAGGAAAATCCCTTTGTTAAAATTGTTATTTCCGGAAACCGACCAAAAGTAGAAGAATATGTTAAATACCCTTTTCCTATATTTTTTGACTATCAAAGTATAAAAGAGACTTCCAACCTACCATTGGAAAAAATTGAGCTTTTCAGTTTAAGCTTCAAAAATTTTTCACAGTGGAATGGAAAAGGTAGACTCGTAGACGAAGACATCGAAAAGATTAAGGCTGTTCTTAAACTTGTTCACGGTTTAGGAAAACCGTTCCGTTTTTGGGCTACGCCAGATAGCAAAACATCTTGGAAGGCTTTGAGTGAATTAGGAGTAGATTTCATCAATACCGATCACCCTTACGCGGCCAATGCCTATTTAAGCAATTTAAATGACCGCTATTATCAAACTCCAAACCTTAGCAAGATCTACAAACCAACCTTTGAAAAGGATGGAATCAAAGGCCCTGTAGACAATGTAATCCTTTTAATAGGTGATGGAAATGGACTGGCCCAAATATCCGCCGCCATGTTTGGCAATGGCAATGAGTTAACCCTAACGCAGCTCAAAAATATTGGACTGCTCAAAACCCAATCTAAAGATGATTTCACTACAGATTCGGCTGCAGCAGGTACGGCTTTGGCTTCTGGAAGTAAAGTAAAGAACAGAAGTGTGGGAGCACTTCCTGATGGAAGTCCTGCAAAAAATTTACCGGAGGTATTAAGTAGCCATGGTTTTGTCACAGGCATAGTCACCACAGACAATTTGACGGGAGCTACCCCAGCAGCATTCTACGCACACAGAACAGAAAGGGACATGACCAAGGAAATTGCCAGTGACCTGTCCAAAAGCCCTTTGAATCTATTTATAGGAGCTGGAAGAAACGATTTCACAAAGTTTGAAAAGGATGAAACCTTAAATCTCAGGAAAGAAGGTTTTCATTTAACCAGTTCACTAGAAGAACTGGCAAAAAGCAATTCAGATAGAGCTGGATTTTTTGCTTCAGCAGACGAATTGCCTAAAGTTATGAATGGTAGAGAAGGTTACCTGAGTGAAGCTACCAAGGCCAGTCTTCAGTTTTTAGCGACCAAAAACAAGCCTTTTTTCCTTATGGTAGAAGGCGCTTTTATCGATTCAGGAGGACATATCAACGACAGCCAGACTGTAATAGAGGAAGGAATAGATTTTGATCAGGCCATAGCTGAAGCGCTCCGATTTGCTGACCAGAATGGGAGAACATTGGTAATTATCACAGCCGATCATGAAACAGGTGGAATCACTTTGCCTCAAGGAAATATAAAAGACCATAAGGTTGAGCTTGAATTCTCTACTGAAGACCATACCGCCATCATGGTACCCATTTTTGCCTATGGACCTCAATCTGATCTTTTTCGTGGGATCTATGAAAACTCAGATGTATTTAAAAAAATCAATGAGGTGTTAAGTCCCTATTTAAAGTAAAACTATGATTTCCCTTACGTTAAATATTACCTTTTGATGATTTAGCCTTATATTCCGCTATGATTTATAAAACTGGAAACTTGTTCTTTGCCAGAAAGGTAAAGCAGATATCTTTCATATTGTTATTTATTTTAATGTGTTCTCCAATCTCCCTTATGGCCCAGACATCCAAAGAAATTATCTACGTCGGTACCTATAGCCAAAACAATAGTGAAGGCATTTATGTATTGGAATTTGACAGAGAAAACCTGACCACCACTACTGTCCAAACGATCCATGACAAAGAAAGCCCAACCTTTTTGGCCTTGCACCCTAACAAGAAATTTTTATATGCTGCCTATAGGGAAGGTAAAGATGCTAAGGATGAAGCAGGAACGGTAATCGCTTATTCCATTGCTCCAGATACAGGCAAGCTTACCAAAATCAATGAAGTGTCCTCTGTAGGTGCTAGCCCTTGCCATATTAGCGTAGACCCCACAGGGAATGTTGTGTTCCTGTCTCATTATAAGGGAGGCAATTTATCAACATTTAAAATCTTAGAAAATGGAGGGGTAAGTGAAGCGGCTTCTTTTATTCAACATACGGGTAGAAGTGTTCATGCCAACCAGACAACCGCCCATATGCATGCCATGATTCCATCAAAAGATGGTCAATGGGTATATGCTTCGGATTTAGGAATTGATCAGATATTAAAATACAAGGTTAATAAGACCAATGGCACTGTTGACGAGAATCCTGTGATTTTTCAAACCTCACCAGGTGCAGGTCCCAGGCATTTTGTATTCCACCCTAGCCTTCCCTATGCTTATTCCTTAGAGGAATTGAGCAATACAGTAAGTGTTTACAGCTTGGATGAGACCAATGGCGACCTAAGCCCCATTGGTAGGATCAACATGCTAAATGACAAACTTCACAGTGATTACAATGCGGGAGCAGACATCCATTTCTCTAAAGATGCCCAATGGTTGTATGCAAGTAACCGAGGACAGGACAATCTAGTGGTCTACAAAGTAGACCAAAACACAGGCTTACTAGAAACACAAGGACATGTTCCGTCAGGTGGTAAACATCCAAGGAATTTCAAAGTAGATGAAAAAGGAGATTTTGTTTTTGTTGCCAATATGGAAACAGACAATCTAGCCATCTTTAATATAGACAGCACAACTGGAATGCTTAAAGCGACCGGTAAAAATATCGAAATTCCAAGACCAGTATTTATCGAACAATTGTTTATTGAGTAATGCGTTTTACTAATTTCCACAAGGCCATAAAAAAAGGCATTAATGGAAGTTTGCAAACCAAACGTTACTTATTAACCTCTTTTAATCCACAGGTTAAAATATAAAACCACTCCCTGCCTATAAGCGGGAAGTGGTTTTGTTCTTTATGCCATTTTACTGCAGGTTATCCAAAGACAAACGTGCTAACACTAACTTTTCATAAGGATTTTTTTCTCCTTTTTCATATAGGCAAAGAATTTCTCCATTGGGCAAAGCGGCTAAAGCCGAATAAGCGGAAGGGCCTTGGTTTAAAACCTTAGATGCAATCCAAGTTTTACCGCTATCCTTGCTTAGCTTGATGGTCATGTTTTCTCTTTTAGTGCTTGCCGGATTGGAAAATAAAACCAAATCTTCGGCCTTATCATCTGGCCAGGAATACCTTATAAAGGCTGCTTGGCAAACCGGCTCAATTAAAGAAGTTGCCTCCACTGGATCAGACCAAGAAACACCACCGTCATTGCTAACAGACAAAGCTCTCCTATTTTTACCAAAATAAGACCGCATGTTCATTAATAGTGTTCCTTTGCCATCTGCCATTTCAATCAGCTGACTTTCGTTCATCTTAGGCTTGATGGTTCCACCAAGTGCCCAAGTAGCTCCAAGATCATCACTATAAATCACATGGGAACCGTATTCATAAGGCCCTCCCCTTACGTTCCCCTTAGGATCGTCATAACTGTGATTGGCCGGAATCACCAAGCGACCTTTATTGAGACCATGCTTAATTTGTACCCCAACACCTGGCCCAGTAGCATACCAACCCCAAGATGGATCCTTGGTCGTTTTGGTAATGTCTGATGGTTCGGTCCAACTGTCACCATTATCAGTGGATTTCATTACAAATACCCTACGGGTGTTCTTGCTTTTCTTGGTAATTATGTCTCCTTCATGATCATCTCCTCTATTCCAAGTGAGTAATAAATGGATCTCTCCCGTAGTTTCATCCAACACAGGGTTAGGGTTTCCACACACCGTTTCTCCTTTGTCCCATATTACTTTCTGCTTGGACCAGGTAAGTCCCCCATCTGTTGACTTTTTCATTAAAACATCAATGTCTCCAGTGTCCGAACTTCCAGTTTTTCTCCCCTCAACAAATGCCAATACAGAGCCATCTGCAGCTACAATGAGTGAGGGAATTCGGTAAGTATGGTAACCTCCTTCTCCTGCAACAAATAAAACTTGCTCTGAAACAGGGTTTACTTGAACATTGTCTTTAGGGGAAGTAGCTTCCGTGAAAAAGAAAGAGATTAAATAGATTATAAAATTTATCATTGGGGGGATAATGGTTAATTATTAATTATTAATGGTTAATTGTTAATGGTTAATTGTTAATTGTTAATTGTTAATTGTTAGTGACAAATTACATTTTGATAAATCAAAATGATTTTCTGAGAAGGCCTTATACAGCTTACTTGATTTCACCGTCTTTGACAGGTTTTATTGCTGATGAATGTAACTTTTCCGCGTATTTCAGCTTGGGTTTAAAGCATAATTACCTTGTTTTTTACTCTTCGAAATTGGCGGGGTACCTGGTGATTTCCAAAAGATATGGCTTTTGCAAATAGGTATTGGCAGCCTCTTTTACCTGGTCGGCTGTTACGCCTAATACCCGATCCTCTGCGCCTAATACGGTATCTAATGGAAGACCGCCGTTAATGGCAGCATTTAACTGGCCATGCCAGAAGCCATTCCGTTTCATGTTTTCTTCAAGGGCAAGCCGCTTTGTCTCCCGAACTTTCTCCAAATCAGCTTCATCTGGCCCTTCTTCCTGTATTTTTTGTATTTGTTCCCAAACAGCAGCTTTTAATTTATCGACTGACTCAGGCCCACAAGGAAATGAAATGGAAAAGTTAAATCGTTCTTCCGGAACCCTGCTTAAACTTCCTCTAGCCCCAACACCGTATACACCGCCGATTTCTTCCCTTAGGGTTTCAATTAATTTGATGGTAAGAATTTCACCAAGATAGGAAAGCTGCTGTGATTTTTTCAAATCGTAGGCTGTTTCACCGCTGAAATATAGAATCACCTGACTTTTATCGTCAACACCCACCTTAATGGTTTCTTTTCTATCCTGAGGAGGGGTCAAACCCAAATCAATAAAGTCTTCTTTTTCAGAAGGGTCCCCAGGCAAACTTCCTAAATATTGGGCTACCAAAGGAAGCATACTCTCCAAGTCAATATTGCCTGTAAATAGCAAGTTAAAGTCAGCAGCATTGGCAAACCTTTCCTCGTAAATTTTAAGGCTATGGTTCAAGTCTATGGAATCAAGTTGATCAGCCGTATAGATTCCTCTGCCACGTGGATTGCCATTGCTAATTATTTCATTGACTCGTTTATTGAACTGAAAATCAGGATTGACACTGGCACTCTCCAATTGGTTTTTTTGATTCGCTAAAAAGACCTCCCAAAGAGATTTGTCCATCCTAGGTGAAGTAAAATACAAGTGGATAAGTTGTAGGGCCATTTCAAAATCACCAGGCGTTGTAGCTCCTGAGATACTCTCTGAATAAGTGCTAATATTGGGCGTAACCTGAACATTTTTTCCCGCCAAGACTTTTTTTAATTGGGAGGGTGAAAAATCACCTATCCCCATGATATTAATAGCTGTACCTGCATAATTGCCACTATAATGATCCTCCATAGAGTATAGAGAAGTTCCTCCTTCGCTACTTGCAGTGAAAATAATTTCATCGTTTTTATAATCTGTAGGCTTAAAATACACCTTCATCCCATTGCTTAATGTCACAGTTGTCACATTCACTGCCTCATTGCGAGTAACATCCACTACCTTCCCTGGAGTTGGTTTAGCAAGCATCAACTCTTCTCTTAGCAAGTCCTCTTTATACGGAGTTGTTTGGATTGCACTAGCATTTTCCAAAACCGCCAAAAGTGCTTCTTCTTTTGGAAGTGTTTCTTTGTCCTTCTCTGGGGCAGTTACAATCAATACAATGTTTTCTTCCTTAATCAGTTCTTTGGCTATACCATTAACTTCTTCAAGGGTTATTTTTGGGATAATCTCCTGATAAAAACGATGTCTATTTTCCGGCCCATCAGCAAAACTACTGTTCAGGAAATGGGAAACATACCTACCCACCAGGGTTCTAGATTCTACCTTATCCATTTCCTTATAGGACTTTTCTGCACTGTTTAACAATGAGCGCTTCACTCTTTCTAGCTCTCCCTGTGTAAAACCATGCTGCACAACCCTTTGGTTTTCAGTAAGGAAAGACACCAAGCCATCAGTAAGTTTCCCAGGACCCACTACTCCTGATATGGTGAAAAAATCAAGCGGTTTCACCAAGTTACCATACCTGGCTCCAGCAAAAATAAAGGGAGCATCTGGTTTTTGCCTGATCTCATCCAATCTTTGGGTGATCATCCCACCAAACATAGTTCTAAGGATTCTACCTTTATAATCTTCGTAACTATTGGATGGTCTGGCCTCCTGCTTGTAATAAAGTTGCACCTGAATGCCAGGTGCTTCCTCATCCGTTATGATTTTTACAAAGTTTTCTTTGTGGGCAGGGACATTGTAATATTCTCGCTCAGGTGCATTGGTAGGATTTTCCAAATCTGAAAAATATTCTTTGATCATTTTCTCTACCTTATCAGGAGCCACATCCCCTACTGCCACCACCGCCATTAAGTCTGGCCGGTACCAATCCTGGTAAAACTGTCTGACCAGCGAATCTGCTGCATTCCTAATAATATCCATTTTACCTATGGGCATGCGTTCTGCATAGCGACTTTCATGAAGCAGTACAGGCAAGTAAGCATCTCTCAAGCGTTGGCTTACACCTTGTCCGGTTCTCCATTCCTCCACTACAATCCCCCGTTCCGCATCAATATCCTCAGCATTCAGCAGAAGTCCTCCTGCCCAATCACGCATCACTTGAAAACCATTGTTCAGCTTTTCTTCCTCATCTGTAGGAATTGGCAACATGTACACTGTCTCATCAAAACTTGTATAGGCATTAAGGTCACTCCCAAAGGCAACCCCTATTGACTGGAGGTAGCTAATTAGTTCATTTTTTTCAAAATGCTCAGATCCATTGAAAGCCATGTGTTCTACAAAATGCGCCAGCCCTAACTGATTCTCATTTTCCTGCATGGCCCCTGCTTTTAGGGCCAGGCGAAGTTCTAGCTTATTTTCAGGTTTTGGGTTGTATTGAATATAGTATTTCAGCCCATTTTCCAATTGCCCTGTGTGTACCTTATCATCCAGAGGTACCAATTCTTCAAGCTTATCCTGAGAATAACCTACCGAATGGATAAGGAACAATAATGACAATACTAAAAAGCGCTTTAAAATTTTCATCTGTACTAATTATATTCTGTAAAGTATAACGCGAAATATGCAATAGACAATCTATTATCTAATGGGATAACATCCTAAAAACGATCAGGATATTACATTGTATAATCCGGCTTTTAAATTCTTATAAATAAAGCAAAAATCACCTGAATATCCATAAAAACCTGTCGCCTTATAAAAAATCATTACTTACCTCATCAATTAATAGTTGGATAAATGTCCATTCCTGACGATATTTATTTTTCTAACTATCTCCATGTATTTAACTGAAAATATGACTTTTCGATTACTCCTCTTACCACTAACCCTTATTTGGCTATCCTCCTGCTCTACCTCCCCAATTTTAAATATTGAATTAAATGCGGATGGCATTGAGCGACAAAATTACCCTTTAGTAATCCCTATAGATGTGGATATTGAAGGCAACTATCAACTGGAAAATAAGGAGAATGAAAAAAGTTATCCTGCTCAGGTACTACCTAGTGGTGACTTGTTGGTTTTTATTGACCATATGTTCGCTGAGACAAATGCTGTATTTGAATTGAAAGAATCGTCAGCTACAGAAAAAGGTAGTGTAAAAGTTAATCAAACATCCGAAGGTGTAGAGGTTTTATCAGATGACAAGCAAGTACTTTTTTACCAGACAGCAGTAGCCAATCCTCCCAATGGTTTGCCAGACTATTACAAGAGAAGTGGCATGATTCATCCCCTTTACAGTCCGACTGGGCAAATCCTAACCGATGCATTTCCAGCAGGACATACCCACCATCACGCAATTTTCAACGCTTGGGTAAATACAAAGTTCAAAGGTGAAAAAGTAGACTTCTGGAATCAACATTCCGAAACTGGTACGGTGGAACATGTAAGTTTGAATACCGCTGAGGCAGGAGCGAGTGCAGCAGTTATAGAAAGTCAATTGCGTCATCTAAGTCTTAAGGATGGGGAAGTTCTTGGAGAAAAATGGACAATTATGGTTTATCCAACAGAGGACTATTTTCTATTTGATTTATTTTCGGAACAAACCAATACCAGCACCGACACGCTATTCATATTGGAATACCATTATGGAGGAATGGGTTTCAGAGGAAGTAAAGAATGGAACAATGTAGACAGCATCAACTTTACCAATACTTGGAAAATTCTCACCTCTGAGGGCCATACGAATGAAAGTGCCAATCATACTCATGCATCTTGGGTAACTGCTTCTGGCCAAGTTGACAATAAAACTGCTGGTGTCACAGTATTTGGATTTCCTGACAATTTCAGGTATCCACAAGCTATCAGGGTTCACCCATCTATGCCTTATTGGGTATATGCCCCTATGGTGGGTGGGGAGTTCTATATTGCTCCAGGTGCCAGTTATAAGAGCAAATTCAGGTATTATATACCCAATGGAAAAGCCAATCAGGAGGTCATTGAAAATATCGATAAGAGTTTAAAATCTCCTGTTAAGGCTAAGTTGGTGAAGTAGTAAAGATCACATAAAAATTTGTCCCCTTTGTCGCAATAAACAGCAACAAAGGGGACACATTAAAGACCTTTTAGGGTTACTCAATATTTGTCCAAAGGCTTTAGCAATAGGTTAAAAATGGACCGTATAACTCATTACTGGAAACATGGATAGCTGAGGAATTTCATCGATTTCTTTTTTCACATTATTGTAGAAATAATCAATCGTTGTATTGTTGTTGGTCAGGTTTTGAATATCCAACTTGAGCTCATGGCTTAGCTTTTGTTTATTTACACGGTAACTTACTGCTATATTAAGGTAGAATACGTCATTTGCCTTATTCCCCAGGTATTGACCTTCATTCTCCACTTGCTTTTCTTGTTTTATGGATTCTTCTAAATCAATAGAAGTATACCTTCTGCCCCCCAATAGGGTAACTCTTGAGTTTATTCCTATGGTTTTGTCATTGGCGTTTTTTCGCCCTACAGTAAATTCCTTTCCAAACAGAAAGTTACCTACATAATTCCCATTGTATCTGGAGTTTTTCCAGTCTCCATCTTTTGCTTTGTACTTCGAATCATAGAGAGATGTTGTAAGCAAGAAATAATATTGATTGCTAAAATACCGCTCCAAAGTTACTTCCAAACCAGTATTCTTTCCCTCCCCTTCATTCACCATGGCTTTATCCACAAAATAATCATCTTGATTGATTAACGAATAGAGACTCCCTACTTTGTCCTCTACTGGGATGTTATACAAATGCTGGTAGTAGGCTTCAACCTTTAAAAACAAGTTGCTATTCAATAGATTCTCATAGCCCAAGACATAGTGGGAAGCCTGCATCAACTCCAAATGTTTATTGGGCATAGCATAATTACCATTGGGCTGATACACCAGCGCATAATGATTTGGTAAAGATGCCATTTTACTATGTAAGCCAAAAGCGGCATTTATATTTTGTGTTTCATCCAATTGGTATTTCAAAGCCAACCTAGGTTCCAGATAAACCTTGTCATTCAAGCTACTTTTGGAAACATGCACCCCATTTACCGCAGTTAGCAATTCTGAAATCCTCCATTTCCAGCTGAAATAACCCTCACTAAAATCAGCAGCGCCTTTATTCTCCTGGCCTTTTAAATATTGGTTTTCAGGAATGCTGAAATAGGTATTTTCAAAATCAAAATTGCTATGTGCATACATTAGCCCTACTTGAAAATTGTGCTTGGAATTAATTTTATGGTGTAATGTGGACAATACCCGGGACGTTTGGTTGTTCAACCCAGCGTTATAAAATTCTTTTAATATTTCCTCTTCATAGGGCCTTTTTTCGATCAATTTACTTCCGTTAAAACCGTAAGAGACAATCGATTTTAAGTAGGTATTGCTACCCAAAGGGATAAAATGCTTGAGCCCTGTAACAGCCAATTGACTGTGTTGGGAACCATCTTCTAGGATGATTTCTTCGTCTTCCTCGTCCGTGGTGACAAAACCTATTTTACTTGCTCCCCCTAATCCAAACAAGGTGAAGATTCCGGCTTTTTCAGTTGGGAAATAGAACTTAAAACTTAAATCCTGATACCTAGGAACTCCACCAAAGTCCACTAAGCCGATATCATCCAACAAGGAAAGTGTGGAGTAACGGTAGTTTATCAAATAGCTGCTTTTGTTCTTTTTACTGATAGGGCCTTCTGCAGTAAAGTCCAAGCCCAAAACGCCTAATGAGAAACTATATTCCTGCTTTTCATCATTGCCTTTTCTGAGTTTCATGTCAAAAATACCTGATAATGCATTCCCGTATTGAGAGGCAAATGCACCTGAATAAAATTCTGAATTGGCCAGCATTTGGCTGTTCAGCGCATTGATAGGACCTCCTGTCAATCCCTCAATGGCAAAATGATTTGGGTTAGGGATTTCAATGTCTTCCAATCTCCACTGTATAAAACGAGGGTTATTTCCTCGCACGATGATGTCATTGTTACCAGATCCTTCATTGATTATCCCTGCAAAGGAAGACACAAGCCTTGCCGGATCACTAATCGCACCTGCATGCCGTTTTGATTCTTCAATGGAGAGTTGTTTGGTGGAACTTATCGCCATCTCATTGGTCGATTCCCCCCTTTTGTAAGCCCTTATTTCCACCTGATCCAATTGCTGAAAGGATTCCTTCATCTCTATGTTTAACACAGTCTCCTTACCGGATATTAGTAAAATATTTGGAACGGTTACCCTTTCATAGCCCAAACTAGAAACTGCCAGGGTAATGCGGCCTACCGCTACATTCTCAATTTTGAAATTTCCATCAATATCAGAGGTTACTCCAATTAATGGATTAGAATCGTCAATCGTGATATTAGCAAAAGGAATGGCACTTTTACTATCAGTATCCACAACTCTCCCCCTTATCGTTTGATTAGGGCTTTGAGCGTAAACTGCATTTACTATCAAAAAAGTGGCGAAGATAAACAGGCCAAATACTCCAGTTTTCATAAGATAAGTTTCTTTTGTTTATCTAATGACAACCGAATTCGTATTCCCCCTTAGTTATAATAAAAAAATAAAGAAAGTGAACAAAGCCCAAAGTCTGAGCTACGCCATTTTCATAATGCTTTTACTATTGCAAAAATAGCATTCTCTTTGAATGGTGGTTATGTCTTAAAAGCAGGGTCCGATCTCACTAAATAAGCTTAGCTCAATCAAATTTCCTGAATAATCTCACCTTAATTAATTAGTTATTTTTTAGGTCTTTTGATGTGGCCAAGGCAATTACTCTACCTTCGCTACCCACTGCATTGTAAAAATGATAAACCACACCATCCCATTTTATCACCCAAGGCTTATGGGCATACTTTTCGTCAAAATCTTCTGAGGGAGCTATAAGGTCTTCCCCTTCCCAGTCGGTCCAGTTAATTAAATCGTAAGAACAGGCAAACCTTTCAAAAGCACCAGGTTTCCAAAAGGCCCCAAAATAAAACATGATATAAATATCATTGAACTTTGCAATTTGAGCGTCTCCACAAATGCCTTTGCCTCTTGTAATGACAGGGTCCTCACCAAAGCGTTTCCATGATATCATGTCATCAGAAACAGCCATTCCTATACTCTCATAGTTGGCGGTATCACCTTTGGCATTGTAATACATGACGAAAGGATGTCCCGTATCCATTTCATTGTCCCGAATCACCAGGCTTTTGTATATTGTTTTGTTTTCAAACCAACGAACATCCTCATCCTCTGGCGATAATAGAGGGCGATCATTTGTTTTCCATTCTTCTGTAGCTGTCAATGCTGTGGTGTTTGCCATGCCTATTTTCAGTGTTCCAGATTCATAACCAGTTGAATTACCTCCCAAATAGCTCATCCAGTATTGATCCTCAAACTTTTCCACACTATAATCTCCTCCCCATTCCGTATTGACAAGCGAAACATAGCCAGCTTTTTGATTGGCATCCCAGGTATTTTCTGTAAATGACATTATCTTCCCTTTTGACTCCCATTGTAGTAGATCCTTACTTTCTGCCAACCAAGTCTCATATCCCTGACCATCGAAAACAATATAGGTCATGTACCAAACTTCATCTTGTCGAAAGATGGTTGGTGAATCAATCATTTTACTTGTATCCGGATGCTGAAAAACTACCCCATGTTTATATGGCGTTTTTACCTCTTCAAAAATTTGCTCCATAACCTCCTGAGAAACTTCTTTCTTAATGGTTATTTCCTTTTGATTACAACAGGATAGAGACAAAGTCATACCCATAAGGGCTACTGATAAAAATAGGTTTTTCATTCTTAATGATTTCTTTTTTTGATGTAATGGTTTTTGAAAGCAAAGGATATTGAGGGTACTAGATAAGACTTTCTTATACAAGTGTTCCTTTTTGAAGGGCTTATCCAATTCGGGTTCCGTTCTTGATGGCACTGTCCGGTTGAATTAAAGTTACTTCCTTATTTTCACCAAGCCCGCCTAGAATCAAACATTCACTCATAATATTTGCGATTTGCTTGGGTGGGAAATTTACTACAGCAATCACCTGTCGGCCAATTAAATCATTTGGTTTATATAGCTTTGTAATTTGGGCAGAAGTTTTCTTTAGACCATGTTCTCCAAAATCAATTGTTAATTTATAAGCAGGGTTTCTTGCTTCCTTGAACGTTTCCGCGGAGAGGATTGTACCTACTCTCATTTCAACCTTCATAAAGTCATCCCAAGTTAATTCTTCCATTTATTTGCCTCAATTAGTGTGGTCGTGAAACCAATAACGCCTGTACTGAACTATGCCATACACTGATTTTTTGTGCATTTGATGGTCAATGACTTACTTTTCCACCAATTGTTTAACCAAAGGTATGTCCAATGCTTTCATTTCCTCTACTGCCAAACCAGCTATAGTAAAGGCTCCTAGTTGCGACAAATGGGTATTGTCCTCCTTACCTTCTGGCCGGTGTGGGTAAATTCCAGATTCAAAAAATAAGTACAGTTGTTTTGATTTTTCCTGCCCCATACTTTCTACCAATTTTCTGGTTTTGGCCTCCATGTCTATAAAATACACACCTGTTTCATTGGCTACCTGCTTTACTCCTGTCAAATAATCCCCATGGGAATCTCTCAAAGTGCCATTCTCATTGAATAGCCTGCGGACTATAGAAGTGCAGAGAATAGGAATGCCCCCTTTTTCCTTTGTTTCATTTATAAATCTTTTAAGGTTATCTTGATAGGTATCAAAAGGCCCGGTATATCTTGCTGTATCCGATTTTTGGTCATTATGACCGAATTGTATGATCACGTAATCACCTTTCTGCACTTGGGTAATCACCTTTTCCCAAGATCCTTCGTCAATAAAACTTTTGGAGCTTCTTCCATTTTTTGCGTGGTTGTCCACAACGATGGCATCGGTGAAAAAATGATTTAAAACCTGTCCCCAACCATATTCAGGCAGGTTACGCTCAGGTTTGTTCGCCATGGTAGAATCCCCAATCATAAAGACATGGGTGGCGCGAAAATCTTCAATAGATGAAGCAAACCAAAAAAGAGTAAGTATCAGGGAAATTATTTTCATTGGAATGATGGGTATGTCTATTAATTGTTATTTGCTAATCCATCAGGGATTTAGCAATTGTATAAGTCTAATCAAAACACTAATTTGATCGCCTCCTTGTAAAGTTAAGATTTTTATAAAAACCGCTCGCCATTAAGGTATAAAGAATACCAAAATTCTGGAAGGATATTGGCCTTAAGAGCAAATTTGATCAAACTTGAAAGTTCGATACTAAAAAGTACTATCTAATTAAGGGAATATTGAATGGTTCAATTGATCGATGGCTTCAGCTCCGCTCAGCAACCGTTAAAGTGTCGCACTATTTTAGGATTACTCCGACTCAGCCCGGTCACTGTTGCAATATAACCCAATATAAAAATCAGTATCAATCAGGATCCCTCCAAATACAGGTTGATTTCCAAGTCAATTGTTTCTTCTACTTTTACAAGGCCGCCTAAGCGACTTATGGCATCCAAGCCCAATTCCTCAGTAGAAAGATGTAGGGTACCCTGTAATCTATCTTTTAATTTGTAAAAAGTTTCGCTTTCCAAATAAAGTTCTTTTCCTGCCATTTGCAAATAAATGTCTCCAACGATAGCCTGTGAACCTCTTTGAAGATTATTTACGGAAACCAGACACAAAGGGTATTCTTCAGCCTTGAGGGTTTTCTTAAAATCGCTGTTCAATAAAAAGTTTCCACAGCCAAACGCTGTAATTGGAATTTCAAAATCTAATGAAGTAATGCCCGTAGACTTGCTATCAAAAAGTAGCGTATCGCGCTTGCCTTGGTGTTCATAGCTACATTCAAAACTGCCAAAGGTAGTTTTTCCTTTCACAATGATTTCTGTTTGATTGATAATCAAGGCCTCTTTCTCATAAAACCCAAATAAGAAAAAACAACAGGCAAGCAAAAACGCGATACGCATAAGATTAAAAATTACTAATTAAAAACCAATTACTCCTTCAATCATGAATCCATTAAAAGAGCCTCCATTAAGGATATCTGTTGCAGCAAAATCTTGATAGTTTTGATTAACATATTCCAATTTCGCTAGAATGTTTTTGGAAATAAACCAACCACCACCAACTTGTACTCGAGAAATGCTTGGTTCCAATCCATTAGGCATTTCACCCCCTGCTTGGTTGTAGCGACCAGCTAGATAATAGTTATCCCTAGCCCCAAAACGATAAACTGCATCAACTCCTACTTGATTCCAGGTTCTGTCTTCGCTTTCATTGGACGCTTTACCTTTTGATTGCTCAAAGTTTCCAAAAAGCTCCAAACCACGATACGAAATAAATGGGTTCAACACAATTGCGGTTACATTGTCTCGCATACCGGGATTAAAGCGGCCTGTTCTAAAATCGGAAGAAGTAGAAGCCAATGTATTGGACATGACAAGGTAATAACGTGAACCTGATCTATCTCCTGCCCACAGCGTGTTATTTACAGAACCTGAAGTTGTATAAACTGATCCGGTCAATCTTAGGCGTAGCTCATTGTCTAAGGTTTTATCATAGCCTAGTTTTCCGATAAAAGATGGTTTTCTTTTGTCCGGATTGGTAACTCCACCTTGTATTTCACCCCCAGTCATGGATGCTACAGCAATAAAACCGTTGTTTTGATAAATAACTTCAGCACCAATTTCCGTAGCGAAGGCATCCATTATATAGTTTCCAACAAATGGATTATAAAATGCATTGCCATTGTCAGATCTTCTAAAATGGGAATCACCATAATTTACCTCCATATGTCCCACCTTGATGGTCACTTTTTCCATGATTTTATCAAAAGCTGTACTATTAAGGAAAGCAAGTTTATCAAACTGCAAGTACCCACCTTTTACCCAGGTTTCAGGGTGGTGTCTAGAGGATAGGTAAGTAATCAAATTCAACCTAATCCCATCAGCCAAAGCAACATCTATATTTAGGTTAGCAGTAGCCAAGTTAAACCCAGAACCTATGTCCATCAATTGGTTTACATTGACTCCATTGCCATCCATAATAGGGCTAGCCGAGTTTTCATGACTTATGGACTGAAATTGCTGGGTAAATGCCCCACCTATTCTCACTTTTAACCCATCAAAGGCTACAGTATCAGCTTTACCTGATTCAAACACGTTGATTCCTCTTTGATCATAAGGTCTCCAAAACTGCAAGTCTCTTTGCTGTGCAAGACTGCTTAAAGAAAATAAGATCGCTCCGGTAAGGAATAAAATACTCTTTTTCATGATAGCAAAAATTAAAATATTAATTAACTGAATTTAGTTTCATTTTTACGCTGATTGTCATCTCATCACCTGTTTTAATGGTTCCAAATACAGCAGTGGGAGGATCAACTTTAAAATCTGTTAATTTCACATCCGCAGAACCTGTAAGTGAAATCCCCTCACCTTCCCGTGAAAATTGAACCATAAAAGGAACTGTTTGTGTTTCACCGGCTATTTGTAGTCTTCCAGAAACCTTCCAATCGCTGCCTCCATCCTGGTGGGCTTCCAGCATTTTAAAAGTGATTTCAGGATGATCTGCTTCCTTCAAAGCATTGTAGGCATTTTTGTCCATAGGCCCCTTTCCACTTTTGAGGGATTTAACCGGCATGATAATCTCAACCGATTGAATAGCTGTTACTTTTCCTGCAGAAAGTCTGATCGAAGCTTTTCCGCTAGCCTCTTCTGAAACCATATCCCAATCATGGATTGTAGAAGTACCTGAGACCTTCATTTCAGGCTTTGGTGCTACTGCATATGTCTGCTGAGCAAATACTTGAACACCATGAACAGTGATAAGCACAAGAAGGAAAAACAGGGTCAATTTTAAATGTTTGTACATAACGTTTTGGTTTAGCTTAATTTGAAAATACCCGTTCAAAACTGTGCTATTGGCTTGTTTTGATAGGTCAAAGGTAAACAATACCAGCAGGGCTAATCATGACTAAAATCATCTTCTTATATGATATAATTTGTCAATCAAACCTTGAAAAATTGATTAACATCTACTCTGCTCAGCCTAAATTTTGATTTAGAACATTTCTGGTCTTACACTGCAAATAATTGAGCTGAAAGATGTAAAGTTTCTAAACTACAGTGTAGGAATTAGATAGATTGCTACGGGTATAATAGTGGGCTTTGACCCAGATGAGCAATCAAGAATTTTTATTTATCAGAACGATAAATAAAAGCTGCCCGTAAAAATTAATTAAGAAATCCATTTTTAAGAATAAAGGAAAATTGTAAATAAACCCTGCTTAAGTAATGGCCAAGCTATTACTTGAAGAAACCGGTTTGGCATCAGGAAATGCTAATAGCATCAACTAAACACATCCTAACTAGGACTGTCCTAGGTTATTTAATTTGTATAATCCTTTCTTCCACGTTGGTGGTTCCTTCAGCATGAACTTCTTTCGTTTCTATACTATAAGTTGTCCAGCCTGTAGCTGCATGGATGCGAGATGCCGTCCAGGTTTTATTGGTTAATGCTGGAAAGTTTTCTCTTGCAGGCAATTTCCCTTTCAGACCGGTCAGAGTTTCCAAGAAATCGTAAGTAGCATTAGTCAATTGCTCAGAATTAACCTCCTGGAACATTCTAATTATTGAGGATCCCGATTCCTCGTCGATTTCATCTAAAACAACCGCCACTTCGGTATCAAAAGGAGCTCCTCCGAAATTGTTCATCAGTTGCATTTGTCCATTGATTTCTTCATTGAGCGTATATGCTCCACCATGATAAGTGTAAAACTGAAGAGCATCCTTAATGGCATTACCTTCTATAGCTGCTTTACTCTTATACGCCTCCATAAACTGAGCCATGGTTTGATCAAAATTAGGAAAATGACCAAATTCCACTTGAATAAGACCCATTGCCTTTTCCATATAACTCCCGACCTCTTCCCAATTAATCACTTCTTGTATTGCACCAAATTCATCCGTTTTGATAATTACCGGTAAATCTTCCGATATTTTTGAAAGCTTTTGGAGGAGTTCATTGTCCGTTTCAATTTCATAGTTTTTATAGAACCATTCAATTAGGTAACTATCAGCGGTAGAATCTTTAATGGTGATATCAACCTCATACTTGATAAAATTTCGAGCAGAGGTATCCCCATCTTTTATTTTGTATTTTTCAAGTGATACTTGATAGGATTGGGTATCATCGATGCTCCAATAGCCAATCACTTGTACTGTTGAGTCGGCCATGTTTATTTGCGCATTGGCAGTAAAGGATAGGACCAACATTAATAGCAAAAAAATCGTCTTATTCATAAAAGTATTATTGTCTAGGAATCGTTTAACAACAACCCCCATTGCCTATTTATTTAAGCTGCTTTGAGCTTTATTTCTTGTCTCCTCCAATTTCTTACGCATCCTTTCCAAAACAGCAACATGGTCTTTTTTTCCTACTAAATTAATGTTTTCTTCAGGATCAGTAGAATGATCGTACAGTTCTTCATTGTCCCCCAATGCAAGGTCTCCCCACCTGGTATACCTCCATTTGTCCGTCCGCAAACTGGCCCCATCATTGTAAATGGTGTAAGCAACGTTTTCTTCCGTACCCTTACCGTCACCTTTTAACTGTGGCAGCAAACTTCTTCCCTGAAGTATGGCCGGTTTCTCAGATGATAATCCGGTAAGATCCACCAGTGTAGGATATATGTCCAGCAATTCGGTTATACTTTCAGACCTGCTTCCGTATGCCTTTTCATATTCCTTGTCAGGAACAGAAAAGATGAGAGGAACTCTAATGCTTCCCTCCCATAGACTGGACTTTGACCAACAATCATGTTCCCCCAGATTGTAACCATGATCGGACATAAATATTACTATCGTTTCTTTTCTCAAGTCCAACCTATCTAGGGCATTCAGCAATCTTCCTACTTGTTCATCCATAAACCTAACACTGGCCATATAGGCACTAATGGTTTTACGCTGCTGTAGCTCATCCATTCCCCAAATCCTTTCATTTTGTCTTTTCAAAGCCTGCAGCGGAACGTTGTCCCCAATATTCACTTTTGGCAAAACCACCTCATTAACTGGATAAGGAGTGAAATTTCTTTCAGGTGCAATCAATGGTACATGTGGCCTAACAAACCCCACTGCCAAGAAAAACGGTGCATCCTTTTTAACCCTTTGTTTATTGGTCCCTCCAGCAGGGATTTTTCCAGCGCGATTCTCTAAAACGGCTATGGCTTGGCTGGCTGCTAAATAATCAGTCTGTGTTCCCTCTAGACTATCAGGAATAACCATTTGGGCAAAATTTGATCCATAATGATGGTTTTTAGGGGAAAGTAGTTCCAATTTTCCTTGGCTTAATGTTTCCGGACCTAACACATTATAGGCATAATCCCAGGAATCTGGATCATCCCCACCAGCGGCACCTCTTTCTATACCTCCTGGCACTCCCATGTGAAAAATCTTTGAAATTCTGGCGGTGTAATACCCCCTTTCCCTAAAAAATCCTGCCATCGATGGATGATTGGCCAGGGATGGTGTTTCCTTCCTATAACTACCCAATTGATCATTGTTTCCCAATACACCATTACTTTCCGGATAGAGACCACTCATTATTGAAGCCCGGGAGGGCCCACAAAGTGGAAACTGACTGTAAACCTTGGTAAATTTCACTCCTTCAGAAGCAAGTCTGTCAAGATGGGGAGTATGTTTATCAGTATCCATATAGGGTCCAATATTGGTGTTAAGATCATCCGAAATGATGACCAAAATATTGGGTTGCTGGGCAATTAAACTGCATGGAATAATGCTCAAAAAGAAAAAAATAGCCATTCCGACCCCCACAGTCATGTTACTTTTATGGATGTTTTTCAAAATATTCTTAATGGTTGTCATTTATTAGGGTTTAACTCGGATTATGTAATAAAAATGATTATTGCCTATTTCGGGTATAATATTCAATCCAGAAAAATCACTTTGATACCTATTCAAAAATAAAAGTAGATTTTTTAGTCTAAAATACCAATTGAAATTTCTCACCATCTAGCTAAGTAAATCCCGAACCTAATTTGAAGATCAATTTTTCTTGACAAAAAACAAGCTATTCCCTGTTGTTAACACTAGCTAAATAGGTGTTTAACCCGAAATATGCAATAGACATTCTATTACATAATCCGGGTTTAATAGGTATATATTCAAAAAAAAAGCAACTCCAAATTGGAACTGCTTTTTGATTTTGTTTTTCTTAATTAACATCCCACCACAAATAGGTAGCGCCATCATCCCCACCAATGGCTTGTCCTGCTGTGGATCGATTAGTACCATTAAGGGTTTGTTCATTGACAGGATAAATGACTCTTTTAGGGATAACCAAGGTGCTCACCCCTTCAATAAGCGGAGGTTGCAGATTTGGTGCATCCAATCTTCTCCATGCTAACCATGCATCATAACCTCTATTGTATAGGGATATCCATTTCTGATTACCTATTTTTTGACGCCAATCTCCTGTTGCTGTTGAATAATTAACCTCAGTCTGGGCAATATAGTCGGCTATTTCGTCGGCTGTTCCACCCCAGTAACTTATTGAAGCAGTGACCCCATTGTTATAATGTTCTTCAGCTGTTCCTCCCACATTAAAGCCTCTTTCAACTGCTTCAGCTAAAAGAAATTCCACTTCTGAATAATCCATTAGCAAGGCCTCGAAGGTCGGGTCAGTGATTATTGAATTGATGGTTGAAAAATCAGAATATGAATTTGAAAATCCATACTTTCCACCCTTAAACTCCCCATCTACCTGAGTAAAATAAAAAGATCTTCTGGGATCGTTCAATTCATTCATTGCATCAACTAAAGTATTGGCTGCAACATAATCCTGTCTGGAAGTAAATAAAGAGTTAATCTCTTCAGAAACGGGATTGTTATTTGGTGGTGCATTAAGATAAGGGAATGCTCCATTGTCCATATTGCTAGTAAAAACATTTGGCGCAGCGGCTTCCACCAGACTTTGTGCAGGTCCTGGACTAACATCAGCAATGACCATCGCCAGTTTTAATTTAAGGGAGTTGCCAAATTTTATCCAATTTTCCATATTTCCCTTATACAAGATGTCCCCATCCTCAAACCCACTGTAATCTGTCTTGATCCGATTGAGTGCTGCATCGAGACGGGTAAGAATATCATTGTATATGGTAGCTGCATCATCGTAAGAAGGCAGAGAATTGTCTGAATCCAATGCCTGTGAGTAAGGAACATTTCCAAAAGTATTCACCAGCACCGACCAAGCATACACCTCCATTATTTCTATCTGTGCCAATTGGTTATTTTTCTTGTTTTCTTCAGCCAATTCATCAGCTTCTATCAGCCTCTTAGATTCCTTTAAATCTGCCAACACATCCCTATATAGGGCCTGCCACACATTCTGAGGAATAAGGCGGGTGGTCATATTGTACCTTGGCTCATCTAAATATTGAGTTGTGGTCCAATGTTGCACATAAAATCTATAATTATTGACATTAACATCAGGAGTAGTAATAACATCCGTAAGTTCTTTAACGGCACCTGTATAAAGCGTCTCAGGCGGAACATTGGTTGCCCGCTTTTGATCTACATTAAAATCTTCCAAATTATCTACACATGATGTCATCAACATCGCGGCGAACAAACTTATAAATATCTTTTTCATCTTATCTGGTTTAGAAATTTAACCGTACGTTAAAACCATAATTTTTTAAAGCAGGGTAAGCACCTCCCTGATAACCTCTTCCTGCATTACCGGAACTCAAACCTTCTTCCGGATCGGAAAACTCCATGTTTTTATGTATTATCCATAAGTTACGGCCTATCAGTTGCAAATCTACGCTTTGAAAGACACCCATTCTCTGAATCAATGAGGCTGGAAGCGAGTAACTTAATGAAACCTCTCTCAACTTCACAAAACTTCCATCGAAAGTATAAAGGGATCGAGGAGTCTCTCCATAATTATTGGCCGCATAGCCAAAGGGAGTAACACCATCCCCATCGAGGTTTTCTGCATAGATGTCATTCGGTGTTCCATCTTCTTTAACTCCTGGCAATAAAACACCTCCACCATCTTCCACAGGAAGTCTTGATGGGAATCCTTTCTGATTTACGGCGGCTGTTACAGGATAAAGTCCTGTTCCTTCACCATAATACTGATCCAATGAAAAGATATCCCCACCACTTCGAATATCAATTAAAAATCCTAGTGAGAAATTTTTATAAGAAAGTGAGTTATTTATTCCTCCAATCCAATCTGGGTTAGGGTCTCCAATTATTTCGTCAGAATTGTCTGAAGTCAAATAATACCCATCTTCATTTACTGTTCTTTGCCCATTGGTGTAAATAAAATCTTTTCCTCGGATAATACCGTAAGGCTGTCCCACAGCGGCATTGACAGACACTCCTCCTTGAAAAGAAGCAATTGGCACATTTAAAACCTTGTTTTCGCCCTCTCCAAATAAACTGATTACTTCATTTCTATTGCGAGCAAAATTAACGTTCATTGTCCATGAAAAATTCTGTGTTTGTATAGGTGTTACAAAGGCTGACACCTCAATACCTTGGTTTTGAACTTCACCAGCATTGACAAACCTTTTTGTATAACCACTAGCTGCTGAAGTATTTACTGGCAAAATCTGATTGATTGTATTTGATTTGTACCAAGTCACATCAAAACCAAAAAGGCTACTGAAAAAATCAGCTTCAACTCCTGCCTCTAAGCTTTTTTGTCTTTCAGGCAGTAGAGAATTGTTATTCCTAGTATGGGGTAAAGAAAATATAGGAATAGATCCGTATCCGGTCTGTGAATCATACACATCGTACAAACTCAAAGCTGGAGCATCATTACCTACCTCAGCATAATTGGCCCTTACTTTTGCATGAGTCAACCAGTCAAGTTCTAACAAATTAGAAAAAACCAAATTGGCTGCAGCAGCAGGATAGAAATACGTATTGTTATCCTTCGGCAAGGTAGTGGATTTATCTTGGCGTGCAGAAATCTCTACAAAAAGTGTTTCTTTATATCCAAAATTGGCATTGGCAAAAACACCATCAACACCAATCTGCTCAGATTCTTCAAATGGAGGTTGAATAGGATTTCGAGAATTGGATAATCCATACAATCCCGGAACAACCAATCCACCATTTGTACTGGCTCTTATAGAACTCATTCTGCTCCTACGTATGTTGGAACCTACTAAACCTGTAAAACTTAAATCTTCGGAAATGTCCTTATTGAAATTCAGCAATAAGTCAAAGTTTGACTCATTGAAATCTCTATTAAACCTGGTGTATTGACTTACATCTGCACTCCCAATGGCTACTCGCTCTTCCTGAAGGTCTGAGGTAGAGTTGAAGGATGCACGGCCCATAACACTGAACCAATCCGTTACCTTATAATTGACGGCAGCATATCCATAGTAGTTATCTCTGCTATCATTTGAATAGTTTTGGTACCTTGACCAGTATAGATTGTCTGAATATATCGGCCCGGTGTTATCACTATTCCAGTTCCAGGTAATATTCTGTTCATTTCTCCAATAAGCTTCTTCTTGTTGCTTAATGTCAACATTAGTTTGCCACCATTGTCTAAACTGTTGGTTTGGATTCCTACCATTGTATCCGGTTCCGTACCTTCCCATACCTACTGTTCGTGAATAGTTACCGGAAGCAGAAACAGTCAACCGATCTGTAGCATCATATGAAGCGTTAAAAGTAAATTGATCCTTATCTATGGAACTGTTAGGTAAATTACCCTTTGTGTCATTCCGAGTATAACCTAAGCTAAATGTAGCATCGCTTCCACCTCCACTTAACATGATACTCTGATTCGAATTCAGACCTGTTTCGTAAAATGTACTTGGATCAT
The DNA here is from genome assembly GCF_001050135.1 of Cyclobacterium amurskyense. Taxonomy (GTDB): domain Bacteria; phylum Bacteroidota; class Bacteroidia; order Cytophagales; family Cyclobacteriaceae; genus Cyclobacterium; species Cyclobacterium amurskyense. The sequence continues at coordinate 4,562,741 of NZ_CP012040.1, read as the reverse complement.
TTTCAGCTGCAACCCAAGGAGTCATTTTTCCATAATTTGGAGAAAAAGGATCAATGGCATCCCACTGGTAAACCATAATACTCGGGTCAAATGCTGGACCGTAAGAGGCATCATCCTGAAACCTAACAACTGGACCTACACCGCTCCCAAGGTCTTTAGAAGTTCTGAAAGCATTAATATAACCGGCACCATAATCTTTTTGATACCTTACAAAAGTGCTTTTATCAATTTTACTCCATACAACACCGGTATTTACGGTAATATCCATGCTGTTTTCCTTGCCCTTTTTGGTGGTAATCATAATTACACCATTGGCAGCACGCGATCCATACAAAGCTGTAGCTGCAGCTCCTTTTAATACGTTAATCGACTCTATATTATCTGGATTTAAATCCGCAGCAGCATTCCCAAAATCAGTACCTACACGACCTTCTTGCTGATTTCCAAAACTCTCATTCGCTTGGTAAGCCCTGGTACTGGTATTGTTATTGGCGTTACTAATGGGCACTCCATCTATGACAAACAAAGCTTGATTATTTCCCGTGATTGAGGAATAGCCACGCATGATAACATTAGTAGAACCACCCATGGTATTATTACTCCTAATGTCAAGTCCCGCTACTTTTCCAGATAGGGAATTTACAAAATCAGGGCTTCTGGTTCTTGTAATCAGATCTCCATCAACCTCCTGTGCAGAATAGGCCAACTCATTTCTGTTTCTTTCTACACCTAAAGCAGTTATTACTACTTCAGAGAGTTCATTAACATCTTGAAGCAAAACCACATTGACTGTATTTCGGTTTCCAACATTTATTTCTTGGGTTTCAAATCCCACAAAACTGAAAACCAAAACATTAGATCCTTCTGGTACACTTAGAGAATAATTACCATCAATATCTGTAATTGACCCCACCATTGTTCCTTTTACCAGAACATTCACTCCCGGAATGCCGTCCGGTTCTTCATCGGAAGTTACTCTTCCCGACACCATCCTACTTTGCGCAACCAAAGAAAATATTGTACCGAATACCAGTACAAAGCACAGTAAAATATTCTTCATAATTTTATCATTTAAATTACAAATAGTTAATAAGTACTAATATGAATTACCAAATTTCAATAAAAAATCAATTATCAATAAATAGCAACAAAAACAGTTCCATAAATTATTTTTTTACTGTTTTGCTAAAATAATTTTGAAAATTCTGCGCTATCTTTTTTTATTGCAAAAAACGTTATTGTTTTTTTTGATTAAAGAGAGATCTGAACGAAAGCTGTTAGGTTTCCTTTCGATTAACATTTAAGCTGAAATATTGTTTAATTTAATCTAAAAAGAGTTTAAAAATTTTTACAGTTTAATTTATTAAAAATCAGCATTTTAAACTCTTAATTAGACTTTATCACAATGCTACCGATTCTATATAAACTTAATCATTAAAACTCAATCGGCACAATAAATAAAGGTATAATTATCTTATAATCAGATGAATGCAAACTAATATATATCAACATAAGGGTATTTAGTGCTCAAGCTCCAAAAAATTAAGACTCCTTGTAACTAAAGTCCTTTATGGCTGATATTATAAGTTTGGTAAAGGAGGATTTGAATCGATCCATAATGGCTTGGTATCTCGAAAAAAGTTCAATTGAGGAACAATACATAACAAAGTGAAATTCAAAGTAAAAAATACCAATAAAGTGACTGACTTTTAATTATTTACATTAAACCTCAAAGGATATAACACCTATATTTGAAAATTCATTGAAATTTTCAAATATAGAAAAATCAGCGTTTTTTTTTCCGTCAAACCTTAATTTCCCAATTCTTATAATTCAAATAAAAAATATATAAATACTATTTATATTAAAATGGTTGTTTCTTACCCTCACATCTAAAAAAGAAAGCCATTTTGCTTTATCTGAAAAGGAAAAGGCATTATTGAACATGTTTGTCAACCTTATACCCAGGACCTTTAACCACCCTACCTGGTAAAGCACCTGTATGTTCCCCATTATTGAGCACTTGGGTACCATTAACAAAAACGTGAACCATCCCAGTTGAATATTGCATGGGTTTATCAAAGGTGGCATGATCTTGAATTTCTTTCGGATCAAATATTGCCAAATCAGCATAAAAGCCTTCTTTCAATGCTCCACGCTTTTTAATTTTCAAATTCGTAGCAGGTAGAGTTGTGAGTTTGTATATGGCTTCCTCCAGAGAAATCACCTTTTCTTCACGAACATATTTACCAAGAAGTCGTGAGAAATTCCCGAATGCCCTAGGATGAGAACTCGACCTTAGAAATACTCCCTCTGGAGCATAAGAGGCTGCATCAGATCCAAAGCTCATGTAGGGAAGTTGAATTTGTTTTTTCACATTTTCTTCAGACATCAAGAAATATACAGTCCCAACTCTACTACCATCCTGGATGACCAAGTCCATTGCTGTTTCTATAGGGGAAGAATTACGCATTTCTGCCACTTCCGCAAGTGATTTTCCAGTCAAATACTTTAAGCTATCGTTCTTAAAACCTATTAATAAGATGTCCTCATAAGATTCAACTCCCATCATCAAACTCTCCCATTCATTGGTAGGTGTAGCCATTTCTTCCATAAGTTGTGTCCTGATTTTTGGATTTTTTAGGCGCTCAGCCCATTTATCATACCCGCCTTCTTGCACCCAGGGTGGCATGGAAGCATCAAGCCCGGTAGCACCTGCTGTATAGGTGTACATATTTGTTGTTATAGAAAGCCCAGCAGAACGGGCTGAATCTATTTTGGAGACCACCGCATCATACTTATTCCAATTGGATTTCCCTGCCATTTTCAAGTGATAGACTTCCGCCCTAATATTCGCTTCATCTGCAATCTGAATCAATTCATCCAAACTTTCTAAAAGTTGGTTGCCTTCACTCCGAATATGTGAAATATACATTCCCTCATATTGAGCAGCCACTTTACACAGCGCTATTAATTCCTCAGTACTGGAATAAAAGGCTGGAGCATATATAAGTGAAGAACCAATTCCCAGAGCACCTTCCTCCATCCCCTTTTTAACCAGAGTCCTCATTGAGTCTAATTCCTCAGGGCTTGGTGCTCGATTTTCATATCCTACAGTATGTATTCTTAATGTTGTGGCCCCAATAAAGGATGCCACATTCGTAGAAATCCCCTTATCAACAATAAAATCCAAGTACTCACTCAAGCTGGTCCAGCTAATAGGGTATTTAATATCTCCTTGCATTTTTTGCTCTTCCTTTTTCATTTCATCTGTCCAAGGCCCCATCGAGGTACCTTCTCCGAACACCTCCAGTGTCACCCCTTGCCGGATATCACTTTGAGACTTCCCATCTTCAATCAATGCATCAACCGCCCAACTTAGCATATTAATAAAACCAGGAGCAACTACTAAACCTGTAGCATCAATTTCAATTTCACCCTTTGCTCCAGACAGCTTTCCTATAGCTGAAATGGTATCCCCCCTAATGCCAATATCGCCTATATAAGATGCCTCTCCAGAGCCATCAACTATCTGTCCATTTTTGATTAGCACATCGAAGGACTCAGTGTCGTGAGATGTACAGCCATTTAAAATTATGGTAATTAATAATATCGAAAGAAGTGGTTTCATATTCTTGCGTTTAAATAACTAATACTTAAGGCCAATTACTACTCCTAAATATAAGAAAGAAATAAGCCTTAGCCTGTCCTGATTTTTCATCAAGGGAATTGATTCCATAATAAAATAGTAGTCCAATTGCCTATTTTAGAATAAGGTAAACACGTTATTCGGCCATTAGTTACCCAAATAAACTATTGTAGTTCGCCCCTCTGTGTAAGCTTAGCCCCTGTTGCCTTATCTACTGCCCGGATGATAGGTTTCTTCAGCCCTTTTTTCCACGTCTTCCCGGTAATAGGCAACCTCTTTAAAGGTACCATTGGCATACATTTCCGCCTGATCGTCAAAATGTAGAGATTTCGGATTTGCATTTTGACCTCCCGCCAGTAAGCTTTTGGCCCTTACCTTATCTCCAAATTCAACTGCTGCAACAAAGCTGTTGCCAGAAGATCCATACAGCTTTTTGGTGTTTTCCTTTGCTGTGGCACCAAATGAAGCCAATGCTCCCCAACGACCAGAGGCCAAACCTATTGGAAGACTTGCTTTATTGTCATCAAAAGGCAAATCAATCGCTCCACTCAAGCGCTGAAAACGGTTAACATCTCCCCAGGGGATGTTCCAGGTTCCAAAGTCTTCTTCAAGCTGAACAATGGCAGCTTCCATGGCAGCTATAACTTCGCTAGTATCATATTTCAGGGTTTTACCATTCTCTTGATTAAAGGGAATCAAGGCATCTGAGTTTCCAATGTTTCTGTTAAAGGACATGCCGAAAAAATGAGCCAAGGTCATGGCTACAGACTCCTCTCCGGTCTGGTAGTCCCAATCCCTAAAAACGGCAATGGCCGCTGTTAAATTATCACTTGGGTTTTCCTCTTCTTCATAAGCCTTCAAGAGGATAGGAATCAATCGCTCAAAAGCAGGCAAATAAGGATCATACCCCAAGGTTATCAGCTTCTCCAAGGTTAAATCCTTAACCTCCGAAAGCAAACCCACGGCATGAATTCCTCGGTAGTTTTCGGCATCTGGCGCCATGTAATAGGGGTAATCCTCTTTTTTGGGACTGAACGGGCCTGCAGATGTAAAGGGCGTTGAATTGCAGTTTTGAATCCAGCCGGACCTAGGGTTCAGCACAACAATACTTTCTTCTACTTCATGTAAACCTTGCCAGTCGGTAGCGGGATCGCTGCCGTCAACAGGCCTGGAAAAATCAAAGGATGGGTCTCTTTTGGGAATGAAATTTCCATGGAAATAGGCAATATTCCCGGAGGCATCTGCAAAAACAGTATTGTTGGATGAATTGGTTCGAATGTCCATCATTTCCCTGAATGCAGTGTAATCACTTAATTTTGTTCGGGTAAAACTTTGAATCAAGGCATTGACAGGATCCCAGTTGATTTTTGTGGCTACCCACTTGTCATCCAATTGATGGGTAATTGGATGACAAGTGGGTTCTATACATGGTAAATGTTTTTTCCTGCAAACCTTCTGGACTTGTGAGTTTCAAGGTAAGTGAAATCTCTTCTACAGCCCTCCATTCGTCCCCATAGGCATACTCTATACCATCTCCCACTTCTCGCACCTCTTCCATATACTCATCCATAAAGTCCAGATGGGTAGAAGTATGCATCCAACCAGTTTTTTCATTGAAACCCTGATAGACAAAAAACTGACCCCAGGTAACTGCACCATATGCGTTCAGTCCTTCTTCACTGACCACATGAATCTCAGGTCGAAAGTAGAAAGAGGTATGGGGATTGATCAGGAGAAGTGCATTTCCGGAAGCACTCAATTCAGGAGAGATGGCTATTCCATTCGATCCTTTAGGTTCATCGTAAGGATCGGGATGAACCAAGCCATCCCCAAATTCCGAATAGGCAAGTGCTTTTTGCTCCTCGTAAAAGCTTCGTATCCGTTCCGTAGAAATTCTTTCAATATCTCCACCTATAGATCCCTCACTAAAATACATAGGAAACCAAGGCTCGTAATAAGTCAACACTTTCGGTTCTACTTCTGGGTGGCTGTGTAAATAATAGTTAACACCATCTGCAAATCCTTCACATAGCAATTGCAACCACCTCGGAGCCCCCTCGTAAGCAGCTTTTGCTTCTGCTTCAGTCATGTACAAGTTCGCTCTGAGATCGCTGTACAGGGCATCTTCACCATCTAATTCAGCAAGCCGACCTGTTGCCCATATATAATTCCTTTCCACCCGTCGAAAATCATCTTCGCACTGCGCATAAAGCATCCCAAAAACCGCATCCGCATCTGTTTTGGCATAAATATGGGGAATTCCATAATCATCCCTGATAATGGTAACTTGTTTAGCACGGGTTTCCCAACTCCTTACCTCATTGTTTACTGGATCCTTACATGCCCAAACAAAAAGTAACATAAAAGGAATTAAATAATGGTTTTTCATGCTTGGTGGTTTGTTTGTGAAGAAAATCTCAGGTAGCTCATACTTGACTTATAAAATATGGCTACTCGATAGGCATTGCATGTATACTTAATATTAATCAAAATTGCACTTTGATACAAAAGTTTTAACCATAAGCTGAACGGATTTGATTTGTTGACTGGCTCAATATAAACCATTTATAATTACCTAAAAATTAAAGAATGCCTTATCAATGCTCAAAGCAGGTATAACCCTGATAAGCTTAAATGCTATGAAAATAAAAGAAACATTGAAGTAAATAGAGGAAAACCTACCACACATAAACACAAATCGAGACAGTACAAAAATAATCTTTAAAGCTAATTTAAGGTAGTTTTGAAAAAATAGTTATACTTAAATTCTAATTAAACCCGAAATATGCAATAGACGTTCTATTACTTGCTGAAATCGCTTTAAAATCAGCCACTTCGTTGCTGTTTTCGATTTCAACATAGCGGTGCTATGCTAAAATATCCAAACAGCCTGATTTTCTTGCGATTGCAACACTTCCCGTAAACACGGGACAGGCTATCACAAATCCTATTACATAATACGGGTTTAATGTTTTTCTATTGGTTGTGGAGCTGAGCCAAAGGCTAACTAGCATAACAAAATCTCATTTCAAATTACACGCTTAACGAACTATTTACTCCTTCTTACTTGTATATTCCTCCAATAGAAATCATTATTTCAATCAACTGTATTTAGGTGAAACTTATCAATTTTAAATAGATTGACGATGGTGGTCATATTTATTCTGAAAATAAGGAAAAGTATGAAAATTGACTTTGAAACTACTTTAAATTTAGTTCTGCGATAATTCTTCTCATTTCAATCTTATTTTAAATATGAATACCTATTGTATTACTCATTATTAAAACATTATTTTTTTCCTTTTGAATTAATGGTTTATTATAAACCGAATTCAGTGTACATGTTCTTATAATTAGTAACTTATATGGGGCATCGATTATACTAATATAAAACCAGGGAAATAAAACAAAATTCTATTCCATTGTAAACCGAGTTTCTACATTTGTACCCTTATGATTAGTGCTATTATATGTAAAAACAAATTTGTTGGTTTTTAATTCTCCAACATGAATCTCATCAGTACCATTAAGCTTTATAATAGTAGTAGTACTGAAAACCCATGTACCAGATTGGGGTAATCCTGAGATTCCAGGTGTATTAAAGCTAAACTTCCCATCAGATTTGAACGAAATTGTAAAACCAGAATGCTCAATAGCTATATCATTGGAAGTAACGGATACAACTTCCCAATTTTTCACCAATAATTCTTCTTTTGATGGTTCTACCTTGGGTGGTTTAGTCTCTTCTCCATCATCTCCTCCACAGGATACTATGAGAAATAAGAAAGAAGTGAGTAGCAAAGTTCTATATATCTTCATAAAAACTTATTTTTTATATATCCTAATCCTTTCGAACAACCCTAATGCTTCCAATTGAACGACATAAACTCCTCTCGGTATTTGACTAAAGTCAATATAATAATTACTTGAAGGACCAATTGGCCTGGAGATAGTTTTAATTATTACTCCGTTTGCATTAAAGATTGTAATCCGATCCAATTGAATTGTTCTTGCAAAATCAAGCTGTCCAATATTTTGTACAGGATTAGGGTAAAAGCGTATTTGGGTGTTTCGAAGCTCTGGTGAAGACGTTATAACGAGGCTTTCTGAAATGGCCGTACAGCCAGAGCCTCCAGTTACCATCACTTCGTAGGCCCCGGGTGCAGTGATCTCTAATGTAGGATCAGTTGCCCCTTCTATCAATTCACCATTTTTAAGCCATTGATTATTTTCATTGCTACTTGATTGAAGAAATAATTGGGTAGAGATCCCATCTGTCCCATCAATGGTAATGGTAGGTATTTCTGGTTGATCACCTTGAGCAATTATATTGCCCACAAGTGAGACTTCACAACCATTGGCATCTTTTATGGCTATGGAATATTCTCCTTCTTCCAAGTTTTCAAAAATAGCCGCATCCTGGTATCCCTCCTGAGCGGAAAGTTTATATAAGTATGGAGCAGTACCACCTGAAACTTCTAAGCTCAACTTTCCTGTAGCATCCCCTGCACATACCAGGTGAACGACCTCTTTGATATTGGCAGTCATTTCAGAGGGAGAACCAATTGTAAAGGATTGCTTGACCACATAATCTAGATCTGATGTAGCCCTCACGGATAGTGAATAGTCTCCAGCAGCAAGGCCGGTTAAAAGACTTTCATTTACAAAGTCCCCGTTATCAACACTGTATTCCAATTCACCTCCTTCAAATATTACATCTACCTCTACTTGTCCATCATTCCCTCCATAGCAACTCACTGGCTTGGTTTCAATTTTATTAATCTGAATAGGGTTTGCCTTAAAAGCTTCTGAAATAGAACTACATGAGCCTGTTTCGCCTACCCTCACTTGATAAGACCCAGACTCTACTATTTTTAGTTTTTGCGCTGTTGCACCTGAAATCTCTATGCCATCTTTCAACCACTGGTTGTTTTCTTCACTACTGGAGTTTAGAAACAACCCATCTGAAGTACTGGATTTTACAATAACTGGAATTTCCGGTTTTTCCGCCTGAGCCACCAATGTTACATCGGTATTAATTTCACAGCCATTTGCATCTCTAATATTGACGGTGTATTTACCTGGAAGAATGCCTGAGAAATCATTCCCCGTCTTATAATCATTCTGAGTGGATAACTTGTACTCCATTGGAGCAGTTCCTCCAGATACCAAGACTGAAAAGCTTCCTTCTGATAGCCCTGTACATGAGGGTTGTGAAAGGTTCTCAATATTTGCAGACAAGGCATCCGGAGAGGTGATAGAAAAAGTCTCTTCCAGTACATTTGATATATTTTCCGTACTTCTAATAAACAAAGTATACTCACCAGCAGCCAGGTTTTCAAATATATTCTCAGATTGGAAATTTTCACCATCTATACTGTATTCCAAATCTCCATTTTGGGTAGATGCAGTAACAGATACAGTACCATTATCCCCACCAAAGCATGATGTCTCCGTAGTTTTTACTTCACTGAGGGTAAGGCCTACCCCTTTCTCAAAAACAAATTCCTCCGTATAGCGCATGCTACTTTGTCCTTTGTCATTGATTGCTGTAACCAAAATTTTATAGCTTTTACCTTCTTCTAAGCCTGTAGCATTTGCCAGAAACTCATTCGACTCTAGCTGAACCTCTGGTGAAGGTTCAAAATCATCAAAAGTATAGGTATCACTTTTAAATTCCTCCCCAATAAATTGGTATTTTAAAGCTACAATATTAACTATCTCATTGTTAGCAATGTAAAACGCAGTCTTTTTAACGTGAGTCCAATTTCCATAATTATCCTTCGCCCTTACAAAAAGCACATGTAAACCGGAATTCAAGCTTCCAACATCTAAAAGATATTCTTCTTCCCCTGAATTCAGATTGATTATTGTCCCTTTACCAAAATCTTTATATACATCAATAAAATATTCCAAAGCTACCATCTCCTTCACCACAGGAGTTATATGTTTATAAAAAACAGAACGTGTCAACTGAGACCAAACACCCTGCTTACTCTTCACTCTGGAAAAAAGCACATTAAGCCCATCAGGAAGTTCAGAAATATCAATTTCCAGACTGGCTTCTCCTTGATTTAAGGTGAAATTTTTTCCCTTACCAAAATCAACATAGTCATTGAAAAAGTATTCTCCCTGACTGACCTGTTGAGAATGAAGGCTAAATACAACCAACCAACTGCAAATAATCGTAAAATAGATGCGAAGCTTCATGATTTAATTTTTTAGTTGGCTCTTACCTTAATGGTAATTGGCAACTTGCCGTCAGCATTCCCAAAGCCAGAAGTACTGAAATCATAAATGGTTGGAATATCCGGAAGCCCGGATAATTTGTAGGGCTTGGGACCCCCAAATGGGCCTATATCAATGCCATCTTTCCCCTTGCCGTCAGCCGGCCCTCCTTCTCTTATTTGGAATTTACCATCAGAGGAATGGTCTCCTGTAATAAAAACATCTGCTTCTACTACATTGATTTGGTTATTATTACCATCGCTAAATGGAGCAATTGCGGAAATGTTATGACTGATATTACTCCCTTCTTCAGGCATCAAATAATCGGATAATTTCGTACCTAAAAATACATTGTTATGGATCTGTAGGTTGGCATTTTCTCCAACGGTAAAAATCGATCCCTTAAACACATTATTTGTAATGGTTCCTGAGCTTTTATCTAAAATAGAGAAATTACCAACTACAATATTGTTTGAAAAAATAAAATTTTGCGGTGGGTCAACCTTTCCAACATACAGAAAACCTCCATCTATACTAAAATAATTTCTTGTTATTACTATGTTTTCAATATTATTTTCATAAACTTCTATCGCCCGACGAAAAAAGCAATTTCCTATTTCTATATTCTTAACGTTAATAATAACACCAGATGAAGAAGTTTGATTAAATTTTAAACCATAAATTTTTGATCCCGACGATCCATCTGATAAAGTTATCCTATTAACTACAGTTTCAAACTTGTTTGAAGAGATACCTAAATTTTCATTCGTAAAATATCCTTGACCTATTAGAGTTAGTCTCTTCTCAATGTTCAAATCTCCATAGGGAATATTAGATCCTTCTATATATATCGTATCCCCAGAAACAGAATTTTTATACGCGTCTTCCAAATTTGGATATAGATTCTCTCCCGGAATGGATTCTTCCATATTATTAACACGAATAATTTTAGAATAAGAAAAAGACTGGAAACCAATCAACAAAATCAGTAGTAATATATTTCGTTTCATAGGAAGATGGTTTAATAGTATCTGAAATACAAATTAATACATTCATAAATCTATATTAATAAATTTAGATTTACAAATAAATTTTCTTAAACATAATTTTTATACTGGAATTTTAACTCTTTTTTTAAAAAAGAATTTAAAAACATTTAAATAAAAGCTATATCAGAGTAAGTAAACATTGGGTATTTTTAAGACTTCACCAAATCGACTCTACAAAAAAGAAAAACTAAACTATAGACAAACAACATACTATAATGTTTCTATTACCTACAAAATTTACTTCTCCATAATTTTACAGGAACACATTATTGCATAATCTAAATAAGAATTTCTATTGTGTTATGGCATTAATTCGTTTATCCATAAAAAACTTTTAAAAGGCCTATTAACAAATAAGCCATAGTCTTACTTATTTGTTAATTTGGACCGAAAACAGTATAAAATCTTTACATACACCTGAATAAAAAATAAGGTAAGCTTGAAAATCAAAGAAAAAATTTCCACCATTTTTATAAAGATTTGGAAAGGTTTGGTAAATTACTATTTCATAAATAAAATCTAAATTCAGAGATTCTATACTTAATCATTTCACCACTCCCATGGATAAAAACACCAATTCCCGCCGAAAATTTATCAAGACAGCCGCATTGACTTCTGGTTTTTCATCCTTGGGTGCAGTGGCTGTAAATAGCAAACCTCTTCAGGTTTCAAATGAACAAAATAAACTTCCTAGAGAGGTATGGGTTTCGGGAATTTCTCAGGAAGGAATATTTGTAGATACAGCAGAAGAGATGGTTGATCGGATATTTGCATTGATGGAGAAAGTATTGGTGTACCAACCCGATATTATTTGCCTACCAGAGGTTTTTCACACTGGAAATGTTGCCAAAAATTATAGCCTCTCAGAGAAATTGGCCCTATCCAATGCCATTGTAAATAATATGGCTTCTTTTGCCAAAAAGAACAATTGCTACGTGGTCGTTGCAGTTAACACAGAGGAGAGCGGAAAGGTATACAATTCAGCCGTTTTATTGGACAGAGAGGGTTCTCGAGTTGGAGAGTACCGAAAGATTCACTTGACTGAAAATGAAATTAATAACGGGCTTACTCCAGGGCCGCTTAATCCTCCGGTATTCCAAACGGATTTCGGGAAAGTAGGCATACAAATCTGCTTTGATGTGATGTGGGAAGATGGTTGGCAAAGACTGAAAGACAAGGAAGCTGAATTGGTTTTTTGGCCATCCGCCTATGGAGGTGGTCAAAGCCTTCAGGCAAAAGCCTTACAACACCGGTATATCCTTGCCACAAGCACAAGAAAAGGTAGCGCCAAACTTTGGGACATCACTGGCAATGAATTGGCACAGACAGGATTCTGGGAAAAAAACTGGTATTGCGCCCCTGTGAATTTAGAAAAAGCATTTTTACATACATGGCCTTTTGTGCGCCATTTTGACCAAATCAAGAAAAAGTACGGAAGAAAAATTCGGATAACCAATTTTCATGAAGAAGAGTGGTCGGTAATTGAGAGTCTTTCCCCAGAAATCGTCGTTGCGGATATCCTGAAAGAATTTGATCTAAAAACCTATGATCAACATAGACTGGATGCTGAAATGGCCCAAATAAAAGCCCGGAATTCATAGAAATAAATGAAGGTTAACAAATCTAAATAGCGGGATAAGGGCTATTAAAAACCTATTCTTTCATTATTTAACTCTGAGTATAAATATATGGAATATTCTAAAATTATCATTAATATTCAAGTCAAGCCTGAATACCGGAGCCAAATTCAGGTATCGAGATTAAAATCTAACCTTCCCATACACTGATCTGTTAATTATCTCCCATATAAGGACTACCATTAGATTTTACTAGGGCCTCCATTAGTTCTGATTTGCTGTAATCACCTATTCTAAGCTCTGGATTGTGTATTAGTTTTATGGATTTGTATTTAACAAGCTGAGATGGGCCAGCATGTACTTGTAAGGCTATAAATCCTTCTAGTTCACCATCGGGTTCCTGGTAAGCGACAGATAGGGTACCATTGATGGCAGTCCAGATATTATTACCAACGGCCAGAATTTCATAAGTATTCCAATCGTTCTTTTTAACAGCTTCTTCACCTTTTCCTTCCCAATGTAATTTTTGCCTACCACTTTCATGGTATAACCTTCCCCACACGCCTTCACCTATATCAGCCTGATAGCCTAAAGCTTCTTCTCCCATTTTTTGAGACCGAAATTGAATGCCGGCATTGGTGGTATTTGGCACCATTTTCACCTGGACTTTCAAATAAAAATCCTTTACTTTTTCTTTGTGCCAAATGAATTGATTGTGTACAATTGAATCTTTACCTTCTCCTCCAACTATAGCCCCATCTGATACTGACCAATAACTCATTTCAGCTGAACTCCAATTGTTAAGGTCTTGTCCATTAAATAAGACAACTTCCTCCTGTGGGCTCTTTTTGCTACAAGCACTCAAGAAAACCGTACCTAAAACAAATACTACTAGTCCTATGTATTGAAAGGGAAATTTTATCATAATTATTAATTAGTTAAACGCATATTTTCCTGAATGAAAAGCCAGCCCATACTTCTATAAGTAGGCTATTATCGTAAAAGATGAGATTTTCAATCTGAAGATACATTAAAATCACCAAAATACTGTCAATTGCATACCAAACGTAACCAAAGTCGATTTTAAATTCCGTGGATCAATAAAAATGACCATAAAAGTCTAATTAAGGTTTAACACAATATATGCAATAGACATCCCATTACATAATCCGGGTTTAAACCCTAAACATAAAACACTATCCATTTTTGGGAAGGGTAAAATAAAAATCTGATTGGCCTAACCAAAAACCACTTTTAGCATTTTCAAAACGAATACAAATATTGGCTAGGTCAACAAAAAGCAACAATAGCAAGACTATATCTTAGAAAAGCCTTGAAAAACAATTCTTCTGTGTATATGAATAAATATTAATAGATAAACTTATAGACACTTTTTTAAACAATAATTTATTAGGCATTCCGAATAAAAACTAATCACAACTAAATTAGACGGTTTGGGTTGATTTATTTATCTTCGTACCCCATCCACCAAAAATCTTTCACTATGCGATTGTTATTTATTGGAATTGCCTTGGCCTTTTTATTTAGCTCTTGCAGCAAGAATACCGAAAAAGAAAATGAATTCTCAGATCAGCTTAGTTTTTCTCTGGACACTGTTTATGTGGATCCAGGAGATGAAATTCTTTATCTACAAGACAATTTGTACCTTACGGATCTTTCCGCAGACAAGAGCTACCTGATCAATTTTAATCGTAAGGATTTAATCGCAGAGCGTATCAATCTGAATGAATTAAAACTTGAAAAATTGATACCTTTTGAAAAAGAAGGACCGAATGGAACACCTCCTTATTTTTCAGCTTTCAGCTTAAACCTTAATGAGCAGCTAATGGTATGGTCGTATCAATTTTATTCCATATTTGATCAAAATGCCAAAAAAGTAAGAGATTTAGGACTGGAAAAAATAGCTGTCGATTACCTGGCTGGTTCAGAATTCTATCCAAAAATGATATTTGAGGACCCTATACAGCCTGATCGGCTATTGGGAGTTTTTATTGATTGGAAAGAAAATGGCTATTTCATTTTAGACTTTGATCTGAAACGCAAGGAATTTAAAAAAACGAACTTGCCTGAGATGAATAAACTTCAGGAATACAGTACAGATATTATATTGGATGGACAATCGGTCGGGAGCTATGGCGTTGGCGTTTACGCTATAGCTACAAATGGCAATATAATCCTGACCAACAATGCGTTTAATGAGGCGGTGATTTATGACACAAATAAAGACAGTACCTATGTGAAAAACTGGGATACTCCACTTTTAGGGGCCAGAAAAAATTACACGCCTCCGAAACAAGTCGATTATTCATCGGGCGAAAAAGAAGAAGTAATGAGAAATTCGATGGAGGAGATTGATTATGGGAAACTGATTTGGGATGAAGCGGAAAAACGATTTTACCGATTCTCTAATAAACAACAATTTGGGGAGGAAAAAACCAAGAGTGGTAGATACATTGCTACAGGAGCAGATGTTTACCTGAATATTTTTGATGAAAACCTGAATATACTGGCCGAAACATTGGTCCCCCAACTAAATGCCCCGCCAAAAAAACATTTTGTCAAAGATGGGAAGATCTGGATATTTGAAAACATAGATGATGAAATGGCCTTTGTTCAGTTAACCATAGAGTAGAAGCCTAACGAATGATACAGAAATTGACCTGATCGGAGTCGATTTCAGCGGATTAGGTTGGTCATGGGGGATGGTATTGCAAATGACAGCAATCAGGACCTATGGCCTAGCTCCTTGTCCAAAACTTCTTAAATTATAAGTTAATGACAGCATAAAAAACTGTTGAAGGACTTGAGTTCGCTCATTCTCAATATAGACATCTGTAACATTTCTATTAATGCTTGTATTTTGATTGAGTAGATCAAATACCGTTACCTTCAATTCAAACTTTTGATTAGGTGGAAACCTATACCCTAAATCCGCATTCATCAACCAAACGGATTGGTCAAATTCCTCACCCAATCCCGTATACCATTGATTATTGACATTGGTACTTAAAAAAAACCCCCAAGCAAAATTCCAATATAAGTCCAGTCGTGTACTTTGGGTATAGTAATTATTGTTCTGGTTTTCTTGCAAACTACTTCTAACAATATTGTAATTCCCTCTTGTTGAAATATTGAAATCTATATCTTCCCCCAGATTGCTACTTACTCCAACTCCGGGACCTATCCCTAGGTTTTTATTGTAATTGGTTTGTCCATTAATTAAACCAGGTTGGTTGCTATAGTTTACCCTACCGCTCAGCTCGAGGTTACTTTTCATAAAATTGAGCGGAAATCCGAAGGAAAAATAACTCCTTAAGTCCCAGTATTTATCTAGATTTTCGGGTCTACTTAATTGGCCACCTTGCCTCAGCAAAACATCCCCTTGAATGAGTGTATCTTGTGATGCGATATAAGTTGCATTTCCCAAATAGTTTGAACGCACCGACCCGCCCATATACATAAAGAAGGATTTAGAAGTTTCAGGGTCAACATTTCTAATCCTGGTATACAATCTATGTTCATATTCTTGCTCCAAATCAGGATTTCCCATTGATATTTGAATAGGGTTACTGTTGTCTATTACATCTTGCAATTGGCTTACAGATGGTGCATCAGTGTCTCCCCTATAATACAGTCTTATATTCGTATTTTCATTCAAATCATACATAAAGACCATTCTAGGGACAAAATTCTTAAAGGTTCGATTGGTGTTTTGGAATCCCGGAAACAGGCGATCACTATCTAATATTGAAACTTGATAATCAAACGATGAATAGATTCTGATTTTATCCTTGTTGTAACTGTATCCTAAACCTACTTCATGTTGTAAATAGGAGTTTTCGAATTTATTGGTCAAGGTGGAATCTACCTCAAATAACTGGGATTCCATTTCTCTTTGGGATACCTCCCGATTGGTTGTACCAAGGTCATTTCCTAGTTCGTATTCCAACCTAAGTTGGGAATTCTCACCTATTGGTTCCGTGTATTCAATTTCAAACTCATAGTTAAATGAATTGGCATTATTTAAAGAGTTTTGTATAAGACTATCTGTATTTGAAGATTGAAAATCACGATTTACAGAAACCAATCTAGCGTCACTTTGAGATTCACTTAACCGAGTATCAAATTGAGTCGATAAAGTTCTCCCTTTTTTATTGAATTTATAACGATAAATAAAATCACTTAAAAAACTAAAAGATTCATTTTTCGAATTGGTATTGTTTTGTGTCTCATTAATTGGAGTGTTTGAATTGAATAGGTTTTCAGCACTTAACCTACTTATAGATGTCCCTTTTTCATACCTTAACCTAGGCCGCCAAATGATGGCATGCTTTTCTGATATATCATAATCCAGCCTTAGGTCTAACCGGTGGTTTTGATTATAATTTTCATCATTTCTTCCTTCATCGTATAATTGGAGACTATCACTGGATAAAATATATTCCCGAGAGGAATTTCGGTTTAAATAATTAGTGCTCTCATTAAAAAAGTAACTCCCTGTTAATTTCGCCTTCCCTTCATCAAATTTATCAGTAAAATTAATTCCTATCGCATTGGTATTGGTAACACCAGGTCTTTCACCTGTCGTTAAAGGATTACTTTCGCCTCTCCTACGCCCTCCACCTCTTTGTTCTCCACTTCCGAAAGCACCTGTAAGATCGTCCGCAGAAAAGTTTTGCTGATTGATATTATTGCTTAGTCCCAAAAAGGTAAGTCGCTGTGCCCCATTAAAGAAATTAACACTACCTCCAACCAAATAATTGTCATCCGTTCCATATCCGGCAAACATCCTTCCAAATTCACCGCCTCGTTTTTCTTTCTTGGTGATAATATTGATGGTTTTGATTGTTTCCCCGTCGTCAAAGCCTGTTAATTGTGCCTGAACGCTAATTTGATCTAAAAACTCGATTCTATCTATTATTTCTACAGGTAGGTTTTGCATGGCCATGGCAGGGTCATCTCCGAAGAAAGGTTCACCATCCACCAATACTTGGCCTACCGTTTCTCCCTGCACCTCTATGGTGTTTCCTTGCATGACCACACCCGGCATTTTACGAATCAATTCACCGGCACTTGCCTGTGACCTGGTCTTAAATGCATTAGCGTTAAGGGACAAGGTATCCCCTTTCATCTCACCAGTCATGGTAGCTGCTTCTACCTCATAAGTTTCCAATAAACTACCTTCTTCAACCATCTCAAATGTCCCTAAATCACTACCTGACGGAGTAGCTATTGCCTTTTCAAAAGCTTCAAATCCAATAAAGCTGATAGTCAATATAAAGGATGGTAACTTGGGTTTGGCAAATTGAAATTGGCCTTTTTCATCAGTGAAAGTATTGGCTAAAGTGTCCCCTGCTGAATTTTTCACGAAAACATAAGCACCAGGTAATGTTTCACTCGTCTCTTTATTCTCCACTATCCCCCTAAGGATACTTTGTGATTTTAAATTCCCATGTACGAAGAAAAGAATAAAAATAAATAATACAATTTTATTCATAATAACTTAGAATTAGTTGTAATAATCTAAATTTAAATCTAAAGGCTGGTATACAAATATACAAAAATCAACAAATTTTTTAGTTAATTTTATATAAATGGAATTGTAATTGATTAAACGGAATATGATCCTTTTAAGGTTAAAATTTTCCTTAAAATCAATAGTTAATTTTGAATTTTAAAGAGAACACCATTCCAAACCATCGTTTAAATGAAGCGGAATTCTACCCTAGTTTCAGAATAATTATCGTTTATCAATCGGAAATAGAATTGCAAATTCCATTGGATAAAACGTGTAATTGCAAAACACACCTAAAAGGAGATTGGAAACATTAGCAGTAAAGTAACGATGCCTAATCGGAGATCGGAACCGATGAAAAAAAGAAACAGTGGCTGAGTGGAGTCGAAGCCTTAGTTTCCATATGCTGATTGATTAACTATAAATATAGAATTACAATTTATCTCCAGTAAAGGACTTTCGCTTTCAGAAAGGGAACCAAATTAGAGGAAAAGGATAATTTAACAACAAAAAAACACAGTCTATACGATTACCTCATAAATACCAACACAAAAACAAACGTGTTATTTCAATTTCTTTGTATTTATGTAAAATTGTCCTTTAATTCAATATTGATTTACACTGACAGTAACAACTATGCAAAGAAGGGATTTGATAAAAAAGCTAGCGCTTTTGCCATTAATGGGAAACCTGGGATATAAGGAAACACAATTACCTCCAAATCTGAATAAAGCTCAAAAAAATCGTTTAATCATCGATACCCACGTAGAAACCTGGAATTTTGATGAGCGATTCCCCTTTAAGCATCCTGAAAATCCCAACTTAAAAGTATCCATAGAGGCACCTATAGAAAATCAGATCAAACAAATGGCGGACTTCGGGCTTCGTTATGGTGTATTGATCAATCCACGTTACTATGGATGGGACAATTCCTATATGGCCAACTGCCTAAAAACTTATTCAAACCATTTTGTAGCGCATGGTTTACTTAATCCCGAAGATCCTAAAATTGTAGAAAATTTAAAGTATTGGGTAAAGGAACAAGGGTTTCAGGGAATGCGGTTTAGTCCCATTTATGACCCAAAATCAACATGGCTGAATTCACCTGAGCATTATCCATTATGGAAAGAAGCAGAAAAGTTGGGTGTAGTGTTCAATTATTACATTCTCCCCCATCAAATGCCAATGTTGGAAGACATGGCGGAAAGATTTCCTGGGGTAAAAATCGTAGTTGATCATGCTGGAAAACCAGATTTGAAAGCTGCGAACTGTTGGGAAGAGTTTAGGAAGATGTTCGCATTGAAACGTTTCCCTCAGGTTTGGATAAGCAATTCTGAACCCTATGAAATGTCTGAAATCAAAAAGTACCCTTATAAGGATACCTTACCCTTTTACAAGGCCATCTATGAAGAATTCGGTCCAGAACAACTTATTTGGGGCACAGGCTATCCCTTTCCACGTTGGGAATTGCCCATGGACCAGGAATTGGAATTTGTAGACAAATATTGCTCCTTTTACAGCGAACAAGACAGGGAATTACTTCTTGGGAAAAATGCCCTAAAAATATGGAAATTCCCAAATAAAGCTTGATGCAACTCAAAGCGATAGTATACACTTAATGTCCTTCAATCTTTCTGGTTTCAGATTAAACCGGATTTTCTGGCAGCGGTATGATGCTTGATTTACTTCTTCATTTGGGAAACTTCTTGTATTCTAAACACTAAGTGATTTTAGCGGCCTGGGCCAACCTTGCTTATAAGCTCTCATCTTTCAACCAGTGACTGACCCGAGCTTAAGTAAGTAGAATCAATGCCCAAGTCCACCGATTATTAATAATTTACCTTTTGTAATGGAATTCCATATGATAGAAAGGTGTAATTGCGAATTACGCCTAGATTAGGGTAAAACCCTCCGTAATTGCAGTTATTAATTATTGCCAATAAATTAAACCCGAAATATGCAATAGACAATCTATTACGTGCTGAAATCGCTTCAAAATCAGCCACTTCGTTGCTGTTTTCAATTTCACCATAGCGGTGCTATGCTAAAATATCCAAACAGCCGTTTTTCTTGCGATTGCAACACTTCCCGTAAACACGGGACAGGCATCACCCCTGACTATCGTCAGGGCGGAGAAATCCTATTACATAATCCGGGTTAAAACAGGGGACTTACTTATTTTTTTTAAGGATTAATTTCTAGTGGATGAGTTTAAATTTCTCCAATAAAAAAAACAATCTACGACCAAATCTTAGATTGTTTTAAATTTTTTTCCTTTATCAGATTGTTTAACAAGCGCCTTCTTTAGACTTTCTCCATGAAACACCAAGATACCGTTGGATCGCATCTATTTTCGGTTTCCCAGCTACCTTAATATCCGCATCATTTTTATGAATGGGCAATCCATCGCTCCATTTTTCACCTTCCCATATATCGTATTCCGTCGCATTCCCATCATAACTAATAATAGTCAATTTATTGCCATTTATGTTCCATTTCCCTTCCTCCTTAGTTGCACCATTTGGATCAATAAAATGATAGGTATTGTCTTCTTTCATTATAAGTTTACTTTCCAAAAAACGAATTGTATCCCCTTTAATGAGCTCATTTATATTTTGATCTTCACTTGATTTGAAATTAAAACCTGACTTGATTGCCATTACCTTTTCTATAGGTGCTGCCTTATTACAGGATATTATGCCTAGCATAATTACCAATAGCGGCAACCCAATAAAGTATTTCCACTTTTCTACATTTGTTGATTTGCGTTTGTTCATCATAAGAATTCTGTTTTTGATTTGAAATTGATTAAACCCATGAAAAAGTGGGTTGGGTTGATATTTGGTTAAATTATTCACCAAAAGTCTGCAATAGGCTTTTACGCCTAAACGCTGAATCACTTTATTATCTGCTTGGTATTCATGAACTTCTCTTAAAGCTCCTTCAATTAGGTAAACAAAGGGATTAATCCATAAAAAGGATTTTATGATATGAAGGAATAGAAGATCCCAGCAATGGCCCTGACGAACATGTTCTGATTCATGTAAGAGAATATGTTGATCCTCACTATTACCAATTTCAAATTCAGGCATCAGAATCTTATTGAAAAAGGTGGCTGGTTTAAAATCAGGATGAATATAAACCATTGCATCCTTAAATGATTGAACTGAAGCACATTTAATCTTTCTGAAAACCAGAAAAATCCCGAAAGCAAAAAATAAAAATTTTAATACCGCTACACCAATATAGAGATAAGCAACTACCTCAAAAATTGAAAAGGATGGTAAAGAATTTGACACTTGAACAATACTTTCAACTGGATTAATAGAGAAAATAAATTCTCGAACAGGAACTGTGTTTTGCAAGGCAAGATCAAAATCAAGTATGGGAAATACAAGAGACAATACTACTCCTGCTAACAGGAAAAACCTGCTCCACGCGAAAAAGGTAAGCTTCCTAAGAAATAACCAATGCACCATCCAAACCAAGGCTAAACCTATACTTGCTTCTAATAGAAAATTCCAAAATGAGTTCATAATTTGCCTCCCTTTTCTATCAATTTGTTCACCTCTTCTAATTCTTTGCTTGTAAGTTTCTTTTCGTTTACCAAAAAGGACAACACATTATCGACGGAGCCTTCAAAAAAATCCTTTATGATGTTATTGAACTTTTTCCTTTTGTATTCCGACTCTAAAATCTTCACAAAATACTCGTGGGTCTTACCATATGTTTTATGGCCGAGGTATTCTTTTTTTTCCAATGACTTAATGGTAGAGGCCAATGTAGTGTAAGGTGGTTTAGGTTCGGGAAGTTGATCAAGAATATCTCTAACAATTCCCTTTTTAACCTTCCAAAATACGCGCATTGCCTGCTCCTCCTGTGGTATTAAATCTTCCATAAGTCAAATATAGTCTCATACAATCAGAAAACCTACGATGAAATCATTTTATTACGACCTTATCGTAGATTGTTATTTCATCCAATTAGAAAGCAAGAATTGCTCTTCTATCAGTTTGCTCCAATTCCGATTACTTTATCCCGTATATTATAATTAGGATTCAAAGGCAGGAATAAATATAGTCGAGTGGTTAAATTATAGCGTCCTTGTAAGGATTGATGCACAAAAAAAAGCTACAATACTATCTAAGATGCGCCGTTCTTATCTAGTTCACCCTTCCCTCCTCTAATGATAAAGATGTATGCTGTAGAAAATCAGCTCATTTTCAAATGGTTTCTCAGGTAAAAACACCGCTATTAAAAAATTCAATTTAAGGGAGAATGGGATAAAGTAGATTTAAATTAACAAAATGCTGGAGATTCAACATTTCTTAAAAAAATATTCTACAGGGTTTCAATTAGAAATTGATTCCCTGCTATTGAATGAAGGTATACATTTGATCCAGGGTCAAAATGGAGCGGGAAAATCTACACTTTTTAAAGCAATAGTAGGCATACAAACCTTTCAAGGAGAGATTTTATTGGATGATTTAAACCTTGAAAAGAAACCATTGGCATTTCGAAAGAAGGTCAATTATGCTGAAGCTGAACCACTTTACCCCGAATTTTTAAGCTTGAGTGAGCTCATCCTGTTTGTTGCCAAAGCAAAAGAAGCTCCAAGGGATCAAATTGAACGTTTAAAATCGAGCTTTGGCGTAACCGAATTTATGGAACAACCTGTCGCTACTTATTCATCAGGCATGCTTAAAAAGTCCTCATTACTTCTTGCCTTTTTAGGCCAACCAAAGTTGATCATTCTCGATGAGCCTTTTACAACCATTGACAAGTCCTCACTGGAAAACCTCATAGAGTTAATTAAACTAAAAAAAACTGAAGGGGTTAATTTTTTGATCTCTTCCCATCAAACCGAATTTATTAATTTGATCTCTTTTGACTCTGTACATACCATTTCTAAGGGAAGAATTCAATAGCTACTATGAAAAATATATTTGTAAAAGCTTTTGTCAGCCCATTTTACAAAGCTTATTTTGGTTTTTTTGTAGTGGTCTTTATTGTATTTGGGCTTTTAATGGAAGGGCCTCAGCACATCAAAATTGGTGAAAGAATCTTACAACATCCCTTTGCTTTTGCTACCTTACTTTTAGTGTTTGTGATCTATGGCTTGCTCCAATACCGCTTCCATATTAATTTAATCCAAGGACTTAAATACCGAGTATTTCATCAATTGGCACTTTTTAATGCCAAAGATTTTTCCAGGTATCAATTGGGTGTCTGGATTTGTAACCACTTGTTACTGCTTTTTTATGCTTCCTTCTTAACCTACCTGGCAATAGAAATGGGCTACTGGTATCAACCATTTTTCCTCTGGTTTTTGCTAACTGTTATGTTTTTCGCTCATAAGAATTTATTGGTTACAATGCTTTCTCAGGCTTTACCTGAACAAAAACCCATTCCATTAAAACAGTATGGTTTAAAAAACTTCCCTATTAAAAGAGCTTATTGGCTGCTCGTTCATCTTAAGGAAAACAGACCTCTACTTTTATTGGCCTCAAAAATCCTCCAATTAATCTTACTTAAACTATTCTTTTATTCCTATACAACAGATACCTATGACGAAAGGTGGTTGCAATTTGGATTACTTTGTGTGGCCTACATTAACTTCCCCATCTGGTTGGAGAAAAAGGAATTTGAGCAAGGTAAACTAGCCTATTTTCTTAATCTACCCCGCCCTTTTCTTCGAAAAGCCTGGTTACACCTTTACAGTACCCTTCAAATCATTGTAGCTGAACTTTTGTATTTGGCAATTCATTTTCCAGACCTCCCAAATATTGGGCAGGCCCTCTCATTGTCACTACTGCTTATATCTTTGAACCTCGGCTTATATGCAATAATCAATAGTTCAAAAGAAATTTCAGATTTACCTAGAAATGCTATTTTTAGCTTCTTTTCCCTTTTTTTCCTGATCATCTTTGGTTTTCCTGTACTGCTTATTTCAGGGCTAGGATTGTTCGCTTTCCTTGTATCCATTCATTCTGCTTATAAGCAATGAAAAAAACCGATTAGAATAACGATGGGGTGACTGAGCGGAGTCGAAGTCTTAGTATGCGGATCGTAACCAGTTATCAATTGGTAATGGAATTACCAATTCCAAAAGATAAGAAGGTGTAATTACAAATTACAACTGGATGGGCGAAACAGAAACGTTGGCTGAGCAGAGCCGAAGCCTTAGTTACCGCATTATAACGGACTACTCATAAATATAGAATTGCAGATTATCCCAAGACAGGAATTTCCCCGTTCATTTCAAATAAAATTTATCACCCATCCATTTGATCGGATTATTTTTTATGTATTCAGATATATTTTGAAATGCTTTTTCATCGCGGATGATGTGTTCATAATAATTGCGTTGCCATAATTTTCCCTTAATCCCCAACAACCCAATTTGTCTGGTAACAGATGATTTATATCCTCGAACAATCGCACCAATATTATTTGATGGTGATTTTGGGGGCTGTGGCTGTTGTGGGATGGGGTGTGGGGGCGTATTGCAAACGCCCTTACGCTCGTGCGATTCTTTGGATACGGGCGAATGCGATTCTTTGGTTGCGGGCGAATTCAATTCTTTGGTTACGGGCGAATTCAATTCGCCCCTATCGTGTATTTCGATGATGCCGTGGATGTGGTTTGGCATAATTACAAATTCTCCCAATTCGACATTTGTGCGAATTTTGGGTGTATTTAACCATTCATTATGTGCGATTTTACCATATTCATTCAATTTCATTTTGCCATTTTCAACCTGCCCATAACGACAAATCCTGTCCTGACAACATATTGTGATAAAATACAATCCTGCTTGCGAATAATCGTATCCCTTTAACCGAATAGACCTGCGATGGTGGATATTTGGGTTGTATTTACTCATGGAAATCAAATATTATCCAAACTACAAATTATTTTCAAAAAAATCTCAACCCCTACAAACCAAAAAAACTTCACCACAAGGAGAAAATCCCTCTGTGCTGAAGCTCTTTTAAGTAAAATAACATGGCTTCAGAATTAAATCTAAAAGACTAGACTAAATCCATGTCTTATATATCCTTATTTCAAATCGTTAAAAATATCCAATAACTGTGCAATAATCTTGTCAGAAGCTACTTCTTCTACCCTATTGGTGGAAAGCCAGGTTTCATAACCTCCCAATTTATGTTGAGCAGGGGTAGGAAGATAACCATAAAGACCATTGGCCAAGGCTATGGTAAAATGATCTTTCATTGGACTTTTTTGTTTCAACTCTAAGCCTATCTCTACAAAGGTCTCAAAAGGTATGGCGCCAATACTTAAGTCTCCAATTTTAAAAGCTTGAATAATTACATCAATATCATCCGGGAAAGTTTCCATCTGCTTAATCCGCTTGGCATAGGTTTTTTCAAGGCTATGCCTTCCTTTTACTGACTCTGGTCTGGCATTTACTTCCTCAACAAACTTGGCCAATTCGGGACTAGGTCTACGTACCTTTAGTTTTAATTGAGCTTGTTTGGCACTTAATGGTACCCAATCCTGATAGCTGATATCCTGATAACCTTTCATCACTGCATTCGCTACATCATCAGCCACCACCTTCATCTTACCATAGGGAGGATGCTTTACATTAGGTCCACGAAAGTTGATATTGTTAATGTCGCCTGAAGTACCATTGGACATCATGGCAACAAAGCCCGGATTCTGACGGTCAGCGCCCAGTAATTCCTGTATTTTGTCAGCAAACATACCAAAATAATCTGCAGAGATATGCCCCTTAGGAACACCTCCCACATAATGAAGGGAATAATTGGCAAGTAAAGCCAAAGGTCTTCCATCTATTGCTTGAATGGATATGTAGGATACTTCCGGATCTGTAGGACCAGCAGGCTCCAAAAGGTCTGGGTTACCTACGCCTGGATTCATTTTGGCAATATCAGTACCACCCAAAGGATTTGGCACAGGTGTACCTGGTTTCATTTTCCACCTTCTGTTGAATACATGCTGGGGAACATCCACCGACCCCCAACCTATCTTAGCAGGCTCAAGGTTTCTTAAAGCGATTTGTACTCCATCTGAAATTCTGGAAGCCATAAAGGATTGGTATTCATCTAATGGCTCATCAGCATGCCATTCTCTCCCTTTGTCTCCTACTCCCCTGGCACTTGTGGCCGAATGGGTATGGGTAGAAGCAATTAGGACATGTGATGCAGGAATGCCAGTAGCTTCCTCAATGGTTTGCTTGGCTGCATCAAAAACCTTTTGATCGACCCCTACATTGTCCACAGTTACCACTACCAATTTGGTTTCACCATCATCCATAACAATACTTCGGGCATACAATTCATCATGTACGTATTCTGCAGGAGGGGAATTCCAATTCCCAATGATTGGGCCACCTAATTTAGGGGTAATATTACTCTTGTGGGCTCCTGCCTGGAAGGACCTATTCCCTTGAGAAAATGCGGGGACACAAACCATGTAGGTCAAAAACACCATACAAATGGTCAATCCGTGTAGCCTTATGTTCCTCCCGAACAGCATAAAATCTTTTGATAGAATCTTTTTCATAGCTTATTAATATTTAAGATGGGTCAACTTGTTTGTAGGCTTCCAGAACAGCCAAATCGCCAGCTTTTCCTGGCATTCTAGAACTATGTTCAAGGCCTAAAAAGCCTCTATATCCTTTGTCCCAGATATGTTGCAATAAATTTTTGTAATTGATTTCCCCAGACATGGGTTCAAAACGACCAGGTGTGTCACCTATCTGAAAATAGGCAATTTGATCCCAGGCATAATCAATGCTAGGTATTAAATTCCCTTCCTGAATCTGCACATGGTACACGTCACAAAGTAATTTCACACTAGGACTATCCACAGCCTTGGCCATGGCATAGGACTGTGGCAAAGAATGTAGAAACATGCCAGGATGGTTTATTTTATGGTTCATGGTTTCCATTACCATTACCAATCCATGGGGTTCGTAGATTTCGGCAACCCGCTTCAAGAGCTCTGTGGCATTGGCCAATTGAAAGTCCCAGGGTAATCTTGGATCAGCCATTCCAAGTACATTGTGAATAAATTTGGTGTTCATCCGCTTGGCAACTTCCACAGAAGCCCTGACTTCTTTAAGCACATTGTCTCTGATGCTTTCATCCCGTCCAGCAAAGGTTACCTGCTTGAAATCCATGGTCCCTACAAACTGTCCGAAATCCATCCCCAGTTTTTGGAGGGTGTTACTGATCTTGTTTTGTTCTTCCAATGGACGTCTTTGCAAAAAGGTGCATTCCCATGCGTGAAATCCATTGTCATGCCCCCACCTTATCTGGTCTTCCGGCGCCTTTCCGGCCACATCGGCAAACAGCCCAAAATCGGGTGAAAATTTCATATTAAAAGGACTGGCCTTTGCTACAGCTTCTCTACCTAATGGCAAACTAAGCCCCGCAAAAGTAGCGGCACCTGCAACAAGGCTATTCTTAAAAAAAGTTCTCCGTTTCATAGTATTGGTTTATTTTGGGTTTAAATCAAGGAGTCAGGTTGCCAAAATACTTGACAGCATGGGTGACATCTTCAAGATTATCCTCCATTTTATGTTCACATTCCGCATAGACTTCCCCATCAAATCGCTGCCTTTGAAGCTCTTGAACCACACCTTCAAAGTCAATCACTCCTTCACCTACCATCACATCCTTAGCGGATTGTTTGGAAGCATCAAGGTCCTTAAGGTGAATGCTGATCAAATGGCCTTCCAGCTTTTTAAGGCTTTCTACAGCTTCAAGACCACTTCTAGTCCAATGTCCCAAATCTCCACAGGCCCCGAAATTCGGATGGTTCTTGATGGCGGATAGGACTGAATCCGGATGCCAGTAAATACTTCCGGCCTCCCTTGAATGCTGGTGCAAGGCTATTTTGATCTTATACTCTCCGGCAAGTTTATCCACCATGTCCCAATGCTCTCTTTTAGGTTCAGCTACCAGGTATTCAATTTTCAAGGATTTAGCCAACTCAAAAGCTTTTTCCCAACCTTCTTTGTCTTGTGCTTTGCCCACATACATGGATTTCATCTTCAACCCATTCTGCTTCAAAAGTTTTCTAACTTTTTTCGCATCTGAAGGTACCAGTTCATTCATGGTTTTATCACCAAAATCTGAACCTAACTTGTGAAAATCAAAGCCTTCCACAAATTTTACTCCCGCAGTTTTTGCCTTTTCCAATGTGGTAGGAAAAGGAAACCTATTGAAGGAATACAAGGCCACGCCGATGTTCCAGTCACTTTTTCTAACTGACCATTCCTGTGCAGGATTTTTCACCATGCTTGCCAAACCAAGCAAGAGTACTGGCAAAGCCATAAACACCCAATATTTTTTTAACATAGTCTTCTATTTTACTAATGATGTATAAATTTTCTCTTTATTCTGAATTTCTAATAAAGGCCATCAGGTCAGCGATTTTTTGCTGGTCGAGCTGTTCAGCCAAGCCTGGCATCAACGACAGTTGCATTCCTGTTATGGATTCTATGTCCTGCCTGTTTATGGTTTTTTCTACACCTGGGGAAATCCTTAGACTTATCGCCGCTGAAGTTTCATTCATGATCATCCCCTGTATGGTTTCTCCATCTTTAAGCATCACTTCCCATAAATCAAAGCCTGGAGCGATAGATAAATTGGGATCCAGAATATTGGCCATAAGGTCTTTTGGATGCCAGTTGTGCAATGTTCCAAGATCAGGTCCAAAAGCCACTCCACTTTTTCCTCTAAATTGGTGGCAAAGGGCACAATTTTCTATGTACACTGATTTTCCGGCAATAGGATCTCCATTTATTTCCAAAGCCTTCTGGTACCGCTTATTGATTTCCTCTCCTTCATCCTTAGTCAATAGTTCTCTTGCAAAATTACGCGTGGCTTCATCACCATTGTTCATAAGCCTTACCCTCATTTTCCAGCCAATCGCTGCTGTGGGAATTTCACCATCTTTTAGCGCCTCAAGCAATAATTTGACCCGCTCGGATTCGCTCATAAAGGTTCCCAATGCAACATCCCTTATTTCAGGGGTCAGGGAATTCCATTTGGCAAGAACATATTCAGGCACTTCTGTTCCTTTAATATTCCCCAAGGCTTGCATGGCTGCGATTTGCAATACAATCGGTTCAGTAGTAGCAATAATTCCTTTTAACTGTCCGGCATAAGGGCTTACATTTCCCTCTGGTAAGAACCTTAAGACTTCTGCTCTTCGGCTCTCAGGAATAGACTGATCAGTAGCTATAGCCATGGCTTTGTCCATGCTGGCTTGAAGCAAGTTCTCGTCCTTGAAATCCAAGGTTTTAATCAAGTTCAAAGCAGATTTTCTAAGCTTAGCATCCGGGTGCTCAAAAAAGGCCAGTACAATTTTATCCAGATAATTTGTCAAAATCTCCTCATTCTCTTCATTTCGTTTGACACCATCGGCTATGCCATTCAGCACTGCGGCTTCCCATCCTTTATTTCCTGATAAGTCCAGGGCTTTTTGCAGCATGTTTTCTGCTTCTCCATCATTTTCATTTGCAGTAATCATGGCCGTTAATCGCCTAATCAGACTACCATAAGCAGGTTGATCCTTGTCAAAACGGCTGAGCACTGTGCGAAGCAAAGGCATGTTTTGAGAGGAAGATGCCGACAGGGCTGCTATCTGAACCCATTCATCTGACAAGTCCTGAAACAGCAATTCTTCAGCAACTTTCGTCGCTTCAGGGGTATCAATAAATCCTAAGGTACAGAGTAGTTGAAACCTTACCCTGGCATTGGGGTCTGTTTTTAATTTTAATAATTCGGTAATTAAATCATTGGATTCGCTGAGGTGCATTTCAGCAAGCTTGATGGCATTTTCCCTAACACCTGCTTCAGGATCATTTAGCGCATCGATGATAAGCTCAGTACTTAGGCCTTTCAAACCCTCTAAAGTCCACAAAGCATGCAATCGTCCTTCGGCCGAATCTTGATTTTTGGCCATCTTTTCCAAATCTGGAATTACCTCCTGACTTTGGGCGGTAACCAAGAGTCTTTGCGCATTGTTTCTCCACCAATTGTTTTTACTGGCAAGATGTTGAACCCATTCCTGAGGACTTTCCTTGCCTAATGTTAAACCTGAAGACCAATCTGCTTTTCCAGCTCCCTCGGGGGTAATTCTAAAAATTCTCCCCATCCCTACTCCATCAGAAAGCCCACCAGCAGCAACAGCTTCATCAGACATCCACTCGGGATGCTCAATAATTCTACGATAATAATCCAACACATACAATGCACCATCAGGGCCTACATACATGTTTACTGGTCTGGACCAAGAATCTTTTGAGGCCAAAAATTCTTTGTTATCTCTCAACCTTTCGGCAACGAAAGTAGCCCCTTTCTCCTTCAAAATATCCACATGCACCAAGTTACTCACGGATTCAGCCACAAAAACTGCCTTGTCAAATGGGGCTGCAAACGCACCGCCAAGATAGGCCGTAATACCACTGGAAGAAGTCGTCAGCCCAACTGGGGTAAAAAGCTGACGATCTGGGTTAGTGGTTATTTGAAAGACTTCTGTTTCCTTTCCATGATCCGAGATGGATTCACTTGCGTTGGAAACGAGTAAGCCTGGGTTTCGGGAAAGGTAAGGTGCGGCAATGACTTCGTGGTAAATATGGTTTTGATTGTGTGTCAATAAATACCTCCCCCAACGGTCAAAGGTATGGCCAAACTGGGAACGTGTGGAAGCCAACTCTGCCACCTGAATATCAGGTTTAAATCTAACAGAATGGCCATTGGCATTTTTAGGTAGTTCTGTACCTTCAGGGGTGTTGGGAAAAACAATGGCGGAACCTTTGTCACCAAACTCAGCCTCATATTTTCTTGTACCAATATGCCCCAGGTGAGATAAATGGATCCAATTGTCTATTCCATAAACAGGATTGTTGACATTTACATGTGGATTGGACAAGGAGAATCCGGTCATTATGGTTTCCCGAATATCAGCCACCCCGTCCCCATCGGTATCTTCCAAGTACAAAACATCTGGGGCATCTGTTACCAAAACTCCCTTTTTCCATCTCAAAATACCATTAGGCAATACCAGGTTGTCCGCGAAGATTGTTCGCTGGTCCATTACCCCATCTTCATCTGTATCGGACAACAATGCGATCCTTCCGGTACCACTTTTATCAATGGGGTATCCTGGCATTTCCACCACGTACATTCTCCCAAATTCATCTATTTCCATGTCCACGGGATCCATTACCATGGGTTCATTGGCTATTATCTCCATTTGAAAACCAGGTGCAAGCTCAAAAGAAGCAATAGCATCCTCTGGAGCAATGGATCCATCTGAAGCCGAATTGGCCCCTTTCTCTCCACAACCAGGCAGGCAGCAGACAGCGGTAAGGCATAAAAAAGTAAACGTATTACTAAGTATTGTTTGTTTCATTATTTATTAGGGTAAAAGCTCCATTGGCTAAGGTTTGTAGATGGATGAACTTATAATTTTTTCTTTAGGCGAACTTCCTCTTTTTCCTCCCAAAAACTATCTATAATTTCGATGGTACGATCAACTAAAAGTTGCCCGCCTTCAGCACCAACTACATTACTTTGGCAAACTGCACTATAGCCTCCACCAGCAATGGCCTTTTCGGTAGGTAAATAGGTGCCCGGGCCAGCCAGCTGTATGACAAAGGTTTGAATGGCTTTGCTTCTAGCTTGAATGCGGATACCATAATCGGTAAACAATTCAAATTGATTGGTAGCGATGGCGGCGTCTCCAATTCTTAGAACATGAATCTCTGATGCATAGGTCGCTTCAGGATTTTTCTGCTGTGCTTTGTACCTTTTTAAGACATCTCCAAACCAAGTCATCTTTGCATAAAGCAATGGCTTTTTACTAGGATCTGCTGCAATTTGATCCTGACAATCTTTGACTACTTTCTCCGATTCAATGTATTCTTCTTCGGTGATGATTCGCATAGGAAGTTCCAGGTTTTCAGTTTCGTGAAAAAAGGCAACATTACTATGACGGTCATTTTTCACGATTTCATAGGTGTTTTCCACTGCCCTGATAATGCGTTCAGCGATGTCATCCATACGGGTCTTTTGAGAAAGCTTCTCCATTCTTGCCAAACCGGCTTTTCGGTACATACTATGTGGTGATTGGTCTCCGGCAGCGCCTATCCATCCCAATACACTTACCTCATTTCCAAAGCGCGCTTTTAGTTTTTCTCTTACTGGATGCCAATAATCTGCATTCACAGTAGTTTTATGCTCAAACTCCTGTGCAGGACAGGCTACATCTACACTCATTGCCAACAACTCATCCGCATCGTTCCAGAAGAACAAAGCATTCATGTCATGGTCTTCATAACCTTCAAGGTTTTGAAATTCGTCTTTGTTGGTATTCCCATACATTACACTGGTACCGTCTTTGTAGACCGTTCGTCGATTGTAACCTACCGCTGTACGTTCCATCCCCCAGGTTACGCTTCCTTTGCTA
This sequence comes from Cyclobacterium amurskyense, assembly GCF_001050135.1. Taxonomy (GTDB): domain Bacteria; phylum Bacteroidota; class Bacteroidia; order Cytophagales; family Cyclobacteriaceae; genus Cyclobacterium; species Cyclobacterium amurskyense. The sequence continues at coordinate 4,530,227 of NZ_CP012040.1, read as the reverse complement.
CGATTTTCCCAAGCTTCAACAATGCCATCTGCTACATTTCTTACAAATAATGCCCTGTAATCCTTCACCTTGGTCACTCCTTGTTCAGGTATAGGGTAGATAAAGGAAGATTCTTCCAAATCATCCTCCAAAACCGGTGCAGTATGGGTGTGGGTTGCACTTACGATGATTTTGTTTACATTAAAGCCAGGAATTCGTTTGGCAACTTCATCCCTAAGCTCCTGGCGCAAACGGGCAGAAATATACACCAAGTCACAGGAAACAAAAACTGCGGTATCCAATCCAGCCTGACCATCTCTTGATTCAATGGCCACTATACCTGCATACAAAGGGGTGTCCGCCGTTTCTGCAATTCTCATATGAAACTGGCCCATAAGTGCCACGGGTAACTCGGGGCTAATGTCTGCTGTAGCTGCTCCCAGATACAGATCATTGGCTTGTAATGGCCCATTCAACCAAAAGGCCATGGCCAGTAACACACATAATCTCACCATAATATTATTGTTTAACTATTTAACTTATTTGTTCCACAATTTATCAATCACCTGCACGGTCCTGTCTACCAATACCTGTCCTCCTTCGGGACCTACTATATTGCTATGGATGATTGCACTATAAGCCCCACCATTTACGGCACGCTGTGTCGGTAAATAAGAACCCCAATCTGAGCTTCCGGCAAGCTGTATCACGAAAGTTTGCAAAGCTTTGCTTCTGGCAATCATTCGAATGCCAAAGTCCGAAAACAGTTCGAATTCATTGGTACAGATGGCGATGTCTCCCAACCTGATTACATGAAGGTCCATTGAATACAATTGTTTTGGGTTTTCCAATTGCTTCTCGTAGCGTTTCACCGTTCTTTCCTGCCAGTTCATCATGCGGTAAAGTGCATCCGCTGCCTTGGGATCCTCGGCTATTTGTTCTTTTGCATTTTTGACAAAAGCTTTAGCTTCCAAATAGTTTTTTTCAGTGACCCATCTCTCAGGTAATGGCAATTCCTCTACATGATGCTCAAACAAGGGCGCTGAATGCCTTTCTTCTGACACTGCGTCAAAAGATTCATCTACTGCCAGAATTATTCTTCGAGCCAGTTCTTCTGTTCTGCTAAGCTTTCTCAGGTTTCGCATCCTGTCATCGGCATCTTTTCTGTACCTCATATGGGGCGTAATGTCACCTGCAGCAGCGGCCCATCCCAATACATTCACATCCTTTCCATATTTTTCCTTAAGGCCTTCTCGTACCGGATGCCAGTAATCTGCATTGACAGCATAGCGGCCTTCCACTTCCTGAGAAGGACTTGCTACCCCTACAACCATGGATACTAACTTACCCTTTTCATCCCAAAAAAATAATGTATTGACATTGTGGTCCTCTGAACCTTCAAAACTTCTAAATTCAGGTAAATTGGTTTTACTACTCATGCCGGAAGTACCATCCGAATAAACTATTCGTCTATTATAACCTGCCACAGCATAGCCCATTCCCCAAGCCACAGATCCTGGAGCCCTGTCGCTCCAAGCTTCAACAATGGCAGTGCTCACTTTATCCACAAAGAATTTGCGATAATCCTTGACCTGAGTAACCCCTGTTTTAGGAATCAAATATTCCCCCTCTAGTGCTAAAACAGGTGCTGTGTGCGTATGGGTAGCATTGAGGAAAATTTTGTTCTCGTCTATTTCCGGCAATTGCTTTTTCACCCTTTGCCTCACAAGTGCAACCAAATCAGTAGGGATATACAGGGCATCACATGAAACGATGATGGCAAGATCTCCTGAGCTTCCTCTGGTTTCCATTACCAATACTGTTGCTGTCAATGGGGTTTCCGCTACTTCAGCAATCCTAAGATGGAATTGACCTGTAACGGCAACAGGCAATTCTGGTGTAATGTCTACCGTCCTAGCCCCTATATATAGTTGTGAGGCCACAACAGGGGCAACTAGAAAAAGGGTTAAGCAAGTAACTATTGCTATTTTATTGAAAATTTTCTTTACCATTTTACTGCAATTCAAATTTGAAGCTTATAAATACCAATCATTTTCCAGATTAATCCGGCCAAAGCTTATTGATCATTGCTACAGACCAGTTCACCAAAATCTGTCCTCCTTCAGGACCTACTTCGTTGCTCTCCACAATTGCAGAATAATGACCACCACGAACGGCTTCTTTGGTCGGTAGGTAATTACCTGGCCCCACCAATTGAAGCACAAAGGTCTGCATGGCATTGCTTCTTGCTTTCATTTGAATACCATATTCAGTAAATAGTTCAAATGGATTGGTACATACCACAACATCACCAATTCTCAAAGCATGAAGCTCTACCGGATACATAGGTTGTGGATTTGATTTCTGAATTTCATATCGGTCTACTACTTTGCTGTACCAGACAATTCTACGGCTGAATATTTGAGCACTCTCAGTATCTTTCATGTCCTCGGCCCTCATTTTTAGCGCATGATTGTATTCTGTTTCGGTCACCAAGCGCATTGGAAGCTCAATATTATTCACCTCATGCTTCATCACAGGAGCATCATGCTTGTCAATTTTTACCGTTTCGTAGGTTTCATCTACTGCACATATAATTCTTCCAGCGATCTCATTTAAGTGGTATTCATTTCTGAAATTTACATCACCAGAATGTTCAGCAAAATCAGGACTCTTTTTTTCATTGCGCAAAGCGATCATCCTCCACTCTGCAAATTCATCATATCTAGGTCTAGGCGTTTGGTCACCTGCTGCACCTATCCATCCTGCCACTACCAATTGCTGGCCATATTTTTCCTTAAGGCCTTCACGAACAGGGTGCCAGTAGTCGGCATTTACTGTAGACCTATTTTCCACTATTTGTGCCGGACTAGGTACATTGATACAAGTGGCTACAAATTCTCCTTTTTGGTTCCAAAAAAACAAAGATTGAATGGCCTGATCTTCAAAGCCTTCGACTTTAATGAAATTTGCTTCATGAGTACGCCCATACATTTTAGCTGTACCATCTTCATATACTGCTCTTCTATTGTAGGCTACTTTTGCATGGCTAATGCCCCAAGAAACACTACCTCTTTCACGTTTATTGTAAGCAGTAACAATGGTTTTAGCCACCTTATCTGACACAAATTTCAAATAATCCTTTACCTGTGTAACTCCTTCAGGAATATTGTATCGATTGTCTCTCACAACACCTCCAGTGTGGGTATGGGTGGCGTTTATTATTATTTTTTTGGTATCTAAACCAGGCAGGCTTTTTTTCACCTGATTTTGGATCATTTCTTTTAATTCTGTGGGTATGGTTACCATATCACAGGATACCAATACTGTCGTGGTCTCCCCTTTTGATTCCAAAACAATGACATTGGCTGTCAATGGGGTTTCAGCAACTTTTGCTATACGGACTGTCATCTGACCATCTACAGCTACAGGTAGTTTAGGGGTAATGTCCACGGCGGCTGCTCCTACGAACAAATCCTGACCAAAAACGCTATTTGGTAGTAACTGGAAAGCAGTAAAAACAGTGAAGAATGAGATGGCTAAAAATAGGTTTTTCTTAAAATTTAAAACTCGAAAATCGATATGCGTTTGTTTTTCCATAATGATAAATTAATGATTTAATTTATTTATCAGATCCGTTTTTATATGAAACCGTGGTTTATATCCATGGCTGAAACTTTTCTGATTAAAGCGGTAATGTTAAGCTTACCACATGGTATTAATAATCGAAAGCGTTTCAGCTACCAATTCATCCCCTCCTTTAGGGCCCATAAGTGTGCTCGCCGGAACAGCACCATAAGCACCTCCTTCTATGGAACGTTTGGTAGGTAAATAAGAACCTGATCCTGTTAATTGCACAATAAAAGTTTGAATGGCTGGGCTCTGCGCCTTCATTTGCATCCCATAATCAAGGTAAAGCTCAAATGGATTTGTTGCAAAAACAGCATCACCAATCCTTACAACATGCACTTCTATGGGCATTTTAGGCTGGACTTTTTCCAACTCAAACCTTTCAGATACTACCAAACCTCTTCTTAGCTTGCTGTAACTGATAGTGATGGCCTTGTACCACCTTGGCGTTTTTATTATTGAGGGATTGTCGCGCAGCTCAGCTTTTAATTTTTCATATTCTGACTTCCAGGTTTTAGCCTCCTTAGTGGCCTTCGCTACATCCTCTTTGCTAAGGAGACGTCTGGAAAGTGGCACCAATTTCATTTCATGTTTGAACTCAGGAGACCATTCTATATTGGCCTTCATGACTGGAAATAGATCGATGACTTCATCAGCTATTCGCTTGGCAATTTGCTTGCGTTGACCAAGACTTCCTCTGCCTGTCCCTTCTTCATCAAAGCCTAAGAGTTGTTGCATCCGTTCTTCGGCCTTGGAGCCGACCATTACATGAGGAGATTGGTCACCTGCCGCACTGGCTTGTGCCAAAACATATACTGATTCACCTAAACTTTTTCGTAAAGCCTCTTTGGTGTCATGCCAAAAGTCTGCTGACAATTTGTAAGAATGTTCACTTACTTGTGAAGGTGATGCTATATTGATAATTACACCGGTCAATTGCTTATTTATATCCCAGAAATACATCAGGTTTAAGCTATGGTCCTCATGTCCTTCTATATGACTAAATTCAGTTGAATTGGTATTACCATACATCCGAGATTTGCCATGTTTGAGGGCCTGAAGTCTATTTAATCCCACAACAGCATGTCCAAGTCCCAGGCTCATTCCCCCAGGTTTCCTATTTTCCCATGCATTAATAACTCCATCAGCTATTTTGTCTGCTGCAAAGGGTATATAGTCTGCTGGGGACATTGCTGGTTTACCGTCTGCCATTTGTTCCAAGCTTACCCCATAAATGTCTTCGACAGCAGCTGTAGATGCCACGTATGGTGCCGCATGGGTATGGGTAGCATTAACAATTATTTGTTCTGGCCTAATAGCAGGAATTGCTTTGATAACCCTGTTTCTTATTTCATCCCGTAAATTGGCCGTAGTCCTCATTCCATCACTAATTCCCACCAGATCGCAACTTATCCAAATTGTTTTCTCAGCATTCTCGCCTCCTCCTGACTCAAGAGCTAAAATTGTAGCTGTAACAGGATCCATCACCCCTTCGGACAGTCTGGCATGAAATTGCCCAGCCACTAATACAGGCATATCAGGCGTTATGTTGGCTGTAGACCAGCCAACTTTTAAACTAATTTCATTTTCTGATTGTGCATACCCTTGAATTGAGATAAGAGATAAAAAAAGTAGGATTAAGACTTGGTGTTTTAAATAAATCATGTCAGGCTAAATTGATTCCAAAGAACAGTGTAGCAATAACTAATTTTAGTCATTGCCACACTGAATTTTTAATTGTATTTAAAATACTTAATTCTTCCTACTCCCATCCTGGATTTTGGGTTAGTTGGGGGTTTAATGAAAGCTCCTGAACAGGAATAGGGTATAAATACAATTTGTCATTCCATGTTCTGGTATTGCCAGGATAAATCACCCTGTATTCACCTGTTTCCGGATCCGTTGCCCCTACATATGTCAAAGGATTTTCTATGAGTTTACCGGCTTTCCACCTGACAAGGTCTTCCCATCGTGTTCCTTCTCCGGCAGTTTCAATCCTTCTCTCTCTACGGATCTCATTGATTAGAGGGGTCACAGGAACTTCCCAATTCGGCCAATTAGGGTCTTCAAAACCCACATCAACCATTAAATGAGGCATTCCTACTCTGTCTCTAAGAAGATTGATGCTATTGTCCAATACCTCCTGCGTAGCCTCTCCAAGTTCGGCTTTAGCTTCAGCATAGGTCACAAGGAGTTTTCCATACCTATAGGTAAAGACATCAATAGTAGTTTGATTTTGCAATCTGTCCACCTCATAAGGTGAGTATCCTTTTGTGATGTAATAACTTGTTGTCACATAGTTATTGTCAAATTCAGGCATGGTTCGGTAATCAACACTTCCATCAGAGTAAATTCTATAGGGACGATCTGGAACATAGATAGACTGTTTCATCCTTGGATCCCTGTCTACAAACTCTTCCTCAAAATTTTCATCTCCCTGATATAAAGGACTTAGAGCTATTGGAAGTCCATCTTTACTCAAATAGGACTGTACAAAGTCTTTAGTGTAACCTGTATGTGGTTCTCCTAATGACCTTACATTATTATGCATGCGGATTCCTTCTATAAACCTTTGGAAAAAAATGACTTCTGAATTACCAGTGAGGTTTTGTTGAACAAAAAGATCAAAATAATCTTGTTCTGGGTTACCTGTGGAATAAAGACTAAATCTACCAGAGTTAATTACTTCTTCAGCCGCCTCTGCCGCTTCAGCTAAAATCTCTTCATGATCACCCAAACCATGATACTTTCTAAAAGTCCCTTCAAAAAGACAGGCTTCTGCCTTGAAAGTAAGTGCTACATATTTGGTCAGTCGATTTTCACCCGATTCTTCAGGTAAATTCTCAATGGCAAAGTCCAAATCCATCAGCATATTTTCAAATACTACCTTTCTGGAATCCCTGGCTTTGACCAAGCCTTCGGAATCTGTTTGTAAATCCTCTTCATACCATGGAACATCTCCAAAACGTTCGATCATCTTTTGGTAATAAAAGGATTTGAAAAATCTTATCTCACCTTCATACCGCAGGACCAAGGCATCTTTTTCCATATCTGCTATTCTAGCCAAGGCATAATTGCAACGTCTAATCGGTTGCCAATCACTTTTGCCCCAACCTCCTCCAGTAGCAGGTATTACATATTCACCCCAAAGGTAAGAATTCCTATCACCAGGGGCATTGTTGTCCGATTTATCATCTTTTCTCCAATTAACTTGTGGATCTCTCAAGTCAATATAAAATTGATTGGCATAAAGCTCAAGATCTGTAGAGGTGCTCCAAAACTGGGCGTCACTAATTTGATCCAGGGGATACCTCTCCAAATATTCATCGTTACAAGCAGAAATTACTACAAGTAATAAAACAGAAATATATATAGTTATCTTTTTCACGATAGTATTATTTAGAAATTGATATTAGCACCTAAAGAAAATGACCTGTAAATTGGGTAATATTGGGCCCCATTCATTTCAGGGTCAGATAAATTCTTGTACTCGTGAATACCTGTAACTTCCCAGATATTATTTCCTGATACATACACCCTAACCAATTCCATTTTTGCTCTTTGCGTCAAAGCCTTAGGAAGTGTATAACCCAATGTCAACTGCTTTAATCTTAAATAAGAAGCGTTTTGAAGAAATCTGGTTTGAACAGCGGTAACATCAGAACCACCTGAGACCATTGGTCTTGGAAAGTAAGCATCAGGATTTTCTGGGGTCCAAAAATCCGAAAGTAATTTATTGTGCGCATTCCACTCACTGGTATAGCCACCTAACCAAAAGTTATTACTTAACCAAACATCACGTTTGGCTACGCCTTGGAAAAACACATCAAGATCAAAATTCTTCCACTGAAGATCTGTCTTCACGCCAAAGCTGTATCTCGGGGTATTGTTACCTATAATTCTTCTGTCTCCAGGATTTTCTAAGGTTCCATTGCCAGGAGAAATCTTGCCATCATTGTCAAGATCAGCAAACAATAAATCTCCTGCTTTTCTTTCTATTCCTACTAGGTTACTGTGGTCCAATTCTTGGGCTTCTGCATCTGTTTGGGCAATTCCTGTTGTAGTATAACCCCAGATCTCTCCTATTTGCATTCCCTCATAGTAGTCAGAGATTAATCCTACAGGATTGCTAAACCTGGTAATCTCAGAAGTATAATCAGAGAAAATGAAATTAACACCCCACCTTAAGTCATTGCTTTGTTGCCTCCAACCTATTGTCAAGTCCCAGCCTGTGGTTTTCAAATCCGCCGCATTTTCTCTGGGCTCACTTTCTGCTAGTACAGCCGGAAGTGTTTGAGACCTTGTCAACATGTTTTTTGTATCCCTACGGTATACGTCGAAAGAAGCATTCAACCGGTTTTGGTATAGGGTGAAATCCATTCCAAAGTTTCTTTGCGTTACAGTCTCCCAAGTTAAAGTAGGACTTACCAAACCTGGAGCATACACTGTCAAAGGTCTGTCATCATTCAACAAGTAGTTGACTGTTCCTGCACTAAAGGTCGCTATATAAGGATAATAACCTGGTACATTTTGGTTGCCTAGATTACCATAGGAAAGCCGTACTTTCATCATGTCAAAAGTACTATCCAGATTACCAAAGAACTCCTCATTATCAATTCTCCAACCTAAAGATAGGGAAGGAAAAAAAGCAAATCTGTCAGCTTTGGGGAATTTGGAAGAGCCATCATATCGCCCATTAAATTCCAAAAGGTATCGCCCATCATAATTATAATTAAAACGGGTAAAAGCACCTCTTATGGCATATTGTGAAGCCCCATCCCCTACGTAACGCTCTCCATAGGCCAAATTCATAAATGGTATAGACTCAACAGTTAGGTTTTCTCTTTTAGAGTAGAAATTCCTGGCATCAAGGTTTTCTTGATTAAAACCACCCATGATTTTAATATCGTGCTTACCAAAGGTATTCGCATAATCTGCATACGCATTGAGCACATAGTATTTATCATTGTAATTACTCTTAGTCACTTGGCTTGGATTCGTAAAAGGATAATAACCACTTACCGAACCATCTACGAAGTACATTGGCAATTTTTTATAATAATCCTCTTCTTCAGTGTTCTTAATATTGGATGTATATTCAAAATTGATCGTGGTATTTTTTATAGGAGTAAGTTGTAAGGAGCCTGTTAGCCAAGTATCTTGAATTTCTCTTTTCCTATGCCCTGCTTCTCTGTAAAATTGCACTGTATTAGGAACAGAGCCACTTGAAGCATAATTGCCATCTGGAAAATAAACCGGCCAATTGGCCCATTGGTGCCACTGGAAAGGGCTGTTTCCTTCAGGGAAATGATTGGTGGAATTATTTGGAGGAAAAATATGGTTGCTGTTGTTCATGGAAATTTTCGTTCCAATTTTAGCCCAGTCTGTAATTTTATAATTCAGATTTGTCATGAAATTGTAACGCTTGTATTTCTCATCAAACTGCTTATTTATCCCTTCCTGATACAGGTAATTAAGTGAGGTATAGTAATCAAACCTATCGTCACCTCCAGTTATACTAGCAGTATATTGACTCATAGGATAACTGTCTCTCATTAGCTCATCTGCCCAGTTGGTGTTACCACTCATCAACCATATATTCGAATTCTGAGGATCAGGGAATGCGGATGGTTGGGAAGGATCATTATAATGCGCGATTATTTTGTCTTGATAAACATCTGTAAACTGGTAATAAGGCACACCGTTTCTAGCAATATTGGCGGTATTCATGTAGTTCATTCGCTCCAGGGCATCCATGGTCTCAAATTGAACAACCGGTGTATTTACTGCAGTATTGAAAGAAAGTGAAATGGAGGGCTTGTCACTTTTACTTCCTGATTTTGTCGTAATCAAAATAACCCCGTAGGCTGCTCTTGCGCCATAGATAGCAGCAGAGGCAGCATCTTTAAGTACAGAAATACTTTCTATATCATTGGGATTGATAAGGTTTACATCCATTGGCACGTTGTTTACCAAGATAAGTGGGGAACCGCCATTTATGGAAGTAAAACCACGGACATTAAAAGTAGCACCTCCTCCTGGAGTTCCTGTATTCTGTGTAATATTAAGGTTGGAGATTTGCCCTTGAAGACCTTGTCCGATATTGGTTATGGGTCGATTCTCTAGTACTTCCTTACTTACACTTGAAACGGCTCCCGTAAGGTTTTCTTTCTTCTGAGTACCAAAGCCTGTGACTACTACTTCATCCAAAGCTCCAATTTCCTCTTCTAGTGTTATATTGATAATTGTTTGTTGTCCTACAACTACTCGTTGGGACTGAAATCCAATAAATGAATACACCAGGGTGGCACCTTCAGGAACCGTTATTGAATAATTTCCGTCAATATCTGAGGCAGTGCCTGTAGTAGTGCCTGGAATGGCTATGGTAACCCCTGGTAGTGGTTCTCCATTTTGATCTACTACCTTACCTGTAACTCTCACATCTGCTATTGCGGCTATGTCAACCTTTTCAGTTGCTCCTTCTTTAGCACTTAAGCGGACATGAATATTGTCGTTTACCTGAGTGAAACTCAGCTGAGTTTGCCGGGCAACATTCTCCAGAACTTTGTAAACTGAAGTGTTTCTCTGGCTGATGGTCACTTTTTGATTTAAACTGATCATGTCATCATTGTAGGTAAACTTAAAATCAGTTTTAGCTTCTATGTTTTTAAAAAACCGCAACAAAGTTTTCTCCTTTAAATCTAGTGACACTTTGACTTCATCAATAGTTTTCCTCTGTGCATTGCCGGTATTAGCCATCAATACAGTGCAGAAAATCAATTGAATGGTAAAGCCATAAAATAATCTTTTGGACACCATAATAAGTTGTCTCAGTATATATTTATTCATAATATTGTATGGTTTAAGTTTTAGACGACTTAACTATTGCCTCCCTCCTTTGGTGGTAGGCTACTCAAAGCAGGGTTTCATTCCCCCCAGAATGGGCCCTGCGCTTTGATTTCTAACCAGAGTCAATTTTTTCCATATCATTAGCTTTAGTTGTATAATTTAACTTTTTTATCTTCGAGACTAAATTTTAGCCCGGAAGTAATATTTACTCCTTTTAATACATTCTCCAGACTTTCATTTTTGTAAGTACCAGTGTAAACCCAACCCTTTCGAATTTTTCCAATAAGGATTAGTTCTACTCCAAACCAGTCTTCAATTTTTTTTCTACATTCCTCAAAAGAATCAGATTTAAAAACCAATACATTGTCTTTCCACCCTATTACTTCAAGACTGTCAAAATCACTTTTGTACAGATCCCCACTTTTTTCCATTATTAGCATCTCATCTGGACTTAATGCTACCTGATTACCTCTTTTATCTTTTACCATCACCTTTCCGGTCAATAAGGCTACTGATAATTTATCTTCCTCCACTTTCACATTAAATGAAGTACCTAAAACCTCAATTTTAGTATCTTCTATTAATACAGTGAAAGGTTTTCCATTTTTCTTCACTTCAAAAAATCCTTCACCAGTTAACTTTACCCATCGATCGCCACTGCCTAAGTTGGAAGGGTAAGAAATTTCACTGGAAGAATTTAAATAGACCTTACTACTATCTGCTAAAGTAATTAAGGAGCGATTTCCCGAACTTGTATTTCTCTTAATTACAAAAGATTCAGTTAATACAGGAGTAGGTGTAGTATAAAGGAAGGCGTGATAGTATCCCATCCATCCACAGAAGCCAAAAATGATCATTGCAGCTATATTCTTTAGCCAACTATTTATTGATTCTCCCTTAGTAATTTGACTTATTGTCTTTTGGTCTTTGTCTGCATTTACTATATTTTCAAAAATATCAATATAGGTGCTATCACTCATATTCTCGCCCTCCTCGTAACCGACAGACCTGATGATAGAAATAGCCTTGAATACAGTGTCTCGCTTCTCAGGATGTTCTATCAGCCATTTTTCCCAAAAATGCTGGGTATTCTTGTCAGGATTTTTTACCCAAAGGATAAAAAATTCATCTACAAGAAAATCTACTAATTCATAGTCTTTATACCTCATTATATAAGTATCACACTTTTGATTTTTCTTTCTGGTCAATTAGGTATTCCTTAAGCATGGCCATTGCCCTATACACAATTTTTCTGGCTGATTTCACGTCGCTAAACTCCATTGTTTCGGCCACTTGCTTATAACTCATGCCTTCTTCATACAATAATAATATAGCTTGACGTTGCCTACTCGTTAACTTCTGAAGGGCTTCACTTACCAATAATTTGTTTGCCAACTCGCTTTCCCTTTTTATCAATATAGATTCAGGGCAGATTGAAATTGGGAAAAATTGCTCCTTTATTTCTTCATACCTTGTTTCAGATAGCTTTTCAACCTTTAAATTCTTTACAATTTCCCTTGTTAAAATTTTAAACAAGTAAGCTTTTATACATAATACCTCTCCTAAAGTTCCTCTTCTTCTTCGTAGGTAAATGAAAATATTTTGTATACAATCTTTTATCAACTCAACATCCTTAGTAACCTGAGAACCATAATGAAACATCTTTTTGACATAGGTCCGATAAATAAAATTAAAAGCCAATTCATCCCCTTTATCAAAAGCTTTCCAAATTTCTCTATCTGATTTCTCTTTTTCCAATTCAAGAGGTTCTAGATGAAAAGATGATACCTCAGGCTGAATTGAATAATTATTCTTTTTAATTATAGATTTCATTGCTATTTAGTGGTAAAGGTTGATCGTAGTCCTCTATAAAAGAAGAGCATTAAAAGTCGAAAAACAACCCCATTAAAAAATTATTTTTTTCATAAATCAATAAAATAAATATAAATAATACATATTTTACCATTAATCAAAATTAAACCTATATATACAATAAAAATTGAAATAATATTGTGTACGTGCCCGAGTAAAATTTCTATAACTATAGAATTATTGGTAAATAATAAAAAAAACTTGACATTATGCTAAAAAAATATTAAGTCAGGAAATGCTTTTTAGAGGTTAAAGAATAACTCAATGATTTTACTATCAGACTTTTCCTTCCAAATAACAATCTTACAATTGGTAATTAAACCCACTCAGGTTATATTTTATGATCTGCAATTCAGGCAATTTTCAACTTGATCTATTTTGTAAAAGTAAAAATATCTTCATGTTTGGCCTTTTTTAAAAATTTAAAAAGATTGCTCTTGGCTTTAGCTATACTATTGATAGGCCTTTTTAGGTATTTTTATTCCAGAGGCAAAGCTGAACTATTAACTGTTGTTTTGGTATCCATTGGTATGACGACAACATCAGCAGCAATGGAAAGAAACCTTTTAAAAGATAGTAATGCTTAATAGTGTCTGCAATTGTAATGATTTATTCCTTCTAGACTCATTACTTTATGGGTCATGATGATCCCTGCCCCAACTGTATTTTACCCCGAAATATGCAATAGACAATCTATTACGTGCTGAAATCGATTCAAAATCAGCCACTTCGTTGCTGTTTTCAATTTCACCATAGCGGTGCTATGCTAAAATCTCCAAACAGCCTGATTTTCTTGCGATTGCAACACTTCCCGTAAACACGGGACAGGCTATCACGAATGCTATAAGGTCCGGGTTTACCCATGTCTTTTTCAATTTTGGATTCCCTCGCAAACCTTTAATTGCAACTCTAGACAGCACCAACATTTCATATTGATCAAACTAATCTTCCAAAATTTTATGGAATGGAGTTCTAATTTCAGCACTTATTATTACCAGTAAACCCATTAATGAAGCCTAATAAAATTAATTTGGCTATTTTGTACAACAAACACCAAATAAATATGGGATAAATAAAAATAAACCTATACTATTGGATTTAATAAGTATCAATTACCAAACAATAAGTTTTGCCCTATAATTAATAAACATGACCACAAAAGCATCAGCCTTAGGAATAGTATTTATTGCCCTTTTATTTTCACAATTAATCAGTTGCACGCATAAAAAGGAAAATACCACAATTGAAGATTACCCGGATCCAGTAAACAATCCTAGCTCCAAAATAATGCTAATGGGAGACTGGTTTGAGCACCCCCATGATATTGATTTTGATAACCTCCCCAAAATCCCTTCCGCACATGCACTAGTTAGTGACGTGACGGCGGAAGGCGTAAACCACCCAACTTTCTCGGAAGCAAAAACAAGTGGTGGTGTTAATCAACATTCCTATATCACTTTTTACGAAGGCAAGTACTGGCTGATGTGGAGCGATGGCCCTGGTGTCGAAGACAGGGTTGGGCAGGTAGTGAAATATGCTACTAGTCCAGATGGACTTAGCTGGTCTAAAACTGATTTTCTTACCTCTTACCCGGAAGGATCGGGTCCAGAATCAGAACATTACAATACCCGAACTGAAAAAGGGAAACGCTGGATTTCTCGTGGTTTCTGGCAAAGAGATGGGGAACTTCTGGCCCTGGCATCCCTTGATGAGGCAGCAGGCTTTTTTGGTCCAAGCCTGGAGCTTTGGGCTTATAAATGGAATGGTGCCTCCAATTCATGGGAAGAAAAGGGAGTAGTTTATAAAAATGCCATCAACAATTTCCCTCCAAAACTTCTGCCTACCGGAGAATGGCTAATGTCCAGAAGAGCTTATGATTATAAAGAATCCGGCATTGAATTTTTGCTTGGTGGAATTAAGGGCTTTGATCAATGGGAATCCTATCCCGTAACAGGCTCTACCGCAGAAATGGATCCTGAAGAGCCCTATTGGTGGGTGCTGCCTGACGGAAAAAACCTGATGGCACTCTTTAGAGACAATAGGAAAAGTGGCTACCTGTACAGGGCGTTCTCCATAGACAATGGACGGACATGGAGCAATCCCGTTCGAACGAATTTCCCCGATGCCCGATCAAAATTCAATGGCTTAAGATTAAACGATGGCAGGTATGTATTGGTCTCTAATCCACATCCTGAAAGAAGAGACCCTCTCACATTGGCCATTAGCGATGATGGCATGGTATTTACCAAAATGGGTTACCTGACTGGTGGCAGACACATCGATTACCCACATGTGATTGAGCAAGATGGCCATTTGCTTATTGCCTTTGCTGGATCAGTAAAGCAAAAAATAGAAGTATTAAAGGTTAAAATCACTGATCTGGATAAGCTGGAAATGCCTCCCTTGAAAAAGTAAAAGGTTATTTATTGAATTGTATAGAATGTACGATTAATCGAAAATTAATCAATTAACCTAGTTCACTTCGTTTTTAAGGTATGCGCTATATCTAAATATTAAACCCTTATTGGACATTAAAATTTAAACCATAAACGCCTTCCTTGGCGATCTGAAGCTGAAAAATAAAGGCATACATTGTTGAAAATTCCGGTTATAACCTAAAGCCTCTAATGAATACTTCAAGTTTCGCCACTTGTTAAAACTTTGATTTAAAAATGGATAGAAGAAATTTTATAAGATTAAGTTCATTAGGAACCCTAATTACGGGTAGTGGAATAGCTGCTTCATGTGTATATAAAAATGCCAATTCGGAAGGGGAAAACTTTGCTGATATTGCTGTGATAGGTGGAACACCTGCAGGAATAATGGCGGCAATTGCAGCGGCAAGAATGGGCTCTAAAGTAATCCTTACCGAATACCATTCCCACTTAGGCGGGATGACCACAAGCGGATTAGGCAAAAGTGATATAGAAAACAAAGAGGCCATTGCTGGTCTTTTTAAGGAATTCACCGAAAAGGTCCTGCAATACTATACAGGCAAATACGGAGAAAACTCCAAAGAGGTCCTCCTTTGCAAAGAAGGCTATTATTATGAACCATCGGTTGCCGAACTGGTATTTAATCAAATGATAGCGGAAGAGAAAAACATCAAGGTGCTATTCAATTACCAAATAGAAGAAGCCGAGATGAAATCTGAAAAAATTTCCAGATTAAGGTTTAAGGACCGTACCAGTGGAGACACTCGATTTCTAAAGGCTGAGGTATTTGTTGATGCTACCTATGAAGGAGATGTTTTTGCCCTTGCGGGTGCAGTTTATCGCTTGGGAAGGGAAGGAAAAGAGGAATTTAATGAAGCACATGCCGGCCATATATTCTTTGATTTCAATGAAAAAGCATTTTTGGAAGGGGGCAGTGGTGAAGAAGATAGCAGGTTGCCTGCCTACACCTATCGCTTGTGCATGACGGATGATCCAGCAAACAGCTATGTACTTACTGAACCTCCTCATGGCTATGACAGAAACAACTATGTGGAATATTTTAACGATTTAAAGGACGGAAGATTAAGTGCACCCAAAGTGTTTAAAGAAGGGCATGGTTATTATTCAGATCACTTTGATACAATGGTCCGGGTTTTTTCCTTCACCGAAATACCCAATCGAAAGTATGATGTTAACATCAATCCAAGACCATTGGGATTCCCATTTGTGGGAGAAAATTACGCTTATCCTGAAACCGACTGGGCTGCTCGAGAAAGAATATTCAAGAGACATAGAGAACTGACCCTAGGCTTGATTTACTTTGTTCAGAATGATCCGGAAATTCCGGAAGAACACAGAAACCTGGCCATGAAATACCACTTGCCCAAGGATGAATTTACAGACAATGAACACTTCCCTTGGCAATTGTATATCCGCGAGGCCAGGAGATTAAAAGGAATGTACACCCTCACCGAAAATGACGTTACCCTTCGCGAGGATGCCCAAAGAACCACGGTTTTTGAAGACACCATTATTACAGGTGAATTTCCAATTGACAGCTTTCCAGTTTCCAAAGTTCCATCAAAAGACAATAAAGTATTGGAAGGCTATATAGGGATGTATGAAATCTCTCCTTACCAGATTCCCTACAGGATTCTGGTTCCTGAAAAAGTCCTGGGATTGATTGTTCCGGTGGCGGCATCCACTACACATGTTGCCTATTCTACCGTAAGAATGGAACCCTTATGGATGGGAATTGGCCAGGTTGCAGGTATCGCTGCCCACATGTCCAGAGAATTGCAGGTAGAAATTAAGGATGTACCTGTGCTAGAACTCCAGAACATTTTAATTAAGAACCATCAAATCCTGACTTACTTTAAGGACATAGACAGGGCGGATAAAGCTTTTGATGCGGTACAGTTTTGGGGTACCAAAGGATTTTTTGATTCCTATTTGGCAAGGACACAGGAGCATTTATCAACTGAAGATTGTAAGCTGTGGCTGGGCATTTTCGAAGAAATCACCAATAATCCAGAAATCACCATCGATGCCGAGCTGAACAATAATGGCCAAGTTGTGTCAATTTCAGTCCTACAGAAAACCCTTCAAACCATGAATAAATCCGATGGAAAAAATCTTCAGCCGGAGTCCTGGTTATATGAAAAAAGAGCACTTAAATCCAACGTCCTACGAGGGGAAGCCTGCATGGCCATGTACCAATTGTATCAGGAAACTGAATTGGCTAAAGACAAAAACACTTAAACCCGAACAACATTGAGAAATCCATTTTACAAAATTCTGTAAAGCCTGAATAAATAGTAATCGGCTTTGATCCATGCGCACCACCTAATCTTACTTCTTGGAATAGGGAATGAAATATAGCGCCTGACTTTTAATTTTTCACATGATCTTCGATAACGTTTCCGTTACTATTTTTAGAATATTGTTTCTTTATTTCTCTGGTAATGACTATATAGTAAAGGGATTACCGCATACTAAGAAATTTCATTGACAGAAGGAATCCTCTTTACCATTCCAATTTTTACAACTTACTTTTGACCACAAAAGATCTTGAAAAATGAAAAATAACCGCAGAGAATTTATCAAAGTTGCCGGTATGGCTGGTGCTGGTATTGTTGTAGGTGCCAGTAGGTCAAAGGCTGAAACCCCAAAAACGCAGGTACACAAGCAATCTTTTAACATGCATGGTTATGCCGCACCAAAAATGGACAGGGTGCGGATGGGTTTAATTGGCGTGGGCAGTCGGGGTTCAGGAACATTAAACCGTTTTGCAAGTATAGAAAACGTAGACATTATTGCGCTGTGCGACATTCTTCCCGGAAATATTGAAAAAGCACTTAAGACGATAGAAGGTTATGGACACAATCCGGACACCTATACAGATGGTGAAGAAGCTTACAAAGCGCTTTGTGACCGCAATGACATAGACCTGATCTACATTGCAACCCCATGGAAGTTCCATGCTCCCATAGCCGTATATGCCATGGAAAGAGACAAGCATGTTTATACCGAATTGCCAGTAGGTATTTCCCTTGAAGAATGCTGGCAGGTGGTGGAAACTTCAGAAAGGACGAAAAAGCATTGCTTTATGGGTTGTGGGTCTTGTCATGACGGAATGGCAGCCACCATTTTAAATATGGCAAGAGATGGTTTCTTTGGGGAATTGATTCATGGCGAAGGCAATTACATTCATGATAGGGTAAATGGACCGGACAGGTGGGAGCGGGATGCCGACAATTGGTTTGGTTATCGCCCATGGCGCTTAAAGGAAAATGTAGGCAGAAATGGCAACCTTTATCCTCAACATGGTCTTGGACCAGTGGCCCAGATGATGGACCTCAATTACGGCGATCAAATGGAATACCTGGTATCTATTTCCAGTGGTGACTTTACCATGGCGCCAAAAATGAAGGAATTGGCTGAAAGTGATTCTTATTTCGAACCCTATGAGGGGCTTAAATACCGGGGAAACATGAATACAACCCTGATTCGTACTTTTAAAGGGAGAACCATCATGTTGCAACATGACATCAGTTCACCTAGACCTGGTTCCAGGTTTCAGCTAATCAGTGGTTCTAAAGGCATCTATGAAGCCCGCCCACCTAGAATTGCGATTAGTGAGGATTACATGGAAGAAAGTGAATTCAAAGCGTTGGTGGAAAAATACACCCCAAAGATGACAAGGACTTTCCAGGAAAAAGTATCACAAGCTGGTGGAATCAAGGGAAGCAGATCTTACGAAAGAGTAACGGCCAGTGATTGGCGCCTAATTGACTGTCTAAGAAATGGATTGCCTTTGGAAATGGATGTGTATGATGCAGCCTTGTGGACAGCTGTTACTCCTTTGAGTGAAGCATCAGTAGCCCAACAGGGGAAGACCATGAAAGTTCCTGACTTTACCTCAGGTGCTTGGAAAACCAATAAACGAGGCATGGATATCAGTTTAAAAGAAGGTGGAACAACCAATTTAGTATAAAGGGCTTGGTAAGGAATATTTCATGAGAAATAATAAAATCCAATCGCTATGGGTAATTTTCTTGTGCCTTTTGCTTCACTCTTCCTGTGGAGGACCAAGGGAAAAGGAAGCTATCCAAAAGCAAATGGAAAGGAATGTCATCTCAGGGAAAGAACTGTCAAAAAAACATTGCCAAAGCTGTCATTTGTATCCAGAACCATCTGAACTAGATAAAAAAACCTGGGAGCGGTCGGTATTGCCTTTGATGGGGAGGTTGTTTGGGGTTTATGAATCCGAGGTACCAAGAAGTAAAATCCTCGAAGGAGCTATTAACAGAAAGGCCGTTGAGGAAAGCAATATGTTTCCTGAAACACCTAGCATTTCCTCTGAAGATTGGCAAAAAATCAAAGATTATTATTTAGCAGAAGCGCCCGAAGTCTTGAATCAAACAATTTGGGAGGCAAATGAAATTGGCCATTTGGAAGGTTTTGAAATGGTAGAACCAGAAGAAAATGGAAAGCTCCAAAACATTACGTTCTTAAAAACAGCTCCCAATCAAAAAGGCATCTATATTGGAGGTGCTTCTGGGAAGCGAGGGTCATTGACCATTTTAAATAATGCCAACAAAATTTCTCAAATGATCCCTCTTCCTTCTGCCCCGACAGATATTGCATTTGGAAAGGATGAGCTATCCATCTCCCTGGCAGGTTCGCTTAGGCTTTCCCCGGGAAAGAACAAATTTGGAGATTTGATCACCTTGTTAAGAAATCCTGGAGAACTTCACTATTCATCTTTCAGAAAATTCTTAAGCCAACTGAACCGGCCTGTTCAAACAGTTTTTGAAGATGTGACTGACAATGGGCTTAATGATATACTTGTAGCAGAATTTGGGTATTATACCGGATCCCTTACCTTGTTTGAAAATTCAGGCAATCCGGAACACCCTTATAAAAAAACCACCTTAAAGAATGTAGCGGGAGCCATTCATGCGGTTGTAAAAGACATGAACGGAGATGGGAAAAAGGACATTGTCGCCCTCTTTGCGCAAGGAGATGAAGGGATTTCCATCTTTTACAATGAGGGAGAAGGTCAATTTACCGAAGAAAGGGTTCTCCGGTTTCCTCCTACTTATGGTTCCGTATCTTTTGATTTGGTAGATTTTAACAAGGATGGACACCTGGACATTCTTTATGGGAATGGGGACAATGGAGATTATCCTCCCATAGCAAAACCCTATCACGGGCTAAGAATATTTGAAAATGATGGGAAAAATAACTTTAAACAGGTTTATTTTTTCCCAATGAATGGAGTTAATAAATGTGCCGCAGCAGATTTTGATCAGGATGGCCAAATTGATATTGTGGCAATAGCCTATTTCCCGGACTTTAATTTATCCGGCAGGCAGGATTTCGTTTACCTAAAGCAAGAAAGCCCATATGCTTATCAGCCTAAAATTTTAAACACCAAATTGGATGCCAGGTGGATTACTTTTGAAATTGGTGATATTGATTTAGATGGAGACTTGGATTTGCTACTTGGATCTAATGGCAAATACGACAATAAAGCCAATCCTTCAGAAGAACTTAAAAAACTTAATGGCCCTATGCTAATATTACAAAATTTAGAAATACAGCACTAAATTAACATTAGGTTTCGCCACATTGGTGCCAGAAATAGGTAGAATCGCCTATTTCTGGCACCAATGAAGGGAAAAATGGCTTAAGCATTTTGTTGAGTATCCAAATCCAAGCTATGGATAAGTTCATGAATAAATGCAAGCTTTTTGCTAACTGGGGATGAAATGACAAAAGGATATGGATCTGGAAGGCCCATGCTCCTATTCAAGCTGTTTAAGGCCAAAGACAATGAAGTCCATTGATTGAGGAGCATTGAGAAATCAATATAACCGTAAGCATCCTCCGAAAATTGAGTGGAAACAATATCATGCATCCCCGTTAGTTTGGGGTTTATGGACAAGCCAAAAGCATTAGCAGTCTCCAGCGTGTCCACCATGTGCAGGTAATGTGCCCAAGACTCTGCCCAATCTTCCCATGGGTGTGCACTGGCATACGCAGAAATAAAGTTCTCCTGCCAGTTGTCTGGTGCCCCCTTACTGTAATGTGTATCCAACGCATCGGAGTAGGATATGCTTTCGTCTCCAAAAATAGACCGGAATTTTTCCAGCCAGTCCGTTTCTGCGATCAATACCTCCCAATAATAATGACCGATTTCATGTCTGAAATGCCCCAAAACAGTCCTGTAAACTTCGTCCATTTGTTTTCTAGCCATGGCACGTTCTACATCGTCAGCCTCTGCGATGTTCATGGTAATAATACCGGAAGCATGACCAGTCAACACATTTTCCTGCTGTTGACTGGCTTTAAACTCAAAACCCAGTCCTTTCCCTGAAGATTCTTCCCACGGAAAAAAGGGAAGATTCCAACGCAATAAGGCATATACCAATCTGTGTTTGGCTTGTTCGATTTTTATCCACCTTTTCTTATAAGCAGAATTAACCAAATCCGGTATAACCCTATTTAGCGAACAAGCCCTGCAAAATCGATCATTGGACGCATGGGGTATCAACCAGTTGCAGGCGTCTAGCTTATTGTTTTCGCAAAAGCGAAAGGCAACTTTGGCTTCATCCTTTGTGGTAAAATGGCCATTGGATTCTTTAAGTGCTAGCAAGTCCAAACTAATTGGATCAAAACCCAATGAGGACTGACAATGGCTACAATGGGTATTTTCAAAAAATGTCAGCTGCCGGCAATGGCCACATTGGAAAAGTTTCATGGTTAATGTTTTAGGAAATGTAAGGAATTTCAGCGATAAAAACACCTCAAGTAATTGATACCGAATAAAATCCCCCTTCATAAAAACTAACAGAAAGCAAAAAGCCGATCGATTTTTTTTTTACGCCAAATATTCAATGCCTTTTCTAATTTAGAATGGAGTCAGCCCAAAGAAATACCCTTATAGCCTTCGATTCATACCCCAGGATCTTCTAGGATTGAACCCGAAATATGCAATAGACAATCTATTACGTGCTGAAATCGCTTTAAAATCAGCCACTTCGTTGCTGTTTTCAATTTCACCATAGCGGTGCTATGCTAAAATCTCCAAACAGCCTGATTTTCTTGCGATTGCAACACTTCCCGTAAACACGGGACAGGCTATCACCCCTGACTATCTTCAGGGCGGAGAAATTCTATTACATAATCCGGGTTGAAAAGAACCAAAATACTAGAACTAAAGCTAAACTTAACCTTTACAAATTTAGCTCCAATTCGACCTTTTTTTATTTTGACCAAACCTTGTTGAGTAATACTGCAGAGGTTTCTACAATTTTGTACCCAGCCTCAGGTTCTAATCTGGTCCAACTTATAGGTGATCCGGAATATCCACCTCCTAGAAGCCCATAAATGGTAGGGCAATAACCATTGTAGCCATCCGTCATTCCCACTACGATGGTACTTTTGCCAGGGCTTCTCCTTTTGATATCCAAGCCAAACTGACTAAACAATTCACAAGGCTGGGTAACCATGGCCAAATCCCCAATCCTGATGGCGTGCACAGGTAAAATGTCAAAAGGATTCTCACCAAATGTTTCTTGTAGGTGCACCGAGCCAAATGCCATGATCATTTCCATACCTCGGATATTTTCCCCATTATCGATTCTCTTCAAAATTTCTTTAGACCTGATCAGGGTTCCAGTTTCTGGTAACCTGACACTTACCTTCAAATCATGGTACTGATGTTCCAATTTTGGGTCCGTTTGGTATTCAATATTTTTGTAAAGTCTCATTGTCTCTTTTACCACCAAATCAGTGATTTTCTTTATCTTCTCCTCATCGGATTCCGATTTTCTATCCAGCATATTGTCCATGCTGATGTCTCCTTGTGCTCCATTTAAAAATAGCACAGGAAGGTTTTGCTTAAATTCCTTTCGAAAGGTCTTTCTAACCTCTCCAGGGAAATCAGCAGAGAACACACCATCTGCATAAAAAATTGTTGGATGCGTAGTGTTATGGTACATTACCGAAATAAGGTTACCCTTTAAATCAGCGGCAAACATGGCCAGGTGTTGGGGATCATCAGGACCTTCTAAGCCAGCAAAATCAGGTCTAGTTGCATCACCGTGCATGGAATGGCTACCATCTGCCCAAGTCAACCGGCGGTTGTATCCAATTTGAACCTCACCTTCCGCCCATCCAATTTTTCCCGGTTGTGCTGCCTCAACGGCTTCTTTGGCCAATGCTACCATCCATGGCACTAAATCTTCCATATAGGCTGTATCCAAAGGCATCAGGTAATTGGTTTTCAACAAAGACGGACCTCCATGGGTATGGGTAGAGGAAATCAGGATATTTCTTGGCAAAATCCCAGTTGCAACTCCCATGGCTTCGCGTAATCGCACATTGAGGTCAGGCTCAATTCCGGCAAAATCACAACTCACCATAAGCAATTGAAAATCACCTTTTGAAAAATAAAGTCCATTGGCTTCAAGATCATCTCTGACTTCAGTGGCCTTTCTAGGTACCCCTGCTCCTTGCACCCAACTGCCCAATTCGGGAGTGATCATTTTGGTGGCAGCGCCAATTTTAAGTCCTTCAGATTGTGCTTGTGTAGGTATTGGATTATAAAAAGCCATGGTCCAAAGGGCCATAAACAATACAGTGATTCTAATCATAATTAATGGTTTTTTAGATTAAGTTTCATTTCTTCCAAAACTACCTGGTGGTCAGTATGGTCAATAACATGGCAATAATTCATTTTTTTAGGCCTTTAAGGCAATGGGATGCTATTCCTATTAACCATGTGATTTTTTAACAACTCAGACATTTGGGCGACAATGGCTTTGTTTTGGGGCTTATCGACTGTGTTTTCATTTTCATCAGGATCATTGGCTAAATCAAATAACATTTTTGATTTTAGCGTACCCTTACTGTCATAAAACTCAGTGTAGGCATGTGTTTTGGTGAGGACTGTTTCACCTCCAAGGTTTGACCTACTGTATATGGCATTTTTCCCTTCGGCCTTAGGATCGTCTAAAAGTTTTACGAAGCTTTTTCCTTGCACGTGAAGCGGTGAGTTGATACCTGCCAAGTCACAAAGCGTGGGATATAAATCCACGGTTTCCACCAATGCTTCCTGTTTTATATTGGCTGATTTCCCTGGTATTTTTAAAATAAGAGGTATCCGTATAGAAGTATTAAAATTAGCGTGTTTGCACCAAAGCGCATGTTCTCCCAATTGCCATCCATGGTCTCCCCAAAGCACCACTATGGTACTTTCATCTAGTCCAAGATTTTCCAATTCATCCAAAACCCTACCCACCTGGGAATCAACATAGCTCACACTTGCATAATATCCATGGATAAGCGCTTTGGAAAGTTCCTCCGAAAATGGGCCCTCATTGGGAATATTGGAATAGGCCCTAAGTTCACTGTAGCTATGAAGGGATTCTTTTGGTGCGTTTTTAGGAGAATAAAAATTATCCGGCAATTCAATCTCTTCCCTATCATAAAGGTCCCAATACCTTTTGGGGGCATTAAAAGGTAAGTGAGGCTTTTTAAAACCTACAGCCATAAAAAATGCTTCTCCAGAGCCTTTAAACTCCTGCAGTTTTTCCATTGCCCTGCTGGCTATTCTCCCATCTTCATAAACTACATCTTGCACTTCCGGATTTTCAAAGGCCGGCCCCCTGTTTGGTAAATTTTGATTGTTTCTGGCTTGGGTATTGTATTGCCTGTCTTCATTCAGCCTTTTAAAAATACTTATCCCTTCCTCTGATTGGTAATCCCATGCTGTTGTGGTCATGGCAGGCCGCCATACTTCAGTCCAACTGCCTTTCCCATCCTCGAAGTTATTGTAAACCTTTCCAAGTGAAACAGTCGTATAATTGTTGTTTTTGAAATGCATGGGTAAGCTTACCAATCCTGGTACATCTTGGTCCTGGGAACAGTTCCAACCATTGAAGCGATTGGGACTTCCATATAAACCTGAAAGGAGAATGGCCCTGCTTGGCCCACAAACTGGATAGTTGACATAGGCTTGTGTAAACAACTGCCCCATTCGTGCCAGCCTGTCTATATTGGGAGATTTTATATGTGCTTGATCATAGCATCCCAATTCCGGCCTTAAATCATCAACCATTAGGAAAAGTATATTCGGTTGATGCAAAGGTTTATTTGTCGATTGTCCATGAGATTCAAGGAATAACCCACTAATAAGTAGAATGAAGATAATCTGTCTTTTCAACATGGCAATCGGAGGAATTTATTAAATGGCTGGAAGAATGACATATAGAAAGGTTCAAAGTATTCTCGCAAAGTAAAGGAGAAATTAAGCTGTACTATTTTAAGTAAGCCCTAAAGAAAGAAAACAAGAAAAGTATTTTACCATGGCTAAAACAGACCTAACAGCAATCATTTCATTAGCTTACTTAAATCCAATGAGCGAATTATTGTAGTAGGAAAATTGCCCTCGTGGTTATAAAGCACAAGGGCAATTTTCCATAACCTTTCTCCATCATTGAATTTGATTAGGGAATTTACTTCCTACTAAATTTCATTGGGAACAGCAAAGGGTTCTCTGTATACCCTAGAGAGCAAAGTATCTGCTTCCGGATCGTTAGCAAACTTCTCATAATCGCCCATAAACTTTAGTTCGCGTTTGACTCGGTAAGAAATATTGGCCAATAAAGGCAAGGCTGTCGAATAAAAACCTTCTCGCATATCACATTGGAGCATGGTATTGTCACCGGAACGGATTGCTTCAATATAGTTGGAAAAGAGGCTTGCTTTTTGTTCCACTCCGCCTTCTTTGGAACTCGCAAAAGGTTTTGTGTCGCGATGATGGAAAGCCCTCCAGGAATTGCCGCTGATTTCTAACCATCCATCTTCTCCATAAAAAAGGTTTCCCACTTCCTTGCCATCACTTCCTTCATGGTTGGTATACCTTCCACGGGCTTCATATTCAAGCATGGTTCCATCGGCATATTTAAACAAGCCAGTTTGTATATTTGGCGTTTCCTGACCTGATTTGTCATGGCCATAAGTATTCACGTCTCCATAAACCCTTGTGCCAGGGGTACAGTTTTCAGCTTCACAATCATCCTTTTTAAAGCCATAAATTCCTCCCATAGAATAGATGGTTTCCGGGTGTTCATTTTTCTGAAGTCCCCATCGGGCGATATCCAATTGATGGGTTCCAGTATTGCCAGAGTCACCATTTCCCGTATCCCAGTACCAATGCCAATTGTAGTGACTTCTCTTCTCATTGTAAGGACGGTAGGTAGCTGGTCCCAGCCATTGGTTGTAATGGAAACCAGCAGGAGGTGTGCCATTGGCCCCTGTACCATAAGAATTTCTGAATTTATAAGTAAGGACCCTAGCCATGTATAACTTGCCAATACCTCCTTCATGCAAAAATTGCATCGCATCTCTTACGTTATTGTAAGAACGGTTAGTTAATCCAACCTGCACTGTCAATCCACTTTTCTGAGCTGCCTGAATCATTTTCCTTCCTTCCCATATATTATGTGAGGCAGGTTTTTCTACATACACATGTTTCCCAGCCTGACAAGCCCAAATTGAAGCCAGGGCATGCCAATGATTTGGCGTTGCAATGGAAACTGCATCTACTTCCTTGTTATCCAACACTTTTCTTAAATCCCATTCCAATTCTGGTTTAACACCAGTTTTGTCGCTTACTATTTTTGATTTGGCATCAAAAAGATTTTCATCTGTATCACAAAGTACCTTCAAAATCACATTGTGACTGTCTTTCAGGCTGCAATAGTTATTAATGTGTACGGTACCTTGATTTCTGATACCAATCTGGGCTAAATTAATACGCTCATTTGAACCGATAATGGCCCCATAACTTTTGGCACTAAAAGCCATTGCACCTATGGAAATCCCTGCTGAACCTAAAGTTGCTTTCTTTATAAACTCTCTTCGTTTTGTCATGTTGAAATTGTATAAGAAATGGATAAGCAGGATATTAATCATTTATTTTAATTTAATAAAATAAAAACTTGATTTTTTAGCTTCTAATAGGTGATTATGCATAATCTACCGGCCAAACAGTAGTATAATATTAGCCTATTCCCACTTCCCACGATAACATTTACTTTTGAGATTAAACAAATAATTTATTGGCCTTACTTTCTGTAAACCAAACCATAAGATTAATGCAAAAAATGAAAAATATTGCTCTATCATTTAATTGACCTTTTCGGTAAAAGCCCATTTTTAAGGTTTATAAAAATTTAAACAACTTTTTTTGCAGGTAAACAAAATTTTCGATTGATGTCTTTTTTTTATACATTTAGTGCCTTTTGTAAAAACAGAACTATTCGATAGAAAACATCAAAAGAAGCAACAAATAACCCCTAATCTAAAATAATAATGCATAAAACATTTCTAAATCAAATGCCTACCCTAATCAAAAAAGTTTTTTTTGGTGGGCTGATCTTCTGCATCGCTTTGCTCAGCCAAAGCTGTAAAAAAGAAGTGCAGAAAAAACCGTTTTCACTAGATGAGAAATATTATTCAGAAAAAACCCAACTCTATTTACCCAATGATTTAGAGGCTACCCTTTGGGCCGAATCGCCTCAGTTTTTCAATCCTACCAACATGGATGTGGATGCTAAAGGAAGAATTTGGGTCACAGAAGCACTCAACTACCGTTTGTTCCGCAATGATCCGGGAAAATTCAAACACCACGAAGAAGGCGACAGAGTAGTAATTCTGGAGGATAAAGATGGAGATGGAGTAGCAGAAAGCTCTAAGGTATTTGTTCAGGACAAGGACCTGACAGCCCCTTTGGGAATCTCTGTAATTGGTGACAAGGTGATCGTTTCAAGTGGTCCTTCCGTCATAATATATACAGACTCGGACGGTGATGACAAGCCAGATAATAAAGAAGTGTTTTTGACAGGTTTCGGAGGTTTTGACCATGACCATGGATTGCACGCTATGATGGCAGGACCTGATGGAAAGTATTATTTTAATGCAGGCAATGCCGGACCTCATATAGTAACGGATAAAAGTGGCTGGACCTTGCGATCAGGTAGCCTTTACAATGGCGGGTCTCCTCATATGATAGACAACGAACCTGGCATGGTCAGTGACGATGGCAAAATGTGGGTTGGCGGCATTGCTATGCGGATCAATCCGGATGGCACCGGCCTTAAAGTTTTGGGCCATAACTTTAGGAATTCTTACGAATTGGCTTTGGACTCTTACGGCAATATGTGGCAGAATGACAATGATGATGATGGCAATAAAGGCGTTCGTGTTTCATGGCTGATGGAAGGTGGAAACATGGGGTATTTCAATACTGATGGTTCCAGAAAATGGCAGGCAGACCGTCGTCCAGGACAGACCACAGCAATGGCGCATTGGCATCAAGAAGATCCTGGAGTAATCCCATTTGGAGACAATACGGGATCAGGTTCACCTACAGGCATTACTTTTTATGAAAGTGATTTATTGGGTGAAAAATACCAAGGAACATTATTCGCAAGTGAGGCCGGTAGAAATGTAATATTGGCTTACAAACCAGAGCCTACCGGTGCTGGATTTGCATTAAACCGACATAATTTAATCACATCTCTAAAAGAAGAAGAGGTTGAAGATGCTAAAAGCCGGGCAACGGACGCTGACAAAACCAAATGGTTTCGTCCAAGTGATGTTGTTGTAGGAACAGATGGGGCAATCTATGTTGCCGATTGGTACGATGGAATGGTGGGTGGCCACCGAATGATTGATAGCACCGGTTACGGAAGGATTTACCGCATTACCCCAAAGGGAAAGAATCTTCCTAAACCTACCATCGACCTTTCCACTACCCAAGGACAAATAGCAGCATTGAAAAATCCGGCTGTCAACGTGCGTAATGCTGGCTTTGCATTACTGGCAAAACAAGGCAGTCAGGCCGTTGAAGAAGTAAAAGCAGTATTAAAGGATAAAAACCCTTACCATCAGGCTAGAGCCATTTGGCTATTGTCTAATATGGGCAGTGAAGGCATTCAAGCCGTGGAAAACCAATTGGAAGCAGACAATCCTGACTTACGATTAACTGCTTTCAGGGCTTTAAGGCAGGTAAAAACGGATATCTTACCTTATGCTAGTAAATTAAGCTCAGATCCATCTGCAGCAGTGCGTAGGGAAGTAGCTGTGGCCATGCGGGACATGCCTATGAACGAGGTTAAAGCTATTTTAATTGAATTGGCTTCCCATCACGACGGAGAAGACCGGTATTATGTGGAAGCGCTTGGTTTGGCCATGGAAGGAAAGGAAGAAGAGATCTATACTGCCCTAAATCAGGAATTGGGAGCTGAACCCCTCGACTGGAATCCAGGGTTTGAAGACCTCACTTGGCGTTTACATCCAAAGCAAGCTATTAGCGGATTAAAAGACAGGGCCATGTCTGAACAATTATCAGATGCTCAACGCAAAAAAGCTGTCACGGCCCTTGGATTTATCAATGACCAAAAGGCAGTAAATGCCATGCAGGAAATTGCGGCCACAAATATAGCAGATGTTAAAGACCAAGCTTTATGGTGGCTGAGGTACCGAAGAAACAATGATTGGAACGAATTCGCCATTGACATCCCTGAGTTGAAGGCCAATCTCAGTCCGGAGATCCAAAAGGAGATGTTAACTTTTAAGTCCGTAATTGAGAGCAAAAGTAGCCCTGAAGCAGAAAAGATAAAGGCAGCTAAAGCCATGGCAAAAGATAAAACCGGAGGAATGATGTTAATTGGTTTGGCAGAGAAAGAGGGACTTTCAGACAAATTGAAATCCGAAATCAGTTCGGTGATTTTCCAAAATCCAGAGCAAGCCATCCGTGTTTTGGCCGGAGATTACTTTTCTAACCCTGCTGAATCCAGCCCATTGGCAGTGGCAGATATCACCGCCTTGAAAGGAGATGCAACCAAAGGAAAGCAGGTTTATTTAGGCAAATGTGCTACCTGCCATCAAATTGGTGAGGAAGGCCGAAATATTGGACCTAATTTGAGCATGATTGGTGCCAAGCTTGATCAAAACGGACTGTTGGATGCCATCACTAATCCGAGTGCCGGAGTAGCATTTGGTTATGAAATGTGGCTAATCACCTTAAAAGATGGAACGGTAGCTTATGGTTTCTTACAAGCAGATGGCCCAATTGTGGTATTGGAAGGTTTGCAAAATGAAGTTTACAATATACAAGCCAGTGATATTGCTTCAAGGAAAAGATTTGGAACCAGCATTATGCCGAAACCTTCTGATTTAAAAATGAATGAAGCAGATATTTCAAACCTTACCGCATATTTGGTAGGCTTAAATTCTGAGACCAATTAATTTTTAAAATCCCTAGACCTTAACAGGTTAATCAAAAAAATCACCAATCTTTCTAAAAGTCAAATGACCTTGGAAAGATTGGTGATTTTTATTTGTTGTCTATTCTAAAATAGACAAATGAAAACTTATTGCAATCTATTTAAACCCGAAATATGCAATAGACAATCTATTACGTGCTGAAATCGCTTTAAAATCAGGCACTTTGTTGCTGTTTTCAATTTCACCATAGCGATGCTATGCTAAAATCTCCAAACAGCCTGATTTTCTTGCGATTGCAACACTTCCCGTAAACACGGGACAGGCTTCACCCCTGACTATTGTTAGGACGGAGAAATTCTATTGCATAATCCGGGTTTAAAGGCTTATTTATCGGATTTTATCATACTACACCTTTCAGAAATAAACCTTAAAAAGGGGCCTGAAACTGGCCAGCCCCCTTTTGTAAGATGCAGTCTTTTTCCAAGATTAACCAAAACATTTTGATTGAATAAAGCTTGTTTTTATCCTAAGTCCATGTCATCCCTAATCAATACCCAGGGTTTTGCACCAATTCTGGATTGATGTCAATTTCTGATTGTGGAAATGGAAATAAATAATGTTTGTTTGGGTCAAAACTTCTATTTAATTGAGACGATGGTTCCACCAAAGTAGGAATATACACCTCTGCTGTTTTCCACCTTTTAATGTCCCGGTACCTCATACCTTCAAAAGCAAATTCCACTCTTCTTTCGTTCCTTATTCTCTCCCGCATTTCTTCTTTGCTAAGTCCGCTTGGTAAGGGTGGCATATTCACACCTTCTCTCATTCTCACCCTATTCACAGCTTCATAAACTTCGGGAGTTGGTCCGCTTATTTCATTGGTAGCTTCAGCATAATTCATCAATACTTCTGCAAAGCGGATAAGGATCACGTCATGATCACTTTTGGTAGAATAATCAATCGGGAGGGTTTCAATATCCCCTCCCTTGGCAGGCATCAAACCTGTCATGGAAACACCATTGTATGCAAACTCAACGACCTCCCCAGATTCCTTTACTGCAGGATCCAGAAAATTCCGCATGGTCTGTCCCAATCGGGGATCCCTGTTTTCTTTCCAATTGTCAGCATCATAAAGCGGAGATTCTGAGATGGGTAAACCATCAACGCATTCAAATGCATTCCTCAACTCTTGTCTGGGGTTCCATATGCCATGCCATAATATTCTTATATCCTGCTGGCTGGAATTGTCAGGATTTAGGTACCTGGTAGAAAAAATCACCTCTTCATTGTTATTCTGGCCTTTGGAAATGAACATGTCTCCCCATTTCCCCTGATACAATGAGAATTGTCCATCATCCATCACTTGTTTGGCAGCAGCTGCTGCTGCTGACCAATCGTTTTGGTGCAACAATACCCTGCTTTTTAATGACAAAGCTGTTCCTTTAACTGCATGACCACCTGTACTGTAATCCGTATTAGGAAGATTTTCGATAGCGAAATCCAAATCTGTAATTACCTGATCTATTACCTGATCATAGGAACTTTGTTTAACTTTCGCTTCTTCAGCTGATACTGGGCTGGTATACAAAGGGACTCCCCCATAAAAGTCAGCCAGATTGAAATAAAACAAGGCCCTGAGAAACCGAACTTCTCCTTTGTATCTGGTGACTGTGGAAGGCGGCATATCTACCCTATCAATATTGTCCAGAAAATAATTGCAAGAAGCTATTCCCCTGTAGCAATCATTGTATATATTGGCCAACAGCCCGCCTGAGGTGGACTCCATTATTCCCATGGCAAAAGTACCTGTAGAGGATGCTCCTAGACTCTGGCCTCCTTCATTGGCATCCCCTGCCATGATATCAAGTGAGTAAATCCCTTCATAATTGAAGCTATTGACATTCAATCTAGAATAACAACCCGCTAAGGCCATGTCAGCATCATTCTGCGTTTTCCAAAAGGTTGGGCCTGATATTTCAGTGGTTGGATTTCTATCTAGAAACTCCGCACAGGAGTAAAAGGCCAAAGAAACACTTACAAACAATAAGGCCTTAATATGATTTTTGATTATCTTTTTCATGTTGATAAGGTTTATTAAAGTTTGACTTTTAATCCTAAAGTATAACTGGTAATCTGAGGGTAGGCTTGAAACCAATTGGTATTGGCCCTCTCAGGGTCGGAACCTGGCCAATCCGTAATGGTAAACAAGTTGTCTCCAGATATATAAAGCCTGGCAAATTCTAGCCCTATTCCCTGCAATAAGCTAGAAGGTAAATTATAGCCCACAGCGAGGTTTTTTAGTCTGAGATATGAGGCATCCAACAACCAGTAGGAATTCCTAGTCCCTGTCACAGGAGCATATCCTGAAATATACATGGCAGGATGAGCATTGGTTGAGCCTTCCCCGGTCCACATATTGTTAATAAAATCTATGGGAGGAGGAGATCCCTGAATATAAGGAACCAATCCCCAAGTCAATCCCTGAGTACTTTGCTTGTAACCTTCTACTCCTTGAAAGAATGCATTTAAATCAAAATTTTTCCAGGATAAATTAATAGAGGTTCCGTAATAGAATTTAGGATAAGCCCCATCCATCACTACTCGGTCTTCTGCATTGATAACGCCATCATTGTTTTGGTCTTTAAATTTCAAATCCCCAGGTTTTGGATTAAACTGATGTGTAGGGCTATTGGCAATTTCTTCCTCATTTTGGAATATTCCTATCCATTCCACCATGTAGTGAGAGTTAAAAGGCAGGCCTTCCTGAATGGTATAATTCCCATACACAGGAGACAATATTCTTAATACTTCATTTTTATACGTCGAGAAATTAACACTCAGGTCGTAACTGAAATCTCCAAATTGTTTTCTAGACCCAAGTTCTACCTCGATGCCGGTATTTCTCATTTTACCGTAGTTTACCGTAGGAGGAGAAAGCCCAACACTAGCAGGAATAGGCACATTGTACAAAATATCATCTGTGACCTTATCAAACCAATCAAAGGTAACATGAATCAATCCTTCCTTTAAAGTCAAATCAAAACCAATATCTGTCATCGTAGTGGTCTCCCAGCGTAGGGATGGATCCACCAAACGATTTAAAACTGCGCCTGGATAGGCTGTATTAAAGGCATAGGAGGTGGTTGACAATACTTCTTGATAAGGATAAAGACCAATATTCTGATTTCCCAACTGGCCCCAAGAAGCCCTGATCTTAAAATTCTCCACCCAGTCACTTTGCATTAAAAAAGGCTCTTGAGAAATTCTCCATCCAGCAGAAACAGATGGAAAGAATCCCCATCTATTTTTCTGTGTAATTCGGGAGGTTCCATCATACCTGGCATTGGCTTCTACCAGGTATTTTTCTTTATAATCATACATTGCCCTTCCAAAAAAGGACATTATGCTCCACTCACTTGAACTTCCTCCCGTACTTTGATCCAGAGGCGCTCCGGCATCCAACTCTTTAAGATCATTGGTAGGAAAATGAACCCTGCTACCTCTCAATTGCCTACTTAGGTTGTATTCCTGATTGTAACCTCCTAGTATATTGACATTGTGAACATCGTTAAATATTTTTTTATAATTCAAAGTAGAGTATAAGGTAGTCCACATGCTTGAGTACCAATTTTCCCTCACCCCCAATTGCCAGGTGGAATTATTGTGTGCATATGCCCCATCCTTAAAGAAATAATTGTCTACAGGGTTTTCATGATTTTTATATGCCCTGGAATCATAGGTTACGGCTCCTTTAGTATACCATGTCAGGTTTTTCACAGGTGTGATCTCTGCATAAAACTGAGGCAAAACGTTCATATTAATATCTGTCTGAATGCCACTAACATTTTGCGCATCCGGGTTCCGTACGGTCCACTCTCCTATATTTGAACTGTACCTGGCCACATATCCTGTAGAACCATCTGCTAAGGTCATTGTAGGCGTGTAATTAGGTGCTGCACCATAAATTGCCAAGACCTGGTAATCCACGTTTCCATTGTCCCAATTACTACGCTGTATGTCTTTATTGACCAGCTGAATGTCACCTCCAACCTTTAACCAATCGTTTATTTTGGTGTCGACAGTTAACCTGGCATTGTATTTCTTAAACTCATAAAGACTGGTAATTCCAGGCTGGTCAAAGTAACCTAGCGAAAGTCCAACGGATGTTTTTTCATTACCTCCACTTATTCTGACAGAATGCATTTGGGCAACAGCAGAATTAAATGAATGGTCCACCCAGTCAAAATTGGGGTAATTTATAGGGTCATTGGGATTGTTTCTGAAAGCATCAATTTCCTGTTGCGTAAAATATGGGGTTTGACCACTTCGTGCTCTACCTTGGTTCCAATACATCATATAGTCGGCAGAATTACTTAGTAACTCAGGCAATCTGGTAGCAGTATGCGCCTGCACATTGCTATGGATTTCTACAGACAATTCTCCAGCACTACCCCTTTTTGTAGTAATTAAAATCACCCCATTGGCAGCCCTCGCTCCATAGATCGCACTGGAAGCGGCATCTTTTAGAACTGAAATGGATTCAATATCATTCGGGTCAATATTTGTCATATCACCCGCAATGCCATTGATCAAAACAAGCGGCTCACTTCCTGCGGCACTAAAAGTTCCCAAACCTCTTATTCTCAAGGCATTGTTCTCACTTCCTGGTTTACCCGAATGGGAAGAAACTTGTAGGCCTGATACTTTTCCTTGTAGCAAACCGGCTACATTATTTAATGGCCTTTTGATGATTTCGTCCCCTCCCACTGTAGCAACAGCACCTGTCATATTGGCTTTTTTCTGGGTGCCATATCCTACTACTATCACTTCATCAAGATTAGCCATATCTTCTTCCAAAATCAAATCGATAATGGACTGATTTGTAAGTAGTACATTTTGGGATTTAAAACCGATAAAGGAAAAAACCAATGTACCCCCCTCTTCAACATCAATCGAATACTTCCCTTCTAGATCGGTGACTGTACCCACATTGGTGCCAAGAACAGTGATGGTGACTCCCGGAATTGGTTCACCGTTCGAATCCTTCACCTGACCAATAATCTTTTTGAAGGCTTTGTCTACCTTTTTTTCAATCCTCAAATTGTCAATTAACCGAAAGGCCTTTTCTTCTTTAGAGGATGCTGGCAGCACATTATCAAAAAGCACTAGGTAATTTTTCGTGGCACTAATTGTGGGGTTGATAAGTGGAAACGAAATGTCAGCATTCGCTTCTTTAAAATTATTATTTGCTATTTCAATTCCAGATGATCCTGGATGGGCGAATAATTGAGAACCTATTATCAAGGGAATCAATAAGGCATAGAACAGCCTAAGTAGTACTTTTTTCATACGAAAGGTTAATTTTGGGTTATTAATTAAGTGAATTCAAAAGCTCAAATGGAAAATTGGACACCTTCGAATTACGCAATCCTGAAATTAGAAACAGGAAATGCTGCCACGCTTTCATATCCATATTAGATCCATTTGAAATCTGGCTAACTTGTATTTGTCTTTTTCATACAATTGAGGTTTGGGTAAATCAGAAATAGGCAATAGGCAATCTATTACGAGCTGAAATCGCTTCAGAATACCCAATCGTTGCTGTTTTCAATTTCACCATAGCGGTGTTATGCTAAAATCTCAAAACAGTCTGATCTTCTTGCGATTGCAACACTTCCCATAAACACGGGACAGACATCACCCCTGACT
The DNA here is from genome assembly GCF_001050135.1 of Cyclobacterium amurskyense. Classification (GTDB taxonomy): domain Bacteria; phylum Bacteroidota; class Bacteroidia; order Cytophagales; family Cyclobacteriaceae; genus Cyclobacterium; species Cyclobacterium amurskyense. Next base: position 4,494,444 of record NZ_CP012040.1, on the reverse strand, counting down.
ATCGTCAGAGCGAAGAAATTCTATTAAATGATCCGGGTTGAACCGAGATTTCACACACCATAACTCAACCAATTAATTTTAATTGGAGGTATCAAATTTTATATAATGACGTATTTCTCTATTTCAGTTAACAAAAAAATTATGTGACAAGGAAAGCCCATTGTTCACCCAAAATTCCTACCTATCAATTTGGACTTGCTTTCTCGCTGAAATTGTTGGTCTTGCTTTAAAACCCAGAATTCCTACCTTAAATCCAAAACGAAAATGCAAGTCAACACCAGTACTTTCCCAAACAAGCCCTCTCAGACACAAATCAATTTTCGATACCAATTGTTGATTTTCTACTTTTGTATATTAAAATAAAACTAAATCTTAATTTAATACTATTACACAAAATATAAGTATTCGGAATATGGGAATATAAACTACCTACAATTTTCTTAAAACATTAGCTTACAATAATAAGTGGTCTAAATAATGAAATTGATATAAATTCACCTTCCTGAATCCTATTAAATTTAAAACAATAAAACTACATTTCAATGTATATTTTAATTATTTTGCTAAAAACTAAAAGAAATATTCACCTAATTACTTATTAACACTACGTATTGTTAAAAAAATTTAAGCTATTGTACTATTAATATTATTTGAAGAGTTTTGTTTAAGTAATTAGTAATCTTTGATTAGGTTAAAAAATTGAACTCAGCCCCTTTAGGGTTAGGTGAAATGAAGTTAGGATTTTTCATTGCACCCATCAAAATTCTGGCTTATTCAAATTTTAACCGAATAAATCGTGGTCGGTAAAGGTGCGGCTGTTTTTTAATTGCTGGAAAAAAATCAAATGAATTGATGTTATAACTTATTAACAACTCATTTTGTCGGGACAAATGGGGATGGGCTTTGGCATTGTAACTAATCAATTGGATACCATCTTTAAGGTCATCTGCAGCATCCCAAACAGGTATAATAGGTCCAAAAGGGCCTACAGGAGACAAGCCCAACCTCAACCCAACTTCAGTCCCAATGGCATCTTTTTGAAAAACCATAGCGTACCTTCCATCTTTTAAAGGCGTAACACTTAGCTCATTGGAGGCACGGTCAGCGATAGGACTCGCCTTTAGCATTTCTTTTTGCCAATCGACTCCATCCCAAAACCTCCATGAAGCGAATTTCTCAATGTCTTTAGGTCTTACTCTGGCCACCAGAACTTCTTTTTTTACGCCTTTAACACCATATATGTACACAAAGCCATCAGGATTAACTGCTCCAGAACTGTGGGTATTCACCAAAACTCCTGCACCGAAAGAACCTGTGGCCTCAGGACTCCCTTCCATATAAAAAGGAGTGTCAATTTGCCGATGATCGGAAAAAGGAGGCTTACTCCCCTCAGGAATAACAATTAATACATTTCCAACTTCCTTGAATGGGAAAACTTCAGCATCTGTTGTTTGGATCCGGTACCCAAAAAGATAAATATCATTTCTCTTTTCATCATTAACAAAACCATCTCCGAGCCAGAAATATTCTCCAGGTTTTGAAGCAACTGTATTGGGTATAAAAATAGACCTGGGCATTCCATTTTCATCTTCGTCCCAATGAAAAGATACCGCAGTGTCCAATGGCGCTGCTCCTTTGATTATCGCCACAGAATTGTTGATCATCTGAAAGGTTGAATCAACTTTTCCATCCTTGATTTCGCCTATTAAACTATCACTAAATAACACAAGTGTTTGGCTTTCGGCAGCAGTATTGACGCTGTCCAAACCGTCTAGTGAAAGGGTGAAAATTCCATCTCCGCCAAACCATCCATTATTGCGTATAAACAGATCGTTCCAATCCGCTGCTTCTGAAACAGAATATTTTATTTCACTTATGGAAGGAGGTGCTAATTTGATTTTCACTTTATAAACTGCACATGCTGTCATAAGTAAACTAAATGCCATTAAAAGCAAAAAAATACCGGAGAATTCAAACTTTCTAAAGTCAAAAACCAGATCAAATATTTTTTTGCTAAAATTCATTTTCCGCGATTTATTTAATAGGAGATATTAAAACTTTTCCAATTGGATCACTAGTGATTTAACCCTAATCAACCAAAAAACTTGCTATCAATTTAGAATCAAATGCCACAAATCAGATTGTTAATTAATTCCCTAATATACTAGTGTATTTTCAATTGGTTTATCACAATTTCAGGAGCTGTTTCAGGCAAATTACAGGTATTGTTTTGACAAACATAAATATAGGTTTCCTTATCTACATACCTATTTAAGAACAAGGGCAGTGAACTTTCTGAAGGACTAGCCACCACCAAAGTATTGGGCAAGTGGGCTTTTTGAAGAGAGGATAACAAATTCTTTGCATTTTCCCCAACTACAGCTATTTCGTAGAATGGATAGGTATGATTCATCAAAAGATTGTTCCACCTACCATAACCTGATGGATTCTCCGTTGTCAGGGGCAATATGGTAGAGCTCATATTCTTTGACTTTTTTATAAGTTTAGGTTCATATAATAAATGACCAAGCAAAAAGCCATTTTCAGCCATTACAGCATTTGGTGAAGGCATGACTCCGTCATGGGTGTTTATCAGTGTTGAAATAAGTACATTGTTTTGATTATAACGGTATAAACCTGAGGCTTCATCCTCAAAAAGCTGATTGGCCTCTTTGTGCAGCGCTTCAGCTTTTTCCAGGTAACTAGTATCCATGGTAGCGCTGTATAATTTTATTAAAGCATTTACCATAAAGGAATAATCCTCCAAAAAACCTTCTAATTTACGACCTCCTTTTTTGTAAGAATGTATCAGTTGCAGGTTCTCTAAAGAGTTTTTATTGATAAAGTGAAAAACTTCAATGGCACGTGCTAAATAACGATGGTCTTCAAAAGCGAAGTAAGCGTCTAAATAGCCATTAATTAGTAAAGCATTCCAGGAAGTGATAATTTTATCGTCAATATCGGGTTTGGTTCTTTGCGCCCTTTTTTCCAGCAATAATGTTTTCCATCGATTTTTTAGAACATTTAAATCATTTTTAGTCAGTCCATTGCCTTCCGAAAATAGCGAATCACTTTCATGACGGTACAATACCAAATTTCCATTTTCTCCTACATCTTTTGGATTAATGGCATAATAAGAGAAAAATAGGGGATAGTCCTCTCCGAGGGTTTGGGCTAGCTCCTCCTGATTCCAAATATAATATTTACCTTCTTCCCCATCCGTATCTGCATTCAATGCCGCAAAATATCCGCCAGCTTCATCTTTCATTTCTCTTTCCAGAAAATCAATAGTGGTTATAACTACCTCCTTATAGAGCGGGCTTTTAAATATTTGAAAGGCTTTTGAATAAATACTTATCATTTGAGCATTGTCGTAAAGCATTTTTTCAAAATGTGGATATTTCCATTCCTCATCCGTACTGTATCGGAAGAATCCTCCCCCTATCTGGTCATAGATCCCACCCATAGCCATTTTATCTAGCGATTTTTTTATATGTACCTTGGCTTCTTCATCTCCTTCCAATGCAATATAATTCATTAAAAAATCAAGGTTGGAAGGCATCATAAACTTTTGCTGCCCCTGATCCCCTCCATGGACAGTGTCCCACAAAGGCCTCCATTGCTTCACAATGTCCTTTGCTATCTCCTTAGGTAATTCTTCTTGATCATGCACTACTTGGATCTGATTTGCCTCCTTTACCCCATTGGCAACCCTTTCTGCATATTCACTTGCCTTGGCTGGGTTCTCTAGATAGAAATCCCTTACCTGCGTCAATACCTCCTGCCATTCCTCTCTGCTATGATAAGTGCCAGCATACAATGGTTTTCCATTCGGCAAAGTGACCACATTTAGCGGCCATCCTCCGCTCCCCTTCATCAATTGAAGTGCTGTCATGTACACCATGTCCACATCTGGTCTTTCCTCTCTGTCTACTTTAATGTTAATGAAGTTTTCGTTCATAAATGCTGCGATTTCTTCATTCTCAAAACTTTCCTTCTCCATCACATGGCACCAATGGCAAGAGGAATAACCAATGCTTACAATTACAAGTTTGTCTTGTTCTTCTGCTATACTTAATGCCTTTTCGCTCCAAGGAACCCAGTCTACGGGGTTGTGAGCATGCTGTAATAAATATGGGCTAGTTTCATTTACCAAGGCGTTGGTTTGCGCATGGTTGTCATTTTCATGCTTGGATTGACTACATGCCGCTAACCCTAATAAAAAGAGTAAACAAAGAATTGTCAGCACAGGAAAATCCTTAATCATACCTATTTTGGTGTAACTAAAAGGGTATAAGTTCGAAACTTTAGATTTGCACATCCATCTCTTCAATTTGTATCTACAAACAATTTATGTAATAGCTTTACTAATATACATTTGGGATAAGATCTGTTTAGGGGTTTACTTTAATTAGTTGAAGATAACCGTTATTTTTTGCAAAAAGAATCCCTTCTGCCCCTCCAGCCAATGTAATTTTCTGTGCATCTTTCACTTCTCCTTTTACAAATAAACCGCTTTCATAAGGCATTTGGCTTTTAAAATCTCCCCTCCCATCTCCCAACAAAAGTCCACCATATGAAGCATCATTTCTAGGAGTTTCAACTTCCGACCCATATAGATTTCCAGCAAACACAACATCTAAATTCCCATCCTTATTCACATCCATGGGCACCATGGCATTTATAGAAGCCAACTGAGCAAAATTGTCTAACATTGATAATTTAAAGCGTCCATCCCCCAAGTTTTTCATATAATAATGGGCAAAGCTTTTCACCTGATAATGGGTAGATTTTTCTAAATGATCTGTCGTATATATGTCTTCCAAACTAGCCGTTGCATAAGAGTGGTAATCTTTAAATTTTGCCTTTATTGCAGGTATCTGTTGTGAAGAACACTCTCTGCCTCTGACAGGCACATTTATACCTTGTTCTTTATCCACATAACTTAGCACCAGATCTTGTTGCTCATTATTGTCATAGTCGTAGGCAAATAAGCTAAATGGGGATTCTTCTGAAGCCTGGTATTTATAATTTTTCCCTAAATTCCCTACAATAAAATCATCCAGACCATCTTTGTCAAAATCATCCATCACTAATCCAGACCACCAACCTGTGGCTTCACCAATTCCCATTGCTTCGCTTTGGTCGATAAATTTACCTTCCTTATTTTTTAAATAGGTAATCCCCATCCATTCACCTACTAACATCAGGTCCTTAAATGCGTCCCCATCGAGATTTATCCATTTGGCCTGTGTGACCATTCCCAAATCATCTAAAGCTGGTGCTATCTCCTCCGTTACATCAATGAATTTTACCGTGGATAAACTGCTTTCATTTCTCAGAATATAACTTTTTGGCGCGTTCGGATAGGCTCGTGGACTAACCCTTCCTCCGACGAATAAATCCAAGTCACCATCATTGTCGTAGTCAGCTTGTTCCACCACAGCACTACTTGCACGCATTTCCGGGAGCGCTTGTGCCATTTTCTCAAATACACCATCCCCTTTATTTTGGTAAAATTTATCTTGATAATACGGATCTCCTGCCCTGTACTCATTCCCTCCGCATACGACATACAAATCCAATAGTCCATCCCCATTGGCATCAAAAAAAACAGCTCCTGTATCTTCCTGCATTTTATCTGCCTTCCAAAGATCTTCAGACACTTCTGAGAAAGTGCCGTCAACATTTTGACGGTACAGCTTTCCTGCAAAATTGTGTGCCCCTCCAATATAAAAATCATCCAAACCATCATTGTCTATATCAGCTACAGCCAAAGCAGGACCGTATTCTGATATTTTATGAGGAAGCAATACCTGGTATTGGAAATCATTGAATTTATTTTCTTCGTGTTTATGGTCTAGCAACACTTCTTTGGTAATGTCTTTGAAATACTTCGGCTGATTTTCAACTTGAAGTTCACCGCTTTGACGGGCATTTTGGTGGGCCAGCTCAAGTACCTGATTAACTGGTTGATTTTCTATCACCTGTACTTTCCCATCCGGCCATAAAACCTTTAACCTCGCAATATTTTCTTTCTTCCCTACACCAAAATGAACAATAGGTTCGACGGAAGATTGAAAGCCTCGTGTCATAGACATTTCCTGAAACTGCATTTCCGATCCATCCTCAATCCATATTTTACAGCCAATGCCAAAGGCATTCCCTTCTGGACCTTTCAATTTTATTCTTAAATAATTGTTTAAGTCCTGATCACTTGCAGTGTTTTCATACAATGCACTTTTATCATCCAGGTTATTTACAACAAGGTCCAGGTCGCCATCATTGTCAAGATCAGCATAGGCAACACCATTTGAAAAGCCATTAAAATTGATTCCCCATTCTTTAGAGACATCTGTAAAAGTGAGATCTCCATTGTTTTTAAAAGCAAAATTGTCAATTTTTTCAGAGGGGATTTCCAATGTTAGTTTCAGGGTGTTTTCCGATTCAAAATTCTTCACTTCATCACTTCTAAAATAATCGCTATTGTTGATGTCTCTCCTAACCCCGTTGGTAACATAAACATCTTTCCAACCGTCGTTATCAAAATCTGCAAACAGCGAAGCCCAGCTCCAATCTGTAGCACTTAAACCTGTAAACTTGGCAATGTCTGCAAAAAATGGCAAGCCCGAAGGATTATTCCCCAGGTTCATTTGTAAGGTGTTTATAGAATATTGATGGTGCATATCATTGTCCACAATATTATAAAACCGCTCCGGATCCATGCTGTCCATATTTTCCTTGGCTCTACGGTAACTTTTAGGCATCATGTCAACCTGATAAATATCCAATAAACCATCATTATTGAAATCCCCAACATCAAGCCCCATCCCAAAATAGGAGGTATGGTTGGTAAGGTTCAGGTTTTCATCGGTGAATGTTCCGTCCTTGTTATTGATTAAAAAATAATCCGGAGTGCTAAAATCATTTGAAACATAAATATCCGGCCAATTGTCCTGGTTAAAATCAGCTACTGAAACGCCAAGTGATAAGCCATATTTGGCCAATCCTGAAGCAATCGTAACATCCGTAAACTTCTGGTTGCCTTCATTTTTGTATAACCTGTCGCTGCGATGATAAGGGGCCAGGTCCCTATAACTTAAAAACTCCAATATATTGGTCCTAGAGGAAACTATTGGATAATTTATCACATAAAGGTCCATGTCACCATCCATGTCGTAATCAAAAAAGACAGCCTGTGTACTATTTCCTTCGTCTGCTAAGCCATAGGCTTCTGCTGACTCTGTAAAAGTCGGTACCCCTCCCTCATTTGCATCATTGATATAAAGGAGGTTTTTGGTCGTTTCCCATTTTCCCGAAACACTTACATAAATGTCAAGCCAGCCATCTTGATTGGCATCCCCCATGGTCACACCTGTTGCCCATCTGGCATCTCCTCCCACTCCTGCCTCTTCGGTTATGTCTTCAAATTGCATGCTTCCTTTGTTCAGGTAAAGCTTGTTTTCTACCATATTACCGGTAAAATAAACATCTTGTAGGCCATCGTTATTCAAGTCGCCAATGGCCACTCCTCCTCCCATATAGATGTACATGTAATTGAAATAATTTACCGAATCATTCTCTGTCAAAATATTTTGGAAACCAATGCCTGATGTCTTGCTTGATAATTGATTGAATAAATGTGCCTCCTTTTTTACCGTCGTATTGTTACAACTGAATAACACTAAAAGGCCAAGGGTGATACACAATAATTGACCTGTTTTAAATTTTCTATTTAGCATTGGGGAAAAGGAAGTACCTATAATTGTTTTACTCATTATTAATTCTTGTTCCAATATTAACCAAACCTAGAATATATATTATTTTAACCCCAACTAAAATCACAAACAGAAAGTCGATTGACTATTTTAGGTAGAATAATAAACGATAAAATAAATAATCAGAAATTATAAAATAACCTCAGATTCAAATCTGTAATTTTTTGATTTGAATCTGTGGTTATATTCTATTAAAATTAACTAAATTTTATTCACCATAGCCAGGGTTCTGAGTAATGCTATTGTTACTTCTTTGAATTTCTTCTCTTGGAATTGGAAACAAATAGTAATAATCACCAGGCCATGGAAATCTCGGATCCACTTCATCTATTGGGCCATAAGTGAAATTTAATTTCCCTAACAAATCTCCTTCCTCAGCATTTGTCCAATCCATGGTAACTTTACTCAAACCTCTTATTGGGAACAAGTCTATTTTTCCAGGTGCATCTTTCCACCTTAGCAAGTCCCAAAAATGAATATCTTCAAGATGCAACTCAACAGCCCGTTCGTTTTTATAATCCCTTATCAGCTCAGTACCAGAACTGGCAATATCAGGCATATTCACGGAAGGCCTGCGCCTAACTTTATTGATGTATTCTCTGGCGACTTCCTCATTTCCCAAAGCAATCTGGGTTTCAGCATAATTCAAATAAAATTCAGGAAGTCTCATAAATATCATCAACTGGTTATAATCGAAGTCAAAACTTGCCCTTGGACCATTAAAATCCAGAAGTTTTCTAAAAGTATAGCCTGTTTGAACCCTCCAATGAAACGGCGTTAGTCCTTTGACCCAATAGGTTTCAGAATCTCTACCAAAGTCAAACAATTCCTGATTGTTATTGGGATCCACTTTGTTGGGGTTTTGGTAAGGAGGTAAATTATCAGGATTTGGATTGGCATCTTCCCAATACTCGTACAACCTCACGGTACTTTTGGATCCATCAATAATGTTGACAGGACCAGCCCCTGGATAAAGAATATAACTGTAATACCTTGGATCCCTGTCTTTGTTGGGTTCTTGCTCATCATAACCGGATGCAGGATTTACTGTGGTACCATCCGGAAGGTATGGATACTCTCCATTGGCCATCTGAAACATATTGATAAAAGTTTGAGTTGGCATTATTCTCTGCCTTGCGTCGAAGCCACTAGGCCAAAAATCATAGTTGTAGCCCCAGTCAGGAATCCTAGATCCTGCAGTAAAAGAGCGCCCAAAGATAGTTTCATCTGTTTTAACTGGTTGCTTGAACAAATCTTCATGGGTAGGATGCAAAGTATAGCCAGCGTCTATTACCGCTTTATTGGCCGTAGCAGCAGCCTGCCACTTGGAGATGTCATTGGATGGATTGTTTAAAGGGCTCGCCATATACAACAGCATTCTGGCTTTTAATCCCAAGGCAGCATTTTTACTAATTTTGCCAGGCTCCTGTGAATACCCATCCAGTAGCTCTATAGCCAATTCAGTTTCAGACAAAACAAAATTCGCACACTCTTCATAACTATTTCTGCTGACATCAAAGGATTCATCACTCAAGCTAAAGCTATTGGTTATTATTGGCACACCACCAAATGTGCGGATCAGCTCAAAATACATCCAAGCTCTCAAAAAATGCACTTCCCCTTTCATTCTATTCAATGCCTGCTCATCGATTTGAGAATCTTCTACCTTTTCAAAAAATATGTTTGCCCTCCTAATGTAGTCGTATTCCTCCGCCCAAATATTGGTAAGTTGCGTAACATTATCAGAATTAATATTTCCTTCCAAGTATTGTCTTATTCCTCCTGATCTATTGTGTGTATCGGGTGCAGATGCAGCAATATCCGTCATGCCAATATACCCACCTGTTCCTGGACTCCAGTGGGGTTTTATTCCGTTGTAAATATTGTAAACATAATTTTGTAAGAACACCGGATCCGTAAATACGTTTTCTTCTGAAATTGCATCTAAAGGCTGGCGTTCCAAGAGATTTTCATTGCATGAAGTGAAAATAAAGCCGGAAACAATTAGAATAACTAACCTCTTAATCATATTGATTTTATATATGTTATCTTTCATAATATTTAAAAAGTTAGGTTAAGTCCAAATCCAAGAGAGCGCATATTAGGGTAAATCCCTCCCTTACCACTAAGAAATTCCGGATCTCCTGCACCAAACTTTTCCAAACTGTTATAAATAAGGAATAAATTTTCGCCAGATAAGTAAAGCCTGGCTCCGGAAATACCGATTTTTTCCGAAATTTTATCAGGTATGCTATAACCCAATTCAGCAGATTTAAAACGTATCCAGGTTGAAGTATGATACCAGAAATCATTGTTATTGGCTGCAAAACCAACAGGTCTTATTCTGGGTAATAATGCATTCGTATTGTTTAAATCATAGCTGTTGTTGGCAACATATTCAAGTCCGTTTCCATTGGCTCCAGAATCAAACCCATTGTCAAGTCGAAACTTTCCTCCATCCTGCCCTTGTAACAAAAATGTAAGGTCAAAAGTCTTGTAATCGAAACCAAAAGTCAGCCCAAATTGGGATTTAGGAAATGGATTCGTATTGTATCGGTACCTGTCATTCCCATCGATAACATTGTCGTTATTTAAATCTTCGAAGATTAACCCTCCCAAAGAAGCATTGGGATAGTTGATGTTGTTATCTAAATCTGACTGATTCCTATATATTCCTATCGCTTTGTAGACCAGTTCAGAGCCAAACTGTCTTCCCTCCTGCTTTTGATAAGGTTCAGCTTGTGGAACTTCATCAAAAAAGATTACCTTATTGTCATTGTAAGAATAATTGGCACTTACTCTAAAGCTTACTTCCCCAAGATACTGACGGTAGCCCAATTGAAACTCTATGCCTTGGCTCTCCATCTCCCCTATGTTTTCATCTGGTAGCACCAAACCTGTATATTGAGGTATTGAGGCTTGTCGCGCTCCTAGAATATTGCTTGTCTTGGTTTTGTAAATGTCAGTTTCAAAAGTTACCTTGTCTTCCAAAAAAGCAAGTTCAAGTCCTATATCTGTGGTTTCTGATACTTCCCAAGTTATATTTGGGTTTGGTGTGGTCAGTGCCGCTATTCCACGGACATCATTTCCATCCACTACCCAGCCGGTACCATAGCCAAATCTTCCTATGTACTGAAAAGGGTTAACCCGGTCATTTCCCAATTGACCCCAGGAAGCCCTAAGCTTTATATTGCTAAAAAGCTCATCTGAAACAAAGGATTCATTACTGATTACCCAACCTGCAGAAACGCCAGGGAAAAAGCCCCACCTTGTTTCTTTAGGGAAAATGGGAGAACCATCATACCTGAAATTAAAACCCAATAAATATTTACTGGCGTAATCATAGCTTACTCTACCGAAATAGTTTCTTCTTGAACTCTGTCCAGCCCCACCACTATTGTTCCAGTTGCTCCGGTTTTCACTTCCTGCAAAAAGTTGATCAATTTGTGGGGAGTCATAACCCAGTCGTTGTGCCCAGAAAAAATTATCCTCATAGGACATCTGCTCGTAGGCTACGAAGCCATTGATTTTATGCACTTCATTTATGGTTGTTAGGTACTTGATTTTCGAATTAAGGGTGATCCTTGAACTTTGGTTAAAATCTTCCCGTAAGCCAATGTCTTCTACTGTACGAGATGTTCTTTTGACAATTTCCCCTTGAGAATTTTTCTCATAATAATCCCAAACAAAGTCAAAGGATTTATTGTAATTAAATGTCTTGACAATGGAAGCAAACCCATCAATGCTGAGCCCTTCAAGGAATGGGATTTTGTATTCATATCTGAAGGTTCCATTAATCACATCATTGGTATACTTACGATAGCCAGGGCTCAATAATCTGGCTGCCGGATTTAAATGGGACCATCCTTCTCCCGGATACCTGTAATCTCCATCAATATATGCTTCTTGTAGTGGGCTAGTGGAAGCAAAAGCGCCAATCGCTCCGGATCCTCCCTGTGGTGACCTGGTAAATTTTTCTCGTAAGGAAAGATCTAGCCCTACCTCCAAATCATCCGTGACGGTTACATCCAGATTTGCTCTTATATTGTATTGTTTCAATTTAGTAATGTCATCAGCTCTAAGAATTCCACCTTGCGAAACCGTTCCCAGAGAAGTAAAATACCTGATTTTATCAGAACCTCCTCTCATGGTGAGGGATTGTCGACCAATCACTGCTGGAGGATCTACCAGTGCTTCCCACCAGTCCTCTGCTCTTCTGTCTCCATTTCTAAAAGCCTGAATTAACTCATCTGGAAAATCCGGTGCCGTACCATCCAATGCCCGGCTCTGATTTAAAACATTGATGTAATCAAAAACATTGGAAGTCCTAACACGAGTAGTTGGGGATTGGAACAAATGGCTTGTAGAAAAATTAAAGGTTGGTTTTCCCGATTTTCCCCGCTTAGTAGTCACTAAAATTACCCCACCAGCAGACTGAGCACCATAAATTGCGGCTGAAGCATCCTTAAGGACAGAGATAGACTCTATATCATTTGGATCCAGCCGATTTAGCCCATCGGGGTCAGCATTAGCAACACCATCAATTACTATTAGTGCAGAATTGTCTCTGGTGGTGTTGAACCCCCTAATCAAGATTTGGGCATCATCAAAGCCGGGCATGGCGCTTCGTTGGTTAACATACAGGCCTGCCAGTTTACCTGAGAGTGCATTGGAAAGGGAAACAGCCGAAGACTTTTTAATGTCTTCTCCTGAAGCCTGGACTACAGCATTTGTCAATTCTGACTTTTTTGCTGTTCCATATCCAACCACAATCACCTCATCCAATGCCTGGGCATTTTCTAAAAGCACAATGTTTATTGTTGTTTGATTGGCTACTGCTATTGTTTGGGTTTGAAACCCAATAAATGAAAACACCAACGATGCGCCTTCCGGAACTGAAATGGAATATTTTCCATCCAAATCTGTGGCAGTACCTATAGTTGTGCCTGGAACAGAAATTGTTGCACCCGGAATTGGCTGTCCACTTTCATCTAATACAGTTCCTGTAACATTGATGTCAAATACTTGTTTTGCAGTTGGCGAATTCTCGTTTGGAAAACCATCTAAAGCCATTGCACTAGCGTTGACCATAATTAGAATGAAAAAAATCAATAACCAGCGACGGGAATATAGATTGAAATTCCTCAATAGGTACTTTGTCATTTTTAAAATAGTTTAAGTATTTATTAAACATGAGCACTGGACTTCTAATAAGAAGTAAACTAAAAAGGTCTAGTCAACTATTTAAAGAGACAAACCTTTCTATTGATGCTAAAAGCAATACTCAATAATCCATTTACATGAAACCATGATAATCAATGGAATTCTACCTAAACTATGTTTTTATCTGGGCAATGAATAAAATCTGTAAGTAGGTTTTGAAGAAAGTAAATCCTTCAAAAACTTGGCTATTGGGTGTATTGCATTAATTGATTTTCAGTCAGAGTCATCTCTTCTGGCCATCCTGGGTTGTTTCATTGGGTTTACTTTTAAGTTAATTCGTTTTTTTTACAACTAATTCTATATAAAGCCTTGAAAGCTATTCATTCCTAAAGAATGGAAATCTCTTTTCAATTGTTAGTAATTTAAAAAATACCCTAATCAGCTACTCAATCCTTTCTATAAATTAAATAGGTAAAGTTCAATGATAATGAACTTATTCTTCGTTACAATACTAAATATTACGAATAATAATTAACTTATTTTAACTTTCACAGAGTTTTAACAAAAAAAATTATATTAAATAGTCAATAAGTCAATAAATATTAATTTTTACGCACATTTAGGGTAAAATAGAGCAATAATAGGTACACTTCAAATGGACCTATTCCTTATATAAACAGGTTGAGAACGGTCAAAATCAAATAATTAGTTGGTTATTAAGACCTTTGTTAAAAAAAAATATTTTCAACAATTAAAAAGTGGCTGAATCTGATTGATTCTATTTGGATAATCACTTTACTAATACCATAAAAAAACTGGTCAATAAAAACCTCTAGAGGATCCTACCGACCAGTTTCTATATTTAAATCTAAATAGATTAGATTAAACCCAAAATATGCAATAGACACTCTATTACGTGCTGAAATCGCTTAAAAATCAGCCACTTCGTTGCTGTTTTCAATTTCACCATAGCGGTGCTATGCTAAAATCTCCAAACAGCCTGATTTTCTTGCGATTGCAACACTTCCCGTAAACACGGGACAGGCTTCACCCCTGACTATTGTCAGGACGGAGAAATTCTATTACAGGTCGGGTTAAATCACACGTCCACCTGTTTGCCAAAGATCAGCATTAGTGCCTAATTTTTCTTTTAAAGGCAATGTTATCTCATTCAAATGGTTTATCATATCTGTGGTAAGCTGAACGTCCATTGTTTTAAGGTTTTTTCTAACTTGCTCTGCATTTCTACCTCCTACAATTGGTGCAGCAACCCCTTTTTGAGCTAGAAGCCAGGCTAGACTAAGGTTTCCCATAGACACATTGGATTCATCAGCAAACTTTTTAATTTCTTTAATAGTTTGAAAGGTTAAATCCTCACACCCTTCGTCCTGATGTCTCGCTTGAGATCTATCTTTTGAAAAGTGTCTTGTTCTTGCTCTATCATCAGGAACTTGTTCAGCAGAATCAAATTTCCCGGTTAATAAGCCTTGCATTATGGGAGAATAACATAAAATTGGCACATTATCAGATATACACTGAGGAAGAATATTGTATTCTATCGCTCTAAAAATCAAATTATAGGCCATTTGATTGCTACTGACGGTAAAACCTGATTCTTTGCAAGTATCTAAGCTTTGATTCCCAAAATTAGAAACGCCATATGCCCTAATTTTCCCATCATCTTTCAATTTCTGGAGTGCTCCTAAGGTATCTACCAAAGGAATGTCGGGGTTTGGCCAGTGAAGCTGATAAAGATCTATATAATCCGTCTTAAGGTTTTTCAAACCTTTTTCACATGCTTTGATTACATTTTCGGGCAGAAAATCCTGAGGACCTACTTTAGAAGCAATAATCATCTCTTTTCTTTTATCTCCCAATGCCTCTGCCAATAAATTCTCAGAAGCACCATTGCCATAGGCCTCAGCTGTATCAAAGGTTGTTATCCCATTGTCAAACGCTTCGCGCATGGCCTCCAATGAATCCTTTTTATCCTGATGCCCCCAATTAAAACCTCCTACAACGGCCCAACAACCAAAAATCAATCTTGAAATTTCAAAATCGGTGTGGGGCAATTTATAATTTTCCATAATAACTAATATTAATTTATTGTTGAGATAATTTTTCTATTTAGTCCACTCAGTAACTATAAAAATATTGGCATTTTATTATTTAAATACACATTTTATGAATACAAAGTGGTTGTCATGGGTTTATGTTTCTTCTCACAAAACTAGCGAAATATGCTATTTTGAGTGTTAATCTTAATTAAACCCGAAATATGCAATAGACAATCTATTACATAATCCGCGTTAAAATATATGCTGCAATAAGCATCCAAATTTTAATCTATTTACAAATTGATTTTGAAGAATCAGCTAAATGCCATTAATTCTTAAAAGCCAAACCTTGTAGGAAACCACTAATAAAAGCAGCTTGCTTAGCCCTGGTATCTTCACCAAAATGCACATGATCAGTAAAGAGCCCTTCTCCTAAGTTTAAGGTGAACTGATGTAGATCTATTATGGGGACACTTCGGGCTCCGAATACTTTGTCTGCAACCTCGTTATAATTGGCTACGTCTGCAGCATATCTATGAAAGGATTGCTGTTTCGAATTGTGCTGTTCATCGTCCACAGGAGTAGTTCTTACCCAAATCATTGGAATACCTTTATTGGCCAGTAAGGCATGAATTTGTTCCAAATTTTCTTTATAGCTTGCTAAGGCTACCTGCTTTTTTCCAGATTCCACATTGGTTTTGATATCATGTAAACCACAATTGATTAATACTATATCCGGCTGAAAATCCGGAGTTTTTAGCTTTGCCTTCAAATAGGCCAAAACCATACCAGAATCTCCTCCATTGGCACCCTTGGGAACATCCAAATTACTAGAATCAGCCCCTTCATCTCTTTTTCTATCGTACTCATATATGCCTTCAAGGTATTTCTCCAGATAAGGGCCATATTGGATAGAAATACTGTCCCCAATTACAAATAGTTTTGGTTGAGGGTTCAAATGCAAGTTAAACAAGAGAAAACCGATTACAAAAATGGACCAGATTTTAGCCAAAAACATCATATTTATAACAGTTTATTTTTCTTGTCCTACTTCTATGCACTTACAAACGGGGTTTTGCTCTCTTGCAAAATTCATCCCTTGACGCCACCACTTTTTCATTTGATAAGGGTCAAAAATAAGTGAATTTTCAGTGAGCACTGCCGGAGGGTAGTAAAAATTTAATTTTACTTGTCGCTTATTACTAAGCAACTCTCCTATTTTGATATCATCACTACTGATCTGATCCAGCATAAAATCAAAAGCCCTTGTTGTCAATTCCAATGCATTACGTACAGGTCTCTTCAACGCTCTACCTGCTCTGGCTTTTAATACAATTACATCAACCTCAGTGGCTCCTCGATAGATGGCTTCTGAAATGGGGACCAAGTCAGCAAAACCGCCATCTGCGTACTCACAACCATCTTTCTCCAATAAACTCATAAATGGAACAATATTGGAAGATGCCCAAATCCATTCACAAAAATCCATATAAGTGCAATCCTTTAACCTTTTATACTCTACAGTATTGGTGCTCAAATTAGAAACCGTAATAAATACTTCAGCCTTGTTGTTTTGCATCCTTTCAAAGTCTGCAGGAGTAATGATTTTCTTAATTAACTTAAACAGATTCTTACTTTCTCCAAAAGTCTTTTTACCCCTCAAAAACATTTTGATTGTACTAAAATGGTTAATCCGTGTTTTGAAGACTCCCCCATCTTTATATATAATAAAAGGATTGGTACTAAAGATGGCATCTTGAGTTACTGAAGTATAAATCGCCCTGATTTTTTCAATTTCATTGATCGAAAGCAAGGGTACCAATAAACTACCTGTAGATGTGCCTACAAATATGTCATAATCAAAATTACACTCTCTGATCAGGTATTCAGCAATTCCGCCTCCAAATGCGCCTTTGCTCCCTCCTCCTGAAATAACCAATGCTCTTTTATTTTGCATTCTTTAATTACTTGAAATAAATCACTTTAAAACTTGAACTTCGATATTCTCCAAAATAATTTCTGACAAGAGCTCTAAGTCACCATTTTTGAATAACAGAGATAATTCTTCCACGGAGATCGACTCATCTTCTGGCTTATAATTTTCATAATCCTGTAATACCAGGCCTGAAACCTCATGCTTATTTATGGCCTTCCTAAACCTTAAACCTCCACCATCGGTGTGATAAGAATAGGCAAGATAATCTACATGGTGGGTTTCCTGATTAATCCAATACAAAAATTCGTCTTGAAAATCCTCTCCTCCTCCATTTTCTTTAAAAGTCACTTTTACCAAATGGTAATTATTGCCTTCAATTTCCTCTAAGCCCAAATACGCTTTAATAACCGCCTCATCATTTAGTCCATAAGGCAAAAATGTAAAATAGGCTACTGAATTAACAGAATTGGAATATGCCAATCTCTTTTCATCAGAAAGGCTAACTTCCTCATCGTCTATAGTGCGAGTAAAGCCATCATCATTAAGGACATCTTTTACTCTTTTAGCCTCTTCAGTGAAAGAACGGGTATACCTAAACGAATTTGGAGATTTGAATATCTCATATTGCCTATCTCTGAAAGTGAAACTTATCTGGGCAGATTTAAACAAATCTCCTCCATGGGCTTCAATCGATTCATTGATTATTTTTTCTGATTTATCTGGTCTACTACAACCAACTATTAATAAGAGCAAAAAGAGATAACAATAATTATTGTACATGAAGGCATTTTTCAATTTATCACTATCCGAAATTAATATTAATATTAAACTTTTACTGCCAATTTTCATAATTTATCCAAAACAGTTCGTGTTTCGCTACCATCTTCTAGTGTTGCTGATTGTCGATAACGAATTAACAATACAGCCATTGTAAATAATAAGGTATACTCGGTAAAAACCACCCATATATGCTCATTATAATCTTGTCCCATGTAGGCATGATACGACAAGAAAACCAAGCCACTCCAAGCAATAAATAGCTTATTGGCTGTGAAAATGCTAAGCCCTAAGGCAGGAATCAAGTACCAAGGGTGAACAGTGGTCTGAAGCAATAAAAAGACCAGATACATCCAAACCATTTTGGAGGCTAAATCGGTAGTATTCATGCTCTTTCTCATTATCCCTATCCCTAATAGCAATGCTGCAGCTATAAAATTAAGTGAAGGACCAAGTGTTCCTATGGGATTATAATCTATAAAAAGCCCTGAAATCCACCTTAACAGATAATAAATGGAAGCATTAAATTCAAAGCTACTTTGATACAGACGGAAACTGGTATAGAAATTAGTCAATTGCCCTCCAAAAATAAGTGGGGCAAATAGAATGAGTAGGGAAATACTTGAAATGAAAACAAATTTGAAAAAACTGGTTTTATTCCAGGCACTTAACCAAACAGGAGCGATTAGCATGGGGCTTAATTTAAGTCCAACTGCCAAGCTCCATCCCAAAGCTGTGAGTTTTTCATGATTTTGACTATAATAATATAGCGCAATGAGCAGTCCCGTCAATACCATCCCTTCAAAATGAAGGTTACCAGTCACTTCCATTATAACCAAAGGATTAAAGGCATACCAAGCCAAGCGGTAACCCGGAAGTTTTAAATTGCTCAATATGTTTTTAATCAACCACAGATTCACCAATTCAAAAAGAAAAACAATACTTCTTAAAGAAAGGATATTGAGATAAATATCCTCCCCTACCCAGGTTGAAATCCAAAAAACCAACTGGTGTAAGGGTGGGTAAACGGAAAAATAACTGGGAGAATTCATTTTAGTCACTAAGGTTTCCCAATAATTATTTGCTGGGATTGCACCCGATTCTAACAATCCACTGGGCAAGTAGGCATAAGGATTAATACCATACCCAATTAATTGTCCATCAAAAAAATACCTGTAGAAGTCATCCGAAAGTACTGGCCAGGCACCTATTAACAAGAACCTTAATACTGAAGCGCTTATGAGAATAAAAACAAAGGAATAATTACGTTTTTTTGAAGCCTGTACCAGAAATAGATAAGCACAAAAACCTAACGAAAACAAAGACAACTGAGGTATAAATGCTTCACGAGGCAAGAAATACCCCATACCCACAATGGACAGGGAATACAATAAAAGAGCGAAATAGGTTTTCAAAAGTCTATACTTATTTATTAAGTTTCAACTCATCACGAAGAAATTCATCTTCCAATGCTTTTCTATTCCAGTAATCGATCACTTTAGTCCCTTTTCGCTCGGCTTTGGTAAGCTCTTTTTGTCCATTTTTGTTCGTTTGTTCTTCTTCCCATCCTAGTATTTCGTAAGGGAACTCTTTTTCATAATTTATACGCAAAACCCGATTACCCGAGCTATAAGTTACTTCAAGTTGACTTCTATTTTCACTTACATCTGTAGTTCGTATAAAGACTTCTTCTGAAATAAATTCTCTATGGGTCAATCGCTGATGAATTAGTGATGGCCACATATTAACAGACCCAATGGGAACTTGATTGGGATTTATCCGAATTAAATTCCATAAATCATCTTCAGCTATACCGTTTAAAGAGAATGAATAAGAACCCTCCTCCTCAAAGTAGGAAAACAACTCTCCATCATAGCTGTCGCCACTATTGAGATTAAGCTGGGTGAATGACTGCCCACACCACTCTTGAGAGGAAGCGGTAAACTTTAGTCCTTGTGAGGCCTCCTTGGTAGGAGTAAATGCAGAAAGCATCATATGGTAAGGGTATATACCTGTAATAAACTCCCTTGTATGATTCATTTTAAGGACTGAAATCTTATCCCTACCAGCTTGAGAAGGGTCGTCCAACTTTACTTGCTTTTTCCTAGAAAAATCTTCCGCAACAAAAATCAATACCGCTTCGCCTTCTCTAGCTTCACCATAGCGGTATTGGGTTAGGCTGTAACTATTAATCTCAGCTTTGCCTTGAAACCAATATTCTCCCCATTCATTGAAATCTACATTTTCTCTTTGAGGTCTATTACAAGCAAACGCCAAGAATAAAATAAACAAACCGATTAAACTTCTCATAGCCTTTAATTTTACGTATAATTTAAAAAAAATAATCGGATTTGTTGCCGGTATATAGCGGATAGTATTTCAGTACTTACCTGTACTTCCATATGGTGTAAAGAATTTTATACCCAGCTCCAAAAACTCCTTTCACTGTTCCACTGACTTTAGATACCCCGATTCTTTTTCTATAATTCACTGGTACTTCCGTATATTTAAGCCCATTTTTAACTGCCTTAATTTGCATTTCTATGGTCCAACCGTAATTTTCATCCTCCATATCTAAGGCTTTCAATTTATCCCAGCGAATGGCTCGAAATGGCCCCAAATCGGAAAATTCAGCCTTAAACAATTGACACATTAACTTTGTAGCCAACCAATTGCCGAAAATTTGTGGTACCGTCATTGAACCATTTTCTCTACTTCCTTTGGCTCTAGACCCAATGACCATATCCATTTTTTTCTGAAGGATCGGTTCGAGAATTATTTCCATTTCTTCAGGGTAGTCACTATAATCCGCATCCAAAAAAACAACTATATCCGGAGGGAAATCCATATTGTCTAAATAAGACAAGCCCTTAAGGCAGGCTTTCCCATAGCCTTTTTGCGGTTCATCCAGAACGATGGCTCCTGCTGCCTGGCTCACCTGCCGGGTATCATCTTTGGAATTGTTATTTACCACTATTATATTTCTAACAAAATCAGGAATATCTGCGATCACTTTCCCAATAGCACTGGCCTCATTGAAAGCTGGAATAATTACATCTATTAACATAAATTGGATCTAAAAATCTATTATAGATTTTTTTAACATATTGTTTTCTAAACTATCAAAGCTCTTAGGCTTTGATCAAATAACTTTTGAATGAGGTTATACTTACCAAGGTAAATCCAACAGCCAGCATACCGTGAAATGCTATCATTTCATAGGTTCCTGTAATAAGTGAAAAAACAACCATGGCATTAAATACCAATGCTAAGATAGCTTCCAGGTAGGCTGTGGGCGGTATTTTCAGTTGATTATAGGTATTACTTATCCAATTCTGTTCTTTATCTGTCAAATTGTATTTCGGTGTGCGAACAAATGGAGACCTCTTACCCGTCAAACCTTCCCAAACGGCTTGTGCATTGTGCACAGAGAGCCCCATAGAGACGGCTAAAAAAACAGGGAGTTCCCATAAAAACCTAAAGAAGCTCTTAATCGTGAAATTTTTAAGATTAAGATTGGCGAAAAAATAAACCGCTGCTATAATTACAAAACCAAAGAGGAAAAAGGCGGCAAATTTAAAATATTCAAGTGGAATAAGCCCTTGATAAAATCCCCACCAAACAGGAATGCTTGACAAGCTAACCAAAAGTATGGCTATAAAAATTGTTGAATTCAATAAATGAGCGACTGCATGTATTTTCACTTTCATCGGGAATTTCCCTGTCAATACATGGCCCAAATGCTTCATAGCACATTCAGCTCCACCTTTTGTCCATCGAAATTGCTGGGATTTAATCGCTGACATCACCGGAGGTAACTCAGCAGGAGAAACCACATCTGGTCGGTATACAAACTCCCAACCTCTTTGCTGGGCCCTGTAACTTAAGTCAAGGTCTTCAGTGAGGGTGTCTGCCTGCCAATTGCCTGCATCAAGTATGCAGCTTTTACGCCAGATTCCTCCGGTTCCATTGAAATTGATAAAAGCTTTTTGAGAATTTCTGCCCATTTGCTCCACCATAAAATGGGCATCCAAAGCAAAAGCCTGAAGTCGCGTAAAAAGAGAATAATCCTCATTTAAATGTCCCCACCTGGATTGAACCATCCCTACATTTTCTTCCGTAAAGTGACCGACCGTCTTTAATAAAAAGTCAGGATCGGGAATAAAATCAGCATCAAAAATGGCTATAAGCTCTCCTTTCGCCTTCTCCAACCCTTCTTTCAATGCACCTGCCTTAAAGCCTACTCTATTTTCCCTATGTATGTATTTAAAATCTACTTCAGGATAAGCCTTCAAGCATTCTTTAATAAGATTCGCAGTTTCATCTGTACTATCATCTAGTAACTGAATTTCGAGCTTTTCCGCGGGATATTGCATTTGTGCAATGGCATGAATAAGTCTTTTCACTACGTACTTTTCATTAAACACAGGTAACTGAATGGTAACAAAAGGAAGCCCTTTGTCAGCCATTGAAGCCAAGGGTATTTTATTGTCTTTAAATTTAAAAAAGTGCCATAATAAATTGGCTTGTGCAAAACTGTAAAATAAAATAAAACACATGGCTAAGCCATATATCCCCAAAAACAAATTAATCAACATTTCTAAATTTTTGCTTTAACTGAATCATTGCCTATAATAATCGGCATGTCATTGATTCTCCCCTCTTCTTTACCATTTTCCAACTTCAATACTCCACGAGGGCAAACTGCTGAACAAACCCCACAACCTACACAGGAAGATCGGACAATGTTTTGGCCTCTTTGCGCATACCATCTAACATCAATGCCCATTTCGCAATAGGTAGAGCAATTGCCACAAGATATACACTGGCCACCATTGGTAGTAATCCTAAACCTCGATTTAAACCTTTGCACCAATCCTAAGTAAGCTGCCAAAGGACAACCAAATCTACACCACACCCGGTTCCCCATAAAAGGATAAAATCCAGTTCCAACCACACCTGCAAATAGAGAACCTATTGCAAACCCATAAATGGAATGCAATTGATCTGTTGCCTGCCCCAATAGCTCAAAACTCATGAAATAATTTGTAATGGTCAGTCCTGTCATCACCACAGCGAAAACGAGTACAGAATGAATTAGGTACCGCTCTATTTTCCAAGATTTTACAGATTTATCAGACAATTGACGATAAGGGTCACCCAAAGTTTCTGCCAGGCCACCACATCCACACACCCAGCTACAATACCACCTCTTGCCATATAAATAGGTAAATAATGGAACACCTACAACTATTAAAAGTATGCCGAGAATAAGCATAAACATACCCAAAGCACCTGAGTTGATCATTCCATCCAAACGGTATTCATAGAAAAAAGAATAATCCAATGGCCAAATATTTTTAAAATCATGCCAAGGTTTATTGAATAATACCAATATTTCCGGTAGAATAAAGGCAAATGACAACTGGAAAAACATAACTGAGGTAGTTCGAATCAGTTGGTAATTATTCCCTTTGTATTTTCTGAACATTCTAAGACCCATCACCAAAATAGCAAATGAATAGATAAAGCCATATAAAAACCATTGGCTAGCAGGCCCTCCGGATAAAAAATGACTTATAGGATCCACCATTAAAACCAAATTTGTAATGTATTCAGGAAACCAATATAGAACAATATAAAAAAGAATCAGGTAAGTACCCGTAATCATTCCTAACCATCCTCTGGCCATCATGGAGGAGAAAAATATACCATCATTCTTGATACCGGCAGGCTCATCTCTATATAAAGGCAATATATACAAAAGACCTCCTAAAATCGTTAAGCCTATAGATAATGATAAATACAACAAAGGGTTATCTACTACAGGCCCTATTGAAGCCGCTTTGGTGATTGGAAAGGCATAATTATCCCAAATTACTTTATCCCACTCCTGATTGTCTTTCAAAGCCTCATTGTAGGTATTAAAATATTCCTTAAATGAAGAAATAAAGGAAGTGTTGGAAGAATATACTTTACCAAACATAGGGCTAAGTATTTCTACCATTGCTTCAGAATGAATATCTTTTGTTACTGCTATGGTAGTTACTTCATCCAACCGATAATTTCCTATAAAAGGAAGTACGGTAAAAATTACCAATCCAATTATAGTAAGCACTACTCCAATTTTTTGAAGACTTTTCATGAGTTGAAACCAAATATTTTATGAAACATAGACTTTTTAGACAACTGCACATTTCGGCCCTTATCTTGGTTGTATTTATGAACCACTTCCATATGGTGATTGGTAAAAAATTCCGGGTTGAAGCTTGCTTCAGCTAAAAGTTTTATCACCTTGTCAGAGTCCCATCCTTCTTTGATTGCCTTATCGAAAAAGGCATGCCTCATTCTCCAACCAAACACATTGGTAGCCAATAGTCGATCCTGAGCATCAAACAGCAAACGAATGGCTATTTTTCTCGTTTCGTCTTCCCAGTAGAAAGACCATTTATCCTTACCCCATGAAGTAGGTAAAAACCCATAGGTTTGGTATTCTATGTCAAAAAATTTGGCAGAGTTAAACCAAATGCCGGGTTTGTATTCGACAGGGCTTTCATGTGTTAAATTAAAGGCCAATGTCTCACCGTGCATCCTTCCTGTATACCAAACTTGTTCTATATTTTTCCTATCCGGACCGGGAGCTTCCATAAACTCAACACAATCGCCAATGGCATACACCTCGGGAATATTGGTTTGAAATTTTTTATCAACGACTATACCCCTATTGGTTTTTAAATCGGTATTCTTCAAAAAATCAATGTTTGGACTTACTCCAGCAGTTAGGCCAACAAATTCACAAGGAATGATTTCTCCTGTAGAGGTTTTGACTGCTTTTACAGCTCCATTTCCATCATCTATTATTTCTAAGAGTTCGGTATCCAATCTCAAATCTATATGATGTTCCATTATGTGATTGGCCACCAACTCCGCCTCATCTGTAGGCAGAACATTGTCCCAAAAACTTTTGCCTCTTACTAAGAAAGTGACAGGGATCTTTCTGGATGCGAACATTTCAGCCATTTCAACTCCTATCAAACCCCCACCAACGATCACTGCTCGTGAGATTACATTTGTACGTTGCTCCATGCTTTCCAAATCCTGAAAGCTGTACAAACCTTGAACTCCAAGTAAATCCTGACCGGGCCAACCAAACTTATTAGGTTTAGAACCGGTAGCTAAAATCAATTTTTCAAATGAAAGTTTTTCTCCATTCTCAAACAATAAAAAGCGTTGGCTAAAATCTACATTTTTCACCCAACCAAACTTTAGGTCTATTCTATTTTTACTCCAAAAATCATCTGCATAGGGTTTCGTGTGTTCATATTTCATATGCCCCATGTAAATGTACATCAAGGCGGTACGAGAGAAAAAATGTTCTGTCTCTCCAGAAACAAGGATGATTTTTACCTGACTGTCTACTTTTCTGATGTGTCGTGCACAGGTAACTCCTGAAATTCCATTTCCTACAATAACGATTTGATGTGATCCATTCATAAATCAAATGATAATAAAATTTCCCTAGGAGACTAAAACAAGAAATAAACAATTGCATTAATGACCTAAATCATCATAAAAACCATCCATCACCTACTATTTTCCATTTTAACAAAGCATAGGCAATGTCAGTTCAATTTTATAACTATGGTAGAGCCAACAATAGATTATCAACAGGCCCAGGGTGAAACAATCTAAGCAAAGTGATAAAGAAGTAGTTCTACAATCAAAAACTCATACAAGTGCTAAGTCAAATTAATTGTTAATTAGTCTTACTATTACTCCTCAAACCAAAGGGTGGGCAAACACGAAAACTGTTCTATCAATGTAGTTAAAAACATTCATCCATTGCTCTATTTTAATCCAATAATTACTTTGTGATTGTTGAATTTATAATGAGAGTGCCATTGACATTACGCTTTTGGATTATTTTAGTTAACGGATTTAGCAAAAAAAAAGTAAAAAATTTGGCTGCCTTTCAATAAATAACTTAAAACAATACTTAACTAATTGGTTTATAGCTGGTTTTTAAACGAAACGATAAACTCAGTACCTTTATTAGGTTTACTCCTAACCTCAATATCGCCACCAAGAGCTGTAACATGCTTGTGAACCAAATACAAGCCTATGCCTTGACTTTCTTCATTGTCATGAAACTTTTGATCAAAGCCAAATATTTTTTGTTTCACTTTATTCATATCAAAACCAATACCATTGTCTTTAATAGAAAGTTTGGTAATACCTGCTTTTAAATACGAACGTATTTCAATTACTGGTTCAACATCGGGCGTAGTATATTTGATAGAATTAGAAATCAAATTTAAAAAAATACTCTCTAGGTATGATTTATTAAATTGAATCGTAGGCACCTCGTTAAAGTCTGTAATAATTTTAGCGTTTGAGTTCTTAATTAAGGACTTTATATCATTTGTGGATTGGGTTAAAATATTCTCAAACAAAAGTGGCTCCACTTTGACAACCAATAACTCTTCCTTTTTTAAGGATGTAAGAAAATCATCAAGTCGGGTTTTCAATCCAAGTGTAGATTTCCGAAGTAAATCCACCAACTCAACAGTTTCTGTGTCTTTTATCCTTTCATTGTCCAATAGATCAAAACCTGCCAATAAATTATTTACAGGTGATCTCAGATCATGTGATATTGTGATTGTAAGCTGTTTTAGTTTTTCATTTGTATTCGTGAGCTCTTTGATCAACTCATTTCTCTTGGCTTCCATTTCTTTCTTTGGATTAACAAG
Organism: Cyclobacterium amurskyense; assembly: GCF_001050135.1. Lineage (GTDB taxonomy): Bacteria > Bacteroidota > Bacteroidia > Cytophagales > Cyclobacteriaceae > Cyclobacterium > Cyclobacterium amurskyense. Next base: position 4,467,983 of record NZ_CP012040.1, on the reverse strand, counting down.
CCTCGCCAATCCATAAATTAACTTTTTTCCAGGTACTAATTTTGAAGTCCAAGAAAGCCATAAGACCTCACCAGATTTAGACAAATAACGGTTTTCAAAATTATTTAAAGGAGTGCCATTTTTTAAGTTTTCCCTAATCTTGTGGGTAGATTCCCTATCATTCTCATGGATAAAATCGCTGAGTGGTTTCTTTTCTAACTCCTCCTCAGTATAGCCAAGAACATTTTGAAATGCCGTATTAACTCTCTTAAAATGTCCATCAAACCCCACGACGCATAGCAATTCCGGGGATAAATTAAAAAACTCTTCAAAATCTAATTCTGTGTCTTGCAATATGTTTTAAATAAATTTCTTCAAGAGCTATTTTCAACACAATTGGTTAGGCTTATTAACCAAATATAACTATTTATAAAAACAAAAAAACGGATTTTTATGTTTTTATATAATTCAAATAATTTATTCTTTAAAAATTACACTTTAAAAATTAAAACTTGTTGTTAAACACAATAAAACAAAACTAAAATATAGATAATATAATATATATAAAGTTATACTTTTTTTCTATTCAGATGAAATTATTTCATTAATTGGTAAAATTTGAAAAGTCATATGAGCTTGACTACTTTCGTATAATATCCCAATTTCACCTTCATTTATTTTTGTCATACAACTGTAGCCCCAACCTTTTTGGTCATCTAGCAATACTTGGTACTTCTCAGGCCAGGTTATTCCCTCATCATCACTTGCTTTCACAGTAATATTATACCGACCTTCAGTCGATGCGGGGTTAGAAAATAACAGGTATTCAGAATTGAACCTGATTAAGCTAGCCATGCAAATTGGTTCAACTAAAGCGCCACGGTTAGATGAATGTTCATTCCAGGAATTGCCCATATCCACTGTAGTATAAACCGCCCTAGAACCACCTCGATCATCTCTCATATTTAGCATTAATTGCCCATCACTTAACTCTACGACCTGGGCTTCAGTAGTTTTTGACCTTGCTCCTGTTCCCACTTGCCATGACACACCATGGTCTTTACTGTAAATAATGGTACTGTGCGGAATTTGATCATGGTCTTTGTATTGAGCAGCAAAGACCAATGTTCCATCTTTCATGGCTATTCCTTTTCCCGGCCCATTAAAGAACAATTGCCATGAGGCATCCTTCATAGGTTGGGTAATATTGGACGGGGCTGTCCAGGTCTTACCATCGTCCTCAGATTTCACAATCATCAATTGACCCGTTTTATCTGGTGTCAATCCGGGTTCTGAACTTCTCCAAGCTGCCGTTCCGGGCTTACCATGTAGCCAAAGCGCAACCACATAAATGTCTCCATTGACTGGATCTACCAAAATAGAAGGATCTCCAATTCCATTTTGGTCCTCAGGCAAATTTCCCCATTCACCCATATCCATTATAATTTGCATAGGATTCCATGTATTTCCTCCATCTTCACTCCTACTCAAGCCCACATCTATATTTCCTTGCAAATCAGAGGAATCATCGTGTCTAACATCATAAACAGCCAGCAAGGTACCTTTTGTACTCGTGGCAAGTCCAGGAATTCGAAAGGCTGCCACTCCATCATCACCTTCAGTACGAAGCGATTTCCCTATTCTGTAGGCTAAATTCTCTTTCTGACCACTAGGCTGTACTTTTTCACCAGAGATTTCTATCATTGGAACTTGTAAACTGAATCTACCTTTTAGATCTGCATTTTCTGCTAGATCAACATTAATATTCATGGCCAATTTTCCAGTAGGCAGGCTTTTTTCCTCCGTCAAGCTCCAAGATTTCTCTTCTTTATTAAATGTTCCTTGAAGCGATTCTTTTGTACCATCCTCTAACAGCAAATTTATTGATAAACTCGTAAAATCAATATCGCCTTGTAACTCTATTTCAAGGCCATTGAGCATTTCTTGCTGTTCTGTTTTAATTTCAAGTTTGGCTATTGTAGTCGTCTTGCCTTGAATTACGGGAACATATACCTGTTGAAAAATTATTTTTTCATTGATTGGAAAATCTTGTTTTTCACCACAGGCATAAAAACTGATTATCAGAGAGATTCCTAATAGAAGGTTTAGGTTAAAAATTTCAATTTTTTTCATAGAGATATTATTACTTAGGCCAGGATTTGAGCTATTATTTTTAGAATAGATATAGATTTAAAGATAAACCAAATTATTTAATTTAATTCTATAAAGTAGCCCTCCCTTAAATAAACTATGTTTCCAGCAAAATGGCTATCATTAGAAATAAAAATAATCAGCTTAATTATTATGATTCATATTTGGATCGATCCTCTTTAATCTAGTGTAGCTGATAGGGCTAAGAATAAAACTATATGATGAAAATCTAAAGTAGGTAAGCAAGGTTTAGTGCTAATTGGTGGTTTCCGTAGGCATTTAATTACTTATTCAGTTTAATATTGCTATTAATAGGACAACACTTCGGTATTACAAAAAAAATGGCCATTCCCAATAAATAGAAATGGCCCTAAAAAACTTACTATCAATTATTTTTTACAACTCCTTAAGTTCATCCTTCAGCTTCTCGAGGCTTTTTTCCGCTTCTTTCTCTAATCTTCTATATTCAGATTTTATTTGAACTTTCCTGTTATTAGAAGCTTTTTCAAATTCTCTCGCTTTAACCTCAAGGTTTTTTATGCTTTTATCAGCCTTAGCCAGAATTTTGTCAATCGAAGAGTTGGCAGGTTTGATTTGTTCTTCATTTATCTCCTGCTTTAATTTTTTCAGCTCTTCCTTTAACTCATTTTGCTCTTGAACAATCTCGCTTTTAAAGGATTTAAAAGTTTCATTCAATTCTTCTTTGGCCTCAGCACTACTTTCTGCCACCTCATTTTTAGCATTTTTCAATTGATCCTCAGCAGTTTTGTTTTCACTACATGAAGAAAACATTAGCAATAATGCTGCTCCTGTACCGAAATAAATTGCATTAAAATTCATAATTGTTGTTGGTTTAATTTCAATAATTAATTCTCACTCTGACTATCCTATAATGACAGGTTCAAAGTGGTCAATCACTATAAAATTGTTCAAAAACGATGCCATTACCTTCAAGTCAATCAAAAAGTTATATCTATCTAAATACTTAACAAGTGCCATTTTAAGCATCAGAGGTAGTAACAGGGATTATACAGCCACTATCTCAGTTTTTATCAAGTAACTTAAACCTAAAAGGTACTGTTTAGCGTATATAAATGCACGACAGTTGGGGCATTTGGAAGAAATATCCCCAATGAAAGCAGACTTGAATGGTGACCAAATCAGCAATGTTACAAGAAAAGTCAATTATACCGCCTAAAGGCTACATTTTACATCTACTATTTAATGGTTTGAGATACGGATTTCGAACCCTGTAAGCGATATTGTATATAAAATTTGAACAATTCTTGAACATTCCCCGTTTCTAAATCGGATTAAAACTTATTAATTTATGAATTTTCCATTTAAATCAATTTTAGTAGCATTTGGGCTACTCTTAGTAGCTGTTACTTCCTGTAATGGCTCAGAGAAATCGTCTGAAGATACTGAAACAGTAAATACAGCTTCCTATAAAGGGAACACCGAAAAAGCCACCTTTGCAGGGGGATGTTTTTGGTGTATAGAATCCCCTTTTGAGCATATTGACGGCATTCTATCGGTAGTTTCCGGTTATGCTGGAGGTAAAGAGAAAAACCCTACCTACAAGCAGGTGTCCTCAGGGAAAACCAGCCATAAAGAAGCAGTGCAGGTTACTTTTGATCCTGATGTAATAAGTTACAGCGAAATTATTGATATTTTCTGGCAACAATATGACCCCACAGATGAGGGAGGGAGTTTTTATGATAGAGGAAGTCAGTATCAATCTGCGATCTTTTATCATGACAATAAACAAAAAAAAGTAGCAGAATCACTTAAAGAACAACTTGACAATTCAGGAGTTTTTGATAAACCTATCGTCACTCCAATAGTCAAGTTTACCAACTTCTATCCTGCTGAAGAATACCATCAGGATTATTATAAGAAAGAACCAGGCCCATACAAATCCTATAGGGTAGGATCTGGCAGAGACAGGTTCATAAGTGAGCACTGGGAAGTTCCAAACCCAAGCAAATACCCAAAGCCTTCTAAAAAGGAACTTAAAGAAAAACTAACCACATTGCAGTACCAAGTAACTATGGAAAATGCGACGGAACGTTCATTTGATAATCTTTACAATGGGAACAAAGAGGCTGGAATATACGTGTGTATTGTTTCTGGAGCTCCTTTATTCAGCTCAAGTGACAAATATGAATCTGGCTCCGGATGGCCAAGTTTTTCTAAACCTTTAGACGCAAGATATCTGGAAAAACCTACAGATAGAGGCCATGGTATGGTAAGAGTAGAGGTAAGAAGCAAGTTTGGAGATTCCCACCTTGGTCATGTTTTCAACGATGGTCCCGAGCCTACAGGCTTAAGGTATTGTATGAATTCTGCCGCAATGAAATTTATACCGAAAGATGAAATGGAATCTGCTGGTTATGGGCAATTCCTATGGAAAATAAAATAGAAAGCCAAACCATATATTACTATAATTACGGGCTTGTAAATTTTTAGCAATAAAAATTTACAAGCCCGTTTTCAGTTGATCCATTTATTGATGAACTGCAAAAAATTCTCTTTATAGCCTTCACTCACACTTATATTCATAATCCCCATATTCACCGTACTTTTACTAATACTTACAATTTGATCAAGGGAGATGATAAAAGATCTGTGAACCCGCATAAACTGCCCCTCAGGAAGTAATTCCTCCATGTTTTTCAATGTTGTCAGGGAAAGTATTGGCGAATTTTTATCTACCAAATGGACTTTAACATAATCTTTATAGCCCTCTACCAAAACAATGTCTTTCAGCATCACTTTGACTAGTTGGTATTCCACTTTAAGAAAAATATAATCTTCCGCAGTTGAATGGTTGGTAGCGGTTTGTTTTTCAAAGTACTTTAAGGCTTTTTGACTAGCATTTAGGAACTCTTCATACCCAAAAGGCTTTAGCAGATAATCCAATGCATCGACCTTATACCCTTCAATCGCGAATTGGTTGTAGGCAGTAGTGAATATAATTTTGGGCGACTGTTTCCCTTTTCTTCCTTCAAGCACCCTGGCCAATTCCATCCCAGTCAAGTCGGACATTTGAATATCTAAGAACATCAAATCAACTTGATTGGCATTGATATAGGATAAGGCGTCCAAAGCACTGTCAAATTTCTCCTCTAGAATCAAAAAACCTGTTTTTTTTACAAAGTTGCATACCAACTCCAAGGCCAAAGGCTCATCATCTACTACAACACATTTGATTTTCATCCCAAATCTATTTTTAATTGCGTTCGGTATTCATTTTCAGGATTGTCCTCATCAATAATCAACTGACATTTACTCCCATAAATCAAATCCAATCGCCTTTTGGTATTTGTAAGACCTATTCCACTTCCCATATTTTCCTTGCTTTTAGGGTTAGATGGAAACTTTAAATTTACTGTTTTAAGTTCAAGAATTTTCCCTTTTTGGCGTACAAAGATTTCAATTTTACTTTCCAACTTTGCGCTTACCCCATGTTTAAAGCAATTTTCAATAAAAGGTAATAAAAGCATTGGCGCAATAGGTATGTCTTCTGTATTTTCCTGAATGTCTAAATTCAAATTAACCTTGTCCGACAATCTAAGTCGCATTAAATCTACATAATCCCTAATAAAATCAAGCTCTTTACTCAGATACGTTGTGTCTTTATCGGTTTCATAAAGCACATAGCGCATCATCCTTGACAATTTAAGTATTGCTTTTTGTGCCCTTTCTACGTCAATATTGGTGAGCGAGTAGATATTGTTTAAAGTGTTAAAAAAGAAATGAGGATTGATTTGGGCTTTTAAGTAAGACAGTTCGGAGGTGACTTTTTCTTGCTCCATTTGCCTCCTTAGCCCCACATCAATTTGCCATTTCTCCACCACTACTACGCTAGTACTTATCCCTAAACCAAACAACAAAAGGAGAACTGTAAACAAATCGTAGCTAAAGTTTCTTGGTTTGGGCAAATACGGTTTTTCAGGCCTAAAAACATTATGCATCAATTCAGGTAAATTGACAAAGTTTTCAAACTGAATGATTATAAATAAAAACAGTAGGGTAATCAAAATACCTACCCCCACAAAAGCCCATATTTTACCTTTAAAAAGTAATTTTGGCACCAAAACATACATATTCAGGTAAAAGCACACTATGAGAAAGAAAAGTGTCAGTCCTTGCTTAAACCAATATTCTATTGGCAAATCCACTTTCCAGGAAAGGGGGCTTACTACAAAAATTACAATAGCAATAAATACCCAGACCAAAACGTGGATAAGAAGCGTAATTTTTCTAGGCTTAATTGTATGTGTCATAATGAATAGGTTTGGAGTTTAGTTACTCCGAAATGCAATAATCCGATATAAACATAAAAGAAAGATATTAAAAGAAAAGTTTAAATCTACCAACTGGGATAGAATACCGCTTAATAGAGTAAATCAATCTATAAACTAAATATAAAATAGCGGAAATTCATTTAGTCTGATAATATGCGGTTTTTGTCGATGGAACAACCTTACCTATCTATTGTGTTTTTTAATTTGATAAGAAAAAATTTTCTTTGTTGTGGTATTTAACGACTACTATCTAATTGGAAAAAAATATACAAATGAAAAGGTTAACCAAACTATTATTAATTTCGATAATATTCCTGGCTGTAGGATCTGTAAACAGCTTTGGCCAAAAGGCTACTGAAAAAAAAGAATTTAAAATCTCTGGTAAAGTCATTGACAAAGCCACCGGAGAACCTATCCCTTATGCTACAGCATTTTTAAAAGAAGCAGGAACTGACGCTTCAGTAGCTGGAGGCGTTGCCGATGATAATGGAGAATTCTTTTTTAATGTAAAAGCTGCTGGAAAATACAAGGTAGAACTTAGTTTCGTTGGCTATGACTCTTTTGTTAGGGAGGATGTAGAAGTAGGACCAAATACACCATCATTATTTTTAGGCAATCTTGGGCTTAGTGAATCAGCTGTTTCCCTAGAGGAAGTAACCGTTCAAGGTCAAAGGAGTTTAATAGAAGAAAAGGTTGATAGAACGATTTACAATGCTGAAAATGACAAAACCACCGCTGGTGGTGATGCTTCCGATGTATTGAGGAGAGTACCAATGCTGACTGTCGATTTGGACGGTAATGTTTCCATGAGAGGTAGCAGCAATATCCTTGTTTTGATCGATAATAAGCAATCTGCCATTGTTGCCAACAATATTGCAGATGCTTTAAAGCAAATTCCTGCCGAAGAAATTAAATCCGTAGAAGTCATCACTTCTCCTTCTGCCAAATATGATGCTGAAGGTACCGGTGGTGTGATTAATATAGTCACCAAAAAGAACAAATTACAAGGTGCTTCATTGAATATCAATACCAGTGCTGGCTTGAGAGGATCAAATCTTGGTTTAAATGTAGCATTGAAAAAAGGAAAAATGGGCTTTTCCTTAGGTGGATTTGGCCGTATGGGTTACAATATATTAGGTAGCTTCGAAAATGAACAAACACTACTTTCTGAAGATGCTCCAGCCACTCGAATTCTGCAGGGAGCTGATACTAGGAACAATATGATGTTTGGAAGGTATAACTTTGGCTGGGATTATGAAATCAACAAATTGAATTTCATGACCACATCGGTTAGTTTCGGACTTAGGAATATGAGAATGGAGCAAGACGATCTATATACTGAAACTTATGTAGAGGACATATTGGTCAATGAACTTTTAAGAGATGTAAAAACAGACAATCTTTCAAACAATGTTGATGTCAGTTACAATTACACCAAATCATTTGAAAAGAAGGGAAAAGAAATTAGTTTTTCTGGCCTCTACTCTCGAAGCAATCGTACCAATGACTTTGTAAATAGCCTTTACAATGATTCCTTTGATCAAATCATTAGTAGAATAAAAAATGACAACAATAACCTTAACGAGGAGTTTACAGTTCAGGTAGATTATGTGACACCACTTGGTTCAAAAGATGAGCAGATCATTGAATATGGCGCCAAAAACATACTTAGAAAAGCTACTAGTGATTTCGCCTATTTTAGAGCAGATGGAGCAGATGGTGATTATGTGGAAGATGAGGATGTTGACTTGTCCAATCAGTTTAATTACAACCAAAATGTAACTGCCGGATACCTGTCCTACACCCTTGGTTTTTTAGAGCATTACACATTAAAAACCGGTATTCGATATGAGTACACCAATATAGATGCAGAATTCCTTTCTTCTGATTTACCAGCCGACATTCCTTCTTATGGAACCGTAGTACCAAACATGAACTTTGGAAGAAAGCTGGCCAATGGCAATATGTTAAAGGCCGCCTATAATAGAAGGATTCAAAGACCATCATTGAATTACCTTAACCCTAATATAGAAGCTGCAAACCCTCAACAAATCACTCAAGGAAACCCATTATTGGATCCTGAAATGACAGACAATTATGAATTGTCCTACAGTACCTTTATTAAGGGAACTTCCCTTAACTTCACCTCTTATCTAAGGAATACTACAGGTTCTATTCAGCCAGTAAGGACCATTCAGGATGACGATGTTATCTTTACTACCTACGAAAATATTGGTAATGAAAGGGCCTATGGTTTGGGTATATTCTCAAATGTTAATATTTCAGGCAAGTTTTCTTTGAATGGATCAATTGATGGTTATTTTTCTCAATTGGACAATGGATTATCAGACCCACAATTGAGAGCCCAAAATGAAGGGTTTGTAATAAGTGGTAGGTTATTCGGTAATTACACCTTACCTAGAGACTGGCAAATTCAAGCCTTTAGTTTTTACCGCGGAAGGAGAGTACAACTTCAAGGTTCAGCAGGAGGATTCGGTATCTATAGCTTAAGTTTAAACAAGCAATTTGCCGAAAAGCGTGGAAGCATAGGATTTGGAGCTGAAAACTTCTTTACCCCTGAGTTTAAAATGAGAAATGAGTTAGTAACATCTACCATCACTCAAAAAAGTGTCACTGGCATGCGCTTTATGAATTTCAAAATAAACTTCTCCTATAGAATCGGAAAATTGAGTGTTGATGGAGGAAGAAGAAAGAAAAGAGGGGTTACCAATGAAGATTTAAAAGAAAGTGAAGGCGGATCACCAGCTATGATGAACTAAAACCCTCTATTTTAATAGGAACTAATCAAAAAAAGGGAAGGTCTCCAATCGGAAGCCTTCCTTTTTTTTTGATAAAAATATCTAAAGTTAACCCCGAAATAGGCAACCTATTACGTGTATCCTTTAACAAAATGCGGGTTAAACAACACATAACACCTGGTTTTAGTGGTATTGTTGCTTTTTTTCAGTAACAACACAGTCCCCAAATCTCCTTTATTACCTTACAATTTTCCAGTTCTTCCTATCAGGGTCAATCTTTTAGAATAGGCCATTAATCCTGTCAAATGAATCAGCTAAATTGGGATCAATTTCCCTCATAAACTGCTACTGCTATTTTAGAATCGGCGGTACCATAGTATAAAAACCACTTTCCATTGTAAGGAACCATCCCCTCAATAAAACAAACCAAATTAACCTGTCCTTCGGTTTCATAGGGTTTTTCAGGAGTCAGGAAATAAGTCTCAGACCTATCTATCAATATACCTGGATTGTCTTTTGCAAACAATGCCTGCCCTGCCGAATAAGCCCCAGGAGCAAGAGTCGTATCACGGTTTTCATTCTCTCCCAGATTCATTCCATTGTATAATAGTAAAATACCTTCTTCCCTAAGTAAAGCATAAGGGCCTGACTCTACTAATCTGCTATCAAAATATCCAGGCCTAGGTTGAAGCACCGATTTTAGGTTACCTTCTTCCAATAATGGACTCCAATTAATCAAGTCATCAGAATAGGCCAAGAAAAGGTCCGTATCACCAAAATACATCCAATACTTGTCATTGATTTTCTTTGCAATGACCTTGTTCCCCTTTCTTTCGGCCACAATAGCGCCTGCTTTACTCCAAGTATCTTTCCATTCACCTCTCAAAACCCGTCCATATTTTTTCCAATTCTTTAAATCTAATGAAGTAGCTAACATAAGTCGGGCTACTTCTCCATCATAGCTAGTATAGGTCAAAATATATCTTCCGTCTTCAGTCTCAACAATTCTTGGGTCTTCTACTCCCCCATCCCATTCCAATGTTTTTAGACTGTCATTTTCCGGATAAAAAATTGGTTCAGGAAGCTTTTTAAAAGTTACTCCATCATCACTTAATGCGAGGCCAATTCTAGAAGTTCCATTATTACTGCCAATACTATCTTCTGCTCGATAAAGAAGATTAATGAGCCCATCTTTAATCACCGCAGCAGGATTAAAAACATCCTTTTCTTCCCATTTCACCTGTTTCTGGAGAATAGGACAGGTAAAGGTCAAATTTCCTGGGTTAAGCACGGGGTTGTCTTCATCCATTTTCACAAAGGGTCGCATTTCCCATGATTTTGGATGTAGTTCTTTGGCGTCAACCTCGTTTTTCACCTTTTCCTTACATGATAATATTACTAAAATCGGCAATAAGCCTAAGTACCAAAATCCCAACTTTTTCAAATAGGTCATTTCAATCTTTATTTATTAAGCAAAAATATGATCTCAACTCTTCTATTTTTCATTCTTCCCGCCACATTAGAATTGGTCGCTATTGGTTTTTTCCCTCCCCAGCCTTTAGTAAACAAGCGGTCCTTCTGTACTCCTCTTTCAATTAGGAGCTCTTTTATTTTATTTGCCCGGGCCAATGACAATCGCATATTGACATTTTCATTTCCATAACTGTCCGTATGTCCTTCTATAGAAATAACCTTTTCAGGATTATCGTTCAAATAGGTGGCTAATTCATCCAAGGTGTTCAAGGACTCTTTATCATTAACCAAATCTACTGAAGCTCTTTGAAATAATAGCCCTTCCAAAACAAGGCCTTCACCTACTGCCAAGGTAGCCAAATTCTCTTTTAAGTCCCCAACAATTGTTTTTCCCAATGTAGGTTCTATGCTACTTTTTAAAACATTTTCATTAGCATATAGGTTTTTTATCACATTTGCATTTTCAAAGCTTCTGATCTCCATCTTATTTTCAAGATTTTCTTCCTTTTTCGATGGCACCTCCTCAATTTTCAAGGAGGCTACTCCATTATAGTAAATATTCCCAAAATCATCGCTAGTCTGCGTATTGGTAAAAAAGAATCTTTCATTTTCAGAAGCTGGAAAATAATACATGTCCATACCAGCCATTTCGGATAACTTTAAAAGTTTAGGATTGCTCCACTTTCTCCAACTTTCATCCAATCGCATGCTAAAATAGATTTCAATGCTCTTTTCATTGTCAGAGGCATTTGTAGAAAAATATAGTGAATCACCATTAAAACCAATGGCCGGACTTAATTCCTGACTAGCTGTATTAATGCTTGCACCGAGATTTATAGGCCTGCTCCATGTATTCCCATTCCGCTTGGATATATAGAGATCTTCATTCCCATAACTTCCATAGGAGTCCATGGACATAACCATAAAAGATCCACCAGGGTCCAAGGAAGCACTAAAGTAGTCTCCTTTGGTTTTTAAGCCAGGAATTTGAACCACCTCATCCCTATTCCAACTTCCACCATCCCAAAAATACCGTATTATAACCTGTTCCCTATTCAAGTTTGCATGATAAACCAGAGCTGTATCTGAGTCAATAAAACCAATTAGCAGGTCATAAAATGGTGTAGAAAGTTCAGCGATTGATTGAGGCAACTTGAATACACCATCTTCTTCCGGGGCAAACCATACATCTCCAGGATCGCTCTTTCCACCTATATTGTCTGGATGAAAGGCCAGAGTAAAAAACAAGGATCCATCTGGAGCTATAATTGGGTGTTGCTCGTCATATTCAAGTGAGAAAACACGTTTTAAACCTGAGCTTTGTCCCATAGAATTATGATAAGCAAAAAGAGCAAACACTAAAACTGTGCTTGCTCTTAAAAATGTAACAAAGGTTTTGATCATCTTATACTGTTCATTGTCCCAATACTATTGCAAAAACCAAAGGAGCAACAATGGTCGCATCGGATTCAATTATATATTTCGGTGTATCAATACCTAATTTCCCCCAGGTGATCTTCTCATTGGGAACAGCCCCTGAATAAGATCCATAAGAGGTGGTACTATCAGAAATTTGACAGAAATACCCCCAAAGTGGAATTCCATCACGTTGTAAGTCCTGATGAAGCATTGGCACCACACAAATTGGAAAATCACCAGCGATTCCTCCACCTATTTGAAAGAACCCAACTGTACTGTCCTCTTTCGCATTCTCAGTATACCAATCTGCTAAAAACATCATGTATTGGATTCCACCTTTAACGGTATGAACGTCTTTGATATCTCCAGCGATCACGTGACCTGCAAACATATTTCCCAGAGTAGAGTCCTCCCAACCTGGAACAATTATAGGTATATTTTTCTTAGCAGCCTCTAATAGCCAGCTATGTTTAGGATCAATTTGGTATTCACTCTCCAATTTTCCTGACAGCAATATTTTATAAAAAAACTCATGAGGGAAAAAGCTTTCACCGGCTTTGTCAGCCTTCTGCCATTCTTCGAGGATCACATTCTCAATCCTCCTCATGGCTTCCATTTCGGGTATACAAGTATCAGTCACCCTATTCATGTGCCTATCTACCAGATCCTGTTCCTGCTGTGGAGAAAGATCTCTATAATTGGGGATTCGTTCATAATAATCATGTGCGACCAAATTAAAAACATCCTCTTCTAAATTAGCGCCAGTACAAGTAATGATGTGCACCTTATCCTGTCGAATCATTTCAGCCAAAGAAATCCCAAGTTCGGCAGTGGACATTGCACCGGCTAGGGTAATCATCATTTTTCCATTGTCATCCAAATGAGCTTTGTACCCCTCAGCAGCATCTATCAAAGCTGCTGCATTAAAGTGTCTGAAATGATGTTTAAGAAAATTGGTTATTTCCATTTTTTTTAATTAAAATTATTAGGCCAATAAGTTGGTTCTAAAAGATTCGAATATAAACAACAAGACCCTGAAAAGCAACTTAGGTTTCCTCAAGGTTATGGTACAAAATTAAATAAAAAAAGCCCGGAAAACCGGGCTTTTTTAAATATATCAGTGTAATTTAAATTACTTTTCTTCTGCCGGCTCTTCTACTTTTTCTTCTGAGTCGCTACTAGTTCCGTTTTTATAATCATCATTTATCCCAGCAATAACATCATCAGTAATATCCAACGATTTGTTGGCATACCAAACACCACCACCTCTTGTATAAGATAAAATCATTTCAAGATCATTAGAAGCAGCGTAATCGTTAAGATATACTTGGATTTTATCATATACCTCATTGTACAATTTAGTCTCATCTGCTGAAAGTTCAGCCATGATATTTTCCCTAAAAGTCATAAGGTTTTTTTCCTTAGTCATCAACTCTTCTTGCTTGGCACGAGCTTGGTTCATGGTCATGTTTGCATTGGAGTTTTGAAAACTAGCTACCTCTTTTTCAAATCCTTGAGCTCTATTAGTCAATTCACTTTGGTATTTATTGCCTTTTTCAGCAATTTCAGCAGACCTTTCTTTAAAGTAATCAAAGTTGTTGATCACACTATCTGTAACGATATAAGCCACTTTTAGGTCAGAGATATCTACCTTGTTTTCATCGGCTGAATTTGATTCATTGTTAGCAGGAGTATTACAAGCTCCGATTAAAAGTCCTAAAACTGCAATTGCACTGAATAATGTTGTATTTTTTCTCACTTGATATAGATTTTATAATTGATTGAGGCAAATATAAGAATTCTTAGTCTTTTACAAATTCTAAGAACATTAATAAACTTGAAAATACCCTTTTTTCTATATTTAACCTTGGTGGTAAAATCTAAATTATGAAAATTAGGTTAAAAATAGATTTCCTGAGCCAATCTAAAAGTATTGGCGTGAGCTTCTATAATATCACTAATTTTATGGGAATACCCCCCTCCCATGCAACACATCACTGGAATATTGTTTAATTTGGCCGCAGTCAAAACCATCTTATCTCTTTCTTTACATCCCTGCAGGGATAATCCCAACCTTCCAAGTTTATCGGTCGCCAATACATCAACACCAGATTGATAAAAAATAAAATCAGGCTCTACCACATCTAATAGCCTTTTAAAATGCTTATCCAATAACTGTAAATAGTTAGTGTCATCCATATTATCCTCTAAGGCCAGGTCTAAATCCGATCGTTCTTTGTGAAGTGGATAATTGTTTTTACCGTGCATGCTGAAGGTGAAAACGTTTGGCTCATTTTCAAATAAAGCTGCAGTACCATTGCCTTGGTGAACGTCAAGGTCTACAACTAGAATCTTTGCTGCAATTTGTTGGGACAACAAGGCATTTGCCGCTATAGCAATATCATTAAGCAGGCAAAACCCTTCCCCTCTATCTTTAAATGCATGATGTGTACCGCCGGCAATATTCATCCCAATCCCATCACTGATTGCATTAAATGCTGCCATTACTGAGCCGTTCATTATATGGATTTCCCTATCTATTAATTCCTTACTTAATGGAAACCCAGTTTTCCTAATCTCACTTTTATTTAATCCCAGTGATTTTAATTTTTGAAAATATTCTAGCTCATGGGTAGCCGTAATTAATGACTCATCAAGTGCCAATGGTGAAAAAAGGTTCTCCTTTGTCAATGTCCCCTCATAAATCAGCTGTTCAGGGAGAAGTTCATATTTTTCCATTGGAAACCTATGCCCATGTGGTAAGGGGTGAGCATATTTTGTAGACCAAGCTACTTTTAACATAAATATTCAGTATATTAGATGAATTTTTTAAATTGAATTTATTTAATAAACTATCATACAATTTCATGAATAAAATACACTTAAATTCATGAATACAAATTAAAGTTCTAAATATTTTTAATTTTCAAACTATAACTAAAATTGAAAAATATGATTAGGAATGTAAAATTAGTATTACTACCTCAACTATCAAAAAAACAAAATAGGACCTAAATAAATTTAACCAAATTTCTACTTTTGTATGAATAACCTCAAGTAAAATCATCAATGCTTTTTAATTCGATTGACTTTGCAATTTCCTTACCCATAGTTTTCTTTTTATTTTGGTTTGTTACAGGTGAAAATTTAAAAGCGCAAAATATTCTATTACTATTGACCAGTTATTTATTTTATGGGTGGTGGGACTATAGGTTTTTGTTATTAATTTTATTCAGTACTGTTGTTGACTTTTTAGTCGGATTAAAACTAAACACAACAACTAACAAGACAAAAAGAAGACTATTACTATGGACAAGTGTTTCAATAAACCTTGGTTTTTTAGTTTTTTTTAAATATTACAATTTTTTCTTAGACAATTTCGTAGCTGCTTTTTCCTTTTTTGGGGAAGAAATAAAGGCTAATTCCCTAAAAATAATATTGCCAGTAGGTATAAGCTTTTATATTTTTCAGACTTTAAGCTACCCCATCGATGCTTACAAAAAAAAGATCGAGCCAACAAAAGATTTTATAGCGTTTTATGATAAAAGAAAGATTTCAAGATGGTCCTTAAAACAGAAAATTTTATAATAAAATTTTGCAAAAAAAATAAAATTAAAATTCATGGTTCTTTTGACCCAAGCCAGGCAGGACTTAATGAAAGCTATTTTTACGATGGTATGCATTCCAAAGAAAAAGCAATTGAAAAATTATTAAAAACAAACTGAAAATATGACTTACAATATAAAATTGAATTAAGGAAATACTTTACTTTTATACTCCTCAACATCAGATTTAAATTAATAATTCGATATCTGGTACATTTTATTATTTTTGATTTCTAGAATAAATAACAAATTCATGTTGATCATCGCGATTCCTAAAAGTGCTAGCACATCTTTGATGCTAACCATTAGCAAGTTACATCAACTAAAATCCAAGCAGGATTTTAGTTTTTCAAAAAACAGGATTCCTGAAAACTGCAATATTATCCACCAATTTCATTCCGATATTAGGGAATTAAGCAATGCTGAATTTCTCAACAATGAGCACTTGGTTTATAAACAGCATATTTACCCTAGCTCAAACAACTTAAAATTAACAACCAATATTAAAAAAGTAGTATTATTAAGGGACCCCACAGAAATAATTTTAGCCTACCGAAGAGGAGCTATAAAATCAATCCATAACTTATTAAAAGGTTATTCCATTGAAATGGATGACGATGAGTGGGTAACCCAGTCCAAACAAGACGGTTTATTTTTTGATTTAAATTATTTTTATAATGAATGGAAAGAAAAGGCCAATCCCGATAATACATTATTAATCTACTATAATGAATATGTTGAAAACCCTAAACAAGTAATTAATAGGATTGAAAAATTTTATGATTTAAAAACTACAAAAAGAAATTTTTCAACTGTAAAAGCGAGATTTACAAGGAGAAGTAACCTGAATAATTTCATTTACATTTATTCAAATAAACTAAAAGATTTTTTCTTATCCCTTTTAGTTTATTTGAAGTTAAAATTTCTTGGAAAGTAGGCAAATATCTAAATATGGATACAGAAAAATTCTAGATTTTTGAGCCAAATTAAAAAATTCAGTCTTCTTCTTCCTCAGATTCGAAGGTATAAAAAGTGTCATCTAGTACGAGGGTGTCATCATTAAATGCTTCAATAAATTTCTCTAGTTCAGCTTCATCAATTGACTCTAAATTTAGAGCAGCATCTAGGCCAATTCCAAAATCGTGGTGGGTATCCAAATCCAAAAATTCCTGGACCCTCACAGCCCCCTCTTCTTCCATATCCATTATCATTTCTGTAATGAACCAACCGATCTCTTCTTCTTCGGTTTGTAATGGAGTCAAATTACCATTTTCATCCTCTTCGTATTTAATACCTTTGTAGTTTGGAAATTTTTTGGCTGCCTCATGTTCGGCCAATTCATACAACTCACTTTGGTAATGCAGTTTAAGCGTATACAAAACTGCATCATAAATCACTTCCTTACCTTCATATTTCCCTATGAAATAAAAATTGACATACTCGTCAGTATTGTCCTCACTTGGGACAATTTTAAAGCTTTTATTGATGGAAATAAGTTCCTGCTTTAATTTATCTATCGTTTCAGGTAAAAAACCATCGTTTGGGTATTTCATCTCTTGAAAGGTGGGTTAATAATATCTGTTTTGCTGTGTTTTGTTACAATAAAATAAAAATAGGCTACTACTTTGTAGCATCTACTCAATAATTTACAATCTTTTCTATTTTAAAAAAAGATTTAACCTAAAAGATTTTAATTATAAACTTTAAATTCTTAATAACAGTATAAAGAAATGATTAAGCTTATTGCATTAATAATGATTTTGGGCAAATTCACACAACCCAAAACAGGCTTTAAAATATTAATACGGCACTTAAACAACCTTACATTCAGCTACTTAATGTGATCTTCTTTCGATTTCAAATACTCCTGATGAGTTCGAGAAACCCCAATATTTAATCGGGATTAAAATGACTTTCACTTTTTTCTATAATTCAAAAAGAACTATTCGATATAAGATTAACATTAAATAGGTTGAATTGTTTTGTCACAATTTCATCTTCCTAAGCCACGACCTAAGGAAATTCCAAAAATTGAGTTTACCAAGGATAGGACCAAACTAAACAAAAGGGCCCACCAAAAGTTACCTACTGAAAATCCATTTACAATATCTGCCGCAAGCATTACCATCAATGCATTAATTACCAGCAAGAACAAACCTAAGGTAAGTATGGTAATGGGAATAGTGAAAAACACCAAAATAGGTTTAATCGTAATATTTAATAAAGCCAAAAGGGCAGCGATCAGGATTCCAGTAAAAAGGTCATCCACGGTTATCCCTGGAAGCAAATATGCTGTAAAGATTATTACAAATCCAGCAACCGCTAATTGTAAAAGTATAGATAAAATTTTACTCATATTTATCGACTTAAATAAACCCAAAATAGGATAGCATTTAAAACCATTCTGGGTTATTTGATTATAAGATTAAAGCAATTTGGTCTTACAAGATTAGCAAAACTTATTTGAGATAAAAAAGTCTTTCTATAAAAAAACAACCCGGCAAATGTTACCGGGTTGCCATTTTTCAAATTAACTCCAGGTTCTATCCCAAGACCTGATTTCATTCCAGTCATCGGTAGGCGCAAAAAACTTTTCACCTTCCCTTAACCTCTTCTTTACTTCGTCTTCATTAAGTTCCAGACCTATACCCGGTGCCTCTGGAACGGTCACGTATCCATCTTTTACAAATGGTTTATCTATACCTGTTACCAAATCTTCCCACCATGGATTATCCACAGAATGGTGCTCTAGCCCTATAAAATTATAGGTGGCGGCAGCAGCATGTACTGTACCCATAAAGGTAATTGGTGAAGCGGCGTGATGGAGAGCCATACCTATTTGAAATTCCTCAGCATAATCTCCTATCTTTTTTGTTTGAAGATACCCTCCGGCACTCCCCGGATCAGGATGTACTAGGTCCACAGCCCTGGTTTCAATGAGATCTTTAAAGTTTTTCTTATGATAAGCATCTTCTCCTGTTAAAGTAGGTGTAGAAATGGCTTCAGTTATGCGCTTCCATTGCTCTGTATTTTGCCAAGGTATCAAGTCTTCTAGCCATGCAATATTATATGGTTCAAAAGCATTGGCCAATTTAATCATCTCATTATACCCCATATGACCAAAGTGATCTATTGCTAATGGTATCTCAAAGCCTACTTTTTCTCTTGCTTTAGCAGCATATTCCACCATTTTCTCCAAACCTTTTGGCGTTATTTGAACATGAGTAAATTGATGTGGCGTTTGTGTATAACTCATCACATCCTTGTCAGACCAACCTCTCATCGGCCCCCAAGGTGATTTATTTGTCAAAGTATCTTTTTGGTCTTTTATCAAACCTATTCCAATATCCATTTTCAACATGGTATAGCCCATGTCAACTCTTTCTTTCATTTTATTGGCAAATTCATCCGGATCTTGTACGGTAGGTGTATCAACATAAATCCTAACCTTATCTCTAAACTTACCACCCAATAACTGATAAAGAGGTACTCCATAAGCTTTACCTGCCAGGTCCCAAAGTGCCATTTCTACTCCAGACACGCCTCCTCCTTGCCTACCATGCCAACCAAATTGCTCAATGCTTTTAAAGATTTTCTCGATATTACAGGGGTTCTCACCTAAAATCCTACTCTTCAACATCAAAGCATATCGCTTATCTGCTCCATCCCTAACATCTCCCAAACCATGAATGCCCTGATTGGTATATATTTTAAGTAAGGGAACATTGCCATATTGGGCAATCCGCATATCGGTTATCTTTAAGTCTGAGGGATTTGATAAACGATTAACTTTGGAAGTTGTGTGAGCAAGGGTCTCTTCCATAGGTAAAGCCAACATTCCACCTAAACTTATTCCTCCTAAAGCAGCCTTTTTAAAGAATGACCTTCTATCATTTTTAGGTTCTTCAAACAATGGCTGGGACCTTTCTGAAGTGCTAACTTTTGCAATTTTCTCATCCTGGTAACGTTGCTGTAGATGATCGATACTTTTCTTCATATTTGATAGGTTTGTTTTGGGTATTGTTAATATTTATTTACTTACTATCCTACAATATGCCTAAAAATGATAGAAAACGAAAATTTTTTGAATGCAAAAAAGCCACTGAAATTAAGTGGCTTTTTTGACTATAAGAGACTAGATGAGAAACCAAGAGAGTAAATTTTACGTTTCGAAAACTATTACTTTATCAAATTAATCACCTATCCCTAGGTTATGATCTCTAATAAACAATTATTTATATCGAATATTAGTGCATTTTTTCCAAAATCAGGTAGATAAGATACCTGCAATCCGTAAATCTTCTTCGTCTACTTTTTTATCATCTACAATGGCTCTTTTAATTGGGGTATAAACAATTTTATTATTAATTATACCAACCATTACATCATATTTACCTTGAAGAAGCCCCTCAACAGCAGACACACCTAATTTACTTGCCAAAATCCGGTCAAAGGAGGATGGTGCACCTCCGCGTTGAAGATGCCCTAAAATAGTTACTTTAATATCGTAGGATGGTAATATTTTTTTGACTTTCTCCGAGATTTCTTGTGCCCCACCACTTTTTCCACCTTCAGCTACAATAACAATATTACTTTCCTTTTTTGCCTTCTCTCTAAACTTCAGCCTGTCTATTAATTTCTCAACAGGGAATTTCTTCTCCGGAATAAGAATGGCAGCTGCAGCGCTACCGATACCCGCATTTATAGCTATAAACCCAGCATCCCTACCCATTACTTCCACAAAGAACAAACGATCATGGGAAGTGGCTGTATCCCTGATTTTATCAATTGCCTCAATAGCAGTATTACAAGCAGTATCGAAACCAATTGTCAAATCTGTTCCGAATAAATCATTGTCAATAGTACCTGGTAAGCCTACAGCAGGTATACCAAATTCCTTATAAAATAAATGTGCTCCAGTAAGAGAGCCATCCCCCCCAATTACTACCAAGGCATCAATGCCATGGCTTTTGAGGTTATCATAAGCCTTTTTTCTACCTTCAGGGGTACGGAATTCCAGACTTCGTGCTGATTTCAAAAAAGTTCCACCTCGTTCTAGGACATGCGCAATGGATCTGCTATCTAGTTTTCTGATATCATCATTGATCATCCCTTCATAGCCACGGTATATCCCATATACCTCTAGATTATAATAAAATCCTGCACGTACCACGGCACGAATGGCAGCATTCATACCTGGAGCATCCCCTCCTGAGGTTAGTACTCCGATTTTTTTTATGTTAATAGGTTGGTCTTGCATGTTATTATCCTAAAAATTCATTAATTATCTTTCGAAATATTTTATCATCAGCTCAGCAGCGGCCAGGTTGGTTGCCAATGGAACGTTATGAACATCACAAATTCGCATTAACATTTGCACATCAGGTTCATGAGGGTGTTTACCTAACGGATCCCTAAAGAAAATCACCATATCCAACTCTTTTTGAGCAACCATTGCTCCTATTTGAGCATCCCCACCTAAAGGTCCCGAAAGTAATTTTTCAACTTCAAATCCTGCTTTTTCTATATGAGAACCTGTAGTACCTGTCGCTACAAGGGTAATTCCTTCTAATGCTTGTTTTGATCCACCAATAAAATGGACCATATCAGCTTTTTTCCCATCATGGGCAATTAACGCTATTTTCATTATTTAATTCTATGTTGAATTTCACTATTATTGGGTAACATAAAAAAGGCAAACAAAAGTTTACCTATAGAAAAATAAAGTTCTTTATTCCTTCATTTTTTCTAAAAAGTACAAAACCATTTGTTCCCATTCTTCTACTAAACCTATGTTCGGTTTGGTTTTACCAGCTCTTCGGTACCAGTAAGATGCATTTCCCAAATCTCCTTCTTTCCTGTGAAGGTAAGCATGCAAGAATGCGGCATCTGCATCCTCCAGATGATCTATTAATGAGTGGGCCTTATTCCAATCCCCTTTACCATCCAACCACAATGCATGCAGGTATACTGTCAAGCCATCTGGAATTTGCCCTTTCTGAATGCTGGCCTTGAATTCTGATAGGTCCATAGTGTTTCGTTTTTAAAGATGGCCAAAATAAATACATATTAGTCAAGCCTACAAGTTATAGGCTTAATTAAAACAAGATTATCCAATAGGATTCTAATTAGCCAATTCATCGCCTTCAAAAGTAGGCCTCCCAAATCAGACAAAACCAAGAAATAAATGGCTAAGGAAAAGTTCTAATATTAATGCAATAAAACACAAAACTATTTTCTCAGGTTCTAGGCTTCCCTATAAATAGGGAAGGCTACAATCAATTTTTATTGTTAAAACCGGATTATGTAATAGAATTTCTCCGTCCTGAATATAGGATCGTGATAGCCTGTCCCGTGTTTACGGGAAGTGTTGCAATCGCAAGAAAATCAGGCTGTTTGGAGATTTTAGCATAGCACCGCTATGGTGAAATTGAAAACAGCAACGAAGTGGCTGATTTTATAGCGATTTCAGCACGTAATAGATTGTCTATTGCATATTTCGGGTTAAAATCAGCTTGTTTAGAAAATGGACATAGCTCTGCTGTGGTGAAACTGTCTAACCGTTAAGTAGAGTCTAAAACAGCAATAAATCACTCATTTTGAACATGAACTGATTCATTTCCTAATAGAAAATCCATTGCCTAATACTTGCAAAGTTATTCTAAATAATAAAGGAATTATTGGGAAGGAATTAAGCTATGAGCAATGCCCTCCATGGATCGGGACTGCATACCATATTGGTCTCTGCAGGAAGAAAAATGTTCCAGAATTTGTTTTACCTCATTTAAGCTTTGGTCGGGATAGTGACCATGATTGTGCGGATGCCACCATATATGGTATACTTCATCATTCTTAGCAGCCGTGGTAATTTCGTCCTTTATACGATTAATTTTCAACTGGTTGAACCTTGCCAACTTTGGATTAAAAGGCCTCAAAAATCGAGAGCTTGGTATTAAAACTGGACTTGATAACACCTTATTATCAAATTGATAAGAAGTACGTTTACCCAAAGAAAGAATTGAATCCGAAGTTCTCCATATTTTTTTCAATAATTCACCTTTTTCAGGATCTTTCCAAAACCAATCACCGGGGTTAGTACGTAATGCGGAAAAACCCAAGGCACCTGCAAGTTTTATTGACTCAGCATTGTATTGATTCCTAGGAAAAACCAGTGAAGAAAGTTTTTTACCAAATTTCTCCTGTGCAATCCTTTTGGAGGCCATCAAATCCTCTCTAAATGCCCGGTCTTCATGCCCATTCTCCATAGTATAATAATGAGAGAATGTATGGCTAGCTAATTCTTGTCCAGGGGTATCAATAATATTATGAACCAATTCAGGTGCAAACAGACAACTATTATTTTTGGAGGAGGCATTAAACCAATCATAAGCGGAAAGCTTAGTGTTTTTATAGATAGGCCTTAAAGTGGGACTGTAGTGTTCCCATTCTTCAACATTTTCGGCCATTAGCATACCTACAGTTGCCCAAGTAACCTCAACCTCGTATTGGTTAAATAAGGATAGTAATTTAGGAACAACTTCCCTTGCTGTTCGGTAATAAGTTTCTCTATTCTGAATAGATACCTTATCAAAGCGTCCCCAATGCAACTCAAAATCCAATGATATGACTAAAGTCGGACGATTCATTTCTCTACCTTTACCTTGGCTACTTTATAAAATAAATGAAGGGCAATAATACTAAAAAAAGGAAAGTAAATACTCTTCATTCTCATAATGATACCTAAATTATTCAAGGTAAGACTAAATAGTAGGGATATTATTATTCCATAAATCAATACGGTCCAAAGGTACAATGAGATTTTAAATTGGCCTCTTAACTGAAAAAAGCTCCACACTCCTAGTAAAAAAACACTTAAAACAACCGCATTTTCCATCGCTGCAGCTATGCTCCAAAACCCATCAACTTCCCAAACAAAGGGTCTGAAAAATATTGTTATTAACTTTTCATACCAACTATAATCATTCATATTTATTGAACTAGCTCCACCAAAGGATGCCAGGAAATTTCTTTGCCAGTCTAACAGATCAGTTATCCATTTGAGATTAAACCCATAAATTAAACTTCCCTTTATATACCGGTAGGCAAATATCGAAAGAATTAATAAAATTGAAACAGGAAATACCTTATTACGGTAAGGTTTAAGTTTTTCGTGAAAAGGAATTACCATCAATACAGAAATACTTAATGCCAATCCTTGGATAGGTCTGGTCATTAAAGAAAGTAGTAATCCTAAAAGAATTAAATAAAATTTATTGGGAAACCTGTAAATACCGGCCAAAACTAAAACCAATCCCAGCCATAAAAAGGACTCCTTTCCTACTCCCACAGACCAAAAATGTACATTTGGTAATAGTAAGGTAAGAAATGCAGGATGTGCGTAAGTTTTTTTTGAAAATTGGGGAAATGATTTTTTAAGCAGATCAAAGGCGAGTAGAAAACCAAAGTAAGATAAGGAAGCGTAAAGAATTGTACCTGATAAATACCCTAGGCCTGCTATTTGAGAAAAAGGACAATTAAACCAATAAATAAATGCTGTTCCAGTGCCAAATAAATGAAACCAATTTCCCATTGAAGTTTCTCCACTTTCAACAATATTCCAATATCGCCAACTATCCCCTCCATGTACCAAAATATATTGGTAAAAAACCAGGCTAATTGAAAGGTGGTAAAACCATAAAAAAAATAAACACTTGGTTTGTATAGCAGTATACCTATGAGATTTAGCCCATTTTAGATTTATATAGAAAATGGCTGTCAATAAAAAAACGATAAAAGCTATATCTGCTATCAATCAACTATTGAATTAGATGCCAATATGGCTGTTTCATACTCCTTAAGGCTATTTTCTAATGCAAAACAAGCCACTGCTTTTTCACGAATTGATACTTTCGAAATGTGTTTCAACTCAGCAAGCCATTTATTGAACTTTTCTTCGTCTAGCACTGGATGCATAAAACAGAAATCTTCATGCCCTACTGTGTTTTCCAAATCCCCTATCCCTCTAGAAAGTAACAGGGGTAAACCTGAAAGCAAATACTCACCCACTTTTATAGGTGATATTCCTGAAAGGCTACTTGCAGTCTTTCTAAGGCTTACACCCAGATCAGCGGCAGCATAATAACCTGGGATTAAACTAAAATCAACAGATTTAATTACAATACTGGATTTTAAGTGATCTGGTATAGCTTGGGCAACCGCTGATTTATCTCTAACAAGGAAGAGAAACTTGCTATCCTTATTTTGATTGTGATAGTTTTCAAACAAATTTAACATTTCACTTAAAAGGTACTGTGGACCAACACTACCTGAATACAACCATAGCATACTTGATGAAGGTATCGAAAGCTCTTTTCTTATCTTTTCACGTAAAACTAAATCAGGTTTAAAAAAGTCTTCATTTCGTCCATTACTTACTTTGAAAAACTTAACTCTATATCGTAAACCAATGGTTTTCAGGTGGATATTTATAGATAAAAAAGTACGGACTAAGACAATATTGGAATGTTTTAGTATTTTAGTTTCTGCCTTTTTAAGGTATTTGTATTGGAAGCTATTTTTATTTAACCCCGAATAATCAATCCTTTCCTGCAAAGGAAAACCATCTGCATCAAAAATTAATTTAACATCTCGTTTTTTCAACCATGTTAGGAGAGGATTAACCATTATAGCCGGCATGGTAGAGCGGGGCATCACATGTGTAATTTCAATTTTCTCTATTAAGTTTTTTATGACTTTTACAGCCCTTTTCGTTGTCAAAAAGCTTCCTATCACTGGGTGAGGTTTTCTCCATACAAGATGGTGCTGATAGACAATAGTCAATTGCCGAGCGAGAATTGAAATTCTTTCCACTTCCGTAGGATCTGCCCAGGAAAACTGCAAAACATAAAACTGGCATTCCATTCTATCCTGCAAACCTTTAAAAATTGGGAAAAAAAGATTTTCAAGATAATTTGTTTGATCAGAGTCCCAAGATATAAAAAGAATTTTCATAGGTCTAAAGTACATTGATAATGTAGAGAAGTTTTACCAACCCCAAAATGATTAATCTCCCAATTCAAGTTCAACCAATTTTTTATACCTATAAAAATTACCCTCCATAGTAAACTCATTTAACACCTTCTCCCTTCCTTTACATCCAAACTCCTTCCTAAGCTGAGGGTCAGTTATTAGCTCTCCCAATGCGCTTATCCATTCTTCTTTTGAATTGGCCAAAAACCCATTTTCTCCGTGAATTACCACATCTTTGTTCATTCCTATAGGAGAAGCAACAACAGGTAAGCCACAGGCCATGTATTGAATTAATTTATAGGCACATTTGCCCCTTTCCCAAGGGTTATCAGGCAATGGCATAATACCAATATCCATTTTTAAAATGGCATCAACCTCTCCATCTTCTGTCCATGGGATTGATTCAATCCTACCTTTAAATTTCATTTTACTTTTCCCATTGACCAACAAAAACTTAATGGGGTAATGCTCATGAATCCAGTCTAAAATAGGCACAATTGGATCAAGGTATTTTAGCGTACTTGGAGAGCCTATCCATCCTATGGTTATGGTTTTAAAAGGTGATTGATCTTCCTTAACCTTATACTTTTTTGGATCAATAACTGTAGGAAAGACCTCAATCTTTTTGGCTCCTGCCACTTCTGCTCTTTTTTTCAGGTAGTCATTCCCAACAATTACTCTATTAGCCATTTTCATAACATGATCAATTTTTTTTGGCATTAAGAGACTTACCATAAAATTGTCTTTCTGATCATAATTATGAAAAACAGCATCATCATAATCTACCCAATACTGATTCACTTTGGATAGAAACCATTCAGCAAATGCCGGTAAATAAGGAAAGATTTCTTTCTCAATAATTATCAAATCATACTTTTGGACAGAAAAAAGTAGAGAAAACCTACGGAAATAACATGTCAAAACATGCCAATAGCCAGGAGACTGATGGTCATATATGGTATTCAAATACTTCTCAGTAAAGAATGAATTTACTGTAACAGAGTAGCCCATCTTCTCCCAAAGTGGTAAATACTGGAAAGTTCTCAACCTGCTACTTGCCCCTTTTCTGGGGTATTTTGGGAGAAATAAAAGTTTCTTTTTACTCAATTTAAAATAGCTTAGCCTATATCAACTCATTCAACATTTTTCTTTTTCGCATCAATAATTGCTTGTCTTCTCTGAAAGAATTTTTTCCTGTCCAAACTTCTTAGATGAAGCGTATATTTTTTATGAACAATTAAATACAAACAAAATAGCAAGAAATAAATCATAAGCATGTTTTTCATGCGCATAGCTATTCCCAAGTTGCTTAAGGCATTCATAAAGGCAAAAGTGACCGGAATAAAAGTAACCATGGCCGCTTTCAAGAATAGGGGCATATCTCTCAATGCTTCAACAGACCAGTTTTTATAAATAAAGAGACTTAGCCATAAATAAAGTAAGTTCTCAAAAGAACTGATAAAACTAACAATATTATGGGCATCAAAAAACAAGGGTCTAAATAGGTAGGTAAACAATTTATATGGCCAAGAATAGGCTGAAATATTAACACTCGACCCAACGTAAGCTTTATTTAATAAACCGGATTTAAGGGAGGAATAGGATTCCAAAGTTGACACATTAAAATCTTCCATTCTCAAGGCATCAAGAGTAAATGTACTCATGTAAATTGAACCAATTAATGCCAAAGCTGCCAAACCAAATTTGTAGGATCTTTTAATATCGGTTCCCATAAGTATAGCAATTGCGGCCCCTCCAATAAGGGCTTGCCCCATATGTGGTCTAGTCATATAAACGAAAAAGAAAGCAATAGAAGCTTGCCACCATTTTTCTTTGTATTGCTGAATAGAAAATAAAAACCAAGAAATCGCCCAAAAAGCAATGGCATCTTTCCCTACCCCGGAAGTCCAAAAATGTAAATTGCTTATATAAAAAACAGTAGGGAAAAGTGGAACTCCAAGAATTTCATGATTTGTTGGGAAGTGTTTATAAACCAATAAGAAAATATAACGAATTCCAATAAACCCCAAAAACCCAAATAAAAGATTTCCAGTAGGATAGGATAATCCAAGTATCTTGCTAGGGAAATAAGTTAACCACAATATAAAGGTTGTTCCCTCTCCAAAATACTTCATCCAAGTAGGATTTAATATTTTGACCTGTTCCATTGTGAATAACCAGTATCCACGTGAATCACCTCCAAAATTAATGATGTACCAGCCATAAAAAAGACTAAAAAACATATGGTAAAACAACAAATAATTAAGATGATTGGCATATTTGGATGGCAATCCATATTTTTTTGAAAAAGAATTATTGGAATTAACCAATAAAACAACTATTAAAATTATAAAAAATAGATCTAACAAAAATCGATGTATTAAACTAAAATCTCGTTGTAAAGTTGCTTTACCTCGTCTGTATATCTTTTCACAGAATAATACATCGAAGCTTTTTGGAACCCCTTAATTCCCATACTAACTCTTAATTCTTCTTCTTGTTTAAGAATGGAAATTAAATCAGCAATTCCCTTTGGATTCTCAGGTTCAACTAAAAATCCGGTTTCCTTATCATCAATAATGTTGACTATTCCGCCAACTTTGGTACCAATTACGGGTAATTTATGAAACATGGCTTCAACAACTACCAACCCAAACCCTTCCATATAAGAGGCCAAACAAAAGACATCCATAAGTTGAAAATAAGGAGCTGTATCCATTTGAAGTCCTACCAGTATTAAATTTTCACTTAAACCCAAATCGTCAGCTGTTTCTTGCAAAAAATCTTTATCAGGTCCTTCTCCAACGATTAAAATCTTGATATTAACTTTCGAAGACATAAAACTTACTGCCTTTATAATATCTGAAAAACGTTTATGGAAATCCCTAAGTCTACCTACACTTCCAATTACAAAATCTCCATCTTTAATTCCTAATTCATCCTTCAATCCTTGAACTTCATTTGCACCAACCTTTCTTGGAAAAGCAACTCCATTGGTAATTAATGCTACTTTGGAAACTGTAACCTTCAATCTATTTATTAGATAATCTTCAACTGAAGGAGAAATAGCAATAAACTTATCAGTTAAAAATGAATAAATCTTTAATAAAAAATGTGCTTTGCTTGATCGATTACGAGGATCAGAGGTTTCCTCTATAATAATTTTTATTTTTGGTATGAAAAGGCTGGATAGAACAGCCATGGTGTTCCCTTCAAATACCCCTCCATGTATTATAGTAGGATGAAACTTTTTAATTATGCTTCTAACATACTTTAGCTTTTGAAATTCAAAAGCACTTTTGAATTCTCCTACTTCATAAATTTCAATCCCTAGATCATTAAATTTTGTTTTATAAACCCCTAATGCCTTGGTGCAGATAATTTTGATCTCAAATTTATTTAAATCTAAAGATTGAGCAATTGAAAATCTACGATTCTCCACCCCACCCCATCCAATGGTCTCAAGACAAAATAAAATTTTAATTTTACTCATAAACTTTATCTAGTTTCAAATATTGAATGGTATAGATTCTCAACGTTTTCAACATATTTCAATTCAGTAAAGCGTTTTTCAACAGAATTCATTCCCTGAAAGGCCACCTTTTTCCTAAGATCACTATCCATTTCAAGAATACCTTTTAGCTTGGATTGAAATTCATTTTTATTATTTGGATCAAATAACCAACCATTATAAGCATCAGTAATAAATTCAGAGATTCCACCAACATTTGTACATAAGCATGGTATTCCAAACTGCATTGCTTCAATTACAGCTATTCCAAACCCTTCAGAGATAGATGGCAATACGAAAAGATCAGCCTTGGCAAGGTAATGTTCTGGGTCTGGAATGAAACCTGTTATTAATACCTGATTCTCTAACTTAAAACGGATGATTTGCTTTTCAAGGTATTTCCGATCAGGTCCATCACCTACAATAATTAATTTTATTTCTTCATTTTTAAAATTAGCGATGGCCTCAATCAATAAATTTTGGTTTTTAACCCTGTCAAGTCTTCCAACAGTTACGATAGTAAAATAAGGTTGAAACGTACGTTTAACCAACGGAAGTTTAGAAACAGGATTATATATAACGTAGCCTGTTTCTGAAGAGATTTCACCCAATTTGATTAAATAGTTTTTAACTGCATTGGATACGCAAACCACCCTATTAACAAACCTATACAAAAATGAAAAAATAATTCTAGCCTTAACGGAATGATTAGGAAATCCTATTTCTTCGGCAACAACAAATTTTACCCCTGCAAGTTTCGCTGCAATTATTCCATGGAAATTGGCCTCACCGGCTGCTGTATGAACTAAATCCGGCTTTAACTTTTTTAACCATTTATAGAGAATAAAAGTAAATTTTAAATTCATAAAAGAAGGGTTTTCATTAAATACTTTAACGTCAAACCCCTTTTGCCTTATGTCATTTTCGGAGTAGCCCCCTTTTCCAATTGAAGCAAATACATACGAATATTTAAAATTATTTTTACTATTAGTAAAAGAGATATATTGTTTCTCTTGCCCTCCAAAATCAAGATAAGTAGTAATTCGTAAAATTTTCACATATTCAGATTTTACTGTAAAACTTGTGCCATTGTAACATGATTTTATCCTCAGAGAAATTAGACGCAATTTCCCTAGAGTTATGCCCCATTTTTCTTCGCATTTCAGGATTTTCAATTAATTCTATAATTTTACCTGCCAACCCTCCAATGTTTCTATTGGGGACTGAAAACCCATTGTGCGAATCATTTACTAACAACTTAACTCCCCCAACTGATTTAAACGCTACAATAGGTAATGCATGAGCCATTGCTTCTAAAATTGAATTACCAAATCCCTCATACAAAGACGTGTGAACGTAAATAGAGGATTCTTCATATTTGCTAAATATATCTCCTATAGCTCCTTTTAAAAATACACAATCTGTAAGTTGAAGAGAAACAATCAAATCTTGAAGTGCATTTCTAAGAGAACCTTCACCATAAATTTCTAATTTCCAATTATTATATTTATTAGAAACTATTGCAAATGCTTTAATTAATGAAGTGAAATCTTTTTCTCTTTCTAACCTACCAACAGCAATCACATTATTTGAATTAAGATTTGATAAAGAAATATGTTTGAAATTGATAAAATTTGGCATAACGTATACCTTATTTAAAAATTTTCTCCAAAATTTAGCATCTTCTTCTGTTAGGGTAATTACATAATCCATTTTCTTTAATACCAGCGTAGAATTAATTAATCTTAGTAGCCTCCACAACAATATACCTATATTAAACCTTTTGTCAGGAAAAAATCTTTTGTAGTTGAATCTACTTTCTTTAACTTTAATAAAAGAATCATTCTTTTTTGATTGATATAAAAAATTAACTGAACCTACAGAACTACAAATGTCAAATTTATTTTCTTTTATAAATTCTTTTATTTTTGATTCTCGTTTATATGATTTGTAAATTAAAGATCCAATAGAATTCCATATAGATGGTTTATTAATTTTAACAGGAATATTTACAACCTTAACCTTAGAGTCAATTTTATAAAAGCTATAAACATCATCCTTATCAGTTGTAACTATTGTAATATCATAATTAAAATTCTGGACAAGATAATTTACTCTATAAATCAGTGACCTTTCGCTACCTCCAGAGTTTTTTAAGGATGAAATTGCAAATAAAAGTTTTTTCATTCAGCTAAATAAAACAAGAATAATTGAGAATTCACACAAAATCAATAGTACAATATTTAATGGAACAATTTCTTATGTTTAAGATTAAAATAGTATATTTTGTCCCTATATATAAAAACTTTGTCAGGATGCCCCCTGAAATTTCATATGCTGGATACTTTTTACCACCACGGAACCTGATGCTTGAATAATTTCGCCTTCACCAATGGTTACTCCTCCTAGAATTATTACCCCATGCCCCAACCAAACATTATCATGAATAGTTACATTTTGTACAATATAGCTTTCATCATGTGGTATTTTTTTTCCTTCAAAGTTATGGTTGTCTGTGATCACTACACATTAAGCACCAGAATGAAAATTATCACCAATTGTTACATTTCCATTAACTTTAAATCCTTTAAAATTAACATTTTGACCTAAATAAGTATTGTTATTGACATAAGACGGGCCATTTACTTTAAGGGGAAGTTTGTAGGATTGTGCCACACGCATTATATTTTTTTTATAAAATTCCTTCCTAAGATTTATGATACATTTAATCAGACTAAAAATTATTTACCTCATCTATAATCTTTCTTGTAGTTTTGTTTTGATAACTTGTACCTATGGATTCACAAAAACTTTTAGCACGTAAGTAAACCTCATCTGAACTTGTATAATTTTCTATGCTTTGGACTATTTCATTTACATCTTTCGTTGCAATTGTAAAAAGACCAAATTTTAAAAACCCATAGTAATCCCATAAATGAGAAGTTGAAAAATAAATTGAAGGAATATTAGTTATTGCTGCTTCTAAGTGCACATTAGAATCTCCACCAATCATCATATCAATACCAGCTAGCGCTTCCATAAATGATTTTTGGCTTTTAATTTCAACTTTGTCTTCATTTCTAAACTTATAGTCTAAATAAGGATGTTTCCTTAGGTAAACTAAATAATTATTTTGTAACAATAAATCAATTAAGTTTTCAAATTTCTTTAAATCGTCCATTTCATTTACGCAGATTAAAATATTTTTAATCTTAGCATTTGAAGTGTATTTATTGATCCACCCATCCATTTTTGGAATACCATATAAGAATACTTTTGTTCCACAGATACCAATATCATCATATGTTTTATTGGCAATCTCACCGTCAAGAAAAGAATAATCAAACCTTAAACTTGGAAATATCGACGAAACGGAAGCATGTTGAATATAAATTGAGGAAATATTTTGCACTTTGGAGGCGAACAAGAAACCTACATTATTGTACGAGTGATCATTTGAAAGCCATAAATAATTCGGTCTTAATGCCTTTAAAATAAATAAATTTAAATAGTAATGACCAAGGGTAATACAAGCAATGTACTTAATAGCAGTATTGCTATTCTTTGATTTTAGCTTATCATTAATTTTTTTAATCAATTGATAATCAAAAAAATAAGCATAGAGACTAAAGAAGTAAGATATCCAAAAAGGATATCTTTTTAATCGATCGTTTGATACAAGACCCAGATCATATCCATGATAGTAGGCAAAGGCATTCGCATTTAATTCTTTGTAAATATTTTTTAATGCCTCAAATTGATTATTTGTGTTAAAGAAAAATAAATGTTTTTGTTTAAAAGTTGAAATACCATAAAACTTCATTGACAAGCAGGCCTTAATAAATTTTAAAAGAATAGTGCCAAAATTTCTTTTGTCAGGTATTGTATTTCTATTCAAGTCAACATGAAGTCCCTGATAAACCATTTTAATTTTATTTATCCTCATTGGGTTCCAAAAAATTATGTATTGATTCTTCAAAAATAAACTCTACAAATTCCCTAAAAACTCCCTCTCCACCCTTTTTCTTTAAAACAACATGAACAAGCTTTTGAATATAAGTTGGAGCCGAAGAAGGACATGCTGAAAATCCTGCAACTTTTAAAAGTTCAATGTCATTCAAATCATCCCCAATATAAGCAATATTTTCAAGTCCAATATTCAATTCTAAAGCCAATTTTCTTGCTACTTCCAGTTTATCATTAATACCTTGATACAAGAAATCAACATTAAGTTTACTAGCCCTATTTTTAACGATTTCGGTTTTTTCTCCTGTAATAATGCCCATAGGTACATTCATTTTTTGACACCATAACACTCCTGCACTATCATAGGTGTTAAATTTTTTAAATTCATTCCCTGTCTGGTCATAGTACATTCCACCATCAGTCCACACACCGTCAATGTCCGTAAGAACAAGTTTTATATTCATTTTAAATAAATTCGTACTTTTAAATCAACATTTTATTCAATAATCCATATTTCAATTCAAAACTTGGGTGCTAAATCTTCTTCAAAGATCAGTTCATTTTTCAATTTATCAGTTATTAACTTTTTCCCGATTACTTTATCTCTTTCAATCCACTTAACCCCATCACCTGGGCTCAATAGATGAATATGATCAATTGTAATTTTATCCCCTTTTTTCAAATCCACTTTTAAGGCAATTGACCTTTCAAGTTTTATTTTTGATTCCAAAACACTGTCACAAACAAATGAATCTTCCACCCCCATGGAGAGCTCAAGCAACCTTATATCACGGACCATCCTATTTAAACCATCAGGCCCTAGAGAGCCACTTTGATCTGTACCTTTCATACGTCTATCTAGGGTGATATGCTTCTCAATAATTTTCGCTCCCATAGCTACTGCTGCTACTGGTATAGAAATCCCAATCGTATGATCAGAATAACCTATGGTATACTCAGGGTAGTTATTTTTTAAAAATTTTATTGAATTTAAATTTACATTTTGAGGGGCTGTAGGGTATTGACTTACACAATGAAGGATTGAAACATCATTGTGATATTTCAATATGGTTTCCAAAGCAATGTCTAAATCCTCTTTTCCTGACATGCCAGTAGATAGAATCATAGGAATTCTAGCTTTTGCAAGTTCATCTAGAAGGGGTAAATTCGTAAGGTCTCTAGAGGCAACTTTAAGATAATCAGGTGTGAAAAATTTAAAAATTGAAGTACAAGATGGTGCACAAAGTGTTTCTACGAAATCAAGACCTTTTTCTTTAGCGTATTTATATATTTCAAAATGTTGCTCATTTGAAAGTTCAAGTACCCTCCTATGGTCTCCATAGGTTTTACCAAATGAATGCGGAGAATTATAGGGCTTATTAAGCTGAGAAGAACTCAATTCAAAGTCCAAATCTCTTTTAGTAAGTTTAACTGCATTTAAACCATTAAGATTTAGATTAAATAAATCCTCCTTGGGCTCCCTCACTGCGCAGTCAATAATTAATTTTGCAATATCAACTGACCCATTGTGATTTTGACCAATCTCACCTATTAAATATATTTCCTCCATTATTTAATATTTTTGTTATTTTCAGTTGCCATTAATTCAAGCTTATTATTTTCAATTGCCCAATTTATAACATCTAGATAATCGAAATTAGGGTTCGATTCTAATAACGTTTTATATGCCACTTTGGCAATATTAAAATCCGTAATAGTATCAATAGTGAACCTTATATCGGCATACCTATTAAAAATTTTATCTGTGTCCAAAAATTTTAATCTATATTGACCCGGATTACTATAAATATAATTTGTTACATGCTCCAAGTATTCACTCTCATCAGTGTTTTTCACAACAGATTTAAGAACACTGATTTTAGAAATTTCAGCAAAAAAACCAAAAGATGTTTTCATTGACGGTTTCCCATTTACCTTATATGTCATGTAATCAATATTCTTGGAATAATTACTTATCATATTATGAAGTAAGCCCATATCTAAGAATAAATTATCCGAACAAACCCTAACGAATTCCTCCACTCCATACTGATCCCCTATTGCAATAAATCTACTTATTACATTGTCAATACTCCCTCTATATACAAAAACTGATAATTTGGAAATCAAATTCACCAATTTATCATCAGACTTATGGTCAGTAGTCGCTATAATAATTTTTGAGTTAGGAAAACTTCTTTTAATCCTATTAATTATAATCTCCAATATTGAAAATTCTTTATAAAATAACCTAGTCATTTTAAAAGGTAATCTTGTTGAATTAGACCTAGCTTGTATTATAAAAGTTGGATTCAAAATATTCTATTTCAATTTAAACTATATAGTTTATAATGGTAATCTTAAAAAGCTTGCAGAGCAACCATCTTTTTAAACGCATTAGAATTATTTTCTAATTCCTCAAAATCACCAGAAGCCTGTATTTCCCCATCCTTCAATAATAAGATACGGTCAGCATTTTTAATTGTCGATAATCGATGGGCGATAATTATTATAGTTACCTGTCCCCTGAGTTTGTCAATATTCTCTTGAATCCCTAATTCGGTTTCAGAATCTAAAGCAGATGTGGCCTCATCCATAAGCAATAAATCAATACCCTTATACAGTTCTCTAGCAATGGATATTCTTTGTTTCTGTCCTCCACTTACCATAACCCCATTATTTCCCAGTCTACTATCCTCTTTATTTTCCAAAGACTCAACAAACTCTAATACTGAAGCCTTATTAAGGGCTTCTTTGCATTTTTTCCGATTTTCATCTGTGTCTTTATCCCAAAAACTAACATTGTTATAAATAGTATCATCGAAAATGACAGGTTCCTGAGTAATGTAGCCGATTTTCTTTTGAAAATAATTTCTATCAATTTCTTTCATGTTAATTTCATCTAAAGTAATTGATCCACTATCCGGTAAAAAAAGACCTGCCAAAATATTCATCAAGGTAGACTTCCCCGAACCACTTTCGCCAACAATTGCTATTACATGATTCTTAACAATAGCAAAAGAAACACTATTCAAAATCCTCTTTTCCCCATAACCAAAACTCACATTATCCAACCTTATTTCCTTCTGAAAACCATCAATCTTAACCTTTCCTTGAGACTCCCTTCCAACTTTTAATTCTTTTGTGAATTCTTTTATATTTTCTAAAGAACCATAATTAGCCATAACCGAATTCCAATATGCCTGTAGAGCCAATAAATAGGTTAGAGAACGATAAAAAAACAATAAACTCAATATTATTCCAGAAAAACTTCCGCCTGTTACATTGACCTCAAAAAGAATAACAACAACAATAATTACAATAATAATCGGCTCCCTAATGGCTGTTATTATGGAGGAAAATAAACCTAGTTTTTTATAATGGTACTCAATGGCATTGATTTGACTTCTTAGCTTATTGCCATAGGTTTTAAGTAGTCCACTCGCTTTTAAATATTTAAAATTGGCTATTTTTTGAATTAAAAGACTTTGAAAATAGTGGTTCCCTTTTGAAACGTCTACGGAATGTATTTTCGTTCTTTTGTAAATGGCCGAATAAAGAAAATTTGAAAGCACACCACCAATCATCACGAAAAGTGAAAATCTAACATTTACACTAAAAGCCATTGCTACATAAATGAATATCATTGAAAAGGCTTGTAATACATACATATAGCTATTAAAAGCAATTAAAATTCTTTCTATTTCACCTGTAGCAGTATTTTGAATTCTCCCAGAATCTTGTTTTATGAAATTTTTGAAGGAATAGTCTTCAAATAAATCTACAATTGAAAACCTCATTTTTCGTACAAAAAACCTTCTAACTAAAACACTATAATACTGTTCAATAAACTTTAAAACTCCTTTAAATATAAAAAAGAAGGCCATTATCAAAAGAATAGCTGATACCGTAATTGGAATTCCTAAACTTCCCATTGCACCAAGAATAAATTCAAGCTTGCCCATACCTTCACCACTGGCGTTCCCTCCATCTACCATTTCCAATAATGGTAAAAACATGGTGAGACCTAGCCCATCCATCAAGGCTACCAACATACTTAACCCAAAAGCAATAAAAAGCCTTCCACGAACTATTTGATAGAAGTACGAAAAGTAATAAAAATGTTTTTTAATAAATGTCTTGAGTATATTCATTGATAATTAATCGCTTTAAAGCTTAAACTGCCTCTGATTCCATATTTCGCTTCACAAAATCAAATTTCTTCACCAGGCTAACAACATGTCTGGAAATCAATCCTGCACCGGCATATTCATCTACAAACCGCCCTAGGAAATGGCTTAACCTACTGTTATGTGATTGTGCGATATCCTCCGTCAAATGATCAATTTTATACCTTGGTAATATTTCAATAAATCCTGCTGCTAAAGTAGAAGGTATCAGCATATGGGACCCATGCACACCAATTATAACATGCGTTTTACTGAAAATTTGATTCCATTTATGCTCAACTTTCAGGTCTATAAACTCATGTCTTTCGTCCTTAATTATTGATGGCAAATTCCCAAGCTTCCCTTTCCCTGTAATGGTAAAACTAGAGCTAGGAAGGTTGCGCTTGATTAATTTAACTACCCTCTTTATTAATTGCTCTTGCCTCCAAATGAAAAATGGTGAGAAAAGGGTCTCCAGTTTATATTTTTTTGAAACTTTACTTAAGAAATAAAGGAATCGGTTACTTAACCAAAACCTATCCTCTCTCCATACAAAAGTAATTTGCGGAGATAAATTTGTAAATTGTTTTAAGTCAAATGGCGCAACACCTAAAATTTGTTTAAAATCCAAACTCTGGTGGTTTAGGTGAATATATGTAGGATGCAGTAAAACTTTATTGAACCTTTGAAACTGATTCCTTATCCATTCATCAAGCCCTTTAATGCCTTGTTTGATTTGTCCTAACGCTAAATTTACAGACCAAATTTCAATTCCTGTTGAAGGCAATAGCCATCGGCATTGTGCTGGAATTAATACAGCTATCGTCTTATTTTGACGATTTTGTAGCTCCAAGTAAACATTCCAAACTTTAGTAAATACATGTCCAAAGCAATCATCCAAACAGTTAATCAAAATTAACTCTTTCTCCCCCCCTAGGTTATAGCGTTTAAAAACCCCTTCAACACTTAATCCCTCACAGACCGAGCTAATTAGAGGTAATGCCATCCAACTCCCTGATTCTTTATCAAACCTTTGGTGTCTTTTGTCTAAGGTAAAGGAAACAGGAAAAAAGGTGGAATGCCCTGTAGGAATTGTTGATATATATTCGGTACCACATGCATTGCAAACATTTTTTCCCAACACATGTATCCCTTGAAAATACACTTCAGATTCAAAATTTGCCTTATTCAAACACTTAGGACAAATGCTTTTGATATCAACTATTTTTGGGAAGATCTCAATCATTACCTACCATTTTCTAATCCCTAACCTGTCCAAATGAAAAGCCAATAAGGTTTTTAAACGGTTCCATTTGGCAGCATGACTTTCGACTATTGTATAGTTTACTTCCGGATTGAATACCAATGCAGCATAAGAAAGGTTGGAAGGGGATAAAATAAGTTCATCACAGTTAGATAGGGTAATGCAGTCCATTAAGGCCTCCTTCGCTAGTAAAAACCCATCTTTTTGTCCCTCTTTATGATGGATGGGTTGAGACCCTACGGACCTAACACAGTCATTAGCCATGATTTTATCGGGAAATTTACCCTTTAATATTGCTAACATTTCACTGTCATCTGTGGCTACAAATAACCTGTCATAATTCGTTATTTTTTTTTCTATCTGACGAAAAAAAACTTTATCCTTGACTGGAGTGACTTCTTGAAAATGATCAGTTTTCCGAATATGAACTCCAAGGGTCTTTAGCTTAGCCATTCTAATTTTGACCTCATTTATATCCGCTCTTAATTCATTTCTAAATTTGATACCCGTAAGCATTAACTGATGTAAGTAACGGTAGTGATTTCTGTTCCAAATTCGTAAAGGGTAAACTTCATATTCCTTATTTGGAACGGGTACATCCATTGATGTAAGTAGTGGCTGATCAACTAGCTTATCCCAAAAGTTGTTCGGTTCATTGCTTACCTCACATTTAGAATAAGGGTAAGTAACATTCCCAAAATCAACATATAATGGAAGACCGTGTTCTTTGGCAAATCCTATTCCATAAACAACTTGTAAAAACAAAGAAAAGAAACCACGAGTACATTTTCCTTTTGGATGATTTTCACAAAAAAATTCATTCTGGTAACAGGTTACAATATACTTTACATTTTTTTGCTTCAGAAGCTTTAACCTATCAAAAGATGGCAATGACCTTTTAGGCATACTATTAATTAGAGGGCTTGGTATATACTGTATCTAAAGCATGCCAGGCATTGGTTGGGACAAGAAAATGCTTATGGACATAAGGCTTAGCCCCAAAACTCTCTTTCCATCGAAAAAGGGACTTATTAATACTCAATCCGTTATT
Organism: Cyclobacterium amurskyense; assembly: GCF_001050135.1. Classification (GTDB taxonomy): domain Bacteria; phylum Bacteroidota; class Bacteroidia; order Cytophagales; family Cyclobacteriaceae; genus Cyclobacterium; species Cyclobacterium amurskyense. Next base: position 4,428,294 of record NZ_CP012040.1, on the reverse strand, counting down.
TTCATTTGAATGGCCAAAGTCCAACAACTTCCTTTGGTCTGAAAAATTTTCACTTAGGTATTTAATTAAAAAGTCGAGTGCATGTAACTTTCTTCCTTGCTGGTTACTCGCCAAATATTGGGTATGTAAACAATTAGATGTGAGGTATACTGTTGCTCCTGCAATAATATTTTTATCCTTGTAGACATTGAATTGTCGAATATTATTAGGAAAGCACTTCATTATATAACCCATTTCCTCTTTAGTATGGGTTGGTCTCTTATTGTATCTATTGGCAAGGTTTGGCAAGAGCAATTCTTCCCAAAAAAGATCAGGATCGCATGACTCAATGATTTGCAACCCAACAAATTCAGCCTGTTTAATATTGGCTTTCCTACCTTTATGGGTAACCCTCAATGGTAAATTAATTGCCAAAGAGAGCTCCATCTGAATAATTTTAGCTTGGGCAAGGTGCATTATATAAGCTGTAGACTCCTCCTTAATCAGCTCGTAAATGGAAGGTGTTTCTTTTATTTCAAGGCTTTCTATTCCCAATGAATCATAGAACTTCAACAAAACTTTAAACTGTTCCAACTTCTGATTGATAGAACAAGGTATGTGAATTAGTCCGCCATAACTTAAGCCCTTATGCGAATAAACCACGCTACCTTCCTTATGGGCAGCAAACACTGCTTTCGGCAAACTGTTTTTGTATAATATTACTGAACAATCTTGAAACTTCCCTGAAGGATGATAAGCCAAAAAATCTCTATCATGCATTAAGGTGGCATTCGTAGCCCCATGAAGTACCTTTTTCCAATCTCCAATTAGCTCTGGAGAATAAAGCTTTACCTCATAATTATCAGAAACCAAAGATCAATTGATATTTTGTGGCTTTAAACCAGGTCGCCAATGCGCTATCAAGGTTTCCTTTATAGGTTGAAATCCAATATTTTTATAAAATTCCATGGCTCTTTTATTGGCCTTTTGTGTGGAAAGCCCTATTAGGTTAAAACCTAAAGAGTTAAGTTTCACAAAGACTTTATACATCAATTGCCTTCCTATTCCTCTTCCTTGTTCGCTACCTTTAACGGCAAAAAGATCAACATGCCCTCGTCCACGCAGTAACTTAAAAGTTATAAATCCAACCAACTTACCCGATATTCTAGCGACAATTACACTATGATTTTGTTCTTTAATCGTTTCCCACCAAGTACTATACAATTTTTCATATTCCTGATTACCTAATAGCAAATCTTGCTTAAACCTTGACCATTGCCCGCTTGTGAAAACAAGCTCTCTCAAGTCTTTTTGGTCTGTTTGGGAAAGTTCTCCAGATATAATCATTTCTGAAATTTCAACTTCATTATGGAGCGAAGAATCTTTAATAAAATCCGATTTTATTATGTTTTTTACTAAATCAACCCGAGTACTGATTGGAGACCAGCCACCCAATTTGACCAAACCAGGCTTACCCATCACATATATTAAATCAAAATTTTTGGCTTGGTTATGTACCCTATCCAAATCAGGCAGACATCTTCCCAATTGAAGTTTACCTACTCTGTAACCAAATAAAGATGTGTCAAAAGGTAAGAATTTTATCATTTTAGGTTTTTTGATCAATAATATAGCGTGGACGTTTCTTTACTCCCTCAAAAGTTTTCCCAACATACAGTCCAACTATTCCTATGGTCGTGAGTAAACAGCCAAAAAGAATCCAAAGCGATACGATCATACTCGCATAACCAGGAACCTCAATAGCTCCTGAAAAATAACGGATCAATGTGATCAATGCAAACAAAAAACCAATAAAAGCTACCAATAAACCAAATTTTACAGTCAATCGTAGGGGTTTGTCGGAAAAGGCAAGCAAGGTATTAAGTCCTAAGCGAAATTTAGATTTGAAAAAATAATTGGATCTTTTGTTGGTTGAAACACCATGTTTTACGTTAAAAGTACTTTGATTAAAACCTACCCAATGAACCATTGTGGGGAAATACCAATTATTTTCCCTCATCTTTAAAATACTGTCTATTATTTTTCTATTGTAAACACCGAAATTCCCAATACTTGGATCCTGCTTTATTCCAGACATAAGGTAAAAAACTCTGTAATAAAGTGTTGATAAAATTTTACTCGCCCAACTATCCTTTCTCCCAGTTCTTCTAGCCAATACCGCCTCATAGCCATATCGCACTTTAGTTAACATCATTGGGATTTCTTCTGGAAGATCCTGTAGGTCAGCATCCATTACCACAACCCATTCTCCTTGAGCCATATCTAAACCTGCAAATATGGCATGATGTTGCCCAAAATTCCTACTAAAGCGTATTCCTTTAATAAACGATTCCTCCAAAGCTGCTTTTGCAATCAACTCCCAGCTACCATCAGTGCTACCATCGTCGACCAAAATCAATTCAACATCTGGGCTAATAGAAAACAAAACAGCCTTAAGTCTCTTAATCAATTCATATAATCCTACCTCAGATTGAAAAACAGGTACCACCACAGAAAGGTATTTATTTGTTTGACTCATTCTAGCTCTTTCTCGTAGACTACCAAACCCAAGATGCCCTCTTTGGGCTCCCTTTCTACAATATTTACTTTTAATTTCCTATTGATTTTCCCTTCCGTTGTCTGGATCAAAAAGTCTAAATAATCCAAGTCAATAGAACTTGCAATTATAGTTAATTCAATGGTGCCTGTATCCTTTCCTTCCGCATAATCCCCTTGAATTATCGCTTTATTTACACAACCTAACCCCTGAACCACTTGCTCTATTAATGTATCAAACCCTAAATATTTACTTACAATACTTTTGAGTTCTTGGTAAAGTGGATGAACTTCATTGGCTTGGTAACTTTTGGTTTTACCATCATTTTTCCAACTAAGTAATCCTGCATTGGAAAGGCGATTAAGTTCAACTCTGATTGAATTGGTAGATTCACCAAATTCTTCTGCCAAACCTCTTAAATATCCACGATTATCAGAATTAGAAAAAAATTTCACCAATAATTTAATCCGTGTTTTGGAAGTAATTAGAGCGTCTAGCAAATCAAAAATTTAAAAAAGTAAAAGATCAACATGGTACAAAATACACATTAATAGAAGCAAAAAACAAAATCACTACTACTTACCGAAGGTCTATCATTGTGCTCTCATAGCTTCGCCACGTAACACACATACTGGGAGTAACAAAATTACTCGATAGTCACAAATTCACAAGTTTTATTTAAAATTTTATTGGAGGTCAGCTCATTTTGTCCACTTATTTACAATTGGCTAGCGCATTTACACGCAAAAACAATACAGGTAAAAATTACGAATCATTGAAAAATACGAATGTACCTTCTATCTTTAGGGCTAATCTTTTTAAATAAATCGAACACAATAACCTTATGGAAAAAATCAAAGTAGCGGTTGTAGGAACAGGATTTATAGGCCCTGCCCATATTGAAGCCCTAAGAAGAAACCCGAATATTGAAGTAGCTACCCTTTGTGAAGTCAGTGAAGAACTTGCAAAAGAAAAGGCGGCTCAACTAGGTATAGAAAAAGCCATGCTTTTCGAGGATATGCTAAAAGATCAGGAAATCAAAGTGGTCCATATTTGCACCCCAAATTTCCTGCATTATAGCCAATCAAAAGCCGCTTTGGAAGCTGGTAAGCATGTAGTATGTGAAAAGCCACTTGCTACCAAAATTGAAGATGCTGAGGAATTAGTAGCTATTGCTAAAAAAACAGGTTTGGTAAATGCTGTCCATTTTAACCTGAGGTATTACCCTATGGTTAGACAAATGAAAACCATGAGGGAAAGCGGCGAACTTGGGGACGTCTATTCTATTATGGGTTCCTATTTACAAGATTGGTTGTTTTTACAAACTGATTACAATTGGAGATTAGAACCAGATAAATCCGGAGACTCTAGGGCTATAGCTGATATCGGTTCTCATCTATTGGATTTAACTGAATATGTTACAGGTTTAAAGGTTACCGAGGTAATGGCTGACTTTTCAACAGTACATAAAACCAGATTGAAACCGCTCAAGCCAATAGAGACCTATAGTGGAAAAAGTCTAGATGAATCCGATTATGCTGAGGTTCCGATCAACACTGAAGACCATGCTACGGTAATGTTAAGGTTTGACAATGGAAACAAAGGTTCTGTAACTGTCAGTCAAGTAAATGCTGGCCGAAAAAACAGGTTAAATATTGAAATTGCAGGATCTAAGGCAAACTTTGAATGGTGTAGCGAAAAACCAAACGAATTATGGATTGGGAAAAGAGAAACTGCTAACCAACAACTGATGAAGGATCCATCATTATTTAGCCCTGAAGCTGCAAAACTTATAGGTTTTCCAGGAGGTCATAATGAGGGTTTCCCCGATACTTCTAAGCAAATGTTTAAGGAGGTTTATGCTGCCGTTAAGGAAGGTAAACAACCTGACAACCCTACTTTCCCTACCTTTGCTGACGGGCACAGGGAATTGTTAATTTGTGAACGAATTATCGAAAGTCACAAAAAACAAGCTTGGGTGAAAATTTAATGGTGCAATAAACAAATTTCGGTTTTGTCCGTTCATTTAGTTATTCGATTAGTCATAACCTAAATCACAACCAAAAAATGAAATCATCAACTATGAAAATGTTTGGCCTATCTGCCTTGCTGATGCTCTCAGTAGTTTATATGTCCACTGCTCAGAAAAGAGCAAGTCCTGCAAAAACAGCTGAAGGCACCATAAATGGGGCTAAAATCACTGTTAATTATAGTAGTCCAGCAGTTAAAGGACGTACTATTTTTGGTGGACTTATTCCATTGGGAGAGGTTTGGAGAGCAGGAGCTAATGAAGCCACTATCTTTGAAACCAGTAAAGATATTGAAATAGAAGGTAAAAAATTACCTGCTGGTAAATACAGCTTCTTTATCATCCCAGGAGAAAATTCAAGTACTTTTATTTTCAACAAGCAAACGGGACAATGGGGAACCAAATACGATGAAAGCAAGGATGCTTTAAGAGTATCTGTAAGTTCCAATCAAACCAGTAGCCTAACTGAACATCTAACTTATAATGTCCTAGATGATGGCCTGGAGGTAAAATGGGAATATGGACGTGCTAAAGCTTCTATTAAATAATTGTATCGAAAGGGCTATTTTTAAAAGAATAGCCCTTTTTTTTGCTTTTTTTATCGATAATAATCTGGCAATTTTCTCGCCATTACTAATCCCCTCTGCCACTCATTGAATTACCTTTCCAGACCCCATTGTTTTATTTACCTTTGTAAAAAAGCAATTACACTTGAAACCCTTACCACAACTTCCCATTTTAGAGGTAATCCCTCAATTAAAAAAACAGCTCCGTCTAAACCCTATACTCTTATTACACGCTCCTCCGGGTGCTGGTAAAAGTACTATTGCACCATTAGAGTTAATGGATGAGCCTTGGCTGGAGGGCAAAAAAATAATAATGCTTGAACCTAGGAAACTAGCGGCTATCAGTATTGCTCAGCGTATGGCCCAGCTACTAGGTGAACCTGTTGGAGAAAGAATAGGATACCGGGTAAGGTTCGATACCTGTGTAGGAAAGCAAACCCGAATTGAGGTAATCACTGAGGGGATCTTAACCAGAATGATGCAGCAAGACAATGCGCTTGAAGAAGTAGGCTTAATCATTTTTGATGAATTTCACGAACGTAGTATCCACGCAGATCTTGGACTGGCCATTTCCAGAGATATCCAACAAGTTCTAAGGCCAGACCTTAAGTTATTGATAATGTCAGCTACCCTCGATAGCAAAGACCTCTCAAAGAATTTACAAGCCCCTATGGTTGAAAGTATGGGCAAAGCATTTCCAGTGAGTATTAAATACGGAGAAGGAAATGATTTATTTACATTACCTGAAAGCATTAGCCTTACAATCAAAAAAGCCATTGCTGACCACGATGGCGATTTGCTGGTATTCCTACCAGGACAGAGAGAAATAAACAAAACTGCCGAAATATTAAGCCTTAGATTTCCCCAATTGGCCATTTACAAACTATATGGACAATTGGCCTTTAGCCAGCAACGAGCCGCACTATCCCCTCATCCTGAAGGTAAGAGAAAAGTGGTTTTGGCTACAGCTATTGCTGAAACCAGCCTTACTATTGAAGGTATAAAGATCGTAGTGGATGGTGGTTTTATGCGTACGAGTAGATTTAATCCCAGCACCGGATTAAACCGACTCGTCACAATCCCTGTTACACAAGATACCGCTACCCAAAGAGCAGGAAGAGCTGGGAGATTAAGCGCAGGAGTCTGTTTCAGGCTTTGGTCAAAAGGAAGTCAGGAAAGATTGCTTCCCTTTAGACAACCTGAGATTTTAGAAACTGACCTTACCTCTTTGGCTTTGGAACTTTATAAATGGGGCATCAATGATCCATTAAAATTAAGCTGGGTAACTCCTCCCCCACAAGGAAATTGGGCACAGGCCATAAGTACTTTGGAACATCTGGGGGCAATAGCAAAAGGTAGAATCACAACACATGGTAATGCTTTGCACGCTTTTCCATGTCATCCTAGAATTGCTCATTTACTTGTCTGTAGTCAGGAATTAGAGCTAGAAGGCTTGGCAACTGACCTAGCTGCTGTATTAGAGGAAAAAGACCCCCTATCTCAGGGAGAAAGTTTGGATATTAACCTTAGAATTGAAGGACTTCGCAGGTTTAGGTCCCATTCTTCAAGTAATTTTAATTATAAAAAAATTGAACAAGTAGCGAAAGCCTATAGACAAATTCTTCACAAAAAAGTTGAGAATACCCCCATAGACCCTTATGCTACTGGTATGCTAATTGCACAGGCATTTTCAGAAAGAATCGCTTCCGCCAAAACTGGAAATCAAGTTCAATTTCAATTGGCAAATGGGAAAATTGCAAGCATGGACAGAAAAGATGACCTTGCCTATGAGCCTTGGATTGCAATAGCCCAAATGGATGAAAGGGCAGGTGTAGGCAAAATATTTATGGCCGCGCCTCTAAACCCCAAAGATCTTAATTCAATGGTAAAATCCTCACAAAGGTTCTTTTGGAACGAGGATGAAGCCACAATCCAAGCCATTGAAGAGTGGAAAATTGGCCAAATCGTGCTACAAAAAAAACACCTTCAAAATCCTGACAAGGAGCTGCTCTTACAAACCCTACTGAATATGATCGCCCAATCAGGCGAAAAATGGCTCCCCTTTGATGAGAATTTTAAACGATTGCAGCATAGAGTCATGAGTCTTCGGGCCTGGAATGGTCCTGAAACACTACCCGATTTCAGTACTTCCGAGTTACTTAAAACTGCTAATGATTGGCTATCACCCTACTTAACCGAAATTAAATCCGGGCAAGATTTAAAAAAGCTTCCATTGGTTAATATTCTAAAAAACAGTTTTTCTTATTCACAACAGGAGGAAATAAATCGACTGGCTCCAGAAAAAATAGTATTGCCAAGTGGTTCATCCATACCTATCCAATACAGTAAGGATGGTGAACCTCCTATTTTGGCAGCACGGCTTCAGGAGCTTTTTGGATGGGCTCAGACCCCCAAAGTCAATAATGGAAATATACCTTTGTTAATTCATTTATTGTCTCCCGGCTATAAGCCTGTACAAGTAACCCAAGATTTAAAAAGTTTCTGGGACAATACTTACCATGAAGTCAGGAAAGAACTAAAACGAAGATACCCCAAGCACCACTGGCCTGATAATCCTTGGGAAGCAGAGGCGGTAAAGGGGGTAAAACGGAAATAATTAGATTCCTCTCATAATTTTTTATAAAAACCAAATAATGAATAATCATCAAAACTTTCAATTAATTCTTAAGTAGCAATTGCGACCTATTATAGGTAACAAATTAATGACCAGTTAATAACAATTCAATTTTAACAAATAAGCCATTTTATTTTATCATCGTCGGATTATAACTTAGCTTCATTTGGTGTAAATCTAAAGCGTCTAATAAAATTCAGTATCAATTTAAAGCAATAATTATTGTAATTTGGTGAAATAAAAGATGCGATTTAAATTTAAAGTATGTCTTTGAATAAGCAGAAAAAAGGCGATTTTTTCAATTCCTTACAGATTTTTAGAGGCTTTGCAGCATTAATGGTTGTATTTCACCATCAATGGACAGCCTTTGCATATTTTTTTGATAAACAAAACCATATATTTGCATTTATAGCTACTCTTGGCAAACACGGAGTTGATTTTTTCTTTGTATTATCCGGTTTTATCATTACCTATTCTTGTTACAACAAAAGGGCAAGTATAATTACTATCAAATCTTATCTCATAAATAGAGTCTTAAGAATTTATATTCCATACCTCCCTATTTCATTGTGCATGTTATTGTTGTATCAATTACTTCCAAGCGTTTCGGGAAGTGATAGAACCATTAGCTTGCTTACTTCCTTAACCCTTTTTCCTGACGGCCAACCAGCGTTGTCTGTAGCATGGACCCTTGTTCATGAGATGATGTTTTATCTATTATTTGTAATTTGGTTTTACACAAGGAAGGGCTGGTATTATTTCACTTTGGTCTGGGCAAGTATAATTGTTTATCTAAATTGGATAGAACCAGTTCTTTTCTTACAAGCAATTCCTGTTATAAAGTTCTTTATATCTTCCTATAATTTGGAATTTATTATTGGATCTTTCACGGCAATAATTATCAAAAAGGCTTCAATTTCAAGTAAAAGCATATTTCTTTACTCTGCTATTGTATTGATTGCAATAGGAATACTACTTAAGTGGAATAATTGGGATTTAACCTATTTGGTTCTTGCTTTTGGCTTTTCACTTTTAATTATTGGAAGCGTAGGGACAAAATTAGACAAAATAGGGTCTTCCAACCTATTAATGATTTTAGGTAATGCATCTTATTCTATCTACTTAATCCATAATCCTGAAATTAGCATTTTAATGCGAATTCTACCCAAAACTCTAAACTTCTTATCTGACGGACTAATCTTTGTCATCATTTTCATAATTTGTTGTATCACCGGAATCATCTATAGCAAGCTGTTTGAAGAGTTTTTGATGTCCAAAGCCAAGGCTAAATTTTTACCTATTTCCCCTAAAAAAACTGACTTAAAATAACCAATTAGAATAATGAGTCATTTGGTTATCCCAGAATTTCACGGATAAGATAACCTGTAAGTATCCCGACTTATCACACTATAATAATTACCCCACAACAAGTACATCATAATTTGGGTTGAACCTATTATTGATTTTTTGGATAAAATTTCATTTAACAGATAAATTCACCATTAATTCTCTTCCCCATTTGATAATAATATAATAATTATTGAACTTGAAATATTATTTTGATTTCACTAGATTTACAGAATTACACCAATAAACCATCCACAATGAAACACATTTTCTTTTCCTTCTTTTTATTCCTAATAATAAACGCTTCTATTGCTCAGGAATACAAGGTTTACAAAGCCCCTACTTTTAGAGAACAATGGAGCAAACCCAGTTACTACCCTGACAGGGTAGTATTAAATTTCGGTGCAGATCCTGCCTCTGAGGCTAATGTAACCTGGAGAACAGATACTTCTATTTCCAAAAGCTATGCTGAAATTGCCATCGCCGACGGCGCACCAAAATTCTGGAGAAATGGCAAGACAATTGAGGCAAAAACCGAAGTGTTGGATGGATTGATAGTAGAAGATGCCAAGGTCAAAGCCAACTACCATTCTGTCCAATTTAAAAACCTAAAACCAGACACCATGTATGGCTACCGGGTTGGAGATGGTGAATCATGGACCGAATGGATACAGTTCACTACTGCTTCTAGAGACGATGACAAGCCTTTTTCTTTCCTATATGTAGGAGATGCACAAAACTATGTTCTTGAGTTATGGGCCAGGTTAATACGAGAAGGATACAGAAAGGCACCCGATGCAAAATTCATCATCCATGCAGGTGACCTGATCAATCGAGCCCATAGAGAACAGGATTGGCATGAATGGTTTACAGCAGGAGGCTTTATCCATAGTATGGTCCCTTCCATGGTTACACCAGGCAACCACGAGTACCGTAACATTCCTGAAATATATGGAGAAGATTCGGAAAGAAGGCTTTCCTTACAATGGCGCCCTCAATTTACACTTCCTGAAAATGGACCCAAAGGACTAGGTCTCGAAGAAACTGTTTATTACATGGATTACCAAGACGCGCGGATCATCTCTCTTAATAGCAATGTTAAGCAAAAGGAACAAATACCTTGGTTAGAAAAAGTACTTTCAGAAAACACAAAAAAATGGACCATTGTAACCTATCACCATCCCTTGTTTTCTGCCTCAGCAGGCAGGGACAATGATGAATTAAGAAAAGCATGGAAGCCAATTTTTGACAAATATAAAGTTGATTTGGCACTACAAGGACATGACCACAGCTACGCGAGGGGTCGTGTTTCACCAGAAGACAATGTCATGGATGGAATGAATGCCAGAGATAAAACAGGAACTGTTTATGTAGTTTCGGTTAGTGGTGGAAAAATGTATGGTGTGAGTGAAAAAGGATGGGATGGCTTAGGTGCAGAAAGGGATCGCAAAGCTGAAAATACCCAATTATTTCAGGTGATTAGAGTAGATGGGGATAAGCTAAGTTTTGAGTCCTATACAGCTATAGGTGAATTATATGATGCTTTCGATTTGGTAAAACAAGAAAACGGAATCAATGAATTCATCGAAAGAAAAGCTGAAGCAGGAGACGAAAGAAGATTCTCAAACACCATTCCTTATGAAGACCCATTGCCGGGAAATCTTCAAACAATCTTGCTCTCAAAATATCCTGGTAATGAAATTACAAGGGTTAATGCCTCCAAAACGGATACAGGTCTATTGATTTTCAGTGTTCGCTTGGAAAAAAATGGAGAAAATACTATGGTTACCATTGATGAAAAAGGTAATATATTGGAATAGAATTACCAGAATTGGGTAATTAATCAATTAAAGAAATAGGGCCACAACCTGAATAATATCAGAAAGTGGCCCCTTTTTAACCCGGATTATGTAATAGAATTTCTCCGTCCTGACAATAGTCAGGGGTGAAGCCTGTCCCGTGTTTACGGGAAGTGTTGCAATCGCAAGAAAATCAGACTGTTTGGAGATTTTAGCATAGCACCGCTATGGTGAAATCTCCAAACAGCAACGAAGTGGCTGATTTTAAAGCGATTTCAGTACGTAATAGATTGTCTATTGCATATTTCGGGTTTAATTAATTACACCATAAACATGAAACAAAACCCCTACCTCATACTAGACTCAAATAAAAGCATTTTACACAATGAGGGATCTAATTTTTTTCCTATAACCTTTAATTTTCAGGCAAGGCAAATGCCACATAAGCATCACCCGCAGGAGTGCCCAACCTATTCGCTCCGCCAGCTGCAATGACTACATATTGCCTCCCCTCCACTTCATAAATTGAAGGAACTGCATAAGCTCCAAATGGAAGTTTGTATTCCCAAAGGATTTCTCCCGTGAAAACATCAAAAGCCCTGAACATTTCATCAGGTGTCCCTCCCATAAAAACCAGTCCACCTGCAGTGGCTACACAACCCCCAAAATTCTGTGTTCCGGTAGGTGCAACTCCCCTCTCTTTTAATTTAGGATATTCACCCAAGGGCACCTTCCATTTAATGGTATTTGTTGTTAAATCAATGGCATTCAAAGTACCCCAAGGTGGCATACTTGCTGGAAAACCTTCCTCATCTGTAAAAAGTCGAAAGCCTTGTAAAACATACCTGTCTGTGGCTCCTGCTTCCTCTTTGATATCATGGATAGGATCCGATACAGGCTCTACTTCAAGCAAGTAATCCAATAACGCATTTAACTTTTCTTTATTGAAACCTTGGAATGCTGGCATCAAACCATTCCCCTGGGTAATTATCTTAGCCAAAGATTCTCGTGAATGTCTGTCTTTTATGTTTTTCAGGGAAGGAAATGCATCCGTTAGGCCTTGTAAGTCTGCACCATGACAGTTGGAGCAGTTGGACAGGTAAGTACTTCTCCCAGGTAGCATTCCATTCAAACCTTTACCATCTTGATTTTCAGAAATATTACGTAACTGTAAAATCATGGGAATTTCATTCGCATTGACATAGAGCATTTGGTTGACAGGGTCATAGGAGGCCCCTCCCCAAATCATTCCTCCTCTTGTGGCTGGATTGGTGATTGTTCCCTCCAGACTCGGGGGAGTGTACATACCTTCGTTTCGGTATTTTCTAAATTCATTTTTCGCATAAGCATTGGCTTCAGCAGAAATATTTGTCAACCTTGTACTGTCCAAGCCTTGTCTCACAACAGTAATTCCCTGGTTAAACTTTTGGCTGGGATGAGCTACTTCTCCAGGCACATAGGAAGGAGGTGCATTTTTCACTTCCATATCCAATAAGGATTCCCCTGTTATCCTGTCCAATATAATCAGTTCTCCCATCTTAGTAGGTTGTACCAGCGCTTTCACTGTACCATTTTCAGTAGGTAGATCCACTAAAGTGGCCGCACAAGGCAAGTCATAATCCCAAATATCATGGGTAACTGCCTGATAATGCCATTTCCTTTCCCCTGTTCTAGCATCCAAGGCTACGATGGAATTCCCAAATAGATTTTCTCCTATCCTGTTTCCTCCATAAAAATCATAGGCAGGTGAACCGGTAGAAACATAAACCCATCCTTGTTCCTCATCCAAACTCAATCCTCCCCAATTATTGGTGCCTCCATAGTTTTCTCCTTCTTGCCAACGCCAAGTATCATATCCAACTTCACCTTCTTTAGGAATAGTATGAAATATCCATTCAAAAGCTCCCGTTTTAGCATTGTATGCCCTGATATGTCCGGGAGAAGCATCATAGCCCTCCCCTGTTGCTGAACCAATTATTATCAAATCTCCAAACACTATCCCAGGTGTACTAAGAGAAATAGAAAGGCTTTCCGGATCAACACCGAGGTTTTTACGCAAATCTAACTTCCCCTCTTCCCCAAATTCAGAGACCAATTCTCCTGATTCACCATCTATAGCAAAAAGATAATAGCCAACTGCCATAAAAATGCGAATGCGCTCCCCTTCCTTATAGTGAAAAAAGCCTCTATTTACTCCTCCTGACTGACCAAAAACCTCAGGATCAAAACGCCAAAGTTCTGTTCCCTTTTCAGCGTCTAAAGCAATCAAATCAAGCTGAGGAGAACTCACGTACATGACCTTCCCTATGATCATTGGATTGCATTCCATGGGTGTTCTCTCCTTACTGTCACCCGTATGAAAAGTCCATGCCGGCTGCAACAAATGAACATTCTCCTTGTTTATTTGATCCAAACCTGAAAATTGAGCCGCTGTTTTTGAAGCACGATAATGCTCCCATGTACGGTAATCTTTTGCTTTAGAATTATTGTTTTCCTGTGAACAAGAAAAGACTACTGCTAGACAAATTAAAACCAGAATACTTTTAGTTGTTCTTAACATCCCTTTCAATTTTCTCTTCAAATGGCCACTCAGAATCCTCTGTCCTGGAACTTTGCATTAAGCCTTTTATTTCTTCTACTACTTCAGGGTATTCGCTGGCCAAGTCTTTAGTCTCCCCTGGATCTTGCTCTAGATCATAAAGCTGAATCGTTTCATTTCCTTCAAAAACATTTAACTTTATTCCTTTCCATTTACCTTTTCTTATTGCCTGTTTTCCTCCTTTTTCATGAAACTCCCAGTAAAGGTGGGAATGAGTAGGTTGGTCATCGGCACCTAAAAGGGTGGGAAGGAATGAGATTCCATCCAAAGTCCCTACCGTTTCAATTCCTACAATATCAGAAAATGTAGGCAAAATATCCCAAAAAGCACTAACATGATCAGTTTCACTTCCTTTTTTGACTTTTGTAGGCCAACTTACAATCATTGGCACATGAATTCCCCCTTCATGCAAGTCTCTTTTGTATCCCTGAAAAGGGCCATTGCTATTGAAAAAATCCGGATCTGCTCCTCCTTCAAGATGTGGACCGTTATCTGAAGTGAAAATAACAATAGTGTTTTCCAGAAGATTTAATTCCTCCAATTTGCTTACGATCTGACCAACATGATCATCCAATAAGGTGACCATGGCGGCAAAAGCAGCGTGAGGATAAGCCTGTGATCCGTAACCACCCGCCTTATATCGTGGATGTTCGGGATCATCTAAACCATCATAATAAGTTTCAGGCCCAAGTTTGCTTTCATATTGATAAGGCGGTTCAGGATTTGTTTTGGTGAGAAATTTTTCCATGTATTCTTCTGGAGCAAAAAGTTCTGCATGTGGAACTATAGTAGGGACAAACATAAAGAAAGGATTATCCTTATTCTTCTCAATAAAGGCCAATCTTTTTTCCTGAATAAGGTTAGGTGCATATTGCCCTTGTTCCGTACCCTGATTACCTTCAAGTGTTATAATTTTATCATTGTCCCATAACTCTCTAGGATAATAATTATGGGCAATTGTCTGACTGTTAAAACCGAAAAACACATCAAAACCCTGGTTTAGTGGTTCTCCCTCCGATCCTGGATAACCCAAACCCCATTTCCCGAAAGCCCCGGTTGCATATCCAGCCTCTTTCAATAAAGTAGCCAAGGTTTGTGTTCCTTCTTTTAATGGAAATTGCCCTCCATTTAACCCTCTATTACCTCTAACTTGTGTATGTCCGGTATGTAAACCTGTCATCAGTGCCGAACGGGAAGGGGCGCAAACAGTCGTTCCGGCGTAATGCTGGGTAAAAACCATTCCCTCAGCCGCCAATTTATCAATATTTGGGGTTTTGAATTTAGTCTGACCTAGAAAGCTCAAGTCTCCATAGCCGAGGTCATCAGCAAGAATATAAATGATATTTGGCTTTTCAAGGACTTCTTCTTCCTTGCTACTGGCGCAAGATACTGCAGCAATTAAAAAAATGGCCGAAAGTAGCGTATAAATGGGTAGGCTATTTTGAATAAATTTCATTTTGGCTTTTATGATTAATTGTTCTTTTTCGAATACAGTCCAGTGTCTCCTTTTTCTAATTGAACCAAGAGCTGCTCAACCAATTCAGGCTGCTCAGCAGCTATATTTTTTGTCTCCAAAGGATCATTGACATGGTCGTACAATTCAATTTTTGGCGTTTCCTCTCTGAAATATTTCATCAAGCGATACTTGTCTGTTCGCATTGAAATACCATTATTAAAGTAACTAAAGGCCAATGCTTCTCTGCTCTCATCTTTCCCCTCTTTAATCAATGGCATCAGACTTTGCCCATCCAATGGGAAATTGGTAGGAATGTCTGTTAGTTCCATTAAGGTCGGGTAAAGGTCAATACTGCTGACAGGCATTTCCGAAGAAATTCTGCGGGCTTCCTGACCCGGGACCTTTATTATTAAGGGACTTCTTAACGCAGTTTCAAAAATGGTATGTTTACCCCATACCCTTTGGTCTCCAAGATGCCATCCATGATCGCCCCACACGACAACAATGGTATTATCGGACAAGCCCAACTCATCTAGCTCCTGCATAACTTTACCTACCAAGGCATCACTGTAACTTACTGCTGCATAATATGCATGCCTAAGCTTTCTGGCATACTCATCTGATAAGGGCTGCTCTAGACTGGCTTTTTCTTCTCCCAGAGCATACTGATTGAACTCTCCGTTTCTTTGTAAACTGCTCAAATCGATATTTTCGGGAATATCCGGAGACCCTGATAAGGGAATTTCATCCCTATCGTACAAGTCCCAATACTTTTTGGGAGAAGTAAATGGCAAGTGTGGTTTAAATAAACCCAAGCCCATAAAAAACGGCTCTTCTTTATCCGCCAATTCTCTAAGTTTTTTTATGGCCAATTGAGTAGAAAGTCCATCTGGATAACCTTCATCAGATACATCTCCTGCCTCGTATGGTTTTACCTGTTTCTTTTTACCTTGCCTGTTTGAGCCATCTGCATAGCCGAAAAAAGCATTCCAGCCATTCCCCCACTTTCCTGCATCAAAAAGCATCTCATCCCAACTGTAAGGCATTTCCGCTTTTGCTCCTTCGGGGCTTTCTTCATAACCATAAACAAGACCTTCTATTGAATGACTGATTTTGCCAATGCCAACTGTATAATAACCATTCCTTTTCAGGTGATGAACAAAACTTTCCGGTCGTTCTCCTTCGGGCACATCGGCCATCATTTTTTCAATGGCAGAATTTTTTAGATGTGCTCGACTACTTGGAAGCATTCCTGTAAGTATACTGCAACGGGAAGCACCACAAGTAGGCACCTGAACGTAGTGATTTTCAAAAATTGTCCCTGAATTACCTATGGCATCCAAATTGGGCGTCTTGATGATTTCATTTCCATAAATACCCAGTTCGGGCCTTAGGTCATCAATGGCAATAAATAATATATTGTAGGGTTTCTTCTCCTGTACATCCGTTCCACAGGACTGAAATAAACCGGTAAAAATAAGGCAGTAGAGTAAAATATTTTTTGGAGACATTGGGTGTATTTATATTTGACAAAATTCAGGTTAAAGCAATTTAAATATAAAGGTTAATCATGTAAATAAAAACATACTTTTATTGGGCGGTAAAATCCTTTAATAATAAATGGAAGTGTAGGTCAAATAATAGACCAAGCATATAATAAAGTCATGAAAGAAAAATAGCCGCTTTTTGAACAATCCACTTCCTTTTAGCTTAAAATTATAATTCTTTTTACCTTGTAATAAATAAATTTCAAACTCCTCTGAGATTTTCAAAAATGCCTATACTTCCAAAAAGAAAAGTTAAAATCAGTCCCCCAGCAGAAACAGCCGCCGGGCTAAAATCCATACAGACCGTAGCCTATAGAATCTGGGAGGAGACCCATATAGGAAAAGGAGTGAAAACCCTTTTTAAACTTAACCAACCAAATGGCTTTGATTGTCCGAGCTGTGCCTGGCCAGATCCTGATGCAGATAAAGTCTCCAAAATCGCAGAATATTGTGAAAATGGTGCCAAAGCTGTAGCTTGGGAAGGAAGTTCAAAAAGCATTGACAATTCCTTTTTCGAGCAAAACAGCATTGAGAATTTATTGGAGAAATCAGATCATTGGCTGGAAAAGCAAGGTAGGCTCACTCGACCTATGGTATTAAAAGAGAAGGATACGCATTACACACCTATTACTTGGAAAGCTGCCTTTGAACTGATTGCCGCAGAACTCAATGCCCTTGACACACCTGACCAAGCCATTTTCTATACTTCAGGCCGAACTAGCAATGAAGCCGCTTTTCTCTACCAGTGTTTTGTAAGGCAATTCGGCACTAACAACCTCCCAGATTGTTCTAATATGTGCCATGAAGCATCAGGTAAAGCCCTAACCGATACCGTAGGAATTGGTAAAGCTTCCGTAGTGCTAAATGATATTCCAAAAGCAGATTTATTGATAGTGATGGGGCAAAACCCTGGGACCAATGCACCCAGAATGCTTACGGCAATGGAGGAATTGAAAAACAAGGGAGGAAAGATAATTTCAGTGAATCCTTTGCCGGAAACAGGCTTATTGCAATTTCGCCATCCGCAAAAACCTTGGGAGTGGATTGGAAAACCTACATCTATACATGACCTTCACTTACAGGTAAAAGTCAACGGGGACCTACCTTTGTTGAAAGCCTTGCTTAAAATGCTTTTAGAAGCAGAAAAACAAAATCCTGGAAAAGTATTTGATCATGCATTTATCTCAGAAAAAACCACTGGCTATCAAGCGCTTTGCGCGCATATTGAAAAATGCAAATTGGACCAGTTAATCTTGGAAAGTGGCGTTCCTGAAAATCAAATTAAGGAAGCTGCCAATCTTCTTATAGAAAAGAAAAACATTATCATCGCCTGGGCGATGGGCATTACCCAACATAGAAATGCAGAAAACACCATAAGAGAAATCGTAAATATCCTTTTGTTGAAGGGAGCTATAGGAAAACCAGGGGCTGGCACTCTACCGGTAAGAGGGCACTCCAATGTTCAGGGTGACCGAACCATGGGAATATGGGAAAAAATGCCAGAACGCTTTATGCAGCGGTTGGGAAAAGCCTTTGACTTTCAACCTCCTAAAAAAGAAGGTGTTCATGCTGTGGGCGCTATTCAGGCCATGGCTAATGGTAAAGGCAAAGTTTTTATGGGGATGGGTGGTAATTTCGCATTGGCAGCTCCTGATACGGAGAAAGTCTTTGATGGCTTAAAACAATGTTCGCTTACCCTGCATGTTTCTACCAAACTAAATAGAAGCCACCTTATTCATGGAAAAACAGCCCTAATCTTACCCTGCCTAGGCAGAACAGAAGAAGACATTAGCAGCCATGGCTCTCAGTTTGTCAGTACTGAGGACACTGCAGGACGAGTTAGAATGTCACATGGGGACCTGCCACCAGCTTCACCAGAGCTCAAAAGCGAGGTAGCCATTGTTTGTGACATGGCCCGAGCGGTATTAGGTAAAAACAATACCACTGACTGGGAAGGAATGAAAGAAAATTACGAACTAATAAGGGATAAAATTGAGGAGGTCATTCCAGGGTTTGATGCCTACAACGAAAGAGTAAAAAAAGCAGGAGGCTTTTACCTTCCCAATGGTGCCAGAGAAAGAGATTTTAATACAGCGGACAAGAAAGCCCGGCTGACAATAAATCCACTTAATAAAGCCAGAAATCCTGAAACTCCCTTTATACTCATGACCGTAAGAAGTCACGACCAATTTAACACCACCATTTATGGCTATGATGACCGTTATAGAGGGATAAGCAATAGCCGGGAAGTGGTCATGATGAATGAAGATGACATGCTTCAATATGGGTGTAAAGCCGGTGATCTGGTGCGGTTGACAAGTGTTTTTGAGGGTGAAAAACGGGTACTTGAAGGTTTTCAGGTAGTCCCTTATAACATTTCCCAAGGATGCCTATCCGTTTATTTCCCAGAAGGAAATGTACTGGTAGCATTGGATAATAATTCAGAAGAAAGCCATTGCCCCGCCTCAAAATATATAGAAGTATTTTTGGAAAAATTGGATAATGAAAGCAACAGATAGCCTAGTAAGTTTCAGCAGTATTCACAGGTACAATAAACCAGACTTCACTGAACTACAGGACCTGCTAGCAGTAGAAGAGCCCTTACAAATTCGACTTGAGTTTGAGCAAAATGGAGAATGGCATAAGAAAGATTTGTTGGTAACCATGCGCAGCCCAGGAAATGATTTTGACCTAGTTACTGGCTTTTTATTTGCAGAAGGAATCATCAGAAACCACAGCGATATTCTGTTGATAAGGTATTGCCAAAAAGTAAAACCAGAAGAAAAAGGAAATGTACTGATTGTTCAATTCGTAAAAGGACATCCTATAGACCTCAAGAAACTAGGCAGAAACTTTTATACCAACTCCAGTTGTGGGGTGTGTGGAAAAACGGCAATTGAAGCCGTGAAATGTGAAAATGGAGCTTTACCACTTAATAAACAATGGCAAATAGATCCGGAAACGATCTTATCCATTCCTGAAAACCTACAATCCTCTCAAACAGCTTTCAAATATACCGGGGGACTGCATGCCGCTGCATTGTATGATCAGAATGGTAAACTCTTATTGTTAAGGGAAGATATTGGACGACACAATGCTTTGGACAAACTTATCGGGGCAAGTATGCAAGCCAATATTGAACTGAGTAAAGAAAAGATAGTCTTGTTAAGTGGACGTGTAAGCTACGAGATGGCACAAAAGGCCATTAATGCAGGCATTTCCATTTTACTTGCTTTTGGTCCTCCTACACATCTTGCTGTGGCACTTGCCAAGGAAAAACAAATGACTTTGGTCGGATTTTTAAAAAATGAAAGTTTTAATATCTACAGTGCGGAGGAAAGAATTAAAATAGTGGGTAAAAAAATAGTTTAACGATTACCCACCATTTACAATGGAAAAATTCCATTTTGAAAAGTTTATTTATCACCTGATTCAAAGGTACGAAGGTTGGTAAGATTAAAAATACCGTGATCAGGGTATTTTTTCTGCATTTTTCAGCTTTTGATGAACTAATTAATTGTTCATTCTGAATTAAACCGGTGGGTAGGTTTTATACTATTACTGCATCTCATTATCCCAAAATACCTGGATTCAATGAGAAACATAAATACACATATTTTTTATATAATTTTAATAACCTTGTTTTGATTACTATGTGCTTCTTCTGATTTTAATACTTACACCTTCTGCTTTTAATCTGTAATGCGGAAATTAGTTTTCTTCATTGCTTATTTCCTTACCTACTTTTTCCTATTCCCAAATAATAAAAATAAATTACGATAATATTTATTCTTATTATTTTACATATTACTATTATTATAAAATAATAATCGTTAAATTATTATTTTATAATATAAAAATATAAATTTTACTAAATATTTAGTATTTAATTTTATTTGATATTATAATTGAAACAATCTCCTAAAGTTAAATATTGGCCTTTAATCTGGTTATACTTTCAAAAAAAGATTAACCCCAACCCCCTCATAACCCTTAAAAAGGGTGGAATTATTTGCATCAAAAACCAAGTGAATTGCAACTTACAAACCTGAGATCAAAACTGTCTTTAGAAGCCTTTAGGTAATATGTGTACAGATGGACATTTTATAAGTGAAATAATTCAATTCTAAAACAAAAAACCATGAAAACCACACTCACAATTTTCCTTATGTTTCTTGTTACCATGCTTTATGCTCAAAAACAAGAAGAGGCTTCTATAAAAAATGTTCTGACTGCTGAAACTACTGCCTATATGAATCGAGATTATGATGCCTGGGCGGCACAATGGGATTCTAAAAACGAGGTATCCTTTTTAGTAACAAATGCAGGTTTTAGATCCGACAACTGGGAAGAGATTAGCAAGTCTATGAAAGAGGATATGGAAAACAATTCCAATCCAATAAAAGCTACATTAGAAACTTCTGATTTCGATTTTTCGGTTAATGGAAATCAGGCTTTTGTAATCTATGTTCAAAACATGAAACTCGATGGACAGGATTACAAAAGCTATGAAGTACGAAATCTACACAAGGTAAAAGGCAAATGGAAATTGGCCGCAATGGTCTCAAGTAAAATTGAGGAATAATTCCTTTCCAATCAACCATTTTTCCTCATTCTAAGGAGATAAAAGTCATTACTCGAAAAAAATGAAATGGCCTGACTAAAATTTATGCATCTGGACAAAAAAATAGAGGGAAAGTAGGCCTGTAATGACAAACTGCTTTCCCTCCATTTGGATGGATTTAACCCAAAATTTCTTTAGCCATTGTATTTCCTGATGGAATCGCATCAAATTTATCCAATTGGTCCTACTTTTTATCATTATAGTGGAGTTATAAAGTGCTCACAGAATTCAGATTAATAGAACAAAGCCTTACCTAATCTACTAAAAAGCATTTCCTCTTAGTTTTTCGGTATAAAGTCCATTTCTAAGCATCCACTTCTTCAAGCGGGCCTTTTCTTCCACAGTAAGGATTTGATTGGCTTTATTGAGCTCATCTTTTAACAAACCTAAATCAAAGCTCACCTTTTTAATTATCCTTTTGTAATAATCTAAATAAGAAGTTTCCATAACAATCGAATCAAATTTTAAACTACACCACCTATATAACCCAAATAACCATTGCCTATCATTTACAATGTATGATCTAATAATAGTGAATTTAATTACGTTTTAAGATTAAAAATGTTAGCAATTCCAACCTTTATTTTCATTTCGCAAAAACCGTAAGGAACAAAACCTGTGCCATAAATCTACTGTTGTTTTAACCCGGATTATGTATAATAGGATTCGTAATAGCCTGTCCCGTGTTTACTGGAAGTGTTGCAATCGCAAGACAATCAGACTGTTTGAAGATTTTAGCATAGCACCGCTATGGTGAAATCTTCAAACAGCAACGAAGTGGCTTATTTTAAATCGATTTCAGCACTTAATAGAATGTCTATTGCATATTTCGGGTTTAAATAATTGAATGACAATCTGACTGCTAAAAAGTATTAATTTGACAAAAAATTGACTTTTTGACTTGAAGGGCTCCAGATCTTGAATTAACGATCACGACTGTAAGGAGGTTTTAATTTAGTAGATCCAAAAGAAATGTGGTAAAGTTGATTTTTAATTAATGTATCAAACTATTTAACGAACTCCGCACTATAAAAAAGTCAACTTTGATCAAAAACAAAATACGGACAATCGAACAAATCATAACTTAAAACAAAAAGAATCATTTATAACACATTTATACTGAATAAATGAATTTATTATCGTTTCTTATATGGGAATTAACATTTTATCTAGAAGCTAGAATAGGGATAAATATGAATTTATTAAAAGTAAGTTGTTTGGCATTAAGCCTTTTTGCTTTGACAGAAGGCTTTGGTCAAAAAAATAATCTGGAACCATGGGAAAAGCTCAAATCGGACAAACAGCTAGACAAGCTACCTGTTAAAGGCCCATATTTTGTCATAGATGACAGAATAATTGAGGATCGCTGGATGATTGAGCGTTTTGTTGTTCCGCTTAAAAAATACGCCGGAAATCCAATTGTTGTTAAGGAACATCCCTGGGAGGGAACAGGGCCTTTATTGGGTGGGAAAGTTTTATTTGATCCCCAGGATCAATTATACAAAATGTGGTACAGTGTATGGGACTCTGCTTCTTATTATAGCAAACTTCCTTTTTCTTACAATATTGCTTACGCAGAATCAAAGGATGGCATCAAATGGAAGAAACCAATATTGAACCTATTTGATCGAAAAGACGCTTCCTATAAAAAAACCAATTTGGTCAAATTGGGGAAGGAAAAAACCCAGGATATTGATGTTGAGTTTAACCCAGCATCAAATGCGGCGGAGAATAGATTTGTTGCTATACATAATGAAGCTGGAGGGGTATTTGTATCCTATTCTGCAGATGGAAAGACTTTCAGTAGTTCATTTAAAAATCCTGCAGTCTGGTACCACAGTGACACAAGAAATAACTTTGTCTTCGATGAAGTTCGCAAGCGCTGGTTTGTCTATGTACGTCCGAAAGCCTATGCTGGTGAAGGTATAAAACATGTTAATAGAAGGCGCATTGCAGTCGTAGATAGTGATGATTTAGTGAATTGGACGCATGAACGCACGGTAATGGTCCCTGAAGAAGGAGATGTGAGCGATTTTTATGGTATAACTGTTATTAGAAGAGGTGATTTATTTTTTGGATTTCTTCAACTTTATGCCCCCGGAAAAACAGAAAAAGTCACTGCAGAATTGGTCTGGAGTAATGATGCCTATCACTGGAATCGATTACCAGCCAATGCCCAAAAGAGTCCTTTAAATTTGGGTAAGGAAAATGAGTGGGACGCAGGACAAATACGCATTTCAGAACCCGTCATCAAAGGTAATGAAATGATGTTTTACTATTCTGGCAACAAGTCAAATCATGACAGCCCTGGTAGCCCTGCCATTGGAGTTGCTACGACCAAACTAGATCGATTATTCGGTGCTCGCTCACAGGCAGATACGCTGGGCAGAATTCTTACCCGTCCTTTTGAAGTCAACGGAGATTTATTTATCAATGCCGATGCAGCGGGAGAGATTCGAGTTGAGGTTCGTTCGGCGATTCGTGATGAACCATTAGAGGGCTGGACTTCAGAAGATTGTACTCCATTTACCGGTTCAGGGCTTAACAATCAGATTAGCTGGGGCAATAAAAAATTAAGTGACTTAAAAGGGAAAATGGTGCGACTTCGCTTTACGCTAAAGGATGGGACGCTATATTCCTTTGATATATTATAAATCAGTGAGTCATTTGAAAATCAAATGGATTGGCCTCTACCCCATTCAGGCGTCGTTAGTAACTATTCCTTTCTATCCCATAGAATAGGTAATTCCCTTCCTGATTTACAAACATTATCTATTAAATTGTTTTAACTAAAATAATACTACATATTTGTCCAGAATTATTTAACATCACTCAAAATTTAGAATGTGTAAGCTTTATTTTTGGTTATGACATCTTTTTTAAAATTATCTTAAACTATTTAATTGTACTGGAATGAAAAGAATTTTTATGTTTATTTTTATGCTTTGCTTATCATTTGTGGCACCGGCGCAAACCCATTTTTATGAAAATCCGGATTTTGATCAACTAACAGCAGGACATGAAATCATTGCGATAGTTCCCTTTAGTGCTTCTGTAAACTTAAGGCCTAAACAAATGAAAGATATTAGTACCGAACAGTTGGCGAAAATGGAAGAATCCGAAGGTTTAAGTATTCAATCAGCCATGTATTCTTGGTTCCTTAAGCGTGAAAAACAGAATAAATTAAAGGTAAAGGTTCAAGACACCAACACCACCAATGCCTTATTAAGAAGAAATGGAATATTTACAGAAAATCTGGTAGATTATACACCCGAAGAGTTGGCTCAAATCATTGGTGTTGATGCGGTTATTATGGGAACCTTTGAAACCACTAAACCCATGTCAGAAGGTGCTTCATTAGCTTTAGGAGTGTTAGTGGGATTTTATGGTTCTACCAATAAGGCCATAGTAAATATGTCAATTTTCAATGCACAACAGGGGGAGCTTTTGATAAATTACAATAAGGCCGTTTCTGGATCTATGGGAAGCTCAACAGATGATTTAATCAATGTACTTATGAGGAAAGCTTCAAGAAGAATCTCTTATGTTAAATAACATATAGAAGAGAATAGAATGAAACTAGCAATTAAAATATAGAGGTGAGTTTTTAACTACACCTCTATATTTTTTAACCCGGATTATGTAATAGAATTCATGATGAATTTTGCAATCACAAGACAATCAGACTGTTTGAAGATTTTAGCATAGCACCGCTATGGTGAAATTGAAAACAGCAACGAAGTGGCTTATTTTAAATCGATTTCAGCACTTAATAGAATGTCTATTGCATATTTCGGGTTTAATTTGAAATAACATATCAATTTCCTCCTACCCATTCAGGTATAGTTTATTCCTGCCTCTTCGTTCCTTATGGATTTTGGAATACCTATAACCATGCCCGACTAATTATCGTTTCTGAACCCTAAGTCCAGTAGTATGAGAGTATTCCTCATCCTACTGAATTAATGGTACTTACAACAAAATGCATCTTTATGTAAAGGTATAATACCATTGGTTAATTAGTTTTTTTAGACGTACTTTTACCAATATTTATATTGCTTAAACTATGAATAAAATTATTAAGCTCATTTTTTTAGGACTAATTGCATTTTTTTATTCTTTTGATTCATTTTCTTATGTATCAAGACCTTTTCAGGCCAAGGATCAGCATGCAAATCTTGCTGTTTCACTTTATGAATATGCAGAAATCACAAATGTAGGGGACAATTATTTCACCTTTGACGAGTTTTTGGATCAGGAGAACACCCTCAAATTTAAACCAATCGAAGGGCCATCTACCAATCTTGGCTTTACAGAAAGCAACTATTGGTTAAGGCTTTCCATTAAAAACATATCTGAGAACCTACTTCATTATTTTTTGGAAACAGGAAGACCAATCACAGACCATGTGGACCTATATTTAGTAACAGAGGGAGAACCCCTTAAAGTACTGAACAACGGGGACCTGATCCCTTTTAAAGAAAGAAGCTTCGCACACCGGAAAATTATTTTTCCGCTCGATTTAAAACCCGGCAAAGTTTATCAAGTGTATGTACATTACCAAAGTGATGGAGAGGTAATCAACCTGCCACTGGAATTACATACCCCAACAAGTCTGGTACAAAGTTCCTATCAAAAACAGTTGTTTCACGGTTTATTTTATGGGATTTTACTATTGGCCGGAGCAGTTTACCTTTTTTTTTATTTTGGAATTGGAGAAAAAAGTTTTCTTTTATACAGTGTCTATGTGCTTTCTGTGGCTTTGCTTCACATGTCATTAGATGGTTATTTCATTCAATACATCAATCCAGCATCGGGCTGGCTCAACAAAAACGCCATACTCATTACTGCCACCCTCTCAGCAATGGCTTTTGGCAGGTATGCACAGATTTATACCAATGTAAAGAAATGGAGTAAAGGGTCAAACAAAGTTTTAAACCTTCTGCTGAGCGCCCTGGTGATACTTTTAATCTGTGTAGTATTTATCCCCAATGGAAAGGCTATTTATTATCCTGCTGTAAATTTGCTTAGTTGCCTATTGTTGTTGGTGTTGATTACTACTGTTTTACTCAGTTTTGTAAAAGGCCAAAAACTGGATTTCTTTTTCACCTTAGCCATCTTTAGTTTTACCGTAGGTTTTTTCATCCTAATTTTCAACAATTTCAGTTTGATCCCTAATTCCTTTTTTACAGAGAACGGTTCTAAAATAGGTACAGGTGTTGAAATAATTTTTCTCTCATTGGCCATGTCTAATCGAATCAGGCTTTTAAAATCAGAAAAAGGAAAACTTCAGGAAATTGCCTTACAGAAATCAAAGGAATCCAATGAAATTAAATCTTATTTCCTTTCAAATATTAGTCATGAATTAAGAACACCCTTAAACGCCATTATAGGTTTAACACAGTCAATTAGGGAAATAAATAAGGAAGAATCAATAATTTCAAACCTCGATGTAATCCAATATTCATCCATGGGTTTACTTGGAGCCATTGATGATGTTTTGGATTATTCTAAAATTGAAAAAGGGGAATTAAGGTTGGAGGAAGTACCATTTGATTTGAAAAAAATGGTACATCAACTTGCTGCCACCTTTGAAAGACAAGCAAAGGACAATGGGCTCGAATTTATATTTGAAGAGGTGGGTAACCTTCCGGAGCTTTTGATTGGGGACAAAAGAAGAATGGAGCAAATAATTCAAAACCTGCTCAAAAATGCTTTAAAATTCACGCTAAAAGGTAAAATCGGCTTCAAAATAGAAGCCATTGAGATACCTAATGACCAAGTATTGTTAAATATACAGGTAACAGACACCGGTGTTGGAATTAAAGAGAAAAAACTGGAAAGACTTTTCGCGTCCTTTACGCAAGGGCAGAATGACGATAAACGAAAATTTGGAGGTTTAGGGCTGGGACTTTGTATTGTAAAAGCCTTGGTAGATTTAAATCAGGGCAAAATTGAGGTTCAAAGTGAAGAAGGGGTTGGAACTACGGTGAGCCTACAGATAAACAAAACCCTTCCAAACAACAGAGATGGAGCCAATTCGTTTGATTACGCAAAATCAGGTGTATTTGATCTGGAAAACAAAAGGATACTGATTGTAGAAGACAATGCACTCAATCAAATGGTATTGAAAGTTTTAATAGGCAATTGGAAAAACTCAAGTTTTGAGATCGCAAACAATGGGCAAGAGGCAATCGACTTGCTAAAGGTCAAACCTTTTGATGTGGTTTTGATGGATTTACAAATGCCTGTAATGGATGGGTACGAGGCCACAACGGCCATTCGTGTCGGAGCAGCTGGGACATCCATGAGCAAAGTGCCGATTATTGCAGTTACCGCTGATGTGACACAAAAAGCCAGGTTCAGGGTTTTGGAAGTTGGCATGGATGATTATATGACCAAACCGATTAATAAAGAAGAACTTTACAATAAAATCAAAAAAGCGATTTATTTAGGAGACTCTGAAATACCCCATAAATAGGCGAAGGTCTTGAACAAACAAAGCAAACTTTAAAACATTCATTTTAGTCAGTCATGGATTTCAATTAAAAAAAATAAGTGCCATGCAGGTTCCAAAAAAAGAAATTCAGCTTTTAAATTGCCAATAAATGCTCCAATCCTATTAAAAATCTTCCTGAGTTAGCTCGTGATTGATAACAGCACCTACCATGTTTCCACTGTATACGGCCATGGCCACGGACCGGATCATAGAACTGTTATCCCCACAGGCTACTACCCCATCCACGGAAGTCTTTCCCATTGGATCCACTTCTATGTGCCCGTGTTCTGTAAGTTTGCAACCCAAATCAACAGGTATAGCATTTTGTTTAAATGGAATGGCAGCATAAGCGGCATCAAATGTCTCCTTACTTCCATCCTTAAACTGAATGTTTTTCATATATCCAGCTTCATGCTCAATTGCTGAAATCTCTTTTTCTAGTATTTTAATGCCATGCTTACTTAATTTATGCGTCTGTTGATCATCAAATGTTTTATCACCTGAAGTAAGTATCGTTATGTCTTTGCTTAGGTTGTTGACCAATGAAGCGAGATGAATAACAATGTCCCCATTGGCCATTATGGCAGTTTTTTTATTTCTTATTTCATAGCCGTGACAATATGGGCAATGCACAACTGATATGCCCCAGCATTGGGCAAAACCTTCTATTCCAGGCATTATGTCTTTTATTCCTGTTGCAATCACTAACTTTTTTGCATAAAAGACATCCCCATTGCCTGTAATGACTTCAAACCCTTCAGAAAGTCTGATCGCTGTAATTACCAAGCCCTCATAAAAAGTTACGGTATTGTATTTAGCAACCTGACTCTTAGATATTGCTAATATTTCTTGAGGCGTACTCCCGTCTTGGGTTAAAAAGTTATGGGAATGCGGCGTTTGACGATTACATGGTTTTCCCGCATCTATTATTAAAGTTTTTCTAAGAGATCGTCCTAGTGCCATCGCAGCAGAAAGTCCTGCATACCCCCCGCCTATAATTATTACTTCAAAATCTTTTGTTTGTTGTGCCATTCGATTGATTTTTTGAAAAAAGGAAAGCGAAATATAAAAGCCTGGGAATAATTAGCCAATTGAACGGATTTTAATATTTCCACCTTCACAGTTTTTTCTTTACACTTTTGGCAAAAGTAAATAAAAAAATTATAATTGCAACATTGTTGCAATTATAATTTTGGTAATTTGATTGAGTTTACAAGCGTAATAAAGTAAAAATTAAAGAAGTTTTATGCATTAAGCGTCTGATCGCCAATATCAAAAAATAGGAAAATTTGGGCATTAAGAAAGCACTCATTTGTTCAAGTCTTGAGAGGAGAGCCAAGTATTATGGGCCTCTAGTAAAAAAACATCCTATTCGTTTCGGATACCTTGTTTACATCATAAAAATAAAAATCCCAAATGATTGGAGGTCTTGTAACTGCAGCGAGAACCGGTTGTAGAGGAACCAAAACCTCAACCCTTTTAACGGTATTTTTGTCAAAATCTTAAAGTAAAAAAGTTAGCTTCCTAAGGTTTCTTTTAGATAACTTCAAACCTGACTTTACCCATAACAATGACTTTGCCACCTATTCTATGCCCCCGCATAACTACCTTAGCTTAAGTAGGTATCATTGTCATTATACAGTAATTAATTCTTCAGTATTGGAGAACCAAAAAGAATTCATTAAATTAATGCTACAAATCAAAAGATTAAATATGGGCACTTTTGATTTTTACAAATTAAATGGTTGCTTCATTTATGATCCGTAATAAACCCCTAAGAAATCATGCAAATAATCCTGAAAACTGACCACAGGTCTACTTTGAAAACAGCTGGCTGGTTGTTGCCTATAGCCATTGTATTCCCAATCCTTGTGCACCTGGCCCCTTCTATTAATGGTGTTCCGGTTGGCGCCTATTTGTTACCCATGTTCTATATTCCATTTATTGCTTTAGTGGCTTACAGACTTCCCGTAGCACTTATTGTAGCCCTTTTGGCACCCCCTTTAAACTTCCTTTTAACCGGCAATCCCCAATGGGGCTTAATGGGTATTCTCACAATAGAACTGGTTCTTTTCACCCTTCTGGCTTATGTTCTTATGCTCCAGGGAAAGGTAAAGTGGATTGCTGCTCCCTTAGCCTATTTGGGTGCCAAAACAATCTCATCTGCTTTATTAATTTTAATTCCACTGATTGAGGTTGCACCATTTCAATTTTTCATCTCTTCTCTAAGCAATGCCACCTCAGGCATTTTGATTTTATTGGTGATCAACATTTTAAGCTTAAAATACCTCCCGAGTCAAGAGAATACTGATTAAAAAACATTCATTAAACCCAAAGGCCTGAAATAAACCCTATGGCTAAAATCAAACAAACATGGATACAAAAGTACCCGTTTCTTTTGTTAAGATAAGTAAAGCACTGGCCAGGTTCACCTTCCCTTCAGCGGATATCGTTATTGGTATTGGCAGAGGTGGAATTGTGCCGGCAAGTCTCGTGGCCCATCAACTTGGCCTCCCCCTTTTTATTGCCTCAGTCAACTATAGAGATGACAGTAATCAACCCATTCGGGAATCACCGGAATTTTTAGATGTTTTTCCCACTTCCTTCCCAAATGGTAGCCGAATACTCCTGGTGGACGATGTAGCGGTTACCGGAAAGACCCTAGCACTCTTAAAAAAAACATTTATGGATTATCCGGTCAATACTTTTGTTTTGAAAGGAAAAGCCGATTTTGTCCTCTTTCCGGACATGAAGACTTGTGTTCACTGGCCATGGAACCCTGCCCCTAAAACCCTCACTTATGAAAATTAGTCGCATTATAGGTTTCCTGTTATTTTGTTGCACCGCACCATTGATGGCTCAGGAAAAGGACAGCCTGATAATCGCCTTGGATGAGGCAGTAGTCACCGGCACAAGAATAGCCCGACAAAAAAGCAAAGTAACAGCATCCATATCAACCATTTCCAGAGAAACCATAGACCGCTCAGGTGAACTGAACGTGTTGCCCCTGCTGGCATATCAGGTGCCAGGCTTCCTACTCAATGACCGAAGTATTACCGGCTTTGGTGTAGGTCCGGGATCAGGAGGAAATATCAGCATTCGCGGGATTAGTGGAACACCCAATAACAGGGTACTGGTATTGATCGATGGACAGCCTCAATACATGGGCATTTTTGCTCACCCCATAGCAGATGCCTACAGCGCCTCCGATATAGAGCGGGTGGAAATCCAAAGAGGGGCCGCATCGGTACTTTATGGTTCCAACGCCATGGGTGGTGCCATCAATTTGATTACCCGAAAAGCAACAAAAGAGGGCTGGCAGGGTTCCGCCAATCTGGGCTATGGCTCCTTTGGCACCTTTATGGGATCTGCCAATGCCGCTTATAAGCAGGACAAATTCCATTCCTTGGTAGCCATCAACCGCAATAGCACCTCTGGCTTTCGAGCCGATGCGGCAGACAACTTTGAAAACACCACGGGCTACCTTAAAATGGGCTATGCCTTCTCTCCTGCCCTTTCACTTTCCGGAGACGTTCAATTGGCGGATGCTACCTATTACCAGCCAGGACCTATTGCTGCACCGCTGGAAGAAGACAAACGAGAATACTTGCGGGGAAGAGCTGCCATTTCTCTGCGAAATGATTGGGGGAATGTTTCCGGAGCATTACTGCTCTTCCATAATTTTGGCGAACATGAATTTCAAACCGGCTTTTCCTCCAAAGATCAAAATCAGGGCATCACCTTTTACCAAAACCTTAGCCTACTCCCCAAACAAGTCCTTACCCTTGGCATAGATTACAAGCGCTTTGGTGGAAAGGCTTTCAATGAAACGCTTCCTCCTCCGGCACGCACCGGCCTGGGAGTACAACATACAATCCATGAAACGGATCTGTACCTACAAGCACAACAAGACCTGGGAGAAAAAACAAGCATCAATGCAGGCCTACGTCAGGTCAGTAATTCACATTATGGAAAAAAGTTGCTTCCCGGTTTTGGCATTGCTTACCAGGCAAGGAAGAATTTCACACTTAAAGCCTCCTCATCCAAGGCCTTTCGAAGCCCTTCTGTTGTTGACCTCTTCCTCTTTCCTTCTTCCAATGAATTGTTGGAACCGGAGGAATTATGGAACCACGAAGCAGGTTTTCAAACCCATATTCTGGATAGCAAACTAAGCCTCGAACTAATGGCTTTTATGGCCAAAGGCAGCAATCTAATTCAGATTAACCCAATGGATACGCCTCCCATTGGCAGCAATTCGGGTAGCTTTCTAAACAAAGGTATGGAAAGTCAAATTCGCTACCAATCTTCGGCATCCTGGAAGGTTATGCTCAATTACGCCTATGTGGATGCCAGCAAGAATATCTTGTTTGCTCCCAAGCACAACCTGAGCTTTCAGGCTGACCTACAAGTGAAAAAATTCACCATCATACCCTCCATGAGGGTTATCGGAGGACTTCGAAACAGCCTATTGGAAACGGATGAAAATGAAAATTACACCTTATTGGACCTTAGGGTAATGTATGCCATAAGCCCCAAAGTAAAAGCTTATGTCACAGGCAAAAACCTCCTTAACACAGCTTATCAACTTGAAAAAGGTTTCCCAATGCCAGGAATAAATGTAATGACTGGCATCCATCTTAAATTTTAACCCAAACGATCATGGAAAATAACAAGCTAAATAAACAAAGAAGGGCATTCTTAAAATCATTGGCCGGATTGACAGCCGGAATGATGCTGCCCCTTACAAGTATCAATGCAGAAGGAAAAGCAGTGCCTACTCCCTATATGCGGGACAGGCTGGGTGACTTACTTCCCAAGCGGAAATTTGGTAAATCTGGTTTGTCGGTCACCATGCTTGGATTGGGAGGTGCCCATATTGCCCGTATGAAGGAAAGTGAAGCGGAAAGAACCATAGAACGCGCCCTCGAAGGAGGCATAAGGTTCTTCGACAATGCCGAGTCCTATGGTGGCGGAACTGGGGAAAGAAGGTATGGACAATTTCTTACACCCAAATATAGAGACATCGCTTTTATTCAAAGTAAGTCAACCGCCAGAGATGGCAAAACTGCCCAAGAACATTTGGAAGGTACCCTTAGTCGAATGAAAACGGATTATATAGACCTTTGGCTGATTCATGCAGTAACAAGTCCGTCAGATGTGGACAGCAGGTTAAAAAATGGGGTCTTAGACTATGTTTTGAAGGCAAAAGAAAGTGGAAAAGTAAAGCATATAGGATTCTCAGGACATTCGGATTACAATGCTCATTTGAGAATGTTGGAAAGCACCGATGAACTGGAAGCCTGCCAAATGCCTATTAATGCCTTTGACCCGAATTACAAAAGTTTTATTACCAATGTGATGCCAAAACTAATGGAAAAAGGAATGGCTCCCTGTGCCATGAAAACCCTGGCCAATGGTGGCTTTTTTGGGGGTACTACCCATTTCAACAGTGGTGACAAGCCACGCATTGTACCGAATGTATTGACAGTAGAAGAAGCCATATATTTCTCCTGGTCCCTCCCCATCAGTGTATTGGTAACCGGTGCAGACCATGCCGACATGCTCACAGAAAAGATAGATTTTGCCAAAAGATTCAAAGCCTTCGACGAGAAAAAACGCCAGGAACTGATAAGCCGCGTTTCCGGATTTGATGGCAAGTCGGTGGAGTATTATAAGGTTTAGGGGGATTTAGGTGATTATATAGTTCGTACTTGGGAATAATTAACGAATTTCAAAAAAAATAATAATGTAAATATGACTAAATAAATAACTGCAGACTTATGGTTGTCAATGATCACTTAGATATTTATGAATACTCCCCAAAAATAGAATCAATTTACTATAGTCTTTCAAATGTTGAAAAAGAAAAAAAACAGGTTAAAATGAATGAGGTAATCTCACGCAAAAACACCCATGAATTTTACAATTAACCCAATAATGACATTATTGATTTATCTTACTGTGGAGCCTGCCAAGAATCACTCTGCATGTGTAGTGCCCCAGAAAATACAAGCACTGTATATAATTTTTAAATGAATGTGCAATCCGTCAATCGAAAAAGTAAATTGCTTTTGAAATTCATTTTTTTATTAATAAATAGATAATGTGGATTTGTAGACTTAAACCGGAGTTGATATAAAAGTGAATCTTTAAAACGGGCATTTCATTGAAAACCAAAACTTCACCACATAATACTAAAGTCCGGCATGTAAACCCCTAGTATCTATTCCTAGAAAGAAATGTTTCCCCATGAATCATTGCTAAAAAACAGATATTTACTGCCAAATTATTTGGTATTTTAGGGATAATATGCTAACCCAAGGCATGAAAAATTAGTTTAGTGCACTGCAAAGCTATTTAAAAAATCTATCGTTAAAATATACAATCAAACACAAATAGAAATCCAACTAAAAACTGTAAGTTGGTCGTTAAGGGAATTTTAGCTATGGGTATAATTAAAAAGGAAGCAAGTGATTTATTAATTCTTTTGGTGCTATTCCTTATCGTCTCATTTTTCATTTTTAATCATTTGGGAGTAAAAAACGTAACTGATTCCGCAAGGTACTTAGATTATGCTCGTAATTTAGAAGATGGATTTTATATTGAAAAACACAATTTTTGGTATATAGGATATGTGATTTTAATATTTATCGTACATGCACTTACCGGTTCATACAATGAACTAAATTTAATCTTATTTCAATACTTATATTCCCTATTTGGGTTAGTGTTTCTATATAAAACAATTAAAATTTTTCATGGAACCACTCCTACTCCATTAATTGGAGGCGTTCTTTTTTTAGTATTTATTGAAATCAGTATTTGGAACTCATATATTTTATGCGAATCTTCTTATTTCAACAATATCGTATTTACTTTTTATTTTTTGGCTAAAACATTTATTCAAAAAAAATTCACCGTTACGAACATAGCGCTTAGTGTGTTTTTTACAATTTTAACCACATTTTCTAAACCCACAGGCATAGTAATTATA
Organism: Cyclobacterium amurskyense; assembly: GCF_001050135.1. Taxonomy (GTDB): domain Bacteria; phylum Bacteroidota; class Bacteroidia; order Cytophagales; family Cyclobacteriaceae; genus Cyclobacterium; species Cyclobacterium amurskyense. The sequence goes on along the minus strand of NZ_CP012040.1, from coordinate 4,393,663 downwards.
CTATCTATAGCTAGCACAGCCTATTTGTATTTTTGGTTACATTCAAAATGGCATCTGAGGATCAAAATAATCACTTTTTTCCTGGTTTATTTCATGATAGGGTATCTAATCAACATGATGATTGAAACTTTTCAAATCATTGAAAACTATCAGTTTGGGGAAATAATCTATAATATTTTAAGCCTACCTCAAAAGGCAGAATACAATAGTCTAACCCATACTGTTCCAGAATTAAATCTGTTGCCCCCTCAATTCCCTCCACTAATAAGATTAATTCATTTTATATTCTTCAATTTCGAATTTTGGTGCATTTTATTTTTAAAAAAAATATACTTTTTTTTAATGCATATACGGCCCTATTGGTCTTTAAAACACAATCTGTATAATATAATTATACTTTTGCCAATTAATATTTTAGCTCTTTGGCAGATAGTCATCACAAATAATTTTGTAAAATTTTTCATTTTAATTTACTTAGTACTTCATATCCTAATAGTAGGAATAACAACCGTCGATTGGGATGGAAGATTTTTTCTGCCATTGATCCCTATCATAATAATATTCGCCGCACAAAGAATTTATATATTAAATGCTTCACTTAAGCACTATATCTCTCTAAAGCTCTAATTTTAATTGAATTTAGAAAAGGATTCTTTTAGTGGCCATTTGTAATAGTTGTCATCGTCTTCCCTTGCTTAGGCTCCGCTCAGCAACCTATGTGTGGGGTTATTAATATTTCGGTTCCGCTGTCTTCGACAAGCTCATACTCCAGTGGCAAAGTATCCCCTAACCACTTAATACATAGCCTTTTCCTATAATCCACTTCTATCCTAAAAAAAGCCTTATTTTGGCTTAGGCTGTTTTCTAAATTTAATGTGGTAACTTTGATATTCACAACAAGGAATGCAGGGGAAAAGCGCATCGCAGCTCGTTTTTATGGGATACAGCGATAATCTGGACTTGTCCAAAGTGTAGTGAGCTGCTTGACTTGGAATTGCTCTTGCTTTCTCTAAGCAAAAGCTTGTCATAATTGGCGAAATCTGCTTCTTTTGTACTGATTTTCTTGAAAAATCACCCATTCAGGGAAACCTCAAGTCAAAATTTACGTCATATAACTTCATTGTTTTTATAAATATTCTTACCATGAAAAAAATATTAATTCCTATAGCCATCATCGCAGTGATCGGGTTCATTGTATACTCCAAAGCGGTAGGCGTGTACAACACTTTCGTGCAAACTGAAGAAACCATCAACGGTCAGTGGGCGGAAGTGGAGACCCAATACCAAAGAAGAGCTGACCTAATTCCAAATTTGGTCAATACAGTGAAAGGTTATGCGGACTTTGAACAAGAAACCCTTACCGGTGTCATCGAAGCACGTTCTAAAGCCACATCCATTAATTTGCAGGCCGATGACCTTACTCCTGAAAACATCGCAAAATTTCAGAATGCGCAAGATCAATTGAGCGGATCGCTTAGCAGGTTACTGGTGGCCGTAGAAAGATATCCTGACTTGAAAGCCAACCAGAACTTTCTTGAGCTGCAGGCCCAATTGGAAGGCACTGAGAACAGGATTGCAGTAGCAAGAAGAAATTTCAATCAATCTGTGCAGAGCTACAATTCCAACCTGAGAACTTTCCCAAATAATATGTTTGCAGGATGGTATGGATTTGAAACCAAAGGTTATTTCGAAGCATCTGCTGGATCAGAAAATGCCCCAACGGTAGAATTTTAAATAGGACAATTATGGCCGAAAAATTATTTAGTAAGGCAGACCGAGAAAGTATCATTGGCGCAATCAAGAATGCCGAAAAAGAAACCTCAGGGGAAATTCAAGTGCATATCGAAAACAACTGCAAAGGTGATGTGCTTGACAGGGCTGCTGAAGTGTTTGAAAAACTCAAAATGCATAAAACAGCACAGCGCAATGCGGTGCTGTTTTATCTTGCTGTGGTGGACCATAAGTTTGCCATTCTCGGAGATGCAGGAATTAACCAGGTAGTTCCCAAAGACTTTTGGGAAAATATCAAGGAAGAAATGCTTGTTCATTTTAAGACAAAAGCCTATACTGAAGGGCTTAGAATAGGCATAGAAATGTCAGGCAAGCAACTGCAGCAGCATTTCCCCTATGACCATGAAGGAGACATCAATGAACTCCCTGACGAAATATCCTTTGAATAAGACATCATGATTAAAAAACAGCTTTTCCTTTCCTTGTTATTATTGGTACTTTCATTGGCTAGCTGGGCTCAGGGGGATTTTCCTGAAAAGCCTAACCCTCCTCGCTTGGTTAATGATTTTTCAAAGACACTATCAGCCAATGAAGTCCGACAGCTGGAGACCAAGCTAGTGGCTTATAATGACAGTACCTCTTCGGAGGTAAGTATCGTTTTAATCAATTCTGTCGGGCCTTATGACATCAGTGATTATGCTTTTCAGTTGGGGGATCAATGGGGAATCGGTAGAGCAGACAAGGACAATGGGGTACTTATCCTGGCGGCAATGAAGGACCGAAAGGTATTTATCGCCACAGGTTATGGAATGGAGGGAGCAATTCCGGATGCTTTGGCGAAAAGAATTGTAGAGCAGTTGATCGTTCCTAACTTTCGTACAGAAAATTATTATACCGGCTTGGATCAGGCCACTGATATGATCTTCAAACTAGCTTCCGGAGAATATAAGGCAGAGGACCTTGGCTCCTCAGAAAAACCGGGAGGAGGACTCCCCCTCTTCTTGATATTGATCGTAGGCTTTGTGATCCTTACCCTGATCAGAAACCGAAATGACAACAACAACCATATGGGAGGAAAACGAGGCGGAGTGGATTTCTTCACCACCTTATTGCTAGCCAATATGCTTGGAGGGAGTCGAGGTAAATTTGGGGATTTTTCTTCCGGAGGAGGCAGCTTTGGTGGCGGAGGCGGTGGCTTCGGCGGTTTTGGTGGTGGTAGTTTTGGTGGTGGCGGCGCCGGTGGGAGCTGGTAAAGATTTTGGCGGTATTGCTGCAATTAATGCATCAATACCGCCAAGGTCATTTAATTATCAATTCATTACTTCACAGTCTGACACCTGTTACTTCAATAGTTTAACCCATTCAGGTTTCCTATTCTGATCACACCTTCCGAATTACTTTTTCAATAGAGGCACCTAGGCCAGCGGAATAAAAGGTCACTTTAGGCTATAAACAATAAGCACCGGGTTTTCAGAGTCTTTTGCCGCCAAGGCTGTTTTTGCGAAGTTTTTACCTTTACTATTAGCCCAATTCTCAAAATCCTCCTTCCCCATTTGCTTTTTCTTTTCCACCAATGCATGATAAAGGTCTTTACCAGCTATTCTTGTCCCCACTTTCCCCGGTTCAAAACCATAGCCTATTGACTTTGGATCATGCCCTTCATCGATATCGTTGATTAGATTGCCTTCAATCACATGGGATTGTGATTTTTCCCTGTCATAAAATAGGTTGTAAACTTTCTTTTCGTAACTAAAAAAGGTGTAAAACTGTTTTTCTGAAACTCGGTATTGACCTCTAAAGAATAATTTTACACGGCTATTAATGATTTTAAGTCTATCCCTTAATTCCAGTCTCTTTAATTCTTCCAGGTTTTGACCATAATTTCCATAGTCAAAAGTAAACATGGGAACCATTTGTTGATTATGGAATTGATAAATGGTATCGAGAAAAGTCATCCCAAAATAAAGATGTTGTTTGCTTTTTTGAAAATAGTTCCGGCCCGACATCTCACTTTCAAGTCTTTCGGAGTAGTATGGCAAGAAATTAATAGTATCCTGCAAATTTTCATTCAAGGTTTGGATAAAAAATTCTCCTGTTTTTCTCGCGGAATTGTAGGAATAATAGCGGTTGTCAAATTCAGAAAACACACCCGGACCAAAGGGGGCTTTTAAGGTCAATTCACGTAGAAACTCCCCTTCCAGGCTGAACCACATTATCTTTCTAGGGTAAACCCCTAACAAAACCAGTTCCTCATTTACAAATGTCAAAGCATCAAAGTCCAAGTATTCACCGGGCCCCTCTCCAAAAGCATCTATCTTTCCTATATACTTTCCTGCCTTATTGAAAATTGAAATGCACTTGCAATTGTAAATATCAAGGTTATAAATTTTATCTCCATAAAAGCGGATTTGATGTAAGCCGACATTAAGTTGTGCCTCATCCAACTCATCTTCCAACCAAATATAGTCGATTTCAGGCTCAAAAAATTCAGATAATTTCCCAGTTCGGGATTCAGAAATATCTACAATAACCAGTCCTATTCCCCCCTCTTGTTTTTCAGTTTGCGTTTTCTTATTACAACCGCTTATAATAAATAAAAACAAGTACCCAAATAGCCAAAAACAGGGGTTGAAATGATTAAGATTTACTTTATGATGGCAAATATAAGTAAGAGAGCTTGAGGTAATGGGCATATTCTTTGTAGTTTTTCTATAGAATTAATCAATTCATAATAGGATGTCAATTGTTAACATACTAGTGAATATCTATGCCCTGATTGAATTTAGCATTGGATAAAAACTCGCAAAATTTATTTCCTTTCTTTATACCCAAAGCAAATAAACTCTTTTGCATCTTTTTGGTCAATTCGTGTCAAATTGCAAAGTATTTCCTCTTGGGGATTGTCATTATGGACACAGGTAATGCACAAAGATGGTTTTTGTATTAAATCAGTACTAATCTCATATCCATCATCATCAAAGAATCCATTTATTTCGGAAGGAGGGATTTCGTCTATGTGCCTTCGACCAGCGGATTTATTCTTTTTTATTGCGGATTCAATTTCATAATCATTGTTTGGATCGCTTTCCCCTGTAATACAGGTAAAGCAACTATTTCCGACAGTGGCGGCACCTATAACCCAAATGTCGTTCCCACAGGAACATTTGACTCCTTTTTTATAATCAGCTAATGCCATTTCAAGCCGTTTCCTTAAATCTTTTCCATTTTCACTTGGGTTGTTTTTCAAGTGCTTTTTCACATATTCTTCAATTGAAATTGGGGAAAATTTCATTTTGGTTTTAATTTAATTATAGTGTGCATTAAATCATTTTGGGATTGATATTTCTATCAAAAAGGAGAAGTTTCCCAATATACAACTCCCCTATTTCTCATTAAAGGCAAAGGCAGTATCACCAGTGAAATCGGTACTTACCATTGTAGGGGCCCAGTATTTTTCTACATGGTCTATTACCAAACGAGTTCCCTCAAAATGGTCTACATAAGGAGGCATTTCCGGATTGTACATGGTATCAGTCATGTCCCGCATCAGCACCACATTTTTATCAAGATTGGCCAACTGACGGATGGCAAAAGGTCTTCCCAGGACACACATGTTCAGATGCACCCCCATAACCACTATATGGTCTATATTGTTTTCAACCATAATATTGTAAACTTCCTGTCCTTGGTCAGTGATAAAATCTTTGTCTTCAATGCTAATATCAGCTGTTTGTCTGGTCCATGCGGTCATCTCTTCGCATGGCTCCCCATCGACACAAGGCCTATCACAGCCCCCATCACTGTCGTCTATGGGTAGAGCAGCTTCTTTATTTTTGTCAAGGTAACACCAATCATCGATTGGAAACCCTTCTGGAGCCTTATGACTTGGAATTTGCATTGCTGCCTTCCTTTGCGGTGCGTCAATATAAAAATCCATTGTTCCACTTGGGGCATGGATAATGGTCACTCCCATTTCTCTGGCATTATTCAAAGTTTTATTCATGACCGGAGCCAATTCGGCCACTCTTTGGGTAGCACTTTCACACCAATGCCTATCCCACATATCGGTCACAATGATTGCCGTCCTTTTAGGATCCCAGGATTCAGTATATTCAACCGTTTCCCAGCTATTAGCTTCGCTCTCTGACTTTACTTTTTTTCTTAGGTTAATTGATACCGTCTTAACCTCACTTACAGCATTGGATTTTTGCTCCTCTTTCTGAGCAGATTGGCAACTTAAAATTAAAGTTGGCAAACATAGGAATATTAAGTAGAACAATGGCCTCATATCAATTTTTACTTCCAATTTACATTATTACTTTAATCTTTTAAAATATAATGCTATGGAATTTTCACCTTTTACTACTTTCACATCCACCTGTAATGATTCAAGTTTCCTTTGCTAAAATTTTGATCTATTAAAGTATTACTCTAATTATTCAAAGGAATTAAACCAATTATATAAAATATCTTTGCTCATTAATTAATTTTAAGTATATAGTTTGGTAATCATTCATATGATTAGTCTTTAACCCAAAATAATACTCTGTAAAATGGATTTTTCTTCGCTCCCTGAAGTTGAAATATGGTACCTGATCAAATCCGGTAACCAACAGGCATTTTCCTATATTTATAAGACCTTTTCCAAAGATCTCTATAAATATGGTCACAAATTTACTCAAGATACAAGCTTAATAGAAGATGTCATCCAAGACTTGTTTGTTCATATTTGGGATTTGAAGGAGAATATAAGCATTAAAAATTCTATCAAATTTTACTTATTTGCTTGTTTTCGTAGAGAGCTTATCAAGAAAGTAAAGATATCTAATAAAAACGAATCCTTAGAAGAGGTACATTCTAAATTTAAATGGGAAATGTCCTTTTTAGAAATCCTTGATGAGAATCAAATAATTCTGGAATCCCATAATAAAATCAGCCTGGCCCTTGATCAAATACCCCTCAGGCAAAAAGAAGCCATTTATTTAAGGTATATCCAAGAACTTTCCTATGACGAAATTTCAAAATTGATGAATGTGCAAGTACCCTCGGTATACAATTTAATATTTAAAGGCTTAAAAAAATTAAAAAAAATCCTACCTTTTTCAAGAAGATCAATTAAAATTGGCGGACTGATATTTTTATTTATTCAATAATACTCCATATAATTAATATAAATGAAATGAATACTGAATAAATTATATTTTATGTAATTATTAAATATTTTCTGGATCAAGAGATGAGATTTTTCCCATAAATCGCTCTCTGTTGTTAAAGATCCAAAATGAACGATTTCAACGCCATAGATGATTTTATTGATGATTTCTCCTTCCGGAAGTGGGTGTTGAGAAATGATGCAGAAAGTGGCTTGTCATGGAACAAGTGGCTAACGGAAAATCCAGAAAAGCTTGAAGTTTTCAATGAGGCCAAAGCTGTTCTTTTGGAACTAGATCTCCCAGGAAATGACTGGACTGCAGAAAAGGAGCGGGTTTTGCACCAAAAAATACAACAAAGGATCAATAAACAGACCATTCCGCTACACCCAAAACAAAAAAAATCAAATGATTATGCTATTCATCGATATGGTGCAAAAGCCGCTGTCATTACTTTTTTGTTAATAGTGTCTGTTGTAGGTTTTTTACAATTAAAAAACTCCACGGAAAAAGAGATAGACCACAGAGCCATGCTTCAGGAAGGAGCCAAATGGATCACTAAATCAAATCCCAAAGGTCAAAAATCCAAAATACATTTACCGGATGGGTCCACTGTAATTTTGAATGCTGAAAGTCAAATTCGCTTCAAAAACGATTTCGGAAAAGCTGACAGAGACATTTTTTTAAATGGCGAATCGTTTTTTGAGGTGGCTAAAGATAGTTTATTGCCCTTCAGGGTATTTAGCGGTGACCTCGTTACCACTGCTTTGGGAACTTCCTTCAATATTATTTCCTATGACAAGGACAGGGTAAATGTACAATTGGCTACCGGTCAGGTGAAAGTTTTCAAAGAAGAATCGGAAAGTGAATCGTTGCTACTCCAGCCTGGGGAAGAGGTAATCATGGAGGGGCATGGTACAATGAGAAAAAGGAACTTCGATAGACAAACTGCATTCCTGTGGAAGGATGGCACCCTAAAATTTACAGATGTTTCATTTTCGGAGTTTAAGATTACACTCGAGCGCTGGTATGGAGTGGAAATAGGATTCAAAGGCACGCCATCTTCCACAATAGCCATTTCAGGCGAATTTAAAGACAAATATTTAAGCAATGTTTTAGAAAGCTTAGGTTTTGCCTATGGCTTCGACTTCGAGATAGCACAGAAAAAAGTAACCATTACATTCAAATGAAAAAGTAAGTTATGACATAACCTGTAAAAAATGGAGAAGGCCAATGTAAACATGGGCCTTCTCCGGCAGATAGGAAAGTTTCTCAGGCTCTAACTATTTGCCATCGTTTCACTGCAATAATTAATTAACAATAAAACACCCAAATTTATGAAAAAAACGCTACATGCCCTATGTATGATTGGTAAATACTACCTATATGGAATTGCTTTACAACTGTTGTTTATAAACCTGCTCTATGCTGCTCCGATCAATGCCCAGGGTTCTCTAGACATGAAAGAAGTTTACCTGAGCATCAGTCTGAAAGAAGCATCCTTTCCCGAAGTTTTCTCTGAAATTAAATCAAAAACTGATTTTTCATTTATTTATGATAAAAAAGTTTTTAATAAAACCAGAGCAGTAAACATAAAGGCCGATGGCCAATCCCTTGAAAGTATTTTAGTGGACCTGGCTAAAGCACATGGCCTGAGGTTCAAACAAGTGGATGACAAAATAAGTGTCCGCCTGGCAGAGGCAAAAGAACCTTCGCCTGTGATAATGGTGGATGTTACCGTAAGTGGTACTGTGGTAGATAGCAACGGGCAACCTATTCCAGGGGTAACAGTATCGGTACCTGGCACCTCCATAGGTACAGCAACAGATCTGGATGGTAAATATTCCATTTCGGTTCCTGAAGGCACCACACTTGTCTTTTCATTTATCGGCTTTGAATCCCAAAGTAAGGCTGTGGGAGACCAGAGCATTATCAATATCACGCTAACTGAAGACATGTCTTCGTTAGATGAAGTGGTGGTTATAGGATATGGTACCCAGAAACAAAGAGAAGTTACAGGATCAATCGCCATTTTGGAAGCGGGTCAACTAGAAGACCAACCTGTGGGACAGTTTGCACAAAAACTACATGGTAGGATTCCAGGAGTTCAAATAAATCAGGCTTCTGGAACTCCAGGTGGAGGTATGGCCATTCGTATAAGAGGTGCATCATCAATTAACGCTGGGAATGACCCTTTATATGTTGTCGATGGATTTCCTATTGTAGGAGACATTAACAATATCAACCCCAATGAAATCGAAACATTTTCGGTTCTAAAGGGAGCTTCTGCTGCCTCACTATATGGATCGAGGGCAGCGAATGGAGTAGTTTTAATCACTACTAAAAGAGCGAAAAAAGGAGAAACTACAATACAGTTTTCAGCAAGTTATGGCATCAACCAAATTCCTCAACAAGGAAGAAGTGAATTTATGGATGCCAAAGAATTTCTCCAATTTCAGAAGGAAATATATGAGGATAAAATTAAATATGAAGGTTATACCGGAGGCATTCCTGAGCTGTATCAGAATCCAGAACAGTATAACGGGATAAGTACAGATTGGTCAGATGTCATCTTAAGAGATGGTTCCGTAGCCAGTTATAACCTAAACATTGCCTCAGGCAAAGACAACTTTAGTACCTCAACCACCGCAGGATATTTTAAAGAAGAAGGGGCCGTTTTAAACACAGATTTTGAAAGGTTTTCCTTGCGATCCAATAATGAATATCAATTCAATGAAAATTTCAGAATCGGAGTAAACCTAGCACCTACCTTTCAAAGAAGTCAAAATTTTAATACAGATGGACATTCAGGTAGTGCAATTGTAATGGCAGCTTCATCTACTCCCCCAATTTTCTCACCCTTTGACACCAATGAAGATGGCACTTTGGTAGATAGTTATTCTGGGCCAGGTATCTTCACTCAACCTAATTGGTATAGAAATTTAATGGAATCCACTAACCGGATTAAATCTACTAGGTTATTAACCAATGCTTTTGCAGAATTAAATTTCATGGAGAACTTCACCTTCAAAAGTTCTATTTCATTGGATATTCTTGGTAGTAACAGAAGATTGTTTCAACCCTCCACTTATGGTGTTTCGGGAAATGCACCTACAAATAGAGCTCGTGCAGAATATGCTACCGAATTTTACTACTCTTGGTTAACTGAAAACACCCTTAACTACAATAGGACTATTGATGTAGACCACAACATAGATGCTTTAGTGGGGTATTCAGCCCAAAAATTCTCTCAAGAAAACACAATACTCACAGGTATTGACTTCCCTGATGATGATGTGCAATGGATAGACGCTGCAGCAATAAAAAATGGAAGTAGTAACTTGGGTGAATGGTCTCTTTTATCTCTTTTCAGCAGAGTCAATTACAATTACAAAGGTAAATATTTACTATCTGCTTCAATAAGAAGAGACGGATCGTCAAGATTTGGTGGTGAAAATCAATGGGGATCCTTTCCTGCAGCCTCAGCAGGTTGGATCATTTCTGATGAGCCTTTCCTTAGTAACTCGACTACATTTAGCTATTTAAAACTAAGGGCTGAATATGGCTATGCTGGTAATTTTAACATTGGGAATTACCGACAGTTTGGAAATATATCTTCAACAAACTATGTCATTGGAAATAGTATTGCTCAAGGTAGAAGCCCCGTATCTATTGGAAACTCTCTACTAACTTGGGAAACCACAAGAGGAATGGATATAGGTCTTGATATAAGTTTTTTAGGAGATAGGATCTATACAACATTTGATTATTACAACAAAACCACTGACAATATGCTATATCAAGTTGATATTCCTTATGCAGCTGGTTTTCCCAATATACAATCTAACATTGGAGAAATAAATATATGGGGCTATGAGTTTTCTATAGGTCATAAACTGTTAACTGAAAATTTTAAATGGAATACGGATTTTAATATTTCCTTTAACCGAAATAAAGTAATTCAATTAGGGACTAACAATACACCAATTGGGGGAATTGGTGAACAAGGTTTTTCTTCTTATTGGAAAACAGAGGTTGGAAGACAAATGCCTTTATTTTATGGTTATGTATTTGATGGAATTTACATGACTCAGGAGGAGTTTGACTCTAGTGCTAAACACATAACTTCAGCTGTGGGAACAACCAAAATGAAAGATTTAAATGATGATGGCATAATTAATAGTGAAGACAAAACCTTTCTAGGAAACCCAAATCCAAAATTCACTTTCGGATTTAACAATAGCTTTAACTATAAAAACTTCGACTTAAATATTGTTATGTCAGGGGCTTATGGAGGAGAAATCTTTGCTTTTAGAGGATGGAACACCTTATTGGACGGTAATTTCAATGTGATTACAGAAGTAAAAGATCGTTGGCGTTCTGAAGAAAATCCTGGTGCAGGGTTTCATGCGTCCACTCGTTCAGGTACAACTGCATTTGGGAGATTTACCAGTAGTAAATGGATTCATGATGCTTCCTATCTCACGGTCAAGAATTTAACCTTTGGTTACACATTACCAAATATCAAAAATTATTTCACTAAAGCAAGGGTATATGTAAGTGTCCAACAAGCGCTTGTTATTACTAATTATCCCTATGGTAACCCAGAAGCAAGTTTAAGAGGATTAAGCAGTCTAGAATTGGGTTTTGATGGAACCGCCTACCCTGTACCCAGAACCATAGCATTAGGTTTAAATCTTAATTTTTGATCCGTAAAAAAACATAATCATGAAAAACTTAATTTATATATATATTATCTTTTGTTTTGGTTTGCATTCATGTTCAAACGACTTTATTGAAATAGCTCCCCAAGCCTCAGTTACTACAGCAAATTTTTACAAAACACAATCTCAGTTTGAGCAAGCGTTAATAGGTGCCTATGCTTCTGTCAGAGATGCAAAAGGTTCCATTGCATCTTGGGTAATGGGAGAAATGAGATCCGACAATACCCATTATGAATATAACAATTTAAATCGCGGCGTTTCTAATTTGGAAAGGGAAGATACAGCTGGGTTTTTGGACGACAATTCCAGTAGTTATATTTCCAGTAAATACAACTCATGTTATATTGGAATCGCTAGAGTGAATCAGATTTTAGATAAAATCGAAGGGGCCGACTTTAGCCAACAAGTGAAAGATCGAATAATAGGGGAGTCTAAATTCATTAGGGCTTTGTTGTATTTTGAATTGGTCAGATTCTTTGGAGGGGTTTCCTTGCATCTCGAAGCAGTTGAAGGGGCAACTCAAGCCTATTTACCAAGGTCGAATACTTCCGAAGTTTACTTAGCAATTGAATCGGACTTATCAGATGCAATACAACTTCTACCAGAAGTGACTTTCCCTCAAAATGGACGCGCAACAAAGGGTTCTGGTCAAGTTTTACTTGCTGATGTTTATATGGCGCAAAAAAAATTTTCAGATGCTGAATTAGCCTTAAAACCTATTTTGACAATGGACTATGAGTTACTACCAGACTACGGGTCTGTTTTCGACCTAAGTAACAAAAATAGTAAAGAATCAATCTTCGAGATTCAATACCAAGAAGGAAATCAAGGACAAAATAGTAATTTTTTGTATCCATTTCTACCTTTATCAGCTGATGTAAGTTTAATTACAGGAATCCAATCCCAAAACAGAAATGCTGGAGGTTGGAATACTCCTACCCAGGAAATGATCGATAGTTATGAAGAAGGTGACACTCGATTAGAAGCTTCAATTGGAATTATTGAAGGTACTGGACCGGTTGGTGCAATGGTAATAGAAAAAGTTACCAGTCCTCTTAATTACATTACACCAGAAGAAAAACGCTCCTACGCATTTATTAAAAAATACTTGCATCCTCATAGTGTTGAAAATAACACTGATGACAATTTTCCGATTTACAGATTCTCAGATGCACTTTTACTACTTGCAGAAGCCCTCAATGAACAAGGTAAAGCTGCCGAAGCATTGGTTCATTTAAATAGGGTTAGGACAAGAGCTGGTTTGCCATCTTCTAGTGTAGTAAATCAGGATGAATTACAAGATATAATCCTTCATGAAAGACGTATAGAATTTGCTTTTGAAAATAAAAGGTGGTTAGATTTGGTTAGGACTGGACGTGCCATTGAAGTAATGAATCAGCATGGAGAAAACATGAAAGCCTTACATCCAATCCTGAGGGATGTAAGCTATAATGTAACCCAAAACCGATTGCTTTTCCCAATTCCACAAAGAGAAATCCTAATAGGTAATCTTGAACAAAACCCTGGCTATTAGTCTCCATCAAAAAGAATTAACCTATTCAATTTCAAATCAATACTATTATTCACAAATTGAATTCCTTGGTATTCAACCCTATAATTAAAGACTTAAGGGAAGTTTTCCTTAAGTCTTTAATTGGAGTTTATGGTAAAATAGGAATCTAAAATCATACTAAGTGTTTGGATAGCTTAAAGGAGATATATCACTAATTTATCATAAATTAAATTTTTCCTATAAGAAAAAGAAGTGTGGAATATTGCAAGCTTAAGAGAAATTTTCATTTGAAATTAAACAAAATTCTAACATGGAAATATCTTAAAAATAAATTGTAGTTGACTTAACCTATTAAAGAATGAAAATATATATTCCTATTCTATTAATAATAATAATGGTGAATGCCTGTAATTCACCTCAGCAAAAAGCAGAAAATAATACTGAAAACAATTTCGAAAGGTTCCGAAATGTTGTATTTATCATTGGAGATGATCATAGTACCAAAGTATTAGGGGCTTATGGTAATAAAATTGTAAAAACACCAAACTTAGATGAAATGGCAAAGAATGGGGTTTTATTTAGTCACGCTTACGTCAACTCTCCTGTATGTTCCCCTTCAAGGCAATCAATGATTACTGGGAAATACCCGCATGCATCAGGGGTTTCTTTACTATCAACTCCATTTCCTGAAGAACAAATATCTATCGCGGACTATTTAACTCCACTGGGTTATAAAACCGCAATCATTGGAAAAAATCATTTTAATAGTTCATCTAATCATGGATTTGAAAATAAAATACAAAAGAAGGACTATCTGGATTTTATCAAGACTAATCCTCCCAGAAAGCCAGCAGATGAAATAAAATCCAGACCGAAGTGGAAACCATTTAAAGATCCAGCAAACATTTGGCTAAATGCAGATGCATTACCCTCTACTTATTATGACGAAGAAGATGTAGGAACTTTTTATGCAAAAAAAGCAATTGAATTTATACAAAGCAATCAAAATGACCGCTTTTGCTTATGGCTTGGGTTTGAAGAACCCCATTCCCCATTTAACTTCCCCATTGAATATGCCAACAAGTACAATCCTGAGAATATGCCCCTTCCAAGTGGAAGCCAAGAGGATGACCGTTGGATTCCCGAAGTGTTTAAAGATTTAACAGATGAAGAAAAAAAGGGAATCATTTCTTCTTACTATACTTCAGTTGAATACCTAGACAAAAATGTAGGGCTCGTTTTGAATGCTTTGGAAAAAGCTGGGCTAAAAGAGAGTACATTAGTAATCTATGTAGGAGATCATGGCTATTTATTAAATGATCACAAACGCTTTGAAAAACACATGATGTGGGAAGAAGCAGTCAAAGCCCCTTTGATCATTCAAGGAGGGAAGGCTTTAGGGGAAGGGAAAATTCAATCTGAACTGACAGAGTTTGTTGACTTATTCCCCACAATTATTGAGGCATTAGGAGAAAAACCGCTGAATAATATTCACGGAAAAAGTTTGGTACCCCTTCTAACCGAAAAAACGGACAAACACCGTGATTACGTATTCTCAGAGTTTTTACCCGATAATAAAGCCATGATTCGGACTAATAAATGGAAATATATTTTTTCCACAGGTAAAAATGATTTAGGAATGGGATATGCAACAGGTTTTGGTCCAGCGGGTATTACCCATCATTTGTATAATGTAGAGGAAGATCCGAAGGAAACGACAAATCTTTCCAATAACCCCGATTACCAAGAAATTATGCAAGAATTACAAGTGAAATTACTCGGAATTTTTGAAAAAACTCATCCTTTGGCTGGCAATGTGCCAGCGTCATGGAGTATCGAACAAAAATTTGTTGCCTATTGCGAGCCTCCAGAGGAAAGTAAATCTGAGGAAACTTCTAAATAGTAAATTCACCCAGATTATAATAGTTTTATAATTTGGGTGATATTCATTTATATTCGCAACCTTCATTTCCATTATGATAAAATTCTCCATCTTCCTACTTGTTTTATTTGGCTGTTCAACCAAAGTTTTTGGGCAAAAAGAAAACAGCAAACCCAATTTTGTTGTCATTTTCACCGATGATCAAACCTACAGGGCCATAGGATACAATAATTCGGAAGTGTTGACACCAAACCTGGATAACTTAGCAAAGAAAGGATTAATTTTCAATAAAGCCTTTACTTCGACACCTGTTTGTGCGGCAAGTAGGGCTAGCGTTTTTACTGGATTATACCCACAGACCAATGGAACAGTAGCATTGGATAGAAATTCTTTTA
The DNA here is from genome assembly GCF_001050135.1 of Cyclobacterium amurskyense. Taxonomy (GTDB): domain Bacteria; phylum Bacteroidota; class Bacteroidia; order Cytophagales; family Cyclobacteriaceae; genus Cyclobacterium; species Cyclobacterium amurskyense. The sequence continues at coordinate 4,378,268 of NZ_CP012040.1, read as the reverse complement.
TTAATAACATAGTGAATGAAAATAAATACAACACTATGGCAGAATTCTTACAAGATGAAGGCTATACCACGTATTTTAGTGGCAAATCGCATTTAGGAAATCCGCAGGATTATGGCTTTAGATTCGGATACGAGTCCAACAGTTTTGATGATGAAATAGCCTTTAAGGAGGTGTCAAACTTTATTGAAAAGGAGGATTTTGGCGAGCAACCCTTCTTTATCTGGTTAGCTCCAAGACAACCTCACGTCCCATTGAAACCAGCGAAGCAATGGTTAGAACTTTATCCATTGGAAAATATCTCAATTGAAAAGAATTTCCTTACCACCCCGGAGCAAGAGAGCGTATTTAACCAAGGCTTACCTGGTGAGCATTATTACAGGGATTCAGATTACACAAATAACTATAAAAATTTACCGGCTGGACCTCCACGGTCAACAGAGGTTATTTCAGAATTTACAAAAGCATATTATGCGACCATTACCCATCTTGATTTTCAAATTGGATATTTTATTAATCAGTTAAAGGATAGTGGACATATGGAAAATACAGTGTTCTTTTTTCTTTCAGACAATGGCTATTTACTAGGAAATCATGGCTTGGGAAATAAATTGACTATGCATGAAGAGTCCGTACGGATACCCATGTTTATCTATTGGGACCAACTCAAAATAGATGTGCATGAATCTGAAGCATTAGTATCCAGTACAGATCTACTTCCTACTATTCTAAATATAGCTGGGTTACCTATTCCAGAATATTTCCATGGAAAATCCATTTTGCCTATTCTAAAGGATCCCTCAGTCAGCATAAATGATTTTATAGCCAGTGAAAGCGTAGGAGTTGGTGGTAAGGTTGGAACAGGTCACCGAATGATAAGATCACCAGAATGGAAATATATTATCACCGACATTAACGATGAATTATTATTCAATTTATCCGATGATCCCTATGAATTGAATAACCTAATAGACAATGATGCATATGAATCAATCTTGGTGAAATTGAAGGGGTATTATCAAGAATGGAAGGATTTGGTGGGAGATGAAAAACTGATTCCTTAAACCCAAAATGGAATATCCATTAGACAATATTATGCGTTAAGAATAATAGTAATCATTGGCTCTATAAACACTATTTCTCATTAAAGGCAAAGGCAGTATCACCAGTGAAATCGGTACTTACCATTGTAGGGGCCCAGTATTTTTCTACATGGTCTATTACCAAACGAGTTCCCTCAAAATGGTCTACATAAGGAGGCATTTCCGGATTGTACATGGTATCTGTCATGTCCCGCATCAGCACCACATTTTTATCAAGATTGGCCAACTGACGGATGGCAAAAGGTCTTCCCAGGACACACATATTCAAATGCACCCCCATTACCACTATATGATCTATATTGTTTTCAACCATAATATTATAAACTTCTTGTCCTTGGTCAGTGATAAAATCTTTGTCTTCAATGCTAATATCAGCTGTTTGTCTGGACCAAGCAGTCATCGCTTCGCATGGCTCCCCATCGGCACAAGGCCTATCACAGCCCCCATCACTGTCGTCTATGGGTAGAGCAGCTTCTTTATTTTTGTCAAGGTAACACCAATCATCGATTGGAAACCCTTCTGGAGCCTTATGACTTGGAATTTGCATTGCTGCCTTCCTTTGCGGTGCGTCAATATAAAAATCCATTGTTCCACTTGGGGCATGGATAATGGTCACTCCCATTTCTCTGGCATTATTCAAAGTTTTATTCATGACCGGAGCCAATTCGGCCACTCTTTGGGTAGCACTTTCACACCAATGCCTATCCCACATATCGGTCACAATGATTGCCGTCCTTTTAGGGTCCCAGGATTCAGTATATTCAACCGTTTCCCAGCTATTAGCTTCGCTCTCTGACTTTACTTTTTTTCTTAGGTTAATTGATACCGTCTTAACCTCACTTACAGCATTGGATTTTTGCTCCTCTTTCTGAGCAGATTGGCAACTTAAAATTAAAGTTGGTAAACAAATGAATATTAAGTAGAACAATGGCCTCATATCAATTTTTACTTCCAATTTACATTATTACTTTAATCTTTTAAAATATAATGCTATGGAATTTAGGTCTTTTTATTCTTAAGAACCGATTGATAATTAACAAACTACTAAAAGTAACGGAGCTACTAAATTTATCATAAAAAAAACGCACATAGTAAATTATGTGCGTTTTTTCCTTTTAGATAAATTCTAAAACTAGACTTGCTTTTCGCAATCTGTATTGGCTAACCTAGACCTTTTTATTTTAAGGTTTTGAAATACAAGATAACAGATTCGATGTCCTGATCGGAAAGTAATCCTAGGAAAGAAGGCATCTCCCCTTCTCTACCTTTTACTACTTTCGCACCCGGATCAATGATGGACTCTTTGATATAGGCATCGTCTGCAGTGGCAGTAGTCCCATCTTTAAACTCTCTTTTGGCGCCATATAATCCTTTCACGCTTGGACCAATTTTTCCAGCTACATTGTCGTCAATCGCATGACAGGCGACACATCCGTATTTCAGGAATATTTCTTTCCCTTTGATCGCATCCGCTTTTCCTTCTTCTTTACCTGCCACCAAGGTAGGATCAAAGTTTTCGATCAGGTCTGCAGGGTTTAGACTTCCAAAGCCCTCCGCCTTGAGATTGGCTTCATTTACTGCATTTACAGTCATCCAAACCTTATCAGACCATGAAGTACCGGATACTGTTTTAAGGTCAAATGCTACTTCCATTTGCATTACAATGTCAATATTTGGAACTACAAGAAAAACAGCTTTCTTGTCTTCCGACAGGTGTGCAGCCAATACTGGCATATTTTCCTCACCTACTTCTCCATTCAATTGATAATGCCCTGAACCATATTTTTCTGTTCGCAAGTAATTCCATCTTTTGACTTGGTAGCTTGCCAAATCTGTGGCCGCAGCCATATCTAATTCTTGACCAAATCTTAATAATATCCCGCCTTCGCGGACTTTATAATCTACAGGCAGTAAACTTTCCTCACCCGTATACCTCAATCTTAAAAAGGCACTTAAAGCATCAGAATTGTGTCCCCATAAAGAAAAACCTGCGAAATAAACCAGACCATCTTTAGGGTTAACCGTACCTTTCATGGTAGGCGCTGGATAAATTCCAGGTATCACAGATGCTCCACCTTGTACGATGGAAGAGCTACTGTCCACTTTCACCAAAAACAATCCTGGTCTGCCATAAGACAAATGAAGCATTTGATCGTTGAGTGGGCCCATCTTATCAGACGTAACCCATATTTGACCTACTCCAGAACGGTCTGCACCGTGAGGAATCCAGGTTATTGGAGGAGTGGTTTCAGGAATAGGATCTCTATGGGCAGTGGCAGGAACACCAAAATAGTCTCCCTCTCTAATCAACATAATTGGTGTAGAAGGCATATAATGCCCTTGTTGATCAGAACCTGTAACCCAACCTTTTTCAGGATGAATCCCTAGGTAAGGTCCTCTAAATCCAGTAGCAAACTGACTAATACTTCTACCATCTGCGGAAACTTTAAGTACAGATCCATCATCATTTGAAGCTGATCTAAAACCCATTAGGGCTTTAGGGGAAGAGGCTTCAGGTCCCATATCCAAAGCCCCAAACTTGGCCACATAAAACCCTCCTTTTGGATCAGCCACCATATCGCTGGCCCATTCACGGGTTTCTATGGATTGTGCCATGATATTGGAGAAGTTTTCATAAAAATCAGCCACCCCATCACCATTCAGGTCATGTAGTCGGGTGATTCCATCCTTACCATATACGTAGATTTCACCATTTACAACTTCTATACTCTGCGGCTCATAGAGTCCTGAGGCAACTCTGGTCCATACCAAACGATCCAAGTCTTCATTTATGCCTGCTATTTTCCATACATCCCCTTCAAAGGTAACCATTACAGCCTCGGAATCGCTAAGAAAACTAACATCCACCATTCTAACATTTCGTTTCCAAGGATTTGGAACCGGTAAGGTCAATCGGTCTGTTACAAAAGCTGCGGTATCAGGCGAAACCTGGCCTTTGGTCAGCACTTCTTCTTCCCAATAAGGTGTGGTTCCGTTTTCAAAATCTGGAAGAGTAGACAATTCATTAGCCAATACTCCTGCAAATTTATCTTTTTCAGAAGCTGCCCCATTCCAAAGCATTAATTCAAAATCAACCGTAGTGGCATGTTCAGCAACTTCCACTACCAAATACCTATTGTCTTCAACGGAAAGCGTCACACCTTCACTACCATTGGCTAACCCCATGGCGGTCACTTTTTCCCCATGATAAACCAAAATCTGATTGTCAACCAATTCTACATTGCTGATATCGGTGATCTCAGCAGCCATTAGGAATGTCTTTTTATCAGAAGCTGCCATGGCAAATCTTCTGCTGAAAACGGGAAGTCCCTCATGAACCAGGCTACCCGGTAATTCATAAACAAGGGTATTCCCTACTGTATAAGATAGGATGACTTTGTCTTCTATTGGGTAAATACCTCCATATCTCCCTATCTCGGCAGGTATAGCACCCCAAGCAGGGCTTTCAGGGTGAGGTGATGGTTTTCTTGGGTCTTTAATCGAGGGCTGTCCAATAGACCAACCTGGGTAAGTTCCCGTAGCCAATTTTGGATCTCCTCCTATTGTTGGGATTTGATTCCCTTTATTGTGAAAATCTGCATAGGATACCTGAGCCATGGTTACCATTGGCATAAACTCTCCAGTCCAAGCCACCGACCAACGCAACATATCGGTATCGAAACATGCATAAGCATCATTCCCTAATTTAATGGCCAAAACGCGACCAGAAATATTGTTCTTAGGAAAACCTGCTCCCAACTCCCTGCCATCAAAGGAAGTGGTGATATAAGGAAAAGAAGGCTCCACAAATGGGGCAAAACTTTGTTCTTCAAAATTTACTGAAGTTATCAAGTTTTCCTTTTCAGCTTCACCACAGGCAGATAGCATTAATAATATTATGGAAAGCGTACCGAAGAAATTCCTTGTTTTCGGCCGTTTAAAAAAATACGTGGCAACAGTATCAGTGTGTTTCATTTCTAAGTTATGCAATTTAACTAATAGGTTTTCAAATTAAATTTAAGTTATTGGGCTGAAGACAACTACTGAAAGGACTTAAAATCAGTTATTCTTCGCCATTTCAAAATCAGGAATGGGTACAATTCCTGCAACTCGAATCTTTCAGTTTCCCAGTATTTATATAAACCGATCCAACCTTTTGGATATCCAGCGTTGAAATTACACCCAAAACCCTTAATTACAAAAAATAATATCTCACAGAAATATTAGGGATGTTTTTTAGTGATAGGGATAAATGGAGAAACTAGGTTATATATTGTACCTGTCCTTAAGTAAATTCATCATATAAACATTGATATCCCATTGATTGGCAATGGGCATTTCGGAAAAAGGAAGTGTTGGCATATAGGGAAAAGGGCCAAACTCTGTATTGATGGTTAAATCCCTGTTATTGGCCTTATGCAATTGCACAACCTTATCCCACCAATTGAGGTGAGCGGACAAGGCCTCTTCCCATTCGGGAGCGCGTGGATCATTCACCTGTGGGCCTTCTGCATGCCCTACCCTGCTGTGGATATGGTCGGTTCTTGAAATGGCCAGGTCCACCACCTCTTTCTGGTCCTCAAGTAAGGACTCATGTACATTGCACCAATGGGAAATATCCAAGCAAATGCGTAAGTCAGGCAAGTTTTCAAAATACTTTTTGGCAACAGGGGCAGAATACAAGCACTTTCCACGATGTGTTTCATGGGTAATGGGAATACCTGATTCTTTTGAAAGCCTATCGGCCAATTGGAAAAGTGGCAAATTGTCCTCAAAATCAAAATAATCCTTTCCTGTTTGACAGTTGATTAGAACTGGTTCCGCTGCTAATAAATGATTGAGATACCTTTCATAAGCATCTAAAAGGGCTTTTGGCTTGGTCTCAAAAGATTGAAAGTACTGGCCGATTAACTCCAGGTCATGATCTTTTAGAATAGCCAGCAAATTGTCCCTTTGCTTATTCTCCAAGGGAAGATCCATTTCCACCCCATCGTATCCTGCTTCTTTGACATTTGCACAAAACAGCTCAAAAGGTAGGGTATTTCCCCAAAGTGGGGCATAATTTTTTATAGTCATTTTAATTGGTGTTAATTCCATTTCTAATCCGGGGCCAATTTATAGATTTAACCCGGATTATGTAATAGAATTTCTCCGCCCTGACAATGGTCAGGGGTGATAGCCTGTCCCGTGTTTACGGGAAGTGTTGCAATCGCAAGAAAATCAGGCTGTTTGGAGATTTTAGCATAGCACCGCTATGGTGAAATTGAAAACAGCAACGAAGTGGCTGATTTTAAAGCGATTTCAGCACGTAATAGAATGTCTATTGCATATTTCGGGTTTAAGGAGTAGATAAAAAATTGATGTATTCCTTTTGCTATTGAGATTGAAAAGTGCAAAAAAAAGGGGAGTGCTAAAGAACAGTCCCCTTCAGTATATAGGCCTACTATAACCCGAAATGAGCAATAGGGTTTAAATTTGTCTTCCAACTATTTTGAAGCCATGGTATTGTCTTCTTTGTAAAATACACGCCAGATTTTCCCTGTCACAGAATCAGAGATGATCACCGTTCCATCAGGGGCAAGAGCAAGACCTGTAGGCCTGTGCTTCGCATCACTTGGCGCTTCAATTTTATCTACACCGGCAAAGCCATCCGCCAGAATTTGGTATTCTCCTGAAGGATCACCATTCTCGAAAGGTTGCATGGCCACGAAGTACCCTTTTTGTCCCAGAGGAGCCCTGTTCCAGGAGCCATGAAAAGCAATAAGGGCCGTTCCTTTATAACTTTCCGGAAATTGATCTCCGGTATAAAACAATAGATCATTAGGTGCCATATGGGCCTCGAAAGTTGCAATCGGGGCTACAGTCCCTTCACATCTATCCGAACTTTGCTTGTCCCCTCCATATTCTGGTGCCGTCAAACGCTTATTTTGCGCTCCATCAAAATAACAATAAGGCCAGCCAAAATCGGCCCCATCACTTAACCTGAACATCTCTTCTGCAGGTTGTTCAACGCTTTCTTCAGTTGTATACATGTCAGGAAACAAACCATTCAGCATGTCACGACCATGTTGCACTGCATACACATGTCCATCAAGGGGGTTGAACTGTAATGCAACAGCGTTTCTTATTCCTGTAGAATACCTATAGCCGTCTTCCATTTGGGTTTGGCCTATTTTTGACGCATCAAAACGCCAAACCCCACCATGTCTTTCTAATAATGGACATGGATCCATTGCTGGTGAGCCTTTTGTTCTATCTTGCTCCTGACAGGCATTGGACGGTGCACCTATATTCACATAGAGGTAACCTTTGTCATCAAAAGTGAAGGATTTGGCTGCATGGGATGTTTGTACAGGTAAACCAGAAACTATGGTGTCTGGAGCCTCTGCATTTTCAGGCAATAAATTGTCTCCAATAAATGAATACCTAAATACGGTGCTGTCATTGGAAGCGTAAAGGTTTCCATCATAGAAGGCCATACCAGTACCTCCAAAATCACTGAAATACTCGATTTCATCCGCCCTACCATCCCCGTCCGTATCTCTTAAGGCGGCAATTCCGCCTTGGTCATTTGCTTCCCGAAGGTTAACATAGATATCTCCATTTTCCCTAACTGCCAAATGCCTGGCTCTTCCCAGATCCTCGGCAATAACATAAGACTGAAATCCAGTACCCAGAATCAATCCACCTTTATCTTCATCTCCTATAAAGTAAGGATCATCTGAAGCAGTTTCTGTAGGGCTGCTACATCCCGAAAGCAGACAACTACTAAGGAAAGTAGCCAATAGTAAATTTGAATATTTCATGTTTAATTATGGTTTTAAGGTGGTTAATATTTAAATATAACGCTAAACATCAGTTGCTACAAATATTGTACCTTATATTTCCGTCAAAAAGCAAACCAAACCATGCCTTAATCATTAAATTTAGGCATTAAAAAAATGAAGTTTTACTTCATTGTAAACGGCTTATGCAAATATTTAGTGAATGAAAAACAGCCCCTCTCTTATTGCAACCTCTTGCCTGATAGTATTTCTATTGGGGTTAATTTCATGTCAAGAAAGTGCCCGTTTTACAGCTTTACCAATTTCTCATACCGGCATTGAATTTGAAAACACACTATTAGAGGACGAATTTTTCAATATACTTACCTATGAATATTTTTATAACGGAGCAGGTGTGGCTGCTGCAGATTTTGACAATGATGGCCTAGATGATCTTGTATTCACCTCAAATATGGGGAATTGTGAAATTTATGCCAATAAAGGTGAATTTGTGTTTGAAAATAAAACACCAGGTTCAGGGATAGTTACTGAGGGAAAATGGGCCACTGGAATAGCCATTGTTGATATCAATCAAGATGGCCTAAGGGACATTTACATCTGTTTTTCAGGACCCTATGGAGCGATAAAAAGAAAGAACGCATTGTACATCAATGTTGGGGATTTTAAGTTTATTGAAAAAGCAGCAGACTATGGCCTGGCAGACAATGGGTTTAGCACCCAAGCTGCCTTTTTTGATTATGACAGGGATGGAGACCTAGACATGTACCTGATGAATAACATGACTGATGAAACAGGGCCAAATATTATTCGTCCCAAGAGGATTAATGGTGAAATGCTAAACACCGACAAGCTTTACCAAAACAATGGAGACGGAACTTTCAGTGATGTCTCAAAAGCAAGTGGCATTACCTTGGAGGGATATGGATTAGGTTTGGCTATTGCTGATTTCAATGAAGACAATTGGCCGGATATAATGGTTAGCAACGATTACCTCTCCAATGACATTTTGTACCTGAACCAAAAAGACGGTACTTTTTTAAATGTGGCAGGAAAGGTATTTCAACACACCAGTTATTCAGCAATGGGCAATGATGTAGCTGATTTTAACAATGACGGGAAAATAGACCTTATAGAAGTGGACATGCTCCCGCCTACAAATTACCGTCAAAAATTGATGTTTGGCAAAACAGGACATGACCGGTTTACTTCTGAAATTAAAAGTGGCTATGAACCCCAGTTTATGCGCAATACTCTTCAAATGAACAGAGGAATTAATGACGTAGCTTTACCTCAGTTTTCTGAAATCAGCTTTTTGGCAGGAGTTTATGCTACAGACTGGAGCTGGGCACCCTTATGGGCTGATTGGGACAATGATGGTTGGAAAGATTTATTTATTACCAATGGCTACCCACGTGATATCACCAATAGAGACTTCGTTGATTACAGGTCAAATTTTCATCAATTAAACAGCAATGAAATTTTTGAAGAGCTAAAAGAATTGGAAGGCGCCTATCTTGGGAATTTCATGTTTCAAAATAACCAAGACCTTACATTTAAAGATGTATCAATAGATTGGGGCTTCGACAAACCTGGCTATTCCAGCGGCATGGTATTTTCCGACCTAAACAATGATGGCCAATTGGACCTTGTCATCAACAATACCTACAGCAAGGCTTTGGTTTATAAAAACAATGGTCAACGCAACACCAAAAACCAGTATTTAAAAATCCGACTGCGAGGAGACCAAGGGAACTTACAAGCCTTAGGAACAAAAATAAAACTTTATGCCAATGGCCAGGTTCAATATTATGAACATTATCTAACAAGGGGCTACCAATCTTCTATTACCGAAACCATACATTTTGGACTTGGAGACAAGCCACAAATTGATTCACTACTGATCCAATGGCCGGATGGACAAGTGAATCAATTGTACAATATTCCTAGTAAGCAGGTCATCACCATCGAAAAAAAGGAAATAGAAAAGAAACCTTCCAATTTTCGTCCATTTGAAGTAGTAAAAGACCTGACAGAAACACTACCCACTTTTAATCATCACAAAAAATTTTATGCTGATTTCAATCTACAACCCTTATTGCCTCACAAACATTCACAACTAGGACCAGGCATAGCAGTTGCGGACATTAATGCGGATCAGAGGGATGATTTTTTTATCGGTGGCGCTTTTGGACAATCAGGAGTGATATTTTCCCAACTGCAGGATTCGGGATTTAAAACAATCTCTCTTCCAGATGACAATAGCAATTTTGAGGACATGGGCGCTTTGTTTTTTGATGCAGACTCAGATGGGGACCTAGACCTGTATGTAGTTTCTGGTGGAAATGAATTTGAAGCTGGATCAGCACATTATCAGGATCGATTGTATTTTAACGATGGACAGGGTAAATATGAAAAAGCTCAGGCTGCCTTGCCGAATATTTCGTCAAGTGGCTCCTGTGTTACGGGAGCTGATTTTGATAAAGATGGCGATATAGACCTCTTCGTCGGTGGTAGATTGACACCCAATTCCTACCCATTACCAGGGACATCTCAATTGCTCCAAAACGAGAATGGTAATTTTACAGAAGTAGTTGATCAGCTAGCTCCTGGTTTGAAGAATATAGGCATGGTAACAGCAGCACTATGGACTGATTACAATGCGGACAATTGGCCAGATTTGATCTTAGTAGGTGAATGGATGGAAATCACTCTTTTTGAAAATCAATTGGGCAAACTGGTTTTGAAAGAAGGGCTACCAGGAATAGATGCAAGTTCGGGCTGGTGGAACAGTATTGCGGCAGCAGACATAAATCAGGATGGATTGACCGATTATATTGTAGGGAACCTCGGCTTAAATAGCAGGTATAAAACCAGTGTAGAAAGCCCTCTTAAGATCCATTGGGGTGATTTTGACAAGAATGGCAACTTGGAATCAATCATTTCCTTTGTTGAAAATGGGAAAAGATTTCCTATCCACCCACGAGAAGACCTGTTCCAGCAAATCCCCCAATTAAAAAAGAAATTTCCCGACTTCCACAGTTATGGAAAAGCTGAACTGTCCTCTCTCCTAGGAAAGGATTTCTTGGAAAAAACTAAAAACTCATTGACTGTTAATACCTTTTCTACAGCCCTCCTTTTAAATAGAGGAAACAAAGGTTTTGAAAGGATCGAATTGCCAAATATGGCCCAAATTTCACCTGTATTTGGCATTGAAGCAGGTGATTTTGATGCTGATGGGTTGATGGAAATATTTTTGGCTGGCAATTTTCATCAAGTTGAGGTGATTACTGGGTCCTATGATGCCTCCTTCGGTTTATTAATGGAAGTTGAAGGGGATGAGAAAATAAGGGTAAAAAAGCAATTAATTGGGCTGGGTGGAGATGTGAGGGCGGTAGCATCTGTTTTTCTAAATGCTAATAAGAGCCTATTTCATATTGCCAGTAAAAACAACCAACCTGCTCAATGGGTCAATTTACATGGAAAAAAAGTAATGGGGACTCCCTTGCCCGAGGTACCAGGAGCTAAAAAAGCCATGCTTTACTTTAAAAATGGTCGATTAAGGGCAAAGGAATTTTATTTAGGGTCGGCATATTTAAGCCAAAATACAAACCATATTTACCCTGAACCAAACCTTATAAAGGTTATCTATTATGATAAAGATGGTACCCTAATAAAAGAGCACCATCTTTAATTTAGTTCTTACCCCCTTAGTTACTAAAAATCAACCTATTAACAGGATTGGCATAGATTAAATACTCTATAATATTCCTGGTTAATATTATTCACTAATTCATCTTGGAAAAGTATCGCACCTCAAATCTGTTTTGGTTTTTACCTTTAAAAATTGGCTTTTTGTCCGTTCTTAGCACCATATTTTTCCCATCAATGGATAATATATCATAGATATTTACCAGCTCTCCATTACCATCAAAATACTTAAGACGCTTGTCCTCAATGGAAAACTTGTTACTTACAGAAGAATTTACCGCACTGGTGATTGCCTCACCAGTGGGTAAATATTTATAGGTTTCCTCTTGGTGCCAACCATGGCTAGAGAAATTGAATTGGTTATAGTGATAATAAGCAGAATCCAATCTCCATTCACCTATTATCTTTTGTTCGTAACTGGTCTCACATGAAAGGGTAAAACCAAAAATTAAGCAAAAGATTAATCCTGTTTTCAGCATTAATATCCGGGATTTTGGCTCAACACACCGTTACTCAAATCAATTTCTCTTTGAGGAATGGCAAAAAGATAATGTTTAGGCCTTTCAAAATTTCTCGGTGGCTTTAATGGCCCCAGATCTTTTTTATACAAGGCCACAATATCCACCAAATTGTCTTTATCCCAACGGATAAGATCTTGGTGACGCTGATTTTCCCCAGCCAATTCTACTCTTCGTTCATGGATCAGGTCTTCCATAGTGGCATTTGAAAGTTCAGTTCTGTCTGCTCTTTCTCTGACCGCATTGATTTCAGCATCTCCATTTTGACCTGATCTTATTTTGGCTTCTGCCACCATAAGCAAGACATCTGCTGTTCTTAAAATCGGATTATTGTGGCTCATATTTAGCCCTCCCTGAGGATTCCAAGAAGAGTATTTTCTAAAATGATAGCCTGTAGAAGAAAGGTCTGCGGTGTATTCTGTCACTCCCTTGTCTCCTCCCAAATCTACCATGTCTCCAGGTTTATAAACTGTATAATCCAGTCTGGGATCTCCATCCTCAAACTCTTCAATCAAATCCTGCACAGGTTCATGAAAATCCCAACCACCCCAAGGTCTTGGTGTAGTGTAAATAATATGGGTATTGTCCTGCCATCCTTGCAAACTTTGTATAGAAAACAATACCTCAGGATTATTTTGCGTTTCCACGCGGAAATTGTCCTGATAATTATCCGCTAATGGATAAGGACCATCTAAAACCTTCTGACCGAAGGAAATGGTTTTGTCAAAGGCTTTCTGGTACAGGTACAACTTGGCCAATAAACCATTGGCCGATCCTTTATTGGGTCTACCTAAATCATCCGCATCATGAGAAATGGGCAAAAGATCGGCAGCCTTTAATAAATCAGCCTCTATCTGTGCATGGGTTTCCTCCAATGATGACCTGGGTTTGTTGTAATTGTTTGCGATGACATCCTCCTCAAGAATTATAGGTACACCGCCATAGATAACAGCAAACCTCCAATACATAAAACCTCTCAGAAAATAAGCTTCACCTAAGGTCCTGTCTTTAAGTGTTTGATCCATGTTGATATCTGGAACATTTATTAAAACGGCATTGGCCCTGGAGATTACCTCATATTTGTGTCTCCAGCTATAATACAATTGGGGATTACCTGCATCAAAAGTAAAAGACTCTATTGCTTGGTCCTCGCCATGATCTCCTGCCCTGAACTGATCGTCAGAAGGAATGTCAAAGGTATGTTCAGCATGTCCGTAAAAGTCTTCCACCACTAGTGGCTCATACATGGCATTGGCAGCAGCTACAGCATCTTCTCCATTTCTCCAAAATTGTGATGAGGTAGATTGTCCATAGGGTGTAGTATCGAGTATATTGTCTTCACAAGCTGTAGTAATTAATACTAGCAACAAAAGAAGTTGAATTGAATTTTTCATATTCTTACATTAGAAAGTTATCGTTGTACCAATGGTCCAGCTTCTGGCTTGGGGATATTGTGCATAATCTGCATTCAATTGCAGATTACCATCTGTATACCCTAACTCAGGATCCATTCCCGAGTAGCCTGTAAGGACAAATACATTTTGTCCCGTGACATAAAACCTGGCCTTTGAAATCCCAATTCTGTCGGTAATTGGTGTGGGTAAAGTATAACCAAGCACCACATTTTTTAACCTAAGAAAATCTCCATCTTCCAAAAACAAGTCAGAAGTCCTGTGGTTTAGGTTATCTCTTTTAGTCGTCATTCTAGGTATTTCATTGCTTGTTCCTTGACCATTCCATCGATTGATGGTCTCTGCATACATATTGAAAGGGTAAGTTGGATCGATGCCTTGCATCCTGTCAGCATTGTAAATATCAAATCCAGCATTGCCAAGGAAAAATAAGCTTAGGTCAAAATTGCCATATCCTAACTGGGCATTTAAACCATATACCACTTTAGGATGGGGATTTCCAATGATTTCCCTGTCTGACTCATCAATGATTCCGTCACTGTTTAAATCCAGAAACTTCACATCCCCGGGTTGTATCAATCCGCCAGTTTTTCGTGGATCATTGGCAATGTTAGGGTCATTCTGAATCTCCTCGGAACTTTGGTATAATCCATCTGCTCTCCACCCATAAAAACTTGCTATTGGTGACCCCTCATAAGTTCTTGACAATTCCTGACTAGACCTGCCGTATAATCTGGAACCTATAAAATTACCATCTACCAATTTGGTGACTTCATTTTGAATAAAGGAAGCATTTCCACTCAAGGTATAGGTAAGTTTCCCTTGGGTTTCTCTAAATAAAACCTCCACTTCGAGTCCCTTATTTCTCAACTCACCAAGATTTTGGTTGGGTATCTGTGCTGTACCTATGGATCCAATGGTAGGAGGAGCTATAAGCATGTCCTTGGTGTCTTTTATAAAGTAATTGAAATTGGCTAGCAATCGATTGTCTAAAAACCCTAAATCCAAGCCAATATTTGTCATTTGGGCTGTTTCCCAGGTAATCCCAAGGTTTGGCACTCTAGTTTGTGCGGCTCCTACGGTTTGATTGCCCCCAAAAGAATACCTTCTTCCAGAACTTATTAGGGCCAAATATTGTAAACCAGGAACATTTTGATTGCCCAAGCTACCCCAACCACCGGTCAGTTTCATATTGGAAATAAAGCCAACATTTTGAAAGAAATCCTCTTCCGAGATTCTCCAACCAAGTGAAAACGCAGGAAAATACCCCCAGCGATTTCCTGGTGCAAATTTTGAAGACCCATCACTTCTAAAAGTGGCTGTTACCAAATAGCGTTCATCATAATTGTAAGTAGCCCTACCAAAATAGGAAGCAAGCGCATCATACGATTTCCCTCCATCTATTCCATTCAAAGTTTGTCCCACACTTAAAAACCTTTGGTCAAATGATTCATCCAGAAAATCTCTTTTGCTAGCACTGAATCCATCTGAATTAAAGGTCTGAGTAGTATAGCCGCCTACGAAATTAAATTTGTGCAAATCATTGAATACTTTATCATAAGAAACAAAGTATTCTGCCAATACTGAATAGTATTCATTATAACTTCTTGAAAGGGAATTTATAGAACTGGCCCTTATCTGGTCATTGACAATAATATTGAAATTATAACCATCACTAATGAAGCCATCCAGACCAAAATTAACCCGAAATTTCAACCCTTCCATTAGCTCATATTCAGCATTTAGATTGCCTAATATTTTGTGGCTTGTATTGTTATTGTCTTGTGTATTTTGGGTGAAAATCGGATTGTTAATGTCTCCAAATTCTCCAGAAATTTGAGAGGAGCTATAAGAACCATCTGGATTCATTACAGGCAAGCCAGGATGGAAACGTATTGCGCTCCATAAGACACCCGTTTGGGCCGAAAGGGTATTAGGACTCCTTTGATTGACGGAAACAAGCTGCAGGTTCTGACCTATCTTAAACTTATCGCTGATCTTGTGGTCAGAATTTATTCTAAAGCTTAGACGCCTAAAGTCAGAATTAGAGATCATCCCTTCTTCTTTAAAATATCCACCCGCCAGCATAAAAGAAGAATTATTGTTCCCTCCCCTAAGGGTAAGATCCACATTTTGTGTTGTGCCTTGGCCAAGAAGTTCCTCTTGCCAGTTGGTCTTTTGCGTTTGGTAAGCTGAATTTTCCCAAATGGGGTTGATCGCTAATCCATCGTTGGTATACCGCTCTCTTTTGAGGCTGGCCAATGTCGGGGCATCCAACACATCGATGGTCTTGATCGCATTGGAAATGCCGGTGTAACCATTCAACTCAACTTTCAAGGGTTGGTTAAAATCACCTCGTTTGGTAGTTACTATAACTACCCCATTGGCTGCTCTTGTTCCATATATTGCAGAAGCAGAAGCGTCTTTTAATACTTCTATGGATTCAATATTGTTTGGATTTACATCATTAAGGTTTCCCCCCGGTACCCCATCAATGATTATTAAAGGGTCTGCATTGTTAAGTGTGCCCGTTCCTCTAATTCTTATAGATCCTTGGTTTCCCGGGGCTCCTCCATTTCTAACCACATTGACACCAGCAGCCCTTCCTTGCAATGCCTGTGCGGCTCCGGATACAGGTAAATTCTCAAGGTTATCCCCTTTTATTGAAGATACAGCACCTGTTACATCTCGTTTTTCCTGTGTACCATACCCTACCACCAATACCTCATTGAGAGAGGATTCATCCTGAACCATTTGCACATTCAGTATGCTTTCATTTCCAATTGTGATAACTTGTGTTTTATACCCTATAAAGGATATCACCAAGGTGCCATTTTCCGGTACATCAATGGAGAAATTACCATCAATATCTGACACTGTACCTTTGGTAGTTCCTTGTAGGGTAATGGTAGCTCCTGGCAATGGTGCTCCTGTTTCATCCACAACAGTACCTTTAAGGTCTGCCATAACAATATTTTCTAGTACCACTGCTGCGGCCGAAATAGGCCGAACAAGAATTACTAAAAAAAGAAGTGGGGCAAACACCCAAATAATAGAATGTATGCTCATTTTAGGAATAGTTTTTTTCATAGGGTGTATATTAGACGTTAGTTTTATTTGGATTTATAGTCTCAATCATTTGAACTGCTTATAAGACAGTCTAGTTCTTTTTATCAATTGGCTCCTGTTGCTAATTCCTAGATTATGTAAAAAAAATCGATGTATTTATTTAAGAGTCGATAAAAGAAAATCCATTTTTTATAATGGCTTTGCCTCAATCCCACCCAACCAATTTCTTAAGTTTCTATCAAATTTAAAACCGATTAAAAATTGGATAATAAATTTTGTGAAAAATTATCAAATCATCAAATTAATTCGTTAAAATAATATTATTAAAATATTATTAAATCATAAATCCACATTTGAAAAATCAAACAATAGAATTTAGTTTGGCTAATCCAGATAGGTTCTCGCTTACTAAGATTAATCTTTAAACCTCGAATTTTCATAAAATATGGATAGTTACAATCCTATTGAAATGAGGGAATGTCTCCATTGAAATATTTCATTTAACTCTAAAAAATCAAAAGACCAATTGCTCGTTTAATATTCACAAAAAATCGTAATGCAGATAATATTCAAAGACTTACATTAAAAAATATCACTCTAACAATTGTTTTTTTTCCACTTATCCTTAAGAAGTCTAAATACAAAGAGTTGGTTTACAGCTATTTAAATTGATTCTATCTACCTATTAATGTATTTTTATATTGAAACTTAAACCAGAAAATTATGTCTATTAGATTAGCGAGTAACTGCAATAACTGTGAAAATTTAGATGCCAGTGGTGTATGCAAAGTTCATGGCGTAAAAGTCAATAATAGCTATACCTGTGATACTTTCGAAATGAAGGCCGCATTAAAGGACAATAGAAACTGTGATTCCTGCTTAAGGTATGAAACAGATGATTGTGCCAATCCTCAGAAAGCGGCTCCTGGAATGCTCTGCTCCCATTGGGCACCTCAAAGCGCCAATGCTTAGGAATACATAAAACATAGTACAAAAAAGGTCAGCATTAAAATGCTGACCTTTTTTGATTTTATGAAGGAATTTAGTGCCTTAAAATCATATTAAGGGGTTAATTAAAACCATTATTTATATGAGTTAGATGGAATAGGTAATAGAGTGTCTCCTGAATATTTCGGGCTTCAAACAAACCTGATACTTTTTAATCAATCCGTTCAAATTCCACCCACAAAGGGAAAATACTTTTTCCTCCATTCATAAAATGAGGCGTAACACTGCCTTTGTAATTCTTCAAATGAACATTCTTCAATTCAATCACATCGGTAGGCATTTGATTCATTTGCGATTGGATGATTTGTGTTTTGGTTTCCAGCATTACTTTACCTGCCTTTTTCAGCGGTTCAATAAACTTATACCGGATATTGTAATTCCCCTCAAGAATTTCAACATTCCAATAACCATAAATATCTTCTTGTGTCCAGATGCCTCTTTGTCCGGAAGCGTCATTGCGATTCAATATTAGTGGATTCTCATATTTTGTTCCAATTATTGGCATATGGTCCTTCATCAAGTTTGGTGAATTAGTCAACTCATCAACCATTTGATCCATAGCTCTTTTTAGTTCTTTTGCCTTCTCAGGATGGCTAGCTACCATGTTATCCAATTCGTAGGGATCATTTTCCAAATGGAACAACTCGAAGTCTTTTGGCGCAGCATCATAGCCAATATTCCCCACCAATTTATATGGGCCTTTTTGAATGGCTATGTTCTCATACAATTCGGGTAGCTTTCGTGTCCAGTAAAAAAACAAAGGTCTCTCCTCAAAGGCCGCTTTATTTTTATTTTTCCCTTCTAATAATACCGCAAAACTAAGCCCATCTATTTCCCTGTCATTAGGTACTTTTGCCTGACATAACTCAGCCAAAGTAGGCAATACATCAATATGCGCCAGGGTAGCATTTACCTCTTTGTTTGGTTTTAATCCATCGGGATATTTGATAAGAAACGGAACCCGCACTCCTCCACGGTAAACGTTCCCCTTCTTCCCTCTCATGCCAGCAACATACCTGAACTGCTGCGGCCCATTGTCTGTCATAAAAATAAGGATGGTATTCTCTGAGATGCCCATATCCTCCAACTTCTGAACTAGCTTCCCTATATTGTCATCAATATTGGAAACCATTGCATAGACTTTTCTAGCATCTTCTTTGTCTTTTTCACTCATTTTAGGCATTGGCATTCCATTACCCCCGAAGCCTGATGCCGGATCAATGTCCTTGTATTTTTGGTAATATTCATCGGGTACCTGTAAAGGAGTGTGTGGCGCATTAAAAGCCAAATACAAGAAAAATGGTTTTTCCAGACTTTGATTTTCTACAAAACGAATCGCTTCATCGGTAAATATATCTGAACAATAACCCTGAAATGACTTCTGCTTGCCATTGGACCAGAGCGTAGGGTCAAAATAACTGCGGTCTTTCTGAAAATAAGTCGTGAAATCTCCAGGTTGCCCCATACCTCCGGCAAGGTGAATCAACGATTCATCAAAACCCTGATCACCTGGACGGAAAGGATAATTGTCTCCCAAATGCCATTTTCCAAATGCTCCAGTTTCATAGCCTGCATCTTTAAGCATTTCAGCCAGAGTGATTTCTTCGGTAGCCATGGTTGCTCCACCATTATAGGTATCCCTGACCCCTGTACGTAAGGAATACCTGCCTGTCATTAGACTTGACCTGGTAGGTGCGCAAACTGGGGAAACATAAAAATTATTTAGCCTAACACTTTCTTTTGCCAATTGATCGATCACAGGTGTCTTTACATGAGGGTTCCCTGTAAATCCAAAGTCACCATAGCCTTGGTCATCTGTAATTATTAAAATTACATTGGGTGGATCTTTTTTCGTTTGCTCCAGACTTGCATGCACCGAAGTACTGATGAGTACAATGAAGAGAAAACAAAAGGTATTGAAAATTCTCATTTATTTTTAGGGTTTATCAATGACAAGATTCGTTTATCAATACTTTTCTAGCTGATTTTCCACAGGCACAATTCCAGCCTGGTGCTCGGTCAATGCCTTTCTTATATCAGCGATAATCTCAGGATGGTCTTCAGCAATATTAAATCGCTCCCCTGGATCTACATTCACATTGTACAATAATGGGGTTTCTAAAACCGTGGCTTTGTTCTCTACAGTCACCGCTGGAAAGGTCACCGGATGTGCGGTTGGGTTTCCATATTCAAGTTGAGTAATGAAATGGGCTTTATAATCTCCTTTTCTTACAGCAAATACTCTTTGACCTCGGTAATAAAATACAGTTTCTCGCTCACTTTTCCCGGTACCTTTGATAAGCCCAGAAATATCATAACCATCATAAACACGGTCATCAGGCAATTGAGTCCCTGATATGGCGCAAAAGGTGGGCAATAAATCCATGGTAGTGGCCATGTCTCTAACTACACCAGGTTTGATTTGTGCTGGCCACCAGAAAACAGTTGGCTCTCTCATACCCCCTTCGAAAGTTCCTCCCTTAGCTCCTCTTAGTAAGCCAGACGTTCCACCATGGGTTCTGAAAGTGTGCCAAGGTCCATTGTCAGAAGTAAAGACCACTAAGGTATTGTCGGCGATACCTTCTTCTTTTAGAGCAGATAGGACCTGACCTACAGACCAATCTATTTCCTCAATAACATCCCCATAGATACCTCCTAGAGATTGGTCTTTAAATGCTGCAGACCTAAATAATGGGATATGGGGGAGATTGTGTGCCAAATAAATGAAAAATGGACCATTTTTAAAATCCTTGATTTTAGACACTGCTTCCTCTGTATATCTTTTGGTAAGGGTTCGCTGATCAGTTGGGCGCTCCACTATCTCCTTATCTCTCATTAGGGGAACATTGTACCCTTCATACTTTTCATTCTCAGTAAGTGTAAAATGATCAGTTTTCTCCACCTTATCCATGTCATTGGAATAAGGAATACCAAAATAACTATCAAAACCATGATCTGTAGGCAAGAAGGGAGATTTATGCCCCAGGTGCCATTTTCCAATGGCAGCTGTTTGGTAACCATTTCCTTTTAAGGCCTTGGCAATGGTGATCTCCGATTGAGGAAGTCCTCCATTTGAATCGGGGAAAAGTACCCTTCTGTTGTCACTGCTCATTCCAGAACGAATTGGCAATCTTCCAGTTAGTATCCCCGCTCTACTTGGGGTACAAACCGGTGCAGCTACATAGAAATTGGTCCACTTTTGTCCTTCATAAGCCATCCTATCTAAATTAGGAGTATTTATCGATGGGTGTCCAAAAACACCAAGATCTCCATAACCCAAATCATCTGCAAAAATCACTATAATGTTTGGTGGATCCTTTTTTTGCCTGGCTTCAGTTAGGCTTATTGAGCACACTAAACAACTGAAAAGTAAACCTAAGAGTAATTTAAGATTAAAGGGTTTCATATTTTTGACTGGGTCTAATTTGGGTAATAATAATATGGTTCTAATCCGGCTTCTGCCAGGGTACTTTGCCACCTTCCTGAATACGGGACATTAAATAAGCATTTAATTTTTGAAAAATGGTATTGTTATCCGCTATAATATTGTTTTCTTCAAAAGGGTCTTCTTTTAAATTATAAAGTTCCATAGGCTGAAAAGGACTATTTTGCAGCAATTTCCAATCTCCCAAGCGAAGGGCATGGTAAGCTTTTCCTCCATACCTAGTCCCACCTTCCCTACGGACAAAATACAAAGGTCGGGCATCCTCTTCCATGGTTTCGCCAAGAAGTGTAGGCAAAAAGCTTCTTCCGTTGATTTTATGCGTGATGGATACCCCTGCGATTTCCGTAAGTGTTGGGACAATGTCCATGGAAAGGTTTACTTGATCTGAGGTAGATCCAGCCTGAATTTTTGCAGGCCATGAAATTGCCGTAGGCACTCTTAATCCTCCTTCATACATGCTTTGCTTGCCATCACGCAGGGGACCATTATTGGCCAAGTCGGGAAGGTGGCCTCCATTGTCACTTGTAAAAATAATTAAGGTATTTTCATATTGGCCGGATTCCTTAAGGGCATTAATCACCTGTCCGATACCGTCATCTAGGTGTTCAATAAAAGCAATCAAATTGGCCCTTTTCTCAGGCAAACCAGGTTCTCTCTTTTTTACTTTATCTACCCATGCTTTAGGAGGTTGTACTGGAAAGTGAGGGGCATTGTAAGCCAAATAAAGAAAAAATGGATCTTCTTCTTTTCCTCTTTCTTTAATATAATTCACTGACCATTCGGTAAAAAGGTCTGTAGCATGACCTCTTGGATCTATGGTTTCCTCGTTTAATCGCATATAGTTTTCACCATGTCTCCTGTGGGTCAAGTAATCATCCATCATGTCTTCCAACCAACCATGAAAGTAATCGAAGCCATGGTCATTGGGTAGGTTGGGGTGTTCCAATCCAAGGTTCCATTTTCCTATATGTGCTGTATGGTATCCACCTTTTTTCAGCATTGCAGGCAAAAGAATTGTTTCAGGATTTAAATAGCCCCAATTGTTAGCTTGTTTGGACCTTACCAAACCAGGCACACCAACATGATCAGGGTATCGGCCAGACATCAGTGATGCCCTGGTAGGAGCACAAACAGGTGAATTGGCATAGAAAAAATCCATCTGCATACCATCATTTCTAATGGCATCTATATGCGGTGTTTGAATGTCCTGAGTTCCATAATAGGATACGTCATGGTACCCTTGATCATCCGTAAAGATGAGCAGTATATTGGGCTTATCAGATTTCTTATTGGTTTGTGCCTGCACTACTGCACTTCCTAGTAACAGGAAACTTAAGCATAACTTCTTCCATTTAAATAATCTCATTTTCAGTCTAATTGAATTCATTTTTTAATTATTTGTCCATGAAAAATCTCTCCAATCCATCGCTTCTTCTACAATTTCCTGGTTCAATTTGATCATTTCCTTTATCATTTTTTCAAATACCTCTGGATTTTCGGCCGAAACATCCTTAGTTTGTTTTGGGTCATTCCTTAAATTATAAAGCCTAAAATTCTGCAATTTAGTCTCTTTAATCATTCCAATATACGCTTCCTGAAACATATTCCCCCTAGGAATGTCCAATTCGGGATCGGCAATTAGGTTCCAAGGTCCTTCCCTGATCACAGCTATTGGTCGAGAGGGAGGGTAAAACCAATAAAGTGGTTTTTGTCGTTCAAAACTCTTCTGTTCAAAAATGGGCAATAGGCTTGATCCATCAATTGTGATTTTAGGGTCTATTTCACCTCCAATAATTTCTTTAATTGTTGGGAAAATATCAACAACTCCTGCAGGTCGGTTTTCAATGGTACCTTCGGCTATTACACCTGGCCAGCTAAATATTCCAGGCACCCGTATTCCTCCTTCCCAAAGGGTTGTTTTGCCATTGGCTAATTCACCGTTACTACCACTTCTGCCTCTATAGCTTCCATTGTCTGACATAAAAACAATAAGTGTCTGCTCAATAAGTCCCTGTTTTTCCAGCTCCATCAAAACCCGACCAATTGCGGCATCCATGTTTTCAATACTGCCATAATAGGCCGGTAAATCGGTGTCCTGGTGCTTTTCCAAATATACATCCGGTGCCGCCACTTTTTGGTGGGGCTCATGAAACCACATGTTAATGAAGAAAGGCTGGTCCTTTGGTCTTCTTTCAAGCCAGTCTATGGCCTCATCAGCCAATAAATGGGAGGAGTAGCCTTTCACCTCTCCCAAGGCAAGGCCATTGCGAACAAAGTTGTCAGGATTGTGGTGAGAAGGGATCGCGTTATTCCCTGTTGCTATCCAATGGTCAAAACCCTGGTCTCCTGGATTTGGTCCTGGTCCGGCACCCTCTTCCAGGTCATAGCCTAAATGCCATTTGCCAATATGCGCGGTAGCATAACCTGCTTGTTTTAATAATTCAGCCGTGGTAAATTCTGTCTTGGCCAAATGCATTTTATGCGAAGTATGAATCCAACTGTAAATGCCTGCCCTCACCGAAGAACGACCAGTCATCAAAGCCGCTCTTGAGGGTGAACAAACTGCTGAGCCGGCGTAAAAGTCAGTGAACCGCATTCCTTTGGCAGCCAGCTTGTCAAGATTTGGTGTAATTACCTGAGTACTTCCATAGCAACTTAAATCCCGGTATCCAAGGTCGTCAGCCAAAAGAAGTAGAATATTCGGTCTTGACTGGCCTTGCGCAATTAGCCCTGCACCAGAAACTAAAAAAGCTATGAGCAAATTTACAATGTATTTAATCGGCATGGGTTTGTATGGTTTTCTATTCATTATATAGTTTTCATAGCTGTAACCGGACCTACCTCTTTTTCCCAATCCTCCAGTTTTTTAAGGAGGTCTTTTACAATTTCTGGCCTTTCTTTGGACAAGTTATGTAATTCCAATACATCCTTATTGAGATTTATCAACAGGGTATCTTTGTCTGATAGAAGTAATTTCCACTCCTTATGTCGAGCAACTTTTTGATTCCTGTATCTCCAGAATAAATCTCTATCCTCAATTGATTTATTGTGCAAAAGGTGCTTGGAAAGGTCGACCCCATCAAATTGTAGCTTTTCGGAATAAGAATCTTGGCTCATCGCAAGCAGTGTTGGCAATACATCCATGCTAAGTACAGTGGCAGAGGATTCTCTTGGTGTGATTTTCCCTTTCCAATAAGCTATACCCGGAACACGGTGTCCTCCTTCCAGAAGGTTTCCTTTTTGCCCGCTCAATTTGCCATTGTTTCCAAAGATCTCTGCCCCGTTGTCCGATATAAACAATACTAAAGTATTTTCTTCAATACCATTTTTTCTTAAAGCATTTAAAATTTCCCCAACACCTTCATCCATCACCTCTACCATTTCATTGTACACTTTTACAGTATCCTCCACAGGTCCATGGTAGCTAAATTTCTTGCCAGGAAATCTATAGGCAGGGTTATTTCTACCTTGAAATGGCACATGTGGGGCTTCATGGGAAACATACAAAAAGAAAGGTTTTTCCTTATTTTCATTTATAAAATCTACCGCATGCGCACTGATCAAATCAGTCGCATAACCCTCTTCATATATTGAATCTAAGTTATGCCACCAATCATAAATGCCTGCGTTGTCATAATGCGAATGGTAATCTACATTGCCACTCAAATACCCATAAAAAGTATCGAAGCCATGATAGACGGGATTATACTCTTTTTGATATCCTAAGTGCCATTTTCCCATGATTCCAGTCGCATAGCCTGCTGTTTTCAATAGTTTTGCTATTGACACCTGACTACTGTCAAGGCCTACCTCTCTTGTCTCCCCTCTCACGTAAATAACTCCTTCCAAACCTGCTCTTTGCTGGTAATTTCCCGTCAGCAATGCTGCCCGAGTTGGTGAACAAACAGGGGCGTTGGAATGAAAATCGGTGAATCGAATGCCTTTTGCTGCCAGGTAGTCAATATTTGGTGTACGAAGACGTGGATCACCATAGGAAGCAAGACCTCCAAAGCCCAGGTCATCAGCCATGATGATCACAAAATTAGGCTGTACTTTTTCTTTGGTAGCTGAGTTACTGCAACTGCTTAAAATCCCAGCCAATAAAAATACCCAAGTAGCATTTTTCAATACATTCATTTTAATTGTTGTTAACTTACAATTCAAGTATTTATTGATTTTAACCCAGACCATGAGCTATACTTTTTCATGGTCCGGGAATAAAAAAGCTATTTACCAACCTGGATTTTGTGTTAAATTTCCATTTAAGGATATTTCACTGTCCGGGATAGGAAGTAAACGATAAAAATCAAGGTATCCATTCGGGAATTTGGTTTCAATTACATCCCCATTGTGGTCTTTTATCTCCAATGGATAAAGTTCATCACCAATTTCCCACCTTTTAATATCTGCCCAATACAAACCTTCTAAGGCAAATTCTATCCTTCTTTCATGCCGTAATTTGGCACGAGCTTCTTCTTGAGAAAGTCCCTTTGGCAAAGAAGTAATCTTCACATCATCTCTTTCCGTACGAATTCGATTGATAAGGTTGATGGCCTCATCTATATCGCCATTGGTTTCGATAATCGCCTCCGCTTTTGACAAAAGCACATCTGCATACCTAATGACAATGTTGTTTAGGCCAGATTGGCCTGAAGGAGGTAAATCTGCTTCCGGTTCTATGCGGTATTTTCTCGCACTCAAGTGCTTTAACCTATTTCCTGGGTGATTAAATGCGCCGCCTGGATAGGTATAATTTGGAAACCTGTATCCCAAAATATAGGCCCCTGGAACTACCACAGTAAACTCCAGCCTAGGATCACGCCCTTCGTAAGGGTTGTTTGGGTCAACTGCTGAACCATCAATTGTTTCATAAGCACTTACCAAATCGTCAGTAGGTACATACCTGCTTCCTCTGGTCCAGCTTCCTGTGCCTGTTCCACAGTATTGGTCATGCAATGAACCTTGTGAATTCTCTCCTGAGATGTATTGCACATCAAAAATCACCTCAGCATTGTTTTCATTTTCAAGTTTAAACAGGCCTTCGTAACTCGGGAAAAGGGAATACTTGCCAAGGGCTTCAATTTCATCAATTACTTCTAAAACCTGGTCGAATTTACTCTGGTACAACAATGCCCTCATTTTCATGGCTAAAGCAGCTCCTTTTGTTGCTCTTCCAAGCTCCGGGGCTTCCGCTCCAAGGTTATCAATCGCCATATTATAATCTGCCATCACTTGATCCCAGGTTTCTTCCTGACTTGCTCTGGAAATAGACCTTGCCTCTTCAGTTGAAATTGCATTTAAAATAATAGGGACTCCACCAAATCCTTCTGCAAGTATAGAATAGGCCAAACCTCTCAAAAATCTCGCTTCAGCACGGTAAATATTTTTATCTCCCTCACTCAAATTTACTTGATCCAAAGCTTGCAAAAGATAGTTGGCCCTGAAAATAATCCCATAGGACCTGGTCCATCTAAAATTGACTATGCTACCATCACTAGAGTTCAATTGGCCACTTCCAGCCCTAGCGATAGGGGTATTGCCCCAGTTGAAAGCATTTGGAGTAGCTCCATCCAAAACACCAAACCCAAAAAGACCTTCGTTGTAAATAGAATTTTCGCGCAATAATGCATACACTCCATTGAGTAGCAATTCAATGTCTTCTTCATTTTGAGGAAAGTTGGCGGAAGTAATTTTATCTTCAGGATAAAACTCCAGGAAATCATCATTACAGCTGGATAGTGGGAATAATAACACTATCGATAATAGGTATAGAATATATTTATTGGTCTTCATGTACTTAGAAATTTAAATTGATACCTGCTGATAAAATTCTAGGGGTAGGATACAACTGGTAACCAGCATCGAAAGTATTTCTTTCCGGATCGTAGCCTTCATAGCCTTTGCTTGCAATAGAGAAAACATTTTGCCCATTTACATACAGATAAATTTTCTGTACTCCCAGTTTTTCAGCAACAGAAGGTGGGAAAGAATAACCCAATTGAACATTCTTTAATTTTATGAAGTCCACTTCATTTACCCAATAAGAGGACTGGGAACCATCCCATGGATTATTAAATTTCAAACTTGGATTTTCTGAATCTGGGTTCTCAGGTGACCATGCATCTCTCCATCGGGTAGATATCATCCTGTTTTCCCAATCAAGATCTGTGAAATTGTTCTGCGTGTACATGTTCACACCCAATATCCCCTGAAACAAGAGATTTAAGTCAAAACCTTTGTATTTAAAACCCGACGATATTCCGAAAGTATACTTTGGAAGTGTATTTCCAAGCCCCATCTTATCCTCAAAATTCAACCTTCCATCGTTATTTAAATCTTCAAATTTTAAATTCCCAGCTGTCGGTGTAAATGGATTGGAATGCATGTGTTCCTTTGCTTCATCGTCAGATTGATAAATGCCTATGGCATTGTAGCCATATAGCGTTCTAAAGGAATACCCTTCCCTAAGTAAATACAATTGGTCGGGAGAATCTCCTCCCCTGAATTTGGTGACTTCATTTTGGATATAAGTCATGTTCAGCCCCATATTAAAGCCCAATTGATCTCTATCAAATTTTAAATTGTTGTAATTGAGTATGAATTCAACTCCATTATTGGACATTTCACCAACATTCTCATAGGGTGAGGAAATACCACCCATTACAGATGGAATAGGTAGCTGAACCAAAATATCCTTGGTGGTTTTCTGAAAATAGTCAGCTTCCAGTGTAATCATGTCATCTAAAACACCAACCTCTAAACCTATATCCAAAGAAGCCGAAGTTTCCCAGGTAATGTTCTGATCTACCAAAGCGGTTACTGCTGCTCCTGGAGAAAAACTCCCATTATAGCTATAGCTAAGGTTGTTATTTTGACCGATGACTGTTAAATAAGGCCAATACCCTGAAATATTCTGGTTTCCTAACTGACCCCAAGAAGCCCTGACTTTCAGATTAGAAATCTCTGAAATATCTTTGATGAAATCTTCTTCAGACAATCGCCAACCTGCAGAGAAGCCTGGGAATACGCCCCAACGATTGGCTTTGTTAAACCTGGAAGAAGCATCAGCCCTAACATTCGCTTCAAATAAATACTTGCTCATCAGGGTGTAATTTGCTCTTCCAAAATAGGAGAATATGCGGAAACCATTCATATTTCCTTCCCCCTGGATTCCTGAAGTACCTGCATCCACCTGAGTCAAGCCTTCTTTCGGAGGTTCTGACCTTCTTGAAAACATGTTTTGAACCTTGAAGGTCTCTAATTGTAACCCTCCAATAGCCGATATACTATGTATATCATTGTATTCTTTGTTGAAATTAATTGTGGAGAAGAGGTTGTTTTGCATGCTGGAAATCTGTGTTCTATTGATTTCTAAGCCTTCCCTGTTGTAATTCCTTGTGGTGGTTTCAATCCCTGTATCCGTGTACCCAAAAACGCTGGTATTGTACCTGTCTATCAAGTTCCAATTTCCATTGGAAGAAACTGTGGTCTTAAAAGATAGGTAATCGGTTAATTTAATGTCAGCAGTTAAATTCAGTGTCAATATATTCTCCTCAGTGTTTGTCAGCCCATTGGCAGCATCTATAAGTGCATTTCTATTGTCAAACAATAAGTTACCATCTTCACTAATCGCCTGAACAGACCCAAATCGTCCATCTCTTGTATACGGAGCTATATAAGGCGCTGAACCACCTAGCATTTCAAATACCCGACCTAAAGAGCCATAAGTGACATCTGCATAAGGTTCATCTGAGTCTTTGTGGATATAATTAAACCGTCCACTTACAGTCAACCAATCTTTGACATTGGAAGAAATGTTTGCCCTTAGTCCATACCTTTCTGAACTCGTGTTAGGCACCATCCCTTCTTGATTGAGGTAATTGAAGGATATAAACGAGGAAGATTGTTCCGAACCACCTCTAATGGAAACATTATGTTCCTGAATATTGGCAGTATTGAATATTACCTTAAACCAATCCGTATTTGGGTATTTATAAGGATCGGTTCCATTCCTGAATGCTGAGATTAAACTTTCTGAAAAAAGTGGGGTAGACCCCTCATTCAATAATGCAGTGTTGGTGAGTTCCATGTGTTCAGCACTGTTATTGATTACATCATAACGTCTACCAAGGGACTGAATCCCGAAATAGGAATTTACATTCACCTGCATCGCTTCGTTCTTTTTCCCCATTCTGGTAGTCACTAAAACCACTCCATTGGCCGCCTTAGATCCATAAATGGCTGCACTTGCAGCATCTTTCAATACAGAGATATTTTCGATATCATTTGGATTCAGCTGGCTAAAGGTGCCTTCAACACCATCGATAATAATCAAGGGGTTGGAATTGTTTAGGGTTCCCCATCCCCTTACTCTAATCTGAGCACCATCACTGCCTGGTTTGCCTGAATTTTGACTTACCCAAACACCGGAAGCGGTACCTCCTAAGGCTTGTGAAGCATTGGTCAATGGTCGATTGGACAATTCATCATCAAAGTCAACCGTAGAAATAGCACCAGTGAGATTCACTTTTTGCTGAACACCATAGCCCACTACCACCACTTCATCCAAGGAAGTCGCGTCTTCTACCAAAGTGATGGCAAGATTACTTTGATTACCAGGATTGATTCTTTGAGTTTGATAACCTATAAAAGAGATCAAAAGAACGGCATTATCAGGTACCTCCAGGCTAAACTTACCATCAATATCTGTTACTGTACCAGTAGTCGAGCCTTCTATGACTACAGTTGCTCCCGGAACTGGTTCACCATCGCTGTCACTCACTGTTCCTGAAACATTTTTCAGGTTTATATTTTCCGCGATTGAGTGGGTAAATTCAGCGTTCGTTAAGGCAATCCCTAGTAAATCAGGATTTCCTTCTGCCAGAAGGTTTGCCGAGACAAAACATTGCAAAAACCCTCCGATAAGCAAGGTCTTAGGTACCTTTTGGAAAAGGTAGCGAATTGGTTTCTTCATGATTATTTTGGGTTTATTAAGTTGATGAAATAGTGTATTTATTAATTAAAAGGACAGGTATCGCGTTGATATAATATGCTTATCAATACTTCCATTGGTCTTAACAATCCGCCCCGATATAGCCACAGTTTTGTTGGTAACCTCCACTGGTTCTATCAATTTGTTCCAAAGGAATAGGTCGAAGAATATGATAATCCTGAATGTTGTTTCTTCCTTCCGGATTATGGGCCCTTACTCTTTCTACAAGTTTACCAGTACGGGTAAGGTCAAACCATCTGTGACCTTCACCTACAAGTTCCCTTCCTCTCTCATCCAATAGAAATTCGAGTGTAGCCTCTTCAGGAGAAATTTCAATGGCTTCTTCCTTCCCTGTCCAAGCTCCCCTTCTTCTAACTGTATTGATATCCTCGGCAGCAGCACTCAGTTCGTTTTGCATAATTCTGGCTTCAGCTCTTATCAGGTAGGCATCCGCAAGACGCATTAATGGATGATTTCTTTGTCCGGGTGTATGCTGTCTGTTGGGCCTTGTAGGATCAATCCATTTATTTAGCGTTGGATACCATCTTTCATCGTATTGATTGTTAGTAAAAACCAGGTACCTCGTTTTTCCTTTTTTCTCATCAGTCCATATTTCATCCTTCCCAGGCCCTGGGATAAATACGGCTGTATCACCAATTGAGAATTTCCTAGTTCCAACTAAAGCGGAAGAAACATAGCCTTTGCTTGCATCTTCACTGGTCCAGACCGGAATACTACTTTCGGTATTGGAAATCCAGGCATGTTTATAGGTTTTATCGTATCGTGCATCGAATTCCCTATCCCATAAACCCAATAAAAATTCAGTGGGTCGAAATCTGATCCAAGGCCTCCCATTTTCAGTATCTCTAGCCATCCCAGGAAGTATATCGTATTCCATCAAAAAGTACAGGTGGCCACTATGGCCTTGGGTATCCAAACCTTCATCTACCTGGTTCTTGTTGTTTTGAATGGCAAAAATCACCTCACTATTTCTTTCATTATTGATGTCCCATAGGTCTGCAAAATCAGGCAGTAAACTGAAATCATAATTGTCAATCACATTTCCCATTAATCTTGCTGCTTCAGCAGCATCAGCATTGCCAGCTCCATAGGTCTTATAAGCTCTGGTCATGTAAACCTTTGCCAGGAGAAATTCAGCGGCAGGCTTGGTGGCTCGGCCGTATTCATTTTGGCTATCCGGTAAATTATCAATAGCGAATTCCAAATCGGGAATAATAGCATCTGTATAGATTTGACTTGCTGGAGTCCTGTTGGCATCAATTTCAACGCCCACCGTTTCATCCAGAGAAAGATGAATATCACCAAAAAACTGTACTAAATTAAAGTAAAACAATGCTCTAAGAAATCGGACTTCTGCTATTCTCGTGGTCTTCACTTCCTGGGTAACTCCCTCAACATTTTCAGACCTGTTAATTACTGCATTGGCCTGATTGATCCCTCGGTAAAAGTCCCGCCAGGTATCACGTACAAAACTCTGCGCAGGACTAAAGGCACCATCGTAGTAGTTAATCATTTTATGACTCCCTCCTCTTCCATTGGTATGTAGGTCTGTACCAAATACAGTCATGGTAAAACCCCGTTCTGTTCCATAGAAACTTTTCGGTTCAGCATAGGTCGCTGCCAAAGCTGCTTCAAATCCACTGGCTGTAGTATAATAGGTTCCTGCTGAAACTCCTGATATTAATTCTTCTTCAAGGTATTCCTCGCATGAAAGACAGTAGACCGCAGAAAATAGTATGAGAATTAAACTTATTTTATTTTTCATGATTTTTTTTTGCTTTAAAATGTTACATTAACACCAAATAAAAATTGCCTTGCTGAGGGTATCGACCCTGCATCAATATCCCCTGCCAATTCCGGGTCCCAAGTATCAAAAGTGGACCAGAAGACAGGGTTTTGAGCTGATGCATAAACCCTTAACCTACTCATTGCCAACCTACCTGCTAAAGCTTCAGGTAGATTGTAACCCAGTGTAACATTTCTCAACTTCACAAAACTGCCATCAAAATAACTCCTTGTGGAGCTATCTCTGGGGAATTCCTGATAAACATTAGGTCTGGGGTTTTCATTACTGGGGTTATCGATTGTCCAGTAATCAACATTTAAATTGTTATACCTTGCCTCAAGGTTATTGTTGGAATCATGGAATCTGCTTCTAATCATGTGTCCCATCCTATAAAAAAAGAAGAAACTAAAATCAAAGTTTTTAATTTGGAAACGATTGGTGATGCCTCCCAAATAATCTGGCACGTCAGATCCAAGTACCAACCTGTCATCAGGGGTAATCAAATTGTCCCCATCCTGGTCCTTCAGTTTAATTTCTCCGGGAAACTTATTTTCCATTTGTCTGGCCATATCCACCTCATCAGATTGCCAGATTCCAATTTTTTGGTAATCGAAAAATACCCTTATTGGCTGCCCAATAAACCATTGGTTTCCTGTATCATCAATTGAATTACCATTTTCATCCTTGAAAACCAGGTCTGTGATTTGCTCCTTATAACTTGATATGTTAAATTGAATATCCCATCTGAAATTCTTTTTGTCCATTGGAGTAGCATTTAAAGAAAACTCCAATCCATTGGTTTTTGTGGCCCCAATATTTTGCAAGATATTTTGGTATCCCGATGTATAAGGAAGGTTTCTCTCCAATAAAATGTCTGTAGTATGGGTAATGTAATATTCCAAGGATCCAGAAAGCCTATTATTGAATAAGCCAAAGTCCAAACCTAGATTGGTTGTAGAAGATATTTCCCAACCAAGATCACTATTTGGGATTTCATTTAAGCCAAAACCCAGATAGGGAGTATCCCCCAATGCGTAGACTGTCCTTCTAAGCCTACCTAAGGTTTGGTAAGGATCTACTGAAGTATTCCCAACCTGCCCATAAGAAGCCCTAAGTTTAAGTTCAGTTATTAGACTTTGGTTTCTTAAGAACCCTTCCTCTATCAGTCTCCAACCTATAGAACCTCCAGGAAAATAGGCCCATTTTCTACCAGGCGCCAACCTCGAAGAGCCATCTGCCCTTAAAGTAGCCTGGAAAAGGTATTTCCCCATAAAATCATAATTCACTCTACCCATATAGGAAGCAAGGCTCCATTGTTCAAGCCGGCTACTGAGGTTGCCTTTCACTTCTGCTGTTCCTATATCGTAAAATAACTGTGATTCATAAGGCAGGTTAGACACCTCACTCTTGTGCTGTTCGGACCGTAGTCCTTGGATACTTTGGAGTAGTGTGGCCTGAAATGAATGATTAAGGCCAAAACTTTTCGAATAATTCAGGATATTCTCAACTGTATACCCAAAATCAACTTCGTTTTCTAAAGAGGCGCTGGCTGGCCCACCTCGATTGGCATTGCTTTTACTGGCACGAAAATTCCCAATCCTATTGTAGCGTATGTCTGGACCGGCATTGACCCTAAAAGTCAAACCTTCAATGATTTTCGCTTCCAAATACACTGGAGCAAATATGCGGTTGGACCTTCTCTCATCTACATATGCCCCTGGCACCAATTCATTCAAAGGATTGGTGCGGATGCCATCATTGGTAGGCAAAAAACGCAAACTTCCGTCCTCATTGTAAGGAACACCCAGAGGGTTGTTGGAAACGGCCTCCCCTATAGCTGAGCCTGACCCCCAGTTCTGAATGGCAAAGGTAGCCAGGAAAGAAGTGCCCACTTTAAATACTTTGCTGATATTGTGGTCTAAATTTATCCTGGCTGTGGCACGGGTATAGTCCATGTTCTCCACAATTCCTGACTCATTGAAATAGCCCAATGAAATATTAAATTGGGTTTTATCACTTCCCCCATTGACACTAACCTGATGGTTTGTCTGATGCCCTTGACCAATTATTAAATCCAGCCAATCAGTAGACCTACCCATGTTTACCGATTCAAACTCCGTGGGATCTAAAAAGACTTGCTCATCTGTTGGTACCACACCATTCCAGGAAGGCTGACCTGTATCCGGATCCCATCTTCTGGCCTCTCGTTTCATGGCAGCATATTGTTGCCCATCCATCATATCCACCATATTGGTGACGTTTGAAAAGCCATAATAGCCATCATAGGAAACGGTAGTCTCGCCTGTTGAACCTCTTTTGGTAGTAATAATGATTACCCCATTGGCACCCCGGGAACCGTATATGGCAGTAGCCGCTGCATCTTTCAATACTTCCATTGAAGTGATGTCCTGGGGATTTATGTCAAAAATGGCACTTGTAGCACTGGTTTGTGGTATTCCATCTATTACGTACAAAGGATCATTGGAAGCAGATATTGACCTTCTTCCCCGTATCAATACCTGTGGGTTTTGACCAGGTCTACCACCGGAGGAAACGATATCCACCCCAGCCACTTGACCTTGCATCGCTTGGACAGCACTCGCAACAGGGATTTCTTTAATGTCTTTTTCATCCAGAGAGGAGATCGCTCCTGTTATATTTCTCTTTTCCTGAGAACCATAACCTACTACGATCACTTCTTCCAATGAGGATAAATCCTCTTCAAGGACAATATTGATCGAGGTTTGGTTACCAACCATTACGGTTTTTGTTCGATAACCCACGAAGGAAATGATCAATTCATCGCCTTGTTTTGCATCTATTTGAAAGGCTCCATCACTGTCTGTAGCAGTACCTATCGTTGTCCCCTTGACAAGAATAGTAGCACCGGGTACTCCTTCACCTGAAGGGTCGGTCACCTTTCCCTTAATATCAATTAATAGTTCTTGTATAGTTGTTTTTTCATCGTTCGCCTTTTTATTGATCTCCATGGCCGGAGCGGATAACACAATTAAAAAAAGCAGACAAACATTCAACAACTTCTTGTTTGCCTCCTTAAAGTGGAAGTTTATAGGTTTTTTCATGGGTTTTTGGGTTAATGTGAATTGAAAGAAGCCTATTAAGTACTTTAGGTAATTATCCCCTTGAAATAGGCTAAAATTGTCTTATCTCTTGGCCTCAATTGCCAAATCTCAAATCAAATTTGGATTTTGCATTTTTCGGGGACAAATAGGGTTAATTAACAGCAATAAATGGGCTAAGCGGTTTGAATAATTTTGTTTTTATTGTTTCATAGGCATGCTTTAATATTCGGAACAATCCAATTGTGAATCCTGCAATTTTACCCATTAATGTAATGAATAAAATATATAATCATAAATTGAAATAAATCACTTTTATTTACCCATAAAGGAAAAATACACTATAATTCCTATTATAAGAATTCATATTCAATTCACATCGACTTCATATTGTTTATTGAAATATTTTATTGAAATTACAACACAACATAAATAATTATTTGTTGTAATAAAAGATTTTTATGTATTAAACCTATACCTATATTAATGGGTGGTACTATAACCAAATTCAAATATAAAATGGGGTTTTGCTTCTTTTGGGAAAATATGACCTAGATACCCCCAAGCTACGCTACTTTAAATGGCAGGAGTGTTAAGAAATTAATCCCGTGATAGGCAATAGGCTTTCTTCTGTGCCTTGAAATCACTTCAAGCTCAGTTTCTTTTCAATAAAAAATGGCAAAAAAAGTCCAAAAAAGCGTGCATAACACCTTTCTTGGACTTTTTCATTTAAGAACCTTATGTGTTTCGTTTTGAAGTGCTATCGGGCCACATTGAAATGAACCTAAATATCAATGTGGCAAAATTTAAACTTTCCAGCCTTTTCTGTATTTTCTAGACAAATGCTGATTGGCCTTTTTAACATTCCTGACACGCATTTTTTTTGCATCCCAATCCAAGAAAATATCTGGTTCCCGAATGGCCACAGTGCCTAAAATTACTGTTTCGGACATAGGTCCGGAGATTGAGAAATCGCTTTCTGTTTTTACATTCTTTAAGCAGGAATCTGCGAAATAATGGTAATGGTCTCTATCTTCTAATACAGGGTTTTTAACGTGCTTAAATTTATCTTCTGGTAAAAGCACAGGCATTTTAGTATGTGGGATAAGCAATGCACCTTCAGTCCCTATTAACATGGCAGATTCTGCCGGATAATTTTCTAAAGAAAACAAAGCCCTAACCTCTTCTGGAGGATAAAACTCACCATCAAACCACTCCACTTTCAATTCATTTTCAGCCGTCATCTCATTCCCGGGAAAAACCCAAGTAATGTGGTTACTCTGTGGCCAGGTATCTACATTTCTTTCCGGTGAGTTTTTCCATGATTCCTGA
Source organism: Cyclobacterium amurskyense (assembly GCF_001050135.1). Taxonomy (GTDB): domain Bacteria; phylum Bacteroidota; class Bacteroidia; order Cytophagales; family Cyclobacteriaceae; genus Cyclobacterium; species Cyclobacterium amurskyense. The sequence continues at coordinate 4,342,012 of NZ_CP012040.1, read as the reverse complement.
ACTTTGGCTATTACAGAAATAGGTGCTTTTAAATCCATTCCCTTCCAAACCGCATCTAAAATATGGCAACCAATATCACCAGACCAGCCGGTACCAAAATCCTGCCATGCCCTCCATTTGGCAGGGTGGTAGATTTTAGATGCATAAGGACGCATGGGTGCCGTGCCAATAAATTGGTCCCAATGTACATGATCAGGAACTTTTTCACCTTTCTTCGGCCTTGGCCCTTCAAACCTATAGGCCTCTGTTGCCCCTGGCCTGTTGGAACAAAGGTAAACCTGTTTGACCTTCCCAATATGTCCTTCCTTAATCCATTGTACGGCTGTTCGATCTCCTTTTCCAGAGGCGTGCTGCGTCCCCAATTGACTGATGATTCCTGCTTTTTTAGCGGCTTCAGTTAGGTCTCTGATTTCACTAACATCGTGACACATCGGTTTTTGACAATACACATGCTTGCCTTTGCTGATTGCTGTGTAGGCAATTGGAAAATGATTGTGGTCAGGCACACTTACATTGACAGAATCAAAATTATCTGCTTCCTGTGCAAACAACTCGCGCCAATCCGTAAATCTTTTTGCATTGGGTAAAATTTCAGCTGCCTTTGCCAAATGATTTTCATCAATGTCACAAATGGCTACAATTTCCACATCAGGATGTGCATTAAATCGACTGAGATCATGTCCACCCATCCCCCCTACTCCTATACAGGCATGCCTAAGTTTCTTCCTATTTGTTTTGGCAAAAACAGGCACATTAAATAAAAGAGGTTGAGCCAGGGCAATGGCCGCAGTGTTCAATAAAAATTTTCTCCTAGAGGAATTATTGTCCTTCTTCATTATTAAAGTTTTAATTGCTAAACACGTACATTCATATAATTCACAGTAAAGCAACTAGCTCAGTTTGTTAAGAGCCGTCCTGCTTTTCCAATCAAATGATATTAATACACCTCGCTATTTGGGTAAGGTTGGGGTTATTCTGCATTTCAGGAAGTTGAAATGGCATAAATAATTGCTTCTCTTGAAGTACATTGTGAAACTTAATAATTCCCACTTTGACAAATGATCTCGAAATAAATGGGTAATAGTATCATTTAGGTTTTTGTGAGGGTCTCCTCCAAATTATAAATGGCTACAATAACCTGCATTAATGCGGCAGTCCTTATTTCTTCCATTTTAGCTGCCGGAGAATCTCCTACCATTAAGGTGTTGACGGCAATATCAGGATCCTCTTGAAATCTTGATAACTCCTCAACATAAAACGCTTTCAATAGCTTCTCTTCCTCACTTTTAGGCAAACGGCCGAGGATTCGAACAAAGGCCTCATCAATCGCAGATTTTTCGTCCTTATAGTTTGCAACCAATTTCTCTGCAAGCACCCTAGAAGCTTCAAGCACCAAAGGATCATTAAGCATGGCCAAAGCCTGCAAAGGTGTATTGGTTCGGTTTCTATTGACCTGGCAAATGTCCCTATTACTCCCATCAAAAATCAATAGCGAAGGAGGTGGTAGTGTGAGTTTAATGAAGGTATAAATCCCTCTTCTGTACAACTTGTCCCCTTTATCTTGCCGGTAAATATTAAGCTCCCCCCTTCCGGAACTGGAAGCTTCCCACAAGCCTTCAGGTTGGTAAGGCTTGACACTCGGCCCACCTAATTCAGGCACCAGTAAGCCACTACTGGCAAGTACCATGTCCCGAATCAATTCAGCATGCAATCTTAACCTGGGAAATCGGGACAGATAAGTATTGTCAGGATCAATAGCCAGCATTTCTTTGCTTACTGCAGAGGATTGCTGATAGGTAGAAGAGCTAACTATTAATTTAATAAGCTTTTTTATATCCCAGCCACTTTCCCTAAATTCCACAGCCAACCAATCCAATAATTCAGGGTGAGTTGGGAGTTTGCCCTGCATGCCAAAGTCTCCGGATGAGGGCACCAGCCCCACCCCAAAAATCTCCTGCCAAATAAGGTTGACAAAAACCCTTGAGGTCAAAGGATGATCCTCAGCAAAGGCCCATTTTACTAAACCTAACCTATTTTTGGGTAATTCTTGAGAAAAAGGCTTAATGATATCCGGTGTGTTAGGGCTTAGTGGCTCACCTTTTGGCGCATCATATAAGCCCCTATCCAAAATAAAGGTAGGACGGACTGAATCTTGAAGATCCTGCATGATGGAAACGGCCACTTTATTGGTATCCGGATGGTTGATAAAATCCAGAATCCCCTCCGTATCCTCCGTATCTATCCACATAAGTGGAGTCTTGGCACGGACAGCAGATCCGGCTCCCCCTTCAAAACCTTTTTCAGGTGTATTGTTGAAAAAGGCATATAGGTTGTAATAATCCTTTTGAGAAATCGGATCATACTTATGGTCATGACATTGAGCACATTCCATGGTCATCCCAAGGATCACCTTGCTAAAGGTATTGGTTTTGTCCAAAACATATTCCATCCTGTACTCTTCATGGATAACTCCTTCTTCTTCGGTAACCTTATGATTTCTGTTAAATGCCGTAGCCAAGAGTTGTTCCCTATTTGGTTCAGGAAGTAGGTCACCAGCAAACTGCCAGGTTAAAAATTTATCATAGGGAATATTCTTATTAAAGGCATGAATTACCCAATCCCTATAAGGCCATTGGGTTCGGATATTGTCATTCTGGTAGCCAAAAGAATCTGCATACCTGGAAATATCCAGCCACAACAAGGCCAATTTTTCCCCGTAAGCTGGTTTGTTAAGATAATGATCAATCATCTCCTCCCAAGACTTTTGACCTGAGTTAAAAAGCCTGACTTCTTCAGAGGTAGGTGGAAGTCCAGTAAGGTCCAAACTCAATCGCTTAAGAAGGTATCCTTCCTCAGCTTTTGGACTAGGAGTCAATCCTTTTTCCTCCATTTTTGCGAAAATAAAACCATCAATTGGATTATGGCTCCATTCATCGTTGTCCGGTATGGGAATGGTTTTCTTGATAGGAGGCTCAAAGGCCCAATGTTTTTCATATACTCCTCCCTGCTCCACCCATTTCTTAATCAGGTTCCTTTCAAAATCAGTAATCGTCAAATTAGATTCTGGAGGTGGCATTTTCTCGGAGGCATCCTCTGAAAAAATCCTTTTTATCACTTGAGACTTATTGGTGCTCCCCGGGACTATAGCATGCTGATCAGGATTCTCCTTCAATGCAGCATATGCTCCAGCTTCAGTATCCAGTCTCAGTCCGGCTTCTCTTTTATTGGCGTCGGGCCCATGGCAGGCAAAGCAATTGTCAGATAAAATAGGTCTAATATGGAAATTATAACTGACTTGATCAGGAATTTTGATTTCTTTGTTGGCATTCTCATTGGAACAACTATTCAAAGCCATTGCCACAATGAACAATACCATAAATATCGATAAAACAACAGCTGTATTTTTCAATCCTACCGGGTTTACATTAATTATACTTCTAATTTAATGGTTCTCAATTAGATTGCAAACATATATTCTGTTGCTGTATTTTAAAACAACATTATTTATAAGGATTTTTGTTTAGCATTGCCATTACCTTCCAATAAATAGCCATTATCTGCCCATATTAACTTTATTTGTTTAAGGCGGATAATGACTTTATCTTATTTTCAACTCAAAAGAACATTGAAAGCTAAACTTCAGTTAAACTCCATCCAATTCCTCAAATCTCCACCTTTCATTGGGTGAGGTTGTGTGTTCCCTTTCTACAATTTCATTTACCTTCTTTAGAATATCGGGATTTTCTTTAGCAACATCATGCATTTCCAAAGGATCACTTTTTAAATCAAACAATAACCAAGAAGAACCTCCTTTTTGTACATCCAATTTTAAGGCTTTCCAGTCTCCCATTCTGACAGCTATCTGTCCGCCATAGGAAGGAAATTCCCAATAAAGGAATTCAGGTTGAGACTGTTCGTGCCCCAATAATGTTGGGAAAAAACTGGTTCCATCAGTGGCTATTTCTAAAGGTTTCCCTGCTACTTCGGCCAAGGTGGGCATTACGTCATAGAATACTGATGCATGGTCACTAACCGATCCTTCTTTGATTTTCCCTGGCCATGAGGCGATCATCGGTACCCGAATACCACCTTCATAAAGAAAGCCTTTGCCAAAACCTTTTTCTTCTCGAAACGCTCCCCCACTATTAAACCATGGAGAATCTGTTCCCCCATTGAAGGTAGGACCATTGTCAGAAGTGAAAATAATCAATGTATTTTCATATAGTCCCTTACTTTTTAATTGTTCAACAAGTTCCCCTACTTGCTCATCCATATAACTAACCATGGCTGCATAAGTGGCCCTTGGGTAGCGCGATGGATAATAAGAATTTTCTCCCAAATAAGGCTCTTCATCACCAAACTTTTCCACATAATGGTCTATCCATTTTGTAGGGGCTTGAAGAGGTACATGAGGTATTGGGGTTGCCCAATATAAAAAGAAAGGTTCTTCGCTACTCTGTTCGTCCACAAAGTTGGTAATCTTATCAAACATCAGCTCAGGAGCATAGTCAGTAAGAAAATAATCTCCATAATTTTCCAAATTATAGGGATCAGCACCTTCCGCCAATTTTTTATTCGGAGCGATTGTATCATTGTTCAAATATACCCGGTGTTCATTTTCGTAAAGATGGACCGGATAAAGGGTATGGGCCTGCCTTTGACAGTTGTAGCCAAAGAAATAATCAAAACCTTGATTGGTTGGGATGCCTTCAGTATGTGGAGCCCCTAAACCCCATTTTCCAACGACAGCCGTGGTATAACCGGCTTCTTGAAGCATACGCCCAAGGGTATAAGTACCTGTGGCTATTGGTCTCTGGCCTTCGAGGGTCGAGTCTGCCAACATGGCATGGTAATTCCAAACATCACCTCTACTACCCCACTCATCATTTCCCCTTACCTGAGAATGACCGGAATGTTGCCCGGTGAGCAATACTGCACGGGCGGGTGCACAAACAGGTGCACCTGAATAATGTTGCGTAAACATCATCCCTGAAGCTGCCAAAGCATCAATATTGGGCGTTTCAATTTTTTTTTGTCCATAACATCCCAAATCTCCATATCCCAAATCATCTGCTAGGATGTATATAATATTCGGAGGAACAGTTTCCTCTTCTTGACTTTGGCAAGCTGGCAATAGGGAAACAATAAAAGGTAGTAATAATAGTAATCTGTTTTTCATTCTTAATTTATGTGATTAAGCAAATTTTAATTATACTTTCAAATATGGCCATATTTTTTGGGATGTATTATACCATATCGGCATCAAAATCAACTTTAAGGGTTGGCAATTGATCAGAAAAGGTATTCAACGCATTAAACACCATGCTTTTTCCTAACTTATCGTCTGTAACTTTCACGAAGTAATTTCCCTCCCTGAAAACTTTCGGCCGGAAAACCTTATCATTGACCCTAAGTGAATAAACCAATTCCCCTGATTGTGCTTCAAATACTTCTACAATCGGTTTGTTACAATTGCTTAAATCCAAAGGAGGAAGCGTTCCTTTGGCATTTCTTGCATAATTTTCCTTTTGAGAAACCGTTATCGGCCAACCTTCATATTGCCCGTTTGGGTTGGATTTTGGATCGACGTATCTAGGCCAACATTCCATGGTCATTTGCTTACCTTTCTTATCAAAAGTGACAATTCCATAGCCGGTAGAACGGTCATGAATTAATGCAGGTTCAACTCCTGTTTTTCGTGGATTTGCCACCGCATGCACGGTCATTTTATTTCCAAATCCATCATTAAAATTCCCAGTATACTTTGGCTTTCCTGGTAAAGGTTCATGATTTTCAGGTACCGGTGGCCACCAGCGCCTAGGAAATAAATTATTCAATGCAGGCCCGGCAAAAGCATAGCCGGAATCTTTGAATTCATCTACCCCATATTGCACAACCGAGGCCAAATGTTGGTCTCCGGCAATATGCAAGGCAAAAGCCTTTCTAATAATTTTTATGGCTTCATCTCTCCCTTTCTGTGGCCAACCGTTGGAATCCATGTCAGAAGTAGGCGCATCTCCAGGCACATATTCTCCCAATTCAGGAATGGGTAATTTTGGCACAATACTGTCGATTATACTACCCTCCGGGAGGGTCGCTACGGTACAAAAGTTGGTTTGAGACAAAACTGCCTTCATTTCTGCCCCCTTGCTCCAGTCAGTAGACCAATGCTTCAAAAATTTCAATTGACGTTCACCTAGCAAGTCTGCCTCAATGTCATAGTATTTTTTGATGTCAAATTCCCTGTTTTGAATAAAGCCATTGGTAACCTTCGCTTCTTCAGGCAATACATTTTTTGGAGCGGATTTAAATTTTCTGTCTTCAAGTATGGCAAAACTAACTCCTCCATATACCCAATCGGTATAGTAAGTACCAATCCCCTGCTTTACAGGTGTTGGATCAAAGGCGTCCGGCAGGTGGCCGGTCTGTGTCAACTGCACCATATTTACCCACTCTGCTGGCATTTTATAACCTCCCTGATCTTGGGCGACATAGGTCCATCCTTCATCTGTGGGTGCCACTTTTCCTGCTTCTCCCCAAACATTGCCATGGTAAACATCATGGTCATCCGGAATAAAAGCCGAAGGTATATGTCTAAATATTTCCCTATAAGACCAGCCAAACATGTACCATTTGCGAAGATAATCCAGGCTTGATTTTTCCAATGGTGAAGTTTGAATACCAAATCCACCGGTACTTTCATAAAATTGATCCCCTAAAAACACCGCCATATCCGGGGTATGTTTAAGAGAATGTAGGCTAACTTCATTGTCCGGGAATCCATAATCTGCATTGCAACTAAAGACCGCCAGTTTTACCTGATCCTGATTGACCGGCTCTTCAGCGATAGTCCCTGAATAAAAATGGCTTTCTACCCCACTTTTTAAGGGTAAGTCTACTTTCACTCGGTAAGGAACTTTACGTTCCTCTGCCCAGTCTTCTAGTCGGAAGTGGACAACTCTTCCCAATTTATCAATAGCTGCTTCCTGCACAGTGTTCCAAGCCGCACCCTTTTTTAGTTGCAGGCTGATTTTATTGCCCGTTATTTTTTCAATAGGCGCCAGTTGCGCAGCTAATTTTAATACTCCATCATGCAAGGTATAATGGGCAAAACACACTGGTCCAAAAATTTGATTTTCTTCTGCCAATACCTTCTCCCCTGTTACAGTCCAATCTGAAAAAGCGACTGAGTCTTGGAATAGCTCCTCTTCCGGAAAATGGGATACCAGCGCAATATTTCCTCCTAGGTCACCCTTATAATTTTCAATTTTCAATACCCCCAAGAGCTGTTTGCTTTCAGAAGCAAAAGCTTCTAAAATCAAATCCCCACGCTCTCCTTTCACCACCAAGATAATTTCTTTATCCAAAGGCAATTTCTCAGAACCCATTTGGTTACCAATAAATAAATTACCCCCACCATTGATGCCAGCATCAAGGCCTTTGCCGAAAACTGCAGCAGACCGATAATCCTCAAATTTTCCTTTGGCACCAATTCGCATGCCTACATAGGAGGCTGGGTTCCCAATATTATCTTCATTGAGCCAGTTTACCTTTACTTCAGCCTTGAATGAGTCGTTTTTAGGGCTTAACTGATGGGTGAGGCTATGGAGTGTACGGTTCTTGGCGCTGAGGTTGCAAACCGCTTTTCCATCTCTCAACTCCCAATCTTGCAGGCGATTTCCCCAGTATTCAGGACCTACCCAAGCCATGTCCGGCCAATTTTGCCAATTGCTTTTAAGCGGACTCCCTTTTTTAAAGGATTTTAGGGCCCTTGTTCCGGCCCAATTTTCAGTAAGGACCAATGATGAACCTACTGTTCCTAAGGCGATTGATTTGATGGCTTTTCTTCTTTTCATATTTGTATAAAAGCTAATTTGGGGTCAATTATTTATTTTTGTAGGCTGTTGCTATTTCCTGTGGTCTATAAAAATTTGTTAAATAAGTTTCAATATAATCCAACACAAACCAAAGTCATAGGATTTTTGACAATTTTGAAAAAGTAGCATCTATTTTTAGTCAATTCCTTTTCATTTTGTCTAAAGTTATTCAACTGCCCCAGTTGTAAGTTTATCCTTCGGGAAAATAAGTTGCTTTATCGCTCTAAATCCCTTAAAAAGTTTAAATAATAAATTATAAAAAGGTGCATTTAAACTTAACCTATACCATATTAATTGATCATATTAATGTAAAAGTATTCAACACTTTGTTATGAAAAGCAAAAAAAATCAATCACTATAACTTATTATTAGTAATAAATATTCAATTTAATTTTGATTGATCGTAAATTAAAGCAATAAAACCCTCTACCACATGAAAAACAATTTACTGATTCAACTCAGCTATTGTATTGGCCTCTGCCTTTTGGTTAGCTGTAGCACCAACTTAATGGTCTTGGAAGACATGTTGCCAAGAGCCAAGCAAAAATCCTTTGAAGTGAAATTTAGTCAAGCCACACTAACTGATTTTTCTGTAAACTTTGATCTGGTTTATGAAATCAGCAACCCCTATAAAAAGGACCTTCCTATACCTGATCATGTTATGGGAATATTTGTAGATGGTAAAGATATTGGTTTGGCCCAAAGCCATGCAGAAGTGCTTATACCTGCAAAATCCAACTCCTTGCTCAGGTACACTTTTTCACTAAACTCAAACCAACTAAAGCAATTGATAGGGAAAAACAACAACCTCGCATTTAAAACTGCCATTTCTCTTGACCTCACAGATTATAGCAGTATGCTCCCTGATTTTCAGCTTGCCCTTAGTGACGATTTTGATTTGGAGTCTTCGGAACTAAAGCCATATGTGGGTAAAATGCTTCAAAAAAAAATCGGAAAGTTTGACTTTTCCTATGAGCACAGCACACAGGTAAAAATCCCTGCTCCCCCCCTGATCAGCAAGTCAAACCAACCCATTGAGATCCGACTTCTAGGTGAAGGAAGCAATCTGATCAATCCCAATGCCATCAAAACAGCCCTGATACCATTTGGCGATTTATTAATTAATGGAGAACTGAATGGGCTAAAAAACCCATTTATTGATGCTGTCACCAGCCTAACCATCCCTGTTCCTGCTCCAACCTTTACTCAGTGGGACAGAACCGTTAATGTGAAAATTGAAGACCATGTATTGAATTTACTCAGTCCCTTTGACCCCAATATCAACAATAAATGGGTAGAGATAAAAAATATAATGTACAGGACCAACAGCTTTAAAGCAACGGATTACTTTGTAGACAATTTCTTGGATCCTGCAGGTTTCCCTGATGCTTCAGAAAAATGGGACAGTTTTCAAGCATCCTATAATCAGCTAAAGTATACCGTATTTCCTGATCAGCTACCCGGACCACAGACCAGAGGCTTTGAAATCCTTGTTCCTTTTACATTTAAAAACCAAAATGCCTTTCCTGTAAGCATACCCATTTTCCGTTCCAGTGTAATAATGCCAGGAGGGCATCCTTTTACCATGTATATAAAGCCAAAAGACATGGGAGAAATAAAGTTGGGAGAAGTTCCCTCCCAGCAAACTTCAATTGAAGCAAATAACGAACAAACTTTGTATGTGGTGTTTACTTTTGACATGAAGGCATTTAATCAAGGCATTTACAGTCTGTTTATGAAAAATCAGTTTGAGCCCAACCTTGGCGGTATCATGTCTTATGATTTTGGCTATGGGCCACTTTATATTGGGTATGATCTGAAGAACATGAGTTTGGATTATAAATAGGAATTGGGGCTTCGTAGGTTAGTACGTTATACCCGAACGGATCAAAATCCCCTTTCAAAAAGGGGGGCAAAGAGCTTGTCCCGGCCTAAGTCGGGAGGGATTTCTCACCTTAATCGCAAATATTAAATGAAGGAAATTCCCCCTTTCCAGGTGGCTGATCGGAGCCGAAGCCTTTGGGTGGGGAGTGACGTGATGATCTGGTATTTGGTTTAGCTTAATTGAGAGGTTAAAATTTTAATTCTCTGCTGCAAAGATATTTTTTACCTCTTCATTTCTTTTCCTTAGATGAAAAGAAACGAAGCAAAGAAAAATCAAGCCAGCAGAAAACTCCTCCCCGCATGGCCCAACGCCGCCTCGTTCTCTGGCATGCCCCCGCGCTTCTTGCGATAGTATAGTGTAAAAGATACCATAATTGGAAAAAACATGCTAGGGTATTATTGGCATTTTCTCCTGACTTGTAGGTTGTGCTTGAAAGAAATAGAGGCAATCCCATTGTAAGAAAGAAGGTATGTTAGACGTATCAAAGTAAATAACCACAATTTAACCCGGTGGCTGAGCGGAACCGAAGACTTAGGGTGGTTTGAAGGTAGGGCATTTGGCTTAGCTCATTAAAGAGGTTAAAATTTTAATTTTCCTCAGCAAAGAATCTTTTAACCTCTTCATTTCTTTTCCCCTGAGTTGCCTTGCATCAGGGCCGGCCCAGAGTTACTTCGTTTCAGGACAGGCCCTGACTTGCCTCGGATCAGGACAGGCCCTGACTTGCCTCGCATCAGGGCAGGCCCTGACTTGCCTCTCATCAGGGCAGGCTTAAATGAAAAGAAACGAAGCAAAGAAAAATCAAGCCAGCAGAAAACTCCTCCCCGCATGGTCCGACTCCGCCTCATTCTCTGGCATGCCCCCGCGCTTCTTGCGATAGCATAGTGTAAAAGTTACCATAATTGGAAAAAACATGCTAGGGTATTATTGGCATTTTCTCCTGACTTGTAGGTTGTGCTTGAAAGAAATAGAGGCAATCCCATTGCAAGGAAGTAGGTGTGTTAGACGCATTAAAGTAAATAGCCACAATTCAAACTGGAGGCTGAGCGAAGCTGAAGCCTTAGGGTGATTTGATGATACAGTATTAGGCCTAGCCCATTAGAGAGGTTAAAATTTTAATTTTCCTCAGCAAAGAATCTTTTGACCTCTTCATTTCTTTTCCTTAGATGAAAAGAAACGAAGCAAAGAAAAATCAAGCCAGCAGAAAACTCCTCCCTGCATGGCCCAACGCTGCCTCGTTCTCTGGCATGCCCTCGCGCTTCTTGCGATAGCATAGTGTAAAAGTTACCATAATTGGAAAAAACATGGTATGCCATTATTGGCATTTTCTCCTGTCCAGTAGGCTTCGTTTGAAATTTAGAAGAAATACAGGCAGTCCCATTGTAAGAAAGAAGGTATGTTAGACGTATCAAAGTAAATAACCACAATTTAACCCGGTGGATGAGCGAAGCTGAAGCCTTAGGGTGGGGAGTGAGGTGATGATCTGGCATTTGGCTTAGCCCATTAAAGAGGTTAAAATTTTAATTTTCCTCAGCAAAGAATCTTTTAACCTCTTCATTTCTTTTCCCCTGAGTTGCCTTGCATCAGGGCCGGCCCAGAGTTACTTCGTTTCAGGACAGGCCCTGACTTGCCTCGGATCAGGACAGGCCCTGACTTGCCTCTCATCAGGGCAGGCTTAAATGAAAAGAAACGAAGCAAAGAAAAATCAAGCCAGCAGAAAACTCCTCCCCGCATGGTCCGACTCCGCCTCATTCTCTGGCATGCCCCCGCGCTTCTTGCGATAGCATAGTTTAAAAGTTACCATAATTGGAAAAAACATGTTATGCCATTATTTGTATTTTATTCTGCCTTGAAAGGTTGACTCTTACCCCTTCAACTCCCTTAGGCTCCGTTTAAATCCATTACTTACTCCATATTTTATAAGATAATATTTCAATACTTAAAAAATTTAAACCATATTTAGGTAACGTAACCGTGCAAAATTTAAATTTGTCTATTTCACTATTTTAAATTCAAACACGCTTTCTCTTACCTATATACCCAACTAATGAAAAATCACAAATACCTTTTGGTCGCGCTTTTAATTTGTTGTGCTCTAGGCTTACCTAAAGCAATGTTTGCAACAACCTTTCCTTTCAATGAACCTAAGGAATCAAAGCATGTGGTGTTTCTAATCAGTGAGGATCCTTTAAACTATGAAGCCCACCTTACGGTTCCTCCTTTTGCGGAGATGCTGGATGAAAAATATGAAGACTTAAAAATTACAGTGCTCAAAGGTGAGGGCACACATGGCGCCTACCGCTTTCCTAATCTTGAGATACTAGAAGAGGCGGACCTATTGGTTGTCTTTTGTAGAAGATTAGCCCTGCCTTTTGACCAAATGACAAGCCTCAAAAATTATCTGAGGTCAGGCAAACCAATGGTGGGTTTGCGAACAGCCAATCACGGGTTTTCGGTTAGAGATGAAGTGGAACCCGGTTTCGAGGGTTGGTGGGGTTTTGTACCGGACATATTGGGTTGTGAAAACAATGGTTATTTCCCTGAGAAATTAGGGACAATTGTGACTGCTTTCCCCAATACAGAAGGCCATCCAATTCTAGCCGACATAGACTTAAAAAACTGGAAGAGCAAGGGTCAGGTATATAAAGTAAAGCCAATCATTGACCCAAATGCGGTAATTTTACTCAATGGTAAGCCAAGAGGAAAATCCGACATCGAACCCATTGCATGGACAAGAACCACAGCTTATGGTGGAAAGGTTTTTTACACCTCATTGGGCTATCCTACGGATTTCAAACAAGCACCCTTTATTCAATTGCTGGTCAATAGTATTCATTGGGCTTTGGAAAAAGAGTAAATTAGTAAAATGCTTTCTAAAATGAACAAAAGAAATTACCTCTTCACTTTACTTTTTCTTAGCCTATTGGTAAATGGTCTAAAAGCCCAAAACCCTTTGCCCAATTGGGAACAGGTGAGCGAAAAGGCGGACTGGCAGGCCAGGGATTCACAAGGAGAACTGGTTTATAAAGACAAACTCTGGATTTTAGGTGGCTGGTTTGATTCCCATCATGCGCCACCAAGAGATGTGTGGTCCTCTGCCAATGGAAAGGACTGGGACAAAGTAGCATCCAATGCGCCATGGATCCACAGTGACCTTCCCATGACCTTTGTTTTTAAGGACAAAATGTGGATTACAGGTGGTTGGTACAATGGCCGGCTTGATGGCCATTCTGCCAGCAATAGCATCTGGTCCTCCACAAATGGAGCAGACTGGAAATTGGAAAAGAAGGCAGCTTCCTGGACAGCTAGAATTGCATCAACCATAGTGGAATTCAAAGGCAAGCTATGGTTAATGGGTGGAATAGAAAATTACTATTTTGGAGATGAAAAAAGCCTTAAAAATGATGTGTGGGTCTCCGAAAATGGGAAGGATTGGAAATTGGCCACTGGCGATGCCGGCTGGTCTCCAAGAGCTTACCATCAGTCCGCTGTGCTCAATGGAAAGATGTATGTTTTTGGAGGTGGGAATTACACCCCTGAATACCATGCAAAAAATGATGTTTGGGTCACAGAAGACGGCATCAATTGGAAACAGGTAACCGAAGCTGCCCCCTGGCATGAGCGAATATGGTTTTCATCTGTCGTGTACAGGGACTGCATCTGGGTAATGGGAGGCTGGTCCAACAACCCTTACAAAAACTGGGGAGACGCCTGGTACAGCAGAGATGGCATAAACTGGACCGAATACAAGCCGGAAATATCCTGGCCCGGCCGACACGAACATTCAGCTTTTGTATTTCAGGATAAAATATTTGTTGCCGGAGGCATGCTCCCTCCCCTAGTCAATGACGTTTGGTCACTAAACTTGCCTGAAGAATGGTAAAGTTCAATCTGTCTTTACCTAGACAAAACCCGAATACACCTCTTAAAGAACCAGAACAATAGAGCCCCAAACATTAAGCACCATCACCAAATCACACAATCATTAAATCACCCCATCGCAGATCACAAGATCACTACATTCCCAGATCACTTTATCACCAATAAATTGATACCTGTTAACAAATAGAGGGTATAAAAGATTAGAATTCTTAATCATTCTCATTTAATATCAATATTGCTAAACCTCCATAATTAAAACCCAAGTTAAAAAAGAACAAACAATTATTTAAATACCCATGTGCTTCTCAATCCGGATGAGACGCTGTTCATGATCTGAAACGTGATTCCCGACAAAATGCATAAACTCATCCATCTCTTCCTGGAATTCTCCAAAGGAGTTTTTGAGTTGACCTGTAGCATCATGTAAATAGGAAATTTTGGCATCCATGTTGTTCAAAGCCCGCTTTATACGATGTTCAAATTCTTCAAATTTTTCCATGCTGTTTGGTAGAATTAGCTCCTTTAAATATAGTGATTTTTTTTATAATGGTTTTAGTAAGTGTTTTTAACGTATATTTCATTCTAGTAGAGAGCTAACAAGATCATTTTTTCTTATGTCAAGATTCCCAAAAAGATAATTCACCATTATACAAGATGTCAAATTTTCATTCCTAACGGGTGCTAAAAAAGGTAAAGGCAAAAGAATGGCACACCACAGCCACCGATTCACTACATCACACTATCACCCCACCACCACATCACACCATCACTCAATCTCTATACCACAAATTCCTGATTTTCTTCTCATTACAGTCTTCACACATGCTATTCACAAGATAAATATGCCCATTCACGGGAAAAAGCAGCCAGTTCACAATAAATATAATTATCTCTTTATGAAAAATAAATTTAATTGGTTTAATTAAAACATCTTTTAACCATAAACCAAAAAATAGAATGAAAAAGAAAATAACTTTGCAGAAAGCTACTGTTGCCATATGAGTAGTGGCCATGAGTGTGGGATTATTTAATTCCTTTAATGTGGAGGCAGATGGAGGTTGTGGCTATTATAAAGAAAACGACTACTGCCAAAATTATTATCCCAATTGTACCTTTGTAGTAAAAAAATGCCGGGAAGAAGGAATTTTTACCTGCGAAGTTTGGATGCAAAACCCATGTAGTCTCGCATGTGGAGGCTTTTAAGAAAAACAATGAATTCTTTCTCTCAAACATTACCCGGAATTATCTTTAGTTTTTTATTTCTCTGCTCCTGCTCAAATACATCCAATAACAATAATTTGGGTTCCCAAAATATGGCAATTCCCATACCTGAAGAAAATATCGAAAGATTTTCAGAAGTTTTTAATAAAGTAAATTATATAACTGTCCAATTACCACTCGAATCATCCATTGGCCAGGCCGATAAAGTAATTATAACTGAAGATAATATATTCATTGGAGACTTTTACCAAAATCCTAAAGTAATTATCCTTGACAAGGAGGGTAATTTCCTAAGCTGTATCAACGCATTTGGGGAAGGACCGGGGGAGTACACTCAAATTAACGACTTTGTCATACATCATGAAGACCCGAAAGTACTTATTTTATCTACCAAAAAAATATTGGCATTCGATTTCAATGGAAATTTCGTTGAAGAATTAGACAGACCAATAAGTGGTGGATATAAATTCTTAGCTACCAAAAAGGACGAGTTGATATTTTACGTTCCTCCAAACATTTCGTCGGCTGACCCTAAGCATGGCGATAATATATTATTTTCATATGAAAACCAGAAAGTCCATCCTTTTTTTACCTCTAAATTTATGGAAGAAAAAATTCCGTTTTTTGCCGACAGGAATATCTTGGTCTACTTAGACAACAAAACTTTCTTTACAAAGCATTTTTCCGATACAATCTACGTATTTGAAGGTAAGGAATTGAAAGAAAAGATGTATTTGGATTTTGAGAATTCTAGAAAGCTAAAGTTAAATATATTTCAGGAACATGACTCAAATATTCTAAATAACTTGGAGTACATGCAAGACTATGTATACCACATGCCCAATTTACACCTATCCGGAAAATATTTGGTCACTTGTTTTAGGGAGAAAAATTACAGAAGTACGCTACTCTATAATAGAACAAAAAAAACATCTAAATCCATCTCCAATGCTACCAATGATTTAGATGGGTTATTACCTTATTTAAATGTTAAATATTTATCCAATAATACACTCATTAGCGTCCATTATCCCGATGAATTCATTACAATTGAACAGATGGAAAATTCAGACCATCCCCTGCTTGAGTCACTGCAACAAGAAACAGTGTCTTTTGTTTTTGCCATATATCAAATAAAGGATTAACCAATTCCTTAAGAACTCACCTCCAGTAGATTACAAGGTCACTCTATCACAAGATCACTACATCACCATATCCAATAAATATGCCCAGATCACGGGAAAAAGCAGCCAGTTCACAATAAATACAACTATCTCTTTATGAAAAATAATTTTAATTGGTTTAATTATACCTTATTTTAACCATAAACCAAAAAATAGCATGAAAAAGAAAATAACTTTACAAAAAGCTACGGTGGCCGCTGGGGTTGTGGCCATGAGTGTTGGATTATTTAATTCTTTTAATGTAGAAGCAGATGGAGGTTCTGGCTATATGTGTTGCCCAGGCACCTCATACTGTACTGATGAATCTGGAATAGTATGGTCAGAGGACAGACCGGTTGATAGAGATTTTCCAGGTGATACCTGTACGAATCATCAATAATCTATGGTAAATAGTAAATAAAAGGCTTCACGATAAGAGTTATTTTATATCTAGATTTATTTAGGTTAGTTAGAATCTTTCGGTTTATCGTGAAGCTTTTTAGCAAATTGTAAATTTAATACTGTTGTGAAATTAACTAAAAAATCAAATAAGGTTTTATTAAATGCGGCAATGTTAATCATTATACTATTGTCTTTATCGAATTGTTCAGAAGACAAATTGAAATCTGATAATGTAAAAAGCTTTACTGAAAAAACGATACCTAGAACAGTAAACCTGGCTGGCAAAAAATACTTTTTTGAGGAAATAAAAGTGCCGCTTAAAATTTTCATTAAAAACAATAAGTTGATCATTGGCGAAAGCAGAAGGGTACCTGAAGATTTTCCTCCAATTCATGTCCTCGATGCAAAAAAAATGAAATATTTGCGGCCATTCGGTAAAATAGGGTTTGGACCCGGTGAAGTTTCTGACGTCTCAGGAATTGATTTAGGTGCCAATGATAATACTTTCTGGGTTTATAGCGCAATGTCAAAGCATTTTTCAGAATTCGACCTTGATGATACCACATCATTGTCAAAAAATCAAATCAAACAAGAAGGAGACTTCTATATGGCCATGGCCATGGCTTGGTCCTCCGATAGTACAGTTATGTGCCGCATGGTAAATGATCCCCATCAATTTGTAGAATTTTCGATTGATGGAAGGCGCTTAGCGAATTATGGGAAATGGGAAGATCATTTAGTCAGAGAAGACCTAACCAATTATATGATGTCGGATTTACATATGGGATGGTTTAAAGGAAACCAGATAAATAATGTTTATGCATCTGCTGGTGTTTATAGAGATAGAATTGAAATTTTAAACAAAGAGAAAGGAAAAATTTTCATTACAGATGGCCCCTTCAATTACATTCCCAAATTTACAATTGCTAATTCCAGTGGCTCATCTAATAAATTAATCGTGGGTATAGCCGAACCCTTGGCCTATTTGGACATTGCTATATCCAAAAACTATATTTTTGGTTTATATTCTGATAAAACCGAAAAACAATTGAGGGAAAGTAATGAAATCGCCAATGATATCTATGCATTTGACCTGGAAGGTAAAATTAAATGTAATTTTATATTGGATATTTCTATCAGAGGATTGGCGGTAGACGAGGAATCCCAAAAATTATATGGCATCACCACAGATGAAGATCCAGGAATTGCTGTTTTTGACTTACCTGACCTAAAATAATACCTCAATGGGCAAAAATACTTCGCTAAAACAATCTTTTTTAATCCTCACCAATAAAACCTCACTCCCTTTAATTCAAAAATACCATAAGCTGTTTACAGCTACCCAAAATATGGGAGATACAGTGGTGTTGTACCATTTGCTAGGGGATAATTCTAATCCAAACTTAGAAGACGTGAATACGCACATCTTTGACGATGAAGTCTTAAGCTCCTTGAATTATTTCCCACTTGGCTTTACCCTGGTACCGGGTAGCAATCATTTCCCCTTGCTAAAATTCTACCTTTCTCATCCACATTACGATTACTATTGGTGCATTGAAGACGACGTGGAATTCTCGGGGGATTGGAAATCCTTTTTTGAAGATTTTTCCTCTATTGACACTGATTTTATCAGTAGTCATATCCGCCGCTATAAAGAAGAACCGGAATGGCCTTGGTGGCCTACCCTGGCCCATCCCTACACCGTTATCCCACAAGAGCAACGGATCCGGTCCTTTAACCCCATCTACCGAATTTCACGTCAAGCTTTAGAATTACTTCACAAAGCACTCTTAAGCAAGTGGTGTGGGCATCATGAAGTACTCATTCCTACCCTGCTTTATGAAAGTGGATTTTCCATCCAAGACTTTGGTGGGAAAGGGGAATTTGTACCCGAAGGCCTTGAAAACAAATTTTATTCGGAAAATACACCTAACAAAAGAGGTATACTTTCCGACGGCACCATGCGATGGAGACCCGTTTTCGAAAAAACAGGGAATTTGAAAAATAAACTTTACCACCCTGTAAAAATAACAGATGAATAAGGTTACACAACTTTTCCATACACGAGATGAGCTATTGTTGGGACATTACACCAGCCTCGAAAATCCTGGACTCTTTAAAGGCAAGTTTGGCCTTTGCCTTTACTTCTTCGAAGCCTTTCAACAGTGCGAAGAACTAAAATACCAGCATGCAGCGGAACATTTACTACAAGAGGGGTACAATTTTATTCACCAAAACCCGATGCCGACCTCATTTGACAATGGACTGGCCGGAATTGCCTGGGGAATTAACCAATTAATCAAAAGAGGTTATTTGGAGGGTAATGCCGATGAATTGCTAATGGAAATAGACACAATCCTTTTCAAGGTTATTTCTGAAAAAACGAACGAGCTTGAATTTGGCTTAAAGCGTGGAATATTAGGCTACCTGATCTATATCCTCGACCGTGTTTCAGTCCAGCCTAAAAATGCGCCAGAGAAGGTAAACAGTGAAATATTCACTTCTCTTGCAGTTTTACTGATCAACCGCATCCACCTAATGGCCGAAGAAAACAGGGGCAATTTTACTGAGCCAAAAGAATTTAACCTATTCTGGGACCTACCCAATTACCTGTATGTGTTGGGTGAAATCAACCGCCTGAACATAATGCCCAACAAAACCCGACAAATGATTCGAAACATTTCTCCTCTGCTGCTTTCCTTGATTCCCCAAAATTTAGGAAACTGTCTCAGTTTGCTTTACGGAATGAGCAAGGTGGCACATGAGGATTGGTCAGCACACACCCGACTTCTGCAAGAAAAATTAAATAGTGCTTCAATCACTTCTTTTAGGCTTGCAAATAAAAGCCTGTATGTAGAAAACGGTCTTTCCGGTTTGATTTTATTAGACAAGCAAGTAGGGTTGGAAATAGATGATTGGAAGGGCTTGTTTAATGATGAAAAAAACGTACAACTAGCGATGCAACATCTGGAGAAATCCGAGTATTGGAGAGCCACCGAAAAAAATCCAGAAAACGAAATGGGGTTTATTTACGGAATTACAGGAATTCATTACGCTCTCCTTTTTTTGAAACAAATTAAAGATCCTCAACATGAATAAAGCGTCTCTGCAAGATATCAGCTTTCTTATTCCTGTCCGGTTGGATTCAGTCATTCGGTTGGAAAACCTAATGGTGGTGATAGACTTTCTACACCATCACTTACGCTCTCCTATTTTAGTCCTTGAAGCTTCCGCTTATAAAACCGGGATTATTTCTGCTTTAGCAGGGAATAAAATAAATTATTGGTTTGAAGAAGATAGGGACGATATCTTCCACCGGACAAAATACATCAATACATTGGTAGGGTTTTCTAAGACACCATTTGTAGCAATTTGGGACTGTGATGTTATCATTCCACCAAAACAAATCATAGCAGCCCTAAAATGCATGAAAGATGGCGAATCAAGTTTCGTTTTTCCCTATGCCAAAGAATTTTTAGATACGGGTATGATCCTTAGGGAAATTTTTATAAAAAATCGGGATCTTACAGTATTTACTTCACACAAAGCTAAAATGATGTCAATGTATGGACCTGACCCCATAGGTGGTGCTTTTCTTGCAAACCTTCAGGATTACAAGGCAACGGGGATTGAAAACCCGAACTTTTACGGGTGGGGAAGGGAAGATGGAGAGCGAATACACCGATGGAAAGGGCTAGGTTACAATCATAACCGCATAGACGGACCCTTGTTCCATCTTTCTCATCCTCGTGGAATCAATAGTAGTTTCCATAGTAATCGTGAAGACCAGGGAAAATGGAACGACATTCTTTATATTAAATCACTGGGGAAAAAGGAGTTAAACAACAAAATCCAAGAATGGTCTCAATCTTAAATTATTTTACAAATTTAACTAAAAAATTGAATCCTAAATTGAAGATTAAATCCCAGGTTGAGTACTGGATTCATATTACTGGGAATAAGAAAAACTGGACGGTAGTACAAATTGGAGCCAATGACGGCAAAACCAAAGACCCACTTCATAAGTCTATTTTAAAAAATAAAAAATGGAAAATGCTTTTCGTAGAGCCCGTTCCCTACCTATTTGAAAAACTAAAGACCCATTACCCCGATTCAACTAGGTTTTTATTCGAAAACACCGCCATCAATAATGGCACAAGGCAGGAATTTTATTGGGTAGACCAAAAGGCCAAATACATCCTAGGCAATCTTCCGGACTGGTATGACCAATTGGGCTCCTTTGACAAAAACCATATCAGTAAACATCTGAACGGTATTTTAACCCCCTTTATTGTTTCCACAAGCATAAAGGGAATTACCCTGAAAACTTTGCTTCAAAAGCATGGAATTCAACAAATCGATCTATTGCGGATAGATTGTGAAGGCCACGACTGGAAAATACTTAGACAATTGGATTTGACCAGATTTAAACCCTCTCTTATATTATTTGAAATGAAACACTTGAACCGGGAAGAATTAAAAGCAGCACTTTTATTACTTTACAATGACTATCAGGTTTATCAGTTTGAGGGGGACTTTTTGTGCTTTTCAAAAGTCGGATATAACGAATTATCTAAAAAAGACATAAAATACCTTCTTGACTTTCATTCCATCGAGTCACTTAAAAACAAGCTTTAGAAAATGAATGAAACTTCAAAAAAATTAAAAATTGCGTTCTTAGTTGAGCGTTTCCCCAAATTATCCGAAACATTTATACTCAACCAAATTAGTTATTTGATTGAGGCAGGCCATAAGGTGGATATTTTTCCGGCAGGCAAGTCTGAAGAAACTAAAGTACATGATGAGATTCACCGATTAGGATTACTCCAGCATACTTTTTATCCACCTAAAGTACCCCAAAACAAAATATGGGCTTGGCTAAAATTCTTTGTGTTGGTAAATATTAAGCAGGCTGTTCGAAAATTGGTTAAGTTACTTGATTCTCAGGATTTTTACCACAATCAGGATATGATACGTCGGTTATATTTGATTTCTCTCTTCTATCCATTTATATCAAAAAATAAATATGATATTATTCATTGTCATTTTGGCCCTACCGGCTTGAGAGCAGTTTTTGTGAGATCACTAGGACTTTTAGATGGTAAAATGCTCACCACCTTTTATGGCTATGATATCACTCATCGGGCAATGGGTGAAAACTATTATCAAAACCTGTTTTCCAATAGCGATATATTTATTGTCATTTCTAATTTTATCAGGGAAAAAGCAATTTCAGCTGGATTTGACAAGAATAAAATTGTGGTTTTGCCCATTGGTGTGAATCCTGGAGAATTTATACCTCATAAGCAGAAAACAGACAAAAATTGCATTCGACTGTTAAGCGTTGCGCGATTAGTAGAGAAAAAAGGATTGTACTACTCCATCTCAGCTTTTCACCAGCTTGTAGAACTTCACCCAAATACCTTTTATGACATCGTGGGCGATGGTGAATTGATGAAACCTTTAATGGAACTGGTAACCTTTCTTGGATTGGAGGAAAAGGTTTTCTTTCATGGAGAGAAAAAAAAGGTTGACATTATCAATTTTTACAGAAATTCCGACATTTTTGTACTTCCAAGCATTACTGGGAGTGATGGCAATTCCGAAGGACAGGGTCTGGTACTTCAGGAAGCCCAAGCCATGCAATTACCGGTAATTGCTACCTTACACAATGGGATACCTGAAGGAGTAATGGATGGCATCACTGGATACCTAGTTCCCGAAAAAGATATCAATGCCCTTCAAATAAAAATGAAATACCTTATTGAACATCCAAGGGTTAGAAAGGATATGGGAAATAGTGGTAGAAAATTTATAGAACACAAGTTTGACAACTTCCATTTAGGTAAAAAACTGGAAAAAATATATACTGATCTGCTATAAGTCATTTAGGACTCAAATATTTTTGTTTAAAAGCACTGATTAAACAAAAAATATATACAAATAAATTTTAATCGGTAATAGAAAATAGATCGTCTATTACATAATTCTGAGATTAAAAATGTAATTCCAATACAAATGTCAAATTAACACCTATTATTTTGTTAAATTCTAATTTTTTTTTACTTTAACAATATAGTTATACTACTAAACATTTTTTATGGAAACCTCCTATTTAATTCTCAAAGGCAGCCAAACCATACTAAAACTAGAGTTGAAAAAAATAACGCATTTTTTAGTAAATGATTACCTTCTCACGGTCTTTTGTTTGAATAAAAACAGCCATTCTTTCTGTTCTTCTCTTAAAAGTATGGAAGATAAGTTGCCGGAAAACTTTTTCAAAATAAACCGAAACTGCATAGTAAATGTAAATTTAATCTATTCTCTTCAAGTAAAAAAAAGGGAAATAATTATGCAAAACGATTTTCGCCTTAAGGTGGCCAAATCAAAATGGACTGAAATAAAAAAGAAAATGATTCTACTAAACCAACTAAATAATGGCTTGGAAAATACAAATTAATCCTATCTCTTGTTTATTTAAAGATAAAACTGGAAATAATAGCAGGAAGTCAAAACCCAAAGAAAGCATTGAGGTAGAAACAATTTTTATCCTAAGTGCAGGTAGAACAGGCACCCGTTTTTTCCAGGATTTTTTTAATACCTGTTTCAGTCAGGTATATGCAGTTCATGAGCCCCAACCTGATTTTTTTGACATGGGTATGCAAAAAATTAGGACAGATTTGATTTTTGACGTCAGCTGCCAAAATATATGTGAATTCAGAAAACCATTACTAAAGCAAGTGCTTTCCACTCCAGAGACCACCTATATAGAATCAAATCCGCACGCTGCATACCTTATTCCAGAACTAATGGCTACATTTTCATCTATCAAGTTTTTGTATGTAGTCAGAAATCCAATAGACTCCGTCAGGTCATTTTATGCTAAATCTCCAAAAGATAGTGGTGGGGAAATGTTGTTTTATGGGGAAAACGATCACAGGAAAAGGATCTGCCCCAAGGACTTTCCAGGCGATGGATGGGAAAAAGAATGGCCCGATTTCAACCGGGTTCACAAAATAGCCTGGTACTGGAATAAAGTCAATAGCATTATTCAGGAATCCTTGCAAAACAGTGAAAATTCCCTACAAATTAAGTACGAAGATTTCTTTTCAAAAAACCAGTCTATCAGGGAAAAAACAATTTTACAAGTTATAGAATTTTTGAAATTAACCGAAAAAAGGGATGCAGATTGGAACAAAATAAACCATATCATGAATCAAAAGTCGAATGCAACCAAGGTAGAGTACCTCCCACCCTTTGAACAGTGGCCCATAAGGGAAAAAGAAATGTTTAAGGCGTTAACAAAGGAAATGAGGATCAAGCTAAATTACAAATAATACCTAAAACCCAGTTTCTTTCACTAATCTTCAATTACCACATCACTACATAAAACCTTCTCCAACTCACCACGTCCGATAAAACCGCTAGTTCACGGGAAAAAGCAGCCAGTTCACAATAAATATAATTATCTCTTTATGAAAAATAAATTTAATTGGTTTAATTAAAACATCTTTTAACCATAAACCAAAAAATAGCATGAAAAAGAAAATAACTTTGCAGAAAGCTACTGTTGCCATGGGAGTAGTGGCCATGAGTGTGGGATTATTTAATTCCTTTAATGTGGAGGCCGAAGGGGGTTGTTGTACAAGTTGGGTGTGTTGTCAAGCTGGTTTACCTAATACCATATGTTACGATGAAGAGGGAAGACCCTGGATAGGTGATGAAAAAAAATGTAATACAGATTCATGCACAGTTTAAAATAAAAAGCTCTGAAGCCTTAATCAAATGGCTTCAGAGCTTAAATCGCAGACTAATTGATATATGAAAATACTATTATTATTAAATAAAAATAATTTATTGATCTTAATTTCAGGTCTATTACTTTGTGCCTGCAAGAAGTCAGATCCTTCTAACAAGGTATTCACAAAAGAGACCATACCAAAAAGCATTGAGTTAGTTAGCCAAAAATATTATTATCCTGAATTATTAAAACCAAATAATCTTCTAGTTAAAAATGATTTTATTGTAATACAGGAGTTGACCAATCAACCCCCCATGCACATACTGGATAAAAAAACACTTCAATACTTAAATTCGAAAGGTGAATCTGGTTTCGGCCCCGGAGAAATTACGGATTCTTTTATGTTTGATTTTGGCAATGATGAGGGTACTTTTTGGGTTTACAGCTTAGGTGGAAAGACTTATTCTGAATTTGAACTAAGAGATGATTCGCATCAACCAACTCAACAAATAAAACAAAAAGAAAATTTTATTACGGCTATTAATTTAGTTTGGGCTACTGATTCCAGTGTGATGACCAGGATGGCAAACGATCCTGCCCGATACATTGAATTTAAATTGGAGGGAGATAGAATAAATGAATTTGGCACGTGGAAGGAGATAGAGCCCAAAAAGGAATTCAAGGGAATTTCCAATTTTAATCTTGGGGATTTACACCAAGGAAAACTGTTGAGGAAACCCAATAGTGATATATTTGTTCATGTGGGGATAAGAAGAGACAGGATCGAGATTTTAAACAGAAAAACAGGAGAAATTTTAGCGATAAATGGACCATTAAACCATGTCCCGGGATTTTCTATTGTTGGAAAAGGGAGCGGTGCTGGATTGGTAATAAATGAGGGAGAACCCTATGCCTATTCAAGCGCTTGTTTGGGAAATAAATACATTTATGGGCTTTTCTGCGGAAGGAATAGGGAAGAATTACTAAATAGTGAAATCAACTCAACAACAGTTTATGTATTTGATTATGAAGGAAATTCGAAATTTGAGTTGATATTAGACAGGTCTTTACAATCCATTGCTGTAGATGAAAAGTCCGGTAAGCTTTATGGTATTACCACAGATCGGGATCCTGGACTGGCTGTGTTTAGCCTACCTGATAATTTTTGATTTTATAGATTTGTGGTAAAATCTAGGTTTATGGCCTAGGAAATTGCAATTACTTAAGTTTGCCATATGACCTGATTTTGAATGAAGGCAATTATTAATATACCTCCCAGAATTAAGCTTACCCCTTCAGAAACCGGATTGAAAAATTAATTACAAAAACTATGGGTTTTAATCTTAAGCTCCCTGAATTATTTCCCTCTTGGCTATACCCTTGTGCCTGGAAGTGATCACCTGGAAGTAATCATTTACACAATTACCAGATCACCACATCACCAACTCACTAGATCACCACATCACTTAGCAAAAAATTTCCATGCACGAAAAATGACACCCATGTACTCGGAAAAATTGAGCGTCAACAGTTTATCAATTCTATAAGTTGTTAAAAAAACTAAATATTTTGGTTAAAATCAACATTTGTTTTTAGTTTAGTTAATATGAATAACTTTATGCTATTTGTTTTAATTTCTCTCGTTTTTTCTTGTTCTTCCACAACGAATGATGGAAATCTATCAATCATTGTAGAAAAAATTCAAATCCCAATTGATGAAAAATTCTTAAATACATATCAAATCTGGGATTCCTATTATGAAAATGAGGAATCCAAACTCCTTGCCTATAACGCAACAAGGCATTCATTTGATTTGTTTAGCTTAGATAAACAATCTACTTTAAGCCAAATACCACTTGAACGTGAAGGGCCTGATGGTATAGATAAAGTTGATGGGCTAGATTACTATAATGAAGATTCAATTTTTTTGTACTCGAGAGGTAAACTATATATTTCTACGATAGAGGGGAAAATTAGTAAAGTTCATTCACTTTATGAGTTGTTTAATTTTGATGGTGGAGGAGAACCATCTATAAATTTCTATTTTAAGCTTCGGTATAACCCTGTGTCAAAAAGTGTAGCTTTCTTTATAGTCTACCACAATACAGATCAAAAATCAAAAGGAAATCTTCCTCTTATAGGCTTACTTAATCTTGAAACAATGCTGTCCTAAATAATTTTTGATTTATCATTTGGTCTGTATTTGGATAGCAATTAGGCATCTTTTAAGTAGCTTAAGAAAACAGAACCCCCTGTACTACATTCTGGGGTGGTTTGTCGGGTTCGATAAATGGACTATCAAGCCATTTTTGCAGTTCGATTTTAACAAAAATATTGAGCCGGATAAAGGCGACCAGATTGGATAGGTGCCACCCGAATTTTGCTGTTGCCTTCATGACTTTGAGTAGAAGGATGGTGATCAATGCCGTCCATATCTGGATCATTACCGCATTTTTGGAGGTCCCGATAAAGGTTTTGATATGCAATAGTTGTTTAATGTCCCGAAAAAACACTTCAATTTCCCATCTTGATTTGTAGAGGTCCCCAATGGTCTGCGCTGCCCAAGCAAAGTTATTGGTAATCAGTTCTATGGTCTGCCCGTTTTCCTCATCCCACACAGCCACTCTTCTAAGCCTTCCAAAATATTTGGCTTTGGACTGTGGGTTGGTCAGTTCGATTTCTTCGTCTTTGAGCACATGCTGGGCGGTTGTTGTGGGAAGTTCCCGTTCTTTGATGGAACTGAAAGCAAGGTTGCCTTTGTGTCTGATCACGAAGAACACCCCCTTGCTGTCCCAGACGTTGAGCATAGGGAAGTCATTGTAATACCGGTCTGCGACGATCACCGACCCTTTTTCCAGGGGGATGTTGTAAGCTCCCTTATTGTCACCGACACTCCCTTCGGTAATATTCACGTAAACAGGGAGTTTACCGTCATATTCCAGCAGCGTATGCATCTTTACAGCTCCCTTTTTGGTACGGAAAGTAGCCCAATCAAACACCGAAAGGCAAAGGCTAATCACTGTGGCGTCCAGCAAATAAACAGGAACCTTGATCCTGAGTTTGGACCTCTTGACAGATGCCTGCTGTCCTAAACTTCCCAACAGTGAATAGTAAAGGTCCCTGAAAAGATCCGAATCCCTTCGTTTGTTTTGATAGCTGATACTTGATTTGGATGGAGCTTTGGTAATGCCAAGATGGTTAAGGTTCCCAGTGGCAGACCGAAGCCCATTGGAAATATCCCTTACCGATGTGCTTTTGGCAAAATGGCAGAACAACATCGAAACCAGATGCGTCCAGCTGTCAAATCCCTTGCAACCCTTATCTGTTTGCTTTTCTTTTACCAATTTCTTGAAAATTGAACGGTCAATCTTTTTAATAATCTGTGAAAACAATGTAATATTACACATGAGAGGTTCTTGTTTTTTGGTGCAAACCCAAAATAACTATTTTGGGCAAAAAATGGGACCTCTCATTTTTTATTTAGGACGCTATTGATCTTGAAACATTAGAAACTAACTATTTACCAATTTATCATACCGATTTTTTTAAGGAAAATTATGGAAATGTTGGTTTTGTTACCTATTTAGGATTCAATAATTTTTTCGAGGGAAATATGATTTTTAATTATCAGTACCAATCCAATATTTATAGTTTAAATACCAAAGGAAAATTGAAGGAAGGAAAAGAGGTTAAGCATATATTGCCTTTAATCAACTTAGATAATATTGATTCGCATGCCATAAACAATACGCATTATCTTTCCCCAATACCTGACCCTTGGCGGAAACTTATTTATAGATTCAATTGGGAAGCGCCAATTAAAGGGAAAGAAATTTCATTTCTAAAAAAGAAAACCTCACTTACCGTTTTTGATTCCAAATTGAAAAAACTTCAGCACTATTCATTACCTGATTATACTTACCAGATCAATAATTGGTTTGCAACTAAAAAGGGTTTATTTTTAAACCTAGCACATCCTGCAAATCCTGCATTGAAGGAAAATACCCTAGAGTTCCATGTTGTAAAATTAAGGAATGACAAATTTTGATAGCTTTTCTACTGTTTCTAAGTGCAATCACAGGTTTTCACTTTCCTCCCTCTGATACAACTCATTTTTTACTGGTACCGCTGGATCATCATATAAAGAATGCTAGGAAAATAGAAATTAGCTATACCCTAATGCATCCCTACGATAAGCAAAAGGAAACCATTCTGCTAATTGAGGATCCTTTGGACAAGTATTTTCAGGAAAGCATAGACATGCAGCCGCTGTTGGATGAATTTAATATCGTTCATATCAAAGGTCGGAATGAGGCTGATGCCATTTTGCAAATTATCAATTCTTCAGGGGAAATTGATTGGGCAAAAGCTTATCAATTGCTAAATATGGACCAACAAGCAAGGGACATAGAGTTGATCCGTAATGCCTTGACCGGAAACCACAGGGTACATTTACTGGGCTTTTCAGGTGCCGCTGCCTACCTGCATTATTACCTTGGCCTTTTCCCTGAAAACGTCAAATCCTTGATTTCCTTCAACCCCCTACTCTTTGACCTTCAAAAAAACCTGAATCTTATCAACCCCTCACAGTGCCTGGAAGCAATACCACTTGAAAATGCTTCCTACCTTGATTTTTTGTGGTACAACAATTCCGAGAACCTTTGTAAGGAACAAACGGGGACTGAATACATTGATCTGGCCTTTTATTTTTATTTAAAATGGCGGTTTCTGTTACCATCTTTAGTAGAAGCAGATAAAGCCGATATCGCTCAGAAGATTAGGCTTTTTGAGCACAGTTATGGATTGACCTATAATGCAGCTTCCAATTTACTAGAATCTAAAATAGCGAAGTGGATGATGCTAGAAAGTCATGAAATATGGAAGCAGTTTGAACGCATACCTTTCTCTGTATATGGGGTAAATTATGACCGGGGATTAGATTTTAGTGGTAAGGTATTGATTGTAGGTGCAGTACATGACAAATTGCTTTCCAGATTTTGTTATGATGTGTTGGCAGAGTTTTATTTAAATTCCACCTTATTGCTTATTCGGGATGGGCATTCCTTTGGGAAATTAGGTGGTTCAATGTTGCATAGTAAATTGATTAGCTCCTTTATCAACAATGATATTCAGGAAAAAGTCACTGTTTATCAATTGCTTCAGGATGAAGGTTTACTTTTTAATAAAAAGGATCGGGTAAGGTATTGAGAAGGTAAAGGTTATTTCTATAGATTAGTTTTGGCTAAATTTTTCTTTGGTTCGTTTTTTTTTATCATGTTAACACTGCCTTATTCAGGGCTTGTCCTGATGCGTAGCAAGTCAGGACAAGCCCTGAAACGAAGTAACTCAGGAGAAAAGAAATGAACGGGTAAATTTTTATTTAGGCCTTTACCTTTATCAAAAACTTTAATAGGTCCATGATGCGTTTTACATTAATATTCCTTATATATATTTACCATGTTATTTATCATGACCATTTTTTACTTTTTTGCTACAGGCCTGCCCTGACCCTAGTCAGTGGTCAAAAAAGTAAACAACCTGTCCTGAAGCAGAGCTAGTCAGGGAAAACCCCGCCGCTGAGTATCTTTTCAGCTAAAATTTAAGGCTTCCCGCGCACAGGCAAACTCCTTAGTTTTTGGTTTTCACATATTTCGTTATTTATTGGGTATTCCCCTAACCAAAAACTTCGTCAAACAGTGCCTGTGCCTTTGCCATCCCCGCTTAAATTTCTTAACGCCGAAAAGCTACAAGGCGGAAGTAAATTTTCGTCATTCCGAGACTTTGCGAGGCCTTGCGCGTAGAAAGTCGAAGGAATCTCCAACGTAATAAGATTGCCACACCCTTTTCCTACGCAACACCTCCCCATAAAAGGGTTCGCAATGACGATATAGAAAATTTTTAACAAAATCGTAAATATTAGCGAGCTGGCCGGGCCAAAACTACGAGGGGGCGAGGGCCTTGCGGGGGGAAGTTTAGTTTTGGCTAGATTTTTCTTTGGTTCGTTTCTTTTTATCATGTTTACCCTGTCTTATTCAGGGCCTGCCCTGAAACGAAGTAACTCAGGGCCTGCCCTGAGACGGAGCAAGTCAGGAACTCCAATCAGCTGTAATAGAAATGAACCAAAACCCCATCGGGGTGTTATTTTTGTAGCCAAGGCTGTAAAGCCTTGGTTAAGGCAAGAAGTACAAACTGATTTTGGCGGTATTGTTGCTTTTTTTCTGCAACAATGCTGACAAAATCTCTCACGCAAGCGTCATTTCCTTACATTTTTTTCTATATTCAAATTCAAACTAATAATTAATCTCCCTTTCCGGTATGTTTTCACCATGCCATGGAAAAGCATAGGTCGGAGGATTTTGAAACCGGGTCATTTCAATTTCCAGTTTCACAACCGATCCCGGTGCTATCTCAGCTTGAAAAAATTTATGATCGATTGTATCAAATTGGTATGGGTATTTGTCAATCATATTTACCCGTTTGATATGGTGTTCTCCAAACATCCCACCCTGAACAATTACCTTCTTTGTTTCGGTGGGATGTAGGTTTACCAATGTAAGGGAAATACCGGCATCTGTGATTTGTTCAACCAGTGCTGCCATATCCGAAGGAATTCCGGTCCTCCTATTTTCAGGATCAAAATAGCGAACTGACGTATGCAATAATCCTCCATGGTAGATATGGTTGGGAGCGCCAAGCATGGTCTGAACAATTCCTTCTAATACAACCGGATTCAGGTTCAGCCAATGATGGACATCCTGAAAATCCGGTGTTGAGGTATCTTTTCTAATCCGATCAAGTCGAGATAGCATTTCATTGTACGTCGCTTTTAAAATATCCACAGGATAAGTGGGAACCTTCCCTTCTAAATAACCCAACCAAGTAGCTGTATTAACCTCATCTCCTTTGCCCTTTCTATAATTCAATTTAGCCATTTCCTCAGGATCCAATAAGTCTTTTACCCTTTCCCAATCCTTATTTTTTCGGGACATGTACCATAAATGAGTAGGATACATGGGTTGCATCGGCCGATAGTCGTACCATCCCCTATCATCATATCGATGAGGTACCAATTTTTTACCATTTTCTTCCTTTGCCTCATTTGAAACGGATGCGATAACGGCATTGGGTAAATCCAGGTATTTATCATCTCCGGAAATCAAATAGGCATTGGAAGCGCCAATTGTTGTCGCTTCCAACTTATTTTTGACCCCATGGGGCCATTTCCACCCATAATATCCTCCCCACCAATTCCCATCCATGTATTCTCCAATCTCCCCCGAAAGGCCTACATTATCCGGGATTATCCCATCGTTTTTTTCTGTCCTTTCCATCCAGGCATTGACATAGGAGGTTACCCATACTTTGTATTCCTCCTCCCCAGAGTACATATAGGCATTCAGCATCATGCTTGTTGAAGCCAAATTTAAGGGCACATCTCCTTTCATCATCCGGTTATTTAAAGCCTCCAAAATAAATTGGAATTTGTTGTCGTTGTTCCAATCTTTTCCGGATGTAACATTAGGTATGTCGTCATAAGGAAGGGGATAATTACTTAAAATGGGTCTATGGGTAACCCAGTCTTCAGCAGTATTCACAAACCTGGGACCAAGGCTACCTGTAAGTGGTGAACGAATAAGTTTCAGTTTACTGTCAAAATTGGACTTTTCGGTACCATCATCAAAATACAATTTCGCAAACTTTGTGGCCCTATCCCGCATCTTTTTATCGGTGGGGTCTGCCAGGCCGAAAAAGTAAAAATAGGTATAGGACTCCCCATGATGCATCCAATCATAGCCTGCATCAAATTCATCCACTATCTGACCATAGCCGGTAAACTGTCTGGTAACTCCTTCCCATAATTTTCTAGAAAGCAGATCTATTTCTTTTGGTCCGCCTAGCGCATAATACAATGGGAAATTATAAAAGCTCTCATAACCGTCATCTGAACCATCCATCCCGGGCCATTCATCTCTCCAGATTAAAGTACCATCAGGATTGGTATATTTTTCAACAAATTCCATGGCGGCAGGATAGAGTGCTTCCATCATTTGCCTTTGTAGCAAAGCCCATTCCGGAGGTGGAGAAGGTGAGTGGTAGGGTACGGATTTGAGGTTGGGGATTGAATCTAGTTCCTGACTTACAGCAGGGTTAATAATTACTGTCACAAAAAATATTACTACTACAATGTATTTCATAATGTTTTTATTTCAGAATTAAATTTTAACTTATTCCTAATTTCAATTTATTTTTAAATGGCTTTTAAAGTTATAAAAATAAGCCACAATTTTATGGAATTTTGTATGATTTTACTATGAAATAAAAGGATAAGGGCTTCTATTGGAGGTTTATAATTATTCTAGAAGATATTTTATCTTTTCTAAATTCCTCTTTGGTTCGTTTCTTATTATTAATGCATGATATGAAGCGAAGCAACTCAGGGCCTGTCCTGAAGCGAAGCAACTCAGGGCCTGTCCTGAAGAGAAGCAACTCAGGAGAAAAGCCCGCCGCTGTGTATCTTTTCGGCTAAAATTTAAGGCCTCCCGCACACAGGCAAACTCCTTAGTTTTTGGTTTTAACATATTTGGTTATTTATTGGGTATTCCCCTAACCAAAAACTTCGTCAAACAGTGCTTGTGCCTTTGCCATCCCCGCTTAAATTTCTTAACGTCGAAAATCTACAAGGCGGAAATTAATCTTTTATATGAACTGAATCCTAATCAGGTTTATTTAAAATGCCTCATTCAAAGACTTTGAGTTGTGGAAGTCGAAGAAATCCCCAGCGTTATGAGATTGAAACATCCTTTCCTTCACTTCACCTCACCAAAAAAGGGTTCGAAATGACGAAGTGGTATATCGTTAATTCGGTACACTTCGACAGGCTCAGTGACCGAAAAACGTCATTCCGAGGCATTGTTAGGGCTTGTTATTGAAAAAATCAAACAAATCCCCAGCGATATGAGATTGAAACATCCTTTCCCTCCACCATCACAGATCACTACATCACCTGATCACTACATCACCCCTCCACAACCCCTCCACTCTACTTAATCTCATCCCATAAAAATTCATACCGCTCAATACTAGGGAAAGCCTTATTGGCTCCTTTGTAGTTGATCATATTAAAAAAGGTCTTGCCTTCTTTTTCCTGAAAATAAGGGGCCGCATAATAGCCATCTGTGATATGCGCACGTTCGCTATTGTCCAATATGAACCATTTTTCTACGGCTAAAGATTTCGGGTTGATCTTGAACAGTCCCAACTCCATCCTTCTCCCCTCTCCTTCCATGGTTCTCCAATTCCTACCCAATAAATACAGATTGCCATCTCTTGAAAAAAGCCGTGGTCGACCAATATGAGATTCTATAAACCCATAGGCTGAACTTAAATTATTCTCCTTGATTACCTTAAATTCAGCATCTGTAAAATAAATTCTTTGATTGTGCCCATATTCTCTGGTGGTCACCATAAATCCATCTTCCCATGGAATAAATGCACTTTCATTGATTTTATGCCCACCAAATTCCTCGGTTAAGTTGCGAACCAAACTCCATGATTTACCATTATTCTTGGACTGAATCACATCCACAGACCATTTACCTCCAGGCCTATAACCAAAGCCCATCACCAACATATAAGTAATTTTGTCCTTAACGATAAAGTCAAATGCATAGCCATATTCCCGCCCATCTACCATTGGCGACAATTCGGTTTTTGAAGCCTCAAAACCATCCTTTGTCTTCCTTACACTTACCTGTCTCAACCCTGTACGGTAATTGTCCTTGTCATGTCCGGAATGTTGAGAGTCGATATAGAGCTTTATAGATCCATCTGGAAACTCAACCCATTCCCCCATTTGGTGAATTAATTCGGGGTCACTCGCCAGGTTTTTTCTTTCTATGATGACATTATTTTTGGTATCGAAATGCATCATATCCAACCGAGCTTCCTTCCCTCCGCCATGTTGTGTTCCTCTTTTAAAGGACACCAATACTTCGTCTGGATTCAGTCTTAAAATAGCTGGGAAAGCCAAATAATTGTCTTCTTCAAATTCATTGGAAGAAACCAAAATTTGCGTTGTCTTGTATTTTGGGATTATAGCGTCTTGTCCATTTGCCATAAAAATGGCTATAAAAAAAACAGCTAGGCAATTGGTTAAAGTTTTAAGATTTATCATTATTTCATAAGGTTTGGTCAAAACGCAACAAACACGCTGCTTTTGAGATTATTGGTTTTTCTTATTGTATTTTATCCCGAAATATGCAATAGACATTCTATTACGTGCTGAAATCGCTTTAAAATCAACCACTTCGTTGCTGTTTTCAATTTCACCATAGCGGTGCTATGCTAAAATATCCAAACAGCCTGATTTTCTTGCGATTGCAACACTTCCCGTAACACGGGACAGGCTATTACGAATCCTATTACATAATCCGGGTTTATTCAAACATGATGTTATCGACATGAATGGTTCCTGTGGCCAATGCACGTATAATTAGTTTTGTTTTCAATTGATTAGGGAGTTCGGAAATAGGGATTTGAAACGTTTTCCAATTTTCAGTAAGGTGGACTCTTTTGGAGATTCCCTCTCCTAATAACAACAAAACATCCATCGCTTCTTTTTCCGGAGTTCTCAGAGACACCTTCAAATAATCTGCCTTACCTTTTTTCAATAGAAATTCTTTCGAGCTTATTTCATAACCCTTTCGGCTATTAAAACTTGCAAAGTGGGTTCCCTCAATCGCATCCTGGCTTGACACAATAGTAAAATGCTCTTTACCAAAGGTCCCTTGAGCATCCTCAATGCGAAAAGCATCAAACCAAAGCCTACCATGGCTTTCAACTTCATCTGAAACTTCCATTGCTAAGGCTACTTCTACAAAATGCGATTGGGCAGGTATCTGGTAAGGCAATTTCAGTTCCCTCCATTTAAATGTTCCTCTAACTTTTAGATTTTTTTCAACGCAATCGATGACATTACCTTTGGAGTCCTTAAAAGTGATTTGCATACCTGCTTTTTCAATTCCAGCCAATTCTTCCCCATGCATCCAAACTGAAAAAACAGATGGAGTCTCCGGAATTATAGGGATTTCAGAATAGGACTTCCAGGATATTTTCCTGCTAGCACCTTTCCCTGCATCCCCGTCTGCGTAAAGTAACATGGAGGATCTTCCGGAATAGGACCTACCCGAATATTCAGAATTGGCCATTACCTTCCAGTCGTATGCTGCATGTAAACGATCGTTGCCCTGATTATCAGACACCCAAAACTGCTCAAAATCATCCGCATTCAAGCCTATAGGACTATTTTTACCCGGAAGCCAATCATCCCTACCAGACCATGCCGGTAAAATGTCCCAAAACCAATGGCTGTTTGCTTCTTCAAAACCTCCGTGTGGCATTTTCTGGTGAAAAATATACTCCAAAATACCTCCTTCAGGTTTCGGAATAGTAAGCACTTGTTTTTTATCCTGTTCTACTAGCCTCCAATTCCCTAAGGCTTCCCAAATGTCGGGTTGATAAACTTCATGTATCAGAATACCTTCAGTCCCTAACTGTTGAAAATAGTGCATTTGCTTTGGGATGTATTCCAAAAGGTGACTCAAAGAATGCTCATCCCTAACTTTCCAAAACACAGTAGAGAGCATGTAGGCATAAAATTTCATCCCATTATTTGAAGTTTCCTGTCTAATTTCCCGAAACTTCTCTATTGCACCGTCTTCAAACCAGGCATAAGTTTCGCCTCTAGTATTGGACATCACCAAGCCATCAGCGACCTTATTATCAACCATGGACTTCCAATCCAAAAAGATGTTTTTACCGGAAGGTTGTAAATACCCACTAAGTGTTGCACCAGCAATGGAGGATATATTGTAGGCATCTAGGGTTCTATTGGCTTCCTTTAGAAAATCAATAATGAAATCACCATGTATTTTAGCCATCTTTTCTCTATCCGGGGTAGCTATCAAAATATCAACCCCGTAATTTTCCTCGTATTTTTCTACAATTGGTGAATTATAAGCAGCATAGGTATTTCGGGGAACCTCAGTCATGTTTCTTGGTGTATGACTGGATTTTGTACAAAAAAACATTTGATCAACTTCATATTCAGCAAGGTCCCTAACCCTACCAAGCATGTAATCTCTAACTTCTTTGTGTGCGTAACTTGGAAAAGCATTGTAAATAATGGTATCTTTTTGAGATTGTGGGGTGAATTCCGGATGACGAATGAAAAATTGATCATAACTTGATTCAAACAAATCGAAATGAACACCAACCCTTAATCCTGCCTTATGACCTTCCTCTACCAGCACCCTTAAAGGGTCAAAGTCTTCACCAAAAGCATCCAGTCTTTCCCGATACACAGTTCCATGATCGATTCGGGCATTGATTACTCCCTTATTGTTTATTCTTAAATTAATTTGATCGATATTCTTTTCCTTAGCCAACTGCACAAATTGCTTTATTTCAGCAGGCCCCATGACATAAATATTATAATCCCAGGTTAAAATTATAGGGAATGTGTCCTCCTTTTCGGAATAATTCACCCCGCTAAAATCTCCCACATCCAAAGCTTTTACCAAAGGAGAGATGAATAGCACAATTGATATCCCTATCAAGATTGTTTTTACCAAGCCAAAACAATTTCTAAATTTCATTTTTTAGATTATTTGAATAAGGATTGAAAATGATGTTATCCGGGATGATAAATATTTAACCACATAATTTATAATAACCAATCTATACCCTACTAATATCCTTTCATTCTGTCAAAAAAGCCTTAATCAAAGGGTTGTTGTACACTTTCCAGTTTGAGGTACTGTGGCCACCCTCGACCAGCTTTAGCTTTACAGCTCCGCCCAATGCATTGACCTCTCTTTTTAATTTCAGCGAATGGTTCTTATAAGGTACTGCCTGATCTTTCTTACCATGAAAAATCAACATGGGTACATTTATTAATTTTTCAGGGAAATTTGCGGGATTGATATCATCAAAATCTTCTTTTGATTGCCAAATAAAATTTGAAGACTTTCTTTGCGAATAAGCCTGTTCTAAATCATAGACAGGAAAAGTGCCAATAACCCGGTCAATTTTCTCCGGGTATTCGGCTATCATTCTAAACATTTGAAGCCCTCCAGCTGAAGTGCCCCATAAAACCCATTTTTCTTTAACCCTATAATTTGAGCTTATGTACCGGTATACCTTCATCAAATTTTCCAGCCCTTGGTCTGTTCCCCAGGTTTCATTTCCATTAGAGAGGACAACAAATAGATAGCCATTATCGATGGCCATATTTCTTTGGTGCACATAAAAGGGCACGCTTTGATCATTTTCAGAAGCATAACTCATCGCATTCCTACCGTTTCCATGGATTGCCATTAAAACCGAAAATGGGGCTTCATTCACTTTTTCATTCCTATCAGGTAAGGCGATGTAAACCTTTCGATTAGAAATCTCGATTACAGTATCTTTCGGAAATGTAATTGCATAGGAATTGGTGTAATTTATAAAAATTAGAATGCAGATCACCCAGTGCAATGGACGAGACAATTGAATAAAGTTTCTGATTACCAACATTGATCTTTTTGATTTAGGCTATTATTTCCCGCTTTTCTATCCATTTTTAGAAATGTTTGTATTTAAATATACAAGTAGCCCCCTTTATGGTAGGAATTTTAACAGTTGCATCCATAGCTAAGAGAAATTTCATCAGGTTTTAAAATACTGATTAGGCTGATTCCAATGAATTTTGGCTACCCATACACTGCCATCGCTTCCATAATTTTCCACCC
Organism: Cyclobacterium amurskyense; assembly: GCF_001050135.1. Classification (GTDB taxonomy): domain Bacteria; phylum Bacteroidota; class Bacteroidia; order Cytophagales; family Cyclobacteriaceae; genus Cyclobacterium; species Cyclobacterium amurskyense. Next base: position 4,304,054 of record NZ_CP012040.1, on the reverse strand, counting down.
CGAGATTTGAGCCAGGAGTTTTTATCTTTCCTGAAAACTGCATCCACTCCGCCACTGTCACCCAGGTTTCGTTAGGGCTTACATTTGTCACACCAAAATTCCCCAGTCTGGCGCCTCTTTCTTCAACAATAACCCGCTCTGAATCCCGGATTACACAAAGCTTTTCCGGGTCTACCTGAGCCATAAATAAGGGCGCACGGTGGCGAAAGACATGGTCATTGTCTGCCCCCTTTCTGGTATAAACGAGAAACAAGCCTTCACTGTGAGTAACCCAATGTTGTTGGGTATTGTAATTGCCCAAGTTTGTTCCATCGTCAAATTTCCAGGAAACAATTGGTTCGAAATTCAAACCATCCTGACTTTTGCATACATATCCATTGTGATCGTTACGCATGGTTAGGTAATACTTGCCCTTGAACTTTGTCAAGGAGGGCTCCTGTAAACCTCGGGAATTGTCTTCAATACTAATTTCCTGACCATGGCTTTGGTAATTGAGGTTTTCTCCATCAAAACTACACCGCAAAACAGCTATACGATCAGATCGCTTGCTCCCATTCGGATGGGGATTAAAATAGATAGGCAATAAAATGCTCCCATCGCTTTCATCATACCTTTGTACTGAACCTGCTCCTGCAAAATAAAACCGCTCCCCACCAGGCATTTGGAGCTTCTTCCAATTGCCCCATTTGTCCTTTTTCTCATCGTATACAGCATAGGAGGTATGTCTTGGACGAGGAACCATAACCTTCCATTCAGGAGTGTAAACCACCGTGTGGCCTATGCCTAATAGTTTTCTAGAGGAAGAATGAAAAGCGGGCCAAAAATCGCTGGCTGCTACAGGATGTTCTTTTCCCTCAATTGTTTCGAACCGAGGATTTAACGGAGGTAATGCTTTAGGCTCTGAATAAGATTTCCCTAAATCATCCGTATGAAATCCGTACATACCCTTGAATACATCACTTCCTGAAATATCATGGGTATTCATCGTAAACAAGACCTTTGGTTTGCCTTTTTTCCCTGCACCAGGAATTATCCCTGCGCGAGGATGAACCCAGCAGTTTTTACCATCATATAATTTGGTCGGTATATCATGTTTAAGCTGGTATTTCAATTTTCTTTTATTTCTGAAAGTTTGAAAATTCAGTCCTCCAAGTCCAGGAATAACCATCAGAGAAATACCCTTTGAAACAGAAGATTTTAAGAATTGCCTACGCCTTATCATAACATTCAATTAACTCTAAATTCTTTATGAAAAATTGATTCCCAAATGTTTAAATTCATCTTTAATTTCAGTCAATCGCTTACGAAATAAACTTAAATCACTCGAATAGGTAATAAGCATTGCTCCCATGTCCAATAATTTCTTGGCATGTTCAGATGAAAAAGCAGGTGTACCCCACAATTTACCGGCACTCTTGGCTGAATCAGCAACTTTTTCCACCGCATCCCAATATCTAGAATCATTGAACTTCCCAGCGAATCCACCTTGAAGACTAAAGTCTCCCGGGCCAAAGAAAAGCAAGTCGACTCCTTCTACTTCTGCGATATCCTGTGCAGCAGCAAGTCCCTCCTGATCCTCAATTTGAATCACCAAAAAGGTTCCTTTATTGGAGGTTACCAGGTATTCTGACAATGGTGTTAAACCATAATGGGCATCCGGACCTGCGGCATCCAATCCTCTCTCTCCCATCGGAGGAAATTTAATGCTTTTCACTGCAAGCTTTGCCTCCTTTACCGTATGGCATCTCGGATACATGATCCCATTGGCTCCTGCTTCCATCAACCTGGCCATTTGGTTGTATTCACCATTTCCTGGTCTTATCATAAGATCGGACGAACCAACCCTTGCTGCCCTCATCAACCCATTAACCGTTTCTATAGAATGAGAGTGGTGCTCCATGTCAACCCAGATAACATCCATCCCCATTAAACTGGTAAGTTCGAAAACGGAAGGATCCGTTAAATGAAGCGTTATTCCCAAAACCGGTTGACCTGCTTCCCACTTCGCTAAACATTTGCTACTATTCATATCTTTTATTCTTTTTTATTAATCAAACTAATAGTACAGGCGACAATAGCTCCTGCAAAAAAGGAGAAGGGTAAAACCCAGAGCACCGTAATTCCCAACACACCATAAAATGAAATTGCTACAGCAACAATAATGGCCACTATGCCCCCCAGAAATGTCCCTCTTTCAGTGGCAAAAGGAACAAACAGCGCCATAAAAAACAATACAAACAAAGGTGCCACAAAAAGGTGGGTCACCTTAATCACAATATCAAACAAGTTCCCTTGTACACTGCCTACAAAAAAGCTCAATCCGATTACAATTAATCCAGTTAAGTAGGAAAGGATTTTAATCTGTTGCAATGAGCCTTTGAAGGAAACTTCTTTTTTTCTTTTAAAAAATCGATTGAAAATATCTTCAGAAATCACCGTTGAGACGGAGTTTAAGCCTGAAGAAAGGCTTGACATGGCTGCAGCAAGCAGACCTGCAATCACCAAGCCTGATATCCCTACCGGTAATCCTAACAATATAAACCTTGGAAACAAGGTGTCTGACTGTTCACTAAAGGATTGGCCATCGGCTAAAAAATGTTGGTTCTTAGAGAAAAAGGCAAACATTGCAAGCCCCAAAAGACCTAGAAGACATTTAGCCAATAAATTGGTGTACAAGGAAACTTTTAAAGATTTCCTGGCTGCCTTAATGTCTCTGGTGGACAAATACCTTTGAATGGCCATTTGGTCGGAGCCTGTGGTACAGATATACCAGGCAAATAACATCACAACTGCATTCCCTATGGTGGTCCTTTCCTGGGTATCAAAACCAAATTGAATAGGCTTCCAGTAGGCCGGCCATTCCGTAGGTATCCATGAACTTACCGATCCAAAATGTATACTTACAATCAAAATACTCAGAAAAGCTCCTCCCAAGAACACTACTGTTTGAACTACATCGGTTACCACAACTGCTTTTAAGCCACCCATTGAAGTATAAACAATGGTTATAACCATTAATAAAATGCTGACCAAAGGGACATAGCTTGGGTCTATAGGAACTACCGTAAGAAAAGTGACATCAATGGTGACATAAATAATAGTAGCCATCCAAAGGAACCGTAAGGAAAGGAACATAAAGATGGCCAACATCCTGATGCTTAAACCCAGTTTCAATTCCAATATTTCATAGGCACTCGTCACTTTCATTGCCATTATTCTAGGGATCAACCACCAGCCCGCAACAAAATAAACGATTGGAAAGCCTAACATTCCAGCGAAAATTACCGGCCCATATTTGATCATTTCTCCCGGGTAGGACAAATAACTCACCGTACTAAGTAAAGTGGCAAAGAGTGATATGCCAATAGACACGGAATTCATCTTCCTTCCTCCCAATAAATAGTCCTCCTTGGTCTTATTGACCTTTGAGTAGAAATATCCTATGCCCAACATCAAGGCCCCATACAAGGAAATGACGAGCCAGTCAATCCATGAAAGTGTAGCCTCCACCCTTCGTTCAATCCTCAGCAAGGCATAGGCAGCCGTAACTTTTAAATCAATAAGTTGATTATAGGAGGGGTTATCTTTGTCAGGGTTTAAATTGGCCATTTTCTCAAGTAAATCCAGATCAAGATTACTCCCTTTCTCGCCCAAGGTATAGGCATATTCTCTTTGATAAATTAGATTGTCCTTGCCCGCATTTGACAAAAGATATTTTAGCTTTTCCATCCTAGGAACTGATAAAGAATCCTTCGGAGCTGTAATCCAACTTAGAGAAGTCAAATAGACCTGAAAATCAGAAATTTCAGTTTGACTTAATGCCAAATCAGTTAATTGATCCCAATCTGAGGTACTGATCCCTTTTATCTTTCTTAATGCATAAGCAGCCAACTTTCTAGCCCTATCAGAATATTCCTCCCCTTTTAAAATTTCCATCAAATCCGCTATGCTTTGCTTTTTTCTGGATTCGGATGAATAGGCATGGGCCCATGTGCTAAAAACATGTAAAATTTCATCATTTGTCTGTATCTCGGTATTGGGAGATATTTCAAGCTTGGCCAGTGCTTCCACCGCATGAATCCTATCTTGTGAAAGGCTGTCCTGATAGACTGCCCTAATTTTATCTATCCAAACCTTTTTAAAATCATCATTCCCTCCAGATTGGGCCAACACCCTCCATATTCCAATTCTATAATAAGGTTCATTGCCAAATTTTAATTCTTCTTTTTTAAAAACACTATCTACGCCTGTCTGATAGTCAAGTGCCAATAGGTACTCTGCTGCATGAATTTTTTCCCACTTCAAATCACTGTACAAAACCGAATGGAGTTGTTCGATGGCATGTTCTCTTAATTCTGAAGAAAGCTCTCCTTGGGAATTTGTCTGGTCACTACATGAAATAAGAGGTGAAACAAAAAAAATAAATCCGTAAAGTAAGTTTCTCATATTTTTTATTTTATGCGGCAATTGTAGTTGGGATTATCCTGTAATAAACTAGGTGGTGAAATCACTTAACACAAAATATTCAATGCCATCTGGAGATTACAATTTAGCCCTGCTAATTTGAAACCTCCAAATGGCCTGATGAATTATCCTTTCAACCCCCACGATAAAAATCGGGACAGGCATCAAGATTCCTTCTGTTTTATTGAAAACCAGGATTTTGGGTAATAATTGGACTGGTTTGAATTACTCTTGAAGGAATTGGGTAAAGGTATTTCTCCTTGGTTACATTCCCATCAAGTCCATATTCCATCAAAAAATTCTTCATTACGGATAAACCCTGATCCGTTCTAACCAAATCGTGCCATCTCTGATGTTCAAAGGCAAATTCAAATCTTCTCTCATTCAATACCCAGTTTCTAAAAGATGCTTGATCAGGTACATCATTGGCTGCTTTAGGATCCAAACCGGCTCTTTCTCGTACTTGGTTTAAAATTTCAAAAGCTTTTCCATTTGGAGTATAAGCAATCTCATTTAGTACTTCTGCATACATCATGAGTACATCTGTGTACCGAATGACAGGCCAATTTATATCCCAGTTATTCTGTGGACCGGAATTCCCTGAAACAAACTTTTTAGAAAAGGGAGTATAAAACATCACCCCATCGTTTTGAAGCCACTGCATTTGAACGGTGTGGGCAAGCCTTACATCACCCTCTTCAAAACTATTAATGAAATCCTGAGAGACAATTGGGCTTAGCGGAGATCCACCTGAGGATACCCCTAAAACAGGGTCGTTTCGGTCAATATTATTGGCCGCTTGAATTCTAGGAATAGGATTACCTTCCCCTTGAGCATCTGAATTAAATTGAACCCAAAAAACGTACTGTTTGCCATTGTCATTGGAAATATTGAACACATCTGAATACTCAGGGAAAAATTCAAATTCACCTGAGTTAATAACCTCCTCAAGTAAACCTTTTGCTTTCTCCCATTCACCCGAATTCAAAGGATACCCACTCTTGGTTAAATACACTTTACCCAAAAGGGCTTTTGCAGCCAAAGAGGTAATCCTTCCTACATCCTGTGATGAGTAAGTCTGAGGTAAAGCGGCGGCCGCCTCTTCTAAGTCCGTAATGATGGTTGCATAAACTTCCTCAACAGAATTCCGCTCATATTGAAGTGATTCTGTAATAGACAATGGCTTGGTAACAATAGGAACTCCTCCAAAATACCTTACCAAATCAAAATAAAACAGCGCCCTTATCACTTTGGCTTCTGCCTTCATTTGTGCCTTTACCTGCTCATTCTTAAAACTCACCCCTTCAATCTTTTCAAGAAAAATATTACAGCGGTATATTGCCTCAAATAATTCTGACCAAGCAGGGTAAAGCTGTGTGTTCTCAGGTGATTCGTTAAAATGAATGATTGAGTGAAAATTATACAAGAGCGATTGCTGAAAGGTGTTGTCGGAGCGTTGCTCTTTCATCAACATGGCAAAGACACTTGTTTGCGTGGATTGAAGTCCATCGTAAACGCCCATCAAAGCTTGGTTTAATTCCTCTTCACTATTATAAAACCCTTCCACACTTCTATTAGAAATAGGCGCCAGGTTGAGAAAATCTTCTGAACATGAGAAAAGAAATGCCAGGGAAATGAATGCATATTTATATATAAATTTCATATTTCTTAACTTTTAAAATGTAATGTTTAAACCCAAAACAAGCGATTTGGCCAATGGATAAGTATTAGTAGCATCAATACCAGGAACCAACAGGCTGTTGTTCCTTACCCCCGTTTGCGGGTTACCAAAATAGTTGTCTTTGGTGAATACATTTTCAGCACTTAAATAAACCCTTAATCCTGAGATTGCACCTCTAAAATTCCCTAAGAAAACATCCGGTGCATTATAACCTAATGAAACATTTCTAATTCTCCAGAAACTGCCATCAAATAGCCAAAACGTTGAAGGAGTAGTCAAGTTTGATGTAACTGCGGCCCTAGGCGTTTTACCATCTCCCGGGTTTTCAGCAGAAACATACCTGTCTCTCCAATACCCTAGTACATTTCCTACATGGGAACGTCCTGCTCCACCTTGACTTTCATTAAGCAAATGGTTCCCTGATTCTCCGTAAGCCATGATACTTAAATCGAAGTTTTTATATTGTATGGTTTGGGTCAAACCCCAGGTAAAATCAGGTTGGTTTTTCCCAACTATTTGTTTGTCATCATCGGTAATTATACCATCCTCGTTGGTGTCTACATATTTCAAATCACCCACATTTTGGGTTTTCGATTTAGGACTAGAATTCAATTCTTCTTCAGTCATGAAAACTCCAGCAACAGGAATTAGGAAGTAACTTCCAATTGGAGATCCTATTTGAGTGATCGTTACAGAAGTCCCTCGGGCAAATCCGGGAATGGGTGCTCCTTCTGGACCTAATTCCAAGACCTTATTCCTATTGAAGGATAAATTCCCATCTATTCTCCATGAAAAATCACTGGTATTGATAACCCTGGCTCCCAGTTCAAACTCTAACCCTTTGTTTTCTACCTTCCCTATATTTTGTAAGGTGCTGCTAAATCCTGAAATAACTGGAATTGGTACATTCAAGAGTAAATCACGGGTTATGCTTCTATAGACATCCACACCTAATGTGAATCTGTTTTCCAGAAAGCCAATGTCAACACCTAAATTTAAAGTGTTATTTTTTTCCCAGCTTAGCTCAGGATTACTAAACGATGAGGGGCTCAAACCTCCTACAAGGCTACCCGTTCCATCACCCAAGACATAATTTGTTTGCGAAAGAGACCCTATGTATCCATAGTTAGGAATGTTGTAATTTCCTGTAGCTCCATAACTGGCCCTTAATTTCAAATTATTCAGTGCGTTGACATTTTGCATGAAATTTTCTTCCGATACTCTCCATCCCATAGACACAGATGGAAACCAACCCCATTTGTTATTGCCTCCAAACCTGGAAGACCCATCTCTTCGGATACTTGCTGTAACCAAATAGCGGTCATTTAAGCTGTAAGTAGCACGAGAAAAATAGGACAAAAGGCTGTGTTCACTGGCTGTGGACTGGGCGGTAATAAGTTCTGTACCCGCATTTAGCGTTTTGACCAAGTCATCCGGAAATCCCCTTACTTCACTAAAAGTATTTTCATTACGGAACTTCTGAGCGGAAAACCCGGCTATTGCAGTAAAATCATGGTTGTCATTTCCAATGGAATAACTCAACAATGTTTCATTCAGTAAATTGGTATTTAATGAAGTAGCAGCTTGGGCGAAGCTACCATTGTCTCTATTGACATTATTGGTCTTGTAAAAACTATTGTTACCACTTGCATAATCCGCAGAGGTAGCGTTTCTTAAGCTTAGGTTTTTCATGATTTCCACCTCGGCATAAAAGCTTCCTATAGTTCGGAATCTTTTGGTTTTATCATCCGTTTCTTCCAACCAAGCCAATGGATTAACCAGAATATCTGTCCTTGTATAGGGTTCTCCACCAGTATTTACGGTACCCAAATGAGGTTCAACTATTGGTGCTAAAAATTTGGCTCTTGCTATTGGTCCACCCACATCTTCTGCATCCGCTTCATTTTGGATGGAAAAACTTGGACTTATATTTAAACCAACTTTAACTCTCTCATGAATTTTGGTTTCTACATTTATTTTAAATGAATACCTGTTGTAATCTGTATGCTTTATAACTCCCTCTTGCTGGAAGACGTCTGCATAGACATTATAGGTTGTATTTTCCGTACCTCCCGAAATTGACAATTGAGAATTATGAATTGGTGCTGTTCTTGAAATTAAGGCTTGCCAATCTGTATCCGGGAAACTTCCAGGGTTTGAAATCCATTCCGGATTTATTCTGCTTCCTCCTGGTCTGTCATCATAGGGAACATTAGGGTCCCCACCATTCAATAAATAAGTGTTGTTCCTTTCCTCTACAGCAAAATCTATCCACTCATCCCTGTTTAATACATCATAAGTCTTTGCAACCTGTTGGAAACCATACCTTGTTTTGATTGAAACAACAGGAGCTCCAGATGTCCCTCTCTTTGTAGTGATGATCACTACTCCATTGGCTCCTCTTGACCCGTATATAGCAGATGCAGCAGCATCTTTCAATACTTCTATACTTTCTATATTGCCGACAGCAATATTGTCCAGATCACCTGAAATAGGCACACCATCCACAACATACAATGGTTCAGATCCTGCAGTAATGGACCCTGTACCTCTGACTTTGATGCTTAAAGGCCTACCCGGTTGACCTGAAACTTCCTGAACCCTAACTCCGGCCAATGCACCTATTAATGCCTGGTCAACCCGGGTAATCGTTCCTGTTCTGTCTTCAAGTTTTTCTCCGGAAAGTTTGGCTACAGCCGTGGTCAGATCCCTACTTTTCTGGGTTCCGTAACCCACGACCACCACTTCATCCAAAGAGGATTGATCCTCTGACATTGTTATGGTAAGCTTGCTTTGGTTTCCTATTACTACCTTTTGAGGCTCAAAACCGATAAAAGAAATCAATATCTCTGCACCCTCTTCCACATCTAAGCTAAAGTTCCCGTCTATGTCAGTAGCTGTACCTGTATTGGTACCAACGATCAGAACGGTAGCACCTGGTATTGCCTCTCCATTTTCATCCTTCACCGTACCTGTAATAGGTTTTCTTTCTGCTATTATAGGACTAATGGATTCGGGCTCAATACGTTTGATCACATCAATCGTATTGTTTATCTGACGGAAACTCAGTTTTAGCTGTTTGCCTGCAACGATCAGGCTTTCTTCCACAGTTCCTTTCTGTTGATCGAAAAGTATAATCTGAGACCTGTCAAGCCTTTGATTATCAAATGCAAACTTAAAAGGAGTTTTTCTTTCTACTTCTTTAAAAAATTGCCCTATACTTAATGAAGGGGCCGATAGCCGAATGGTAACTTCTTCTATGCTTTTATACTGGCCTTTTGCTTGTATAACACTGGTAAAATTAACCACCAACATTTGGAAAACTAAGCCGTACAAGAAGCCTTTGGACAACATCATAATTGTCTGAAGTAATTTTTTTTTCATATTTTTGAATGTTTATTGGAATTAATTTCAATATGCACGGTCTATTGATGGATCCATTCCCCAATGTTCTTCATCATTAGACCTCTCACAGCCGGTTGGATGTATCCAACCGGTTTTATTAAGGTGGTATTTTGGGCATTCTTTTGTTAAAATTTAATTGTGACATTTTTTCCTTTTAGCTCAAATTCAAAATTTTGTACATATGCCATGCTCTTCAAAACATTTTCCAGGCTTTGATTACGGTATTCACTCGAAAATTCCCAGGTTGCTTTTGTGGGATTTTGGATGTTAATCTTTACCCCATACCAATTTTCCAGTATCTCCACAACCTCAGCAAGGCTCGATTTTTCAAACAATAAGATGCCATCTTTCCATGAGGATATGGTTTGGGTATCAAATTTTCGGATGTTGGGCATTTCTGAAATATGGTCTCTGTATAATTCTTCTCCAGGGTTAAGTATAAAATCTGCACTTGTGGCAACACTCTCCACCTTAACCTTACCTGTTACCAATGAAATCTTTATTCCAACATCACCCTTTTCCTTAATATTGAAGGAAGTACCCAAAGCAGTGGTCACCAAACCCTGAGCGACAACCCTAAAAGGTCTCAGGCTATCCTTTTCCACTTCTATAAATGCCTCTCCCTTTAAAATCACCCTTCTCTCTGTAGCACCAAATTTATCTGGAAAAGAGAATTCACTGTTGCTGTTCAACCAAACCCTTGAGCCATCTGCCAGGGTTAGCTGTAATTTCTCCCCTGAAGCAGTCTGCTTGTGATGCATTGCCACATTTTCGACAGGAGTTTCTACTGTGTCTTTGTTAAAAACGCCAGAGATCCATACCAAGGCAAATCCAATTAAGAATACGGCTGCTAGATTAATAATCCATCGGTAATTCTTCTTTTCTATTTGATGATCTGCAGGTTTTATACTTAAAAGGTTTTGTCTAATCGCATCTTTCATTCCCTCCGGGGCCTTGTATTCCTGATAGTGGGTGCGCAATAAAATCTCTCGGGCCAGCTTTAGTTCTTTTAAATTTCCAGAATTGGCATCCATCCATTTAGACCAATAATCATTCAAATGATCATTTGGCTGTCTTACCCAGGCAATAAACTCTGGGTCAATTAAAAAATCCTCTTTGGTCTTCATCAAAATTATACTGGCTTTATATGTAAATACAGAGCACCTCCAAAAGAACACCTAAAAATTTTACTTTTTTTTGAAATATCTTAATCTTAAGAAGAAACGGCTAACTTAATAAACTTCCCTATTTAAGTTTCTCTCGTAAAAAGCCCAATGCCTTGTACATTAGATTCCGAGTAGTTTTCACGCTGTCCAACCCCATTATTTCCTGAACTTGGACATAGCTGAAACCTTCGTAAAAAAAATAATAAATGATTTCTTTTTTTCTGGGACTAAGCTTGGCAATAGCGCTATTTAACTGCTCAATCTTATCCAAACCCATTTGTTGATCAATCAACTGTTGTTCATGGGAAATAGTGAAATCAAAATCCTGATTGGAGTCAAGGCTTTCCCTTCTGTGTTCCCATTTGGAAAACTGACGCTGAAGCTTTCGTTTAAGGCATTTGAGTAAATAAAACTTAATATTGTCAGTAGGGCCTATTTTGTGACGCAGGCGCTTGAGATCAAAGAAGACTTCCTGAATCCCGTCCTTGGTTTGGGATTCATCCTTAGATAAACGCATGCCATATGCAAATAGACTATCAAAAAATTGCTCATATATCTGAATAAAGGCAGCATCACCACCTTTTCTGAATTCATCCCATAACATCCCCTGCGCTACAATTTTTGTAGCGTCTGTATTTTTGATTTCAGAAATTTCACTTGAAAAGGGATCAAGTTTATAATTAGGCATTTTTGAAATAATTGGTGATCAATCCCTCAAAAAGGGATTTTTACAACTCAGGCTTCCTAATTATAGTTATTAAATATGGATTGGCATAATTTCCTTTTGCAATAATTACCAATTACCCTCAATCATAGATTGAAATTCCAAATAGTCCTCTCCAATATTTTACCGTCCAACATCAAATTGTATATTCCACTGGGCAAATCTGCCGAATATATAAATACTCCCTTTTTAGCAATTGTCTTACTAAAACCACTCCCATTTGCAGTAGAAATATTGGGAAGCTATTGCCCATCTCCCGGTAACTTTTATTCCGCAATAGTAATGAGAGGTACGGTTATCGTCCATTCAACAACTTCAATGATCCGGATCCAATGGCTAGGATTATATCAATAAGAGACAAATGGGCAGCTTCTATTAGAGCTATTTTTGCAGAAAAGAAGGGGCAACAATAGACCCTTTGAATCCTGGGCTTTCATCAAGGGAACAAATTCCGCCAACTCCTTTAAAAAAGTTTGGTGGCATGCTAAAGGGATTCAGTCTCGAGACAGTGGGTATTAGGAGGTTTTCACCTTAAATATCCTCTTAAAAATTCTGATTTTCATATTTACTCGAAACCGCTCGCTGTTTCTGTGGTACTATTACATCTCGGTGTTTTTTTAATAACTTCTGTTTACAAACCAATTATTCAATGCTTCTTGATAATTTTTTATTGTAGGATCATCAAATTCGTTGGATTCTTGTTGGAGAAAATTTCCAACCTTTTTTTGAATTTCCTCATAGTTTAAATTATTAATTATTTCTATTTGGTCTTCAGATTTTATCAGGAGAGAAACATCTCCATGGCTTGTAATTCTACCAAATCTATAGATTCCGTTTTGGTTAAGGTTTTCTGGATAAAAAATATCAATTACATAAACGCTTTGAAATATATTCAACATTTGCTCATCAACCTCAGATTTTGTTAATTCCCCCTTTTTTATTAAATAATTTAAAATTTCAGGTGAGAATTTCTTGTCTATCCTAAAAGCATCTACTAATTCGTAGTTCAAAGTGTCTTGAGCTTTAAGATGGGAAATCGAAATAATTAATGCTATTAGGAAAAGTAGTTTTTTCATGGCTCAATCCTTTGTCTGTCTTTTTCGGTAATACAATTAGTTATAATGTAGGTTTTCTTAAACTTACCTGCAACCTCCATTTTTATGATAGCTGCGGATTTCAATGCTGCGACTTGTCCCACCTGCCGAAACGAAATATAGAAACTAGACTTCAAATTAACGCCTCACCCGCAGATCGCATAAACACAATATTGATAGCTGCTCGCATTGATTGATACCTAACCAAAAATTGTCCACCGTGAATAAACTTTTTACGAAATATTTCTTCTCTATCTGGGAAGACAAATTTACCCTCGTATTGAGATTTGTTAACAAAGCCACTTAATGCAGTTCAATCTTTACTATAAAATTCGGGTGAGAATACGCTGCTTTTCCACTTTCATAAATCTGTTGAGAGATTTCTAAAGACTCAAAACCTGTTTCAACTTTTTTATTTTTAAAATATTGAATAGAATACCTCGAACTAATTAATTCTAAATTCTTTGATTCTGCATAATCTATAAAGTCAGATTCAGAAATATTATCCTCATCAATCTTTGTTAGAACTTCACTTAATAAAACAACATAAGAATTTGGGTCATTCTCATTGGTATAAAATATAGGTGTAGCTGAATAAATTTCATCGTCTTTATTTAATTCTTTTAAATAATTATTGACTTGCGTACAGTCGGTCAAGGTTTCATTGATTCTAAGCCAAACTTGATCGTAATTGATGTACCCTGTTATAGCGCTATTAGTTATGAAGGAATATTTACTTAATATAGATTCTGCAAACTCTTTTGTTACATTTTCTTGTTCAAACACAATATAAATTTCAGACAATGATTGTTTTCCAAGATAAATTTTCTCCTCTCCCGAGTAATAGAAATTTTCTTTATCATCGCATAATCTCATTGTTGGTAGAGGTTCATCTTTTTCACATGAGACTAATAATATAAACCCTATGGTTACGAACAACAATAATTGAAATACTCTTTTCATTGATCTTTTTGTCTTTTTACACCTATTCCTGTCAAGTGCATGTCATGTCTTTCTATTTGCTTTTACAAATCCAAACCTTTCAATTTAACGTTCTCTTTATGGTCTGTACTGCAGTTACCCCCAACGGGATTTATTTTTGGGAAGGTTGGCATTTGGAAACGTACTCTTCCATCCTACTCCTAGCTTCTTAAAGATACTGATTTTTCTATTTACTCGGAACCGGCCGCATTTTTACTTTACCCTTGACCTTGGTTCCTCCAGTACACTTCAAAACGGAAAGGTTCAATTTACGGTACAAAACTACCGGAAACAGGGCAAAAAAGAAACTTGCACGCTAAAGGGTCCTGAATGCCTAAGTAGGTTCACGCTACATAATTTGTCCCGAGAATCGGGATCTTACCAAAGGGCTTTACCCGAATCAGGCATTATGGCATCCTGGCCAGTGCTTTTAAGGCAACACACAAAGTAAATATCGACAGGCAGATCGGTCAGGTCGTAATAGAAGTAGAAGAAAAACCGGCTTCCCTGTTCAGAAAGTACCCTTCTCGTAAAACCGGAGAATTGCATACAGTGGAGTGCTTCGACCAAAGAGGGCCTCCAGACAACTTGTTTAACAAAATCAAGAAACAAAATATTAGCTTAACGGGACAGGTATGTCCAAATGGCAAAAACAGCCTAAAATTCACTCCAAAACTATCAGGAAAGTGGCCTTAGTCTCTCAAAAAAATAAAACAACGTAAAGGAACAACCTATAACTACCTATTTTTTTTATTCTTCAAGCGCTTAAAAACAAATGGAGAAAATCATTCCCCATAGTAACCCGAATTCTCAACACTCTTAACCGGCCCCTGAGCACGGTCCCTGAGCCTGCCGAAGGGACATTGAAGTTTACCCTGAAACTTTCTCAGGGCACACACACTGCATTCAGACTAGGCTGTTTAAGTCGTCAGAATGCTTAGTTATTATGGGCTGGTTTTATTTTTTCCAACCAACAGTTTTTTTCCATTCCTCAATTTCCTGTTTTCTTTTTTCAAAGTCTGCCGGTGGCGATTGTTTATTATTTTTAGCTTGTTTTCTTATAATTTTAGTTTGTTCTTCAATTGAATTAAGTCCAATAGATTTTCTCCTTTGATTCACTTTTTTCAAGTCATCAAAAATATTAGGGCTCAATTCTCCGCTTTCATCCCAATCAAATTGAGTTCCATAAAGTTGTGGTTTATTCTCAAAAACTGCTATTCGGTCGGTCAAGTACGCTAAATTTTTTGAATTGGCTTTATTTTGATAAACAGCAATTTCTAATAATTTCACACATTTTTTCATAAAGTTAGGTTGTCCGATAGAATGTTGTATTATTAACCAAGTTGCTTCATTTGCTTCTTTGCCAACTTTGTCAAGCGTTGGATAACCTATTTTGTTTATTATTTCATTTAGAGTTTTGGTATTTTTGTTGTGAATTTCAGCCATTTCTTTATTGTAGCCTTCACCGAGTTTTCCACTTTCAATTAGCTTTTCACGAAATTCCAAATCAGCATTTTTCAGTTCGATTATTTTTTCTGCAATTTCGTGGTAATTCATTCTGCTAATTGTGTTGTGGTCAACTTGCCCATAACAATAGGGTATCTAATATTTGAAGAAGACAATATAAGGACTAGTTACGCTTATTCAAATAGCTAGATACCGTACCACCTGTATGGCCAGTGGCACTGCGGGCTGAGCTCCGCTCGGCTGCGCGTTGGATTTATGTGGCCATGGAATGTACAGAATGTTAGGCTTTTTTTATTCGGTGTGGTTTATCAAAGTTCAATATTCCAATCAACTTCTATTTCTCGTCATAGTGAAATCGACATTGGACAATTGTGCAGACTTGGTCAACACCTTTTTTACCAGTGATCTTGTACACCAATCGGTGCTCCCCTGAGATTTTTCTCGACCAAAATCCTTTTAGATCGTATTTCAGCGGTTCCGGTTTTCCGATTCCCTTAAAGGGAGTTTGTCGGATTGATTTAATGAACTCCTTTATCTTCTTGATTGTATCTGGATCGGTCTCCATCCAATAGTTGAATTACTCCCAAGCGTGACTTGTGAATTGGATATTCATTTAGCTCCAATTCAATCGTCAAACGAAACAGTATCTCCACCTTTCATTTGAGCGATGGACTCACGCAATCGGTTTCGATTCGATTCAGTCGATAGCAAGTGGCCTGTCTCCATCAAGGAATTATACTCTCTGATTGACATGATGACCACAGCATCCTCTTCTCTTTTGCGCGGTACGATAATGACCTCTAGTGATTTGCTCACCGAGTCAAAGTGCTCCTTCATACGCTGACGGAGGGATGTAATTGTAAGTGCTTTCATGGCTTTTTCTACTATGTACGCATAAACGTACATAATACCGTACATAAACGCAAGATTAAATTCAAGATGCGCAGACACAATGCACTTCCATTGCTGATGGGATTCACCAAGTTAAGGCTGGCAAAGGCTTATATTTCTGAAAGCCATGTGCTGGCCTCACCAACCATTCAGCCACATAATTCGTCACGCACCTGCGTCAAAATTCCAGGCCAAGTAGCACATCACGAGTCTACTTCCACTTTGGGTTCTCGCGAACTAATTGCATTAAGCCGTAGAGTAAAGCCTGATAGCCTACCCTATTTAATTACCTATAAAGATAATAATAAGCAGTAAAGCTAATGCTTCGGGACATTAATTCTCCCATATAAGGGATACAGATAAAACTCGGCACAGGCTACCGAGTTGCTTCGGCACAGATTTTCACCCTCTGGAATAATTTGGTATCTTCGATACCAGATACCCATGCTGGGCACACACACTTCATTCAAACTAGGCTGTTCCAGCCGTCAGAATGCTTAATTATTCTCAGCTTTTTTTTATATTCAGTCTGGTAGTGCTAAAGCAATTAACTCTGCCGGTTTTGAGGCCCCACCAATCGGAATAACAATGTATTGTTTTCCATCGAGCAAATATGAGATCATAGCCCCCCTTGCATTTGAGGGGATTGGAATTTCAGCTATTTGCTCGCCATTATCATAGTTAAAAGCACGAAGTGATGGTTCAATATCAGTACTACTTATAGCGATGTTATAGCCCCGCGATGCATAGGCCCGAGATGCCACTCCACCGTCTTGGGCTATTAATAGTAGATTTTGGGTTCCAAGAACCTGCATTCTGAATGGCCAACCTAATTGAGGCAGGTTTAATTCTTTTAGCCTAGAATCATTAATCGGCCCTGAGCCTACGGGGGACATCCAAGAATGCTCTCCGCTATTCATATCGATGGCAGTTATTCGTCCGTATGGTGGTTTTGTCAGCGGCAGGCCGTCAAGAGAGGGAACCGTTGGAGGTAGCTTGTAGTACTTGTTAAATTCCATAGCACCCTCCGCTCTCTGCAGCTTTACTAAAAATGGCAGCGTAACTGAAGGAACATATAAATGGTTATTATTTGGGTTGAAAACACCACCAGCCCAGTTTGCACCGCCTGCAACTCCAGGAAATAGTAAAGTGCCTTTAAGTGAAGGTGGAGTAAATAACGGTCCGTAGACATATTGGTTGACGTAGTCAAGGGCAGCTTTTCTTAATTCTGGAGTAAAATCAATCAAATCTTCTTCTGAGAGTCCTTGTTGATCAAAAGGTTTGGGCTTTGTTGGGAATGGTTGAGTTGGTGATGTTTTTTCACCTGGCACGGTCGAGGCTGGAACAGCTCTTTCTTCGATTGGCCAAATGGGGACTCCTGTCTCCCTATTAAAAACAAAACAAAATCCTTGTTTTGTAAGCTGTGCCACAGCCTTCGTGTTTTTACCACCAATCAGCAAATCCATAAGAATAGGGGCCGCTGGTAGGTCATAATCCCATATGCCATGATGGGTTGTTTGAAAATGCCAAATCTTTTTTCCTGTTGCCGCATCTAGTGCAACTAAACTTTCGGCATACAAATTATCTCCATGTCTATTGCCTCCATAGTAATCATTACTCGGAGTTCCAAAAGGCAAAAATACATAACCTAATTCTTCGTCAGCACTCATTATTGTCCAAACATTTGTATTGCCGATATTCTTCCAGGATTCATTTTCCCATGTCTCAACACCCGGATCATTTTCTTGTGGAATGGACTCAAATATCCACTTTTGTTCACCGGTATTTATATCAAATCCTCGAATATCACCTGGCGGCATCGATTCATGAATTGGATAATCAACAATTGATGATCCTAAAATTAAAGTATTGCGACAAATAATCGGAGGGCTCGAAACACCATAGGCTAGTCTGTCAATCGGTCTTCTCAATCCCTTGGTAAGATCAATTTTTCCATTATTTCCAAATTCGCTTACAAGCTCGCCGGATTTGGCATTAAGTGCAATGAGATAAGCATCTCCAGTACCAATAAATACTTTGCTATTAGCTCCATCTTCATAAAATGCTACACCTCTGTGAACAAATCCATGATTTGGTGGAGAGCCTTCCACATATGATTCTGGGTTATATGACCAAATCGTTTCACCAGTTTTGGCATCAATGGCAGCAACCTGACTTAATGAAGTACTCGTATAAAGAATTCCATCAATCATAATAGGTGTAGACTCATTTGTCCAAGTCCAGAGTGTGCTATCCTTTTCAATAATGGATTCATCTACAGAAGTCCATCTCCACGCAACTTCTAACTTATTAAAATTCTCACCATTAATCTGGTCAAGACTTACGAACTTATCATTTGCGAGACTTGCACCATACCAAGGAAATTCTGAATTACGAATTCGTTCTTCTTGCTGACATGAGGAAAAAAGAAGTACAAGTAAAAATACTGAAAACGGTTTTAGTTTTTTCATGATTTGTAGTTATTGCTGACGGTTTGACTATGCGCAGGTGGGCTTTAGAAGCACTTTCCTGTCTGCCGAGCCGAAAGTTAGTTCTTAGATTTATTGATTCGTTTTTCACTGTCGCCCTGCTTACTTATAGTTTTTGTTGAACTCAACCTCCGGTGGCTAAAGGTTTACCATTGGTATATTGCTCATCAACAAACGCTTATAATAATAAACAAAATACATAAAAATTACGGATGGCTCAATAGCCGGCCCAACTCAGCTAAAACTTTAATAGATTAGGCCAAACGTGAAGTGCTTGGATTTGCCCTGCATTTCCGAAAGTGTGAAGAGCAAATTACCATCAAAGCTTATGCTGAAAACACTGTCTTCCGAGCAAGTTTTATGGCGGTGCTCAGAAAAAAAATGTCTGTCGCACAGCATATTTCTAAAAAAGTTTTCCAAACCAAATGGGTAGTATACGCCAAGCGACCATTTGCTTCTCCAAAAACAGTGGTGGAATATCTGGGAAGGTATAGCAATAATCACACGCTATCAAAAAGGCTTCACTGGAAGCCCTGGAACACCTATGTCCTAGTTTTTTTAAGACCTCAAAAATCAATGAATCAAGGATTTAAAAACGCTACTAAACAATCAATTCGCCTACTTTTTAACAATTTTAACGCCACCTAATTTCCTGAATTACCCAACAAAACCAATCCAATCCCCATAGACGAAAGCTACCGGAGGCTGAGTCCAATCTCGATCGATCGGGACTACAATGAACCGAAGTCTTACTTCGCATCATTGTAGCTTAATTGTTGTAGCCTGCCCTTGTTTTTAAGAAGTACTCCTAAAACTATTCCTGCGATTAAGCCTCCTATATGAGCAGCATTATCGATGTTCCCAGTTAATCCCATGATAAGATTGTAAAGGACATAAATGAAAATTGTTGCAATGAGTCCTTCGTTCATTTTCCGTTGTTGTTCGTTAGCAGAAATGAGCTTGGCGAGAAGGAATCCATAAAGTCCGAAGATAGCTCCAGATGCACCTGCACTTACCATCTTTTCATTCCATAGAGCACTTGTTAGACTAGCTAATAATCCAGTTGTTAGGTAAACAAAGACGAAAAGTTTGCGACCCAAGTTATGTTCGAGTAAGGCTGCTGCAAATAAGAATCCCAGTGAATTCATGAGAATGTGCGTTATTCCTATGTGGAAGAAGATGCTAGTTAGTAGTCTCCAATATTGGCCTTGTTCCAGAGTTAAGGTCTTAGCATTTCCTCCCCAGTTCACGATATCTACAACTTCAGGTCTGTAAATGTCAACACCAGCAATCAACATCGAGATAAAGACAAGAAAGTTTAAGAGGAGTACGATTGGAGTTATGAAGTGTTCACCTTTGGGAATAAATAGACTGAAAGATTCCGTTAACTTCAGCCGTTCAGCTTTCACGCTTGTGAAGACTTCAAAAAAGGATTTTCGGTCTGAAGTTTCATAGTCTTTCTTTTCAGCAAGCTCAACGTATTCTTCCTCTGATATCGTTTTGAGTTTAATCAGTTGATTTCCTAGTTCGCTAAAATCCAGCCTTACATAATCATGTTTGCTGGGTGCTTTGTTGAACTTTGATAATTGATATTCTTTCAAATGTTCGTGTTGAAGAGTCAGTATATGATTTTTTTCATTGAAAGAATCTTCAACTCTCAGAACTCTAGCGGAAACAATCTTTTTGCGGTTTGTTTGGAGTGCTCTAATTTTAGCGAACCCTTTAAAAATGAAGGACCAGACAGCTACAATTCCAAGAAAGATTGAAAAGAAGCCAACAGCTTGCCAGTAGCTCATTGATTCGATTAGTGGTGTCTGACCTGGTCGGAAAGCTATGTATGGAGCAACAAACACCATGATCCCGTACATTATGAATTCAAGACGACTGTCCTTCCGTACCTGAATCAGGTTCCGTTTAAGCTTAGACTTATCATAAGATGTCTGCTTATCAAAGAAAGTTATACCATCAGGTATAGGATTGTTATCCTCTTCAGTTAGTGAAGAGGGGACAAGTTCAGGTAAGCTTTCTCGGTCTTCTAGAATCCATTTTGCCGCCATCTTAGCCTCATGAACATGGTCTTTGCTATTCAAGAGTTCTTGTAGCTCTGAGTTCGATTTGTTCTGAAACTTGTCTGTAAAATGATTTCTATTTACCATGCAGAAAGGTTAGCTCTAACGCTAATATATGAAGCGTAGCGTCCCAAAGGGCGCTATGATTTCATATATATTGTTGAACGAATCCTGCTAAGGCAGGAAGCCGGCAGTTGTTGCCGTTTCTTCCTACATTAGACTTATCGTTAATATTCAACACTTTAAGCTATGAAAAAAAAAGCAATCTATCATTGAGAAAGCCTGTGAAAATGTACCAGGCTTTGATTTACAGCTCAAAAGACTCCGTAGATCAATAACCATTTCGGGGAAAAGTCAGAGCACTCTCAATAATTACGCCCGATGTTTGGCCCATATGGGACTGCATCTCAACTCTAATCTGCTTGAACTTGACGACGAAGTCATACAGGACTACCTCCATTTCCTCAAGCGTAAGCACAATACTCCCTCCGACAGTTTCTTTAAACACACCGTTTACGGACTGCGCTACCTTTTTCGAATCTTTGACCGAAAAGAAAGCAGCGTCATTCTGCCCTCCATCGAACGACCCAAAAAACTCCCTGTCGTCCTTAGTCAGCAGGAGGTTAAGGAGCTATTAAAAGCCCCAAAGCTACTCAAACATCGCCTAATCCTTGCTTTACTTTATGGCTGTGGACTACGGAACTTTGAATGTTGTAAACTCAAAATAACGGATATCGATCTTGACCGAAAAATGCTCCATATCCGGGATGAGGACCGAACGTAAAGAAACTGTCCTGTGGACAGTTTTAGTAAGGGGCCAGGCTGCGGGTGGGGCAGAAAAGACCGCTATGTTCCCCTCTGCGATCTTCTTTCAAGAGGAATTAAAACGTATTTGGAAGTAGAAAGACCTGTCGATTATCTCTTTAACGGCAAGAACAGTGCTGGTGAACCTGTTCCCATTAGTGCCAGAGGCGTACAATGGGCCGCACGTGAAGCCAGGCGAGCTAGTGGTATACACAAGCAAGTTACCGCTCATGCTCTTCGCCATAGCTATGCCACCCACCTGCTCGAGATGGGCACTGACATCTTTACGCTCAAAGAACTCCTCGGCCATGTGGACATTAATACAACGCTAATTTATCTTCACGTGGCAAGGGTCGGCAGGAAGGCCCCGTTTAGCCCATTGGAGAAACTTTATGAGCAATAAGTATCCTGCCTGTCAGCTTGCTGATATTATCAGAGCCTCTCACAAGGATATTCCTGTAATAGCTTCCAATACTTGGAAAGCCCGAACCCTCTATGCGCTGATGCGTTGCCGAACTGCTGAGATGGGAGGACATATTGATCGTTGCGACAATACTGATTGCAACAAGCTACACCTGAGTTATAACAGTTGCCGAAACAGGCACTGTCCACGCTGCCAGGGACACCTACGTGAACGGTGGATCCAGAACAGAGAAAAAGATCTATTAAATGCCTCCTATTTTCATGTCGTTTTCACCCTGCCTGATACGCTCAATGAATTAGCACTGACCAAGCCTGCTGAGCTTTACCACCTGCTCTTTCAAACAGCATGGTCAGTCGTCAGGGACTTTGCTGCCAACCCCAAGTTACTAGGTGCAAAGACTGGAATGGTAAGTGTTTTACATACACTTGCCCCGTTAGAAATCCAATTGATTGGACAACCTGTTTTTCAAATACCTTCTTCCCATACCGCTTTTCAAATATTTCTCACGTGCAATTGCATCGAGTTTATTAAAAGACACTTCATAATAAATTACCTTCCAAGGCATTTTTTTACTTGTAGTAATAGTTTTGCCACTATTGTGCTCTTTTATCCTCTTCTCCATGTTTGATGTAAATCCGATATACCAAGATAGATCTTTTTGGGAGGCTAATACATATACTGTGAATACTTCCATCTACTAAATATAACTATTTCTAACGGGGTGCGGGTCAAAACCTAAGCTTACACCCTCATCTGCACTGCATTATTCCAGCTGGTGGACTAACACCTTCAGGTAAATGGAAGGCTTCTCTATCCAAAGGGCGCTTTCTTTTTCCGGTAAAGAAAATGTCTACCGTCTTCAGAGCAAGAATGGTGCAGGCACTAAGGGAAAAGAAGTTGTTGGACCCGAACACTGCAAGGCAATTGTTCTCCAAGAAATGGGTCATCTATTGCAAAAAACCTTTCTTCGGCCCCAAACAGGTCATTGAATACCTGAGCAGATACTCTCATTCACCCCGTTGGATTATTGAAGTAATTGGAAATTCTATTCCTTAAATACTTTTTACCGTTTCCTGACTTCAGATACTTTTCTCTTCTCGTTGCATCCTGTTGATTTAAACATCCTTCCCAATAGATTAGCTTTAATGGCCTTCTCCTGCTAGTCGATGGCACTTTACCTTGGTTATGATGTTCAACCCTTACTTTTAAGTCAGAGGTATACCCAGTGTAAAACTGCCCATCATATTCACTGAGAAGAACGTAAACATTAAAATATTTGCTCATACTTTTTTTGACGTAATTTAATAAAATCCTACGGGGTAAATTGCCATCAGCAACCAGCGGATCAGATCACTTGAAAACGGCGAGGTTAAATTTATGGTAAAGAACTACCGTAATCAGGGCAAAAAAGAAACTTGTACGCTAACAGCTCCTGAATTCCTAAGAAGATTTTCATTACATATCTTACCCAAGGGCTTTACCCGCATCAGGCATTATGGCATCTTGGCCAGTGCCTTTAAGGCAACACATAAAGTCAATATCGACAGGCAGATCGGTCAGGTCGTAATAGAAGTAGGAGAAAAACCGGCTTCCCTGTTCAGAAAGTGTTCTTATTGCAAAACTGGAGAACTACATACAGTGGCATGCTTTGATCAAAGAGGGCCACCAGCCAACTGGTTTAACAAAATCAGAAAGCAAAAGAAAAAGCGCCAGTTAGCTTAATGGGACAGGTATGTCCAAAAGGCAAAAACAGCCTCAAATTCGCTCCAAAACCCTTTCCCTAATAAATAATAGCTACTAAAAAAAGGAACCCTAGGCCAAAGAACAATATTAAATCAGCAACTTTTTCATTTTCCCACAGCTAAAAAAGCAAAACAAGAAAATCATTCCCCATAGTAAACCAAGTTCCCAACACCCCTTCAATGTTTCATTGAAGTTTACCCTGAACATTTCTCAGGGTTCAACACTGCATTCAGACTAGGCTGTTCCAGCCGTCAGAATGCTTAGTTATTGTAGCACGTTTTTATTTTTTTTTCAAGGCTTCAATCTGTTGTTTAGCAAAATCAACCGCTCTTGGGTCGTCTAATTTTAGCATTTTTTCATAGTATTTTATTGAATTTTCAATGTCGCCTTTTAGTTTATATCCGTGAGCAATATTGCTTAGCACAATCCCGTCTTTTGGGTCAATTTTTTCAGCTATTAATAAGGCTTCAATCCCTTTGTCATATTCGCCTGTCAATAAATGGGTTATTGAAATATTCGATAAACTTTCAATATGGTCGGGATATATTTTTAAAATCTCTTCTGCAATAGTTCTCATATTTTTCAATAAGTCATCATTTTCAGTCTCATATAGATTGAGCTGATAATCTTGAATTGAGCTTAAAAAAAATTCCTTTCCATTTTCTCGTTTTTCATTGAATGTCCAAGTCCATTCATTATTATTATTCTTTGAGTACTGAATGGTTTTCACGATTTCATTGGTGAAATTTTCCCAATCTTCTGCTTGTCCGAGAGCATATATTTTTCCAAATCGCATATCAAGTCTGTTTGGGTACAGTTTTATTCCTTGGTCTATTTTATCAAGTCCTTTTTGTAAAATTTCAGTATTATAAACCATTTCACTTCCTAAAAATCCTGCAACTTGTCCGGTACTATCTTGAAGTTGAAGGCTTTCGCCATTTGGCTGATTTGTCGACATTGAAATAAATTCCTGTCTTGATTTTAGGAAGTAATAATTGAAATAACTCGTAAACAATTCTGGATTTTTAGGGTCTTCTGATTCCCATTTTGTCAAAAGTTCAATTTGCTTAGTAGTGTCACCTTCTTGGCACAGTTTGTCAAATTCTGTTTTGTAATCCTGTCCGAAACAAAGGTTGGTCAGAATTGAAAATGCTATAATGATTAATGTCTTATTCATTGTCTGATTTAAATGTGCTACAACGTTCGGCTAAACTGCGTTTTAATGCAGTTTAGGTTATGTTACCTGTAGATCCTATTTTAAGAATTCCAAAATGTGTTTCTTTTTTAAAAATGAGGAGCAGTAATTAGTGTTAATTATTGGATATTCATTCTTTAGTGATGTATAAAAGTCAAACTGAGTTAAATCCTCATAACTCTCCTTTTTATATTCCATCTCTTCCTTTATTGTTTCTTCGTATCGCCAGTGCTTTTTATAATCAATCCCAAAAACTATATATTTCTTACCTATTTTAAACGTTTGAGCGCAACTTCCATCGTTGTCCTGGTCAATGATAACTTCTTGAGATTTCAACTTCCCTTTAATCACTGAATCAACTTTGAAAAGCACATTGTAACCTATACCTTCCTGATCAAGTTGGTTGTTTCGTTGATTGTGAAATCCAACATTTCTTACTGCTTCACCAACAAAAACAAAATCTGATCTTTCAATTAGTCCTTTAAAAAGTTCAGAATCAATCTTTTCCCAACAAATACAAGAGTATCCTTTTTGAATAATCAAAAAAATTAAAATTAATATAAGGAATGGTGTTTTTTTCATTGTTTGATTACTGGTAACGGTTAGTGTCGAGTAGGCAAGGGGAATTTCGCCCCGAGCCTCTCACAGAACCGTACGTGATAGTCTCCCATCATACGGCTCTTCTTATACAATCTTTAATCCCTAATTAGAATACCCCACATGCCAGTGATAAAACAGACTTGGATATTGTATCCGAACCCTGTCCAACCATTTATAAGCTTTTGTAAGGTTGTTTCTATACCTTTTGTAGCGATACCTTGCCCATCTTATTAGTTTTATACGCAATATATAAAACACTTTGGATAGACTATAACCACGGTATTTACCAAAGTAACGGATCCATCCCCTAAGTTTTGGGTTTAAATGATGGGCAATACCTACAATACTGTCACATTGAATTCTTGGGATTTCCATCTTCCTGAGTTGGTCGAATATTCGTGACCTTGACTGGATGCTCATAGCACAATCAAATCCTAGAAACAGTTTCTTTGTTTTCTTGGATTTTGAAGTACGCGGCTGGAATGTATATCCGAGAAAGTCAAATTGTACTTCCCTATACTTTTGTCGCCTTTTGAAATCCTTGCAATACACGATTTTCGTCTTATCAGGATGCAATCTCAATCCACAATCTTCCACTCTTTCTTTTATTTTTTGTAGGCTCTTTTCTGCCTGAGTTTTTGTCTGGCAATGAATGATAATATCATCCGCATAGCGTACAAATTTAATAGAAGAATCAATTGTCTTAAGCCAAACGTCCAAGGTATAGTGCAAATACAAATTGGCCAAAAGTGGACTGATCACTCCTCCTTGCGGTGTGCCTTTTGTTCTTGCTATAACTTCACCTTCTTTGGTTTGCAATGGAGCATTGAGCCATCTTTTGATGTACTCGAATATCCACTTTTCTTCCACATGTTTGTTCAGCGCTTTGAGCAACTTAACATGGTCTATTTCATCAAAGAAATTCTTGATATCTAAGTCTATCACCCAATCATACTTCCAGCAGTTATTCCGAACCTGTTCTAGCGCCTGATGGGCACTCCGTTTTGGACGATAACCGTAGGAATCCGGATGAAAGATCTTTTCCAATCTTACCTCTATCTGATTCTTAATGACCGTTTGAGCTACCCTATCGCTGATCGTTGGAATCCCCAATTGACGCATAGATCCATTCTTCTTGGGAATCTCAACTTGTAGGACTGCTGGTGGAAAATAACTACCCGAAGCCAAGCGATTCCAGACTTTATACAAGTGCCGATGTCTTTGCATATCATACACTGACATACTTAGTTCATCCACTCCTGCACTCTTCCCTTTCCGCTTTACCTGTAGGTAAGCTTCCCATACCATTTCTTTGGTAATAGGTACTGATTTTGTCTTCTCTAATTCAATCATCCTCTTGCGAGTTGTAAAACTGTTGAAAACTGTATAAGCCAATCCCTTCGCTCCGTTTCTATTACAGAAATTTCAACACTACTACGGATTGGTCCGTCCCTGAACCAAACATCGCTATTCTGCCTCTAAGTTGATCTTATTGTGCGTTTCACTTTGCATCTTGATCCAGGTTCCCGAGTTCCGTAAATAAGCCCGAATAAAGGTCATGCCTCCTAAATGACGCCTGCCGTCCAGTCAATAAACAGGTAACCACTGAACTCGTAATGTTTGTCATACTTCAAACACTTTTGACAGAATGTAGCACTTTCTCGACACTTCATCAGAGGTTCATTTGCATTCATCTCCTTTATCCTTACCTGACCACGCTCTTGACGTGGCCTTTTCCATAACGCTCAATACCTTGACTCTTTACCAAAGCACCTTATGGTGGTTTGATGCTCTCCCCTGTAGGACAACACCGGTGGGTCGGTTCCACCATCTTATAAACAGTTGCGTAACGATTTTCAGCCGTTCGTTACTCTCGGCACACATATGAAAAGTAGGCGATTACGAAGCACTAAACTTTCGGTTAAACACAAAGTTTGATAAGAGCCAAAATGCTTGATTTTATTACTGTTTCGCCTATTTTTTATATACATTGTTGTAGGGCGTTTTTATTCCTTTAATTGCTCTTTTTTGGCTTTTCCAATTTTCTCTGGGTCTAAATAATCCCACTTTTCAATTTCATTATATTTTCCAATTGTCAAAGCTTTATAGTTGTAATAATTTTGTTCGTCCTTGGCTAATATTCTTCCTATAGTCCTTTGGTTAAATACTACTAAACTGTCCCTTGGGGGTTCGGTAGCTCTTGGGTTAATAGTATTAGGTGTATTAAAGTGTCGGTAGTCAAGTTCTCCGAGTTCTTTTCTTTTGCCATTGCTATTTACAAAGAAGAATTCCTGAAATGAATATACTTCTTCATTTTGACTGAATTGAGTAAAAAGGATTCCGCTTTCAGGTATTCTATAAACCCTATGAATTCCCTCATATTCCTTTTCTTTTCCATTCTCTTGGTCAAAAACCACATATACTACACCACGGAAATCTTCAGGTAATAAATATCGTTCAGGAATTTCCATAGCGTTCAAAAATGTAAAGGCTACAAAGCCAAATGGAAGTCCGATTAAAAGTACTTGATAAAACCATTTTTTCTTTGAAAGTAAGCACAGTATTGTTCCGAGAATCATTAGACCAAATCCCAAATACATTAACCAAAAGGTCAAGAAACAAAAAAGACCAAGAACAAAGAATGCAATTGAAATTCCAAAGAGTGTATTTGAATTTGATTTCGTCATTTTTTTAATGCCCTACAACAATAGGGTATCTACTGTTTGAAGAAGACAATATAAGGACTAGTTACGCTTATTCAAATAGCTAGATACCGACTTGGCTAAACTGCGTTTTAATGCAGTTTAGGTCTTTGTTGCAGGTAGTTTTCAGTATCGTTTTTTATCTAAATTTATATCAATCAAATATTTGGAAGTCACTTTATTACCATTTAACACCCCAGGCTCCCATACATTCATTCTTTTTAATAACGAGTCTATTTGATTTTTCAAATGGTCATAAAACTCGATATTAGTACCTTTTAAGTTATAGTTTTCGTGTTCCCATTTTTCTAATTCCCCTTCTTTACTTATTGTTACCCATACGCTTAAGTATTGACGCCAGTCTTGCATAGGTATTGTGTCCCAGCTTTTTGGGAAAGAAAGTCGATTTTTTATGAAAATATCTGAAAAGCCATAGCCTTCTGAATACTTTGGTTCTTCGTCAAGGTGCCAGTAATAATATGTTTTGGTTTCCCATCTTGCCAAAAATAAGCTATCAGCCTTTTCTTTTAAATTAGAAATAAAATCTTCACCAAATTTCACGGAGATAAGACTATCCATGTACCATCCATAACATTCTTGGACATCAATATGACATTCCCCTTTATCATCATATTCAATTTTACATTTGTTTAAAAGCTCTTCAAATTCTTCACTAAATCTATCACTTTCAAATGCGTGAAATTGATGTACTAGTTTTCCGTTTTCATAATCCTTTTTAGCTTCTTTTAATTGTCTTTGACATTCACTATTTGAAAAATCCATAATAAATTTCGGGAAGACATATTCTTCAAAACTGTCCTCTTCTTCAGCAACATTTATTTTAGATTTTTGACACCCTATCAAAAAAAAAGGAATTAAGAACATGTAGTATTGAACTTTCATAGGTGGTGTTCATCAAATTACCTGCAACAATAGGGTATCTACTGTTTGAAGAAGACAATATAAGGACTAGTTACGCTTATTCAAATTGATAGATACCTACTGTTGTATTGAGTTTTTCTTTGCCTTTGTAAAAACAAACCCTTCTCCTCCCGCTCCTGCGGGCATCTCTAAAGAAAAACGGAGTTGGACAAACTTTACCTATTTACCTGTTATCTATCAGGGTTTTATTTCCAGTTATGGATTTTTATGCTTGGATAAGAACCGTTGCTGGAAAGTTAGCAAACAAGCCAACTACTCCATTGTAATTGTTTTTGATTTTTACCCCTTATTCCTTGACTTTCTGAAGGATAAGGGCTAACTTCAATCAAGTCTTTGAGACGTTCTCGACACGTCTACAAGTGATCACCACTTGCACGGTCTCACCGCAAAGACTTGAAAGTCGGCTTACCGCCTTCAAAACAATTACAATTCCTTTCCCGCTAAAAACCCTGTAGATTAACCTAAAAGTTTGTCAAATTCAATACAACGTTAAGTATAAAAATAGTAGCCGATTGCGTTGCACTTTCCTGTCAAGTTACACGAAAGGTGAAGCGGGTTACAACCCTTGAATATACTACTGTCTCGGCTATTATTTTTATACATTGTTACCAGCCGTTTTTATTTCATTCTTTATGTTTTTAGTCTTCAAATCGACTGAAATTAAACACATTAGATAAATTACGAATATCTTGTCCAGAATCTTTTATTCCACCTAAAGAAACTAGAAAAATTTTTGAGGGATTTATGTCTGCAAGTTCACGATTATCTTTACTTACATAATTTGAGGCTTCCCAAATATTATTAAAACTCTTATAATACTTCTCATTTTCACCGCTCAGTAGATTGAATGTTAAAAATACTGATAATGGAATACCTCCATCCCAATTATTAAATATCTCGTCTCTACTAAAAGATTTAGATTTTACTTTTTCATCTTCAGATGGAAGTAATATGCGATTAGCTTGAACAACAAGTGGAGAAGATGTTTCTTTTAATTCCATGTCGTAAAAACAATAATAAGCACCTTTATTTCCAAATTCTTTAAGTGCTCTACATTGCTGAATATCGATTGTAGCATTATTTTTAAATTTCTTTGCTTGAAACACTACTGCTCTAACTTCATTGGGATAATCAGGCAAGTTTATGTGAAATATCAGACCAAAATCAGACCCTGTTATTTTCTCTCTTTTATTAGAGGACAAATCAGCATAAAAGAAATCTAATTCAAGCTTTTCATTATACATCTCATAGGATTTATCAGCGAATGACTTTTTTATGATACCAAGGGCAGATGAAAACTCAGAGATTAAATGACCTGTTAATCGTTCTTCATGACTATTTTGAGGAATGTAATTCTCAATAAATCTTGTTTCTGCGAAAAGAAATGCTTTAAAAACTATATGAAACAATTCATTGTCAAAATAACTACTTGAGTTAATTAGTTGGCGTAAAAAAGAGATTGAAGTTTTAGGCGGTTCCATAAAATGAAAGAAATGCCTGTATAACTTATTATCATACATGTACTCAAAAAATCTCCGTCCACTTTTTTGAAAAAATGGTGCTAGCCCGTTTTTCTTTTTGAACATTTGATAAATATCTTTATCAAAATCAACTGTGTGCGTAATATTCATTTTCGCCATATTATTAAGTGTCTAAGTTTGGTACTTCAAATATCATCGGTACATTGGATTTAAATGCTTTTCCAACGGCTATTGCTTGTCTAAATTTTAAAGTCGGTAACACCTTAATGAATTCCCAGCCAAGATAATTAGAAAGGAAATCACTACTTGTTTTGTCAAATTCTTGAAATACAATAATTGAATTACATTGTGTCAATACAGTTTTTGAGACATTTGCTGTTCTTTGGGCTATAACAAAGAAACCAATATTGTATTTTCTTCCCTGTAATGCAATTTGTGCAATACTGTTAACGGTTGCTTTAGAGGCAAAATCAGAAACTCCC
Organism: Cyclobacterium amurskyense; assembly: GCF_001050135.1. GTDB lineage: Bacteria > Bacteroidota > Bacteroidia > Cytophagales > Cyclobacteriaceae > Cyclobacterium > Cyclobacterium amurskyense. Next base: position 4,273,250 of record NZ_CP012040.1, on the reverse strand, counting down.
ATTGAGTTTAATTCAGGAACAATAGTATGGGCTTCTTCTAAAACAACGCATACTCTTTTGCCAAAGCTTTGTTTTGTTTTCGCCGTTTTAAATAAAACCCAAAAAAACCATTTCGTATATTCAATTATACCTGAGTTGTTCGATATGTCTGGCAACTCAAATATAGCTTCATTAGGTTCTCCTTCTAAGAATATTTTAATAGAATTATAGAACTCAGTTTTAATAACCTCTTCTTGTGCTTTTATTAAATCATAATCTCTTTGATTAGGAAACTTTCTTTCTTCTGCTGCAATTAGTTCAATTGATTCAAAAGCTTTATTTGCATTATCTTCGCTAATTATTGGTTGTATATCTTCAATTTTGGCTTTGTATTCTCCTGTTAAGTCTATTACAATAACTTTTGTAGTTTCATTTACAACTTGTCTAATTAGATTTCTAGTAAAAACAGATTTACCAGAGCCAGTTACACCTAGAATTGCTGTGTGGTGGGTTATCGCAACCTCCTTGTTTAATATCACTGGATAATTAGTTCCAGGGATGTTTCCTATAATATACTCTGATTGCTCTAAAGGTACGTCATCGATGTTAGTTGCTAGGTAAACAGGTGTATTTATACTTGGCACCCATCCAAATTGTTCAAACCTTAAGGTTTCATTGTTCCAAGTCCCTAACTGAATTGCTTCGACAATAATTAAGCCTGTTTGATTCTTATTTTCAAGTAATTCAATTCTTGTCATACCTTCAACAACTTGATAAAGAACCCTTTCATTACGAACGGTTAATTCAAGAAGTTGACCTTCTGTAATTGATGCCTTTGAATTGTAAATAAATTTTATTTTTTCAATTGTTGAGTTTTCAGTTATTAACCCAATTAAACGTTCTAAATAATCGGTCTCTGGTATTTCCGTAATTTTATAAACGAAATCAGGAGTATGCGATGTTAATAATACTTTATTTGAAAATATTCGTTCAATCTCCTGTGTGGTTAACACTTTGACCCATTGTTCTTGATTAAGGAGATAAACATCAAGAATAAGTCCCTTCTTTATTTTATTGTCAATTGAGTATTTAAATTCAACAAAGTCAAAAATGCGTGTGGTTTGTGTTCTGTCTTCTGATAATTTAACTAGAAAAGTATTTTTGGATTGAACACCGAATATTTGACCAATTGCTTCTTGGTTATTGGTTTCTTTCATTTTTATAAAAATTCCTTCAATCGTTTTTGCCAGTGTAGGAATATTCAGAATCATAAAAATTATCCAGAACCATAATAAAATATTGAATTCATTTGACGTAATCCCAAATTGTCTGATACCGCCCCAGAGAAAAAATGCTGAAAATATGGCTTCAGGTCGCCCTAATTGTCTATTTAATCTTGAAAAAAATTGAATTCCTTTTCTTTCTTGATTCAGGGGATTTTGTCTTAACCACATCAGGATGTAACTACTAACTGTTAAATAGATAATGAATGAAAGAAATGTCCAGAAAAGGAAGTCACGATTTTCAGATTTTACTAACAACAAAGAAATTGCAGCGGTAACAGCGTTTACAAAAACATTCGTATCCTTGGAAAAATGAGGTTGGTCAATTAATGAAAGAAGAATAAGTAATAAAAGTCCAGAAGTGAACCAAAAATCATCAATTAGAAACGAAAAATCTTGCCTTATGAAATAGCCTAAACTAACCAACAAGATGAATGAAATCCCAAGTAAGAGTAATCTATATATTTTCGTCATAATCTGTTGTTTTTATATTGCACGGTCTCTTTTTTCAAATGGCTGGTAACGTAAAGTGTTTTAAACGCAATCTACGAAAAAAACAACTAGTGAATTAAGGGTTTCAGATTGCGATTAAAACATTGTTGGACAAAGCCTTCCCCCGTTTATGGGCATTTATCTCTTTTGGTTCTGCCTTTTAATACTATCATTGTTTAATATGGGCATCGGCTTTTCCTGATTTATCTTCTGGTCTCGATTATTGGCTTGCTTACTGAACGCATTTCTCCCTGGAAAGCCATTGCCCTTGTAAATAATTGTAAACTGTCAAAGAACGAAGGTAAGTTCGGTATTATGGCTCCTTTCCCTTTCCTTCTGGCAGTCCAAAGACCATTTTCCCTGTTTTACAAGCACTGCAGCTAAATAGCCCCTCCCCCAGAATATTCTCTAATAATTCGTAGGTGCTCAGACCTTCAAATGGGGAAAGGGTCCTTATCCTGCTAAGAAGCCTGAAACACTCCTCCATGACTGTCTTGCTGTTGGCAGAGGCGAGAATCCCGTAGTACCGTATTTTGTAAAAACCGTTGGGAAGTATATGTTGGATAAACCTTCTTATAAACTCTCCACAACTAAGTTCCATCGTTTTCTGTCTTCCGTCGCGGTAGTCTTTCCACCGGAATTTTACTGTCTTTCCATCTGTGTCTAGTATCCTGCTGTTGCTGATGGCAACCCTGTGGGTGTATCTGCCCAGATAGGCTAGGACCTGACCTGCTCCGCGGAATGTTTTTTTGATATGTATATGCCAGATTTTTTCATAAGCGGCTTTATTGAGCAACTTCCCGTCTGTAAACAGCTCCATTTGGTTTTCAGGAAGACGTAGTACTCTTTCGGCCAGAGCCTTTCTTAGTTTTTCCATAAACACACCTCTAAATATCCCTGCTAGGGCTTTCACGGGTACAAAGAACTTTTTGTTGGCTGCTACCCACTCCATATGGTCAGGATCAGGTCCACCGGCAGGTACCAGCATGTGAATATGTGGATGGTAGTTAAGGGACTGTCCCCAAGTGTGTAGCACTGATAGACAACCGCTTTCAACTCCCAGGAAGGCTGGGTTGGAGGCTGCTTTCTTCACCGCAAGGGCCGAAGAGGCAAAGAGCATGCGGTAACATTCTCGCTGGTTGAGGTAAAACAGAGGCTTGAGGAATTCGGGTACCGTGAATACAATATGAAAATACCTTACCGGAAGCAGCCTGCACTTGAGTTTTTCAACCCATATAAGCTGCTTTACATATTGGCATTTTGGGCAGTGTCGATTCCGGCAACTATTGTAACTCGTCCGGGTATCGCCACAGGTATTACAGGTGAGGGTATGGCTACCCATTTTGGAAGTCCTGCAGGAAATAATATCTCTGTAGGCCTTGTGCTGATCAGTACATAGATTACCTTTTTTAGATAGAAAGGTTTTCCTGTGATGCTTCAGAATATCGGAAAGTTCTGTACCATCATTCCTTTTGTTTACCGTTTCCATCACAGTCCATCCAGCGGACTCTTGACCTGTCCGGAATCAAAATTGCTTACATGCAGGTAAACGGTGGTGGTATTTAATGATTTATGCCCCAACAGCTCCTGAATTACCCTGACATTGGTACCCTGTTCTAGAAGATGGGTGGCAAAGGAATGACGAAGCGTATGGAAAGAGGCACATTTGCTTATTCCTGCCCGATGCATCGCTTGTTTTAAAATGGCTTGTGCACTCGACTCACTATAGGGTTTGCCAATTACCTGACCTTCGAAAAGATACGTCTTGGGGCGATAGTGCCTGTAGTAATCCCGAAGCTTTGACAACAATGCTTTGGGCAATAAAGTATACCGATCTTTGTAACCCTTTCCTCCGCGGATCTTCAACTGCATCCGGTCACTATCGATATCGCCAAACTTTAGGTTGATGACCTCATTTAGCCTCAATCCTCCAGCATAAGTAAGGGCTATCAGACAATAGTGTTTTCGATTTTGGATCCCGTTCAATAGAAGAGATACTTCTTGTTTTGAAAAAACGACCGGGAGAATCTTGGGCCTTCTGGGCCGTTTAATTTTTACGGGATCCCAATCTTTACCCAAGACATCTTTGGAAAGGATTTTGAACGCACTGATAGTTTGATTGACAGTGGATACTGACAATTTATCCTGCTCCACTCTATGAAAAAGATAACTTTTTAACTCAGCTATGCTAATGAATTCCGGGCTTTTGCCAAAATGCCTTGATACGAAAGACACCATTGCAATGTAGGTCTTGATCGTGCGGGGAGAGTAATTCCTGATTCGCATCTCCTCATACATCTGTTGACGTAGGCTTTTTTTTCCATGATTAGTAAAGTTTAAAGATAATACATGGAATAAAAATAATATACACAACTGATAATAAGTGAATTAACACAAAAAAAATAGTGAAACTACCGACGCAGGAGGTTTTGTTCAACGATTGTATACAAAAAAGTCTCCCTGGGGAGTTACGTATATATCTATTATATCCCCACTAAACTAACTAAATGCTTCTAAATAAAAAAGCCTATTAGGGCTTTTAAACTGGGGTTTTAAAAAATACAATTGGTTTTGAGCTAAGTGTTTGTTATCCGTTTACAAACGGATAATCCAAGAAAGGTATGATTCTCCAATGCAGAATTTACACCTTTTTAGACAATTGCCCCTTTGAAATCTACAATCTGCTGATTTTAATCAATTTTGTTTTTCCATGCTAAGCCATTTTGTAATCCAAGAATAGGTTCTAATCAAAAAAATTCGGTAAAAACACCATTTTAACCCCCATTTTACTGAAATGCTTTACTCTAAACCTTCTCTCTTGTCAGTTTTTGGTCAAATGTTTTGGTTAAAACCTAAAAAAAACTGCCAAAAAGGCGGGAATTTCCGGCTAAAAGGTTCAATTAGCCACTTCTGAACTGGAATTTTGAGGTTAATAACTGCAATGGGTAGGTTCCGAAGTACCCCTCCCCACTTCTGAACCTAGAAAATTTGAGCTTATCCAAAGACTTTTCCTGAAATTTTGTCGGATTTTCCGATATTTACCCTATTTCTTGTCAGTTTTTGGTCGAATTTTTCAGGTTGGAGGTGAAAAACATCAGTTCTGAACCGGGAAATTCGAGTTAAAAGGTCCAAGCTTGTCAGTTTTAAGTACCCCACACCTGTTTTAAGGTGGGTAATTGAGGTTTTAAACTCCAATGGGTAGGTTCTGAAGTACCCTACCCCAGTTCCGAAGTACCCTTGTTTGGTTCCTACGGCTTCGACAGGCTCAGCCTTCGGGAGAGGATTCCTACAGCTTCGACAGGCTCAGCCTCCGGGAGGGGATTCCTAAAGCTTCGACAGGCTCAGCCACCGATACCACTGGTCCAAGTTTAGCGAAGTGTAACTTGGACCTACAATATTGAAAGTTTTCAACTTTCTTAAATAAATCCTGAATTCAATCCGGATAGAAATAGTCGTGTGGTTTCTAACGTTCTTCGATTCCTACGGCTTCGACAAGCTCAGCCTCCGGGAGGGGATTCCTAAAGCTTCGACAGGCTCAGCCTCCGGTACGACTGGTACCACTGTTCCAAGTTTAGCGAAGCGTAACTTGGACCTACAATGCTGAAAGTTTTCAACTTTCTTTAGCAATAGACAATCTATTACCTGCTGATGCTGAATTCGCTTCAATAACCCAAGTACTAAAACACAAAAGAGGTAAAACCATTCCCCATACCAAGCCGAATTTGCGATAGGATGAGCTGATCCTTGCGCTATCATTTACATAATAGTATTACCAAAAGTGATGACATTTTAGGTTTAAAACGATATCAGGTAAAATAACCTTTAAAAATTATCAAATGAAAGCCTACGCCATCCACCTTATTGCTATTTTAATTTTGCTAACTGCATGCGGAAGTAAAAATTCAGCCCAAACCAATTCAGACGATGATTACTATGATGATGAGTATGAAGAAGGGTTTGCTACGGAATCCAGTTTTAAAAATGAACTTTCTGAAGCTGAAAAATTGGGACATACCCAAAAGTTTAAAAATAATAAACTAAAGACCCATCAATTTCGGGATGCCCGAACTGGTATTGTGGTAAGTAGCTCAAACTACCCAGCCGATTGGGAGGTAATATCTAAACCTACTTACACTTTAGATCAAAAAATCCCTGTTTTTTTGACTCAGATTCAAGGCCCCAATAATCTAAAATCCTTTAATACGCCTTTAAAGGTGCATATTTCCTATCAAAATCCGCAAACGTATCAATTCATGCAAAATTCTGGAACCGCAAACTTGCACCGACCAATGATAAGTAATCACAATATCATTAAAGAAGAAATATTACCGCGAATGCAGTACAGTGGATTTCAATTTATAGAAAATATTAAACTGCCAAAATTAGAAAACTACCTTCAAGAAAAAATACGAACTGAAAGTGGTGGGCAAGTTCAATTGGAAATGATATCAACAGTATGGAAAAATAATAAAGGCCAAAAAGCTTTGGTCACAGTGGGCAAAATTTACATGCAGCAGTCATTGAGTTTTATAGACACCATGACCCTATGGATGTATAGCGCCGACTATATGTTTGTTGATGAAGAGCATTTTATGGAAACCATTTCAGCTTTTGAGAATGCGTTAATCAACGCTAAAGAAAACCCGCAATGGAAACAGTATGTTGCGCAGTTAAATCAGGTACGCGCACAAAAAGCCGCTCAACAACATCAGATAAATATGCAAAACAGACAAGCGGCATTTAATGCGCATCAACAGAAAATGAGAGGGATTTGGGCGGCACAGGATGCCAACCACGCATCGTTCATGAACCGTACATTTGGTTCTGGCAGTGATAGATCCCAACAAAACTTTATCAATATGATAAACGAAGAAGAAACTGTATACAATCCACTTGATGGAAAAAATTATCAGGTAAATGCAGGTTCAACTCAATATTGGATGGATAGTGAGGGCAACTACATTAAAAACGATGAGCTATTCTACAATCCCAACGGAGGCATTAACCTTGGAAATAGGGAATGGGTTAAAGTTGAAAAGGCCTTTTAACAAAACGCTTTAGAACGCTTTCCCTTTAATTACAGATCTAAGATTAATAGAAATGCTTAGAATATCGTTGAATTGATCCAAAAGGACAGGCTACTCGAAGGAGCCATTAGGAAGAAGCAGCGACTGGTATTTGAAAGGATTCCATAGATCAGGTTTTGGGTAAAGGCCTAAAATCAAAAGTTTAATTGAGAAATAGTAACCACATTTGACCTAAATACACATGAAAATTTTAAGCAAAAGCATCCTATTGGCTTTTATTTTTTTTGGCACCCTGATAGCCTGTACTTCAACGGATGATGCAGATGAATTTATGCAAGATGATAATGGAGCGTTTAACAGGACAAACGTACAAATATTGTTGCCCGATGGATCTAATGTGGACCTATCAAAGAGCACCTTGGTTTCACTAGGCGCTAATGCTGATATAAACGCGAATGGAATTGGAAAAGTACCTTTTAACAGCCAAACTATAGAAATTGGGTACCTACTGGATGCGGACAATAATGTTTTGCTTGCCGGGTTCATCTCTGACCAAAGAAAAGAACTGTCGATTGAAACCACCGCCGAAGTCATACTCTATTATGCCCTAGGTTATTATTTATTGCCAGATAGTGCAAAAAGTGCCTTTTTAAATAGTATTGGGCAAAGTACAGATTTTTCCAATTTTGTAGAAGAAATGCAAACCTTGTTCAGGAGTAACCCACTCTTCTACAGTCAAGGCAGTTATGAACAAATTTTACAAAACTTTATAGCGCAATTACTTCCAAACAGTTCAACCCAAATAAACAAAAGGATTTTTTTTAACGATGAAAGCACCAAAAGTGGTGTCACACTGTCCAGTGTTGATTCCACTCGTATTATGTTAGAAAATTCTTTGCCCAGAAGGTCTAACGTTATCATTTACAAAAAAAGTTATACGGATAGAAACGGTAACCTTATCGATATTCCAAATTACACCTCCACTGCTTTTGAGAATTTTAAATTGGAAGCTGGCAAGACCAACAAAATTGAAATGTTAGAGTTGGGCAATTCAGTGCAGCAAATAAATGCACAACAAGCATCCATTGAAAACACAATAAAAACGGACCCTATTTTATTGCCAGTAAACCCTGCCTCCGAATTTGTGGCTGAATACGAAGTGGTTGTTATTGGTGCAGGTCAGGCCAATGCTGAGGAGAGAAACATGACCGAGGAAGAACGTAGCCTGTATGCCGAACTCAATAAAAAAACCTATGTGATCGACTATTTTTTACCTACGCTGCTTGACATTAGTGGTAATAAAGCATTACTGCCACCATTTGGCAGTGATAAAGAAAATGAACTCTACAATGCTGTTCTCCCTGTACTAGAGCAATATCCTGAAGTAATTAAAGAAGTTGTAGACAATAGGTTTAAGGAAGCAACAAGCATTTTTCTTCCTGCCTTGTATGAAGATGTAAGATTAAGCAATGATTTGCGTACCATTTTAAAAGACGTTTACACTATAGTGTCAGGTAACGGTGCATTTCCCAATACTTTTATTCAAGATCATGAGTTAATTGAGACTGGATATCAACGAACTAAAATAATAATTGAGGTGGTTAATAGGAATATAAAAGCAACAAATTATTATTCCAATTTCGGGGGACTACGCACTAAGGCCTTTAATTTTGAAAGCTGGAACGTTAAATCAATAGATGCGGTAGTTAAATTGCAGCAGGATAATGTTGAACTCTGTTTAGGACAATCCACTGAGCTTCGAGTAACTGCAATTACCGACATTGAGCTCGAAGTTGAAGAATTTGAATTTCATTGGAGTACTTCAAATGAGTACAGAGGAAGGGTTCAGGATATTGGTGATAATTCCAGCAATTTTGGCCAATCAATTATTACAAAAAAGAATTATGTGTCGTACATCAGCACTGCACTGGAATCTGAATTAGAGAGTGGTGAAAATAAAGAAACCATAACGGTTATCCTGTACATACGCAATAAAATTACAGGTGAACTTTCAGAAGCCGGACGGGATAGTATGACCATGATCAACAGGAAAAATTGTGAATCATTTACTGTGTCATTCACTAGGCAATCCAACCTAAGGGAGATCTCAGATATAGGCTGTCCCAATAATATAAGTTATCAGGCTTTTAGTCCCATTCCTTATTCTGCTGATTTTGCTGCGGTAGAAGGCGCTTCCGGATATAAAGGAATCATTACCTCCAGTAATGGCGTGGTGAACCAAGAAAGGGTGCTAGATGCAAGACAATTGGAAGATTTAGGGGATGGAATGTTGCGATTTAATTCAGGGGTAGGAAGCATTATTATTTTTGAAAGTTGCAATAAGGCTACAGCTGAAGCTCGTTCTAAGGAACTGGTTCAAAATATAAAGGTAGAACCTGTAACAATAGAAATTACGCCAATATTTAATCAATAGGTGAGCCTCCTTGCCATAGAATATGCTTTATTTCTATAATTTCTAAAAGAAAAAAAAATATTGTAAATTCCCCATACTTTCAAAAAAAGCATGGGGAACACTTTACATCAGAACAACAATCAGCTAGTTACCGCTTTTAAAAATAATGAGCAGAAGGTGATGCAAGAGGTTTATCAAAATATGTTTCCAAAATTCAGAAACTATGTTTTTAATAACCATGGTAATGAAGCTCAAGCCAAGGATGTATTTCAAGAATCTTTTATTTCTTGCTGGCGGAACATCAAAAAAGATAAACTCAAAGAAAATAGTGATCTAGAAGCCTATCTTTTTACCATAGCCAAAAATAAATGGACCGATTATTTACGTTCTGCCCACTTTAAAAAAATGGTCTCTGATGAAGGGCTCATTGCCATGCGGTCCAACAACGAAGAGCAGTGGGATGAAAAAGAAGAGGAAAGTAAATTGAATGCACTGCATGAGGCCCTGAAACAAATTGGTGCCTCTTGCAAAAAGCTTTTGACCCAGTTTTATTTTGAGCGAAAGGCGATGGACGAAATCGCAAAGGACCTACAACTTACATCGGCTTCGGTTCGGAACAAAAAATACCGATGTATGGAAAAACTAAGGGCATTGGCCATGGAAACCAAAAACAATGGATAAGTACCCAAATTACATATCTCAAGAACAGCAAGAAGAATTCGAAAGAATACTTTTAGAACAAATGGATTCTAAAGAAAAAGAAGAATTCAATAACAAACTGAACCGTAATCCAGTCCTGAAAGAACAGTTTGATGCGTTTAAAGAACTGTTCCTTGCCATTGAGGAAGAAGGTCTCAGAAATTTGATGGACCTATTCCATGATAGCCATAAAGAGAAATCCGGCGCAAAGCATAAATCTTATTGGTACCCTATAGCTGCCAGCATTGCCCTATTGTTATCATTGGGTATTTGGTTCTTTAACAAACAAAGCCCTAACGAGAAGCTTTTCCAAAGTTATTTCACAGTTGATCCAGGTCTTCCCACTGTTATGGGCAACAATGACAATTATGCCTTTTATGAGGCAATGGTTAATTATAAGCAAGGTAATTACGATATGGCCATCACTAAATGGGAAAAGCAATTGCTTACAAATCAAGATAGTGACACATTGAACTATTTCTTGGGAAGTGCCTATTTGGCCAAAGGGAATACAGATAAGGCCATTGTTTTTTTTAAAACTACCTTGAATTCTAGTGCTTCCGTATTTAGCAAAGAAGCCCATTATTATTTGGCTCTTGGGCTATTAAAAAACAACAATACCGAAGAAGCCATTAAACACCTAAAAATGGTTGAAGACGAAAAGAGTGTTGAGCTTCTGAAAAAAATTCAAGAATGAAGCATATGAAGCTCCATGCATTGCTTGCCGTACTTTGCGTAGCCCTATTTTGGAATGCAAACGCACAGCAAGAGGCTGTCTTAATAAAAATAGATAGCCTTATCGCTTTAAATGAGTTCGTAAATGCCCAAGAGGTGATTAAAGCGGAAATGGACAATCCCAAAAATTCGTTATTGGGACATCTGATCTATCCTTTGGGAAAGATAGAATTCTTACAAAATCCGGAAACTGATTTTGAAAAAGCCTTGGACTTATATGACCGGATAGACTCCAGAAAATTAAAAGACCCAATAGCTTACGAGGCCAATTTAAGAATGGGAATTCTGTACATAGATCAAGGAACTCCATCAAAGGCACAAAAATATTTGAGAGAAGCAAACAGTTTAGCCAAAGAATTGGGTGATATCCAAAAAATGGTGGAATCTGAATTTCATTTGAGCGAGTTAGGCCTCAAAATGGGCGATTTTGGATTATTGATCGCACACACGGACAACGCTCTTGATTTAATACAGAAAAATGATTCCGAAAATTTCCCTTTGGCGCCACGAATATACAATTACAAAGGAGCACTAATGTATTTTAATACCAAACCTGATAGTGCCAATTATTATTTTACAAAGGCAATCAATGCTTTGGACTCAACCGTTAACGACCCAGAACAAACCGATTATCTCCCAGGCACCATCTACGGCAATTGGTTCTTGGTCAAACAATCCTCTGGCAATTTTGATGATGCCATGCGTTTCACACTAAAATCAATAAACCATTACAATGCTTTTTTGAACAAAACCAATAACCATCCCTTAACGGAAAAAGTGCATGGAAACCTTATTATCTCCTATAGAAATTTGGGCAGCCTGTATTCCGATTTGGGTGAGAAGGAAAAGGCAAAAAGAATTGCCATGCTAGGATATAACCATGCAAAAAAACACTTCTTAAAAAACACCATACAGTATTTCGGTGCCGCCCTGATGGTAGGCGAATCGTTACTATACAACAATGACTTAGATAAAGCAGAAACTTATCTGGAAGAAGCAAAAATCTCTTTAAACTCAATCAATGGAGAAAATTATTCTTACAAAGCCAATCTTTACGGGGTATTGGGCGACTTAGCTTTTCAAAAAGGTAATTACCAAGAAGCAATGCATTATTACCAAAGCACGCTTCAGGCTTATAAAAACAGTAATGGGCAAGGATTTTCACAAAATGAGGTCTATACCAATATCAACCTGGCCAAATCCTATTCAAATCTCAATAAGTTTTCAGAAGGTATTCGTACTATCAATACTACCCTTGCTAAGGTTATTTCGGTCTATGGTGAAGATAGTTATTTGGCAAATGAGGTACAAATAGCCAAAGTCAAGATATTTTTTGATCAAAAAGATTATGAAGGTGCCATTGGACTGAGCAATCAAATTTTGGACTCCTACAAGAAGCAGCCGTTTAACAATGTAATTTCTGAGGAATTTTTTAGCCCAAACCAACTAAGGCTATTGCTTTACCTTACCAAAGCCCAGTATGAAATGGACACCGTTAAAACAGTGGAAAGTTTGGGTAAAATTACCGACATTATACAGAATGCCATTCAAAGAATTGAAAGGAAAAAATCGCTGATCACCAACGATTCCGATATCAATGTTCTATTAGAAAACAGTCGAGAGTTATTCGATTTTGGTAAAAAGGTCTATCGTAAAATGTTTGACATAACAGGTGATAAGAAGTATTTGGAGAAAATCATTGACCTTCATGAATCTTCGATATACCATCGAATCCGAACACGACTCAATCTAACAGAAAATAAGCTAACTCCGGAAAGTATCAGGGAGGAAGAGGAATTATTGCGCATGAAAATCAATTCTTTTTTTGATTCTACTGAAGAAACTCAATTTGATGTGGAAGATTGGAAGGCTAGCTTATTGGAGTGGGAGGATTACCTTGCTAAAATAAAAACAGAATATCCACAATATTATGAATTAAAATATAGCACTGTATTGACCCCTTTGGGCGATCTACAGCAAAATATTGATGACTCGTCCACTGCAGTACGGTATCTGTTCATCGAAAATAGGCTCGTTGCCTTCATCCTAACCAAAGACCGTATGGAGATGGTGCCACTACCATCCGATCTATGCTTGGATTGTATTACAACCCTATCAGATTACCGAATAAACAGTTCTGAAACTTTTGAGTGCTTCTCACTTTTGTATCAGTCTCTTTGGGAACCTATCCAAAATAGAATTGAAACCGAAAATATTATTATATTTCCCGATCAAGAATTGTTCAACCTAAATTTTGAACTTCTTACTTCGGAGAAAATCAATTCCTATCAAGAACTTGCAACCAAAAGCCTTTTGGGCAAACATAATATCTCCTACAATTATAGCCTGCTACTATTGGATGATAATCGAAAGACATTGAATTTCAAAGATGACTTTATAGCCTACGCCCCTACCTTTGATGAAGGTATGAAGAGAGCATACGAAATGGCCATTAACGATTCCATCGATATTGATAAAACCTACCTGACTTTATTGCCCCAACCGTTCAGTGCCGCTATTGCTAAAAGGTTTTCTGAACGATTTGGAGGCAGGTCGTTTTTAAATCAGCAAGCATCCAAAAGCATATTCACTAAAACTGCGAATGAGCACAAGATTATACATATCAGCACCCATGCGGAATCGAACAATGTAAATCCCGAACTGTCGAGATTGGTCTTTGCAAAGAACATTTCCGACTCAACCCTAATCAATGATAATTACCTGTATACCTATGAGATCTACAACCAAAATCTAAATTCAAATTTGGCTATTTTAACGGCTTGTGAAACGGGTCTGCCGAGCTATCAGCCCGGTGAGGGCATGATTTCACTGGCCCATGCTTTTAACTATGCAGGAAGTAAAAGTATCTTGACCAGTCTTTGGCAAATTGATGAGCAATCAAGTGCTGAAATCCTAGACAGCTTTTATGGATACCTTGAAAATGGCCTTCCCAAGGATGAGGCTTTAAGAAATGCAAAATTGGATTATTTAAATCAAGCAGAGGGAAGGACGATTCATCCGCAATACTGGGCTGGTTTAATTTTAATGGGAGACACCCTGCCTATAAAGCTATCCCCTTCTGTCAATTACTATTGGTACTTAGGTATAGGCTTATTATTAGTGTTGGCTGTTTTCTTGATAATTAGGAAAAGAAAAACCTCCGGTTTATCCTAAACCGAAGGCTCTGCTAAAACTGACCAACTCAAATTAGTTTTGATGTCTTACATTAGGATCATTATCATCCGGATCCAGATGTGCAGGGCTACCGTCCCGATCATTATCAATAAATCCCTCACCATCAGGCCGAACGTAAAGTTGAAAGTTAAATGGTAAAAAAGTGTCTAAAGTACGCGCATCAAACTCTACCGAAGGGGCCGCAGAAATTTGAATGGCAGAATTTACTGTTCCCAAGCCTGGGACGACCATAGAACGCACCCATACAATCCCTGTGAATTCTCCAAATTGTATTACTCTGCCATTAAAATTGACCAACATGCCTTCAAAATTTTGACTCTCATTTCGAGAACAAATCGGATCGAATCCATTGCTAGGATTATACCCCACCTCTGCAAACATGGTATTGATTTCTTGGGCGATAATTTGATTAAAATCTGAAACACCAACAAAACTTACATTAGGAATCCAACGATAAAACACCTTCTTGTCAAGCCGTTTTATGTCAATCCCTATCGGAAAGTTTTGCGAATCTCTTATACCCGTTCCTGTGTACCCTACTGAATATTCAAGACTAAGAAGAGGCTGTTCATTAAATGAAACACGACCACCTGGATTTTCAATTATAGGGACTTTATTTAATGGTACAAATATACCATTAGACATATTCCAATAGGCAGCACCCGCTCCTGCATAATTATCACAAAACTGGGCTTGAACATTTTGTAAATTGTCAATCTCACTATCGTCATTAATACAACTTAGTACTCCTGTCAAAATCAGCATTATGCTGAGGTGTTTTATCTTTTTCATATTGGTTATTTTACCTTCTATCGGAATAAAAGGAAAATGTCATCAAAATATTTTATCAAAGTTTTACAGATAGGCTTGTTCTATGCCTTACATTAAAATACTCCTTATTTGTATGATTATTTTTTGGTTTTACGATAGCAGGATAAAGTACCATTATCAAAGGAAAATATCCTTATAGTAGTTTCTTCTGAAAAAAACGATACTACTAATAAGCAAGTACGACAACAAAGTAAAGGTGATACTCCAATAATAGGTTTTCAGCTATTTGTTCCTAATGGTGTAGGCTTATGTATTTGGAAGGTAGCGACTACAAAATTGGGGAGCTTCTCTCCAATCTAATGGTATTGATTCGACTAAATAGGTGCTTTAACCCGAAATATGCAATAGACATTTTATTACATAATCCGGGTTTAAAATCGAATTGAATAAATGACTTAAGAGACTCTTTGATGGCAACAAAAAACCTCCTAAGAATGTAATACAAGCATTTTTTTTCAAATGCAACTTAAACGAGTCAAAAACCGATCTGTTTAACCTGACCTTTAATTAGGACACAGTTTTGTTTAAATTTGGTTATATTACTTTTAATTTGTTAATTAATGACCATTTTAAAATAAACTATCAAGGTATTGAATACTAATGCCCAATTTATGCATCTATTCAATAAGTATCTAGCCAACACCTGTTTGCCATTAGAGAAAGATGCGCTATATGGAATGCTTAGTCATCCTTTTTATAAGGATACTTTGAACCAAAAAATGCAAGAGTCGTGGAAGCTCCCTAGTACTGAGCTGGGTTATAAATTACTATCCATTAATGATTTACACCTAAAAACCAAGGAAAGAAAGCCTACTCAATTAAATGTTTCAAAATCATTTAAGACAATTACGAAGGGGTACTGGGCTGCGGCAGCCTTTATTTTTTTTGCCTGCTTGACATCCTTATTTTTTCTTTCAAAAGAAACTGAACCCATCAACCAAAAAGACCTTACATCTCTTTCAGCTGGTATTGGTGAAAGAGAATACATGATTCTTCCGGATAGCAATAAAATCTGGTTGAACTCCGGTTCCACGATAAGATTCCCTGAGGACTTTTCTTTTAATGAAGTAGTGGCGGGGTCAATAGCTTCTTGGAAGGAAAGCAATTTAGAATTTGAAAACATCCAGTTTGGCGAGGCTGCTGTTACACTTCAAAAGCCCTTTGAAGTTGAGTTCCTTTTCGACATTGATACCCATAGGAAGTGTAGGTTTACTGCAAATCTTGATTTGAAGGAAGACTTAGATAAGGTCCATAAAGCATCGACAAAATTCAATGCTTTTTCCTCAAGTGAGGAAAATAGCAATATCTATTTTATTTGAACTAAATATCTGTAAAAAATATGCCTATGTAAAATCCAGAAAACAAAATAAAGCTGCCCCGGTTGCACCCGAAGCAGCACTGCCTAACAAAAGGCATAGATTCAGTCATTATCAATTAACTTAACCCAATTCAAAACTATGAAATTTTACTTATCTAGGACGTATCGTGTCCTATTAGAAAATCATGGATTTCATCCATTGAATTGTCAAGCATTGGCAATTCCTTTTAAAACGCTAGGAGTCGGCTTTTTAGTATTTCTTTTTATGATTACTACTACCGCTACTACCAAAGCCAACAATCAATTACCGGAACTTGAAGATGTTGTTGTCAGCATAGAACTAAATGGTGAATCACTCTTGAGTGCCTTCAAAAAGATAAATGAAAGCACTCCTTACAAGCTCACTTATAAGTCGGGTCAAATCAAAAAGCATCAAAACCTAACGTTAAGTAAGTCAAAGAGAACACTTAAAAATACGCTGGATCTACTACTGGCTAATACAGATTTACAGTATGTAAGAAATGAAAACAGTATTGTAATAACCCCAAGGGAAAATAAACCGCAAAAGGTTCAGCAATCCAGTGCTACTGCTGCCCTAAGGCTTATTACAGTAAGCGGGAAAGTCACTACTGAAACTGATCCTGAGGGTATCCCCGGAGTGAATGTCCGCGTTGTCGGCACTCAAAACGGAACTGTCACTGATTTAGATGGTCGATATGAGATAGATGTAGCCGATGGGAATGCTATATTGGACTTTTCATTTATAGGATTCGAATCCGTACGTGAGACAGTAGGGACTAGAACGGTAATCAACGTTACACTGACTGAAGATATCAGCGGCCTCGATGAAGTAGTAGTGATAGGTTATGGTACGCAAAGGAGAAGTGATCTCACAGGTTCCGTTGCCAGTGTATCAACAAAGGAGCTTGTAGACAGGCCGGTTGTAAATATTGGACAAGCATTACAAAACAAGGTCTCAGGCGTTCAGGTAGTAAAGCAAGGCGCTGGCTATCCAGGTTCCAATCCAATCATCCGAATCAGAGGTACAAACTCTATTAATTCAAACAGTGATCCACTATTTGTAGTCGATGGGATTATTGGAGTTAGCAATGCTTTGAGAAACATCAACCCACAGGATATTTTATCAATGGATATCCTGAAAGATGCCTCAGCCACTGCTATCTATGGTACTCGAGGAGCAAATGGCGTGATCATCATCACCACCAAGCGAGGAGAGGTTGGTGAAGTGAAAGTTAATTATAATGGTTCGGCAACCTTGGGAACCATGCAGAGAAATAACTATACTGTTACTGCAGACCAATTTTTCTACCTTTATGAGCAGGCGTTTACCAACACGCCTAAGTATGGCACCCTGGATAAGTCAAAGGATTTCAGAGGGGGTAAAGGTACAGGCGCTTCATGGTCTGAAATGCCTCATTTGTTTGAACAGGTTCCTCAGGGAGGTTACTTTATGGACCTGGTTGGGAATGACGGCAATTATTACAAACCTAGATATTATTCGAACTGGGAGGATATCGCTTTTGATAATTCCTTTTCACAAGACCATTATATTGATGTGAGTGGTGGCTCTGAAAATGCAAAATACTCCTTTGCCCTGGGTCATACTGATCAGGATGGCCTTTTGATGCAGTCTTACTACAAGCGTACAAATGCCCGATTTACAACGGATATCGAATTGAATAAATGGTTGGGTGTAAGCACAAACATTTTATATTCAAGGGCAAAAAACACAAGAGGTGATGACCAACTGAGAACTGTTTCAGAGACATGGCCAATATTGCCTACCAAGTATCCGGATGATCCTGAATTTGGTATATATGCAGGTACCTGGAGTACTGGTAGAGATTTTCCTGTTGGAGAAAATTGGAGAAATATTGTGTACACAACTGATCAGAGAGACGGATATTATCTAAACCAACAGTTGACTGGTGGTGTAGTACTTAACGCTCAAATTACAGATAATTTAAGTTTTAAGTCCAATTTCGCCATAGATAGCAGAAGTGAAGACAGTAGATGGTTCAACGGGGATTTCCAGGGAACAAGGAGTTCGGATGCCAGAGGAAGTAATCAAAGATGGTTTTATTGGCAGAATGAAAACTATTTTAATTACGATAAAATAATTGACAAGCATTCCTTTTCCGGTGTACTTGGGCTTTCCTGGCAGGAAACTCAAATGGAATGGTTAGAAGCGCAAGCCTCCAATTTTCCATCAAATTTTTATAGTTATAATAACTTAAATGCAGGTGCCAATACACCAGTAGCCCTTTCTTCAAATCAAAGAAGTGCCCTTAATTCCTATTTTGCGCGTGTCAATTATGCTTATGATGGCAAATACATGTTGACAGCAACCGGGCGAATGGATGGATCTTCAAAGTTTGGACCCAACAATAAATATACATTCTTTCCATCTATTGGATTAGGCTGGACAATTTCCAATGAAGAGTTTTTGGAAGACAGCAGAGTAATTTCTAACCTTAAAGTTCGAGCCAGTGCCGGTGAGACAGGTAATCAGGAAATCGGAAGTTTTGTAACCCAAAGGTATATCAACACGACGAATGTGATGTTTGGTGATGGCTTAAGATCCGGTTTCTATCCGGGATCTACAGGTAATCCCGACTTAAAATGGGAAACAACTTTTCAGTGGGACATAGGAATAGACCTTAGCCTATTCAATGACAGGTTCAATATCGTAGCTGACTATTACCATAAAACAACGAGTGACATGTTGTTTAATCTTCCATTACCAAATTCAAGTGCACCCGGTAGTGCTTTTGTAAATTTAGGAGAAGTAGAAAACAAGGGAGTAGAAATCGGATTGGCAACCACCAATATTCAAAGGCAAAATTTCACATGGAATTCGCGCCTGACCTTGTCTGCCAATCGAAATAAGATTTTGAAACTTGGTCCCACAAACGCCGACGTTTTCGTTGATACCGGTGCAGGAAACGCTACTTCAGTATATAGAGTTGGCGAACCAATAGGTTCTTTCTTTGGGCTAAACCGTATGGGTGTATATAGCACACAGGAAGCTGCTTTGGCTGCGCGCTATGGTAGGGTCCCTGGTGACTTGAAGTTTGAAGATGTAAACCAGGACGGAAAAATCGAGTTAATTTCTGATGGTAATATTATTGGTAATTCTTATCCTAGAATTTACGGTGGATTTATCAATTCATTAACTTATGGGAATTTTGATGCAAATATTACCATACAATTTGTTGGTGGGGTAGACAAAGCCATTGTGCATGAGTCTGCTGAAGACCGTCAATTTGTGTCAGGTATGGTAAATAGGGTGTTGGATGCCTGGCGTCCGGATCATCAAGAGGGAACAATAGTAGCTCAGGTTAGAGCGGGTAATGCCGGTGCACGTTACGATTCATTTACCGATACTCATGAAATTTACAATGCAGCATTTATCAGAGGGCAAGCAGCTTCGATAGGCTACACATTTCCTAAATTGGTAGGTATTGATAATTTGAGGGTTTATTACTCAATGGAGAACTTCTTCCTGTTAACTGCAATAGAAATGGAAGGGTATGATCCAGAAGGTAGTTCGCTGGATAAAGGGCGATCTAATATTCAGAATATTGATAAATATCAATATCCTAATCCTACAAATTTCATTTTAGGAGTTAATGTTAATTTCTGATCTAAAAAGAGCTAATAACATGAAATACAATAATAATTATATCGTGATAAAACCCGTAATTTTCTTATTGGTATGCTTTTTTACCCTAAGTAGTTGCGAGGAGTTTTTGGAGGAAGTACCTACTAATCAGCTTACCGCTCAGGGGGATCTGACGGCTAGAGAATTCGGAGAACCTTTAGCTATTGGTGCATACAGAATGCTATCTTCCTGGACAGGTGGTGCCAGAGATTGGGGGAATATTTTGCCTAACACATTGGAATTCCCTACGGGTGGCGCATTTACAAGCGAGCCACATGCCCAGTTCGATAAATATGCTACAAACCAGGTTACAGGTAACCTATTGGATAATTTCAATAATCAGTGGTCAAATTGGTATGCTGGAGTTCAGGATGCTAACCTTGCGTTGGATTTGCTTCCTTCTGTAGACCTACCGCAAGCCCTATTGGCTCAATATCAGGGAGAAGTTCGTGCCTTACGTGCATTCTATTATTTCAATATCGTTCGGTACTGGGGCGACGCAGTGATGATCACCGCACCCCTTGACAATGTAAATGAAGCAGCATTACCTCGAACCAGTCTCAAGCAGATATACGATGACGTAATTATCCCTGATCTTGAATTTGCTCTAAATGCGGTCCCAGCTGGTAAATCAAGCAACGGACGTGTAACACAGGATGTTGTCAGAGCTATTTTAGCTGATGTATACCTTACCGTTTCCGGATACCCATACCAGGAGGTAGAGACTGATCCTAGTAAAGATTGGTGTGGTGAGGGATCTTGGGCCATGCAAGAGTACCCTGTGAGCGGTGGAAGTGCTAAAGCATTTTTGCAAAAAGCGAAAACCCAGCTTGACGCGCTTTATGGCAATTATGCTCTGGGAACTTATGATGATTTGCATGACCCGGCTATGAACAATAATGGAGAAGCTATATTTCAAGTACAATATTCCACCCAACCAGGTTATAACAATGGCATATTGCAACCTTCTTTACCATTATTGACTAAAATATCGAAATCTGATGAGAACGGTTCATTTGTACCAGCTCAGCATTATTATGATTCCTATGGTAGCAATGACAAACGTGCCAAGGAAAGAGCAATGTTTTTTACTTGGGATACGAACATTGATGATGAATCCGACACAATTCGGTTTCCGCCCCACCTGTTCAAATACTACGATGCAGCAGCTGTAAAGTCAGTGAATGGGTCTGGACTGAATTGGTCACATTACCGGTATGCTGATATATTATTAATGCTCACAGAAGTAAATTGGGCATTGGGTGAAAGTCCCGCAGAAATAGAAAAAGGGATAAATGAAGTAAGACTAAGGGCCGGTTTGGCTCCTCTAAATGGCGCATCGATTACACTGAAAGAAATACTCAGTGAACGTGCTTGGGAATTGGTATTTGAAAACAAAATGCTTTGGGATCAGCGTCGTACAAGACGATGCATTGTTTATGGCGATGAAGAAATCTCAAGCATTGCAAACTTCGTTGGACACCAACCTCAAATATTCAACTTTGCTTTTACTCCTCAGCATTTGTTATCTCCAATACCGGGAGATGAAATGAACAACAATGGGAAAATTCAGCAGAATTTTGGGTATTTGCCAACACAAACAAATTAGTCTCGATGAATTCATTTAATCAAAAAGTTGAATAAATATGAAAACTAAAAATATATTATCGATATCATTCATAGTGTCGTTTGTATTAATGATGGGTTGTACCGAGCAACCCTATTTTGACATCCCTTTAGATGAAAATGGTAATGTGATCTTTACGGGTATATCTGAAGTCACATCAAATGGCGTGACGGCAGCAGATCCTAATTTCACCATTAATGCCTATTTTCCAAATGCAAAACCGGGAGATGTGATGAAAGCAGAGGTATTAAAAAACCAGATACCTTCATGGGATCCTGATGGAGCATTACAGTTATTGCCTTTAGAAGGGTCTTTAAAAGAGGTAACGGTTGCCAGCGATTTGACTGCTACCGTAACCTACACAAAGGCCGAAGCTGGTTTGAACAATGTAGGGGATGCTGTTACCATTGTATTTTCAGGAGACACTGATTCAGGGATCATTTCGATCACTCTTCAACCATAGTTAATCAAAACAATTAATGTTTTAATTAACTGAGTGCTCCCTTTGAAAAATCGGGGCCAATGGTCAGAGCCACTTTGATGGCGAAGCTGGTCCTACCAGTTAACTAACCAATGAGATCCTGCCAAAAAATGGCAGGATCTCTTTTTTTCCGTATTGGTTCTAGTTCTTCCAGTTTCGGCCTTGGTGGCGGTCATTAGCCTAAAACCTATAACCCCCTGCTTTTTTATCACCTAAGCGCTAAAAAGCAAAAGAGGAAAAACAAATCTCGGAAAAATGGTCTGGTCCCTGAGCCTGTCGAAGGGTCGAAGGGTCAGTAGGCTTGGTTATTGTACCTCGTTATTCTTTCTAATGATTTTTACAATTCGGTTAATTGTAATTTCCGATAAGTTCCATTCATAACCATTAAAATCTGTGGTATTGATAAATTGAACCACTATCGCATCTATATCTTTGTGGTATTCTGCAAGGCTTTGATAGCCAACTACCAAACCTCCATGATTGTATTCATAAGGATAGATTTCCTTTTCTCCTTCATCAAATACCGAACCATCGTTTAAGGCCCGTAAAAATGTACCCACATCTTTTGCTGTAGCCAACATCCCATAGTCACGGGCTTTTAAATCTTCCTCATACCCAACATAATATCCACTCATTACATCATCTAAATCGACTTCAGTAATCGAAAAAAAAGTGTTTTTCAGCTCAAGTGGAATCAATATTTTCTCTTTGATATACTGATTGTGGCTATACCCTAAAACATCATCCATAATCCTACGAAGCAATAAATAATTCGTGTTGGAATATTCATATCCTTCATTGGGTTTAAAACTAGCAGGTAGATCTAGAGCAAAATCTAAAGCATTATTGCCATTTTCTTGTTCGTTTTCCCAATACGCTGGATTATCGGTGAAATTTGGAATACCAGAACGGTGTTGAATCATCATCCTCAAGGTAATTTCTTCAGCATTTTCAATTCTACCAATAAGTTCTGGAAGATAATCAGCAAGTGTTTTATCAAAAGACAAACGCTTTTCTTTGACCAATTTAGTAGCTGCTACAGCAGTATATAACTTGCTAATACTTGCAATTTTAAACAATGAATTTGGGTCAGCTGGTATCTTATTTTCTCTATCTTTCCAACCACCTGTATAATGTTCCGGTGATTTCCCTGCTTGGTCCACATATACAATCATGCCGTCAAAACCGTGCCCAATTGCTTCCTCTACTTGTTCTTGAATAGTATCAGGAAGAGGTAAAATCCAGGCTTTAACCAAAATCCATGGCACAAAAAACATGGAAATTGCCGTTCCCCCGAACAAAATGATTCTGATTATTAAGGTCTTCTTTTTAGTCATAAATTACATGAACGACAGTTTTTCCAATAAATCACACCAATTCTAGATAGGTCTATTTAGCCTCGGAATTTTGTATGTATCGACAATGCTACCAAGCACTTAGGCTAATAATTTATCAAATTAAGTATTTCGGAAAAAAAATCTAAGGGATAGACCACATATTTATTGAAAATGGATATAATCCGACTTTCCAGGTAGATCTGCTTGACTTGTTGAAAGGTTTTGAAGCAAAACAGCAAGGATCAAATAGCTTTGTGGGAAAAGTAGGTTAAAATAATAAAAACGCCTAGTGCTTACGCCAAAACCAACAGAGGAGAGGCAAAACATTAATCCTATAAAAAATTTATCCATCTTGCCTTTCACCATTTCAGGAAGTTGACAATATCTTTTTTCCTTGAATCACTATCTCCTACGCTATAAGAGCCAAAGCCTTGCTGCAAAATAGTATTTACCTAATCATTACTTCCCAGTACTTGGTGTGCTTGGATTTACCTGCAGGCCCTTCTACCGTTAAGGTCACCACTTTGTGAATTCCTTTTTCTTTGAATTGATGGATGGGATTTTGTTGGTTTGAGTAATTTCCATCCCCAAAATCCCATTCCCATTTCAAAATCTCACCTTGTGATTCATCTCTGAAGGATACACGCATGTTTTCCATATCTATTACTTCAAAGGACCAGTCTGCCTTGATCAAATCCTTTAATTCACTTTCTATTGGCATCAATTTAAACTTGCGCAGGTAGCTTGCGTCTTTTACCATGCGCGTATCATGGGATAAATTGAAATGCCCCTCTCTTTCCCCTCCATCAAAATCCAATATGGACCAGGAGAGTCCAATGCTTTCCCCCTGATTGAGTTCCGATTCAATGGCCTTTTGAGGGCCTTCAAAAGGGGCATAATCATAAGGCGTAACCCAAAACTCCAAAACGAGCTTTCCTTCCTCCCCAGGTTCAAAGTTGTAATCATAAGCATAATTGGATTGAGGAAAATCACCTATCCAATGTTGGTTTCCCCAAATCAAAACCCATGCGTTATTAACAGGCGGGGTATAGATATGGTAATTCTGAGCGTGGACACCACTGAAAGTAAAATGATTTTCTAAATAGGTATCCTTTTGGCTATCCCAATTCAGGTCTTCTTTAGTATAAACCGGGTTATAAATAAAAGGACCACCGGAAAGGTCGCCATCAACCACTATTTCGAAAATATCATTCAGGTAACCCTTGTTACTAAACCTCCCAAAATCCCAAAAATCATCAGTAGCTTCATACAAAAAGTATAACCTGTTCAAACCCTCTACCCAACCTACTTTGACGCTTACATCCAAATCATTGGTATGATCAATAGCATTTCCCAATCCATCCTCTGTATCTTTCAACATTTCATTGCCATATACATATGAATTTGGTACTATTTCCCAGTCATCCGATTTCCCATCTATACGTGGCATTTGATCATTAGGAAATTGAAAAATTTTGAAAAGTATTTCATTTTCGGAGGTCTCATTCGGGGATTCATTTTGCGACTTCACCGAAGAAGCACAAAAAACAGCCAATATAGTAAACAGACAAATTTTCAGCTTGCTCATTTATCGAAGAAACATTTATAACGCATAAGAATATTTATTTATCATTTTCGCCAATTATTTATATGCTTAGCTAATGAGTTGCCAATATATAACCTATGCTATCAACCACTTAGGTCTATTATTTATCAAATTAAGTGTTTCGGTCAGATATTCTAAGGGAAAGACCACATTTATTATTGGAATTGGTTATAATAAGATTTTCCTGTTAGATCTGTTTGGTTTGTATAAAGGTATGGAAACAAAAAAGTATGGATCAAATAGCTTAATGGGACAGGTAGGTCCATATGGTAAACACCGCCTAAAACTCGCAATTAAGCCATCAGAAAAGTGGCCTTAGTCATTTGAAAAAATAAAAGAGGGGAAATGATTCCCAAAAGTAAACCTATTTCTCGGTACGATGATCTAGTCCCTGAGCATGGCCCCTGAGCCTGTCGAAGGGTCGAAGGGCCAACCAGCAGAATGCTAAGTAATTGACATGCGTTCACTTTTCATTGATATAAGAAGTCAATGAGTTCACCAGTTTCAGGGTTATAGAGAATGAATCTCTCATAACCACTTAAGTTTCCTGTTGGAGGGATATAGATCGGCTCCATAAATTCAACTGTATCGTATTTCAGAATCGAATCAACCCTAGCATTATCTTGCATAACAAGGGCTCTTGAGACAAAATTCTGATAGTGTCCTATATCAAATTTCCCTGGTATCGAGTCAGTTTGATACCCCATTAGATAAAGGCTGTCAAGAGGAGCATTCTTTGCCCTTAAATGTCCAATAATTAAATCGAGTGCATCACTGAGCTCAGTTTCTTGAGTCTCGAATTCGATTAATAATGGCGCATCAATCTCAAGTTCTAAGACGTTAGATTTTTGTTCCGATGTGCTATTTGCGCAGGAATGTAGCGTTAAGGCAAGAGCAAGTATTGTAATTTTATTCATCATTGCAGATAATGCACCACAACGGGGTCCAGCTTTAAGCCGGAGGGCATTTGGAAGCGTTCCCTTCCAAAAGATCCCTAACCTCCTAAAGCTATTGATTTTGCCATTTATCGGAACCGCCCGCTGTATCCATGCTGATGTTAGACTCAGTTCTTTATCAGGTTTACTATCAGTTTAATCATCAAATCCCTTTGCTCAGGTAAACTTTGCGCTACTGAAAATGCTACCAATGTGCTTTCATTATTGTTTCTAATTCCTCTTTCATCCAAATAATAACCCTTCTACTCAAACAACTATACGAACAGGAATGAAACCACCTTTTTCCATATAGATATATAATGTTATTTGATGAAAATATTAATTCAATGCTTCAAAAAACCTATGATTTCGAAATTACCAGGATTATTTATAGCATATTCAATTAAAACCTTCGATCCTACTTCTTTTTTATTGACTCTCTGAGAAAGTTTTTCCTTCTGGACATAGACTGAATCTCCAACTTGATTGGTTATTGTGATAATTTGAACAAATCCCATTCCTTTGGGTCCATACCCAAGTGCATTTTTTGTAATTATTGCTTTTATTTCTGCTGTTTTTGTCCAAGGAGCAAAGGGTATTTCAAAATTATTCCACGCCAGGTTTAGAAAAACGCCAAGCCCTAATATTCCGATTATCCAAGGATTCTGCTTTGCCATTTTATAATTGAGTCTATCAACCTACTCGCTTTTTCAATTTTTTTGGGAGGTGTTTTTTGTGAACAGGGAGGTTATTTTCTTTCTACCCAGTTTTCTAACTTTAAGTTTTTAATATGCCGGAAATCTTTTACGTTGTCGGTTACTAAAGTCATTTCATTTGCAAGGGCAGTAACCCCAATTATCAAATCAAACTCATCGTGTAGAGGTGTTCCTTTTTTTCGTAGATAAACCTTGTTAAGTGCATACTGATCTACAATCCCAAAGATTGAAATTATTGTCTGTCCTCTTACAAATTTGTCAACGGCTTTGTGTGACCTTTTAGGATTATCGCTGTTTTCCGCTCCGTATTTGAATTCAAAAACTGTTATTTCGGAAATAAAACAATTTTCAAGTCCTTTGTTCTGAACTTTCTACTTTCCCTGATATCCTTGTTAATTTCTTCGGCCGGCCTATCTGATGCAAATCCCCCAAAAGAACTGAAAAAATCCTTTTCATTAAGCCTTCTGCCTTTCTTAATAGATTTTGTAAGTCGTTCGAGCAATTCTAATTTACTTACAGCACTTAAACTTTCAAAAAGCGCTGAATAGG
Source organism: Cyclobacterium amurskyense (assembly GCF_001050135.1). Classification (GTDB taxonomy): domain Bacteria; phylum Bacteroidota; class Bacteroidia; order Cytophagales; family Cyclobacteriaceae; genus Cyclobacterium; species Cyclobacterium amurskyense. Next base: position 4,246,342 of record NZ_CP012040.1, on the reverse strand, counting down.
TTTCCACAATATGGCGTTCCGCGTGTGTCATAGCCTGATTTTTAATAAATATACGAAATTTCTTCTTTATACTTATTTTTCATAATAAGTAGGTTTCTCTAAAACTTTTTGGTAGCGTATTGCCTTTCGGAGCGAGCCAATATCATTTCAGTAATTGCTCTCGTTTTTCTACCATTTCCATCTTCAAATGGGTGGATGGTAACAAACCATAAATGTGCTATTGCGGCTTTAAGAACAGGGTCAATTTCTACTTCATTTTTAATCCAATTGTTTCTGTTAAGGATTTAACCTACAAACTTTTCAAGCCATAAAACTACAACCCTTGAACTTACTGCTGTTTCGTCTATAATTATTGTACGTTCTTAGGCTTTTTTTTATTTGAATTTATATCTTGTGGCGTTTTTGTCTCCGATTTTCTCAACCATTCCATTTTCAAATGCAAACTTTAAATCACGACTTGCAGTTGCTGATGATATTTCTCTAAAATTCTTTAGGTAATCCTTTCGGGAAAAGTAACCTTCCTTTATTATTGATTTGAACAGGTTGATTCTGTCAATATTTTTGAGGCTTACATTCTGTATATTTAGTAATTCTTCAAATGATTCATGTATTATTTCAAGCATAAATTCAATGAATAGGGTTGATTTTCCGGAATTATCAGATTTCCTTAAAGCCTCATAATAATTTTCCTGACGTTCCATTATTAAGGTTTCTATGGGCAAAAACTCAAAAACGGGGTGGAATTTTTTTTAAAATTAGGGTTTGCCATAGTCGTCCCATCCTTCCGTTACCGTCTATAAAGGGGTGTATAAATTCCATTTCATAATGAAACACACAACTTTTGATTAAAATTAAATCATCATCATTCTTAAGATAATCAAATAAATCATTCATTAAGGGTTTAAACATTCCACTTTGTGGAGCAATATGTGCAATTTCTGACCCCTTAACTATTCCAACAGATTTACTACGGAGTTGTCCAGCAGATTCAATAAGGCCATTCATTAATAATCCATGGGCCTCACAAAAAGACGCGAAACTATTGGGGTTTAAGTTGTCCAAATAGTCATATACTACTATAGCATTTTTTACTTCCAGAATGTCCTTCTTGGGTCCAATCACCCTTCTGTTTTCAACAATTGCAGTAATTTGTTCAATGGTCAGCGTGTTTCCCTCTATTTCAAGAGAAGAGTGAATTGTTTTAATTCTGTTTTTCTTCCTTAGTTCGGTTGGAGGTTTACTCAAATGAGCAGCGTTTACCTCACCTATCTTCTCTGAAATTAAAGCAACAAGCTTTAAAATTTTACTCGTTATAGTATAAGGTGGTTTCATTCCATAGAATCATGATAGTATCATTTGATAGTATCAAAGATAGGCAATAGGCTTTAATTTTTCTACAATTTTCAAATTATGGTATTTTGAGAAAGACAAAGGCCTTTGAGTAAAGCCTAATAACCTAAATTATTAGTAACAATAATAATAATAAGCAGAAAATTATCAACGTCCCCTTTATCAAATTGTATTCTGTTAAACACAGGTGGAACTCAAAATTCAATGGGCAAGTACTTAAAAGCACTACTAAACAATCAATTCGGCTACTTTGTAATATTTTTACTACCACCTAATTCCCTGAATTACCCAACAAAACCAATCAATCCTCATAGCAAAAAGCTACCGGAGCTTGAGTCCAACCCCGGTCGACCGGGACTACAATGAACCGATGCCTTAATCGCATCATTGTAGCCTAATTGTTATGTGGATACCCTTTTTTGTTTTGTTGGTTTAGAAATATTTTTTTAATTTTGTCGCTATGAGAATGACAGTAATGCTATAATATTCCTTTCGAGCTTAGTTCTTTAAGCAATGCGCTTTATTTATACAAAGCGTACTTTTTTTATTATTCACTCATTTTATTAATAACCCTATAACCAAGTATATTGACGACAGTATTTATTGTTGCCTGTGGGTGGTTATTTAAAAAAAAATATATGTCAGATATACTGAGTAAAAAGGAAATAGAGCATTTTATTTATAACGGTTTTGTTCGTCTTGATAATTCATTTTCCAAGGAAATAGCAGATGCTGCCTTAGAAATTCTTTGGAAGGACCTTCCTTGTGACAGGTCAAATCCTTCAACCTGGGTTGAGCCTGTAATTCGTTTGGGAATGTACACAAATGAACCTTTTGTCAGTTCCATAAACACTCCAAAGTTGCATAATGCATTTAATCAGTTAATTGGTAAAGACAAATGGATTCCTTGTCGGAATGTAGGAACATTTCCTGTCAGATTTCCATCTAATCAGCAACCTAGCGATACGGGAAAACACGTAGATGCAAGTTTTACGGGAAATGACCCAAATAATTTTCTTGAATGGCGTGTCAATGTCAAATCGAAAGGACGAGCGTTATTGATGTTGATTCTTTATTCTGATGTCAGGGAAAATGATGCTCCAACAGTTATTTATGAAGGTTCACATATTGATGTTGCAAAGGTACTGTCTAAAGAAGGTGATTTAGGTCTTTCTTTTATGGAACTTGCAGACAAGTTGGACGAGTTGCCAAAAAGAAAAGAAGTGTATGCAACTGGTAAAGCAGGTACAGTTTACTTATGTCATCCGTTTTTAGTCCATTCAGCTCAACCACATAGAGGAATTACTCCCAAATTTATGGCACAACCACCTTTGTTGTTAAAGGGCGAATTGTCTATTTCAGATTCTGATATCGGCTATTCTCCCGTTGAAAGGGCTATTCACTTAGGCATAAATTAGAAAGCATACACTGGCCTATTTTGACCAAGTGGGACCACCAGCCAATTGGTTTAATAAAATAAGAAAGCAAAAGAAAAAGCGCCAGTTAGCTTAATGGGACAGGTATGTCCAAAAGGGAAAAACCACCTAATAATCACACTTGAAACATCATAAAAGTGGCTTCAGCCTCCAAAAAAAAACAAAATAACGTAAAGGAAGACCTTTAATTACCGATTACACTAACTTTCTCATCCTCCAACCATTGAAAAATAAAACAGGGAAAACCATTCCCCTAGTAAAATAAGTTTCCAACACCGTGAACTGGTCCCTGAGCACGGTCCCTGAGCACGGTCCCTGAGCCTGCCGAAGGGATCCTGAACTTTCTCAGGGTTCAACCTTGCATTCAGAATAGGCTGTTCCAGTCGTCAGAATGCTTAGTTATTGTAAGCAGATTATAGTGGTTTATACATAATATGAGTATCTACGAAGCCTAATTTAAGGTGTCTAAATCCATTTGGTGTGGTACCAATGATTTTAAACCCATACTTTTCCCACAGTTTAATTGCGGTTTTGTTAGTACTAACAACAATGTTAAATTGAATTGCTTTAAAATTACTTTCTTTTGCAAATTCTAATGAATGTTCACATAGTTGTTTTCCTATACTTTTTCCTTGCGAATTAGGACTTACCATATAGCTGCAATTTGCTATGTGATTTCCTAAATCTATTTGGTTTGGCTTTATTATATAAGTTCCTAAAATTTCATTGTTTTCTTCAAATACAAAGGTGTTCATATAATCCGAAAACCAATGTTTCTGAATATTTTCTTTTGACGTTTCCGGACTAAATACATATGTATCTCCTGTTTTTATCACTTCAGAAAATATTTTCCATACAGCGTTATAATCTTCTCTTGTTGCTTTTCTAATCATTGGATATTTTTTGAATTGTAAATATGATAGGCGTGAATGAAACAGTATAAAATAGCACCTACCACAACTGGAATAGCATTTATAGCAAAACCATAAATAATATACATTGAGCTAGAAATGAAATGCCAGGTTCTTAATTTGATTATGTTTTTATTTGACAAAGCAAATAAAGCGATACCTAAAGCTGAAAAACCGAATAAATTAATCATTATCTAAATGGATTAAAGTTCGTTCTTTATAGTCGGATTTTGAAATAGCAATTTCAATTCTATCTAAATGTTCGAAAATTTCAGTGTTGTTATCTAAAATGTCTACAATAGTTTTTTCACCAGCAGACCAAATCCCTTCTAATTTAGGTAATTCTTTTTTTGCCTTAGTTGTAAGTTTCAGTAACTGAATTCTACTGTCCTTTTTATCTTTCTCGGCTTTAAGATATTTTTTGGTCTTCATTTTATTGACAATCTTAATAACTCCAGGCTGAGATATTTTCAATTGTTCAGCAATTTCAGTAATTGTAAGGGTATTTTTTTCCTTGAAAAGAAGAAATATTAAATGCCAATTAGGTTCAATTTCCAGGTTTAAGGTTTTATATAAATCCTTTGCTCCATAAAGTAAATTATCACTTATTCTTTTGAGTCTGGCAGTAAAAGTTAAATGGTCGTTTTTTTTCATAATTACATAACTGGTTATGCAAATATAAGAATTTCAAATTAAATAGTTAACTGGTTATGTTTTTTTTTTTTTGAAGTATTGCTTATAACGGAACTAAGCCAAACCAATTTTTATGGCTTAGATTACCAAAAAAATAATTCTCGATCTTGTAAAAACCTTGAGGAGTTACAGCCTCTCTTTAAAGCTTCCTGTACCAGTAATTGAATTTATGAAACCCTATCCCCTTGGATTCACTGAAAAGCGTCTGCGTCTGTCCGCTAGTTTCAAACTCATGGACCAACTCTACCATTTCTTCTCTTATTTTCATAACTTATATCTTTCCTACAAAATAAAGGGCTCCCTATTTAGATAAAACATGCACTTGGTGGGTTGGATACATTTATACCCAGGAGTAAAAGTAGATTGATACCTGGTTTCATGGTTTCCTATAGCTAACAATATAGGTGATTCCAATTCTTTCATATATGCCCGCATTGCCTCAAAATGAGCCAACTCTCCTTGATTGTTCCACCAAATTGCCAAAAAGAAAAGAAGTGTATGCAACTGGTAAAGCAGGTACAGTTTACTTATGTCATCCGTTTTTGGTCCATTCAGCTCAACCACATAGAGGAATTACTCCTAAATTTATGGCACAACCACCTTTGTTGTTAAAGGGCGAATTGTCTATTTCAGATTCTGATATCGGCTATTCTCCCGTTGAAAGGGCTATTCACTTAGGCATAGATTAGAAAGCATACACTGGCCTATTTTGACCAAGTAGGGCCACCAGCCAATTGGTTTAATAAAATAAGAAAGCAAAAGAAAAAGGTATCCATCCGACAAACTACATCTTTTGCAAAAGCTAATCTGTTGCTAAACTTGTGTCATGAAAAGACAGACAGAAAGCAATATGCGTAAACTTTATCAAGAATGGTTATCCTCAGGGGTTAGCAGATCAGAATTTTCCGATATGCATGGTATTGTTCGAACAACTTTTTATTATTGGACCAAAAAATTCAGCGCACAGGAAGAAGAAACCACTAATGGAAAAGCTTTCCAATTGCTGGACACTATCCCATCTGTTGGTCGAGTTAGCCGAGTAATAGCGCATATTCATTATCCTTCAGGAATCAGCCTGGAAATCTATGATGGGGTCTCACCCGAGTTTATTAAAACGCTTCTTGTCTAACGAATGCTTGCGCTATCCTCTTCATGTCGTTACTTTTTATATGATAAGCCCACTGATATGCGTTTTGGTATCAATGCCCTTTCTGGACTGGTACGTAACAAGCTTGGTTTTGACCCCATGAATGGAGATGTGTTCATTTTTATTGGCAAGCGAGGCAACCAAATCCGACTTTTGCAATGGGACAAAGATGGTTTTGCCTTATATATTAAAAAGTTGGAACGAGGCACTTTTGAACGTCCTATTCTCACCGGAACAGCCATTACGAGTACTCAACTCAGCTTCCTCTTACAGGGGGTAAGGCTAGAATCGGTACGCTACAGAACCCGATACACACCCTTAAAAAGGGCATGAAAATAAACAGGTGAATTAAGTAAAAAAGTGCCTTAAAACTACTTCAAACCTATTTTTTATGCTTATTTTTATGTCATGGAAAATGAGACAATCGACTACAAAAAGCTATATGAGCAAGAGCTCCAAGCCCATCAGGAGTCATTGTTGACCATCTCCGAAAAGGAAAGTGCAATAGCAGACCTACAGCATGAACTTGAAAAGTTCAGGGGGTATATTTTTGGCACCAAGAGTGAAAAGAGAACCGCTAATGTGGGACTAAATCAGATGGGGCTTTTCGAGCTAGGCACTACCCAAGCTGTACAAGAGGAGCTTTCCGAGTCAGTACCTACCACAGAGCAAAAAACCACTCCAAAGAAAAGAGCCAAGGGCACCTCTCGTATGAGCCTTCCCGAAGAGCTCAGAAGGGAAGAAGTGGTGATAGAGCCAAAAGAATCCACTGAAGGTTGTGTACAGATAGGTCAGGAAGTAACCGAAGTATTGGAAGTAGTTCCGGCATCTTTTTATGTGAAACGCTACGTGCGTCCAAAATACGCAAGACCGAACGGTGAAGGCATCCTCATTGGTACATTACCAGATAGAGTAATAGAAAAGGGAATACCTTCAGAATCAGTGATTGCTCAACTTATCGTAGACAAATATGTCTACGGAATGCCGCTTCACAGGCAGCTGGATAAATACAGCAAGATGGGCGTAAGAATCCCTGCTTCGAGTGCCTCTGACTGGGTAATTAAGGGCTGGGAACAGCTCAAGCCACTCTCCGATCTACTCAGTATGGTAGTCCTAAGTCAAAAATACCTTCAGGTAGACGAAACGCCTATAAAAGTGTTAGATAGAGATAACAAAAAAGGTATTCATCAGGGGTTCATGTGGCTTTATCATGCGCCGGTAGATAGACTAGTACTCTTTGATTACAGAAAAGGGAGGGATCGATCGGGTCCCAAAGAAATGCTTGCTGACTTTAAGGGTATCATCCAAACGGATGGCTACAAGGTGTATGATTCCCTTTATGGGAAGCATGACACTATTCATTTAACGTTTTGTATGGCACATGCCAGACGCAAGTTTGTAGAAGCGCTCAATGACAATGAAGAACAGGCAAACCATGTCCTTGATGAGATGCAACTACTCTATAAGCTGGAAGCACAGATGAGAGAAAAGGGGTATGACTATCTACAGAAAACGAAGGAGAGAAAAGAGCATGCCACTCCTGTGCTGGACAGATTAGGGCAATGGCTGGAAAAGCACCAATACAGCCATAGGCCAACAAGTCCAATGGGCAAGGCTATAGAATATACGAGGTCAAGATGGGCAGGACTGAGTGTTTATGCACTTCATGGACAAATGGAAATAGACAATAACCTGGTTGAAAATGCCGTTCGTCCACTAGCTATAGGTCGTAAAGCGTATCTATTTGCAGGATCGCACAAGGCTGCGGAGATGACAGCAGCCATGTATTCTTTCATGGCCAGCTGCAAAAAGAACAAAATTAATGAGTTTGAATGGCTCAAGGACGTATTCGAAAGAATCCAGAGCCACAAGCAAAAAGATCTCTATCAACTACTACCTTCCAATTGGGAGAAACATAAAATCAAGTAGCTCCTCAAAGCATAAAATCCAACAACTCAAAATTAATCTATATGGGTTCGTCGGATGCTTACATTTCTTCATCAAAATAATTTTCAGTTGAGATTGCTAAAGTTCCAGCATTACAGGCAAATGCTACATTTTTATCCATACATATCTTTACAGCAGGCGGAACTAATTCTTCATCTTCTTTATCTGCAATTGTAAAAGCAACCCAATCATATTTAGGCAATGAAAATTTCCATTCAGAGTTATTTCTAATCTGAATGTAATATATTTTTCTTTTGTTAATTCTTCCTATAAGTTCCATTTTTTTTGCTTGCAGGTAACAATAGGGTATCTACTGTTTGAAGAAGACAATATAAGGACTAGTTACGCTTATTCAAATTGATAGATACCTACTGTTGTATTGAGTTATTCTTTGCCTTTGTAAAAACAAACCCTTCTCCTCCCGCTCCTGCGGGCATCTCTAAAGAAAAACGGAGTTGGACAAACTTTACCTATTTACCTGTTATCTATCAGGGTTTTATTTCCAGTTATGGATTTTTATGCTTGTATAAGAACCGTTGCTGGAAAGTTAGCAAACAAGCCAACTACTCCATTGTAATTGTTTTTGATTTTTACCCCTTATTCCTTGACTTTCTGAAGGATAAGGACTAACTTCAATCAAGTCTTTGAGACGTTCTCGACACGTCTACAAGTGAACACCACTTGCACGGTCTCACCGCAAAGACTTGAAAGCCGGCTTACCGCCTTCAAAACAATTACAATTCCTCTCCCGCTAAAAACCCTGTAGATTAACCTAAAAGTTTGTCAAATTCAATACAACGTCCCATGTCGAGTAGGCAAGGGGAATTTCGCCCCGAGCCTCTCACAGAACCGTACGTGATAGTCTCCCATCATACGGCTCTTCTTATACAATCTTTAATCCCTAATTAGAATACCCCACATGCCAGTGATAAAACAGACTTGGATATTGTATCCGAACCCTGTCCAACCATTTATAAGCTTTTGTAAGGTTGTTTCTATACCTTTTGTAGCGATACCTTGCCCATCTTATTAGTTTTATACGCAATATATAAAACACTTTGGATAGACTATAACCACGGTATTTACCAAAGTAACGGATCCATCCCCTAAGTTTTGGGTTTAAATGATGGGCAATACCTACAATACTGTCACATTGAATTCTTGGGATTTCCATCTTCCTGAGTTGGTCGAATATTCGTGACCTTGACTGGATGCTCATAGCACAATCAAATCCTAGAAACAGTTTCTTTGTTTTCTTGGATTTTGAAGTACGCGGCTGGAATGTATATCCGAGAAAGTCAAATTGTACTTCCCTATACTTTTGTCGCCTTTTGAAATCCTTGCAATACACGATTTTCGTCTTATCAGGATGCAATCTCAATCCACAATCTTCCACTCTTTCTTTTATTTTTTGTAGGCTCTTTTCTGCCTGAGTTTTTGTCTGGCAATGAATGATAATATCATCCGCATAGCGTACAAATTTAATAGAAGAATCAATTGTCTTAAGCCAAACGTCCAAGGTATAGTGCAAATACAAATTGGCCAAAAGTGGACTGATCACTCCTCCTTGCGGTGTGCCTTTTGTTCTTGCTATAACTTCACCTTCTTTGGTTTGCAATGGAGCATTGAGCCATCTTTTGATGTACTCGAATATCCACTTTTCTTCCACATGTTTGTTCAGCGCTTTGAGCAACTTAACATGGTCTATTTCATCAAAGAAATTCTTGATATCTAAGTCTATCACCCAATCATACTTCCAGCAGTTATTCCGAACCTGTTCTAGCGCCTGATGGGCACTCCGTTTTGGACGATAACCGTAGGAATCCGGATGAAAGATCTTTTCCAATCTTACCTCTATCTGATTCTTAATGACCGTTTGAGCTACCCTATCGCTGATCGTTGGAATCCCCAATTGACGCATAGATCCATTCTTCTTGGGAATCTCAACTTGTAGGACTGCTGGTGGAAAATAACTACCCGAAGCCAAGCGATTCCAGACTTTATACAAGTGCCGATGTCTTTGCATATCATACACTGACATACTTAGTTCATCCACTCCTGCACTCTTCCCTTTCCGCTTTACCTGTAGGTAAGCTTCCCATACCATTTCTTTGGTAATAGGTACTGATTTTGTCTTCTCTAATTCAATCATCCTCTTGCGAGTTGTAAAACTGTTGAAAACTGTATAAGCCAATCCCTTCGCTCCGTTTCTATTACAGAAATTTCAACACTACTACGGATTGGTCCGTCCCTGAACCAAACATCGCTATTCTGCCTCTAAGTTGATCTTATTGTGCGTTTCACTTTGCATCTTGATCCAGGTTCCCGAGTTCCGTAAATAAGCCCGAATAAAGGTCATGCCTCCTAAATGACGCCTGCCGTCCAGTCAATAAACAGGTAACCACTGAACTCGTAATGTTTGTCATACTTCAAACACTTTTGACAGAATGTAGCACTTTCTCGACACTTCATCAGAGGTTCATTTGCATTCATCTCCTTTATCCTTACCTGACCACGCTCTTGACGTGGCCTTTTCCATAACGCTCAATACCTTGACTCTTTACCAAAGCACCTTATGGTGGTTTGATGCTCTCCCCTGTAGGACAACACCGGTGGGTCGGTTCCACCATCTTATAAACAGTTGCGTAACGATTTTCAGCCGTTCGTTACTCTCGGCACACGTATGAGTAGTAGCGTATAAAACCCACCATAGAAACTATTTAGACGAAAGATACTAAAATGCACTGACCTTTCGGATAGCAGAAAGGAGCTATTACTTATACATTATGTTATCTACAGGTTTTTCTTTTCCGTTCAAATTAGAAATCAGGAAAAAAGGTCAGATCAATTTTCTCTGATTGAATATCCTTTTCTACTCCTTTGACTATTTTAATAGCACTTTTTACAGAATCTGTATTTATTAATTTGACTCCGTTTGAAATTTCCAATTCTTTTTGTCTTTCATTTAAAGTCAAGTGAAGTGGTTTTATAACTATTAAATAGTTTAATAGTGAATGATTTAAAAGAGAAGAACTACTTTGAAATTCTCTCAAAGAGAATATTCTATCAATAGGTGCTAATCGATTATCAATTATGATATTAAAAGGCTCTTTTAGATTTGAAATCATTTGAGTGGTTTCCTGCAATACACCTTGAATATCTTCTAGTGAAATATTTGAATGAAAATGAGTTAGAGCTGCAAGCTTATTTTCAACGAGCCAACCTGTCTTAAAGTTTTTATTTTTCATAATCACTTCTTGTTTTAATCCAATTAAAGACGTTTTTCACTATAAAGAATAAAATTAAAACGACACAAATAATACTAAGCGTCATTTTAGTAGACGTAAAAATACTGGCTATCGAAACTTCAGATGTACTGATTTTTGGAAAAAGGGACATTAACAAAAGCTGAGAAATATTTTCAAAAACATCTGAAATAGCCAAAAACAAAGGCAGAATAATATACCATTTCTCTTTTTTTACTAAAGCAGCAAGCAGTAAACAATAGCCAATGCCAGAAATTGTTGTATACAAAAAATCAACACCCAGCATTTCGGAATAAAAAGCTCTTCCTTCTTCACCTAGTTGTTGATACAGATTGCTTAGGTATTCAAAATTATAAGAGAATAATTGGTCTGGATTTTTTACACCGTTCGAATAACTTAGGAATTCGGGTAGGTATTTAAGAATTAAAATGGCTTGTAAAACAAACCCTAAAATGATTATAGGAAACGCAATTTTGTATTGTCCTTTTTTGGAAAGAACGTGAAGTATTTTTTTCATTGAAAATCGATTATGTGAGTTAATACACAAAACTAGATTCTCAATCTTCTTTTTCTGTTATCAATTGTTATCACTTACATTTTTCTGAGATTAGACTTAATTCTACTCAATGAAATGGGCGTAATTCCTAAATAAGATGCAATATGTTTTTGCGATATGTGTAATTCTATGTTGGGGTAATGTTTTATGAAGTTTAAATACTTATCTCTTCCTTTTACTTGTAAAAGACAGTTATCCCTATTGTTTTGTCTTTTAATCTCACCCTCTTTTATTGTTTTTCCAATTTCAGACAGGAAATTGTTGTTAGAAAAAAAAGATTTTAATTCATTTGAATTAAATAAGATGAGTTCGGTTTTGCACATTGCTTGGTAGTGATGCAGAGATCTACCATTTAAAGTTCGAAGCGTAGATGTACTCATAAACTTTCCTTCCTCATAAAAGGCAATGCTTTTTTCGTTTCCGTCATCATCAATTATATAGGCTCTGATTATTCCCTTCTCTATAAAAACCTCTTTCTCAAAAAAAGCATTTTGTTGAATTAAAGAGTCTTCTTTTTTCAAGACTTTAAGTTCGGCCATAGTTTTAATGATATCCCATTCCTCAGGAATCATTTTGTCAAAAGGGTTAATATATTCTTTAAATTTCTCCAACTTGTAGATAACGGCCCTGGCTATGGCAAGTGCGGGATTTTGAAACCGCTTTCTTGTCCGGCAGACCGAATGTTATTTAATTGTAATATCTTCATTTTTAAGCAGTCATCCCGCATTTGCTATAGCCGATGTTAGCTGCTGCCTTTTTTTCTTTTCTTCTGTAGATTCTCGTAATCGAAATATTTTTTGGTCTCTTGATTTATGATGAGCAAGATGTCTGACAGTTCTTTAAGGCTATTCTCGTTGTCATTTAAAATCAGTAAATCTTCGTTCAGCCTGTCTTGATTGGTCAACAAGTCCTTTTCAACTGTGAGTCCTTTCCAAATATCGTTTTCAATGTCTCGCTTGATTGATTTAATAGAGTCGAACCTGTCATGGAAAAGGCTAATGCCCATGAAACTTTCACAAATGAGAATTAAGCCATAGATATTGTTCAGTTCTTTCTTCGATAACTCCTTGCCGTGTTCGAGTGTTTTGTCTGTAATACTTTGCAAGTCAATTGTCGATATAATTCTTCGCAACTGATAAGCAAAGTGACATAATTTTTGAACGTTCATTAAAAGCATGAAAATAACCCGAGGTTGAACAGAGTTTTTATGTTCCTTAAAGTCCTTTCGTAAAGCTCCAACGAAATCTTGAATGAAGAACAATTCCTTTTTAGGTTCATTTTTCACGCTTGGTTCGTGATATTCTAATTTTTCAGACGTGAGAAGGTTTAATATCAACCCAATCTGTTTCTTGAGATAATATTGAAAGTTTCTCTTTGCTCGATATTCTTCATATTTCTTTTGAGCAAAGGGAATTATGACAGATGCAATGAGTGCGAGAACTGCAACCAATAGCATCCATCCATTCCAATCAATTTTATCTTCTATGTTCATTCGTTGTTTCTGGTTTTCAGGTTCTGACTAACGTATGGAAAAACCTTCAAATTGTCTCAATTTCGAGCCCAAGGTCCTCATTAGTCAGACCGAATTTATCGATTTGTTTCTTTATCCGTTTAACTAAACCCAATTTTCTTTTCTGATCTAGGAAGAGATAGCCTTCCGGATTAAAATAGGGAACTCCCTTCACCACCATATTCCAGATGATAACCGCCAACTTACGGGCGGTGGCACTTATAGCCGAAACCCTTCCTTTTCTAAAGCTTATTCTATGGAAGAAGTCTCGTAGCGGTGTAGAATCCTTCAGGTTTCCAATGGCATTGGCAGCATTCCGTAATGCGATTTTCAGTCTGTTGCTTCCTTTTGGAACTTTACTGGAAAGTACTTTTCCCCCACTTACTTTATTGTTTGGTGCAAGCCGCAGCCATGATGCAAAATGCTTGGCTGTTTTGAATTTCCTGATGCCTTCAAGGCCAACCTCACTCATTAGTGCCAGAACAGTAGAATAACTCATCCCTTCAATAGCAAGCAAGTCAGTACCTTCAAACATTTGATAGGACTTCAAATTAAGATCAATGTCTTTTGGGGTATTTTTGTTAACTCTTTTGTGGGGCTTCACATCAATAAAATGCTGCCGCTTATTGTCATCGGATTGGATGATTTCATTTAGCATCTTATCAATTTCCTTATCGCACTCATCGATTTTATTTTGGAGGTGGTCGTAGGTGTCCAGTTCCTGCTGGAGTGCGAAAAGGTAATCTTTCCTGCCATTGGTCTGCAAGGCTTTGGCTATCTCTTCTTCACTTTTCCGGCAGTTTCCGTGCCTGAAGGAGGCCAGTTTTTCTGGATCAGTTTCACCATCACAAATAGCCCTAATAATCAACAGACCAGTCAGCCCACAGATATCCTTGACCACTACGTCCAATCTTAAGTTGAGCAACCTAAGGTTCTTTTGCATCTTCTTGGATGTAGAGGCGGCTAATTGAAGTAGATTAGCCCTTTGCCTGCAGTAGGTCCGGAGTTCTTCTGTCTTACCATCAGGCAGAAAACTACTGGTCAAAAGCCCTAGCGTATGCAGTTTCTGAATCCACTGACAGTCCTTTATATCTGTTTTCTTACCTTTGATGTTTTTGGTAAACTTTCCATTACAAAGCACCACATGAAGCCCTTTGGAAATCAAAACCGCATACAAGTTTTGCCAGTAAGTACCGGTACTCTCCATGGCCACTGTTTTGACATCTTTTTCTTTTAACCAATCTACCAAAGCGAACAGATCCTGATTAAAGACTCCATATTCACGCACATCCTTTTCGGATTGCCCCACAGCCACCCAATGGGAGCGACTGCCTACATCGATACCCGCAGCCTGCGGATTAACGACTTGCATTGATACAAATTCCTGTTCCATAATGAGACAACTTAGGCTCTAAGGGGATGTGCTTTTGGCAAGAAAATATTCTGAACGGGGTATCTGGGATAAGCCAAATCCGCCACTAAAGTAATCGCAAGCATCCCAACCAGGATTGCGCTCGTGCTTTCCGAATAATCAGAAGCAACAGTTTGAAAATCGGCCTTACAAAGAGCCTTACTAATTTAAGAAAATGCCGGGATGATGCAACACCCCGTTAGCTCTGAAAGTAAATGTGTTTCATATATGGAGGATTGGCTATAACGGTTCTCGGCTTTGCGAAGTGGTGGGATTTCTGAAACGTTCGCTTCCAACCTACACCTAACTTCTTAAAGGTAATAATTTTCATAATTAATCGAAACCGCCCGCTGTAACCAAGGTGATGTTACAAGCTGCCATTTTTCTCTTCTTCATTATCTTCGATTAATATACCAAAAAAACCCTAAATAATTTAATTGTTACTTAGAAATCTTCAAAGTTGAAATAACGCCAAGTTTTAAATTACTCTTTTATAGAAACCCATATACTAAAAGGGCACAACTGTGAAATTTCTTGTAGATTATTATAGGTAAGATTTAAATTATTTTTAACCACATAATCATCAACACTTTGTTTGTAATCGACAACTATTTTTTTAAACACTTCTTTTAGTTCTTCAATAGAAAAGTGGTCTAAATAAATGAAAAGTAATTTAAATTCCTTAGTTCCTTCATAGATATCTTCTAATGTTCTAATATCCTGGACATGATCAGCACTTATATTTATTATAGGACCACAATCAGGGTAATATATTGGCAAATATGTAAGATCAGATATCTCAGGAACAGGAATAAAAAAGGTTTCTCCACAAAATTTTCTTTTAAGAGTATCTATAAGCGAGTCAGTTGATTTAAACTGATTCAAATCAACTGTTAGGTTTAGCCTTTTAATTTCAGAAATATTATCTTCTAATTCCTCCCTATTATCCAATAATACAATATCTGACATTAAAAGGCTTTCGTGATAAATATCCTTAGATGTGCAGCTAACTATAATTATAATTTGATATAAATGCTTCATCTATAGCTATTTTTTTTCTTCTAATAAATATAGCTTTCTCTCTTTCATTTGAAATGTACCTTCTTCAATGGTATTAACCCGGATAATTCATTATTTCTGAATTAACAATTTACTTTTTAGGATTGCTTGTAACGGCCACTTATAAGCGTAGTGCGGGTTTCAACGCACTTTCCTTTCAAGTTACCGCTATCGTTGTTTATTATACTTTCTTTTATATTACTCACTTCGCCCCGCATTACGTTTATAATTTGTTGAACTCAACCTCCGGTAGCTAAAGGTTTACCATTGGTATATTGCTCATCAACAAACTCTTATAATGATGAGCAAAATACATAAAAATTACGGATGGCTCAATAGCCGGCCCAACTCAGCTAAAACTTTAATAGATAAGGCCAAACGTGAAGTACCTGGGTTTGCACTGCATATCCAAAAGTTTGAAGAGCAAATCACCATCAAAGCTTATGCTAAAAGTACAGTTTTCAGTTACTCCCGATCCATCACACAGATCAGCTTGTATTTTAAAAAGTCTCCTTTAGACCTGGAACCTGATGAGATCAATTCCTATCTCTTTACCCTGAGACAAGACAAGGACCTTAGCGATACTTTCTTCAAGCATGCCGTCTATGGTCTTCGTTTCTTCTACCGGATTTATGACTTGGAAGATAGGGCTATCCGGCTGCCCAATTTGAAAAACAACCGCAAGCTTCCCGTTGTCTTTTCTCAGCAGGAGTTACGAAGGTTATTTAAAGCTCCACAGCGATTAAAACAGCGTGTATTGCTATCCCTAATCTATTCTGCTGGCCTACGTGTCAGCGAAGTCTGTAAACTCAAAATCACCGATATTGATTTCGACCGCAATCAAATTCATGTCCGGGAATCCAAAAACAATAAAAGCCGGTATGTCGTTCTGAGCGCCTATATCTCTCAAGGTTTACTCCAATACATCAATGGAGCTAAGCCCTAAACCTTCCTTTTCAATGGTAGAGAAAAGGGTACTCCTCTAGGTCATAGTGCTGTGCAACAAACCTTCCGGCTGGCCATGCAAAAAGCCGGTATACTAAAAGAAGCTTGTGTACACACACTTCGCCACAGTTTTGCTACTCACTTGCTTGAACAGGGGATAGATATTGTAACCATCAAGGAGCAGCTGGGACATGCCCATATACAAACCACCATGATGTACCTACATGTGGCTAAACTTGAAAGATCATTGGCCCACAGCCCTTTTGATAGACTTTATACACCTGCTTCCTGAAGCCTGCTTATGAGATAGCAGATATTATTCGGCTTCATGGTGCCAATTTTCAGAAACGATTCAAGCCACCTTTACAGGTGAAGAAAACGCTGAAAGCACTTTCTATATGCAGAACCAAATCCCTTGGCGGCCATATGAGTGTTTGCAAAAGTTGTGGCGTAGAAACGATCAGTTATAACTCTTGTCGAAACCGGCATTGCCCAAAATGCCAGGTAACCAACCGTGAAAAATGGATACTAGACCGGGAGAGCGAACTTCTCCCTGTTCCCTACTATCATATTGTCTTCACATTACCGCATTCATTCAATGAATTATTGCCCCATTACGACAAGGAAATATACACCGCTTTGTTCGCTGCCTCTTGGCTTACCATCCAAAAATTTTCTGCTGACCCAAAATACCTAGGTGCCAAAACAGGTATGGAATCCATCTTGCATATCCCGATGCGCTATGCTTTCGGGACAGGCTCTGGGGACAGCAACTCTGGCTCCACCCCCATGTTCACTGTATCGTGCCAGGAGGTGGAATTACACCTTCAGGAAAATGGAAATCCTGCAGATATAAAGACAAATACCTCTTTCCTAAAAGAGCATTAAGCACTGTTTTCCGGGCAACTTTTATGGCGGAGCTCAGAAAGAAAATATCTGTTGCACAGCATATTGTTAAAAAAGTTTTCCAAACCAAATGGGTAGTATACGCCAAGCGACCTTTTGCATCTCCAAAAACAGTGGTGGAATACCTAGGAAGGTATACCCACAAAATAGCCATCTCTAATCACAGACTTAAAAAGGTTGATCAGGAAAATGTCATATTCACTTATAAAGATTACCGACAAGAAGGGAAAAACAAGCAGATTAAATTAGGTGGAAGTGAATTCCTGAGAAGGTTTTCTTCTCATATACTTCCTTCTGGCTTTGTTAGAATACGCCATTATGGTTTCTTGGCATCCAGAAACAAGAACAAAGAGCTAAATCTGGCAAAAAAAGACCTCAACCAACCCAAATGGCAAAAAGTTAAATACTCTTGGGTACAGATTGCGAAGGAAAAACTCAATTACAATCCTGAAAGGTGCCACTGCTGTGGATATGAAACGCTTATTACAACCAAGCTAATCGCCCCAGAGCGAGGACCTCCCTTACGCCAACTCTTAAAAATGCATAACCTCGCCAATAATCACACGCTATCAAAAAGGCTTCACTGGACGCCCTGGAACATCTATGTCTTAGGTTTTTTAAGACCTCAAAAATCAATGAAGCGAGGACTTAAAAATGCTACTAGGCAATCAATTCGTCCACTTTTTAATAATTTTAACACCACCTAATTTCCTGAATTACCCAACAAAACCAATCCAATCCCCATAGAAGAAAGCTACCGGAGGCTGAGTCCAATCCCGATCGATCGGGACTACAATGAACCGAAGTCTTACTTCGCATCATTGTAGCTTAATTGTTACCTGCTGGCTTTTAATTCTTTTGCATTATTCTCAATTAAATCTAACAATTCAGAATCAAATCCAATTGGGATTCTTGCAAGTCCATCGACTATTTCATTTTCATCATTTATATCTACAAACGGAGAATAATTTTCCTTAATCATAATTTTTCCCAATATCGCATATGAAACTAAGTTGTCATTTTTTGAAATACCATAATCTTTTTTTGCTTGAAGCTTTTCCAATACTGTTTCGAGAATCTCAATTCTTTGATTTGAATTAATTTCATACAAGAATTCGTCTTGAAGTATAAAAAACTCAATGGTTTGAAAGGAAATTTGAATTGGAGTCTCTAACCCCGTTGCAAATGGAGGATAATAATTCTTATCACAATTTAAAGACATTAGTTTATATCTTTCCGTAATAACATTAACAAAGTCTGTTCTTCCATACAATTCATCAAATCCATTATTCTCAGATTTAATTCTCTCAAATCCGTCCTGCCCAAAATTAAATGCCCCATAATCTAGTATCAGTGGATAAGTTAATAAGGTTTCCAACAAACCCTCTGTCGAGATAGATTTTAACTTACTATTTGGAATTTGGCAAGCCTGAACCATTTCAGATAATGATTTTAAATCTGCCCATTCATCCATTCGAGGAACAATAGGATATTCATAGGTGTCAGAAATTGAAAAAGGCATACACTCTCCTTGTTGAATATCAACTTCGTCTTTGTCGCAACTTAGCAAACCGATTAAGGCAATAGTGGATATTAATATTTGAACGTTTCTCATAATTTGTTTTTTATTCCTCATCTCTTAAAGATGATGTTTAGTTCACAATGGTTGCGTTTTTAAGCTTGCAGGTAACGTGATTCAGCTTGGAGACGGCGGGCTTTCTGAGAAGTTCGCTTCCAGCCTCCTCCTAATTTCTTAAAGATACTGAACTTTCTATTTACTCTGAACCGACCGCTGTATCCAAGGTGATGTTGAGGGCAGGATTCTTTTGTTTTCCGTTCTTTTTTTACCATATATAAAATTTCATATCTCCTTTTTTTCCCAAGTCCATAATCCTAATTCATTATAGGCTTTTAATGTAAGTTTCAATGCTCTAGAGATTTTTTTATTTTCATTATTATTTATATGGCTGTTTATTATGACAATGTTATTATCTACGAAGTTTTTTAGGGAAATAAGGTCTTGGTTATCAGATTTTTCATACAGATATTCTCGGAGAATCTTATTATTTGTTCCCCACACATTAATTATATTAATAAATTGCAATAAATCTTCAGGAGTGTCTTCAGCTTTAATAATTGGTTGGTAGTTCTTATTTGATTTTTTAATTTTATTATTTTTTATTTGTAGCAAATCCTTTTCCTCCTTCTTATTTTTATAATATTCATATATAATATTTGCTGATATCCCTAGGACAAGGATTGAATAAAATATTGGGTTTCTAGCGTATGTTGGTCGTTGTTTAATCGATATTAAAAACATCGACATGCAGAAAATGAAGAATATTATGCTAGAAATTCTTTTCCAATTCATTTTTTTCAAACTCTATATGATGAAAAACTTGTTGTCAGTTTATTATTCTTGCCCCCAACGGTGAGTATAATAATAGTAGCCGACTGCTTTAATTTCCCGGTCACTTACCTGTATATAAATTACTGTGGCTCAATTGCTATAATACTCAAGAAGCCCCTGAAGACAGCTTATATCAGTTCCTTATTTATATATAATATTGACCTAAGAATGTCGTAACAAGATACAAATTTTGAGTATTGCCCCTCTGTAAATCGTTAAAAAATAAATTTTTAAAAACCTATCCCCCGGCCAGTTTCCGGTCAACCTAACGAATTCAAGTAGTCAATGCGCTAATATTTTCGTGGCAATTGACCGGAACCCTTAAAAAAATAGGAAACTCCTATTGCTTAATTCTGGTATGGCATTACTCCACCTTTTGCTTGATTTGATAATTGCCACCGGGCAAATCGGCCATAAACCATTCTCCGCCTTTTTCATCGGATACCCGTTCAAAAAGAACTGAAGCCCCCTGCTCCACCACAGGTAATAATTTATTATTAGCCGGTAACCTTAACTCAGCAACTGTATTGGAAGGAACGGTAAGGCTCAATTCAACCTGCCCTGAAGTCCTTCGCCAATGACATTTTATCATCCCATAGGGAGAGTCATGACCTGCCTCCACCCATTCAATTTCAGAAGCAAGTGAAGGCTCAATAATAAAACGTTTAAATCCTGGAGATTCATCAATGGGACTGATGCCAGCTAGTCCCTTGAAAAAGTAATCTCCAATGGTACCAAACATTATATGGTTGCGAGATTGGCTCCCATCCCAATTCTGAAACATGGTATTGGCATTCAGTTCATCTACCCAATAACCCCAGCTTGGAAACGTTCGCTTGTTGGCCATTTCAAACAAGACATCCACTTGCTGATAATCCATCAATACCTGAATAATTGCCTTGGTACCGACCACCCCTGCATCGATATGCCCCTCTTTAGTGTCAATTGCATTTAGCAATCCGGCCAGAACCAAGTTCTCCTTCTCTTTAGGCACCAAACCGGTAAAAAGTGGAACGGCCTGGGAAGCCTGTCCCCCATGGTCATACCGCCCCGTTTGAGGATTAAAATAGGCTTGATTAAAAGCCTTGGCTATATTTTTCGAAAGTTTCAGGTAAGCTTCCTGATCTTCTAATTCGCCAAGAACACCGGCCATTTTAGCTAGTAGATTACTGAAGTAGTGGAAAAAGGCTGTGGATAGAAAGGGCCCTTGGGTGAGGTTTTCCAGTTGTTTGTGATCATCAATACCAAACTTTAAAAGGTAACCCTCAGCATTAGCTTCCAGGTAATCCACGTACTTTTTCATATTTGGATAATACCTGGCAAGTAATAAGCTGTCTCCTGAAAACCGGTACATTTGCCAGGCTACTTCCAGAAAAGCCCCTTCCCAATGCGGCCCATAACCTCTTTCCTTATCTAGACCTTGGTTGAACGTGTATCCCCATCCACTGGTAGGAATGATTCCCGGCAGGTCGCCACTGTCTTGCTGTTCATCTACAAAATCGTCCAACCATTTCCTGTAAGCAGGCACCATATCAAAATTATAATTTCCCATTTCTGCCACCAAAAGGGCATCACCTGTCCATCCCATTTTTTCGCGGTGTGGACAGTCTGTAGGATAGCCATGGTAATTGCCCAAAAATGACCAGCGCATATTTTCCTGCAATCGATTGAATATGGCATTTGAACTTCTAAAATATCCTTTTTCAGGAAGATCGGTGTGCAGCACAGCTGCATTGATTTCTAGAAGTTCTATCTCCGGTTCACTTAAAGTGACCTCCATGTATTGAAATCCCTGGTAAGTAAAAATCGGATGCCAAGATTCGGCCCCATCACCTTTCAGGTAATACCGATCTGTTTGGGTATCTCCAGACCAGATAAATCGACTAAGCTCTTTAATATCCAGGGTACTGTCAGGATAAATCCTTTCCCCATACCGGATTTTCACCCTCGCATTGGCAGGTCCTTTAACCTTTATATTGGCCCATCCGGTAATGTTTTGACCTAAATCATACATGAAAGTACTGTCATTGATTTCCCATTGGTTTTTTGGTGTAAGGGTATCTATCACCCTTATTGGAGGCATTAACTGGGCAACCAATTCCCCCTTCGGCCCGCTAACCTGATGTGAAGCTTCCCAATTTGAATCATCAAAATCCGGTGAAGTCCAACCCTCCATTTCCTTGCCGGCATCATAGCTTTCCCCATTGTGTACACTATCAAATATTATAGGCCCATTCAAAGTATACTTCCAACTTTCATCTGTATGGATCCAAAGGGCTTTGCCTTCGGAATTCACAATTCTCAATTGCGCCCTCAAAACAGGTACGCCACGCCAGGGGGCCTGATCAAAATCCCAGGCTTCTCTGGTATGCTGGTTGTACCATCCGTTTCCTAAAACCACGCCTATCGCATTTTCGCCATTATTGAGCAATGCGGTCACATCGTGCACCACATATTTCACCGTTTTATCATAGCGTGTCATGGCAGGATCTAACACATGGTCTCCCACCTTCTCCCCATTAATATAGGCTTCATGGTATCCTAAACCGGCAATATACAGCCTTGCTGACTGTATAGGCTTATCTATGGAAAACTCCTTACGGAAATAGGGGGCTGGCGTTAATCCAGGAATGCTGTCCTGAGCATTGGTGGATGCAATCCATAAAGCTTTCCAGTCATTAAGGTCTTTAAGCCCCATCTCAAACCAGGTGGCTTGGCTTTCATAAACCGCTCCCTTTTTATCCTGAACCAAAACCTTCCAGTAAACCTTAGTTCCGGATTCCAAGGTCTTACCCTCATAGGAAATCCCCAAAGAACGATCAGAACCAACCGCTCCTGAATCCCATAGGTCTACTTTTCCTTTTGTCAAAAACTCAGGTTTGGTTGCCACCAAAATGCGGTAATTTTGTTGGAAGAAATCGGCCAACCCCTCCTCCATCTGCCAACTAAAAACCGGATTGTCCTCCAAACCTAAGGGAGTGGTAAGGTGGTTGACTTTTAGGGCATTGACTTTATATTCTATTTTCTCAGAACAAGCAAAAATCAGCCCGATTAAAAAAATCCAAATCAGTTGTACAAATCGTATCATATTTTAGTTTTTGTGGACATGATGTACCTGTGTTCACCTGCGATATGGCTGAAAGGCATGTTCTTGTTAAGCCACCACAGTTTATCAATAGGCATTTCTTTAATCGGTTTTTCTCCAACTATTGAAACTCCAGAAGCATCCATCAAGCCAATATTGGTGAAATACAGGCCAAAACCGGCACTATTTCCATCATTGATATGCCAGGTCCCTAAATTAATTACCAGCCTGTCCAGCTTGGAAACATCAACACCTTGATTTTCATAATCTTTTTGCCAGTTAAGTTGGGCCTTTTTCCAGGTCTCCTCTTTGCTATCCAATTCAAAATGTAGAAAAGGAATAGCCTTGTGATCTGAAAAGCGGTCTTTTAAAAGAGGCGTCCCTTTACCCAGCCAGTATGCCATGTTCAAGAGTTTTGTGCTTCCTATAAAACCCTCAAGCCAAACATAGCCACCTGCCCAAGCCTCAATTTGTTTAACAGATTCCTTATCCAAACAATATTCCAAGCCAATCGCCTTTGGCTCCTTACCCAGACTAATTGCTTGACACAAATGGTTTATGGTTTGTGGCAACCGGTCTTGGCCGGGAACTGAATACGCCCTTTTTGCGGAAAACAAATAAAGGGCTTTGTAGGTACCAAATTCCCTAACTTCCATAAGGTTAGAAGGAGTCTGATTTTCTTTGTAAACATAGCGTCGGTGCCATTTATCCAAGCCTGCAGAAAAATCGCCATTTTGGAAATCTTTCTCGCTTGGCAATTCCCACTTGTAATTGAGCCAAAGTGGAAATTTGCTTTTTGAAAATTCAGGTATCTCTTCAGGATAAGTATAAATTTCTTCCGTAACTGTTTTAAAAAAAGCCTTACCTACTTTACCTCTGGCGCTGAAAACCAAAAGGCCCTGAGAAGGCCCACCGTGAATTTCTTCTTCCCCAAAGGCCCTTGGTCGGTAACCTGCCGCAGGAATATTAATCATTTTAATTCCTTTATAGGTTACCGCTGTTTTTTGGGAGGCTATGATAGGTATATGTACATGCCCACTAAAAACAAACCGCACATTGCCACGTTTGGTCAATAAGTTTAGCAACATCCTTTTAACGGCAATGGATTCCGCATAATTAATCAAAGGATCAATACCTATGGGATGCGAAGGAACGTGCTGGAAGAATACCGTTGGTTTGTCTTTATTTTTCTCAAGGTCTGTAGCCAACCATTCGAAATAATGAGGATGGGTCTCAAAAAAATTTTCCCTTAAAGGATCTGGCCAAACTATAAAATGCCAGTCGCCCAAGTCAAAGCTATAAAGCAACCACTCCATTCCATTCATTGCTTTTTGGGCACTAAAGTAATGGTTAAATTCATCCATTTTATATCCAGGAGTAAATGTTGATTGATACCTGGTTTCATGGTTTCCTATGGCTAACAAAATAGGTGATTCTAATGCTTTCAAATATGCCCGCATTGCTGCAAAATGAGCCATTTCTCCCTGGTTGTCAACCAAGTCTCCTAAAACCAAGGTAAGCACTGGTTTATTGGGCAATTCATTTACCCTCTTTATGGTATCTTCGGCAAAAGCATTGTGAATTTTTACTCGGGTGGGGTGAGCTTTGGGTACTTTAGGATCTCCACCCTGGGGATCTGCAAGGATGGCGATATCAAAGTTTTTACCCTCTGGGGAAATCCCCAAAATCGCTGGATCCAATTGTCCAATTTCCAAGTCCAGCAGGTAATTACTTGAGACCTGTAGCTTATCTACTTTAATTGATAGCTCCTTTTTGTCAACCAATTCACCCAAGCTCAAATGAAAATCTTTACCATTGAGGGTGAAGTTCATCATTGTGTCGGGCTGTGGGTTTTTAATCCATATAGCAAAAATATAAGGAAAAGCAGCCCCTACCTGAAATTGAAACTGTCTACCCTCATCCCCTACTTTCGCTCTATGGTTGGCAAAGGGATAGTCTTTTATTTTATACAGTAAGGCTTTATTTTTATAAAAATTTAATGTTACCTTTTGAGGTAACTTTGTTCCAAAAGCCAGGAATTCAAGCCTAAGCATAAATTCACCAGCCTTATTTAATACTTCTGAAAATAGGTTGGCTTCGGGATAAGCAAATGGTGGAATAGGATTTATATGTACCCCAGACAAGCCTTTCCCCATAAAAACCAAGGAAGAACTTGTGCTAAGTTTGGATATGAAGGCCCTTCTTTTCACTTTTTACCAATCCATATCAAAACCATAATCTGCCGGGTTAATTTCCCATTTTTCGAGCAAACCTCTGGCTGCCCTCAAGTCATACTGACTGCGGTCCAATTCTCCGGCATTTTCAACCATTGCAATGACCGCATCCAAGCTGGTTTTTGACTCATCTTCTATGCTGTCAATTACATTTAACGCATGGGTTCTGGCAAAAGAATTGGGCGTCATCAATACCTCGGCCAGCGCTTGCAATGCTTTTTCCTTGGCACCCAAGCCATACAATGCTTCAGCTGCAACTGACTTGACATTTGGAGAGGAATCATTTAATGCCGCCTCCAGTTCCTTGATGGCTGACTGGGCTTTTTCTCCCAATATTAACAGCCCTGTCGCTCCCCAATACCGCTCTGCAGCTTCCTGGGAGGACAATAGGTTTATAAGTTGTGGTAAGTTTTCTTCTTTAGCAGTTGAGGCCAAATTGGCTGCTTCTATCAATTGCTCCAAATTGATATCGGAGTTGCGCATATAATCATAGGCAGTGGTCCCTGATGTTCTGTCAATCAACTCCGCTTCAGGAATAAATCCAGTATCATGAATTTCCAACATCCATTCCTTTGCTGCTGCACGCATTCGGATAAGGTCTTCCTTGTATTTAGGGTCGTCGGCCAGGTTATTTACTTCCCAGGGATCATTTTCCGTATCGTACAATTCTTCGGCAGGTTTGGTATTCCAAAAGGCAGATTGGATGGGGTTCAACTCTCCGGCTTTAAAAGCAGCTTGCCAAGACCTGATAGAAGGTGCCCTAAATAAATACTCTAAATACTGACCATAAACCCTGTAAGGGATGTAATTCCGAATGTACCTGAATTTCTGGTCTCGAACTGCCCTACTCATGTCATAGCGCTCATCCATTCTCCCACGAAACATGTACACGTACTCGGGATCTTCTGTTTTCTTCTCTCCCAAAAAGGCTTTGCCCTGTAGGTAGTCAGGAATATCTGTTCCGATAATGCTAAGCAGGGTAGGAAATAAATCCACGAAACTGATCATTCTATCTACCTTATCTCCCGGTTTTTCTGCTGGAAACAAATGCTTGTATTTTTCTGGTATTCTTACGATAAAAGGGACTCTAGTACCT
Organism: Cyclobacterium amurskyense; assembly: GCF_001050135.1. GTDB lineage: Bacteria > Bacteroidota > Bacteroidia > Cytophagales > Cyclobacteriaceae > Cyclobacterium > Cyclobacterium amurskyense. Next base: position 4,220,380 of record NZ_CP012040.1, on the reverse strand, counting down.
GTTTCATACACATAGCGCTTGCTTCTGGCCAATACCCCCCCATGATCGCCATAATAAAAAACAATGGTATTCTCCGCTTCTCCACTTTCTTCCAATTCTTGAAGAATCTCGCCGATTTTTTTATCCATGTCCTCCACCTTGTCATAATATTGGGCCCAATCATGGCGCATTTCCGGAGTATCCGGATGATAAGGAGGTAATGTAACTTCCTCAGGACTGTGCCTCAGGTCCTCATTGGGAATGGATTTGTGGATTGAACTTTCATGGGAGATGGTACTATTAAAAACAGCAAAAAAAGGCTTCCCTTCAGGTCTGTTTTTATAGTGCGCTTCTTTACTTGAATCGTCCCAAATATTTACATTTTGCGCTGGGTTGATATTGTAGTCTTCCTTGGAATTATTAGTGGCATAATAACCGGCCTCTCGTAATATTTGTGGATAGAACTTCACTTCATCCGATTTGTCATAATAACTCCTCATGTGCTGGTTTCCACCCGAGATCGCGTAAATACCTGTCAAAATAGTATTTCTGGCCGGGGCACAGACCGGTACGTTTGCATAGGCATGGGTATAAAGAAATCCCTCTGCTGCCAAGTCATCCATATTGGGTGTGGTGGCGAATTCATCTCCATAACAGCCAGCTATTGGACTGTTGTCCTCACTGGTGATCCATAAAATATTGGGGAGAGGTAATTCTTCTGCAGGCTTGGCACATCCAAAAAACAATACAAGTAAAAGGGAATATAAGGTCGGTTTCATTTTGGGTTTTGATAATTATTGATGCGAAACTATAAATAAAAACATTTTTTTTGGTTTTATGCAGGGAATGCAAAAAAACACTTGATTCATTGCTTTTGATTTACAAGAATTAATCAAAGTCCAATTTAACCCGAAATCAAGCCATTACCAAAGTAAAATAAATCCAAATGGCTTAGGGTAACTTTGAGAGATATTCATTATTTTTAGTTTACAATGAATCCAATGGCCCATGGAACGATCAACAATTCCTTTCCCAAGTCAATCCCTTTTTAAAGGCAAAAGCCCAGCGATATTTCTCGGCTGTTTGACTTTGTTTATCGGAATGGCCATATTCCAGGATTACCTATTCAGTAGGTTAAACAACACGGGTTTTTACATTAGCGAGTCCCTGCTCTACAATAGTTTATGGGCATTTATACTGCCTTTTGCATTAGTGGAAGGCTATTTCTTAAAACAACTGTATACAAAAAACAGAAGCGCCTTCTTCCTGATAGCTGTAGGGTTTGGAGCGGTATTTAGCCTGACGCACCTCTTGGTTTTTGCCGGCTATTTTGTAACGATAAGCCATTTCCTATACTCACCTACCCATCATTTTTCTCCTATATTTAATACAGCAATTTCAAATCAATTGGCCTTTCTATTCCTGATATACGCCACCATACCCTTTATCTACCGGGCATTTTTAAAGACAAAAGCCCAATCTTTCAAGCCAATTGCTGCCAATTATCCTGAGAAAATAAATATTCGCCTTGGAACAAAAATTACAGCCCTGCCCACGGCCACTATCCAATTTATCACCACCGACAAACCCTATTTGGCCATATACACTGCCGATCAAATGTATTTGTCTGACCTCAGCCTTAAAGCGTTTGAAGCCTTACTCAAGCCTGGGCTTTTTCTGCGCGTTCACCGCTCTAGCATTGTCAACGCTGATTGTATCAAAACCTTAAAATCCAGGCAAAATGGGGATTATGATGCAGCATTGAAAAATGGTAAAACAGTACGATTAAGCAGGCATTTCCGAAGCACCTGGCAGCAGCTCCTCCATTGAGCCTAAGCATTACTCCTTTGGGCAGATTTTAGCAATGTCCTTTGACATGGAATGTTTCTGTACAATTATATTGTACGAAAAGCAGGCCCATGACTCGATTAACAAATGTATTCATTTTACTGTCTTGTTGTTTTATTTCCTTAAGCTGTAACGGACAGCAACCAGGAAATAAAGAGCCCAAAGCAGTTTTAAGCAATGATTTTGATCAATCCCCTCCCCTATTTTACAAAATCCCAGAACGGCTTTCATCCAGTGACACCAGCCCGGGATGGACACAGAAAGGGCAAAAGATAGTATTGACAGGAACGGTATATGAAATCGACGGCAAAACACCCGCTGCCAATACCCTCCTTTATTATTACCACACAGATGTAAATGGCCAATATGCCACCAAAGCATCGGAACCTTTGAACATGCCCAAAAACCAACTCGGACAAACCCACGGCTACATCAGGGGATGGGTAAAAACAGGAAAGGATGGTAAATATGCCATCTACACCGTAATGCCCGGTAGCTATCCCAATGGCAGCGAAGTAGCGCATATTCACATGTACGTTAAAGAAGAAAACAGAGAACCCCCCTATTATATAGATGATTTTGTTTTCGATGACGATAAAGGATTGACAACTGCCAAGAGGGTAAAAATGGAAAATAGAGCTGGAAGTGGTGTGATCCGTTTTGTAGAAAAGGACGGCTTGTGGATCGGAGAACGCAACCTTATTTTAGGCTTAAATATTTCAGATCTGCCTAAAGATAAAGAAGCCATCAATGCATCAGCCAATGAGATTGGAGAACCTATTTTTTCTTTCACCCCCTACCATGCCTATGGACCGGACAAGGGCACAAAGACCTGTCCGGTTTGCAAATACGGTTGGTACCATGGCATTTTGTATTTTGTTGGGGACAAGCCCGATTGGCCGGCTATAGAGAAATGGTTACTTTTTTTGGACAATGAAAGCTTGATAAGGCAAAAGTACCTAAAGGTGTATTTTGTATATGGCAACCAATCCAATTATGTACCCTCGGAAAGAAGGTCTCAGTTGGAGAAATTAGGGTCCCAACTTCAGTTGAAAAGCGTAGCCCTGACTTTCCTGCCTTCTTTTGCAGACACTGTTTCAAATATTCATTTAAACAACATCAACCCAAAAGTTGACAATACCTTTTTGATTTATAAAAGAAGCACCATCATCGACAAATACATCAATTTTGCTCCTACTGAAGAAAATTTCAATAAAATAAAACGTGCTCTGGATCAATCAGCAAATCAATATTTTAAGTTATCCAGACCCAAAATGGAATAAACCGGCAGGCTATTTTAGCGGAAGAGAATAGCTAAAGCATTGTGCTTATCAAACAAGTTTTGGAAGGAAAAGGAGCTAAGCACAGGATATTACCATCGGTTAAGCTCAACATCACCTTACAAGCTTATCAAACAGGAGAAAGCCTAGTTTTTTTATGGCATTTCTTTACTAAAAAGAAATAAAATTCTCTATATTGTATCAAATATTTTTATAGTTTATGTCTACAATACATAGAGGACTTACTGTTACTGTCACTATAGATGAGGACAAGCTGAGTAATGTCAATGCCCTTTTATTTCAATTCCGAAACGATCTTAAAACCAACAGGGATCAATTCGACAAATCATTGCCCAGCACCTTCTTTATCAGTTGGCTGACCCTACCTGCTCAAATCTACAATGAGACGGAGCAACTCCCTGCAAGAATTATTTTAATGACAAGTTATGTCGGGGACAAGCAAGAGCATTTAAATGAATTGGTGAATTTTCTAGAACCCCAACTCAAGCAGGTTTTTGGAGAAAGTCATGAATTCCCTGAAAATTATGCTGGGAAATCGGATATGCTTCAATTTCTAAGTAGTAAAAGTGTAGCCAACACTTTTTATAGTGGGTTTAAGTTCTTGACCACTTCTGATGTGGCAAAGGAAAAAGCACTCAAATCGGCGGTATGGGAATATGCACAGCAATTGAATGCGAGCAAGGATGCTTCCCAGCTCAGCCCTTCTTATATAAAGCAGCAAATTGAAGACTTTGTAGCCAATAACCCGGCCCTACATTGGGCCGTTGAAGAAATTCCTTTTGCCAGAAAAAACAAGGTTCAAATGTTACTTCCTCTGGTGGTATTTGGGCTAATTATGGCAACTTCCATAATCTGTATTGTCCTCTGCTTTTTTATGGACACCCTTTTCGTGAAAATTATGGCCTGGGTTTTCCCCTTATTTGTATCAATAATGGGAGGCTTATTATTGCTACTTCGGCAAAATGAAAAAAATCCCCATATTCCCAATGAGGAATTGTCTGATGATGAAATCAGGAAAATAGTAGCCCTGGAAACCCATCCTGTACTCAATGAAATGACCGTCATTGCTCCCTTAAAAAAAGGATGGGTAAGAAGGGCTTTTCTATACGTCAGCTTAAAATTAGTGGGTCTATTGACTTATTTCACCTATATCCCTACCGTTCATACCGCAAGGTGGTTACAGTTAGACAAGGGAAAAAGACTGGTTTTCATTGCCAACTTTGACAATTTATCTGAGGCCTACGCACATGACTTTGTAGACAGTGAGAAAAGAACCAAAAACATGGCCGTAATCTTTAGCCATGCCTTTGGATTTCCTGCCACTCGCTGGTTGATCCACAAGCAATACAATCACCGAAGCGAATACATGAAAGGGGTCAGGGCCCACCAGAAAATCACCCAATTCTGGTACTCCCATAATCAATATGAAAGCGTGGAAAACCTAAAGAGGAACAGGGCTTTCCGAGAGGGTCTGTTTAAAGAAATGGACGATGAAGCAATAAAAAAATGGCTATTAACGATTTGAAGCTATGGAATTGGAAAAAGAAGACATTCAAGGGCTAATGGTTCGTGGTCATGGTAACCTGACAAGCGCTAGGTTCTTATTGTACAATTGTACGAAACCTGATGCCACCTGCGATTTTTTGAAAGAAATCACCCCTTTAATTACACATGCAGAAGAAAAACCTGAAGATGAAGCCATCCATATTGCCTTTACCTATGATGGACTTGCCTTCCTAAACCTTCCAGAACCTGTTTTAAACAGTTTTTGTAGGGAATTTAAAGATGGAATGTCTGCAGAACAAAGGAGAAGTGTATTGGGAGATATAGGCGAAAATGATCCTGAAAACTGGATCTGGGGCCATGACAGCATCCATTTTTTATTGATGGTATATGCAAAGGATCAGGTCCAACTTGATAAAAGCATGCTCAGGATCAAAGAACAAACGGACCGTTGTGGCATTCAACTTATTCACACCCTCCCTACGGGACTTTTACAGCATCAAAAGGAACATTTTGGATTTAGAGATGATATTTCAAGACCAGTCATTCGGGAACTATTAAAAGAAGCTCCACCTAAGGACTCCACTACTTTTCCTGCGGGAGAATTTATCATGGGCTATAAGAACCTTTACGATGAATATGCGCCTGCTCCCTATGTGCCTCATGAGTTGGACAAAAATGGATTATTACCCTTTCACCCAGATTATCCTGAAAGAAAGGACTTAGGTAAAAATGGTACTTATCTGATATTTAGGCAAATGCAACAAAACGTCCACAGTTTTTGGAATTACATGAAGGAACAAACGGATGAAAAAGCCGCTGCCATCAAACTGGCTAGCAAAATGGTTGGCAGATGGCCGGATGGTTCTCCTTTGGCCCTGTGCCCCATGCAGCCCGATCCCACCCTATCCGAATCCAATAATTTTGGTTTTTGGGACGATGATCAGGCTGGACTCAAGTGCCCTATGGGTGCCCATATCCGAAGAACAAACCCCAGAGATCATCTGGTCACAGAAAAAAGCAAAATAGACTCCTCAGAAATGGCCGCCAAGCACCAAATGCTGAGAAAAGGTAGACCCTATGGTCCTCCCGTGACGCCGGAGCTTGACCCGAATGACATAATGGATTCAAGTGAGGATGAACAAGAAAGAGGGCTCCATTTTATTGCCATGGTTACAGACATTAGGAGACAGTTTGAATTTGTTCAAAACAACTGGGTTAGCTTCCATAAATTTGGAGGCCTGGAAAATGATGCTGATCCAATCATCGGCAACCATTACCAAACCGAGCATTACCGCACCAATGAGTTTAGCGAGCCCAATTACCCCATAAGAAAAAAGTATACAAACCTACCCAATTTCACCTTGATTAAAGGAGGAGCTTATTTCTTTTTCCCCGGTATAAAAGCTTTACAATATATTTCAAGCCATGACTGAAGAACAAAACACAGAGGAAAAGGAAATTCAGGACTTGATCAAAACCATGAAGGATTACCTGGACAAGGAATACCTGGCTGGTAAAAAACTCAGGAATTTTCATCCCAAAATGCATGGCCTATTAAAAGGCAGTCTAAGCATACTCCCTGATTTACCAGAGGAACTAAAGCAAGGGCTCTTTAAAAATCCTGGGGTTTATCAAACATGGATAAGGCTCTCCAATGCACCTCCAAAAGTAAAATCAGACAAGCCTGCCTCCGGAAGAGGTTTGGCCATCAAGGTGCTGGATATTCCCGGGGAAGTAATTGAGCCAGATCCGATAGGCGTGCCTACCCAAAACTTTTTACTAACCACCAGCCCTATTCTGTCCGCCTGGAATATTTCCCTGTACGCAAAGGCCATTAAAGCGGTATTATTCGGGCTTTGGGAGCAAATCAAATTTGCGGTTAACCCTTCCCATTGGAGAAGTATATTCCTGACTTTTAAGTACAGCAAGAAACATGACAACCTGCTTTCACAAACCTATTTCTCAGGAGGAGCCTTTAAGTTTGGTCCAGCCTTATTTGTGAAATTTGTACTGACCCCAAATGATCCCAATCTAGGCTATACCCTGGACCAAGCCAAAGACGACAACTTTCTAAAATCACAATTGATCAAAGACTGTGAAACGAAAGACCATGCCTTTACCTTAAATGTACAAATTCATAAAAGCGATGCGCTCCAACCATTAGAAAACACTTCCATTGCCTGGGAAGGAGCGTTAATACCTGTAGCAAGGCTAGACATACCTCAACAATCCTTTGACATTCCTGAACGTATAAAAATGGGGGAAGAGTTGGAATTTTCTCCATGGATGGGCTTGGAGGAACATGCTCCAGTTGGAGGAATCAACAGGGCAAGAAGAAGGGTGTATAAAGAATTGGCAGCTTACCGGAAAAGTAAGGGAAATGATTAATCTCCAAATCTTTCTCATTTCCAAGTACTTGTATTTATAAATTACTTTTGGTATTTTAGTACAAAGGCCTTATTTCAGGAAGTTAACTGTTTGAATTTTTCCAAAGTAAAAATAGTAAGGCTGAAATTGGGAGTTGAAACCAATTGAGAAAAAGCCTGGCTATGAAAGAGACTTGCATTTCCTTGATTTTTGCTTTTCTGCTTGCTTTTCCCAGTCTGGCACAAGTGCCGATTACGGCCCCAACTTTAGGTCCTCCTGCCAGTCTGCTCAAAAGTTCCCCTGCCGGCTCCTTAGCTACAATGGATCAAATCCCCTTTAAAAAAAATCTACAACAAATCCACTCGCTTAAACAAGCTTATGATTCCTTAAATCAAGAGATCAAAGAATTAAAGACCACAAAAATAGACAGCGCCAGAAAGGACAGCCTGGTCAATGTACTAAAATCCCGTGGGCAAAAAGTACTCGACAAGGAAAAGGAGATGCTACAAAACTTGGTGGCTGACACAAACCCATCAAGCGAAAGTTTAAAAAACTCTTCGAATTACCTTTTAAAGCAGGTGGAAATATCCAAAGGAACATTGCAACAAGCCAGTGACCTATCTGCTGTAGAGGAGATTATCCAGCAAAACGAGGAAAACCTGAAAGCATTCAGTAATGAACGGCTTATGCCTGAACTTAAACAAAAATTAAGCGGAAACCTGAGCAGCAAAATTGATCCACAAAGTACAAATCTGATGGATTATTATGGTAAGGGTGCCATGAAAGAACTTAGCCGAGAGAACGTGGAAGGCTATCTATCCATGGCTAAAGCAAAGTCAATGACTACAGAAAAAACAAAAGCTATTTCCAACGAATACTTACAAAACATTGGCAATAACTACAGCAAAATAAACATGGATTCCCTTGGGAACATTAAAGTGATTGCTCCAAAGAAAACCCTTGAAAAATTTAACCTTAAGGAACCGAACAGCTTAAAAAAGGCGCCATTTTTAGACAGGACAGGTTTATACCTTTGGTATGATCCATTGACCTCATTTGGCGAGGGAATATTTATAGACCTGGGCATAAAATACAGTATGAGCAGTCAGTGGCATTCCTATGCCGGAATCATCGCCAAACGTCAATTTAAAAGTCAAATAGGACCTGTAAGTACAGGTGAGGGAATTAAAGGAGGATTGCGCTTTACCCTAGGGAATTGGTTGCTTCAGGGAGAGTTGGCAAGAAGTAGGATAAGCGTGGCCTATGCCCCGGGTTATGAACACAGAAATTTTGATGGAGTCATTTGGTTATCAGGTTTAGGGGCCGGAAGAGCTATTCCAATGGGGAAAAAGCTTCAATCGGTAGTTTTGCTGACCTGGGATCCCTTATTTAAAGAAAGTCGTGGCTTTTCAACTTCCAGGTTTCAATTTAGAATTGGCTTTGAGATAAATCAACTAAAAAAAATCACACAGGAAATTCCCAGAAACCTGATTCCTTCAAATCCCCGTCCAGTCGCTACTTCCAAAATATTGGATTGACCAGACATTTACAATTGATAAATTCCCTGATGTGAATTACAAATCACAAAGAGCCAGATAGCGTAGTTACAACCTATAGGGAGTCTGTAAGCGTAAATTAATTTTCTGCAACGCGGTTCAACCCCTTACAGGGTAGCGGGTGAAGGATGTAATGGCTTTTCCGTGAGTAAAACTCACGTTTAATATTGTTCAAGTCCTTCAGACTTGGAATAGGAATACTCACCTTTCATAACAAACAATTATCAGAAATGTCCGGAACAATTTTATTTAACAATGTAATCGAAAGAAGCCTGTAGGGCTTCAATAATAATAACCACGGATGAAACCCGTGGACGGCCAACTCCACATCTATTCCTCAACCCCGATAGCGGGTTGAACAATCCTTCTCGTCAAAAAAGGTTTCCAATCATAAATCTCAGCTATTAGGTGTTATAGCTACTTTAAAAGTGCCACGAAATTTGCAAACACTTATCAGAAATGTCAGGGACAGTTTACATAAAAATGTAATAAACTGAGTATGATCTAGGATGATGAAAAAATCGTCATTCCGAGACCTAGACAATATCCAATGCCGCACTCCAGCGGAGTGCAACCTTTGTAGCCCTGGGTAAGCCGACGCAAGAGGTGCGACCCAGGGTCTAAATGAATTGGAATTTGTAAGACATTAGCCTCCAATAAGCTCAACCGTGAAACAGGCTTTTCGCTAATGCCTGCGGCCCCTTTCCCGAGCTTTTTAAAATCTGTCATCGGTAGGCTGAGGAAAGGCTTTGAGTGAAGAAAGCCTTGGGAATCCCCATAAAGACGAGATTGGCACACCCTTTTCCACCTCAAAAACCTTCAAAAAAGGTTCGCAGTGACGATGGAGTCGTTTTTTTAGGACAATTTTAATATCGAACTGAGGATAATCGAAAGAAGCCTGAAGGGCTTCAACAACAATAACCACGGGTAAAAACCCGTGGACGGCCAATTCCACGTCAATTCCTCAACCCCGATATTGGGTTGAACAGAACTTCTCAACACGAGAGTTATTCAATTATAGATCTGGGTAGTTATATTAAATCTAGATCGAAGTCGCTACAACCCGCAAATTCATCAAAATTAAACACTTATTTGCAATCCAAATTAAGAATCCTGTATACGAGACAAAAAGGCATTTTTAAAGGTTTTCCCTCCAAAAAATGCCTGCTGCAGTTCCCAATCCTTAAAGCGTGGAAAGGCTTTCTCCACCCGTTCCCTATACCATGGTTCAACAGAAAGCCCCCAATGAGGAATGGCTCCAAAATCCAGCAACTCTCTCTCCAAACGCTTGAACAAAGGCAAGCTACCGGTCACACCTTTTACACTTACCAGTTCAATCATACAGGTGTCGTGCTGGTTCATCATGGATAAATGGGCATCACACTGTTTGACAAATCGCAAAGAAAAAGGCGCTGCCAAAAGGTGGTGGTAAGGTTGGGCTTCTTCACAAACTTTGATTATCAAGTCTACGGCATCAAATACCTTTTCCAAAGGAAAACCAAATTCTACAGCATAACCATAAAACTTTAACTCTCCCAATCCCTGATCCAACACAAATCGCGAATCATCCTCAAATCCTCCTCCTTCGTCCCCACGATGATCCACCAGTCTATGTATAGAATTATTGGTCATTGCAGGAATGGCCTGATGGTTTTTATTGAACACCCAAGGTGAAAGCCTTCCTGATATGGCTATTCCAGAGATAAATGAGGAAATATAATTCCTCTCTCTTCCCGCCTGCTCTCTAATCCCTTTTTCACTATAATCTCGGGTAGTCACCAAACATTTTCTTTGTTTTCCATCTTCTGTTTCAGCGGTCAGGTCTCGATAAGGGTTGATCAGAACCTCAAAATGTCTGTGGGCATTGATAAATTTATACACATCCACTTTTTGCATTTCAGCTTTGAGCTCTTCCCAATTGTAGCTGATTCTCTCCTCAAAAAGCCTGTAATTGGGTTGGGCCTCCAAAATCATGGAGAACACAATCCCCATGGAACCAATCCCCACCATTACGGCATTGAATTTCTCATCGTCCTGAATCAGTTCAATTCCATACTTTTTAACCTGATCGTCCTTATTGAATTCGGCAGGATCTGTTATCCCATCGCTTGGTTCTACTCTAAAAATCTTACCTCCCTTTCCCACGATGGTCATGGATCTCGCAAAAACTGAAACAGGGCCGATTCCAATTCCTGATCCATGGGTAGAGGTGGCAATCGCTCCACTGATAGACTGAATGCTTGAGCCCCCTTGGTTGATCAAAGCAAAGCCATGATAGGTCAAAGCTTCTATTAGGTGCCTGATCTTGGTTCCTCCTCCAGTTTCAAAAAGGAAATGTTTTTCCACTGATTTTTTATTGCAAAAATTCACTTCTACATCAAAACCATCCTTGTATTCGTTTTTGATCCATTCCTTGGCAATCCGCTGGGTCATGTTCATGTTTTGGGTACAAACCAAAAAATCTTCACACTGGGCCACCGCCGTAAGGGCATGTCCAGAACCTACTGCACGTATTTTTCTGTTTTCTTTTTCTGCATTTTTCACCAACTCACTTACTTCAAACAAGCCTTTATAATCGTAACTTTTGCAGGATTCATGTTTAGGTGAAAAATTATCAAATTCTCCATTTCCAAGTACAAAAAACTTCAGTGGCTCCGAAAAATGGTTGCCATACCAATTGCCCCATTTTTGCCTATGTGGTTTGTCTTTTTCAAACAATTCATCTTTGGTCAACTCCTTATCAAGAGACAATATCACCTTTTCATGATCGGCCATTTTTTTATTCAACTGGGATTCAATCAACCTTCTAATATACCTAGGGGTAACAATAAAATTAATGACACTTACCCAGCGATTTCTTTTTGTTCTGGAGCAATGATGAGTGAGGGTATCGTCCAATACTTCAATATGTGCCGGTACGTTCTTTCGGTTAAAAATCACCTGAACCAATAAGCCAAAAAGTACCCAAGACACTACTGTATTACCTTTCTTCCAGGTAATAAATTTCGTTAATGCGGACATGTATCTAATCTTCTATTTTAAAAACCATTAAACAACTACCTAATTTATCGAAAATATTAAAAACCCACATGATTTATGCTTTATTAATTTCAATTTAAAAACAGTCTTAGTATTGCCATTGGAAATACTGCTTGCTTTACATGGGTTATTCGATATCTTTGTGGCTGTAAAATATGCACGGGGTGCTTGACGAAAGTCAGGCTGAGATAATACCCGGAACCTGATTTGGATAATGCCAACGTAGGGATGCAAGCCAGATTTCCATTTGTAATTTGAAGCTACATTCTACTGGTTTTGTCCGGTCGGATGTTTTTTTTTATAAACGAATTACAAAATGGAAATAGAAAAGCAAAAAATGGGGCTGATCCCTCAGCAACAAAGAAACTGGCAAAACAGACCCGAGTGGTTTTTCAACAGAGACCATACAGACACCTATGAACTTTGGTATGAAGGCCGCTACAAAAGGGCTGAGGTTTGGCAGAAAAAAGTAATGGAACAACTGGTAACCAAGGACAAAAGGGTGAAAACCTTATTGGAATTTGGTTGTGGCACCACCAGATTTACCAGGTGGTGGAAAGAAATAGGCATAGAATCTACCGGAGGAGACATCTCTCCTTTAATGCTATCTCAGGCCATCCATTTGTTTGATGGGGATCTGGTAATGGCTGATTCTCACCACATGCCCTTCAAAGACAATACTTTTGATTCCCTTGCCTTTATCACCACTTTCGAATATTACAAAGATCCTGTTAAGGTCATCCGTGAAGCAGCCAGGGTTGGAAAGTATGGGATTGCCATGGGTATGATGAACAAGAACTCCCCCAAAGTACTTCGCCGCAGGGTGCAACAAGTTTTTGGAAAGAACCCTTTTTATGTTACCGCAACATTTTACACCCCAAAACACCTTATCAGGATTATAGAGGAGGCCTTGGAAGGAAGAGATTACACCATTTCCTGGTCTTGTACCGGCTTACCAAAATGGTTTCCTGTTCAGCAATGGAATATGCCTTATGGAGATTTCTTTGGTCTGTATGTGCAATTTAACGACGTTGAATAGATGAGCGAAAAAGCCGGAAAGATTGATGAAAGATTATTGGGTGACTTTATAACCTCCAATTGTGGAACACCCAATAAAAAGGTACTTGTTGGGCCGGGTTTCGGCATTGACGTATCCATTGTAGAATTGGCTGGAGGACAAGCCATGGCGCTTACCAGTGATCCGCTTTCTCTAATCCCAAGCTTGGGCTTACAAGAATCCGCTTGGCTTTCTGTGCACCTGATGGCCAACGACATGGCCACTACTGGTTTCGCACCACAATTTGGCCAATTTGTATTGAACCTTCCTGCTACTTTGAGCCAGGCTGATTTCAAAATTTATTGGCAATATGTGCACGAGTATTGTTCCAAGTTAGGGGTTGCCATTACAGGAGGCCATACGGGTTTTGTAGAAGGTCAAAATTCTACTATCGCAGGAGGAGGCACATTTATATGCATCGCCCCAAAAGATCAGATGCTGGCGACTCCTAAAGCCCAGGCTGGGGACTGTATTTTGGTAACAAAAGGGGCCGCCATCTCGTCTGCTGCTATTTTGGCCATGAGTTTCCCGAAAACAGTAAGCAACAAACTCGGCAAAGAGGTATATCAAGGAGCTTCGGATTCATTTTACCAAACAAGTTCTATCAAAGATGCACTGACAGCCAGAGGAAATGCAGCCGAAAACAATGTCTCAGCCATGCATGATGTCACCGAAGGTGGCGTATTGGGCGCAATCTATGAGTTGGCCAGTGCAGCCAACTGTGGGGCTGTCATTGAAGAGGATTTGATACCTGTCGGAGCAGTGCAGGAAGCCATTTGTCGCCTTTTCTCCCTTGATCCTTTGCATTGCATTGGAGCAGGTTCCATGCTGATTACTTGCAAAAAAGACCAGGTAGAGAAAATAAAAAGTCGCTTGGCGAATGAAAATATTGCCTGTGCTGAAGTTGGCCAACTAACCGCTGCCGAGGAAGGCATTTCAATCTTCAAACAAGGAGAAAAAACGCCAATGATTTATCAATCTGTAGACCCTTATTGGGAGGCTTTTTTTAGTGCATATAAAAACGGATGGCAATGAAAAAACTAAACTTAAAAGCAGATAAAAGTATTTACTTGGTCATTGATCCTTCTGACAAGCCTGAGGCTGTGCTTTTTCCTATTTTGGAACAGTTGTTTACTTTCCCACTTGCTGCTGTGCAAATTTGGGATCATTTTGGAGAAGGTCAGGATGAAGTCGCATTTACAAGTAAAGTCGTGGAATTGGCTTCGGCTTATAACTTCCCGATTTTGGTAAACAACAGATGGGATTTACTCAAAGTGGAAAATGTGGACGGCATCCATTTGGACAGTCTTCCATCGGATTTATCTTCCATCAGTGAATTTTCGGCTAAAAATCACCTGGTAGGACTGACCGTAAACAATGACTTGGAATTGATCCGACAGGCCGACAAGCTTGGGATGGATTATGTATCCTTTTGCTCAGTTTACCCTACCAAGACCACCCAACATTGTGATTTGGTAAGCTTCGATTCTATCAGAGAAGCAGGTAAAATCACAGACATGCCCCTATTTTTGGCTGGAGGAATCAAAACAGGACATCTTACCGAGCTTCAATCTCTTCCCCACTCGGGAATTGCTTTGATTTCGGGGGTGATGCAAATGGAAAACCCTGTGGCCGCATTGCAAAATTATTTTAATCACTACAATCAAAATAACGATGAGATTATCAACCATTAATAAATTGTGTTGCCCTTTTGATAAAGCCGATCTAGAATTGACAAGTATTACAGAAGATACAGAGAAAAGAATTCTAGAAGGCTGGTTACACTGCAAGGAATGCAAAAGAATTTACCCAATAGTAAAAGGCTTACCCATAATGAATCCGGATGAGTACAGAGAAGTTGATCTAGAAAAACCATTGCTTGAAAAATGGAGCAAACACCTAGAAGGGAAAACGGTTCAGAATTTTCGCTTGATCGAAGGAAACTAAGGGCTATAGTCCATAATCATTTTACCCGGGCAATGTAATTACTAGGTATTTACATTGCCCGGTCACTTTTCTTTTTCCTTTACCCCTACCCTTTTCTATTTTCATTTTTACGGACTTTTTAAATATTTACCCCTCCCATTCCATTAACCACCGCCCTACAACTCCAAGCCAATTCAGTTTCTACTTCCATCTGAAAAGGCAGATCCATACTGAATTTGAAATTTATATTTCCAGACAGCCACTCTGAATAACAATATCGATTATTGTAACTTAATATTTATATTGAGGGACGGAAAGAACACCTGCTTAAAATTATATGCGATTAAAAAGACCTAGAATTCGACGGAAAATCTTGTTTACACTGGAAAGGCAGTTGGTAAAAGGGGCACAATACCAGCTTTTAGTTGTGGCCGCCTTGATAGGTATGATTTCAATTATAGGTGGTCTATTGGTGATTCCTACCGATACCCCTTCACAATCTTTGGGCGAGGCTGTATGGTGGGCATTCCTAAGGCTCACAGATCCCGGTTACCTGGGAGATGATGAAGGCAATTGGCGTCGTTTTATTTCCACCCTGCTCACAATAGCGGGTTATGTGATATTCCTAGGTTCACTGGTAGCCATCATTACCACTTGGATGAACAGAAAGATTCGCCACTTAGAACAGGGCCTGACCCCAGTAACAGCCAATAACCATTTGGTCATTCTGGGTTGGTCCAATAGAACCATTCATATAGCCGCGGAAATTTTTCAATCCTCTGGGAGATTGAAAAGAATGTTTGAAAAATTCAACATTAAAAAACTAAAACTGATTGTCCTTTCCGAGGAGGTAGGTCCCTTTCAAATGCAGGAATTGAAGGACAACCCGATGATTGGTCGCCGTGCACACGAAATTATTTTGCGCACAGGAGTGGCTATAGACAGGGAACATTTACGAAGAGTGGATGCGCTAAATGCCGCCGTCATTATTATTCCAAGTTTGGCCTATGACCGAAAAGAACTGATCAATCCAGATGTGGAAACCATTAAATGTCTGCTTTCTTTAAATGCGGAAGCCAGGCAATTTAACTTCACAACCCTGCCTTATGTCATCGCTGAAATCCAGGACGATCATAAGATCAACGCCGCTTTCAGGTCTTATAGCGGACCCTTAGAAATTATTGGTAGTAATGCAATTATTAGCCGTTTGATGGCGCAGAACATACGGCATCCAGGACTTTCGCAAGTGTATAACGAGCTACTGTCTCAGTTGGTTAAAAACAATATTTTCACTCAGGAATTTCCTGAAACTATTAATCACCCGATATGGGCTGTCAAAAAAGCCTTTACCAAAGCCATTGTTTTGGGAATAGTTAGAGAGGAAAACGACACCTTTATTCCTTACTTGAATACGGATGAAAATGAAGTCTTAAAGGAGAAAGATCAGTTGATCCTGATAGCCAGGAATTTTTCAGACCTGGAATTGGATATGGACTTAATAGAAAAAGACAGGGTGCATCTTCCTAAGAAAAAGGCCTTAACTGTAGAAGAACAAACGGGAGTAATTAGAATTTTAATATTGGGGTGGAATGAACATGTACCCTCTTTAATTGAAGAGTTGACTACCTATGAGGATGAATCCTACTACATTAGGATCGTCTCCTTAAAACCACTTCAAGAAAGGAAGAAGGATTTTGGCATGGTAAACGAAGAACACGAAAGAATAGTTATAGACCATGTTGTGGCGGATTATATAAGGGAATCCGTCATAAAAAGAATTGAAGCGGAGACCTTTGAACATATTCTGATGGTAAGTAGTGATAGAATGGAAGAAGAAGAAGAGGCTGATGCCAGGACCATGGTAGGTTTTGTTTTATTGGAAGAAGTATTGGAGAAATCCGTAAAAAGCCCCTCCATCTTGTTGGAATTGGCGGATCCGAGTAACGAATCTTTGTTAAAACCTTTCCAAAGCGAAGTGATCATCAGCCCAATGATTTTGAGTCATCTTTTGGCAAGCATTGCCATGCAGCGGGAGTTATATAGCATATACAATGAGCTTTTTACTGTTGGAGGTCCTGAAATTATCTTTCGGAGCATTGAAGAGTACGGTATCAAGGTACCTATGGCTACATTTTCAGAATTAGAATCACAGGCTTCGTCCTATGGCGAAACTGCTTTAGGGGTGTTTATGCAAGGAGAAAAGGGAAAAAGGTTGGTATTAAACCCATCAAAAGACGAATCAATAAATCTCTCCGAAATTGATAGCCTAGTCATTCTTACCACTGTTTATTAAATGTAAAAACAGGCAGCATACCTTCTATTAGGTAATTGAAACACTTCACCTGATTAATTTAAAGGATAAAGAAAATTCAATTCAATCCAGGATAAGATTAGCCACTTTGAATTTAATATAATTCAAAAAAGCTACCGATATTAAACCCGAAATATGCAATAGACATTCTATTACATAATGCGGGTTAAAGAGATACTTAATGGGATTTTAATTTCCTGACATTAAGTCTTTACAAATTTCCATTTTCCTTTTCTAAAAAAATACAATGCCACAAGTGCGTGAAGTGAATGACACAAGGCGATGGTAATAAAAATACCGAAAGTATTGAGTCCGTAAATTATTGCCAGGTAATACGCCAAAGGAATTTCCAATAACCAGAAAATACTTATATTAATGTATGCAGGAGTTTTGGTATCACCCGCACCATTGAATGCCTGCACCATCACCATTCCTACAGCATAAAAGACATAACCTAAAACGGTAACCTTTAAGCCTGTTGCGGCGATGGCTCTTACTCCCTCATCCTGAGTAAAAATACCAGCCAGAAAATCGGCAAAAAACAAATATATAAGCGTCACTGTGGCCAAAAAGATAAAGTTATACCTAGCCGTAAGATAAGTGGCAATTTCTGCACGAAAAGCCTTTCCAGCTCCTAAGTTTTGCCCTACTAGTGTGGCCGCTGCTGCAGACAAACCCCAAGCAGGCATCAGACTGAAAAGTAATATTCTAAAAGCAATGGTGTATCCAGCAACTGCCACACTGCCAAATTCAGACGCGATTCTTGTGAGTACTATCCAGGCAGCGGAATCTACCAAAAACTGTCCCATGCCTCCAATAGAGATATTGATGATTTTTTTAAGTGTTTCCCACCGAACCAGAAGATTGTAAGATTTGATAACCAAGCGATGCTTTCCATTTAGAAGGTGATACATCTGGTAAACAACACCTATACTTCTACCTATTGTGGTTGCCCAAGCAGCACCTACTAAGCCAAGCCCTTCGATGGACCCAAGGCCAAATATCAATAATGGGTCAAGAATAATATTCAGGCCGTTAGAAATCCACAATGCCCGCATTGCCAAATGAGCCGATCCTGCCCCTCTAAAAATCCCATTGATCAAAAACAAAAGCATCACTGCGGTATTTCCTGCAAAAATAATCCTAGTGTAAGCAGTTCCTGTTACCAATACAGTTGATTCTGCGCCCATCAATCGCAAAACATCTTCTGCATAAATAAAGCCTGCAATACCCAATGCCACAGAAACCAAAACCCCTACCAAAAGCAATTGGAAAGCTAGGGTACCTGCTTGTTTGTACTTTTTCTCTCCAAACCTTCTGGCTACCAGAGCAGTGCCAGCCATGCTAATACCTACTCCAAGTGAATAAATTATAGTCAATACAGCTTCTGTCAAGCCTACAGTTGCTACAGCATGTTCGCCAAGCCTGCCTACAAAAAAAATATCTACTACAGCAAAGAGGGACTCCATGATCATTTCCAAAATCATAGGAATTGCCAAAAGAAATATCCCCCGCTTAATCGGTAGTTTGGTAAAATCCTGCTCGCTACCACTTATGGCGAGTAAGATCAAATCATATGTAGAAATTAGCTTTTTCATGAGGGAAAACAATTACCTAAATAACCGAAAATTTAATTAATATAATCCCCTCAGGCAGTTAAGTTTTTCAAACTACTGTGCAATACCAAGTAGAAATAAGAATCAGGCAAACTGGTCAACAGATCGCCTAATTCCTCTAAGGAGGTGATTTAAACCAAAAAATAACCAAATTTTGCTATGGTTCAGGTTAAGCCCATTGAAGTTTTCCTTGTGACAATCCAACTAAATTTGCTACCCTATACAAAACTCTAGCCCCAACATTGGCATCCCATTCGTCATCCCCACTACCAGGTGCTACTTCTACAAGGTCGAAACCTATTATTTCTCTTCCTGACTTTACCAGGGTTTTGATTAAATACATTAATTGCTGAAAATCCAATCCTCCTGGTACAGGAGTTCCTGTACTTGGACACAAATTTGGCAATAAGCCATCAATATCTATGGTGAGGTATACTTTCTCTGGCAGATCGGCAATAATTCTTTTGCATAAATCACTCCAGTTAACACCTTGATACATTTCTTCCTTAAGTTGGTTGTCTGAAAACAAAGACACCCTACTTTCAGATTGGATATAATCCCATTCCTGCTCACAAAAATCCCTGATTCCAACCTGAACAAGTTGCTTAACCTGCGGTAACTTCATAAAGTTGTAAGCTATAGACGCATGAGAATATTCAAAACCTTCATAAGCGGGCCGCAAATCTGCATGGGCATCAATCTGAAGGATTCCAAAAGAATTGTGGGTATCAGCCATGGCTTTAATCAAACCTAAAGGAGTACTGTGGTCTCCTCCCAATAAGCCGACAAGCTTACCTTTCTCCAAATGTATTTTTGATTGCTTGTAAACCCAATCAACCATTGATTCACAGGCAGCATTGATACCTTCAGGATATTTCTCAAATTGCTCCCTCACCTCTTCCGGTTCACCAGCCTCTAACCATTGGATATAAACTTCTGCTAACAACCTTTGCTTTTCGCTTGCTGACCTCAATTCTTCATCTTCGGGCAACATAGAAATCCCCATCTTCCAGGCTTCCGGAATATCCTCCTGAAAAAGATCTACTTGAGCAGAGGCCTGAAGAATCGCTTGAGGGCCATTTGCCGTACCCTCGCTATAGGAAACAGTTACTTCCCAGGGAACGGGGATAATTATCATTTCAGCCTCTTCGCTTGAAAACGGTAAGCCAAAAAGCTGACCACTTACCCCTACCCCATTTGGGTCAAAATTTGATATAACAGTAGATTTATCTGTTGTTGCCATGCCTTTGGTTTTATAGAATTCAAAATTAAAAATTAAGAATGAATTTATTGGAGAATTTCTTCGAGGATCCCACTATTTTTTGAAATATGCTGCCATTCATCTACATGAAAAACAATTCTTACCATCATTCCAGGAGAAAAGAGCAAATGATCCTCCCCTGTAAGATAAGCGGCTAAATGACTTACGCCTGGATTATGCCCCACCATCATCACATGATTGTCCTCTAGTCCAAAGCCTTCTAGTACCTGAAGTAAAACATCCTTATCCGCCTGATAAATCTCATTGACTACAGTAGATTTATCTATGTCCAATTTATCCGCTAGTATTTTGGAAGATTGCTGACATCTATTTGCAGGGCTATAAACCAAGTGATTACAAATCTGCCCATTGATTTTCAATATATTCGCCAATCTTTCCAATTGGTCAATTCCAGGTTTTGTAAGGTTCCTTTTATGATCCTTGGTATCAAAACTTGGGGCCTCGGTAAGGCCATGCCGAACCAATAATAATTCCTTAGCCATATGCTTGTTTTAATCTACAAAATGAAAAATAAATATGTGTAATTTTTATCGGCAATAAAAATTGCTTTGAATGATTATTTGGAAGAGAATAATATGACATCTATTTTTAGGACTTGAATTGTGGAATTTTACCTGATCCCATTTATTTTTATTTTTAAAGAAACTTACCATGCCAAAGAATTTAGTTATAGTCGAGTCTCCTGCAAAGGCCAAGACAATAGAGGGTTACCTAGGGAAAGACTTTAAGGTCACCTCTAGCTACGGGCATGTACGAGATCTCCCTAAGGGCGAAAATGCCATTGATATAAAGAATAAGTTCAAACCGACTTATGAAGTTACCGCCGATAAAAAGGAGGTAATTAAAGAACTAAAAAAGCTGGTAAAGGGTGCAGAGACAGTTTATCTAGCTAGTGATGATGACCGCGAAGGAGAGGCAATATCTTGGCACTTAAAAGAAGTACTAAACCTAAAAGATGAAAATACCAAAAGAATAGTTTTTAGAGAAATCACAAAGTCTGCCATCACGAAAGCTTTAGAATCTCCGAGAACCATCGATTACGATTTGGTAAATGCACAGCAAGCCAGAAGAATCCTGGATCGATTGGTAGGATTTGAGCTTTCCCCTGTGTTATGGAAAAAGATCAAAGCAGGTCTTTCTGCGGGTAGGGTTCAATCAGTAGCTGTTCGTTTTATCGTCGATAGAGAAAGGGAGATAGAAAAATTTAAACCAACCGTTTCCTTTAAAATAACAGCCCTATTTGATGTAGAAGGTAAATCACTTCAAGCTGAATTACCAAAGAAATTTGAAACAAAAGAAGAGGCAGAAGAATTTTTAAAAAAATGCCTTAATGCAGACTTTTCTATTAAATCTCTGGAAACCAAACCAGCGAAGAAAAGTCCAGCTCCACCTTTTACTACTTCTACTCTACAGCAAGAAGCAAGTAGAAAGTTGTATTTCTCTGTTGCTCAAACAATGAATATTGCCCAGAAACTTTATGAATCGGGTAAGATCACCTATATGAGAACTGACAGCCTTAACTTGTCAGAGGATGCATTGAAAGATGCTGAAAGGGAAATTAAAACAGCTTATGGGGATGAGTACCATAAGAAACGTAAATTCAAATCTAAATCAGAAGGCGCACAAGAAGCTCACGAAGCAATCAGGCCAACTTCCTTTGCCGAGTCAAATGCCGGTAAAGACAGGAATGAACAACGCTTGTATGAATTGATTTGGAAAAGGTCTATTGCCTCCCAAATGGCAGATGCCCAACTAGAGAAAACCAATGTATCCATTGCTATTTCCAATGCAGATCAAACCTTAAGTGCAAGTGGTGAAGTTATCAAATTTCAGGGATTCTTGAAGGTTTACTTGGAAAGTACTGATGATGAGGATGAAGAAGAAACTACCGGAAAAGGTTTGTTACCTCCTTTGACAGTAGGACAGCTCTTGCATTTGATTGAGATGAAAGGACGCCAATCTTTCACCCGACCATCAGCAAGGTATACAGAAGCCTCCCTGGTGAAAAAACTAGAGGAAATGGGAATAGGAAGACCTTCTACCTACGCCCCTACTATCTCCACAGTACAAAAACGAAATTATGTGGTGAAAGAGTCTAGGGATGGAATCCAGCGAAAATACATAGAAATGACCATCCAAAATGGTACATTTAAAGAGGCAGAAAAAACAGAAACTACAGGTACAGAGAAAAATAAGCTATTCCCTACCAATATCGCAATGGTAGTAAATGATTTTCTAGTAGAGCATTTTCCAAATGTGATTGATTTCTCTTTTACCGCCAAAGTGGAAAAAGAATTTGACCACATTGCTCAAGGCGAGCAACCTTGGGAAGAAATGATTCAAAATTTCTATGGTAATTTCCATTCCAAGGTTGAATTGACAGAAAATATCAAGAGAACAGATGTTAATTCCAGCAAGGAACTGGGCAAGGATCCCAAAACCGGAAAGGTAGTAATAGCCAGACTTGGCAAATTTGGACCGCTAGTCCAAATAGGAGACGCAGAAGATGAAGAAAAGCAATTTGCCAGTTTGCGCAAAGGGCAATTTATAGAAAGTATCACTTTGGAAGATGCAATGGAACTCTTCAAATTACCTAGAGATGTGGGTATGTTTGAAGATAAAAAGGTTGTTGCCGCCATAGGACGTTTCGGTCCGTATATAAGACATGACAGTAAGTTTGTTTCTTTAGGAAAAGAATACGATCCCCTTTCAGTTACTCTAGAAGAAGCTATTCAGCTAATCAATGACAAGCGTGAAGCTGATGCCAAAAAGCACATCAAATCATTTGATGAAAACCCTGAAATACAAGTCCTTAACGGAAGATGGGGACCCTACATTAAAATGGGAAAAAGCAATTTTAAAATACCGAAAGACAAAGAAGCTGAATCACTGACCTTTGAGGAAGTCATGAAGCTTATTGAAGCGCAAGGGGATACTAAAAAGCCTAAACCAAAAAAGGCTGCTCCGGCGAAGAAAGCCCCGGCAAAAAAGAAAACAAAGAAATAAACTTAAAGGAGACAGATTCAAATCTGTCTCCTTTTTTTTACCCTTTGCATTGGAATTTTTCCCGTCTATTTTTTCTATTATATTATAACTCTTATCCTAATCCAGGTAATAATTACAATTGGCCTATTATTTGATGGTATTCAATCGAACTTATTACTAAAAAATGGCCTGCTTGACGACAAGGTATCAGGTTTGTTTGATGTTCTTTTTAAGGAAGCCATTTAATTTAACTCAAAACACGAAATCAATTTCTGAGTAGTTGGACCTATTCTTGGCTATTTATGGAATGACCATAGAATTAAGTTTTTCTTGAACCCGGATTATGTAATAGGATTTCTCCGTCCTGACAATAGTCAGGGGTGAAGCCTGTCCCGTGTTTACGGGAAGTGGTGTAATCACAATAAAATCAGGCTATTTGGAGACTGAGTCATAGCACCGCTATGGTGAAGTCGAAAATAGCAACGAAGTGACTGATTTTAAAGTGATTCCATCACGTAATAGAAAGTCTATTGCATATTTCGGGTTGAATCAATGGTTATCTATCGCAATTGATAAGTCCACAAATCGCTACAAATTGACTGTTTTGAAAGTAATTCCGCTACGCAACAGAAAATCTGATGCTTGTTAAAATTTAAAACTAAGGTGTACAATGAAAAATAAAATCGCATTATTTAAAAAGTACAGTAGCTCAAACATAAGAAAGACTCCTTTCCTAATGTTAACACTTTGTTTATTATCTATATTTCCAAATGGGCTAATGGCCCAAATTCAGGAAGGTCTCCCCAAACCTACTGATCAAATAGACCTCTCCGACACCAGTGATTTGGTTATTTTCATAATCCTGCCAATTTTAGTGCTGATTTTATACCTATTCTGGAGAAAATCAATGAAAAAAAGAAAAAATAAGGGGGACCAATAAGAAATTATTCTTAAAAATACAAAAGTGATGGTTATTCAGATATCTCAGATACTGAATAACCATCACTTTTTCTTGTTAAACCCGGATTATATTATAGGATTTCCTGGCCCTGACGATAGTCAGGGGTGATGCCTGTCCCGTGTTTACGGGAAGTGTTGCAATCGCAAGACAATCGGCTGTTTGGATATTTTAGCATAGCACCGCTATGGTGAAATTGAAAACAGCAACGATTGGGTATTTTAAAGCGATTTCAGCACGTAATAGAATGTCTATTGCATATTTCGGGTTAAATTAAATATGGATCTACTGATCTGTTTTTCTTAATTGTTTCTTAGCTTATCAATTAATTCCTCCTTCTTCAACTGACTTACCCCTTCTAAACCGATTTCCTTAGCCTTATTGTAAAGTTCTTCCCTTGTCCATTCTTCATAGGGAGAAGCTTTTCCACCTTTTTTACCCGTTTCCGTATTTGGAGCATTGGCTATTCTTGCGGATTTTTCTTTACTGTATCCTTTATCCCTAAGGGCTTCATATTGGGACTCGTTTTTTATAGTCTTCATTTTTTCCTTCGGCATAATAGTATTATTTAAGCGTTATCTCTTCTGTATTTATCAGTTTCTGAGGTCACTTCTTTATCAGCATTTTTTGCCCTATACAATTTATCTTTGGCAGCCTTTTCATCTTTTTTATCATTTACCTCAACATTCTTTAAAGGCTTTTTAGAAGCCTTACCATCCTCTGCTTCATTTTGGGCTTCTGTAAAGCTGTTTTTCTGGAAATCATCATGTTTATTGTTTTTATTATTCTTTTCCATCTTTATAATTTTTGTTTTATTATAGGTAAATTATAACCAAAATCATTCCAAATTGAATTTGACCGCTATTTTCACAGTAAAATTTCACCCTAAGTCCCTTTTTATTTGTTTATCCTTTCACAAGGAAATATATTCACGGATCAATAGTTCAGAAAAATTTTAATTAAATATGAGAAGTAACTTAAAAAATTCCAGAAGAACCTTCATAAAAGGGAGTCTTTTGGCGCTAGGAGGCATAAGTATTGTACCCCGACACGTTTTGGGCAAAGGACATCTGGCCCCCAGTGACCACTTAACAAAAGGCATAATCGGAGTTGGCGGCATGGGCCGAGGCCACTTCAATTATGCAGGAACTAAAACTGTAGCCATTTGTGATGTAGATACACGTCACATTGGTATCGCTCAAGAAACACTAGGGAAAGGTGTCAAAACTTTTGCTGATTATAGAGACCTAATCAAGCTCCCGGAAGTAGATATAGTACACATTGCCACCCCTCCTCATTGGCATGGAATCATGGCTGCTGATGCTGCTAGAGAAGGAAAAGACATATGGTGCGAAAAGCCAATGACAAGGACTATTGGTGAAGGCAAGAAAGTCATGGAAGCTGTAAAGCAACATGGAAATGTTTTTAGATTAAATACCTGGTTCCGCTTTGATAGCAATTTTTACGGTATGAATACCGAGGTAAAAAACATCAAAAAACTAGTGGATTCCGGAATGCTTGGCTGGCCTCTTAAAGTAACTGTCGGTAAGTTGACTGGATTCGATTGGAAATTTTACTGGGTTGGGAAAACCGGATTGAATGAAATGCCGATTCCTAAGGAGCTAGATTATGACCGTTGGTTAGGTCCAGCACCTTATAAACCTTATAACGAGCATAGAACCCATGGTACTTTTAGAGGATATTGGGATTATGATGGCGGTGGACTTGGAGACATGGGACAACACTATTTGGATCCGGTACAGTATTTCCTCGGCAAAGATGAAACAAGCCCTGTCAAGGTAGAGGTTGATGCACCACAACAACACCCTGAGGCAGTTGGAACATGGAGAAAGATCACTTATACCTATGAGGATGGATGCCAGATCGTCTTAGATGGAGAAGGTACTACAGAAGCTCCTTATATAGAAGGGCCAAAAGGTAAACTCTATAGAGGATTTAAATCAGATATTCCTAATATGGAACGGAAACTGGCGCAATTCCCTGATCCTGCTTCTCAGGTGACGGATTTTGTAGATGCAGTAAAAAACAGAAAGAAATTTGCGCTTAATGAGCAGAATGGATTCCGCTCTTGCACCTTGGTAAACATGGGATTGGCAGCCTTGAGACTTAACAGAGATTTGAATTTCGATCCTGTAAAATTAGAATTCATAAATGATGAAGGAGCCAACAGACTCGTGAATCAGCCCATGAGAGCACCTTATACCATTTGATCTAAAACATAAAAGGAATAACCAGTATTATGGAAAAATATTTTATTAAAAGAGTGGCTTTGATACTTTGCCTTTTTGTAGGGCATGTGTTTATAAGTCAGGCGCAAAATCAACTCGATGCGGGAAGAACTACCGCCACTAAAATTGCAGATTTACTTAACCGGTTTCCAGCCAATAACGCAAGTGCTTTAGAAGCGGCTATGAAACAAATGGAAGACTTGGGGGCTAGTGGCATTACCGAAATGGCACTTATGCAGAAACCAGGTGTCAACAATGAAAACATAGAGTATGCTTTGGCCGGCTTTGCATTTTATGCAAGTAAGGATGGCAGAGAAGATTTGGCGAATATGGCTGTAGATGCCTACACAGATGCCATAGGAAAATTGACTGATCCAGAAGCTCAAAACTTTGTGCTGAAACAAATAAAATGGATCGCTAAAGATGGAAATTTAGAAAGCATCAAACCTTATTTGACAAATGAAAGGCTTTCAGGAACAGCATCCAGAGTATTGGCAAATATTGGTTCTTCCAATGCTGCCTCTGCATTGATTGCCGCTCTAAAAGCTTCTAACGACGATGCCCAAAAAGCCAATTACATTGAGGCATTGGGAGATATGGGAGCAGCAGAAGCTACCGAAACGGTATCCACCTATATAAACTCCAGCAACCCTTCACTTAAAAAAGTAGCCATATATGCTGCTGCCAGCATTGCTGATCCATCAAGTGCAAGCTTATTGTATGCTGAAGCTGAGAAAGCAGGCTTTACTTTTGAGCCAAGCAATGCTTCAGCTCAATACCTAAGGTATATTGACAATTTAGGTGCTAAAGGAAGTAATAAGTTAGCGGTAAAATTAGCCAAGAAACTAGATAAGGCTACAAATGTAAGCCAACACTACCACACCAAAGCTGGAGCTTTGGAATTATTGGTGAAATTTGATCCTGAAAAATCAAGCAAGCGACTAAATAAAGCAGCCCAATCGGATGAATACAGGTACAGAGGTACTGCTTTAGGCTATGTTACCGATGACCAACTTATCCAAGGATTGGAAGGATGGAAAAAAACTTTAAGCAAAGGAACTGATGAAACTGTGGTTGCCATTCTTCAACGCATGGGCAAAGTCCATAATGAAGCAATTGCGCAAACTATTTTACCTTATCTAAATAGTACCAATGACAGAATTCGTCAAACAGCAATTTCCTCAGTTGTTACTTCAGGTGATAATTTGGCTTTGACACAAATTCTTGATCTATTGGCTTCAGCTAATGATTCAGATAAAATGCAATTGCTAACAGCTTTGCAAACCATGAAGGGAGACAATGTGACATCCGAAGTTGCAAAAAGGGTTGGAAATGCAGACAATGCCAATAAAATCGCATTATTAGGTCTTTTGGCATCTAGAGCAGCAGAAGATCAAATTGATGTTGTCTTTACTGCTACCTCTAGCAATAACTCTGAGGTAAAATCAGCTGCTTTAACAGCGCTTTCATCAATGGCTACACCAAATGATTTACCTAAGCTGGTTAACCTTTTGAAAAATGAAAGCTCCGCAGATGACTTGAATAAAATCCAAGAAGCAATCATTGTTGCCAATGCCCAAAAAGGGAACCTAGCATCAGAAACCAAATGGGCTATGGATCTATTACCTCAGCTTTATTTGGACAAACAGTTGTACTTGTATAAAGTATTGGCAAAAACTGGTGGTGAATCTGCTTTGAACAAGCTTCAAGACATTTATGAAACAGGAAATGTAAAACAGAAACAAGCAGTTATTGGTGCTTTGAATCATTCAGAAGATCCAGCGGCCACAGGCCCATTATTGCATATTGCCAGAAATGCAAGTACTGATCAATTAATGGACGAAGCCTTATCAGGTTATATTAGGTTAGTCCCTTCAACCGAAGGAACGGCTACTCAAAAAGTATTGATGCTTAGAAATGCGTTGGAATTGGCCAAAAGTCAAGAAAATATTCATGCGATCTTACGTCAACTCGGTAACTATCCTACTTTTCAAGCTTTACTCGTAGCCGGAAAATACCAGGAAAAAGCTGATTACCAACAAGAAGCTGCAAGAGCAGTAATGAAAATTGTATTGAACAACGATGCCCTTTTTGGTAGCAAGGTTAAGTCAATTGTTGAAAGAACAATTGAAGTGATCAGCGGACAAGACAGTCAGTATTACAAGACCTCTCTTAAGAAGTTTCTTGATGAAATGCCTAAAGGAGAAGGTTTCTACCCGCTTTTCAATGAAGAAAATTTAGATGGTTGGAAAGGTGTATTCAGTAACCCTATAAAAAGGGCTGAAATGACTGAGAGAACTTTCAAAAGAGAACAGGAAAAAGCCAACGAAACCATGAAAACTGGCTGGATAGCTGAAGATGGTTTACTTGTATTCACCGGTAAAGGTCAGAACATAGCTGCAGAAAAAGACTTCGGTGATTTTGAAATGTTTGTGGATTGGAAGATCACTGCTGATGGAGATGCCGGTATCTATTTAAGAGGAACACCTCAAGTTCAAATCTGGGATATTGCCAGAACAAATGTAGGTGCAGAAGTTGGTTCTGGAGGGTTGTACAACAACAAAAAACATCCAAGTAAGCCTTTAAAAGTTGCTGATAATCCTGTAGGAGAATGGAATACTTTCCATATTATTATGCAGGGAGAAAAAGTAACTGTTTACCTGAATGGTGATTTGGTGGTAGACGATGTAACACTAGAAAATTTCTGGGACAGAGAGTTACCTATATTCCCAACAGGACAAATAGAACTTCAAGCCCATGGTACCTATGTAGCTTACAGGGATATTTATATCCGTGAGTTAGTAGGAGCTCCAAAATTTGAGCTTAGCGATCAGGAGAAAAAAGATGGTTTTAAAGTTTTATTTGATGGAACAGATCTAGACGAATGGACAGGAAATAAAACAGACTATGTTGTAGAAAATGGTGTTTTAGCTATTTATCCAGGCAAAGGTGGTTCTGGAAACCTGATGACAAAAGAAGAATATGAGGATTTTGAATTCAGGTTCGAATTCAAATTAACTCCAGGTGCCAACAATGGATTGGGCATCAGGGCACCTCTAAAAGGAGATGCTGCATATTCAGGTATGGAACTTCAAATCCTTGATGATACAGCTGAAATATACAGCAAATTAAAACCTTATCAGTATCATGGCTCCCTATACGGTGTCAGTGCTGCTAAAAGGGGTCATCTTAAACCTGTAGGTGAATGGAACTATCAGGAAGTAATCGTAAAAGGTGACCGCATTCAAGTTATTCTTAATGGTACTAAAACACTTGATGTGAATATCTCAGATGCCAGAGAAAATGGAACTTTAGATAAAAGAGAGCATCCTGGACTTTCAAATAAAACAGGACATATAGGATTTCTTGGACACGGAGACATTTTATTCTTTAAAAACATAAGAGTAAAAAATCTCTAAAATTGATTTTGTAAGAGGGTTTTTGGTCAATAAAGTCAACTAAATATCATGGAATTTTATTGAAATTTCCATCAAAAACATCTTTGAGGAAAACCAATTACCACTGAATTTATTCAAAAGAGAGGCAAAAATATTGTCTCTCTTTTTTTTTACCTTCCCATAAAAATAGCAACTTATAGGTGCTAATTCCTCTTCATCCCCTTCTCCTCCTTGCGAATTCCTAGTCCACCTGAGGCTTAGAAAGATTCATCACTGAGGCACTCCAATTGACCTATTCTCTTTCTCCTTTTTATTGAAAATAGAAACCCTTTTTTATGCATTTTTACCTAGGTGATAGGTTTCGGTAAAAGGTTGGTATTAGGAAAAGTATAGCATTAAACCCGGATTATGCAATAGACATTCTATTACTTAATCCAGGTTAAAAGAGCAAAAACACAAATTTGCTGTATTGCGATTCTAAATAATCACCTTGATTCGGCCCGATTTATAAGCAAATTAAAACAAAGGTAAAATCTGGCATGATTATAGATTAATTTATTATATCCATTTTTATAAAATATTATTGTATAAAAATAAAATTCATAAAACATTTACCTACATTGACTCATTCCAATTCCAAAATATGATGAAAAATTTATTAATCTTATGTTTAATCTTGACTTTACCCTTGCAGGTTATAGGTCAAATAAAGTCGGTCACCTTTTCTCCTGAAAAAAACCAGATCAATTCAGGGCTTCCTTTACCTTCCGAAGAAAGATTTCTTATCGATGGTGTACTTCCTCCAGGTATAAGACGGGTAGAGGTGAAAATTTATAAAGCCAATAAAAAAATAACTACAGCTGAGAGCTATATATGGAAAGCCGCTTACCTTTCAATTCCATCAGCATTTGAAATTTATGTTGCTTACCCATTAAGAAGTAATGAGAATTATACCCTAAAGTTTTTTTACTACAATGCCACTGACACGACCGAAATGTCAGCGGTGAAGGATGCCATTCACACCAATTTAGAAACCTATCTTAATGCAAATTTTGAAGTCAATAAAAAGGGTGTCAAAGCTTTGGTCTCTCAAAAAGCCATGATGGTACAGTTAAATGAAATTGTAAACCAAGGACTTAGCAATTACACCCACCAACTGGATCAGAGCTTCAATGGTTTTAGTGATGTGGTAAAACAGAAAATTGAGCAAGTGCATGGGCTGAAATTAAAAAACGCCAAATTCAACTTATTGAAGAAAGATGACAGTACCAAAGGTACGGACAATGCCTACTATGCCAATCAAATCTTGGCCCAGCTTGTAGCCCTTACAAAGGCTGAAACAGATCAATACCTTCGTTCAAATTTACTGATGTTGGTAGATGTACGTGAGATAGACAACTATCCTACACAGAAAAAACCCTATTACTTACCTATTAACATTGGTTATGCAGGGACCTATTTTGGCGGGGGGTTCAACGATTTAGATTATGGAACCTCTGCTTTTGCAGGTATTTCTGTCCCATTAGGTAATAAAAATTTCACCAAAATATTAGGGAATGCTTCCATCTCTACAGGTGTTTTCTTCTCAAATATGACGGATGGAAACCAAACTGAAATCAGTGGGCCACTTATTGGTAGACCTACTTACATTGGCTTAGGTTACAGCATATTCAGGATTATGCGATTTAATGCTGGAGCAGTATTGACGTCCTCTAATGTCAATTCAAATTTCGAAGATGTAACCGTTTACCCATTCATAGGCTTTAGTGCAGAATTCAATATTTGGTTAGGACTTAAACCTTAAAAGCATGTTTAGAACACTACTCTTCCTAGGCCTGTTTATAGCTCAGTCAGCTAACCTATCAGCTCAATTAAACCCTTATAAGCTGCGAATTGGGGCTGGAATAGGATATTCCAATTATTATGGTGACCTCAGTAATTACCGCTATGGAAAATTTCCAGATTGGAATTCTTTGGGTGAAACTTATTCTTATAATGCCAACTACAACCAATCTCCATCCATTTCTTTATCCATAGAGCAAAGAATAAATGCAAGCTGGGGGTTACTGCTAAATGGGGGACAATATACCTTGTCCATGAGTGACCGATTTGTAGACACCAATGATGCTTTAAAAATTGATGGACCAAATTTCAATAGGGCTTTAAATTTCAAGACGCGGGTAAAAGACTTGGGTTTAGGTTTTGTTTTTAGAAGCGACAATGGAAAAATATTGCGGGAAAATGCACTTATAGCCCCTTACCTTTCTGTACATGGAGGTTGGTTACAATTCAAACCTAAAGGTGACCTTTTAGATAAGGATGGAAACCAATACGATTATTCACAAAATGAGTTAATCACTGATGGAAACTTCGAAACCGACCTAGGAAAACTTCAGGCCTCTAGCAATAATGGCTATGATGAAAATGCTTTTTATTTGGCAGCAGGTATTGGAATAAGATTTAGGCTAACCAAGCAAATTGAGCTGTATTTTCAATCAGATGTAAAAAGAACAAATACAGATTATATTGATGATGTGGATGGATCTTCCAGAACTAGCTATGTTGATGAATTTCAAAAATATGCAGCCTATCCTGGAGTTGCTTTAAGCCCTTCTGACAGAATGATCAGAGGAGATGCGCAAAACAACCGGGATTGGTTCTTCAACCATCAATTTGGGCTAAAAATAAGTTTTCTCCCTTCGAGAACAGCCTTCAGAGCCAACACAATAAGCCCATCTTCGACAATAATTCGATCAATCACTGAGATAAAGATTGAATATGAAGGAACGGATTCTTCAAATAACACAGCTTCATCAGAGACAATCATAAACAACAGTGACTTCAATAAGGAAAAGGTGTTAGCACCCGAAAGAAAAGCATTGCCTATTGAAAGCAAGGTCCAAGAAATACCTGCCCAAATAGAATCAAGAACTAATGCTGACAGTACGCTTACATTTTCGGCACTCAATTCCAGAATTAGCGAAACGGAGCAAAAAAGGGATTCGGTGACCATTTGGCAATACCCCTTTAGACAATCCGATCCAGAAATTGTTTACGTTCAAGAAAAAGAGACTGTTTATAGTCGTTACAATCAAAACAATT
Source organism: Cyclobacterium amurskyense (assembly GCF_001050135.1). Classification (GTDB taxonomy): domain Bacteria; phylum Bacteroidota; class Bacteroidia; order Cytophagales; family Cyclobacteriaceae; genus Cyclobacterium; species Cyclobacterium amurskyense. The sequence goes on along the minus strand of NZ_CP012040.1, from coordinate 4,187,900 downwards.
TGAGAGAACAGAGTGATCCTCAAATAAATGCCCCGTTTGTAGCAGCTTCTCCTGAAAGCCAAGTGGCTAATTCCAATATCCTTTATCCCCTACCTTATTATGGTCGACCTTCCGCAGTCAACCAAGCTGCCTATGTTACAGCTCCTATTGGCATGGACTCAACGATGATCGCTGACAGCACCGCACTCGTGCAGTTGGACACTGTAGAAATGAATTCAATCAGTACTGGATTTAAGGCAATACCAGGACAAGGAATTGGCGGGCAAAAGTACAAATTTGAAACACCGGCAAACGTTCAGGGAAACAATTCACAATTGTTAAATTCGAATGAAAGCAAAGCAGCTTTAATAGAAAATGGCCTTTACGCTGAAATTTATTTTGAATCAAATCAGAGTATTTTATCAGAAAATGAAACCTTAAAGTTAGCTCCTTTGGTTAAAATGTTAAACCAAACGCCTAAAGCTATAATATTGGTGAAAGGCTTTGCTGACAATACTGGCAGCACCTCTTATAACCTTAAATTGATAGAAAAGAGGGCCGCTGTGGTTGAAGAAAGCTTATTGAGTCGATTTGGTGTAGACAAAGACAGGATAGAACGTCAACCGGGTGCACTATTGATAAGGGGAGTTCAAAGGAATTCACGGCCAGAAGACCGAAAAGTGGAAGTTCAGGTTTTTTATTAAAGACAATAAAATACAAATAGTACAATGAAATCAGAAATTAAAAATCTTGTTGTCCTAACAGGAGCGGGAATTTCTGCGGAAAGTGGAATAAAAACCTTTCGGGATGACAATGGACTTTGGGAAGGACATGATGTGATGGAAGTAGCCTCACCAGAAGGCTGGAACAAAGACAAGGAAAAGGTACTTGAATTTTATAATTCGCGTAGGAAAACTGGCCTTTATGCCAAGCCAAATGAAGCCCATCTTAAGCTTTCGGAACTTGAGAAAAAGTATAAGGTTACTATTATTACTCAAAACGTTGATGATTTACATGAGAAGGCTGGCTCATCAACAGTACTTCACCTCCATGGAGAGTTGTTCAAAGCACAGAGCACCATTGATCCAAAATTAGTGTATCCCATTGAAGGCTGGGAATTAAAAATAGGAGATAAATGCGAAAAAGGTAGTCAGCTACGACCCTATATTGTCTGGTTTGGTGAACCTGTACCAATGATGACTTCTGCTATTTCTGCAGTTGAAAATGCAGACGCCTTGGTCATCATAGGCACTTCTATGTTGGTCTATCCTGCTGCGGGATTGATAGACTATACCAGAAAAGAAATTCCTAAATTTGTCATTGATCCAATAATTCCACACATCCCCAGCCAGGAAAATATTTTCTTTATTGAGGAGAAAGCCAGTACAGGTGTGAAAAAGTTGGAAAAACTTTTGAAAAATTGGAAATTTGAGGGCTTATAGGTAAATATTGTATAGTTTTGCCTTTCACTTTTAACTCCGATCAATTGGACACTGAATACAGCAGTACATCAAGGGCCGAAAGTAGCAGAATAATCATTAAGAACTTCATCAAGCTAACGCTGGCGGGCCTTTTTATTGGTTTTTTTCATTCTCATGATTTCTGGATTGGCCTGGTATTGGCCATTTACCTGATATACTCCCTAGCAAAAAGGTGGAAGCGCAATGCTGATGACAAGATGGTGTTTCTGACTGGAACAATTATCGGCGGTGTATTAGGTGTTTGCTGTGAGATCTGGGGCGTTTTTTTTGGTTATTGGGAATACCATGACCTTAGCTTGGGCAGGTCTTTTCCCTATTGGCTGCCTTTTGCATGGGCTTTGGCTTTTACCTATATCTACCAGCTAGAAAAAGATTTAATTTCAGCTTTAAGTATCAAAAAAATAGCTACCAAAATCCTATTGTCAATTGTCATAGCTATGATATTCCCCACTTTTGGTGAAATCATAACCATTAATTTAGGCGTTTGGACTTATTATTGGCCCCTACAGGTATTTGGTGTGCCACTACTAGCGATCTTCTTACTTGTAGTCTTTCATACTGGGGTCAATTTTTTGATGGTTTTAATCTGTAAGCATTTCGGTTGGAAGAACACTGTATTCAACCCTTAAAAAAAACCATAAAACATCTGTTTTATTAAGGGAATATTCCCGAAGCATTAGTACTACCCTATTGCATAAGTTGGATTAGACACATAAAATCCCGACTAACTAAGATCATTATAAAAAAGAGGCCACAGGATCAGCAACCTTATTGCTTTTCTGTGGCCTCTTTAAACCCGGATTATGTAATAGGATTTCTCCGTCCTGACAATAGTCAGGGGTGAAGCCTGTCCCGTGTTTACGGGAAGTGTTGCAATCACAATAAAATCAGGCTATTTGGAGACTGAGTCATAGCACCGCTATGGTGAAGTCGAAAATAGCAACGAAATGACTGATTTTAAAGTTATTACAGCACGTAATAGATTGTCTATTGCATATTTCGGGTTTAATTTACCATTACCTAAATTATAGTGCTTTTACCTGACTGCGGATTGTAGGGTCGCCAAATAAACCCATTTTTGATCTCTGGATTTTAAGCCCTCTAGCATTGCTTCTTGCTCTTTATCTGTCATCTCCATGTCTTCAAATTCCATAGAATTAAAAAACTGAATATAATCCCTGTAAATGTTCATGGTCAAATGAGTAGATTTTGCTTCACTTCCTGTTGGTAGTGCTGTTCTCAAAAATCTCCAATCTTCCATTAGGTCATTGGAGATTTTTTTCTGATGAAGAGGCAAAAATATTTGTTCTTCAGCAGTTTCGTATTCTTGAAATTTACCTTCAACTGCCTTCATAAGATCGAAAGTAGCTAAAATCCCGGGAGTGTATTGGAAATCATCATCCGTTCTCGCCACTTCTAACATATAGCTCCTAACAGCTAAATCCCTCATTTCCAAAGAAGAAGCAATCTTATTTTTTGCTTGTTCTGCACTCATTTCAGGAAAAGCTTGTACCGCACTATTGATCAACTGATTCATGTTGTTCCCATTCATCATCGATACAGGGTCTTCATAATAGGTAACAGTCAAGTATTGGAAGTTTTCCCCTTCTAAATCAGAACCTGATTGAAGTGACCAAAAGTCCCATCCACTGATGTGTCCATCATTCTTTTCTTGTTCGTAAACCTTCTCTAAAAACTCCTTATATTCTAAATAATCCAAAACTTTATTCGGCTCTACTTTGATGAATTCCAAGACCAAAAATTGCTCGTTTTGTCCATAAACATTGACTACTGCCATTACGGATATTAACCAAATGATTAGCTGCTTTTTCATACCTTTTTGTTTTTGGGTTCTTACCCAATATACAAATTTAAAATAGAAAATAAACCGATTATAAGTAAATTTCGCCATTAAAAATATTATAATTGCAAAATAAAAAAGGCCTTTGGAATTCTTAATGTATTCCAAAGGCCTTTAAGGCAGAATTTTATGTAAAATTGTTTGCCTAGCTTTTTAAAATTGTTTCAATTTTTAGTAATTCGTCCTCAGTAAAACTTAAATTCTTCAGACTATTCACATTATCCTGAAGCTGAGAGGCTTTACTAACACCAACAAGCACCGAGGTAATTGTTGGACTCTTCAACAACCAAGCTATGGCCATTTGAGCAAGACTCTGCCCTCTTTCTTCTGCAAGGTCATTTAATTTTTTAACCTGACTCAATACCGCTGAAGTTATATTACTGGATTTAAGATACCTTCCATCCTTTACGGCTCTTGAATCCTCAGGAAAACCATTGAGGTATTTATTGGTTAGAACTCCTTGCTCCAGAGGAGAAAAGGCAATGGCACCTATACCTGACTCATCTAACACATTCAGTAAATCCTTTTCTACCCACCTGTCCATCATGTTATACCGCGGTTGGTGAATTAAACAAGGCGTTCCTAACTCTTTCAATATTTTAGCCGCTTTGATTGTGTCAGCTGCACTGTATTGAGAAATACCTACATAAAGCGCCTTTCCCTGACGCACAATCAAATCCAAGGCGCCCATGGTTTCCTCTAAAGGAGTATCTGGATCTGGCCTGTGGTGATAAAATACATCTACATAATCCAGTCCCATTCTTTTTAAACTTTGGTCCAGACTAGCGACCAAGTATTTCTTGGAGCCAAAGTTACCATATGGACCAGGCCACATGTCCCATCCTGCCTTGGAAGAAATCAGCAACTCATCTCTATAAGCTAAAAAATCCTTTTTAAGAATTCTACCAAAATTCTCTTCAGCAGCACCATAAGGAGGTCCATAATTGTTCGCAAGATCAAAATGCGTAATCCCCAAATCAAAGGCTGTTCTTAAAATTTCTCTTCCTACCTTAAGGTCATCACTATGACCGAAATTGTGCCAGAGCCCTAAAGAGATGGCTGGCAAATCCAATCCACTTTTACCGCATCTTCGGAATTTCATGTTATCATACCTTGAAGGATCAGGTACATATACTGGCAGTGGTTCTTGATCGTTTATTTTCATAATATTTTTTTTATAGAGGTTTATGTTTCAAGCAAATTCAACTATTTTCTAAATAAACTATATTGTTTTCAGGTATTTTATCCCAAAAGGATTTCAGTAAATAACGAGTCTCAACCACTCTTTTAACAGGTTTTAGTGCAGAGATCACTTCTTCGGAGGATTGATAGGACATGTTTAAGTCCAAAAAACCATAGGCAGAAAGAAAACCATCTTCAAAAAGCAATGCGACCTCTTCTTCGGGATTTCTACCTATATCTTTCACCAAGAACCTTTCTCCTTCCATTTTCACAGCAGCAAAAACTTCATCGGCTCTTTCGTTATAAACTTCAGGCAATTCTTTGCCACAGCAGGCCCCATTGCATTCACCTACTTGAAAATCATAACAGGCTCCATTCTTTTTTTGTATTCCATTAAGTTTTGGGCAAAGCTGGTATTCCTGGTTTTTTTCTACTAAGAATTTCCAACCACTGGCATGGCTGGTAAATGTAGCTAAAGGCTTAATTCCGGGTACAATCTTATTGATTTGAAACCGAGTGTAACCTTCCCTGTCCGTATAGGAGAAAATACCCCAAGACATGGCTTTTACTTTTAGCGACCTGTTGTACTTTGGCCACAGCCTTTTGATTTCCATGGCCTCTAACAACAATGCCAGTAACTCACTTCCTGTAACTTCATAACTTACGTCACATATCTCACTTTTTAAACTCAACTTAGCTTTACCTGTAAAGTGTCCATTGAAGCGACTTTGTATGTTCACTGCTTTGCCTACATAGATCACTTTCCCGTTGGCATCATGAAAATAATACACCCCTGTAGATTGTGGGATTTCATTAAACTGTTCTTTGCTGATATTGGGAGGTAGGGTTAATGCCTTGTGCTTGCCTTTTATGGCTTGACCAATATGGTCCTCATGATCTGCCTCCAGAAGTTGGCCAAACAATATAGATGTGGCCCATGCATCACCCATAGCGCGGTGACGATCATTCACGGTGATTCCTCTTGATTCACATAGACGACCCAGGCTATAACTTTTAAGCCCAGGAAAAATTTTCCTACTTAATCTTACAGTACACAGGCGTTTGGGTTTGTACACTTTTCCTTCTCTTTCAAATGCCTGCTTAACAAAGCTATAATCAAAGCCTACATTATGAGCGACAAATACCTTATCTTCTAATAAGTCAAAAAGTTCATCAGAAATATCTGCAAAAGTAGGTGCTCCTTCAAGCATCTGTGAGTCTATGCCTGTGAGCCCTGTGATAAAACCAGGCACATGCATTTCCGGATCCAACAATTGCTCATATTGCCCGGTAATTTTCTCACCATCATGAAAAACCACGGCAATCTCGATAATCTTGTTATTACCAGTAAATCCTCCCGTAGTTTCAATATCTACTATTGCGTACATAAATAACTCATAAGTAAAAACAATACTCAGAAAAAACAAAATGATTCATTTATTTCTTCTTGAATAAAAGTTGTCAAATTTGTAATATTAGATATTAAACTGAAGAACGAAGCAAACAATTTCCTTCAGGGCATCTTTTAATTCAAATACTTTATTAAACATAGCGATTATGAAAGAAAAAGCAGATGCCTGGCAAATGGAATTAACCAAAATCACTTGGGAATTTGAGAAGCTCTTAGAGGATTATGACCTTACTACTTTAAACTTAAAACCAGGACCTGGAAAATGGAGCCCAATGGAAATTATTGACCATTTAATCCAAGTTAATGCTTCTTATTTTCCCATTTTTCAACAAATCATTGACCAGAAGTTTAAGACACCACTATTAGGTAGGCTTCCTTTTTATGGTAAAAAAACGGGAGAGATGATCCTTGCATCCATGAATAAAAGTACAAAAATTAAAACTTTTTCTTCCTGGGAACCTGCTGAAAAGATGCATAACAATGACCTGAAGTTTGATTTTTTCAATAAACAAGACCAATTGTCCAATTACATTCAAAAGATGGAACCTTATCTAAATCAAAAACTTATGATTTATTCTCCGGCCAATAAATGGATTGTATACCCTTTGGACACAGCAATAGAAATTATTTTGAGCCATGAAAAGAGGCATCTTACTCAAATAAAGAACCAACTAATTGTCCAATAACCTATGAAATCTGAAAAAGAAAAAATGCTTGATGGTGAATTGTACCTGGCATCAGACGAAACCCTAAGCAAGGACAGGTTTCATACCAGACAATTACTCAATGACTTAAACCAAAACCTCCCTGGAGACAGCACCCATAAGGTTAATATCGCTAAAAAGCTTTTTAAGCATGTAGGCAAAGATTTTGGTTTGGAGCCTCCTTTTTACTGCGATTATGGTTATAATATCAGTGTGGGGGATCAGGTTTTTTTTAATTTCAATTGTGTACTCTTAGACATTAATTCAATTACAATTGGTAACCGAAGCATGTTTGGGCCTGGAGTAAATATTTATGCTGCAACTCATCCAATCGACGCCAAAACAAGGGGCAGCCAGCTTGAATTTGGTAAGCCAGTGACTATTGGTGATGATGTTTGGGTCGGAGGAGGAGCGATTATTTGTCCAGGAGTAAACATTGGTGACAGGAGCATTATTGCCGCAGGCGCAGTTGTCACAAAGGATGTACCTGCAGACGTCATCGTCGGAGGAAACCCTGCTAAAATCATTAAATATATAGACCAAGAAAAGAAGATGGTTTAAAGCACCATCTTCTTTAAGTGATTTTCTTTGATTACTCTTCTGAGGATTTTTCCAACATTTGATTTGGGAAGTTCATCCACAAAATATATTTCTTTTGGCACCTTATAACTTGTCAGGCTTTCTCTAGAAAAGGCAATCAAGTCCTCTTCTGAAAGCGATTTGTCTGTGGCAATTACATAGGCGACTACCCTCTCAGTAGATTTCTCATCAGGAATACCTATTACCCCTGCTTCGTTGATCCTATCATGCGCCGTCAAGGCATCTTCTACCTCGTTAGGGTAAACATTGAAGCCAGACACCAAAATCATTTCCTTCTTACGATCTACGATTTTAAAGTATCCGTCTTTATCCTTAACCGCTATGTCTCCTGTTTTAAACCACTCTCCCAAAAAGCTATCAGCGGTTTCTTCAGGTCTTTCCCAATAGCCTGGCATAACCTGAGGGCCCTTAACGCACAATTCTCCTCTTTCACCTAAGGGCAAATCATTTCCTTCATCATCTACAATTTTTACATCCGTGTTAGGTAAAGGAATACCAATTGTACCCAACCTTTCTGTACCATCTATGGGGTTACAAGTAACCACAGGAGAGGTCTCAGTAAGCCCATAGCCTTCAGATATCGCAACTCCCGTCACTTCTTTCCATCTTTTGGCAACAAATGACTGAAGGGCCATTCCACCTGCAACTGCTATTTTAAGCGAACTAAAGTCCAAAGATCTGAAAGATTCTTGGTTCAACAAACCATTGAAAAGGGTATTGACTCCTGTAAAAACACTGAAAGGATGCTTTTTAAGTGTTTTACAAAATGTAGGCATATCGCGGGGGTTGGTGATCAACACATTGTGAGCACCAATCTTCATCATGGCCAGACAATTGACTGTCAATGCGAAAATATGGTACAAAGGAAGTGCAGTTATTACCGTCTCCTCCTTTTCGATTAACCTAGGTTTCATCCAGGCAGAAATCTGCTGCATATTGGCAACGATATTGCCATGACTTAACATGGCACCTTTGGACACACCAGTAGTTCCTCCAGTATATTGTAGGAAAGCCAAATCTTTATGAGCCAACTCCCGCCTTACATAAGCTTTTTTCTCACCAGCTACCATTGCCTTTTTAAAGCTCCATGCCTCCGGTATATTATAAGCAGGAACCATCTTTTTGATGTATTTCACTACTAAATTGACGATATTCCCTTTTAACCCACCAAGTGAATCACCTATTTCAGTAATGACTATATGCTTAAGGCCTATTTTACTTTTAATTTTTTCAAGATTATGTGCAAAATTAGCAACGATAACGACCGCTTTGACCCCTGCGTCAGAAAACTGATGCTCCATCTCCGAAGAAGTATACAATGGATTGGTATTTACCACTATCAGACCGGCTCTTAGCGCGCCAAACATGACGATTGGGTACTGTAGTAAATTAGGCATTTGAATACCAATGCGATCACCTTTTTTTAGGTTAAGTTCATGCTGTAAAAAGGAAGCAAAGGTGGACGATAATTTATCTAATTCATTGAAGGATATAGTTTTATCCATACATTCATAGGCTACCGCATCTCCAAATTTTACTATACTTTCTTCAAAAAGATCTACTGCACTACTGTATTGATCCGGGTCTATTTGCTTAGGAACGGCTTCCGGATAAAATTGAAACCATGGAAAATCCATCATATTTGTTAATTTGAGTGTATTGTTTTGGGCTTTTGTACTAATATATTCAATGTATTTCTTTTATTAAAAGGTTTTTCCTAATAAAATTTCCCACAATTAAATAACCCATGTCGGTCATTCAACTTTTTTTTATTGGAAGGCAATCATATTCTCCTTTCATTTGTTATAATAAATCTGAATTGTGTAATGAGATTTTCTGTTTTTGGACAGAAAGTATTTATCTCCCTTGTGGGAAATAGCATCACACATTTAACCCGGATTATGTAATAGGATTTCCTGGCCCTGACGATAGTCAGGGGTGATGCCTGTCCCGTGTTTACGGAAAGTGTTGCAATCGCAAGAAAATCAGACTGTTTGGAGATTTTAGCATAGCACCGCTATAGTGAAATTGAAAACAGCAACGATTGGGTATTTTAAAGCGATTTCAGCACGTAATAGGATGTCTATTGCATATTTCGGGTTTAAGCGTTAAATAGTTCATCCATGTTTTAATCCAAATTTATGTTTAGGTTTTTTGCAGGAATCATCACCGCAATAGCAGTCATTTGGTCATTTCAGTATTTCATGGGCAAAAGCAAGCAACAGGAAGAAATACAGCTCAATTCGGCACTTTTAGAACAGCAAATTAAACAGGTAGGTAAACTGATTGTCACTGAAGGGCAGTTTTCTCAGGTTTTGAGTTATAAAAACACCAAAAAAAATTATTTCGATATCTTCTCTGCCAATAAAAAAGCATTAGTGATAGTGAATGCGAAAGTAACCATCGCATATGACCTTAGGCAAATTAAAACGGAAGTAGACCCGGAGGCCAAACAAGTACGTATTCTATTTCTTCCCGAACCGGAAATCAACATTTACCCTGACCTTCAATACTATGATGTCAGTCAAGATTATTTCAATAAGTTTGATGCTGCTGATTATAACAAGATCAAAGGAAGCGTAAATAAAATGGTTCAGGCAAAAATCGATCAGTCTGACCTGAAAGATGATGCCAAGGAAAGGCTAATCAATGAACTCTCCAAGATCTATATTCTAACCAATTCCATGGGATGGAGTCTGCAATACCAGGAAACAACCATCAGCTCTCCTTCCGATTTAGATAATTTAAAATTTTAAACGCAATCGGAAGACAATTTCACCATAAATTGAACCCGGATTATGTAATAGGATTTCTCCGCCCTAACAATGTCAGGGGTGAAGCCTGTCCCGTGTTTACGGGGGCAGGCTGTTTGGAGATTTTAGAATAGCACCACTATGGTGAAATCTCCAAACAGCAACGAAGTGGCTGATTTTAAAGCGATTTCAGCACGTAAGAGAATGCCTATTGCATATTTCGGGTGAGCTACAGCACCTAAAAGAAAGTCTAAATCTGAAGCTTATTTTAGGACCAATTTTTATTTAGAGATAGCCTTCAGTTTCTTTAGAATTTAGTTTTGACCAGTTCCAGTCTCCATTTCTTTAGAAGAAACATTTCCCGTCATGAAAATACCTATACCATTCTTAATATTAGTATAAACCTGCACGGGTTGGGCAAAGGGATCCCCTTCATTCCAGTCCTGTAAGCCAGAAGTTGTACGGAAATAATAATAGCCTGGAGACACCACTTTCAATACAAATTGAACCTCGCCCCCATTTTCTAATTCTATAAAATTACCACTGGTGAAAAAATCTATTTTCGCTTCTTTACCATCAAATAATTTATCGTCAATAAGTACCGCTCCATCCAAGAAAAAATCTTGTTCGTAAGCAGGGTTTTTTGGCTCCAGATAAATCGGCTGATTATCAGAATAATAGACCTCATTCCCGTCTTGATCAACATAAGACCCTTGGCGGTAATAAAAAGCTGAAATTTCATAGTAATTTTCACCTATGGCGTCGTCAAAAACCAAGGTAATGTCATCTCTGGTTGACCAAGAATCCACTTTTGCACTCCCATTATAAATCAGGTCTTTAATTGGGACATGAATTGGGACAGTTTCTGTAGCACTAATAATGTCATAGCCCTCCACCTTCACTTCAACTGTATATTCTTTACCTTCCATCACCATGTAGTCCAAACTAATGTACTCCCCACTTTCCTCATTATAGCCAAGGTAAAAGGATTGACCATCATCAGTAGTTAACTTTACTTCTGCCGTTGTTATTGGTTCAAATTCCCAATTATTATCAAGAATATGTCTGGAATAAGTTAGTCTTACCTTTGGAAAGGTATTGTGAATTAGGGTTGAATTCAGTGTCACCTGAGGTTTTTCAAAAGGTATATCAATGTCCACTGTGGTTTCACAAGAACTGATGAACAGGCCTCCTATTATAAAAACAAACAGGAAATATCTTCGATAGCTAAGTAATGTATTCATGTCCATTTAAAATTTAAACCCGTAAGAAAACGAAGGTATAATGGGAAAAAGACTGTATTGTTTCACCTTTTTATTGCTCTGCTGATCATAACCAATGTCCATAAAGAAAGGATTCATCCGGTTGTAGACATTGTAGATGCCAAGCGTCCATTTTCGTTCTCCCCACTTTTTGGTCTTCCACCAACTGAAACTTACATCAAGTCGATGGTAATCCCTGTTTCTGAAGTTATTTCTACTTTCGTAATACTGTAACTCTGATTTCCATGTACTTCCAAAGTTGTTTATCGCTAGCCCTTCATAACGCTGCGTAGGAAGGGAAACAGCATTTCCAGTTCCATATACCCAAACCACCGAAAAATCTTTGTTTTCCTTCCATTCATGGGTAAGGGCAAAACTCACATCATGTCTCCTGTCGTATTTGTAAGGAAACCATTCACCGAAATTAATCTCGTCAAATCTCCTTTCGGTTTTAGAAAGGGTATAACCTATCCATCCGGAAATTTTGCCTACTTTCTTTTGAAGCAATAATTCGAGGCCATAACTTACCCCTTCTCCTATAGCCACTTTATCCTGCCAATCTTCATCCAGGTTGAGATATGTTGCCCCATCTTTGTATTCGATTAAGCCATCCATGGTCTTGTAATAGGCCTCTGCACTCAGCTCAAATTTATTGAAATTCTTAACCCCACCAATGGCCACCTGCATGGCTTTTTGTGGTCCAATTTTAGCTGTGGCTGGCACCCATAGATCCGTTGGCAAACCTAATCCTGCATTGGTAAGTAAATGGATAAATTGTGCCATGGTGACATAGGAAGCTTTTACTGAGGTACTGGGATTGACCAAATACCTTGCTGCTATCCTGGGCTGAAGGGAATTGTAATGTTGATTGTCGGTATTAAACCCTGAATAATGAAGCCCCAAATTGCCTTTCAATCGGCTGGTAATATTAATATCGTCTTCGGCATATACCGCATATTCTGTTGAATTTAATTCATCTGCACCCAATTGGAGATCATTGTCTCCTGTACTGCTCTTACTGGCGTAAACTCCTGGGGAGAACTTATGGGAAATCACATTGGTACCAAATCGGAAATAATGGTCTGGATTAGGAATGAATTCAAAATCTGCCCTTCCTGCCCAATCTCTTATACCTGAAAAATACCTGTCCGAATAAAAATTAGTCTCGGTGGCACCTAAACCAGTAATTTTCTCCTCATAATTACTGAATAGATCAAAATTGTATCGACTATAAGTAAAAGTATAATTACTAAAAAGGCGGCTATTTATAACATTATTCCATCGAAGGGCTGAGATAAAATTGCCCCATTTCAAGCCAAATTCTTCATCATAATCTGTCCTTTCATTGTCATTGACATAAAAGTTTTTAAACTTGGAATACGCCTTATCATCACCTGAATATACACTCAGGTACAACCTGTTTTTATCATTGATGATATGGTTGACTTTGCCATTAAGGTCATAAAAATAATACCCTATATTCTCATCTCCCTCAGTAGCAGCTTTAATAATCGGTCGGGCCAAAATATCTAAATAGGTACGCCTCGCTGATAGAATAAAAGAAGTTTTATCTTTTTTAATTGGCCCCTCCACAGTCACTTTTGAAGCAATTAATCCTATGGATCCTTCCCCTTTAAATTCCTGCATATTGCCTTCCTTCATGCTTATATCAATCACTGAAGAAAGTCGGCCTCCATATCTGGAAGGAAAACCTCCTTTGATAAGTTCTACATTATTAATGGCGTCTGCATTGAAGACCGAAAAGAAACCAAAAAGGTGTGAGGCATTGTATACCGGCACCCCGTCCAATAAAATAAGATTTTGATCTGGACCTCCCCCTCTTACATACAGACCACTTCCTCCTTCAGTACCAGACTGCACACCAGGTAGAAGTTGTAAAACTTTAAAAACATCTACTTCCCCCATTAATGCAGGCAATTCCTTGATTTGCTCTATTGGAACATTGATGGAACTCATCCTCGTAACTTCCTGAATTTGGTCCATATCAGAAGCAGAAACCACCACCTCCTCAAGATTACCGTCAGGCACTAAGGTCACATTAATTACAGTATCCTTATTTGCTTTGAATTGAATGTGCTTAGCCTGAAATCCTACAAAACTAAAATATAGGTCTAAACTATCGCCGGAAGTTGTATAACTATAAAACCCAAATTGATTGGCGACCGTCCCTTTTTGGGAAATTTTATCATAAATATTTGCTCCAATCAGGTTTTCCCCTGTCCCTTCTTCCTTTACTGTTCCACTTACTGAGATTTTCTGAGAAAACCCCACAGTGCTAAGAAAAAATAGAAATATGCCAATTGTAAGTATCCTCATTTTTTATTCAAATAAGCAAAACAATAAATAATTTGGTAAAGCTAGTTAAAAAACGATAATTTGAATATTCATTTTACTATTTAATAACCTAGGGCAAGTTATAATACTGCGATAATCGGTCAAATTACCAACACATTAAGAACTTTATAAAAGCTTTGAAAGACATCATTAATCTCCATGGAAAAATAAAATAGTCCAAACCACCGAGTTCAATACTCCCTGTATTCCCTGACGTCACATCTGGTATTTTTGCTACAGCTGTTTTAACATTTTTAAAAAAAATTCCCACGAAGTATTGTTCTCCTTTGGGATCAATTGAATTGGATAAACAATGGATTGAAATAAGTACAAACAAATTTCTAAAAACACCTTCATGAATAGAAATAGTATCTGGTCTACTTTCGATGTGATTTCACCAATTCTTGGTAAAGTCAGGGGTAAAAAAAATGGATTCTTCAGCTCCCTGAAGAATCCATTGAGACCCATATTTTGGTTATCTCTTTATTTTATTTAACATAAAACTCCCTGTTTAGAATCGTTTCCTTAGGTAAACCAAAGCTCCAAATGCTATAAATGCAAGTCCTATTAAAAGCATTCCATTTAGAGGATCTCCAAGTAAAAGATTACCCGTACCGAATAAGAAACTAAACACACCAATTACTCCTGCACCAAAAGCAAGAATCGCTGCCTGAAAGTCAAAGTAGCCAGTGGTATCTACTTTTTCACCGGTATTGCCAATTAAATTGTGAATTCTTTTCCAACCTGGACCAGGAGCTTTTGTCTTTTTCACAAAAGAAACAAGAACGGATTTGTCAGTAGGTGTGGAAAGGTAAGCTGTAGAAATCCAACAAATTGAAGTTACAAATATCCCTACAATTAATTCCTCATGGGTAGCAAATTCTTCAAAGTAATTGTGATGAATAAAGGCAAAATACAAGGCGGTAAGGAAGGAAGCTGCCATCGCAACAATCTCACTCATGGCATTGATCCTCCACCAATACCAGCGTAAGATATAAATTAAACCTGTTCCTGCTCCAATTTGCAAAAGTATACTAAATGTCTGCAATGCATTTTCTAAATGTAAAGCCACATAACCACCTAAAACCATAATTGTAACAGTGGCTATTCTTCCGACTGCCACAAGGTGCTTTTGTGTACTTCCCGGCTTGATAAACCTTAAGTAAAAATCATTGACCATGTAGGAAGCGCCAAGATTGAGCATGGTGGAAAGTGTGGACATATATGCAGCTACCAAGGAAGTGACTACTAAGCCCATAATTCCCACCGGCATAAAGGACAGCATAGCAGGATAGGCCATGTCATCCTGAACTATGGAGGCATCCGCATTTGGAAATGCAGCTTGTAGGGAAGCCATATCCGGAAAAACGATTATACTACACAAAGCTACCAATATCCAAGGCCAAGGTCTGATGGCATAATGAACAATGGTAAAAAACATAACAGAGGACAATGCATTTTTTTCATCCTTGGCTGCCAGCATCCTTTGAACAATAAAGCCCCCACCTCCGGGCTCAGAACCTGGATACCACACAGACCACCATTGAATAAACAATGGAATTAGGAATATGGTAAGGAAAATTTCTTTATTGGCGATATCAGGAATAAAATCAAGTTTATCCACAATAAGCTCGTGATTGACAAGGTTCTCAAGTCCTCCTACTGCAGGATGATTGACAGCCACCCAGGCAGCAGCAATGGCGCCAGCCAAAGACAGAATAAACTGTATAAAATCCGTAAATACTACACCTCGTAAACCTCCTAAAGAACTGTAGATAACGGTAACAATTCCAGATATTAATAAAGTAGCTACGGGGCTTATTCCAAGTAATACGCCCCCAATTTTAATCGCTGCTAGAGAAACTCCTGAAATGATGACCACATTGAAAAATAAACCCAGAAATATAGCCCTAAAGCCCCTTAAAAAGGAGGCTGCTTTACCACTGTAGCGCAATTCATAAAATTCTATATCTGTCAACACTCCCGATCTTTTCCATAGTTTGGCAAAGAAAAAAACGGTCAGCATCCCTGTTAATAAAAAGCTCCACCATACCCAGTTTCCTGATATACCGTTTTTCCTCACAATATCCGTAATCAAGTTTGGCGTATCAGTGGAAAAGGTGGTGGCCACCATTGAGGTGCCTAATATCCACCACGGCAGGTTACCTCCTGCTTTAAAAAATTCATTAATGTTTTTTGATGATTGTCGGGAACTGTACAATCCTATCCCCAATGAGACAGCAAAAAAAGCGACCAATATCAACCAATCAATTCCTTGTAACAGCATAATGTATAATATGTAAGTGGGTATGATTTTTTCAATAAAGTGAATTCTTGTATGATTTTGGGTTTAAGTCTTCTCTATTTCCTTTTGGGCACATCAATTCCGCAATTAATCTGAACCTGATCTAAAGCCATTCCTATAAACATAGGATAACTCCAGTTTTTATACCTCCCCCAAATTTCCCCTGAATATTTGGGGAAAATTTCTTCTGCAATGATGGGTATTAAAGGTTTTGCTTTAAGGCCTAGTCGACGAACACTTATTGCTGCCTGCAAAACCTGAACCTCTTCTTCAAGCAAAAGCATGTTTTTCAGCACTTCATAAGCGGCATTATTTTCTTCGCGTTTAATCAAAATTTCTGCGGCCTTAATGGCCACCGCGGGTGCTTCATCTGACAACAATCTGATTAAATTCGGAACGACTCGCCCAATATCGCCCTCATAGGCATCAATTCCGATAAGCCCCCAAAACCTAGCTGATTCCAGATCACTATCCAAGTAAGGGATGACGGCAGAAAGGTCATTGATCTTTCCAACCATTTTTGCTACTTCTAATACTTCCTTGAAAGACTCCTCTGAATAAGCCCTACTAATGGCGTACACACTTTCCTTAGATTGGCTTGCCTGCTGCATCATTATGCCCTCAGTAAGCAAGCCTGTATCCCTATGTCGAATCATCCATTCATCGAGTTCCCTAGCCAGTTCCTCTAGCTTCTCTTTCATTACTGGCTTGGTAGCTAGGTTATTCTGTTCCAGAGGATCTTCCTGTAAATCATATAAAATCTCTACGGGTTTGGTAGCATACATTTTTTTTGCTGCGTCAGTTAATTCACCAGCATCTCTGAGTCTGTTCATTTCTGCATAACTCCCCCCTTTATTAAAAATAAGTGCATTTTGATAATAAGGAAGCTGTGGCATAAAGTGACGTATATACAAATACCGTCCATCGTAAACGGACCTTGCTACTTCATAGCAATCATCTGCCCTGTCTCTGTAGCCAAATACATAATCGCTTTCTTCCTTGGCTAAGAAATCAACACCCTCCATCATTTCAGGAATATTTGCCCCCGCCAAAGAAAGTGTAGTTGGAGCAAAATCAACAAAACTAACCATCCTGTCTGATTCTTGACCAGAAATATTGGCTACCAAATGTTTGTACTTATCCGGAACATGTAGAATAAAAGGGACTTGTAATCCAGCATTGTCAAGCCAACGCTTGTACCCTGGTAAACCATGCCCATGGTCTGCAAAGACAAAAACAATGGTCTCTTCCAGTAATCCATCCTCTTCAAGCTGGGCTAACAAATCCTTTACCTGCCCATCAAATACTTCCAGCAAGTCATACATATGAGCCCATATCTCCCGCATTTTGGGACTGTCTGGCAAGTGAGGGGGAAGTATTGCTTTAGCAGGGTCATGATGTGTTTTTAAGCTAGATGTATCCTCCTGTCTCAAAGCATTGGTAGGACCTTCATGGGTAATCATAAAGTTAAACACACTAAAAAAAGGCTTGCCCTCAGGTCTATTTCTCCAATGGGCCTCCTTACTGCTGTCATCCCACCGGCCTTCATGGCTGAAGTTGTAATCTGTCTTTACATTATTACTTGTATAATAGCCTGCCTCCCGCATCACTTCAGGCAATATTTTCATTGATTCAGGAACTGGGATTGCAGATCTTAGGTGTTGGGTGCCAAGGGAAACAGCGTACATACCTGTGATCAGGGTAGAGCGTGCTGGTGCACATATTGGCGCATTTGAATAAACCTGGGTAAATTTTATACTGTTGGCTGCCAACTGGTCAATGGTGGGTGTAGAAGCATATTCGTCACCATAGCACCCATAAATCGGCCCCAGATCTTCATGGGAAATCCATAAAATATTTGGCTTACCAACCTCCTTATAGCTATTCTTACAAGCCATACAACTCAAAAGAAGGAAGAGATAGGTGATATTTTTCATTGATCTATTTATTAAGGTACAATCTAATTGAAAAAATCACTTAATTACTGAAATAAGGGCTAAAATTATGTTATAGCCCTTATTTTAAGGATGACCGGATAAACAATGCTTGAGCAAAAGGACATGTTAATCTATTGATTGAATATTTGTCCTGACTTTTGAACTCGTTTATCATGTAGCCAAAATCATAGTCCATTCCAATTTCCGCTTAGTCTTTAGCACTGATAGAAAACTTAAGGTCCCCCTTTAGCTTTTCTTCTTTCCATTTAAAAACAATTCTATACAATTGCTCTCCATGATTAGAGATTAACTTTGGGTCTTCGATGGCAATTGTTTCTATTGTGGCATCAAGTTTTTTCTGGTCAAAGTGCGTAATAATCTCAAACCCTTCCCCTGTAATTTCTAATAATCCAGGAGATTTTAAGGCAACAGGCAATGCACTCATAAAATGAAAGCTTGTTGAATTTTCATTTTTATCCAATTCAAAATGATCCTTAATGATCAAACCATTTTCTCTCCTAAATTCAAAGGACCTTTCCCAGCTTTTCACTGCTGCTTCCTTAGGATAAGCAGGCGCAATATTTGTCTGAAAAAAAATCTGACCATTTTTCAAGCGATAATTGGATCCTGTAGCCTTAAAATTCCCACCTGCTTTTTGTGCTACCCCATTAATGAGTGGTAGATTGTGGTAATTGGATTGCATGGTCCAAATAGAATACCGCTCAGGACTGAAGGTTTGTCTTGTATAAGTACCCACTCCCACATCGATAAAAACAGGTTTCCCATCATAATAAAGCATAAAAGAACCCACATCATTGTGATTATGGTGTTCGTCATTATCCCCTCCCTTTGCGGTAAAATAAAAGCCTTTGGCATTTGCTTCTTCTCTGGCTATCACCACATCCCAGTCAGGAAAATAGAAATCTTCAACTTGAGGAGCTTCTGCTGGCAATTCTTTTAAGGACGCTAGCAAAAACACATTCCCTATTCTATCTCCTATTGTTCCAGAAGTTACTAGATCCTTTTCACTTCTTTTATTTGCCAAATAGGCAGCAAACTTCTCCATGATAGGGTCATTTATTTTTTCTCCATACCTAAATATTCTACCCGGATCATGCTTGATTTTTATAGGAGCATCAGCAAAATTGATATAAAAACTGCCATCGTTAATATGAGACCTATAGATGTATTTCCCCATATCCCCTATTAGTGGATGATCAAAAATAGGAGCTACTTTCCCTCCTAAAGCCTTGTCCAATAACTCCAGATAATCAAACATTTTGCCACCGGCATGTGCCCAATAAGCAGGGCCTTCACTACAACTACCGTCATCAGGATAAGAATTAATAAATAGATCCACCGATTGCATGGATTTATAAACCGCATCCTGTTTTTTAATCGGATCATCTTCTACTAGTAACAATACAGTAAGCACATTAAAATTGCACCATGGGGTCCAGTTGTTCACCCGTCCTTCTCCCCAGCCAGTAATCCACCAAAAATCATTTCGCTCATAAAAAGGCTGCAACACTTTTTTCTTTAATTCTGAGGAAAGTCTTCTGCTTATAATAGGACTGATTGCGTCAAAAGCATCTTCGAAGTAATACAGGGTCCAAGCCAAATCATTTGCAATATCTCCAACCATCAAATCAATAATTGGATCTTCAATATCAGGCAAAACCGTGGTAGGATTAGCAATACTTCCTTCAAATCCATACAGGTAAAAATGGGCTGAGGCTCCCCAGTAAGTTTGTTCGCAGAAAGCAAAAACACCATTGACAAGGTCATCCAAAAACCTGCCTTTTCCCTCCACTAGCTCGGCCATCATCAGTGCTTGAAGGGCCTTCTTCCTGGCACTGTTTACGGCAGCGTCTTTAGTTCTGTCACCAGTCCGTGTAAACTCAAGGTACATGCTGGCCTTTACAATTGGCCAATCGTAATCCAAGTAGGCCTCTCCCTCATTTATCATGGCTTTTCTTACTTCTTCAGAAATTTGATTCCATGCATCTCTGTCCTCGTAGGCTGGAAAATTGACCCATTGTTTGGTACTATTTAAATTATCCGCTACTTGTTTTCTGTTCAAAGCATTGGTCAACAAGTTTCTGTTTTCCTGAGAGTAGACTGAAAACACAATACTGCAGCAAAGAAATAGCAGTAAAATTTTATGAGTAATTGATGGCATAGCAATAGGCATAGATTTGGGCTTATAGTATTTTTTTTATCAGCAGAACGGCAAGACCCTGCATTTTTAGACTTATTTCACAAAATTAGGTGTTTCGATTATCCCTCCTTATCCAATAAAGGTTGGTGGAATTAATTCAAATTGCAGCCGTAATAATGACTCGTTTATAACCAAACATTGAAGGTAAACCATTATCCATAACTTCTAAAATGAGGTGCAATTCTTTTCCCGGAGGCAGAGGAGGAATCTCGATCTTTATTTTAGGTTCTTTTGAAGAAGCTTTAAACACCACAGGACTGACAGGCTGAAAAATCTCATTGTAAATCCACCATTTGTAGGTTAATGAATCCCCATCAGGGTCTGTGCTGGCGGAGGCATCCAGCTCCAATTCCATTCCTGGTTGAACTTTCAGGAATAAAGGTCCATTCGACTTATGTCCATTTACATTAATTACAGGATTGTGGTTGGCCTGTTCATAGCTCAGTACGCCCCATTTAACCCTGCCCATAAAGTCTGACTGAAAAGCTGTTCTCCACCGGGCCACTCCATGTCTCTCATTCAATGTCCCTTCCATAAAATCAGGTGCATCGATGTACAGTTGGTTAAACAACAGCCTGTATCGACCTCCCCAACCTCCCCATTCTGGATGGTCCGGAACATTCAAACCATTGCCAATCAAGCCAAGGAATGAGGGACTATCTCCTTCTTTCATACCGTCAGTTCCATGACCGTTTAGCTGGTAGCACTCACTTAAAGGTCCATTGCCGTGAATATTATTTTTCACCCAGTTTGCATCCTGCATTTGCTGGTTACCGGTCATGTACATGCCCCGAAAGGTAGATAGTTCTCTAATACCGGTAAAACCATTCCAAGCGTAGCCATTGGCAATAAATCTTAAAGCTTTAAAATTTTTTAAAAGGTAATTTCTATGGCCATCCTGATCACCAATTGCATGGACTTGAATTTTTCTGCAAAATTCATCAAGTTCTTCTTTACCACGGGTATTGTTTACCTTCCAGAGGGCCTGAGCCAATTCCCTCAGTCCACCCCATACCGGAATATGGACCATTGCTTTACTCTTATCTACAATCTTAATAATGGCCTCAGAGGCCTCGGAATCGTAGCCTTCTCCAAAAGCCTCTGAGTTACCATTACCTGATTTGATCAATTTTGTAAGCATATCAGGGTGAGGAAAATCCTTCTTATGCAGGATAAGGTTGGGGTATATCCCCCCATATGCTGCCAATTGGCGCTGAACAATTTCCGGTTTGATGTCCTGACCATGCCCCAGTCGACTTGTAGCACAAATGGCTTTTATGTCAAACTGGTCTGCATAATATAAAAACCTAACCAAGCTTTGTTCATCATCTGTATCTCCCCCAATATCGGTAAGTACTATCACTTGCGGTTTTTCCTGTGCCTGAAGCAGTACCGGCACTAACAAATAAAATACTATAATGGGTAAAGAAATGGATATAAATTTTAGCATCTGGTCATTTTTTCCTGCTTAAGAACAAAATCCTGAAATCATTCAAGATCACTTTAACTCAAGTCCTTTGGTATCTACAAAGTCTTCACCCCTGATGGCAATAAACTCTTCTAACAGTTCTTTCAATTTTTCAGGATTTTCTTCTGCAAGGTTATTTTGCTGTTCCAAATCAGTACTTAAATCATACAATTGAAAATCAGAGTCATTCCCCATTTCAATATTCACAAATTTATTTACAGCAGGGCCTTTATAGGGAGGAATCAGTACCCAATCTCCTTTTCTATAAGCGGTGCGGGTAGTGGCTTCAAGTACCAGGGCATCTCTTCCTTCGCCATCATTTCCTAAGAACAATTGAGAAAAATCCTTGCCATCTGTAGTCCTTTCCTGACTTCCTGAAATAGCGGCCAATGAATTAAAAATATCAATTTGACTAACCATGGCGTCCGTGGTTCCTGGTAAGGCTTTTCCTTTCCAATAACTTATAAATGGCACCCTTGTTCCTGCTTCAAACAAACTGTATTTCCCACCTCTGAGCGGACCAGCGGGTGTATGATCTCCAACCAATTCCTCTGCATCATCATAGTATCCATCATTCAAAACCGGCCCGTTGTCACTGGAAAAAATTATCAGTGTATTTTCCAAAAGACCTTCTTCTTCCAGGGTTTTTATAAATTCACCTATGCACCAGTCTGCTTCAAGAATTACATCTCCTCTTGGCCCCATACCTGATTTCCCTTCAAACCTTGGATGTGGCGTCCTGGGTACATGAGGTTGCTGAAGAGCATAGTATAAAAAGAAAGGTTCACCCCTGTCTTTTTTGACATATGCTTTGGCTTTCTCAAGAAAATGATCCGCCATGTCTTCATCTACCCATTGTGCCTTTTTACCACCTTTCATAAAGCCTATTCTAGGAATACCATTGACAATGCTATTGTTATGTCCATGGTGCCATTTCATTTTGAGCATTTCCGGATTATCCTTACCGGTAGGTTCTCCTTCAAAGTTTTTGTCATAACTCACTTCTATAGGGTCATTAGGGTCCAAGCCTTGGACCAATCCGTCTTCAAGGTAAACTGTAGGCACCCTATCTTGCGTAGCAGCCATTATATAGGAATAATCAAAACCTACCTCATTAGGGCCTGGGCTTACCTTTTCATTCCAGTTAACAGTACCATCTCCCAAGCCTAGGTGCCATTTACCCACGACTGCAGTGGCATACCCCTGACTTTTTAGCATCTTGGGTATGGTCATTTCATCTGTTCCTATTAACAAAGGGGCAGTTCCGGGCAATATTTTTGCATCTTTATTCCTCCAAGGATAGGTTCCTGTTAATAAGGCATATCTACTGGGAGAGCAGGTAGCAGAAGAAGCATAGCCGGCTGTAAATTTCACCCCACCTTCTGCCAATTTATCCATGTTTGGTGTTTCCAATGTCCCGGCATCATATGCACTCATGTCCCCGTAGCCGAGGTCGTCCATATAAATGATAACAATATTGGGGTTTTCAGCTTTTTCTTCTTCTTTTATCTCCTTTGGGCCACATGATGCCAAAAGGAGCAACATACCCAAAATATAGGTTAATTGAAGTGGTAATTTTAAGTTCATAAATGGTTTGGTTTCTTTAAGATTTTATAAATAACCAATATAGAAAATTTATATCAAAACCATACTTCGTCTCGCATTTTCAATTGCATAGACAATGGCCTAAACATCAAAAATTCGGTATGATATAATATGCCAGAACAGCAAAAATTAAAATTTTACCCTCTGTAAAATGAAAAAAATACAAATTTATATCTTGATTTTTGTTTTAAACCTCCACATTCCTTTTCTTTCTATTCATGCCCAAAATTCTACACCACCCAATATCATCATCATTTTGGCTGATGACATCGGTTATGGAGACCTAGGTGGTTATTATGGTGGAAAAGCCAATACTCCTCACTTAAACCTTTTGGCTCAAAAAGGAATGCTATTCACGGATTTTCACAGTAATGGCGCCATGTGCTCACCTACACGTGCGGCATTGTTAACAGGACGCTACCAGCAAAGGGTAGGTATAGAAGATCCCTTACCGGGTTACTGGCAAAAACCAGGAGTTGGAAGTGTAAATGGTATAAACAGTAATAGCCATGCTAAACCTAAAACCATCGCAGACCATTTGAAAAGCGCCGGCTATGCAACCGCCTTTTTTGGTAAGTGGCACCTGGGAAATCATCCAAATGCCAATCCTATAAATTTTGGTTTCGATGAATTTAGAGGGTTGACTTCAGGCTGTGGTGATTATTTTAGTAAAATAGACAGGTATGGGTATCAAGACTGGTGGCACAATGACCAATTGACTTTTCAGAAAGGTTATACCACAGATGTGATCACTTCAAATGGGATAGACTTTATCAAGAAAAATAAAAAGCAACCTTTCTTTCTTTATCTGGCCCATCTTGGCGTACACTTCCCTTGGCAATCACCTGCCGACAGCAACCTACAAACACGGATAAAAGGAGAAGATTTCACCAGCAATAAACCGGGGTCTCATAGTAAATTAGGTCCCCACCAGCCCAAGGATGTACCTGAAATTTTAAAGGAAATGATTCAATCCCTGGACCGAAACGTAGGACTGCTCGTTGAATTTTTGGAAGCAGAAGGCTTGGATAAGAACACGCTTGTATTTTTCACCTCAGACAATGGACAATACCTTGATTACGATGGCTCTACCTGGCCGAAAGTAGGGTCGAATGGGAAACTTAGAGGGGAAAAAGGAGACCTCTATGAAGGTGGACACAGGGTTCCGGCGATTGCCTATTGGCCGGGAAAAATACCGGAAAACGTAATTTCTAATGAAACCCTGATGAGTATGGATATCTTGCCTACTCTTCTAGAAATAATTGGCAGCCCAATGCCAAATCAAAATGGAAACCATGCCTTGGATGGATCAAGCTTTCTAAACGTTATCACACAAAAGAAAGAAATGCCTGAAAGAACCGTATTTTGGAAAACACCTGAAGCTAAAGCAGCTAGAATGGGTGACTGGAAATTTATTCAGGATGAAATTAACCCTGAGGGAGCGCTGTATAATCTTAAGTCAGACTTGTCGGAAAGCAAAAACCTAAAATTAGAGAATTCTGAGGTTTACCAAAGCCTTTCGCAGGCCATGAGGAAGTGGGAGAAAGAAATAGTTGTAAGTAACCTGACAGCTACCTCAGAACAGTAAAATTAGTAAACTAGTCCTTAAACTGAATTCTGAGGATTTTACCACTGAGATCAAATTCATTCAATACTTAATGTCTTTGTATTATATTGTACCCGAAATAAATAATGGTAATCTATTACAAGGCCAATGAACTCACTCGGTAAAAAATCTCTAAAATTGAAAGTCTTATGCTAAATATATTGGCCAAGGTGCCTGGCAATATTTATTTAACAATTCTTATTTGCACGATTATTAGCACATCAAGTCAAATGACTTTGGCTCAGAGTCCTTCAAATTCAAAAGAAAAAGAGGCCCCAACATTTCGCTATAGTGATGCCGCTGATTTTGAGGTACTGGGTTTACTTCCTGGCAATACACTTTATTCAAGGTTACCTTCTGAGGCTGAAAGTGAAGTGAGGCCTGCGGTCTGGAATTTGTCAAAGCACAGTTCAGGAATAGCTATCCGATTTACCTCTAACTCATCTACAATAAAAATCCGATGGACCTTGAAGAACAATAAGGTCAAAGGCAATATGACTCCAATTGCCAGCAATGGTTTGGATTTATACGCTTATACTAAAGGTAGATGGCAATTTGTAGGGGTTGCCATTCCTGGTAAGGAAGTGTCCAATGAGGCTACTGTGATTACAGGTATGACCAGAGAAAATCGTGAATATTTGCTAAATCTCCCACTGTACGAAGGAGTAGAGAAACTTGAAATCGGCATAGAAGAGGAAGCCAGCATCACCAAACCAAAAGATACCATTATCGATCGAGAAAACCCCATAGTATTTTATGGAACGAGTATTACCCAAGGGGCTTCTGCTTCCAGACCGGGACTTACCTATGCAGCCTTATTAGAGAGAGAAATCAACAAAGAAGTAATCAATCTTGGGTTTAGCGGAAATGGTCGATTTGAAAAAGAAGTCGTGCAATTTATCATGCCCTCAAAGCCTTCTGTTATCGTATTGGATTGCACACCTAACTCAGCACCTGACACCATACTGAAAAATTTACCAGAGACAATCGCTTTTATCAGAAATATTGATGACTCCGTTCCTATTGTGTTGGTGGAAACTATTATCAGGGATTATGCCTATTTCAAAGAAAATGATCCAAAAATTTTTGGCACCTTGTCCTACATTCAGAATCAAAACAATGCCCTCAGAAAAGTATACCTAGATGCAAAAAAGAACAACAAAAATACCCACTATATCTTTAGCAAAGAGCTGATTGGACTTGATAACGAAGCCACTGTGGATGGTACGCATTTCAATGACCTTGGTAATTATAGAATGTTTCAATTCTTATTACCTATAATTGAAAAACTACTTAACCTTTAATTGCATCCCTATAAGTTTCAGTTATTTTTTTAAGTTCGTTTTTCCGTTGATAATAATCTCTACTGGAAGGAAATTTAGGCCTTAATTAAAATTAATGCGTTTTCTCAAGATTCATAGCACCATATATTGGTAATCTTGCAAGTTTTATTGCGCAATAAGACAAGGAGTTTATTGTAAAAAGTATTCCTAGAAATTTTATTTAATTAGAAAAATTTACCCCTCAATTAATAAACCCAAATATGCAACAGCCAATCAACTACACCCTGAAATCCCCTTAAAATCAGTCACTTCGTTGCTACTTTCAATTTCAATAGAGCGGTGCTATGCTAAAATATCCAAACAGCCTGATTTTCTTGCGATTGCAACACTTCCCGTAAACACGGGACAGGCTTCACCCCTGACCATTGTCAGGACGGAGAAATCCTATTACATAATCCGGGTTTAACCCAAATTCACTATTATAATAGCCATAAACGCTGGCCCTATTAAAGCTTGGTTCAAAGTTTATGTATTTTGTAGTTATAGTACTTTTGCTATTTATAAAGTAAATAAATATACCTTAGGACAATAAAAAAAAGCGAAACCTTTATGGTTTCGCTTTTTTGATTTTACAACCTGTATCCAGGTCTGTAAGTTCTATGAAGCTGCTTCTCGGCTTCAGGATCCGAATTAGCAAATTTCTCATTCACAGGATCCCACTTTAATGGTCTACCCAAGTCATAAGCAATATTACCAAGGTTACAAGTAGTACAGGTACTATGACCGATTTCTACTGGTGCTATTGGATCTTTTCTTCTTCGTACAGATTCTATAAAATCAATATGATGCGCTGTACCTCCGCCACCTCTCAGGTCCTCACCTTCTCCAATCAATGGGTACAAGCTAGGATCTGAAGCTTCGTAATGTGATCTGGAAACTTCTATCCAGCCATCCTTACCAACGAATTTACATCCCCTTGTTTCTTTTTTATCGAAAGGTTCTTCTGTTACGGTTACACCATTTGGATAAATAAATGTCAGATGTTTGGTGTTTTTATATCCAGCCGGTATAATTTCAACTGGCCCATTTCTATCCATTCCTATTGCCCATTGCGCAATATCAAACATATGAGCCCCCCAGTCTGTGGTCAATCCTCCACCAGTTTCTTTGTACCAACGCCAAGCTCCCCACACTTTTTCATTCTCTGGAGGATTGATGGAAATAGGGGGATTGAGGTCATTATTAAAATGTACATCTGCAGCCAATGGGCCTAACCACATGTCCCAATTAAGTCCTGCAGGTATATCCTCTTTCGGTAAATCATAAGGCTTTGGAGGCCCTCCTACACAAGCATAAACTTTTTTGATTGCTCCTAATCTTCCTTTCTGTACCATTCTGACTGCATGCTGAAAGTTATCATAAGAACGTTGCATACTTCCTGTTGCCAGAACAATGCTATTGGAACGCACGGCTTTAACCAACTCCTGCCCCTCTTTAATGGTAAAGGTCAGGGGTTTTTCCAAGTATATATCTTTACCAGCTTTACATGCATCGATGGCCATCAAGGCGTGCCAATGATCTGGACTTGCAATTACCACTGCATCTACATCTTTCCTGGCAAGTAGATCGTGGTAATTTTCATATACCTCTACTTCTACAGTTTTGCCTTTTCCTTTATAATAATCTTTGGTTCGATTTAAAAATCTTTGCCTTTTGTCATCATATACATCACAACCGGCTACCACTTCTATATTCGGTAAAGTAATAAAGCTACCAAGAAGCCCATTGTTTTGTCTTCCTAGTCCAATGAAACCCAATCGCAAAGTTTCATTCGCTTCTTTAGTATTAGCTGCTTCTTTGCCAAGACTCACTTGTGGCAACACCCCTAAACTTGCTGCTGTAAGCAGACCTGTGCCCATAAACTTTCTTCTGGACAAAGAGGATTTTTTCTT
This sequence comes from Cyclobacterium amurskyense, assembly GCF_001050135.1. Classification (GTDB taxonomy): domain Bacteria; phylum Bacteroidota; class Bacteroidia; order Cytophagales; family Cyclobacteriaceae; genus Cyclobacterium; species Cyclobacterium amurskyense. Next base: position 4,159,935 of record NZ_CP012040.1, on the reverse strand, counting down.
TTCAGTCATCTTTTATTGGTTAATTATTGTATTGAACTCGAAATAACTATAACATTTACTAATTCCTCTATTAAGTTAACTCCCTTTGGCCATGTTCAGGCTATTCTTGGTCAATAGGTTCTAACTAATTTTCAATTTGGAAGATATTTTTCAATTCTTTAAAATGCCTTAAAGACATCTTTAGATCTAAACAAGGTCAATTAACAAAAAATAATCTAAAATAGCCACTTGGATTGATGTGAATTGCAACACATATACAGATACCGCTTTGGAGCTGGACTGCTATAGCCATGCATTTTAATGAGCACTGTAAGGCCAGCTTACTGATAGGTATTTCATGTATTCGTAGCAATATAAAATAATGGAGGAGTAGGGTTTTACCTCTTTTACAATAAAAGAAACCCCTCAGAATGATTTTGAAACCATACCAACCTAAGATGAACAGGTCACCACTCCTCAGCATTGCAATTAATTTCTATTAAGTCTAATATTACAGAATTTAATTTTGAAACTGATTATGAACATTCCGATATTTTAAGAAATTAGATCGTCTTTTAGCAAAGTTTGATAACAATATAAAACCCTTAAATAGAAGCTTTCAGGACTTTAAAAATAAACATTCAGTACAAAAATTAAAATAGGCTAGTATGAAATACAAAAATAATACAACAAAATACTATTTTATATTTACAAAATTTTATTCAAAAAAACAACTATTTTTAATTGAAATATGTAATAAAATTTCATTAAATTTGAAATGTTAATCAATCATTCTGAATGACGGAAAGAGAGGAACTTAGAAGTTTAATCATTCGGCAGATTGAAAGCCTTGAAAAATAAAAATTTAGCGCATGAGCACTTACATATTAATATACGCAGTACTTGGAGTAGCATTAGGACTTTTATTTACTATTAAAGCAATAAGGAATGCTGCTGATGATCCTGAAAACTTTGATCAGTTCAAGAGAGAAGGAAAATTTCATAAACCTGCAAACTGGAAAGTTGGAAGAATGCCTGAAAACAACAAAAAAGAAGATTCTTTAAATTTTCAATTATTAGAACCTGAAACTGAATACCATCAAATTTACATGAACTAGACCATTATTTTTTTATTGATAGAAAAATTCCATTTAGATCTATTTTTTAATTCTCTGGAATTTAAATAACAGCTAAAATTTTTTAGGCCTCCGTAAAAAGAGGCCTTTTTTTATTTCCTAACTGTTTTGTATCTCTTTTAACAACCTTTGGACTTTATCTTTTAACTTATCACGCTCAGGAAGATTTATTAGCATTTTCTCTTTTAGAACATCCATTATCTCTTCTGCAGTATCAAGTTTCTTTTTGGTACTGGCCTCATTCTTTTTATGAACTGTAAACTGATTGTTGAAAAGGGTATATCTCCCTCCCTGAAAACTTCTTGCCACCATTAAATCTTTAATGAAGACGGATGTGGGATGGGTACACAAATACCAACTTACCACTTCATAATCAGGTAACATTTGGTGTTCAAGCCCAAATCGATGCATCAGTTTCCAGTCATTTTTTATCTTTATTTCCAAATAGTGAAATTCAGAAACATAGCTAATGCGGTACTCATAATCCCCTGTGTTTTGAATCCCCTCTTTATTCAAAACCAAAGGCGCTGAAAAAGATGCTGAACCAAAACCAACATCCAACAAGTATTTCACACCATCTAAGCTTAAAAGCAATAACATGTGATCTCTTGGACGAACTTCCCCAACAACTATTTCCCAAAAAACCCTAGCGGATAAGCCAACAACATCAAATCCAATTGTATTTAAAACCGCACCGAAAAGCAAATTTTGTTCAAAACAAAACCCACCCCTTCCCTGCTTTACCATTTTTTCAAATACAGCGGGCAAAGTAAGTACTACAGGTTCTTCAGTAAATGGGTTAATATTTTCAAAGGGTATAGCTTGTGGATGGAGATAATGAAGTTTTTTTATTGTATCAAGGTTTTTTTCTGCTTTCCCTTCAAAACCAATTCGCTTGAAATAGGCCTTTAGAGAAACATTGTCTAAGGATAGCCCTTTAAAAAGGGAAAGACTTTCTTGTGTGAAGATCATAGTTACCGTAAATAATACAATTATATCCGAAGTAAGGTAATAGTCACTTTATTACCAGATGGAACATTATTTGAGAAATTTAAGCCATACTCCTTGTATGTGACAGGCTAAAATTAGCATTTTCTTGAGCTTAGGAGACTTTATATGGCTAAAATTTTCTAAAGAACTGTTTTACTAAGAAAACAATCCACTTAAAGAATCACCTAATTCGCCTAAATCAGGCTTTAAATTCTACTTCCCATTATTAAAAGGAAAGTAAAAAAACAACAGATTAGTCAAGGGCCTAGCTATAAACCCAAAACAAATTATTATCCGCTTGAACAACTATTGAGCCCAAATAAAATGTTAGTCAGGAAAGTTACTGATGGTAAAAAACTAGCAATTTTTACATAAAATCAATGGAAATTTCAATCATTTCCAGTATCTTAACCATGTTTTTTAACTACTTTTGGTAACGTACACTTAACCACAAACAACCCCAATTTTATTTATTATGCATAAAATTACAACAAGTGATTTACCATCACGAAGAAAATTCTTAAAACAAACAAGTCTACTAACCGCAGGATTAAGTTTATACTTAACCACAGCCCAGTCCACAGCAACTGGAATAAGCCCAACAATTGCTGCATCTGTAGAGGCCCCGGTAAAAGCCGCCTTTGCCGATGGAGATATTTCTCCTGAAATAGGCATGGAAAGTCCCGGAAACTATGGTAAAGGTTACCATAAGACTTTTCATGACCCTTGTAAGGTCAGGGTTTCAGCCTTTCAAAGTGGGGAGAACAAAGCCTTGGTTATAGGCTTCGATGCATTGGCTATTTACCAACCTTGGGTGGATGAAATTAAAGAAGGCATAGGGAAAAGATATGCTATTTCGAAAGATGAGATCATGATTTCCGCTTCTCATTCTCATTCTTCAGGACCTACCGCCATGGTCATGCCAGGTCAATATGACCATGCAAATCCTTTTATTCAAGACCTTGCCTATAAACAGTCTTCCTGCGCAGACCCAAAATATTTGGCCAACACTAAAAAGACTACAATAGAAACAGCCCTAAAGGCGCTTGAAGGGCTTGAAGATGTGGAAATTGGCATAGGTAGTGGAAATGAGGAAAAAGTTTCTTTTAACCGACGGTTTTTCATGAAGAATGGAAGGACTTATACCCATCCAGGACAGTTAAATCCTGAAATTTCAAAAGTAGCAGGCCCTATTGATCCCGAGGTAGGTGTTGTTGGCGCATGGAGTAAAGATGGTAAATGTATTGGCTGTATCGTTAACTTCGCTTGCCACTCTACCACCAATCCCGGTGGTATATCCGCCAATTGGGTATATTATATGGAACAAACCATAAAAGGTGCCATGGGAAAAGACTGTGTGGTAGTTTTCCTTCAGGGAGCAAGTGGTGACGTGACTCAGGTAAATAACCGAAACCCATATAAAAATAGATCCGGAGAAGAGTGGGCAAGATTTGTTGGTGCCAATGTAGGCGCAGAAGCAGTTAAAACCTTATTATCTATACCGAGAGGTATTCATTTCCCTATAAATAGCACAAGAGCGTTTATCGATATAAAAAGGCGAATTCCATCCAAAGAAAACGTAGAAAAAAGCCTGGCAATGGTTAAGAAAAGCCCAGATGAAGTCGGCAAAACGGATTGGGTCTTTGCCAAAGAAACAGTAATGCTAGACAGCTGGGTAAAACAAAAGCCCAGTCATAATGTAGAGATTCAAACCATACAGTTGGGGCCTTTGGTACTCGTCAGTAATCCCGCAGAATTCTTCTGTGAATTGGGGCTTAAGATAAAAGCAAAAAGTCAATTTCCGTTTACCTTCCCCGTAAGTATGGCCAATGATTGTGTAGGCTATGTGCCTACTTTGGAGGCTTTCTCTTCCAATGGCGGTGGATATGAAACCCGACTTACCTCCTATAGTAATTTGGGAATCACGGCCGGCAATCAAATTGTAGATCAAAGCATTAAACTAATAAAGCGACTTACACCAGGCTCCATTCCACACTTCGAGAAAGCACCTCCTTTTAAAGGTGAGCCTTGGAATTATGGCAATGTACCCCCTCAAATTCAATAATCCACCTTTCATGTATTGCAAATTAATAAAACTTAAAAGCATGTTAAACATTCTTTTACCGTCAAGAAATTGGCCTTTAATTATCAGTTTGACTTTATTAGTTTCCTGTCAACAGGAAAAGAAAATGGAGGACAGCTCTCCAGTCTTTGAAGTTCAAAACAACCCTGTTAATTCACCTCTCTATACTTATGAGGATTCTTCAGCATTAAAATCTTCAATGGCAGCCTTCCAGCTAGAACCTGGCCTACAGATTGATTTGATTGCTGCTGACCCTTTAGTAGCGGACCCCTCAGCTTTTGCATTTGACGAAAAAGGTGTGCTCTATGTTGCTGAAAACACCGGTTATCCGGATCCAATGGACGGAAAAAACCCTGATACCTTGGGGAAAATTTCAAGATTAGTTGACAGCGATGGGGATGGTAAATACGACCAAAGAAGTGTCTTTGTAGAGGGACTTACTTACCCCAACGGAATCATGGCTTGGAAGGGTGGCGTTTTTGTAACCTGCGCACCACATATTTATTATTTCAAAGACACCACAGGTGACGGTAAAGCTGACATTCAAGAAATCGTACTAACTGGTTTTAATGCCAATAGAACAGCACAAATACGAACAAGTCACCCAACTCTGGCTTTAGATGGTTGGATTTATGTGACAAGTGGACTTAATGGCGGAGAGGTATATTCCCCAGCCCATCCTGAAAGAAAGCCTATCTCCTTTAATGGCGCAGACGGAAGGTTTCATCCCGAAACTTTAGAATTTCATACACGAGGTGGAAAAAGTCAATTTGGCCTTGCATTTGACGCTTTTGGTAGAAGATTTGGCTCAAGTAACAGACATCCATTACAGCATATTGTCATGGAACCTGATCAATTAAGCAATAATCCCAACCTACTTTTTAACAAAACCATTGAGAATGTATCTCCCGCAGAAGCAGAGGGATTTGTGTACCCTATAAGTCAAAGCATAACTACCGCTGAATACATTCCCAAATTAATGGGCTTATCCCATCAAGGCACTTTCACCTCTGCTTGCGGGACTTTGATTTTTGAAAGTGAGGGCCTTACCACTAGTCATAAAGGGGATGCATTTATCTGTGAGCCAGCACAAAATTTGGTTCAAAGGCAATCGGTTAAAGACAATGGAGCCACCTTCATTTCTGAAAGGGTACATAAAGATTGGGAATTTCTAGCTTCATCAGACTCCTGGTTCAACCCGGTTTTCCTGGCTCATGGGCCTAAAGGAGCCATGTACTTGGCAGACATGTACAGGAAGGTAATCGACCATCCTTCTTATGTGCCTGAAGAAACTAGAGGAGCACTGGACTTTGAAAGTGGCAAGGGAAAAGGTAAGATTTATAGAATTAGCAATGACAAGTTTGAATACATTAAGGAAAAAACAATTTTCCCCACTACTTCAGACAGCAACAATGAGATGCTGATTGCAGCACTTTCCTCCAATGATGAATGGGAAAGAAGTACAGCTTTTAGGTTAATTCTAGAAAAAATGCCTACTGGAATCATTGCCAACCTTAAAGAAATGGTTTTATCTAAAACGTTGAATGAAGGTAAAGTAAAAGCCATCTGGTTATTGAATCATTTCGATGCTTTGGATGAGCAAATGTTGGCCACCATTTACAATGATAATGAACCAGTCATTAAAGAACAGATCATTTCAATTATAGGCTTGAGGCCAAATATTTCAGATCAAATGGCCGCAAGTTTAATAAAAGGAGCCACTGACAGCAATTCCAGAGTCAGATTTCTGACAGCAATAACTTTTGGCACAGACAATAAGGAAAAGTGGTTACCTTACTTGGCAAAAATAGCTCAAAAAGACGCATCGGACCCATGGACAAGGGCTGCAGTAATGACGGCATTAAATGGACAGGAGATCGAATTTCTAAAAATTTTAGAAGCAGAAAAGGAGCAAGTTACATTCAACCAATTACCAATGTGGTCAGAGTTAGGTGAACTAATAGGCAGTTCAGTTTCGACCAATGAATTAAAAGGATTAATTGACTCCTCTATTAATAGCGAATGGAACAATCCTACTTTCTCTTTGCTTCTTGGGTTATTGAAAGGTAGCGAAAGAGGACATGTAAAGGGTGCAGAAAAAAATTATTTGGATACTTATACAAAATCTAAGGAACAATTGAATGCTTTGATTCAGGAGACTGCAAAAAGAGTTTCTTCGGCTGAAGACAGCTTAACTTCTCGTATTCAAGCAACAGCCTTACTTAGCTATTTTTCTCCGGGAAAAACAGAATCTACTCTTAAGGAATTGATTTCTCCAAACAACCCTTCTGAAATCCAATTGGCTGCTATTCAGTCCCTCGGGAATTTAAACAGTACTGAGGCGGGAGAAATACTAACAGAAACAACCGCATGGAAAGCTTATACTCCCAAAACAAAAGGAGCTGTGATTGCCACACTTGTATCTAGGCCTATCCTACGGGACCAGTTATTAAAATCAATCGAAGAAAGCAAAATTAACCCGGCAGAAATATCATCTTCCACAAGACTTTCTTTAATGAAAGTAAGCGATGCGAAAGTTAGAAAACGTGCAGAAATTCTTTTCAAGGAATTGGAATCAGGAGGTAGAATGAAAGTCTATGAGGATCATAAGCGGGTACTTGATATAAAAGGAAATGCTGAAAACGGAAAAGGAGTTTTTACTGCAAATTGCGTCACCTGCCACACCTATGCAGGAGAAGGCGGGAATGTCGGGCCAGATTTATCAGGTATAAGCAACCAGCCTGCACTTGCTGTACTTTTACACACTATAGTACCCAATTATGAAGTGTATCCTGGGTTCCAAGCTATTACTGTAACAACGCATGAAGGCAAACAGGTCACAGGAAGAATTGCTGCAGAATCTTCAAATTCTTTAAGTTTAAAAACAGCTTATGGAACGGAAGAAAACATACTACGCACGCAGATAAAAAGCATAGAAAACCCGGGAATGTCTCTGATGCCAAATGGCCTGGAACAAAACATGAGTGATCAGGAATTGGCTGATTTATTGGCTTATTTAAAAGGAGAATAGCATTTGAAAATGACAAATCTAATTCTTTAAAAAGTTGCCTTATGCAGCAAACTAAAAACGGAGCCATGATGCTGTGAACGCTTCTAAAACAATCTAGCCACAGGAACTTTCCTGTGGCTAGATTTTATTAAGGCCAAAATGAACACAAAACATCAAGCGGGATCCTAATAAATGACCCTAGCTAATTATTCTCATAAATCACTCTTAAGGCCCTTGTGATTATATTGTCTTCACCCCTTGCTATATTAACAGGGTTTAAATCAACACGAACATCAGCAAGGACCCCATCCTCGATCTGCCTACCTTCTAAGTCTATGGTTTGCGTACCTGAAAATCGATAAGTCCAACCATTAGCCAACTCTCCAAATACAGGAATTCCACCTCCGCCACCAGTCTGATCACCCACGATAGTAACCTGTGGCAACACCTTCATCATTTGAGCAAAAAAGGTAGTGGCGCTGTAGGACCTTCTATTGGTAAGCACCACCACTGGACCAGTATATACATTTTCTCCTGCAGGAACACTTAAATCCTCCCAAGAAGAAAAGTCATCTTTTCCACTTCCATTTTTTATGCGCTTTTTAGCTGCCAAAACTTCACTGTCTGTAAATCCGGAAGCCAGGGTATAAGCATTCTTTAGGCTACCCCCTCCATTGTTCCTTACATCGATTATTAATCCCTGACCTTGTTTGGCTCTTTCTAAAATTATCTGAAGATTTCCTTCTGATATATTTTGGGAGAAAGACCTATAATTCACATAGAGTACATCGTTAAGAAATTGATGGATAAACGGACCACTGATCCAAAAGTCCTTTCTTAGGTAATTTTCATCTATGATATTTTGGTCATAATTATCAGGATAATTCTGGTACCATTCCCAATTTCGACTATTGTCAAATCCTGCATTGAGATTAACATGCCCATCCCTTAATTCAAATAGCATGTCAGCCAAAACATCATACAAGCCTTTAGAGCCAGTGCTGTTTGTGATTCTTGCCCTATAAGTAGTCCTTATTTCCTCCCAGTCAATCTCCTTATGATCAAAAAACGAATAGCGTTCATTCACATCTTCCCAAAGGCTGTCAAAAATATCCAAAGGCTCGGATTTAGGGTCCTCAGGAATCACCCATTGCTCACAGGAAGAAAAGAAAAGCAATGCGATTAGGCATAAGTTTATTTTATTTACCATAACCTAACATTTAAAACCAGTTCAAGAGATTGATCCAAGCGGTGAACCACCTTAATTCCTGACAATTTGGAATAATTGTATTGATACCTAATTCCCAGTTGATTGTTGGTAGGTAACTTCCAAAATAGAGAAGAAGAAAATCCCAAATCAAGATCCTTCACCGGAATAAAAGGCCTCACCGTATTGAAAAAATTATTGGCTAGAGATTCCCCTTTGAGATAGTCCTCAGGCTCAGCTCCAATATAGCCTGATTTGACTTGCAAACCGATAAGTTGCCAATTGGCCCCATTTTGCCAAACAAAAGATTTCTTCTTCCACACAAATGGTAAAATGTATCTGACAGATGGTCCTAAAGCACTGAAATAATCATAACGGAAATTATAATTGCTAAAATTGTTGTGGCTACGAATATGAAAGGTATTCTTATTGGCCCAACCCCAATGAAGCCCACGGTCAGGAGATTTAACTTTGTGATAAAAGGTATGTGTAATAAAATTAACCCCCATTTCATTCAAGGTCCCCCCTACTTGATTGGTCAATACACCGTAAGAGAAATCTCCTTGAAACCACTGTGTCTTGTTTCTTTTACTCAGATTGAAACCTACAGTACTGGTGGTTTTATTTCCTTTATACTTCATCAATGAAAATCCTTCATCTCTGCTTGATAAATTCTGAATGCCTGTAGACAACCAAATATCTCCAGAACTCTGTGCTGAACTAATATTGACTAAAAATAACCAACAGAAAAAAATAAGGGGAAGAGTCAGGTAAATTTTCAGCATTAATTATTTATTAAGCATTTCATACACCTAAATTACAATTTAATTTGAATTTACGGGACTGTCCCATTTCAAAAAGAGGTAAATAAATATTATTTCTCTATTTTTGAGTTAATTTTTTTTATTAAACTTTTAAATTAAGATTCATGAAAAAAGTATTAATACTTTCTTTTTTATTAATTATTAGCAGTGGTGTATTAGTAGCACAGCAAAATTATTTTGGAGTACAAAACAGTAATAGGAAGGGCATGATCAATGCCATGATGAACCCTGCAGAAATTAATAATTTAACCAAAAAGGTAGAGGTTTCACTCTTTTCTTTCAATGTTGGTTTGGACAATAACACATTGTCCCTTCAAGACATTATTGACGACCCAGATGTTTTTGAAAATATCTTTAACGATATTGATAAACCAGTTAACCTTAGATCGGATGTATCCATTTTGGGTCCTGCATTAGGTCTGAGGTTTAAGCAATGGTCTTTTGGTCTCACAACCGAGGTAAAAGCGAAAGCGGACATCATAAATTTCAACCCTGACTTGGGTAGCTCCATTGTCGATAATTCTAATGGAAACGATAATCAAACCATAATAAACATTCCACAAAACCAACGCATTAATGCTGTAGGATGGATGGAAGTTGGCTTTTTGGCTGGAAGGAAGATCTTGGATACAGATTTCCATACTTTGTCAGTAGGGGCAAATTTCAAATTGCTTTTCCCTGGTAGTTATGCCAACTTAGGGATCGATAAATTCCAAGCAACTATAATTGATTCTCAGGACGAAACTACAATTACCAATGCCCAAGGAAGCCTCAATCTTTCCTACGACGAGCGATGGGAAAATGAGGATGGTAATAATATAGAAGATAATTTATGGCGTGATTTCTCCCCAGGAGGCCTTGGTGTCGACTTAGGAGTAAATTATATGCTTAAAAAGGATGACAAACCCTTCTTGAATGCCGGCCTAACAATTAAAAACCTTGGAAGTATGGGCATGGGATCCAACCAACAGCAAAGGAATTACACGGTAAATATACCTGAAAACGAATATTTCAGAGTTGACAACCTCGATGGTAATATTGATGAAATTAATGAACAGTTGGTTGCTTCCGGTTATTTCACCATCAACAACAATGATTCAGATGTTCGGGTAAATTTACCAAGAACTTTAGCTACTTATGTGGAGTTTAGTCCAGTAAAAAGCTTCCAAATTTCATTGTATGCTCAAAAAAGGATTTCTGATGAAAACATAAACACCAATTTAAGTGCAGCAGATTTAATTGTCCTTACCCCTAGGCTTGTTTTGGGAAAATTTGAAATGTATTCACCTTGGATGAAACATCAGGTTTCAAATTTAACCGGAGGGCTCGGATTTCAATATGGAGGATTTTTTATCGGAAGTCATTCCATCATTACCGGCTTAATGCAAAACAACAGTCGCAGGGCAGACATTCATATGGGACTTTCATGGGGTTTTGGCTCTTAATTCAAAGATATAATTTCAAGTTAAAAAGTTATATTTAAAGGAGTCCTATCAATTAGATAAGTGCTAGTCATCTAAACTGTTAATCTTTTTATAGGAACCAGTCCGTCTACTAAGTCCTTAAATCGCTTCGAAATCAACGAGGAAATGTTTGATTTTGAAGCGATTTCATATTAGCCAACCCTTGTAAGTACAATTATTTACCACAGGAGCAAGTTCCTGTCCATATCAAGACAAAGCTTTCAGGTTAAATCTTTCACTAAGTGAATAACTTTAGCGCGGATTATGTAATAGGATTTCTCGGTCCTGACAATTGTCAGGGGTGAAGCCTGTCCCGTGTTTACGGGAAGTGTTGCAATCGCAAGAAAATCAGGCTGTTTGGAGATTTTAGCATAGCGCTATGGTGAAATTGAAAACAGCAACGATTGGGTAATTTGAAGCGATTTCAGCACGTAATAAATTGTCTATTGCATATTTCGGGTTTAAAATAAGTTTGGATAAGTTGGTACTCTGGGATATGAGTAGCCCTAACCTTGGCCTGATTCTTAACCTTGCTTCCAAAACGGGCTGATTTTCTTGCAATTGCGATACCTTATTAAAAAATCGTGGAAACCTTATTGCCCAATTAGTGGTAAACAGAGAAGATCTGAACGGATTTTCCCATTAATAAATAGTGCTTTCATAAAATGAATTATTATATTAGAATATCATAAAAATTCCATAACCTCATTTTCAAACCCATGTTATCTAACGACCTAGAAAAACAAATTGAAGCCCAAGGCATGCCATTGGGTACAGTTGAAGAACAAATTAAAAATTTCAAAAACGGTTTCCCATTTTTAGACATCGATTATGCTGCAAAAATTGGGGATGGTATTCTGGAATTGAGTGATGCTGAACTTCAAAAAGCGGTAGATGTTTATTCAGAAAAATCAAAGGACAAAATCATTGTAAAATTTGTTCCTGCAAGTGGCGCTGCCAGTAGGATGTTTAAAAACCTTTTTGGCTTTTTGGAAAAGGTGGACAGCAATTTAGACAATGATGAATTTACAAAAACTTTTATTTCAGAAATAAAGTCTTTTGCCTTCTATGAAGACCTGGACGACAGCTTAAAAAAAGCCGGAAGCAGTATATCCAAAGCCATTGAAGAAAAAAAGTATGGTTTGATAATTCAGCACCTTCTTGATGACGAACACCTTTCCTATGGTAGTTTACCGAAAGGCCTGCTAAAATTCCACAAATATGAAGAAGGAAGCAGAACTCCTGTTGAAGAGCATTTTGTAGAAGGTGCCCAATACGGAGTTGGTAAGGACAATACAGTAAGGCTACATTTCACTGTATCTCCAGAGCATCAAAACAGGTTCGAAAAGAAGGTGGCCGAAGTACAACCTAAAATGGAAAAGGAATTCGGAGTAAAATTTGAAATCAGCTTTTCACAACAAAAGAAATCAACTGATACCATAGCTGTTGATCTCGACAATAAACCCTTTATTGAAGACAATGGTGAGGTTTTATTTCGACCTGCGGGACATGGAGCATTGCTTGAGAATCTAAATGAAATCGAAGCCGATCTGGTATTTATAAAAAATATCGACAATGTGGTTCCTGACCGATTAAAAGACACAACGACTACCTATAAACAAGCAATCGGAGGATTGCTAATAGACGCGCAAGACAAAACTTTTGCAGCCCTTAGTCAATTGGACAATAAAATCAGCCCAGAAGTAGTTAATCAAGCGGAAGAAGTATTTACAAAAGTTATTGGTGGAAAATTAGCCCCCTCTTACGCCTCAAAAAATCTTGAGGAAAAAGCTGCATGGCTAAAACAAAAACTAAACCGCCCAATGAGAGTATGTGGAATGGTGGAGAACACAGGTGAGCCAGGTGGTGGACCGTTCTGGGTAAAGGATGCAGATAATAGTTTATCTCTTCAAATTGGAGAAACTGCTCAGTTAAACCTTGATGATGAAACACAAAAATCCCATTTCAAATCCTCTACTCATTTTAACCCTACGGATTTGGTTTGTGGTATAAGGGACTATAAAGGCAAATCTTTTAACCTTATGGAATACCGAGATCCAAAAACTGGTTTCATCACACAAAAATCAAAAAGTGGTAGGGATTTAAAAGCACAGGAACTCCCAGGGCTTTGGAACGGTTCCATGGCTGATTGGAATTCAATATTTGTTGTGGTTCCTTTGATTACTTTTAATCCTGTCAAAACCATCAATGATTTGTTGAGAGACGTTCACCAATAATCAATGAAGGAAATGTTCCTTCATCCACCTTTTCTCACCAAATTTTCTACTTGAGATTATGAATTTATCCAGTATTAAAAAATTTCTTTTCTTATTTGTCATGAGCATATTGTTTCAGCTCCCATTACTGGCGCAAGTCGGTGTAGGTGTAGAAGCACCCAAGGATGCTGATCAATTATTCAATGGAAAAAAGCGATCCCTAAATAAAAATTGGACCTATTGGGAAGGCCCAAGAATAGCGGCTCAACTTCCTATCAAGTGGGAGATTGTACCTGACCCAGTAGATAAAGGAGAAGCTGTTAGTTCCAATGACCCCGCAGGAGCAGGCGGCAAGTATGGGGCTGCGGATATTGTTACAAAAAAGAAATACACAGATTTCAGACTTCATGTGGAATTCCTAATAAAAAATGAGGGAGGAAACAGTGGGGTTTATTTGCAAAATCGTTACGAAATACAAATTCTGGATGGCGACAGTACTACTCATGGAATGGCTGCTATAATTAATGAAAAGGCTGCCCCATATGCAGTTTACAATGGTATTGGCAAATGGAATGCTTATGACATCAAGTTCAGGGCCGCAAGGTTTGATGAAAATGGAAAATTGAATGAAAAAGCAATGACCACCATCTATTTTAATGGCGTGAAAATTCATGAAAATGTATCCATTCAGAAAGTTTGGGGAGGCCCCAATTCGGGACTTGATGGAGGTAGAGACGGAGGGGAAGGCATAACCAACCGCCCTGGGGGCATCAAACTTCAGGCTGAAGGACATGAAGTGCTTTTCCGTAATATTTGGATAGAAAGGTTGAAATTAGAAAAAGCGGATACCGACTTTTAACTGATACCAAACTTTAACCCGGATTATGTAATAGGATTTCTCCGCCCTGACAATGGTCAGGGGTGAAGCCTGTCCCGTGTTTACGGGAAGTGTTGCAATCGCAAGAAAATCGGCCGTTTGGAGGTTTTAGCATAGCACCGCTATGGTGATATTGAAAACAGCAACGATTGGGTATTTTGAAGCGATTTCAGCACGTAATAGATTGTCTATTGCATATTTCGGGTTTAATCAATCAAAAATAGCACCTTTCGGCATATCCAAAGGTGCTATTTTTCTTTAAATAGATTAATTTTTCCCTGACCACCCTATTGAAAACTGGGCTGAATCAACCATAGGAAAAAGGCATGATTTGTCTTTGGCAATATTTTTGATTCTTAGCCATTTAAAACAACTATGAACTTTAAAAAGATTTTTGGACCATTTCTATCCATTTTAGGTTTAGGCAGTCTGATTTATGGTGCGTATTTATTTTTAGAACCCGACAAAGGGGATTGGAAAATCACAACGGTTAGCCTTGTCTTAGGCTTTGTTTTTTTCAGTTCAGGCTTAGGCTTATTAAAATCCATTAAGGATGAAGGCTAAAGTCCAATTACTGCAAAGTCCAGCCATTTTGATCCAAATAATAGCTAGTATCTATGGATAAGGGCAGATTAAATGAGCCAGGGGCAAGAATTTAGAATGAAAAAACCCGACAGAATCATTGTATGAAAAAAAGAAAAAAAAGGGCCAATACCTTACCTTTACACCCTTATTTTAGATTAAAATTTTACCGAACATGTAATGAAAGCAATTATTCATTGATTTTTTAGGGAATAAATCTTAAGTTAACAAGATTGTTTATTCAATATTCCCGACTGATTAATGAAAACCCGACAACTATTACTTTACCTGTTAGTACCCATTGTTTTCGCATGCGAGAGAAATAATCAGGGCGATAAAAACAGTAGTAGCGCTAATGGAGTACCATCAGACGCTTATATAGAAGAAGAGCCTGATCCTATCTATTCAGAACATATAAGGACTACCTCCTATCAAAGCCCTGAAGATGAGAAAGCTGATTTCGTCCTTCCTCCAGGCTTTGAAATCACACTATTTGCCTCTGAACCCGATATTACCAAACCAATCAACATGGCTTTTGATGAAAAAGGCAGGTTATGGGTTAGCCAATCTTCTGAATATCCAATTAAAGCTGGCCCAGGAAAAGGGACGGACAGAATTAGCATTCTAGAGGACAGTGACGGTGATGGAAAGGCAGACAAGATCACAGATTTCGCCAATGATTTAAATATCCCTATAGGCATACAACCAGTAAAAGGCGGTGCAATTGGTTTTAGTATACCTAATCTATACCGCTTTTATGATACCGATGGTGATGATATTGCTGATAAGCGAGAAGTGATTTTAGGGCCATTCGAAACCAAGGACACGCATGGAATGGTCAATAATCTTTTCAGAGGTTTGGATGGTTGGATACATGCCTCCCACGGATTTAGCAATGTTTCCACCGTTGCTGCTAAGGATGGGGATTCAATAAAAATGACTTCAGGAAACACTTTCCGTTTTACTTTAGATGGACAACATGCAGAAAAGACTAGTGATGGAAGAATCAATCCTTTCGGATCGGATTTAGACAAATGGGGTTACCACTATTCGGCGGATTGCCATACTTTGCCTATTTACCAAATAATAAGAAACGGCAACTATACCCAATGGGGAAAAATGGAACCCAATATGGGCCATGCACCAACCATGATGGACTATGGGCTGAATTCCACGGCATTATCCGGTCTTGTATATTATACTGATACCCAGTTTCCTGATGAATACCAAAACAGCTTCTATTCAGGAGATGTTGTGACCTGCAGAATCAGCCGAAGTACCATTTCATTTAATGGATCTACACCCAAAGCTACCAGAAAAGCTGATTTTCTAGTAAGCAAGGACCCTTGGTTTCGCCCAGTGGACATTAAAATAGGACCTGATGGTGCCATGTACATAGCGGATTTTTACAATAGTATTATAGGTCATTATGAAGTCCCTCTTGATCATCCTGAAAGAGACAGAAACAGTGGCAGAATTTGGAAAATAACGTATAAAGGTCAGGAAAGAACAGCTATAAATTGGTCAAAAGCCAATCTTGAGGTACTAATTGAAAAAATGAGAGATCCTGTTCTTCAGAACAGAATGATGGCAACCGATGAATTGGTGGACAGATTCAAGGATTCGGCAATACCTGAATTAAAGAAACTAATAGCTGATGAAAAAACGCCCAATATTCAAAAAGTTCATGCCCTATGGGCCATCTTTAGGCTAGATGCAATGGATGAGCTTGCCCTCGAAAAAGCACTTTCTGACCACGATGTACTTGTGCGCGTTCATGCACAGAGAATTTTGGGAGAACAACAGAGTTTAAACGATCATAAGCTGGAATGGGTAAAAATGGGATTAGTGGATGAAAGCGCTCACGTAAAAAGAGTGGCTGCTGAGACATTGATAAGACAGCAAAGTCCTTCAATGCTTAGTCCAATTATGAAAGCAATACATGCAACAGATAAGAAAGACAGTCATTTGTTGTACGCATTAAAATATGCACTATATCAACATGCCCAAAACCCTCAAATTGCAAAACAGATGGCAACTCAAAACTGGTCGAACCAGGAAAAAGAAGTAATAGCCTTGGTGTTTTCAGATACGCGATCAAAAACAGCTGCTGAGTTTCTGGTCAATTACCTTAAAAACAATTCCCTTCCTAAGGAGAAATACCTGCCCTATTTAACCTCAATTGCCCGAGATCTACCCGCTTTAAGGATGAAAGAAATCGTTGCTCTGGCAAAAGAAACTGGAGAAGGAATTCCTGGCTTTAAAAAAGCCATGGCATTAAATAATGGGGCAAAACAGCAAGGAATTGACTTAGCCCCCAGTTTGAAATCCTGGAACCGACAATTGAGTATTGATCTCTTACAGGACAATTCGGTGAACGGTGGCAATAAAACGGATGAGGGCTTGGAAAGAATTAAATACGCTACTCAACTTTCTGGCATACTGAAAATCACTCAAAATATAGGAGAATTAAAGAAATTGGTAAATGACAATCAGGAAAAGGAAGAACTTAGGATTGATGCTGCCAATGCCCTGGTAGAAATCGCTCCGAAAACAGAAATTATTTATTTGGAGAAATGGTTGAAAAATGCTGAAAGTACCATTTCTTTCAGACAGAAAATAGCCCTGGCAATAGCCAAAGCCGGTTCTGAACAATCCTCTAGCCTACTGGCAAAAAACATAAAAGACACTCCTGTGGAGTTACAAGAAACCATTTCTGAACAATTGGCCACAAGTAATTCAGGGAAAGAAAAGCTTCTTAAGTTAATAAGGGATGGAAATGCTACTGCAAGGATATTAAAAGCCAGGAAAGTGGAAGAAAGGTTTCATTCAGGAGCAAGTGAAAAGCAAAGACTCGCTTTTGATGAACTTACCAAAAACTTACCACCTATTAGCGAAGAAAAGCAAGCCCTCATAATAGAAAGAACAAAGGCTTATTCTAAGGATCCTGCCCAATTGGATGTTGGTAAAACCTTATTTCAGCAAAACTGTGGAATTTGTCATAGAATTGGAGATGATGGAGGAATGATTGGCCCTCAACTGGATGGTGTAGGCAATTGGGGACTCAATGCACTTGCTACTAAAGTGCTGGACCCTAATCGAAATATATCAGAGAACTTTAGAACCTATACGATCAAACTCAAAAGTGGGCAAGCAAAGTCAGGCTTATTTAGACGAGAAGATGGACAGGTATTGGTGATGGCTGATCAATCTGGAAAAGAATTTACCATTCCCAAAAAGGATATTTTAGAGCAAGTCCCATCAAAAATGACCTTGATGCCAGATCATTTTGGAAATGTATTGAATCAATCTCAGTTCAACGGTTTAATGACCTACTTACTAAGCCTTCGTTAACATGTCTATCAAAGCCCATTTACCCCATCTATCACTGTTTTTGGCTCTATGTACCCTCACGAGCTATGGCCATGCCCAATCCAATAAAATAAACTTCAAGAAGCATGTACTTACCACGCAATTCTTAGCAGAAGGAGCTGCTATAGGTGATGTAAATCAGGATGGTTTAATGGATGTCATGGCAGGGGCCTATTGGTTTGAAGCTCCCTCATGGAAACCTCAGGAATTGGAAACCCCTAAGCTTTTTGAATACGATAAAGGTTATAGCAATGCATTCATAAGTCATGGAATGGATGTTAATAGGGATGGCTGGGTTGATTTTGTAAGAATTGGCTTTCCCGGGGAAGCTGTACTTTGGTTTGAAAACCCAAAAAACCAAAAAGGACATTGGAAAATCCATACCATTTGTCCTGCCCTAGGAAATGAATCGGCAGGCTTTTATGATATTGACAAAGATGGCCGAAAAGATTTGGTTGGAAGCATCCCGGAAACAGGGGAAATGGTTTGGTATAAAGCCCCAAATACTCCTGATAATTTAGTTTGGGAGAAATTCACTATAAGTGAAAAAGAAAGCCCTGGAACTGCAAAATATGCCCATGGTTTGGGAATGGGAGACCTCAATATGGATGGAAATCCTGATCTCATTATCACAGAGGGATGGTGGGAATCTCCAACAAACCCTAAAGATGGGCAATGGAAATTCCATACAGCTAAATTAGGCGAGCCTGCTGCCCAAATGTATGTGCAGGAATTAAATGGAGATGATAAGCCCGAGGTAATTTCCTCCTCAGCACATCAACTTGGTATTTGGTGGCATGAGCAAGAACCCACTGGTGCCTGGGTAACTCATCTTGTAGACAGTAGTTTTTCCCAAACACATGGTTTGGAATTGGTTGATATCAATAGAGATGGAAATAAAGACCTGGTAACAGGGAAACGCTATTTTGCTCATATGGGCAAAGACCCTGGAGGAAATAAGCCTCCACAGCTTGTCTGGTTTGAATACATTCCAGGCAAAACCCCAAAATGGACAAAACATATTATCGATGAAAATTCAGGGGTAGGCGTTCAGGTTATTGTCGAAGATTTTTTTGGGAATGGGCTAATGGATATCATTGTTGCCAACAAAAAAGGAGTTTTTCTCTTTGAACAATTAAGGGATTGAAGGTATGAAAACGACTACTTTTCTTTGTTTTTAATTGCTTCAAGTTGTTTTTTCAAGGAAGGTATCATTTCAGGATAGGTTGCGAAAAGGTTTTCGCTTTCTAGAGGGTCCTCACTTAATTGATACAACTGACCTTTAGGCCCATTGGGTTCAGGAGTTAAATTAGTAGGAAAAGTAAAACCACCGGATCCCAATCCGTCAATGTATTTCCAAGCACCTGATGTTATGGCATACATTCCTCCTGAGGATTGGTGCACCATATTATCTCTGGTTTGAAAAGACATATCACCAGATAAAACAGGAATAAACGCCTTACTGTCTATGGCCTCACCTACTGGTATTTCCACTCCTGTCATCGCTGCCACTGTAGCATAGATATCCGTTAAACTTACCAAGCCTTCATAGGTGTTGCTCTTTTTGATGCCATCAGGCCAAGACATAATTAGGGGAACCCTATGTCCACCATTCCAAACATCACCTTTTTGTCCTCTGCTTCCTTTATTAGAATCATGTCCGTGCAAAAGAATTTCTTCGGCTGGCCAATATGCCCCATTGTCACTACTAAAAATGATTAGCGTATTCTCAAGCAAACCTTCAGCCTCCAATTTTGATTTAATTCTGGCCACGACCTGATCTATGTCCATTACAAAATCACCATATAATCCCGCCCCTGATTTTCCTTTATTTTCATCAGAAGGCAACCATGGTGTATGTGGCCCTGTAAGTGGCATGTACAAAAAGAATGGCTTCTCTGCCGCTTGCTGATCGATGAAATTCTCTCCTTGGTTTACTATTGTTTCCAAACATTCTTCTACACGGAAAGATGCGGACATTTCTCCTAATCTCCACCATACGCCTTTATCCCAATAAACAGCTTTGTCATCACTGTGCTTTTTGTCCCAAGAGAACGCTGTATTTTCTTTTCTTATGGGATATACATCCGTAGTCAGTCCTATTTCATTGTCGACTACCTTACCATTTTCAAGAAATACATAAGGAGGAATGTCCAATGAGGCAGGATGAATATAGGAATAGTCGAAACCAAAATCATTAGGTCCTGCTTTAACAGGCGATGAATAATCCACATTAGAATAACCTGTGCTGCTTAATTGCGCTTCTTTATTGTCTTTTGTAGCCCAGTCCAAACCCAAATGCCATTTGCCTGTAATAGCGGTAGTATACCCTGCCTTTTTTAAAATCCCAGCAATGGTAAGGCGATCCTTTTCAATAACCGAAGGGGTAAATCCACCTATTCCTCTGGAGGCTTTAGGTGTCCTGAATGCATATCGCCCAGTCAATAAGCCATATCTTGAAGGAGTACAAACTGATGCGCTTGCATGGGCATTCTGAAAAGAAATTCCATTTTTCACCAAATCATCGATAGCAGGAGTGCTTATTTTAGATAAGGGATTTAGAGCACTAATATCACCATATCCCATGTCATCGGCAAAGATGATAACTATATTTGGCTGCCCCGTTTTAGGAAAGGGCTTGAATGAAAAACCAACTAAAACACATATGATAAGCATTAAAACCAATCCAAATAGATTATTGGTTTTGCAAAAAGGGAACTTTTTAGACTGGGTAAATAATTTCTGCATGATGGGTTTATGGCTTTTAATCTTTTGATTCAAAATCGGGATGAACCTACATTAAACCCGAAATAGGCAATAGACATTCTATTACATAATCCGGGTTAAAATACATTACACAGGTATTCGGGCAATAGATTTCTCTTGGGGTATAAACCAATTGGTTCGAGTAGGCCACAGGAAAACCTGTCACCTACCCAAACCAGTAGTTTTACTTAATAGCTCTTTATATCAATTTTCCCTAAGGGGACAGATAGATTACATTTTATAGTACTCTTCCCAACCTTTTCTTGGTGGAACACCTGACAACAATTCATTTGCCAATGCATGATTGGTAATTTGTTTTGTTTTTCTGTCAAATTGTAATTTCGCACCTAATCTCTGGGACAAAACTCCTAAAGAAAACACTTGACTCAAAGGCCCTGCTATCTCAAAGGAAGATCTTGTTTTTTCTTCTCCTTTACATGCTTTCAGGAAATTAGCGAAGTGATTGGAAGGGCTTTCAGGTACTACTGGTAATTGTCCAGCCATATCTTTGGCTTTCTCTTCAGGAATAATGGAAAGTGTACTGCCATGGGATCCACCCTTAAAGGTAAGGTCTCCTCCATATATAATCTTTCCAGGGTTCAGTTTGGCTGGCTGCAATTGCCCGTCACTTGGTGGTGGAATATTTGGATCTAGTTCAGAAACACCATAACCAGCAGGAACTGGAGGAATATTGTTTTGACCGTCATACCAGGTAATGGTCATTGGCGGCATATTTCCTCTTTTCGGGAATTTAAAAGCCAAGGTGGATTCCATCGGGAAAAAGAAAGTATTGTGATCTTTCAATTTCAATGGTTCTATTTCCTCAGGTAAGCCCAACTCCAAAAATTCATGTGCTGTATCCATGATATGTGCACCCCAATCTCCTAGTGCTCCCATACCGAAATCATACCAACATCTCCACTGACCATTAACAAGATCCTCGTGGTAATCATGATGATGAGAAGTACCTAGCCAGGTATCCCAATCCATGGTTGAGGGCATTGGCTGTGCTGCTGGAAAGGAATTGATATTAGGATCCCAACCGTGCCATCTTCTACGTCCATTCATATGGGCAGTCATGGCGGTAACGTCTTTTATTATACCAGCTTCTTTCCAGGCTTTAAATTGGAAGTAATTGGCTTCTGAGTGACCTTGGTTACCCATCTGAGTAACAACCTTGTGCTTTTTCGCACCGTCCATCATCAACTGTACTTCATTGAAAGTTCTTGCCATGGGCTTTTCAACATATACATGAATCCCCATAGACATGGCCAGCATGGTAATAGGGAAATGAGAAAAATCCGGGGTACCTACAGAAACAGCTTCAATATCTTTACCCATCTTATCAAACATCTCTCTGAAATCCTTAAATCTAGGGACATCAGGAAACATTTTCATCACTTCAAGGGTATGTTCAGCCCCCATGTCCACATCACAAATGGCGACAATATTGGCAAGGCCTGTTTCGTACAATGATTTAGTGATTGATCCCCCACGGTGTCCGATACCACAGCAGGCTAAATTCACTTTTTCACTTGGTGCGACATGTCCAGTTTGATTTCCGAGGACAAAGGAAGGAATTAAAGAAATTCCCGCGGCACCCAAGGCACTAGATCTTATAAATCGTCTTCTTTGGTTATTCATTGTTACTGTTAATTATTTGATCAAAATACAAATCCCTGTAAATTAGCACCCAAACAAATAGTCAGCTGCACTTTCAAGGGAAATTTTGATTTGAAGTTAAAGGAAAAGTCTATAATTTCATTCAATTACAAAAATTACTTTGAACAAAAAGTTTGAAAAGGGTAAAAATTGCACTTAAATTTCAGGATGAAAGTTATGAAATACTTATTTCCTATTTTATTTATTGTTCTATTGGCTGGGGGATGTAATTTCTCGAAGGATAATTCAGTACAGTTTGACTTGGTCGTTCTTGATACACTCCGCATTCCTTTTGCTGGTGATATTCATGCAGGAACCTATGCCTACAACACAGGTTTAATTTACAATTATCAATCTGGGGAATACTTGAAATTTGACAGCTCAGGAAATGTCTTAGCAAAAAACACTATTCCTGCTCAGGGCAAAGATGGCTTGTTTTACGTCAATGGTCTCAAAATAACCAACAGCGGAACCATCCTCGCAAAGTCCATCAGAGAGGAGATAGGATTGCTGGATGAAAATTTAACCCTCATCAAAAAGACCCGAATGCCTTTTCCAAATGGCTCTCTAGATCTGAAAAGAAATCAAAATGCCATCGAAATCTACAAGAATCAATTGCTCCTCTTTCATCCAGGAAGAGACAATAAAAGCCCCTATGAACTTGGCTATTATAAAAACAACTATTTATTAGAGAAATTAGATCCAAACACTGGTCAGGCAAGTCCATTTCTAAAATTGTCCCCTGAAAGTCAGTATCAGGAGAACCTTCATTTTGAACCTCCTACAGCATTAATTAATAGAGCGGGAAATGTTCTTTATTTCGCTTTTAACAAGGAACCTTTAATAAGCGCCTACGACTTGGAAAAAAATGGGGAATTGGTAAATAGTATCCCTTTAGATTCAGAAGGTTTTGTGCAAATCAAAGGTCAGAAATTACCTCTTGGGAACGATGGATCGGTAGTCGTAGAGGGGGAAATAACCAACCTTATCGCTTTAAAAAATGGATTTGCTGTAGTTTATATAAATGGCCTAACAGAAGAGGCTGCCCAATCAAACAGCATTCCAGGGCAACAATTGAAAATCTATAGCAATGAAACAGGTTGGTCCAAACCTATAGAACTTCCGTTAAACATACTTTTTTTGCTAAACTTTGCAGTTGATGGCCAATCCTTTTACGCATTGACTAACCCAGCATCTTTGCCTGCAGGAAATAACCAAGCAATAGTATTGAAAATGCAATTAAAGCCAAACTGATAATAAACCTCACCTCTTAAACCCATCAAAATGTTTAAATTAGACCTACTTAAAAAATACCCAATACTTATAATCCTTTGCTTACTAATTGCATCTTGCTCCACTTCCAATAATAGTGAAAGCATATCCATAGATGATGGCTGGAGAACCCTATTCAATGGCAAAGACATGGACAATTGGCGTATAAAAATTGCCAAACATGAGCTGGATGAAAATTATGCTAACACATTCAGAGTAGAAGACGGATTACTTAAAGTTAGGTATGATGGCTATGAGAATTTCGATAGGCAATATGGCCATATCTTTTACGATGAGTCCTTCTCCCATTACTTATACCGAGTACAATATAGGTTCGTAGGGGAACAAGCTCCTGGTGGTGAAGGTTGGGCACTAAGAAACTCCGGAGTCATGTTACATGGGCAAGATCCGGAAACAATGACGAAAGATCAGGATTTCCCAATTTCCATTGAAGGTCAGCTTTTAGGGGGAGATGGAGAAAAACCAAGGACCACTAGCAACCTCTGTACTCCTGGTACAAATGTGGTAATGGATGGAGAACTTTTCACCCCTCATTGTGTCAGTTCCAACTCTAAAACTTTCCATGGTGAACAATGGGTTACCGCTGATTTTCTAGTTTTGGGAGACTCAATTATTCATCATATCGTTGAAGGAGATACTGTCCTTACTTATTACAAACCTCAAATTGGAGGTGGTAATGTCAGCAATCATAACCCAGAGGTCAAAAAGGATGGTCAATTGATTTCCACCGGGTACATTTCGCTACAAAGCGAAAGTCATCCTATTGATTTTAAAAGTGTGGAGATATTTGATTTAAGCCCTTACAAAGACAATTCTGAACAGTTAAAAGAAGTATTGAACTTATTGAAAAACGAAAACAAGGGACGATCAAATTAAATTCAAAGAATCGACGAAAAGTAAACTTAGTTAAGCCCGAAATATGCAATATACAATCTATTACGTGCTGAAATCGCTTCAAAATACCCAATCGTTGCTGTTTTCAATTTCACCATAGCGGTGCTATGCTAAAATCTCCAAACAGCCTGATTTTCTTGCGATTGCAACACTTCCCGTAAACACGGGACAGGCTTCACCCCTGACTATTGTCAGGACGGAGAAATCCTATTACATAATCCGGGTTAAATTGTAAACCTACTGATTTTAATGGCTCTCGATCTTTTAGAAGTTAGGAAAGTAACTGCTTAAAGAACTTAAAATAAACCATTGATATTTAGCCGTTTGAATTTGATTTCAATAGCTAACGAACTTTCATTACAAATGTCATCAAATATTATAAGAACAAAAAAATAGCCATGGTGAGCATCCCATGGCTATTTTTGTTATAAGGCTAGATTGCTAAAATAAGATCAGAACTTTTATGGAAATATACCCATATCGGTATAGGAGATAGCAATCCGTTCAAGGGCTACAATAAACCCTGCTGTTCTCAGATCCTTTATTCCTTTTTCTTTTCTTACTCCATTCATATGGTGATAGGCTGTGACCATGGTCTCTTCCAACCCTGAATTTACAAGATCTCTCTCACTAGCCCCTTTAATAATAATTCTTTTTTGCTCTTCACTAAAAGAGTCACCAGTTGCTTTTTCAATACCCTCTAGCAGCTCCTCGTACTTTTTCATGTCATAGCGCTTTTCCAGTTTCCCAAAAGAAACCCTAGAAAGGTTTTTCAACCATTCAAAATAGGAAACTGTAACTCCTCCTGCATTCAAATACATATCGGGAATAATCATTATCCCTTTTTCAAGAAGAATATTATTGGCATCCTGAGTGACAGGTCCATTGGCTGCTTCTCCTATAATCTTAGCTTTAATATCATGGGCATTTTCAGCTGTAATTTGATTCTCAAGCGCAGCAGGAATCAAAATATCACAAGGCCTGATCAACAGGGAATTTCCATCTTCAATAAAATCACCTTTATCATAACCTTGGAAGGTTTTGTTTTTTATTTGGTAAGCCTTAATTTTTTCAATGTCTATTCCATTCTCATCCCAAATGCCACCATTGTATTCAGCAATACCAATAATCTTAGCCCCAGATTCAGAAAGGTATTTTGCGGTATAATACCCAACATTCCCCAAGCCTTGAATAATGATTTTTTTACCTTTCAAGCCAACCTTCAGTCCAAGTGCATCCATGTCTTCCTTAACACTTACGGCTTCGCGTATTCCAATAAACACACCCATTCCGGTAGCTTCAGTTCTTCCTTCTATACCATGTTGAGAAAGTGGTTTACCAGTAACACATCCTTTGGCATTGATCACATCAGGGTTGAAAGCCTCAAAAGTATCTACAATCCAAGCCATTTCCCTGCTACTTGTCCCATAGTCTGGTGCGGGTACATCTATAGCTGGGCCTATAAATTTCTTTTTAATCAATTCGGCTGTATACCGTCTGGTGATTTTTTCCAGTTGATCAACATTATAATTATTCGGATCTATTCTAACTCCACCCTTCGCTCCACCATAAGGTATATTTACTAAGGCACATTTATAGGTCATCAATGCCGCCAATCCCTTTACCTCCTCTTCATTCACAAAACTACTGTACCTGATCCCTCCTTTTACGGGCAATTTATGATGAGAATGTTGTACCCTATACCCTGATAATACCTCATAGGTTCCATCACCATTCTTTAAGGGGAAACTAAATTTGTAAATACTATTGCATTGTTTTATTTGCTCTAACAAACCAGGATGAATATCCATATGACGTGCTGCATCATCCACAACTTTACTTACATCTTCAAATAGACTGTACTCCTCCTTTGCTTTCATAAAACCTTCATTTAATTTTAAACTAAAATTTTCAATTTATAGCCAGCAAGGTCTATGCCTAAAACGCAATTACTAGACCCTATCCAAAATTTAACCAGCAATATGCTATTAGCTTTCTATTACTTGATGAAATCTCTACAAAATCAACCACTTTTTTGCTGTTTTCGACTTCATCATTACAGTGCTATGCTTGTCTCCAATTAGCCTCTCCCTTAAACTCGGGACAGACTTTACCCCTGACTATTGTCAAGTCGGAGAGATTCTATCACATAACCTTAGTTTAACTTAGATTCGAATACTTTGTTAAATAAATTTGGTGTGAGCTAAGGGGTAAGCTGATTTTGTCCTATTTTCAATGCAAAATAATCGGTCTGTCGGAATTTTTTGGGAATAAAATGCGGTACCATTATTACTTTTGATTTACCTATCGGAAATACTGAAATAATTTCAATTCGCACTTGAAGCTTTCATCGGCAAACGAACATTCTTACCCTCTATTCCCTGCAAGGCATCTCCCATATCTTTTCTAGCAGCATTGGCCAAAGTGTTTAATTTATCCCTAATTTCAGGATATTCTTCTATAACATTTTTGGTTTCTGCCGGATCATCTTCAAGGTTATAAAGTTCCATTTCTGTTAAATCCAACATCTTATATTTTACAGGGATACCATTAGTAGGCTTAATGAAATCATCAGGTAATGAACGGTACCTATGTGGAAAGTACAACTTCCAATTACCGGAAATAACAGCTTGAAGTTCATTTTTGTTATAGTAGATAAAATAAGCGTCTTGTGACGATTCTGCGCCTTCCTCCACCTCTATCAGTGGCCATATATCTTTTCCATCAATTTTGTTTGGTGGCAAGGAAGCACCCGTCAGATGCGCTATAGTAGGCAATAGATCAATTGTCATGGCCATCTTATCCTGAACCTTACCCTTGGGAAGTTTTCCTTTCCATTTCATTATTGTAGGTACACGAATACCTCCTTCCCATGAAGTTCCTTTTCCTTCTTTGAAAATACCAGTACTCCCGCTATGGGTGCCATAGGAAAGCCATGGACCATTATCCGAAGTAAATACAACGAGGGTATTTTCTTCTAGACCATTTCTTTCTAAGGCCTCTATTACCTGTCCTACTGACCAGTCTATCTCCATTATCACATCTCCATAGATCCCTGCATCAGATTTTCCCTTAAACTTATCAGAAACAAATAAAGGTACATGAGGCATGCTATGTGCCAAATACAAGAAAAATGGCTTTTCACTGTTTCTATCAATAAAGTCAACGGCTTTTTCTGTATACATCGTTGTCAACAGACTTTGATCAATAAGTGTATCGATAATCGTTTCGTTTTGGTACAATGGAAGGGGAGGATAAAAATCCGGTCTTTCTGGATGGTATGGCCACATATCATTGGAATAAGGAAGCCCAAAGAATTCATCAAACCCTTGCTTTGTAGGAAGAAACGGCTCAAGATGCCCCAAATGCCATTTACCTACTATTCCTGTAGTGTAGCCTTCAGGCTTAAGAACCTCTGCAATGGTCATCTCATCCGGAGACAGACCGTGCTTGCTTTGATGCGAAAGTGCTCCAAAAATCCCAAGTCGATTCGAATAACATCCTGTAAGCAAAGAAGCCCTAGAGGCAGAACATACAGCATTGGCAACATGAAAATTAGTGAACTGAACCCCTTCTTTAGCCATTTTATCCAGATTAGGAGTGGCTATATTCTTTGCGCCGAAAACACCTACATCCGCATATCCTTGATCATCAGTGAAAATGATAACGATATTGGGCTTTTGCTGTTCATTGTCTACCCCATTGTTCTCTGAAGTAGAATTACAGCCCAAAAAGACAAGTCCAATTATTAAAAGAGATAAACAATTGATTTTATTAAAATGCATTCGAAAATAAGTACTCATTTGCGTCCTTTGTTTAGCTGATAAAAGATACCTATCCTTGGGCATTTTACAAAACTAGAGGCATAAAACTTATACCAATCCAAAACATTATGGAAGGAAAAAATATGGATGAGTCAAAATGTACAAGCAGATTCGAGAAAATGGCACAGGAAAGAGTGAAATGGCTAGCCAATCTGGAACAGCGTTTCTATTACTTCACTTGGGATTAATCAGATTTACAGTAATATTTGAAGAATTACTGATTGAGGCTAATTTGATTAATATACCTAATTAACGGGAAGTGTAGCAGTATCTAACCAAAATTGTTGAATCGAAGATATGGCCTTTATAAAGTCTGAAACAACAATAGGCTTTGTTATATAACAATTTGCATAGTTCTGGTAAGACAAATCAATGTCTTTTTGGGAACTGGAAGTAGATAATATAATTACGGGAATTTGCTTGTAGCAATCATGGTTCTTTAGCTCATAAAGGACCTCATGTCCATTTTTCTTAGGTAGATTAACGTCTAAGATAATTAAATCTGGAGTGGTTTTTTCTTCAAACCCATTTGTCTTAAAAATAAAATCTAGCGCTTCCTGACCATCTCTGGCTACACTTACTGTATTGCTATTCTCACTTTCATTTAAGGCTTCTTTAGTTAAAAATACATCACCTTCATTATCTTCTACCAATAAAATGTGCGCTGATTTCATTGTCATTTTTTATACTAAAATATTAATTCCTTTAATCAAAACCGTAAGGATATTTAACTATGTTGGTTAGCGTACAGCAATTAAATCCCATTTTCTATTTTGAAACCTAAATTAATGTACTTTCAAATTGAGTAGAACTAAATATACACCCTTTTTAAATTTAAAAGTAAATTTATAAGCAGAAAAGGACGTTTAGTTCAATATTAAACGTTCATTACCAATATTATTCTAAAATTCAAGCAACAAACAAAATCAATAAAGCTGTAAATACACTGCAAAAGTATTGCTATTTTATTATTAAAAATGAAATTTCAATTAAAATTTCAACTATTTAAACCGATTATAATTAATTTTTTTATGGAAGTTCAAGATTTGAAGTAAAGCCTACTATTTAACCCGGATTATGTAATAGAATTTCTCCGCCCTGACAATGTCAGGGGTGAAGACTGTCCCGTGTTTACGGGAAGTGTTGCAATCGCAAGAAAATCAGGCTGTTTGGAGATTTTAGCATAGCACCGCCATGGTGAAATTGAATACAGCAACGAAGTGGCTGATTTTAAAGCGATTTCAGCACGTAATAGAATGCTATTGCATATTTCGGGTTTAAGACCAACACAAACGCAACCTAAAAAAACTGCAATTACTCTAAATCCAATCCGTTTGAAAATCCACATAGCCGCACTATGGGCAATTTCCAATAAACTGGTATTAAAGCAATTGCAGTATATATTAGATTATTTACTTCCTATTTAGGACTTAACTCTCCCAGAGATCTGATTGTTTAAATGGACTTCCTGGCACTTCGGTAAAAAAGGTTCCATCAATATACCTATGCCGACTAGTAATTTCACCTATGGCTTTCAAGTCATCTTTATCAAGTTCAATATCCTTAGATGCAAGGTTGGCTTTAATCCTATCTTTATTGGCGGATTTAGGAATTACAGCAATGCCTCTATGCAATGACCAAGCGATCAAAACCTGAGCCACTGACGCCTCGTGTTTTTTAGCAATATCTTTAAAAACCTTGTGTTCCATCAATATTGGATCATCCTCTTTTTGTCTTGCCTTTGGCCTATCCGCTGATCCTAATGGGGAATAGGCAGTTAGATTGATGCCTTTTTCTTTACAAAAACTCACTAATCCCTCTTGAGGCAAATAGGGATGGATTTCAATTTGATTCATCTCTGGTACCACCTGGCAAGCACCAATAATCTCACTCAGTTTAGCTTTATTGAAATTGGATACGCCAATATGCTTGGTGAGTCCCTTTTCTTTTAACGCTTCCATTCCTTTCCAGGTGTCTGTAAGTGGAACTGTCTTATAATCAAGAAAATCATTTCCATCTTTAGGAAAGGTCACCCCACTTTTTAAGGAAATGGGCCAATGTATTAGATAAAGATCAAGGTAGGTTAGCTGCAGGTCCGCCAAGGTTTTTTGAAGTCCTTCCTCTACCTTATCTATTTCATGGGCATTGTTCCATAGCTTAGATGTTACCCATACCTCTTCTCTTTTCACGATTCCCTTGTCAAATGCTTCTTTCAATGCATCTCCTACTTCTTTTTCATTTTGGTAGATTGCTGCACAATCAATATGCCTGTATCCAGCTTCCAGCGCCCAAAGTACCGCTTGATAAACTTCTCCAGGACCTGATTTCCAGGTTCCTAGACCCAACATAGGCATTTTATCCTGATTTTTGAATGTTATGTATTTCATAGTTTTGTTCTTAATTTAAAATTTTACTTATAGATTTTCTTCCCAAATGTCAGAAAAATCATAAGGACTTATCTCCCCTACCCAAGCTCCTCCATGGGTGTAACGGTAAGGCCCCCCAAGATTGTCAATCGTTTCCATATCTTCCTTATTCAAAACCAATTTACTGCCAGCAAAATTCTCTTCTATTCTTTGAAAATTTACGGACTTAGGAACTACAGAAACCCCTTTCTCTATTGCCCATGCGAGTACCACCTGCGCTACTGAAGCAGAATTGTTCTTTGCTATAATTTCCAATTGCTTGTTTTCAAGCAATAATGGGTGATCCACTTCATTGGCTGCCACCCTATAGGCTGCTCCCAATGGGCCATACCCAGTAATATGAATTCCGTTTTTATCACAATAGTCTTTTAACTTAGCCTGAGGCAGATAAGGATGAAATTCTATTTGATTGACTGTAGGCATTAGAGAAGCTGTTTTTTTAAGTGCTTCTATTTTGGCCGAATTGAAATTAGAAACCCCAATTTGGCGTGTTAGCCCATTTTTTTGAAGCTTCTCCATTTCAGCCCAAGTGGCACTTAAAGGTGCTTCATCCTTCGTCAAAAAATCACTCGGTTCAGCTGGCATTCCAACTCCTTTTTTTAGAGCTATAGGCCAATGAACTAAATAAAGATCAAGATAATCTAACTGTAAGTCGTTCAATGTATTCTTAATCGCAGGAAGCACATCATTTGGCAAATGAGAATCATTCCATAACTTCGATGTAACCCATAATTCTTCCCGCTTCACTAAGCCTTGGGAAATAGCATCACTTATTGCCTTGCCTATTTCATTTTCATTCTTGTAAACATAAGCACAATCTATGTGCCTATAGCCAACCTTTATTGCATGAAGCACAGCTTCATAAACTTCATTTGGCTTTGACTTCCAGGTTCCTAAGCCAAGAGCTGGCATTTGGTCCCCATTTTGAAATAATAAACTTTTCATTAATGTTGGTTATGTACTAGAACTAGAAATTCACTTTGACTACTCAAACAGGGGTTCCATAACAGAATCCCCATGATAATAATTAATTACCCCTAATGACAATATTTTTTCTACCTGATTTACATTATTGCAAAAAGCCATAATTAGAAAGATAACTCCCATTATCTAAGACTCTATGCAAACTAAAAATTTACACTAATAATTCCTTAATCACTCTACCAGACACATCTGTAAGCCTGAATTTCCTACCCAAGTGCCTATATATCAGCTTTTCATGATCCAGCCCAAGTTGGTGCAATACAGTGGCCTGAAAATCATGAACATGAACTGGATTCTCGGTAATATTATAACCTAATTCATCGGTAGCCCCATAAACTATACCAGGTTTTATTCCTCCACCAGCCATCCAAATGCTAAAACATCTGGGATGGTGATCTCTTCCATAATTGTCCTGAGTCAATCGTCCTTGGGAGTAATTGGTACGTCCAAACTCTCCACCCCAAATTACCAAAGTCTCATCTAAGAGCCCTCGTTGCTTCAGGTCTTTTATCAAAGCGGCTGATGCTTGGTCTGTATCTTTTGCCTGAACGGACATCTCATTGGGTAAGTTGCCATGTTGATCCCATCCTTGATGATACAATTGAACAAACCTTACTCCCGATTCAGAAAGCTTGCGGGCAAGAAGGCAATTGGCGGCAAAAGTCCCAGGCTTTC
Organism: Cyclobacterium amurskyense; assembly: GCF_001050135.1. Classification (GTDB taxonomy): domain Bacteria; phylum Bacteroidota; class Bacteroidia; order Cytophagales; family Cyclobacteriaceae; genus Cyclobacterium; species Cyclobacterium amurskyense. The sequence continues at coordinate 4,127,672 of NZ_CP012040.1, read as the reverse complement.
TACTCCCCTCCCCATACATTTCAAATATACTGTCTGGCTCATTAGACAAATCCGTAGCCTCTGGTACTGCTGTCTGCATCCTGTAAGCTAGTTCATATTGGGCTACTTTAGCTTGGATCTCAGGGTCTCCTATTTTTTCATAAGCATGATGATTTAAGGCCGCTAAATTGTCCAACATCTTTCTTCTATCCGACTTGGTCATGCCATCTTGATCATTTAGATAGAGTACAGGATCCTCTCCATTGCTAAACTGAACCCCTTGATGTGCTGAGGGCAGAAACCCATTGCTCCAAAGTTTAGCATATACGCCTTGTCCATTTCCTTTGCCTTTAGAAAGCAACACAGTGAAAGCAGGTAAATTATTGTTTTCACTTCCAAGCCCATAACTCAACCAAGACCCCATACTGGGTCTGTTTCCTTGTTGTGCACCTGTTTGGAAAAAAGTAAGTGCAGGATCATGATTTATCGCCTCAGTATGCATTGATTTGATAATACAGATATCATCTACAATCTTCGCTGTATGAGGAAAAAGTGAACTAATCCAGGCCCTTGCTTGACCGTATTGCTGGAAATCACAAAAGGATCCGACCATGGGGAAGCTTGTCTGGCTGGCCGTCATTCCTGTAAGCCTTTGACCTTTCCTAATAGATTCAGGCAATTCTTGCCCCCACAAATCCCGAAGTTTAGGTTTGAAATCAAAAGATTCCAATTGAGAGGGCGCACCATTTTGAAACAGGTAAATCACTCGTTTTGCTTTAGGGGCAAAATGAGGAAGACCTATCGTCTCAGCTTCTCCTCCGACCAAATTCGTACCATTAAATAAATCTGGAATTAAAAGTGACCCTAACGCTGCACTTCCTAACCCTAAACTTAATTTGGAAAGAAAATGCCTTCTGTTGAGGTTCAGTCCATGATCTAATAATTCCTTTTCCATAGTTTAGGCTTTTGTAATTGCTGCTTCTAAATTATATATAAGCGTAATGACCTGCATCAGAGCTGCATGAACAGGAACTGGAATATCATCATTATGAGGAAACTTCCCTACATCTAGTATTTTAACCGCTTTAGATTTGTCTTTGTTATATTCTTCTAGAAATGTTTCAAAATGACTATTTAAGATTGACCGTTCACTTTCATCAGGCTTTCTACCTAGAATACTGTAAAAAGCAGATTCTACCGCAACTTCTGCATTGCTGCTTTTCTTTAGTAACCTCCCTGCATAAACCCTAGAGGCTTCCAGGACTACTGGATCATTCATCATGACTAAAGCTTGTAAAGGAGTACTGGTTTTCAATCTTTCCACCTCGCAGGCATCTCTATTACTTGCGTCAAATAACATCATGTTTGGAGGAGGAACAGTTCTTTTAATAAAGGTATAGAGTCCTCTTCTATAAAGGTATTTTCCTGTATCCAATTGGAATTTTGAAAGGTTTCCCCTTCCAGAAGTGGCAGCCTCCCAAAGTCCTTCTGGCTGGTAGGTTTTCACAGATGGCCCTCCTACTTCATCATTCAATAAACCACTTGTGGCCAATACCAAGTCTCTAATTTCTTCAGCTTTTAACCTTCTTCTTGGAAAACGAGCCAAAAACCTATTGTCAGGATCCTTTTTATAATTCTCTTCACTCACTCCAGAAGATTGCTGATAGGTGGCTGATAAAAATATTTTTTTCAATAGATACTGAATATCCCAACCGCTTTCTATAAAATCTACCGCCAACCAATCAAGTAAAGCTTGGTTGCTAGGTAAATTTCCTTGAAGGCCAAAATCTCCCGGAGTATCCACCAAGCCGATACCGAAAATCTCCTGCCAAAGCCTATTTACATACACCCTAGCTGTTAAGGGATTGTTCATATCAAAAAGCCATTTGGTCAAACCCAATCTATTCTTGGGCAGGTCCTCTGGATAAGGAAGAATAGAAGCAGGTACTCCTGGCTCAACTTTCTCACCATGCGCATCATACTCCCCCCTCTCCAATATAAAAGTAGATCGAATGCTGTCCAAATCCCCCATCACCGCTACCTTCAAAACATTGGCCTCATTAAGTAAGGAATTGTAATTGGTACCTTTGTCCATTCCAGTCATCAATCGTGAAACCCTACTGGCACTATCCGGCATATTGATAAATTGAAGAACTTCCTTAGCGGTAGTTTCACTTATTTCCATTAATGGATACTTTGCGGGACTTTTTTTAGAAAACCCCGGACTGGCTTCTTCAATTCCCCATTCTGCAATATTATTAAAAAAGGCATAAGTTTGGAAATACTCCTTTTGGGAAAAAGGATCGTATTTATGGTCATGACATTGGGCACATTCCAGGGTAATTCCCAACATGGCTTTTCCCAAGGTATTGGTTCTGTCTATTGCATACATCACCCTATACTCTTCATCTATAGCGCCCGATTCCTCTGTTATTTTATGATTTCGATTGAAGCCAGTAGCAAGAATCTGTTCCATACTCGCATCCGGAAGCAGATCACCTGCAAGTTGCCAGGTGATGAATTGGTCATAAGGCATGTTTTCATTGAATGCATGGATTACCCAGTCTCTCCAAGGCCACTGGGTTCTATAATAATCATCCTGATAACCATGGCTATCAGCATACCTGGAAACATCCATCCAACTAACCGCCATTTTCTCACCATAAGCGCTTGATTTAAACAATTTATCTATGGTTTTACCTAATTCCAAAGTGCCTTTCTCTACTGCTTCTAAATCAGCAGGAGCAGGAGGCAACCCAGTAATATCAATATAAAGCCTTCTAAGTAATGTCAAATCATCCGCCATTGGAGAAGGAGCTAATCCTGCCTGCTCCATCTTTTCCAAAACAAAAAAATCAAGTTCATTTTTAACCCATTCCGTATTCCCTACTTCAGGAAGCTCGGATTTCTTTGGGGGAACAAATGCCCAATGTGGCTCATATACAGCCCCTTCATTAATCCATTTTTCAATAAGTTTGATTTGATAATCACTAAGTTTAAGGTTGGAGGAGGTAGGTGGCATTTTCTCCTCAGGGTTTTCAGAAATCATTCTAACATAAACCATAGAAGCATTGGGATCACCAGGTACTATGGCATGTTTTCCAGGACTTTCCGCCAAGGCCGCATAGGCCTCATCTTCTTTGTCCAGACGAAGTCCTGCTTCTCGCTTATTCGCATCAGGCCCATGACATGTAAAGCAATTTTCAGATAAAATTGGTCTAACATGAAGATTGTAGCTGATCTCCTTAGGAAAATTATTGGTCTTATTATTTGTATCTTCTTTACAGGCTATAAGAAGCGTTACAAAAACTACCCATCCCAAAAATGGTAAGGTCCAAAACAAATTTTCTCCTTTTCTGACAATCATTTCGTTAAAATAGCTATTTACAATGTAAAAGCAAAAGCCATTTTTTTAAAGCAAAAGTTTAAACCCGGATTATGTAATAGGATTTCTCCGTCCTGACAATAGTCAGGGGTGAAGCCTGTCCCGTGTTTACGGGAAGTGTTGCAATCGCAAGAAAATCGGCTGTTTGCAGATTTTAGCAAAGCACCGCTATGGTGAAATTGAAAACAGCAACGAAGTGGCTGATTTTAAAGCGATTTCCGCACGTAATAGAATGTCTATTGCATATTTCGGGCAATGTCGTTTAGTTAAGGTTTATAAGTTATAAAATTACTGGGTCTGGCAGTATACCTTTTTATTCTAGGAACTGACCTGTTGGGCCGTATTATTTCAAGTTGAAGCAACAGTTTGAAAGCATAATCAGATATTTTTCCAATGATTTTGTCCATTCCTTGTTTGAGTTGATCAATTATAGATTTGGTTTTACGATACGCCTGGGTTCTGTTGATCTGATAAGTGTTTTTCCGTTTTTTATTACAGTAGTCAATCCCTTTTTTGGTAAGTGTTTTACTGAGAATGTTGCTCAAGTTGGCCCTGAGAATGATTCTATTAAAATCCTGGAGAACGGCCCTGGCCGTCTTTCCGCTCAGGTTTTCAAGTTCCGCCCTAGTTTTGAGTAGCTTGAAAGACTCTTCAACAGGCCATCTTTTCCTGTAGAGCTCACGTATTTCCTTGACAGGGTACTTCTTATGGTCAACTAGGTTGGTTATCAATATATGGTCTTCTCCTGATGCAATCGGTACCCGTACGAGCCTTAACTTGAGTGCCTCAGTAGGAATATTCCTTTCCCTACACCTGTTTAAGGCCTCTTTGGAAGGGGACACCTCTATGATCTGCTGTTTTTTGGTAGATGCTAAAAATGCCTTTGCATGTTTCCATCTGTTTGCCTTTACCCTGATGACAAAGGATTTCTGTTGCTGAACCAATGAGGACATGAGCCAAAAGGCCGCATAAGCCCTATCCATTATAAGCAGGTCGCCCGGCCCTAGACAGGGAAGATGACTTTCACACAGAGCAAGTTCACTTGTCCTGTAATGTTTGATCTTGGCATCTATACTGATTTGGTTGAGTACATCGTAGGCTTGGGAAACACGGGCTAACACTACTTTTCTCCCGTTTTCAGTCCGGGTTTCGAAATGGCCAAAACCTTTTGCCAATTCTTTGCTGTAAGGAAGCTGCAAAGTACTGCCGTCGATACCTATAAGCCGAAAACCTTTCCATTTACGGATATGGCTGGCTTTATTATAATAAAAAGAACATTGTTGTTCATTGAGCCATGTAAACACCTTGGGGTTTAGTTTGGATCGTTGCTGACTGAATGCTCCTTTGGAATAGCTGACCGATTTGTCGGAAAAAAAATTATCAAGTTCTTGCTGAACACTCGATTTACCCAGGCCCAACATGAAGTAGATAAGATCTGTAAAACCCAAACACCGCTGACGAACAAACGCTGTGTTAGTCGTACGGAACCTATCGCGTGTTAATCCATTTTCTATATTGTTTTTTAATAGTTTTAAAAAGTCCTTCGAAAAGGAAAAGGACTTGATTGTTGTTAGATTATTTTCAAAAAAACTACGCTCCCTTTTCTTTCCTAAAAATAATAAAAATTCCTTAACTAAACGACATTGATATATCGGGTTAAACCTTATACCAGTCTTCAGATCATATTAAATGAAGATTAAGTAAGCTTTCGATGTTTTTTAAAGCCTTTAATCCTCTAATAAATCTTGAGAATTCACATCATAAAAAATAAATATTATCAAAGAACAATTCTTGGATTTTCTGGCATACTTTTTATTATAGTGTTTATGTCTAAAGAGACATAAAAAAGACAATAAAAAATGAGAACAAGCATCGTTGTTATGATGATCGTCGCATCCAGCCTAGTGGCATCTTGCGGCAAGAAACAAGTAGAATCACAAATTGATACTTCTATTGAGGAAATAGAGGTACCTACTGAAATGAATGAGGAAGAAGTGCTTTCTGAAACTGAGGATTCAGTGGAAGTACTGGAAGAAGTAGCGATTCCTGAGCAATAAAATGCTCCAAAGCTGTCACAAAATTGTGACAGCTTTCTTTTTCCTTTAGAGTCAAGACTGCTATTGATTAGAATCTGGTTTTATTGACATTTTAGAATTGAAAGCACCACACTTTGATTACCCATTTTTCCACACAAATACCCAATAATAAAAAGGCAAGGTGCTACAATTTGTTTTTAAAAAAACAGTACATTTATCGCATTAAATGAAAAAACTAAAAGTTTTGAAATCGTCGCTTGCCCTATTCCTTTCAGGAGCGGTATTGCTATGGTCATTTCTTTTATCATTTTCGCCTAACCAAGGATTAAGCTTTTTACAACAAAAAGATGCCGCAGTCAAATCCATTGGCTATGTAGAATTCTTTGCACTTCCTAGCGTATTTGAAGAAGGAAACTCCATCAAAAGTTTTTTAAACGATGGTCTGAACGCAGGAATAAAGAATCAGGAGTTTTCTTGGACAATAAATATCATTAAAAGTATTGATCCCTTTACCCCTTACAAATGGGTTCCTTACCATTACCTGAAACAAATCCTTTTTCCTTTCCATTCTTTTTGGTAAACTTTCATTTTTATTCGCTTCCCATAAACCTTGGAAAGTTGTAAACCAACCTATTTCCCAAGGCTTTTTGTGAGAAAGCATTTGGCTACCAGCCCATCAAAGCAAGTACATTATCAAGCCTCCATTTAGAATAAAGCTGCTGGCTCATTTTCTTCAATTATTTAACCCGGATTATGTAATAGAATTTCTCCGCCCTCACGATATTCAGGGGTAAAGCCTGTACCTGGTTTATGGGAAGTATTGCAATCGAAAGAAAATCTGGCTGTTTGAATATTGAGTCATAGTAGCATTATGGTGAAACAAAAAACAGTAAATAGGTACCTGAATTTAGAGTTATTCAATCAACTTATAAAAGACCTATTGCCTATTTCGGTTCAAGGGTTTTTAGGATAATAATACAAGCTTACATCATAAAACAAGCAACAGGTATAAAAAACGGAGTATTGCTATCAAGACCTATTTTAGTAGTTTAGTTTTTACTAAAAATTCCATAGCATACTCTGTTAAGCAATAGGAGGTTTTCAATTCTCAGATTTGATTGAGACTTATCCTTTCATTATTACCTATAGCTTAATTAGAAATATTATTAAACAGAAAAGAAATGATTGTAGATATCGAACCAATTAGCTTAGGAATATCCTTAGCTGCAATTTTGGCATTTATTGCCCCTATATACATTAGCAAAAAGAAACAATCCAATATTCAAAAGGCCCATCAAAAAAAGTTTACAGACGAAGCAGAAAAATATGGTTTACTTTTGGGAACAAAGGACTATTGGAGAGGTGGTTATGGAATTGGAATTGATTATGGCAAACAAAAATTGTTTTACATGTACCCAAATGCTCAAATTGAATTTCAATTGATTCCTACCGACTGTATTTCTCATATTGACTTGCAAAAGCAAAGTCGGTCAGTTGGAACTGGTTCAAAAAAAGTAGAAGTGATAGACAAATTATCTTTGATAATAAGTCTATCATCAGTATCAGGAACTAAGTCATTTTTGTGTTTCTTTGATGGTGAGAAATACTCCGATTTATCAGGTGAGTGGCCACTAATTCAAAAGTGGAACAGCATCTTATTGGAAGAAATGGCCAAAAAAAAGGTCAATAAATAAGCAAAACTTCATTCTTTATAAATCCCGTTTAGAAGCTCTTTTTAAACGGGATTCTTTTTTTATTGCCTTCACTTCTTTTAGCATAATTATATAAAAGTATGCTATTGTACAAAAAGTTATGTATCTATGCTTTTTAAACCATAATTCAAATGAAGTTCCTAAGTTCTCAAATAAGTTACCTGCTTCAAAATAAACCCCATCGTCGAAACTTAAAATTGTTGTTTAGGTTTTTACTCATATTATTTTTGCTGGTAGTGATTTTTACCATCACTTTCCATCTTATCATGTTAAGTGAAGGAAGGTACTTTTCTTGGGTTACCGGACTGTACTGGACCTTTACTGTGATGACCACATTAGGGTTTGGGGACATCACTTTTGAAACCGATTGGGGTCGGGTTTATACCATGATTGTATTGCTTTCAGGCATGTTGTTTTTGCTCGTCTTATTCCCTTTTACCTTCATTAATTTTTTCTATTCACCATGGATGAAGGCCCAAGAACAATCCCGAGTGCCCAAAGTATTGGACAATACTATCAGTGAGCATGTCATACTCACCCACTTTGATGAAGTTTCGGAGGCATTAATCAAAAAACTAAAAACCTTCAAAATACCCTATGTGCTTTTGGTGCAAGATTTTTCAGAAGGCTTAAGGTTAAGCGAAATGGATATAGTAGTAATGCTCGGAGACCTGGATGACCCTATAACCTACCAAAATGCGCAGGTAAACAAAGCACTCCTAGTTGCTACTACCTCCTCAGATGTGGCCAATACCAATGTAGCCTTTACCATTAGAGAGGTCAATGAAAACATCCCCATTATTGCCACATGTAATTTCGAAGCCTCTGAAGACATTCTTAGTCTTGCAGGATGCAACAATGTATTGAGCCTAGGGGAAATGATGGGTACCTCCCTTTCAAGAAGAGCGAGCGTAGGTGATGCCAATGCAATGGTCATTGGTAAATTTGAAGAATTAAGCATAGCAGAAGCCACCGTGTCAGGATCAATCCTGGTAGGAAAAACCTTGAGAGAAGCCAAACTCAGAGAAACTGTAGGAATAAATGTTTTGGGTTTTTGGACCAGGGGAGTTTTTCATGCTCCACGTCCCGATGAACCTATTGCCACTAATTCTGTTTTGGTTTTAGCTGGAACAAATGAACAAATCAAAGCCTACAATGCCCATTTTTGTATTAAAAAATCCACTACAGAGCCTCTTGTCATTATTGGAGGAGGAAGAGTAGGAAGGGCAACAGGTATAGCACTTGAGGACAGAAATCTAAATTATAAGATTATAGAAAAACAGGAAAACAGAATCAAAGCCAATAGCAAATACATATTTGGCGATGCGGCAAACTTAGAAGTGCTTGTTGAGGCTGGAATTGAAAAAGCGCCCTGTGTTATAATCACCACACACGATGATGATGTAAACGCTTACCTAACAATTTATTGCAGAAAGCTGCGCCCTGATATTCAAATAATAACCAGGTCTACCCGTGAAAGAAATTTGGACACAATGCATAGAGCAGGAGCTGATTTTGTCATGTCTTATGCTTCAATGGGGGCCAATGCTATTTATAATTTACTTAAGAAAAGTGATATCTTAATGGTAGCTGAAGGTCTTGATTTGCTTAAACTAGAAGTACCAAAACAACTCGTTGGTAAATCAATCGCCTCCTCTTGCATACGCCAACTTACGGGCTGTACCATCATTGCTTTACAACAAGGTGGGAAATTGACGGTAAATCCCGAACCTGATTCGGTTTTAAATAAAAATGATGAAATTATACTAATTGGCACATCTGAAGCTGAAAATTATTTCTTTAAAAAATTTGGATAGAATTACGACTGTTTTTCTAAATGCATTAATTAATTTAATGTGACTACTATACTATATATCAAATAAGGGCTCTTTTTGGCTTCACCTATTCTCTATAGAATACCGAGAATCATACATTTCACAAGCAAATATTTACATAAACAACTTAAAATCAACCTTTAACCCGGATTATGTAATAGGATTTCTCCGCCCTGACAATGTCAGGGATGAAGCCTGTCCCGTGTTTACGGGAAGTGTTGCAATCGCAAGAAAATCAGGCTGTTTGGATATTTTAGCATAGCACCGCTATGGTGAAATTGAAAACAGCAACGATTGGGTATTTTGAAGCGATTTCAGCTCGTAATAGATTGTCTATTGCATATTTCGGGTTTAATAACCTATTCTTTACTTTTTCAATACTTAGGTGATGCACAATCTCCAAACAAGCTGTTTTTATTGAACTATCATTTCTCAAAAATGAAAAAACCCTTTAATGCAGGCCTTAAGATAAACAGGGATAACAATTAAACTTTGATCTTTTAAAATGGCAATTGGGGGAAGTAAAGGTTAACTAAACTATGGCAGTTTCAATAATACTATAGGCCATCTCATCACAATAAATCATTGAATAAACCATTAAAATTGAATTTATTATGCTTATAATTGTAAATTAAAACAAATCGATGGAAAATATTGCAATCAAATCCCCCTAAACATTTCATTTAAGTTTGATCCCACGACTTTGATCCCACGACATGACCAACATTAAAAACTCTTTAGCACTCGCTTTCCTACCTGGCTATTTGTTTTCGAGCAAATATGAGGACCAGGTTAAAAAGAATGAGGATGGTCGGAATCCTCCCGTAACCAAAAATCCTAAAGAAGGAAGTGATCAGGAATTAATAAGGAAATACCTAAAAGGATTGCAGCTGGAAAGCTACGATTATATAAAAGAAATTATCCATCCTGATTTTAAATGTATCAATACCAACACAGACTCCATTCACAATTCCATTGAAGAGATTACGCATTGGAAATCACAACACAACCAATTAAACCACCTTACTTTTAGTGAACCCAAACTCACTAGTGTTCGAGTAAATCGTGGCATTCTAAAAGGAGACTGGACATTGGTTTGGACTACATTTACCGCCTTGGATAGCAAAACTTTAAAATCCATTTCTTACGAATACCACATGGCTATTAAAACGGAAGAAAATAAGATTTTAGAAATTCAAACCTGGCATCAGGTTGATAATGGATAAAAACATCGATAACATTTAATTTAAAGACCAGGTTTTTTATAGACTTTGATGGGTCATTTTTGATTTTTTCCGTATATTTTTACATCAATGCCGGATTATGTTATAGTAATCCTATTGAAGGCTATCTTCACACGTTAAGTATAACATTCAGAAACTCTGTAGCCAAATCAAATGGTTGATTTAATTATTTGAAGTGATTTTAGCACATTCTAGGGGCTCTTTTGCCTAATTTCGGTTAATTAGATTTATTTCTCGCTTTATAACAATCCAAAATAATTAGTATGGACAATTACGTATTGGGTGTAGACTATGGAACAGATTCTGTCAGGTCCATCTTGGTCAATGCCCGCGATGGTATCACCCTTGCTTCCGAAGTTTACAATTACCCTCGCTGGAAAGAAGGGAAATATTGTGATCCAACAAAAAACCAATACAGACAACATCTTAACGACCATTTGGAAGGTCTTGCGCACACTGTAAAAGCCGTTATTCAAAAATCAGGCCTACCAAAATCACAAATTAAGGGGATTTGTGTCGATACCACTGGGTCATCTCCTTTACCGGTAAATAAAGAAGGTCATGCATTGGCACTAACTGATCAATTCTCAGAAAACCCCAATGCCCAAATGATTTTGTGGAAAGACCATACTTCAGTAGCAGAGGCAGATGAAATCAATCACCTGGCAAGAACATGGGGAGGTGAAGATTTTACAAAATACGAAGGAGGTATCTACTCTTCAGAATGGTTTTGGGCAAAGATATTGCATATTATAAGAGTGGATCCTGAAGTAGCCGAAGCGGCTTATTCTTGGATGGAACACTGTGATTATTTGACTTTTACCCTCATTGGAGGAACAGACCCAATTGCTTTCAAAAGAAGCAGGTGCGCTGCAGGGCATAAAGCACTCTGGCATGAGAGCTGGGGAGGTCTTCCTGAGGATGAATTTTTGGAGAAACTAGATCCAAGGTTAGTGAAATTAAAAGCGCAACTTTATAAGGAAACCTATACCTCTGATCAAGCAGCAGGATTACTTTCCAAAGAATGGGCAGAAAAGCTCGATTTGGAAGAAGGTATTCCAGTGGCTGTGGGTACTTTTGATGCCCATGCTGGAGCCATTGGTGGAGAAGTAGAAGAAGGTACGCTTGTAAAAGTTATGGGCACCTCCACCTGTGACATTATGGTCAGTTCTTATGCATCTTTAGAACACACTACCGTCAAGGGTATATGTGGTCAGGTGGATGGCTCTGTCATCCCTGGTAAAATTGGACTTGAAGCTGGTCAATCGGCATTTGGTGATGTTTTGGCATGGTTTGTAAAGTTGCTTCTAAAACCTGTTAGGAAAACGATCAATGATTCCTCAATGGGTGAAGAGCTAAAGAAACAAACGATCGATCTTTTGGAGCAGAACTTGATATTGACACTCTCCAGCGAAGCAGAGAAAATATCTGCGGAAACCACACAGGTATTGGCCTTAGACTGGATCAACGGGAGAAGAACTCCTGATGCAAACCAAAACCTAAAAGGCGCCCTAAAAGGACTGGATATGGGCTCGGATGCAGCTCATGTATTCAAAGCTTTGGTTGAGAGTATTTGCTTTGGATCAAAAAGGATAATAGAAAGGTTTAGACAAGAAGGCGTAAACATAGAACAAGTTATTGGTCTTGGTGGCGTGGCTAAAAAATCATCATTGGTCATGCAGACATTGGCAGACGTACTAAATATGCCTATAAAAGTGGCTAAATCTGAACAAGCCCCAGCATTAGGTGCTGCTATATATGCTGCCACTGCAGCTGGCATTTACCCTAACGTGACTGAAGCCATAGCAGCTATGGGGAATGGTTTTGATAAAGTCTATCAACCAAATGCTTCAAATGCTAAAATCTACGAGGCAAAATATGAGAATTACCTCTCCTTTGGGGACTTTATTGAGAGTCAAATCTGATTGATTAATCCATATTCCATCAACAAATTCCTTTGAAAACTAAGAGTGGCAACCAAATTAGGTTGCCACTCTTTTTATTTTACCCTGTTTTGTCTTCAAGAGTCCCAATACATAGTCCTTTAATATTCAGCAATATAAGTTTGCTCAATATCCAGTTAAAAACTTGGTTTTTATACTGAAATTCACTAACATTAATTCGATAATTAGTGATAAAATCCTAAACAAAAATTTAAATCTAAAGTTTATTTTAAGATTACAATTTTATATTTTGATCGGTACAGTTGAAATGTATCTCAAAAATCACCAGGACAATATGATTCACCACTTCTCAGAAAAAATGTATGAAAAAATTCAACTACTTTGTCTTTGTTTTACTGATATTTAATTCAGCCTGTTTGTCACAGAGAGACTTTATCGCAGAATACGATTACAATTATAAAGGTGCCTTTAAAAAATACAAAACCTTCGGGTTTGTGGCAGAAGAAGGGAAAAACGAAAGAGATTTCACCGGAATTATTGAAAAATCAATCTCCTCACGCCTTGGATCTCAGGGATTTAGAGAAAGAGACAACAATCCAGACCTCCTTATTATTCACAAATTATACATGAGTGAAGTACGCTATAGAGGTTACAATCAACCGAATTTCGATTATTGGCTTAAAAAGCAAGGAATTGAACTTGTAGAAGAATCTGTCTTAGATAGTCTGGAAAGGCAAAAAAGAGGCGAAAACTACAATGCCATTAAATACACACAAAATGATGGAATGCTTGTCGTTTTAGTAATCGACCACAAAAAAGGAAACACAATCTGGCAAGGATATACTTCAGCTTATTTTGACTACAACTCACCTAATATTCATATTGACTTGACCAGGGCCACTTATAAGGTAATGGATCAATTCAAAATTTTGACCAGAAACTAAGGTTGACGAATTTTATTTCCTCCATTAAGCAATCGAGTTTTCATAAAATAATGACACTGCACCAGAAAATATTAATTATTGGTGCAGTGTCATTTTAAATTCTTTCTATAAAACACCTTTGTCTCATTGCCTATCTGTATCTTTGCAATATGGAGATGAATAAGCAAACAGGTAGTGAAACTTTTTTAAAAAGGCTTTCTTTAAACAGTTTCAATAAGATGCAATTGGAATTTATGGAAAAGGCCAAAGCTGAAGCTCCCCTAATGCTTTTGGCTCCAACAGGTTCTGGAAAAACCCTGGCATTTCTCATTCCCATGATTCAGCACCTGGAAGTAAATGATTCTTCCGCTCTAATCATTGTCCCATCAAGAGAGTTGGCTTTACAAATAATGGAGGTTTTCAAATCGCTGAAGACTAATTTTCATGCTTGTATCTGCTATGGTGGGCATTCTATGAAAACAGAAGAAAATAGGCTTAACGAAAAACCACAGGTGATAATAGGTACACCAGGAAGGCTATCTGAGCATGTTCAGAAAGGCAATCTAAATGACATTAACATAAGTTTGGTTGTACTCGACGAGTTTGATAAATCCTTACAGTTTGGTTTTCATGAACAATTGAGGGTTATCTTTGAACGGCTTTCACATGAGCAGAAATATTTCCTAACCTCCGCCACCATCCTTGAAAATATTCCAGATTTCCTTCCTTTTAAAGACTATGAAAAGGTGAGTTTTTTGAAAGAGGGTGAGGTAATGACCTTATTGTTGCAACTCGTCAGAACTTCTAGTGTTGAGAAAATAGACACCTTAATGCGGTTAGTGGCAGATTTTGGACAGGAAAGCACCCTGGTTTTTTGCAATCACAGAGATGCTGTAGATCGCATAAGTCTACTTTTGACAGATTTCGGATTCCAACATGCAGTGCTTCACGGTGGATTGGAACAAATCGATCGTGAAAAAAACCTAATCAAATTCAGAAGCGGCACCCACCAGTTGCTCATTGCTACAGACCTTGCATCCAGAGGATTAGACATCCCAGAAATTAAGCATGTTGTCCATTACCAACTTCCTCCAAAAAAGGATGCCTTTATACATAGAAATGGTAGAACAGCTAGAATGATGGCTGAAGGTCAGAGCTATTTGGTGCTTGCCCATGAGGAATCCTTGCCTGATTATGTAGACAATAACCTACCAGAATACGAACTTCGCCAAGACTTCAAAGTCCCTGAACCATCGAACCTGACTTGTGTTTATATCAGTGTAGGGAAAAAGAACAAAATCAGCAAGGGCGATGTTGTTGGCTTTTTCACTAAAAAAGGCGGCTTAAAAGGATCTGATATAGGTATGATCAGCATTCTAGACAATGCCACCTATGTGGCTGTACCTACTGACAAAGTAGACGATCTTTTCGCCAATACAGATGGAGAAAAACTTAAAAAACTAAAAGTAAAAATGGAAGTGGCCAATTAATACTTGGCTTTTATGTGCCAGTAAAGGTTTAAGCAGGTCCTTATTAATATTAGCTCCTATTTCATCTCATTTAACCTTACTCCCAACCAGTGTTTTTCAATGCCGGGTCATTTTCTTTCTTGAGAAAATCCGCATTCGAAAGCGTTTCAGCCTCCCAATTTAAAATGGCTTCGTCAGGGATCGGTTCCAAAGCCACTTTCCATGCAGTAGAAGTCTCGCTATATGCAATATTGGACTGGGAATTAAAACAGGATATAATGGACCACCTTGGTGAATCAGAAAGGTTGGCTGCGGACCTGTGCAATAGGTTACTATGAAAAAAAAGTGCATCTCCAGGCTCTATTTCACAATAAACAAGCCCCATGGTTTTCAAAGCATTCTCTACCATTACCATATCCGCCCCCACCTGTTCTCCTGCAAATCCATGGTTTACTCTTCCTAGTTTATGCGAACCTTTGATTACCTGCAAACAGCCATTCTGTTTATTTGCCTCAGTAAGTGCTACCATTACGCTAATCAATTGGTCAGGAAACATAAACTGATTTTTGTACCAATAGCCATAATCTTGATGCCATTCCCATGCCCCACCTACCTTGGGTTCCTTCTGCATAAGTTTGGAATGAAAGTGGCAAACAGGAGCCTCTCCTTCTAGCAATTGACCTACAGAATTCACCATCTTTTCACTCCTAGTCAAATAGCCAAAGACATCATTTCCAGGTTTAAACCACAAAGAAAGCCTTGTTTTTTTACCGGATTGATCATTTAGATCCATGGCATTTTTACTCATGGCTTCATCCTCAATGGCCACCTTATAAAGCTTGTTCGTTTCCTCCTTGCTACAAAAACCTTTTACAAGTACGTAGCCATCTCTGTGATATTGCGCAATTTGTTCTTCGTTCAATTTCATATCCTATATAAAAGAAGTATAAGCTCTTGAAATAAATTTAATCTTAAATTCCTTAATTAATATTCTTGATCCTAAATCCTCAAATTACCATTATTGAGGAGACTGCCTCCAAATAAATCCAACTATTCAGAATCACTGCCATGAATTCTTTATTCAATCCAAATTACCAAAACATTAATAAATATGAAGGAAATTCACCTCTAAATCAAATCGTTGATTATTTAATTTTATCTAAAAAAGGGAATACAATAAGTCAGAACGCTAAATTTTCATCCTTCTAAACTAAATTTTACAAGTCCTTGTAGATTCCAAGTGAAAAATTTTGGTTTTAAGTATTATCAAGTATTAACTTACTACTTCATTGAATTCTAAAGAATGAAATATTTAATCCTGATTCCAATCAGCCTTCTGATAATAGCTACCTGGGCATGTAAAGAAGAGGCACCTGAAACTGTCACTGTGGTTCCTCATAATAACATCATGCAATACCTAGAGCAGGAATCAAAAAGCTTGACGGAGCACTTTTCTGCAAAATCTATCTCTACAGAAGAATGGGATTCAATTCGACCAGTTAAGTACCATCAATTTATAGAAATGATGGGTTTCAACATGGAGGAAGACAGGGATCCTCCCAAAGTCTACCCTAGAGGCACATTGAAACAAGATGGCTTTCATATTGAGAAGTTTTATTATGAATCCTTACCCAATTTATTTGTTCCTGCCAATCTTTACGTACCTGACAATATATCAAATCCCCGCGCTGCTGTTATTTACCTATCAGGCCATTCCCATGGTCAAAAAGTGAATTACCAGGCACACGCAAGAAGGTTAGCGGAACTTGGTTTTATTACTTTGATTTTTGAAACCATTCAATTTGGAGAGGTTTGGGGAGATCATTGGGGGCCTTATAACAAAGGCTGGTTCAATTGGTATTCTCGAGGTTATAATCCTGCGGCCGTAGAGCTTTGGAATGCCATAAGGGGCCTGGACTACCTTGCTACACGTGTTGACGTGGACATGGATAATATTGGTATCACCGGCATTTCAGGAGGCGGCTCCCAAAGCTGGTACTTTGCTGCAGCAGATCCAAGAGTAAAAGCAGCAGCACCTGTTTGCGGAGCGGGAACCATGGACTCGCAGGTAGGCGAAAGAAGGATTGATGGTCACTGTGATTGTATGATGATCAACAATGGTTTCCAAATGGATTTCACAGACATAGGAGCTTTAATTGCACCCAAGCCTTTGCTTATTGCCCAATCGGATAGGGATGAACTCTATGGAATTGAGTCTACCCGTCAGTTTTACAATTCCTTATCGGAATTCTATAGCAAGTTTGGAGCGGAAAATAATATCTCTCTGGTTGAAACAACTGGTGGGCATTCCTATCATCCGGTTTCCAGAAAAGCCATTTTCTCCTTTTTCCTCCACCACCTTATGGACAAAAATGTAGCGCCGGAAACAATAGCAGATATAGAAACCAATGCTGAAAACCTGCTTCCAGCAGATAGTCTAAATGTATACAATGGCACGCCGCCAGCTACAGATATTACCAAAACAATACAGCACTCTTTCATCCAAACAGCTGAACCTCCAATAATAAACAGTCGAGACGCGCTAATTGCCCAGCAAAATAAAGTTAAGGACTACCTTAAAACAAGAACCTTTGGAGCATTCCCTGATTCAGCGTTGGCTTTTGATGGAGAAATGATATACAGAACAGCGGATTTATCCAAGTTCGGGAATAACACCTATAGTTTTAACAGTGAAAAGGGCTGGAGACTCAAAGTGGATATATTTTACCGTCAACCTCAAGAGGAGAAATCTCCACTCCTTTTAGTATTAAGAAGCCCGGGAGAAGAACGATGGGAAAGCGAAGGCTATGCAAATAAAATGGCTGAGAATCACAATATCGCCTACCTGGAAGTCAGGGGTGTAGGAGAAGTGGGTTGGGCTCCAGAACTCAATTGGCATGTTAGACGAGCTGCTGCCTGGATAGGAAGAACCAAAGCCTCTATGCAGGTATATGATGCCATGCGGGCATTGGAATTTTGCAGGACCTTACCTGAAGTAGACCCTACAAAAATCAGTATTGCTGGTAGAGATGGAATGGCCACAATAGCCATGTATGCAGCCTTGATGGATGAGAAATGTGAAAGCATGTACCTGTCAAACCCACCCGAAACGCACAATCAAACAAGTCCAAAAAATGGAAGAGATTTTGCCTTAGAACTATTGAATGTGCTGCGTATTACGGATGCTTATCAAATTCCCGCTTTAGCCTATCCTACCAAAACCTATCTTTTGAATGAAATCCCTCCTGCATATGCTTGGTCGGATACTGTATTGAACAAGGCTGTTAATGAGCAATTGTACATTGTCAATTAATATAAAACCCCTTCTTTCACTATAGGAGCTACAGTTTTTATCCAATTTGTACTCCCTTATATTTTACCATCCCCAACAGGGCGAATAAATCCTATTACATAATCTGGGTTTAACCCGAAATATGCAATAGACATTCTATTACGTGCTGAAATCGCTTTAAAATCAGCCACTTCGTTGCTGTTTTCAATTTCACCATAGCGGTGCTATGCTAAAATCTCCAAACAGCCTGATTTTCTTGCGATTGCAACACTCATCACGAATTCTATTACATAATCCGGGTTTAATCAAACACATTTGGTGCAAAGCAATATAAATTGGCCATTTATTTTGTTTTTTATTAAATATATTTAATTTTATAAGGGCAAATCCAACACTACCTAATAAGACCAATGTATTGATTGCTTTTTTGTTCTTTTTTCTTTTAATAGAACAAAAGAAATTCTACCAGTTCAATAGAAGTCAATCATTGTCTTGCTGAAACTACTAGTTTTCGATTTCCTGCTATTGAGCGAACCAATTATTCTTCAAGCTACAAAATACCACTATCAACTTCGGGTTAAATAATCAATTGATCCATGAATAAAGCTCTTAAAGGTTCCAGTTTTTTATTCTATTTTCTCACAATAATTGTGTTTTTCATCCTAGGAGGTATGTTCTCAGGATACATGGGTGTAGGCAAAAATCAAGGATTAGCTGGTGCAACGATAGTATTTGGCTATGCCCTAATGTATGCTTTTGGTGCCTTAATCCTAGCAATAATATTGGCAGGTAGATTAAAAACAAAAGTCATCGTTTATACCAATTTTATCCTATTTGTTGTAATGTGTATTCTTCTCTTTCTTGGATACATGCGTCATTTAGAATTAGAGAAAAGCAAGGTTCCTGCCCAACAAAAGCAAATCACCCCCAAACCAACTGTCCCGGTCCAGCCAGTCCTCAATATCCAATTTGATAATGGCATGGGCCAGGGCTTCTTTAGCCCTAATTTTTCAGAAAATGACAAACTGTATTTTTATTCCCCATCAAACCCAAATGCATGGAATGGCCTTGGAAAAGTTATAGACAGTTTGGTGTTTTTTAAAAACCAGAATGGACAATATGACATCCAATATGCACCCCCTTACTTTTTCCCTGAAATAGTAAAACTAGATTACGATTGGCTGATGATAAAAGTGCTTACTTCCGGGAAGTTTATGCTGGAAGTGGAGATAAACAAAGAAACGGGTCAATCAGTACTTATAGATAAATTCAGTGGCAAGCTAATCTATTGGCCGGAGTTTATTCTGAACATAAATAGTGTGGAAATTCTTGATGAGTTCCCACAAAAGGTATTGATTAAACCTTTAGAAAATGCTTCGATTAACACTAGACCATATGATTTTTTGCAACCTATAGCGGTCCGTGGTGATTGGCTAAAAGTAAACCTTACAGACAAAGATTTCTCAAGCCTAGACCAAGGATGGATAAAATGGAGATCAGATGGAAAGTTAATTATCCGTTACAGTTTATTCAGTTAATTGCCTAATAGGGCAATGAACCTTCTTTGCCCTATTGAAATAAATTCCATTTAACATTTTATACAAATAAAAACCACAGCGGGCTGTATTTTTTCTACCAGAGATGTTAGCCCCTGATAGAAGATACGATTTTGCTGTAATTGTTTCTTTTTCTTTTAACCCGGATTATGTAATAGAATTTCTCCGCCCTGACAATGTCAGGGGTGAAGCCTGTCCCGTGTTTACGGGAAGTGTTGCAATCGCATGAAAATCAGTCTGTTTGGATATTTTAGCATAGCACCGCTATGGTTAAATTCAAAACAGCAACGAAGTGGCTGATTTTGAAGCGATTTCAGCACGTAATAGATTGTCTATTGCATATTTCGGGTTTAACAACCCAGCCAATATCAACTCATTAAGATTTTAAGAGGGCGGTTTTGATGTCTTTGATTCTTGATTTAAGTGTAGTTTCAGCCATATCCACCTCATCAGTAGTTGCCAATAAAAAGTCTTTGACTGCACCTTCATGATCCTTAGACTTACCTTGTTTCATGTCCACATACCGCATGGTTGTCCACATCAATGTTTTCAGCTCTTCCTTATTATCATCCGTCATGTAATATTCCACAATTACTGAATGGTGGTCATGCCAAATCACCCTACTCATAATTCTCACCCACTCCCCTACTCTAGCTGGCCTTACATAGGAAATACTGTGATTATAAACTACCCAAGCTGCCTGGTATTTACGGATAAAATCCATCATCTCCACACCATATAATTTGGGAACTTGGTCTTCTCTGGCATTGAAAAAATAATCGAAATATTTCGCATTATTGAGATGCTGTAAAGGGTCGCAATCCTGAAATCTGATGACTACCCTACTTTCTGTCTCTTTTGGATAGTGTTTGTCTTTATTGTATTCGAACATAACTGTTTAAGTTTAATGCTAATATCTTGCAAAGATATATGATTTAAATCATTGTGTAATTTAGATTAATATTCATTAACTTAATGCAAACTAAAAAGCTATCATGAAGATACTGGTTCCAACGGATTTATCTGAAAATGCAGACAATGCACTCACATTTGCTGTGTCCTATGCCCAGCAGCAATGTGCTTCCATTACCTTGATTTTCTCTTATTTTGCAGTTTACGATTTTGCTGCCGAAGCGGCTAGAATGGCCCAAACAATCGAAAGCAATGCGAACTCTGAATTACAGAAAATAAAAGAAAGGTTAGGCAATACCGTAGACATCGATTACAAAATCATTCAGGGTACTGTATCTACCGCCATCTTTTCTACAGCAAACAATGGGGACTTTGATCTTATCATCATGGGTACCCAGGGGGCTAGCGGCATTAAGAAAAACCTTATAGGTTCTAATACTGCTACTGTTATCAAAGAAAGTGCCATACCTGTAATAGCAGTACCGTTTTGTTCTTCCTTTGAAAGTATAAAAAACATCAAAGTAGCCGTTGATTTGAAGAATGAAAAAGAAGGTGTTTTCAAAAAACTAATCACACTCACCGAAACCTGGAACTTGCCCTATAAAATTATTCACGTCGAGAATAAACCAGACTTTAATAAAGACATCATTTTTAAAGGATTGGAAGCCTATTTAAATGAAAACTTTCCTGATAGTGAGTTTACTTTTGAAAAGCTCCAAGAAGTGAATACAGATAAAGGCTTAGAAAATTACATCAAAAATAAATCGGACAGCCTACTTGTCATGTTTACTAAAGACCGAGGATTTCTAGATTTTATATTTAAAAATAGCCATAGTGCCAAAATGGTTTACCATACACACATTCCCCTTCTGGTCATCAAATAGATTATGAAAGCAGTAGTTATCACACAAGCCGGAGAACCTGAGGTTTTAAAGATTGAAGAAAGAAATATGCCCGAAATCGGGCAAGATGAAATTTTAATAAAGGTTAGGGCTGCAGGCATTAACAGGCCTGATATAGCACAACGAAAAGGACATTACCCAGCACCTGAAGGTGCCCCAAAGGATATTCCCGGCCTGGAAGTTTCAGGATGGGTAGCAGGTTTTGGAGAAAATGTAAAAACCTGGGAAATTGGAGACAAAGTTTGTGCCTTATTGGCTGGCGGTGGGTATGCAGAATATGTATGCGCGCCCCAAAAACAATGCTTGACAATTCCCGAGGGACTTAGTATTGAAGAGGCTGCCTCACTTCCGGAAACCTTTTTTACGGTTTGGAACAATGTCTTTGAAATTGGCAAATTTAAAAAAAATGAAACCGTGCTCATCCATGGAGGTAGTAGCGGTATTGGAGTGGCCGCCATACAAATGATCACAGCCATGAATGGTGAGGTCATTACAACAGCAGGATCTCAGGAAAAATGCGAAACATGCCTGGAATTGGGTGCCAGCCTGGCCATCAATTACCAGCAACAGGATTTTGAAGAGGAGGTAAAAAAAGCGCTTGGAGAACAAAGAGTAGACATAATTCTGGACATGGTCGGTGGAGACTATACCATCAAAAACCTACGCCTATTGAACCGAAAGGGACGGTTAATCATGATTAATGCCATGAAAAACAAAATTGGCGAGGTGGATTTGCTACGTATTATGACCAGAGAACTGGTACTCACCGGATCTACCCTCCGACCCCAATCAAGAAACTTCAAAGGACATATTGCTACCCAATTAATGGCTAAAGTTTGGCCCTTATTCCCTGATAAAATCAAACCTGTAATTCATACCGCTTTCCCATTGTCAGAAGCTGCTGAGGCGCACAGGTTATTAGAGAGTTCCAAGCACATTGGTAAGATTTTATTGTTGGTATAAAATATACCTGATAATTATCCACTAACAAGAAACAATTGCATGTCATGAAAAGCCATTTAATTAATCTATTTCTTATAGCAATCCTTTTCAGTTGCTCTGCCAAAAAAGACAGCTACGTTTTGACTGCTGATCAAATCGTTTTTAAGGAGGTAAATGTCATAGATGTCAAAACAGGATCCATTTCTCCTGCACATGTTATCGTTAAAGGAAAAGAAATTGAACAGATCATTCCATTAGATGAAGAAGTAGATTTTGCTGAAGCCAGAGTAATTGAAGGAAAGGGAAATTACCTACTTCCTGGCTTAGCAGAAATGCACGCCCATATCCCAGACAAAGCCTGGGATGATCCTTTAGTTCAAGAAACCTTATTCTTGTACCTGTCCAATGGGATCACCACCATCCGGGGAATGTTGGGAAACGAATTGCACCTGCCTTTGAGAGAAAAAGCAGCAAACCAAGAAATTCTATCTCCAAGAATCTACACCTCCAGTCCATCTTTAAACGGAAACACCGTCCCTACTCCCGAGGAAGCACGTGAGAAGGTCAAAAAATATGCAGAAGCAGGTTATGACTTTCTAAAGCTTCATCCTGGTATCAGAAAACATGTCTTTGATACCATAGTAGCGGCTTCAAGTGAATATGGAATCCCTTTCGCGGGCCATGTATCCAATTTGGTCAGAATCAGACATGCTTTGACCAATGGCTACCAAACTATAGACCATGCCGATGGTTATATTGAAGGATTGGTTCCTGAATCAGCTGGTATTAATCCTACGGAGAATGGTTTCTTTGGCTATAATTTCACCGATTTGGCTGATCCAAATACAATCTCTGAATTGGTAGCCCTAAGCAAAGAAAACAAGGTGTGGGTGGTTCCTACTCAGTCTCTTTTTGAGCGCTGGTTTTCCCCTATTCCAGCTGAAGAATTGGTTGCTCAGAAAGAAATGCAATACATGAGCCCACAAACCAGAGAAAATTGGGTGAACAGCAAAAACAATCTGACCAAAGCGGACAACTTCGATGAAGCAAAATGGAAGCAGTTCAATCAAATCAGGTATCAATTGATCAAGGCATTACATGAAGATGGACAAGGCTTACTTATGGGCTCTGATGCACCTCAAGTATTCAATGTACCCGGATTTTCAATCCACCATGAAATGCAAGGCATGCTGACTGCAGGCTTGAGGCCTTTGGAAATATTACAAACAGGCACCCTTAATCCTGCCCTATATTTTGATGGTAACTTCGGTGATATAGAAGTGGGAATGGAAGCAGATTTAATACTGCTTAGGGAAAACCCTTTGGAGGATTTAAATCACATGAAAAACCCATTGGGAGTGATGGCCAGGGGGCAGTGGATTGATAAAAAAATGATCAAGGAAAAACTTAGTCAAATAGCAAATAAACACAAATAGCCAAGATCAATGGGCCATTTGTGCTTATAAAATGATTCAATATCAACCTAGAGCGTCAACCACGCCACGGTAATAACCTACTGATTCAGCAATACCAGCCATCGGGTCTTTCATGTCTTTTTCATATTCCATGGCCAAGTGTCCAGTATAATTGGTTTTTGCAAGCATTTTAACAACTGCAGGAATATCGATTACTCCTCTTCCCAGTTCAATTGTTTTGCCTTCCGCTTTGGCTGCTGAAACATTTTTTAAGTGAAGATCAAAAATACGGTTTTTGTATTTCTTAATGTCCGCTACAGGATCATGTCCATCACGCATATTGTGCCCTATATCAAAACACATCCCGATTCGGTCGTCCAAATCTTTTATATGACTCATGATAACTGTAGCATTTGGATACAATTTATCTTCCGGACCATGATTGTGTATGGCAAACCTAATATTGTATTCTTTTACTTTACTATCCAGGTAAGATAAATCTTCTATTCTTGGAATACCAACAATCATATCCACACCAACCCTTTTGGCATAATCAAAAGCCTTGTCTATAGCCTCCTGAGTTTTAGAATAAATTGGTCCTACTGCATAACCTTTTATGTTTGCATCAGCCAAACGCTTGTGAAAAGCGGCAATTTCAGCATCAGTACTGTCCATTGGTAAATGAAAATCCTTGATACAAAGGTAATTTACATCTACTTTTTGAATCATCTCTATGGCTTCTTTCAACTTGAAATGAACAAATGTATAGCCCGCAAATGCAAGTTTAAGCTCAGCTGGTTTGGCAAAAGGAAGGGTTTCTGCTTTAAGGTTTGACCCAGCTAAAACTACTCCTCCTACAGCTCCAAAGATACTTTTTTTAACAAAGTCTCTTCTATTTTTTTTCGATTGTGACATGATAAAATGGTTTATTCTATTCTATTGTTAATTGTCTGAGACACTTTTTATTCTTGCAATATAAAGGGAAGTAAGGAATTTTATGGATGGGAATTCTAAAAATTTATGGTTTATTTACATTATAAGAGAAAATAAGTAATAAAAAATAGACTATCAATGAGACCTTATATCCTCGCAGAGACGAACTGGAAAGCACTTAAAGAAGAAAAAATTGAATTGGCGGTATTGCCTTGGGGAGCTACAGAAGCCCATAATTACCACCTTCCCTATGGAACAGATGTCTACGAAGCAGATGCCATCGGAGCTGCTGCAGGTAAAATTGCCTGGGAGGCCGGTGCTAAAGTGATGATATTGCCTACCATTCCTTTTGGGGTTAATACCGGACAGGCCGATATCTATTTGGATATGAACCTAAATCCTAGCACCCAACTAGCGATTTTGAAAGACCTCGTTGCTGTACTTCACCGACAAGGGATACCTAAATTGCTTATCCTAAACAGCCACGGAGGCAATGACTTTAAAACCATACTAAGAGAAATTGGTCTGCTATTTCCAGACATGTTCTTTAGTACCTGCAACTGGTTTCAAGCCATGGACAAACCCAAGTATTTTGAACATATGGGAGACCATGCAGACGAAATGGAAACCAGCCTGATCATGCATCTCCACGGCCATTTGGTGCTCCCGCTGGAAGAAGCCGGTGACGGAAAAGAAAAGAAATCAAAAGTGAAAGCCATTCGTGAAGGTTGGGCATGGGCAGAGAGGAAATGGTCAATGGTCTCCGAAGATACAGGAATAGGCAACCCTAAAGCCTCGTCGGCAGAAAAAGGTGAGCGTTTCTTAAAAGATGCCAGTAAAAAAATTGCTGAATTGATGATTGAATTGACCGAAATGGATATCAATGACCGCTACGAATAAACCCTTAAATTGTTAATGAAAGTAACAGTACAAAAAATAACCTTTAGCATTTCCTTTCTTTTGTTGGTCTTGCTAATCATTCCCTCCGGAATGGCCCAAAACACGGACCGAACTTATAACAGGCAGGATAGTTTGCGAGGAAGTATTACTCCGGAAAGGGAATGGTGGGACCTGGTATATTATCACCTCGACATCGAGGTCAAGCCCAAGCAAAAGTCCATTGAAGGAAGCAATACCATTTACTATAAAGTAGTGAAGCCTGGGAAGGTCATGCAAATTGACTTGCAACAGCCTATGAAAATTCAGGGGTTTTTCCAAAATGGCAAAGAGCTGGATTTCATAAAAGAAGGGAACGCCTATTTTGTCACCCTTGTAGAGCATCAAAAGGAAGGAGATTTACACTTTCTTGAGGTAAGCTACAGCGGTACGCCAAGGATAAGCCCTAACCCTCCCTGGACAGGAGGCTTAACTTGGGAAGAAGACAAAAAAGGAAAACCTTTTATCGCCAATTCCAACCAAGGGGATGGAGCAAGCCTCTGGTGGCCATGTAAAGACCACATGTACGATGAACCTGACAGCATGCTGATCAGTGTAAAGGTTCCGGATCCACTTATGAACGTATCCAATGGCAGGCTTCGGGAAATAGAGAAACACAAAGATGGGAAAAGCTCTTTCCACTGGTTTGTTAGCAACCCGATAGCCAATTATGGGGTTAACCTAAGCATAGCAGATTATGCGCATTTTTCAGAAATGTATCAGGGTGAAAAAGGGCCATTAAGCCTGGATTATTATGTACTCAAGGAAAACCTAGAAAAAGCCAAGGTGCAATTTAGGGATGCACCCAGACTGATGCGGGCCTTCGAGCACTGGTTTGGCCCCTACCCTTTTTATGAGGATGGTTTTAAGCTGATCGAGGTGCCTTATCTTGGCATGGAACACCAGTCGGCTGTCACCTATGGCAATGGCTATTCCAATGGTTACAAGGGCAAGGATTTTAGTGAAACAGGCTGGGGACTTACCTTTGATTATATCATCATTCACGAAGCAGGACACGAGTGGTTTGCCAATAACATCACCTATAAAGACATTGCCGACATGTGGATTCACGAAAGTTTCACCACTTATTCGGAAAGTCTTTTCTTAGATTATCACTATGGTGTCATTGCGGGGAATCAATACCTTCAAGGGGCTAGAAATATAATAAGAAACGATGGCCCCATTATTGGGGATTATGATGTAAATCAAAGGGGTTCCGGAGACATGTATTTTAAGGGAGCCAATATCCTACATACGCTACGGCAATGGATTGACAATGATGAAAAATGGAGAGGCATTTTAAGGAAAATGAACAAGGTTTTTTACCATCAGACGGTAACTACCGTTGAAATAGAGACCTTTTTGGCTGAGGAAAGTGGTTTGAACCTTCAGGCTTTCTTTGACCAATACCTTCGTACGGAAAAGGTACCGATTTTTCAATATTACTGGAAAGATAACAAATTGTATTACCGGTGGGAAAACAGCGTTGCCGATTTTGCCATGCCGGTTAAAATTAATCAAAAGGAAGAGACGCATTGGATTGACCCGGAAAAAGGCTGGAAAAGTTCTGGAAAGTTAGAAGCAAACGTAGCCATTGAAGTAGATCCAAACTTTTACATTTACACACAACAAATTCAAGCCATCAAATAAATGGTCATCCCCGAAATCTCATAAATTATGAGTAAATTTATTGCTTGATTTTAAATAAGGACTAAAATAAATGGACAACAATACTAAAATAGCCATCATAGGTTGCGGAAACCTGGGGCTTTCTATAGCCAATGGCTTATTGAGTACAGAAGGATTTGACGGAAAAAGGCTAATCGTTACCAAAAGACATCCGGAAAGTTTGTTTTACCTAGAATCCCAAGGAGTCACAGTACTAGCTGATAATAAAGAAGCCGTTAAGGATGCCGACTTTGTAATTTTAGGTGTTAAACCTTACAATATTCAGCCTATTCTACAGGAGATTAAGCCATTTTTAAAGAAAGACAAGCAAGTAATCGCCTCTTTGGCTGCTGGTATTACCTTGCAGGCCATAAAGGCTGAACTAGAACCCGGTACTACTGTTTTCAGGGTTATGCCCAATATAGCAGCAGATATTAAAGAATCCATTACCTGCATTTGTGGGGAAGGTTTTGACCAAAAAACAGAAGAGGCCATCAAAGCCATTTTCAATAGTGTAGGCATTAGCATCACCATAGAAGAACACCTGATGGAAGCGGCCACTGTTTTGGGGGCTTGCGGCACTGCATTTGTTCTGCGCTTTATGCGCGCCATGACACAAGGAGGAATCCAAATAGGATTTGATGCCAAAACAGCCAATAAAATTGTGACGCAGACGGTCAAAGGTGCTGCCGAATTGATTATTCAGAAAGGGATTCACCCTGAAGCAGCCATAGATAAGGTGACGACGCCAAAAGGCTCTACCATCAAGGGCTTAAATGAAATGGAGCACCATGGCTTCAGTTCTGCCATGGTAAGAGGGGTAGTTGCCTCTTACGAAGACATCAAAAAATAAAATCATGAAAAGAGTCCTTCCCTGGCTGATGGGTTCAGCCATTTTTATTGTCATCTTTTATATGCTCGGACCAAAAGAAAGCATTCAGGACTTATCCGGTACCTATCCTGAAGTGCCATCAAATCTCAATAACCTGGAAGCCTATATACAGCAGGGTGAAGACACTGTGCAAGGCCTTAAACCTAATAATGAAGCCAGGATAGTCTGGGCTGACCCTGAGAGAAAGGAAAAAACCGCTTTCAGTATTCTCTATGTACACGGTTTTGGTGCCAGTCAGATGGAGGGCGACCCTGTGCATCAGCAATTGGCCAAACATTTTGGTGCCAACCTCTACTTGGCCAGGCTACCGGAACATGGCATAGAGCGTGCAAATGCCTTTGAACACCTAAATGCCAAAAGCCTGGTGGATGGGGCAAGAAGAGCCTATATGATCAGCAGACAATTGGGGGATAGTGTAATCGTAGTAGGGACCTCTATGGGTGGTGCCTTGTCATTGATCCTGGCAGAGGAAAGACCGGAAATTCATTCCTTGGTATTGTACTCCCCATGTATCGGCATCTATGGTGATCGACTCGATCCCTTGTTTCAGCCTTGGATGAAACAACTAATGGAAATGACAATGACCAATGAAAATGGGGTGCAGGTGATAGAAAGAGAACCCGAAGAAGGAAAATATTGGGCAACAAATTATCATATCAATGCTTATACAAGTCTGGCTGTTCTGCTAAAAAGTAAAATGAACAAGGAAACCTTTGAAAAAGTAAAACAACCACTTTTTCTGGCCTATTATTACAAAAATGAGGAAGAGCAGGACAAGGTAGTTTCCGTTCCAGCCATGCTGGACATGTATGCCAGTGTAAGTACTCCTGAAGACAAAAAGCGGAAAGTAGCTTTCCCTGAGGCCGGTGACCATGTGATTGCTTCCAGTTTGAAAACGGAAAGTTGGGACGAAGTGCTAGAGGAAAGCATAAAGTTCCTGGAAGAAGTAGTCCAGCTAAGCCCAGCGAATAGTGTGAATGTAATGGAGAAATAAATTTAAACCCGGATTAAGTAATAGGATTTCTCCGCCCTGACAAGGTCAGGGGTGATGCCTGTCCCGTGTTTACGGGAAGTGTTGCAATCGCAATCAGACTGTTTGGAGATTTTAGCATAGCACCGCTATGGTGAAATCTCCAAACAGCAACGAAGTGGCTGATTTTAAAGCGATTTCAGCACATAATAGAACGTATATTGCATATTTCGGGTTAAAGTCAGTAACGCAATCGTCAATTGAAGAAATATCAAAATCCCCCTTTTTTCCAAAGGGGGACTAAGGGGGATTTCTAACGTAAACATTCTAAAATATAAGGTTGATACAATTGGAAATTCAAATTGAGATTTTTTTCATAAACTGTAAACCTATTACATTATTTAAATTATCAAGGTGGCACTATTTAGCGGCTTTGCAATTTTATTTCCGTTAATCCTGATAAGCTTATTCCTCTCTCAACTCCGGCGTAAATATTAAGTACCTTAACATATCCTCATTATATTCTGGGTTAAATGGATTGTTTGCAGAAATGTACAATCCTTTCTCACCTACAAAATGGTTATTTAATGAATAAACCTGAAATTTATCAAAAATATGTTCACCGATAATATTCAGTTCGCTATCCAAAACCATCACACCCGAATAGGGTCTTGAGAATTCGAGGTCTAAATGATTGTATTCTTCCTCCAAGATTTCGGGATCAAAGGAAGGTAAGAAAAACCTGTAAAATACATTCCTGTACTTATCATAAAGAAGGCTTTTATAACGGTCTGAAGAAAAAGAATTTGCTAAGGCTTTTTCCATTGGTAAGATTTCATTGACGTAATCAGGTTTGTTGACATGATTAGATTTCACCTCCTTTCGATTTGTAACTGTACCTGAGGCCAAATCAAAAACCTGAATCTCATGGTCATGCCAAGGTGCAATGTATAGCTTTCCATCCTTTTCTGTCCATGAGTAACCGGAAGGCTTTTTGCCATTATCCCAATAGTCTTCTCTGTAAAATACATCGTACCACTCCACATCTCCTGTATTGACATCCAAACTAAAGACCAATCTTTGCTTTTGAATGGCATCTTTATTCATCCCATGATGGTCCATGAATAGTGGCTGTGAGCCGAAAATTTTGTTTCCATATTGATGCATTCGCCTATCAAAGTCAGATCTTATTACGGTAAGTGGTGTTTGATCGTCAATAATAGTCACCTTTTTTAATACTTCTCCGCTAAAGTTAGTTAAAACTAAGCTTGGAGGCCTGTTGGTTACCCAAAGAGAATCCCATCCGGTAACTGTTCCGGCATTAAACCCTGAAATCCCATTTTCTCCCTCTCGCTGAATTGTTATTTCATGAGCGATCCCTCCTGAGGGAAGTTCAAGAAATTGGAATTTATCCTTAAAGTCGTTTAAAAGTAAAAGGTATTCACCCGAGTCTGAGGCAATCAACTGGGTATATCGAGGATTAACCGGAATGGTTTCTAAAAGCTTAATTTCAAGAAGATTGGTCTTAAAATCAATTGTCTTCTCTTCTACCGAACCATTACATCCGGTAGCTATCAATATCAATAACGGAAAAAATATTCTCATTCTCACAAGCAATTAAGGGTACTTAATAATTTACAAAATTTTAAAAAGCTCATTTAAACTTTAATTTAACCAAAACCCATGTATCCTCTTTTAGTCTTTGTTTATTCATTTGAAAAAAGGCATGAATATTACCTTTCATTATTTTAATTATTCATAATAATAATAATAAAACTAAGAACAAAGTTAATCAAGCCTTATTATTTATTCAATGACCAATTAGGCAGGGAAAATACCCGGCGGCTGACCGGAGTCGAAGCCATAGGGCAATGCATGCGTAATACCTACCCCTTTGGCTCCGCTCAGGGTCCGGTAGGATATCAAACGCATCAGAATCCCTCTTCAAGGGGGAATTGCAGAAAAAGGTATTTATAGCTGATTTTCTGAAATTAATTGTGCTGATAAAGCTTGAAGGTAAACTGCATATGTTAAATCCTAACGTAACAAAGTCCCTCCGCCGCGGCGGAGAGCAAGGGGGATTTTTTACGTAACTGTCTAACTTACGCGGTACTTAATCAAACACCTCTAAGCACCTATTTAAATAAAGTTGCTTCACTTCAAACCCGACGGCTGAGCGGAGCCGAAGCCTTAGGGCAACGTATCCGTATTACCTACCCCTTCCGCTCAGGGTCCGGTATAAATCAAAACGCACCAAAATCGAAAATAATATTTCAAACTATTGGTCTCGTCTAAAATTTAACCTATATTCAATCGTAAGGGCTAAGCTCTTAGGATTTTACCAACAATTATAAAAGCACAAACGCTACCTAGCCACCTAAAACCTGAAAGATATAAACATGGGAACTGAGAATGTAGAATTAATGAAAATGGCACGTGAATCCCTAAAGGGTAATTGGGGGCTGGCCATAGGTACTTTTCTTTTATATATGTTTATCATGGGCTTTTTACAAGGAATGGCGGATTACTATCCGATGATAGCCTTGGGAACCTTGTTAATTACAGGACCTATGACACTTGGTTTGGCCTATTTTTCCTTGAGTATTGCCCGAGATCAAAATGCCAGATTGCAACAAATATTTGATGGCTTCAATAACTTTGGTACAGCTTTAGGGGCCTATTTATTGATGTTCATTTTTATACTTCTATGGATGCTTTTGCTGATAATACCCGGAATCATTGCCGCCCTTTCCTATGCCATGACTTTCTATATTATCGCTGATGATCCAAACATTGGCCCACTGGATGCCATTGACAAAAGCAAGCAAATGATGAATGGTTACAAAATGAAGCTTTTCCTTATGTTCTTGATGTTTCTTGGTATGGCTTTGCTTTGTATACTTACCTTGGGAATTGGATTTTTGTGGTTTATCCCCTTTGCCAATGTGACTCTGGCTAAATTTTATATGGACATAAAAGATAGGAATATCATCCCTGAGGTTATCTAAAATCAATTTACTAACAAAGAGTAAAGCTATCTCGATAAAAAATAAATCAACAAACCTTGTCCCTTGAATATTGTCAGAGGACTTGGTTTTCTTTTTTTTACTCAGCCAATTTAAATATTGATAGACTAAAATTTCGAATAAACATAAAACCCCGCTCAGGGGTGACATTTTTGTAGACAGGGGCAATAGCCCATGCAGTATGGTCTGTACGCCAACTGATTTTGGCGGTATTGTTGCTTTTTTTTGCAATAATACTGACAAAATCTTAAGCCTACCTTAAGAAAAAACAAGCTCTTCATTTAACATTAATTTCTATATATTCCAAAACCCAAGTAACCCATTATTGGGAACGCGGAGTATATTTATAGGGGAACTCTTTTTCAAAGCAAACCTTACCCCAATGAATACTTAAATGCCACCCAAAAATCAATTATTCAATGTACTTTAAAGCTTTAAACAAACTCTCCGGATCCTTTTCTAATACCCAAAAAATGCCTGTTTTATTTCTTGGACATGGTAGCCCCATGAATGGAATTGAAGAGAATGAATTTGTAAAGGGTTTTAAAAAAGTAGGAGAAGAAATTAAAAAACCAAGGGCTATTCTATGTATTTCTGCCCATTGGGAAACCAAGGGGACCTATGTTACCGCTATGGAAAACCCAAGAACCATTCATGATTTTTCCGGTTTCCCGCAGGCCCTTTTTGATGTGCAATACCCGGCACCAGGAAGTCCTTCTCTGGCCCAGGAAACAAAGGATTTAATCACCAACACAAGTATAGGGCTTGATGAAAGCTGGGGCTTGGATCATGGTGCTTGGAGTGTAGTCAAACACCTTTACCCCAATGCAGATGTCCCCATCATTCAAATGAGTTTGGATTATACCAAGCCTGCAAAATACCACTTTGAATTGGCGCAAGAATTGTCCCAATTACGTCAAAAGGGGATTTTAATCATTGGTAGTGGTAATATGGTGCACAACCTGGGAAAAGTCGCTTGGGACAAACTTCAGGGAGAACCGTTTGCATTTGACTGGGCCATAGAAGCCAATGAGAAAATGAAGACCTGGATTGTAGACGGGGATTTTCAAAGTTTAATCAATTATAGAAAACAAGGAAAAGCCTTTGACCTGGCCATACCAACTCCGGAACACTATTTGCCCTTGCTCTACACATTGGCACTGAAAGACAGTAAGGATGAAACAAGCTTATTTAACGATCAACCTTTGGGAGGTTCCCTTTCTATGACTTCGGTAAAATTTGACTAACCCATTCTTAATGCTACACTTATTAACCGATCGGTTATTGAATATAACTCATCTGATAATTCATTAAAATATTTAATCCCGTGTACAAAAAGCTGCTTCTTTTTATAGTTCCATTTTTATTAGGATTAGACTTCCAGAATTTCAATCAGCCTAATGACGAAATTCTTTGGGACAAATGGGGTATTCCTCACATTTATGCCAGCACTGATGACAACCTTTATTATATGATGGGTTGGGCACAAATGCATAACCATGGCAACCTGATCTTAAAATTATATGGTGAAGGAAGGGCAAAATCGAGTGAATATTGGAGCGAAGATATTGGTAGAGATAAATTGTTGCATCAGCTAGGTGTACTCAATGCATCTCAGAAGGCTTATACACTACTTCCTCAAAAGGAAAAGCAAGTCCTGATCTCTTTTGCCAAAGGGATCAATACCTATGCTGACCAAAACCCCAATGAACTCGAAGAAAAATATAAAGTGGTATTACCGGTAAAACCCGAAGATATTCTTCAACATACATTTAGGGTTTTTTACTTAGAATTTCTGATTAACCGAAATATTAGCAAAGCGAATAAATGGACAGCCGGATCAAATGGATGGGCTATCAGCGGAAGTAAAACTACCTCCGGAAATAGCATGCTAATGGCCAACCCACATCTAAATTGGGATGATTTCTGGTTGTTTTTTGAAGCG
Source organism: Cyclobacterium amurskyense (assembly GCF_001050135.1). GTDB lineage: Bacteria > Bacteroidota > Bacteroidia > Cytophagales > Cyclobacteriaceae > Cyclobacterium > Cyclobacterium amurskyense. Next base: position 4,093,796 of record NZ_CP012040.1, on the reverse strand, counting down.
CATTTAATTACAGAAACCAACGATTTGTACGGAACCACCTTGGTAGGCCTTCCTACCATCGGTATAGGCTTCAATAAAAACCTAGGCTGGACCCACACTGTCAATACCTTGGACAATGTGGATCTATACGAACTTACCCTTCAAAATGGGCAGTATCAACTCGATAATGAATTTCACGATTTCACTATTGACACTGTCCAAATTATTGAAAAAACAGGAAGTGGAAAAAAAGCAACAACAGTGCTGAGAAAACAGTCCGCTTTTGGAATGGTATATAAAGAAGAAGGCAATAAAGCCATTGCCATAAAATGGCCCAATACTGACGGTAAGCTCAATATAATTGGTCAATGGTTGGCCATGGGAGAATCCCAAAGCCTTGAAGAATTTCAGGGGGCCTTGGCAATGAATGGCCTGCCCCTATTCAATGTGATTTACAGCGACAAAGAAAACAATATTTTGTATCATTTTGGAGGAAATGCTCCTAAGAAAAATGGAGGCTGGGATAAGTGGCAGAAGGTAGTTTCCGGAACTTCAAGTAAAGATTTGTGGCAAGGCTACTATTCCTCAGAGGAGGTTCCCAACTACCTAAACCCCGAAAGTGGCTGGATCCAAAATGCCAATGACCCACCCTATACCAGTACCTTTCCTGCAGCAATTAGGCCTGATGATTACCCTTCTCATATGGCTCCAAATGCAATGGGATTTAGACCCCAACGCTCAGCTTTATTGATTAAAGATGCAATGAACCTCAACTTGGATCAACTAATCGCTTTGAAGCATGATACAAAATCGGAATATTTTTTAAGAATAAAAGAAGATTTAAGCAAAATCGATTCCGATGCATTGGATAGCTTGACGAAGGAAGCGTTAGCGACATTGCTCAGTTGGGATGGTGCTTTCGAGGCAAATAGTACGGGGCCGGTATTATTTAGCATGTTCGCAAAAGAACTTGGAAGCAAAGGCGTTTTCGCTGAAGAATGGGATTTTAATGATCCTTTAAACACTCCCAGGAAGTTAAAAGACCTAACTCATGTTACTTCCTCACTTCAAATAGCGGCCGTAAAGCACCAACAAATTTACGGATCCCTAGCTGTTAACTATGGAGATGTTTACCGTCTAGAGGTTGGGAATCATAGCTATGCTGCAAATGGTGGTGCAGGAAGTTTAGGGATATTTAGAACCATGAATTATTCACCAAAGGGAAATGGACAATTCTTTGCCACGCACGGTGAGACCTACGTTTGTGCCACTGAGTTTGGAAAGGAGGTTACTGCCAAAGCCCTGATGTCGTATGGAAATGCCACCCAAGCCCATAGTCCCCATGTAGGAGATCAATTGGAACTGTTTTCCAAAAAGCAACTGAGGAAAGTATTGCTTCAAAGAGAAGATCAATTACAAAACCTAGAAAAAAGAGAGCAATTAAGCGATATCCGATAAGGTAAATATGGCGACATTGCTGTCATTGACCTCATGCCGCCATATCTACTGCTTTAGATTCAAATTAATTTTGCTTCTTTGCCATTCGGTTAATTTTAAACTGAAGTAACAAAATCATCGTGATAACTGCCACTAAAATTATACCTGTCAGGAACTTTATTTCAGGCATAATTGAAGCAAAATCCCCTCCATAAAATGCTATTTTCCTAAAGCCACTCAAGTATTGAGTTACGGGAATAAACCGAGCCACATTTGTAATCACCTCAGGGATTGCCGAAGTAGGCCAAGTAAAACCACTTAAAATAAATGCGGGTGTAGAGATTACCATCAATAACTCCGTCGCTTTCAGTTGGCTGGGTATGGCAATCGAAAACAACATCCCTATAAACATAGACGCGAAGGTTAATAATGTTGTCAAAATCAACATTTGAAAATTAATTACTTCTACCCCAACATTAAAGAAAGAAAGAATCAAACTTATGATTAACCACATAAAGGGAAGCATAATCAAAAAGGGCGTTGCCTTTAAGCCTATGTGATAAATCGAAGACTTGCTTTCAATTACAAGCTTACCAAAATAGCCATCCTCAAAATCTCGGGAGAAAGCCAAGGCCATTGCTAAAAAGATAATTTGTTGCATAATGGCAGCAAGCAACCCAGGTAGCATAAAGGTTACATAATTCCCGGTAGAATTATAAAGTTTATTGAAGTTAATTTTAAAACTTTCATAAGCTGCTTTTGCCTGTTCCGGATGAAGTCCTTGTTTTTTAAGCCCCTCTATTTCAATTCCAGCATTTATGGTCATCAACACAGTATTGATATGATTGCTCGCTGTGTTGGCATTTAAAATATTTGCCATGTTCAAATCTACACGTACCTCTGGATGTTTTTTTTGCAAAAGATCCTTTTCAAAATCAGTAGGCAGGGTAATTACCGCTACGTATTGTTTGACAGGCATTTCATTTTTGATATCCCCAGGGATTGACCTTACATCAGAAACATGTAAGCCCTCATTGTCTTCAAAAGCATCAATTATTTTATCCGATGCAGGACTTTGGTCTTGGTCCACAATGACTATGGGTAAATCCTTGACTTTGGCTTGTTGGTACACATAGCCAAATAAAATACCGTAGCCTATGGGCGCCCCAAAGAAGATGGCCATTAGCACACTATTGGAAAAAATACGCCTGAATTCCAGTTTTAATAAGCCTATGAATTTTTTCATCATTTTTTTATTTAATCAGGAAAGTAGCATTGATATAAAACTTTTGCCCCTGAACATTTGAAGTAGGTACTACTTTTAATTCATAAATTGATTCGGACAACCCGTACAAAGGTGCTGTGCTTGTAATTCCTGCATACTTGGCTAGTTGCTTGATGGCTGCAATACTACCTCCTACTTCTTCTTCGGTATAAGGATTGACTAAGCTTAACTCCTGACCTACTTCAAAATCATAAATCCTTGATTCTGGAATTGTAAACCTGAAATAGATGCTGTTGGTTTTGTAGCCATTAAACAAGGTAAAACCGGGTGTAAGTAACTCTCCTTCATCCAAACTAATGGTTTCTACCGACATATCTGCTGGTGCAATAACAAACTGCTCTAAAGAAGCGGTGGCAACTTCTTCCCTGGCTCCCTTTGCTCTATCCAACTGCCCTTTGGCTTGGTCAATTTGCTCTTCCCTCGCTCCTTTTTTCACTTCATCTCGCTTGGCCGCTAAAGCAGCTACCTGAGCTTTCGCCATGTCCAACTTCATCTTTACCTCATCAAATTGCTGTTGGCTTATCAATGAATCCGTGTACATGGCTTCAAGACGGTTAAAAGATTCCTGAGCAAAATTCAATTGCGCTTTGCCAGAATTCAATTGGCCATCAATCTGATTGAGTTGCTCTACCGTAGCCCCATTAAAGGCCATATTTAACTGACCTTGGGCAGCCATAATGGCCCCTTCTGCCTGAAGCATTTTGGCTTGTACTTCTGGAATATTAATTGTGGCTAAGGTATCCCCTTTCTTTACTTTTTGTCCCTCTTCTACGAATATTTTATCCACTCTTCCCGCAAGTTTGCTACTCACTGAAATGGTTTCAAATTTCACTTTACCTCTATTGGGGGTGATCTGTTCTGGCTGGCATGAACTCAAAGCAAGTAGTGCGAAACCGCCTAGTAATATATTTTTATAGGTATTCATTTTTTTATTTTTGATGGGTTAGTAATTAAGTATTCCTTTGGCATGAAGCAGGTCTGCCACAGCGCGGCGTTCTTTAAAATAAGATTCCTGCAATTTGAAATTGGCTTTCTCAACATCATTTAAAGCATCCAACACATCATTGATCGAGGCCAGGTTGTTTTTGTATTGAGTATTCACCATCTCATAGTTTTCATTGGCCAATTCAATTTCCTTTTTAACTATTTTAGTATTCAATAAGGCCGATTCATAGCTTATTTCAGCTTTGGATATTGCTAACTCAATCATTTCATTGGCCTCTTCAATTTGTTCTCTATACTTGGCAGTCTCTAGTTGAACTTTTCTTCTTTTTAATCGTGATTGGTTGCCATCAAAGACATTCCATTTTAGCCCTACCCCTACATACCATTTTGGATCTAGTAGTGATAAATTCTCTTCAATAAATTCATAGTGACCTTTCATGGCTACTTTAGGAATGAAATTGCTCTTTATCATTTTGGCCTGGTATTGAGTCGCCTGTTCGGCCTCTTCTAAGGCTTTGATTTCATTGCGTTTCTCCCAATTGGAATCTGCATCCACGGAAAAAGAATGCAATTGCGGTTGGAGCATTTTTAAATCTGCTCTACTCTTACCGGTAAGCTGGTGAAGCACTTCTATCAACAGGGTATTGTTATGTTCAAATTCAAGCTTTTTGGCTTCCAATTGTTGCTTCGCCAGTTCAATTTTATTTCGACTGATGGGTGTTGCCAGACCATTTTCGATGGCCTTACTGACATAGATTGCCTGTTCATTCAAATAGTCTTCTGAAGTAGTGAGCACTTTTTTTGATGCTCTTACCAAAGCAAGTTTATCATAGGCTTCTATGATTTGTAAGGCGATTTTATCTTCCTCCGCCATCCCTAAGTAATTCAGAGAGGCTTCCTTGTGTTTGCTCGCTTGGAGTGCATTGCTTGCTTCCAGCCCGCTAAACAATACCCAATCTACATCTACCGATGACCTCAGAATATTTTGGTTTTGTAAAACCGGCACCTCCTGAAGTGGAAGGGTATTTGGAAAAGTTGAGTTAAAAGGTAATCCGACAGCGTCTTTGATAACAAGCTTTTGGGTCTCCGTTAACAGGTTTTTTGTATTTTCATCAAAAGTAATGTCATCATTCAAATGGGTATAACTACCGTTTAAAGTAATTTTGGGCAAGAATACCGATTTTGCCAATTTTTGGTCAATTCCAGCCTGTTCTGCATCAAGATATTTACCATTGACGGTTTGGCTTTTACTTAGCCCTTTATTGATCAGTCCTTTCAATATTGGATCTAGTTGCTGCCCCTTTGTTACCGAAGGCATCACCGTTGCAAGAAAAATCAATAGAATCGCAAATGCTCCTTTGTATGGTTTCATTGTAAATCGTTTTATAATTACAATACAAAGATCCTTAGGAAACAGCGGTTATCTTTTGACCTATATCAAAAAGTGAAACATGGAAACGGCAAACAGGTTAAAATTGCGTCTTTTATCACTACCTATTGACGGAAAGATCAAAGCTAGCATGAAACATCGCCAGTATTTTTTTTTTGAATCCGGGTTATCATTAGGAATACCTGGGCTTTCTCAGATAGGAATCCAATCATAAGAATATCAGGAAATTTGGAGATTTTTACTTAGCATCTCTATATCCACTTTCTCCAATAAGCATAACTTTTGAAGGCCGAAAAAAGCCTAACAATCTTGTTTGTTATGAGTGATCGATATTAATAAAGACTTTTCAAGTATGAATTATTTACTCGAATTGCTTTTCCTGATGCGGCTTAAAGTTTCCTGCGTCATACCTAAATAGGAAGCGATATGGCCCAAAGAGACTTGATAAGCAATGTCCGGAAACTCAGCAAGCATGTATTCATACCTTTCTTTGGCTGTTTGAAATTGAATGGCATTTAATTTATTCACTACTTTGGTAAGCATTTCAGTGGTGACCAGCCTTCCAAGCTTTTCCATTTTTGGATAGGTGTCAAACAATTCATCCAGCTTTTCTTTTGTGATACTGTATATCACAGTATCTTCTAAAACTTCAATAAAATACAAACTGGGACATTGCTGGAAAAAGCTGTCTGCACTGGCCATAAACTTACCACTACCGAAAAACCATTGGGTGATTTCCTTACCCGCCTGATTAAGGTAATAACTTCTACCCAGTCCGCTTTCTATAAAGTACAAGGTTTTAGAAACCTCTCCTTGGCGAACAAGAATTTGATTCTTTGGGACAGCCTCTTTTTTAAAATGTTTGAGGATGTCATCTAGCTCATCATTTGTAAAAGGTACCAATGCTTTCAAAAAATCGGAAATGTTCATAAATGTCATGGGTATCGGGAAATGGTAGTACCAAAGGCACAATTCCCTAGCAAAGTTTCTACAGATATCAGTTCAATGATCAGGCAATACATAGCTCTTAGGCTATTTCCCAGCTAACAAATAGTGGAAATTTAACCCGGATTATGTAATAGAATTTCTCCGCCCTGACAATGTCAGGGGTGAAGCCTGTCCCGTGTTTACGGGAAGTGTTGCAATCGCAAGAAAATCAGGCTGTTTGGAGATTTTATCATAGCACCGCTATGGTGAAATCTCCAAACAGCAACGAAGTGGCTGATTTTAAAGCGATTTCAGCACGTAATAGAATGTCTATTGCATATTTCGGGTGTAACAAAGGTGAAGCTACAAAAAAATAAGTTGATTTTAGGGAGCCTGTGTCATCTTGTTTTGCTTAAACAAGAAAAAAATAGTTGGCCAATAGTAATTTTCGCTCCTAATTTAAAATTCTGTTCCCTATTTCAGGTTTAGTTCATTAATTAGCCCCAAATTGCAGGTATAAAGGGTTTATGCTATTTCCATGCAAACCCATATTTAAAAGATTTATGGAACAATTACCACAATTGCGTACAGTAAATGTGACCAGGTACATGCAGCCATTAAGGGAAGGTGGATCACTTCCAGCCCTTGCAGCTGCTGACGATGGTTTTAATTACGTATTGAAATTCCGAGGTGCAGGCCAACGTGAAAAAGCATTGATAGCAGAACTCCTTGGCGGAGAGATCGCACGATTGCTAGGGCTTAAAATTCCCGAGCTTGTCTTTGCCAACCTGGATCCTGCATTTGGCAGATCTGAAGGAGACGAAGAGATACAGGATTTATTAAAGGGCAGCCAAGGCTTAAACCTGGCTTTGCATTTCTTATCCGGTGCCATCAATTTTGATCCTTTGGTTTCAAAGGTTGATCCATTACTGGCTTCAAAAATTGTTTGGTTAGACATGTTTATCACAAATGTAGACCGGACTTTTAGGAACACAAATATGCTAATGTGGAACCGAGAGCTTTGGCTCATTGACCATGGCGCTGCATTTTTGTTTCAACACGGCTGGACAAGATGGAAAGAAAATGCGACCAAGTCATTTCCCATTATTACCAACCATGTGCTACTCCAGCAAGCTGAAAAATTGGCTGAGGTCAATGATGAATTCACTTCTATTTTAAATGAGGATAAGATTAACGCCATTGTTTCTCTGATACCTGATGAGTGGTTATTAGCAGGAAGAGATGGGGAAAATGCTGAGGAACTACGAACGGTTTATGCCGATTTTCTAAAGCTAAGATTGTCTTATGCGGATCAATTCACCAAAGAAGCAAACGATGCAAGAAAATCAATTATATGAATATGCGGTCTTGCGCGTAGTACCAAGGGTGGAACGCGAAGAGTTTATAAATGTGGGCGTTATTTTGTGTGACCACAAAAGTGGCTTTTTAGGGGTGAAAATTCACCTTTCCAGGGAAAAGATCCTGGCATTAGATCCAGATGCTGACATTGAAATGATCCAATTGAACTTGAGTTCTTTCGAAAAAATTTGTGATGGAAAATCTAATGGAGGACAAATTGCAACAATGGACCTGGCTTCACGCTTCAGGTGGCTGACCGCCGTGAGAAGTTCTGTAATCCAAACCTCAAGACCCCACCCAGGATTGAGTAAAGACCTGAGCAAAACTTTGCAAGAGCTATTTGAAGAATATGTATTGTAGAGAATAATTTAACCCGGATTATGTAATAGGATTTCTCCGTCCTGACAATAGTCAGGGGTGAAGCCTGTCCCGTGTTTACGGGAAGTGTTGCAATCGAAAGAAAATCAGGTCGTTTGGAGATTTTAGCATAGCACCGCTATGGAGAAATTGAAAACAGCAACGATTGGGTATTTTAAAGCGATTTCAGCACGTAATAGAATGTCAATTCATATTTCGTGTTTAAGCTTCGTATTTTCTTGTCTGGAAATTCAGCAAGAAAAAGTAAATAAAAAACCCACCCGAATATACAATTCGGATGGGTTTTTCTATTTAAAATCCATTTACTCCTCCAGCTACAAGACTTATCAGCAGCAAGACAATGAATATATAAAATATTACTTTAGCAATAGAGGCTAATCCGGAGGCAATTCCTCCAAAACCTAAAACGGCAGCTATTAAAGCGACTACTAGAAATGTGATTACCCAAGTTAACATAGTATCAGTGGTTTTTGGTTAAAATTTATTTCCAAACCAAAAGACAAAAACCAATCCAAGATTCTGTCTTTTACCTTATCTACCATCACTTTAACCTCTTTTGTTCTATTGCGCTACTTTTTTGTTTTATTGAGTTAATAGCACGCCCAGTTCAGCAAAACTAGCCGGTTGACCATCTGTTGTGCTTTTTACTTTCAACTTGATAAACCTTGCTTCCTTGGGGTCAAATTCCACTCTTTGTTCAATGGGACTATTGGCTATATTCCCAAACTCACCTTCTCCAGCTTTTTGCCAGCTTTTCCCATCCATACTGGTATAAAACACATAGGTCTTAATCAGGCCCGACATGTATCTATTCTGCATGGGGAAATAGGTGAAACCGGCAACCTCCTGTTTTTCTCCCAGGTCTATGGTGGCTAGGTTTTGATCACTTACATAATTGCTAGATGGGTCTTCATCTATAAGATTACCAGCATTCTCTCCTCCACCTATTACTTTCCAATTCTTTTTAGCCAATTGGAGATCAACTTCTATCATTTCACTGAATTTTCCAGAAATTGGATCTTTGGTCACTGCCTTCAACTTAGTAGGTTGCATTACTGAAAATGCTTCGCTATAAACCTTACCTGACTTTATAGGATCTTGCCCATCAAGGCTATAATACACCTCTAGTCCCCCTTCTATCACATTCAATTCTACCGTTCCGTTTTTATCTCTGGAAATTTCCGGTGGCAATAATAGTTTGGGTGCATCAAAGAAAGCCAGATGACTTATTACGGGACTCTCTTTGGCATTATGAATGGTAAATTTTACAGCCATTGCCTTTGTGTCAGGAAGTCTGAGGATTCTTTTGTAGCCAATGGTTGTCTCTTTGGCTATACTTTTCCATTCTTTATTTTCATTTAGGATTTCAAGTTCGAAGGACTTCACTCTTTGTCCCAATGAGATGTTTTCCTGAACCAAAAACCGATTGAAAGTCCGGGCTTCATCAAAGTTAATGGTAACAGAAGCCGGCAGTTCACCAGCCTTTGGACTCCAGAAAGTCATCATTTCTGAATTCAATAAATTTTCTACAGAATATTGACCATTTTCAGATGAAGCAGATAGATTACTGCTTTTTAAAGGTATTTTTTGGCTAAAATCCTCCTTCACCTTGGCTACCAACTTCTTCAACTGTTTCACATCATTTTCATGAATCTGCCCTCTTCTATCTACAGGAAAATTAAGTAATAAAGAGCTGTTTCTTCCTATACTGTTGTAATAAATATCCAATAACTCGGGGAGTGATTTCACTTTATGGTCCTCATAAGGATGGTAATACCAACCTGGACGGATAGACACATCCGCTTCTGCTGGCACCCAATGGGTTCCATTTTCCTGACCGGAGGAATATTTCTTTGAATATTCCGGCATTCCACCGTATATAGAATCTCTCATAAGATTGGACCAGGTAGTCGGATAAGCAAAACCATGTTCATTCCCTACCCATCTAACATCAGGGCCTGCATCTCCGAAGATCACAGCCTGAGGCTGAAGTTCCCGGATGATTTCAATCGTCCCGGGCCAATCGTAATAATTCTTTTTATCCACCCTGCGTTCTTCATTGGCTCCCCCATAATAACCGGAACCACCATTTGCTCCATCAAACCAAACCTCAAAAATCTCCCCATAGTTGGTAAGCAACTCCCTTAGTTGGGCTCTAAACACTTCAATGTATTCTGGAGTGCCATAATCCGGGTTATTTCTATCCCAAGGAGAAAGGTATACCCCAAACTTCAAGCCTTCAGCTCTAAATGCTTCAGCTACTTCTTTGACAATATCTCCTTTACCATCTTTCCAAACCGCATTTTTTACAGAGTGCTCGGTGGTAGCTGTAGGCCAAAGGCAAAAACCATCATGGTGCTTTGCTGTAATTATGATCCCTTTCATCCCTGCCTCTTTACAAACCTTCGCCCACTGTTTGGGGTCAAAATCCGTAGGATTAAACAAAGCAGGATCTTCATCGCCCATACCCCATTCCATATTGGTGAAGGTATTCATATTAAAATGGGCAAAGGCATAAAACTCCATCTCCTGCCAGGCAAGTTGCCTTTCATCTGGGATGGGAAGGACTGGATTAATAGGATCTGTTTGTGAGGATTGACAGCTCACAAAAAAGAAAATTGAAAGGCCGAGAAGAAATAATTTACTGTTCATTATTGTTTTTTTGATATTGAGAAGATCAATAGCGTCCTAAATAAAAAAATGAGAGGTTCAATTTTTTGCCCAAAATAGTTATTTTGGGATTGCACCAAAAAACACGAACCTCTCATGTGTAATATTACATTGTTTTCACAGATTATAAAAAAGATTGATCGTTCTATTTTCAAGAAATTGGTAAAGGAAAAGCAAACCGACAAGGGCTGCAAGGGATTTGACAGCTGGACGCACCTGGTTTTCGATGTTGTTCTGCCATTTTGCCAAGAGCACATCGGTAAGGGAGATTTCCAATGGGCTTCGGTCTGCCACTGGGAACCTTAACCATCTTGGCCTTACCAAAGCCCCATCCAAATCAAGTATCAGCTATCAAAACAAACGAAGGGATTCGGACCTTTTTAGGGACCTTTACTATTCTCTGTTGGGAAGTTTAGGACAGCAGGCATCTGTCAAAAGGTCCAAACTCAGAATCAAGGGCCCTGTTTATTTGCTAGACGCCACAGTGATTAGCCTTTGCCTTTCGGTGTTTGATTGGGCTACTTTCCGTACCAAAAAGGGAGCAGTAAAGATGCATACGCTACTGGAATATGAAGGAAAACTCCCTGTTAACGTGAATATTACCGAAGGGAGTGTCGGTGACAACAAGGGGGCTTACAATCCCCCTAAAAAAGGGTGATCGTCGCTTAAAAACCACAAAGTGCTCAGATTGCTCATCAAAATAACATAATCCCTTATTCGTACTTACCTAAACCACCTCTCTGCATCTCTGATCAAGTCTGAAACTTCATTGCTACTCAATCCAGAGGAGTTCTCTTCTGGGTTGGCTAAATAATCCATTTGATACCCTGTTTCCGGATTAAACCCGGATTATGTAATAGTATTTCTCCGCCCTTATGGGATTCGTGATAGCCTGTCCCGTGTTTACGGGAAGTGTTGCAATCGCAAGACAATCGGTCGTGTACTGAAATAGGTTGACACAATTTAATTAAAAATTGTAAACCTATAATCGGACAAAATGAGTGAATTACAAAAGTTCTCCGAAGATGCAAGGAGAAAAATCGTTATGGAAGTACTTTCAGGTACTTTAAGCAAAGAACAGGCAAGGCATATTTATGGAATTAAAAGCAAATCCGCTATCTTGGAATGGATGAGGATTTTTGCTGGTCTTGAAAGAAGGCTTCCTAAAGATCCTCTTCCGATTTTAAAAAACATGGCAATAAAAGAGGATTCCAATAGTGAGTTAAAAGCCCGTATAAGGCAACTTGAAGAAGAGCTGAAGCTTAGCCGTTTGAAGGGCAGGGCATACCAGATCATGGTAGATATTGCCAAAGAAGAATATGGGCTAGATCTTGAAAAAAAGTCTGGTGCCAAACAGTTCAAAGACTCAGAGAAGAAGAACCAAAAGTAAGTTTGGCCCAACTTTGTGAATTGTTTGGCAAGAGCAGGCAGGGCTACTATAAAGCTTTAAATTATATTTACCGCGGGGCATTTGAGGAAGAGGTGGTCTTGAGTCTTGTTTTAAAGATCAGAAAGAAGGCCAAAACATCCAGATGGGGGTTGAGAAAGATAAACCCTCTGATTCAGAAAGACCTAATAGGAATGAAAATCAAGATAGGCAGGGATAAACTGTTTGATTTGCTTCGAGTGAACGGGTTATTAGTAACCAAAAGAAAAAGGAAGTTTTTCACTACCCAAAGCCATCATTGGCTTAGGAAGTACCATAACCTGGTAGAAAACATGGTTGTCTACAGGCCCAACCAGTTATGGGTTTCCGATATTACCTACCTTTTACTAAATGGGCAAGTCATGTATCTGTATCTTATTACGGATGCTTATTCCCAGAAAATAGTGGGCTGGAATCTTTCTCTGGATCTGAAGGCTGAATCAGCACTTGAAGCCCTGAAGGTGGCTTTCCAGTCTCAAGAAAACATTAACCATTATTCCCTTGTCCATCATTCGGACCGTGGGGTACAGTACTGCAGTTATGATTACACCGACCTATTGAAAAAGAAGAAAGTTTGGATCAGTATGACGAAGCCCGCTTCACCACATGAAAATGCCATAGCGGAAAGAGTAAATGGAATCCTAAAGGAAGAGTGGCTGGAGGATATTGCAGGAGAAACAAATATCAACCCGAAAAAATACATCATTAAAATTATCAAAATCTATAATGATATGAGACCACACGAGAGTTTAGGAAATCTAACACCTAACCAAGTACATGACGAAGGTTTTACAAGGCATGATACCGAACGCGTTATTGGAAAGAAATATAATTGGAAAAAGAAGACCGAACCTGTCAAGGCCCGGTCTGAAAATAGCAACGCTATCGGACCAAACGACTATTCCTTGGCAAGTTGCTCCTCAGCAGAGCTTGCCTCCGCTTTATCGTGGTACTGTAAGTTAAATGAAACTTCTTAGAAATTAAAACACTTACTATATTTGAAAAACAAAAGTGTCAACCATTTTCAGGACGAGACAATCAGGCTATTTGAAGATTTTAGCCTAGCACCGCTATGGTGATATTGAAAACAGCAACGAAGTGGCTGATTTTGAAGCGATTTCAGCACGTAATAGAATGTCTAATGCATATTTCGGGTTTAACAAATACCTTACTTTTTTCTTATACTTATCGACAATATTAATACCTCCATGATCAGTGCCAAACAATACCAATCCACTGGAATGGGGCAATACTGTTTTAACTGGAAATTATTTAATCGCATACCTTCATACGGCTCACTGATGGTAGTAACAGAAAAATCGGTATGATCAAAAAGGATCACACCAAAAGTATAATTAGGACAAAATACCCATGCATCTCCTTCTTGATCAAGTTTTATTAATCCATTGCTTTATAAAAAAAAATAGGATAGTAGCTATCCATACATGTTAAAAGTTTCTCTGCTTAATATTGTGAATTAAACCTCAGCTATGGTGTTTAAATAGAAATAAGTTCACAAAAAATTCTGACTATTTACAAGTTAAGACAGTTAATGCTTGCTTGTAACTTTAAAAACAACAATCGTTTAATCTAAAATTATTCAGCGTGTAAATGGTATTCTATTGCATGATTTAAATTCATTTAATCAATTAAATTTACTGATCAACTCTTCAAAATCATCCCTAATATAGATGACGTTTCTACCCAATTCGATCCACTTCTTTTTCTCTAACTGTTTAAGTAACCTTGAAACAACCTCCCTCGAGGTACCAAGTTCATTGGCGATTTCCTGATGTGTGGTATAAAGCTCATTGGTTTTCAATTGCTTCATTTTTGTTACCAGATAGCGCATCAATCGTTCATCCATGCGCTTAAACGCTACAGCATCCAAGGTTTTTAGTAACTCTTGAAATTTAATCCTGTAAGAATCAGTAACATAATTTTTCCACTGTTTAAATTCTTCTGTCCATTTTTCATGTTGATCCACAGGAACACTTAGCAACACACTGTCCTCTTCTGCTACCGCCCTGATTTCACTTGGCCTGTAGGAAGAACAACAGGTAAGGGATAAAGCACAGGTTTCTCCCGGGTCTATATAATACAACAACAATTCTTTGCCTTCTTCATCCAAACGCAAAACTTTTAAACTCCCTGAAAGTAATATGGGAACCATTTTAATGAATTGGCCTGGCTCAATTATCGCCTCCCCACTTTTAATGTTCATAATCTTACCCTCTTTTGTCAGCGCCTCTAAAAGTCGGAAATCTGAGAAAAAAGGTAAGTAACTAGATAAGTTTTCTTTTGTAATCATATTGTCCTAATTGCTGCCTTGCGATTTGTCCAATGCCAGAGTATTGGACTGATTAAATTCATAAACCAAAACAAAAAACAACAGATGAATCATTTGAGAAGGCAAAGCACCCCAATTCTCTATTAAACTTGTTCCTCCGATCAATATAAGCATTAATACTCCACCTATTACTGCTGCATTTTTTGTTTGCCAACCAAGAATTAAAAGGAAGCCAATTAAAAACTCTACAAACGGTAAAGCATAGGTAAACGGAATCAACATAAAGTTAGGCAAAAGTGAATCCTTAAAATTTTTAAGCATACCCTCACTAAAGGCAGTTAGCTTTGGAATCCTCACCAAGCCATGGCCTAACATGCTAATCCCAATCCCTAAGCGGATAAAAACATAAGACATTGATTTCATAAAATGCTAGTTCTTTTAAATAGTTAAGTTAAAAACCATTCAATTTCTGGCTAATGCAATTCGATTTTTTCTCAGCTGGTTAAGCTAAATTATAACACAACGAGATGCAATAAAAATCCCAATATGCCCACTCTTCCCAAAACTGTTATACTTTTTAAAAATAAGTCAGGAAAGCCCAAATTTCAATCCGAATTAAAATAATTTCTTCAAATTACAGAATCAATCATTAGGCTTGGTTATTCCAGGTGATTTTTATTTAAACATTTGCATAAAAGGTAAGAAATGGTAGAAATTAAACCCGGATTATGTAATAGGATTTCTCCGCCCTGACAATGTCAGGGGTGAAGCCTGTCCCGTGTTTACGGGAAGTGTCGCAATCACAATAAAATCAGGCTATTTGGAGACTGAGTCATATCACCGCTATGGTGAAGTCGAAAATAGCAACAAAGGGACTGATTTTAAAGTGATTCCATCACGTAATAGAAGGTCTATTGCATATTTCGGGTTAAAGCCTCTGAGCCCATTTTCACAGGCTGCGGGCTATTTCGCGTTAAATAAAGAAACCCCAACCCTTAAGGTTGAGGTTTCTTTATCAAATATTAAAAACCAATTAATACCTGTAATAATCAGGTTTGAAAGGTCCTTTACTGCTTACGCCAATGTATTCAGCTTGTTCTTCGGATAATTCATCCAACACAACGCCTAATTTTTTAAGGTGCAATTCAGCCACTTTTTCATCCAAATGCTTTGGAAGCACATAAACCCCAGCTTCATATTGATCTGTATTGGTCCACAATTCCAACTGCGCCAAGGTCTGGTTAGCAAATGAATTGGACATTACAAAAGAAGGATGACCAGTTGCACAACCTAAATTGACAAGCCTACCTTCTGCAAGAACAATTATATCATTGCCGTCTACATTGTATAAATCTACCTGAGGTTTGATCTCATCTTTAGTATGACCATAATTCCCATTTAACCAGGCCATATCAATTTCATTGTCAAAATGACCAATATTACAAACAATGGCCTTGTCTTTTAGGGCTCTAAAGTGAGCTTCCGTAATGATGTCTTTGTTTCCAGTAGCAGTCACTACAATGTCTGCTTCTTTTACTGCATCAATCATTTTTTTCACTTCAAAACCATCCATGGCAGCTTGAAGGGCACATATTGGATCAATTTCAGAAACAATAACTCTTGCACCCGCTCCACGAAGGGATGCGGCAGAACCTTTTCCAACATCTCCATATCCAGCTACAGCAGCCACTTTACCTGCCATCATAATATCAGTTGCTCTTCTAATGGCGTCTACAAGAGATTCCTTGCAACCGTATTTGTTATCAAATTTAGATTTGGTAACGGAGTCATTTACGTTTATTGCAGGAATTGGTAGGGTACCATTTTTCATCCTTTCATAAAGTCTATGAACTCCAGTAGTTGTTTCTTCAGAAAGTCCTTTTATATCTCCTACCAATTCAGGGTATTTATCCAATACCATATTGGTCAAATCACCACCATCATCCAAAATCATGTTCAAAGGAGCTTTTTCCTCTCCAAAAAATAAGGTTTGTTCGATGCACCAATCAAAATCTTTCTCAGAAAGTCCTTTCCAAGCGTAAACACTTATACCTGCCGCTGCAATAGCTGCTGCCGCATGGTCTTGAGTAGAAAAGATATTACAAGAAGACCAGGTAACTTCAGCACCTAAAGCAACTAAAGTTTCAATTAATACAGCAGTCTGTATAGTCATGTGAAGGCATCCTGCAATCCTGGCTCCTTTCAATGGCTGTGATTCTCCAAACTCTTCTCTGAGTGCCATAAGTCCTGGCATTTCACTCTCTGCAAGTCGAATTTCTTTCCGCCCATAAGCGGCAAGTGAGATATCTTTTACCTTGTATTGAACGTATTCCTGTGATTTTGTCGCTGACATATTTAAAATTATATAGTTTCTAGGAAATTTTTGACAAATTTAGTTATAAGTGAACACAAATGAAAGTCAGCTATTTTTAACTAACCTAATTTGTTTAAGCTCATAACGGCTTACCTCTCCATTTTGTTTACACATTTCAAGGTGTCCATAATTTCCAACCCCAATGATTTTCCCTTTAAAAGTTTCCCCATCATCATAGGTTGCCCACTCATCTTTCAAGTACATTAACTGCTGATATTGGTCTTTAATCGATTTATAAGACTCCTTTTTTAAGTTCAGGTATTGCTGCTCTACCTTTTCTAATACTGAAAACAAAACTTGATTTAAATCAAATCCCTGTCCTGTTAAGCTTTTCAAGGAAACAGCATTCTCTATATCAAATTCGATTTGATTTATATTGATTCCCACACCTATTACTGAAGATTCAAGGAACCTTCCTTGCAATCGGTTTTCAATTAACATTCCCCCTAACTTTTTGTCATGCAGAAAAAAATCATTGGGCCATTTCAACTTGACATCTTTTACAAAAGTATCAAGCCCCTGCTGAACGCCTATTGCAACCGCCATATTTAGCATGAATTGCTCATCAATAGACAAAAATCTCGGGGTAAAAACCATGCTAAAGGTCAGGTTTTGACTGGGTGGGGATATCCATTTATTATCCCGTTGCCCTTTGCCCTTGGTTTGATTTGAGGTGATAACAACTACCCCATCTTTTGCTAAGCCTGAGCGAACCATAGAAAGGGCAACCTCGTTAGTAGAATGACAGTCTGTCAGGTTTATAATTTCTTTTCCTAAAAAAACAGTATTGGCAAGGATTTTATGCATCTATAATTAGTTATTTCATCCCATAATCTGGATATTTATTGTTTCATCTCAAGTTATGGATAAAAAGTAAATAAATTTAAAATACACCATAAATAAACATATGACGGCAGAAGAGCTGTGCAAAGTTATAGTAAAAGGAATGGAAGATAAAAAGGCTTCTGACATTGTAATGATGGACTTGAGGGATATCTTTAGCACGATGACTGATTTTTTTGTGATTTGTTCAGCCACATCCGACACACAGGTGGATGGTATATCCAACGCGATCGAAGAAGAAGTTTACAAAGCGAATAAAGAAAAACCCTGGATGAGTGAAGGGAAAAGCACCAGCCAGTGGGTTCTATTGGACTATGTAAATGTAGTTGTTCATGTTTTCTTAAAAGATAAGCGGGAATTTTACCAATTAGAGGAGCTCTGGGGTGATGCGAAGATCACCAAAATTAATCCTCAATAACCATGTAGATAAAAACATTCCTTTATCTAATTCGTTTTAAAAAAATTTAAGCATTAAAAATACTGATATGAGTAATAATAAATCTAAAAAATTTGTTCCTAAACCTCCCCAAAAGCCAAACTTTCAGCTCTGGTTGATTATTACCGCTGTTATCGTCCTCATCGGCGTAACTTGGTTCAATCAAAATACAGCCACTGTTGAAATTACCATGAAACGCTTTGAGGACATGGTTTTAAGTAGTGATGTAAAAAAAGTAACCGTCATATTTAACCAAAACTATGTTGAAGTCACCCTCAAGGAGGAAGCTCTGGAAAACCAGAGGTACAAAGACGAACTAGAAAGTCAAAATAGGTTCTCCAATCCAACAGGACCACACTATAAAATTAAAATCGCTTCGGTCGATAATTTCATAGAGAATTATACCCAACTGGAAGAAAAGCTGCCAGAAAGTGAAAGAATCGGGTACTCTGCTAAAGAAGAAGAAAGTTGGGGCAACTGGATCTCAAGCTTTGGCTTTTTGATTTTGATATTTTTCCTATTCTGGATGATGATGCGTAGAATGTCCGGCCCTAGCGGTCCAGGTGGACAGATTTTCAACGTAGGTAAATCCAAAGCTCAATTATTTGATGCAGAGAATAAGGTGAAAATAACCTTCGACAATGTTGCCGGACTAGACGAAGCAAAAGAAGAAGTAGAAGAAATTGTAGAATTTCTTAAAACACCAGCCAAATTCACCAAATTAGGTGGTAAGATACCAAAAGGTGCCCTGCTAATAGGCCCTCCAGGTACAGGTAAAACTTTATTAGCCAAAGCTGTGGCAGGAGAAGCAGGTGTACCTTTCTTCACCCTATCTGGTTCTGACTTTGTAGAAATGTTTGTAGGAGTAGGTGCTGCTAGGGTACGTGACCTGTTCAAGCAAGCCAAAGAAAAAGCACCTTGTATTATCTTTATTGATGAAATAGATGCCATAGGTAGATCAAGAGGCAAAGGTCAAATGCCAGGATCAAATGATGAGAGAGAAAATACACTAAACTCCCTCTTAGTAGAAATGGATGGATTTGGAACGGATTCCGGTGTAATCGTTCTTGCAGCGACTAACCGTCCAGATGTTCTAGACAGTGCCCTTTTAAGAGCTGGTAGATTTGATCGCCAGATAAGCATAGACAAACCAGATATCGTAGGTAGAGAAGCCATCTTTAAAGTTCACCTTGAACCGATCAAGACAGCAGATGACATTGAACCAAAAAAATTAGCGGCTCAAACGCCTGGTTTTGCAGGTGCTGAAATTGCTAACGTTTGTAATGAAGCTGCATTGATAGCTGCTAGGCGCAATAAAAACGCTGTGGACATGCAAGATTTCCAAGATGCTGTGGATAGAGTGATTGGTGGATTAGAGAAGAAAAACAAGATTATATCTCCAGAAGAGAAAAAGATTGTGGCTTACCACGAAGCTGGACATGCTGTTGCCGGTTGGTTTTTAGAACATGCAGATCCATTGGTAAAAGTAAGTATTGTACCAAGAGGAATAGCTGCGCTAGGCTATGCTCAGTACCTTCCAAAGGAACAGTTTCTATATCAAACAGAACAGCTTATTGATGAGATGTGTATGGCATTAGGCGGTAGAGCTGCTGAGGAAATTACATTTGGAAAAATCTCTACAGGTGCTTTGAGTGACTTGGAAAGAATTACTAAAATGGCCTATTCAATAGTTTCAGTATATGGGATGAATGATAAAATAGGCAATGTATCTTTCTATGACTCTAAAGGAGGTGAATATAAATTTGACAAACCTTACTCTGAGAATACTGCTCAAACAATAGATGAAGAAGTTCGAAAATTGATAGAACATGCTTATTCTAAAACCCTAGAGCTCTTGAGAGACAAAAAGATGGAGTTGGAGAAAATAGCTAAGGAACTCCTAGAAAAAGAGATCTTATTTCAGGCAGATTTAGAAAGCCTGATTGGTAAAAGACCTTTTGACAAAGAGACTACTTACGAGAAGTTTACCAAAAACACTGATGAGGTAAAAACCCTCGAAGAGCCTAAAGATCAGACTTCTGATACAGATGATGAAAAAGAGGATGTTATAGAAAATAAAGACTAAATTTCAATGTCTTTTAAATCAGTAAATAATCAGGAGGGGCAACCCTCCTTTTTTTATTTAAAATTTGATAGTATAAATTAGTAGTAAGCAGTAATTTTATTCCGTAAAATCGACCATAAATTAGCCATGCCATCATCTCCAAGCGCTACAAATCAAGAAAACACTATGATAATTGCTCTGAAAGGAGCACAAAAAGTTTATTTTGTTTCTGATTTTCATCTAGGAACGCCGGATGAATTGTCCAGCAGACAAAGGGAAGAAAAAATTGTAAGATGGCTTGATGAAATTGAGAAAGATGCTGCTGCGATTTTTTTTGTAGGGGATATATTTGATTTCTGGTTTGAATACGAGAAGGTTATTCCAAAAGGATTCTTTAGGTTTTTTGCCAAAATCACAATGTTGCGGAGCAAGGGTATTCCACTGTTCTTTTTCACGGGAAATCATGATTTATGGATGAAGGATTATTTCTCAGAAGAATTGGGCATTCCTGTATTTCAACATCCCCAAGAAATAATCATTAACGAAAAACGATTTCTTGTCGGTCACGGAGATGGTCTTGGTCCAGGTGATAAAAAATACAAACTTCTTAAAAAGTTTTTCACCAGCAGTGCCTGCAAATGGATGTTTAAATGGCTGCATCCAGATATTGGTATCGCCATAGCACAGGCATGGTCCAAAAACAGCAGACTTACCAATGAATTGAAAAAGGAAGATGAGTATAAGGGAAAAGACCATGAATGGTTGTTTCAATATAGCCAGGAGATAGAAAGCAAAATTCATTTTGATTATTATGTTTTCGGCCACAGGCACCTGCCTTTGAATTTACCCATAAATGAAAGCTCCGTATATTTTAATCTTGGGGAATGGGTCAACCAATGTTATTATGGTGAATTCGACGGCATGAGCTTTCAACTAAAGCAGTACAATGGCTATGCGATTAAAGCGAATTGACTTCATACTCCCTTGGTTTCTGGCGCTTACTCTTCTCCCCTTGGCCTCTATTGGACAGACAGAGGATTGGGTAAAGTTATGGGAAGTCACGGTAGCAGACATTGATAAAACAGCTACAGATGGCAAAGGAAATGTATTTATAACTGACAAGCAGGGATACCTCTCTCAATACAATTCTAAAGGAGAAAAGATTAATCAGTTGGCAAGCTCCCTGAGTGCACCTGTAACACATTTAGACCCTTTCAATACGGTTAGCCTTTTCCTTTTCAGTGCATCCTTACAACGATTTGAAATCCTGGACAGGTTCTTAAACCCTATCATCAACAAATCCATTGGAGAAACAGGTGTTTTAGGTTGGGTAAGTCATGCCAGCCCTGGAAATAACAATAGTCTTTGGGTTTATGACGAATCAGACCTAAAACTGAAAAAAATCAATCTCAGCAATAACGAACTTCTACAAGCCCAATCCATCAATACGATAATTCAGAAAAATGATCTGGATATAGTATTGCTGATGGAAAGATACAATCTAGTATTTCTTCAGGTAGCCAATGATGGCATGTATATTTTTGATAATCAAGCCAATCTAATTGATAAAATAGTCCTTTCGACTAGTAAACGAGCTGTAATTGAAGATGATTTCTTCTTTACTGTAGAGGGAAATGAAATACTTAAAACAAATTACCTTACAAAAAAAGCTAAACTCTTTCCCCTTCCTGAGGGTTATTCTTTAGATAAACTGGCCTTGTCCTATCAACAACTCCTATTGGCCAATAAAAAAAAAGTGGTTGTATTTGAACGACCAAAAGATTTCTAATACAGGCCAAATTCTACCACTTACATAAAACAAACTAAATATTATTGCTTTAGGGTAAATAGTTCGTTAATTAATTATAATTTTGTTAAATTATATTAATTAAAGTTGAATTTTTAAAATTATTCGGATCGATTTTTGCAATTTGCACATTAATGAATGAAGAAAAATATACCGTTAGGTTAACGATAATTGTACTCCTTTTTTTAGTCCTTTCCTTCCCGGGGAAATTTTCTGCTGTGGCCCAGAGTGTTAGTAGGTCCTTTGAAACAAAAATTTCATTCCCGAAGGAGTTGAATACCCCTACCATCAATTTTAACTTACAGTCTATAGGTAACAAAAAATTTAAGCTTGTACTTGACAAACCTAATGCTCAATTAACCAATGTGAAAATTTTTGACATATTGGGGAATTTAATCCTACAGGACCAACTTTTACCGGATGATGGATTACAAAAGAATTATGACTTCACCCACCTTAACAGTAGAATCTTTGTAGTGGAAGTTGGTAATGCCAAGTACAACAAGACAAAAAGTATTTATGCCAATCCTCATGGCACAATGGAAAAAGAGGCCAATTTGGATGAATAGAAATACAAAAAGGACTTGATATCAAGTCCTTTTTGTATTTATTTAATGAATGAAATTAAACTACTTCAACAAGTTTAATTTCAAATACCAAATCTTCACCTGCTAGAGGATGATTGGCATCCAAAGTGATTTTGGTATCATCAATATGTACCACTTTCACAGGAGTCGGTTGACCTTGTTGGTTTTGGATAGATAAATCCATTCCTACTTCAGGTTTGATTTCAGCTGGCACTTGATCCAAGGGAACATCCAACATCATGTCTTCTCTTTTAGGACCATAAGCATCATCAGTTGGAATCGTAACACTTTTATCGTCTCCTACTTTCATGCCTTCTACGGCAACGTCAAATCCTTTTATCATTTTTCCATCTCCCAAAACGAACTCCAAAGGTTCTCTATCTTGTGAAGAATCGAATATAGTTCCGTCTTTCAGTTTTCCTGTGTAGTGTACCTTTACGGTATTTCCTTTAGTTGCTACAGACATAGTTTGTATTTTTTTGTTTGATGCACAAAGGTAACAGAAATATCAGGCTATTAAAAAATAAGGTCTAAGGATTGTAATAGTGTTCGAAAACGAAAAGAAAATGTTCATTTTCGTACGTTTTATCTGAAGAAAACGTACAATTTTTGCTAAATTGAGGAATAAATTGTTGGCATACTTTCAGCACTATTAAATCAAAAACAATGGAGGAGAAAAATTTAGGCAAAATATTAATTGTAGATGACAATGAGGACCTTCTTTTTGCGGCCAAAATGTTGTTGAAAAAACATGCCCGGGAAGTTTTCATAGAAAAGGATCCGAGAAGAATCCCCTTTTTGATCAATAATAATAATTATGATGTCGTATTACTCGACATGAATTTTACTGAGGACACCACTTCTGGCAAAGAAGGATTTCACTGGCTTAGAAAAATCAAGGAAATCGATCCAAAAGCAGTCGTCATCTTAATCACCGCCTTTGGGGATGTAGAAATGGCTGTGCAAGCACTTAAAGAAGGAGCTACGGATTTTATCCTAAAGCCATGGCAGAATGAAAAATTGATAGCTACTTTATCAGCAGCAATCAAGCTCAAAGAGAGTTACAATCAAGTGGACAAACTTTCTAGTCGGCAGAAACAATTGCAGGCCGATATGAAAAAACCTTTTTCTGAAATCATAGGTCATAGCGCCTCTATGAAGAATGTTTTTTCAATTATAGAAAAAGTAGCAAAAACGGATGCAAATATATTGATCTTAGGAGAGAATGGGACGGGAAAGGAGCTTATAGCAAGGGCCATACATGAGCAGTCAGAGAGACATGATGAGATTTTTGTTGGCGTTGACATGGGGGCCATTACAGAAAGCCTTTTTGAAAGTGAGCTTTTTGGACACAAAAAAGGAGCCTATACAGATGCTAAGGAAGACAGGGCTGGAAGGTTTGAAGTAGCGGACAACGGCACCTTGTTTCTGGATGAAATAGGGAACCTAAGTATGCCACTTCAATCTAAATTACTAACTGTACTTCAAAAAAGAGAGGTGACCAGAATAGGAAGCAATAAATCCCTTCCGATAGATATTCGATTGATCTGCGCTACCAATATGCCTATACATGACATGATTTTAGAAAGCACTTTTCGTCAAGATTTGCTTTATAGAATCAATACGGTAGAAATATTTCTCCCTCCACTGAGAGACCGACAGGATGACATACCTATCTTGGCAGAGCACTTCCTGAAGGTTTATGCCAGTAAATACCGAAAGCAATTCAAAGGTTTAAAACACAGTGCCCATCAATTATTACAAAGGTACAGTTGGCCAGGAAATATCAGGGAACTCCAACATGCGATTGAGAGAGCGATCATCATGGCTGAGGGTGAGGAATTGGATAGCAGAGATTTCTTCTTCCTTTCGGCCAAACCTACGAATGACAAGATCAATACAAATTCTTTGAACCTTGATGAGGTGGAAAAGAACATGATTCAAAAGGCTATAGATAAAAATAGTGGCAATATTTCCAAGGCTGCAAAAGAATTAGGATTAACAAGGGCTTCACTTTATAGAAGGTTGGAAAAATATGGATTATAAAATCGGTTTACTAGGAAGGGTCTTTGTGCTTGCATTGAGTCTGTTTTTCCTGGCTTACATTATCACCAAGGATGCAGGTGCATTTGCCATTTCTTTGTTTTTCATTCTCACCTTCGTGCAATTGATTCTCCTGATAAGGTACGCAGAGAGCAGTTTCAAAAAAGTCAGGCAATTCCTCGATAACATCAAACAGAACAATTATTCTACCGTATATCCTGTAAAGTTTGATGGAACTGAAACAGATGATTTGCACATTGAATTCAATGCCATTCTAGCCAAACTTAAAGAAGACCAACTAGAGAAAGAAGCCAACTTCCAATATTTCCGCACTGTATTTCAACATCTTAGTATAGGCCTTATCACCTTTGAAGCAGATGGCAGTGTTCAGATTTTAAACACTGCAGCCAAGCGCATGCTGAACATAGATAAATTAAACCATATTCAAGAGATCTCGAAAATCAATAAGGAGCTGTACCAAGCCATAGACCATCTGAGAACAGGGGGAAGCGAACTTATCAAAATTGCGCATCCTGATGGAATTATGCAATTGTCCGTGTATGCCATTGAATTGGTATTAAGGGATGTTAAATTCAAGTTGGTATCCTTACAGAATATCCAAAGTGAACTTGAGGAGAAGGAAATGGAGGCCTGGCAAAACCTCATTCGTGTACTCACCCATGAAATAATGAATTCAATTGCTCCTATCTCCTCATTGGCAGCAACCATTAGTTCAGACCTTAAAAGTAAAATCAAAAGCAAAGGTTCTGTAGAACAAGAAGATTTGCAGGATTATCAAATGGGTATTTCCACCATAGAAAAAAGAAGTGAAGGGCTGATCAATTTTGTAAGCGATTTTAGAAGCCTTGCTCATGTGCCAACACCTAAGTTTACTGCAATAAAAATAAGAGAGCTATTTGACCGACTGGACATACTTTTTCAAAATCAGCTTGAAGAAAAGGAAATAAAATTCACCAAAGAGATCCTCCCCAATGATCTGCTGCTTTTTGCAGATTGTGCTTTGATAGAGCAGGTACTTATCAATTTGACTCAAAATGCCATTCATGCTGTAGAAGACACGGAGCTAAAAGAAATTAAACTAGGTGCCTTTATTGATGACAATGGCAAAATCATTATTGAAGTAAAGGATACTGGTAAAGGAATAGAGGAAGAAGCCATGAACAAGATTTTCATTCCATTTTTCACTACCAAGCAAAAAGGCTCAGGGATAGGCCTAAGTTTATCCAAGCAAATAATGCGTAGACACAAAGGTAACTTACAGGTAAAGTCGAAGGTAGGGGAAGGTACTGTCTTTAAATTAATCTTTAACGCCTGATTTTGCTTATTTTGCTACTCGATTAAATTCCTTCTTTCTAATGTTTGAGTTTTTCCATTAACATTTTCTTCACACCTACCCATAATACCTTCATTAAGGTAGCACTTATATAATAATCACTTCATTATCAGTTAATTTAAGCTAATTAAATTGCTTCCAAAACAATTCATTTTGGAAACAGATTTTAAAACAATTATTCTTTCTGACATCCACCTTGGAACCAAAGGCTCCAAAGCCAAAGAAGTGGTAAGGTTTTTAAAGCAATACAAATGCGAAAACCTGATTCTCAATGGAGACATTATAGATGGATGGCAACTTAAAAAATCAGGAAGCTGGAAGCGGAAGCACACCAGAGTATTCAATAGAATATTGAAAATGATTGATGGTAACAGCACCAAGGTGTTTTACCTGAGAGGCAATCATGATGATTTTTTGGATCAGATACTTCCCCTAGAGATTGGCAGACTTTCAATTCTCAAAGACATGGTCTATGAAAGTCATGGAAGAAGGTATTTCATTACTCATGGAGATGTATTTGACAATATTACCACCAACCTTCGCTGGATCGCTTACCTTGGAGATATTGGCTATACTTTTTTACTCTGGCTCAATACCCAAGTAAACCTTTATCGTCGCAAAAAAGGCCTTCCCTATTTTTCCCTTTCTCAATATGTGAAATCAAAGGTTAAATCTGCGGTTACTTATATAGATGATTTTGAAAAAGAGCTTTGCAAAATTGCCAAATCAAAAAATTGTGATGGTATAATCTGTGGCCACATCCACAAAGCCGAAATCAGAAGGATTGAGGGGATAGACTATTATAATTCTGGAGATTGGGTAGAAACCTTAAGCGCCTTGGCAGAAGACCATGAAGGCAACTGGCAACTTATCTATTATAACGAATTGGATTTTAGTCAAATTGACAAAAACAAGGTCGTGAAAATTAAAGAAATTCCGATCAACCAAGCCAAGAACTATTACTAAAGGCAAGAATGAAATTTTTATTTATCGTTCAGGGAGAGGGTCGGGGACACATGACACAGGCCCAGGTGCTAAGGGATGTGCTGGAAAAGCAAGGTCATAGCATAGTGGCCGTTATCTTGGGTAGCAGTAACAGACGGAAAGCACCCTCCTATTTTTTAGAGGATTTCCAATGCCCCATCTATCGATATCCAAGCCCTAACTTTATTACAGACAAGGCCAACAAATCAATTAAGCTAGGCGCTACAATTATAGAAAATTTAAAGAAGTCTCCCCGTTTCATAAGGAGTTTGAAGCAGATGGATGAGCAAATCAGGTTCTACCAACCTGATGGCATCGTTAACTTCTATGATATCCTGGGAGGTATCTACAATTTTATATACAAACCAAAAGCCAAATTTATTGCCATAGGCCACCAATACCTAATATATCACCCAGATTTCACCTTTGCTAAGAGGGGAAATGTCAATAGGTTTTTGTTTAAGCTAAATACAAAAATAACCTGCCATCATGCTGATATAAAAATAGCCTTATCCCTATGGCAATCTTCCAAAAACAGCCCAGACACCAAATTAAAGGTATGGCCTCCACTTGTTAAAAAGGTCATAAAGAACGCTCAAGTAAGTAAAGGAGATTTTTACTTGGCCTATGTGGTGAATCCTGGATATGCCCAGGAATTGATTCAATCTGCTAAAGAAAATCCACAGTCAAAGATAGAAGCGTTTTGGGACAATACAGGTGTTAGAGATGGCTTTAAGGCATTACCCAACCTGACCTTCCATCAAATCGATGAAAAGCTATTTATTGAAAAAATGGCGGCCTGTAAAGGCTTTCTTACTACTGCCGGTTTTGAGTCCATAGGAGAAGCAATGTTCTTGGGGAAACCCAGCCTTATGGTGCCTGTTAAAGGACAATACGAACAACAATGCAACGCACTGGATGCTGAGAAGGCTGGTGCAGGAAAAGCCAACAAGACTTTTGACCTAGGGGTATTGGATAAATACATGGAAAGCGCACAGCAAAATCAAAAAGGCGAGAACTTTAAAGCATGGCAAAGTTCACTGGAAGCCCTTGCTTTAGACATGTTGAATGAAATATTCTATAATAAGAAAGAAAAAGTTTATTAAGGCTATTAGGAAAAATAAGTCCAATAGCCATAGGATTTACGTCGCACCAAGTTCAATGTGTCATTTCTGGTTCTAAAACGGTTTTGATAAATCATGGCATGTCTATTATCTAATTCGGGGCTAAACAGCATTTTTCAGGCCTTTCATTCAATAAAAACCTTGTTGTTTGAAAAAAAAATAAAATACAAGTCAGAAATTTTGGCATAAAGAAATCTAAATAGGTTAAATTCGCTCTTTATTAATTTGGCGTTAGATACCCATGAATATAGAGTTAAAGCGATTGAAGGAAGACCGGGAAAAGACCCGGCATTGGAAAAAGTGGGGTCCTTACCTTACTGAAAGGCAATGGGGAACTGTTCGGGAAGATTATAGTCCAGATGGGTCAGCTTGGGAAAATGTAACCCACGACGACGCAAGAAGTAAGGCGTATCGTTGGGGAGAAGAAGGCATCGGAGGAATTAGCGACAACAAACAAAAACTATGCATTGCATGGGCTTTTTGGAACGGCAAGGATGAAATGATCAAAGAAAGGTTATTTGGCCTAACTGGAAATCAGGGGAACCATGGTGAAGATGTTAAGGAGTTGTACTATTACTTGGACTCCTCTCCCACACATAGCTACATGAAAATGCTCTACAAGTATCCACAGAGCAAATTCCCTTACAAAGAACTCCTTGATGAAAATCATAGAAGAGGAAAAGAAGATAAAGAATACGAGATTTTAGATACTGGTGTCTTTGATAACAATGCCTATTTCGATATTTATTTGGAATATGCCAAAGAAGATATTGAAGACATTGTTTGTAAAGCCACCATACATAATAGAGGTTCTGAGGAAGCTACCATTTGTGTTATGCCTACCATTTGGTTTAGAAAAACCTGGTTTACAGGAGATGAGCCATTTATCCCCACTTTAAGAAAAAATGGGGAAAATAAGATTAAAGCATTTTCTCCTAAATCAGGTAATTATAGCTTTATCTTTCAGGGAGAGCCTGAGTTGAAATTCTGTGACAATGAAACCAATAGAGAACGGTTATATCACATAGGCAATCAGAAAAAATACCTTAAGGATGCCATCAATGATTATGTCATTAATGGAGAAGTGGTTCACCTGAACCCAAATAATTCGGGAACAAAGTCCGCTGCTATTTACAATTTGACAATTCCAGCTGGAGGAAAGTCAGAAGTCATTTTCAGAATGCAAAAAATGCAAACTGAAGACCCAATTGAGCATGCTGAAGAAATACTAAAAAACCGGATTGAGGACACGGAAACCTTTTATGGAGTCCTACAAGGAAGAGTAAAAGACGATCAAATGCGTATGATCCAAAGACAAGCCTACGCAGGCATGCTATGGACCAAGCAATTCTATTATTATAATGTAGAGCGTTGGTTGGAAGGAGACTCAGGAAGATATCAGCCACCTCAGGAAAGGAAATCCGGAAGAAATAGCAATTGGCGCCATCTTCAGAATTACGATATAATCTCCATGCCAGACAAATGGGAATACCCATGGTATGCAGCCTGGGACCTGGCTTTCCATACCATCCCACTTGCCCGATTGGATCCGGATTTCGCAAAAGATCAATTGCTTGTATTGCTGAATGATTGGTACATGCATCCCAATGGGCAAATGCCTGCCTATGAATGGAATTTTAACGATGTCAACCCTCCTGTCCATGCCTGGGCTGTACAGCGGGTATATCAGATCGATAGAAAAAACAACGAAAATAAAGTTGGGGATCATGAATTCCTAGAGAGGGCATTTCACAAACTGCTATTAAATTTCACTTGGTGGGTTAACCAAAAAGATGAAGAAGGCAAGAATATTTTTGAGGGTGGATTCCTTGGACTTGACAATATAAGTGTATTTGACAGAAGCCATGTAGACAAGTTTTTCGGTAAGCTAGAACAAGCAGATGCCACCTCTTGGATGGCCATGTTTAGCCTCAATATGCTCAGAATCTCACTGGATCTCTGTGAATTCAACAAAGTTTACCAGCATACTGCCACTAAATTTCTGGAGCACTTTCTCAATATCGCTGGAGCCATGAGCAATATCTCAAAGGATAACATTAGCCTTTGGGACGATGAAGATAACTTCTTTTATGATGTGCTGCACCTTTCAGGGGAGGAACCCAAGCTTATGAAAGTAAAGTCCATTGTAGGCATTATTCCAATGTTTGCTGTGGAACCTATTCGGGAAGAATTATTTGATGATTTACCGGAATTTAAGAAGAGGCTGGATTTTTTCTTTAAAGAAAGACCAAAATTGGCCGCTCTTGTTTCAAACTGGATTCATCCGGGTAGAGATAAAAGGAGGCTTTTCTCATTATTAAGAGGCCATCGCATGAAAAGCATTCTCAATAAAATGCTTGATGAAAAGGAATTTCTGTCTGAATTTGGAATTAGATCACTTTCCAAAGATCATTTGGAACATCCTTACTCGGTACAAATCAACGGCAATAAATTTTCCATTAGGTATGCCCCAGGCGAATCCGAAACAACAATGTTTGGAGGGAATAGCAACTGGCGTGGTCCAATATGGTTTCCTATCAATTATTTGATAATTGAGTCCCTGAAAAAATTTGATTACTATTATGGAGGTACTTTCTCCATTGAGTACCCTACAGGATCAGGAAAATACATCACCTTGGATCTGATAGCTAAAGAATTATCCCTTAGGCTGATCAATATCTTTATGAAAGATAAAGACGGAAATCGCCCAATTTATGCAGATAATGAAAAAATGCAAAAAGACCCTCATTTCCAGGACCTAATTCTTTTTTACGAATATTTCCATGGAGACAATGGTCGGGGCTTAGGTGCCTCTCACCAAACAGGTTGGACTGGCTTGGTTGCCGAATTGATTCATAAATACCATAAAGAACAGGAATTTTATCCCAATGCTGCTACCGAATTTAGTTCCTAATAGATTAGAAGCCGGATGTGATGAGGTAGGCAGGGGTTGCCTTTGTGGGCCAGTGACTGCTGCTGCCGTTATCCTTCCGGAGGATTACGCCAACGAATGGATCAATGACTCCAAGAAACTTACAAAAGGCAACCGGGAAAAGCTCACAGAAGAAATAAAAGCCAATTCCTTGACTTGGGCCATTGCCAGTGCCACAGTTGAAGAAATCGACGAAATCAATATCTTAAACGCCTCCTTTCTGGCAATGAACAGGGCCATTGAGGCCTTAAAAATCAAACCTGAATTTTTGTTAATCGACGGCAACAGGTTCAATCCAATACATGACATACCCTATGAATGTATCATTAAGGGGGATGGAAAATATGCCAGCATAGCTGCTGCTTCCATTCTGGCAAAAACTTATAGAGATGACTTAATGGCCAATCTTGCAGTAGACTTCCCCGGATATGGCTGGGAGAAGAATGTTGGCTATCCCACCAAGTCCCATAGATTGGGGATTAAAGAATTTGGACCTACTCCTCACCATAGGCAATCATTCAAATTGCTACCCGAGTAAATCAGACTAGAACATTACTTAATGTCCCAGTCTAGAAAGCTTTTGGGAATATTTTCAACGATGTCAGAAGCCATGGTCCCCCTTCTCAGTGCCTTTCCTGCCAATTCACCGGCATGTCCATGATGGAATACCCCACATATGGCTGCCTGTTTCATGGTATAACCTTGTCCTAAAAAAGAAGTAAGCATACCAGTAAGCACATCTCCTGATCCACCAGTAGCCATATAAACCGTTCCAGAATTATTGAAGACCTGGCTTCCATCAGGGAAGCTTAGCACACTGAAAGCTCCTTTTAAAACCAAGCTACAATTGTGTTTCATACAAAATTCTTTCGCCAATTCAATGCGTTGTAAGTGGTTGTCGGACTTCACCCCTGTCAGCCGCTCAAATTCTTTCAAATGTGGGGTGAGGATCACATTTGAATGCAATAAGTTGATCCAATCCCGCTTCTCTCCTAAGATATTGATGGCATCAGCATCCACAACAGTGGGGCCAGCAAAGGATTTAAGGACTTTCCTAACAAGTTTTTGAGCATTTTCTCCTGTACCTAAGCCTGGACCAATCCCAATGGCATCTATTCCTGAAAACTCGAGGTTGGTATCAATGTCCCTCTCTAAAGAAGGGGGCAATACCATGGCCTCGGGAATGGAAGATTGAACAATATTTACTCCGCATCCTGGCACTTTGCAAAACACAAGCCCCGCCCCTGTACGCAAAGAAGCCTTTATGCTAAGGCAAATAGAACCCATTTTGCCATAGCTTCCTCCGATCAATACAATACGGCCGAAATCTCCTTTATGACTAAACGAATGGAATTTCTTATGATAACTTGAAAGAGATTCACCTGAGAAAAAACGATAGCTAGAAGAAAAAGAATCAAAGTGCTTAGGCTCCATTCCTATTTTTTTGATCACCAATTCACCTACATATTTGGCATGTTCTGGAAAAAGCAGGGACAACTTAGGAAATTGAAAACTAACCGTATGATCAGCATGAAACACCTCACCATCAGCCGGAGTATCCGAAGGAAGGCCAGAAGGCATATCAACGCTGATTTTTACACCTTGTTCCTTGTTAAGCTTTTGAACCAAGTCGAGGTACTCCCCTTCAAGTGCTCGGTTTATCCCTACGCCAAAAATGGCATCAATGGTGATTTCAGCGGATTTTAATTCTCTCCAATTGCTTGTAGCTATGCTTCTTGGCAATTCTTTAAGGTTATTGATAAAATCAATTGACCCTTTTTCAGGATTACCTATTATCGCAACATTTATAACATAACCTTGTTCGGACAACAACCTGGCAATGGCCAGTCCATCCCCTCCATTATTTCCCGTACCACAGCAAATATTTATCTTGCAGCCTTTCTTGAAATGCGCAATAAACCATTGGCAAAATTTATTTGCCGCCCTTTCCATTAATTGATAGGAACTAATGCCTGATTCACTTACAAACAATGCATCAAGCTCTTTTACTTGCTTTCCTAATAATATTTTTTGCATAAAGTGCTAAAATAAAACTTACGATTTTTTAAGGCCAATTCAAGTGCTGGTGAAGAAAATCAAATACGCCCTTGTTTCGCGAAGCATGGCCCCCATTGAAATATTCGATGTTGGTATTGTCCCCTTTGCCAAACTGCGTGTATAGAGACCTGACTTTTTCGTATTCATAGGCCACCCATTCATCCGGCTGAACCAGGTCATGCCTGCCTCTTTCAACCATAAAAGGTCTGGGGAATATCAAATAAGCCATTTCCGCATAACTAAAGGTATTCCCCATGTTGAAATAAGGCATTTCCCATTCTATGGTATGCATAAAACTGTTATAAAAAGAGGTGTCGGCAACCTTCCTCGTCCAATCTCCAAAATCTGCTGAACACACGGAGAGGGCATAACCTTCCAGTATAGAGGGGATTCTCATGGCAGTTTCTCCACCGTAACTTTTCCCATAGAATGCGATACGGCTTTTGTCCACAAAGGGTAAGTCCCCCAAAAAAGCCAAGTATTGCTCATGTTGGGCCAAAACAAATGAAAACAGACTTTTCCCTATAGTATTGGCTTTTCTATCCAGCCAGCGATATCTGTCTTCACCTGAAAACAAACCATAGGGTACAAACACAACAAAGCCTTCTTCGGCCAGCCTTGCCGCCATATTATTATAACTCGTATGCCCTTCAATTACGATCTCAGGCACACCATTTCTCCC
Source organism: Cyclobacterium amurskyense (assembly GCF_001050135.1). GTDB lineage: Bacteria > Bacteroidota > Bacteroidia > Cytophagales > Cyclobacteriaceae > Cyclobacterium > Cyclobacterium amurskyense. Next base: position 4,060,421 of record NZ_CP012040.1, on the reverse strand, counting down.
ATGTTGGACCACTACAACCGGACGCTGCTCACCTTTGCTAATGTCCTTGGGTAGCAAGAGTATCCCTCCACCTCCAAATTCTGGAAAAACATCCAAGGCAATGGAATATCCTTTCCACTTTTCATTTTCATATACCTGAATACTGCTTGGATTTCCCGGCAATAAATCATCGGAAAAACTTCCGATCACTTCATCTTTAAAATATTCTCTGTACTTCTGGCTCTCTTTTTTAAATTGATCCGGTTTTTCATAAGGGTGATAGCTTTTGGTACTCCACTCTTTATTTGCCCAGTTGGGCATCACTTGATGCAGGTAAAACTCATTTCTGGTAGCTGGCGATAAGTGAATCAGCTGTTGAACGTAAGTTTCCATCCCATTTCTTATCCTAAGCTGTCTCTCCTTGGGGTTAAAGTCTTTTCTTTGATCAAATGGCTTATCACTGGAAAGGTCAAGGTTTCCTTCTATTTCCATCAAATCTACCAAAGCATTAAGCCCATTCATTGATCCGAAAGCTATGGAAGTACTGTTTTGTCCTGTCACCAATACCCTATTATACCTGGCATTTTTCTCAATAAGGGATATTCGATTAAACGCTTCCTGTAATGTCTTAAAATCTGTCTGTGTAAGGGCCCCTTTGTATCCTGAATAACTAAAGGGATCATACTCCTTAGGTTTCTGGGTAGGAAGGATGACTTCTTCCGGCAATTGGCTATGCTCAATCACCAGGCCTCTTGGCGCCACCATAGCGGCCAATTCAGCATCACCAAAATGAGTAGAAAAATCCCAGATATTTCTATAAATAGGCTCATCCCATTTCTCCTGTTGTTGACCAAAATAACCAGAGACAAGACTTGCGTCAATGTTTGTATCCAAAGCCGCAGCCACCAAGGCTATTAATCCTCCTTCGCCAAAACCTGCCAAACCAATTTTATCAGCCCCATGCTCTTGCCAATATTGACTGATCGCCAACACTTGCTGCACCTCAAACCCAATCAGGTGTTTACCCATTTGAAAGGCCTGTCTATAGATCCATTCCCTAGCCGATTGGTCTTTTTCTAGCACTTCTCTATTGATCAAAGTAGGAACGATGACTTCAAAGCCATTTTCAGCCAAATGCCTGGCCATTTGAGATCCTTCTGCTATGTCCGGAGCCAGCCCTGCCAGTTGTTCGGGAATTTGATCTGCATCAGGCAAGACAATGAAATGCCCTTTTGGATTGACCTTAGGCTTAAGTAAAAGCCCCTCTCCAAACACTCCTTCGAGAACAGGCCACTTGATCTGGTAGATGGTGTATTTATTTGTTTCTGCTACTTCAACGGGATCCGAAACATTGGCTATTAATTCAATTTTATTAACTTTTACCGGTTGGGTTGCTATCCCTAAAATAGACCTTAATTTATCCCGCTTTTCTGATAGAAAGTGCTCTTTTTGTTCCTTTGAGGAGAATCCAATTGTCCAGTCCCGCATTCTTTCTGTATTGGCCTCTTCAATTTTCAAATCCACAAAACGGTGCGCGCCATCCAATAATTCTCTGGAAAAAGCTTCTTGGGAAACAGGGGCAATTCCCTCTCGCGTGCCTGGTAACACTTGAGGAAGGCTGTCGACCAGAGAAAAAACACTATAGAAAAGTAGTAGTGATAAATTTATCATAATGGGTCTTAGGAATAGCTAATAATTAAAAGGTAAAATAATAAATGACTGCTCCAAAAACTAATAATGAATTGATTTACAATCTTAAAACCCTCAGTAGGAATAGAAAATAATTAATACTTAGTTTAAATAATAAATATTAAGAACTATTTTTGCCCGACACAATTTCAATAGGGGTGCATTGAAGGTTCATGTTAAAAAAACTCCAATAACCACCCCCAATAAACCAAATTCATGCGCAAATCCTTTTATTTTTTCACTGCAATTTTCCTCTTTTCCACTTTGCATGCTTTTGGTCAATGTAGAATCATCAATAATTCAGACCCCTACGAACTTTTACTAAGTGAAGGCCTTAGCCCCACATTTGAGTTTAATATCCCTGAAGGCGTCACTGTGACCTCCATTAAGGTGTCTATAGAAAATTACAGCCATAGTCCAGAGTATTCTCGATCTGGAATCAGGTCATATAAAGACATAAGTTCCAGCTCCTTCAAAGAGGATGTTATCATTGAGGTTTTAAAAACACCAATAACAGGGCCGTCTATTCAGGACATACAAATAGAAAGCGGTTTATACGATGAATGTGGAATTATTGGGGACTTTGTGAAATTTGACTGGAAGGTAAGCATAGAAGCTACCGGAACCGATGGGCCCTTAATAAATTTTTCCGATCCTTTATCAGATTACTTATCAAAGCCTGATCACTTGGGAAGTGTGTACAATGGTACAAACTATGTTCAAGGAAACATAGATCTAATAAGATCAACCCGGGGTGAAGAAATTGTGGCTTATCCTGACATGGATGGGGATGGCTATGGGGATGCCAGTGCTGAACCTGTTTTAATTTGTGATGAATTCTGCTTCGATTATGCAACCAATAACCTTGATTGTGATGATTTCAGGGAAAATGTAAACCCAGATCAATCGGAAATCCCTTACAATGGCATAGATGACGATTGTGATCCAAATACACTAGACGATGACCTGGATAAAGATGGCTTTAATGCGGAAGAAGATTGTGACGATTACAATCCAAACATAAACCCAGACCAGATTGAAATACCGTACAATGGGATAGATGATGACTGTAATCCAAATACACTAGACGATGACCTGGATAAAGATGGCTTTAATGCGGAAAAAGATTGTGACGATAACAATCCCAACATAAACCCAGACCAAACGGAAATCCCCTACAATGGAATAGAGGATGACTGTGATCCAAATACTTTAGATGATGATTTGGATGAAGATGGTTTTATTGCAGCAAATGATTGTGACGATACCAATCCGAACATAAATCCAGATCAAACGGAAATCCCTTACAATGGAATAGATGATGATTGCAACCCAAATACTTTAGATGATGATTTGGATAAAGATGGTTTTATTGCAGCAAATGATTGTGACGATTACAATCCAAACATAAACCCAGACCAAACGGAAATCCCTTACAATGGAATAGATGATGATTGCAACCCAAATACTTTAGATGATGATTTGGATGGGGATGGCTTTATTGCAGCAAATGATTGTGACGATACCAACTCAAACATAAACCCAGATCAAACGGAAATCCCATACAATGGAATAGACGATGACTGTGATCCGAATACTTTAGATGATGACCTGGATGAAGATGGTTTTATTGCGATAGAAGATTGTGACGATAGCAATCCAAACATAAACCCAGACCAAACGGAAATCCCTTACAATGGAATAGATGATGATTGCAACCCAAATACTTTAGATGATGATTTGGATGGGGATGGCTTTATTTCAGCAAATGATTGTGACGATACCAACTCAAACATAAACCCAGATCAAACGGAAATCCCATACAATGGAATAGACGATGACTGTGATCCGAATACTTTAGATGATGACCTGGATGAAGATGGTTTTATTGCGATAGAAGATTGTGACGATAGCAATCCAAACATAAACCCAGACCAAACGGAAATCCCTTACAATGGAATAGATGATGATTGCAACCCAAATACTTTAGATGATGATTTGGATGAAGATGGTTTTATTGCAGCAAATGATTGTGACGATACCAATCCGAACATAAACCCCAACCAGACTGAAATTCCTTACAACGGAATAGATGATGACTGTGATCCAAATACTTTAGATGATGACCTGGATAAAGATGGCTTTAATGCTGCCGAAGATTGTGATGATACAAATGCCAATGTAAATCCTGATCAAACTGAAATCCCGTACAATGGGATAGACGACGATTGCGATCCAAATACTTTAGACGACGACCTAGATGAAGATGGCTTTATCGCAACAAATGATTGTGATGACTCCAATCCAAACATAAACCCAGACCAGACTGAAATTCCGTACAATGGGATAGATGATGACTGTAATCCAGAAACCCTAGACGATGATCTGGATGAAGATGGTTTTCTTAAAGAGAATGATTGTGATGATGAAAACCCTGGTATCAACCCTGACCAAATAGACATTCCAAACAATAACATAGATGAAAATTGTGATGGTTCAGACTTGATTGTAACCTCTCTTGAAGATTCGACTCATCCCATCAAAGTATTCCCAAATCCTACCGCTAGATTCATAGAAATTGGCGGGGAAAATGGTGGTACTTATTTAATACAACTGTTTGACACCTCCGGAAAGCTTATTCTATCCACTGCCAATTCCAATAGAATAGACTTGATCGGGCTTGCAAATGGCAGCTATATAATTAAGGTTCACAAAGCATTTGGTAAACCCCTTGTCAAGAAGATTATAGTGGAAAAATAAACCTGGTACAAATGATTCTTCCCTGTATAGATTATTACAGGTTTAAGTAATCCTCCTTCCATTTCCAAGGATAAAGTAAATGTTGGCTGCTATTTTCCTAAAAGAGTCGGCGTTTCTGATGACATGGTTATGAAATCATGATGGTATAGGCGTTTTTCATTGCGCCTATACCATCATGAATCGCATCATTAGATTTTTAAACAATCAAAATGCCATGAATATGATTCGGCATGATGATAATATTGCCCACTACCACAAATGGGCAATGAAAGGATATTCCCGACCAAATTTGTTCGGCACAGGTACCTAAAGGATTCAACCCGAAATATGCAATAGACATTCTATTACGTGCTGAAATCGCTTTAAAATCAGCCACTTCGTTGCTGTTTTCAATTTCACCATAGCGGTGCTATGCTAAAATCTCCAAACAGCCTGATTTTCTTGCGATTGCAACACTTCCCGTAAACACGGGACAGGCTATTACGAATCCTATTACATAATCCGGGTTCAATCGCATTTTTTCATTCGAAATGGTATCAAAACACTTTCATGCCCATTGGTGTCTTTTTTTTAGTGTAACAGGAATCGTATTTTTTCGGTGTTAACTCAAATTTAACATTAAAAAATGGCCCAAATCAACTGGTTTTCAGTCATTAATTAGAAAGCAGGTTTAAGACATAAAATCCACCAACCATTGGCCTGCTTTTAAAATTAGTAATAATGAAATCTTGAATATGAAAATCAACCTATACAAAAATACAGCCTGGGTTTTTGCCCTACTCTTAATCGTCTTTGCTTGTTCTGAAACCAACAAAAAACAGCACAGTACATCCAAAGAACTTATCAGCAAAAAGGTCTCCGAGCTTTACAATACGAAGTCAGTTGAAGAACTCCATGCCCTTACTTATGAGGAAGCATTTGGCTTGTTTACTGAAGAAGAGCTTGAAACACTTGCCAGTGCTCATTGGACCTTTAATGTAAATGTACCTGTGGTAGTATCTGTAATCAGAAGCAAAAAGCAAGAAAGGCTACCCTTTTGGCTCAAGGAAAGTGGCTTTGTGAAAACCGAAATGACCATGCACAACGAAATGACGGATTATGAGGTATGGCAAAAGAATTTTGACAAAGGCCAGGTTGGACTAGGGATCAATGGATTGGAAAACTACAGTTACCATTATTTCGTAACTGTGGCCCCACAGAATGAAAGTGAGGAATTGACCATCAGCGATATTTATCCGGAAACTGATTTCATCGGCACCATGGATGACGGGGCATTTGTTTACGGAGACTGGGATGAACTGGTATTATTTGAGGTCCCCGAGGCATTAAAAGGACAGCAGATGTTAACGACTGTACGTGGAAGAGGGACCGAATCTCAATTGGTCAATGCTTTTAGAACCACCAAGTTTCCATCTTCAGAAAAGGCAGATCAAATCATGTTGACCTGGAGTGCTGATCCCTCCACAACAATGGACATTCAATGGAGAACAGCTAGCTCCATAGATTCAGGCAAAGTAAGCTACCGGAAAAAAGGAGCTGAAGAGACCCTAACCGTAAAGGCTGAAAAATACGAAATGGAAGACCTAAGGCTTGCCAATGATCGCTATGTCAATCGCTTTACTGCTCAATTGGAAAAACTGGAAGCAGGAACAACTTATGAATACAAAATAAGTACCCAAAACAACTGGCCGGAAACGCAGACTTTCACCACCCAATCCAATGACGACAGCTTTTCTTTTATCTGGTATGGCGACTCACATTTTTCGCCTATCTGGGGGAAGTTGGCGAATCAGGCATTTCAAAAACATCCGGAGGCAGCTTTTCACGCCATAGCCGGTGACCTGGTAAGTGATGGCCTGCATAGAGATCAATGGGATGAACTCTTCGAATACTCCAAAGACGTCATCTCCCAGAGACCCTTTATGAATGTGATTGGAAATCATGACAACCGCATGGGGCTTGGGGCAGAGATGTACCGGCAACTTTTCAGCTACCCAACCAATGGGCCTAAGGACCTCCCTACTGAGCACACCTATGCCTTCAATTATAAAAACGCCATGTTTCTAATGATTGATGCCACATCAAAGGACGAATTACAAACCCAATGGATCGAGCAACAATTGAGTGAATCCAAGGCCACATGGAAATTTGCCATGTTCCACTTCCCTCCTTACAACTGGGAAGAACCTTATCCTAACATTCAGAAAGAGTGGATCCCTTTATTCGACAAGTACCATGTTGACATGGTGTTTTCCGGACACATCCATTATTACATGCGTTCCAATCCCATGAAGGATGGCAAAGTCGTTGCTAACGCAAAGGATGGCACCACCTATATGATTTCCATAGGTATTCCTAGTGATCTAAGAGGCATAGGAGAAGAGCCTTATGCTGAAGTCAGGTATGAGCAAGGTCCATTTTATCAGGTGCTAGACATCGACGGCAACAGCCTTACCTACACCGCCAAAGATTCCAGTGAAAATGTGATCGATGAGTTGAGGTTGGTTAAATAGTATTGAATAATTACCTGAAACCTTGCAGCACAATAATCTTGCTACCTGTAGAATCAATTAACTAATTTGGTGGATTTTTTTGGGGGAGGGATAGCTGCAAAATTTCATTTCTCTATTAAGATATAAAAAGTCATTATTATCCCTGGGAAATCTCCTACCCACCTCATACACTCATCTATAAATCTAACATTTCTCTTCCAGTTTTTAAAGGTTATAATTAATTGCGCTAGAAGTAATGTTATTAAAAATATTTGGGTATCAACCTCAAAAAATAGAGACAAAACGTACCAAGATATAAGTGTGATAATTCCACCCCTAATCACCCCAATAAATAGGTCTTCTACTAAGATTTTAACATTTATAACATTAACCTTTGATTTGGATAAACCATCATTTTCATTACCATCCCGTAATTCTCTTTCTAATTTCAGTCGGAAAAGACTTTCTCTTTTAAGAAAAATACTTTTAAAAACTCTTAAAATTAGTGCCGAAATTAACCCTGAAACTATAAAGAAATAGTATGTAAAAATTAATAAAAGAAAATAGATCCAATACATATCCGTAATTAATTAAACAAAAATATACTTAATATAATATTTTACAAATACACTTCCGAAATATATAAAATAAAATTTAGGCTATAATATTTATTTTAATGCCTACAGGTTTCGAACCAGTCCCCGATCTGGTCTAAGTTTAGAGAAGCGTAACTTAGACCAGAAAGGACTAGGGAGGCCAATTTCGAAAGGCTTTGTGAGCGTTAATAGGTTAATGGTTTAGCTAAAGCCACAGAAACGAGAAATCATTTAAATCCCCCAGCTAAAGCTGGGGGCTATTGAAATTAGATGTATTATACCTTTCCCAGAATTTAGAACGAATTAATCGATCAAAGAAAACAGCTCAATAGGAATGGGCTTCAGCCTATTTATTAAAGCATTACCCTATCATCCGGATTTAGCCGAAATTTAGAGAAGGAGAGTCTTTTATTATTGTAAGGTTTATTGAGGCTTCTTCTGGGGATCTTGCCTTGAGTCAAAGAATGTCAATAGAATAATTTGATCATTTTTCAGCCGATAAAAGACCCGCGTTTGCTTAGTGATTTGAAAACCTCTTATTTTTTTCTCTGGTATCTCTAGTGTCCCAATTTCCGGAAACTCATAAAGTAGCCTAGTAAAGGCTTTCGTTTTTGTTATGAATGAACGTCTTGCAGTTGAACCAAATTTAAGTTCAATGTATTCCAATATTTCACCAAACCTCTCTCGTGCTTTTTTAGTCCAAACAATTTTCATTTAATCTCATTCCAAATGTCTTTATCGTTAATGAGATTTGCCTTATCCTCCGATTCTTCGTAAGCCTGAAGCACTTCTTTTTTTTGTTCGTCTGTCAGTTCTTTCCACAGCAGTCCATCTTCTGCGTTTTTACGCTTTTCAAGAAATCTGGAAATAGCACGTAGCAACTGTTCATCCTCAATACTATCGATTATTTTATGCAGATTCGATTTCAATTCAATTGTCCCCATAATCGTTTAATTTTCAGCACTAATTTAGTGTTTTTTTTAGAATTATTATCTCAATTTTTTGAATGTTGATCTGGTCTAAGTTTAGCGAAATGTTATTTGGAGCTAAAATGCCTAGAGAGGCCAACTTCGACAGGCTCAGCCTCCGGTGCCGGATAATCTGATTACAAAAACTAAGGACTATTAAATCTTGTATGCATTTTAAATAGCGTTAGTATTATTAACTATTTCTATTTTCTTTTCAATTTCAGCTACTTTTTGATTCCAATAAAGCTGAGCCTTTGCTGCGTCATACTCAGGTTTATTTTTAGTTCCTTTTTTCATTTCGATTGGAATTCTGTAGAGAAAATCACCATTTTGATGTTTATCTCTTGCTATTTCGCTTTGCGTTTCCGGATCACTCATCCTTCTGGCCCAAAAGTGTTGATGCACCAAATAGGTGTCTTTGATCTTAGACAGATGCTTTATTAATGCTTCAGTATCATTTGGTATGTATCCAGGTCCTGTACAGCCACAAGAATGGAAGGTTATATCTACTTTATACAGATTTGAAATATGATTCCACGCATTCACATCTTTTTTCTTAGGTGCTTCAAAATCCAAGCCCATATCTGCCATTATCTCCCCACATTCAGGACATTTAGCAGGGGTTTCCTGAATGCCTTTACTATAGCCACCCAAAATATCCTCTAACAATCTTCTTTTAAAAGTTTTGCGGCAAGCAAAACAAGCATAATGTGATTTATATGAAGACATTGCATATCTGCACATACCTAATATCTATTAATAGTTTGGGCTTTATTGGCCCAATACTTCCCCTAAAATAACTAAGTTTTAATCACCTAAGAAGATGTTAACAATTTGAGCTTAAATCTAATTGAATTATAAGGATTATTGTAGATAAAAAGCTGAATTTATAAAACATAATTATTTCTTAGGCAATCCACCATTCCCGCAAGTCAATCCTTAATAAAGACCTAATTGAGCAATTTATGATTCCCTTTTATGGCCATAAAAAGAAACAGGTCTTTAACTAAAAATATGGCTTATGCCTACAAAGAACATTTAAAAACCTATTATCTGTGGCCTAATTTTAAATTCTATCCCTTTTTAACTATATATTACCTATCTGAAGACTCAATAGGATATAAAATCCATCAAATTGATCGATTCTGCTATTGAATCTTGTCAGACTTTTGTGGAATTACCGATTTATGCAGTCAAACAAACTGCCAAAAAGGCGGAAATTTTCAGTTAATACATCGAATTTTCGAGCTCAAAAGTCGAATTTTGAAGTTAATATCTGCATTGGGTAGGTTCGGAAGTACCCCTCCCCGCTTCGGAACACCATTTTTTTTTCCAAAGCGTTGAAAACTCCAGCAATTTTGTCATATTTTCTGCATTTAGGTCGAATTAATGTCAGTTTTTAGTCAATTTTTCAATTTCTTAGGCCAAAAATTCGAGTTCAAAGGTGGGAAATTTGAGCAAAAAGGTCGAATGTTGTCAGTTTTAGGTACTCCCTCCCCTGTTTCATGTCAGAAATTTGAGTTAGGAAGGTATAGGTGTATGTTCAGAGGTACCCCCTCGGGGTTCAGAAGTCCCCTAATCTTGCCAGAGTTACCTTGATCGAATAATCAAAATTCTAGGGCATTTGGATAAAGAATTTAGCTAAAGCCACAGTAATGAGAGAACATACAAATCCCCCAGCTAAAGCTGGGGGCTATTGAAATTAGATGTATTATACCTTTCCCAAAATTTAGAACGAATTAATCAGTCAAAGAAAATAACTCAATAGGAATGGGTTTTAGCTCATTTATTAAGGCATTAGCCTATGATCCGGCTTTAGCCAAAATTTAGAGAACAAAAGGGAGGTTTTATAATATACCTTTCCCAATGGTTTACGCCTGAAAAACCTATGACTTCGACAGGCTCAGCCTCCGGGAGATGCAGAAAAACGTTGGCTTCGACAGGCTCAGCCTCCGGGACGGGCTAGAAAAAAAATAGGCATAAAAAAAGCCGAGATTGCTCTCGGCTAATTTGTGGGCCCACCTGGGCTCGAACCAGGGACTTTCTGATTATGAGTCAGATACTCTAACCAGCTGAGTTATAGGCCCCACTTTTATTAAGAAAATTTACTCCTTCCATTCAACCACAAATAAAAAGAAGTAAACAACCAAGTCCAACTGTATTTCAAACTAGAGAAGGCTCCCTATCCAAGATTAGAAGTCTTTTGAACCTTTTACCTTGCTTTTGGGAATGCAATGTTACATATTTGATTTTAAAATCACAACAAAAATTGTAATGAAAAACCTGCAAGAAATTGAATTTTTAATTTTTGATTTAGGGAATGTTATCTATGACATTGATTACCAAAGGACTTTTGAAAAAATAAATAGTCGCTTGCCAGAAAAACAACATCACCTAATTAAAGAATTTATGGTCTCTCCTGTTCACTTTGATCTTGAAACAGGAAAATCCGACGAAAATACCTTCAGAGATGGGGTAAGAAAATTTTTCTCGACCGACTGGGAAGACGAATGGATTGATGATGCCTGGAACAGTATCCTTGTAGATATCCCAGAGGAAAGGCTGGACCTACTTATGGAACTGAAGAAACAATACCCCCTCTTCATGCTTAGCAATACCAACAGCATCCATTTTAAGGTGGTAGAAGAAACTTTTAAGCAAAAATTGCCCGAAGGCACCTGGCCTGATCTTTTTGACCATATGTTTTTAAGCCAGGAAATGGGATTGCGTAAGCCTGATGAAGCCATCTATAAAGAGGTCATCAAAGGAATAGGTGCTGCTCCAGAAAAATGTTTGTTTTTTGATGACCTCAAAGAGAACCTTTTGGGTGCGAATAAAGTTGGCATACAAACACATCATATTGACCACCCAAAAGCATTAATCAATTTTTTCCAAAATGTATAGTACCAAAGAATACCTTAAGCACGGTACCCTTTTCTTTTTAACGATTATAGCCACTACCCTAGCGGGTGGAGAATGGTTGTATGGCAGAAGTATACTTTCCGACGAACTACCGCTTACATGGGAGTATTTCGTGCTCTCCCTGCAATTCTCCCTGCCCTTCATCGGTATTCTATTGATTCATGAGTTGGGACACCTGTTTACTTCCATTTACCATAAGGTAAGGTCTTCCCTACCTTATTTTATCCCTGCATGGTTGGGCTTTTTGGGATCTCCGTCCATAGGAACCTTTGGCGCAATCATTCAAATGAAGGGAATAATTAGTAGCAGGAAAAAATTCTTCGATATAGGCGTTGCGGGCCCACTCGCTGGTTTTGTGGTTGCTTTTGCTGTTTTGATATATGGCTTCACGCAATTGCCTGAAGCTGACTATATCTATGAAATCCACCCTGAATATGCAGATCCAAATTATGTCCTTAGCGAAGATGAAGACATGATGGATTTTGAATTGGGCTATAATCTATTGTTCTGGACCATGGAAAAAACCCTAGCAGATCCTGAGCGGATGCCGGCCATGTCTGAAATCATCCATTACCCCTTTCTTTTTGCGGGTTACTTGGCTTTGTTCTTTACAGCCATAAACTTATTGCCCATTGGACAATTGGATGGAGGACATGTGGTATTTGGGCTGTTTCCCAGACACCACAAAATAATATCAATTGTAGTATATACCGTATTTTTATTTTACGCCGGCCTTGGCATTATCAGTCCTTTTGAGGACTTGAATTACCTGGCCCTGGCTTTGCCTCTGTATATAGGCTTCTTGTACATCTGCTATAGAAAATCAGGTCTTTCTAACACCAACAAATGGATCATGGCGCTTGGAATAGCGGCTATACAATACAGCTTGGTAAGTATCTCACCAGATATCCAAGGTTATACTGGCTGGCTCTTCTTTGCTTTTCTGGTAGGAAGGATTCTGGGCATCAATCACCCAGAAGTAATGGATGGCACAAAACTAGATCAAAAACGTAAAATTCTAGGTTGGTTGGCCATCATTTTGTTTATCCTTTGCTTTACTCCTGAACCGTTCGTTTTTGAATAAAGGAAAATCTAAATGCTATTCGTCTTCTTCTAAAGCCCTGTAGGCCAATATTCCTCCTAAGACATTTCTGACTTTGGTATAACCTTTACTTTCTAAGAATACTTTTGCATTCCCACTTCTTGCTCCAGATCGGCAATGCACGATGATCTCTTCATCTTTATACTTTTCTATTTCGGAAAGTTTATTAGGAAGTTGAGCCAAAGGAATATTAATGGCGCCAAGATTGTCATCCTCATATTCGTACGTTTCTCTGACATCTAAAAAGACAAACTGTTCTTTTTTGTCTAACCTTGATTTTAATTCTTCTACTTCTATGTCTTTCATGGCTTATTTAACAATAATTCTTCTCGTGATGGGCTGTCCATTTTTTACCATTTTAATCAGGTACATCCCCTTTTGACTTTCTGTAAAATTAAGCATTTTACCTTCTTTATCCACTTCTTGGGGTATATTTATCAGCCTGCCCTGGAAATCGAACACCATTAAGTCATCCACCTCACCCCTGATAAATAACCTTTCAGTTACTGGATTTGGGTAAAACGATAACTCCTCATCAGGCAAATCAACTTCCTCTACAACAGGGTCCAAGCTAAGGTGTGCCCGCATCATTAAATTCCCCTTTACATGCTCATTTTGCTGCCATGAACCATGCACATTATAGAAAATCTTATCTCCTGTATCTCCACTTTTATCCAAGCCCACATACAGGTAATCATTTGAAAACTGGGTGAAACCAATAAAAAAATGATCCTTTACCATGATATTGGTATCTAATGGGAAATAAGAAAAACTACCCAATCCAGCATCAGCAGGGATCAATACTTCTCCTTGGTACAAAGGCTCATTGGAAATTGAATCCCAAACCATTAATTCTATCGCACTGTTTCTTTGAGCAGCATTCGCGAATTGTATGCTAAGCCCCGAAAGGTAAGAAGGGGTAGATAGTTCGTAAGACAAGGCCAACATTCCACCTCTTTGATTGATGCCTGCTGCATAATCCGCAGAACCATTATCATAGGCATAAAAATCCCTAAAGGGAATTACTATCCTGCTGCTATCATTGGCACGAAAATCCACATTGAAATTTTGGGATTCTCCCTCCAATTCTTCCAAATAAGTATCCCCCGCCCTAAGGTACATTAGTACTTCCACATCCATTGGTTCGTCGATTAAACCAATTAAGGAGGTTCCTTTGACATCACTGCTCGTGAAAGTCCTGCGTTCCAAAGCCTGAGGCACTGGATTAAAAGGGGTATTGTCATTGATCTTTTCCAAAAGCTCACCCGTCGCTTTGTTAGTAAGGCTAACTGTATACTCTATGGCTCTAAACCTATTGGTCAGGTTATTGAATTCGTTGCTAATTGGGGTAGTTAATTTTTCTTGATCAAGCTCAAAATAAGGAATGGCAAAATAGGGCGCAAAAGGACTGCTTGGCAATTGGGTCAGCGCCCTGTCAGCAGGATACCGATCGGTGGCATCCCTTCCCTTATTCAAATAAATATAATCCAACACCCATGTATCAAATGGTCCGGAAAGCCTTCCCGATTGCTGAAATTTAAACTGAAATGCTTCATAATGAAATTGCTCAGCTACAGGTAACAATACCTGCACAAACTGGTCTGATGCCACATCATCTCCTCCCTCTTGGCTCCATACCAACACCCATTTACCTTCGGAATCTAAAAAATAAAGCTCTAGTGCATCGGAATCATCCGGACGTTCTCCTTTTCCACCAGCTTGCCAATAAAAACTGAGGTAAACGTCATTAGTAGCTGAAGTTTGAGACAGGTCAATGGGCATGGAGGTCAATTGATCCCCTTCCCCCTGTTCTAGCCGTGTAGTTGAATAGGCTTGGCCATTATTATCTACCCCGTCCAATACAGCTACACCTAAGGATGGAGGGGCAAGGCCTAGTGTAAAAGAAGTTTTGACACCTTGGGTCTCCCAAAGCAAGGGAGACAATTGACCGGAGGAAAAATCATCCCAAAAAGGGAGCTGTAAGGTCTCCGCAGCAGTTCTTTGATTATTTAATGAAATAGAATTATTATCAGAAGGAAGTGAAGCAATCGGTAACTGCTGAAATTGAGCAATACAGTCGGTAACGGAAGAGAAACCAACTAGCAAAACAGCTATCAGAACCGAATACCTAATCCTATTCATTAAAAGTTGTTTCTTGTCCAAGTTTAGAAACCCAGATGTCTACCCTTTCTCCTGTTTGCATCATTAATCCTGCAGGAGGAAGTTGCTTAACTACCGTTCCTTTGGGAACAGTATCCGTTTCTACATAATTGACATTGCCCATGCTTAAGCCCGATCCAAGAATCAAGAACTCCGCCTCTTGGTCATCCATGCCTATGATATTGGGCATATCGAGATTTTGATTACCAAAACCATCTCCTACCACCAAATCGATTTGGGATCCTTTAGGAATTTCTAAACCTTCTTTGATATCTCTACCTCTGTATTTTTGGTGCAATACGGCATTGTGACCTATATCTGGTACGTATACAATGTCTCCTCTCACAAGTCCAAAATTGGCTAAAATTTCCTGAGCATTTTTCAAAGGGGTATGAACCAAATTAGGCATCCTGATCAGGGGTGCATTTTTCGCATTGAGTGTGACATAGATTTTTCTGTCTTGCTTTACTTTGGCTCCCGGCTTTGGGTTTTGCTTCAGTACTTCCAATGGCTTGGCATCCGCCACAAAGCCACTGTCTAAAGTAACCACCATTACCAGATTTCTACCCTCAAGATACCCTTGCACTTCATCATAATGAAACCCTTCTAAATCAGGAACAGTGACGGACTCACCATGATGGGTATAATCAGGCAAATAAATTTCAAAAAAAACAAATAATAGCCCAAAAGTTAAGGCCAATATTATTGATAGGTGAATACCTACTTTTTTAATACCTACTTTAAAATCACTCATATTATTTCTATTGCAAGATTTGATCCAATTTTAAGGATGAAAACCTTTTTTCTCTTGAATTCTAATGCAAATTAATGCTATAATTTAAAACTGGTAAATAACCAATAAGATTTTTCTGAAAGAACGGTCAATTGTGGCTTTTGGTATTAGTATACAACCAACTTCTTGGTCAACATAAAGTTTTCTCCTGTTATTTTAACTACAAATAAACCAGTTCCCAAGTGCATTTTCCCAAAGGTATAGGTTTGATTTAAGGTATTTGGAAAACTCACGTCGTAAGCTTTTTGACCAGCTAAACTGAAAAACTCAATTTTCACATCTTGGTAGTTCTCCAAATTAAAGGAAATATGGAAGTTATCAATCGCTGGGTTAGGGTAAACAAGAGATTGATTTAGCTCAGGAACCACCGGATCTGGATCATCTGATAAATACAAAGAGATATTGTCCAGAAATAATAATGCATCTGAATCATTAAGGTTATTCACTTTAAAATACAGCCTTACTTTTTCTTCTCTGGCGAAGTCATTGAGGTTTACAAAGGTTCCTAAAGTCGGATCATCTGATGCGTCGATGTCTTTGTTAAGAGCCTCTCCGGACATTTCCCAAAGTGATTGTCCGGTCTGCCCACCATCTTTACTTACAATAAGCGAAAAGCTAGTCTGGCTTCCAGATGAAAAACCAGTACCTCCCCAATCAAAAAACAATCCCGCCCTCCCGGTTTCGGCTAAAGAAAATTCTGGAGATACCAACCAATAACTGTTGTTTGATACCATGTCATCCAAAACCATTTGATTGCTGCTATTTCCTCCGGAAGAAGGATTCAACTGCCAGGAGCTAAAATCATTTTCAGGATTTATGGAAATCCAATCACCTAAGCCCGAATCAAAATCCTGACGCCAGGGAACCAAAATCTTTGAATCATCTTGGATAAAATAACTTGTCAATTCGTCTCCTGCACCAAAATTTTGATCAAAATTAGGCGATGAAACCTGGTAAACAACTTCATTCAATCCAGGATCGAAGCCATTGGCAAGATCAACGGATGTACTCGCATTAGCGTCCAGGGTAATCGCATTAAATAAGGAGGATTCATTTACAAGACCATTGATGCTGTTGCTTACATAAAAGCTTGATACAGGAAGGTTTCCAGTATTATCTATACTCAGCTTATCCAATATTTGGTCTCCATTGACTACCGGTAATGGTTGGGTCACTTCATTAATTCCCAACTGATAACGGTAAGTCTCCTCAGTATTGATGGCTATATTTTTAAGGTAAATATTGTTACCATAGCCATTTATGGATACAAAAGCTATCCTGACATTATCCTGACCTGCATAAGCACTAAGGTTCACCAGTTCCTTTCTAAACTGCTGTTCGGAAGACGGGAAAAACTCGTTTAGAGAACCTCCAAGGGTGGCCAAAGTTGCTCCTGATTTATTATAAGGTGCAGTGAGCAAATTGAAAGTATTGCCACAATCCGTGGAAACAGCCACGATTAATGTTTCAGTAAAAGCACTATTGGAAAAAGGAGAATATGCCAAATCAAATGACAACTGAGGATTTGGTATTCCTGAAAGGTCAAAAACCGGACTTACTAAATAATCCAATTCACCCTGTCCATTATAATCAAACCCATTGAGCAGGAAGGCCTCCTGCCTAGCGTTATCAAGCTGAAGGTTGACAGGCGTCCAGGTAAATCCCTGGTCTCCATTAATGTACTCCCAACCGGAAGCCTCCACATGACCAGGATAGGCATAAGGTAGTGTTTGTGATACCGGTAAAGCTGTAGTTACCGAACGCCTATTATTAGAGGTATCATCATCTTCAAAGCCATTTACCAGTAAAACTTCTGCGGTAAATACTGTACTTTCAGCATTCAGGGTAACAACATCAAATTCCAACTCCAATGTTTCTCCTGGAGCAATAGAAACATCAAAGTCTTTGGTTTCAAGCTCAAGGCCATTTGCTTTTATACTCGCCCTGACTTTATTCACTGGGTCTTTACCTTTGTTCACCACTTCGATAATCGGAGTGAATGAATAATCACATATATAGACTGAAGGCGATACTATTTCTAGTAATTCAATATCACTGTCAAACAATTGTGGTTCAAAAAGGGCACGACTTGTAGGCAAAGAAGCCCTTCTTGGACTAAAGTTTAGAATTACATCCATCCTCTCTACCTGACCTTCAGTAAACAGGCTCATGCATCGATCAGGAGTATAGTCCATAAAATTCTCTACCATATCCCTGGAATCACAAGTGAACCGAGGGGTTACGATACAAGTGTTGTTGGATTGACTTTGCAGGGGGGTGTCTGTCACATAATCATCCACTTCACATCCACCATCTCCCCAAATATGTCTAAGACCAAAAAAATGCCCCATCTCATGCGTGGCCGTTCTTCCTCTTGAATTTTGAACGGCAGTGCCTATGCTTCCAAAATAATTATAATCAATGGTGACTCCGTCTGTTTCTGGTGTTGGGGAAGGGTTATTTAAACCTTCCAATTCATTGGAAACAGGAAACCCTGCAAAACCAATAGTAGGAGGTGTAAGTGGCAACACCCAGATATTAATGTATTCCTCTGGATCCCAGGATGCCAACTGCCCTATTAAGGCGGCATCATTCAATCCATAAGTTTCTTTCGGCCCAAGGACCCTGTTTATTCCACTGGAAGACATTCCCTGTGGGTCTTGCTTTGCCAATACAAATTCAATTCCGGCATTGGCGGCTACATCTAAAAACTCACTAGGTGTATTGGCAGCAAAATCTGGATTTTGCATTTGAAAGTCTTCATTAAGTATTCTTATTTGATCCAGGATTTGAGCTTCAGAGATATTAGCACCCACACCGATGGCTTCTCCATGATGGATTACATGAACTACAACTGGTAATCTCCTTTTTTCGTTGGCAAGTGTCCGGTTTCCCTGAGCATTTTGCTTCATTTCTACCCCTTTGGTATCAACCCAACTTTCAAAATATTGTCGGGTGCCAAAATAGCCCATTGCCTGGGCTTGCTTTTTTTCAAAAAAAACTGTTCCACATTGGTCTATGGAATTGTCAACATCAGCAGTGGGTGTTGCTCCTTGACCAATTGAAAGCTGAATAATGCTTAAAAAAAGAAATAGCACTGATACCAAATTAAGTATCAGTGCATTGTATTTATTAACCATAGATTAAATGATAAGTCAGGCTACTTCTACATTTACAGCTTCTACCCTAATAATTTCAGGAATAGCCTTTTTTATTGCTTCTTCAACCCCAGCTTTAAGCGTCATTGTAGACATGGGGCATGAACTGCATGTTCCCAATAGTTCTAACTGAAGGACCATGTCTTCAGTAAGCCCTACAATTCTCACATTACCACCATCAGCCTCCAAATAGGGCCTAATCGTATCCAGAGCCACTTCGATTTCATCCTTGTATTGATCCAACATTGTCTTTAACCTTTAACCTGTACAACTTCTGTTTTGCTTGCACCAGCATTTCTGATCGCTACTTGCCTGGCTACGCCCTCTGCAAAATTACCGAAAGCTTCTGCCATAATCCCTTCCTTCATCACTGCGGGATAACCACTGTCTCCACTTTCTCTTATCCCTTGTACCAGAGGTATCTCTCCCAAGTAAGTAACGTCGTATTTTTCAGAAAGTTTGCGACCGCCTCCTTGACCAAATATATAATACTTATTATCAGGCAATTCAGCAGGTGTAAAGTAAGCCATATTTTCTACAACTCCTAAAATTGGCACATTGATCTGTGGCTGCTGAAACATGGTCAAGGCTTTAGTAGCATCGGCCAATGCAACCTTCTGAGGAGTAGTCACTATAACGGCTCCTGTCACTGGTAAGGTTTGAACCATAGTAAGGTGAATATCTGAAGTCCCAGGAGGTAAATCTATCAACAAATAATCCAACTCACCCCAATCCACGTCTCCAATAAACTGTTTTAGGGCAGAGCTTGCCATAGGGCCTCTCCAAACTACTGCATTATCAGCAGGTGTTAAAAAGCCTATTGACATCAATTTTACACCATATTGCTCTATAGGAACTATTATGTTTTTTCCATCTACTTGTTTTATGGCAGGTTGCTCACCTTCTACATTAAACATGGTAGGTACTGAAGGACCAGAAATATCTGCATCAATCAAACCCACCTTTGCTCCTGACTTAGCCAAGGCCACGGCCAAATTTGAAGAACAAGTACTCTTACCTACCCCACCCTTTCCGGAGGCTATGGCAATTATATTTTTAACGTTCGGAAGCATTACTGCATCGTTACGAATGGTGGTTACATTTGAAGTCATCAAAATTTCCGCCTCAAGTTCCTCACCGAAGGCCTTTTTTATTGCTTCTTCACAGTTTATCCTAATCAACTCCTTTAATGGACAGGCAGGAGTAGTCAAAACCACCTTAAAAGAAATCTTTTGGTCACTAATTATTTCCAAATCCTGAATCATTCCGAGAGTAACCAGATCCTTTTTTAAGTCGGGATCCTCTACCGTAGACAGGGCCTTTAATACTTTTTCCTTAGAAATATTCATTCCTGATATTTGATTTTTATGCAATTTATAGTTAATCCTCCGTTAATAAAATATTTTAATGCTTAAACCCGAAAATTGCCTCAGCTAAACCGAATGTACAAAATTACTTTTAAAGCAATACGGGCTTTGGCCCAATACGCTTAAACCCGAAATATGCAATAGATATTCTATTACGTGCTGAAATCGCTACACAAGCCCCAAGCCAAAGCTTGATTAAACAAGAAAGGGCTTCAGACAATAATATTGTTTTTATGACTTTGAAACGATTTATTTCGGGGATTCAAAGTACCAAAGGCAATTCTGAATTTCCCACTATTAACTTCATGTGGAGAAAAATAGTTTCTATTTTTGACTGCTGTTGGGCTGAAGTTTTCTCATTCATAAATCTTATCTTTGCCTTTCGATAGAAAAATATGGCCATATCTAATCTAACAACAGACAGGGTAAGAGAGCAGGTAGACATTGAGGAAGTGGTCAATGATTATGTCTCCTTGAAAAGAAAAGGGCAAAACCTGTGGGCATGTTGTCCATTTCATCAGGAGCGGACCCCTTCTTTTTCCGTCTCTCCAGCCAAGCAGATCTACAAATGCTTTGGTTGTGGAAAGGCCGGTGATCCCATTCAGTTCATCATGGACATTGAAGGTTTGGGCTTCACGGAGGCAATCAGGCACTTGGCTAAGAAATACGGCATAGAGGTAGAAGAAGACACTAGTGTTGACCCTGCCGATGTACAGGAATACAATGAAAAGGAAAGCCTGTACATTGCCTTGAACTATGCGAAAGATTTTTTCCATGAAAACCTTCAATCAGGCGAAGGACAATCCATAGGGCTGAGCTATTTAAAGGAGCGAGGCTTTGATGCCAGCACCATTGAAAAGTTTGAGCTTGGCTATTCTCTTGACGGTTGGGACCACCTACTCAACAAAGCGAAGGGAGCCGGTTTTGAGGAGTCAAATCTTCTTAAGGCTGGGCTTATTCTAGAGCGAGAGAATAAACCAGGGAATTATTATGACAGGTTTAGGGGTAGGGTGATGTTTCCGATTCATAACCTGAGCGGAAAAGCCATTGCTTTTGGTGCTCGGATAATGACCCAAGACAAGAAACAGCCCAAATACATCAACTCTCCTGAAACGGTCATTTATCATAAAAGTGATGTTTTATATGGCATCTATCAGGCAAAGCAAGCCATTCGACAAAAGGACAATTGCTATTTGGTAGAAGGCTATACCGACGTAATTTCCATGCATTTGGCTGGAGTGGAAAATGTAGTCGCCTCCTCAGGTACTTCCCTCACCGAAAGTCAAATCAAATTAATCAAAAGGTTTACGGATCAGGTCACAGTCCTTTATGATGGGGATGACGCTGGTATAAATGCTTCTTTGCGGGGTATTGACATGTTGCTCGAGGGAGGGCTAAATGTAAAAGCGGTGGTTTTTCCTCCGAATGAAGATCCGGATAGTTTTGCCAGAAAGTCCGGCAAGGAAGGTTTTAAGAAGTTTCTTGAAAAAGAGGAAAAGGATTTTATCCATTTTAAAATTGATCTCTTTGCCAAAGGGGCGGCAGATGATCCCATCAAAAGAGCCGAAGCCATTCGGCAAGTGGTATTAAGTATCTCCAAGGTTCCTGACCCTATTATCAGGTCTGTATACGCCAAAGAATCTGCCAGGCTACTGGCCATGGAGGAAGATATTTTACTCACAGAACTTAACAGGCAATTACTTAAAAACCAGCAAAAGAATAAGGCATCAAAATTCCAAAAGGAGCCCAATGAAACGCCCATAGAGCAGTTGCTTCCAGGCGCTCCCAAAGAAGAGACCACCAAAGCCCAACCGCTTACCATTAAGGAAGAGAGGGAACTCATTCGGATTTTGATCAATTATGGCTTTGAGATGGTTTCCGAGGAAATGCATGTATGTGAATACCTCCTTGAAGAAATCAAAGACCTAAATTTCGGCACTCCAATTTATCAGGAGTTGCTTATACATTATAAGAATGCTTTGAGGCAGGGCACTATACCGAAATTCGATTATTTCTTAAAAATTCAAAACAGCAAGTTAAAAAAAGAGGTCATTGACATGATCGCTCCAACCCGGGAAGTTTCGAAAAACTGGGAATCAAAACATCAGATATTTTCCAAAAGGGAAGCCGATGACCTTCCTGAAACCACCTATAAGATATCCTTAAAGCTAAAAAGCGCCTATTTGAAACGTATGCGAAATGAACTTGAAGAAAAAATCAAAGTGGCCAAAGAGGATGAAATTGAGGAATTATTGACCATGCATATGGAACTTACTCAACTAAAATCTCAGATTGACCGAGAGTTGGGCAATGTTATCCCTTCCAGAAATTAAACTAAAATTTGGTAATAAGGGTTAGTAGAATAAATAATCGTAATTTTGTGATTACATATATTAGACTTTAAAAATTAAAATGAAAGATACTGTTTATCTGGATCCAATTGAAGACGCGATAGCGGCAATAAAAAACGGGGAGGTCGTAATCGTCGTTGATGATGATGACCGAGAAAACGAAGGTGATTTTATTTGTGCCGCTGAAAAAGTAACACCAGAAATTATCAATTTCATGGCTACACATGGCCGTGGGTTAATTTGTGCTCCTCTCGTAGAGGACAGGTGCGAAGAGCTAGGCCTTGAATTAATGGTCGGAACAAATACAGCTGCTTTTGAAACTCCATTTACCGTTTCTGTTGACCTTGTTGGTCACGGCTGTACCACAGGCATCTCTGCAAGTGATCGCTCTAAGACCATTAAAGCTTTAATTGATCCAGACATCAATCCGGATGAATTGGGTAAACCTGGTCATATATTCCCATTAAAAGCCAAAAGAGGTGGGGTTTTACGAAGATCAGGCCATACTGAGGCGGCAATTGATTTGGCACGTTTAGCCGGTCTTCAGCCTGCAGGTGTATTGGTAGAGATCATGAATGAAGATGGTACCATGGCTCGACTACCTGATTTGGTGCACGTGGCTAAGAAGTTTGACTTAAAACTGGTTTCTATTAAAGATTTGATTGCCTATAGGCTTAAAAATGATAGTCTGATTAAAAGGGAAATTGGTGTAGAAATGCCTACCAAATTTGGTGATTTTAAGTTGATCGCCTACAAACAAACCAATACAGACGAAACGCATATGGCCTTGATCAAAGGTGAGTGGAAAGAAGGAGATACCGTTTTGGTAAGGGTTCATTCTTCCTGTATCACCGGGGATATTTTTGGCTCATGCAGATGCGATTGCGGTCCCCAATTACATGGAGCCATGAATATGGTGGAAGAAAATGGCAAAGGTATCGTTCTCTATATGAATCAGGAAGGCAGAGGCATAGGTTTAATCAACAAACTTAAAGCCTATAAACTTCAGGAAGAGGGTATGGATACAGTTCAGGCAAATCTTGCATTGGGTTTTCCTATGGACAAAAGAGATTATGGAGTGGGTGCTCAAATCTTGAGAGATTTAGGAGTTTGTAAAATTCGTCTTATCACAAACAACCCAACCAAAAGAGTGGGTTTGTCAGGCTATGGACTTGAAATTGTGGACACTGTTCCATTGGAAATTCACTCCAACCCTCACAATGAAAAATACCTCAAAACCAAAAGAGATAAAATGGGGCATCAAATAATGAAAAGTTAACCATTTGTCACATTATTTAACTGTGTGTTCAACACAAAGCTCTCTTTTTTCGTATTGAAGGTAGAATCAAAATTGAATCTGTCATGAAAAAATCCGTTAATATCCTGGTGCTTTTACTTCTACTTTCGAGTGTTGCATTGGCTCAGGAGTTTCCTTCTCAGGTTTGGCATCAGGGAAAAGTATTTCTTAGCTCTGGACAGATGTATGAGGGAAAGGTAAAGTATGATTTGGATGCCAATATCGTATTGGTCCAAGGCAATACTGTAGAGACTTTTAGTTCCGCTTCTATCAAATATTTTGAAATATTCGATGAAGTGTATGGAGGCATCCGAACCTTCTATAGTCTCCCCTATGCATTGAATTCAGACTACAAAACCCCCATTTTCTTCGAACTACTCACTGAGGGCGAAGACATAACGCTTTTGTGCCGTGAGTTTATAGCTACAGATAATCGTGGTTACAATAGTTATGGCATGCGAAGTATGTACATGAACCCTATGTGGGGTATGCCGATGGCAGGGAGAGGTTTTAGTCGATTGGATTTCAACTTCTATTTTCTCCAAGACCAAAAAATTTTCAAATACAATCAAAAGAAAAGTGTCTTACTCAAAGAGTTTATGGACGACAAATCTTCTGAAATGAAATTGTATATGAGAAAAAACAAACTTTCTCATGACAAAAGAGGAGATCTTTTGAGGATCACAGCCTATTACAATCAATTAAAAAGTAACTCTTAATGTCAAAACCATTAATCTTAGTTTCCAATGATGATGGAATAACCTCCAAAGGAATCCGCGTTCTGGTTGAAGTAATGAAGGAGTTAGGGGAAGTTATCGTAGTAGCCCCCGACAGCCCACAATCAGGAATGGGACATGCCATCACCATTGGCAATACTTTGAGGCTTTCAGAAGAAGAAATTTTCACAGATGTAGTCGCCTATAAATCCAGTGGTACACCTGTAGATTGCGTAAAATTAGCCAAGCATTATGTCCTGAAAGACAAACAGCCTGACCTTGTAGTCAGTGGAATCAATCATGGTAGCAATACTTCCATTAGTGTTCTATATTCAGGCACCATGTCTGCTGCCATTGAAGGGGCCATTGAAGGCATTCCTTCTATTGGCTTCAGTTTATGTGATTACAGTTCCAAAGCGGATTTCTCTCATGTTAAGGAGTATGTTCGTCAAATTGCCCGACAGGTATTGGAGAATGGTATTCCCAAGGGGGTAGCACTAAACGTTAATTTCCCGCCTAAAAGGAATGAACCCCTTAAGGGAATCAAGATTTGTAGACAAGCCCGCGCCAAATGGCAGGAGGATTTTGAAGAAAGGTACGATCCGAATGGACGTAAATACTTTTGGATGGCGGGTAATTTCGTCAATTTTGACAAAGGAGAAGACAATGATGAATGGGCCATTGCCAATAATTATGTCTCTGTGGTTCCTTGCCAGTTTGATATGACGGCACACCATGCCATCTCTCAAATCAACAATGACTGGAATTGGGAAGACTTAAAAGCGAATCTTTAGCGACTGTTGCTAGTAAAAGCAATTGCCACAAGCCAAAGCAAATGAATATAAAAGGGGGCCGGTTTAAAAACCGGCCCCCTTTTATATTGCCCCCTATCCCCGAGAAGAATTTTATTACCGAATGAAGCCATCCATTTCCTAAGCAGAATGCTTAGTCTCCTCCTACAGTTTAATACCTGCAATTATTTATTAAAGACTTCACCAATTGAACCTAGAAAATTAACCTGACTTCCTTTGTTACTCTCACAGATAAAGTCGATCATACTTTGGCTTTTAAATTTTGAAAAATCCCCAATGATGTATAAAGCCATATTGTATTGTGTAAATTTCTGGAGAATATCACCAGCTAATTTTGTCTTTAAATCAAAGAAAGCAGGAGTTATATTTTCCTCATGGACAATCATTTTATCGTACCCTTGGTAATACAAGTTCCCCAATAAATCCAAAGCATCTTCTGTGTTGTGAATTTTAATTTCTTCTGAGGTGATTTCAGCGACTTGAATGCCATCCAAATTGTGTTTTTTTATTTCCATTGTTGTGGGATCAGCCCTCGTTTATTTTAGCTTGTGCTCTAATAAGCTGCTTTATTTCTGCAGTCGGGACATCTTGGTCAAACTTTATCTGAATGGTTTTCTTACCCGTCTTGTATCCTTTCTCTTCAAGTACTTTACGAATTTCTTCTGGTAATGAATCTATGCCAAAACTTACGTGTTTTTTGGCTAAGGAAAAGCCGGCAAGAATTCCGTGGTACTTGTATATAGGCACACTCCAACTGATGCCACTTTCAGTTCTGGGCACTGTAGTTTCTATTAGCTTTTTGAGCTTTATCATTACCTCTTGAGATGCTAAAGGTGAACTATCGATAAACTCATCTACTGTTTTTGGTTTTGGATTTTCCATATTTATTGTTTCTCCAACTTTCTATTTGCTGGTCTAAAATACCAAGATACTACTGTAAGCACCATCAATAAGGCAGGGCCAAAAAATGTTATCAACTCATCTCCAACCGATAAATGAGAAATTATGGCACCAATCATCACAAATAAAAAGCCTGCATAGGCCCATTCTTTCAACAAAGGAAATTTAGGAATTAAAATGGCTATTACGCCTAAAATTTTCCATGTACCTAGCATAGGCAGTAAATAGGTTGGGTAACCTAATGCATTAATGCTCTGAACTTCTTCTTCCATTCTTATCAATTGTACAATTCCGGTTGAAAGCATTCCTAAGGCAAGCCAAATGGTAGCTATCCAATAAAAGACTTTGTTTCTTTTTTTCATTACAACTTATTTTAAATGGGTAATAATTTGCTCAAGCTTGTTATGCGCCATATTTATACCATAAGCAAATGGCAATTTTAACTGCTCTGAACGATGTTTTTCTGATTTGTAAATGACTTGAATGGTCAGTTTACTCGTTTCGTTTGTGATTTCCTCAAAGTTTAGAAACTCAAGCTGTACACCAATGGGCATGTTTTCCATTTCGAAAGTGCGTACGATTTCTTGATTCGGTACAACTTTGTGAATGGTTCCATGGGCCTTAAACATTACATTTCCACCATGAGACGTTTCGAACCGATAACTTCCGTGGTTAACATTTTCAAACTTAATCACTTGGGTGCCCATCCATTGTTCAATAAACTCAGATTCAGTGTATGCTTTATAAAGCAGCTCAACTGGAAGGTTAAATTCTCTTGTAATGGTAAGTTCTTGCTTGCCTTTAGGGGCATCAACCTGGGTTTTATGTTCCATAGCGTATTAGGTAATTTATTGGTGTTTTTTCATTACAGCCTCAAGTTTATTAAATCGAACGTCCCACATCTTTCTGAATGGTTCGATAAAATCTGCTATCTCCTTCATCCCTTCAGAATTGAGCTGGTAGTAAATTTCCCTTCCTTTTTGCTCTTGTTGCAATATTTCACATTCCGTAAGAATTTGAATGTGTTTTGAAATGGTTTGTCTTGAGTAATCAAAATTCTCCGCAATGGCAGTTGGAGTCATGGCACTCGCTGCGACCAAAGTGATGATAGCTCTTCTTGTTGGATCGGCTATGGCCTGAAATACGTCTCTTCTTAATTTCATTACGCAATTATTTGACTGCAAATATATACGCAGTTATTTGATTGCGCAAATGATTTGAATAATTAATTCAGATAAAGCCAAGATGGTTGATGCATCTTTTTAGGTTCTATTCTTATTTTTTCCTTTTATAATGAAGCTATGTTAATCCTGTATCAAATGTCTTTACACTTAAAAATTCCAATAGTTGTTCAGGTCTTCTTTCTTTAAATAACCCGGTGCCATTCCGACTAAAACGGGCACAATTGAAATAATGAGTTCATCGATTAGGTCGTTTTTCAAAAACTGGCTGAAGAAATGTAAAAACAGGTACGAACACGCAAGTCCTGAAAACTCAAAATCCCCCTAAAGGAAGATTTAACTTATCTGCTTTTTCTGTGTCTATTTCCTATAATGTAGAAAGTTTTCAACTTTCATGAATAAATCCTGAGTTCAATTCAGGTAGTTATAGTCAAATAGCTTATCCTTGGATAGCGTAGGCCCTTCCCCTTTTGGTTTTAATTGGTATTTTTAGTTTTAATATCTACCTGTCCGTATTCAAATACTTTATCATGAATTTTGGGCGGTGCAGAACTTATTATTTGATTGTTTTTTATTTCAGCTCCTCTGGGAATTGCCGGATCATCCCCGTGAATCTCTTGCAACCAGGGAAATCGTTCGCTCCAAGGGGCTTGATTGAAGGGGACTGCATTTAAGCGAGGCCACAAGGACAATTCACGATCGACAAGGTGCTGTTTAAACCAATCGTCATATCCTCTTGCATCGTACACAATGGATGCTAAAGGGCAATTTTTAATCGTGTTGTTGCTAATTTGATTAAAACGTCCACCACCTATTAATATCCCTGAAGGACTGTCTTCAATATGATTATTGACAACACTTATCCCAGAGGCCAAATCATCTAAATAAATGGCCCAATTGTGGTGGTGGCTTGCTTGTCCCAGTTCACTGATGGTGTTTTCCCGAATCACGGTTCCGCCCATGGTCCAGTCTCTACCGCAATAAATGGCTCCTGCGTCCGAAGTATTTAAACAAACCTTTCTGATTACATTTTCAGCAATCAAATGATCATTTCCGGAAAAAAGAATCGCATTATGGGGCGCAAAACTAATGTGGTTTCCTTTTACAATATGCCCTACCCCAGTTAATTTAACCGCAGGGGCATACGTTTTAACATGCCTTGAAAAATAACTAATGGAACAGTTTTCCACGAAATGGGATGCCTTTGTCAAAGTATTTTTATCTCCACCTGAAAGCAAAATACCGGCGTCTCCTAAATATTTAAGCGTACTATTGCTAACCCCACAATTAAATCCCTCAGTTATGGCTACGGCAGATCTGCCTAATCCATACATCTCAGCCTGTTCGATCACTACCGATTTGGAATTGGAAATATTGACAGCCAAATTATTATGGTATTTAAAATCTATATTTTCAATTTTGATTTGATTACAATCTTGTATCTCCAAAAGGGTAAAATCCTGATAGGCAATTTGAATGGATTCCACTTCCTCATCTGAAAAAGAATGAATAAAACGAATGGTTCCGGTATTGGGATTGTAATAATATTCATTTTCCGTATCCACATATTCCGGTTGATTGATCGCGTAAAAGAGTCCACCCGAAGGAGCGCCCATTCCATAATTGTGGGGAGCTGCAAGTTCAATTTCACCGGACTGGGGATTGATGGAATCCACCCGAATAATTTCGTCAGCCCATTTAAAAGTCCAGTACCCATTTAGAAACAAGGGCAATTCTTTGTTGTAATTTTGTATTAGTTGAGCAGATAAGAATTTCGGAGGTTCTTGCTTGGTTTCCTTATTTTCCGGCTTCTTACCGGCCCTAATGATTGAATCAGCTTGTATAAACCCTTCATTTGGGTAACGAGATATGGTCAATGGGATGCCTGCAATATAGATTTCCGGCCAACCTGCATAGCCCTTAAATGAATCCGACCAAGGGGGCATGATTAACTTTGGGTCAGTATACTCATACAATCCGCTGTCTTTATCCAGGCAGGTTAAGTTTTCTATTGGCAGGTCCATACTTGAAGTGATGGTTACACCATTCGGCGAATCTGCTTTGATCACCAGATTATCCACACCCGAGAGATGTAAGGGTTGCTCTATGACGTACTTTCCATCGGGAATCACCAAAACCGAATCCTTATTTTTAATGGCCAAATCAATCCTACTTTGCAAACTTTGTTGCTGATTACATGAAAAAAGGGAGAATCCGAGAATGATAATTAGGGTTAGTTGAAAGCATTGAGTTCTCTTGGTTGGCATCATTTTATATAGGATTTTACCATTGTTTATTTACTGCAGATAGGGAAGCAGAAGAGTAGCGCTTGCCAGTTTGTTCTATCCAAGCCTATAAAGATAATAAGAAGAAGCAAAATATAAATACCTCCTTTAACAAACCCTTCCCCGAAAATACGATGCAAATTATGCTACCCCTATGCCGCCAGCCTTATTGAATATAAATAGGTTAACGCTGGAATTATTGTTGTCACAACCATCACTTTAAAATCCCTATCCTACTCCGAAGCTTTTGGCTGGAAATTCTTCCTTCTCGACACCTCTACAATGTTTTATTGAAGTCTACCTTGAGCATTTCTCAGGGTTCAACAGCATTCAGAATAGGCTGTTCCTGCCGTCAGAATGATTAGTTATTGGCCATCCATTTTTAAATTAGGGATTTTTGTTCTTTGATTTTTTTTGAATCCTATAAATACCAGTAACAAAAAGTAGCTAAATGGTAACAAAATCGGGTAAAACAATTTCTTTAATTTTAGCTATAGCCTCATTTACTGGGGTTTCAGATTTTCTAAGGTTAATTGCCATATGGTTGACTCCGACATTTTCGTATTCTTTTAAATATTTGGTAAGATGATTAATACCTACTGTACCACCAAAACGATGTGGTTTGAAAGTAGCATTATCATTTGGGTCTAAGTTTAAATGTATGGCAGAAATATAAGGTTTAGCTGCTTGATCTTCATCATACAATGCACTACACCAATATTTTCTGTTTTCTAAAGTTTCTGCTACCGGTCTTGGGTAGTTAAACCAAGCTTGTGCATTTTTGGCGATCCAATCAATACTTTGTCCGGAATGACCAGCGACTACAAGCGGAATGTCTTTCTTCGGTTTTGGATAGACTTCAATACCGCTATTTAAAAAATCATACTTAGATTTTAAATTGCTATTAGTTTTCCAAGCTTCTTTAATGATATCAAGATTGTCTCTAAAGATTTCGGGTCTTTTATTATAATCGATATTGTACATCGGGAACTCCACAGGTCTGTCGCCCAATCCCAAGCCTAACAAAAGCCTACTATCACTTAAATTTTCTATGGTAGCAGCTGCTTTTGCCAATTTTATTGGCTGTTGCAAGGGCAGTACAATGGCTGCGGTACCCAACAAAATGTTTTTGGTAGCTGCAGATAAATAGCCCAAATATGGAAGCGTATCGAACAATTGTGCACCATCGCCAAAATTAGGATCATACACAGGAACGTCTCGCAACCATAAAGCAGCAAAGCCAGCTTCGTCAATTTGTTTTGCCAAAGCTAAATGATTTGAAATGTCTGGCACTCCAAAAGGTCTATTATCTTCCAAACGTTTACGGTTTCCATCTGATGACCAATCATTATCTAAAGGAAACTCTATACCAAGTGTCATTTTACCTGGTATATATAGTTTATCAAATTGATTCATAGTGTTATTTGTTTTTGAAATCATCAGGTATCTGTAAGGACACCTGATGATTTTCAAGATTAGTTATTCCAGATACTATCTGCGGTATATGGTCCATTTTCAACTTCCCAAAATTTACCATCTATAAAACGGTGTCCTTTATCTAAGTCCTTTAGTAACGCCATATCTTCTTCTGTAAGCGTATGGTTTAAAGTCTCTAAATTCTGAAGCAATCTTGCTTCATTAATAGATTTAGGGATTACGGCAACTCCTCTTTGAATGGTGTACGCCAATGCTACTTGTGCAGGCGACATATTTCTAGCGTTGGCAATGGATTTTATCCTGTCATTTTCCAGTAAGCGCAACGTGGTATTTTCATCTACTAACGAGCCCAAAGGCGCATATGCAGTCAGCAGAATATCGTTTTGAACGCAAAATGCTTTCAGCTCTTCCTGCTGTAAAAATGGATGCATTTCAACCTGATTCATCTCTGGTTGATGCACTGCAGTCGCCATTATTTCCTTAAGCTGATTTTCATTGAAATTACTCACGCCAATATGCCTTGCAAGTCCTTGTTTCAAAGTAGCTTCCATACCTTTCCAAGTATTGGTTAATGGCACTTCTGAAAGTGGAATAAAATCGGAAGCTTTCTCTGGCATCTCAGTTCCTTTTTTAAGAGCGACAGGCCAGTGAATTAGATACAGGTCTAGGTAATTGAGTTGTAAATCTTTTAAAGTTTGATTCAGCGCAGGAATCACGTTTTCTTCTCCGTGAAAGGCATTCCATAATTTTGAAGTCACCCATAAATCTTCACGCGTTACCAAGCCTTGTTTAACTGCTTCGGCTATGGCCTTACCCACTTCTTTTTCGTTTCCGTAGGCGGCAGCACAATCAATATGTCTGTATCCAATTTTTATAGCAAGAAGTACCGCATTGTACACTTCATTAGGTTCAGACCTAAATGTTCCTAAGCCTAAAATTGGCATTTCGTCGTTATTTCTAAATTTTAATGAAGTCATTATTATACTATTTATATTTTTTCTTTTTTGAATAAAACTAGGGTCAACAAGAATCCTATTATCACTAGGATACCACCTACCCAAGGAGTTGCTTCAATACCCAGATCTGAATCTACAACCATTCCCCCTACGTAGGCGCCAATAGCAATACCTACGTTAAATGCGGCAATGTTTAAGGCAGATGCTACATCTTCGGTCCCTGGTAGATATTTTTCAGCCATTTTCACGACATATAATTGCAATGCAGGTACGTTTGAAAACGCCAGTATTCCCATAAAAAACAAGGTTATAATTGCCAAAATCTGACTAGAAGCTGTGAAGTATAAAACAAACAATACTATTGCTTGAAGTGCAAACATGACTAATAAGGCTTTTCCTGGTTTGTTGTTAGATACTTTACCACCAATAACATTTCCTATGGCTATGGCAATACCATAAATTAAAAGAAATACACTGGTCATACCTGAAGAGAAACCGGTTACTTCTTCCAATAATGGCGTTAAATAGGTAAAGGTTACAAACGTACCACCATAACCAAATGCGGTAATGGCCAACACCAATAAAATAGACGGATTTTTAATCACTTTTAATTGGTCTATAAGACGTAGTGGTTCTGATTGTTTGATGTTTTGGGGTACCAATGCTAAACTAGCTACAGCGCCAATCGCTCCTAAAATGGCAACGCCTATAAAGGTTGCTCTCCATCCAAAATTTTGGCCTATGTATGTTCCCAAAGGCACACCGGTTACAATGGCTACCGTAAGACCTGCGAACATTATAGAAATGGCAGTTGCTCTTTTGTCTTTTGGCACTAAACTAGCGGCAATGGTAGAACCAATAGAGAAAAATACTCCATGAGCAAAACCTGTTACAACTCTCGATAAAAGCAACAATTCAAAACTTGGTGAGATTGCTGCTAATCCGTTACCAATAATGAACAGTAACATAATGCCCATTAATAACTGTTTTCTTGGAATTTTACCTGTTAAGGCAGTTAAAATAGGTGCGCCAATGGCCACACCAATAGCATATAAACTAACTAACAGTCCTGCTGATGTCAATGATGTACCTAAATCGTTGGCAACGGTGGACAGCAAACCTACAATTACAAATTCCGTTGTTCCTATGGCAAATGCACTTATGGTCAATGCCCATAATGCTGCCGGTAGACTCTTCTTTTTGACTACCGTTGTATCTCTATATATGGTTGATGTTTCCATAATTTCTAATAGTTTTTTTGATATTCTTATTTAATGGCAACAGGGTTTATTTGTACTTGTGTAGACCCTTCATATAAAGGATGACCTAATACAAAAAGGAATTCCCAAGCTTTATCTTCCACCAGTTCATCTACAAGAATATTTTCTAATACTTGTACACCGTATTCGGTGGCCATCATTTGATTTACAGGAAAAGAAAGTGAGCTGTTTTCGTGTGGCACCGCTTCAAAAGACCAATTGTCTGCACCTGCTGCAACAATTCCTTTTTTACCTAAATAATGCGCAGCTTCAGTACCAATTCCAGGCCCACCAGCTAAATAGCGTTTATCATCTTTACCCATTAATTTTGTCCATCCTGTGTAAAACAGAACCACATCTCCTTTACGGATTTCAATGCCTTGTTTTTTGGCTACTTTTTCAATGTCTTCAACTGTAAAAACTGTACCTTCTTTTACTATATCTTGATTGTAATAGGAGCGCATATCGAGGACAACACCTCTAGTGACTATAGGCGGTAATTTTTCTAAACCCAATTTTTTTACGCCGGAAACGGTTAAAAAATCTTCTACTTTATGTCCGTTATAATGCACATTGTCTCTACCGTAATGTGCCAATCCGTTTATTTGCGAACCAACACCAGTCCAGCCTATTAATTGATCGTCTACGTAGGTGAATTTGTTAGAACCCGCGGCAGCAGTTTCTGGCTGTAAGGTTTCGATATGAAAGTATCTGTGACGGAAAGCTGCCGTTTGTGCGTTTACCACCATTCCTAAGCGGTATACTTTTCCTTTTTTAACCAGTTTTACAGCGTCTAAAACAATTTCTTCATTTAAAAGATTAAGTGCACCAATTTCATCGTCTGCACCATAAGGTGATGTTGGTACTTGTTGCGCATTTGTAGTTAAAGCAATAAAAAGCGTGGCTACTAACGCAATTGTTTTTAATGTATTTACTATTGTTTTCATGTTGATATTTTTTTAAATTTCTTATGCAAATTTCCGTTTAAAGCAACGGTTGTGCGAGGATGTATATCACCATTTTAGAGTGACCTAAATCAATAAAAAAGGGTGATGTAGGTCACATTTAATGATGCGGATACATCACCCATTTTTTTAGAGATTCTTACTCTTGAATTTTTATTTTTAACACCAAATAAGGCGGCTTGCTCGCGTCTTTCCCTTCATTTAATAAGGGTAGATTATGAAGCTGATTTGCTACGATATACAAGTAGTCTCCGTGTATGGCAACACCATCAGGCCAAGACAAGTCTTTTTTAGATTGCACAATGGTTTTCATACCTGAAGGCGTACTTTCTACAATGGCTGAATTTTCAACATCGGTTACATAGACTTTACCGTTTGCACCCACTTTAAATCCGTCAGATTTTGGTTTGTTGGCATAAAACTCGATGTACTTATTCAGGTCTATATCTTGCTTACTTTCATCCGCTAAAACAGCAGAAGGTATGCGGTAAATTTTGGTATTTCCCATTGCACCATAGTAGATGTAATTGTTTTCATCATCAATAGAAATAGGATTTAAAGGATATCTTGGCTGAAGGGTAGTACCGTCTTTTCTTTTGTGAGAGACCAATCTACCGTGAATTTTCACAGGTTCATCGGAGGGTAAAAACGAAGGATTTCCTTCTAAAACACGTCTTATATAACCCGTTTCTAGATTAATCACTACAAAAGCTGGGGCAATCGGTGGATTTAAAGCATCGGTCATATCTGCAATTACAGCGGTGTTGTTTTTCACATCAATTACAAAATCCTGTAAAAAAGGTTTTGTTGACAATACCGTATTTGGAATAGGGAAAACCTTTGTTACGTTACCCGTAACCAAATCAAAACCAACCAATTTTGGAGCCTGATTTTGTTTTGCGTTACCCATATCCAACACCCAAAGAATTCCATTGGCATCAGCTTGAATTCCGATAGTTGAATTGATACCTTTTAGGCTTCCATTTTCAGGTTTTACTATCCATTCTTTATCGCCAAACGGAATGGCCTCTCCACTAGGCAAAATTTCTTTCACCATATATTTTGAAGCACTTAATGCGCTCATTGTTACAAATATTCTTCCATCATTGGATACGGTTATATTTCCTGGTCTTGATTCTGGAAATGTTGCTAGTGTTTCTAGCTGTGCTTGTGCAAACATTGAGTGATTCATCACAAATGCGAACAAGACTATTTTTATGATTGTTATAGTTTTCATCGTTATTGATTTTAAAAGGTGAATGTGATTTGATTAGTTACCTAAAAATTTCTTTTGGGTTGATGGGTCTACCCAGATAACATCGCTTGGATCTCTGGCAATGGCATCAAAAACAAGTACATCTAACGGTCCTTCTAAAATTTTTCCGTTACCGTGTGCTGTACCTTTACCCCAGAATAACAGGTCGCCTTTTCCTGCAACCACAGGACCTTTGTCAGCTACATAAAATTCTGCTTTGCCGTTTAAAATGTAGAGGTATGCATCAGATTTTGCGTGGTAATGCATAGGCACTTCAT
This sequence comes from Cyclobacterium amurskyense, assembly GCF_001050135.1. Lineage (GTDB taxonomy): Bacteria > Bacteroidota > Bacteroidia > Cytophagales > Cyclobacteriaceae > Cyclobacterium > Cyclobacterium amurskyense. The sequence continues at coordinate 4,024,743 of NZ_CP012040.1, read as the reverse complement.
CATACAACCTAAAGACTCTAACACCTGCGTGTTCACGGTCTATTAGTCTAATGTCTTTGATGACTCCATTGTGGCTTTGAGGGAGTAGTTTAACGTATTCATCAATATTGATGATACCGTAGGAGTTACCCATTAAAGGTCTTTTGCCTTCTTGCGCATAGGCGTTAAAACCTATGGCGATCACTGTAAATAAAAGAAAAAATATTCTTGTAGTTTTCATAGTACATTGTATTTAATTGTTCGATACAAAATTCTATGAAAACCAAAGGCTGTGCGAGGACATACCTCACGAATTTTTTGTGAGGTACGTCAATTTTTAAAAGTGATTTAGCTCACTTTTAGCTGTTAAAACGACTTAAGGTTTCTCTGGATACGCCTAAATAGGAAGCAATTAATTTTTTAGGAACGCGTTGTATTAATTGTGGCAATTTGTTTACCAGGTATTCGTACCTGCTTTCTGCGGTCATAGTAAGTAAAGAAAGGATTCTTTGCTGAAGATTTATATAACCGTGGTTTGATTTAATTCTGAAAAAGTTGGCGACAGCAGGTACTTCTAAGCAAATCTTTTCCCTGTTCTCTAAAGACAAGCCGAAAAACTCGGAATTTTCAAGGCAATCCACAAAAATAGTCCCTGGTTCTTGATGTTGAAAAGCGCAATGATCGCTCACCCAATAGTTTTCCATTGCAAATTGAAGAATGTGTTCTTTACCTTTTTCGTCAATGGAATACGCTTTTACCAAGCCTTTAATAATCCAATACTCAAAATCCACAGGTTGCCCCACTTGAATTAAAAATTGGTGCTTTTTGAAGCGCTTATATTCAAAATGTGATTTTACAAAGTTCCACTCATCATCAGTTAAAGAAACTATTTCTTCAAAATGTTGTCTTAGTAAATGAAGTTTATCTTCCATATCGCAAATTTATTTTTTATTTCTGTTTATGGAAAGTTTGCCAGAGTTTAAAACAATCGATTAGTGTTACTTGTTTTCCAATAGGTGGGTAGAGTAGATCCTGATTGCCTACTTATTTTAATTCCCGATAAAGATAATAAGAAGTAAAGAATTAGCACCTCATCATCAAACCGGATCCTGTTAAATACAGGACAGGCCCCGGGGAGAACCGGGTAAACAATAACGTTTTCCCGAAATCGGGACCAAATCTTCCCCTTTTATTCCTAACTTACTTTGAAGACAAAATTTTTTTATATGCCATTTGCAATGGCTTCTGAAGACCCCTTTATATAAACAAATTGACAATATTTTGAATACTGTACTGAAATTGGAGACCCCATCCTAATCAACAGTACACTCGAGCAGCATTCATTAGCAATTCATTCAAGGATAGATTATTTTTAGTTATGGGAGAGGCTTATCAAATAAGAGATCAGGAAATCGAGCATGATGAAATCGTAATGCCAAAGGATGATTATCGTAGCGAGACTCCACCCCGGGAAACCGGGGCAAGTACTGACCACTAAAAAAAACTATAAACAGATGAAAATATGCAGGATTAGAAGGTTTGATAACCGTGGATCATTGGTAATTCCGTCCATTCCCAATTGCAAATTGGAAAGGATAGAAGGGTGTTTTGCAAACCTACACCCAGCTCACGAAGGCATAAACTACACCTAGGGGGGGCAGACATTACGCCTTGCTAATGCTTCGGCACAGGTTTTCATGCTCTATTAGTATTTAAATACCAGATGCCCATACTAGGCACACTGCATTCAGACTAGGCAGTTCCAGCCGTCAGAATGCTTAGTTATTATGGGCATAGTTTATATTCTTCTCGGTCAACAAATATCATCTATGGAATCACCACCCTCCCATTTTAATCCACGTTTAAGTGTGAATTGCTTCTTAGCGCCTTCTAACTGAAAAAACGTCCCTAAACTCTCATGAATGAAAAGGTGGTCATCAATTGAAACTTGTGCCAGCGACCATTCTTTTATTGCGCCAGGATGATGACACATCACTAGTAATACATCCGACCTTTCAGAAAGCGCTGCGCTAACAACTTTCGATTCACCAAAGTTATTACGTGCAAACACATCTCCTTCTTTGATACGTTGGTAATAATCTTGTAAGCCATTCTTTGTAGGATTAGAAGGACAAAGTGGAAACTCACTCGGCGTCTTCCAGCTTTTTTGAATTGCCCCAGATGTTTTAGACTCGATCAAAATTTCTGATGATGGTTCTTCGCTAAATTGTTCATTTGGTAATTCGTAGAGCCAATCTCCAAGTATACCTCCTGAAGGTATTTTACCACCATTTGCCCAATCAAGCAATCTTTGTCGTGAATGATCTGCTTCTTCCTTTGTGACCGCACGCATCCACTCTAATCTTGGATCAGGATTTCCTGATATAGGCCGAGTTGGGTCTTTTAAAAATTTCTCGATGCTACCATATGAAATCTTAATTCGACGTGCAGTTATAGGGTTTAATAAAATATTTTCAAGTCGAGTTACCCAGGCCAAATTTTCAGGTCGATTATTTTGTCGATTAGTATCAAAGTGGTCAACAATGTGGTCTTCTGACGGTTGTGGCCCATGAAACGCGGTTGCTACAATTCTATGCACTGTTTCAGATCCAATATTCCTATAGCCAGTTAACTTATTACGATTTCCGATAGTCCATTTTTCATCTAAAGGTCTTTTTCTTTTACCAGACCTTCTGCATCTATAAATAGCTCCATTATCCCTAACATGATATACTTCTCCACGATATTTGCATGTTTTTTCTATTTGAAATATGTCCAAAAGCTTATCATTCATATTTAATAGAATTTTTTCATAATTAGGAAGTAGAGTACAGCTTGATCCCCTACTTTATAAATACCTATAAAGATAATAAAATAATAAGAAGTTGAGGATCAAGGCCCTCTTAATCAAACCATATCCTTTTAAATACAGGAAAGTTTTCCTTCATACGTCTTATCGATAGCCTTCTTAGTTTGCTTTTCAGGTAAACCTACCCCGCGTTTGCACAATCCATTTATAACCACGCCACCCCTATGACTCCGGTAGACCATTGAACTTCGCATTAATGTTAATCCATGCGATGTTCCATGGTTTGAGACCTTCACCCCCCCAATCTACAGATACACTTCTCGAAGCTACTATTGGTTGATGTGTGGGTATTTTAGCTTGCACAGTTGAGACTATCGAGCTTTGGCGAAACGTTCACTAAATTTAATGTCTGATTTCTTCAGGTTGAACAGTCAATTGACCTGGTAGGATTTACACCTACTGGGTAAGTGCCACCTCGTGTAGGACAAACGGTAAGTGAATGATTTGGTAAAGGATTGCGGAACTCAAACCTATCCATTTACCCTCCAACTTTGAGGCGAGTGATACTGCTCGAAAACCTATTAAACCCTTACAATCATACTCATCGTTGTAGGCAGTTTCATATAGTCATGTACATTAGCACCCCCCATATAAGTTTTGCAGACATCAATAGCCCAATATTTCTAGAATTTGTTTTTCGTATTAATCGAACTATTTCGTCATTATCTAAATAAACGCCATTATAGACAATTCCATGTATATCTTTAAGACTTGAAATATCTTTAATTGGATTTTGGGAAAGAAGTATTAAATCTGCCATTTTACCTTGATCAACTGTTCCGTATTTATCCTCTAAAGCAAAATATTCGGATGGATTAAGGGTTGCCGTCTTAATGACATCATAATTAGAAATGCCAGTTTTTGACATTTCTAGTAACTCATCAATTAATGAAGTTCCTGGTAGTTCTGGTACGTCAGAGCCTGCCAATATTTTAACTCCGCAGGTGTTTGCAGTTTTAGTAATTTCTAGCCCTTTTATATAAAACTCCCTATAAACCTTCCTTGCATTAGATGTTGTGTCTTCTTGTAAGGTAGCGTCTAAATCCTCAAAGGATAAAAATCTAAAGATTGGGTTGATATTATCGTACCTTGACCTAAAGTCTTCTCCATCAGCAAAGGCATCAGACCTTCTAGTAAGATGTGTAGGGCAATAATAAGTCTTATTATTTTTTAAAGCCTCTAAATTTGCTGCCAATAGCAGTGTATCGTGCTCATCGAGCATTCTTTGCCTAAGTGTGGTATTATCGCTTCCCTTCGGGTTATCACTATTCCTGAGTTCTTGCGAACCTTTAAAACTATCCCATATTAAGAATCGAGCATGTTCAATGCTTTTCATACCTGCATTAGCTGATTCAATAGTACTTACGCGAACAGGTTTATGACCAGCTACCTCAATTCCCCTAATTTTTGCTTCTTCCATCAATGTGGAAAATGCCTCTTTAGAAATATTGTTGTAAGGTTTAATCGTGGTAATTCCTTGAGACTGAAAATGCTTCACTAACATTCTAGCCTGTTCACTGTTTGAGCAATTAAAGTATTCAGGTGAATTGTTAAACATTGAACTCGGTCCATCTATTGCAATGCTCGGAATATTGTGAATATATGGTCCAAGCAAATCATTATTTGCGACCTTTTTATTCCATTTTTTTATTCGCTCTGGAGTAGATGCAAAGTGATCTCTATTGTTATAGGCTCCTCGCATTTCTCGAATATGCATGATGCCATTTATTACAAATTGGGCATATGCACTATTTGGAGACTGTTTATTTAGATGAGTATGCATATCCCACAAAGCAGGGATCAAATATTTATCCGTCCCATCTATAATTTTACAATCACCTTGCGCTGATTTAAATGGTTCTGAATCTATTCTTTTTATTTGATTTCCTTCAACCAATAAATACTGATTTTCAAGAATTGTATCGTTTTTTAGGTCTACGATATTTATGTTTTCTAAGATCAATCGAGAATAATTCTTTTCAGGGAAATTAATAGGCTGGTAGGGTACAAGAACTGCCACAAAAAACAAGCTTAGACAACCTAAAGTTGCTACCGCAACATATTTTAGGATTTGTAAAAATTGTCCTTTCATAGTCTTAATTGATTAGTAGAGTAGATCCTGATTGCCTACTTATTTTAATTACCGATAAAGATAATAATAAGCGGAACAATATCAGTCCCTTTATCAAACCGGATCCTGTTAAATACAGGACAGGCCCCGGGGAGAACGGGGTAAACAATAAAGTTTCCTTAAAATCGAGATCAACACTTCCAATCTACAGGTACAACTTCTCGGAGCCACTAATTGGTTGACGTGTGGGTATTTTAGCATGCACATTTGAGCCTGCCGAACTTGAGCGTAACCCTCACGGGTGGAACTCTTCTAAATGAACAGCAAATTATTTAGGTGCGATTTACACCTACTGGATTACCACAGCTTCTTGACCGTTGGGTTTTTGCTATTTTATTTTGCAAACATTAATATTAAATTTTGATTGGTTCTATTTGCTTTTGATTGAATAATGAGCCCATTATTAGCCCATTATTTTTTTTAACACGTAATTAGTTGCAGCCCCTGTAATTCCTACTTTTTCAAATAAATACTTTTTATCTACTAACTCCGTCAAGTCTCTTGTAGCTGTTGCTTTAGAAACTTCACAAAGTTCCTGATATATTTTATTGTTTATTTCTCCATTTTGGACGAGAAAAAATCCGCTAGGAAAATCCATTCAACTCTAAACTGGCTGAGTAATAAATTTTATAGGATATTGGTATTTCGTTCATTTTAAGAACCAAATACTTTTATCCATTTCCTTCTATTTTTTCTAAAGAATATTGCCCCAAAAAACAAAATTAATACTGTTGCCAACCCTACCATTCCAAAAAAAGGTGATTTTGGAATTCTAGTTAAAATTTCAGCCCCAAACGCTGAATAAAGTCCTATTACAGACCAATACATAAATGTAAAATGCCGAAATTTCCAGGTATTTAAGGGCTTTTTGGTCCAAACCGGAATCATTCCAAGTATTATTGTCAATAAACTGAAGAGCGTTGCAAAATGAAAAATCCCCCATCCATTGAATAATCTATAAATCATGAGTGCAGTTAAAATCAGAACTCCCATACTAATTAAATAAAGATAGCCCATTTTCACGTGCAGTTTTGTGCCTTTTTTTAGCATTAAAACAAGCGTTCCGAATAAAAGAGCACTGCTAGATGAAATTAAATGAATTAATCCTGTAGTATCTCCAACTAAATTTTCCATTTATTGATTACTTTAACCATTTGATATTAAAAAGTCCGCCTATTTTTGAGGATCAAATTTTTATTAAATCAGAAATGTTGTTATTAAAGATGAACGGTATTTTTAATGAATGCTAACATTAGGGCATCTGATGTAGAAGACAATTTAAGGACTAGTAACGATAATTCAAATAGCTAGATACCTTAGATGGTAATACCTTTTTCTTTGCCTTAAAGAAACAGACTTATCTCCCCCCTCCTGCGGGTCAATCTAAAGAAAAGCGGAGTTGGACTACCTTTACCTATTCACCTATTGTCTATTATAATTTTAAACAGCTTAAGTAAAATCCATCAATACCCACGCCACCCCTATGACTCCGGTAGACCGTTACACTTCACATTGTTGTTAATCCATGTAATGATCCACTGAAAATAACTCAAAAACCACCGAGACAAAGATTTAAAAGCACTATTGGAGAATCAATTCGTCTACTTTTTAATAATTTTACTGCCACGTAATTCCCTGAATTACCCAACAAAACCAATCCAATCCCCTTAGCAGAAAGCTCTCGGAGCTTGAGTCCAATCCTGACTGCTCAGGACTACAATAAACCGAAGCCTTAATCGCATCATTGTAGCTTAATTGCTACCTGCTGCCATTTTTAGATGTTTCTTTTTGTTATTCTGTAAATGTGGTTTTTGTAAGTTCAAGGCTGCCACTCCACAAGTCTTTTTGAAAAACCTTGTTATAAGAATCAACAGATGTTTTAACAACTTTCCCATCCGAGAAATAAATTCCCTTCAAGTCTTTGTACTTTTCAGAATAAGCAAGTTTTGCTAAATTTCTTCCTGCTTGAGCTGGTGTATGTATGTTACTTTTTAATAAGGTCAAAACAGGGAATACGTTTTTCCATAAAAATCGCATAACAGGTGAATAAGTTTTGGCAAGTCCTGTTCCTGGAGTCATTCCTGGGTCATAGGCATTCACCCTAATATTTGTTTTTTTTAATCGCTCTTGTAATTCATAAGTGGTCATTATGTTACACAATTTTGAAGTAGAATACCTTCTTTGTCCAACTATGTTAGTTTTTTCGGAAGTTTCTTTTGAGAAAGCAAGCTCTTGAACACTGGTATAAATTGGTGGTTCTATTGGAGTTTTAAGTGATGGGTCGTGTGTTTCGCTAGATGTGAATGTTATGTGTCCGTCATTTTTCATTAAGGGCAGCAATTGCAAAGTCAAGGCAAACGAACCGAGATGATTCACACCAAATGTCTGCTCAAATCCATCTGCCGTATATTGTGTTTCGCCAATATTCTGTACTCCTGCATTATTTATCAAGATAGAAATGGAATTGTTTTTTTCCTTGGCAAATGATTCAGAGAAGTTTCTTATAGATTCTAATGAAGCCAAATCCAATTCCAAGCATTTTAGGTTTTTATGACCTGTCTTGTCTTTTATTTTTTCTATTATGCCTTTTCCTGCTCCAATATTTCTGGCAGGAATGATAATTTGTTCGTTTTTGGCAATTTGAGCCATTTGTAAAGCACACTCAAAGCCAATTCCACTGGTTGCTCCTGTAATAATTATTGAATCCATATTGTTTTTGTCTTTTATTAAAATGATGAAGCAAAGTTCAACACTTCAAAAGCAAAAACATTTGCCATTTGGCAAATAATGAATTCATGTATATTTAATTCATTTTAAAGGCTACATGGAATTTGTACCGAAAACCTTCGGTGCTCATTTCAGATGCTTTTTCGAATCCTACTTAACGATGATTGAGTGATTCCTAAATAGGAAGCGAGATAGGAAAGCGGAATTCTGTTGGCTAAATTCGGAAACTTTTCAAGAAAACTTAGATACCTTGTTGTAGCATCTTCGGCTAACATTGGACTTAGTTTATTTACCTTTTCAATCAATGCTTTTTCGGTTATCTTATTGATAATGCCGTCCCACTGAATGATAGTACCTGATAAATCGTTGAGTGATTCTGTAGAAAATACAAGTAGTGAACAATCTGTTAAAGCCTGAACATATTCGGAAGAGGGGATTTTTTGATTGAAGCTGTTTATGTCCACCGCAAAATTATTTTCATCAACAAAGTATTTGGTGATTTCATCCCCTTCGCTATTATAGTAACATACTCGTAAAATACCTTCTTCAATAAAAGCTACTTGTTTTGGTATTTTTCCTGCTTCGGAAAAGTAATCGCCCTTTTTCAACTCCAATACCTGTGCTTTTCTTTTTATCATGTCAATTTGCTGTTGATTTAACTGCCCAAATTCCAACAGATAGTTTATTAATTTGTCCATAGTCACAAAGGTTGTCATTGCATTTTATTCGGAATTTGTCTAATGGCAAAAAGGTGGATTGATTTTCGTATTATGTTATTTGTACGGTTTTTCTGGTTGCAGGGTAGCGAAGTGCCTGATAGCATACTTTATTAATACCTATAAAGATAATAAGAAGTACCAAATAATCAGCGCCTTACACCAAACGTGAAAATACAGGACAGGCCCCGAGGAAAACAGGTTAAACAATAATGTTTTCCCAATGGGCATGTCTGAAAGCGATAGTTGTTTTATTTTTTCCTTACATCGGTTAAACATACTCTTTGACAAGCTTTGGCTGGTATCCTATCAATGAGTGGTTTGGAATTGTGTATGGCTGTCGAGCGTTGGCATTAGAACATTTTCATTTGGGTCTCAATTTTTGGATGAAAAGTCCCAATTATCATAAATGGATTGTGTGAAACGTAATGGTTTTTCTGCGTTGTCCCCAAATAAAAATGAAGGTCTTTGGTCATGGAAAAGTCATCAAAGTACTTCTTACGTACATCATCTATCGCTTTCTTTTCATTTCCTTCGTATTTGGCATATTGCCTCCAAAAAAGCTGTCCCGTTTCCCAATCTTCAATCATCATATTGCTCACTTTCCCTTGGTCATCTTTAAATCGGAACTTGAACTTATATGGTAATTTCTTAACTACTTCAAATTTGGTTTCAAAGAGATTTTGTTGAGCAAGATTAGCTTTTTGCTTTGAGCTCCATTCACGTTCTACAGGCTCAGCATAGAAGTCTAAAATCTCTGTAGGCTTAAACACCGCTAGAGATGTCCCAATATTTTTGTTTTTGGCTTCTGCTATAAGTTCAGATAAGTTATAGTAGATTTTTCCTAGACATACACCTTTTCGCTCTTCCCAATTTCTTGCAGTATCTACATGTCCCACAACCTTAATCTCTGTTTCTAAAGTTGCCGGTCTGTAGCTTTCAGGGCGAAAATCACTGGTATTTTTAACCAAGGCTAATTCTATCCAATCGTATTTTTTATATTGCTCGGTATAAGCCCGTTGACGAAAGGGTACTGGGTAAATTCTTATCCAAGTTCCATCTTCTTTAAAACCTGCAGTACAAACCAATTCATCATATTTTGAAGAAATGGTCGGATAGGTTTTTACAGTGATGAGAACTCGAGTCAGGGTCATTTTTACAGATGTCTTAGTGAGTATTTGAAGTCTGGAGACTTAGAAATAAATTCAGCTAAATGCGAACGGTGACATTGGCATGGCTCTGCTTCAAAACAAGTCAGTGCGATACGCTTGTACTGCATTAATAATTTTAGAATTTCCTGTTGGGCTTTTTTTGTTTCTGACAAGGTTGTTTTGCGGTATTCTGCAAATAGATTATCATAATCCGTTTGGGATTCGAGTTGCTGCCGTTTATCCGAGCTGATTCCTACTTCAGGAATATGAAAATATTCAATATTTAAGCTGTTACAAAATCTTTTCAGCAGTGTTTTACTGAATCCAAATTTCATGCTGAGCGGATTTTTTCGAACATCAACCAACAGCTTCACATTGTTTCTAATTAGCTTTTGCAAGTATTTTTCAAGTGAAATCCCTTCATAGCCTATAGTAAACAATGTAATTTCTTCATCATTAGGTATTGCTTCTTTAACTCGATCATACAAGGAACCTGGCAATACTTCATTAGCTATAGTGCTGTTTATTGCATAAAACGGGAAATTCAAATACGTGTGTTTGATCAATGCATTCCTGCTCATTTGCCCATAATCCCAAACGACTTCCTTTAATAGCTTTGCATCCGCTGGTTTCAATTTTTGAAAATAATTCGATTTGTCTTCTATGCAGTACTTATTTTCTGTCTCAGACAGAAACCCCTTCTTGACCATAGTATTTAAATCTGCTTTTGCAGAATATGAATAGCAACCATACTTGTATGGGATGAAATCATATTCGGATTGTGTTTTTTTCTTAGCGTATAGAAAAAGAAGCTTTTGTAAACGCAATTCTTCTACTTCTCCACCAAGTAATTCGATTAACCCCAATATTATTTTCCGTCTATAGAACATTTGACAAATTTACCCCAATTCAAATATTATTCCTAAACCGCTTCATTTATTCTTCAATTTATGAAATTGACGATCAATTTATTGGAGATGGATTAAATTTAAATCCCTAACTCCATTTTCTTTTTATATTACCGACCTACCTATTCAATACCGGTTTTTCAGTCTCGCTTTAAGCATATCCTGAGGCTTCAGGGCTTTACAACAAAGGACTCCTGCAACGAGGGACAGGCATTGCGACTTGCTAATCCTTCGCACAGGTTTTCACCCTTAAGTTGATATCTTCGATACCAGATGTACATGCCGGGCACACACACTGCATTCAGACTAGGCTGTACCAGCCGTCAGAATGCTTAGTTATTGTGTGTGTTGTTTTTTTAATACAATCTAAATTCCTTAGTTTCTTTAATATCTGAGTAATCCACGGTTTTATAATAGTTGTCCTTAGAAAAAGATTCTTTGTGAGGTTCATCAATGTCTTTAAACCTAAATACTTTTTTTCCGTTTTCATCTGCAATCTCTATTTCACGTTTAAACCCTCTTAACCTAGAATATGCAGTTTCAAAAGTTTCAACCCATTCTTTTTGAGATTTTTCATCAAGGTGTGTTACCCATGACAACATCCACCAAACTCTTTCCTCAGCATGATCGATTGTTTCTAACATACAATGCCTCCAAAAACATTTCACATCATTTGCTCTAGCCTCCCTGCCAAGTTGTACCAACGACTGCAGGCTTTCAATGCCAACTTGATAATGGTCATTTTTGATTGCTGTACAACCTAAGTAACCAATTTCTTCTAAGCACCTGAATGTTAAATCAGAGTTTTTAAGTTCTATGGCTTTTTGTCCAATGGTTTTTATCTGTGCAGGAAAAACAGGTAAATCAAGTTCAAAGAACCTATCTTCATTATCTTCTGGTGGATCATAAATTCCTTTTTGTGCGAGTTGCCTGTTTAATGAAACAATAAATAATGCCCCATCACGATTATCTGTAATCAATATACGTTCTGCAAACGTTGTAAGAGCAGTTATCATATTCAGAAATACTTGACTTGTCTGCTGGTTTTTTAAAGCCTTTTCTTTAAGATAAACACCAATCTTTTCTAGAAATATGTTCTGTATATTTTTGTTATTTGGTTGCTCACTTATTGTTACAGTTAATTTTTCAAAAGAATTGGTTATTAGCTTGTTTGCTTTAAATCTGAAGTCAGATTTTTTAACTGCCTCATTACTTAATACCTTTTCTGTAAGCTCTATGAAACAGATAAACGCCTTTTCGAATTTTTCCGTGTCGGAATTTGCAATACTTATCTCAATCACTTCATTTAGGAAGTCAAAAGGGTTGTTTTTGATTAGAACATTTTGATATTTCGATTCACCGAAATCATGCATGGGTGTTTCATCGGCTTTCGAAAATTCTAAACTCTTTAGATAAGTTAATTGTTCTTTAGCTTTTTTCTCATATGCTTTTAAAAATCTTGAAATCGATTTATTCCTTAACCTCCTTTTTATTAAAAAAAGGGGATTTGACTCTTCAATTGATAATACGAGTAAGAATATTAGCATATAGGCCAATATTGGGATAATAAAAAGACTTATAGTTGGTACGTGGCTCTTATCTATGAAAAGCGTAAATAAAGGCAATAGGCCTAAAATAATTGTCAGATAAGAAAAAAACAATTGTCTTTTGGAAGTTGATTTTAAGAGTGACTTATAGGGAGAAAATTGATATTGTAGAAAAGAAAAACTTATCGAAAAAGTTGAAATGGTGAGTGAAATAGAAATGAACGATGTGATATAGGTGTCCAACCCTTCACTACCAACACAGAATTCTAAGAATGTACTTAATAGTACAAAAGGAATTAGCAACAATATTTTATAGAGCGTGTTCAATTATGTTAAATTACATTACACAGTAGAGTAGAGCCTAATAGCCTACCCTATTTAATTACCTATAAAGATAATAAGAAGTACCAAACTATCAGCTCCCCGGCTGGGTGTAGAATCCTCTACATCCTTTTATTCCTAACTTACTTTGAAGTCGAAATCTTTTATATGCCATTTGCAATGGCTTCTGAAGACCCCCTTGTAAACAAATGGACAAAATTTTGAATACTGTACTGAAATTTGAGACCCTATCCTAATCAACAATACACTCGGGCAGCATTCATTTGCAATTCATTCAAGGATAGATTATTTTTAGTTATGGGAGAGGCTTATCAAATAAGAGATCAGGAAATCGAGCATGATGAAATCGTCAGGCCAAAAAATGATTATTGTAGCGAGATTCCACCCTGATAAACTGGGGCAAGTTCTGACCATAAAAAAAACAATTATAAACAGATGAAATTATGTTGGATTAGAAGGTTTGATAACCGTGGATCATTGGTAATTCCGTCCATTTCCAATTGCAAATTGGAAAGGATAGAAAGGTGTGGTTGCAAACCTACACCCAGCTCACGAAGGCATAGACTACACCTAGGGGGGGTCATGCGAGGTAGTATATTCAATCAACCACTTCAACCACCATTGTGCCAGACCAGACACCTGTTACTTGCTGGCGTTCTCTTAGGTAGTTAAATTTGAGCATTTTTCTATTTTATTAGTCTGCCAATGCTTTTAAATTATTAATAATCCTATTTGCTATTTCTAAATCTTTTTGATTTGAGAAATCCTGTTCACTTTCATTAGCAAGTCTCTTTAGCTTATTATAAAAACTAATATGAAAACCTTCTAATGCTTTTTGATGACTAATATCAGTATTTTGAATATTAAAATCAGCAAAAGAAAAAGTAAAACCTTTATTTGAATCAAAATTAATACTAACAATGATTTCCTCTGCAAGAAGTATTGGGTTTGATTCTTTCGGATTAATTTCAGAAACTTTAATTTCATATTCTGCCGTCTTCATTTGTTCTCTGAAAATAACTTGTTTTGAGGTTCGACCTCCTTTGCTACTACGTTTATGAACCAAAGAACTTTCTAATTCTCCTATATCCTCTTGAGAAATTTGCTTAACAGTTATAAGTTTATGTTTTTGCTTATTTTCAATTGTAGATACAAATTTTTTATTGAAATTTTCTGTATTATAATATCCTACCTTATATGGAGAATTGTTGGATTTTATCTTGGTGAGCGGTCTAAATATTTCGTTAACTTCTTCTTCTGAGTAACTCTTCTTTATTATTTCAATATCTTCATCTGCCAATGGGTTTATGAAAATCTCCTTATGATAATTAGCAACAATATTTGATTTAATTTTAATTAATTCGTTTTTGTCTCCTGGTCTTGAAAGGAAATCATTTGCAATTGAAAATTTGAAACTACCATAGGATGAACTAGTAACTAAAGGATTGATTAAATTTTCAATTTCATTCAAAACGCTTTTTTCGAACTCTTCTTCAGTTTTCAAAACTCTTCTAAACTTTGAAACAGCAAATGCTTTTAGTGATTTCAGATAACTTTCAGAAAAATCTTTTATACTTTCTAAACTTACAGAATGACCAAAACTCAAATGTGCAGGTTCAATTATGTAGTGTATGCTACGCTGTCTCAATAAATTCAAGTAGTTAAATTCCCTACTAGCTGCATCTGGGTTTAAATTCCCCAGTGATACTGCAAGTTCTAGTGCGTTATTGAGTTGTTTCTTTATTAGGATATCAGTGCAATTCAATAAACCAAAATATATATATTTCTTAGCTTGTTCGATTTGTCCTGCTTTTATGTTTAAATAAGCAGCACTTCTTATAATTACACTCCTAGTAGGTTCTAATTCAGGTTTATCAAAATAGAATTCAGCCACTTGACTTTCTAAGTCTGCCGCTTTGTTAAATAAATCAAAAGCCGCGGTATAATTATCTTCCTCTAAAGCCTTTTTTGCCTTAAAGGAATAATCCATTGCTTCTTGATGAATTAGTTTAGGTTTCATTTATGAATTTCTTTTACAGTAGTTGGTTTTTTAAAAAGTGTTACAATTACTGATGACGACTTGTCCCTTTTTCCACCTTTTTTTATCTGTTCATGTTTATGTTTTATTCTTCCTTTTAAAGAATTTGTTTTTGATTCTTCTAAAATCCCTGAAATTTCCACATAATGATAGTCATCCAAAAAATTTAAGTCGTCATCATCCGGTTCAACGTATTTAAAGCGATAGTCTACACCGTCACCAATTTCAGATTGTTCAACATAAGTGTAAAATTGCAAAACTGACATAATAAACCAAGCCATTGCAACACCCCCGTGATTTGCCATATCAATTTTTTCTTTCATCGCAGATTTTGAAAAATTAGAATCCCATTCAAGAATAGCATTTCTTATTATACCATCAATGTTAAATTCAATTTCTGCATTCGAGTCAGAATGATATTTGTCAAATGCAGTTGCAGCCCATTGGTTACAAGTAACTATCTGTTCTTGAGTTGGTCCTTTAAGTTTGTTTTTCGTTAAATCAAGATGAAGTCGTTCCATAATTATGTTGCAAATTAAATGTTTCTTTTTCTATCTGATTGTTTTAGTTTTTTTTTGCTTGCAAGGTAGAGTAGAGCCTGATAGCCTACTATATTTAATTACCTATAAAGATAATAATAAGTAGCAAAGAATCAGTAACCCTTTATCAAACCGTACCCTGTTACCTACAGGACAGGCCCCGAAAAAACCAGACAGGCAATAAAGTTTTCCCTCATACGGCTTACCGGTAGAGTTCTTTATTTGCTTTTCACATCAATCTACCCAGCCTATGTATAATCCATGAGCTAAATGAATCACATCTGCTTTCTCTTCATATTTGAACAAACAAATAGCGACATTTAGAATCAACTACCTATAAATTCAGCCGAATAGGACTAAGCCAGTACTGAAAGTATCGATTCTATATTCGCTTCTCTAAAGTAGAGCCCATTTCCTATTATGGTTTTTGTTCACACTACAATCATAGGTACCATGGGCTCCTCCGACTTCTCTTGTACCCTTGCTGAACTTCGCTATGCTTATATCAGCCCGTTTGTTGCCAACCTTTGAAACAAGAGACCTCTCACAGCCTGCCCCGACTTTTCAATCAGGGTTCCGTAGTAATCCATCTATAACCACGCCACCCCTATGACTCCGGTAGACCATTACACTTCACATTGCTGTTAATCCATGCTCCGTTCTAAAGTTTGAGACCGTCAAAACTCTCCCCATCTACAAGTAAACTTCTAGGTTCACGCTTATGTATTTAAGCTTGAACATTTGAGCCTACCGAGCTTAAGCGTAACCCTCACTTGTGGAGCTCTTCTAAATGAACAGCAAATTATTTAATTAGGATTTACACCTACTGGATTATCACAGCTTCGTGGCACACTAACGGCCAAATATAAGCTTAGTGCGGGTTTCGGAGCTATTCACTGTCCGCATACCGCAAAGTTTATTAGGAGAAAAAATGATCAATTTTAGCCATTCAGCCCGCATTACGCTTATACAATGTTGTGGGCAGTACTTACTATTCAGAAGTCATTTAATACTTCTTTTTCTTTAGTTTTTTCTTCGTAATCTTTTAATTCTACACTCATAAATTCTATGAGTAAATCAATTTTATAATTTTCACCTGATAGCATGAGAGTAATTTCAGATTGTTCTGTCTCCCACGTTGAATAGTACAAAAGATGTCCAATGCTTATTGCGGTTCCCCAATCTTCATAATCATCTTTGTACAAATCATTTTTCCAAATAGTTTGGTCTTTCTTAGGCCCTCCGTATTTTTTTGTCAGTATTTTTTTCAGCGACTCATAATCTGAAATGAAATCACTTTTGTTCGAATGTTCTTCTTGAAAAATATATTTGCCACGAGTTAATTTATCTCCTGTGAAGATGTAACCAATAAGAGCGTCAAATCCTAAAACTGTTGATTGGTAAGCGAGAATATTTCCATCTTCATGCAATAATTCCAATTTTTCATCATTCTTTACTTGTGTTTTTGAAGCACCCCATACAGTTTTTCTAAAAGTGCTGTCAGTAAGTTCTGATAGTTGTTCTTTTTCTCTTAGTTCTTTTTCTATATTTCCTAATTCTTTACTTTGATATTCAATAACTGTACTAATGCTATAATTCTCACCGCTTAAATATAGAGTTACTTCTGTTCGGTCAGTTTTCCATGTTGAATAGTAAATAAGATGTCCAATACTAATGGCAGTCCCCCAGTCTTCGTAATCGTCTTTATATAAGTTGTTTTTCCAAATGGTTTCGTCTTTGCCAGGGTTACCATATTTTTTAGTCAACAGTTCTTTGAGTTTTTTGAAGTCACTGATGAAATCATTTCTATTTGAATGGTCTTCCAAAAGCACATACTTTCCGCGTGTGAGTTTGTCCCCAGCAAAAATGTATCCAACAAGTGCATTAAACCCTGCTAAGTCAGTCCGATATGCAAGTGAATTCGTTTCTTCCTTTACAAGTTCAGACGTTTCAATTTGCTTCACTTCTGAATTGCTCATTCCCCAGTTTACTTTTCTGAAGTCCGTTTCTGACTGACTGAAAACAATTGAAGAAGTCAGAATCAAGATTGCCGTTGTAAAAAATTGTTTCATGTTACTATGATTATTTTTGTTACGTATTGCCCACAACATTTATATATAAATAAGCCTCCCCAAGAAGTGACTTATATATTTTATACAGCCCACTAAACTAACTAAATGTTTCTACATAAAAAACCCTATATGACCTTTATACAGGGATTTTTGGGATTTTGGAAAAATGATAGGTTTAAGGCATATTTTGCTCTAGCGGATGTTAAACTATTACAGATGTATGTAAACGGATAATGCCGGAAACCTATATGTTCCCGCATCCGCAAGATTTATCCCCAAATAGTCAAACACCTCTTGAAATCTCCTACCTGCTGATTCTCTAGTGATTTCAACCATCCATGTGAGCGCCCAGGAAATCCTGTTAAAGGATCCGAGTTTAATTAAAAAAACCCAATGCAAAGCATTATTTTGCTGAAATGCTTTACTTTAAACCTTCTCTCTTGTCAGTTTTTGGTCAAATGTTTTGGTTAAAACCTAAAAAATACTGCCAAAAAGGCGGAAATTTCCGGCTAAAAGGTTCAATTACCCACTTCATAACTGGAATTTTGAAGTAAATAACTGCAACGGGTAGGTTCTGAAGTACCCCTCCCCACTTCTGAACCTAGTAATTTTGACCTTATCCAAAGACTTTTCCTGAAATTTTGTCCTATTTTCCGATATTTACCCTATTTCTTGTCAGTTTTTGGTCGAATTTTTCAGGTTTGAGGTGAAAAATATCAGTTCTGAACCGGGAAATTCGAGTTAAAAGGTCCGAGCTTGTCAGTTTTAAGTACCCCCTCCCTGTTTTAAGGTGGGTAATTGAGGTTATAAACTCCAATGGGTAGGTTCTGAAGTACCCTACCCCACTTCCGAAGTACCCCTCTTTGGCTTCTAAGGCTTCGACAGGCTCAGCCTCCGGTGAGGGTAGGTTATCAACGTTTTCAATTCCTACGGCTTCGACAGGCTCAGCCTCCGGGAGGGGATTTCTACGGCTTCGACAGGCTCAGCCTCCGGTAACACTGGTTCAAGTTTAACGAAGTGTAACTTGGACCTATAATGCGGAAAGTTTTCAACTTTCTAAAACCCGAAATATGTAATAGGTTTCTAACGTTCTTCGATTCCTACGGCTTCGACAGGCTCAGCCTCCCGTGAGGGGATACCTACGGCTTCGACAGGCTCAGCCTCCGGGAGGGGATTTCTATGACTTCGACAGGCTCAGCCTCCGGTGAGGGTGGGACAAAAAAAATAAGCGTGAATCCTATCCACGCTTATTATCACTTTATTGGCTTTTTAGGCTATTGAAGTTTATTTCTTGGTGACGGTAAAGTCCATTTTGCCGGCCTTTACTTCAGCTTTGCTTGTAAGGTTGATTCGGTACATGTCTTGACCCCACTTGCTTGCGACGCCTTCATCTTCCGGTAAATCAAATGGCATTTTCTCTACTTCTACTTCCATATCATTTGGATTGTATTGGATTTCAAAGGGGGATACTTTTCCGTCTTTGCCCTGATAAGCAATGGAAATCAAACCGGGCTTGACTACCTCTACCGGATAAACGGTCATCAGGTGCTGAATGATCTCTCCAGCTTCCGATAGCTTGTAGGTGTCTTTAATTGTTACCCTTTTTCCACGGTTTAGCGCTAGGTCTCGCTGCCAGGAAACCAGACCTGCAGATTCGGGATAGGACTCGCTAATATCCAAAGTCATGGATGAACTTTTTCTATTGGTTTCATAAGCAACCTTCGTGGCCTGGTAGGCCCTTCCGGCTGTTTGGGTTTGCCCATTTACAGTAGGCAGGTTGTGGTAGTCCGAACGGTTGAACCAAATGGAATACCGCTCCCCACTGAAAGTCCTTCGGGTATAAGTTCCACTTCCCACATCTATTAACACAGGAAGTCCATCGTAAAATACCACATAGTTTCCGATGTCATTGTGGTTATGGCTTTCATCATTGTGTCCACCTTTGGCAGCAAGGAAAAAGCCATCTGTGCTTCCTTCCTGGTCTCGGGCGACCATTACCTGGATGTCTTTCAGCCAAACATCTTTAGGCAAGGGAAGTCCCTTTTCAGCCGCTGCCAATTCATCCTGCATAAACACTTCAAAGAAGTGTCTGAAATAATGAAACCTTGGCAAGGCTTTTTCATTTTGCTCTATATAGTAAGCCCCAAATTTCATCATGTCCGGATCCTGAATGGCCTTTCCATACCTGTAAATCATGGCTGCCGCCATGGTAGGTTTGGGGCTGGCATCTGCGAAATTTAGAAAGTAGTCTTTACTAATTTGCGCCCTATAAATAAACCGTCCCATATTCTTTACCTTTTCATCCTCATAGGCAAACTGAAAAGCTCCATTTGAAGCCTCATTCAACAAGGAAAGGTTGTCAAATAAAGATGCTGCTGCGGCACCCCAATAGCCCGGTCCCTCATCACATCCCCCATCTTCGGGATAAGGTGTCAAAAATTCGTCCAGTACTCGCATGGCCTTGTTTACATGCGCTACCCTCTTGGCCTCATTGCCTTCTAATAATAGGGCCGTATTGATCCAGTTGGAGCAGATCCAAGGGTTCCAGTTGTTAGGGGGTCTTCCATTTTCATTGGCAGACATCCAACCATGATGTTTGTTCATCAGAGGTTCAAAAATCCTATAGTTGGTTTCATACCGGATTCTTTTTCTTATCTGTGGCGAAATCTCATCAAATTTTTCTCCCAAAAAGTAATCTGCCCAAGCCAAATAAGTGGCCGTTTCGGCTGCAAATAAATCTACGAATGGCTTTGAGACATCCATCAATCCTGAATATTCATCTGTTTTGGGAAGGTGAGCGGGCACTCCCCAAAAAGATTCCTCACAAATGGACCATACCCCATTGACAATGGGATCAATAAACCTTCCCTTGTTCTCATACAATTCTGCCAAAATCATCGCTCCTAAAACCCTCCTTTTTTCAAAGGTAATTTCTTGGTATTCGGTCCTGTTTCCATTCCTGTGAATCAACAAAGACTTGGTGGCAGGAATATAAGGCCATGAATAATTGATGTTTTCATTGGCATAATCGAGATAAAATTCCATTTGCTCTTTGTCCGCCTTGCTCCAGGCTTCTCTATTTTCTAAAGCCGGAAAAGGTTGCCAATCTTTTAAGGGAATCAGCACTTCGGCAAGCTCTTGCTCACTGTATCGGCTACTGATTAGATCCTGACTGAATGCGTTTAGGGATAATATAACCCCCGAAATAAGCAGGAATAAGTGTTTGGTTTTGATCATTGTGATATGGGTTTAGGCAGTTACTTAAAGTATAACTTGTGAGTACCCTTTGGCAAAGGAATTTTCATCCATTCATCCTCAGTCTCTGGGTTTTCTATTATTTTATCGTCAATGTATAAGCTTCTTGAAGTTTTGCTTTTTAAATATAGGACTGTATTTTCTTTTGCGAGTACACTTATAAATCGATGCTTCATCCATAGGGTAAGCTTATGCTCTGCCTTAAATTCCAGCTCACCACCTGTAAGAGCTGTGGCATTTTTAACGAAAATAAAACCTGGATCTCCGGCAATTGCCCTATGAATAAAGAAATCTCCCTTAAAGACCAGGCCATTAAATGAAATCGTTCGATCCGGTGTTTGGCTGCTCAAAACGAGGTCTTCTGCACCCTCTTTATGTCGAATTATATGGGCATCATAATTTTCTTGGAGACTTGGCTGAAGCTGAATAACCTTTTCGGCTTCAGCCATAGGATTTAATAAAGTTACAATGCTATTCTTGCCCGATTTATCTGGAGAGTAAATGGCTTCCAATCTGGAATGCTTCGGATGGTTGGGATACCTTGAAGGTATTGCTGAGGCCACCAAACTTTGGTTGATCCTCTCAGGCTTTGTAAGGTAATGGATGTCCAATGCAGTTCCTGCTACTGTGGGAAAATGATCTATTGCAGCCCGGTAGGATTCATTTACCAAAAGGGTATCAATATGACTTTCATTGGCAGGGTGCAGGTAAGAGATGATCTTTTGCCCTTGCTCTACCTCCACCTCATCCAAAAGAAGTACATATGCTTTTGAATGCGAAGTTTTGTGCAACAAAATCATGCTTCGGTTGTGAAAAGCCGAGGGAAGGGCCGGTCCTGCATCTCCCATGGCATAGTCAAAATCCTCGCGACTAATGTATTCCACAATTCCATTGCCTAATCTGGAATCATGGTTTTTACCATCTATGGTGAGGGTATTGTTTAAAGCCGCAGCCCGGGTGGGTTCACCAAGTCTCCCTCCATTGACCAAAAGCCTGTTCCCCATTCCGGATAATGCCAAGCCGTTGGTTTCTTGGTGGGTATGCCATTCATCTTGACTCTTAATATTGTAAAGCACTGTATGGATGCCCTCAGGGTTCTTCGCACTTTCTCTTAAGAAGGCACCGCCATCTTCATATACACTGCTTTTAGGATATTGCGGGTAAGGCAATTTACTGTGAGGGAGCAGGTAACTGATAATATGGCCGCGTTTCTTGTCCTCTTCATGAAACCAGGCTGTATAGGCAGCAGCTTGCTCATCAAAATTCCCCACCCTGGCATGTAACAAATCATTTTTCAAGCCTTGGGAAGGAAGCATGTCCCCTATAATCGCCATTTCCTTGCTATTGTTCACACTCGCACTGAATAACCAGCGGTGGAACTTTTTAAGCTTTTCATTGCTGTAGTACCTCTTGTCTATGCCGGTAAATTCTAAAACATCCATGTATCCGGCTTTGGAGATACGGCTGTCTCCTCCCCCTACTCTTTCCCAAGCGTAATGAATCGTTACGGGGGAAACTCCATCAGTTGTAATTTGATGCATAATCCCGTTGTAATAAGCATCGTCCGGACCGGTCCGATCGCCTTTGTAGATGTCCCAAACACCATGGGTACCCAGTCTTACATCGGTCCAACTTCCTTTGCGGTTGATCTTGGAAAGCTGTGATTCAATCAACTTTTCACAAGCCAGAATCTCCTCTTTGGTCAAATCATTGTAAACAATGTCAAGTGCCAGGATGGCCACAAAGAATGAACTCATGGGCGGAACAACACCACCCCAATCTCTTTTTTCAGTAAGTTCTAATTTTGAATAATTGTTTAAAATAAGGTCTTTGACTTTTTGGGCATATCTGTCTTTGTCTTCGGGATATAAAATATAGGACAAAGCAACAGCTCCCATATAATCCTGAAGTTCATAAGCTCCCATAATTGGTTCACTGAACCCCTTTTTAGTGATCTCTAGGGCATCCTCAGCCATGGATTTCCAGGGTTCATAAAATGCCTTTTGTCTGTGCTGTTCAAATTGATCTGCTTTTACGATCAAAAAAGGATGAGAAACTTGCTGCGAAAAGACACTTAAAGAATGAAGAAGCAAAAGACTTAAGGTCAAGACATTCAACCCAAGCACCTTAATAGCATTTAATGAAATTTTGGACATATTTATTTTGATAGCAACCACATTTATTTTTTTTCCTAGCTAAGGCCTTATATCAACTATTGAAAGTAAAAGAAACCATCAATTAAGACATTAATGGTTTCTTTTTTAGCCCCCTATTCCAATTCGTACAAGTAAAGTACAGATGGATTTGGCCAAGGTTCAGGATAGGCCCTGTCTCTGTTTGGCGGTAGGGTTTCCCATTTCAAACGATAGGTTTTTCCATTTTCTGACGCTCCTAAGTCATTGGTAGTCCTTATTTCCAGCCCCTCAAAGTCTCCCTCAAGTTTAAGGTCAGCACCAAAATTATCCGGTTTCAACACCTCCCCTATGGTGTTTAAATCTTTATCTAATAGCAAGACCCCTTCACCATATTTTATATGTTGGTAGCCCAGTTCATAATTCCCATCTTCTCTTCGGTTAAAATCCCCTAACCGAACTTCAGAAGGTATACTTCCCCGACCGGAAAACTCCCAACGATAATCCCAGTCGGTTACTTGTTTGGCCTTCCAAGCGCCTTCTTCGATCCTGCTTACATAAAATTGTAAGTTGCCATTTTCATCATACTTATGAAAAGCCATCAATGGCGCATTGTTTTCATCCAAGCATAACTTGGCAGCAAGATTGATTATGCCCCCTTTTGGTGGAACCGGATCGACAACCACATTTTTCTGATCGATGGTAACTGGAAGCAACACTTGGTTGCCAAATGCATCGTACCAATTTTTCATGTCCGGACTTTTGATATAGGACAGGTCGTGATTGGTTTCACATTCCGGTGTATCCCTCCATACCCAATACATATGGTACCAATTGTCTTCTCTCAAGGAAGGTTGAGAAGCATAGGCATTCATCTCTCCCTGTCCATCTGTCAAGGGACTGTCTAGCAAACGTGTCCATTCCTTAGAAGCTACATCGTAAATATTGTAAATCTCATTGCCATTGCCACTTCCACCATCTCTGTAATGGAACAGCAGACGACCTTCTCGGTCTGTCATAAAGTGCGGGTAAGTACAGCGTTTTTCATTCGAGCCTACCATTTCCATTTCTTGCTTTAGGCTGCTGATATCATGAGGCTCTTGACCCCTGAAATAAGTAATGGGATGCACATGCATGTTGCCGGCCAAATGCAAGTACCCCTCTGAATCAATACCAATGGTAACAGAATTATGACTATCCCAGCCAAGTGTGGTGCTGGTTCCTTGCCCTTCTTCCCTATCAAACACAGGCAGTTGATACAGTTCAAATTGATCCTCATCAAGATTTCTTTGCCCCACCGTCATGTGCCTGTCTTTGTTGTAATAGGCAATGTATTGACGATTTTTGTGGGTAAGCATGGAAAAGCCTACCCTATGACCTGCCCATACACTATCTATAGGTATGATTTTATTTACACTAAGTTTTTGGTCGCGCTCATCGATTACAATGGGCTCTTTTGAAGTTTCCTGACTTTTTTGATTGCATGAAACCAAAGCCAAAAATACAAGCCACACAAGACTTAAATTGACGCGTATTTTCCGATTCATCATTTGTTTATTGTCTTAAATTTAAGCAGTACCTGGTTTAGAGTAGTCTAAAGGATACTGGAAATGCTACGTTTTAATCTCCCAAAATCACACTACTTCCGGCAAACTCACCTTCCGGAAGTTGTACCGTCACTTTACTTATCCAATGTTCAGCATCCCATGCTACCCGGTGTTGAGTCCCCTGTAGATTCAGTTTACTGTTTAATTGTAAGTGCATTTTATCTAACTTTCGACTTGGATCGGAGACGGCCATTTTTACTATATTTTGACCATCTAAGTGAAGCAAAACCAATCCCGGACCATCCATGGTTAATTCTAATCCATCTCCCAGATCAAGTTTACCCGCTTGGTAAAAATTAGCCTGCACTTGTAGCAGCTGTTTGTGCCGCACAGCCTGCAGTTCCGGAGTATTCGCCAATATTTCTATTTGGTCATCAATCCGGTAGGCCTTGGTTTCCTCCAAGCTGGCATTAGGTAAAATCATGTAGGCATAGCTTTCCTGTCTGACATTATTTCCATGATTTACCCAAAGGCTGAACACCTCTTTGGTCACATCCTCTTGGGGAGCCCTTGTTTGTCGGTTAATGGAAGTCCAATTTCCTGTAACCTCTCCAAAAGACAATTCAACATCCTGAGGTGCTAACATAAAATAGCCTACTCGATCATGGTAAATCCAGTCCGGATTTTTGAGCCCATGCTTTCCTGACTCCAAAATTTTCATTTGATGACCTACTTGGGCATAAACTTCACCCTTCAGTAACAATTGATTTAAGGTAGTAAAGACCTCTTGCTTGCCTTTAGCATTTATACCTGCTCCCAGACAAACATATTCCTTGTCAAAGAAAAACCAGCTTTTTCTGGCTTTTAGGGGATCATGGGGGCTGATAAAGTCAAAAGCCACACTTCCATATAAATCATCTGTGACCGCGCCTACAAAATCTGTATAGCCGGATTTTTGAATTTGATCCGGGTCCGGAAGCTTTTCTTTTTGCAGGATGGTGGCCCCGGGAATTTTCTGAAAATCCATAACCGGAAAAATATCAAAGTATTCTTTTCCTGTTATGGAAAGGTGATTGGTCCCATCTCCCCGGTGATGGTTCATTAATCCTTCACTGTTATAGGGCACCTCCATATTGTCATTCCTTATGGAGTACATTCTTACAGAAGTAAAAAAGCCCGGCCTCTGATAGGTGAAGAATTCCGTTTGCCAAAAATACTTACCATAGGACAAGGAAACCTTATGGATCCCTTCTTCTCTAATTTTTACAATTTCTTCCAAATCACCTTTCCGATAATCAGTGGCCTGAAGTAATTTTTTTGGTGTTTTCGCATCCAAGCCATGAAGAGCGCCAGGTCTAGCAATGCTTCTATTTTTTGCTCCGGCCTCTAAATACTTTCCGAAAGCCAGATTTTTACTGATTCCATCTAAATAATAGTCAACCAAAATGGCTACTTTATCAGAAGAAAATGCGTACCGGGTGTCTGCAGTATATACAAGCCATTCTACAAAAGCATCTGCATAGCCTAATCCATAGGAACTTGTATTGTTTACCCGATCTACTCGATGATGAAAGCTAAAGTCTCTCTGAAGGCCACGGCTACCTGTGGAAAATTTTATTTCTCCTTCAATTACCTTTAAAACCGC
The DNA here is from genome assembly GCF_001050135.1 of Cyclobacterium amurskyense. Classification (GTDB taxonomy): domain Bacteria; phylum Bacteroidota; class Bacteroidia; order Cytophagales; family Cyclobacteriaceae; genus Cyclobacterium; species Cyclobacterium amurskyense. The sequence goes on along the minus strand of NZ_CP012040.1, from coordinate 3,999,145 downwards.
TTCAAATTTTTCTTTTTCTCCTAGAAAAAGCAGGTTCTTGGCAAGTATCCCAGCGATTTTTATCCTGTCACCACTTGGTCTTGCTCCAGAAGCATTGAGATGTGCCCTTCCGATAATGGGTTGGGTAGCTTGCACTAATTCTTCCGGCAATTCATCTCCTAACAATAACATCACTGCCACCAGATTATTTGGTGTGCCTATTTGATTGTACCACCAATTGTCGCAGAAATAATCGTTTTGTACCCAATGGTCTAGCGCATTGGAAATTGCTTGCTTTACTTTTGGACTACCTTTATACTTTGAATTTGGCTGTCTGTAAGCTTTGGCCAAGTCAACCATGTTTGTGGTATGGACAATATGTTCAAACCCTGTTCTTGAAACATCCTGGTAATTAATTCCGGGCCAGGTTCCGTCTTGCTTTTGTGTAGCAAGCAGCTCTGCTATGTCTTCATCATCCACCTCCACGAGCAGGTATTCTGTCACTACCCTTTGCTTCACCAATTTAAAATCAGAGGCAAGTACCGGTAGAGCGAAGGCGCACAATAGGCAGCATAACAGCAGCACAAACGTAAAGTGACTGCCAAAGGAAGATGCACCTCCTTTGGCAGTTGAATTATAAGTTATCACAATGCTTTTAATTTAACCTTGATTACATCCGTATTGTCTTCAATCAGGTAAGCGGGAATCCTAATCTCCAATCTTTTTAGCCCTTCAATTTGCCTGTCAAGTTCGAGCGGTGCCGGGTCAAGTGAAATTACGGATACCATAATGTCCGGGTGAGAAAGATTCTCTACCATTATCTTTTTCCCATCTTGGGTAAGCACAGCACCTCCGTCCACAATACTTACATCTGCCTGAGTCATCATTTGCCAGGTGATCATTTTAGTGTGCACATTAGTTTCTATATGGTCTTCAATAACAAGAGAGTTATTGTCCGGTTTGATAAATTTCCTGGTAGCTTTTTTTAGGTTATTTCCAAAGACAGGGGTCAAATCAAATTCTGCTCCAGGCTGATCCCCTTTGGTTACACTCAACATTTTGGCAAAACCATCATTTACATGAAGTTCACCATTGACAGTCAAAGTGCTGTGACCATAATTGTTTTTGGTCAACAAGTTCCAGCGTTCGCAATCCTGGCAAGACCCCCAAAGGTCAAACCCTGCTTGCTCTAATTCATTGTAATTCTGATTTCCTGGATCAATGCTCCATCTCACACCATTAAGTTCCCAGATGAATGAGCCAGCATCCAAATTTCCATGGGACACGGTGCCTTTACCACCTTTACCTCCAAAATAATACCCTTTTCCATCACGCATAATGACGATAGGGTTTTTTCCGTCTCCCTTATAAACCAGCGGCAATTCCGCTTCAGCAGTTTTTTCAAATTGTGCCAACCACACCAAGCCGGCGCCTGCAATTCTATGAAGCTTGCCAAAATCAGCCACCGGTTGACTAAATTTATCATCCTCTATATATAAGGAATTACCAGTCTGTGTAGCAAACCAAGCCAAAATGATGTCTCCAGCATTACTGTGACGGTCACCACAGTCTGCATAATTGTAATAATTTCCTGAAGGAGCAATTGTCAAAATTCTGAAATCTGCACTTTCTTTAAAGGCAGGGTAATCGCCTATACCGAAGTCAGTTTTAAAAGCTGTTTTTAGCATGGCAGAGGTAAGGACAGTAAAAGCCGTACCGTACCCCCAATAGGTAGAACCTTCAGGATAAGCGCCATCAGGCCCATATTGCATAAGTCCATTCGGAATTCCATCGAGTGAACGATGAATGGTTTTGGCTGCCAATTCAATGTCCTGATCGGCAATCACAAGAGAGGCAGCAATCATACCGGCATTACAAACCTGATTCCAGTTGTTGGTACCATACATTCTACCTTTGTTTCCATTCCAGCTTGGCTCAATACCTTTCTGTATTAATGCCTCCTTCGCAAGCTTCACAGTAGCAGCTGGCAAATCATCGCCTACCCAGTCAATGGCCAAAGCGACAGCCGTCGCCATCTCGGCCACATCAAGGAAATGAGAAGGGTTCCAGTCAGAGAAATTACTTACAGCAATGACTTCCTCATTAATCTTATCCAGGTATTTCTTGTCCTTTTCTATTAGGTAAGCAATCCCTAACACATTGACACGATGCAGCATGTCCCGGGAGGTTCCCAATAATCTTCGCCCGATAACATTTCGGGTAAGCACAGGCATTGTGAGTACATCATCCGCATTGGCTTTTAGCGCATTATAATAGTTCCTCACCAAAGGGTCACTTTTTATCTTACGCTTCAAATTTCTTTCAAGTGCTGGCGTAAGTGCCAGTTTTGGACCCGACTTTTTCAGGTGCCGTTTCAGATAGTTTACTGTTATCGGATTCTCCAATTTCACAGTATCCATGCTTAGAAAATCTGCTTCGACTGCAAATAATGGGTTCCATAGCATGGCTATGGTGATCAACAATGGTAGAATGGGTTTTGCTATTTTCATGTGACTAAAAGTTATTTTAAAGTATATCTTAAATTACCTGGAAGTGGTTAAAATTTATTTCTGTTTAACAGATTGCAATATTGTTTTTCTGTGAGTTCTAAAATTTTCACAAACTTCGATTTTCTTTATGATCCTACTAAACCAGGTAAGTTTCGCCCACTAAGTTTCATCAGTTGAAATTTGCAACATTTAGGGCTGAATTGAACTAGATGTAGAGGTAAATATTGTAGGTATTCTATGTAAAAAATAGAATACTTGTCTGGATGACTTACTTGCATTGGGATAAGGTACATTTTGGGTTAAGTAATTAAAGGAACAATTTAAAATATCCCCTTTGTATTTCCTTTCCGCTTGTAAAAAAAGGCATAAAAAAAACCTGCCGAAAATGGTGTTTAAATTTAAACAATCCGTGTCGGCAGGCCTTTCTGTATTAAAAATTCTAGATAATTTTCAATTAATTGTATCCAGGATTTTGTACTAATTGTGGGTTTTGAGCCAAATCATCCAATGGTAAAGGCCATAAATAATGCTTGGCTTCATCAAATACAGGATTTGCCCAATCTGTGCCTTTGTAGACATCGATATAAGTTTTACCTGATTCTGGATCTACACTAGTCTGTACTGTTGCTCCTTCAAATCTTGCCTGGTTTTCAGGGCTCCACTGAACTCCCATGTCAGGGATTTCCAGTTTTTTACCTTGTTTCCATCTTTTAAGATCATTGTACCTGAAACCTTCCAAGAACAATTCCACTCTTCTTTCCCTTCTGATTTCAACGATTAGAGGAGAAACCCCATCATTTGCATACCTTGGATCCATCGGTGGATCCATCATTAGATGCGGCATGTTAACACGGTCTCTTAATTGGTTGATACTCAAATCCAGATCACCTTGAGTAATTTCACCAAGCTCAGCTTTTGCTTCTGCATAGTTTAACAATACTTCTGCATACCTAAGAATTATCGCAGGCGATTCAGCAGTATTATATGCTTTACCAATCATATCATCTGCATTGTAGTGTTTGATAATATGATATCCAGTAGTAGTGGTAAATCCACCTGACATTCCGACAACTCTAGGGTAATCCCTTCCATCACCTCTATCATAATTGTACTTTTCAGTATCATCAGGATGCAAAATGGTTTGTCTTAATCGAGGATCACGGTTTGCAAATACATCTTCAATGGTATCATCTCCTTGATAAAGGGTTGATATTGAAATAGGTTTACCATCAGTTGCTAGAAAATCTTCAACAAAACTTTTAGTAGCACCTCCAGAATAACTGAAGTAACTTTGTACATGATTCGTATAGATACCTAACTGATACCTTCTCCAAACCATTACTTCAGGGTTTCCACTGATATCAATTTTTCTCATAAATGAATTGAAATCATTTTCTGAATCACCTGTATTGTAAATAGCATAAGGGCTATTGTCAATTACTTCTTTGGCAGCTTCAGCTGCTTCTCTAATCCACATTTCAGCATTGGAACCTCCGTGGTATTTTCTCCAAGTTCCCTCATATAGACATAATCTGGATTTAATGGCTAATGCTGCCCATCTGTTTAAACGACCAGGTTCGTTGCCATCACCCCAATCATCCGGAATATTTTCAGTAGCAAAATTCAAATCTTCCAAAACTTTATCCATAGCCTCTTCTCTAGGAGTTCTGGCTGCAAATAACTCATCAGAATCAATGTTCAACTCTCTGTCCACCCATGGAACATCTCCAAATTTCTGAACTTTCTCTGCATAAAACCAACCACGCAACAAACGAGCTTCTCCTACATATTTATTCCTTGTATCTTCAGGTATATCAGCTTTATCATAGTTTTCCAAGCCTACATTGATGGCTCTTACGAAATTCCATCCTTTATAACCAAACCACTGTCCACCATTTGGCACAATTTGTTTTCCGGCACGTACTTGTTGAAAAAACGCATGTCGGTCATGTCTTGGAGCAAGGTTATCAGAAAATTCATCTAAAAACCAATAACTTCCCCAGTGACTATTAAAGCCATCGAAATGACCATGAAGAATAGGTACATTGTCATCATTCAATGCCAAATGGTAAAGGCTATTATTATAAACCATTAAGTCATTTTCTGTATTCCAGAAGGTCTCATTACTAACCTCATCAAGTGGGTAGCGCTCCAAGAAATCATCGTTGCATGATAATAGCAATAATGGTGTCAGGCAAACGGCAGCCCATATAAATTTATATATTTTCATACTTTTTTCGATTTAAATAATTAAAAGGTAATCCTTGCACCTAAAGTATATACCCTTTGCATAGGATACTCGATAGCTCCTGCATAAATGGTTTCAGGATCCAAAGGCTTGCGAATCGGAGAATATTCCCAAAGATTCATGCCTGAAAAATAGATATTGGCATTTTGGAAACCAATGGTCTCCATCCAGTTTTGAGGAAGATTGTAACCTAAATTGGCATTCTTCAAACGGATGTAACCGGCATTTTGCAAGAACCTGCTTTGTGTTTGGATGTTTTTCTTGTCATTGGTAGAAATATGAGGCGCTGCAAAATAGGCATCTCTGTTATCCTCAGACCAAGAATCGGTGATGAAATATTTCTCCACATGTCCGGCATTGAAAGGGAAAAACCAGGTCCAGTTTCCAGAAGTAGGCCAGTGGTCTCTTTTCCAAATACCTTGGAAGAAAAGATTCAAAGTGAAATTCTTCCATTGTAAATTATTATTCAATCCAAAAGACAATCTAGGTGTATCGTTTCCTATGATTTTCCTATCTCCAGGATCACTTAAAGTACCATTACCAGTAGAAATTATTCCATCTCCATTTAAATCTGCATACTGAATATCACCAGCTCTCCAATTGGCACCTAATCTTGATTGATCAGGAGCATTGTCTACTTCCTCTTGTGATTGAAATATACCTACGGTCTCGTAACCCCAGATTTCCCCTAGTTTCTGACCTACATAGTACTGATTGATTACCCCTTCAGGGTTTTCAAATTTAGTGATTTCAGCAGTCCAATCGGAAAGGGCCAATGTAACATCATAAAAGAGCTCATCTTTAACTCTATCTTTCCATGTTACTGCCAACTCCCAACCAGTGGTTTTCAAATCAGCTGCATTAGACTGTGGTGCACCTGTACCTAAAATAGAAGGATAATCTCTACGCATCAACATGTCTTTGGTTTCTCTAGAGTACACATCAAAGGAAGCATCGATTTTACCTCCAAATAGCGTGAAATCAACTCCTATATTTTGAGAAACAACCGTTTCCCATGTCAAGGTTGGACTTACTAGTCCCGCAGCAGATACATATGGGGTACGCTGTCCAGCGCTAAGCATAAACCCTGATTGACCTGTACCCAATGTTGGTATATATGGGTAATAATTGCTACCCAATAATTGGTTACCTAAAGTACCGTAAGAACCTCTTATTTTCAATTCATCCATCCAGCTTTTAGTACTGGCCATCCAATTTTCATTGGAAATTCTATACCCAGCTGAGAAAGATGGGAAGAAACCAAACCTACTATCAGAAGGGAATCTAGAAGTGCCATCATATCGACCATTGGCTTCCAATAGAAAACGCTCATCAAAGATATAATTCACTCTGTAGAATGCGCCTCTTAAAGAGACATGACTACTGCTACCAAAGGTTTGTTGCAAGCCTGTTGTTGCATTCAAATCCGTAATCAATGGAGTAAGCAAAGTATTGGCTTGTGCCCTAATAAATTTATTTTGACCCCATTCCTGGTTGAATCCAACCATAGCAGTTAAGCTATGAACTTCAGGTAATTGAAATTTGTAATCAGCAAATGCGTTGAAAACATAATATTGGTTGTACCGACTTTCTTCATTGATGAAGTCGTTACCACTAAATCCATTACTGATAAGACCTGCAGCCAAAAGATTTGTGTCAACAATTTCGATTTTACTTGCAACATCTTGCTCAGACCTGTGAAAGAAATTATAAGAGAAATTCGACTTAATTGTCAATCCTTCAACCGGGTTTAAAGTTACTCCTTGAGTTAACCAAATATCATTGTTGGTCCAAGTAGAACGTCCACCATCTTCCAAATAAGGGAAGAAGTTGGTTCCTCCAAAATACTTACCTATATAAGGTGCATAAGTATCTCTATCTCCTTCGGTAACATAGTAAGGCAAATCTGGGAAAGTTATTGGCATAATAGGGTTTACCCTTGCCAAAGTATTAATGTTTACATCCCAGTTGTAGAAATAAGGCTTGTCACTTTGCTGAGAGTTTACAACTATTTTCTCATCCAATGTCAACCAATCTGTTACTTTAAATTCGGCTTTCATTAAGATATTGTAACGCTTAAAATTTTCGTTACGATCTGAATTAAGGTAGCCGTCTTTATTTAAATGACCTATGGAAACAAAATATTTCGAATTCTCTGATCCACCAGAGATAGACAGATCATGTTGCTGAGATGGCGCAAAATCAGTCATTATCTTTTCGGTGTAATTATTAAAGCCATAAAACCTCAAGCTACCATTTGCAACTCCCCATTCGTTTTCCGGAATTGGGTTCTCTGACCAACGTTTGGTACCATCGATCATGTCTTGATCGTAACTTGGTACACCATTGGTACGAATGTTAGCTAAATTTCTGGCTTGAACAAATTCATACGGATCTGTAACAGGATCCATATTGAATATTGGCTTACCTAATGAATACTGACTGTTTAAGGATACACGTACTTTTCCTTCTTTACCACTTTTTGTAGTTACCAATACCACACCAAAAGCTGCTCTAGCACCGTATACTGCAGCTGCAGCTGCATCTTTAAGTACAGAAATACTTTCGATATCATTTGGGTTGATTCTATTGATGTCCATAGGAACGTTATCTACCAAAATAAGTGGCGAGCCACCATTAATAGATTGATATCCCCTAATATTAAAACTCGGGCTTTGGGAAGGGTCACCATTCCTAGGAGCGATATTTAAATTTGGTATCACCCCTTGAAGACCTTCACCCACGTTTGCTATTGGTCTATTTTGAAGCCTTTCGCTTGTGGCCACACCTACTGCACCAGTAAGGTTCACTTTTTCCTGTGTACCATAACCTACTACCACTACTTCGTCCAGAGATTGGGTATCTTCTTTCAAAGTAATGTTTATTGTGCTTCTGTTGGCAACATTTACCGTTTGGCTTTCAAAACCTATAAATGAAAATATAACACTTGCATTCTCTGCAACAGTAAGTGTGTACTTTCCATCTAAATCAGTTGCTGTACCAATAGATGTTCCAGGAACAGATACGGTTACACCAGGAATTGGCATTCCATTCTCGTCCGTCACAACACCAGTTATCGTAACATCAAATTCGGCATTGGCATTTTTTAATTTGGCACTGGCCAAAACCGTTTGATCTTTGTTAATGTTTTCCAAATTTTTATTTAAGCCTTCAGATTGAGCCATTAGGCCTCCTGAAAACAAACAAAAAAGGATTGCCGAGAGCCATGACATCGGTTGCATGTCTCGGTAAAAATGTAAACTTTTTTTCATAGTGGATTATTTGTTAATTGATTTAATTCTTAGGATTTCATTCCTAATTCAAACACTGCTTAATGGATTAAAATATTATTTTCATAGGCTTATGTATTTATGGTTATTTTGCAATATCACGCAATTTATTTCGAAATAATGATCTGCTTTTAGATCGGTTACGAATAAATATCTAAGTTTTAATAAAAATTTTCAAAGAAAACCATATATACTGAATGTTTGAAAGGTTATTTTAGGGTTCTCCAAAATTTTATAACATCGAAGTTTAAATATATTTTTATGAAGAAAAAAGTAAATAATGTAAAAATGTAAAAAATCAAGAAAAAATAATATATTAATATTTTAGTTTAAACATAGGGGGGCTCCTTTTATTTTTTCCTGTAAGCAGAATTTAATATCAATGGCAAAAACATTGTTTTAACGGGTTAAACTAATTTTAAAGTCATAAAACTATTAAACGAGATCAAATGTTTGAAAAGTACATTTTTACCATCTATAATTAATATTCCATGGTCACTACATAACTTTAGGTACATTTTTAAAGAACATTGATAAAGTTTAATCAAGACCCATAATTTTAACCCGATGATTACAATAAAAAATCTATTTCATGCTTAAACCCGAAATAGGCAATAGATTATCTATTACGTGCTGAAATCGCTTCAAAATAGTTCTTGAAAGGTTCTTTAAGCAATTAAGTAAGCCCTGCTTTGTATTGGCATTAATGCAAAAAAATGCAACCGAACAGCCAAAATCATTTAGCTTCCAACCATCTTATCTATGGGCACACAACAAGGCAACAGCTCTTTCAAACGATAAATAATATTCATTTGTCTAAACTTCACTCCTTCGAAGGCATAGTTGGGTTTTTGAGAAAGAGCTTGGCAAATTTTAAAAAGTAGGTAAATAAGCATCAACTACTAAGGCTGTTTTCGATTTTAATTCAAGACCCTGATAAAAACCTCAAAAACAGTGGGTATTGACTAATCATATAGGGCTTTAACACTTATAAGCTATCGTGATACATGCCTTGGGTTTAAATTAAGTGTATTTTTAACCTATTTTAAAAAATCATATATTCTTTATTTTTACTTGTAGACCAAATTCTATAAAGCTTTGGCACAAAATCCTCTTGTAAAAAACCACAAATTGAATATTTTTTGAAAAAAATTAATTTGGAAATATTACAGTAAAATCGCAAGTCTGCCTAGGGGTCAATACAAGCAACTTTCTTAATTTTAATTGATTTAGTAAATATTTTAAGAATAAAATTTAACCCATTATTAAATTTATTACGTCATTTTTTAAATTTTTGGTTAAATAAACAAGCACATTTTAAAAATAATTGTCGAAATTTGAAATTCTAATTGATTAGAGAAGTAGGTAGCCGTAAAAATATTTTAAAACAAAATCGCCATCGGGTACGTAACTCATGCAATAAAAGAGTTAAATTCAACTTTCAAATAAATTAGTGTTAATAACACAATATTAAAGAATCAAAAATGTTTAAATATTCAAGTCAAACTAGAGTTCTGGTAGCTGTTGATTGTATAATCTTTGGGTTTGATGGTGTCGATTATAAACTATTAATGGTCAATCGGGGATTTTCTCCTGAGAAAGAAAAATGGAGTCTTATGGGAGGGTTTCTTAAACCTAACGAATCCCTAGATGAGTCTGCCAATCGAATACTCAAAGAACTCACCGGTCTTGAAAATGTATTTATGGAACAAATGCATGCCTTTAGTAATCCAAAAAGAGATCCTGTTGAACGAGTGGTAGGGGTAGTTTATATGGCCTTAATTGATATTAAAAAATACCAAAAACAAACCAATGATGAATTTCAAGCACGTTGGTTCCAAATGGATCAAATACCCAAATTGATATTTGACCACCAGGAAATGGTGGAAATGGCTTTTAGCAGGTTAAGAAGTAAGGCCGCATTTCACCCAATCCTTTTTGAATTATTGCCAGAAAAATTCACTTTACCAAAACTTCAGACCTTGTACGAAAAATTGTTTGCTACTAAAATTGACAAACGAAACTTTACAAGAAAGCTACTTTCAAGCAAGATCATTCAAAAGATAGAAGAAAAGGACAAAACCGCTTCAAAGAAGGGTGCATTTTATTACACACTGAATGCTTCTAATTATAAGGAGAACTTTCAAAGAACGCTAAACTTAATCCCTAAAAGCGAAATACCTTCTCTTATAGAATAGTAATCATTACTTAAACTGCCTTTTTTCCATATATTTATACTTGCTAACCTCTACGTATATATGGAATCTTCCTTGAGTTTAAAGTCATCTTTATTTTATTTAATTTCTGGTCTATTTTTTTTGACTCTATCCATAAGCCATGCACAGACTATCTCTGGTTCTTGGGAAGGAAAGTTGGACTTGGGCCTACAACAACTCCCTTTAATTTTTAATTTTGAACCTGAATCCGAAGTTTGGAAAGGAACCTTGGACAGCCCTCAGCAGAATGCTTATGGTATCCCTTTGACAAGTGTATTGTTTGACGGGACACTTCTCTCCATACAGATTACCACTTTGAGCGCAACCTTCGAAGGCACCCTTGTTGACAACAGCATTAGAGGGCAATTTAAACAATCGGGTCTTTCCCTGTCTCTAACCTTGTCCCCATCTAAGAAGAAAGCCGACAACCAAATAAAGCATCCACAAACTCCACAAGGCCCCTTTCCCTATGAAATTATCAACACTTCCTTTGTCCAAAAGGAAGATGATCTATTGCTTAAGGGGACAGTGACTAAACCTCAGGGTGAAGGACCTTTTGCTTCTGTAGTACTTATTAGCGGTTCTGGTCCCCAAGACAGAAATAGTGAAATTTTCGGACATGTACCTTTCTGGGTAATTGCTGATCACCTTACCCGACAAGGAATAGTTGTCTTGCGATACGATGACCGCGGAGTAGGTGAGTCAGAAGGAACCATGGAAGGTGCTACAACACATGACTTTGTAAAAGATGCTTGGTCGGCAGTGGAAAAATTAAAAAGCTTCTCTTTTATAGACAAAAATAAAATAGGAGTTATAGGCCATAGCGAAGGAGGTCTAATTTCCTGGATGATGGCTGCGAATAACACAGGAAACATTGCTTTTATTACTGCCCTAGCTCCTCCAGTTATCTCTATTGATAGCCTAATGAGTGAACAGACTTACGATATAATAATGGCTTCAGGTGCTGAAGAAAACCTGGCCAAGGAGCAGCAAAGCTATAATTTCAAGTTGTACCAATTGGTAAAAGAAAGCCAAAGTCCTGTAGAGGCTAAAGAAAAGTTAAGAAGATTCATCGCTGAAGACGAGCGATTGGTTCACTTGGATAGTTTGGAAAAAGCGGTCCAAATTGATCAGCGACTAGAGCAGTATGCCCAATTAACAGCTCCCTGGTTTTATAATTTTATAAAAACTGAACCAAAAGATTTTATCCATCAGGTAAGCATACCCTCATGGGTAGCATTTGGCAGTAAAGACAAACAGGTGAATGCCATCTCAAATAAGGAGGCCCTTATAAAAATGGGCCTTCCAAATATCAATGTAAATGTATACGATGGGCTAAATCATCTGTTCCAAACAGCAGAAACCGGAGCAATTTCCGAATATGGGACCAATACTGAAACATTTAACCCGAAAGTACTGGAAGATATGAGCAACTGGATTAAAAGCATAAAACCTGAATAAGACAATTTGCCATACTGAAAAAATGGTTTTGAGTATTATTAGCTTATTGAACTTGGGTTAAACCCGAAATAAGAGGCTAAGCCTATAGTATATAAAAACACCCCAATTTGAACCCTATTATAGCTTTATCATTGCAACAATATCGCCCATATTGGGATGTCAATAGATCAGTTAACAGGAGGTATTATTCGACCAAGGTCTTTAACAATTCCCTTACCTCTAATGGGTTTTTGATGTTATAATTGGCCTGTGTATAGGTATACCCAACTCTAATGGTGTACGCATTTTTAGGCATGGCCTTAAAGGTATCCTCATCTGTCCAATCGTCTCCAAGTGCCATGATAAAATCATAGTCTTCTCCCTTCATCATTGCAGTAGCTGCTCTACCTTTATTAATATCAGGACGTTTAATTTCCAGCACTTTATTGCCTTCTAGTACTTGAAGATTGTGGCCTCTGGCCATGTATTTAAGGTGGCTGAACAACTCTCTCATCCTAAGGTCTCCTAAGCCACTCTCAACTTTCCTGTAATGCCAAACAAGCGAATGGTGTTTTTCCTCAATCAGGGCTCCAGGTGTACGAAGTACATAATACTCCATTACTTTTCTGATATCTTCTTTCCAGCTATCATCTACCTCCGCATATAAGATCCAATCTTCTTTTTGATCCTTTCTCTTCAGCCAAACACCATGCTCAGCAATCATATCCACCTTCTGTCCTTTAAACCATTCTCCTAATGTTTCCTTATCTCTACCACTTATTATGACAGTCTGGCATTGTTCTGCAAGGGCCGCCACCAATACTTTCAATTCTTCATCTGGAAATGCATCCTGAGGTCTGCCTTTAAACCCTACAAGAGTTCCATCATAATCCAAAAGCAATAAAGGCTTTTTGGCCGTTTTAAAAGCCACCTTCATTTGGTTGATGATTTTCTTGTCCAAAGCTTTGGATTCAAGATCAGCTTGTTTTTCCTTAACAAACTTCAACCTATCCATGAATACTTTAACCCATTGGAAAATATCATACTTTTTCAAACTGGATTGCATGGAAATCATTCGCACCTCCTGCTCCTCTTCATCCATTGATAGCGCCTCCACAATAGCACTTGTCACCCCTTCCTGATCATTAGGATTGACCAAAATGGAATCAACCAGTTCCTTGCTGGCCCCTGCCATTTCTGAAAGTATCAGCACACCTCTTTGGTTGGTTTTACTTGCTACAAACTCCTTACATACCAAGTTCATACCATCCCTAAGGGGAGTTACCAAAGCTATGTCTGACATGCTATAAAAAGCACTCAATTCATTAAATGGGAAACTCCTATAGAAATAGTGAATAGGCACCCAATTCAGCGTAGAAAACTTACTATTGATATGCCCAACCAAAGTATCAATTTCTTCCTTTAAGGCTTGATAGGACTTCACTTGGTCCCTGGATGGTACCACCACCATTATCATTGACACCTTCCCTCGGTACTCTGGATGCTCGTCAAGAAGTCTTTCAAACACTTTGATCCGGTTTGGAATACCTTTTGAATAATCCAAGCGATCGATGGTTATCAATAATTTCTGATCGCCAAGGGTCTTTTTAAATTTCTTTACATACTCTTTGGTTTTAGGGCTTAAAGCTGCTTGTTCGAACTTGTCGTAATCAATGCCCATAGGAAAGGCATCCACATTTATCAAGCGGTTGTCAGCTTGGATAAAACCACTTTCATTGGATAGTCCGAGAATTCTGCCCACCGCACTCAAAAAGTGACGCATGTCATCATAAGTGTGAAAGCCTATCAGATCAGCACCCACCATGCCCTCAAGCATTTGTTTCCTCCATGGAAGCATTCGAATAATCTCATAAGAAGGAAAAGGAATATGTTGAAAAAAGGCAATAGTAGCATTCGGCAATGCCTTTCTGAGCATCATTGGTAACAATAATAATTGATAATCATGTACCCAAATGGTGTCATCTTCATTTGCCTTGGCAAGTATGGCATCACAGAATTTCTTATTTACCTGCCAATAAGCATCCCAATACTCATCTTCATAATTGATATGCTGAGTGAAATAGTGAAAAGCCGGCCATATTGTTTCATTGCTAAAGCCCTCATAATACAATTCCACGTCTTTTTTTGTCAAAAAGACTGGGGCCATTTTTAATTTCTTCAACTCATCTACTACTTCAAGTCGCTGACCTTCATCTTCAACATCGTTCCCTGGCCAACCTATCCATATATTTTCTCCTTCCTTATATATTGAACCCAAACCCGTAGCAAGACCTCCTGCACTGGGTTTAAATTCAAACTTTCCATTTTTATGCTGTAAACTAATTGGTAGTCTATTTGAAACAATAATCGTTTTTGACATTTTTTTATGTTGGTTTTATAGAAAAATTATTTTTACAAAAGCTAATTATAACTTTCAACCCGAAATGGACAAGGACAAGTCAGTTAAGCTCCGGTACCTTCCCAAAATCTAATTGTTCATCTGATTTTGATTTCACCAATACTAGGCTTTGCTGCATTCCAATGCCCTTTATTAATCATTGACATTTATAACAAATACTATACAAATTTAATAATCCGGGAAAATTATTATTCTGGGTTTTATTGTTTACTCCAATATAATCAAATTGACAGGAATAAAAAACATTGACTGAATTCGAAGTCACAAAAAAAAGGCCAAAAATTTCTAGTAGTTACTGTCTCTCTCCATAAACAGTTTACCAAAAAAATTGCCAGTCAATGAACTTGATCCTCCGATCAAAAAACCCAAAAGACCTGTAATTCCTACCAATATTGTTCCATTCGAAAAACCCATGATTTGGGAGAACTTATCTGGGAGATCAGAACCAGAAACAGACCATATAATTAAGGGGGCCAATATCCATACTATGGCTACGCCCAATGCCCCTGCAATAAAGGCTAAAAAGGCAGATCCTCTAAACCAAGCCGAAACCCCACCTATCAAAATCATCAACAAATAATAAGGCACAAAGGAACCTAAAAGGTAGGCCAATAAAGCTATAATCAATACATGTACTATAAACTTCATGTTAATTAGGGGTATATTTGGTTTGAAACAACATTTCTGAAGAATTGCCCCTATTCCTCAACTCAATTTTTAAATATTCTCCAGAAGCCCAGGCATCCACAAAATTGTCATAATATTTACTTCCTGGATTACCGGATTGTCCACCGGGGTAAATGCCTAAAGCTTTAATTTTGGGGCCCATTTCTACAATCATTCTCCATCCTGGCCCCCAATCTGAGGCCGAGGCATTGACAATTCCTTTGCCTCCACCAATTGGGATTTCAAACCTTCCAAAAGGAGTTAAATTTGGAATCAAATGACTTAAATGGGTGTTTTTATATGCCGACCAGGAAATAGAATCGGAATTTTCCGTCAGGCTTTTCATCTCATCTACCATCCCTAAATACCCTTCATTTATCCAATAAGAAGCGGTCTCTTTTGTTGCTGTATTGGATTTATCAAACCAATCCGCATCTGGTTCATTCTTAAGAAGGTTGGACAAGGTGAATTTAGTCGGGTAAGTAATGGGCAATCCTTTGGTGTCCCAAGAACCAAACAAAGCGCTTTCCATATGATCCCACCAAGATTTAAATAGCGCAGGGGCAAACTTTTCAGCAGAAGCATTATAGTCCCAATCTTTCAATTCAGCCACCCAAAACGCCTCCTTTTCAGTCCCTCCCCCCCTAACACTGTCAAGCATTAATGGAAGAATTTCCGAGGCATGTAGGTTATAGTTATCCAATTGGAGATTTTTCAAGTCCTCCACAGTAATCCCCGATTTTCCAGTAAGTTGATCGGTTATTCTTCTATTTCTAAAATATTCATAGTTATTATTATAGACAAAATAGGGGTAATTATAGGAAACAGGATGCTGATTTGCTGAAGTTAAAAAGCCTTGTTCAGGATTCTTAATTTGAGCATTGTGCTCTGTAGGAATAAACCCTTGCCATTCATACATTGGCTTGCTCCCATCCATAAGGAATTTTCCTTGGCCTTCCCATTTCAATGGAAACCTACCTTGGATTTTCAAGGCTATGTCTCCCGAACCGGAGGCAAAAACAAAATTTTGAGCGGGAGCTACGTAATGAGTGAGTGCCTCTATAAAATCCCCATAGTCTTTGCCTTTATTTAACCCAATAAAAGTTTTACTCTCATTGGATTCTCCATGGGCTGTCCATTTCAAGGCAAAGTCCAATGGTTTTCCTTCAAATTTAAAGTTTCTATCATAGACTACCGGCCCGTAATGGGTATATACAACAGTATCTACAAATTCATTTTGGCCTTTCACAAGGAAGGTTTCCAACTGAGTGGTACTTTGTATCCATTGCCCATTGTACAAATACTCTTCTCTGGATTGGTCTTTAAAGGTGATTCTATACCAATCTTTCACATCCCTGTCTGCATTTGTACTCCCCCAGGCCATGTGCTCGTTAAAGCCTAAGATTACCCCTAGGGTTCCAGGTAAAGTTGCTCCTTTTACTGTATATTCTGGAGTGCTCAATTGCATGGCAAACCATAATGAGGGTAAATTTAAAGCCAAATGCGGATCATTGGCTAAAATGGGATAGCCTGAAGCTGTTTTTTCTCCAGCCACAACCCAATTGTTTGACCCTAATCCTGGCTCTTTCTCTGGTAATAATTCAGTTATTTTTGTGGAATCTAGAAATTCAATGCCCGGTTTTTTTACGTCCAAAGGTTCAAAACCCCAATCCTCTTTGGTAATTACTGGCACTACCCCTTCAGGTTTATCTGGAAAAAGTTTATCCTGCCATTCATCACCAAAAATATTCCGAAAATTAGTATAAGCCAGGTCACTGTCTCCTGACAATGTTTCTGACATATTCATCAGAAATAGAAGTGTTTTATAAGGGGTCCAGGCTTCGGGATAATAATCTAAAAGCTTGTATTCTAGTGGTAAGTCTCCTGGGGAAAGTTGATCTATATAGGCATTCACGCCATCCGCATAGGCCAACATTAAATTCAAATTTTCAGGGTCTTCTTTTTGAAGGTATTTAAGCTTATTCTTCGCTCCAAAGCCTAGCCCCTTTCTTCGCATCTCCCTGTCACGGTTTAGTGCTATGGGCCCAACAATCTCAGAAAGTCGGCCTTCAGCTGCCATTACCTGAAATTCCATCTGCCACAACCTGTGCATTGCAGTGACATAACCTTGAACCCTATAAAGATCCATATCGTTTTCCGCGAAAATATGAGGGATTAGGTTTTCATCGTAATCCACCATCACTTCCGACTGAAGACCATCTATAGCCACCTCAGTTTCCGGATCATAATCTTCACTGTAAGCATTTTGCCAGAAGCCTTTAAAAGGATCAAAAACTTTGGCCAAAGGTGGGAGCTTTGCCAAATTAATGGACAAGCCTACAGCAACCAACAATGAAAACAGCAATGAAAAGAAGAACCCTATGTATTTCATTCAATATTTACCAATACTTTCGCTTTTTCCCATTTAATTTCTAAACCTTCACTTACCACTTCTATAGTAAGGGATTCTTGGTTGCTTGATCCAAAAGTAGGATTAACAGCTACCCTCAAGACATCATTTTCTTCGTTGTATTGAAAATGTCCGTGTTCCAAATCCCAGTCAGCGTTTAATATCACTGTCCAAGGTTCGTTTTCTCTTGGGATGGTAAACAAAGAATATTTCCCTGCTTTTACCATTTCCCCTTCAACCAGAACATCTGAAGCAAAGTTGACATTTGTAGCTTCATTGGCACCTGTTCTCCACACCTCACCATAGGGCACCAAATCTCCCCAAATAACTCTCCCCTTAACAGATGGAGCTCCGTATTGCACTGTTATCTCTTTTCCCTTTACTAGTCCGGAGGAAGATTTTAAAGGACTTGCACGCTCTTTAACTTCCTTAACTGCTTCCTCTTCCACTGACTCAGCACTTTTTGAAGATGGGTTTGAACAGGAAATAATCCCTAAGCAAATCGCAAAAACAAATACACTGAAAAATGGGATTGTAAGGTTTTTCATAAAGTTTAAGATTAAATTTTACACTAATCTATGTATTTTTTCCTTAATCTTCCATGGATTATAGGTTAAATATCGTATTCCTAATACTCGTGGTAAATCTATTGTTTAAATGATTCAAAGGCTCATGCCAAAGACAAATGACTCCATGGAGTTTCCATTCTCTTTCCAAAAAGTCCTTGCATTCTCTCTACCCTTATACCAAAAACAACGAGGTAAAACAATCCTAAAAGCCAAACCTTGGGCTAAATGAAGAGGTGCTAAGTAGTAAAAAATTTAAATATATTGGTGGAGTACAAAATTATTGCCAATTTGGGACTTGTTTAAAACAGCAATATGCGATTTATTATCATTACCATCTTTTTAACATCCTTGGCACTCTTCTTAAGTGTGCATATTTCCCCTGAGACATGGGATTATACGGGTTTATTGCCCCTACTCATACCAGTATTCCTGTTATTGAATCTATTTCTTGTCGTATTGTTGCTTTTCGGAAGATTTCGCTTAATCATTTATCCGATCCTAGTCTTAATAATTGGCTGGAAATTTTTGGTAGTCACTTTCCAATGGAACAGTCCTGACACCGTTACTGAAGGATTCTCCTTTCTAAGTTACAATACCATGTTGTTTAATAACAGCTGGGGGAATGACAGTGAAAGCAAAATAACAAACTCAATAAAATGGGCGCAAGAGAATCCTTCCGACATCAAGTGTTTTCAGGAATTCTATCAGGATTTTACTACCCCATCTAGAAATGCATTGAAGATGATTGCCAATAACGGTGATTATGAGTATGCCTACTATTCTGCAAATGGCAATGAGAAAAAGAAATCGTACGGGATAGCCATTTTTAGTAAATTTCCAATTATCAATAGCGGTAAAGTTTTTGACAACAAAAGGAATAATGGAGCCATGTTCGCTGATATTAAAATCAATCAGGACACCATCAGGGTTTACAATACCCACCTTGAATCGATGAATATTAAGGCGGCTGACCTTGACAATTTAGAGGGCATAAAAAGCCAGTACCGATCCACAATTAAAAAATTGAAAGCTGGAATAAAACTGAGGACCTCACAAATGCAAATTCTAAAAAAACACCTATTGAGCAGCCCTTATCCAGTGATTTTGGCTGGAGACTTCAATGATTTACCCTACAGTTACACCTACTTTAGTCTTCGGGAAAATTTAGAGAATGCCTTTGAAAGCAAAGGAAGAGGCTTTGGCTTTACCTACAATAAGGTATTGTTCTTTTTAAGAATTGACAATGTGTTTTTCGACAAAGCCCTGGAAGTTTTGCAATTCAAAACTTTAAGAGAAGTAGATTATTCCGATCATTATCCTATTTCTGCAGTGTTTGCTTATCCTGATCTGGTGAAAGCCGACGATTAATTTTCTCCTTTATTACCTCCTTAAATGGCAATAACAAAACTGGTAACCATAGTAAATCTGCCAAAACAGCAAACAACAAAGACAGGCTTACCAACACCCCCGTGAACCAAGGTATTTCCAGACTACTAAATGTCAACATTACAAATCCTGAAACTAGAATTAGCGTAGTCAGAATTATGGCTTTGCCTGTGGTAAGATAAGTAAGGTAAAGTGCTTTCAATAAGCCTTGTTGCTTTCTCATTTGCATCTGAAGATTGGTCATAAAATGGATACTGTCATCCACAGCAATGCCAAAAGCTATGGCAAAAACAATGGAGGTTGAAAGTTTGAACTCAATTCCAAACCAATACATAACACAGCCTATCCAAAGCAAAGGCACGATATTAGGCAGGATAACAATTAGAGAAATCCTCCATGACCTAAACAGAAAACCGATAATGATCCCTACCAATAAAAAGGCAAAGCCAAGACCACTAAACACCTTATAGGTAACCAGTTCATGACTTTTATCAATTAGAAAAGAAGTGCCTGTTAGTCTTACTTCTAGCAAAGAAGCATCAATTTTATTGGCCACAAATTCCTCCAATTTTTGGTGCTGTTTTTTACCCAAAAGACTACCACCATCTGCCATTTTTGTGGATAGCCTACCTTCCATTTTATCTGCTGTCCATAACTTTATGTTTTGAGAATCACCAATCCTATTTACCATTGGCTGCATTCTTTCATAGGCAAGTGGTGAAGGCAAAACAAAAGCCTTTGGTTTGCCTTGGTTTTTGGCTTTGTTCACTGCCTTTACCGCTGTAAGGGGAGACATAATAAAACCTGACCCAAAATTTCCCCGAACAAAATCTTCAAGCTTATCTATTTCTTTCAGGACCTTATAATCAAAAAGAGTCAAATCTTTACTTCCTGCTTGAAGGTATATTTCCAATGGTTTTGATCCTCCATACTGTTGGTCAAAAAATCGAAAATCTTCCAACAATGAATGCCCTTCTGGTAAATTATCAAGAATATAGCCATTGGTCTTCACCTGAGACATAAAGTAGCCAGCTAATAAAGTGAAAACGATAAATGTGAGGGAAATGGTTTTACGGTAATTGGTGATTTTTTGAAAAAGAAATCTCAATACACGGTTCCATCGCTTTGCCCACACTTCTCGATTGGTTGAAGGCAATGGGGGTAGGTGATACAAGGCAAAGGGCAAAATGGAAAACAAGGATAAAAACATAAACATAACCCCACAACCAGTATACAAGCCAAACCACATCAAACTAGGTACATTGGTAAAATACAAGGAGACAAATCCAAGAGAAGTTGTCAATGCGGTAAGAAAAACAGCTAGCCCTAAAGACTTAAATGCGCCGAAAATGGCTTTTTCTTTTGACTCAAAGGCTATCAAAGCTGCTTGGTAATGATTGACCACATGAATCATCCCACTGAGACCAATTACCATCAAAATAGGCGGTTGCATCACCGACATTACATCCAACTCCCCTCCCGTTAAAAGCAAAAAAGACACACTCCAAAAAATACCTGTT
This sequence comes from Cyclobacterium amurskyense, assembly GCF_001050135.1. GTDB lineage: Bacteria > Bacteroidota > Bacteroidia > Cytophagales > Cyclobacteriaceae > Cyclobacterium > Cyclobacterium amurskyense. The sequence goes on along the minus strand of NZ_CP012040.1, from coordinate 3,978,492 downwards.
ACAATAATTACAAATGGAAGAACGACTCCCCACCAAGACCGGTACATTAACCAAAGCAAAAACAATACACCCAGAATGGCAAAGCTCAAGAAAAATGCAAACTCTTGTTGGAGTAAGTTTACAAAGGCACCCTGTGCTTTGATTTTACCAGCTGTTCGAAACCCATCAAAGTCATACTCATGGAGCTTGCCTGCTATCTTATCATACACCACATCGCCATTTTCCTTGCTTATCATCTGCTCATTTTGCACCAACAGCAGCAGGCTACTGCTATCCTCAGCGATGAGGTTACCCATCCATTGCTTGTCTGCTTTAATCTTTTGAGAACTTTTGGAAAGGGATTGGCTATTAGACCAGTTTAACAATGGTCTAAAATTGACACCAAACGGGCTTATTAAAGGCTCCTTTTGATTTAAAACAGAAACTACCTCCACTACCCCATTGATATGCAGCAAATCATTTTCAAAAGCCAGGCACTTTACTAAAAAAGCACTGTCAAAAACACCTGTTTTATTTTCAAGGGCTATAAGCAGGTAATCGTTGTCATTTTGAAAAAGCTCCCTGTATTCCTGATAAAAGTCCAATTCGGAATCATCATGTTGGAAAAAATTTTCAAAATCATAATTAAAGCTTACCCCATGCCAGGTAAGAATAAAAAACAAGGAAACCACTCCTGCAAAACCTAATGCCCACCTGGACTTACTTCTATCCATTCTGTACTTTTTTACCGCTTAACAACCACAAAAACAATCCAAATACATTATCCCCAATAAATAAAAACCAAAAGCAATCTAATAAAACCTGCATTTGCAGATCTCTTATCATTATTTCTTTCGCAAGAAAACTCTCAAGCCAACTAAAGGTTTTGGCTGCTTGCATAATTTACCATATTTTAGCACCCAAAATTACGCACACATGAAAAAAATTACGGTACTTTTTATTGGGTTTATTTGTATCCTTTTCTTATTTGACCCACAAGTATTTGCACAATCTGGAAGATGGCAACAATCGGTAAGTTACAAAATGGATGTTGAAATGGACGTAAAGACCAATCTATACCAAGGTCATCAGGTCATTGCCTACAGCAATAATAGCCCGGATACGCTAAACCAATTGTTTTTTCATCTTTATTACAATGCGTTTCAGCCCAATAGCATGATGGACGTCCGATCACGCTCCATTGCGGACCCCGACAGACGAGTTGGAGACAGAATTTCCAAATTATCACCTGAGGAAATTGGATACATGCACATTGAATCTTTGCTTTTAAATGGTCAGCCCGTGATCATGGAAGAAGTAGGGACAATATTGGAAGTAAAATTACCTGAACCCATTTTACCCCATTCTACAGTACTCTTAGAGAGTAAGTTTAAAGCCCAGGTACCTTTACAAATTCGAAGAGCAGGGAGAGACAATGCTGAAGGCATTAAGTTCTCTATGTCTCAGTGGTACCCAAAATTGGCCAACTATGACGAACAAGGCTGGCATGCCAATCCATATATAGGTAGAGAGTTTTATGGTATTTGGGGAGATTTTGATGTTAGAATCACCATTGACAAGTCTTATATATTAGGGGGAACAGGCTATCTCCAAAATAAGAATGAAATAGGCTATGGCTATGAAGAGGAGGGTGTATCCGTCAAAAAGCCTTCAGGGCCTACTTTAACATGGCATTTTTATGCCCCGAATGTACATGATTTTATGTGGGCTGCAGACCCCAACTACACACATGACAAACTGGTCATGGAGAATGGTATTACTTTGCACCACCTCTATGTAAAGAGCAAGGAAACTAAAAATACCTGGCCTAAGCTGAAGGAATACACTGAAAAAGCCATGAAATATTTCAGTGAAAACTACGGAGCTTATCCTTACAAACAATATTCTGTTATTCAGGGAGGCGATGGAGGAATGGAATACCCTATGTCTACCTTAATTACTGGTCACCGACCAATGGGAAGCCTGGTAGGTGTTATGATGCATGAATTGGCACATAGCTGGTTCCAAGGAGTTCTGGGATCTAATGAATCCTTATATTCATGGATGGATGAAGGCTTTACTACCTATGCAAGCAACCAGAACATGGCCGTTAACTATTTAAAACCTTCAACTGAGTCTCCCTTAAAAGGTTCCTATACCAGCTATGAAAGGCTAGTCAAATCTGGACTTGAAGAGCCACTGTCCACCCATGCGGATCATTTCCATACCAACACTGCCTATGGTGCTGCTGCTTACTCCAAAGGATCACTGTTTTTAGCTCAATTGGACTATATTATTGGCGAAGAAGTTAAAAATAAAGGCATGTTGAGGTATTGGGAAGAATGGAAATTCAAACATCCTAATGTCAATGATTTTATCAGAGTGATGGAAAAAGAGAGTGGATTAGAACTTGATTGGTACAAAGAATACTGGGTCAACTCTACTAAAACCATAGATTACGCCATTTCCTCAGTCAACGAAAACAACAAATCATTGGATGTGGTCTTGGAAAGGAAAGGCTTAATGCCAATGCCTATAGATTTGGTGGTTACCTACGAAAATGGAAAAAAGGAAACCTTATATTTCCCATTGACCATAATGAGAGGAAACAAAAAAGCAGAAAGTCACCTGCCTGAAAGAACCATGACCCAAAGGTGGCCTTGGACGAACAATACCATTGAAATCAAAATTGATCAGTCCTCCTCTCCTGTTAAATCACTGCAAATTGATGCTTCTGAGAGAATGGCAGACATAGACAAATCCAATAACAGCTGGACAGCGCCATAGTAAAGTATAAAACCTGTATTAAAATGCCCCCAAATAGCAATTCGCTTATTGGGGGCATTTTTTTATGAGCAAACAAATAAGCTCCCAAAAATAAAATACATCCTATATTAAACGGCAAACCCTGTCTGTTACCAATCACTTTATTGTTTAATTCAACCTAGACAGAAGACATCACCCCAAGAACCCAAATGGATTAACACCATTGACCTGGTATCTATTTAGTTAATAATCATAAGGTTACAGACAAAACACCTTACCTACAAATGCCTATTGTTTACTTTAAGTAATAATAAGTATACCATATCGCTCACCACACCACTCTTCACAGGGTACCATTCCTTTTATCAGTAATTAACCTCCTTTAACACCTTATTACACCGATCACATAAATAAAATTTGTAATTTTTTCTTTTAAATACTGGGAATTCCATCAATATATCTTTACCTTATGAAAGGTTTAATTCTAAAAATTATCTAAACATGAGGACAGCTACCATTTTCTTTTTTTGCTCTTTACTAATTTCATTTGGTGTAAACGCGCAAGATCTTCCTGAGATTGAAAGACAGACGAGGGATCAAACCTACCATTTTCAGGAATTTGAAGCCATGCAACTTGATGCTATTGATCCGGATAGAGTATCTGTTACTACTGCCAATGCTGGAAATATGGCTTTTGAAAGATCTCCAAATATGGTTGCGCCAATGGGAAACTATAAAGACTTTAAAATCATTAAAATCACTCTGCCTGCAAAACCATCAATTGTACCAGAGAAAAACATTCAATTTATCCAACCCAAGCAATATTTGGTAAAGAGAGCCATAAAGAAAAAAGAAAATTAACACTTACAATCCTCGGTTTTTATTTTTTTTGAAGAGGGTTATTTGGTCTACATTTACTGTAATCCATATAACCCTATTTTTTCTTCTTGGGCACCCTATTAAAACAAATCGATTTTAAGTTAAGCCTAGGCCGTTATAACGTAAAGACATTTTTAGCCAATGATTTAACCCGGATTAGGTAATAGAATGTCTATTGCATATTTCGGGTTAAATTGTATACTTAAAATCGAAACTGGTAACTACAGTGGTATTGATCGATTTGATCTTTTTAGCGCTAAGCTCACAGCTTAGCCGATATACTTTTTTAGAAGAAAATTAACACCTTTTTTATTCTGACAAATAATGTCGAATTTGAAGTCTCCAAACAATTTATTCTATGGCCAATGAAAATTTCGGATTGGATGTTCCAGGCAGGATCATTAGTTGTTCATTTACTGAATCTGAAGTCTATGGAAGGACCGAAAATTGCGTTTTCCGGCTAACCATTTATGCGGAAACCAGCATCAGAATTCAGGTAAGCCGACAAAAAGATTTCTCTCCAAACCCGTACAGTGTTGTTTCCTCTCCTCTGAAATGCAATTATTCTTGGGAAGAAAACGATGATTTTTACCTACTAAAAACCAGCCAATTACAAATTCACCTAGATAAGAATAATTTTCGTCTTTTATTTAAGAATTCCTCGGGTCTAACCTTGAGTGAAGACGACCCAACATTTGGAATAAATTGGCAAGGCACAGCTGTTAGTTGTTATAAGAAGCTCCAACAATGGGAAAAATTCATTGGACTGGGTGAAAAGACAGGAGGACTTAATAGGTACGGTCAAACTTACACCAATTGGAATACAGATCATTTTGGTTACGGCACCAATGCTGACCCATTGTATTTATCTATCCCTTTTTATATTGGGCTTCATCATATGAATTGCTATGGAGTGTTTTTTGACAACACCCACAAAAGCACTTTTAACTTTGGAGCTGGGAACAACCGATTTTCTTATTTCACAGCTGAAGATGGTGACCTAGATTATTATTTCATTCATGATGAATCGGTAAGTGGGATTATTACCGCTTATACTGATTTAACAGGTAAAACACCTATGCCCCCAAGATGGGCTTTAGGCTACCAACAATGTCGCTACTCCTATTATCCAGAAAAAGAGGTGCTCAGACTGGCTGATACCTTTAGAGAAAAACGCATTCCTGCTGATGTAATCTATCTAGATATCCATCATATGGAGGAATTTAAAGTATTTTCCTTTGATAAAAAGGCCTTTCCAAACCCCGCCAAACTTATAAAACATCTAAAGCAAAAGGGTTTCAAAGTTGTGGTTATTCTTGACCCGGGAATTAAGGTAGATTCAAATTACCGGCCCTATATAGATGGCCGTAACAAAGATTTGTTTCTCAAATACCCGGATGGAGAAAATTACGAAGGAAAAGTATGGCCAGGATGGTGTGTATTTCCTGACTTCACCAATCCAGAAGTCAGGGATTGGTGGGAGCAAAAATTACAGTTTTACATTGATGCTGAAGTAGATGGTTTCTGGACCGACATGAATGAACCTGCTACCTGGGGCCAAACTGTTCCTGATTTGGTTCAATTCCATTATGAAGGACAAAATGCCAATCATAAGAAAGCCAGAAATGTTTATGGGTTTCAAATGGCCAGGAGCACAAAAAACGGTCAACTTAGACACCAAGAAACCTTAAGACCTTTCGTATTGTCCCGATCGGGCTTTGCAGGAATACAGCGTTATGCTGCTGTATGGACGGGAGACAATGTGGCCAGCGATGAACACATGATGGCAGGGGTAAGACTTGTAAATAGTCTGGGCTTGAGTGGCGTTTCTTTTTCAGGATATGACATAGGTGGTTTTGTGGGCAATACTAACCCACAATTATTTGCCAGATGGATAACCATAGCCACTTTTTGCCCTCTATTTAGGGCACATACCATGATTAACAGCAATGCTTCCGAGCCTTGGGCCTTTGGAGAGGAAGTGGAAGAAATAGCCAAAAATTATATTCGTTTGCGGTATAAGTTGATGCCACTTATTTATAGTGCTTTCTACAACAGTTCGAAGTCAGGAATTCCGGTCGTAAAAAGTCTATCTATAGATTATTCCTTTGATGACATTGTTTACCATGGGGCCTTTGAAAATCAATTTCTTTTCTGCGACAATCTACTGGTAATGCCTGTGGAAAGTCACAAACAAATAACAAAAATCTATCTTCCCCAGGGCGACTGGTATCATCTGTTCACTGGAGAGCGATATGAAGGGAATCAGGAAATGCTTTGGGAATGCCCTTTGGAATACCTTCCCGTATTTGTAAAATCAGGGGCTATTCTGCCAATGCAATCAGCTACAAACCATGCGGAAGACCCACATGATGGGCAATTGAATGTCCACATTTACAGAGGTCAAGGCAAGTCCAGACAATTGGTATATGAAGATGATGGAAAAAGCATGGCTTATCAAAAGGGGGAGTTTTCAAAAATACTCTTTATCATGGATTTTGGTAGCAATACCTTAAGTATTGATGAGTTTTCATCAGGTTTTGCTAGCAAATTTCATACTGCCAATATCTATTTCCATGGATTCAATATTTATAGCGCAGAACTAAGCAACAACCAATTAAAAATAACAAAAACCAATATTGCCTTTCTGGATGAAATTTCTCCCTTCGACCCTTTGCCCGACGGCAACCATTCCTTTCAAATATGTCAGGAAGTTCCAGGGATATCAATTTCCTTGCAAAAAAATGAGGTTCAGAAAATCACTTTAACCCGGATTATGTAATAGGATTTCTCCGCCCTGACTGTCAGGGGTGAAGACTGTCCCGTGTTTACGGGAAGTGTTGCAATCGCAAGAAAATCAGGCTGTTTGGAGATTTTAGCATAGCACCGCTATGGTGAAATTGAAAACAGCAACGAAGTGGCTGATTTTATAGTGATTTCAGCACGTAATAGATTGTCTATTGCCTATTTCGGGTTTAAACACGGCTATATAAAAAAATCCCCTCTATAATTTATAGAGGGGATTCGAATTTTATTTTTCCTTGTTGTAATACTTCAAGGCTTCATTCATTTGCTTGTTTAACTGCTCTATTCGCCTTTCTGGTCCAGGGTGTGTAGATAAAAATTCCGGTGGACGTGAAGAACCTTCCGATTGGGCATTCATTCTTTCCCAAAAACCAGGAGCCTCTCTTGGGTCATATCCTGCTATAGACATAAATATTAAACCCAACTGATCTGCTTCAAGTTCTTGGTCTCTACCGAATTTCAACATACCTACTTGCCCTCCTATTCCCACAGCTTGCAAAAATATGGTTTCTGTTAAACTTGGATCCTCACCCAAGGCTACTTGTAAGCCACCAATCAGCCCATTTGCGACCATCCCTTGAGACATACGCTCTCTAGCATGGCTTGCAATGGCATGAGCAACTTCATGCCCCATAACTACAGCTATTCCTGTTTCATCCTCACATATAGGCAAAATACCAGTATAAAAGGCGACTTTTCCTCCTGGCATACACCAGGCATTCACCTGATCACTTTCCAATAAATTAAAATCCCATTTAAACCCATCCGTGATGGAAGAATAACCATTGTCCTTCAAATAAGTGTCTACAGCCTCAGCAATGCGGTTTCCAACCTTGACAACCTGCTGGCCTTCCTTGGTACTGGTAAGCACTTTACTTTCCTTTAAAACCTGACCATATTGATCATAGGCCAAAGGTAAAACTTCAGAATTACTTACAATACTCAACTGCCTCCTACCACTTAAGGGAACTGTAGCACAACTGTAAACAATTAACCCTATAGAGAGTAATGCTAATATTTTTTTCATGTTCTTTTAATTTCAAACTGACGAATCAAATGCAAAGCTCCAAAAAAGATGCCAGATAAATAAGAAAAGTTAAAAATTAATAGTTTAAACCAGCACCAACCAATCTCTACTTTCTCTTTCAATAGAATATCTGACATAGATTCCATGAATATTTTTCCCACCAATTTAACTTGAAATAAGGAATTGTTATCGAATAAAATCAAAAAATTCAACTTATGCACTTTGTAATTAGATGAATAGGCCTACTCATTGTTGTACAGGTATAATAGCTGAAAACCAAACTACAATGCTTTTGTTACAGCGATAGTTTCATTATCAGCGAATAATTTGACTTTAAACTGGCTTCCATATTATACCACATAAGGCTAAGATAAAATTCACGGGCAAATGTGAATTCTATTGTACTATTTGGGCAGTAGTGAAAATAATATCCTTTAGTTTTATTAGAGACCAACAAATAGTATTAATTTCAATACCATATCCTTTTGACTATGAACAAGAATCAACAACGTTTTATCAATTACATGTCCCGATTTGTAACCTATACTTGGTACATGCTTGGCAACCTTCCATCAGTTGTTTTTTGGGGTGTTAGGATAAAGAAAATCAATATGGATTCATGTCAAACCACTATTCCATACAACTGGAGAACTAAAAACCCCTTTAAATCCATTTACTTCGCCACCTTATGCGGGGGCGCAGAATTGGCTTCAGGATCGCTCTGTTTGCTGCATTTGACTGGCAGTGAAAAATTCTCAATGCTTGTCGTTGACCTCAATGCTCAATTTGTTAAGAAAGCAGATGCTGAAATAACCATGCAGTGCGAGGACGGGCATTTGATACAACAAACGCTATCAGGACTTGCGCAACCTGGAGACACATCAACTTTAAAAACTACAATAATTGGACACAATCCAAACAATGAGATAGTGGCCAAATTTGAGGTAACTTGGTCATTTAAAAGAAAATGAGCTAAGCTAACCTACCCCTGTTTTGCCATAGCCTGTTTATTGATCACCTCTACCAATTGTTTGGCGGGAACCACTCCTGATTGTCTCCAAACTATTTTTCCATTTTGAAACAGTACTAGGGTAGGTACACTTTTGACTTGAAACCTACTAGCAGCCATTGGGTTTTTATCGATATCAATCTTTATTATTTTGGCTTTATCCCCCACTTTCCCGGCAGTTTCTGTCAGAATAGGTTGCATCATTTTACATGGTCCACACCAAGTAGCATAAAAATCAACCAGAACGGGCTGATCTCCTTTTATTATTTCCGAAAAACTTTTTCCTTTTGCCATAACGTTAATATTAAAATCTTTAACAAAAATAGGGTTTTCTACTATAGGAATCAGTGATATATCTCACAAAGGAAAAGCCTATCCAATCAATGGAAGATAATCCTTTTTAATTATCTGAATATGATGCTCCATATGCCCAAAAATAATGAAAATAAGTGCGGATAAAGACATAGGACCCGAACTAACCGAACCTACATTTTCCCATTTCGATTGGGGAATATCATCAATAAATTGCCAAAGTAGCTCACGATGCAAAATAAAGGTGGACAACAGCTTATCAGGTGCGATGGCATTAAAATCCGCATTGATCACGTAACTATCCTGATCGAAGCTTGGCAAATTGCTTTTTTCACCCCGGCTAATACTTAAGGCCCGGAAATGCATAAGTTTTTCAGTATCCGTTATATGTCCCAACAACTCACTGAAAGACCATTTTTCAACACCATAACTCAACAAAGCCTGATCCTTTGATAGCTTCTCATAAATCGACTTAATAAACATTTCTTGGTCAAGTGAAAGCTTCTTTAAGTCCTTAGCAGATGCCAAATCAATGTACCTCTTATAAAAGAGTGGGAAATCTCCTGCTTTAGGAATCTTAAGTCCTTTAGTAGTCTCCATTATTTTGTTAATTTTGTGTGATAAATTCAAATATAATCATTCGCTATGAATCCATTATTGGCAAAATTTAATACCCCGTTTGAAACAGCACCTTTTGATAAAATAAAAAACGAACATTTCCTTCCCGCTATCAAAAGTGCCATAGCGGAAGTAAATGAGGAAATCAAGCAAATAAAAGCCGCAGCATCTCCCGATTTTGAAAACACCATTGTGGGCCTAGAAAATTCAGGGGAAAAATTATCTAGTGCAGCCTCCATTTTTTTTAACATCAATGCTGCTGAAACCAATGATGAAATTCAACAACTGGCACGCGAAATTTCCCCACTTCTATCAGCCCACAGCAATGATGTTCTACTTGATGAAGCGCTCTTTAAAAGAGTAAAAGCGGTGTATGACCAAAAGGATCAATTGAAGCTAAACGCTGAACAAAGCACACTCCTTGACAAAAGCTATAAATCTTTTATCAGAAATGGAGCGCTTTTGGAAGGGGAAGCCAAAGATAGACTTAGGGCGATCGATCAGAAATTGTCAAAATTGGGCCTTCACTTTGGGGAAAATGTATTAAAAGAAACCAATAAGTACGAATTGGTATTGTCAGATGAAAAGGACCTAGAAGGCCTTCCTGATGGACTAATTGAAGCCGCTGCTCAGACGGCTCAAGAAAAAGGTAAAGAGGGGAAATGGGTATTTACCTTGGCTTTTCCAAGTTATGTACCTTTTATGACCTATGCCAAAAACAGGGCGTTAAGAAAGGAGATTTTTATTGCCTATAATACCAAATCTGCCAAAGGGGATGATTTAGATAATCGGGAAATAATCAAGGAAATCCTCAAACTAAAAGACGAAAGGGCAAAACTTCTGGGTTATGAAAATTATGCCGCATTTGTCTTAGAAGAACGCATGGCTGCAAGTGGGGAGCAAGTATTGACTTTCCTCGATGAGTTACTTGAAAAGGCAAAACCTAAAGCACAAGCAGAGCTCAAAGAATTAGAGGCTTTTGCTCGTAAAACAGACAATATCGATCAGCTCTGCAAATGGGATATCAGCTACTACGCCGAGAAGTTAAAGATGGAGAAATATGCGGTGGATGATGAATTGTTAAAGCCTTATTTTGAATTGAACCGCACCATAGATGGGGTTTTTACTACTGCCGAAAAATTATACAACATTACATTTAAGGAGAATAAAGACATTCCGGTTTATCATCCGGATGTAAAAGCCTATGAAGTTAATGATGAAAATGGAAATCATCTGGCTGTTTTTTATGCAGACTTTTTCCCTAGAGCAGGCAAAAGGAATGGTGCTTGGATGACGGTTTACAGGGGACAGCGCATTGTGGAAAATCAAGAGTACAGGCCTCATGTGTCCATTGTCTGCAATTTCACCAAACCCACAAAATCAAAACCTAGCCTACTTACCTTCAATGAAGTTACAACCCTTTTTCATGAGTTTGGCCACGCGTTACATGGTATGTTGGCTAAGGGCACTTATGGATCTTTATCGGGAACCAATGTCTATTGGGATTTTGTAGAGCTACCGTCTCAAATATTTGAAAACTGGTGCTATGAGGCTGAATGTCTTGACTTATTTGCCAGACATTATAAAACCGGTGAGCCCATCCCTACTGCTTATATTGAAAACATAAAAAAAGCAGCCAACTTCCATCAGGGATTTCAAACTGTCCGACAAATCAGTCTAGGCCAATTAGACATGGCCTACCATACTACTGACCCGAAAGACATAAAAGACCTCTTCGAATTTGAAAATGAGGTAATGAAGCCCACCTCTCTGCTTGAACCTTTGAAAAACACCATGATGAGTTCTTCCTTCTCTCATATTTTCCAGGGCGGTTACGCTGCGGGCTATTACAGTTACAAGTGGGCAGAAGTATTGGATGCCGATGCCTTTGAATTGTTTCAGGAAAAGGGTGTATTTGACAAAGAAACAGCTCAATCCTTCAAAGACAATATCCTGTCCATGGGAGGTAAGGAGCATCCTTCAATTTTATTTGAGCGATTCAGAGGAAGAGGCCCTAAACCTGATGCTCTAATCAGAAGAGCAGGTCTAGAACTATAAATTATATTGACTTGCAGGCAAGGCTAAATTCTTTGCCTGCAACTTTATTCCAAAATCCTAAATCGTCATTTTTTTTCTCCTAAATTAAGGTGTTAAATAGGTGTCATTTTATAGCTAAACCGGCTAACATTTTTTATGGACTTTTTTAAACCCTAAAACTCATTAGGCTTATCTCAAAAATATTTTGCAGGCATAGATTGGAAGCTATAATAGCAAAAGGGACTCGAATGGGCCCCTTTATTAACTCATTTCGGAAAAACTTGTCTAAGTCCGTCTGTAGGGAAAAATTTATTGGTACTCTAAATGATAATAAAACCTACTATCAGCAACCATATAAGTGCTGAAACCATTAATAGTATAGTAAATTGTTTATCTTTCATCACCCCCGAATTTTAATTCTAATAACACTATTAATATACAAAATAATAGGAATTAAAACAAATAATCACCACATATAATTTCACATACTCGAAAAATAAGAACTATTCATTTTATAATTAATGGAGGTTTTTATAAAAAAAAATAAGATAAACGTTACAAGCCAATGAATATTTTATTGAATTGATATTTTTTTCAAACTTTTCTAAAAAAAAAATTTATTTTTTATTTTTCGGTACATTCTTCAAAAGACCAAGTTCATGGTAGTGTTTTTGGTTTTGGGACATATTGTCCGCTGTCCATTTTATTTTTTTAGATTGAGGAAAACGCCTTACTGCACAATCACTTACTTGACAATAATGACAACATGAATCAGGAATACAGGGGTCTGCATGTACAAATACTTCAATTTTTCCTGAAAGATTTTCTTCCAATACTTCCTCAACTTCATGCACACAATCGTGAACCTGTATAAGGTCATAGTAATAAGGCAAAGTAAGATGTAAATCAATATGGCTATCTCCCCCATACTGTTGAACCCGCATATTGTGTATGTCTATCCAGTTATCTTTTCTGTGTTTATTGAGGATTCTAACCGCCTTATTAATGGATTGTGGATTGGACTCATCCATCAAGCCCGCCACAGACTTTCTTACAAGATAATACCCATTGTACATGATATAAAAAGCAAAAAGTCCTGAAATAATACTGTCTAGTAAATGCCATCCGGTAAAGAAAATAATCGCAATACCAATAATTAAAACAAAACTACTAACTGCATCTGTGGATATATGCTTTCCATCTGCTTCCAGTGTAATACTATTTAATTCTTTTCCTTTCTTTTGCAAAACAAATCCCAAAATCCCATTAACCAAACCTGAAAAACCTATAAGAACCATACCCAAAGGTAATTCGATCAGAGGCTGGGGAAACAATATGGAGTACGCCGATTGGTAAAGTATAAATATTCCCGCCACAATAATTAATACACCTTCGATTCCAGCACTAAAAAATTCAATCTTACCGTGGCCATAAGGGTGATTTTTATCTCGAGGAATAGCACTTAACCTTATGCTATAAAGGGCAAAAAAAGAAGCCACTACGTTTACTATACTCTCTAAGGCATCTGTCAAAATCGCATTGGACCCTGTCAACACATAGGAATAGAATTTCACCACCAGCAAAACAATACTGATAACTACAGACCAAAGAATAAGTCGCTGTTTTTCTGAATACACTTTTGTTAAAAATTTATCTCTCAAAATTAGCCTTATTTGAGAGACTGAGAAAATTAATGAGGGATTTAAAACATGATTTTACTATGGATTTGAAATATTAAACTCGGTTTATTTGAGTAGCAGCACTGATATCCTGACATGTCTTTAATCAGAAATGTAGAGAAGACAAGATTATCAGTCTGTTAGGTCTAAAACAAGTATTTACTAAAAAAATGGAGGTATATTTAATTGAGAAATTGAGTATTTTGATAATTAAAAATTTACATAAATCTTATAACCACTCCCTATGACTTTAAAAAAGACTTATTTATGGTTCATAATCGTAATGTTATGCAACCTTAACCTTACTGCTCAAACTACAACGGCAAGGCGGTCATCCCCATTAACAGTGGCACCACCATTAAGCATCAGTCTTTCCTCAGAGAGATTGGAGCGAATTGACAATATGTTAAAGCAATCTCTGAAAGACAATACCATTCCAGGTGCTGTTGCTCTCATAGTCAGGAACGGAAGAATTGTATTTCATGAAGCCTATGGAAATGCAGATGCCAATGGAAAAAAATTACAGAAAGATGCGATATTCAGAATCGCAAGCCAATCCAAAGCAATTACATCAACTGCTGTGATGATGCTTTGGGAAGAGGGGAAATTCCGACTGGATGATCCAATTTCCAAATACATACCAGAATTTAAAAACCCTGAGGTTTTGGTGAATTTCAAGTATGCAGACACTACTTATACCTCAAGACCTGCCAATAAGGAAATAACCATCCGCCACCTGTTAACGCATACTTCTGGACTTGGCTATGGAGTAATAGATGGGGACGAAAGAATGAAGATGCTTTATCATAAAGCCGGCACAACAGATTTATTTACCACTGAACCTGTTACGATCAAAGACGTAGTTATGAAGCTGGCAAAACTACCCTTACACCATGATCCGGGAGAAAAATTCACTTATAGCATGGGGCTGGATGTGCTGGGTTATTTCATTGAAGTAATTTCAGGAATGTCATTCGAAGCCTATCTTCAAAAACACTTGTTTGAACCATTGGGAATGGATGACACGGGTTTTTACCTGCCAGCATCCAAAGGGGATCGACTTGTAGCCATACAGCATAAAGTAAACGATAAATGGGAAAACTATCCCAATACCTTCTACGATGTCAATTACCCTATCAAAGGGGCAAAATCATTCTTCTCTGGCGGTGCAGGACTTTCAAGCACCGCAAAGGATTATGCGACATTTCTTCAGATGTACCTCAATGGCGGGGAGTTTAATAAAATACGATTCTTAAGCAGAACCACAATTGCCACCATGATGGCCAATCAAACCATGGATCTTTATGGTGATGGAGACCAACATTACGGACTTGCCTTTGGCGTATTAACCGAACAAGGTCAAGCAAAAGGTGGTCTTGGATCTCCTGGAACATTTGTCTGGGGAGGTTATTTTAACACCCAGTATTTCGCAGACCCCAAAGAGAAAATCATCGGAATTATCCTCAAACAAACTCAGGGAAGTACCGGCGATCAAACAAGTTGGAAATTTAAACAAATGGTGATGACCACTATAGACGATTAAAGCTAGCCCATTTTATTGTACCGACCCCTGACAGACAGCACAAAATCAGTGAACCTTCTCTGTCAGGGTTCATATACCGGTTCCGGATGATGATCGGGTTCAAAGGGGTCAAAGTAATAAATCTTTTCAGCCTTGTATTTTTCCAGATGAACCGACAATCTATTCTTAAACCCTACATAAGATTTAACTGCTTTTTCTGACCAAACTACCTCTGCCAAAGCAGCAATCCTTGGATACATCAGAAAATCAAACCTTTGCTCATTGTGGACAGTCTCTGTCCAAAGATTGGCTTGAATTCCTAAAATCAGGGGCTTTTCCTCCGGCTTGACACCAAAATCATCCACTTCAAAATCATAAACGGCAGCTAAAGGGGCAAAAGCACCCGCCCATTTCCTCCCATATTTATGGTCTTCCTGCTGAAGAAAGTCAAAGTAAAAAGGTATCCGGGGACAAATTACTGTTGAATAGCCATTTTGGAGTGAGAGACCTAGCTGTTCCTTCTTGTCATGACGCCACCAAAATATAATCGTTTTGTCCTTAGGTAAACTGGCACCTGCCATCTCATCCCAGGCCAAAACCTTATTGTTCATCTGAAAAAGGGTATCTGCCATTCTTTCAAAGAAATAGTCCTCTACTCCTTTCATCCCTTCCAAACCTTCCCTCTTTACCAAATCAAGGACCTTGGGATCTTTGGGCCACATTTGATTGCCAAAACTTACTTCATCTCCCCCTAAATGAATCATATTGCTTGGAAACAATACATCTACTTCACGCAAGACCTTACTTAAATAGCCATAGGTAGTTTCCTTGGCTGGGTGGAAAGTAAAATCAGGGTATCTTTCTGATCCTCCGCCGCTATGTTCCGGATAAGCCCTATTGGCTGCAGTGGCATGACCTGGCATGTCTATTTCCGGTATCACAGTGATCATACGCTCACTGGCATAGCGAACGATTTCTTTAATTTCTTCCTGAGTATAATAGGTAGCCGGGGCATTTGGATCGGATTGGTTACCTATCCCTCCTACAGTGGCCAGTTTGGGGAAACCTTTGATATCAATTCGCCATCCTGGAGCGTCCGTCAGATGCCAATGAAAAGTATTTAACTTGTAATAAGCCATATGATCAAGTAGTTGCTTCACCTTTTCCATCCCAAAAAAATACCTGGATTCATCCAACATTACTCCTCTCCATTCATACCTGGGCTTATCTTGGATTTCCCAATTGGGCAAAGCTATTTTACCACTTTTCACTTTGGCTGCATGTGCCAATTGCAATAGCGAAATTACACCATAAAATGCTCCTTCCTCATTTGCCGCTTCAATGACAATTTCTTCGGATTGAATCCGAATTTTATACCCTTGGCTAATACTATTGGTTTGGCTAATGCTGATTTTTTTGGATGGGGACTCCATTTCCGAAAGCGGAATAGCCAGCAGCCTTAAATCCTCCTGTTGAAGGTAATTGCCTTGGGCTGAAAAGTCATTCATTACCAAGCCCACCTGATGATCCCACAAAAACTCCCCTTCCAGAAGTTTATAGGAGGCTGGCATAGGAATGATTTCAGGTTGAACCTGAGAGAATGCCAAATCAAGGGTTAACAAGAAAAATAAGGCCGAGAACAGGTAGTTTTTTATCATAGAAAATTTTATCCAAATAAGGTTTATGGGGCAAAATTATAAAATTTATCGCCTTTAACCCTGTTTATGCCAAGGGAATCTTATGGCTATTATAATAAAGTGGGACATTAAATGAGGACTATCGATTTATCTATTGGATAGAAAGAATACAGATAAAATTGTAAATTTGACCTACTCCAACAGGAATAACAAGTAGGTTTAAAAACCATACTTTGCTTTCTTTTACCTTTTCCAAAAATTATAATTAGAATGAATTTCATGAAAATTAATGTCAGACTTTACTGGCCAACCATGCTGGTATTTTTATTAGTCAGTATTTCATCGTGTACACAAAAGGACAATACTACTGAAAGCCAACCAAATATCATTATTTTCTTTACGGACGATCAAGGTTATGCAGATTTAGGTACCTATGGCGCTGAGGGATTTGAAACACCAAATTTAGATCAGTTGGCAGCGGAAGGAATAAGGTTTACCAATTTCTATGTCCCAGCTACGGTTTGCACCCCTTCCAGAGCAGGACTACTTACGGGTCGCTACCCAAAAAGAAGTAACCTTCACGAGGCGGTACTTTTCCCTTTTTCAGAAGGTGGTCTTTCTCCCGATGAATACACAATGGCCGAAATGTTAAAAGAAGGTGGGTATACTACCTCCTGCATAGGTAAATGGCACCTAGGCCATAAAGAAGCATTCATGCCTAACAATCAAGGTTTTGACGAATTCTATGGAGTGCCGTATTCCAACGACATGGACAATTACTATTATAAAGACATAGATTTTCAATCTCCTCCCCTTCCTTTTTACCGAAACACGGAGTTAATAGAGAGTGGGCCCGACCAGCAATACTTGACAAAAAAATACACAGAGGAGGCGGTAAAACAAATCAAAAATAGAGGACAAAAGCCCTTCTTTATTTACTTGGCGCACAATATGCCGCATACACCCCTCTTTGCTTCCCCTGCATTTAAAGGTAAAAGTAAACATGGCCTTTATGGGGATGTGATAATGGAATTAGACTGGAGTGCTGGTGAAATAATAAAAACCTTGAAAGAAGAGGGTATCTATGAAAACACCATTTTTATTTTCACTTCTGACAATGGACCAGCCAAAGGCTCGGCCAAACCGCTAAGAGGTAAAAAAGCCCAAACATGGGAAGGTGGTCAACGTGTTCCAGCAATTATTACCTGGCCAAGCAAGATTCCGAAAGGAAAGGTTTCAGATGAATTTGTAAATACATTGGATTTATTCCCTACCCTAGCTAAAATATCCTCCTCCAAAATTCCAAGTGAATTACAATTGGACGGAATAGACATCAGTGAATTTTTACTTGATCCAGATGCCAAAACACTTGCTGAGCGTCCATTTTATTTCTATGCTCGCAATGGTGAACTTGAAGCCATAAGACTTGGAGAATGGAAGCTTCATTTAAAAAAATCAATCGGGTGGAATGAAAAATCAGAGGGAGAGTTCCAGGCAGCACTGTACAATTTGAATCTGGATATTGGTGAAAAAGACAATGTGGCAACTCATCATCCTGAAATTGTAACAAAACTATCGGAATTAGCTACAGCATTTGACGCGAAATTGTAGCAATTGAATTCCCCATAGACATTGGATTGCCCCAAATCGAGGAAGGACTCCTTTATAAAAAAAGCTGTAAGTAAGCCCAGAAATTAATTCGTTTTAGCTTGGCAGTACAATTAGGATAAATGCACCATCCTATTTCACTCAAAATCAATTTTAGCTATCTTTGCAATCTATGAGCGAAAAGAAATTCAAAAGATATACCATTACTTCTGCATTACCTTATGCGAATGGCCCTCTTCATATTGGCCATTTGGCAGGTTGTTATATTCCATCGGATATTTATGTGCGGTACTTAAGGTTACAACAGAGAGATGTAGCCTATGTTTGCGGATCTGACGAACATGGCGTAGCCATTACCATCAAGGCCAAAAATGAAGGGATCAGCCCTCAAGAAGTCGTCGACAGGTACCATGGGAAAATGAAGGGTAGTTTTGAAAAATTCGGGATTAGTTTTGATCATTATTCCCGAACCTCATCAGCAGTCCACCATGAAACAGCCAGTGGGTTATTTACTGACTTGTACAAAAAAGGAGAGTTTGATGAAAAGGAAACGGAGCAATACTACGATGCGGAAGCCAATCAGTTTTTAGCTGACAGGTACATAGAAGGCACCTGTCCAAACTGTGGCTATGAAGAAGCTTATGGCGACCAATGTGAAAAATGTGGCTCTTCACTAAGTCCTACCGACCTGATCAACCCAAGGTCAAAACTAAGTGGCAACACTCCAGTACTTAAAATGACCAAACATTGGTTTCTTGATTTAGGAAAATACACTTCCTTTTTGAAAAGATGGATTCTTGAGGAACATGCCAATGATTGGAAAAACAATGTTTTGGGACAATGTAGAAGCTGGCTAGAATCAGGTGATGGACTTCAACCAAGGTCCATGACCCGAGATATGGATTGGGGAATCCCAGTGCCAATTCCTGGGGCTGAGGGTAAAGTGCTATACGTTTGGTTTGATGCCCCTATAGGTTATATTTCCTCCACCAAGGAATGGGCCAAAGAAAAAGGCAAAGATTGGGAGTTGTATTGGAAAGACAAGGATACCAAACTGGTACACTTTATAGGAAAGGACAATATTGTATTTCACTGCATAACATTTCCTGCAATTTTAAAAACTTTAGGGGATTTTATCTTGCCAGAAAATGTTCCTGCGAATGAATTCCTTAATTTAGAAGGTCAAAAAATATCAACTTCCAAAAACTGGGCCGTTTGGTTACATGAGTATTTGGAAGAGTTTCCTGGTCAAGAGGATGTTTTACGTTATGTATTGACAGCAAATGCCCCTGAAACCAAGGACAATGATTTTACTTGGAAAGATTTTCAAGCCAGAAACAACAATGAATTAGTAGCCATCTTTGGTAATTTTGTCAATCGCGCGGTCGTGTTGACACATAAATATTTTGAAGGAAAAGTACCTAAAAATTATGGATTGGCTCCTGTAGACGATGAACTTATCCGAACCCTTAATGAGTATCCTGATAAAATCTCCCAATCCGTAGAGAAGTATAGATTTAGAGAAGCCCTAGCCCTAATGATGGATTTTGCTAGAACGGGTAATAAATATCTTGCAGAAACTGAACCTTGGAAAACCATCAAAACAGATCAGGAGAGGACATCCACAATACTAAACATTGCCTTGAATATTGTTGCCAACCTTTCAGTTCTATCTCAGCCATTTTTACCTTTCACTTCTGAGAAAATCAAAAAAATGCTCGGTTTGGACGCATTAAACTGGGAAGTTGCTGGATCCATGGATTTGGTAAAAGAAGGGGACCCGCTGGAAAAAGCAGCTTTGCTTTTCCAAAAGATCGAAGACAGTACGGTGGAAGCGCAGATTCAAAAGCTACTTGATAGCAAAAAGAAAAATGAAGCAGCCAAGTACAAAGCTGCCCCAATGAAAGAATTGGTTTCTTTTGATGATTTTGTAAAATTAGACTTACGTGTCGTTACTATTGTTGAAGCTATAAAGGTCAAAAAATCCAAAAAACTTCTTCAGCTCAAAGTGGACACTGGAATAGGTATTAAAACAGTTCTTAGTGGAGTAGCAGAGCAATTCCAGCCTGAAGAATTGGTAGGAAAGCAAGTAACCATGCTTCTAAACCTTGCTCCCAAAAAGATGGCAGGAATCGAATCTGAAGGGATGATATTGATGGCGGAAGACTCTGAAGGAAAGTTAAAACTACTTAATCCACATGAACCTACTAATCCGGGATCAAGCATTAGTTAATCCCTAATAGATAATAGTCCAGGGTCGAATCCCAAGGATACAAAGGAAATACATAGGACATGATTTTGTCAGTATTGTGGTGTAAAAGAACCATAATATCGCCAAAACCCTGTCCTATATTTGTTTAACCCGGATTATGTAATAAGATTTCTCCGCCCTGACAATGGTCAGGGGTGAAGCCTGTCCCGTGTTTACGGGAAGTGTTGCAATCGCAATAAAATCAGACTGTTTGGAGATTTTAGCATAGCATAGCTATGGTGAAATCTCCAAACAGCAACGAAGTGGCTGATTTTAAAGCGATTTCAGCAGGTAATAGAATGTCTATTGCATATTTCGGGTTTTAATTCGGTTCTTAGAAATCGGATTAAAACCCACATCGACAAGTGCTTTTCAAAAAGGAGTCGGAGATCAAAGAGCCTGTAATTAAGAGACTAGCCAAAAAAAAAGAAGGAAAGCATTTCAAAAGAGATCAGAACAATATCTGCCATTAATTGTTATATTTACAAATAGCATATACAAAGCAAATATGAACTATCTGATCACTTTTGTATTTTTTATTAGCAGCACATTCATTCAATCTCAAATTACCCTCACAGATCTCCAATGGAAAAACCGTGTATTATTGGTTTTCCCTTCCATCAATGAGGAAAGTGATATGGAATTAAATTTAACAGATAGTCTGGAAATAGAGTTGAAAGACAGAGACTTGGTCTATTTCTATTTTGGAGACAGCTTGCAAAGTAATACCAACTATATATTCGAACCTGCTTACCAAAAAAAGCTTAAACAACTTTACCAAATGGGTTCAAAACAACATAGCTACGTCCTAATAGGAAAAGACGGATCCTCAAAATTAAAAATAGAAAAAGACAGCGTTGACTGGCAGGTGCTTTTTGCAACTATAGATTCCATGCCCATGCGGATCAAGGAAATTAAAAACAAATCCAGCCTTACAAAAGAATAGTCAGGACTAAGCTTTAATCCCTGTCTTTCATCCAGCCTGTAATACTTATCCTTTCCTTATTTGTAGGTAAAACCTCATGAGGAATCTCACCACTTAAAAAAGCAACCAGCCTACCTCCTAGGGGCAGAAAATCCTCATATTCCTCTATACCATCAGGTCTGGTGAAATACATCCTCAATGCTCCACCATCGGATTCTTCCCAGCTATCATTTAAATATAAAACAACACTTACTATCCTATAACTTACAGTTTGGAACCGGTCCAAATGCCGTAAATAAAAGGAACCCTGAGGATACATGGCAAAATGCGCTTCATAAGACTTAAGTCCCAAATAACAACGCCGATTAATTGCTGATCTTAATCCATTCATCTTGTCCCAATAAACCTCCTGTAATGGCGTCAATAGATTTTCATCCATCCACAGTACCTTATCGCTTCTTATTTCAGGTTTTATCGCAAAAGTATCTCCACTACCAATACCTGCCAATCTAAACTGCCCATGCATTAGCAACTCTTTTTGCTCCTGAAGCAGCTCTTTTCTGAAGTCTTCAGGTATATAATGATCTAAAACACACCAACCTTTGTTATAAAGATCCTCAACTATAATGTCATTGTTTTTTTCCCATTCCTCCATAGCATCAAATGTCGTTTATAATCCGAAACTATCTTCATTTGTGGTCTGATTTAATTTTTGTATTTAACTTAAAAAAAAATAGCAAGATGAAATTCTCAATTTTATCCCTTATTTTTAGTATTAAGCATTAATTTTGTCTCCGCTCTTAAAAAATAAAAATATGCATCTAAAATCAGACGATATTGTACGATTGGAAATTGATTTTATCACAGGAGAACTCCCTCCTCCATTTAGCCATATTTTTAAGCTAAAACTCTCCTTTAGCAAAAACTTTGTGAATACTCAATTTGATATACAGTACACAGACAGGGAAAATCTTAGTCCAGATGAAATAATAGACGAGGGTTTTACTATGGCTGATGATTACAATTACAAAGGAGAAATACCAAAGCTGTGGGAGTCCATTTTCAAAAAGCTTTATTCGGCTTCAAAATGGTCTAATTTAAAAACCCTTGGTGAAAAGGGAGGCATCAAATTGCTTGCAAAAGATGTACATGGAAAAATGATTCGTGACATCCCATTAAATCAAGAAGATTGGTATTTTACCTGCCAAGATTTTATTCAGGCCATTTACGAAATCAGCAACAGAGAGGCTCCGATGCAAATCAGGTACCTAGAAATAAAGAAGGACAAAAATACAGTTGTAGAGTTAGTTTATAAATTTTCCATCCGAAAAGTTGTCCTTACTGTAAATGGCAAAGAAAAGGAAATGAACTGGGAAAGCGGAAGAGAGCTTGCCTCTCTAATTTTCATCCCTGATTATGATTATTCATTGGCAAAGGAAGATATGCCAGTGCAAAATGGAAAATACCTGGACTGCGGTGATGGGTTCTGGCACAACTTTGAAAATGGCATTATCAACCTTGATCCATCTTTTGATGCGAAGAAAAAAATCATACAGTCTTTCGATGCCCTTATTTAAAAGTTTGGTATTAATGGCTAGAGATTTTTCTAATATCCGATTTGATTTCTAAAATCATCTTGCCTATTTCTTCTAATGAAACGGGGGCCTCAGGCTTTGGGTCTGGAAAATGTGTACTTATAAAAGCTTTGGCTTCCCAAATTTCCATCACCTCTTGTATGGGAATATCGTAAGGCTTGTAATTTTGATTGTCTGAGACTACAAACAATTTACCTCTCTCAGTTATATAGTTGAAAACCCTTTTGTAGACAATACCATCATTCTTGGTTACTAAAACATAGGTTTTACCGTTTTTAATTTCCCCTGGACTTTCAATATAAGCCCCAACTACAATTGTCCCGGGCATCAATGGCAACATACTGTCTCCGCTTATTTCAAAAGCCCTGTAAGTATGGCTTCCTGTAAGGTTTGGAAGTCCAAAATTAGGTAAGTTCTCCATGTATTCAGGATCAGCATAACCGTTTAGATAACCTGCGGATGCTTTCTTACCCACCATACTGATACGCTCTTGATCATTTTGATCCAAGGTAACTGTAAGTACTTTTAACTTTTCCTTTTGAAGAAATTGACGCCCTTTTGTGGCAATGTCCCAACTTGTCAACTCATCTATTGACACATCAAAAATGCTGGTCAAAATTAGAATTGTTGAAAGCCTTGGTTCAGACCTACCATCTTCATAAGCAGATATCATGGTCCTTTGCACCCCAAGCTTCTCTGCCAACTGAGTTTGCGTAAGTCCTGATTTTTTACGTAAAACTTTAAGGTTATTGGCCAAGAAACTCATGCAGAATACAAGTAAAATTGGTGGTCATCTTTCCATTGGTTCTTAAAAGTGAACCTTAGCAAATCCATTTTGGATTGTTCACGCAAGTTTAGTCTTAACTTTATTTCTTCCATGATCTCTTCATCAGAAAAAGCCTGATTGACCAAAAGGTACCCATAACTAGGCCTTGAAGCATTTTGAATTTGAAATTTCACCTGCAGGTTGCCAGAAACCAGTTTTTTCGTCGTAAAGCTTATGTTGTGTAGGTCTCTCATTTTTTAATATGTTTATTTAATCAACATTATAAAAATAGAAATGTTATTTTAATTAACCTATTCCAAAGCTCCAAAAGTTTAATTTTTTTCAAATTTCAATGCACATGCCCTTCTATTTGAAAGACTAATCAAGCTACTTATGGAATACTCTGAAAAAAATCTGCTCCTAAACTGACCAAAATAAGTCTTTAGCAGTAATGACATGGGCTAGCTTAATAATGAGCACTTAATTAAGTGTATTCAAACTTGGGTTAAACCCGAAATATGCAATAGACATTCTATTACATAATCCGGGTTAAATAAACATAAAAAAAGCCTGTGAGAAATATCCCACAGGCTTGATGCTAATTTAGATTGTTTAGATGTATATGAAGATTTTAATTACCAAATTTCTTCTTTAACATCGCAAGTTTGTCTTCCATACTTTCTTTGACTTCTTTTTGACCTCCTTGTTGCCTACGGCGAGGTTTTTCATTTCTGGAAGAGGAAGTATTGGCTGCGAAAGGATCAGACTTGAGACTTAATCCTATTCGTTTTCTAGGCAGGTCTACTTCCATCACTGTGGCCATCACTTTCTGATTAACCGCCACCACTTCTTTGGGGTCTTTGATAAACCTATCGGCCATTTGGCTCAAATGAACAAGCCCATCCTGATGTACTCCTATATCTACAAATGCTCCGAATTGGGTTATATTGGTTACTATTCCTGGCAACTTCATTCCTACTTTTAGGTCTTTCATCTCGTTGATGCCATCTTCAAACTGAAAAACCTCAAATTTCTCTCTAGGATCTCTTCCGGGTTTGCCTAGCTCCTCCAGAATATCTTTGAGTGTAGGTAAACCAACTTGTTCACTGACGTAGTCCTTCAAAGGTATTTTCTGAATAAGCTCTTCAGTTTTGACCAACTCATCAACAGAAACGCCCATGTCTTTGGCCATTCTATTAATCAGTGCATAGCGCTCAGGGTGTACAGCACTACTATCAAGAGGATTGGCTCCATTTCTAATCCTTAAAAATCCTGCCGCCTGCTCATAGGCTTTTTCACCTAATCTTGGAACCTTCTTAATTTCTTCTCTACTTTTGAAAGGTCCATTTTCATTTCTATAGGCTACTATGTTTTGAGCCAATGATGGACCAAGGCCTGACACATAAGTAAGCAATTGCTTGGAAGCAGTATTTACCTCAACACCCACTCCATTCACACAACTCATAACAGTATCATCCAGAGAATTTTTTAATGCAGACTGATCCACATCATGTTGGTATTGACCTACCCCAATTGACTTGGCATCAATTTTCACCAACTCTGCCAAAGGATCCATTAACCTTCTTCCAATAGAAACAGCGCCCCTAACGGTAAGGTCAAAATCAGGGAATTCTTCTCTCGCTACATCAGATGCAGAATAGATAGAAGCACCACTTTCATTGACCATCACTATCAAAATTTCCTTGGGTAGACCTATGTTTTTTACGAATGCTTCAGTTTCTCTACTCGCAGTACCATTACCGATGGCAATGGCCTCAATTGAGTGTTTCTCCACCATATACTTCACCAAGGCAGCTGATTCCATGGTTTTCTTTTGGGGTTCATTTGGGTAGATGGTTTCATTCTGAAGGAATTGCCCCTGAGGCCCCAGGCATACCACCTTACAACCCGTCCTAAACCCTGGATCTATTGCCAATACTGATTTTTCACCAAGCGGTGAGGTCAATAACAACTGTCTCAGGTTTTCTGTAAATACCTTTATGGCTTCTTCGTCCGCTTTTTTCTTGGCATACAACCTTACCTCTGTTTCCATAGAAGGTTTCAGTAGCCTTTTATACCCGTCCTTAGCGGCTAACTTAACCTGTTCAGAACAGGTGTTATTTTCTTTCACTACTGCCTTCTCAATAATTTTGAGTGCACTCAGATCATCCGGACCTGTATCCAACATCAGGAAAAGTTCTTTTTCCCCTCTCCTCATGGCCAATATACGGTGAGAAGGAGCAGTTTTAACAGGTTCTCTCCAATCAAAATAATCTTTGTATTTGATGGCTTCCTCTTCCTTTCCAGGGATGACTTTTGATACAAACTCACCTTCCTCAATGAATAGCTCTCTTAATTTTTTCCTTATTTCGGCATCTTCATTGATCCATTCGGCCATTATATCACGGGCACCATTTAATGCATCTTCTGTAGAGGTTACCTCCTTCTCAGCATCAATGTATTCTTCCGCAACCTTAATTAAATCAAGGGAATTTTGTTCAAAAATCAGTTGGGCCAATGGCTCCAAACCTTTTTCCTTTGCAATGGTCCCTTTCGTTCTTCTTTTTGGTTTATAAGGAAGATAAATATCCTCTAAAACAGACATTGTTTCTGCTCGCTTAATTTTACCAGCCAGCTCATCTGTTAACTTTCCTTGTTCCTCAATGGATTTTATTATCGCTTCCTTTCGCTTGTCCAAATCCCTTAACTGTTGTAACCTATCCCTTACAGCAGCTACCTGTACCTCATCCAAGCTTCCGGTGACTTCTTTTCTATACCTGGAAATAAAAGGAACAGTCCCTCCCTCGTCCAGTAAATTGACCGTACTGATTACTTGCTTTTCGCGAACGCCTAACTCAGTGGCAATCTTGGAATAATGATTCAAATCTGACATGAATAAAAATAATTAAATCCTGATTTTGTTTAATACGGCGCAATTTAAGCCTATTTTTTTGTGATGCAGTAAAAAAACTAAGAATTCGATTATTCGTTTATATCGAAGCAAATTGTATATTTACAAATAAATTTTATACTAAGGAATAATGGAAGATAGCCAGGGAAAATTATATAATTTAATAAATCTAGAAGAAATAAGTGGTGGTAGTAATGAATTTATTAGTGAAATGATCCGGCTTTTTATTGAGCAATCTGAAAATACGATCACAGGATTTAACGAAGCCCTCGAACAAGAAAATTTCTCCATTATCCGCAACCTGGCACATCAGATAAAGCCAAGTATAGACAATATCAAAATTACTAGCCTTATGCCTGTTATTAGAGAAGTAGAGCATTTGGCTGAAATGGAAAGTCAAGTGGAAAACTTATCTTCTAAAATCGCGGAGGTAAATACTGGATTGAAAAATGTGATCTTTCAGTTGCAAAAAGAACTAACAACAAGAATTTAATGTTTTTTATTTCGGGTTTGAAGATCTCATTATGACTCATCAAACCCGCTTAGCTGAAACACAATCCCTTGGCTAGCGCTTCGGGAATAGGAAGAGTTTGGGGGCTTCCGCTTTTGGATTATTTTAATCCTTTCTTACTGAAGTCAAGGATAAAAGAAGCGGACTCTTTTTTTCTCCATTTCTGCAGCATCCGTTTCCCCTTGCTTACTGAGTATTAGAACTCTTAATTCATGGCATTCCTTAGCCACATATGAATCTGGAAATGACCTGGCTGAAAGGGTTAACAATTCAAAGGCCTTCTCCAATCGTTGTTCCCCACCTTTCCTAAACAGCTTCTTCCCCTTTGAAAAATTGGCTTTCCACTGTTTGGCCTCTGGTTTCATTCTGTCTGCTTCCTGAAAAACTTTAAAAGGCTCAATCTTAGAAGGATCATTTTTTTCAGCTATCGGAAGTACCTCAGCTGTATTAAAAAATAAAGCTATGGCTTCAAAATAGGCAAGTGCCTCTTTTTTATTGTAGTCAGGAAGTCTCAACCTCTTTTCCTCTTTAGGGGAGGTGAAAAAAGTTGCTTCCCCGATTATACCTGGAATTCCATAGGTTCCTCTTAAGACACTAGCCCCTGAGCTAGAGAAAATGGTGAAATCGGAAACCAAACTGTATGGCCCTTTTCCTTTAAAAAGGTGCTTTACTAATTTTTTCGCTACCTTTTCCCCAAAATCAACACTTGCTTTGTTTTCCTCTGCACTACCATGAAAATAAATAATTGGAAAATTCACCTTTGGATCCGCTGTGGCATTGTGGTGTATAGAAATAAACAAATCCACCTTATTCTCGACAGCAATTTTACTCCTTTCGGCCAAGGGGATAAAAGTATCTGTGGTTCTTGTATAAATCACTTTAGCCCCTGATTGCTCAAGCATTTCCCCAAGTAAAGTTCCTACCCTTAAATTGATCCACTCTTCCCTTTCCCCTGTCGGCCCTACTCGATAGGAATCAGTCTCTGCGGTCCCCCCATGTCCAGGGTCTATGCATATCACTTTTCCTTTTAATGACTTCTCTATTTTTCCTAGAGGCATTGCTACTGAAGAAGATGAAATAAATTGTGTTAGAACAGCAATAAGTACTAAGGCTAGAGCAGAAGCTTTCTTAAAATCACCCATGGATCTTTAACTTTGAATTTGTCTCAGGTTTTGTTATCAATTTCTCCCTTTTGTTGGGGAATCCAAAGATAGCTTTAATTTTGTGCGCCATGATTAAAACAACAAATTTTGGTGTTGATATCAGGGTTCTTCTCCACAGTCTTTTAGGCTCCTTGATTAAACGAATTAACCATTCAAAACCAAAGTTAATCCAAAAGGTATTGGGTCTGATTACAGTGCCAGCATAAAAGTCAAAGACTGCACCAATGGCAGCAATGGTGGAGACCTCCAGATTATCCTTGTTTTTCAAAACCCATTTTTCTTGCTTTGGCGCGGTCATTCCAACAAATAAAATATCAGGTTTAAATTCATTGATGGTAGTTACCATCAACTGATCTTCTTCACTTGTAAAACTAGCACAAAACGGAGGGCTATAAAAAGCGCACACTATATCAGGAAAATTCACAGCTAGTTTTTTCTTGATTTCGTTCAAAACAAATTCGGAAGAGCCCAAATAAAAGACTTTCCCTGCTTGATTATTCAACAGGCCTAAGTAGTGTAAGTGTAAGTCATAACCTGAAATCTTTTTGATTTTCTTTCCATAGAGCAATCTTGTGGCATAAACAATACCAATCCCATCGGGCAACAAAATTGCTGATGCTTTTAAGGCATTTTGAAAATCCTTGTCTTCCCTGGCAATACAAAAGGAATGTGGATTTAAGGTATTGGCGAGTACTTTTTTTCTTCCACCAATTTCCGTCGGAAGTTGGGTGGTCAGTTGATAATTTAAAAATTTTAAAAGCATAATATTCTTGAATTAGCTGTTATTAATTCCAAAATATTCAATAGTTAATTTTCTCCGCATTGAACTCTCCCCAAAATTAATTTTTCAAAATAATCTTTGTATTATCCTGTATATTCAGTTACAAATCATAAAAAACAATGATTTTCAACAAATCACCTAAGTTACCGCAGAACCTATCAAACATTTAGGCTTACTATATAAATGAATAAATTTCGTAAAAAATTAGTAATATAATTTAGCTATAAATCTCGATTAATTTACTATAAATACGATCATTTCCATATTTTTTTACGGAAACTATTCTACCTGCTTCTCCCATTCTTGAAGCACCTACAGGGTCATTTTCTATCTGTAAAATGGCCTCTTTTAACCCAGAATTGTTATTAATATCGAACATCAGTCCTGTTTCCCCATGGGATACTATATCATTAAAACAACCCATATTGGAGGTTATCACCGGCTTACCATGGTACATGGCTTTAGTAATTACATTTGGAAAACCTTCATACCAGCGACTTGGGACTAAAATGGCTTTGGATTCTCTGTAAAGATCATCCAATTCAAGCCCTGATAGAAACCCCTTAAAAATCACATTGGGTGGTGCATTTGAAATATCAAACCTATCCCCGATCCTTCCAGCAATTGCAAAGGTTAAATTCGGAAGAGTTGATGCCGCTCTGAATATATCATCCACTCCTTTCTCCTTGCTTACTCTTCCTATAAAAGTATAATACTTGGCTTCAAACTTGAGATTACTTGGTAACATTGGCGGGGTCAACCCTGGAACAATTACTGTTTTTTCCTTTGGAATCCCAAGGGAGGCAAATTTTTCACGTTGAAATTCAGATTGAACAATAAAAGTATCAACATATTTAGAAAAAACACCTGACTTCCTGGCAACGAAATTCCTAAGGGCATAAGCGGTGCTCTTTAAATTTGATCCTGTGCAATTCTTTTTTATACATGAAAGTTCTCCGGTAGGACCAGTACATTTTTCACAAATTTGACCCGATCGATCCAAGAACAATCCAGTAGGGCACCACAACCTGTAATTTGGGCATCGCATTACCAAAGGTAATTTGTGCTTTTTTACCATCTTCAAAATTCGAGGGGAAATAAAGGGATAAACATTTTGAACTTGAACGACATCCGGACGCTCCTTACGGATAATTGAATCTATATCTTTTACTGCTTTTGGATTGTATAAACTTAAAATACCGGCTCTTAATTTGCCAAATTTCATCTTGTCCATTTCCCTAGATCCCCTCCTGTACCAAATGATTTGATGTCCTTTGGCTTCCAGAAGTGCGGCAAGTCCTTCTACAGCATGCTCTTCTCCAGAAGGTTCAAAATAATCATTATGAATGAATAATATTTTCAAGTTATATAAAACATTTAAGTAAAAAAGATGAGCGAGGAAGCTTTTTAGGAGATTTTAAAAATTAGAAGTGTTTCTTATGGTTTTCCCTTTAATAATTCTTCTAGAATAAGTTCTTGTAACCATACCTCTCCCTGACAAAATTCCATTTTAAAAGGAGCCGTTGATATTTTATAATAACCTGGCAGTCCATTTACTATAGATTGTGAGGAGGTATAGATGTCTACAAAGACAGATGTTTCTATTACCAAAAACTTGTCATTTGTACTGTCCTCCAAAAAATCTACTGCCAAAAAGGTATGGTTAAATTTATTTTTTATATCCAAAGCTATTTCAACCGCTTCAGCTGGTAAAGTAGTCTTTTGAATGTGCATACTTCCGGAAGCCCTGAAATCATTTTTGGGTAGCAGCTTGTAGTATCCAAATGCCTTGTCTCCTACAATGATAATCCTTAGATCATACCCTTTGTGCTTTATAAGCGGTTGAAAATAGACATAGTTTTTTTGATTAAATCCTGGCCAATAAGTAGAGAGACCTTCAGCAAATACTTTCTTTACGAATTTTACTGCCTTTTTTTTATTCTTAATCAGATGTACTCCTTTAGATGCTGATCCATTAATTATTTTAGAAACCAATGGGAACTCCGTTTGTTTCAGGAATTCAAGTGTTTCCGCCTGATCATGAGAAATAAAGGTGGGGACATGTTCGACTTTATGAAAAGCATAGAGGTATTGCAGATTAATTTTATCTTCGTAGGACCAAATTTCTTTGTAAGAAGGAAAGCATTGTATTTTTAAATATTCCTCAATAAAGAAAATTTTTGACCTCGCTTCGTGTAAAGCCCAAGGGGATATGTCTGGCCTAAATACTATTAAATTGAATTTTTGTGCCCAGTCGACCCAATTGCTACTATGGACCGAGAAAAAATCATAGGCAATATTGTTTTGAATTAAAAACCTTTCATATTTATACCAATGGGCAACCTTTTGAATTTCTCCATTGTAATTGTCCAAATCCTTGACCAACCCCACCCTGAAATCTTTAGGTAATTTATGCTGTAGTTTTACCGGAGGTACCGTATCCAAAAAACGATGTCTATCAACCTCAAGAAACTCCCCTTTCTTTTTTTTTAGTTGGACGATTTTTCGTTCTAAAAAAGGGATTCTAAAGGCCATATACCTCCACCTGTTCAGTGCCTTCCTGCCCCTAAAAAAAGGGATTCTTAAAAGATCACTTGCCTTTTTGTGTGTTTTATTCACGGCTAATTCTTAATAACGTATCTAAGCTTACCACCAAATGATTGAAACTCATCGGTAACTACTAACACCACCGCTACCTGATACTTAACCTTTTCCTCCAGGCCTTGTTTTACCTGCCTTAACACTTTGTCCTGTTGTCCATTCGTAGAAACATTTAAATCAATGGATAGGTCTTTGTTTTGAACTACTTGAAACCTCTTCACAGCATCTGGATAATCATCAAAAAGGGTGGTCAAATATTCACCAGAAATTACTGAACCGTCGGGCAGATTAAAATTGTCACTCTTTCGGCCCTTTACTTGGTCCATTAGTGGTAGGTTTATCCCACAATTACAACTGCTTTTCAACCATCTCCCCTGATCACCGTTCTCATACCTTATTAGCGGAAAAGCAAATTCATTGAGATTGGTGAGTGTGATTTTCCCCCTATCCCCAATAGATACCTGAGAACCCTTCCCATCCAGAACCTCTAATTTAATCGCATCAGAAAATTGATGAAGGCCATTGTTTTCCGGACATGATGCAGCGATAAAATACATTTCACTACAGCCATACTGATCACAAACAGGTGCTCCAAAAGCCTTTTGAATCTTTCTTTGCTGAACCTTGGCAAGTGGAGCTGCTGTAGACCAGATCACTTTAGGAGAAGGCAGACTGATCTGACGGTCTAAAATATAATCAGCCAACGAATCCAGTGCCCCCAAATATCCATGTAAAACCTCAGGTTTGTTCTTTTCAAACTCCTTTAAAAAAGCTTTTATGCTATTTTCGGATAAGTTAGTAGCATTTAATGAGGTCACCTTTCTCGGCCAATTGATAAATTTAAGAACCAACTTTGTTAGAATTCCAATGGGGATTTCTCTGTAAATTGATGCCATATCTACTTCAGGACTTAAGCCCCACCAGGAAAACATTTGCCATTTTTGCATTTCTCTTACGGCTTTGGGATTTACGCCAATCTTTAGCGGAACTCCCGTGCTGCCTCCAGTGGTGATTATTTTAATTTTCCTTCCTCTATGGGTGTCAGAGATAAATTCATTGAAATTACCTTTTAGGTCCTCCCTAGTAATCACAGGCACCTGGTTAAAGTATTGGGGTTGGCTAATGTCCTTTGGGGATAGACCGATCTTTTTAAAATTGCGACTGTACCAAGGCACATTTTTATAAGCATGTTCAAGTAATGCCTCCACCTTTTTCCAACTAAGGTATTCCTGTTCTTCTTTCGATAAATTTTGAAAAGCTATAACTTCCTCAAACCCCTTCCTTGCTCCAGGTTTAAAAAAATCATATTTCCTCAGGTATATTCCTGATCCAAATTTATTTTGCACGGTTATAGGTAATTTTTTTGCTTAATGATATAATATTTTTGGCTACTGAGGAAGGTGTATAGGTAGCAATTATTGCTTCTGATACTTTCCCCATTTCCTGCCAACTGTCTTTTTTTTCCCATGAAGACAACAAGGTCAATTTGAAACTCTCACTATCGAGAGGATCAAACACCCAACCATTTTCCTTTTTAACTAATTCAGGCCAACAACCATTGTAATTCGAACATAGGATAGGCAAGCCTAAAGACATTGCTTCTGGAATCACGAGAGACCAATTGTCCTGTAGGGTTGGCATTAAAAAAATATCGCCCAATGAAAGAAAATCAGGTACAACCGAATAATCCAATTCACCTGTAAATACGATATTCTTGCAGGAGGATCGCTCAATGATTTTATCTACTATTGGTCGTTCAGGCCCATCCCCAAGTATTAACAAACTTGCCTCTTTAACCAATCCCATGGTTGGAATCCAAGCATTAATCATTTCTTGGATGCCTTTAATGGGTACCAATCGTCCCAGATATACATATACATATTGGTTCAGGCCCAAATTTGATTTTTTTGTTGGTTTATCTAATGGCAAACCTGAAACTTCTTCAAGACTATTTGCGCTTAAATCGGCTATCATGTTTCCATCTGTAATATGGGAATTTGAAACGCCTAATTTATTCAAATAGGCTCTACTCAAGCTGCCGTTACAGACGATTTCATCTATGGCATTTTTTGCTAATTTCCTGTAGATGGTTTTTATTTTCCCAGCATTCTTTTCTGTATGAACAGTTCCTTCATAACACATAATATGAGGGATTTTATGAATCATTCTAAGCCATAAAGGAGCATAAGTCCATTGAAAAAATCCATCACTAATCATCACATCCGGTTTACTCTCTTTAATCGCTCGAACAAGCCCTGGCTGAAATGGTATCCTGATGGATTGCTTTTTTACATCAGACAGGGGTTGCTTTTTTTTACCTGTCAACCTCCACTCCCCACTCAAAGCTATAGCCCTGTCAACTAGTACATTATCCAACTTCTTCCTGCAGCGTTCTGGAACTACGTCCTTGAAGTAAATAACCGTTAACTGGCCCCCTGATAAGTTATCTAGCTCTTGGTACAGTGGTATCCTGTAATCCAGAAAACTCCGGGTTATCCAGGTAATTCGCATATAATGTAAGTTGTTTAAAGTGGCTGTATAATACTGATATTACAGTAAAAATCAAAACAGAAGGAATCCAGGCTCCATAGACACGGGAGCCAATTCCAGGATTACCCATGGTATGCACCAAGATCATTAAAAAAGAGCCATATAATGCTGACCGGATAAGTGGAGGGAATACCTCCGACTTAGAAGTAAACCAAATTTTCACTAAAAAAACAGCTAAAAGCAATGCCCCCGGAATCCCCATTCCCAAAAGTGCAGAAAGAAAACCATTGTGAGCACCTATAACACCCGATCCCCTCGTTTCAGAAATTACAGAAATCTCACCGGCTACAAATCCATACCCTATTAGTGGTTGCTTCATGGATTCTTCCCAGGAAAGTGCTGCAATCTTATCTCTTCCAGACGTGTATTCTAATCCCACCCCTTTTTTACCATAAAAAACAGTATTTTTTAGTACATCACCTGCACCAAAATAAAGTAGTATAACCAATAAAGATATGCCTCCAAAGAAAAAAATAGCTTTCAAGTATTTACTACCTTCTTTGAGCGCAAATGTCCCCAATAAAATCCCTAAATAAGCTGTATTTGAAAAGCTTAAGATGGATATGGTTAAAATGGGTACTCTTATCCAAAGAGATAATGGGAAAAGTAAAGCCATAAAGAAAAATGGGGTTGACGTCATTTGCTGTTCAAGAAAAGTCCCTAAGCCAAAAGCCCCAAAGCCTAACAATTTAATTCTCCCCAGTGCTCCCAAAACTATTGCATAAATAGAATACCATAACAACCACCGCAGCAAGCCTTCAGCACCAACTTTACAATAAATGGTATAGACTGCAGCAAATATTAGTAAGGCATAGGCAATGGCCTCTGTAGCCCGATAGAGCGTAAGTATGGGGTCTACACTCCAAATAGCACTTATTAAGCCCAAACCATAAAAAAGAAAAAACCACTTGAAAGCAGAGTTTCCTATAAAATATCGGATCAGTTCATGATGAATAAAATAATAAACCCCTACGAGCAACACAACCACTAAAAATACAGCCTGCACACCTGCAGAAGCATCCACTGTAGCCATTTCTCCAGCCTCTCTTTGACGCAGTACCAACACATACAATAAATTTCTAAAAAGAAAAACTCCACCTGGGAGGCCGCCAATAAAGAAAAAATCCAATAGACCAATCTTTGTACTCACCCTATTTTCTGCAACAGCATTCAAATTTTTCTGTTTTTCTCTCTGTATATTAAAACCTTAGACAAAATCCACCATTGAAGTTTATTATTGGAACCGTATTTCAGTAGTATTGATAACTTATCATTTGGAAGATGATTTTTACAGGATAAAATAATAGACCTGCCCGTTTCCAACCGACCCGATAGTAAGGCTGCATAACCTAAACTCTTACCCACCCTGGCCCTGCATAGAAGATAATTTTCAGACAATGGTTTTTTTAACCTTGTCAACAAGCGTTTTTCCCAGGTATCAAGATCAGGGGCTTTATGCCAACGCTCTTGCTTTTTTTTCCACCAGCCAATTTTTCTAGTCACTTTATCCCCATCGCTGACAAATAAAACCTTGGGTAAAAAGCCCCAGGTACCAAAGGTGGACAAATAGGCCCAATATTCCAGGTCCTCGCTAATCCGCATGTCCTCTAATTGGCCACCAGCCTTATGGATCACTTCCATCCTGATAAGAGCAGAACCCGTACATATATGATTGTGATTTGCCCAAAAAGGAAAAAAATCATTCAACATCCATCCATCCGTATTGAATGCCTCTTTACTTCTAAGGAATGCTGGTAGTATAGTCCCCTCATTGGAGGCGAATTTGTGAAGCTGCCCTACGGATACTGCTATGGCTGTGGGATGTTTTATCAAAAAATCAGTAGTCTCCAAAATGAAATCAGGATACCAATAATCATCTGCATCTAAAAACGCCAAGAAATCCCCAGAAGCATGATGTATACCAAGATTTCTCGCAGCAGCTGGTCCTTTACGCGTCTGCGTTAAGATTTTTATTTGATGCCTAAAATTATGGAGTAGTGATACCGTCTCGTCAGTAGAACCATCATCTATGACAATAACGTCCAGCGCTGTGCCTTTCGGTAATTTTTGAGAAAAAACAGCTTCCAGGCACCTTTTTATCAGTACGGCGCCATTGAAAACGGGAATTATAATAGAAACTTTCAGATTAAATTCAATAAAAGAATTGTAATAATGAGTGAAGAACAATAGGAACTACCATTCCAATTGCAATCGATTTCGACATGCGATGCAGTTTTTTTGTCCATGTTCGTGGCCTATCTTATAACCTCTAATTCTATAAAAACCATTTCCGAAAGCCAATACAGGAAGGACAAGCATGGCTGAAATGTCGAATACCCTTATGGCCCTACCCAATGCTTTAAAGTTGGCTTGCTTGTAGGTATTCCAAAGTGCATTGCCTATAACTGCCATTGGCCAGAAGAGTTTTCCATTCTCATACAACCTGAAAAAATAAGGCTTTTTAATGTTGGCCTCACCCTCTCCTTTTCCATAATTAAATTGCTCTTTCCAAAAGTCAGTTAATTTTTCAGGCCTTGCCCAATAGGTCATGGCAGCAGGAGCAAATGCCATTTTAAATTTACCCTCTACTACCTGTCTTCCAAATACCGAATCGTCGGCATAAAAGGTCAAATCCTCAGGCAATCCTTCAAGTTTTTCCCAGACAATTTTCCTATAGGCTACTGACCTATTTCCTACAACAAAACCTTCCTCAAGCTTGGCAATCCCTCCATTTTCTATGTAAAATTCGGCCCTGCCAACTGGCCCCTTTAACGTTTCTTTGTCAATACAGGTACTACCAGCCACTACTTCAATGGACGCATTTTCTTCGAATGGAGTAATGAGGGAACTGCACCAATTGTCAGATAACCGCACCCCCATATCTGTAGACAACACTATATTATAGGATGCTTTTCTAATGGCCATGTTTCTGCCTTTTGCTGCATTTCCTTTTGCTTGAATAAGTTTTATTCTGGACTCTACCTTTTGCCATTCCAAAAGGAATTCGTAGGTACCATCATTGGAAAAAGCATCCACAATTACAATTTCATCAGGAAATCTATCCTGAGACAAAATATTTTCCTTCCACCTGGGAAGTGACTTTATTTCATTTCTACAAGTGGTGACCAATGAAAAAGGTAATTTGCTCATAGCCTATTTTTCTAACCTTTTTAACCAATTGGTGTAAATATCAAGCAAAGTCTCTTCAAAAGTAATTTCAGGTTTCCAACCCAATCCCATTATTTTTGTGGGGTCACCCAAAAGCACTTTTTCGTCTGAAGGTCGAAATAAATTAGGATCGGTCTCTACATTGACCTTTAAACCACTAATGTTGATAATCTTGTCTAAGGACGCCTGCATGGTCCAGGCTTTGCCTGTACAAATATTATAAGTTTCGCCACTTTTTCCAATTTGGGCCAATGTTACCAATGCTCTGGCGCCGTCCCGTACATCTACAAAATCTCTGGAAGAACTCAGGTTACCTACTTTTAGTAGCGGGTCCTGGATCCCTAATTTAATACCTGCCAATTGCCTGGCAAAATTTTGTAGGGCTGTGACTGGTGGATGATCAGGGCCAACATGTATAAAAAGGCGTGGCAGAATGACATCCAGTTTATAGTTGAAATAAAATTGCCTGGCCATCATTTCCATACTGGCTTTGGTAACTCCGTAGGGACTGATGGGCCTCAGGGGAGTGCTATCTTCCTGAATAGGCTGCTGATTTTCTGGAACAAATCCATAAGAAGCGCTTGAACAGGCAGGCAGCACGCGTGCTTCCGGGCTGTATGCCAAACAAGCTTCTAAAACGTTTCTTGTACCTTGGATATTAAATAAATAGGTGGTGTCCTCTGCTTTCCAGCTCTCCCCATTGTAAGATTGCGCAGCAAGGTGATAAACGATATCGGGTTTCCAATCCGTCCACACTGTTTTAAGAAATTTATTGTCCAAAATATCACCCTGATAAAATTTAAATCCATTGGGTGTAGATTCATAACGCGAAGCGGAAGTGGCCCTGGATAATCCCGCTACGGCATAGCCTTCCGCTTGCAGTAACTTGGACAGATGCTTGCCAATCATTCCAGTGATACCTGTTATTAAGACTTTCTTCATTTGGTTTTTTGTATTTCTTTTAAATCATTTGCCCAGGCATAAACCAAGCCTAGCTCATCTAAAGGGAAAATGTCCGCTTTTACCAATGCCTCATAGCAGGTGATCATATTATCGAGGACATTATCGGTTCCAGATAATAAAGGCAACTCTTCCAAGATTCCTGTTAATTTCTTGTTTTGCAGGTATCCTGAAATTTCGGCTTCAAAATCTCGCATTAAATCATGTTCGTTTCTGTCCTGTACAACTTCAGGAGCATGAAAAACCAAAGAATGTCCCATTTCCCATAAACAGCGCTGAGCTATAAAACTTTTCCAGATATCAGTCATTCTAAAAGAACAGAAACTGGGTAAATAAAGTAAAGGGAAAGCTGCTTCCCACCACCAAGTAGATTGCGTATTGAAGGGACACCATGCACCTTTAGCCAATGCTATACTTGGTTTATTTTGAAAATAAAAGGGTCTGTCTGCTACCAACCTCCAAATGGCATCTACATCTGGTGAATTATCTGCCAATCCTTGTTGAATTGGTGCCTGTAAATCAATCAATTGCTCTCCTACTGAGGGCAGTGATTTTTCGCAATTGATCCTGTCCAGTAAAAATCCCCGAGGCCAAATTTTTTCATCTGAAAAATGAGCATATACATTTACCCAGGAATCATTCTTGGCTTGCAAAGCCTTAACTTCCAGAGATCTTTTTTTCCATAGATTGTTTGGCTGGTTGTCATCATCCGTTTCATAAATGCATTTTTCACCCTGACTCATAGCCAGAAGATAGCCCAGGTTTTTTCTTGAATAATGGCCAACAGGCAGTATTTTTGCCAAGGAATAATTTAGGGTTTGCTGTTTATTCAAAGAATAAAAATCCGCATTTCTTAAATCAAATGCATTTGGACCTTTTTTATCTCCAATGACAATTATTCTATTCCCGTTCTGTAAGGAATCGGAAAGACCTATCATCGATTTTGTTGGTGATGCAATGGTGGTCACTACTACTATCATGCTATTTTAAAAAGATTTTTAATTTTTTGTAAGTACTCATTATTGACTTTTAATAGTATTAATAAAACAATATAGACAGTGGTGAAAATAAAGGTAGAAAGGATTATAGAAATGCTATAGTGAAGGTCCCATAGAACTGGAAGGTAAAACACCAGCATTGCACTTACTATGGTGGCCAATGTATATTTTGCTATCAATTGCCATACGTCGCCCATGCTTTCCTTATAATTAAACTGGATGGTCAGTAAATAAATGCCTGCAGTCGCAAGGGCAACATTAATTTGTCCATAAATTAAAGGCATCAAGCCGTAGGGAATGGTGATAAATGCTACTATAATCAAAAGAAATACATTGGCTAATACTATTTTAAACTGCATTTTAGCATTACCAACCCCGAGAAGGTAATTTTTGCACAAGGCCATCACAGGCAAAAAAAAAGATGCCAAACTGAGCCATTGGATAAAGGGAACTGCTGCTGCCCATTTATCTGTCAATAACCAAAGTACAAGGTGTTCTGCATTAACCAGTAACAAGCCCATCACAAGCATATTGAAAAACAAAGCATTTTGAAGGCTTTTATAAAAAAATGCGATGTAACCTGTCTTGTCTGAGGCAAGCCTAGAGAATTCAGGAAAGGTGGATTGTTGAACAATTTGATTTATTTTAAGTGCCGGAATCCGCTGTATCCTATTCGCTTGAAAATAATACCCCAATTGCTGTGTTGGAAAATACCTGCCTATCAAAACAAAATAAAAATTATCCGCCATTTGGTTGATTAGGGATGAAAGCATTAAAAATCCACTGAAACCAAAGGCTTCCCTAACTACTAACCATTCGAACGATAAAACTGGCTTCCATTTTCCAAATCTCCAGAACAAAATGGTTCCCAAAGTCACAGAAATGAGGCTTTGGAAAACCAAGGCCCACACTCCGAAGCCAGAAAATGCCATAATAACAGCAACAACTCCGGCAATGGCTTGGGAGGTAATTCTAATTTTCCCTATGGTTTTAAATGCCATTTTCCTTGCAAGCAAACCATATTGTACCACTTGCAAACTTCCCAGAAAATAGCCTAAAGACAGCACCTGCAACAATAATACAAGGCGTGGTTCATCAAAAAACAAGGCAACTGGGCCAGCAATTATATATACAACAAAAATCACAAAAGTGCCTAAGGCCATATTCAGAAAAAATAAGGTAGACAATCCGCGTTTGGTCAATTCTGGTTTTTGAATGACGGTGGCAGCGATTCCTCCATCTATTACAACCGAAGAAACCATTGTAATCACTGAAACCATTCCAATTAAACCAAAATCTTCAGGAGAAAGTAATCGGGCCAATATTACAGTTAAGGATATTCCCAGAATTTGGTTTCCAAAAACTTCTAGGCTATTCCAAATAACTGCCCTTTTAATTGTCTGGCTCAAACCCTAAAACACACGTTATAAGGAACATAGCTTCGCCACATCAGTCCCATAACTTCATTATAATTCATCCAGTTTTCTGTTTTATTTCAAACCATTTAAAAACACATCAATTTAATTATAAATGAAGACTTTCGACCCCAATATTAACTTCATTTTTACTAAAAATAAAAACAAAATTTGTATATAATTTTAAAAGCATTTTAATTATTTCGAATTGCATTTTTTGTTATACATACCGTATTGCAAATTATTTGATATCAAATACAGAGAAAAATAGGTTTTGCTTTGCCAAAAAATTGCTCAATATTTACCCTATGAGTTATTTATACACCGTTTTTGGTATTCCCATAAGGTCGGAGATTGTGCTACCCGCCTTCCAACCTTTAGTGGACAATGGAACTGAAAACGACACTATTGTTGTAAAGATTGGTAAAACGGATGGTTTATTCTCCCAGTCAATAACCACTACCCGGGCAATGTGTAGATTCAATGCCGATGAATTTTTATATGAGATGCCAAAAGTTGGGAAATATTTTGTTAAAAACGGCAATGAAATAATTATTCAGCCACTGACTGATAACATGGATTCCGTCTTGGTTTTTTTCTATTCCAATGCACTGGCCGCAGCTCTTTTTCAAAGAAACAAACTACTCATCCATGCCTCCGGTATAATCGATAAAAACGGTAAAGTTTGGCTTTTTGTGGCCCCTTCCAGAGTGGGAAAATCCACTACTGCCTTAATGCTGCATCAGCTTGGCTACCCCCTCTTCTCTGATGACATAGTAATGTTTCATAATACGGCCAATAAAAACATGGTCACTCCCTCCTACCCCATGATCCGTATATGGCAAAACACCCTTGAAGCGCAAACTGTTTTTGACCAAGAAAGCATTTACCAGATACGCCCTGCCGTAGAAAAATACGGTGTTCTGTTTCATGACACATTTGATCCTAGCCCCAGAGAAATTGCAGGCCTTGTTTTCTTAAAAATTGGAGAGGAAAAAATTGA
Source organism: Cyclobacterium amurskyense (assembly GCF_001050135.1). Lineage (GTDB taxonomy): Bacteria > Bacteroidota > Bacteroidia > Cytophagales > Cyclobacteriaceae > Cyclobacterium > Cyclobacterium amurskyense. Next base: position 3,937,016 of record NZ_CP012040.1, on the reverse strand, counting down.
AATTACCGATCTTAATGGCAAAGAAGGTTTTGGGTATTTAAATGATAACTTTTACCGAAAACAATGGCTTAGCGGAATGGGAAAGAATAATTTAAAATTCAAGGACCTTACTTATTTAGCAAAAAACACCTCTTTCTGGCTGGCTTCAAGACCTAGAGAAATGACAAGCTTTAAAGATTTTGCCGAGGCTATCGATAAGCAAATCATTTCAAAAAATGGCTGAACCAAATATCATATGGTTAGCCTCCTACCCGAAATCAGGAAATACATGGTTTAGGGCATTTTTGAGTGCTTTTTTCAATGATGGACAAGTGAACCTCTGCAATTTGAACCATGGGAAACTTTGGTATTCGAATAAACGATTGCCCGAACTATATTTAGACACCTGCTTGGATGATCTTCACATAGATGAACTACAGCCGTTACGAAAGCTCGCGTATAGTGAATTGAATAAATCTCTGAAAGAACCCCTATTTGTTAAAATTCACGATGCCTTTAACTCTTCCTTTGAAAGTCAAAACCCTATCATTCCTGAAGTTTCTAGCCGACATATCATTTATATTGTAAGAAATCCACTTGATGTGGCCCTTTCTTTTGCCAACCATAAAGCTGTATCTTATGAAAAGATCGCAAGGCAGTTTATAAACAATGAAAAAGGATATTTATCCAAAAAAAACAACTCCTCTCATGAAATTTACCAGTTTATGGGCTCCTGGACCCAACATGTAGAAGGATGGCTTAATCAAAAGAAAATCCCTGTCCATCTGGTGAAATATGAAGACATGAAAAATAAACCTTACGAAACTTTTCCTTTTGCATTGAAAACTTTAGGTATCCCATATAATACAGCAAAAATAGAGAAAGCCATTACTGCTTGCTCTTTTGAAAATTTAAAACAACAAGAAGAAAAGTTTGGCTTTTTCGAGAAGCCTTCAAGTAATAAAGTTTTTTTCAATAAGGGAGAAACTGGACGAGGACTAAAGGAGATACCTCCCCATTTGGTGAATGAAATTATTAATAAAAACAAAAAAATGATGGCTAGATTGGGCTATCTGTGATATACAATGAATTTGTTTTTTAGTGTATAACTTATTATAAAATTTAAACGATTGGTAAAATTTAAAAACAAATGGTGTTCAGGTAAAGCATGGTTTTTATCGTTTGGCAAGGATTTTTACAAGGCCTTACAACTTACTTTTAGGGTAAGCCCTAATAATACACTTTTACAATTTTTCTTTCAAATATTGGTAGCCATCTTACCTGTGGGGATCTTATATGCCACTAAATCCCTTTTTGATGAAATCATGTCGTTGGACAGGGATTTTGAGCAGGTAATGTTCTGGTTGATTGCTTTAGGACTGGGGCAACTATTGGTTAACCTTATTCAACAATTGCTTTCCTATCTCGGACAAATTCAACAGCAGAAAATTACCGACCACACCATAGGCTTGATGCTGGAAAAATCGATTGCCATACCCTTTTCTTATTTTGAGGATGACAAGTACCATGACAATGTTCACCTTGCCCAGAAGCAAGCTTTGTATAAATTGCCCTTAATCTTACAACATTTTCAAGTCTTGTTCACCAATGTTCTTAGCTTGCTGTTCTTAATGGCTTATTTTTTTACACTTATCACCACTTACGCATGGATTATTTTATTGGTGGTTTTACCTTTAGCCATTGTGAAATGGTACAATGGCTATGTCTTGCATCGTTTGGAGAAGAAATTGGTTCCAATGGAACGTCAGGCAGCCTATTATCATCAGATACTGACTTCTACAACACATGCCAAGGAATTAAGAACCTTAAACTTTGGGCAGTCTTTTATCAAACGATTTAGCAAAATAAGAAAGCATATATTCACCAAGAAAGAAGCACTTCAGCAAAAATTGCTTCGCTACAGCCTGCTGGCAGAAAGTCTTGAGGTTATCGCTCTTTTTATAGTTTTATTTGGAGTGGTCCAACAAGCATTTCTGGAAACCATTGCCATTAGTTTATTGGTAGTCTATATACAGGGACTTCAAAGAATTCAATCCAACCTAAAGGGTTTTCTTCTCGCCCTGGTCAATTTATTTCACCAAAGAATTTTTCTCAGAGACCTTTTTAAATTTTTTGAGCTTGCTGAAACAGTAGAAAAACCTTCTAGTACCCCTTTCCCAGACAAAGATTTCAGTATTAAGATCAAAAACCTGAGTTTTTCTTATGGAAAAAATTTTCCAGAGGTACTCAATAACATAAATATGACGCTACCTATGGGTAAAATGATAGGTTTGGTGGGAGCCAATGGTTCAGGTAAATCAACGCTGGTGAAACTAATTTCTGGTTTATACAATGCTCAGGAAGGCGATATTATTATAGGCAACCATAAACTCCAGGAAATAAATCCTACTGATTTTAGAAAGAAAACAGTTTTTCTTTTCCAGGACTTTCAAAAATACTTTCTATCCATAAAAGAAATTATTTCCATAGGAGATGATGAGAATGCTATCAATACAGATCGGTTGGATACATCCATCTTTGATGCCAATGCGGATACCTTTATAGACCAACTGAAAAATGGAGTTGATACAAAAATGGGGAGAATTTTCTTTGAAGGGCAGGAACTGAGTGGTGGGCAATGGCAAAAACTCGCCATTGCAAGGGCATTTTACCGGAATGCATCCATTGTGGTTTTAGATGAACCTACCAGCGCATTAGATGCCCTTTCAGAAAACCACATCTTCGAACAACTTAGACGTGTTGCGGCCGATAAGGTTATTTTATTGATCACCCATCGTTTGTATAATTTAAAAGAATGCGATCACATATATGTTGTAGATGAAGGAAAAATAGCTCAAGAGGGTAATTTCAGCCAATTGGCCAGTGAGCAAGGTATTTTTCAAAACCTCTATCAACAACAAAGGTTTTAAATGTTTAGGAAAATCATTTAGGTAATTATCACAAAGGGTTCAACTATAAAAATTAACCACTTTATACCTGCGGTGCCCTTTTCTCCCTGATATAAATTCATCTCCTACTTTTAACCAGGCATGTGCGAGGAGTTTGGGTGGCTTGTTTGGATTTCTATCGGGCGATATACCAAAATACAACGTACTTTTTATTCCCTTACTTGCCAACAGCCACTTTGCAGAAAGAGCCTTGACCATGCATTTACCTTCCCAGGGAGTGTATTTATTGACGCTGTAAATAATCTTTTGAATTCGATCAATATGCACTAACTCATCCGGCCTAGGTTGGACTATTGGTGATTTATGATTTCTTGTACCTAACAGCTTTTCATACTGGTTAAATTTGACGAAGCACATCAGAAACCTAATAAAAGCACTGTAAGTAAAGGCCAAAAATATTAATTTGAAATCGTATAATTTCACGGTAAATTATTTATATTTTAGTTTCTTGCAACGTAATTTATATCTAAAAAAACCATTGAATTTCTCAAAAATAGTCATTTTTAGTTTAATTTTATCTTCATTAATTTTTAGGTTCATATGGAAAAAAACAGCAATAAGACAAATTCAGTAAGGGTGCTTGGAGAAGTGGATGTTTTACCTTTGTTACAGCTCCTTCCTGAACTAATGCAACAATGGGATACCGACGCAGCCATCAATCCCAACAAGAAATATTCTTTGGCCCAGGTGAACCATATTAATTTCCGTTGGAGCAATAAAAAAAGTGATCCAGTAGACTATTTTGACTTGCCTTTATGGGAGAAATACCGAAGTATCTTACTCCCCATCATGAAACAAGCTGTTAAGCCCTTTGGTTACAAATCAGGCTATTTCCCCAGGGTAATGTTTGCCAAAATGCAACCCGGAACCATTATTCCAGAGCATATAGACGGAAATACCAGAGGCTGGATCCCTCATAAAATCCATGTTCCAATTATCACCAATCCAGATGTGGCTTTTACCATTCGTGGTGTTTCCTATAATTTCACCAAAGGAACAGCGGTAGAAGTAGACAATTCAGGATTGCATGGCGTAAAAAACACCGGAATAACAGCCAGAATTCATTTTATTTTTGAATATTTAGACGGCGCGATTAATAAGATTCCTCAAAATGATTTGGCTTGAACTAAATACATTAAAATTGATATCCCATTAAATTGATTTCTCGCTTGAATGTTTTTCCAATTAATTCTTGTTGTTGTTTAGTGTAAAAAGTCCTGTAATCTGCCTGGTATTTTCTAAAACCTGATTTGGCTTTATAATCAGGTAAACGAAACGATTCTGGCAATTCCAAACGTTGCTTAAGGGCTATAACGGCCTGATTCAATTGTTCAAATTTATAAATCTTATCTACCAATATTTTATCGCCATAAGCATATTGAGAAAAGGCTTTGATTTTCCCCAATTCCCCCGCTTCAAGATACGTATCCAATCCTTTGTATTTTATTTCTCCTCCTCTCCAATAGTAGTGGGAAATTACCTTGTCCCATGGATTTCTCTCAAAGCAAAATTTAAAATAGGTTTCCCAGATTTCAGGCGCTATATTCTTCTTAATAGAGGATGCGGAAGTGTGCGCACGAAATAATACATCTTTATTTTGGTAATTTTGAGGACCACAATAACCCAAAAAGGCCCTTACCCTTTCGTCTTTTGGTGAAATAGGTGTCAAAATATCTTTTGGACCGCAAATAGAAGATAAGGCTATTTCAAAAGACGTTCCTGCTGTTTTATTTGTTTTTATAAAAATAAACCGGTGTTTATGGCTAATGATCATGACCTTTATTGTAATGTGGGAATACAATTCCGTTTTCGGGCAAACCCAAAAAACTGGTAATTTTATTCATTTTGTTCAATTCATTAAGGGGTAACACCAATAAATCAGAAGGTCGATGTGTAAAATAATCTTGTACTTCAAGATTGTGTTTCCTGTAAACATTCACAAACCTTTCTCTGTTTTCATGCGGGTTTCCTTTGCCATAGAGCCAAAGCCTCATGGCTGAACTTGACTTTCCAAAATACCTAACCGCACTTTCGTACCATTCTTTTTCCTCCCTCAAGGTCAGTATAAATTTACTATTCGGAAAGTGCTGGTCGAGGGTTTTGTAAATTTTAAACCATGGGTTGTCATTAAATGAATCATAACTTTCAGCCAATTTAAAAAACAATTCATAATCTTCTCTAAAAAGCATTTCCATCATCCGTCTATCTCCAACGGCACTCCTAATCAAACCAGCACCATGAACATTCTTTAGCCCCAATGCTTCCAGAGCTTTCCCGATTGACGTAGTTCCCGTCTTGTGAAAACCAACACAAAATACTTTAGGCTTATTCATTGGCATACTCCCACCATTTACGAACCCATTTATTCTTATGGTCTATATTTGCAGACCAAGGTTTTTGTTTCCCAATAAAATGAATAAAACCTTCAACCGTTGCCATATTTGAAGTTATAGGCCAATAGGCATTGTAATTTTGATCCAACCATGTCACCTGATCCAAGAACAATTTATTTAAAACCACTGTATCCGTATGCCCTGTTTTTATCTTCTCATAGGTTTCTGGAATTAATTCATACAATATTCGTTGATAGGCATTTTGTTTAACCAAGGTGGCTCCAATGGCCATTACCCCTGTATTGAAGAGTCCTGAAATGAAAAATTCTTTAAACTTTTCTGGAACGAATTCAGGTTTTGAGAACATAAAGGAATCTTGGTGCCGAACATAACCCATGATTTTACGATAATCCCAGGCTGCAGAGAAATTTTCCTCATTCTCATAAAGCCTCCTAATGTCACCTGTACAAAGTAAATCACTGTCGCAAAATAAAATTTTGTCGTAATTTTGAAAAGAAAAACATTCTAACGAATAAAACCTAGATTTAAAATGATGAAAATGAGGAAATACTTTAATTAAATGGGTGATTTTATCATTCAAACCCGCACCGATCTCAACAAATGAAACATTGAATCTTTCTTCCAATTCATTTTTTTGATAACTTGTTAGTCCGTCATTAATAACAATTATTTCTCCCTCATACCATGAATTCTCTTTTAAAAAGGATTGTATAAGCACTTTTGTACCTAAAAAAAACTCAGGAGAACATACAGTAACCAGAACATAGCGCATGTTCAAATTTAAAATTTAAAATCCCATGATCATAAGCCATAGCCATAAATTTATTTCTTTTGCCATACCTAAGACAGGTACTCATGCTGTTCGTTTTGCCCTAAGACCTTTTCTGGAAGTTGGAGACGAAGAACAGGTAGCACTTTTTCACCATTCAAAATTACAAACGGGGGATTTTAAGAAGCGCAAAAATGGGCATATCACTGCACTTGAGATCAAACCTCACTTAAGTCCGGAAATATGGACCAGCTATCTAAAATTTGCTTTTATGCGTAACCCTTATGAAAGGTTTGTTTCTGCTTGCTTTTTTAAACACCCATTACTATCCAAAGAATATACCAATGTAACCAAATGCAGGGCATATATGAAATTATTGATTCAGAGAGAATCAAATCAAACCAGTCTTTTCTTTAGACCTCAATGTGATTATATCACAGGTGAACATAATGAAATTTTAGTTGATTTTATTGGCCAAACCGAAAACATGGAAAAAGACCTTAAAAGTGTTTTTTCAAGGCTAAATTTACCTTTTAAGTCACCAGAAAAAATCAATTCGTCCAATCATCTCCCCTATAGGTCTTATTATGACGAAGAGTTACAGTCTTTAATCAGTCATTTTTATAAAAAGGATTTTGATTTGTTTAAAATTGACGATTTAAAAAAAATTTAGTCTTTGTATCTTTTATCTTCTATTCCAGACCTCACAAGTCTATTATTGGTTATAGGATAATTTGCTGTTAAAAAACCAGGATCGACCCATTTTTTTTGATTGCCGCTCTCTGTCGAAGCCTTTTTTTATTAGTTTAAAAGTTAATTCTTGCTTAACTTAACTATTATAATTTATGAACTTTTTTTTTTAAACAATAACAGCATTAAAAGACATACAAACCATTGGCGTAATTGGGGGAGGCACCGCAGGTTATTTAACGGCATTGTTTCTTAATAAAAAATTCAAGTATAAGCGCATTACACTTATAGAAAGTTCCAAGATACCTATTATAGGCGTCGGATAAGCCACTTCCCTTTATTTTTAAAATTTATTCATAACATGCTTGGTATTTCTGTTCAGGAATTTTTTAAAGCCACCAAGCCCACGTTAAAATTAGGTGTAAAATTCAATTGGGGAAGAAAAGAGGACAAGCATTACTTAAACCCCTTTGGAATAATGCATACTGCTGCTTCCTTAAGAATAAAACAGAGTCTGGATTTCACTTCTCTTAACACACGCCTAATGGCAAACGATAAAACGCCATTTATCAGCAGAAATGGAGAGGGTTTACCAATATACATCAATAATGGACTGTCCTATCATATTGATAACCAAATTATAGTGAAGTTCCTGAAAGAAAAAATCAGCCTTACCAAGATAGAACATTTAGACACTAAAATTGAAAAAGCTGTTCATAAAAAAGAAAACAATGAAATAGATTATTTACAAACGGATCAGCAGAAGGAATTGAAATTCGACATGTATTTTGATTGTACAGAGTTTTCAAGCCATTTATTGGGCAAAGCCTTAAATACCAATTGAGTAGATTGTGGAGACAGCCTGATGACCAATTCCGCCATTCTAGGAAAAGCCAACCATACAAATGGAATTAAACCTTATACCACAGCATCAACGCTAAATCAAGGTTGGTTATGGGAAACGCCTTCACAAAAGGAAAACCATTTAGGTTATGTTTTTTCTGACAAGTTTTGCTCAGCAGACGAGGTAAGAAGTGAGTTGAGGAATTATTGTCCTGAGGTAAATGATGAAAAAGTTATCCATTTTAAATCACGGAAGTACGAAAAAAGTTGGTCAGGCAACACCAATGCCTTAGGGAATGCCTTTGCTTTTGTAGAACCGCTGGAATCTACTGGATTGCACATGGTTATTTTTCAATTGGAAAAATTTGAAAAATACTTCATATAAGAAGCTAACGTAACAACTTCTAAAGCTAAATACAACTTAAAATATTATACATAAAATGGACCATTGTTTTTAGATAAAACCCATCCTTTACCGCACATAGAAAAGAATGCTATTTTTGGCACTTTTTCTTTCGACCTGGTTATGTTAGGGAGTGGTTATGATTGGGGGAAATTAGCAACCAATAAACCTGAACTGGGAGAAGCCAACAAAATCATGACCTTAAATGAAAAAATCATGTTAAAGGCCTTTTCTCATGAAGCGAGTCTTAGTTATTTAGAGTATAGCCCTTCATTTAAATATAACTTTTAGCTCAAAAAACACACAATTCAAAAAGGCGTGAAATATATTGTAAAACCCTTTGGTCTTGAATAAGCGAACCGCTATTTTACCAATAATTCACACTCAAAAAAATAGTGCCAATATGCTCCGGAATTTCAATCTAATTCCGTAGGGCAGGTAAATGGAAAATCTTCTCTAAATGCATCCAATCAGCTGCACATTTTTTACTGCTATTGTAATAGGAAGACAACAACAATTTGTTGTAATTATAAATCACCCAATAACCTAAGTAATTATTGAACAGGCTATACTAATCTACTGAAAATTCATAGTTTATGAGCCATACCAGCCAGATTCTAAAGAACCAGAAGACCATCCACCGCTATTGGTTTCCTGAATATTTTCTGTTAAAAACTCAGGATTAACCCATTCTTTTTTATCTTTTTGATTGCTGTTTGTTGTTGAAGCCATTTTTTTATTAGTTTAAAAATTAATTCTTGTTAAATTTAAATAATAAATCCATAAACTCAAATTTTTATTTTAAATAACAACCAAAAATAATGCAAGATTTTAAAGATGTAAGAGATATTGGGGTAATTGGAGGAGGTACTGCAGGCTATTTTACGGCACTGTATCTAAAAAAAAAATTTGGCGATAAAAATATCACAGTTATAGAGAGCTCAAAAATCCCAATAATAGGTGTTGGGGAAGCGAGTACTCCTCTACTTCTGAAATTTATTCACAGCATCTTGGGATTTTCAGTTCACGAATTTTTCAACGCCACCAAACCAACCTTAAAATTAGGTGTAAAATTTAATTGGGGAAGAAAAGAGGACAAGCATTACTTAAATCCTTTTGGTAGAATGGATACTATTGCTTCTTTAAGATACAAGCAAAGCTTGGATTATACTTCACTTACTACCCGAATGATGGCGGCCGATAAAGCTCCTTTTATCAGCAGAAATGGAGAGGTCCTACCCATAAAAGTCAAAAGCGGCATGGCTTATCATATTGATAACGAGCTACTTGTTAAATACCTTAAAGAAAAAATTCAACTTGCCAAAATAAATCATATAGATGCTAAAATTGAAAAAACATTCCTTAAAAAAAACAACAGCGATATAGATTATTTACAAACGGATCAACAGAAAGAGTTGAAATTCGACATGTATTTTGATTGTACAGGATTTTCCAGCTATTTATTGGGCAAAGCCTTAAAATCCAACTGGGTGGACTATGGAGATAGCTTAATGACTAACTCAGCCATCTTAGGTAAAGCTAGCCATACAAATGGAATAAAACCTTATACCACAGCCTCAACCCTGAATCACGGTTGGCTTTGGGAAACCCCTACACAAAGAGAAAATCATTTGGGCTATGTTTATTCTGATAAATTTTGCTCAGCAGAGGAAGCCAGAAGTGAATTGAGAAAATATTGTCCAGAGATAAATGATGAAAAAGTAATCCGTTTCAAATCGGGGCGATACGAAAAAAGTTGGTCAGGCAATACCATAGCCATAGGTAATGCTTTCGCTTTCGTAGAGCCTCTGGAATCTACAGGTCTGCATATGATTATCCTTCAGCTGGAAAAGTTTGAAAAATACCTGAAAAATGAAAAAAACCTTGAAGCAGCACAAGCCAGATATAATTCTAAAATTAATAGATCCTGGGACTATATTAAATGGTTTATAGCCCTTCACTTTAAGTACAATGAAAAAAAAGACACTCCCTTTTGGAAAATGGTTAGGGAACATACAGATTTGTCAGGCATTCAGGATTATTTGAATTACTATAAAAAAAATGGCCCTGTATTTTTTAATGAAAACAATGTTTTAAATCAACAATTAAAGAATACTATATTTGGCACTTTTTCTTTCGACTTGGTCATGCTTGGAAGTGGATTCGGGTGGGAACATATAGTGGACAACCAACCTCAAATCAGTGCAGCAGAAAAAATTATAACTTTCAATGAAAAAGTCGTGGCTAATGCGCTTTCACATGAAGAGAGTCTTATTTATTTGGAAAACAACCTTTCGTTTTGTTTTCGGTGAAGCTAATTCCACGTCTTAAACATTCGATTTTTTTTTGATAATATAAAACATCAACTTTGATAATGTCCCAAAATTTCCTGGGTCAGGTTTTTTTAAGATGCTTAGAGCTTTATCGCTATCCAAATAGGTCATATTCTCTAATTCATCAAAATTAGCTTGAACAAAGGCAATTATTTCATCTAAGGCATCCCTTTGAAATGCCTTGGTAAAAGGGACTGATGGCACCTTACTCTTTCTTTTGTCAATAACTCCATTGGGAATATAAGGCCGGATGATTTCTGTAAATAGATACCTGCTCTTACCTTGGTAGGTTATCGTATCGATTGGTAGCGCATATATGTATTCCAATAGCCTGAGGTCCATCATAGGAAACCTGTAATCCACCCCGAAATGACGACCAACCAAGCCATGGTCTACTATGCGTTTATTGATTCCAACCTCAGTAAGATAAGTGCTTAGGTAATCGCTTATCTCTATCGTAGATTTCACTTTGTATATGGAAGGCTCCCTGTCCAGAAGTTGGTGCTTTTCTATTATTTTTCTTTTCAAAGGGCTAGAAGCATACTTTTTTTTGCTTTTTTCTTTATACGTTTTAAGAACTGAGTCCCCTTGCAAAAATTTGATTGAAAAGTAAAGCCATTTAATAAAAGCCATGGGAACATCATGCTTTCTTCTAATGTCTTTCCACAGCGCCCAATATCTTTTTTTTATTGCCAATGGCCTATAAAAGCCACCTAAAGTGAGGGTGGCTGCCATGTCTCCACCCCAGCCTGAAAACATAACTCCAATTTTTTCTTTTTTGGCTTGTTTTAAAAAGGCAGCGGTAAGGGTGGGTAAAAAATTCATATCTACCTCATCCTGTACTTTCGTCATTAAATTTAAATGATCCTTCACCGTAAAATCCCGCTCATCGAATTTTCGCCACTTAGAAAGAAGGCCGTTTTCTTTACAAAACTCGTGCATTAGATCCCCTTCATCAAATTTATCTATTTCTTGGGTAGGCTGAAGGGCTTTACCAAAACTATAACAGGACAGATCACCTCCTTTGCCCAAATAGGTCATCAATGCCCCCCCGATACCTGTAGAGTCCAAGCCACCACTGAGCTCAAGACCAAGCCGCTTATTGGTTCTCATCCTGTCTTTAACAGATAAAAAAAACAAGTCTTTGAATTTTCCTAACCTTTCTTCATGGGTTTCAGGAATTGTGATGTTATGATCACCTAAAGTCCAGTATTTTTTTAAGGTTAAAGTTCCTGCTTTAAAATGCATCCAGGTCCCTGCAGGCTGGGCATCTATTGCATTATAAAGTGTTCCTTCGGATGAAGATGGTCCATCTAAAGAAAAGGTGGTTGCTAAAACTAGTTCGTTGAATTCTTTGGACATGCCTGGGTAAGCTAAAATTCCTTTTATTTCAGAAGCAAACACCAATTGCTCCTGCTGAATGGCATAGTAAAATATTTTAATCCCCAACTGATCTCTTGCCCCGAATAGCTCCTCCTTTTTACTGTCCCAAATAATAAAGGCAAAATCGCCTATCAATAGTTTAGGGGTCTCCTTGCCTTTTTTCGCATAGAGCCGAACGATAAACTCCAAATCAGCCATAACCTGGTCTGGTTTCAGCTTTAATATTTTTCTTAATGCTTCACGGTTATCTATTCGACAGTCCCCTACAATAATGAAATTTTCGTGCCTAAAAGGCTGAGGAGCCAAAACGGATTCAGGAATAGTATACATTTCCAGACAACCCAGAGATAGCTGTTTGCTAGTAAACTTGCCCTCTCGGTCTGCAGACCAATGTCTCAACGGGGTAGCCATTTGTTCTAAAAAATCGCCTTTACCTGTGAAACCAAAAAATGCAGTCATGTTTTTCGTTTATTTTAAAATTTAATTATAATTTCCATTCTCAATCCTCTAAATTTACTATATATAAAGGGTTTGATTAAGGCCTTGACAAAAAAACAGTAAATTATAAACTCAATTTAAATAACTATTCATGTCCAGTAAGCAAATTAGCAGAAGTGATTCTTATGTTTTTAACGAAATAGAGGGGGACATTGTCATGATGGATGTAAGCAATGGTTCTTATGCCACATTAAATGAAACGGGTAAAAGCATTTGGCTGCTCTTAGAAAACCCAAAGACCATCAGTGAAATAACCGAAGCTTTATTAGCGGAATACGAGGTTTCAAAGGAACAATGTGAGAAAACAGTCAATGAATTTCTGAAAAAAATGGCTGAAGCAAATGCCATCGTCATCAAGTAGTCTTTTTCCTTATTACCACTTATTTTTATTTTTAAATATTGCAACAGCTTTCGTCCCTCTACCCCTTTTTACCTGAAATGAAGGTGCTTTTCTTTTCCATAAAAGCCTATATGGGAAAGAAAGCAAATGGGAAAGAAACTGAAATAGCTGTTGATGAACGGAAAGTATTAAAGCTGGCCAAGTTTCATCGCATTCGCCCATTGCTTTTTGAGTATGACAAGAAGACTTCCTTATTGGCTATAAAAAACAAGGAATACCTAAAGATATTTGTCACACAAAATGCACTAAAAAACCTAAAGGATATTTACCACACAAAAAAACTACTCCAACAATTCGAAACTGCCGGCATACCCGCCATATTACATAAAGGTCTCCAATACCAATTTGAAATTTATGAGAATCCTCAACTAAGAGAAAGGGGAGACATTGATGTTTTGGTTCAAAAAAAAGATGTGCTTCCTAGTATGAATGTTTTAAAGGATCAAGGCTTCGGTTCCGAAATTTTAAATCCTGACCAACCAGAAACTGAGATAGGTCAACATATTGAGAAATTGCTTTCCTTCAATTACCTCTACCAATTGCCTGTAAATAATAAAAGTTTATTACTTGACTTTCAATGGGGAGTGAAAAGTGACTTTCACAGTTTCCATTTCCCCTATCCCTTGATTTTTCATAAAGCCACCTTAAGGGATTTTTATGGAATAAGAGTCCTCCAGGTAGATAAAGAAAGCTTGTTCTGGCTCATGGTTATTCACCATGGTGGAAAAGACCAATGGATGCGTTTGCGCCATCTTGCAGACCTTTCTGCTTTTATGAAAACTTACAGTACTCAAATAAATTGGGAAGCTATACTGGTCACTGCAAGGAGCTATGGTTTGCAACAAGTCCTTTTGGATGGATTTCAATATTTAAAAACATTACTATCCATTTCATTACCTGCTCCAATTGAAGAAAGACTGGAAACCCATCAAAACAGGGTATATAAAATGGTGTTTAATATTTGGGAAAACTGTACCTGGGGAGACAGTCGTTTCGAATTAATAAGCATGTATATCAGGTACCTAAATCGTGACAATGGTAACTTTGACCCCGAATATTACATCAAAAATTTACAACACCATTACCAGAAAAAGCAAGCGATGGCATATCCGGAAAAATATACACCAATTGATTTTTTTTACGACACCATTAAGCTCCCAATAAAATTATTGAAAAATAAATAAGGTGCATCTATCGCCTACCAATTTTTTTCCACCAAGGTTTGTCCTGTATATCATGGTAACCATAGGCACTTACATCTGAAGTATAATAGCCGTATTGGTAACCATATCCATGGGTTCCATGTACATCATTAAGCACTGCATAAATTTTATGAATGCCACCTTTCGTAGACAAATCGTTACAAAATTGAATATTCGCCAAAGCAGAGTATTTCTGGCGAAAAACAAAAAAGTTTATGTCTGCATATTTCATTAATTCTTTGGTTTCGGAAACCAATCCTACGGGAGGACAATCTAAAATCACTACATCATAAGCTTCCTGAATTTCCTTGATTAATGTACTGAAATTTTCTTGTAGCAGTAATTCTGCGGGGTTTGGAGGAATAGGACCAGACAATATTACATCCAGGTTCTCATAACCTGATGGCTTAACAACTTCTTTCCAAGCCCCCCCTCTACTTAAGCAGGTACTTATTCCTTGATCATTTTTCAACCCAAAATCATCTGCAATCTTTGGTTTTCTCAAATCCAGACCGATCAAAATTGTTTTTTTTCCCATTAATGAATAAACCGAAGCCATATTAATAGAAATAAAGGTTTTTCCTTCACCAGAGATGGTAGAGGTGAACAACAAGGTCAATTTGTTCTTATTATTACTTAGATAGGGAATATCTGCCCGTAAACTACGAAAAGATTCAGATACAGTGGACCTAAGGTGATTTAATACAGATAGTGAATCTTTCTCCTTGTGTCGGCCTATCATCCCAACCAGAGGTACTACCAAGGCCTTTTCTAGTTCTTTTGGGTCCTTTACCTTTTGGTATAGAAAATCTTTAACCGTAATGATAAGGACAGGAATAAAGAATCCAATAAGTAACCCTATTATTAGATTTATTATTGATTTGGGTGCAATGGGTGCCGAAGCAGCCATGGCTATGTCCAAAATTTTGTTATTCGGCTTGTTAGAAGCAAGGGTAATTTCCGATTCTGCCTTTTTTTCCAAAAGGTAGATATAGATGTTTTCATTGATAGAAAACTTCCTTTGCAACCCAAGCATCACTTTCTCAGTTTCTGGCAATTTAAAAACTTCACTTTCAACAATAGAAATTTTATTTGACAATTCTGCCAGATAATTCTCCAAATTCCCTATGGCCGATCTGACATTTTCTCCAATGGCTTCTTTGGTACTTTGAATCTTATTCTCTACTTCCCTGATCACAGGTGTTTCAAGCGAATAATTGGCTGTTAACCTGATTTTTTCAGCCTGTAACTCGCTCAAGCCAACCACCAACGCATTCAATAAAGGATCTCCTTCACCGGCAATAGAAGGGGCTATCAAGCCATCTACCCTATCTTCTTCTATGTAGGTTTTTAAGGTTTGATAATATTGAAGATTGACACCAATCTCTGATTGTTGTTTTTCAAGATCCTGAAGCTTCATGAAAATCTGTGCGCCCTCCTCACTTAGGTTAAACACTTTGTTTTCAGTACGAAACTGTTCCAATTCGTCTTCAAAATAAGAAAGAGAATCAGAAATGCCTCTCAACTGCTCATTAATAAAAAATATGGTGCTCTTTGCTACCTCATTTTTTTCTCTCAATTCACGATTGAGATAGGTATTCATCAAGGTGTTTAGGTAATCCTGCCCCATCCTTCTTACTGGAGTCTCCAAAGAAAGATTTACAACTGAAGAAAAATTGCTTGAGGAGTTGACCTGAAGTAAGTCTATGTAGGATGTGGCTAAGGAAGGGGTATCTTTAAAATAAAACAATACCTCGTCACCATTGCTGGCAAATAAATTTGAAACCGTGAAATTAAAATGTTGACCAGTAATTGCTTCACCGAAGGAATAAATACCTTCAGGCGTTTTATTTTCCGAACCAACTGTAGTTTTGTAAAAAGGGTCAAGAGGATTAAATAAGCTGAATGTGTTTTCCACAACAGAAAGCTCAAAACTAGAAGCGTCCAACACCCTCATTTTGAACAAGCCACCCGTAAGTTGTGGCTTTGACCAATCTGCTTTCACTACTATAGGAACATCCCCATACTGTTGGCTGTTTTTCCACCGCTCCTCTTTTAAGTAAATGGTATTGAAATTCAGTTGAGAAAGGGTTTCTTCTGCCAATGCATGGGATTTTAAAATCCCTAATTCATTTTCTAATTTATACCGGGTTTGGAAATTCCTGAAACCTGAAGGACCAAAAATATCAGCTCCCAAACTTTGTTCTTCGTCCTTAATTACTATTGAAGAATTGACGATATAGGTAGGGTTGGTAGATTTGTTGGTATAATAAGCCACCAACAGGCCAACAATTATTCCTAACAAAATCCAAGGCCATTGCCTGAAATACTTGAACAGTATTCCTTTGATATCAAACTCATCCTTTTTATTTACCTGAAAAGGAATGAAATTCGGCGGTAAAGAATTGGCTTGGCTCATGTCAACGAATGGCTATATTTAAGATAAGCGCTACTGCAGAAATAGAGGAAACAATCAAGGCAAGCGACTGGGTAGCATTTTCTCCGGAACCCAATTCCCTTACTTTCATTGGTTCTGCATAAAGTTGGTCATTGGGTTGAATAAAATAATATGGGGATTGGACGATCTTTCTATCCGTTAAATCAATGGTATGAATCTCCGTACCTTCCGGATTTTGTCTGATCAATATCAAATTGTCTCTTTTGGCAACAGTAGTAAGATCACCTGCATGCGCAATGGCTTCAAAAATGGTCATTCTATCCTGCAGAACAACAAATTTTCCAGGTTTTCTGAATTCTCCCAAGGCACTGTACCTGATGCCCCCAAGCTTCACTTTCACATACAATTCTGTTTTCACAAAAGCCTTTACCTTTTCTTCAATAACTAGCCTGGCCTCTTCTATGGTCTTGTCAATTACACTCACCTTTCCAATCATGGGGAGTCTGACAAATCCCTCCTTGTCTACATTGTAGCCATTCATATAGTAAATATCTCCTCCACTCTGCGCAACTTGTCCAACCATTGAATTTTGAGTAGTTTGCTCACCCAAAACATTGAACCCATCCCGTAAAAGGTCTTCGACAGTTTTTATATTTACGTCGATTATATCGTTGTATTGCAAACGATAATCCGGAATTTCATAGTTGATCACCTTTCCATCGGAAAGGTTTTCTAAACCCTCTTTGTTTTGAAGGTATATTATTTTTTGGTTAGGGACACAACCATAAAAAGTGCCTAAGAAAACACCAAAAAATAAAAACAAAATGTACTTCTGCATAGAACTGTTAAGTCTTGATTGGGACATTGAAAAATAAAGTGATATCCTGCCAATCAAAGATACTTTATTTATTCAAAGATCCTAAAAAGTTCTTGAATCTAAAAGATAAAAATCATCCTTTTTCTTAAACCCGAAATATGCAATAGACAAACTATTACGTGCTGAAATCGCTTCAAAATCAGCCACTTCGTTGCTGTTTTCAATTTCACCATAGCGGTGCTATGCTAAAATATCCAAACAGCCTGATTTTCTTGCGATTGCAACACTTCCCGTAATCACGGGACAGGCTTCACCCCTGACTATTGTCAGGACGGAGAAATCCTATTACATAATCTAATCCGGGTTAAATAAAAAGGCCTCTAAATTTAAATTCAGAGGCCTTTTGTGAAAAAGTTAAAATTTTCAATCTATTTTTAGTACTTCTATTGTTGAAGCCTTTTCAGGAGTCACCTGTGCTACTTTTTCAGTTTCAGAATTCACATTATCTGCTAAACCTAAAGGACTATCTAAAGGAATATAAGGTGCAATCACAATTGAAACGATTGAGGTCAATTTGATCAAAATATTCATTGATGGACCTGAAGTATCTTTAAATGGATCACCTACAGTATCTCCTGTAACAGAAGCTTTGTGAGGTTCTGACCCTTTATAATACATTTCACCATCAATCTCAACGCCTTTTTCGAATGACTTTTTAGCATTGTCCCAGGCGCCACCAGCATTGTTTTGGAAAATCCCCATCAAAACACCGGAAACAGTCACACCTGCCAACATACCACCAAGTACTTCGTGTCCAAAAAGAAAACCTACAACTATTGGGGAAAGCAGGGCTATTGCCCCTGGAGCTACCATTTCTCTTATGGAAGCTTTGGTAGATATTTCAACACATTTCTCATAATCTGGCTTAGTTTTGAATTCCATGATTCCTGGAATTTCTTTGAATTGCCTTCTTACCTCATTGACCATGTCCATGGCTGCTCTTCCTACTGCTGCAATCGCAAGAGCAGAAAAGATAAAAGGAATCATTGCTCCTACAAATAAGCCTGAAAGCACATCTGCTTTGTAAATGTCTATGGTAGAGATTCCTGATATACCTACGTAGGCAGCAAACAATGCCAATGCTGTCAAGGCAGCAGATGCTATTGCAAAGCCTTTACCACTTGCAGCAGTGGTGTTACCTACTGCATCAAGAATATCTGTTCTTTCTCTCACTTCTTTAGGAAGACCAGCCATTTCTGCAATACCACCGGCATTATCAGCAATCGGTCCAAATGCATCAATCGCCAATTGCATGGCGGTAGTTGCCATCATCCCTGCAGCAGCTATGGCCACACCGTACAGTCCAGCGGCCATGTAAGAGGTGAAAATACCTGCAGCCAATACCAAGATAGGAAGGACTGTGGATTGCATCCCAACAGCTAAACCACCAATAATATTGGTAGCATGACCTGTAGAAGACTGTCTAATTATAGAATTCACAGGGCCTTTGCCCATGGCTGTGTAATACTCTGTAATAATACTCATCAATGCACCAACAATCAGTCCGATAAAGACTGCTCCAAATACCCCCATTTTGGTAAATGAAGCTGAGTTTAATCTAGACATCACCAAATCTCCGTCAGGCAACATATAATCAATGACAAAGAAAGAGGCTGCTACCGTTAATAAAATTGAAAACCAATTGCCTCTGTTTAGGGCTGCCTGAACATTTCCATTTTCAGATTTAATTTTCACAAATAAGGTACCTATGATAGAGAACACCAAGCCAAGTCCGGCAATTACCAAAGGCAATAAAACCGGGGCAATGCCTCCAAAATTATCATCACTTACTATTTCTCGTCCTAAAACCATGGAAGCCAATATCGTGGCAACATAAGAGCCAAAAAGATCTGCTCCCATTCCTGCAACATCTCCTACATTATCACCAACATTATCCGCTATAGTAGCAGGATTACGTACATCATCTTCAGGAATACCTGCTTCTACTTTACCTACAAGGTCAGCGCCTACATCAGCCGCTTTGGTGTAAATTCCTCCACCAACTCGCGCAAAAAGAGCAATAGACTCTGCGCCAAGAGAAAACCCTGCCAATACTTCGAGTGCTGTTTCCATCTCATGGCCATTGACATCACCACCTGTAGAAACCACAAACATGTTATAAAAGATAATGAACAAGCCGCCCATACCTAATACTGCTAAACCTGCTACACCAAGGCCCATTACAGTACCTCCAGTAAAGGATACATTTAAGGCTTTTGCCAAACTTGTTTTTGCGGCCTCGGTTGTTCTAACATTTGATTTAGTGGCAATTTTCATTCCCAAATAACCTGCAAATGCGGAGAGCACTGCACCAATAACAAAAGCCACCGCAATGATGGGGCTGGAATTGTCTAATAAGGTGCCAGACCAACCTAGAATAATGGCTGCAATCACTACAAAGTAGCCCATTACTTTCCATTCTGCTTTAAGAAATGACATCGCTCCTTTGGCTATATAGCCAGCCAACTCCACCATGTTTTCATCACCCGTGGGCTGCTTTGTAACCCATGCCGATTTTACGGCCATTACCACTAGGCCTAGAATACCCAAAAATGGGACCAAATAGAGAAATAATTGTTCCATATTAACTGTTAAAAGAATTGGATTTATTTTTAATTTCGACAAAGATATTATTATTCCTATTGCTTTCAAGAAAGAACAGGTAAAAGATAGCAATCATGTACAATTACCGTAATATTCTATCATAAATCAGTAGGATTGCACTATCATTGATAAAAACATCGCTAGAAATCGTAATTTCCATTAAAAATCTAAAAAACATCCCGAAAACCTAAATAATAACAAATCAATTTAGAAACAAAAATCCTCAGGTTAACAAAGAAAATTACCGCTGGATAAATCATTGATAGGATTTAATTGATAAATTATTGGTATTTGTTATTCCATGAAAAACACATGCCTTACTATAAGATAACAACATCCTTTTACCAGGGTTTCTTTCAAAGCCATACAAAATCAATGCTTTGTTAGGCAAAGGAGTGACCGTTTGGATGAACAATAAAAAATTAATCTCCTAGTGAGAATAAAGCTTACCCTAAATTATTCTTAAAATTAACCACTATGAATTTTATCAAATCAAATCTGTATTTAACCCTCTTTTTGATATTACTAGGTTTGGGACCCATTGCCAGCTATGGTCAAGAAAAAGGCCTTACCCTGGCCCTTTTCGATGTGGATGCAACCCCTCCTATTGGCAGCTTACTGGCATATGATCCCCTAGAAAAAAAAGATGATCTGGGTCTTAGGGCCAAAGGCGTGGTAATATCAGGGTCAGGCTTACCAATTGTCATCTGTGCAATAGATTGGATTGGAATAGCCAACGAAAGTCAAGATGCATTTAAAGAAAGCCTTGCCGAGGCTGCTTCAACTATACCTTCTAGGGTAGCAGTACATACTTTGCACCAACATGATGCTCCAATTAGTGATTGGGGTGCAGAGAAAATCTTGAAAGAGGCAGGCTTAGATCCTAAAGCATATGAAAGCTCCTTTGACAGACTTCTGATTAATAATTTGAAGGATGCCATCAGAATAGCTTTAAAGGACGCAAAGCCCATAACGCATATTGGTACTGGTAAAGGTATTGTGGAAAAAGTTGCTTCAAATAGAAGGATTTTAGGGGATGATGGACATGTGGCCTATACCCGAACCTCTTCTACAAAGGATAAAAAAATCAGGGATTTCCCGGAAGGTTTAATTGACCCGGAGGTTTCATTGGTTAGTTTTTGGAATGAAGAAGAACCTTTAGCTGTATTTAGCTATTATGCGGTTCACCCCCAAAGTTATTACCTGACTAAAATTGCCAACCCAGATTTTCCTGGTATTGCCAGGTACATGCGTCAATTGTCGGTTCCAGATGCTATGCATGTACACTTCAATGGTGCCGGAGCAAATGTAACTGCCGGAAAATACAATGACGGCGCTAAAATCAACCGTAAAATCCTCGCTGAAAGACTTGCAAAAGGAATGGAACAAGCCTGGGACAATACAGTAAAAACTAAAATCACCAAAGAGGATGTTTACTGGCAACAGGAACCCATCCTATTGACACCAAAGGAAACTTTACCTGAAATTGCTCAAGAAATGCGTACCCAAAATGCGCGTTGGCTCACCAACAATGTGCAAAAACTGGCATGGTACAATAGGCAGGCACTAGGGAAAAAGATAGATATAAGTTG
Source organism: Cyclobacterium amurskyense (assembly GCF_001050135.1). Classification (GTDB taxonomy): domain Bacteria; phylum Bacteroidota; class Bacteroidia; order Cytophagales; family Cyclobacteriaceae; genus Cyclobacterium; species Cyclobacterium amurskyense. The sequence continues at coordinate 3,915,722 of NZ_CP012040.1, read as the reverse complement.
TTTGACCTTAGGTGATGTAAGAATTCTTCACCTTCCTGGAGAACTCTTTATCGAATACCAATTGGCAGCTAAGGCTGAAAGAAAAGATTTATTTGTAACCATGGCAGCATATGGAGATTATGGGCCATTCTATATAGGTCCATCCTCGGCTTATACTGAAGGAGGATATGAGGTAGGTACCAGCCCCGTAACAGCAGAAGCTGAGCCCATTATCATGGGAGCGATTAAAAAAATGTTGCATAGAGAAATTCCTAACAATACAACCGAAAGCCCTTTTGTTTTAAAATCTGAAAGTCAACAACCATTACGTACATTGGCTGAGTGGGAAGAAAAAAAGAAATCCTGGAAAAACAACATGGCTTCAATCATGGGTACCCTTCCTTTTAGGGACAATCTAAAAAGGCCTGAAATAAATTATTTGGATTCAACTGTAGAAAGCACCTATACCAAGCATCATATTTCTTTTGACAGTAATGAGCGCAATCAAGTAACTGCTTTCCTTTATATCCCACACAAAATAAAAGTCAAGGCCCCTGCGATGTTGGTACTACATAGTACTGGAGATCTAGGTAAAAAAATTGTAGATGGTCAGGGTCCTCTTGAAAACAGGGCTCTTGCAAGTGAATTGGCTGAAAGGGGTTATGTAGTCATTGCTCCTGATTACCCAAGTTTTGGAGAGCAAAAAGACCATGATTTCTCGAAAGATGGATTTGATTCCGGAACCCTTTTAGCGGTATGGAACCATATGAGGTGCGTAGATGCACTTACTTATATGGATGAAGTAGATTCAGAACGAATAGGGGTAATCGGTCATTCTTTAGGTGGACACAATGCCTTGTTTGTAGCTGCTCATGATTCAAGATTAAAAGCTGTAGTGACAAGTTGCGGTTGGACACCTTTTGATTATTATGATATTGGAGAGGCAGGAATTAAAAATTATGGTGGTAGGTTAGGCCCTTGGGCACAAGACAGGTACATGCCAGTCATCAAAAAACTTTTGCCAGAAGCAACTTTACCGTTTGACTTTACCCATATCATAGCTTCAATAGCTCCTAGACCAGTTTTCACTAATGCACCGCTACAGGACAGTAACTTTTCAGTGGAAGGAGTGAAATCAGGAATTGAAGCTATTCAGCCAGTATACAATTGGTTGGGCTACCCGGATAACTTACAAGTAAGGTACCCAAATGCAAGCCATGATTTCCCTGAAAACACAAGAAAAGAAGCCTATTCTTTCTTGGATGATGTTTTTGGGTTTACACCATTGAAAAAGTTAGCATTTGAAAAATAATCACCTGTAATACCCACTTAAATAAAAAAAAGGATTTATCTAACCATTGATAAGAAGAAAAATTTTTTTCTTTTAAAATTTATAAGATATTTAATTATTCATTCAGTCAAACACAGCTAAAATTATGAAAGGTAACGTTACCCATACTTTATTTGCAGTCTTGCTTATAGGATTATATTCCTGTAAGGAGGATAAATATGCAGAAGCTCTCAGTCCAGAAGAATCGATCGCTACATTCAATATTCATGAGAATTTCGAAGTGAAATTATTTGCTGCTGAACCTCATATTCAGGATCCAGTAAACCTGGTTTTTGATGAAAAAGGAATTGCATACGCGGTGGAAATGCCAGACTATCCTTACAAGCCTGAAGAAGGTAAAGGCAAAGGTGTCATCAAAAGACTGGATGACACTGACGGAGATGGGGTAATAGATGCCTCAACCGTTTATGCAGAAGGGTTGGCAGATGCTACCAACTTAATGCCATGGAAAGGTGGTCTTTTGGTTACGGCAGCACCTCATATCTATTACCTAAAGGATGATGATGGTGACGGAGTTGCTGACTCAAAAACCTCTGTATTTACAGGTTTTTTTGAAAACAATTCTGAGGCTCAAATCACAAATTTACGTTTGGGAATTGACAACTGGATTTATGCTGCTAACAATGGGCAAAGAAGTGATGTTACCTTTAAAGATGCGCCAGGAGAAGGTCCATTACAATTAAGAGGAGCTGACTTTAGGTTTCGATTGGACAAAGGGTTATTTGAGAAAGAAAGCGGGACAGCTCAATTTGGGCAAACTTTTGACGATTGGGGAAATAAATTCTTTACCCAAAACACGCTTCACATCCAGCAGACAGTGATACCTAACAGGTACCTGGAGCGCCATGGACACTTGTCTAGCAATTCTGTAAACCAAAACATTTCTGACCATGAGCTGGAGATGTTTCAGATTACACCTCCACCCTATTGGAGAGCAGAACGTACCAGAAGGAGAAATATACAATACCAAGAACAAGAGCTTAACCGAGTGGAATATGCGGAGGATCACTTCACTGGAGCTTCAGGAGGAACCGTTTATGATGGTGGTGATTTCCCTGAAGGATTTAATGGAAACATCTTTACAGGAGAGGTTGCAGGGAATTTGGTGCACAGGGATGTTCTTGCAGAAGATAAAGAAAGCCCTACTCTAATTGCCAAAAGAGCAAGTGAAGAACTTGATAAAGAATTCCTCGCTTCAACAGACCCATGGTTCAGACCTGTTGGTTTTACTGTTGGACCTGATGGAGCTCTATTTTTGGTGGATTTCTACAGACAACACATTGAAACCCCAGTTTCGATCCCTGATGATCTAAAAGAAGAAATGGATTTTATGCATGGCATGGATCGTGGTAGAATTTACAGAATTGTGCCTAAATCAGGTGTTTCAGAAACCAAAGTACAGGATTTTTCAAGCCTAGATAGTAAAACCTTGGTGTCTCACCTTGCACATAAAAACGGGTGGTGGAGAACCACTGCCCAAAGGATTATTTTGGAAAACCCAAAAGCTGAGTACATCCCATTGTTAAAAGATTTGTTATCGAATGAAAATCCAAATGCCCAGCTTCATGCTTTGTATTTGCTAGAATCAATGGGTGCATTGGAACAAGGAATGGTAGAAGAAGCACTGGAAAGTGATAATTATGGTGTTAGAAAAAATGCTTTAATGCTAGCCGAAAATTTCCCGAAGTTAAAGGAAAAAATTGCTGAAAAAATCAATGATGAATCTCCAATCGTATCACTTCAAGCTATTCTTAGTTTAGGAAATTATGAAGATGATTTCACTATTAACCAACTTGCCAAAGCCCTTATAGAAAAAGGAGAAAACAAGTGGTTTAGACTAGGGATCTTGAGTTCAAACGCTGGTTCAGGTGAGGCTATTCTTAAGGTGCTAGATGAAAAATATAATTTTTCAGGAACAGAAATCTCTTGGAAAGAAGATTACTTAAAGGAGGTCAATCACATTCTTGAAGGTAAAGGAATAAGAGCCAAAGCGGAATAGTTTAACCATAATCTCATTGAAATCTCAACTTGTGGAAATTGAATTTCAATTATTAAAAACAACAATCTGCATACAAGTATGAACAGACGCAAATCAATAAAAAATATATTAGCTTCGACAGGAGTGGTATTTTTCCTTAGCAAATGTGGCAAGCCTCAAGAAGAATACAAATTAGAAAACATCGATAATTGTTCTGATCTGACTGGGCTTAGTGAAGAGGACATTGCAAAAAGAAAAAGTTTGGGTTATGAGGAAAAGTCACCTTTAGAAGATGATAAGTGCGACAATTGCCAATTGTATCTTCCACCTACAGAAAAACGTAAATGTGGAGGCTGCCAGTTATTTAAAGGACCTGTCAACGCGGATGCTTATTGTACTTATTGGGCACCTAGAGTGGAAAACGTTTAAAGTAGATCTCCGGGACCCTGAAATACCCAATTAATTGGACAGAAAAAAAATCTAATTCATATCAAATCACCTGCTTAAATTAATAGCAGGTGATTTTTTTGTATATAGAAACAGTATTCGATTTCAATAATTAAACCCGAAATATGCAATAGACATTCTATTACGAATCCTATTACATAATCCGGGTTAAATTAGTTAAAACAGTTTTTCAAAGATAACTACGTCTTATTAGTGATAAGAAGACAACAAAGAAGTGACCGATTTAAACTGAAACATCAATAAAACTGCTACATTTCGTGAGGATTTTTATATATTCAAAATAAAAATAACACCTCTATCACTTTTATCTCAACATGAACAGATTAGTCGTATTAATAGATTTTTCTCCGTATACACCCACTCTTTTAAAACTGGCTTGTAACTGGCAGAAAACATTTGATTTAGACTTGGTTTTTATCCATAAGTTGGATGGCCTGGCTCCTACCATTTCTAATACCAAGGGAAGTGATCAAATCATTGAGTTCAATAAAAAGGAAGCCGAAAAGACCTTTTCGAATACCTTGAAAGAAAATAATCTAGCTCCTATCGGTGAAAAAACAAGTTTTGAAGCTATTTCTATTCAACTGCTCCATTATTTGGAAGATTTTCTTAAGCCTAATGACCTTCTACTTTTAGGTTTAAAAGGTACGGGGTTTTTAAAGCGATTATTAATAGGAAGTACAGCAACCACTATTATTGATCAACTCAACCAAACTGTAATTGCGGTTCCTCAAACAATAGAAGAAACAGTGCCAATTAAATTGGCACTTTCATGTCAGGAAAAACACCCTTTGAACGAACAAGCACTAGAATCCATTTTAGTGACTATTGGGCAGAAAATAAAAGAGATCGAATTATTAACCGTAATTGAAGACAAAGCAGAATTGGCTCGAGGTAAGGAATACCTGGAACAATTGAAGTCTAAATTGGAAGATCGTTTTGAGGTTCAAATAAATATTTACGAGAATAAAGATGCTTTCACTGAAATCAAAAAAAGATTTAGTAAACGCCTTGATGACTTTATTGTCCTGCAAAAAGGTTCACGCCATCTAAATGACAAGTTATTCAGGAATTTTTTCATCAATGACCTAATACATGATGGCAATACTCCTTTGATTATTTTGCCAACAACGGATTAGTTCAACTTGGGTAATCTTGATCCCTTGATTCAATATTAAATTGGCAAAAAAAAGAGGGAGTATCTTAACTCCCTCACTTTATTCAGCATTTCTTGGAAAAAAGACAGTTCTCTTGTTCTTATCGCTACAGGTCCAAACCTTTAAGATAGGTCTTAAAACTTCTGAGATTTGTATTTTCATCTATTACTACACATTCAATTCCAGCCATTTCACAAAAATCCTCTATAACTTGGGTACTTAAGTTTTGGCTAAAACAAGTATGATGTGCGCCTCCTGCAAGTATCCAAGCTGTACTGGCACTTTTAAAATCTGGAAGGGGTCGCCAAATGGTTCTTGCCACAGGTAATTTGGGCAAGGCATTAGGTGAACTAACGGCTTCTACTTTATTTACCACCATTCTATATTTATTACCCAGATCGATAAGTGACGCATTCAGTGCTGAACATGCCTTGGCATCAAACACAAGTCTAACGGGGTCTTCTTTGCCACCTATTCCTAATGGATGGATTTCACAACGAATGGGCCCTTCTGCAAGGCACTCGTCTACTTCCAGCATGTGAGCGCCCAATACCAAACCACCTTGTTCTTTAAAATCATAAGTATAATCCTCCATAAACGCATTGCCTCCTGGCAGTCCTGTTCCCATGACCTTCATCGCACGCACCAGGGCCATGGTCTTCCAATCACCTTCCCCTGCATAGCCATAGCCTGCATTCATAAGCCTCTGAACAGGCAAGCCTGGCAATTGACTCATTCCGTGAAGGTCTTCAAAAGTATTGGTAAAGCCTTTAAAACCTCCATGTTCCAAAAAATGCTTTAAGCCTAACTCTATTTTTGCCGCCTCCACTAGAGAAGCATGCTTTTCCCCTCCCTTTTTTAAGTCCTCTGACAAACTATAGGAACTGACATAGGTTTCTATCAGTTGGGCTATTTCAGCCTCACTCACTTTATTTATCACCTCCACCAAATCTCCTACTCCATGGGTATTAACAGCAAAACCAAACTTCATCTGTGCTTCTACCTTGTCCCCTTCAGTCACAGCCACCTGGCGCATATTATCACCAAACCTCACAAATTTAGCTCCTTGCAAGTCATTCCATCCGCAGGCAGCCCTGCACCAATGGTCAATTTCTTTATGTAGCTCAATATCTTTCCAATGACCGACTACCACCTTTCTCGGTATTTTCATTCTGGTACAGATAAAACCAAACTCCCTATCACCATGAGCACTTTGATGCAGATTCATATAATCCATATCTATGGATTCCCAAGGAATACGCTCCCCATATTGAGTATGCAAATGCAGCAAAGGCTTACTGAGTACCTTCAATCCATTAATCCACATTTTTGCAGGAGAAAAAGTATGCATCCAAGCCATTACCCCAACACAATCCTCACTCCTATTTGCCTCCAAAAAAACCTGTAGAATTTCTTCCTGGGTAGTCACAACTGCTTTGAACGCTACCCTAACAGCAATGTTATTTTCTTGGTTAAAATATTCACTAATGGACAGCGAATGATCAGCTACTTCCTTTAAAATATCTTGGCCATATAGGTGTTGACTTCCAGTCACCAACCATACTACTTTTTGTTTTAGCTGCATGCTTTTGTTTTAATTATATGCTAATAATTTATCTAAAATTACGAGAAAAAATTTAACTTAAAATCACATTCTAAAGATCCTTTTTCCATATTTGTTCCTCAGACATCTATTTCAAATAGGAAAAAAAGAGCTGGCCTACTAAATTGCAAGCTGCTTCTAATTTACAATCATTTGGATAGGGCTTCATGGCCAATAGACTATTTTCTATAAATCAATTGCATTTAAATAACCCCTTCAATATACCATGAATAATTACAAAGAACTGAAAAGTGAGTGTTATAAAGCCAATATGGAGTTACCCCAATTGGATTTGGTCTTTTATACCTTTGGTAACGTGAGTGCGGTAGACAGGGAAAAAGGAGTGTTTGCCATCAAACCAAGTGGGGTTCCTTATGAAACATTAAAAGAAGAAGACATCGTTATTGTGGACTTTAATAATAAGGTCGTAGAAGGAGAAATGAGACCTTCTTCAGACACAAAAACCCATGCCTTTTTATACAGCAATTGGGATCATATCGGTGGCATATGCCATACTCACTCCTGCTATGCTGTTTCATGGGCGCAGGCACAAATGGACATTCCTTTATTTGGCACTACACATGCAGACCATAATACCAGTGACATCCCTTGCGCTCCTCCTATGAGTGATGCAAATATTGCAGGTGATTATGAACACATGACCGGACAACAAATTCTGGACTGTTTCCATGAAAAAAACATTTCCCCTGAAGAAGTAGAAATGGTTCTTATAGGCAACCACGGACCATTTACCTGGGGAAAGAATGCCCAGAAAGCAGTATATAATAGCAAAGTGCTTGAAGAAATTGCCCGAATGGCCTATTTGACTTTACAAATAAACCCCAATGCACCAAGACTAAAAGAAGCCTTGATCAAAAAACATTATGAACGCAAACATGGTGAAGGTGCATACTATGGCCAATCCTAATAATGAGGTACTTTTTTAAAGCAAGTCAGAAGACTTTAACCCGGATTATGTAATAGAAGGTCTATTGCATATTTCGGGTTTAACCAGAAGAATCAAGTGTCAAAAGCTTAGTACAATTTTTTTCAGCTTTCCTTCAAGTCTAAAAAATAAAAACCTCCGAGACAATGTCTCGGAGGTTTGAACACTTAAAAAAACCACCAACCTTTAATTAAATCTAATTAACTGATCTTACGAACAGCCGTATTTAATTTGTCTGCCAATAAATACATGACAGGTACTACTATTAACGTTAAAAAGGTCGCAAAGGTTAGACCAAATATTACAGTCCATGCCATTGGGCCCCAAAAGTCCGCATTATCCCCTCCAATATAAAATTTCGGGTCAAAGGAGGACAACAATCCATAAAAATCGATATTCATCCCTATAGCCAATGGAATCAACCCCAATACTGTGGTAACAGCAGTTAAAAGTACTGGTCGTAATCTTGTTTTTCCACCCTTAATAATACTATCTAAAAGATCCTCTTTTGATAGACTTTCCTCTTCTCCGATATTTAATTCTTCTCTTTTCCTTGAGCGAACCAAATCAGTGTAATCTATTAGTACAATCGCATTGTTTACTACAACTCCAGCTAAGGATATAATTCCAATACCAGTCATAATAATGACAAAGTCCATATTAAAAATCACCAATCCTAAAAACACACCAATGGTACTCAGTATAACGGATGCCATGATAATAAATGGCGTAGTTATGGAATTAAACTGTGCAACGATAATCAGAAAGATTAAAGAGACCGAAATCAATAATGCTCGAGTCAAAAACTCCGCTGATTTTGCTTGTTCTTCCTGCTCACCTGTAAAGCTCACATTAATCCCTTCCGGAATATCAAAATCCTGCAACAATCGTTTAATCTCGTTATTAATTTCAGTTGCATTATAACCATCATTCACATTGGAAAATATGGTAATTACCCTTTCCAAATCTTTTCTTTTAACTGAACCGTAGGTAGAACTGTATTCTAAACTTGCTACAGATGAAATTGGAATTTCCTTCTGATTACCAAATTTGTCTCTAAAGCTTATTTTTTTATTTAGCAAAGCATTGATATCATACCTGAATTTATCTGCTAACCTAAGCTGAATAGGGTAATCATCTTCTCCCTCCTTGAACTTGGATACCTCCAGCCCGAAAAGAGCAGTCCTCAATTCATTGGCGATAGTTGCCGTTGACAAACCGAACCTACGTGCTTTCTCTCTATCGATATTTATGATTAATTCAGGATTTCCAAGTTCCAGATCGGTTTTCAACTCCTCAATCCCTTGTATTCCAGATTCATTTATATGCTCTCTCATAGAATTCACATATGTGATGAGCTGCTCAAAATCCTCCCCTGTTACTTCTATATTTACAGGTTTACCTACAGGAGGTCCATTTTGTTGCTTACCTACTGTCATCAATACACCCGGATATCCCTCTGCCAATTCCCTAATCTTCTCCATGATTTCATTGGTATTGATTCCTTCTCGGAATTGATACTCTTCAAAACCAATTGTCACCTTAGCCTTGTGAGGAGTAGATGCCTGGCTTGGTCCTTCCATAGGGTCTCCAGTACCTTCTCCAATTTGGGTTATCACAGACTCTATGATTTGATCATAAGGTTTCAGTAAAGCAAAAAGATCATCTTCAAATTCTTCCACAAATTCATTGGTAGAAGTAATGTCCGTTCCAATAGGTTTTTCAATGTATATACTAATCAAGGCCGGTTGATTGTCAGGAAAAAATAATATTTTCGGCGCACTTACAAAAAGTAAGGCCAATGACAGCACCAATAATATCAACGTTCCGCCGAAAAAGAGGTAGGGCTTCTTACCCCTTAATGCGAAAAGAAGTGTTTTTTCATATAGGTCCTCCAACCGAACCAAGAATACATTTTGGAACCAACGAATAGCCCTTCTTAAGAAGAAAACATTAAATATAACTAGCAGGGCAGACAGGAACAATAAATTTCCAAGGGCTATCCAAGTTAGGAAATAACTTATGATTGCCAATGTAGTCAAAACTGCAGCAACAATCATCGGTTTCTGAACGGGCTTTTCCTTATCTACATCTTGGACTTTCATAAACAAGGCTGTCAACACAGGGTTGATTACCAAGGCTACGAACAAGGAGGAAGACAATACGATAATCAAGGTGATGGGAAGGTATTTCATAAACTCCCCAATGATATCATCCCAAAATGCCAGAGGAAGGAAGGCTGCAAGTGTAGTAGCCGTAGATGTAATAATTGGCCAAGCCACTTCACCAACGCCTTCTTTAGCTGCTCTTACTGCAGATTTCCCTTCCTGCATCAGTCTATAGATATTCTCTACTACCACAATTCCATTGTCCACCAGCATTCCCAAAGCAAGAATTAAGGAGAACAATACCATGAGGTTCAGGGTAACACCCAAGGAATTGAGTACCAAGAATGAGATAAACATAGACAATGGAATAGCAATTCCTACGAACAGTGCATTTCGGAAACCAAGGAAAAACATCAATACCAACACCACAAGGATCACCCCTGATATGATACTGTTTTCTAAATTATCTACTTGAGACCGTGTGGCTTTGGATTGGTCATTGGTAATGGTTACTTCCAAATCCTCCGGAAATTTATTTATTTTCACTTCATCAATAAGGGCCTTTATTTTATCAGAAGCATCCAAAAGATTTTCTCCACTTCTTTTTATTACATTAATTGTAACTACAGGCAATTTCTTACTTCTGGCAAAACTCTCTCTTTCTTTATAGGTATCTTCTACTTCTGCTACATCCCTCAGGTATACAATATTGTTATTCTCGGTCTTGACGATAACATCTTCAATTTCTATAGGCTTGGCAAATTCACCATCTATCCTTAATGTTCTTCTGTAATCACCAGACAAAATATTACCTCCTGAAATGGTAACATTCTCATCAGAAACAGCGCTTGATATGTCAGAAAAAGTAACACCCAAAGCCTCCATTTTATAGAGATCCGCATTGATACGAATTTCTCGTTCAATGGTCCCACTTAAATCAGCACTTGATATTTCAGTTAATTTTTCAATTTCATCTTCCAAATATTCCCCATAAGTTTTCAGCTCTTGTTCGGTATAGTTTCCTGAAATATTTACATTCATTATTGGAAACTCTGAGGTATTGACCTCAAGCACATCAGGGTCTCTATCCAAATCATTAGGCAACTCACTTTTCGCTTTATCTACCGCATCTTTGACATCCTGTATGGCCTTGGATATTTCCACATTTGGATTAAACTCAACCACAATCGATGAAAAGTCCTGGATGGAAGTGGAACTTACATCTTTTAAATTATTTATGGATTTTAACTCTTTTTCAATGGGCCTAGAAATCAGGTTTTCCATATCTACGGGTGAGTTTCCGGGGTATGCTGTACCTACATAAACCGTAGGAATAACAATTTCCGGAAAACTTTCTTTGGGCATGGTCCTGTAGGCAAACATCCCCAGGAAGGTAATGATCAGTGTTAGAATAACCACACTTGTTCTGTTATCAACAGAAAGTGAGGATACACCAAATTCCCTGATTACTCCTTTTTTCTTATTTTCTTCTGAAGCCATATTCTAATTAAGATGAGATGTTTACACTAAAATTATCTCCTACTTCCCTAAATCCTTTGTCAATAAGCACTTCGGAACCACTTAAACCTTCAATGATTTCCGTTTTGCTATCGTAGGTCATGCCTCTTTCAATGTATTTTTTATGAGCTACCCCCTCTTCAACAACAAACACATAACTTCCTTTGTTGTCCTTCAATATCAAGTAAGAAGGGATGGTAACAGCATCTTCCACGCTGTAATCCTGAATATTTAAAACCGAAATCATATTTGGTTTAACTTTTTCCAACTTAGGTAGAAAAACTTCGATCTTAAAAGTTCTGTTGTCAGGATTGATAACCTTTCCAATAGCCGTCACTTTGGTTTTTAAGGTTTTATCAATGGATGGGAAATAAATACTAACCGAATCCCCCTTGTCTAGAATCCCTACATATCTTTCAGAAATATCTCCTTCTATAAAGAGGTCATCTTCACCTACAAAATTAACTACAGGAGAACCTGGTTGCACCAGTTCACCTACCCTTACAACGAGTTCCTCAACAGTTCCATTAAATGGTGCTCTAATTGTGCTTCTATCTTTTTGAAGTTCTATAGAGGCAAGGTTCTTTTCTAAGGTTTCCTTTCTATTCTTTGCTTCTAGGTATTGGATTTCTGTACCTATTTGCTGGTTCCATAGTCTTTCTTGTTTCTCAAAGATGGTTTTGGCAAGCTCTAGTTGGGTTTGGATTTCATCCAAATTCCTTTGTACCGATTCAGCATCTATTCGAGCAATAACCTGTCCTTTTCTTACAGACATGCCTTCTCTGGTAACAATCTCTTCTACCCTGCCAGATACTTCTGCACTTATATTTACATTCTTTTTGGAAAGTACAGAACCGGTTACTTCTACATAATGATCAAATCTTCCAGTTTCAGGTTTAACTGTTGTTACTAAAACTGACTTTCTCTGATTTTTTCGAAATTCGGGATCCATTTTGGAGATTTCTTCCTCCAATTCCTGAATCTTCACTTTCAATTCTGCAGATTCGGATTTGAACTCATCCAATTGGCTTTTCTTCTTAGAAAGCTCATCTTCTTCCTGCTGCCCACAAGAAAACATCCCCAGCATGAGGGATAGGGTTAAAATCTTAAGTGTATTTTTCATAAACATGTATAATCCTTTTCTCATTTTAATATTCCCAAAGCTTTTTCTAAATCTACTCGTGCAATAAATGTGTCATAAAGCGCCGAAAAATAATTGGTTTCCGATTCTTTCAAGGTAGCATCAGCCTCCACCACTTCTAAGTTGGAGCCAACTCCCTCTTGGTACTTTATTTTAGCCATATTAAAAACTTCCAATGCCAAATCCCTATTTTCCCGCTGAACTTCCAACTCCTGCAGACTATTGATTAAATTCTGTTTGGCCTGAAATTTTTCCAAGGCAATATTCTGTAACGTAAATTCTTTTTGAACTTCGAGTTGCCTCATTTGCACCCTGTTCTGTTGGATTTTATATCTTTTAGTAAATCCATCAAATATTGGAATTTCCAGGGTTACCCCTAAAATTGAACCTGTAAACCAGTCTCCAGACCATAGCTTGGAGAAATTACCTCCGAAAGCATTTCTTTGAAATGTATAATTGGCATCCAACCTTGGCATGTATTGAATCTGGTTGTTTTTCAAATCCAAAACTGCCAAGTCGTAGTTGGTATTGATTTGATCTACTTCGACTCTTTGCTGACCTTCCTCACTTAACAACCTTTGGGTATCTAAATATTGGGTGAAATCGTCAAGTTCATTGCTCAGGGAAATATCCCTATCTTCAGGGAAACCCATTTGTAATTTCAATATGGCTTTGCTTACTCTAGTGGAAGTTTTGGCTTTATTGAGTTCAGTTCTAATATTGTTGTTCTGTACTTGTATCCTTGTCACATCTATTTTCTCTGCAAAGCCTTCTTGGTACAAAATCTCTGTTTCCTTTAGAAGTGTATCCAAGCGATTTAAATTCGCTTGAATCAGGGTTTCACGTTCCTTACTTACCAAAACAGAAAAATAGGCCTTTTTCACGTTTTCAATCACTTGAAGTTCTGTAAAGGCCTTGTCAAATTCCACCAATTGCTTGTAAGTTTTTGCCGCCTTAAGCCCTATGAAGTAAGATCCGTTAAAGATCATTTGACTTACAGTGGCTGTCAGGTTGGCAGAATAGACAGGTGAAAACTGAATACCAATAAATGTACCTTCAGGAGCTTCCGGATCCGAAAATTGAGCAGGAAATGGAGTAATAGGTACTACAAGGTTTTTGGTTGCATTGACCCTAGTCGTGATTTGTGGCAAGCCCTCTGCAGTTCGCTCGCCCACCAAGCCTTTTGCTGCTTGAATCTCCAGATTGGCACTTCTTGCTTCCGCATTGTTTTCTAGCGCATAGTTAACGCTTTCTTCTAAAGTAAAAGCTACTTGCTGGGCCTGAACATCCGTAAACCAATGGCCAAAAACCCAAATTGAAACGGTGAAAATTATCGATTTAAAATTCATAAAATTATAATTCCTGTGTTTGTAGTTTCCTATAATAATTAGACCTACCCTGGTCAGTAAGAATTCCATGTATAAAATGATCTAAAATTGCCAGTTGACAATCAAGAAAACTTGGGCTGAATTTGGCATAATTAGAAGTAAACGTGTTGGTGATTTGATCCATACGCATGTAGGCCAGTAACTCTGAATTGATTTCAATTCGAAAATCTCCAGATTCCTTGCCTTTTTCTAATACCATAATAATATTTTGAAGTACTTTCTCAGTTTTGAATTCATTTATTTTTAACCAGCATTTCGGATAAAACCTTTGAATATCTTGCATTAATAATGGGTTCATGCTGGTAAAAACTTCCCTTAAATATCTTGTCATTCGTAAAAGATGGTCAATAGCACTTTCATCAATGCTTTCCATCTCATCTAAATCACACCTGTATTCTTTTATTGATGCTTCTATTGCTGCGTTGACCAGTTCCTCTTTACTAGAGAATTCTTCATAAATTGTTTTTTTAGATATTCCCGCAATCCTGGCTATTTCATCCATAGTGACTGCCCTTACCCCGTACACTAAAAAATTTTTTAGTGCTATTCGAATTATATTTTGTCTCGTTTCCAAATATCCCTTAATGATTAACTCAGGGAATAAACTAGAGAAACTATCAAAAGGTTCAGAGTTTCTTCAGGAATTTCTATTATTTTAACACTCATTCTTCTTAACTCTACAAAGGAACTATATATTTTTTGTAAAAAGGCTATATTAAATTGGGTTTTTGAAGATTTCTTCCGACTTAAACTTCAAGCCAAAAGGGCAATTTCATCCTATTTATTTCTTTGACTTAGGAGCAATTCCTATTTTTTTCAAGTTATCCTAGCTAATCAGTTTCTTACTCCATCTGCACTGCAAAATTTTAAAACCAATTTTGTACATTTGCCCATTCAAAAAAGCTATTGATCCCTTTATGAAGATTTTGTTTTTTCAATCCCCGGAGAAGACCCTTTACGCCCTTGAAACCAATGAGGCGTTAAAAAATAGTGAACTGGAGAAATTGAACTGGCTTTTCGGAGGCGCCGATTATTTGGAAGACCTGGAGATTTCTGGTGAATTTATCGGTCCCAGGAAGGAAATGATTACCCCTTGGTCTACAAATGCGGTGGAAATTAGCCAGAATATGGGAATAAAAGGGATTCTGAGAATTGAAGCCTTCTACCCATGGACTGAAGGCAGTACTTTCGACCCCATGCTTCAACGACATTATAAAGGTTTGGGGCAGAATGTCTACTCAATTGCAAAAACTCCTGACCCTATCCAATATATAGAGGACATTAGCTCCTATAATGAAAAAGAGGGATTGGCATTAAATGCTGAAGAGGTGGCCTATTTGGAAGGTGTAAGCAAATCACTGGACAGGCCATTGACAGACAGTGAAGTGTTTGGCTTTAGCCAGGTTAACTCCGAACATTGCAGGCATAAAATCTTCAATGGCACCTTTATCTTAGATGGTGAGGAAAAATCCATGACGCTGTTTCAGTTAATCAAAGAAACTTCCAAAGCCAATAAAAATGGAATAGTCTCAGCTTACAGTGACAACGTAGCCTTTGTAAAAGGACCTAAAGCTTTGCAATTTGCGCCCAAGTCATCCGATAAAGCAGATTATTTTGAGATTAAAGAAATAGATACCGTAATATCCTTAAAAGCGGAAACCCATAATTTCCCTACCACTGTAGAGCCTTTCAATGGTGCTGCTACGGGGTCAGGGGGGGAAATCAGAGACAGGATGGCAGGTGGTACCGCCTCTATCCCACTAGCTGGCACGGCAGTTTACATGACTTCTTACCCTAGATCAGAAGCTGGAAGAAGTTGGGAGAAGAACCTTTCGGAGCGAAAATGGCTCTACCAATCCCCTATGGACATCCTTATTAAAGCGTCTAACGGTGCCAGTGACTTTGGTAATAAATTTGGTCAGCCAATCATTTGCGGAAGCCTTATGACTTTCGAGCACAATGAGGATGAGCTACATTGGGGATTCGATAAGGTAATCATGCAAGCAGGAGGAGTTGGTTTTACTGCAGCCCCTTATAGTCTTAAGAAAAATCCCGAAAAAGGTGATCGTATAGTCCTGATGGGTGGTGACAATTATAGAATTGGCATGGGAGGCAGCGCTGTTTCCTCTCTAAACACTGGTGAACTTAGTCTTTCCTTAGAAATGAATGCCATTCAGCGGTCAAATCCTGAAATGCAGAAAAGAGTATCAAATGTCATCAGAGCTTTGGCTGAAAGTGAGGACAATCCTATCGTATCAATACATGACCATGGAGCAGGTGGCCACTTAAACTGCCTTTCTGAATTGGTGGAAAATACTGGAGGAACCATTGATTTGGAAAAATTGCCTGTTGGGGACCCTACCCTTTCTGCCAAAGAAATCATTGGCAATGAGTCCCAGGAAAGAATGGGATTGGTAGTAAAAGATGTTCACATCGACAAGATAAAAAAGATTGCTGACCGAGAAAGAGCTCCATTTTATAATATTGGCCAAACGACTGGGGACATGCAATTCAAATTTGAAAACACCCAGACAGGAGAAAAACCTGTTGATTGGAGTTTGAATCATATGTTTGGGTCTTCCCCAAAAACTGTTTTGGTGGACAAAAAAGCCAAGCAAAATTTTAAAGCACCAGAATACAAAGTTCAAGATTTTGAGCAGTATTTAACCAATGTGCTGCAATTAGAAGCAGTAGCTTGCAAAGACTGGCTCACCAACAAAGTAGACAGGTCAGTTACTGGTAGGGTGGCCAAGCAACAAACAACTGGCGAACTTCAGCTTCCATTGAATAATGTGGCAGTGATGGCCATGGATTATTCAGGAAATAAAGGAATAGCTACTTCCATCGGCCATTCTCCTATAGCCGCTTTGGTAAGTCCTGAAGCCGGCTCCCGATTGGCAATAGCGGAAGCACTTACCAACTTAATATGGGCACCACTTACCGATGGACTAAAAGGGGTTTCCCTAAGTGCCAACTGGATGTGGCCAGCCAAAAACGAAGGAGAAAATGAACGGTTGTACCGAGCAGTTGAATCCACAAGTGATTTTGCTATCGCTTTGGGGATAAACATTCCTACCGGAAAAGACTCCTTGTCCATGACCCAGAAGTACCCAAGTGGCCAAACGGTAAAGTCTCCAGGGACAGTTATCATATCCACTGTAGGTGAATGTTCAGATATAAATAATGTTATTTCTCCTGGTCTGAAGGCTAGCCCTGAATCAACATTGCTATACATAGATTTGTCGAAGGATGATGCAAAATTAGGTGGCAGCTCCTTTGCCCAATCGCTAAATAAAATTGGCAACGAAGTACCAGACATAAAGGATGCAGCCTATTTCAAAAGTGCCTTTGCAACCATTCAAGACCTTATAAAGCAAAACAAAGTACTAGCTGGTCATGACATTTCATCCGGTGGTTTGATCACTACCATATTGGAAATGTGTTTCCCTAACCAGAATACGGGAATAGACATTCATGCTTCAAACCTTAAGGAAAAAGATTTGATCAAAGCATTGTTTGCTGAAAATCCAGGTTTGGTAATTCAAGTAAAAGATGCAGCCGATATCACTACCTTCTTAAATTCTCAAGGAATTTCAGCAGTGGAAATCGCTACTGTAAATGCTACAGGGACCATTAAAATTGATGGTTTGAATAAATCTTGGGAAGTTTCAGTATTGAGGGATATTTGGTACAAATCTTCTTACCTATTGGACCAACAACAGTCTGGGAAACGGCTCGCAAAAGAAAGGTTTGAAAATTACAAAAATCAACCTTTGAACTATACCTTTCCTGAGCAATGGAAAGGGACTTACGAATCATTGAATTTGGACCCCAATAGGAAAACAACCACGGGCGCCAAAGCAGCAATTATTCGTGAAAAAGGAGTCAATGGAGACAGAGAGATGGCCTATTCATTATGGCTGGCTGGATTCGATGTCAAAGACATCCATATGACAGACCTTATATCAGGAAGGGAAAACCTAGAGGATGTAAACATGATTGTGTTTGTAGGTGGCTTCTCAAATTCAGATGTTCTTGGTTCTGCCAAGGGATGGGCCGGAGCTTTTCTTTACAATGAAAAAGCTAAGAATGCATTGGACAACTTTTATGCAAGGAAAGACACGCTCAGTTTAGGTGTATGTAATGGTTGCCAGTTGATGGTGGCATTAGACCTTATCAATCCTGAACATGAGGAAAAAGCCAGCATGCTTCACAATGAAAGCCATAAATTTGAATCTTCTTTTGTAAATGTTACAATTCCACAAAACAATTCAGTAATGTTTGGATCCTTGTCGGGTCTTCAACTGGGTGTGTGGGTTGCACATGGGGAAGGGAAATTCAATTTGCCAGCTGATAAAGAAAGTTACAATATAGGCATGAAATACTCCTATGAAGCTTATCCTGGAAACCCCAATGGATCAGACCATAATGTAGCCGGCTTGGCATCTAAAGATGGAAGACATCTTGCGATAATGCCTCATATAGAGCGGGCAATTGCGCCTTGGAACTGGCCATATTATCCGGAAGGTCTTCAGAGAGAGGACGTAAGCCCTTGGATAACTGCCTTTATCAATGCTAGAAACTGGGTCGAAGAGCACAGTGCCTAATAATCATCTGGTGATATACTAAGAAATAGGCTGGCTTTCTGATTTTTTCAGGAAGCCAGCTTTTTTTGTAGGTACTCTCAACACAGCCTATATCTTGATTTCTGGATAAATTTTCAAGGAAAAATCGAGTTGAATCCAACCTTTTTTCATCTATACCCTAATTTTTCAATTACTGGTTCAGATATTGTAGCCATCAAATCTTAGTAATAAAAAAGTCAACATTGTTAGAAGTTTTTAGTTGACTAAGAACAGAAATTATTTTCAGATTCGTTTAAAACCAGTATTTACTATGCAAAACCAACCACTTTTAGAAAAGTTAAAGCTTGGCGATTTATCAATAGCCAATAGAGTTGTAATGGCCCCTATGACCCGAAGCAGGGCAGACAATCAAGATAAAGCCCCCACTGATTTACATGCCGAATATTACAAACAAAGAGCCTCAGCAGGGCTTATCATTACTGAAGGTTCTCAAATTTCTCAAGAAGCGGTCGGCTATATCAATACTCCAGGAATCCACAGCAAGGCTCAAGTAGAAGGTTGGAAAAAAGTGACAAAGGCAGTACATGATGCGGGTGGGAAAATATTCATACAGTTATGGCATGTAGGTCGGATTTCACATCCTGATTTCCATGAAGGAGCCCTTCCACTAGCCCCTTCTGCGATAAATCCCAAATCGAAGTCATTTACACCTAAAGGGTTTAAGGACACTGTCACTCCCAAAGAAATGTCTATCCCCGAGATTAAACAAACGATAGAGGATTTTAAAAATGCAGCAGCCAATGCATGGGAAGCAGGATTTGATGGGGTAGAAATTCACAGCTCTAATGGTTACCTATTGCATCAATTCTTCAGCCGTACTTCAAATGTTAGGATGGACGAATATGGAGGAAGTATTCCTAACAGAGCCAAAATCCTATTCGAAATAATCGATGCCATAAAGAAAGTTGTACCAGAAAACCGAATTGGTGTAAGATTAAATCCTTCACTTAGTGGGATTTTTGGAATGACGATGGACGAAGAAAGTATTCCTACATTTGACTATATCATAGAAAACCTTAATAGGTATGAATTGGCTTATCTCCACCTTTCCGAACCCTTTAATGATGTTTCGGACATACCCTACGCGGAGACTGATATTGCCAAAAGGTACCGACCGATTTACAAAGGAAAAATAATTATAAATGCAGGTTTTGATCAGCAGAAAGGCAATCAATTTATTTTAGAAGGCCTTGCAGATGCAGTAGCCTATGCAAAGTTATATATTTCCAATCCTGATTTAGTAGAGAGGTTTACTACAAACGAAAAATTGGCATCTTGGGATGAATCCACCTTTTACACACCTGGGGCAAAAGGATATACAGACTACCCTAAACTTGTAGAGAAATAAGGTGATTTAACCTCAAATAAAATTGTTGTTTTTTTATAAAACCTCGCCGCTGCTAATCTACGGTGAGGTTTTTTACAAGAGGCTGCTCTGGTTTTCCTACAATTATCAGCATTGTTATTATAAATAATCTTTCGCAGAGTTTAGGGTTAAGCCTTTAAAAGGAACAGGAATCGATAAGCTAATTTAGGAACCAAAAGGCGCAAAATTAGGTTTGAAGTCCTATACAACTTGTTATGAATTATTCAATTTTAGATTTAGCATTACTTAAGGAAGGATATGATGCCGGAGATGCCTATAAAAGGGCTTTGGATGTAGCCATAAAAGCAGAATCATGGGGATTCAAGCGATATTGGCTAGCAGAGCATCATAATATGCCATACGTAGGAAGTTCAGCACCTACTGTTTTGATGGGACATATTGCCCAAGGAACGAAAACCATCAGGGTAGGCTCTGGAGGAATTATGCTTCCCAACCATAGCCCCATGATGGTTGCGGAACAAATTGGCACCCTTGATACCCTATACCCCGGAAGAATAGACCTGGGTTTGGGTAGGGCTCCGGGTACAGATCAAAAGACCGCAGCAGTTCTAAGGAGAGGTAGGATGCAAACCGTACAGGAATTCCCTCAGGATTTAGAAGAGTTACAAATGTTCTTTTCTGATGAAAACATCGACTCTCCCGTTCGCGCTTTTCCTGCCGAAGGATTAGACATCCCTATTTATTTATTGGGTTCAAGTATGGACAGTGCATTTATGGCAGCTAAAAAGGGCTTGCCCTATGTTTTTGCTAGCCACTTTGCACCAACCTATTTCTCTCAGGCAGCTACTTATTACAAACAAAACTTTAAACCATCTCAATACAACAACAAACCCTACCTAATGGCATGTGTAAATGTTGTTATAGCTGACAGCAATGAAGAAGCTGAATATTTAGCCACTTCTTTTTACCAAATGGCTTTGGGAATTGTTAGAGGTAGGTCTTACCCACTTTCCCCTCCAGTCAAAGACATGAGTGGAATTTGGGCACTACATGAAGAGGCTGCCATCAAGCAAATGACCAAATATGCTTTTATTGGAAGTTTTGAAAAGGTCAAAGCAGGCTTAGAAAACTTTATTGAGCTATATGACCTAGATGAGGTGATGGTAACCACGAATATCTATGAGCATGAAAAAAGACTTAAATCTTTTAAATACACTGCGGAGGCTTTAAAAGCCCTTTCAAAGCAAAGCCAATATGAATAAAAAATAAATATAATTCTTGAAGGAGGATAGGTGATTCATTTTCACCTATCCTTTTTTTTGCTTTAACCACAAAAGCCCATGTATTAAACCCGAAATATGTAATAGACAATCTATTACGTGCTGAAATCGCTTCAAAATCAGCCACTTCGTTGCTGTTTTCAATTCACCATAGCGGTGCTATGGTAAAATCTCCAAACAGTCTGATTGTCTTGCGATTGCAACACTTCCCGTAAACACGGGACAGGCTTCACCCCTGACATTGTCAGGGCGGAGAAATCCTATTACATAATCCGGGTTAAAATGACTTTAAAACCCTATTCAGATGGGGTTTAGCCATGAAATCAGGAAATTTCCGACTGGGTTTATTGCCCAATCCCATTTTTAGCGATATCTTGATATTTAGAATAAAACGTGATTTTTATATTTTTTTATTAATGCCTGTGATTATTTTCTTAAAATAACGAATCATTAAGAAAAGTAATCCCAATGACATTTTCTCAAAACAAGCTTTCGGATGAATTCTTAAAATATCTTGAACAAAATAAAGGCATCCTTTACAAAGTAGCCAGATCATATGGAAACAATGAGGATGAAATTAAAGACCTAATTCAAGAAATTTCTATCCAAGTTTGGAAGGCTTTTCCAAAGTATAAACAAGAATTCAAATTCTCAACATGGCTATATCGCATCGCTTTAAATGTTGCCATATCGAATTACAGAAAGGAAAAGGTACGAGCCCAAATAAACTCTCCTATGGAAGATCAATTTATCCAAATAGCGGCTCCAAAAGAAAGTACTCAAAATGAAAACATTCAGCAACTCTACCTCTTAATAAGCGAATTCAAACATTTCGATAGGGCCTTAATGTTGCTTTATCTGGATGAAAAAAGTTATGCTGAAATCGCCAATATTATGGGTATATCAGAATCTAATGTGGCTACTAAACTAAGTAGATTAAAAAAGAAATTAAAAGAAAAATTTTTAAAATAAACCAATATTAAAAATGAAAGAGCAAAATATTCTCAATTTATGGAAAGCACAAGACAGCAAAATTGAACAGATTTTGAAGTTGAACACAGAAATTCTCAAAGAACAAATAAGTCAAAGGTCTAAAAAAGCGCTTTTTGGCCTCAAGGCTGAAAAAATCACGGGATTGGTATTCGGTTCGCTTTATCTATTTATTTTGGGAGGCCTATTAGCGTATACTATAAAGTATTCTCCTTTTGCCAACAATTTTTTCCTAGTGGCAATTGCTGTAATTTTCCTGATCAATATTAAAGTATTTATTGATTACATCAAACACCTGGTTATGGCCAGCCAAATTGATTTTACGGGGCCTGTTATTGCCATACAGCAAGAATTGATGGAGTTGAAATTCAACCTGGTTCGAGACATGCGTTTCTGGTACCTGCAACTACCCTTTTACACACTATTTCAGCTTGGTTTTATAGATTTTTCCTCCAATATTCCAATGGTTTGGCTAGTCATTCAGCTTGTAATTACGTTCCTATTCACATTGGCTGCTATCTGGATTTTTATTCATATGAAACCAAAAAATGCATCTGATAAAAAGGTGAAATGGCTTATTGATATGGCGGGAGGGAAACAAATTGAAAAAGCAACTGAACATCTAATGGAAATCAAAAACTACCGTTAATAAAAATTAAGCTTTCAAAGGAATGCTTTTGCTGGATTCAATTGCAGGGTAAAGCTTACTGAGAGTGATGGTTTTATGAGATTAGAAAGGCTTATGCGGGATAATATTCCCAATTCCATTGCAATCTCCCCCATTCTAAAAGGAGGTGATGCAAGCAAAGCGTAATTAAAGAAGCTTAGCCAATAAAACAACTCCGTCTTTTAGTAAAACACTCTAAGAAAATGTTTATAAAGCCTTTGCTATATTAAATATAAGGTCAGTTCATGGCTCAGGCGAGACAAAAGGTTTTAATTCATATAGACTTGAAATTTAGAATGGAGGGATTTAAGAATACAGACAATAAAATTTAAAAACACTTTCAACGGCCTTGAATTATTGCTTTACCCTTGTATAATGTTTTTTGCATTTATGCATAAAAATCACCAGTTTGTCTTTTGATTTACTATCAAACGTATTAAATATTAATTCAACCGAACCTCCTAAAAATAACCCCATGATGAAAAATGTGCTCCTCTTGTTTTTTGTATTCACCTGTGTTTTTGTATCACATGGGCAAACCAAAAAACCACATGGAAATGTAGTAATAACATCTGATAAGAATTCAACACAAATACAGGCCAAGTCAAATGGTGAATTGCATGTGAATGTTTCACCTAAGGATGTGCTTAAATTCAAATCAGATGGATTGGTTAAGTACAGTGACTTTGGTGCCAAGGGAGATGGGAAAACCGATGACATGAATGCTATCGCAGGTGCCCACGCTTTTGCTAACCAGCATTCTCTAAAAGTAAAAGCAGATAACAATGCGAAATACTTTATAAGTGGAAAAGAACGAACTGCCTATATTCAAACAGACACAGATTTCGGAACAGCAACTTTCATTATTGACGATACTAATGTAGAAAATCTCAAGGCCTCTATTTTTATTGTCAATTCCAACTTAGAATCTTTTAAGCTTGAAGGAATTACTTCCTTGAAAAGAGGGCAGAAAAAAATCGATGTCTCTCTACCTACTGCTTCACTTGTTACTGTGACCAATGCCAATGTAAAACACTATATACGCTATGGTCTTAATCAGGACAACGGATCTTCGCAAACTGATATTTTTGTTGTCGATAAAAACGGTAAAGTTGACATGGATGCGCCTATCATTTGGGACTTTGATGAAATCACAGAAATCACTGCACTACCAATAGATGATAAGACGCTAAACATCAAAGGTGGCCGTTTTGTAACTATTGCGAATCAAGATGAATCCAAATACAACTATTATAGTCGAAATATAGCTATAATGCGTTCTAATGTCATCGTTGATGGCCTTAGACATGAAGTAACAAAAGAAGGAGAGCACGGTGCACCCTATGGGGGATTCCTAACCATCAGAAATTGTTCCTACGTTACTGTAAAAAACACCGTACTTACCGGACACAAAACCTACCATACCACAGGATCAGCAGGAAAACCTGTCTCTATGGGGACTTACGACATTTTAGTTGGAAATTCACTTAATGTCTCTTTCATCAATTGCAGTCAGACAAACGATATCGATGACCGAACTTATTGGGGTATAATGGGCTCAAACTACTGCAAAAATTTACTTTTCGATTCTTGTACCTTTTCAAGGTTTGATGCCCACAAAGGGGTAGCTAATGCCACTATTCGTAACTCCACCCTCGGTCACATGGGTATCAATGCCATCGGTAGTGGAACCTTACTATTGGAAAATTCCACGCTTCGGGGAAGAAGCCTTGTCAACCTTCGCTCCGATTATGGTAGCACATGGCAGGGGGAATTAATTATCCGCAATTGTATCTTCATCCCTAACGGAGGTAAAGAATCCAATGCTGCACTTATCAGCGGGTCTTATTCAGGCCAACATGATTTTGGTTATACCAGCTATATGCCGGAGAAAATTACAATTGAAAATTTGCAAATAGATGATTCTAACCATCCAGAAAACTATCAAGGGCCAGCTATTTTCACTAATTTCAATTCTAAAAATATTGACGACTCTTATCAGGAGAAATATCCTTACGTTAAAACCAAAAAAGTCATCCTCAAAGATGTTACTACTAAAAGTGGGAAAAGTCTGAGAGTAAGTGACAATCCATACATGTTTAAAGATGTGAAGGTGGTTAGGAAATAAATGTTAGTTAATTTCCTTCATGGACCGTTATAGTTAATAAGCTAAAAATAATAGCCTTACAAAACAAAATAGAGCCTGCCTGAATCAATCTGGTATTCAGAGCAGGCTTTTTTGCATTATGGATCTTATACATTTCAGGCTGACACTTTTTAACCCGAAATATGCAATAGACATTCTATTACGTGCTGAAATCGCTTTAAAATCAGCCACTTCGTTGCTGTTTTCAATTTCACCATAGCGGTAATATGCTAAAATCTCCAAACAGTCTTATTTTCTTGCGATTGCAACACTTCCCGTAAACATGGGACAGGCTTCACCCCTGACCATTGTCAGGGCGGAGAAATCCTATTACATAATCCGGGTTTAATTAGATGATTTAGAAAATCATTTTTCAAATTCTACAAATTTTGCTTACCAAAAAGGTATTTCTCTTCCTAATTGATCCTATTTTGATCTTTACGATAACCTTGGATTCATTTCAAAATCAATTATCTTAGCTATAATCCTATATTTCCACAGATATACCAACTTATGTTAAGGAGGTAAAAAGCCACAATCCCTATCTATTTTTTAGTGTACTCCAATATTTGAGTAGGTCAAAATTTTCTTTCTTGACCTTGCCCCCCCCTTACTATCCGCCTAAAAATCGATCTCTATAAATATTTTTTTAATAAAATTATTTCTTAGAATAAGCCTATGTGATCTGAATAAAACTGCCTTTAAACATAATTTAAGGCTATTTTTTCTTTATTAAATTACAATTAAGCCTCTAGATAACCAGTCAAATAAGGTTTAATCCATTCATCACCAATTTTATTGGAATACTTTTTGAATAATTCACTGAAGAAAACATTCAAACGGTCGACTATCAACCTATACGGCCAGAAGAATATTAAAATTTTATATAAATAATGAGACTAATAAAATTAATTTTCAGCGAAAATATTTTGTTGACAACGGGAATAATAGCACTTTCTTTGGCAAACTATTCTTGTGACAGCAAGGGAGAACAAGTGAAAGTAGAAACACTTTCATTGCCGGTGACTACCGTAAAGAAAGATTCCGCGATCACTACATTCGAATACCTAGGCGCAATTGAGGGCAAGGTTAACGTTGAGATTCGTCCACAAGTTGAGGGATTATTGGATCAAATCCATGTGGATGAGGGGGATTTTGTTGAAAAAGGACAGCTATTATTTAGTATCAATTCCCAACCTTATGTAGAGCGACTCAAAAATGCACAAGCAGCAGTAGAGGTAGAAAAGGCAAAACTAGAGAATGCCAAAATCGAAATGGAAAGGCTACAACCGCTTATTGACCATGAAGTGATTTCTGAGGTACAAATGAAAACTGCCCAATCGAATTTCGGTGTGGCCAAGGCTTCACTTGCGCAAGCACAGGCTTTGAAAGCTACTAGTGAGATCGATATGCAATTCACAAGAATAAAAGCTCCTGTAAGTGGATACATAGGACTGATTCCCATGCGTGTAGGGAATTTATTATCGAAAGGTGATGATGAACCAATAACCACCTTATCAGACATCAGCGAGGTCTATGTTTATTTCGCGATGAGTGAGTCCAACTACCTCTTTTACAAAAAGATGAAAGAAGACTCAACAGCCCGAAGGTTAAATCCAAATGTGAAATTAATACTAGCAGATGGGACCATCCACTCGGAGGAAGGGGTAATTGATGCGGATGCTGGTCAAATAGACCGAAATACCGGAGCCATCACCTTAAGGGCTAAATTTAATAACCCGGACAAACTTCTTAGAAGTGGGAATACAGGTAAAATCATTTTAGAACAAATCCATCCAAATGTATTAATGGTTCCACAAGAATCAATAACAAAGGTTCAAGACAAAACTTTTGTTTTCACCCTTATGCCAGACAGTACGGTGAGAAGGAAAGAGGTAAATATCTCCGGCAAAGCAGGTCAAAATTATATTTTGAAACCGAACAACATTTCCGAGGGAGAAACAATCATTCAATCGGGAGTGAATAAAATTAAAGATGGGATGAAAGTGGAAGCCTACCAACAAAAACAGCTTCCTTAAAAACGCTGATTCTTTAAAACTACAACAACCAACTTTTATTTATATGATTAAGAAAATAATAGACAGGCCTGTTTTGGCCTCAGTTATTTCGATTTTAATAGTGATTGCTGGGCTGATCAGTTTGATGCGACTCCCTGTAACTCGATTTCCTGATATTGCACCGCCTAGTGTAAACGTAGGTGTTAGCTATCCTGGTGGAAATGCCGAAACGGTTGCTAAATCTGTATTGTTACCTTTGGAAGAAGCCATCAATGGGGTAGAAAACATGACCTACATTCGCTCCAAGGCCACGAACTCGGGAAGAGGAAGCATCAATATATTTTTTAAGCCAGGGACTGATCCGGACATCGCCGCAGTCAATGTTCAAAACAGTATCTCCCGAGAGATCGGTGAACTACCTCCCGAGGTAATTCAAGAAGGGATCTCCGTAGTAAAACGGCTTAGTGGCAATATTATGACAATCAACATTGTTGCCGAAAGTGAAGACACCCCTTATGATGAGACCTTTATACAGGCTTATTCCAGGATAAATGTAAAACGGGAATTATTAAGAGTAGAAGGTGTCGCCCAAGCCTCTTTTGTCGGAAGGAGAACTTATGCCATGAGGGTATGGCTAAACCCAGAGAAACTGGCACTTTATGGTCTTGTGCCCCAAGACATAACCAATCAAATCAATGACCAAAACTTTGAAGCAGCTCCTGGTAGATTTGGTGAAACTTCAGAAGAGATTTTTGAAACCATTATCAAGCACAAAGGCCGATTTAGTACGCCTGAAGAATACGAAAACATTGTCATTAAATCCAACAAAGATGGATCCATTCTATACCTAAGAGATATTGCCAGGGTAGAGCTAGGTGCTTCTAATTTGGGTAGTGACAATACCGTAAATGGAAAACCCTCTGCCACCATTAATATCACCCAGACAAGTGACTCCAATGCCAAAGAAATAGATCAGAAGATCCGGGAGGTAATGGAGAAAATCTCTAAAAATTTCCCTGAAGGAATTACTTATGAAATCTCCTATTCAGTAAGAAACCAAATCGATGAATCCATTGATCAGGTTGTTCATACCATTATTGAGGCCTGTATTCTGGTGTTCATCGTCGTATTTATCTTTTTACAGGACTTAAGATCAACCATTATTCCTGCAATCGCAATTCCTGTTTCATTGATAGGTACCTTTTTCTTTTTACAACTGCTGGGTTTTTCTATAAATGTACTCACCATGTTTGCCTTGGTATTGGCCATAGGTATTGTAGTAGATGATGCCATAGTTGTAGTGGAAGCAGTGCACCACAAAATGACCCATGGAAAAATGCCTGCAAAAAAGGCAACGGTAGCAGCAATGAAAGAAATTTCCACTGCCATTATATCAATTACTATCGTAATGGCTGCAGTATTTGTGCCTGTAGGCTTTATGGAAGGCCCAGTTGGGTTATTTTATCGACAATTTGCCTACACCTTGATTTTCGCAATCCTTATTTCAGCTTTAAATGCCTTGACTTTAAGTCCCGTTTTATGTGCATTATTGTTAAAGCCTGCAAAGGTTTACGAAGATGAATCTGCAAGTAAATTTTCCCGCATAAAGCACAGGATTTTTACGGCATTTGAATCTGGATTTGATGCCTTTACAAATAAATATGTTGGGTCAGTCACCTACCTTTTACATAAAAAATGGATCCCACTTAGTGCTTTGGTCGTGCTTTTAGTGCTAACCGTTTTGATGTTCAGGAGTACACCCAGTGCATTTATCCCCGCAGAAGACGACAGTTTCCTAACTTACTCCCTGACCATGCCTCCAGGGTCTTCTTTGCATAGAACTTCCGGGCCAATGCATCAGGTAGATTCTATTCTTAGAAACCACCCTTCGGTGAGAAGTGTCAATAGTATTTCAGGTTTTAATGTAATGGAAAATGCCCCTAGCCCTTCTTTTGGAATGGGATACATAAACCTTAAACCTATAGACAAACGTGGTGAAACTCAGGAAATCAATGCATTAATCTCTGAATTAAAAAACAAACTGTCCCATATTCCAGAAGCAGAAATCAATGTTTTTGCTAGACCGACAGTTCAAGGATTTGGGGAATTTTCAGGTCTTGAAATGATTATTCAAGACCGGGTAGGAGAAAGTTTTACCGATTTCAACTTAGTAGCAGATGAATTTATTGCTGCTGTAAATGAAAGACCGGAAATCGAAAAGGCCTTCACCACCTTCAATGCTAATTTCCCTCAATACCAAATGAACATTGATTATGTAAAGGCCAAGAACATGGGTGTGAGTGTGCAAAATATGATGAGATCTGTACAAGCCTATTTTGGAAGACTTCAATCTGGAGATTTTAATCGATTTGGTCGCCAATATAGGATTTTTGTTCAAGCAGATATTCCTTATCGTACGGAGAAAAAATCCATGGATGCCATTTTTGTGAGAAATAATCTCGGAGAAATGGTGCCTGTCAATACCATGGTCACACTCGAAGAAGTAAATGGTCCAGAAATAGTGAATCGTTACAATTTATTTAATTCAATTACTGTCAATGCTACACCTGCGGATGGTTACAGTACTGGAGATGCATTAAATGCCATTGAGGAAATTGCAGCTGAACTGCCAACCAATTATAGTTATGAATGGACAGGGATGAGCTTGGAAGAGAAAGAATCAGGTTTTCAAACAGCCATCATTTTCATTCTAAGTATTGTATTTGTTTTCTTCCTTTTGGCAGCCCAATATGAAAGTTATTTACTTCCATTTGCCGTTTTACTGTCAATCCCATGTGGTTTATTAGGTGTATTTGTCGCCATCAATCTTGCAGGAATTGACAACAATATTTATGTGCAGGTCAGTATTATCATGCTTATAGGCTTACTGGCAAAAAATGCAATTTTGATTGTTGAATTTGCCGCACAAAAGAGGAAACAAGGCATGAGCATATTCAATGCAGCTGTGGAAGCTTCTCGACTGCGAATTAGACCTATAATCATGACTTCTTTTGCCTTTATTGCCGGGTTGATTCCCTTGATGCGAACGATGGGTGCTTCTGCTCAAGGTAATAAATCTGTTAGTATTGGTGCTGCAGGAGGAATGCTTTTCGGTGTAATTCTTGGGATTTTCATCATCCCTACCCTTTATATGGTTTTTCAACATCTTCATGAAAAGACCAGAAAAAAACCAGGTAAAAACATTCCTGTAGAAGCCTAAAATTTGAAAATATGACATTCAATCATAAAATAAAACAGACCTACCTATTCGCTCATTTGATCATTGTAATGGTTATTTTGAACCTTTGGGGATGTAAATCAGGAGAGAATTATGTGCAACCAAACCTAAATCTACCGGATGCATTTAAAGCACTTCCTACAAGCCAAACGGACAGTCTTCATAGCGACACTTTGAACATAGGGAAAATCTCATGGAAGGACTTCTTCGAAGACACTACATTGCTAAGTTTGATCGATGAAGGCTTGAACAATAACCTTTATTTAAAGCAAGTGAAAAAGGAAAGTGAAATTGCCAATGAATCATTGAAGCAATCAAAAGCAAACTTTTTCCCTCAGCTTACAGCATTCCTTGAAAAAAGAGATGACCGTTACTCCCAAAATTCCTCCACCAGGGAAAGCACCAAGTATTATGAAGGTAAAGACACACCCAAACAATGGTATGTGACCAGGGCAAATAACATGGCAGCCATACAGTCAAGTTGGGAGATCGATTTATGGGGAAAACTAAGGCGTATTAAGGAAGCCAATCAGTCACAACTACAACAAAGAGAGGCCTTTACAAAGGCAGTTAAGACGGATATAGTCGCTGAGATCGCTACCTCTTATTACAAACTGCTAATGTTGAAAGAACAACAGCAAGTCGCCGAATACAATTTAAGACTTAATGATTCTACACTTAGTATTGTAAAACTACAGTATAGGGCTGGTGAAGTTTCTTCATTGGCCATCACACAAACCGAAACCCAGAAATTAATTTCCGCATCATTGGTACCCCAAATAGAGCGGCAAATTGAAATTCAAAAAAACAATTTGAATGAACTATTGGGAGAATACCCCAAGGAAAAAATTGAGGTGCAAAGAGGCTTGGGTGATACCCGACTTCTGAGCGAGATCTCAGTAGGAGTTCCCCTTGAGCTAATAAAGAACCGTCCGGACGTGAATGCTGCAGAGTTTGCCCTGGTTGAAGCCAATGCACAGGTAGGGGTTTCACAAGCCATGCGCTACCCTTCCTTGTCCTTAAATGCCCAACTTGGTTATGATGCCATAGACCTATCAAATGTGTTGAATCCGGGATCCGTTTTTGGAGTATTTGTTGGATCCCTTACCCAGCCTATTTTTCAAAACAGAAAGCTAAAAACAAGATACAGAATAGCCCTAGCTGAAAGAGACATCGCCGAACTTGCTTTCCGAGAAAAAGTAATACAAGCTGTAGCCGACATTTCCAACGGGATGGTCACCATTCAAAAATTGGAAGAGGAATATGGCTTGGCAGAAAAACGATTGATTAATGCTAGAAAAGCAGTAAAAGAGTCTTATTTATTGTTTAGTAGTGGCTATGCCACCTATCTGGAGGTAATCACAGCCCAAAGCAATGCACTGGAGAGTGAGCTGTACATGGTTGATGTGAAGATGCAAATGCTGATCGCCAATATTGAATTGTACAGAAACCTAGGAGGTGGTTGGAACTGATTTATAGGCTGCTTAAACCCGAACATATCCCAAGATGGGGGATATAAAAACAGTTACAAACTCATGGAATTTATTCAAGCTCCATGTTTTTGTAACTGTTTTTATTTTAATTTTGGCTTATTACTTTTTTAAAAAAAGCAATTTAAAATGGATAATGTATAAGGTAAAAGATTAAAATTTAACCACACTTGTCACATCCACAACCAGACTGTGGTTTAGCTCCTTTATGAAACCAAGTACGATAAACCCAGCCTCCAATAACGGTGACAAACAATCCAAAAACCAATGCTTCCTGCCACATAATTAAGAGAAAATTTGATAAGTTGCCAAAGCCCCCAAATAGGCGATAATTGTCATGAAAAGAGTCTGCAATATAGGCCACTTCCAACTCTTTGTTTCCCTGTACACCACTGCAACTGTACTCATACACTGCATGGCCAAGGCATAAAACACCATCAAAGAAAATCCAGTAGCTCTGTTAAACACTTTTTCCCCAGTATCAGCGTGTACCTGTTTTTCAAGCTTTTGCCTGATCGTAAGTTCATCTTCTACTTCTTCTCCGATACTATAAATTGTAGCCACAGTGGCCACAAAAACCTCCCTGGCTGCAAAAGAAGTAAGCAAAGCAATCCCTATTTTCCAGTCATAACCTAAAGGACGTATCGCTGGTTCTATGGATTTGCCTAAAATTCCTATATAAGAAGCTTCCAGCTCCTTTGATGCATAAACATGCATTATTTCCTCTTTTTCACTTTCGGAGGCATTCTCCAACAGGGCTGTCTTTTCAGCCTCCACCGCTTCCATTCTGCCTGATGGTCCATAACTAGCCAAAACCCATAATACTATAGATATAGCCAAAATCACCTTCCCTGCCTCTAAAACAAATATTTTCGACTTATTAAACATGGTCAATAGCACAGTTTGCAATCGGGGCATTCTGTAAATTGGCAGATCTGTCATTAAAAAGCTTTTCTCCTTCGTTTTTAAGATAAACTTAAGCGCCAAAGCTCCCAATAAGGTAAAAACAGTTCCAAACAAATACATTACCAATAAGGCTATTGCCTGAAGGTTAATGCCCATCCAGGCTTCATCAGGAACAGTCAAACCTATCAAAATAATGTATACCGGCAAACGTGCAGAACAACTCATCCAAGGCGTTACCAGAATGGTTATTAATCGTTCTTTACTGTTATTGATGTTTCTACTAGCCATTATACCAGGTATCGCACAAGCCATACCTGAAATCAAAGGCACTACACTTTTTCCGTGCAAGCCAAAAGGACGCATTATGCGATCCATTAGAAACACTACTCTAGAAAAATAGCCCGTATCTTCCAGAAAGGCCAGAAACCCAAACAACAGCGCTATTTGAGGAATGAAAATCACCACTCCTCCAATTCCTGTAATTATCCCTTCTGATAATAAGTCCGTAAAAACGCCGGGAGGAAGTGTCTCCACTACCCAACTGCTTATGGAAGCAAAAGTGCTATCAATAAGATCCATTGGCGTTTCTGCCCAGGCAAATATTGCTTGGAAAATAAGTAACATGATCCCAAAGAAGGTCAAATAACCCCAAACTGGATGCAAGAAAATGGCATCCAATTTCCCATGAAACTCTCTTGGCTCATTTGATCCAGAAAGTACCGATTTGCTCAGTAAATCTTTAATTTTTTTATACCTGCCTGTAGTTTCCTTAGTCTGTTGATCAATTGGATCAAAATCAAAAGCTTTGGATCGCTCTTCCAACCACAAGCGCTTTTCCTCAGACAAGGTAGGGTCAAAGGAGGCAAATATTAATTGTTGAAATGCTTGATAAGGCTGCTCATAACCAAATTTCTCTTGAACCTCACTAAGCAATTCAGGAAATTCTAATTCATGAAAAGGTTTGCCAATGACAAATTTATTTTCAATAAATAATTCCTTTACTGCATCTAATCCATGGTTATTTCTGGCATCAGTCATTACCAATGGAACACCTAATTCCTGATAAAGAGCAAAAGTTTTGATATTTAAACCCCTTTTTTCAGCCAGATCTTTCATGTTGATCACGAAAGCTATTGGAATTCCTAAATCCATTACCTGTGTACCTAGTAATAGACTACGTTCCAAATTACAGGCGTCCAATATTACTAGGGCAGCATCTGGCTTTTCTTCTCCCTGACCATTGAGGACTTTATGGGCAATAACTTCATCTTCAGATTTTGGCAGTAGACTGTACGTCCCTGGCAAATCTATCAGTTCAAAATGCTGCTCACCTTTGTGGAAATAACCGACCATTTTATCAACAGTCATTCCAGGGTAATTCCCGATTTTTTGATTTAAACCTGTGAGCTGGTTAAATATACTTGACTTCCCCACATTTGGATTACCAATAATGGCAATTCTCCGTGTGCGCAATTTTTCTGCTATTTCCATTCGCTATCCTGCTTTCAAATGAATCAGATTAGCCTCCTCTATCCTTAAGGCAAGTACATTTCCGTCAATGATAAAAGCCATAGGCCCGTTGAAAGGTGCTTTTTTCAACAAACTGATTTTTTTACCAGGTAAAACCCCCATTTCCATCATTCTAACCAACAAGTTTGAGTTGGCAATGCTGTCAATTTCGTATATCGTATTGTTATTAAGTCCGGCTGCAGTCATAGGGATTCGATTTTAAAGACTAATCTGCATCTTTGATTTCAATGCGCAATTTTAACATAATTTTCTCGAAAAAATAAGGATTTCAGCCTTTATTTAGATTGAATAAATTATGTCATCTGCAAGTTTATAACCAAAAAATGCAGCCTGTAAGTTCGCCAAATGGGAAAGCAATTGAAAAAAAATAAAAACATGACAAAAATCAACTAGTAAGAAGAGGGAATTTCACCCTTTAAAACCAGAATATCTTTTCTATTTAGCAGAAAATAAATAGCTGACTTCACTTATTCTAAAACGAATTTTCCGTTTACACTAGATCAGGAAGAGGTATTCATTATCCCTAAATAGATTGCCTTAGGTACCAGTAGGTTCAATTTAAAGGAAACTATAGTATGGTACAATTTTCCAAATACAGAAATTGATAAAAATGCGGGGCATGAACTATTTTCACTATCTAATAGAATGAGGTAGTCAGAAAGCTAAAAATAAACCTCAACAGAAAATTCATTCAAAGCTTAAGTGTTAAATGTCACTGTTAAAACTGTAAAATTAACCTACATTGAATAAGAATAAAGGCATTAAAATTGTTTAGATGACTTTACTCTTTGAAAAGAAAACTTTGGTCATTTACTAAATACTTTATGGCCTTAGCCTACAATTTATTATTAAATTAAATCGTCAACAAAATTATATTATTATGTTTTTCGAACGTGTATACGATAAGAGTTTGGCACAAGCAAGTTATGTAATAGGTTGCCAAGCAGGAGGAATTGCTGCAGTGATTGATCCAAAAAGAGATGTAGACACCTATTTGAAGATTGCTGAAGAAAACGATTTCACCATCACGAAAATCTTTGAAACCCATATTCATGCTGATTTTTTGTCTGGCTCACGGGAATTGGCAGCCCTAACTGGAGCAGAATTGTACCTCTCAAATATGGGAGGTGAGGACTGGCAATACGAATTTCCACATACAAAAATCATTCATGGTGACCATATATCGCTTGGAAACTTAGATTTTGAGGTTTTACATACCCCGGGCCATACTCCTGAAAGCATCAGTTTCCTCCTTACAGATAAGGCAGCTACTTCCGCTCCCGTGATGGTTTTTACTGGGGATTTTGTGTTCGTTGGAGATGTTGGGAGACCAGACTTATTAGAGCAGGCAGCGGGGATCAAAGGTAGTCAGGAAATAGGAGCTGCACAGTTGTTTGAATCTCTTAAGCAATTTCAAAAAATTCAAGATTTCATACAAATCTGGCCAGGACATGGAGCAGGCTCTGCTTGTGGAAAAGCATTGGGAGCCGTTCCGTCAAGCACAGTTGGCTATGAAAAGATCAGAAACTGGGCATTCCAGCTTTTAGAGGACGAGAAGACTTTCACAAGTACTTTACTAGAAGACCAACCCGAGCCTCCCTGGTATTTTGCTAAGATGAAGCAACTCAACAAAATTGAGCGCAAGCTTCTCCCCACCGTCCCTGAGATAAAGCACTTGTCAAAAAGTGAGTTTAATGCTCTTCCTGCAGGGATGCCAGTAATAGATACAAGGTCTCCCCAGGCTTATGCGAAAGGGTTTTTAGAGGGAAGTATCAACATCGAAAACAACAATTCTTTCCCTACCTGGATGGGATGGTTTATGGATTATGACCTTCCTTTTACTTTGATAGCTGAGGCCG
The DNA here is from genome assembly GCF_001050135.1 of Cyclobacterium amurskyense. Taxonomy (GTDB): domain Bacteria; phylum Bacteroidota; class Bacteroidia; order Cytophagales; family Cyclobacteriaceae; genus Cyclobacterium; species Cyclobacterium amurskyense. Next base: position 3,879,988 of record NZ_CP012040.1, on the reverse strand, counting down.
ATGAATTAGAGGACATTTCAAGGAAGCTGATGAGAATTGGACTCGATGAGGTCTATGGATATATTAGTCCTGAAGAATTGAAAAACAACAAAGACATTAAATTAAGGACTTCCAGCCCTATAGGTAAGAGGGAAGTTCAAGAAAAAATAAAACAGCACAATGCTCAGATTTTAGACGTTAGGGGTGCTTCAGAATTTAAAACAGACCATATTAAAGGAGCTGAGAATATATTTGTTGGAAAACTCAAGCAAAACTTGGATCAAGTCAGCAAGGATCGCCCAGTAATTGTGCATTGCAAATCTGGTAGCCGATCCGCCATAGCCTTTTCCATATTAAAAGCCAATGGTTTTGAAAACGTATCCAACTATGCAGGGGGCTGGGAAGACTGGCAGAATTCTTAAACCCAAAATATGCAATAGACATTCTATTACGTGCTGAAATCCCTTTAAAATCAGCCACTTCATTGCTGTTTTCAATTTCACCATAGCGGTGCTATGCTAAAATTGAAAACAGTCTGATTGTCTTGCGATTGCAACACTTCCCGTAAACACGGGAAATCCTATAACATAATCCGGGTTAAACCTGAAGTATAAGATTGATGCTTGTTTTTAATACTAGATTTAGTTAATTGCATAAAATTAACAACACCAACTAAGCAATCTTTATTTAGTATTTAGGTATATCCCAGAATATTCTAAACCAATGAAAACTACCATTCTACAACTTGCTGATGAATTGGCTCAGCTGGAAGAATCCTTACTTAAGGCTACCCGCGAATTTGAGGTCTATTTAAATCCTCTTCCTGAATCACAAATTGTTTCTGCAATCAATTTGATTCAATACTTGTTCTTTAGAAGTAAAGACAGAAAATCTTTGCAGGAATGCCTCCATTACTATGGGTTTTCTGCTCTTTCTAATTCGGAGAATCACCTTCACAGACAGCTTCAGACGATAAGGGAACGTTTGGGTCATGTATACCCGGAATCTGCTCTCAATCCATGTACTTACAAGTTTAGCAGGAAAAAACTCGAGCAAAACAGCAAACTCCTTTTCGGTAAACCAGCACAAGCCAATATGCCTGTAGTGATGGTCACATTTGCCTCCGATTTCGCAGACAATCCTGAACTAGTAGAAAGGCTATTGCTCAATGGCATGCAAGTGGCACGTATCAATTGTGCCCATGACAATGAACAGGTTTGGATGGACATGATCAAACAAGTCAGACTTGCCGAGGAAAAGACCGGCTTGTCTTGTAAGATATATTTTGATCTGGCTGGACCTAAAATTAGAACATGTCTATTGGCTAAGGGTAAAGAAGAGGGAAAGGTAAAGGTGGAAGAAGGTGACCTTATATGGCTAGCCGAAACAAATGAAGGATTTTCCGAAGAAGATGTAGTGATTAGTCCCAATGAAAAAGGAATAATTTCAACGCTGGAGGAAAATCACCGGGTTTTTATAGATGATGGAGAATTTAGTGGCATCGTGACCAAGGTGGAACCTGGTAAAGCTGCTGTTAAGTTAATCCGCGTTGCCTCCAAAAAAGGGAAAATCAAATCAGAAAAAGGGATCAATTTCCCTGATACTGAATTAAACATCCCATCCCTGACTGAGTACGACAAAGCCTGCCTGCCATTTATTTGCCAACACGCTGATTTACTGGGCTATTCATTTGTAAAGACTCCTGGAGACATTACCAGATTGTCCAATGAACTCAAAAAATTGGCACTAAAACATCCTCCCGCAATCATTCTAAAAATAGAAACGCCTGAATCTGTTAAAAATTTACCGGCACTATTGTTTGAAGCAATGAAAAACCCTCCATTTGGAATCATGATAGCAAGGGGTGATCTCGCTGTAGAAATCGGTTTCGGTCGTATGGGAGAAATACAAGATCAAATCTCATGGATCTGTGAGGCAGCACATGTACCAGTTGTTTGGGCAACGCAGGTATTGGAAAATCTCCAAAAGTCAGGAATGCCAACTCGCTCTGAAATCACAGATGCAGGGCAAGCTTCTCTCGCAGAATGCATCATGATCAATAAGGGCAATCATACCATTCGGGTTTTGAAAACACTAAAAGAAATAATGCTAAGGACAGCTGGTCATAAAACCAAAAAGAGATTTATTTTTCGGCCCTTGAGTATCGCTATAGACTTTATAGAGTCCAATAATGTCTATAGAATTGAACCCGTTCCGGAAAATAAGTAATATTCATAAACCTGCCCTTAGGAGGTAGCATGCAACCCCATAGCGAACAGTACAGTGCAGGACGCCTTAAGGAATACATTCCTTTATATTTGGATCCAATCTAACAAAAAGCCCATGAAAACATTAACTTTTTTAACAAGCTTTGCCTTAATGCTTTGTATTGATGCATTGGCCGTTTCTGATCTAAAGCCTGAATACCTGCGCTGTGAATACCTAGAAAACCCTTTTATTGATGAAAAAGAACCCCGATTAAGCTGGATTTTAACTTCGGAGGTAAGAGATCAACATCAAACAGCCTACCGTATCTTAGTCGCAAGCAAAATTGAACTTCTAGAACCAGGGAAAGCCGATTTATGGGACTCTGATAAAGTGAAGGGTTCCGAAACTTCCCAGGTTGTTTACAAAGGAAAACCCTTGCTTTCACGTCAGAAATGCTATTGGAAAGTTAAGAGTTGGGACAAAAAGGACCAAGAAGGTGAATGGAGCAAGTCCGCATCCTGGGAAATGGGACTATTGGAGAAAGCCGATTGGAACAGTAAATGGATAGGAAAAGATTTTTCCTCCACCACTCAGCCGATCCCCTTTAAAAACAAAGAACTTTTCCTCCCACCCTCTCCTATCTTCAGAAATCAAATAAACCTTAAAGAAAAAGTTTCAAAAGCCCGGTTGTACATCACTTCTTTAGGATTATATGAATACAAAATCAATGGGGAAAAAGTAGGTAAAGACTTTCTTGCTCCTGGCTGGACGGATTATAATAAAAGACTGTATTACCATGTATATGATGTCACCGATCAACTAGACAAAGGAGAACAGGTTTTACAGGCCTCTCTTTCTTCAGGATGGTACAGTGGCTATATAGGTTATGCTTTATTGATAGGTAACCCTGTAGTAAGGGGCTTTTATGGAGACACCCCGGCTTTGAGAGCGCAACTGGAAGTTACCTATACAAATGGTGAAACAAGCACCTTCGCCACCAATGAGGAGTGGAAGGTTAGCTCAGGAGGGCTTCTGGAATCCGACATACTGCATGGCGAAACTTTTGATGCCAGAAAGGTGCCCGAAAATTGGAGCAGTACAAATTTTGATGATAAAAACTGGGAACAAGCCGAAATCATTAATGCCGGCAATCGTAATTTGGAGCTTTACCCTGCACAACCAGTTCAAATGACTGAGACTATAAGGCCAATAGAAATTCATGAGCAGGAAGAAGGCAAATATATTTTTAATATGGGTCAGAACTTTGCCGGATTGGTAAAGTTGAAAGTAAAAGGAAAAGCAGGTGACAAAGTAGTGCTGAAATTTGGAGAGATGCTGCATCCTGATGGAAGGCTTATGGATGAAAACCTTCGTATGGCTAGAGCCACAGACACCTACATTTTGAAAGGTGATCCTGATGGGGAAGAATGGACGCCTTCTTTTACTTATCATGGCTTCCAATATGTAGAAGTTACAGGGTTTCCCGGGAAGCCTACTAAAGAAAACATTACAGGCCTAGTTTTGGGCTCAAATACCCCAAGAGTAGGTCATTTTGAAACGGATCACCCTATGGTCAATCAGCTGTACAAAAACATTGTTTGGACGCAAAGAGCAAACTTTGTTGACATCCCAACTGATTGCCCTCAAAGGGATGAAAGGATGGGATGGACAGGAGATGCTCAAACCTATGCTGGCACAGCAGCAATTAACATGGACGTCTCCGCCTTTTTTACTAAATGGATTCAGGATTTGCATGATGCCCAATGGGACTATGGGGCTTATCCAGACTATGCTCCGGCTCCCGGAGTAAGAAGTACCGACACTTATGCTCCAGCTTGGATGGAAGCGGGAATTATTAACCCTTATGAGCAATACAGGGCCTATGGAGACACCCGCATTTTGGAAAAAGGCTGGGAAAGCATGGAAAAATTCATGGCTTTTCATCATCAAAAAAGCAAAGGAGCTTTCTTTTATCCAGAGGGATCATTTGCGGACCTCAGCCCTAAGGGAGGATATGGAGACTGGCTTTCTGTAGGTAAAAAAACACCCCCAGACATGCTCGCAACCATTTACTATGGTTATGCAGCCCAATTGATGGCAGAAATGGCAACCGCCATTGGCAAATCAGAAAGGGCAATGCACTACCATGATTTATCGAAAAAAATTAGAACTGCCTTTTCGGATCATTACTTAGATAAGGAAACAGTTAGGCTTGTTACCAATGCAGCAGCCTATGGAGATGGAAAGGGATATGTGGATGGACAAATGGGTTTTTCAGGCAACACGCAAACAGCTTATGCCAATGCCATTTATCTTGACTTCTTAGATGAAGAGCAAAAAATGGTTGCAGGAGGTCATTTGGCCCAACTGATCAAAGATAATGACGGAAAACTGGCTACTGGCTTTTTGGGTGCAAAGCAACTATTACCTGCATTATCAGCAACAGGCCACAGTGACATCGCCTATCAGCTACTTCTTAACGAAGAGTATCCTTCTTGGGGTTTTGAGATTAAAAATGGGGCCACAACTATCTGGGAGAGATGGGACAGTTATGTGAAAGACGATCCAGAAAAATTAGCCAGCTTAAACAATGGAATGAATTCCTTTAGTCATTATGCCTTCGGTTCCGTATTTGAGTGGATGTTTCACAACATGGCTGGAATCAAATCAGAGGAAGCTGCATACAAGACATTTGTTATAGCTCCAGAAATACCAAAAAATGACATCAATTATGTCTCAGCAAGGCATGAATCTATCCATGGGAAAATAAGTAGCTCCTGGAAAAAAGAAGGTGGAAAACTTCTTTTGGAAGTTAGCATTCCTGTGAATACGAAAGCTACTGTTTTTATTCCAGCCAAAGATGAATTGGACGTTTTGCTTGATAACAAACGTTTAGACCAACATGAAGGCATTCAAAAGGGAAACTTTTATAAAGGTAAACAAGCTGTAAAATTGGGTTCAGGAACGTATAAATTTGAGAGTAGTTTGAATTAATTTCTTCATTGATTTGAAGGGAAACACAAAGCTGCTTGGAATTGGAAAACCCAAGCAAACATAGCATGAAAACCTACGATTTTGGCGGTAAGGAAGCTTATTTCTACCACAATCTCGGCAAAATCGTAGGTTTAGTTTATGTTATCCTTCATTACTTTAGGCCATGATTAATAAAGAAAAAAAGGCTTTAATCTAACAAGAGCAATATTATTCAATCATTTGCTTGACTGATTCCCAAATATCGGCATCCACTGGTACACCAAGTTTAAGATTTTCCTCCCGCCTTAAAAATGATTGTTCTCCTGGGTAGTTTATTTCCATGCCTTCGAAAACCTTTGAACTTTTTAAATCTGCTAAGGCATTTCCAATTTTGTTGTCAAGCTTCTCTTTTGGAATCCCCAAAGTTTCGGGATGTAGGCACAGAAAGAATTGGGAGATCCCATATTCCTCTTTTTGTCTACCTATTTCATAAGTAGACTGCCCATCAGAAAGACCAGACGCCATAAGGTCCAGCATCATTGATAAGCCTGCCCCCTTCCATAAACCAATAGGCAAAGCCAATTCCTCTGCAATGACCTGCAAAGGGTCTTTGGTTATTTTCCCTTCTGAATCAAAACCTGCATCGTAGGGTAATTCTTTATTGGCTTTTTTGTAAATAGCCATTTTCCCATAAGAGTATTGCGTCATGGCCGTATCCAGAATCACAGCCTTGTCCCGATAAGGCAAGGCAATCACCAATGGATTATTGCCTAATTTGGGTTCTTTGCCTCCCCAAGCTGGCATATTGGGAATGGTATTGGTAAAGCATATACCAATGCATCCCGCTTCAGCTGCCTGCCATCCATAGTTTCCTGCACGCATCCAGTGGTTGGTATTGTTTAAAGCCACACAACCCATACCGTTGTTCGAGGCCATGGCAATTGCCCTATCCATGGCCAAGGACGCATTGTACATTCCAGCCCCCAACTGACCATTCCACCGTTCCATAATAGGCAAAGAAAATTCTTTTATTGGTGCCTTGTTCGGATTTACCTTTCCCCTTGCTACTTGCTCCAGAAAAGCAGGAAAACGATTCAATCCATGTGAAGCCACCCCATCCAAACTTGCCATGGCAAAAAGACGGGAACAGATTTCTGCCTTTTCCTGATCAAACCCATGTTTTTTTAATACTTGGGTGAATGTGGTTTGTAAAACTATTAAGGGAATCCTTTTGCTGGTATCCATACAGATTTTTTGGTCAAGGTTTATTTTCAGATTAAAAGTAAAAGAATTTTATCGGGGGTGAAAAATTACTACTTGAAATATTAATCGAATAAAGCCTAAAAATGGTCAAGTTAAAGAGGCCTCAAAATCCAATATTCAAAAAGAAGAATTAAACATCAACATACATCAAGATTATCACAGGACGAACAAATAGGTTATAAAATTTCTTTCATGTTGAAAACAGTCATTGTGAGACAGTTAATTTGAGCTGAAAAATTGTAAAAACAAAAAAACCATACTTTTCCAACGGATCGGATACCTTCTTCTATTAATAGGATTCAAAAAAACCAACTAGTAAATCAATTGATGTTTTTTTTATTTATTAAAATAAATAATTATATTCAATGGAAGCAGATAAAAACAGTAAATGTTTAGCGCATTATTTTTATATATTTTTTTAAGTTTATCTTCTATTCCTATTAATTTAAATAGGGAAAATATATCTATACCCGTATATTCTAATTTAACAAAGCAAAGTAAAATCACCTTATTGGAAGATTATTCTTATGAGTTGGAAATAAATCAAGTAACTACGATTTATGATTCAAAAGGATTGTCACACGCATCGCAACATTTTATTATAGATCAATTCACAAGCTTAGATAATTTTGAAGTTAAGGTAGTAAACTCAAATAATGGCAAAACCATAAAAAAATATAAAACTAAAGACCTTGAAAAAAGAGCACTGATTGATAACGGAAGTATTTATCAAGATTTAGAAGTAATGTATTTTACCCCGGAAGCATCCTCCTTTCCCATAAAGGTAGAGATGACCGCCCGTATAAAAAAATCAGGCAATTTTTATTTCCCTAGTTGGAACCCTCAAAACTTTCATCATCAAAAGGTTGAGCAGGCCAGTTTAGAAGTTAACTATCCTAAGGCATTAGGAATTCGGTACAAAACACAACTTTTCGAGGGCGACTTTAATGAGTCGTCAGATACTGAAACCCAAACCCTTCTTTGGACTACACACAACCACCCACCATCTACTACTGACGCCAAGGATACTGAGTTAACCAAAATAAAGCTCGCACCAGTAAAGTTTGGTATAGATGGATTTGAGGCTAGTATGGATACCTGGGAGAATTTTGGGCTATGGTTTTACCAACTTAATAAAGAAAGGACAAACTTACCCGAAGAATTCAAACAGGAAGTTAAGCTAATGGTTAAGGATGCAGGTTCAGACATTGAGAAAATTCAAATCCTATACAAGTACCTGCAAAACAACTATCGCTATGTCAGCATTCAGTTGGGGATTGGTGGCTGGCGGCCTATGGAAAGTGCTGAAGTGTTGTCAAAGAAATATGGGGATTGCAAAGGTTTAACCTTATTCATGAAGGCCATGCTTTCTGAGGTAGGTATAAGTGCTGATTATACCTTAGTGAATGCAGGGAAGGACACCTCCTTTGATGAGGATTTTCCCTCCAATCAGTTTAACCATGCCATCCTTCGAATAAATTCCGGCAAAAATCGCTACTGGCTTGAATGCACTTCCAATCACCTTCCTGCCGGGTTTTTAGGTGCATTCACCAAAAACCGAAAAGTATTGGTTATTACCCCCGAAGGAGGAAAAATTGACCATACTCCCTCCTATTCTGATCCTGTCTTCAACACAACAAAAATCATTACTTCAATAATATTAATGGAAGATGGTAATGCAAAAATTGAAGGCTCATTGCTACAGCAAGGGTTTCCGGCAGAAACAGTAATTATGAAAACTTTTGATAAAAAAGAGAAAGAAATCAATACCATTTTCAATGAACAAATAGGGGTCAATGGATTACTAATAAATGAGCTAAGCTTAGATAAAATTATTAACTGGAAAGAAATAGCTACAGAAATAAACTTTTCCGGTGTTGTCTTAAGGTACTTTAGAAATACGAATAAACGCGTTTTCATCCCAATGTCTTGGTTCAATTGGAAAATCAATATGGAAGCCCCGACTGGCAACTATGTTGAGGAAATTTCGATAAAAAAACACCGTGCTTTAGATGTGGAATCCATTCCTAAAAACATTACCATCAATAAAGAAAAATTTGATATAAATCTGGAGATAGCGATCGATGAAGAAAATATATTAATTAAAAAGTACATAAAAGTTAAAGACACTATTTCACTATCTAGCGAAGAACAAAAAGCACTATTAATAGCTATAAATGAAACATTAAAAGGAGAATTAATTCTCACTAAACAATGAGCATATGGTTTTTTCAAGAATTTTAGTATCATTCATTATTTTGGCATTATCTCCACTATTTTTATTTTCCCAAGAAATGCGTTTTGGGAAGTACAATGACTTTGAATTTAACTTCAATGAAGTCTCATTTGACCCTGAAGCAGATGCCGTGGTATTGCAGGAATCCTGCTACAATTTATTCTCTGGCATTGTGCTGGGAAGCAAGATACACCGGAGAATTAAAATACTTAAAGAAAGTGGCAAAGAACAAGCAGACGTCACCTTAAGGTACTTTAAAGGAGACGACAATATTCAAGATCTCTTTAAGATTAAAGCACAAACGATTAACTTAATAAATGGAGAAATTCAAATTGAAAAATTATCCAAAGGTGATTTTTACGAGGTAGATGCTGGTGATGGCTGGAAAGAAATAAGGTTTACCTTCCCCGGTGTGCAAATTGGGTCTATTATTGACTTTTCTTATGAAAAAACGGATAAATCCATCGTTTCACTGGAAGGCTGGGTATTTCAAAATGAGATCCCCACTCTAAAATCAATTTATGATATCACCTTCCCATCTTTTTTGAGGTATAAAAATTTGACACAGGGGCTTAAGACCATTACCCATAATTATCAAACCAAAACAAAAGGCAATTATCGCTGGGAGCTAGAAAACCTGAATGCATTCAAGACTGAGCCTTATATGGCACATTACAAAGACTATTTGGAGAAAATCGATTTCCAGTTAGATGGGTATGAGTTCAGGGAAATGGATGGCTATGGTACAGATTTAAATAAATACGAGCAATTATTCCAATCCTGGCAGGATTTAGCAGAATATTTCACAAATCGGACTGAATTTAAAAGCTACTTAGAACCTAAAAAGAAGCAAGCTGAAATTACCGACATTAACAGCAATGAGTTAGATACGCTTCAACTTGCAAACAATATTTACAAGCATGTAACCTCCCAATACAAATTTAGCGGCTTATCCTCCATTGTACCCACTAAAAAGCTTAATGAAACAATCTCTAGCAAAAATGGCAGCAGGGCAGAAATAAATTTATCACTAATTGCCCACTTAAGACATTATGGGATTCTAGCTTATCCATTACTTATAAGTAGCAAAGGTAATGGACGATCCAATCTGGTACCATTTCCATTTATAGATCAATTTAATCATCTAATCGCCGTTTCATTAATAGGCAATAAAGTTTTTTATTTGGATGCAACCAATTCAGATATTCCCTTTGGCTTTCTACCCTCTGATTTTCTTGTTTATCAAGGCTTTCTGATGATAGAAGAAAACAGTGGGCTTATGGACATCAAAATCCCCCATTCCTCCGGATACAATGTTTTTTCTAATTTAGAGCTAGGAAAAAATTCCATAAAAAGAGAGTCGACAATAAAAGTGATGGATTTTGATTACATCTTGAATTCTGGCCTTTTTAACGAAATAAACGAATCGAACGATGTCTTCCAAACTAAACTATTGCCCAAATCAGGTAACCCAGAAGTAATACAAACCATTTCAATTACGGAAAACGATAAAAAAGAGAATGGATTATTAATTAATTACACAGCTACCAAAGAACTAGATTCAGGTAAAAACCTATACATAACTCCTTTTCAGTTATTGCGCTGGGAACCCAATCCTTTTGTTAGAGCAAGCCGTGTATTCCCAGTAGATTTCAATTATATTTTCACTGACAGGTATGCAACAAAAATCGAAATTCCTGAAGGATATGTACTAGATGATTTTCCGGAAAATGCCTCCATGACCCTCCCAAGCGGAGCTGTCTCCTTCAATTTTAATGTTAATGTAATGAAGAACACAGCCATAGTGAATTCCATCATATCGGTTAAAAACCATATTATTGACGCAAATGAATACCCCGACCTGAAATACCTGATGGATATCATATCAAGCAAGTTTAAAGAACCAATGGTATTTATAAAAAAATCAAACAATACAGAAATCGACAAACCTTCAGAATAAGCATTGTGCCATTTCTTTAAGTAAAATACCATTATCCGTTGCTTAATTCCTGCTTTTTTCACTCCTTGCAAACCTATAAATTCATTCAACATATGAAAGTAATTAGCTGTGAGCATCCGGGTCTGTTTGTATATAAAGAAGCTAAAATACCACAACCTCAAAAGGGGGAAGTATTGGTTAGCATTAGAAAACTAGGTGTTTGTGGAACTGATTTACATGCCTTTGCTGGTAATCAGGCTTTTTTTACTTATCCAAGAATCCTTGGGCATGAAATAGCAGCCCAGGTAGAAGTACCCAATGGATCAGCCTTGCAGCCAAATGATCCTGTGGTAGTCATCCCCTATCTACATTGTGGGCATTGTAGCGCCTGTAGTTCAGGAAAGACCAATTGCTGCGAAAAACTTAAAGTGCTGGGTGTACATACCGATGGGGCCATGCAGGAATATATGGCTCTGCCTGCATCTATTCTAATACCTACCCCACAGCTAAGTTGGGATGAAATGGCCATTGTAGAACCCTTATCTGTAGCTGCCCATTCAGTAAGAAGAGCTGGATTGAAAAAAGGAGACAAAGTATTGGTAATGGGCTGCGGACCTATTGGCTTGGCCATAATGGTATTTGCTCAGCTTGCCGGAGCGGAAGTTACTGCACTAGACATCAATTCCTGGAGGTTAGGTCTAGCTCAAAATGAATTTAAAGCCAAGCATACCATAAATGCCAAGGAAATGGATGCAAGCTTAAAAGAACAATGCAAAAATGGCTTTACAGCTGTATTTGATGCCACAGGCAATAAAACCGCAATGGAATCAGGGCCTTATTATGTAGCTCATGGTGGTAAATACATTTTGGTTGGGCTATTTAAAGATCAATTGTCCTTTCATCACCCATCCATTCATGCCAAAGAATTGACCCTGCTGTGCAGTAGGAATGCAACCAAAGAGGATTTTATATATGTCATTCAAACTTTAGAGAGTAAGAAATTCCCCACCCATAGTTACACTACGGATAAGTTCCTCTTTTCGCAGACCAAAGAAAAATTTCCTCACCTAACCAATACTGAAAATCAGGTTATAAAAGCATTAATAGAATATTAAAGAATTCTACCATTTAAAAACCCCTATCACCGATTATACATTGGCTTTTGTTTCTTGATCGTTTTATTTACGAACTTTGAAAATTAAAGAGACTAATATATGAATAGGTTTTCATTTATATTCCTGACCTTCAGCTTTATGACTTGCCCTTTGTTTGTAAAGGGCCAAATAAATAGTGAGTACCAATTCTTGAAAACCAATAATGCTTACGTTGTAAAACCATTTGCTAAGGACTTCACCAGAATTGACACAGAAGGCATGAGCCTCGAATGTTCAACAACGAGTCTTAGTAGAGAATTAAACTTCCAGCATATATCAGGTTATTTTGATGAGGACACCCAAACCCTTTTTAGAAATATAAAAATTCAGGCGAGGGTATACATAGATATCCAGGGTGATATCAGAGATCTTTATTTCATAAGCGAAAATGATCCGAAAGATCATGGTATAGATTTTAAAGCTTTGGCCACCCACATACAAAGAAAACTGAGAATAGATCAAAATAAAGATTGTCTTCCAAAACTTGATGACAAATTTATTTCTTGGTACATCCCCATGTACCTGTATTAATTTTGTTCTAAAACCTACGCTTTGCCTTCCAGTAATATTGTAATAAGCTAATAATTTGATTACAATATTATTGCCTTCTTAAACCCGGATTATGTAATAGAATTTCTCCGTCCGACAATGTCAGGGGTGAAGCCTGTCCCGTGTTTACGGGAAGTGTTGCAATCGCAAGACAATCAGACTGTTTGGAGATTTTACCATAGCACCGCTACGGTGAAATTGAAAACAGCAACGATTGGGTATTTTAAAGCGATTTCAGCACGTAATAGAATGTCTATTGCATATTTCGGGTTGAACTACTTTGAAGTGAATTAGTACCTACCTTGTAATAGATAAAAAAGCAATAATCTAAAGGCATAAAAAAAGCCCGATACAATCGGGCTTTTTATTTTCTTAATTTTTATTTCAGAAAGAGCATCTCTCTGTATTTCACCAATGGCCAAGATTCGTCGTCCACTAGTAATTCAAGTTTGTCTACTGCATATCTGATTTTATCGAAGTAGGCGTCTTTTACGTCATCACTATAAAGCTTGGCTTTAGCAGTAATGTCTTCTTCTTTATTTACACGCTTCCTAGCTTCAACCATATTTCCCACATCAGATTTGAGTGATTCAATATGTTTAGAGATTTCTTCAATTGTCTCAATAGCTGCAGAATGGTCCAAACCTAAACCTTTCAAACCGTTTGCATTTGCAATAAGCTTGTTTTGGTATAAAATAGCTGTTGGAATAATGTGGTTCAAAGCCAAATCACCCATAACACGTGATTCAATTTGAACTTTCATTATATAATTCTCCAATCTGATTTCATGTCTTGCATGTAGCTCTCTTTCGTTCAACACATTGTGTTTTTTGTAAAGATCTGTTACTTGCTTAGAAATAAGAACATCCAAGGCATGAGCAGTGCTCTTAAGGTTAGAAAGTCCTCTTTTCTCAGCTTCTTGTGCCCATTCTTCAGAATAGCCATCACCTTCAAAACGAACTTTTTTACTTTCCTTAATATATTTTCTAAGTACATTAACAATGGCAAGTTTCTTTTCTTTACCACCACTAATTTCCTTATCGATATCTCGTTTCATATCCATAAGGATATCAGCAACGATTACATTAAGCGCAGTCATTGGACCTGCAGGGTTTGCAGTGGATCCTACTGCCCTAAATTCAAATTTATTTCCTGTAAAGGCAAAAGGAGAAGTTCTATTTCTATCGGTATTGTCAAGAATGATTTCAGGAATTTTAGAAATCCCCAATTTCATATACATGTTGTCCCCTTTTTCTATTTTCAAGTTGCCATTTTTCTCCAATTCGTCAAGAATCTCAGTCAATGTACTTCCCAAGAAAATAGAGATAATCGCAGGAGGTGCTTCATTTGCTCCTAATCTGAAATCATTACCAGCTGATGCAATACTTGCTCTAAGTAAATCTGCATTTACATATACTGCTTTGATAGTAGCTACCAAGAAGCACAAGAACTGAAGATTTTCTCTAGCTGAATTACTTGGCTGAAAAAGGTTAACTCCTGTGTCTGTGATTAAAGACCAGTTGTTGTGCTTACCACTACCATTAAGTCCTGCAAATGGCTTCTCATGGAATAGCACTTTAAGACCATGCTTTTCAGCCACTTTTTCCATAACCTCCATCAACAATAGGTTGTGGTCAGTAGCTTTATTGATGTCCTCAAATAAAGGAGCAACTTCAAACTGTCCTGGAGCAACTTCGTTGTGACGCGTAGAAACAGGAATACCTAATTTCAAAGCTTCAATTTCAAAGTCCTTCATATACTCCTTAACCCTAGAAGGTATAGAGCCGAAATAATGATCATCCAATTGCTGACCTCTAGCTGGATTGTGACCGAAAACGGTTCTTCCAGCCATTACTAGATCTGGACGTGTTGCATATAGTGCTCTATCTACAACAAAATATTCTTGTTCAACCCCCAAAGAAGGATTCACCTTCTTTACATTTCTGTCAAAATACTGACAGATTTCTACTGCAGCGGCATTAATTGCCTCGGTAGATCTGATAAGAGGTGTTTTAAAATCAAGTGCTTCGCCAGTATAAGAAACAAATATAGTTGGTATACAAAGCGTTTGGTCGAAAATAAATATTGGTGAACTAGGATCCCAAGCAGTGTATCCACGTGCTTCGAAAGTAGTTCTTATACCACCATTAGGAAAAGAAGATGCATCAGGCTCTTGTTGAACCAATGTGCTACCTTTAAATCTCTCCATTCCTGCCATTGCATCGAAAAAAGTATCGTGCTTTTCAGCTGTTGATCCTGTTAATGGTTGAAACCAGTGAGTATAGTGCGTTGCACCTTTGGACATGGCCCATCCTTTTACTGCAGTTGCGATTTCATCAGCAGTGGACATATCTATTTTTGTTCCCTTTTCAATCGCAGTTTTGACTTTTTTGAAAACAGGACTAGCTAAGGTTTCCTGCATCTCTTTTAAGCCAAATACCTGAGAACCGAAATAATCAGAAATTTTTAAAGAAGGTGCCACTGCAGTTAACTTAGCTCTGCCTTGCACTTTCATTAACGCTTTTTGTCTTAATGTTGCCATTTGAATAGTTTATGGTTTAAAAACTAATTACAAAATTAGAAAAATAAATGGTTTTTTTTCAATTATGGTGATTTTTAAAGGCCATTTCCGTGATTTTTACAGTTTTGACAACAAACACACCTAAAATATCCATCAGAACCCGCGTTTTTTTTCGAATTCGTCAATTTTATTGCAAAAATGGAAAACTCAATGATATTCACTAAATTTGCCCCAGAATATAAAGAAGTTAAAAGTTTGAAAAAAGTAGCATTCTATACCCTCGGTTGCAAATTAAATTATGCAGAGACCTCTACCATCAGCCGCATGTTTGAAAAAAAGGGCTATAAAAAGGTGGGGTTTGAGGAAACCCCTGACATTTTTATTGTCAACACTTGTTCGGTTACTGAAAATGCCGATAAGAAATGCAAGAAAATCGTAAAGGAGGCTAAAAAAATATCCCCAAATGGTTTTATTGCTATTATAGGATGCTATGCCCAACTCAAACCTCAGGAGATTGCCACTATCTCTGGCGTTGATGCTGTATTAGGAGCCGCAGAAAAATTCCGATTAATAGAATTGCTAGATGATTTTGCTGCTGGTCAGGAAGCTAAGGTCTATGCTTCATCAATAGCAGAAGCGGAAGAATTTAACAATGCCTATAGCATACATGATCGAACCCGTACTTTTTTAAAGGTTCAGGATGGATGCAATTACGGCTGTGCTTTTTGCACAATTCCTTTGGCAAGAGGAAAAAGCAGAAGCGACACCATTATTAATATAGTGGCTGCCGCCAATGAGATTGCAGCTACCGAAGTAAAGGAAATAGTAATAACAGGGGTTAATATAGGAGACTTCGGTATCCACAATGGTAAAAGAAAGGAAAAGTTTATAGATCTGATTCAGGCTCTAGATAAGGTATCAGGAATTGACCGATTCCGTATTTCCTCTATAGAACCAAATTTACTAACCAATGAGGCCATCACATTTGTGGCCCAATCCAAACACTTTGTACCCCACTTCCATGTTCCTCTACAGTCTGGAAGCAATACCATTTTAAGGAAAATGGGGCGCCGCTACCTGAGAGAACTTTATGAAGACCGGGTTAGCAAAATTAAAGGCTTGATGCCTCACTGTTGTATAGGTGTAGACGTGATCGTAGGTTTTCCTGGGGAAACTGAAGAATTGTTCCTTGAGACTTACGAGTTCCTTAAAGAACTCCCCATTTCTTACCTACATGTATTTACTTACTCTGAAAGAGCCAACACCCGGGCTGCCGAGATGGATGAGGTTGTCCCAATGAAAACAAGGAATAAACGCTCAAAAATGCTCAGAATTCTTTCTGAAAAGAAAAAAAGGGCTTTTTATGAAGAAAATCTAGGTAAAACGTATACCGTTCTATTTGAAGGAGATGTGGAAGATGGTAAAATGCACGGTTTTACAGAAAACTACATTAGAGTAAGTGCCAAATATGATCCGCTTTTAATTAATGAATTAAAAAATGTGACATTGGTTAATATAAATGAAAAAGGTAGTGTTGATGTTTTTGAACCTGAAACTGAAGAAATTCACCACTAAGAATAAAAATTGGTAACGTTAATCAACCGATAATCTACGTATTTTTAAATTTTATAATTTTTTTGATGTAAGATTGAAAACCTTATCTTAAATTGGGTAGAAGAAAGATTTATCCCTCAATCCAATTTATTAAAATGATCACCAATTCTAAGAAGCTCTTTTTTACAATTATTATTGCACTGTTTCAGTTCAACAATGCCTTTTCCCAAAATTCGGTAGGAAAAGACATTGACCCTTTCCAACCATTCAAAATTGTAGAAGATGGAAGCTGGTGTTGGTTTCAGGATGAACGGGCACTTTTGATTGATAACAAAGTGGTTTTTACTGGAGTCACGTCCAAAGGTTATAACACTGTCAGTGAATGGAATCTGGATGATTACAGTTCTAAAACCACGGTATTAACGGAAGGTTCACTTCCTGCAGATGACCACAATGTTGGCTCATTAATGCTTAGACCTGATGGAAAACTTCTAACGGTCTATGCTGGACATACCATCGATGAATTCGTAAGGTACAGAACAACGACCAACCCCTATGACATAAGCAAATGGACAGAAGAGGCTGCCTTTGCTGCCAACGGAAAGGTTTGTTACTCGAATACCTATTACCTTGAAGATGCCGACCTTACCTATAATTTCTTTAGAGGCAATGGCAACAATCCGCATTATATGGTCTCCAAAGACTATGGAGATAGCTGGACTTTTGGGGGGAGACTATTCGAATTTCCGGGAAGGTCCTATCTAAGGTATGCTTCAGATGGAAAAACCCGCATCCATTTTATTACCACAGATGGGCATCCAAGACATATGAACAATAATATTTACCATGGTTATGTGGAGAATGGTAATGCTTATAGGTCTGATGGAACATTGGTAGGACCATTAAGTACTACAGAAAACAGCAAATTTAAGCCTTCAGATTTCACTATGGTTTTTGACGGTGATATTGATACCCGTGAAGACATAGGATGGACAAGTGATATTCAATTGGATGAAAACGGACAACCTTATTTTGTTTTCTCTGTCACCAAGGACCCTATTACAAGAGGTGAAAGGTTTAATGTCGAAAAAGGTGGTTTTGACCACAGGTACCATTATGCTAGATGGGCAAATGGAGAATGGATCGAAGATGAAATCGCCTATGCTGGTAGCCGTTTGTATCCTAGTGAAAATGAATATACAGGTCTTATTAGCTTGAACCCAAAAGATAAAAACATCCTTTACTTTTCAGGGGATGTACATCCAGTAACTGGTGATCCATTACTTGTAGATGGTGAAAGAAGATATGAGATATTCAGAGGTGAAAGACTGAATGAAGAAAGTCCTTGGAAATTCACTCCTGTAACTTTTAACTCAAAAGAAGACAATATCAGACCCATAGTTTTGGCTGATGACAATAAAGAAGTGGTAATGTGGTTGACAGGAAGGTACACTACCTATAAAGATTACCAACTTAAGGTGTACGGTAAAGTCATTAAAAAAAAAAGAATAGTTAAGGAGGAGGAAAAGAACAAAAAAATAACCTTTCTCATCAGTAAGGATCCTGACAATTACGAGGCTGACCTCACCATTCCTTACTTTGCAATGAAACTTTCAAAAGAAAGCGGTTTTGAAACCAATGTAATTCTCGGTGAAGGAGAAAGAAATGCTTTTAAATTGCCGGGACTTGAAACCATAGTAGACACTGATCTACTGGTGTTTTTCTTGCGTAGGGTAGCCCTTTCCTCTGACCAAATGCAACTTATTAAAAACCATATTGCAGCAGGAAAACCTGTTCTTGGTATCAGAACTGCCAACCATGCTTTTTCGGTCAAAGATGGAAAAATCCCCTCTGGCTATGAAGACTGGTGGGAATTTGTACCAGAAGTAATCGGCCATGAAAACATGGGTTATGGAGCAGCAAAAGAAGCTACTCAGGTAATCACCGAACAAAAAGCAGGTAAAAAATTATTGAAAGGAATCCCAGAAGGAAAATGGATAAGTCAAGGCAATCTTTATTTAATGGGAAATAGTCTTGACAGTAAAGCAAAATTAATATTAAGCGGTGAGTCCGATGGGAAAACCATGCCTATCGCCTATACCAGAAAATCAGGTAAGTCAAAGGTGTTTTATACTTCCCTGGGTTTCCCTACAGACTTTACCCACCCCAATTTTACCCAATTGTTGAAAAATGCAATTGACTGGACTTTAAACATAAAATAAGCATCCCACTAACGTATACATCAGCTCATGAAAAGCTTCATTTTATCTCACCAACAGGTTATCTTTTCCACTTGTCTGTTATTGTTTTTATCTATCAGTTATCAAGGCTTTTCTCAAAAGTCAATTGGCTGGAAAACGGGAACAGATAAAATCAACATAACACCCAGCCAAGCATTATGGATGGCTGGATATGGCCATAGAGATCATACAGCAGAAGGAAAGTACGGTGACCTTTGGGTAAAAGTTTTAGCCTTAGAAGATGCGAAAGGAAACCAAACAGTAATTGTCACTTCGGATCTTCTTGGCTTGCCTAAGAACCTATCTGATGGGATTCGCGAGGCAGCAAAAAAGAAATATGGGCTAGAAAAGTCCCAAATTGCACTGAACAGTAGTCATACCCACTCTGCACCTGTACTTGGAAAATCCTTGTTTGATATCTACCCAATGAATCCTCAGCAACGAAAAGATGTAGAAGATTACACAGATAAACTGCAAGGGGATATAGTAGTAAGCATAGGCAAAGCTCTTTCTAAATTACGTCCTTCAAAGCTTTATTCAAATAATGGAACGGCAAGATTTCAAGTAAATAGAAGAAACAATAAGGAAAGTGAAGTTCATTTGTCTACGGATTTGAATGGACCAATGGACCATGCTGTGCCCGTTATAAAAGTAACAGATGAAAATGATCAAATTACTACGGTCCTTTTTGGTTATGCCTGTCATCCTACTGTCTTAAGTGGCTATCAATGGTCTGGAGATTATCCGGGATATGCCCAGGAGGTAGTTGAGAAAAATTACCCAGGTGTTATGGCCATGTTTTTCCAAGGTGCTGGGGGTGATCAAAATCCATTACCAAGAAGAACCCTACCTTTAGCTAAACAGTATGGCACAGTACTGGCTGCCACTGTAGAGAGGGTTTTATCTGAAGACATGATGCCATTGGGTTCAGAGCTAGGAAGTGCCTATAAAGAAATAGACCTTGATATAGAAGACCCTCTTAGTAAGGAAGAACTCAATAAAATGATCAATGAGGAGAGTGGCTACCTGAAGAGGTGGGCACAACGAATGCTAGGAGAAATAGAAGCTGGAAATAAGCTACCCTCCTCCTACCCTTTCCCAGTTCAAATCATTAAAATTGGTGAGCAACCAATCTTCACTATGGGAGGTGAAGTAACTGTAGGCTATGCCAATAGACTTAAAGAAATGTTTGGCCCGGATGTCTTTGTAATGACCTACACCAATGATGTAATGAGTTATATCCCAACAGAAGTTATACTAAAAGAAGGTGGATACGAAGGACATACTTCTCAAATGGTTTATGGATTGCCTAATAAATGGAAACCAGGATTAGAAGAACAGATTCTAACAGCATTTGATGAACTTGCTTCAAAATTAGCAATTCAAAGAAAAAAATAACCCGGTAATCCCACCTATAATATTATGGTAAATTTCAAAAATTACATCCGATTAATCGCAATAATACTCTTAGCTGGCGCTTTCTCCTCTCAGGAATTATTGGCTCAGTCAACAAATTACGAGATACTATTCGATGGGAGCTCTTTAGATAAATGGCAATCAAAAAACAATCCATCCTCAGCCATGAAAGGCTGGAAAATAGATGGTGGCACCCTATTTATGGACGGTAAAGGTGGGGGAGACATCATTACTAAAGAAAAATACGGCGATTTTGAGCTGGTTTTCGAATTTAATCTGACCGAAAATGCCAATAGCGGCATCAAGTACTTTGTAGATACCATCTACAATGAGAAAACTGGGAAAATGATGATCAATGGCCCCGAATATCAGATTATTGATGATTATAATTATAAAGGTGTGAAAGACGATCCCAATGGTTCAACTTCTACTGGAGCTGCCTACCTATTCTATCCGCCTAAAAACAAACAACTAAAGCCTGCTGGAAGTTGGAATCAAGGCAAAATTATAGCCAAAGGAAAGAAAGTGAGCCATTGGTTAAATGGAAAAAAATTATTGAGTTACACTCGTGGTAATAAAGACTATCTGAAGAAAAAATCAGAAAACAAATTTAAGGACGACAAAAACTATGGAGAGCTAAAAGAAGGCCATATTTTGATAACGGATCATGGAGACAAGGTCTTTTTTCGAAATATAAAAGTCAAGAGGCTCTAATTTGATCTTGGAGGTATTGTTAAAAAAACACAACAATACCTCCATAATCGTTTCGTATCATTTTTTTAGTAGGTGCTGCCTCCTTAGCTACATAGACTCACCCTCTATAGCATGCTAATTCACATTCACTAGTGTTCCATAACCATCCCATAGTATTTTGTGATGGGGTATAAGAACCAGGACCTAACCTTATTTTTACACATTCAACCCGGATTATTTAATAGAATTTCTCCGCCCTGACTGTCAGGGATGAAGCCTGTCCCGTGTTTACGGGAAGTGTTGCAATCGCAAGACAATCGGGCTGTTTGGAGATTTTAGCATAGCACCGCTATGGTGAAATTGAAAACAGCAACGAAGTGGCTGATTTTGAAGCGATTTCAGCACGAAATAGAATGTCTATTGCATATTTCGGGTTCAAGTCAGGCTCAATTCATCATTAAAAGCAGCCTAACAAGCAGTAACTTATTTGTATTCTTCTAGCATCAAAGATGATTTCTCATCGAAGGTATCAGAGATAGATGATTTACTTGTTAACTCCCAATAACTTTTGTCCTGTAAAACCAACACCTGAGTGGCCACAATCCAGCTTTGAGTCCATCCAGTCAAGGTTCCCCAAGCACCCCAACCGGCATCAGCATTTGATGCCCAGTATTCCCAACGGTCGTAATCAAAAGCTCTAAACCAAGCACCATCAAGGTCTTTAATTGCCTCACTCTTAACCTGTATTCTCGTCATAAAATCGGATAATTTCTCCAATGCGGCAAAGTATTCCGGATTATTGGTCGCATGGGCAGCTTCATTTAAGCTAAAAAAGGCGAAATTACTGGTATACAACATGTCCGCTATGGGATCACCGTTCTCAAATATCAAAGGAGCCTCATGTAGACCGTATTCCTGATTGGAAGAGGTTCGACCATATCTTCCCTTATCTTCTCCACCCAACTCTTCTCTAATCGCACCACTTTCTACTTGATTTTCTAAAAGCTTGCTCACTATTCGGTCCAGCCATTCCCTATGTTCTGGTGTATCCTCCACTTTTACTAACCAAGCCAATGGCAAAATCATTCTTGCACGTTCTTGTTGAATACCATTGGTCCAAAGCCATTCCTCTGGGTAGTTGTCCATGGTAATTTCAATCGCTGTTTTTGCTTTGGTCAGCAATGGTTCGTATCCAGTTTTGTCATACAACCACAAATAAATGGCCCACATCCAGGATTCAAAATGAGGGGCTGGATTAATGGTTTCTTGATTCCAGTAGTGTTTCCATCCCAAATTGTGAAGATTGGTATTGTTTAATCGATTGCTTCTAAAACCATATATCCCTGTTGTCCTAAAGTTCGCCAAAATTGCTTCTACCATCTCTTCATTCCAATCCTCTTTTCCCATGTGCGCCATTGCACCCACAACCCCTAATATTGCTCTGGCATTGTCATCTCCATAATACACATAAGGATGAGTATTGGACCAACCTATTAATCCAAAGGCGGCTGAATCCGGCTCACTACGTGGGCCTCCACGAAGATTTTCTCTAAATAAAAACGCAATCAAATTTTCTGCCGGAACATTATAAGCAGGCTCTTCCAATAGGTTGGCTGCTGCTGCTAATGCATAGGCTGCTTCTCCCTGAACATCCGCTCTGATCCAATACCTGTATTGTTGACTACCATCATAAAAGATATTGGAGGAATGACCTTCCAACAAACCCTCAGACCCATCTCCAACCGGATAGTTTGCAGGCACTGGAGGACCAATGGGATTGGTACCATCACCTTGGTATTTGAGCCAATAATCTTTCCAATCTTTTGCTATATAAAATTTTCCTTTTTCAAACCAATCCACTCCATTTTTAACGCTATTCATTTTATCTTCCCTGTCCAATTCAGCAGTAGCACTGAAGGATGGTTCAAGTAAACGAGGCCATGAATCAAAACTAAAGGATTTATTTCCAGTAAGTTCAGTAATAATATGAGACCACATGACTTTCCAGTGTGCTTCAGGGCCAAACCTCCCTTTAGCAAAACCAGACAACTTACTTAGTCCTACAAACCCTTGGTCTTTTTTGAACAGCAGCGGATATGCTGGAACTCCTTCCAATCCATAAACAGCGCTATCAAGACCGGCCACTTTAGCGACTACCAACAAAGGGTCACTTACTTCCGAGGATATAACATGGCAGTCGTTAATGCCTAGTATTTTCATAGGACTTAATTTGGTGCCAAATTGATCACTCACCACTACGGCTCGTTCAAGTCTGGTCTTCATTACTTCACCATTACTCTCAAGCCCCTCAAAGTCTTCTGGAAACTCAAGGTAAAATTTAATGTTGTTCTCCTTAGTGACAGTAAAAAAATCTTCAGGTATTGCTACTCGTTTATGCGGATAATCTCCTGAAAGCACCAATAAGGTGGCTTCATTTTCCATTACTTCTAAGGCAGAGCTAATGTCAGAATGGAAAGCTAAAGCAAAACCTTCGCCTTCCAACCACTGCACTAAATCATTGTTTTCAGGACCAACTACATTGATCTTTTCTTTTGAGGTAGAACCACAGGAAGTGAAAACAATAGTAATTATTATTAAAAGCCAATACCGAAACATATATCAAATAATTTATTTTACAAACCGCAATATAAAGTAATTCCGCAAGTTCTGTCAATCCATTTATAAAATATTGCATTACCAATAAAAATGCCTTATTCCTTATGTTAGTCCAGATTTTAAAAGGAAAAACAGTTTATTTTAAAGGCTTTAAGAACTGAAATTCTTACCTTTAAATAAACATAGACCATTCAGAAAATGCCAATCAAATTTATATCCTTCCTCTTGTTTACATCATTAGTTGCCACTGTTTCAACACTATATACAGAAGTCACCAATGATTCACCCTTATTGGAGATCAATCAAACAACAAATGGAAAGAACCTAAACAAGGAAATTGAAGGGGAGATCATTCAAGATCCTTATAAAATAATGGTTGAATGGAATGACCTTGCACCTTATTTCACTGTCCCTGCTAAATACGAAGGAAAAAAAGGGAATTTTAAGGACCCCTTTATCTTCAATGACAAAAGCCGGGTGACCACTTTAGATGACTGGAAAATAAGGAGAAAAGAAATACTGGATTCCTGGCATAAGCTTATGGGCGAATGGCCGGATTTAATTGTAAAAACTAATTTCGAGATACTGGAAACAGTCAACAAACCTGATTATATCAAAAAAAGAATTCGATTTGAGTGGATACCTGGCCAAATGACCGAGGGCTATCTCTTACTGCCCTATGAAGCCAATAACCGTCCTGCGGTGGTTACTGTGTATTACGAACCTGAAACGGCTATAGGAGAAGGAAAACCAGATAGAGACTTTGCTTTACAATTGGTCAAAAGAGGGTTCGTCACGCTCTCTATCGGCACAACAGAAACCTCCAATGCAAAGACTTATTCTTTATACTATCCAGACATCGATCATTCCACAGTTCAACCACTCTCTTTAATGGCTTATGCTGCTGCCAATGCCTGGCATTTATTGGCTGATATGAAGGAAGTCAATAAAGACAAAATAGGCATTATGGGACATAGTTATGGAGGCAAATGGGCTATGTTTGCATCTTGTCTGTTTGAGAATTTTGCTGCTGCTGCTTGGTCAGACCCTGGAATCGTATTCGATCAAGTTAGGCCAAATATTAATTATTGGGAGCCTTATTATCTGGGGTATCACCCAAGACCAAGACGAGAACGAGGTGTTCCAACTAAAGATAATCCAGCCAGAGGATTGTATCCTCAGCTAATAAAGGAAGGGAAAGACCTTCATGAACTTCATGTGTTAATGGCTCCCCGTCCTTTTTTGGTTTCTGGTGGTGAAGAGGACGGGGAGAATCGTTGGATTCCTTTGAACTATAGCCTAAAGGCAAATTCATTCTATGGCTACAAGGACAGAGTGGGCATGAGTAATCGACCTGACCATTCTCCAAATCCGGAATCCAACAAGATTATTTACAACTTTTTTGAATATTTCTTGGCACAATAAGGTATCAAGAAAGGAATTTCTCAAGATTGTTTGCTACAAACTCATCGTCATTCAACCATGGATAAGCATTGTATACTCGGTCAATTTCTTCAGATTGGCCTGGTGACAGTACCTCATTAGGGTTTAAACACCAGGTTCCTTTAAGCAAGCCTTGACGTCTTAGCACTTCGTGAATTCCTGGAATACAGCCTTTAAATTGATGTTTCGGATCGAATATCACTGCATTGGAATCTGTGATTTGAACGCCTAATTCGAGTAATTCTTGTATTCCTCTGGAATCATTGTCTCTACATTCCTTTATTCTCTCCATTAGTGCTACTGCTTTGGTAGTCCACACTGCCCAATGGCCTAGCAATCCTCCAACAACCTTTTTGGTGACCTTTTTGCCATCGACCACAAAAGTAAATGGAGTAAGCAAGTCTGCCACTATATTGTCATCATTACCTGTATACAAGGCTATTTCCTCATGTCGACTAGAGGAACAAACTGCCCTTACCACATCTAGAGACTGGTACCTGTTAAACGGGGCCATTTTTATGGCCTGAACATTAGGTATGTCAGCAAAATCTTTCCAGAAGTCATAACTTAACAACCTTCCACCAGCAGAAGGTTGAAGGTAAAATCCGAAAATTGGAATAACCTCTGCCACTTTTTCTGCCCTTTTAATTAGGTCTTTTTCGGACCAGTCACCCAATCCTCCGGCACTTAACAAGCCCAAATCATATCCCAACTCCTTAGCTAAAGTAGCTTCTGCTACTGCCTGCTCTGTATCTCCTACAATTCCTGCTACCATTGCGAATGGTCTATCTATCGCAGCAGCCTTGACCTCTTCCATGGCCATCCTTAATACCGGCTCAAAAAGTCCGTATTTCTCTTCCCTGATCTCAAATTGGGTACTGTGGACACCCACAGCTATGCCACCTGCACCTGAGGCAATATAATAGCGCGAAAGCGCCCGTTGGTACTTCTCATCAAGTTTTCTTTCTTCATTTAAAGCCAGTGGATGGGCAGGTATCACTGTACCATCATGTAACAATTGCTTGATAGCGGGGTTTAATTCACTCATTATTTTATAATTAAAATTTTCCTTCTCTTTCTTGGAAATGTGTGGGTTTATTCAAAGTCTTTCCATCTTGTTGAATCCATTGAGCAGTCATCTCAATCATGGTAAGTAAGGAAACGCTTGGGTATCCGAAAAGCTGATGACACAGCGAGGCATTGTTAAGCAAAACTTTGGGCTCAGGTTCATTGATGAACACTGGATGTTTATCCAATAATTTGCCGAACTTTTCAGCCACCTGTTTAATGCTGATTGTTTCAGGTCCGGTTACATTAAGAATTTTCGGGGGACTAGTAGTATGTAGCAAAGATCGAATAGCAATTTCATTTGCATCTCCTTGCCAAATTACATTCATATGGCCACTCCTTAAATTAATAGGTTTTTCGGTATTGACCATCTTGCCAATTTCCAATAGGTTACCATAACGCATGTCTATGGCATAATTTAACCTATACATCAACATTGGAATATTGTATTGATGACTAAAATATTCAAAAACTCGCTCTCTTCCGAGGCAAGATTGAGCATACTCTCCAATTGGCTCAGGTGGGGTTTCTTCTAAAGCTCCACCTGATGCATAATGCACAAATGGATAAATATTACCACTTGAAAACACCACAATTTTTGAGTTCTTGTACTTAGTAGCTACCCTTCCAGGTAAATAGGCATTCATGGCCCAGGTGGAATGCTCCTGCCCTGTTGTACCAAATTTTTTGCCTGCCATATAAATGACATTTTCTGCATCTGGTAAGGCTTGTAAAGCCTCATCATCCAATAAATCTGCAGCTATGCAAGTTACCCCATGGCTTTCTAGATCTGTTCTCAAACTTGGATCAGAAAAACGGGAAACACCAATGACCTTACTTTTCTTGCCTGCATCTTTTAATGCTCTGCTTGCAAGCTTGGCTAGGCTTGGTCCCATTTTACCAGCCACACCTAAAATCAGGATATCGCCTTTAATTTTTTTTATATCCTCAACCAGATTGCCTGTAGGCTTACTTAGTATTTCTTCTAACTCTTCTATAGATTTCATTGATTCAATAGTAAATTTTAGTGGTTTATTAAATCATCCCTTTCATTCATTCAGGATAAAAACATATTATGCGTAAAACAAGGAATAAGCATTACTAAATGCCAAGGTGAATAGCACCATTAAACCAATAATCCCAACCACATTGGTGAAAGTATTGTTTTTTAAGCCACCCATTATAGTGGTATCGTTACCAATTAAGAACAGGCCTAATCCTATAAATGGCACTGCAAATATGGTAATGCCTTGTGCAAACACTATCAATTCCAAAGGTAGTCTCCCAAAAATTAGCGCAATAGAAGCACCAATTATAATAATTAGGGAAATCAATATTTTAACTGGAGTACTATTAAGATTCCTACCCAATGACATGGAATCTGAAAGCAAGGTACCACCGATACTTGCATTCCCTAATAGGGAGGAAAATGAAGCTCCAAAAAGCCCCACCATAAAAACCATAAAGGAAAATTTACCATAAACGGGTTCTAATGCCATACCTATATCACCTGCTGAAGTAACTGTTACTCCTTTAGGGTACAAGATGGTAGCGGCACTGATCATTATCATGGAAGAAATTAAACCCAATACTACTATTCCTGTATAGCTTTCTCTTAAGGCATCGTTAGACTCCTCTTTCTTCCATCCTTTTTCCTGCACCAAATAGGATTGGTAGAAAGCGCCTGCAATAGAAAAACTGGATGCTACCAAGGCAATTACCAAGATAAAGGACCCTTCCGGAATATTTGGGCTCAACCCAGACAGAACCTCATCCCATGCAGGTGGAGCAAGAATTAGGGTGAATAGGAAAGAAATCAACATAATGCCTACCATTAGCATCATCACTTTTTCTAAAATCTTATAGAAAGATTTAAAAAAAAGCAGAGAGATGGCCATTAATGAGATGATTACAATCCATAAACTATTGGTCTGGCCTAGAGATTCGGACAAAGCCAAGCCAGCTCCTACAGTATTACCTGCCTGAAAAGCAGCGGTCACGAAAAACACACTAATTCCAGCTAACAAAGCGGCTGATTTACCCCATTTATTTCTAAATAAAGTAATAAGAGAATGCTCTGAAGCCAAACCTATCCTCGCTCCCATCCCAGTAAAGGTCAGCATCAAAAGTGTAGCGATTATAATTACCCAAAGTAAGTGGTAGCCATAAACGGCTCCCAATTTGGAAGTAATTGTAAGGCTACCTGGACCAAAAACCAAAGCGGCAGTAATTAGTCCCGGGCCCAAAGATTTAAACCAACGTTGGATCATATTTATATTTTCTGCGAAGTAAAATTGTATATTAATAAGTGTCTGAATAATCTAAAAATGTTTCCTATTGAAGATTTCAGTCAAAATGACGGCGTCTTTTACTGATTCTGGATTTTTTAATAGTTTGGAATACCTGTTCCCTGTTTTGTATTCTCCTGCTACATCGACAACTTCTCCGAGGATTTTTTTACCATCCTCTATTACTACCTGATCGTCTAGTTTAACAAAGGGTTGTCGAACATCACGGTAAGCGCTTTTAAATTCTTTTTCAACAGGTCTTTTTTCTTCAGCAAAAACTTCCTGCTCCTCTATTTCTTTATATTTTCTATGCCGGGTTTCCTCAACCCATTCCTCTTCGACTTCTTCAACTATATCCGGGTTTTGGTCTTTTCGTATCTCACGCAACAACTCCTCAAAAGAGGGCCCCTGCTTTGGCATGTTTTCGGGTTCTTCCATTTCACCCCGCGCTTCTTCTTCTTTCTTTTTGGTGAAAGAAGAGTAAATAAAATAGACAATTACTGCTATGATATAAAATATTGTGCTGCCGTCCATATACCTCTTGGGTGATTTAAAAATAAATTTACAAAAATTATCCGGTATGAGAGAATTTTTTTGATGGGTATCAAAAATTAAGGTTTAATGGTTTTTTTAAAATAACTTAAAAAGGTTTTTGCCATTTTCTTAAGGAGGAAGAGAAAAATCCTGAGCTAAATTGTTTTAAAACATGATTTAAATCAATTACTGATAAAATTTTAATTTTTCTATTAATAATTAAATTTATTTTACTTAAATTAATAATATGTTTAAAGAAGGCTAATAGTATTCATAAAAACCTGACCCTACCATGAAAACCAATCCAATAGTTCCCTACTTATTTGAGAAAAACATAGCATTTCCAAACATATTGGTAAAAACACGCTTTGGAAATGTTCACTTGAAGTCTTTAATTCAAAATAAAAGAATTATAATTTACACCAATCCTTCTGAGTTAATCCCAAAAACCAAGAAGGAAAAGGAAAGATTTGAATTGGCACTAAAGCAATTAAAAGAATTAAACTATCACTTGATTGGTTTTAGCAAAAACTCCTTTGAAGAACATTTGTTTTCAATTAACTGGCTCAATTCTCAACTAGAAGATTATTTGGTTTTTCCCATATTCTATCAACCTCAAAATGAAGCCAAAAAAACTCTAGAAGAAATCCTATCAAAAAAAATATTGATTGATAGCCCTATATATTTTATAGACAAGGCAGGGAATGCCCAGTCTATCCTAAATGGAGATGTTTTAAAAGAAAAAGGGCTTGAAAATATCGTGGAGTTTGCCTCTAAAATGGTCTTAACAAATCAAAGTTTCAACAACCCAAATTTTGCTTTAAAAAATTAATTGATAGCAACTATGGTAGAAACCAATCCTTTTGGATGCGGTTCGGTATTTCTGTTTACCGGATTAGGGTTGTTTTTGGTTTCAGCTGGTAATTCATATGTTAAACCTTTAGGTAATGGATTTAATTTCACAATACTACCATCCACATCTGCGCCGAATTCCACATGCAAATTGTCTGTCACAGCACTCCCATGAAGGAGCCCTTTATTGCCAACAATAATGGTTTTAAATCCTACTACTTTACCTACAACCTCTCCTAAAATTACGACTTCTTCTCCTTTTATATCCCCAATTACCTGTCCTGACTCTCCTATAATAACTTTTTTGGTTGTACTTATATCTCCTTGAATAACGCCTTCTATCCTTATGTCATTTTCTGTAATCACATTACCAACTACCCTAAAGCCATGAGAAAAAAAGGAAACATTATCCGATGGATTTACGATTAATTTAGCAGTGTTTTTTGGTGACCACATTTGAAATCTTATTTATACTAGTAAACGGAAAAAGCAAAGAAACAAAACTTGCTTTAAGAATACAATTCTCCCATTGAGGTGATTAATAATTAAAAATACCAAAAAAGTCAATTTTAGCAATTTTTCTATTAACACTATTGTTTTTTTTCTTTCTTATTCATTAAATAGCCTTTTTCATTTAATAATTTAATTAGTGGTCCATCTCATTTTAATTTAGATTTTATTTTAAATAAATTAAAATGGAGAAATTATCTGATTTTTTAAAACAAACCATTCAAAATTATAAACCGTTAGGACTGACTTTAAAGCAGTTATTGGTTTTAAACTCGGATTATGTTATAGGATTTCTCCGTCCTGACAATAGTCAGGGGTGAAGCCTGTCCCGTGTTTACGGGAAGTGTTGCAATCGCAAGACAATCAGACTGTTTGGAGATTTTAGCATAGCACCGCTATGGTGAAATCTCCAAACAGCAACGAAGTGGCTGATTTTAAAGCGATTTCAGCACGTAATAGAATGTCTATTGCATATTTCGGGTTAAACCTAAGCAACAAAGGCTTACGAAATAAACAATAGATGTTCTATAACAGAAAAGCATCACTTTCAGGTGGTAATCTGAAAGTGATGCTATCTGAGCTATATGCTTAAAAAGGCTAAAACATAATTGATTACTGTCAAAAGTTCTCAAGTAAAAATATACACTATTGAAAACTCAAATTTTCGCTCGTTTGAAAATTGAATGGTTTAGGTTAAATTTGTTTAGGTTTAAATCTACTACATGCAACTCTCCAAATTAGAAATTAGAGGTTTTAAAAGTTTTGGTGACAAAGTAATGATCCATTTTGATAAAGGCATCACTGGAATAGTGGGTCCGAATGGATGTGGAAAATCCAATGTGGTAGATGCCATAAGGTGGGTTCTAGGGGAACAAAAGACCCGAATGCTTCGCTCAGATAAGATGGAGAGTGTTATCTTTAACGGCACAAAAAACAGAAAGCCGCTCAATATGGCTGAGGTTTCTCTGACTTTTGAAAACACCAAAAACCTACTCCCAACAGAATATACGCATGTTACCATCACCAGGCGTTACTACCGATCAGGAGAAAGCGAGTATTTATTAAATGGGATAACTTGTCGACTAAAGGACATCACCAATCTATTCATGGATACGGGGATTAATTCTAATAGCTATGCTATCATAGAATTGAAAATGATCGATGAATTACTAAATGACAAGAACAATTCAAGGAGAGAATTATTCGAAGAAGCTGCGGGTATTTCAAAATTTAAGACCCGGAAAAAAGAAACGCTCAAGAAACTAGGAGATACTGATGCGGATTTGGACAGGGTGGAAGATTTATTGTTTGAAATAGAAAAAAATTTAAAATCATTAGAGAAACAGGCCCGACAAGCAACCCGTTATTTTGAAATAAAAAAGGATTACAAATCGGCAAGCATAGCTTTGGCTAAAAAGGGAGTTTATGACCATAGAGATAACCTGATCAATTTAAATAAGAAGCTAGAATCGGAGAATGACCAAAAGGTTCAACTCAATGCTGCCATCGCAAGCAAGGAAGCTTTACTTGAAAACCTTAAAACAGACATGATCAATAAGGAAAAGCTACTGGGAAGTAGGCAAAAAACCTTAAATGATCATGTCCATAAGATTCGGCAGTTTGAAAGCGACAAAAAGATAAAAAATGAAAGGCTTCGCTTTCTTCAAGACAAGTCGCAACAGTTGCGGGAACAAATTGAACAAGATAAAAGGAGCAATGAGAGGGCGGGGTTCAGTATAAAATCCTTGGAACAGGAGAAGCGCATATCCGAGAAGCTCACTAATGAAAAAGAAATTTCTGTCCAGGAATTAAAGGACATCTACGAGGAAAAGAAAGCATTGCACAATGTTTCCTTGGAAAAGCAAAAAGTGATGCAAAGCACCTTCTCACGCAAGCGTGATGAACTTTATCAATTGTCTAAAAGTCAAGAAATTAAGCAAATTCAACTAACGACTATAAAGCAGGAATTAGAAAAAACAGCCACCGATGACAATAGCCAAATTGAAAATTTGGCAGGATTTCAGGAAAAACTCCAATTAATTAAAGACCAACTAGATAGTGAAAACACAGCCTTTGAAAAACTAAAAAGCGAGGAAGCTGCTCACCTGGCCAAGCAGGAAGAAACCAGCAGAATGCAAGAGTTGATAAGGGATGAATTAACCCAAATAAACCGCAAGCTGGATGCTAAAAGCAATGAATTTCAACTCACCAAATCACTTGTAGATAACCTAGAAGGCTTTCCTGAGGCCATTAAGTTCCTGAAAAAAAACAGCCAATGGGGAAAAAATATGCCCTTGCTTTCAGACATTATCACCACAGATGAGAAATATAGAGTTACTATAGAGAATTTTCTAGAAAACTACATGAATTATTATGTAGTTGACAATGATTCAGAGGCCATTGCAGCAGTAAAACTTTTGAGCGATTCTGGTAAAGGCAAAGCACATTTCTTTGTCCTGGAAAGATTTGAAAAATTCAGACCTAGCCAAAATAAGCTGTTCCCGGATGCTGTAGCAGCAACTGAGATAATAGAATATGATTCTAAATATGCTCCTTTGGTGGCCTATTTATTAGACGATGTTTACATATTTTCTGGAGACATTCATCAAGTCCCTAAAACCCAGGAAGGCATCTTTATTACTGAAAGCGGAAAATTTATCGATCGAAAATTCACCATTTCCGGAGGTTCCGTAGGTCTATTTGAAGGTAAAAGAATAGGTAGGGCAAAAAACCTTGAAAAATTAGAAAAAGAAATTAAAGTCCTACAAAAGAAGATAAGTGAGACCAGAGCGAACCTGGACAAAAAAAATGCTGAGCTCTCCAAGCTGAAATCTATAAATTTCAAACAAACAATAGAAGAGAAACAAGCCATAGTCAATGAATTGAATCAAGACTTCGTTTCGATCAAAACGAAGAAAGAACAATTGGCAGAAATGCTAAGCTCAAACGCTAATAAAAAGGAGGATATTGAAGAAAAGATTTTCAGTCTTACAGAAGAACTGGAAAATCTAGGCCCTCTTTTAAAGGAAGAAAAAGAAGCCTTTGAGCAACTAGAAGAAGAAATAAACAACATAAATGCAGACTTGCAGGAAGCTGCTGAGGAGCTGTCCTACCGTTCTTCCCAATACAATGAAGAAAACATCCTCTACCACCAACAATTAAACAAGCTGCAAAGTATTGTTCAGGAAATTAGTTTTAAACAAAGCACCTATGAAAGCAGCAAAGAACGGATCGAAAAAGCCCAGGGTGAAATGGCTCATACGGAGCAAGAGATAAAGTCCCTTATCGATAATAACGAGGTTAAAGATGATGAACTTATAGAGCTTTATGGAGAAAAGGACCGCATAGAAGCTGGAGTTAACGAAGCTGAAAAAGATTATTATTCATCCAGAGGAGAAATTGACGAGCTAGAGAAAACGATTAGAGAAATCCAAAAGAAAAAGGAGCATTCGGACAATCTCTTAATGGATTTAAGACAAACCGCAAATGAAATCAATCTAAGACTCAATGCTATCAAAGAAAGGTTAAGTGTTGAATTTGAGCTGGACTTGGATCAAATCATGGAGGAAAATCCGGAGTTGGAGGAAGAGCATGCATCAAAAACAGAAGAGACTCTCAGAGAAGAAGTTCAAAAAGCGAAATCAAAATTAGAAAAAATAGGCCCTATAAACCCAATGGCGATGGAAGCTTATGACGAGATCAAAGAACGTCATACCTTTATCACCTCTCAAAAAGAGGATCTTATCAAAGCCAAGGAGTCATTAATGTCTACAATCAAAGAAATCGATCAGGTAGCAAAAGACACTTTCATAGATGCTTTTGACAAGATTAAAACAAATTTTGTCAAAGTTTTCCGTTCACTGTTTACTGAGGAAGATGACTGCGACCTGAAGTTGACAGATCCAGACATGCCTTTAGAGAGTACCATTGAAATTATAGCCAAACCCAAGGGGAAACGCCCCTTGTCTATCAATCAACTTTCGGGTGGTGAAAAAACCCTTACCGCTACCTCTTTGTTGTTCTCTATTTATCTTTTGAAACCAGCACCATTTTGTATTTTCGACGAAGTAGATGCTCCTTTGGATGATGCCAATATTGATAAATTCAACCAGATCATTCAAAAATTCTCCAATGAATCTCAATTCATCATTGTTACACATAATAAGAGAACAATGGCCAGCACTGATATTATTTACGGTATAACCATGATAGAAACTGGAGTATCAAGGGTAGTTCCTGTAGACTTAAGAGAATTAATTGATGAGGAGGCCTCATCTGAATAACAAGCACCCCCTCTTTCATTCTATATTATATCAATGATTGTCTAATTACTTAGGCAATACATGTGCAAACCTACCATATACCCAAGTACCGGCTACAGCGCTCAAAAAGGTGACGGCCACTACAGTGAATCCAGTCCCAATTTGGGCAAATAACGGTCCAGGACATGCCCCCGTGATAGCCCAGCCTAATCCAAAGATAAAGCCACCATATATCTGACCCTTATTGAATTTTTTATCTGCTATTTTAATAGCCTCCCCATTAACTGTTTTAATGGAGAATCTTTTTATTAATTGAATCGAAATCATTCCCACAAGAATTGCAGAACCAATTACCCCATACATAAAAAAGGACTGAAACCTGAACATCTCCTGAATTCTAAACCAGGAAATTATTTCTGCCTTGACAAAAATAATTCCAAACACAACTCCAACAATAAGGTATTTAAGCAATGCCAAACCAGTTTCACCTTGTTTACCTTTGGGAGTTGAAACTTTATTTTCTTCAACTGCTAAGTTGTCATATTCTTTTAATTTCATGCTAATAAGATTTTTTGAAGTGTTGATTATAACCGAATTGAATAATAGGTACAGCCAATCCATATGGAATTGGTTCTGCCTCTAAATTAGGACCTATTACTTTCCCAGATTAGATCAAAAGCCTATAAAGCTCATGACAAAGGGTAAAAACAAATGCGTCATTACCAATCCTCCAATCATAAAAAACATCGTAGCTACTACTGAAGGCCATTGGAGATTACTAATCCCCATAATAGCATGTCCGGAGGTACAACCACCTGCATACCTGGTTCCAAAACCAACCATAAAACCACCTATGACAAAGAAAAACAAGCCTTTCAAAGTGAAAACATTGTCCCAACTGAATATTTCTGCTGGTAATAAGTTATTGAAATTTGTCAACCCCAAAGCCTTCAAATCTCTCTGAGTACTCTCCGCAATCACTATGCTCTCTGGGTTTGATAGGAATAGTGCCGCTATTACTCCTCCAAGGAACACTCCTGCTACAAACATTAAGTTCCATGCTTCCTCTTTCCAATTGTATTGGAAGAATGGGATTTTTGATGGCACACAAACTGCGCAAATATGCCTTAGTGAAGATGATATACCAAAGGATCTGTTTCCTATTATTAAGAGTATGGGCACTGTAAGACCGATCATAGGTCCGGCAATATACCAAGGCCAGGGTTGACTGAGCCAATCCAAGAATTCATTCATTATTTACTTATTATTTTGTTTACAATACATATACCATTGATCTATAATTTTACCATGCATTCAATTTTCATCGTCTACTAAAAGTAGAGACGAGCAGTGAACGAACTGAGAAATAAAATCAGGAAGTTTTGGGTAATTTAAATCCGAAAGATCAACGCAACAACAGGAATTCGTCTAAATAAGTTTAAAACTCAACTACTTTCCATATTAGAATAATTAAAAGAAACTTACCTTTCAATTAACCTGGGAAGACCTTTACCACCACCTTCATGGCAGACAAAAGCTTCCCAGTTAAATTGATCCAATAGGAATTTTAAATAGGTGATAAATAACTTTATTATAACACACCGGTTTCTAATTAACCCGGATGATGCAATAGGGTTTAGCTGTCATATTTTAGACCCTTATGCACTATGCCCAAGTGACAATTACCCCTTGCACTTATTACAACATGGTTGTAGGGCAAGCGTAATCACTAACAGAAAACTTTTCAGATGATTTAATGGCATCAAAGCCACCTTTTATATTAATTAAATTATCATAGCCTCTTGCTCTAAGTACAGAACAAAACACCATGGAACGATAACCTCCCGCACAATGAACCATATAGGTTTTGTCTTTATCAATGACTTTCATACTTTCATTGACATAGTCAAGGGGTGCATTGATCGAACCTATTACATGCTCGCTAAAATGCTCACTTGCTTTTCGCACATCCAAAATAATATTTTCAGGATGGCTTATAGATTGTTTTTTAAGCTCATCAACATCTATGGACGGAATATTATCGATTTCCTTTCCGGCGGCTTCCCAAGCTGAAATTCCTCCTTTTAAAAAGCCTAAAGCATGATCATACCCTACCCTGGCCAATCGAGTGATGACCTCTTCTTCTCTATCTTTATCAGTAACAATTAACAACTCTTGCTTGACATCGGGCACCAAGCTCCCTACCCACACAGCAAAGCTTCCATCTATTCCTATATTAATTGAATTAGGGATAAAACCTTTGGCAAATACTTCAGGAGCACGTGTATCCAATATTATAGCTCCAGTCCTATTGGCTAGGTATTCAAAATCAACTGGTGAAAGTGCTTTTTGTCCTCTTTCCAATACCTCATCAATACTGTCATACCCTTTAATATTCAACATCACATTTTGAGGGAAATAGGCAGGAGGAGGAGTAAGACCATCCAATACCTGGGAGACAAAGGATTCCTTAGTCATTTCCTGTAAGGCATAATTGGTTTTCTTCTGGTTACCCAAGGTATCATGGGTTTCCTTACTCATGTTTTTACCACAGGCACTACCAGCACCATGTGCAGGATAGATGATCAAGTCATCTGGCAAAGGCATGATTTTCTCCCTTAAAGAGTCATACAAGTAACCTGCGAGCTTTTCTTGGGTTAGGTCTGCCACTACCTTTTGGGCAAGGTCAGGTCTTCCCACATCACCAATAAATAATGTATCTCCAGTAAATAATGCCTCAGACTTGCCTTCCTCATTAATTAATAGAAAAACAGAACTTTCCATGGTATGACCTGGGGTATGAATCACACGAATTTTGCTATTACCAAGGACAAATTCTTGCTGATCCTTAGCAATTGTGGCGTTAAAGCCCAATTCCATATCAGTAGGCCCATACACAATAGAGGCGCCAGTTTTCTTTGCAAGATCAATATGTCCAGAAACAAAGTCAGCGTGAAAATGGGTTTCAAAAATATATTTTATTTTTGCTCCATTGCCATTTGCTTTATCAATATATGGTTGGACTTCTCTTAGTGGGTCAATTATTGCTGCCTCACCATTAGATTCTAAATAATATGCTCCTTGAGCTAAACAACCGGTATAAATTTGTTCTATTTTCATAGTAGATTTCAGTTCATTAAATGATAGCATAAAACTACAAGCAAAATTTAAGCTTCAATATGACATTAGTCACACAAGTCCTGCTATGCTGTCTTCAAAACAAAAAGTATAGGTTAAACCGTTCAAAGGAGAGTAATCCTTTGGTAAAAGAAGCAATTTTTCAATCTAATCAAGAAAGCTACCTCTTTTCAATATCGGCCTTCCCTTCATGGGAGAGTAAACTAACTATCTAGATAAGTATAAGATAATAAAGAGATGTTTAATGGACTGCTGAAATCTTATTTAAACTCGGATTATGTAATAGGATTTCTCAACGCCATGACGATAGTCAGGTGTAAAACCTGTCCCGTGTTTACGGAAAGCATTGCAATCGCAAGAAAATCCAGCTGTTTGGAGATTTTAGCAAAGCATCAATATGGTGAAATTGAAAACGGCAACGAAGTGGCTATTTTTGAAGCGATTTAAGCACGTAATAGAATGTCTATTTCGGATTCAATCAGGTAACAACAAATCATTGATTTTCACGGAAAGAGAATCAAATGATAAAAAATAGAATTAAGTGCTTTATAAATCCAAGCTACTTATTAAAAAATGGCAGAAAAAAAGCTGTCTCCTAAGAAACAGCTTTTCAATACATTTATAAATCTTTACAGTTAGTTATTTTCAACCTTACCTACGGATGCATACATCAGTTTCCTAGCGTCTGCTTCTCTAAGTTCAAATTGAATATCACTAATTGGTCCCATTTTCACATCTCTATCTGCTTTGAGAGAAATCCAAATTTGATCTCTTTCAGCTTCTGAAAGTGCATCTTTTTGTTGGTTTACCCAAAGAACAAGATCAGAAGTGTTAATCAAAGCATCATTGGCCTGTAACCTAGGTTCAGAACCATACAACGAAGTGTTTTTTGGCTTTCCAATGTACAAGTAAGATATCAAAGTTTTCTTTTGAATCTTCTGTAACTGCGTAGCCTGAGGGATTTTTTGCTCCACCAATATGGTTTGCTCTCTCAATACGGTAGTAACCATAAAGAAAAACAATAGCATAAAGATAATATCGGGTAATGCCGAAGTTGGAATATTGGTTTCCGCCTTGGTTTTCTTTTTAAACTTTGACATAATTAGCTTCCGGTTTTATCAGGTTCAGCAATGGAGATGGCCATTGGAATATTTTCTTTTCCACGGTCTATAAGCTCCTTTTCGGCAGGAGTCTGACCTGACAGGGTTCTGTATTCTTCCCCTGAAAGCCCTACTCTTTCTCCATAAATTTCGAAGTAAGCCTGTTTCACTAAATCCAGAACCTCTAGATATGTCTCGTAACTAGTACCTCTATTGGTTTTAATAGAGATTACCGCACCACCAGACATCGGGTGATCTGAAGACTCAGGGCTTTGATCTGCCATACCTTTTAAAGAAGGTGGCAAACTATTGAACAAAGCGATAGCCTCTTCATCAGGGTTTCCGAAATTCAAGATAAATGACTTAATTTCATTAGATAGGCCCTTGGTATCGTTTCTAAACTCCCCTTCGATCAACAGATCATCATTTGCATTGATAAGAATATTAAAAATATTCCTTTCATTCAATTCCACCTCTGGTGGCGGCTGATTAGGATCTTGCTTTGGAGGAAGTATATTCATAATCCCTTTATCCGAAGCAATGGTTGTGGTCACGAGAAAGAAGATAAGAAGCAAGAAGGCGATGTCTGCCATCGATCCTGCATTTACCTCCTGAGCCATTCTACCTCTCTTGCTAGCCATACTATTTAATTAATTTATTAATTTCAGTAATTACAATCCCAACAATTGCAAGTAAAAACAGGGCATATACTGTAAGTAATACACCACCGACCATTTTAGCTCCTTGCGGAGTTATGTTAAAAGGATCAGCCATATATTTTGCAGCCACGTCACCGCTAGCGCTAGAATAAGCTATGCCAAATAAAACGCCTATTACAACCACTCCTATGAGTGTTTTCAAAAGGCTCTTTGGATCTCCCAAAGAATTGATCAATGGCATAAGTATAGCTAATATAGCTCCGATGACGATCATCAAGTACCCTGCATATAAGAATATATCAGTAGTATCCATTTTATCTTAAATATATAAGTGAATAAATCATTTTATAGAAAAACATTAAATTGACCAGATTATCTGGTCAATTTATGCTTAACCAAAATGTCTACTAAGCTGATGGATGCATCTTCCATGTCATTAACGATAGAGTCGATTTTAGCCACACAATAGTTGTAAAACAACTGTAGGATAATCGCAACAATCAAACCAGCAACTGTGGTCAAAAGGGCAATTTTAATACCACCGGCTACTAGAGACGGAGAAATATCACCTGCTGCCTCAATGGAATCAAAGGCTCCAATCATACCAATTACAGTACCCATGAAACCAAGCATTGGTGCAAGAGAGATAAATAAAGAGATCCAAACAAGACCTTTCTCTAAACGTCCCATTTCTACAGATCCGTAAGCAATGATGGATTTTTCTACCATTTCAATGCCTTCAGAGTACCTCATCAATCCTTGGGTGAAGATAGATGCTACAGGACCTCTAGTTCCTTTTGTTACATCTTTTGCGGCTTCAATTCCGCCTTCTTCCAAAGCACTTTCTACTTTAGCCAATAATTTTTTGGTGTTAGTAGTAGAAAGATTAAGGGTAATGATTCTTTCCAAAGCCACTGCCAAGCCTAAAATCAAACATAACAATACTGGTGTCATGTAAGTAGGATCTCCCTCAATAAACTTGTCTTTTATAACTTGATGAAAAGATTGCTCTTCGGCAACGATGTCGTCATCAGTCATAACTGGAGTTGGGGCCGGTGCGGCTTGAACCGGTGCGGCCTCTTCAGTAGCTTCAGCTTCTGATTCTGTTTCTTCTTGTGCTTTTGTGATCATCGGAGCAAATAAAATTCCGAAAAGCATGAACAAAGCGATTAACTTTCTCATAGTGTAGTTTTTAATAGACATTTAAAGGTTGAACGGTTTCTAATTTTAAATTGAATTTTAAAGTTATAATTTTTTCGGCTCAAATTGCAAATGATTCCATTATAATTTCACAGAATTTGTTGCAAATCATCTTGGCACATTCATTTGGCACAGGCTAATCCCTTGAAATTCGCCTTGTTCTCTATTTTACAATATAAGCAAAAAAAATATTTAAAACCCTAAACATTCTCAAAAATAGCTAAAATACGTTTTAAAGAGGCATTTAATCTCTTAAATATTTAGTAATAAGGGGGAAAATTTGAAAACCTATGCTATCAAAACGTCATTCATCTAATTATTAATCAACCATTTGATACAATAATCAACATGAATTTGACTTGCTTTTATTCCTCCTATTTCTTAAAAAAACAATGAGATTCAGATGCTCATTAAGCGATAAATCCACTTATTGTCCTCTTAGGATTACTATCTTATTCGAAACAATTAAAGTTTGAAGGATTCCAAAAAAACATCTAGAAAAGTAAATTTTTATCCATTTTCCTACCTGCATTTACTCAAAGTCATTCGAAATAATTCATGTACGTTACCGGTTCTCAAAATCATTTATGAGGTTCGAAAATCATCACCGAGG
The DNA here is from genome assembly GCF_001050135.1 of Cyclobacterium amurskyense. Classification (GTDB taxonomy): domain Bacteria; phylum Bacteroidota; class Bacteroidia; order Cytophagales; family Cyclobacteriaceae; genus Cyclobacterium; species Cyclobacterium amurskyense. Next base: position 3,838,980 of record NZ_CP012040.1, on the reverse strand, counting down.
AAAATTTCTAATTCATTTCAATTGAATTCTTCCCTTTATAAAGCCGAAAAATTGAAAATATTTGCGCTGCATTCTTCTCGATAGTCCTATTTGAAATGTTTAAAACTTATAATTAGCATCCTTTTTTTATCCTTTAATATGTAATAGAAAAGCTTCTACCTACTCAAACTCCTCCCATATTTAGAAAAATGCCACTGAATCCATATCGCCAAAAAGGTGACGGTATGGGGTAGAGAAATCCACATTAACCTTACAGCTTAGCTGAATTCACTTTGAAATTCAATCTATGAAGTGAGATTTTCACGAGGCTGCCGTTTCGATTGGGAAGCCGCAAGCACCTTTTGGGCTTGGCTCTATTCTAAGGCAATCCCTCTTCAACTTCGCCTTATTCAGTCTCTTTGTAGTCGTTTTAATTTATCCTACTTTTGTTAACTCTTCAAAAATGACCCTTTATATTGAATCTATACATTCTATGAAATCATGCCAAATTTGCCAAGCCACAGATTTCTCTTTAATTGAAGCCAAAGAACGAATGTTTGGAACCGGTGATGCATTTATCTATGAGGAATGTAATTCCTGTAAAGCGCTATCTTTAAAGAATATCCCAGCTGATCTTAGCAAATACTATCCTGACAATTATTATTCTTTCGGTACGCATAATACAAGTAGCCCCTTGCTAGGGCTAATGAAAAAACTACGTTATAAAGCGTTTACATTCGGAATATCTATTAGTCCACCCGTTTATTTTGATTGGCTTTCACCTCTTAAATTAACCAAAGATAGTAAAATAGCTGATATTGGCTGTGGCAATGGGCAACTTCTGGCGGAACTGTCCTATTGCGGATTTCGGAACCTTGACGGCTACGATCCTTTTGTGGAAAATGCTTACAATTCAAAAAGGTTCTCAATTCACAAAAAGGATTTTTTTGACATTAAGGAGAGGTATGATCTTGTAATGTTCCATCATTCCTTCGAACATTTACCCAAACCTGTTGCGGTTTTCGAAAACCTGGCAAATATTTTAAATCCTGGTGGAGAGGTGTTGATTAGAGTCCCCGTCACCGACGGACAGGTCTGGAAAGAGGAAAAAGAATACTGGTTTCAGTTAGATGCTCCTCGACATTTATTTATTCCAAACACAAAATCCATGCAGATTTTGGGAGAAAAGTTTGGCTTAGAGCTCTTTAACATCACCTTTGACAGCATGGACAGCCAATTTTGGGGAACAGCATTGTATAAGAAAGGAAAGCCCTTGATGGGTTCAAACATCGAAGAAGAGTTTAACAAAGATGAACTGGCTGCATTTAGAAAAAAAGCCCTTCAATACAATAAGGAGAAAATTGGCGACCAAGCCTGTTTTTATTTTAGAAAGAAAAAAGCCTGAAATAGAAACACGTTGATAGGAGCATACAGGGTTAGATCGATACCTGCAACGAATAAAGTGATTTTAGCAGGTATTAAAATTCTGTCTTATAAATTTTAATACAATAACTGTGCTGGTATATAGCAATGCTTTTCTTCAAAAAAACTAACCAAAGACCTTTATAAAAGGAACTAAAAAGATACATCATTGTTAAAACCATGAAATTGTACCTAACAGCAATCCCACATTTATAAGAAAAAACCTTAAATTAATTTCTCTATGCTGGAATTGATTATTGTATTCTATTGATATTTAGGGTACAACTTTTCATTCATTTCCATTCTGAAAAGGATTAACGCTTACTTAAACCATCACAACTATTAAATAATTATGAAAAAACTACTTAACATTTTTCTAGTCGTGGCCTTGCTTATTAGCACGGCTTGTACAACGGAACCACAAGAAAAAACGGCTGAGCCAGAAGGTGCTTTAACTATAGTTGAAGCATTTCCAGAATTGTCCTTTACCAGACCGGTTGATTTTCAGCATGCTGGAGACAAATCTAATAAGCTTTTCGTAGTAGAACAGCGCGGTGTAATCTCCGTTTTTGAGAATAAGGAAAAAACTACAGCCAAAGAGGCTTTTTTAACCATTGAGGATCGAGTGGAAGATTCCGACAATGAGGAAGGTTTACTAGGCCTTGCTTTTCATCCAAACTTTGAGAGCAATGGTTATTTCTATGTTAACTACACCGCTTCTAGTCCCGATCGTTCTGTAATTTCTCGATTTAACCTTTCCTCCACGAACCCAAATGAGGCAGATCCATCCAGCGAATTGGTATTGTTGGAATATGATCAGCCTTATGGCAACCACAATGGTGGTCAAATTTCATTTGGTCCTGACGGCTTCTTATATATAGGAGTTGGCGATGGTGGTAAAAGCGGTGATCCACATGGAAATAGTCAAGACCGGACTACTTTATTGGGAAATATTTTAAGAATAGATGTTGACCAACAGGATGAATCAAAAAACTATGCTATCCCAGAAGACAATCCATTTGTTGATAACGCGGAAGGATTCAGGGAAGAGATATATGCATATGGATTGCGAAATCCTTGGAGATTTAGCTTTGACACAGCCACTGATCAATTGTGGGTAGCAGATGTAGGGCAAAACAGCTATGAAGAAATTGACATTGTCAAAAATGGTGGAAATTACGGCTGGAATACAATGGAAGGCCTTCATTGCTTCAACGCAGATGAATGTGACCAGGAAAATCTTGAATTGCCAATATGGGAATATGATCGGGATGAAGGAGACATTTCCATTACCGGCGGATTTGTATACCATGGAGAGGCCATAGAACAACTGCAGGGACTCTATATCTATGCAGATTACGTTTCTGGAAGAATTTGGAGCCTGGATTTCAGTGATCCTGAAAATCCTGTAAATACGGAATTGTTCAAAGCCGATTTTCCTATTTCCTCCTTCGGAGTAGACCAGAACCAAGAAATCTACATCTGTGGTTTTGATGACAAAATTTATAAGTTTGGATTAGAGTAAAAAAAGACAAACAAAAAGATGCCCGGCAAAATTGTCGGGCATCTTTTATTTATAGCATTTACTAGAAGGCACCGGTTGTTTGTGGTGCATGGATATAGTTAGTAATTTATTACAGGACTAATAAATGGATAGGGTTTATTATCCGTTTTATTACCTGAGCCTTGGTTAAGAAAGTTGAAAACTTTCATCATTTTAGGTCTAAGTTACGCTTCGCTAAACTTAGACCAGCAAAGGAGAGATAAGGCTTAGAAACTAACCCTTAGGTTTACATATTTTTTGGTGGTATTCTCGTTTGAGAAGCTTTAGGTTTAGAGTGAACCTCTCCCTGTACATGAGGAGCAGAAATATCGCTTTGGTTACCAGCACCATTTGCGGGTATTGGGTTTGAGTTAGGAACTGCTCTGACAGCATTGTACCTCTCCACTACATTCTTATTCCATTCTGCTTTTTTTCTTCCGGAGATTAGTCCAAGTTTAAATGCGGTATTGTTGAAGCCAAGATGCGCATCTCTCAGAGGTCTACTGAAGCGATCCAGGACCGACTTTTGAGCCGTACCATTTTCAATGGAATCAATTACTTTTTTCACAGCGAACCCTACTAGAGCTGCACCTACTGCCTTGGTTATAAATTTCATTTTAATAGTCGTTTAGTGATACTTTCTTTGTAGAAATAATCATGCCATACTTAGCCTAAAGACAGTTGCGTCTATAAATTTATTCAGATGAGCTAACGTTTAAAGAATCGCCTCAGTGGGAAGAATTAAATTTTCAATCTGACGCAAAAACAGAAGTGTTTCCTGTGTCATATTCTAGATTTGAACTGTGTGTTGTTGGCTAAACTTCCAAATATCCTTAACTGATGGTAATAGGAAATACGACCAATATACTACTTCAAGTAGACCTCATTTTCTATCGTAATCTACCTAAGAGAGTATAGCAAATTCAAAGGATAAAAAAATGTAGATACAATTTAAACCTGGTGGGGGGCGATTATATCTTCTACTTATTAAATGTCATAATTTTTTCCCGCAGAGAAATTGATAATACAGCCATAATAACTATTGGAATACACGACCCAATAAAAGAAAATTGAATGGACTTGTTTTGAACAAGAACGCTGTCTCTCCAATATTCATTCCATAGAAAATAACAAAAATAACATGCCAATAAGAGCAATAGCCCAAATACAATCATGCCATAAAGCGGGATAATCCTAGCGTATACATTATTAACAAGCGTTGTGGCCTCTACACCGCAATACCTACATTCTGACTTAAATTCAGTCCCTAGCTTTTCCGAAAGCGCATACCTATCATGATGGAATATGGATATAAAGTTAGTTTTCCCACACTTTCTGCATAAATGTACCAACTCAATCATAAATCTCATCTCTTAAGTATTTATTTATTTTTCAAGCTTAATTCAATCAATTCTTTCAAATCCTTCTTTCCATTTTTTTGGCATAGAAATCTGACCAAAATATTATTAAATAGTTTTTCTTATTCTCAACCTAGTCCAATCTTTGTTTAAACTCCATTCTGCTAATATTTGGATTCTTCATAGAGTATTTTACAGGATAGTGCTCCCCTATTACGGGGTTTACAAAATCATCGAAATATGCTTCACCCCTAAATATTCTATTGTCCGCTTCAAACTCAAATATTACAATCTTATTCCCCCTATAATCTTCTTCAAAATCAATAATAATTCCAGATGAATATTCTTTATAATTTGATAAATGATATTGGGTGTAAGTGAAATTAATTATAAAGTAAAGAAAAAATGCTAACCCCAAAACAGCAAACAGATTTTCTAAAAATTTTCCGATTTTTTTTATTTTCATCAAATCTTCTTTATTAACTTCCGATCCTAATCTCTCTTGACCCAGTCTAAATATAGATTTGGACTGGGGGTAGTGTGAAACTACGCTTAATGGAACGGTTTCCACTTTAGTGTAAAATAGGTTATCCTTTCATATTTTCGGGTGCCTGTATTGTATCAAAAAAATCCATTATGTATATCGTCCTACCTTCTATAAGGTATATGATTTTAAAATAACCTTCTACCAACCTTCTGTGTCCTTTTCCCAGATGCTCCAAGTATTCCTCATATTGACCTGTGTGTGGATCTGTGATCAGACTGTCTACCCTATTCAGTAAATGGTTTATGGATTCCTCTAGGCTTTCTAAAGATTGCTCAGTATAAACTATCCTCATAGATCTAACCTGCTATCCAGCTTCTTCTCAAACTCTTCCCTAGTATAAACCTTACCTGCTTTAATATCTTCTTCAGCTTTTAAAGCTCTTGACGTTAGTTTTTCCCTGAGGTTAGGATCTAAACTGGACTTAACAAGCAATGTCTTTATCTCCTCTAAAACATGAAGGTTATTTTCCTGCTCAATCAGTGTCCTTAATTCCTTTTTTATGTCTATTTTTCCCACGGTATCCATAAAGTCAACGATTTTTGAATTAAATTTAGTTTGCTTAATACCAACATTTTCAATGACAAAATTCTCGCTTGAGACGGATTCATTTCTGTTCCAGTATAATCAAATCAATACTTTGCCTCCACTAGGTGTAGTTTATGCCTTCGTAAGCTGGGTGTAGTTGGCAAAACACCCTTCTATCCTTTCCAATATGTAATTGGAATTGGACGGAATTACCAAAGATCCAAGGTTATCAAACCTTCTAATCCAGCATAATTTCATCTGTTTATAATTGTTTTTAATGGTCAGAACTTGCCCTGGTTTATTGGTGTGGAATCTCGCCACGATAACCATCCATTGACTTGACGATTTCGTCATGCTCGATTTCCTGATCTCTTATTTCGTGAACCGCACATAACAAAGAATAGTCTTTCCTTGATTGAATTACAAATAAATGCTGCCCGAGTAACCGAACAAGATGTCGTTAATTTGGATAGGTTCTCAAAATTTTAGTCAAGCAGTATTCAAATTTTTGTCCATTTGTTTACTAAAGGGGGTCTATCCGATGCCATTGCAAATGGCATATAACAGATTTCGTCTTCAAAGTAAGTTAGGAATAAAAGGGTGTAGAGCATTCTACACCCAGCCGGGGAACACCGATTTCCATGCGAATGAATGAAATCCTGCAGCAAACTTCCCGTACCTACGCAGTATATTAATTCGACATTACTGGTTCCCTTTGAGCATATTTTTGGGATGCTGGTGGGTGTCAAATATATCTGTCACTATGACCCGTTTTTCGTCTATCAGGTAAATGATTTTAAAGTGGGATTCGACCAGTAAATAGCGATGGCCCTGATCGAGGGATTTTAATGTTTCTTCTTTCTGCCCTCTTTCCGGGTTGTCCGATAAACTCTTGGCTTTTCCAAGTATCGTTTTTCTTACCTTTATAGCATAAGAATTGAACTCCAAACTTCTGTAGTGTTTACAAATTTCTTTCAATGATTCTTTGGCCGGCTCGGTGATTAAAACATTCATCCTACTTACCAGTTTTCCGATTCCTTTTCCAGATCTTCAATACTGATCACCCTTCCTTCTTTGATGGCTTTATTTGAATCTCTTGCTCTGGCTACCAATTCTGACTTGGTGATGGGGCCGCCGTCCGGTTTATAACCGGCTATTGGTTCTTTCTGGGAATTCAATATATCTTTGATCTGCTGTATTACCTTTATATCATCCAGTCTTGCCAGCTGTTCTATCAGGTATAATTTTTCTGCTTTGATGTCCATTTCTCAATAACGTATCGTCCTCATAAAGTTAACGTTTTTTTGGGATTTGTGGGTTTCATTTCAGCGGATGATATTTCAACATCGCCCATTTCAGCTCTTCCACCTCGTCCTGGCTGTATTTCTCGGTCGTTGAAGTGTATTTGTGTCCCGTAAATACCTGGACTCTTAAATCGTGATTCTATTTCAACCCCACTTCAAGTAGGCCTTCTTTTCTAAGGTAATCTTTTGCAATGGAACACAGGTGATTTTCAAATTTTTCTACTATTCCCAACCCCAAAGTTCGCCCTCTTTCTGAGGCACCGCTTCATTAGATAGGAAGGTGTAGATGCAATCAATCTCAAACTGCTGGTAAAAATCAACACACCAATAAGCACCCCTAAAAAAAGAAAAGCCAACTTTATTGCTAAAGTTGGCTTTTTGAAGAGAGGAAGGGATTCGAACCCTCGATACCATTGCTAGTATACACGCTTTCCAAGCGTGCTCCTTAAACCACTCGGACACCTCTCTGTGGAAATATTTCGTTTCATTGAGCCGACAAAGAAAATTATAAAAATCAGTTCTTGCAAGTTATTTAACTCTTTATTCAAGAAAAAAATCGAGGTATTTAAACAAAAATTACGCTATCAATGCTATAAGATTGATCGTCAACTCATTGCTAATTCCTCCATTATTGGTTCAAAACTGACATTTCTCCTGCCAAAGGCATCATTAGCTTGCGCTTGATTTCCGTTTCGTCAGATTCGTTCGCCAAAAGGAACATCATTTTGGTAACCGCGGCCTCTGTAGTAATGTCTGCACCACTTAAAACCCCAACCCTTTTTAGATCCATACTGGTCTGGTATCTTCCTTGTATTACCCTACCACCGTTGCATTGGGAAACATTTAAAATCAAAATCCCCCTATCCACTGCCGCTTCCATGGCTTTGATAAACCAACTTTCGCTAGGACTGTTTCCTGAACCATAGGTTTCCAACACTACCCCTTTTAAGCCTTTCATATTGAGGCAATGTTCGATTACCTGCACAGTAATCCCAGGAAACAATTTCAATACCATCACACTATTGTCAAGTTTGTTGAGATAGCGAAGTTTTTTACCTTCCTCATAAGGCCTAATGCTTGCATAGTTATAATCTATGATAATGCCGGATTCGGCAAGAGGAGGATAATTTTCTGACTCAAAGGCATCAAAATGGACGCTTTGAACCTTTTTAGCCCGGTTGCCGCGTAATAACATGTGGTTAAAGAAGATGCACACCTCTGGTACAATGGGTTTACCATTTGCTTTGGAAATGGCTATTTCCAAAGAGGTCATCAGGTTTTCCCTAGCATCGGAACGCATCGCACTAATCGGAAGTTGGGCACCGGTAAAAATCACAGGTTTATTTAGCCCTTTAAGCATAAAGCTAAGCATAGAGGCACTGTAGGCCATGGTGTCCGTACCGTGCAGTACCACAAAGCCATCGTAGGTATCGTAGTTTTCGTAAATGATATAGGCCATGTCCACCCAATGGTTCAGGTTGATATTGGAGGAATCAATGGGCTCCGGAAATGAAATTACCGTAATACTAATGTTCAGGTTATTCAGGTTAGGTATCTTTTCAAGGATTTTACCGAAATTAAACGGCACCAAAGCCCCATTTTCATCATAAGCCATACCCAAAGTACCTCCTGTATAAATAATCAATACAGAGTGTTCAATTTCCTTTTTCGCCGCTGTGTTGAGCCTTACAATCTTATAATTCATCGGGAAGCAATTTGAAAACTTTTAATGCATTCCTATTTGTTATTTCTGACACTTCTGAGACACTTGTTCCGGTAAATTCCGCCATTTTTTCAGCAATATAAGGAATGTACTCAGGGGAATTCCTTTTCCCTCTGAAAGGAACAGGAGAAAGGAAAGGACTGTCTGTCTCAAGAACCAAATGCTCAAGCCCCAACTCTTTAATTACAGCACCTACCTCACTGTTCTTGTAAGTGAGTGTGCCTCCTATTCCCAAATAAAACCCCATTTCTATGATCTGCCTGGCTTGCTCCACCGTTCCTGAAAAACAATGAAAAATTCCCGAAAGATTTTTATCACACAAAGGACCGATCAAATCCAATGTTTCATCCAAAGATTCCCTGCAATGTAAAATCAATGGTAGTTGCTTTTCTTTGGCCCAATCAACATGTACTTTGAGAGAAGCTTTTTGTTCCTCCAAGTGCGTTTTGTCCCAATACAAATCAATGCCCGTCTCTCCCACTCCGTGAAATGTGTGTTTATCCCACCATTTTTCCATCTCGGACAAGGTTTTTTCAAAGTCTTTGTCCACATCACAAGGATGCAAGCCCAACATGGAATAGCAAACATTGGGAAACTTCTGCTCCAATGCCAACATGCCGTCTATAGAATCCAGGTCTATATTGGGCATAAAAATTTTAGCTATTCCTGAATCGTTGGCTCTTTGAACAACCTCCTCAACGTCTTCACTAAATTTTTTACTGTATATATGGGCATGGGTTTCTATAAATTTCATAAATAGCTTCGGTTTTTCCAGGTAAGGGCCACAGGACAAAAGTAAAAAATTACTGTTGCCCAACTCACCCACCAATTATAAATTTCAAAGTATATAAAGTCTAAAAATCGGATTTTAATTCCAGTTTTCATGGAAAAAGTGCTTATAAATATTGACTGAAAGAAAATTTTAATCAACCAGAATCCTATTGTCCACAAGGGAACATAATAGATTCCAATCAATAAGCCAATGTAAAAAACCACCTGTAGTCCCAGCAAAACCTGCCAGATCAATGGTAGTAAAAAGGCTCCACGCATCCATCTTTTGCGCTGATGGAGCAAACCCTTTATTGTTTTTTCAGCTTTTGTTTTCACCAAAGAGGCTTTATTTACCACATGAATCGGCCGGTATCCCTTGTTATACAAAGCCTTGGAAATGGCCAGGTCCTCAGTAACCTCTTGCACAACGGAGTTAAATCCACCTACTTTTAAATAGGCCTCCTTTTCCATGGCCATATTATTACCCATGGCCGTCAGGGAGTAGCCCGCATCTGACACTACTTTTACCTTACCCAAAGTAAGCCACCAATCCAAAGCCTGCATGCGGTCAAACAAGCGATCTCCTGCTACGGTAGTGATACCAGTAACCAGCCCATAATCTTTACTATACGCCTGTACAAAGGACCTGCACCAGGATGTTGGCACAATGCAATCAGCATCTGTAAAAACCAATAACCCCGATATTACTCGGTTTGCCATTACAGCCAATGCCAAGGCCTTCCCATTTTGTCCTTTTTCAGGCCTCTTCTTAAAAGGTACCAAAATTCTGTTTTCAGCTTTAGAAGTCCAATTCTGTAAAATTTCGGCAGTTTCATCCTCGCTATGGTCATCAGCGACCAAAAACGTGATTTTTTCTGATGGGTAATCTATATTTTCAAGCGCTTTGAGGCAATCCTGAAGGTTATCGGCTTCATTGCGACATGGAAGGAGAACTGATATAAAAGGCATTTCCTCCACAACATTGCTGTATTCTTTAAATTTGAAGCGAAGCAATAAGGACAAGGCAGCATACATCAGGGTAACCAAAATCACGATAAAAAGGGCTGCTTGACCTACCATGTCTTATAATAATGCCGTTTGAAATCCTTGAGAGGACAAGTACTCTAAATAACCTGGTAAAATCTTCTGAAGATTATTTTTGGATTTGAGCTGGTCATGAAACAAAACAATGGAACCATTTTCTGTATGTTCCTTAATTTTATTCAGCGCTACTCCTGTATTTAATCCGCTTTTAAAATCCCATGAAATTACGTCCCAAAGGATAATTTCATATCTCTGCGACAAATGCCGAGAATAAGGCCCATTTATCCAACCATAGGGGGGACGAAATGTGTTGGTATCAACACCAGTCTTCTCCAATATCACCTTTCGGCATTGTTCCACATCATCCAAGTACACGGTAAGTGGCATTTTGCCAGCCCTTAGATGATGATAGGTATGGTTTCCTATCCCATGACCTTCCTGAATAACTTCATTGGCTAAAGCAGGGTTTTTGTACACATTATCTCCCACCATAAAGTAAGTGGCCTTCATCTCGTGCTCGTCCAATAGCTTCAACACATAATCAGATACTGAAGGTACTGGACCATCATCAAAAGTCAGGTATACCGTTTTTTTGTTGCGGTCTTTGTGCCATGTATAGCCATTAAAGAGGCGCGGTATTATACCCGGAACTTTATAGAATTGCATATCAATTGAATTGAAGGCTTAGCAAGGTAATGTCGTCCCTTCCGGGAATACCGTCAGAAAACTCGGCTAAAGCACTAAGAAATCCTTCATGAAATCGTTCAGGGTTATAGGATGGATGAGCATCTATATAGGCCAAAAATCTTTCTTCACCAAATTCCTCTCCGCTAGGGTTCAAGGCTTCTGTCAAACCATCAGTATAAAGATGAAGCATAAAATGATCAAGGTTTTCTCTCTCTCCCTGTTCCATAAAAGGCAATGTTTCGAAAGCTCCCAATATGGTGGTACCAGCTTCCAGCAGTTCTGGAGAATTGCTTGCACTTGTGCACAATACCGGAGGATTATGTCCAGCATTGACATAGCTTAGTTTCTTTTGACTGTAGGAATAATGTCCTAGAAAAAAGGTGATAAACCTTTCCCCTTTTGTAGTATCAAAGGTGGAAAAATTCAATTGCTCTACAATTGTTTTCAAATCGGTTCCGCTGCGAAGTAGGGTCCTAAGGGCTGCCTGAAAATTGGACATCAGCAGTGATGCCGGCATTCCTTTACCAGAAACATCTCCTACACAGAAATAGACATCATCTTCAGACCTTTCAATCAAATCATAATAATCACCCCCAACAGAACTGTGAGGGATATAGGTTACTTTCGCTTTTAGCGTATTGTGATCTGGAAGTGTAGCTGGAAATAACATGCGTTGCACATTGCTCGCAATCTCCATTTCCTTACGGAAACTTTCCTGTTCCAGCTGCTTTCTGGCAAAACGCTTGTTCTCCAATGCCACCACAAGTATGTTTGTCAATGCTTGGGTAAAATCCAGATCCAAACCTGCATCTTGATCTTTGGTACTCAAGAAGAGGATGGCAAGCATTTTATCTTTATGGTAAACGGGCACATAAATATTTACCTCCGCAAAGGAATATTCTTCAGAAAGGGAAAGGCTGAGTTTGCCTAGTTCTTTGTTTTCCTGCACATCGGCTTTCTGAATTTTTTCCGGCAGCTTTTCTTTAACCTGATGGGAAATTCTTCTTAGGAAAAATTGTTCTTGTTGGTTATAGACATAGAGCACCAGAGATTTGATATTCAAATGAACCAGACAGGTGAACTTAAAAATATTTAAAAGAACGCTCTCATTTTTATTTTCGTTGATGGCTTGGGTGATCTCCAGCAATGCTTTTAATTCCAGTTCCTTTCTTTGGTACTTAATTGTCTCTGCAGTCATTTTATAAGGTATTGTGATTGAGCAGACCCTCTTTGGTAGCAAGGTAATAGTAAGTCTTTCCTTTATCGGTTAAAGGCAGGGCATCGAAAATTTCACTTTCCGGTGCAGCATAACATCTTATCCAACCTTTTTCCAGTAGCTGGGCTAAATTTTCCAATAACTTGTGGTCTTCCCATTGCAAACTGGATTTCAGGTATTGATAGGATTGAAGAAAATACAATTCATCCAAAAGGTCAAATTCGTCATTAGTCATTGTCTCCTCTCTGTTAAGTCTAATCACAAAATTAAGGGATTCATTAGCTTTTCCTTCCTTTCCATGTATAATTTCCAAAAATCGCAAAAGGAAGAGTGCAAAGCACAAGCAAAGGATAAATCCAGCCTGCTAAAAACCAGCTTAGATTGGAAGATTTTACCCTATAATGATCCAAAACTTTTCCTAAAACTTCTTTTTCTATTTTAAACCTTAAAACCCAAAAAACCAGCATCCCCAATGTGAATTTCCAGGAAATAAATACCAAAGGAATACTTGTCAGTAAAAGAAAGCAAAAGGCAGCAAGCATTACCGCGGATAGCCAGTGCTTTTGTTCTTTATGGGCATTCCATTTGCTGGCCCATCTTGAGCGCTGCCGTATCCAATCTTTTGGGGTCTTTAATGCATGGGTTTTTACCAATGAAAAGGGTGTTATAAGGTAATCCAAAGCTGAAGGCCCAAATGTATAGCTTAATTTTTTAAGTAAAAATTCATCATCTCCTGAGAGAATATGGGCATTCCCTTCATATCCAGCTACGGCGTTAAAGGCTTGCTTTCGGAAAGCCAGATTGGCCCCACTGCACATAAATGGCTCTCCCTTGGCAAAAGACGCCTGTGTCATTAGAATTAAGCTGGCCCATTCTATTTGCTGAAAATCACTGAAAACACCATTTCTTGAAATAGTCATCACAGGACCAGCCACCAATTGGATGTTTGAGTCCTGAAATGGAGCGGTAAGATGGGTCAACCATGCTTTGTTTACCCTAACATCAGCATCGGTAGTAACAATAATTTCTGATTTACTGGCTTGAATCCCTGTGCTTAGCGCCGCTTTCTTCCCTACGCCCTTACTCTTGATTAACTGCCAGTTAATTAGGTTGTGCTTTTCAATAAACCGATTCACCATCTCAGCTCCATTGTCCTCACTGTGGTCATCGATAAAGGTCACATTCACCAATGGAGGAAGGGTATCCGCAAAGTGAGGGAGCAATAGGCTTAGGTTATTTTCTTCATTTCTGAAAGGTACCAATAAAGTACATTGATTTAGGAAACTTTGGTCATCCGTTTCTAAAGGCCCTAGCTTTCTTGTCTGGTCATCCCAAACCCTTATCAAATACCTCAATCCCCAGAAGTAAGCTACGGCAAATAAAAAATAGAGCATTGCAAGGACAAGCATTTTATGGGCATTAGAGGATTTATGGTAAATTGCACCGATGAGTAAAATTGTAAAAAATCCAGTCAAAGAAAAAATAATTTTGGGTATTGACCCTGGAACTACAGTAATGGGTTATGGTTTAATTTTGGTCAAAGGATCTAAATACAGTATAATTGAGTTTGGCGTCATTCATTTGAAAAAATACAGTGACCATGCATTGAAACTCAAAAAGATTTTTGAAAAGATAACTTATATTATAGAAACCCATGGGCCAGACTCCATGGCCTTGGAAGCCCCATTTTTTGGGCAAAACGTACAGTCCATGCTTAAATTAGGAAGGGCACAAGGGGTAGCCATGGCGGCAGCCCTGGCAAAGGAGGTATCTATTACAGAATATTCTCCCAAGAAAGTGAAGCAATCGGTAACAGGCAATGGAAATGCTTCCAAAGAGCAGGTGGCTGAAATGCTTAAATCCTTGTTGAACTTTGAAGAGGTACCAAAATTACTGGATGCAACAGATGCTTTGGCCGTCGCATTGTGCCACCATTTTCATGATGGAAGAATTCAGACCAAAGGGAGAAGTGGTGGCTGGAAGTCATTCATTACTGAAAATCCTGATCGAATTAAAAAATAATTTTTCTCCATTAAATTAGAATTCTAGTCCATAATTGATAAATTAGTAAAGAACTAAACCCATATAGCTATGAAAAAAACGGTATTGGAATGTGAACACTGTTTTACTGATTTTATCAGCCAATTGAATGAATTACGTGATTTGATTCAGGAAGGACAAAGTCATGGAATGAATGATGCCATACGCGCCAAATTAATCGTAAGTTTTGAAAAATCCCATGATGCTGCTTTAGAAACCATAGCCTCATATTTCAAATCACAAGGCAAAGCACCTTTTTCTGGCTCTAGAGACCTTACCGTAGAAGCATTTCATGCTGATCTAATAGATGATGGACAAGGCTGGCTGGACATGATCATTCACAGAATAAAATACAATCCACTCTATCCGGGTGATTATTTGGGTTCTCTTTCTGAAAACATCGTCAAAAAATACCTGGGCTTTTTGGAGGGATTCGAAAGGAACATGGAAAAAAAACTGGATAGCTGAGTGATTTAGCCCCATTCAATTTTTATTTTTTTTCAAACCCTTGTAGCACAACAGCAAAAAATTTCGTCTTGGCTGAGAATAGTAAAATAAATCATTTAGAAATTATCCTTTTACCTTTTCCCAATATGCCATGAAAACAAAATTACACCCTCATTTTATTTTAGGGATGCAGTTTATGCTCTCCCTAATGATGGTCTTGGTGCTTCCATCCTGTGAAGATCAAATTGAGACCACCTATACCTATCAAACACAGGTGCCTGTTTTTATAGAGGTAAACTCGTTTAGGGAAGCTGACATTGTCATTGAACCGGGCATACCACTGGATCAGCCGGGAAAAATTTACATTTATGGTGATTACCTTTTTATCTCAGAACCCGGGGAAGGCATCCATTTACTTGATAATTCAGATCCATCGAACCCTCAAAACCTAAATTTCATCAATATCCCTGGCACAGGGGACATGGCTATCAATGAAAACATTTTGTATGCCGACAATTATATTGACTTATTGGCCTTTGATATCTCGAACCCTGAAAACATTCAGTTGGTAAAAAGGGAAAAAGATGTTTTTCCTAACCTCTATTCCAATGAAGAAACAGGTACCATTATGACTTATAAGGACACCGTCATTACCTCCACTGAGTCCAATATGCGCTGGAATAGTTGGGGAAGACCTACTTTTAGGACGGACATGATGACATTTGAGTCTGCTTCATATGCCAATTCTGATGGTGGGCAGAGCTATGGACAAGGTGGATCCATGGCGAGATTCACCCTGTTAGGTGGGCACCTCTATACAGTGGACAACAATAGCATGAGGATTTTTAATGTAGAAAAGCCTATGGACCCCAAATACCTCAGCGATATAAACTTAGGTTGGGGTATAGAAACAATCTTTCCATTTAAAGGAAACCTTTTTATTGGTTCTATGTCGGGCATGCACATTTATGATGCCAGCAACCCTGCAGAACCTAGGGAAATGGCTGTTTATTCTCACATAACCTCTTGTGATCCGGTGGTAGTCAATGATGATTATGCCTTCGTGACATTGAGAAGTGCGGCCATTTGCCAAAATGGAGCCAATGAACTACATGTATTGGACATTAAAGACCTTAACTCCCCTACACTATTGAAGGCTTATCCTATGGACAATCCACATGGCCTGGGACTTTCAGGGGATTACCTTTACTTGGCAGAAGGAGATCAAGGATTAAAGAGTTTCAATGTTTCAGATGTAATGGAGATCACAAACAACCAGTTGGAACATCTTAAAAACCTCGTTTCCATAGACATTATTCCCGGACCGAAATCGCTGATTGTTATAGGGCCTGATGGGGTTTGTCAATTTGATTACTCTGATCCGGAGAAACTTAAAAAATTAAGCTGTATCAATGTTTCCAATGAATAGATGAAAAATCTTTTAGTATTTTTCCTAGCAGCATTCATTTGGTCCTGTCCCCTTATCAGCAAGGGGCAGGATTTAACCTTTGTAAACCATTCCGAATTGGGTCTGCTTACAGGTTCTGATAACTCTGGACCCCGAAACAATTTCACCTTTCAAACTTTCAATGGTTTTCAACTCACCCGCAGACATGCTGTTGGTTTCGTGACGGGACTGGACCAGTATGCAAACTATTCTGTCCTTCCCTTAGCTTTAGGTTGGCGAGGAGTTTTAAATCCTAAAAACAAATGGCAGATGTATGGAGCTGGGGAATTAGGTTATGGTTCTGCCGTTTTTGAAAGAGAAGAAGTAAATGAGTGGGGCCAACACAATTGGCGCAAAGGAGGCGTGATGGGACAAGTAACTATTGGCTTCAGATACAAAACCAAAAAGGCTAATTTCTGGACCTTAAGTGTTTCATTGAAGCGGCAGTTTAGCTATTTTTATACAGGCAATCCCTCCAGGTTGTCACCAAATCGTAACCGACCCGAAGATTGGAACTACTTTGAAGTAGACAAAGTCACCTTCAATAATCTTGTCTATAGGATTGGGTATTGGTTTTAAAAGGTTTTTTCTTTATAATTCAATATTTGTTTTTCAGGATTGATGTATGGGTTGCTGATTTTCATGAAATCAACTCGTTAACCAGATCCTGAGCGGAGCCGGGCTTCGGATTCGTTGAGTCACCGGACTTCGATCCTGTTTAGTCACTGGGCTTCGGGTTCATTGAGCCGCAGGTAAATTCGCAATGCCGGTCTAACCCAAATAGATTAACAGCTATTCGAGAAAATCCCAGACCTGAAGGGTCTGAACAATAATAACCGTGAGTGGCAACTCACGGACAGGGTAAACATCTCTATACGCTACCCTGACAGGTGTTGAACAGCTTCCCCCAATCAACTAACTTAAACCCGAAATATGCAATAGACATTCTATTATATAATCCGGGTTAAAAAAAAATAGCGAAACCACTATTCAATCTAATGATTAGGTGGTTTCGCTACACATTATAGTAGATAAGTCAATTTAGCTTTTACAGCTAAACCTGAATAACTTAGAGCACTTAAGGGAAATAAAACCCACTTGGCCCTCTGCCTACAGCTGTCTGATCGATAAGATCTCCCTGGGCATTTATACGCATCACGGTACCATTGCCTTGCCAGCCATTGTGCTCTCCGATATACAATGTTTGCGTGTCGTTATCAAAACCCAAACTATAGAAGTTACTTCCGGAATAAAAATCCGCATCTTCAACCGAAGCAGAAGCTATGGACAGTTTCACAACCACATCTTCCGTAGTCTGATTGCTAATGACAAACAATTCACCACTATTATTGATGGTGAAATTACCATTGTAAATGCTGTTGCTCACAGGAAATTCAAGGGTCTCTACCACTTCAAATGTAGCTGAATTCAGCTTGTGTAGATAGATCTTCTCACTGTCGTTGGCATAGAGGTAATGACTTCCCTGAAATTCAAAAAAGAAAAATGGTGTTCCTTCTACATCTACAGTTTTCTCTACCTCATCCTCTCCAACTTCTATCACAGCTATGGTTCCCAGTTGACAGGCTACCAATATTCTGTCCCCAACAAAAGCAAGCCCCTCAGGCCTAGAAGGTGTAAGGATTTTATAGGCAATCTCCCCTCCTGTTACATTCTCAACAACAGCCACAAAAGATTCGGTGTTGCTCCAAGTGGCATCATAAGGTCCCCAATCACTAATGTACAATTTACCATCAGCCTTAACCATACTCCGGCTATTTACCAGGTCATTATTGACTGCCCCCACAGAAATAAAATCTGCAGATTGAACCACTTCTACTTTTCCGGTATTGGCTACCAGGTAAGTATAGTCTTCATAGCTAATCAAATCCTGAAGCAACCCCGCAAAAGGTCTGGTATTAATGTTTTCAAAAACATTGGCTTCCGCCTCTGCTGTATTTTTATCAAAATGGTAAACTTCACCGTCGTTGGCACCAAATGCCCCTTCATTGATTATCAGCACACCATTTTCATAGGCCCCCTGAGGAATTTCAACTGGATCCGTCCCGCAGGATACCAAAAGGGCAAACAAAAACAACTTACAGGCTAACTGCATTTTTTTCATAACACTACATTTAAATTAAATTGAAAATTTCTTCCAGGCATGGATCTCAAGCGAACCACCTGATAATCCACATTGAAAATGTTATTTGTATGGAATCCCAGATTCCCATTTAGTTTTCCTTTCCAATCGAAGGCATAAGTGAGCCCTGTATCCCACAAGTTGTAGGAAGTCAAAAGGCTTTGGTTATCCGTAGTCACATACCTTTCACTTGTCCATTGCTGTTGAATGTAGATCTTGTAGGGACCATTTTGAAGGTTTCCTTGGGTATGAATTTTATGCTTTGGAACATAGGGCAATTGCTTTCCTTGACTAAGGGGATTTCCTTGATCTCCAGATTGATTGATTGCGCTATTCATACTGTAGTCCACGTTCAATCCCCAGCTATTTCGACCTTGCTTGAATTGACCTTTAAAAAAATACTCAAGTCCCTGATTGACTACTGAACGTACATTCTCCGCCTGCCAATACGTGCTATTTGGCAACCATAAAATCCAATCATCTACACCCATATGAAAATAGGTAAGCCTGTTTTCGATACTAAATGCGGATAATTTGGCCTTGCTGGTAAGTCCAATTTCTTTACTAAGACTTTTCTCAGGATTCAAATCAGGATTGCCACCCGGCACCCACAACCTATCGTTTAAAGTAGGGATTTTAAAGCTTCTCGACAGATTACTTATTAGTTGCCAATTCCACCTATTTGAAGTGAGAAAAGCCCATTCCACACCCAAGGAAGGAGTAAAAGGCGCTGCTTCTCCTTCATGGATTAGCTGCCTGAGTTGCATGGAAATTCCCAAGTTTTGCCATGGTTTGAAATTGGTGGCCTGATACAATTCTAACCGTTGTTCCTGACTGTCGTAGGTTGCCAACTGCCCTTTGATATGGGAATAGCGTATGCCAGCTAGGGTCTGCCATTTTTGAGAGAAAGAGTAATCCAATGAAGTACCTAGCAAAAACAAGCGAGTTTGGTTTCTATCTGTATTAAAAACCATCACATCACTGGATATCCCAGTTTTGGCTGTCCAGGTAAACTTTTCGCCTGTAAAGGCATAATCTATCACAGTCCTGACGCTGCGGTCTTCTTGCACATCCCTTACTGCTGAACCCAACAAAGGTTGTATCTGCCTGTCATTGGAATTGATCCATAGGTTGGCTTTTAAAGTCTGTTTCCGGCTTATTTTGAAAGCAATATCCTGCACCAAACCAATTTGCGAAACCCTGGCATGATCCTGCCATTTTTCTGGGGTACCGGGGCTTGCCCAATCCTTATAGGTGAAATTATTTGCTGTATAATTTCTATAGACATTGGTTCGGAAGGCAAATTTTTCAGTTCCCTGACGGTAGCTCACCTGCTGGTGCCAGCGACCAAAACTGCCCAAAAGTGTCCCTATTTTCAATTCATTGCCGGAATTGAAATCCAGATCAGAAGACAAATGAACAGATCCACCAATGGCATCAGTACCGTACAAAGCCCCTGAGCTACCATAATGAATATTCACTTCATCAAAGCCACCTATCGGGAAAATCGAATAATCAGCCTGCCCTAATGAAGGGCTATTCACTGGCAATCCATTCCAAAACAAGGCATTGTGTCCGGCTGAAGTGCCGCGCATACTTAGGGAAGCTAACATCCCCGATCCGTACTGTCTTAAAAACAAGCCAGTCTCCTGCTGTAAAACCTCCCCCATTGAATATCCGGACAATTGGTCTAACCTGTCCGAATCAAGGGTTCTTACATATTGACCGAAAGCATACTTTCTTAAAGCAGCGGCATGCACTTCCACCTTGGCAAGCTCCAAAGTATCTTGTCGGAAGGCCCTTGCGGAATCAGGTTCGCTCTGCCAACCCGTTATAAAGAAAACCAAACAAGCAATTAATGACATCCTCTTTCTATTGATTAGGTATCCATGTTTTTACACAATTCGGAATAAATAGAGAATGGAATAATAACTGGTGGACAAGCCAAAATAACCTTTGAGGCGCATCTGGCTTGGGTACCAATATTCAATAAATGAAAATATTGAAAACAGCTAAAACTTTCTTCTCAGCTTTTCTCCCGAAAGCCATGAATGGTAAGATTTTAATGGCAGGTCTCCTGACTTCCCTAGGTAAATCCGCCTTCTCACCCCAAATGGGACAATGGCAAAGGATGGATTTCCATTTTCTTTATTGCTATAAAGATTGGGTTACAGTTGCGGGGACAGTTTCGGTTTCACACCGAATTCCCTATTAATCCCGAGGGCCTGGTTAAGGATCGGGAACCATAAATCGGCACAAACATACGGCAAAAACTCTATTCAAAAAACTTTTGAAAAAATTAAGCTGTTGGAAATGGACGCTGCAATGGTTTACTTTGAGCTGAAAATCAAATCCTGTTTATTCATTTTTATTAAGAAATGACTGTTATCCGTCTATTAATTTTTGTTTTATTATTTCTTCCGGCATGCCAACAAGCCAGTCAAAAAGGCGCAATGGACGCCCTGGAAGAAGTCCCCTTAATGTACGCAAAAGGTTTTTCGCTTTTCCGCGGGGAAAATTATCATATAATTGAAATTGTCCAACAGGAAGGTGAAAACCAACTCTTTTTAGTTTATGATTCACAAAAAGAAATTGATTTTCCTGACATCCCCATTGATGCAAAGATTGTTTCAGGCAGCCATAAAATAATTTTGTCTGCCACCCCACAAGTTGCTCATTTGGATTACCTCAATGCTGAAGAAAGTCTAATGGCATTCCCGGATCTTGACCTAATAACTTCTGAAAAAGTCAGAAAAAGAATCAATGACAACAAGGTCATCGACTTGGGAAAAGGACCAACCTGGGATTTAGAAAAAATCATCGACCTTCAACCAGACTGGGTCATGGTTTCAGGATTTGGAGAAACCTCTAAAATGGTAGAGCGATTGAAATCAGCAAAAATACCGGTTATTGTGAACAAGGAATACCAGGAAAAGCACCCTTTGGGAAGGGCCGAATGGATTAAAGTAACTGGGATATTTTTGGGAAAACAAGAAGAAGCCTCAGCCGTTTACTCAAAAATTGCCGCCAATTATAAAGCTGCACAAGAACGCGCAAGCCTTGTTGCAGCTGAAGGAAAACCTACTGTTCTCTCAGGCTCCATGTACAAAGACATTTGGTATGCACCTGCTAAAGACAGTTGGGGCGCAAAAATCATTGCAGATGCGGCAGGGAAATACCTTTTTGACAGTATGGAAGGAACCGGAAGTTTGACTTTAAACTATGAGTTTGTTTTGGACAAGGCCAGCCAAGCAGATTATTGGATAGGGGCAGCCGATTATGCCACTTTGGGCAGTATGGTTGCTCAAAACCCCAAGTACAGTGGATTTGAGGCTTACAAAAAGAAAAATGTATATACCTACACGCTGGGCAAAGGGGAAACCGGTGGATTCAGGTATTTTGAAGAGGGGTACCTGCGGCCGGATTTGGTACTTTTGGACATGATCAAAATTCTCCATCCTGAAAAAGCGGTGGACCACCAGTTTAGGTATTTCCAAAAATTAGAGGATTAGGCACATGACTCATCGCGTTAAGTTTACTTTTTGTCTGATTTTAATGGTATTCCTTTGGCTATTAAATCTGAGCCTTGGTTCCCTGTCTATTCCAGTAGTCTACCTTTTGGAAAGACTTGTGGGAATTCCTTTCCCTAGAGAGAGTTGGGAAATAATTGTTATGGACTATAGGATCCCCAAATCGTTTACTGCGATATTGGCTGGAATAGGGCTTTCGGTGAGTGGCTTGCAAATGCAGACATTCTTTAGAAATCCTCTGGCGGGCCCCTTTGTATTAGGAATCAGCTCTGGAGCAGGCCTAGGGGTGGCCTTATTGTCTATGGCAGGAACGGCCTTTGGTTGGCAAATTTTGTCCGGCACACCCAATTATTGGGCAGCCATCATCGCCTCAAGTGCTGGGGCTATCGGCGTATTGGTATTGATGGGACTAGCAGCGTGGAAAGTAAAAGACAGCATGACTTTGTTGATTGTAGGCTTGATGTTTGGGAGTGCCGCTGCATCTATCGTTACCCTTTTGTCTTATTTCAGCTCTGCTGAAGAATTGAAAATGTTTACCCTATGGTCCATGGGCAATCTTGGAAATACAGGTTGGCCTGAACTGGGATTGTTATCGGGAGCTTTGCTTATAGGTCTGTCATTGGTAATATTTTCCGTGAAATCTTATAATGCCATGCTTTTGGGAGAGGCTTATGCCAAAAGCATGGGGATAAATTTCCAAAAATTGCGGTGGATAATGATTGTCAGTACGGGTATATTAACCGGAGGTATTACCGCTTTTTGCGGGCCAATTGCCTTTATTGGTATTGCCGTTCCTCACCTGGCTAGGTTACTATTTAAGACCAATGACCACAGGGTATTGTTTCCTGCAACCGCTCTGCTCGGGATTTTAGTATTATTGGCCTGCGACACCTTAAGCCAATTACCTGGCTATGCCTCCAGCCTACCAATCAATGCAGTAACCACTGCATTTGGTGCACCCTTAATCATCTGGTTAATTATGAAAAGGAATTTTAGTGAGGCATTTTAATTATTGACGCAATGGAGATCCATCAAAATAGCCACAGACAAGCAAAGCCTTGCATCCATGCAAAAAATTTGGTACTAGGATATGTCGTAGAACAGCAGCTCCACACCATAGCAAATGATATTTCCTTTGATCTATATAATGGAGAATTAACCTGCATGATGGGACCCAATGGAGTTGGGAAATCCACTCTATTGAAAGCCATTATGAACCAAAACCCGCCATTAAAAGGTGATATATGGTTGGATAAGAAAGAAATCCGGCTAATGAATGAGCAAGACAGGGCTAAAAACATTGCTGTTGTGTTAACAGAGAAAATCCGTTCTGGCCTTATGACTGTTCGGGAGCTCGTAGCGCTGGGCCGAACACCTCATACAGGATGGTTGGGGCACTTAAGTAAGGCTGACAATAAAATTGTTAATCAAGTATTGGAAATGACCCATCTTGATGTGATAGCTCAAAAGAAATTGTCCGAACTGAGCGATGGACAAAGGCAAACAGCTATGATAGGCAGGGCCCTGGCGCAGGACAGTAGCATAATGATTTTGGACGAGCCCACCGCTCACCTGGACCTCACCAATCGTTTCGAAATAATGTATTTGCTAAAAAAATTAGCAAAGGAAGCAGGGAAAGCCATTTTGGTTGTTACCCATGACCTTGAAGTAGCCATGGAAACTGCCGATCAACTTTGGATCATGATCAATCAGGAACCTCTGGTTTCTGGAAGCCCAGAAGATTTAATGCTGGAAGGTCACATTCAAAAATTACTGCCTGGAAATAAATGGGAAATAGATGCAAGCAATGGGAAAATTAGATTGAAAAACCCAGGGGTTTTACCTGAAATAACTGGTCCTGAACATTTGATTTATTGGGTCAGGAATTCGCTAAGAAAGAACATAGAAATGCCTATGCCTGAAAAAATAGTGGCCACTGAAAATCCATTTGAAATAACTATTTATTGCAATCAAAATCATTATACCTTTTCAAGAACGTCAGAAATGGTTAGATTTTTAAAAAAAGGAAAATAACTAAAAAACCTTTAAAATATTTTGCGTTTTATTGCAAAAAAAATTATTAAATTGATAACCACATAACTACAGGTTATAATTTCACATTTAGAGATTATGTCAATTTAAAATTTCCCAACCCTAAATTCCATCAGGTATGAATCGTTATTTAAAGTTTGGCCTCTTTATTTTTTCATTCCTTCTAATATTGATAATTGGTTCCTTGGTTTACATACAGATGATTCTTCCTGATGTAGGCAATCCACCAGAGAACATGAAACTGTCCACCTCCTCGGAAACTCTTAATAGGGGTAAATATCTTGCAAACCATGTAATGATTTGCATAGACTGCCACTCTCAAAGGGATTTTAGCTTATTTAGTGGCCCTCCAATTCCCGGAACAGAAGGTTCAGGAGGAGAAGTTTTTGACCATGCAATGGGTTTTCCAGGTACATTTATTTCACCCAACATTACCCCAGCTCACTTAACCTCCTATTCAGATGGAGAACTCTTTAGACTGATAACAACCGGGGTGAAGAAAGATGGAGATCCAATCTTCCCCATAATGCCTTATGCGAATTATGGGAAAATGGATAAAGAAGACATTCTCTCAGTAATCGCCTATATTCGAACTTTGTCTCCTATTGAAAAAGTTCAGCCAACATCTGAGCCTGATTTTCCATTCAGCTTAATTATGAGAACAATACCCCAAAGGGCTGAATTTTCAACAAGACCTCCTGAATCTGATGCTATAGCCTACGGAAAATACCTAGTGAATGCAGCAGCTTGTAATGACTGCCATACCAAATTTGAAAATGGTAAATATACCGGTGAACACCTTGCTGGTGGAAGGGTTTTTAATATGCCAGATGGCAATATCTTAACGAGTCCCAATCTCACACCACATAAAACTGGACTAGGAAACTGGACGAAAGAACAGTTTATCGAAAGATTTAAACAGTATGAAGACCGGAACAAACTCGGTAAAGTTCAAGCTGGAGAAATGCAAACCATTATGCCATGGAACATGTATGCAGGCATGACCGTGAAAGACCTGGGTGCCATATACACGTACATTCAGTCTCTTAAACCAGTAGATAATCAAGTCAATAAATTCTTAAAAGCAGAAAGCTTAGAAGCAGTTTAATGCTCCACCATCTATTGGAATACTTGCACCATTGATATACGCAGCAAACGGAGAGGCCAAAAAAGCCATTAGGTAGCCATATTCCTCAGGCTTCCCAAACCTTTTAGCAGGTATGGCTTGTTGTTTCTGATGCAATAAATCATCAAAATCTTCACCTGTTTCCTTCGATTGGCTTTTAATCAAGGATTCGATTCTTTCGGTTTCGAAAGAGCCAGTCAACACTGTATTCACTGTAATACCTGAGGGTGCAGCCTCCTTAGACAAGGATTTGGCCCAGCTTACAACAGCGGTACGCATGGTGTTCGACAAGATAAGGTTGGGCAGAGGCTCTTTGACAGTGACAGAGGAAACATTGAGAATTCTCCCATAACCTCTTTCTTTCATCCCATCCAAAAGCAGGTGGCTTAGATGGTGATAGGTTTTAAAAAGCAGGTCAAAAGCTTCCTGATAATCTTCGGTAAATTTCTGAACCACAGAACCAGCTGCGGGCCCATTGGTGTTGTTCACCAAAATATCTACTTCTTTACCAGCAAAAAATTGATTGGTAAGCGTTTTAAAGGAATCAAAATCTGCAAAATCCACATCCAGATAGTTATGTTCCTGACCACAGCTAACAGACAAAGTGCTTTTAGCAAATTCCAATTTTTCTTTATTTCTGGCGAGTAGGGTAACAGAAGCACCACATGCAGCCAATTGTTGTGCTGTTGCAAGTCCTAGTCCTCTTGTTGCCCCTCCTACTACTGCTTTGTATCCTTTTAAGTCGATTTTCATGGTAATGCAATTCAAAATTAAATTTTCAAGAATGAATTTAGAATTAAAAAAATCGAATACCAAAACCCAGCTAAAGTGGGGAATAAATTTATTATTCAACAAATCCTATCTTTTTTATAGGGTTTGTTGGGATTGTATTTAAATAATTAATTATATTTGTCGTACTAATAATTGGCATGACATACGAGCAATTTAGCAAATATTCATTTTTGTTGGACCGGACCGCAAGGAAGGTCAAGCAATACGCACAGCAGAAGTTCAAATTAAAAGAATTTGACATTACTGTGGACCAATGGCTGGTTTTAAAAAACCTAAATGAAAATGAAAGACTGAGCCAGACAGAATTGGCCCATTTGGTTTTCAAAGATCACCCTACTTTGACAAGGATAATAGATCTTCTTTGTAAAAAGGGTTATTTGGAAAGAATCCAACATCCGGAAGACCGAAGAAGCTATCAATTGCATCTTACTCAGGAGGGGAAGGACAAGGTGAAAGACTTAAAACCACAAATAGCCGCAATCAGGCAAAAGGCCTGGGAGAATCTCGATGAGAAGGATTTCGGAGAGTTCAAGCGAATTCTCAATACGATATACAATAATCTAGCAGAATAAATCTAACAAACACTTAATATTAGTTGTTATACTAATTATATTTGCACAAACTATTGACTTTTAAAGAGGTTAACACATAAAAATCGACTTAAAGATGATTACTACTGACATTTGCATTATTGGAGCAGGCCCAGTTGGCTTATTCGCTGTCTTTGAAGCAGGGTTATTAAAAATGCGCTGCCATTTGATAGACGCCTTGCCACAAGTAGGAGGACAACTTTCGGAGATCTATCCACAGAAGCCTATTTATGATATACCAGGATACCCGGAGGTAAAAGCCCAGGAATTGGTAGACAATCTAATGGAGCAAATCAAGCCATTTAAACCTACATTTTCTTTAGGCGAGCGTGTTGACCATCTTAGCAAGCAAACCGACGGTTCGTATATACTCACTACAAGTGACAAGACTCAGGTACACGCCCAGGTCGTAATCATAGCTGGTGGACTGGGATGTTTTGAGCCTCGTAAACCAGCATTAGAGAACCTTACTGAATTTGAAGGAAAAGGAGTAACCTATATGGTGAAAAACCCAGAACAATTCAGAGATAAAAAGGTGATTTTAGCCGGGGGTGGTGATTCCGCTTTGGATTGGGCAATCTATCTATCTGATGTAGCGGAGAAGGTTACTTTGGTACATAGAAATGAAACTTTCAGGGGAGCTCCTGATTCTGCCTCAAAGGTATTCAACCTAGCCAATGAGGGAAAAATAGACCTTATTTTATCTGCCAATCTTAAAAAATTGGGAGGAAATGGTCATTTGGACACCGTTTACTTAGAAGACAAAAGCAAGTCTCAGTTTTCAATTGAAACCGATTACCTTATCCCATTATTTGGTCTAAGTCCTAAATTAGGACCTATAGCAGATTGGGGTTTGACCATAGACAGAAATGCGATAGAGGTTGATACCAGGGATTATTCCACTGGGGTAGAAAGAATCTTCGCTATTGGTGACATCAATACTTACCCAGGCAAGCTAAAATTAATCCTATGTGGTTTCCACGAGGCTGCCATTATGATGCATTCTGCATTTAAGTTTGTGTACCCTGATCAAAAATTAAGCTTCAAATACACTACTGTTAATGGTGTAAATTCATTTTAATCGTATTTTTGCAAAATGGTTACATTCACTGTAGAAGATCACGCTGGCAATCGCCAAAGTATAGAAGCCCCGGATGATATGGGCTTGAGTTTAATGGAAATATTAAAAGCATCCGAATATCCCGTTTTAGCGACATGTGGAGGAATGGCATTGTGTGCTACCTGCCATGTTGAAGTGCTAGAAGGGAAAGAAGGACTAGGAGACGCCACTGATGTGGAACTGGATCAACTTGAAGCACTTCCTGAGTATTACCCTACAAGCAGGCTAGCATGTCAGGTTAGAATCAGTGACGAACTCGAAGGTGCAGTAGTAAAACTTAGAGGAGAAGACAATTAATCAAAAAAAAGGGGAGTTTGATCTAATAAACTCCCCTATTCTATGTCTCTTATCGAAATCCTATTGATTATCAATTTTTAGCCATCTCAAAACTGTTTTTCTAAACTTTTCTTGAACAACCGGCTTAGTAAGAAATCCGTCAAAACCTGCGTTTTTCAACTCTTCTGCCTCACTTTGTAAAGCATTGGCCGTAAAGCCTACAACTGGAATTTGATTGGTATTGGGCTTAGACCTTATCTCTTTGAGCAATTCATAACCGTCTAATTTTGGCATATTAATATCTGTAATTACCAAATCAGGTATGGTCGAATTCCTAAGCAATTCCAAGGCTTCTTCCCCATTTTCTGCTTCTAATATTATTGCGTTAGGATCCAGTTTCTCCATGTATATTTTTATCAGCATGCGATTGACAGCATTGTCCTCAGCTACTAACAATTTAAATGGCTCCTTATCTTTAGGGGGAATATTACTCCCATTATGTGCTTTAGGGAATTCGGCTTTTGCATCTCTCGTTTTTACCAAGCTTTCAAAGAGCATTTCTAATTTTGATGGGGTAGAAGGTTTATACAATATGGTATTACAGCCAATGGAACTATACAATTTAATTGTTGCTTCTTGTTCTATGCTACCTACTGCGGCCACGAACCTCACTTGTGGGGTCCTGTCCTTTACAACAGTCATCATTTTTTGCATGGTCCATACACTGTTAGACCCTAACAAACTATTATTTAATATAACTAGTGCTATATTCAGGTTATTTTCTAATGCAAAAAAAGTGTCCGATACTGTTTTCACATGAGTGGCCTTTATTCCAAAACTCTCACAATTCGCTTTAAGAACTTTCCCTGACGCTTCATTTCCATCTACTATTAAAGTCTCACTAAGTTGGGAGAAGTCTTGGCTAGGTAATTTAAAATTCATTGTTTTGACTTCTAAATCAAAATAGAAATCACTTCCCTTTCCCATTTCACTTTTCAACTGAATGGAGCTCCCCAATAGTTTTAACAATTTATTTGAAATGGTTAATCCCAAGCCTGTTCCACCAAATTTCTTTGTAGTAGAAGAATCTGCTTGAGAAAAGGCCTCAAAAATCAATTGTTGTTTGCTCTTAGGTATACCTATCCCGCTATCCGATACTGAAAATCTGATATTTAAATTTTCTTGAAACTCCTCAGTGTAAGGGTTCAACAGGGTTAATTTCATTATCACCTGACCTTTTTCAGTAAATTTCAAGGCATTATTCAATAAATTAATTAAAACCTGCTTAAGCTTTAATTCATCTGTTTCTATTACATCCCCAATCCTAGGGTCCAAATCAAGTATTAATTCTAAGCCTTTTTTGTGAGCCTGAAAGCTTAAAACATCCAAAATAGTTTCAAGCAACTCATGAAGATGTAATTGTTTGATATTGGTTTCTGATTTTCCAGATTCTATTTTCGCCAAATCAAGAATATCATTTATTAAATCAAGCAAAGCATTGGCAGAATTTAAAGCAGTATTGGCATATTTGGCTTGTTGTTCATTCAATTGGGTATTTGACAAAAGCTCAGTAAAACCAATAACTCCATTTAAAGGGGTTCTTATCTCATGACTCATATTGGCCAAAAACTCACTTTTGGCACGATTAGCCTCTTCCGCTTCCTCTCTAGACCGCTGAATTTCAAATTGAAAAAGTTTTTCCTGTGTGATGTCTCTTAATAAAATAATGCTTCCTACCGATTTTCTATTTTGGCCTTTTATTGAAGATTTAGAGACAAGGTACCAATTCAAATAATCCCCTACTTTGTATGAAAACTCAATCATTCTGTAGTCTTCAGAACTTGTAAGCAATTCGTGTATTTCTGGCCAATCCTTCTTAATTACCTTTAAAGCAATGTTTTGGTTAATTGTTTTTAACTCAAACATATTGGCGGCAGCAAGATTCAAGGTAATCAAAGTCCCATAAGTATCGGTAACTAAAACCCCTTCTTGCATATTGTCAAACAAAGTTCTGTAAGCAATGGGTGCAATTTTAAACAGATTGTAACGTGTCAATCCTAAATAAAAAAACAATCCTGTACCCAAGAAACTAAAAGTAATATAATCAATCAGAACAGGTCCACGACTTGTCAAATACAATAAGTAAACAAAAAAGGGTGAACAAAGCCCTAAGATCACCATAAACACTTGCTTGGAGTCAATAGGAGGAACCTCTCTTATCCTTTTTATTAATAGAAATAAACTAACAAACAAGAGAAGCAAGGTGTAGGATTGGTGTAACCAATAACCAAAACCTTTTCCTGTCACCATCATTATGAATTCCCCTTTATTTACTAGCACAAACGAGCTATAGAAATAAGTGTGAAAATCATTTGTCCATACCAATAGTAAATTAATTGCAGGCACCACAAACAACAAATACATCCTGTTTCTATTGATCCAATTCCCTCTTTCAGTATATATCAAGGTAAATAAAAGCACCAATGGAGCGAACATTACGGCCCCCAAATACATCCCCTTTAACATCAATAACTTGCTAGGGATAGTCTCCATTGTCAGTTCAAAAACATTAGAAATTGAATAGACAAAACAGGCAATCATTAATGCGGAAAAATAGGATGAGGCTTTGCCTTGTACTTCCTTCTTTAAAAAAAATATAAGTAATACTGGTGCTATAGCAACCAATACCATTAAAAGTAATACCAAATTAAAATTCAAGGTGGACAGCATAAAAAAAACAAAATATTATTATTGAAATATAAACTTTTAAAGTCAATTATTTAACATTTCAACGATCTTTTTACTTTGAAATTTTGAAGTACTTAGTTCTATATAATGTAATTAATACCTCACTGTTTTCCTTTCTAAGCACAATCAGACTGAAATTTACTATTAATCAAATGATTACAACAGAAAAACGATTCAAATTTAACTTAACATCATAATTATTTCCATTATTCAAACCCCTAAAAAAACTATTATTTACTTGTTAAACCCGAAATATGCAATAGACATTCTATTACGTGCTGAAATCGCTTTAAAATACCCAATCGTTGCTGTTTTCAATTTCACCTTATCGGTGCTTTGCTATAATCTCCAAAAAGACTGATTGTCTTGCGATTGCAACACTTCCCGTAAACACGGGACAGGCTTCACCCCTGACAGTCAGGGCGGAGAAATTCTATTACATAATCCGGGTTAAATCATGAATGGATGGGCCACTGAATATCTCTGTTGTAGCTTAATCTTAACTTATATGAGATCGATTATTTGAAGCAATTTATATGCTGCATCTAGAAATAAAGATTGCCTTTAGCCGGTTTATAATTTGAAAGAGTTAATTGATAGTTGCTGCTATCATTGGAAATTAATTCTTTTGGTAAATCATGAATAACACGCTATGAAAAACCCATAAACAGAAATTAAAAATTTAATTTCAATACACCTACAATGCATAAAAGTAAGTCTTTTGCCTATTCCAAATAAAAAATAAGAACCCCTCCAAAACAACGGTAGGGATTCTTATTAATAGTTATTGCAATTATTTTTTATAAATAACAGAAGTGTTTAACTGACCATCCGTATCTAAGTACCAATCTAAATAAGATCTTCCTCCAGATTTTGCCCAATCAGAAAACCTGCTGTAGGCCTTTGTGAAATCCACCTTTTCCTGTGTGTAAGGAATACTTTTTGGGATATGAAGTGCCCAGTTAAATCCTTTTTCACTTAGGAAATACTTACCATCCATTGTAGAACTAATATCATCTCCAGTTTTAAACAAATCCTTATCCATCAAATCGGTAGGTTGTTTGTTCATCAGGTGGACTTCCCTACCTCTTTCCTGATTAATAATCATAAATGGATTATAAGGGGCAGCACCCAAATCAGCCTTCTGTATGGCTTCTTCGAACACTATTTTGACTCGAATGGTATCTTCCTCCTGATGAGGGTTATCCGTTGATACATTGGCGAGAAAAGGTAACTTATCATTGACATCATCAATAATGATTACAGTTGCTAAATTCTGCCCTTGCTCTACCCCATTTGATAGGGTTTTGATTTTACCTGTTTTCAATCTGTTACCTTCTACACTCAATACCTGATCTGCAGAAACAGGTAGTTGAATACCAAAACCATTTCGGTATCCCGCTCCAGTGGCACGAACCACTGTAGTCAGCTGAATCTCCTTTATGTGGTTTTTTGCATTTGATATTTCATTGACATTGTAGTCGATTACCAAATCATTCATGTCGTAATCACCAAAGCTTGGCCAAAGATCTTCAAACAACAAGGTCCCAAAGGTATTGGGTCCTGGAGAATAATTATTGAAGGCCCTTTCAGCATCTTCAGGATAAGCATCTTCATTGTCCGCCACACCATCTTTGTCATTGTCCTTTTCACTGGTATCAATAGGAACGTAGTCAGATACATCCACACTTGTGATAGGGTTCCATGAAGCATAAAACAACACATCATTAAAATCATGATCACAATCTCGATAATCCCTACGAATATCTTCCCAAGACAGTAAAAGTACTCGTGCTGTAGCATCGTATAAAAATGCCATTTGGTCTCTTACAGCGGTATTTTTATTGTCTGTATTTAAATCTTTATCCGCATAAAAAATACCATTCCCATTAGATACATTATTTCTTTGCCAACCATTAGAAATCAAAAACCAACCGATATAAGTATCCTTTTCAAAGGCACCGTCCTTTGGCCCATTCAACTTCACTTTATCGCCAGAACTTAATATTCCTGCCTGAGCATTGGGGAAAATGATCGTTTTATTTTTGATATCAGCTGCAGTTTTTGGCGCTTCCCCTTTTTTATAATAATAGTAACCAATCGAATTCCTATAGGACCCACCTGTATGCACATAGGTAACCCAAACTTCAGCATCTTCACTTACAAACAATTCACGTTCATACTTTTCTTCCAAAACTTTTGGATTGTGCTTTCTTACGTCTGATTGCTCGGGAAGGCTTGTATTGATATTCTTAAGGAGCTGGGTGGTGATTTTGTCTGGAGTTAATAAGTAATTTGGTTTACCTTGACTATTCCATGAACCTAGGGTAAGGAAATCCTCATTGGTTGATGCTATTCTGGCATTGGTATTCCCCTCCTCACTTTCATAATAATCATCTGGTAATATGCTTGGGTTTGCTGCGGAGTATGCATAAGTAGCTTGAGTACCCGTCAAAGGGATTATAGCTACCGGCTCTACCCCAATATAATCGGAACGAACCCATAACTCTTCCAAATAACCCGGAATGTCTATAAAGGTGGTGGCAGTCCCTTGCTCATTTAGCCGGACTGTTTGCAATAACTCTCCACCTTTTAGGGGGTTATTGTCATAAATTTTATAAACGACAAAGGGAATAGGGTTGTCGTCACGGTTTGTTGCCGATAAGTTAAATGTGACTTTTTTGGTAGTGGAAAAATCAAAACCGGATGGAAGCTCCATACCAAGATAGCCCTCTTTGGTTCCTGAATTAACTAGTTCATCATTTGGATCACAGGCAGTAAGGGACACCACTAATCCCAAGATCAGTAATAAGCTGTTGTTTTTCATAATATAAAAAAAAAGTTAAAATAAAAATCACTCTTAATGAGTACGGCAAAGGTAATAATAAAAAATCTGTTGCACTTGTATTTTTATTAATGGAATCCTATCTACACTTTAAGAAAAAACTAAATAAGCCCTATATATAGGTGTAAATAACAATTTAACCTGTATATAATAGTTTTTTCTATATATATAAATTTATTTAAAAATCTTTCTCATTTAACTTATTAAACACAGCCTGTTTCAGGTTTCCCTTAGCCCTTTCTTGAATATTTGACAAGTTAAAATCCAGGTCTGGCAGCTTAATTACTTCATCAAAACCAGCTTCATCAGCTTCATCACCTGAAGTAATTAACCATATTTTTTTGCCTTTTTTGTGTGCCAGTTGCAGTAGCTCAAAACTTCCTTTACCATGGGCAGATTGGCTGTCATACCTCCCCTCTCCAGTTACAATCAAATCTGCTGAATCAATCATTTTTTCCATCTCTATTTTCTCAAAGAAAAAATGCGCCCCTTGGGCTATTTCTGTCGGAAAAAAGGCACTTAACCCTAGCGCAATACCGCCCGCAGCACCAAAACTAGGCTGATCATCAATTGTTTTTTTACTCGCTTTCTCAAATAGCTCATAAACTTTTTTGGAGGCATCTACAAACAATTTTTGGTCATCTGCTTTCAAGCCCTTCTGAGGACCAAAAACAGGAATAGCTCCATTGTCCCCAAAAAAAGGATTGCTCACATCACACAAGCAAGTAAACGAAATTGAAGGGAGATTGCCATTAAATCTTATATGGGCAATCTTTTGCAGGAAGTAAGGACTAAATGGGGCCAATTCATCACCTTTCTCATCAAGGAAGATTATACCTAATGCAGCCAATATTCCAATCCCCATGTCTACTGTAGCACTACCTCCCAATCCCAATACAATGTTTTTAGCCCCCTTTGAAATGGCTTCTTTTATTAATTCACCAGTTCCATAAGAACTACTTACCCATGGATTCAACTCATCTGATGCAAGCCATTTGACACCTGAAACTGTAGAAACATCTAGATAGGCTGTTTCCGAAATTGGATCATATCCAAAAAACCCATCCCTAGCTCTCCCTATAGGGTCACATACCTGTTCGTGAAACTTCATCAAACCTAAATGCTGAATTAGCAGATAACAGGTTCCATCACCCCCATCGGCTATAGGGGCAGTCTTTACAACGCTCCCTTTATCCTCTGCCTGTATCAGGTTTTGGATGATTTTAGCGGCCTCATCAGCTTCAATGCTTCCTTTAAATGCATTAGGTGCTATTAACCAATTCATTGATTGTCCTGGGTTTTCATTCTTCTAAAATAGTCTTTTGTCGCTGCTATGACCTTTGGTGAAAGATAAATAGCAGAGATCATTGTCGGGAATGCCATGATGGCATACATGCCATCCACAAAACTCATCACCACACTAAGGGAAGTAACGGCCCCTACAACGATAGTGATCAAATAGAAATAATTATAATAATTCGCTTTATCTGCCCCAAATAAATAATTAAAACATTTGTGACCATAATAAGAATAGGTGAACATGGTAGATAGCGCAAACACGAGCACTGCTACCACCAAAATATACTTACCTATTCCTGGTAATCCTTTTTCAAAAGCAGACAAAGTAAGTAAAACACCATCTTGCTCCCCTGTTTTCCAAACACCTGTGACCATGATCACCAAAGCAGTAAGGGTACAAACCACAATGGTATCTATAAACGGCCCCAGCATAGCGATCAACCCTTCTCTTACTGGCTCACTGGTTTTTGATGCACCATGAACCATGGGTGCTGTCCCGATACCAGCCTCATTTGAAAACGCCGCTCTACGGGCACCTGTAATAATCACTTGTCCTACAGCCCCTCCTAAAACGGCTTTGCCTGTGAAGGCATCTTCAATAATATACCACAACATTTCTGGGATTTCACCCATATTCTTATACAATATAACAAATACACCCAAGAAATACATGGTCACCATAAAAGGAACAAGCCTTGAAGCTACTTTTGCTATTCTTTGAATCCCTCCAAGTATAACTATCGCTACCAATAGCATCATGGTAATGCCAATAATCCAACGGGTAGACTGCCCATGATCTAACCCCATAGGCCGCAACATTACCACACGTAACACTTCTGTCAACTGGTTGGCTTGGAAGATGGCCAATAAACCCATAATACCTGCAACACAAAAAATAATGGAAAGAAAGCGCCATTTTTTACCCATACCTTCTTCAATTACATACATTGGTCCCCCCTGAACATGTCCAGAGGAATCTTTACCCCTATACATGATTGCTAAAGTACAAGTGAAGAATTTTGTAGCCATGCCCACAAATGCAGATATCCACATCCAAAAAATAGCGCCAGGTCCACCTGTACCTATGGCCAATGCTACTCCACTTATATTTCCCAGACCAACAGTAGCCGCAATCGCTGAAGATAAAGCCTGTAAGGAGGTAATGTCCCCCTTTGCATTTGGATCATCGTATTTCCCTCCCACGACTTTCATCGCATGCCTTAATCCTCTAAAAGGAATAAAACCAGAATAAACCAACATGAAAAACCCTCCGCCCATCAAAAGAAGCAATAAGGGTGTACCCCAGATCCAATTACTAAATGCGATAATTAACTCTCCCAAATGTGATATAATTTTTAACTTTAAACTCGATATAGCCAAAAGCCCATCTTTTACATTGAAAAATCAATTGCAAAAACCAGGCTAAATAATTGTCATTAATTGTACAAAGTAATCAATAAATCCTTAAATACCCCTGACCAACTTCGATAAATGAATTTTCATAGTTAGTCTATTTAATGAATCTTTCTAATTTTGCATTTATTACCTAATTCTAAAAGAAAATGAACCATAAAACCAACACCATCGTCATCAAGATAGGCTCCAATGTACTAACCATGGAAGATGGTAGTCCAGACCTAATCAGAATGGCAAAACTGGTTGATCAAATGGTCTTTCTTTTAGGGAAAGGGTTGAAAGTGGTATTGGTAACTTCAGGAGCGGTAGCTTTTGGGAGAAAATCTCTGCCCCTTATTCCTAAGACTGATGCCATATCTAAAAAACAAGTTTGGGCTTCTATCGGTCAGATTGAACTGATCCGTCGCTACAAGGAATTGTTCTCTAAACATGGACATCCTATCGCACAATTAATGGTAACCAAGGAAGATTTTCGGGACAGGACGCATTACCTCAACATGAAAAATTGTCTGGATGGCTTATTGAAAAACAATGTGGTACCGGTCATTAATGAAAATGATGCCGTTGCTGTAACAGAACTAATGTTTACCGATAATGATGAGTTGGCAGGACTGGTGGCCGCAATGATTGATGCTGATAGCCTGATTTTACTTACCAATGTAGATGGCATATACAAAGGCCACCCTTCAGATCCTTCCTCTGAGTTGATCACTTTTGTAGGACAGAAAATGCCGGATTTAAGTCAATATATCTCCACCCATAAATCCTCATTCGGACGTGGTGGAATGCTCACAAAAATGACCATGGCAAAAAAATCCGCTAACCTTGGAATTGAAGTTGCGATTGCCAATGGAAAGAAGGATGAGGTGCTAATCGCATACTTTAATAAGGAGCTAAAATGCACTTATTTTGAACCGGGTAAAATTAAGGATAACCATAAAAAATGGATCGCTCACAGTGACAACTACTCTAAAGGAGAAGTTACCATCAATGAGGGTGCTCAAAAAGCATTGTTATCGGATAAAATCACCAGTTTATTGCCTGTAGGTATCCTCTCAATCAAAGGGAATTTTCTCAAAGGAGATATCATCCGAATTGTAGATCCAGAAGGAACAAGGCTTGGACTAGGAAGAGCTGAATACAATGCAAATACGGCTCATGAAAAAATTGGCCTCAGTGGTCAAAAACCATTGGTACATTATGATTACCTTTATATTTCTGAATTAAACTGATACCTGTTGGTATAAAAAATATTTCTAATGGACAACCAGGAAAACACCTTTATAAAAACACTGGAAGCAAGCAGAAGCCTCTCTCTTCTATCGGAAGATAAAATCAACAAAATTTTAGATGATTTGGCGATGGCTGCCATAAAATACACTCCAGAAATTCTTGATGCCAATCAGGAAGACTTGGATCGAATGAATCCCAATGATCCAAAATATGACCGCCTTAAGTTGACTGAAGAAAGGTTGGAAGGGATCGCTAGTGACCTTATCAATGTGGCCAAGCTAGACACTCCTCTTGGAGATCTAATTTCTGAAAGAACCCTGGCCAATGGATTAGAATTGAAAAAAATAAGGGTACCTATTGGTGTAATAGGCATTATATACGAGTCCAGACCAAATGTAACATTTGATGTTTTTAGCCTTTGTCTTAAAACAGGTAATGCCTTAATACTTAAAGGAGGTTCGGATGCCTATGCTTCCAACTCATGCATTTTGAATGTTATTCACAAAGTATTGAAGAAAAACAATATCACTACGGATATTGTAAGCCTTCTACCTGCAGGAAGAGAGGCTACCAAAGCCTTGCTACAAGCGGTAGGTTTTGTGGACATGATCATTCCACGAGGAAGCCAAGGGCTTATCGATTATGTTAGAGAAAACTCCAAAGTTCCTGTTATAGAAACAGGGGCAGGTATAGTCCATACTTACTTTGATCAATCAGCAGACCTTCAAAAAGGCACTGAAATATTACTGAATGCCAAAACAAGAAGGGTAAGTGTATGCAATGCACTGGACTGTTTATTGGTACACCAAAGCCGAATCGGTGATTTGGAAGCAATGACCTTGCCACTTGCAAAGAAAGAGGTAGTAATCTATGCAGATGAAAAAGCCCATAAGGAGTTAGAAGGAAAATACCCTAAAAACCTGCTTAAGCATGCTTCCGAAGAACATTTTGGTACAGAATTTCTTTCCATGACAATGTCCCTTAAAGTAGTGGAAGACATAACCGAAGCCTTGGAACACATCGCCAAATACAGTAGCAAACACAGTGAAGCAATCATCGCAGAAAATGAGAAAACAATAGACCATTTTCTGAGAGCTGTGGATGCCGCAGCCGTATATGCCAATGCCTCCACAGCATTTACAGATGGAGCGCAGTTTGGTTTAGGTGCAGAAATAGGTATTAGTACACAAAAGCTTCATGCTAGAGGACCAATGGGCTTAGAAGAAATGACCTCTTATAAGTGGGTAATTAGAGGCAATGGTCAAGTAAGAAATTGATCATTCGCCTCATGGTAATCAATACCCAAATACGTAAATTAAAAGCTTTGTTGCTTTTGACCTCAGTTTGTGTGCAAGTTTAGCAATATGAGCTAAACTTGCACATAGACATAAGTCCTACCCTTTATTTTTGCCTTAACTAGCATTTTTTAGATTTCATTTTCTAATAGACAATCAATAGATTGATATGAGATATTTTTTTAAGAACAATCCAATACTCCTACTTATAAAACATTTATAAATTATGGCCTCAATTTTGTTATATTATAGTGTAGCGTATGTGGGCATAAAGGGATTGCAACTATAAAAATTATTAATTTAGATTTAGCCTACCTATAAAATTCTATCTATGAAACTGATTCAGAAAGAAATATAGTTTGTATTTCTTTCTATAAAGGGATAGAGATTAAACAGCATACGTTTTAATTATATATTAAAATGGAGAATTTTATCGCTTGGGCTTTTGGGACCTCTTCTAATACCAACTCTTTAGGAAATCAATTCCGTCAGAAAAGAATGATTTTCTTTAAAAACCAATTAGA
Source organism: Cyclobacterium amurskyense (assembly GCF_001050135.1). Classification (GTDB taxonomy): domain Bacteria; phylum Bacteroidota; class Bacteroidia; order Cytophagales; family Cyclobacteriaceae; genus Cyclobacterium; species Cyclobacterium amurskyense. The sequence goes on along the minus strand of NZ_CP012040.1, from coordinate 3,799,941 downwards.
TCGCATTCCCAAACCTATAAAGATTTTGGATATTGGGGGTTATGAGGAGTTTTGGATAAATGCTGGCTTAACCGACAGGTCAGGTATTCACATTACAATTCTCAACCTTGAGTCCAGTAAAACAAAGCATAAAAACTTGATCTCAGTAAAAGGGAACGCAACAAATTTGTCCGCATATTCCGATAATTCTTTCGATATTGCTTTTTCCAATTCTGTTATTGAACACCTGTACAACTCTGATCAACAGCTAAAAATGGCATATGAAATAATGAGAGTTGGAAAATATCATTATGTGCAAACGCCCAATAAATATTTTATAATCGAGCCGCATTATTTACTGCCTTATTTCCAGTTTATTCCAAAAAGCATCAGATTTTATATCCTGACAAAAACTAAATTTAGCAGGTTTAAAAAATGGTCTTCAAACGAAGCTCAACAGTACCTCGATGAAATTCTTTTACTGTCAGAAAAAGATATGAAGGAACTGTTTCCTTCCAGTAAGTTAACCAAAGAAAAATTTATGGGAATGACCAAATCCTTCGTCGTTCACAATTTTGAAATTTGATGGATTAAAGATTTAAAAGTTAAAACCATTATATTTTTAAAGCACTCATTTTTTTTATCCTATATAAACCATTAATTGTTAGAATATAAAGTGATGAAATATTTGACTTTCCAAATATACCTTTATATGTTTGTATAAATGCATTTCAAATACATATTTTTGGAACACAGACCAAATTTTACATTAGCACATCGTAATAACCGTTAGTCAGTTTAACTTGAATATAAATAATACTCTACTTGGCTAGGAAAAGAAAATTTCTAAAACAAAACCTTGTTTTGGAAAATTTGGAAGGTGGTACATCTCAAATTTGAAATACTTTTTCTTTTCCAGGATAGCATATAAAAAAGCTAACTCAATTAATTCAGAAAAATTAAAATTATGGTAAGCAAAGAATTTTTGATGGTTAGCAGGGTTATATTGATTTGTTTAGGAGGAATAATTTTAATGGGTTATACTGTCAAAATTGGTGATAAAAGCCCCTCTCCTTCCCTAGGTCCTGCTGTCACCGCCTTGGTTTTAATCAATGCCGATACGGACCAGGATATAGCTATCATAGAGGATAATGATGTATTCAATTTAAAAGAGATAGGAACTTCAAACCTCAACATTCGAGCTGAGGTAGAAGATGGGACAGAAAGTGTAATTTTTGACTACCAAGGAAATACAAATTATAGAACAGAGAATCATCCTGTTTATGCGATCGGAGGAGACAATAGTAACGACTATAATCCATGGATTGCTGAACTAGGGCAAAACACCCTTAGTGTCACAGCCTATTCAGGAGACAATGGTTCGGAGCTCGCAGGGCCATCTCTGACCATAAATTTTGAAATTATAGAAGAAGAAGTAAAAGAAGAGGAAGTAGACTACCCAGCTGTAGTTCGAATCAATAGCGGTGGTCCTGAAATATCTTTTGGCAGTTCAATTTTTATAGCCGACAATTATTTTTCAGGAAATGGAAAACCTTATATTAAAAATAGTCTCTCAGAAATAGCCAATACTACTCAAGATGAAATTTACAAATCAGAACGTAGTACAAACGCAAGTAAACAATCATTCACTTATAATATTCCTGTAACTAATGGTGAATATGAAATTAACTTACACTTTGCTGAAATCTATTGGGGAGCAACAGGTGGAGGTCCCGGGGGATCAGGAAAAAGAATATTTGACGTAACACTTGAAGGCAATAGCATCCTTTCTAATTTTGATATCAATGCAGAAGTACCAGCTATGACTGCTCTGATAAAGACCTTTTCTACTTCTGTAACCGACCAATCAATAGACATAACATTTAGTGCATCCCTGGATCAACCAAAACTTTCTGCAATTGAAATTTTTGGAGAGGGAAGCCTCTTATCAGAACCTGATGAAGTCATCATCGAAAGCCTAAGTTTTATCAATTGCCCTACTGAAACTTTATATGTAGGTGATGTCATTGATTTGAATCTGGAATTCTTCCCTTCCAATACAAGCAATAAAACAGTAGCTTTTACTGCTAGTGATGCAGTTAGGATTGATTATTTAAGTGGAGTGTTAACTGCATTATCTCCTGGAGAAATCGCTGTTACTGCGACCAGTTTAAGCAATGGGGATATTTCAGCTCAATGCATTATCACTGTGTTGGATACTGCAGTCCAAAAAGGACCTTCTGTAAATGCACTTATTTTAGTCAATGCTGATACGGATCAGGATATAGCCATCATAGAAGATAATGATGTATTCAATTTAAAAGAGATAGGAACTTCAAACCTCAACATTAGAGCTGAGGTAGATGAATGGACAGAAAGTGTGATTTTTGATTATCAGGGTAGTACAAATTATAGAACAGAGAACTATCCTGTATACGCCATCGGAGGAGACAATAGTAACGACTATAATCCATGGATTCCTGAACTAGGGCAAAACACCCTTAGTGTCACAGCCTATTCAGGAGACAATGGTTCGGAGCTCGCAGGGCCATCTCTGACCATAAATTTTGAAATTATAGAAGAAGAAGTAAAAGAAGAGGAGGTAGACTACCCAGCTGTAGTTCGAATCAATAGCGGTGGTCCTGAAGTATCTTTTGGCAGTTCAATTTTTATAGCCGACAATTATTTTTCAGGAAATGGAAAACCTTATATTAAAAATAGTCTCTCAGAAATAGCCAATACTACTCAAGATGAAATTTACAAATCAGAACGTAGTACAAACGCAAGTAAACAATCATTCACTTATAATATTCCTGTAACTAATGGTGAATATGAAATTAACTTACACTTTGCTGAAATCTATTGGGGAGCAACAGGTGGAGGTCCCGGGGGATCAGGAAAAAGAATATTTGACGTAACACTTGAAGGCAATAGCATCCTTTCTAATTTTGATATCAATGCGGAAGTACCAGCTATGACTGCTTTGATAAAGACCTTTTCTACTTCTGTAACTGACCAATCAATAGACATAACATTTAGTGCATCCCTGGATCAACCAAAACTTTCTGCAATTGAAATTTTTGGAGAGGGAAGCCTCTTATCAGAACCTGATGAAGTCATCATCGAAAGCCTAAATTTTATCAATTGCCCTACTGAAACTTTATATGTGGGTGATGTCATTGATTTGGATCTGGAATTCTTCCCTTCCAATACAAGCAATAAAACAGTGGCTTTCACCGCTAGTGATGCAGTTGGTATTGATCACTCAAGTGGAGTGTTGACTGCATTATCCCCTGGGGAAATCGTTGTTACTGCGACCAGTTTAAGCAATGGGGATATTACAGACCAATGCATTATCACAGTATTGGATACAGCAACCCAAATAAGCCCTTCTGTAAATGCACTTATTTTAGTGAATGCTGATACTGATGAAGACATTGGCGAAATTAAGGAGGGAGATATTTTTTACTTAGATAATATAGGGACAGCCAATCTAAATATCAGGGCAGATGTGAGTCAAAATACTAAAAGCGTAATTTTTGGTTATCAAGCAAACCCAACTTATAAACTTGTCAACTCACCTCTGTATACAATAGGAGGGATTAGTGGGGACGATTATGAAGCATGGATACCTGATTTAGGAAACAATACTATAGTCGCAACAGCCTATGCTGGAGACAATGGAAGCAATATGTCTGGAGAAGCTTTAAGTATAAATTTTACTATTTTACAAGAAGACGATCCGATAGATGAAAATGAATTTACCTCTGTTGTAAGAATTAATAGTGGTGGTCCAACGGTAATCTATGGAGATTCCCTATACATGGCGGATGAATTTTTTGAAGGAAAAGGAAGCGAATCTGCAGAGGATTTCCTAAAGGATAAAATTCATGGTACTGTTCAGGATGACTTGTATATCTCAGAGCGCAGGGTCACTTCAAACCTGGCATCATTTTCTTACAATATTCCCGTTACAAATGGAAATTACCTTATCAATTTACATTTCGCTGAAATTTATTTTGGAGCCACAAATGGTGGACAAGGAGGTACCGGTAAAAGAATATTTGATGTAATCATAGAGGGAGAAAAAGTTTTAGATAGTTACGACATTAATTCAGTGGTAAGCCCTATGACTGCTGTGATAGAAACTTTTAGTACAAAGGTTACAGACCGATCTCTCGACATCACTTTTAATTCCACCCGAAATCAGGCCAAAGTTTCAGCTATAGAAGTTTTCGGTGATGGTGAATTGACATTTGATCCTACAGCATGTTCATGGAATAATTTAAGCCCATCTAGTTTAAGCAAAACTGAGTCACAAAGTGTTAAAATAAATGACAAATTATACGTCCTTGGAGGTTTTGTGGAGAATCTTGATGTTACCTCCGTGACTGAGATATATGATCCATCGAGCAATACTTGGTCCTACGGAGCACCAATGCCGATTCCTGTTACCCATATGGGGGCAGTAGCAGTAGGTGAAGAAATATGGATATTGGGAGGTTTTGCGGGAGATCATCCCGGCAAGTCAACCGATCTTGTTCAAATTTACAACACCTCTACAGACATTTGGTCTACAGGTCCTCCACTTCCGCTTCCCAGAGCCTCAGGCGGGGCTGCTTATAGTGAGGGCAGGATACATTATTTTGGAGGATTACTTCCAGATAGAATAACCGATGTTGGGGATCATTTTGTCTTTGATTTAAATGATCAAGCAGGAGGTTGGAAAACTTTGGCCCCTCTCCCTGAACCTAGAAACCACCTGGGAGCTGCTGCGGTAAATGGGATCCTTTATGCGATTGGAGGTCAGTTTGGCCATGATGCCGGAGTAGATGACCAAGCATTTTTGCATGCTTATGATCCACAAACTAACAGCTGGACCGAAAAAAATGATTTAAGATCTGATCGTTCCCACTTCGAACCGGGAACTATCGTCCACAACAATAAAATAATAATTGTAGGTGGCCGAAGAGGTAGTTTCATATTCAACGATATTACGGAGTACGATCCAATTACTGATTCATGGTCTGAGCTTTGTCAGCTACCTGCCAGGTTGCTCGCTCCTTCAGCGAAAATTATAGGAGATCAACTTATAGTAGCCAATGGGGGAGACAATGGCACATGTTGCTTACTTGACCAAACGATCTCGATGTCGGTCACACCTGAAGCAAATGCTGAAGTTTTAAGAACCCTATCAGATGCAGACAGGATATCTATCACACCTGAAAATTCAGAAAGCGATGTATCTATGGTTGATGGATTGGAAAACTCCATAACCCTATTTCCTAATCCTATAAATGACCTATTGACGGTAAAAAGCTCTTCTCAAAAACCAATAAATTTAACCCTTATCGCTCCTACAGGAACCGTTTTGATCGAGAAAAAAGAAGTACTGGAATCAACATTTGACACCAGTGAAATTAAACCTGGCCTGTATATTTTGATTGTGAACAATGGCGAAGCTTATAAACGCTTTAGGATAATCAAAAAATAAGTAAGGGCATAGATTCAATTATTATCGGTGTAAATCTTTGTAAATTAACTCCTAATTAAATATTATTTCGCAAAACCTATTTTTAAGTTTTAGACTATATTAATCAGTCTTTAAGCAAATCTTAAGAAAGAAACTGTTAATTTGCTTTATAAGAACCTTTGGTGCAACCTCCAATAATGGGAGGGCTAAAAACTAGCACTTGAATTCTTAAAAGCGTTTTGAGATGAGGATTTTAATAATAGAGGATGAACCTGGAATTTCAGGCTTTTTAAAGCAAGGACTGGAAGAGGAGGCTTATGCTGTGGATATCGCCGACAATGGGAAAATCGGACTGGAAATGGCATTGGAGGGGTATTATGACATTCTTTTGGTGGATTGGATGGTACCAGGATTGAGTGGTATTGAAGTTACCCGGCAATTCAGGAAAGAATTTCCAGTAACCCCTATTTTGTTCATCACAGCCAAAGACACCTCAGATGAAGCCATATTCGCCTTACAAACCGGAGCTAATGATTATATCCGAAAACCATTTAATTTTGAAGAATTACTGGCCCGAATCAGGGTGCAATTGAGACCGCAATCTATTGATCAACTGTGCTTTACTTTAGGCCCTATTAGCTTATACACTGAAAATCACCGGGTAGAATCCAATGGAAAAGAAGTGGTTTTGACCCAAAAGGAATTTGCACTTTTAGAATACCTTCTTCGACATAAAAATAAAGTTTGCAGAAGAAGCAGAATCATAGAAAGTGTATGGGACATCCACTTTGATTATGACACCGGCGTGATCGATGTATTTATTAATTCATTGAGAAAAAAGCTCGGCTTAAGTAAAGACAACAATTACATCCAAACCATAAGAGGCGTAGGATACATGGCCAAGGAAGAATGAACAGGACTTACAAAAACAGGATATCGTTCAAATTAACCATGGCCTCTGCCTTGATGATACTAATTTCATTTATACTTATCTACATGGTGGTAAAATCTACTGTTTTAAATAATGTAGATAATAACCTTGAAAATGAAACGAATAAACATGGCGATCAAATAAAGATTGAAAATGGACAAATAAAATTTGCACACAAAGGAGAATGGGAAGAGGAAGAGCACAATGAAATTAATTTCAATCCCATTTTTATTGAAATAGTTGATAAGGAGGGGAAGTCCATGGACAAATCACCCAATCTGGGTACCAATAACCTAAATTTCAAACCCGGCACTACTTCAGAGAGCCAAGGTTTTAACCTTACCCTAAATGGACAAGAGATAAGGCAAATGCAGGTGGAATTGTTTACCAATAATGAGTTTTCAGGATACCTTTTGCTTGCAACCTCATTTGAAGATTCAAAGCTTTTACTTTCCAATCTAAGCACCATTCTTTTTATACTTTACCCTGTGGTATTGTTGTTCCTTTTTCTAACCCTGAGAAGGCTTGCTTCAAGAAGTATACAGCCTATTATCGATATCACTCAAAAAGCCGAAATAATCACAAAGGACAACTTGAATGAAAGGCTACCTTCCTCCAAGTACAAAGATGAAATCAACAGTCTATCCGTATCTATCAACCACCTTTTAGAGCGGCTAGAAAAAGGAGTCCTGAGGGAAAAGCAATTTACTTCTGATGCTTCCCATGAATTAAGAACCCCACTGGCTATTTTAAAAGGAAATTTTGAGGTATTGATCCGAAAACCAAGACCACAGGAAGAATATGTTGAGAAAATAAAAGATGGTATTGTAATCATAGACAAATTAAATGCAATACTAGATCAATTATTGACCCTAGCAAGACTCCAGAAAAGCCCTTCTGATGGAGATGAAGTAGATTTAAATTTTCTCATAAAGGATCTCTTGGCTTCCGCCAGGGAACAAAACCCAACCCGTGGCATACAGCTGGAAGTCAGGTCTAATAAAAATCTTTATATCAAAGCCAACGAAAAATCTTTGGCCATCATAATTGAGAATCTCATTCAGAATGCACTAAAATATTCCTCGGAAGATCAGGATATAAAATTGATTCTTGAAAAGGGTATGGAGGGCGTTTTTTTACACATTAAAGATTTGGGTATAGGGATTTCTGAAGAGGAACTCACAAAAATTCATCAACCCTTTTTTCGAGGAGAAAGCCATGAACTAGGCCGGATAAATGGTGCAGGCTTAGGGCTTTCTATCGTGAAAAAACTTTGTGATTTTTATAAAATTGGCCTCCTTACTCAAAGTAAAAAAGGAGAAGGCTCAACTTTTTCACTCCTGTTCCCTCCCTCCCTACAACAATCTTAAGGAGTTCTTAAGAAAGCCTTAAGCAACCTTAAAGCCTTTCTTTATTATTTTTACTTCAACAAAACTGAAGAAAATTTCAATTCTGAACTTTCCATTGAAAAATAAGACTTCGCAGGAACAATCAATAACATGTTAGATAAAATTATAAGATGGAGCGTAGGAAATAAGCTTCTAGTATTTATTTTTATTTTAGGACTAATCGGATTTGGCAGCTTCTCACTGACCCAAATACCCATAGGTGCAGTGCCTGATGTGACCAATAATCAGGTGCAGGTTATCACCACTTCAAGAAACCTCTCCACAGAAGATGTTGAGAAATACCTTACCTACCCTATAGAACTGGAGATGGTTAACCTTCCTGGGGTTCAGGAAATACGTTCTATATCCAAGTTTGGCCTTTCTGTAGTAACCATTGTTTTTGATGACAATATGGGTACCTACCTTCCACGGCAATTGATCGCAGAAAAAATTAAGTCGGCGGAGCAAAACATCCCATCAGATTTTGGCAAGCCATTTATGGGGCCGATTTCTACTGGCTTGGGTGAAATTTTTCAGTATACCGTTGATGTTAAACCTGGTTTTGAAAAGCAATATTCATTAACTGAACTTCGAACCATTCAGGATTGGGTCGTAAAAAGGCAACTTTCCGGCATAAGTGGTGTCGTGGAAGTCAACACCTGGGGTGGTTACCTGAAGCAATATGAGGTAGCAGTAAACCCTGAGCGTTTGAAAGCAATGAACATAGACCTTGCAGAGGTATTTAAAGCCCTGCAAGAAAACAATGCTATAGCAGGGGGAGGCTATATAGAAAAAACCAATGAATCCTATTTTATTAGAGCGGAAGGACAGACCAAATCACTTGAAGAAATCAGACTGATCATTGTAAAGAGCAGAGATGGTCATCCAGTTTATATAAGAGATGTGGCAGAAGTGAGGTTTGGTCACGCCAATCGCTTCGGAGCCATCACTGCCAATGGACAAGGGGAAAAAGTCCTTGGACAAGTAATGATGCTAAAAGGGGCTGATTCCAAAGCTACAATTGAACGGGTCAAACAAAAACTAGTTCAAATTGAATCAACGCTACCTGAAGGGATAGTGGTAAACGGCTTCCTAGACAGAAGCAATTTGATAGCTAAAACCACCTTTACCATTGCAGAAAACCTAATCTTAGGTTGTTTGATTGTTATTTTTGTAGTGGTTTTACTGCTGGGAAATTTTCGGTCAGGGCTTGTGGTTTCTTCTGTTATTCCTTTAAGCTTGTTCTTTGCCTTATCCATGATGTATGTTTTTGGTGTAGATGCCAATTTAATGAGCCTCGGGGCCGTGGATTTTGGGATTATTATTGATGGGGCAGTGATAATTGTAGAATACATTGCATTCCAATTTACTCAAAAATACAGTGAATTAGCGGGTCATTCTGGAGCTGTTTCCCAAAAAGAAAAGGATCGCATTGCCATTGAAAGTGCTTCCAAAATGATGCATAGCGCCGTATTTGGTCAGATTATTATCATCATCGTTTTTATCCCTATTTTATCTTTATCTGGCATAGAAGGTAAAATGTTTCGCCCGATGGCTCAAGTATTTAGTTTTGCCCTGATAGGAACAATGCTTCTAGGACTTACCTATGTTCCTGTCATGTCATCTTTGTTTCTAAAAGTTGTAAATCCTAATAAAACCAATTTTACAAGCCGCCTATTAAACGCCATCAACAAAATTTACCATCCCGCAATTACCTGGGCTATGGACAATAGAAAAGTAGTATTGGGTATTTCTACAGCTATTTTGTTAGCTACTTTCTGGGTCTTTTCTAGAATGGGCGGTGAATTTATCCCCACGCTCGATGAGGGGGACTTTGTGATCCAACCGGTATTAAAAACGGGTACAACACTCACCAAGACAATAACCATTACCACCGAAATGGAGAAAATATTGCTAAAATTTCCCGAAGTGGATCAAGTAGTGAGTCGTATAGGTGCCGCAGAAATCCCTACTGACCCAATGTCTATGGAAGAAAGTGACGTCATCATCACCTTAAAACCTAAAAATGAATGGATTACGGTGGAGACTAAGGATGAACTGGCAGCAGCTTTTAAAGATTCTTTGGCGGTAATCGCAGGTTTAGAACTGGAATTTACCCAACCAATAGAAATGCGTTTCAATGAGCTCATCACAGGTGTGAGGGCAGATTTGGCCATCAAAGTTTTTGGAGAAGACCTAGAGATATTGAATGATAAAGCGCAGGAAATAGGCGCTGCCATCTCAGGTGTATCTGGGGCAGCTGATATTGTGGTAGAAAAAACAGCTGGCTTACCCCAAATGAAGGTCGAATACAACCGCGTAAAAATTGCAAAATATGGGTTAAATGTCAATGAGCTAAATGACCTCCTGACCATGGGTTTTGCCGGAAAAACTGCCGGAACAATATTTGAAGGGGAAAAGCAATTTGACCTTGTGGTCAGGTATGGAGAAACCTACCGACAAAACCTCGAAAACATCAAAATGGCCTCTGTCAATTTACCCGACGGAAGCTCTCTGCCCCTTAGTGAATTTGCAAAAATCTACCTAGACAAAGGACCGGCAAAAATATCAAGAGATGGCTCCCGGAGAAGGGTGGTAATAGGTGTAAACGTAAGAAACAGGGATTTGCAATCTGTGGTAAAAGATATCCAGGCCATTATTCAAAAGGACATTGACCTCCCAGAAGGCTATTTCATTGAATATGGAGGACAATTTGAAAACCTTAACAAGGCAAAAGACAGGCTTATTGTAGCCGTTCCGATTGCATTGATTCTGATATTCCTCCTCTTGTACTTCGCACTTTCCTCGATCAAAGAGGCCATAATGATCTATACTGCCATTCCTTTTTCTACAGTTGGCGGTATAATGTTGCTCTATTTGCGGGACATGCCCTTTAGCATTTCTGCTGGTGTAGGCTTTATTGCCCTTTTTGGTATTGCAGTTTTAAACGGCATTGTCCTAATAGAGCATTTCAAAGAATTAAAACGACAGTCCACAGAAAGTTTAAGGTCACTCGTCATTCGAGGAACAAAAGAAAGGCTTAGACCCGTTTTGCTGACTGCTTCAGCTGCTGCCCTTGGCTTTTTACCCATGGCCATATCTACCTCCGCAGGAGCTGAAGTACAGCGTCCGTTGGCAACTGTAGTTATAGGAGGGCTGATCTCTGCCACCCTGCTAACTGTTATTGTCCTCCCAGTACTTTATACCATGTTTCATCCCAATAAAGAAGAAAGCAATGAACCATCCTAATAGACCGCTATTGCTTCTTATTTGTCTGGTCTTACTTTTGCCTGCTGTAGTTTTCGGGCAAGGAAAGTCAATCGACTTAAAAGAAGCCATGGAACTAGCATTGAAAAATAACCGAAAACTCAAGGCAACAGCTGAGAAAGTAGCGGCATCAAAAGCAATGGCTGCTGCTGGATTCAATATTGACAAAACGCAAATATATTACAGGCATGATCAGAACGATATTGCTGAAAATGGATTTTCCAATAAGGTTTTTGGCATAAGCCAAAATATGCTTTTCCCCACCATCTATGGAAAACAAAAAAGTGTTTTTAAGGACATGGGAGTGATGGAATACCAACAGTATTTGGTCAATCAAAATCAACTAAAAAAAGAGCTGTCGCAAACCTACTATACCATTGTGTATTTAAATGAATTGGCAAACAATTACTTTTTTCTAGACAGTTTATACCAGCAATTTTCCAAAGCTGCCGATAGAAAATTCGAAGTTGGAGAGACCAATTACCTGGAAAAACTTACTGCTAAAAGTAAAAAACGGGAACTGGAAGTATTACTATCACAAACTCGGGAAAGAAAAAATCAAGCCTATTCCAAACTGGCGCAACTGATACAATCGTCACAGGATTACCGCATTACAGAGCAAAAACTTACTCCATTGTCATTAGTTGCATCGGATTGGCCTCATCATCCTGGAGTAGCGTATTTTGAACAAGCCGTAGGATTCAGAAAAAATAGCCTCTCGTTAGAGAAAAGCAAGTTGTTACCTGATTTACATGCGGAGGTTTACAGAGGAACAAATAGTGGCCTAAATGCACAGGTATATCCCGGAGTAATGGTTGGAATTTCGGTTCCCCTCTGGTTTGGGGCCCAAAAGGCCAAGATTAGTGCCAGTAAATATGAACTGTCCCAGGCAAAATTTGAATTGGACAATTACACTTACCAATTGGAAAAAAAAAGGGAGCAACTTGAAATTGAGCTGAAAATCTATCAAGAGTCCATTTCTTTTTACAATCAGGAAGGCAAGCGGCTCGGCCAGCAAATGCTGGAACAAGGAAACCAATCCTTCCAAAATGGTGAAATCGACTTTTTCCAATTTGTTGTTCTCTTGGAAAATTCACGATCCATTACCTTGGATTATTTAAATAATCTGCAACAATACAACATGACCGTCTTGGAAATCAATTACCTAACAAATCCTTAAATAATGAATACCCTGTATAAAAGCTTGACCTTTTACTGCGTTTCGGTAATCCTGTTTTCTTGCGGAAACCAAAACACTGAAATGGAATCAACCCCTAATGAAGAAATAGGACCTTCCGATATTGTTCTCTCTCAGGCCCAATATGAAAATGCCCATATGGAATTGGCCCCATTGAGTGAACATGACTTCAGCAATCTAGTCCTGGCCAATGGACTTATTGATATTCCACCTGAGGGTAGGTTTGAGGTAAGTGCTTATTTTGGAGGTAAAATAATACAATTTGACCTATTGAAAGGGCAAAAAGTCGTAAAAGGCCAAACCCTGTTTGTACTCGAAAATCCAACTTTTGTGCAGATGCAGGAAGATTATCTGGATGCCAAGAGCCAACTTGACTTTCTTACTTCGGACCTTGAAAGACAGAAGTTGCTAAGTGATGAAAACATTACTTCTCAAAAGTCCTTTACCAAATCGGAGTCGGAATACAACAGTACACTAGCCAAAGCTGAATCATTAAGGAAAAAGCTGGAAATGCTTGACATTCCGATCAAAAATTTAACCCCAGCCAAAATCACTTCAAAGGTAACGATCAAAGCCCCTATTTCTGGATTCATAGAGTCTATTAAAGTAAATCAAGGAGCTTTTTTAAATCCTTCAGATATTGCATTGACGATCATGAGTACAGCGCACATGCACATAGAATTGAATATTTTTGAACAAAATGCCAGTTCCCTCAAAAAAGGACAATCGGTCACCTTTTACCTTCCTGATAACCCTACTCAAAAATTTGAGGCAGAAATATTCTTACTTGCCCCTTCTATCAATGAAAACAGGGTATTGAATGTTCATGCCCATTTAAAAGATGAAAAAAATACCCTAAATCTTGTTCCTGGAATGTATGTAGAAGCTCAAATTGAAATTGATAAAACTAGGCAGGCAGCTTTACCCATTGCTGCATTAATCAATTCGCATGAGCTCAATTATGTACTTTCATTGGCTAAAAAAGAGGGCGACATGTATTACTTTGAAAAAAAGGAGGTTACGATCTCTAATATGGACAATGAAATGGCAGCCATTATTTTTGAAACAGCTCCTAAGGAAGGTACTCTATTTCTTACTAAAGGAGGATTCCAACTGATTAAATAGCAGATCCATTAACCTAAAATAGACCAATTTAGTAGCAGAAAAGGAACTTTAAGTAGTATCAATCTGCAAATGCTATTTTAGGGAAGGTCATTGCAATTAGAAGGATTAAGATTGTAAGCAGAAAAAACACAATTGAGGGTCAAAGGAACAGGGATGTAAGCTGAAGGAGCGCGATTGTAGGTCGAAGGAACTGAGATGTAAGCAGCAGGAATGCAATTGCAGGTCGAAGGAACCGAGATGTAAGCGAAAGGAATTGAATTGTAACGCGAAGGGATTTAAATGTAAGTTGAAAGATTTAGTTTGTAATTGTTTACAAACTTTTTTGGTTCAAATTCTATTACGTCAGGTAAAGTCGAAAAAATATTGCTTTTGCTTATAAGCCCAATAGGAAATCCTGGAATTCCTGGGTGTTGAAATTGCTCATTCCTTCCTGATAAAAAACAATCTCACCTTCAGGACTTACCACCAATGTGGTAGGAATTGCCTGGCTTTGCAAAGAGGAATTTAAACCATAAGCAGCATGGACAATTGGAAAGGAATACTCCTTTTCTTTCACCAATTTTATACTCTTATTAAAATCATCATCCAAAGCAATCATCAAAAACACCAAATCTTCCTCCCCATTTACCTTGTCGTACAAATCAGATATATGAGGCATTTCAGCCCTACAAGGAGGACACCAAGTGGCCCAAAGATTAATAAAAAGGGTTTTGCCTTTGTATTGAGATAGCCCTACCCTGTCGCCATTCGTATCTACAAATTGCCCGGCATAATTGAAAGTCTGCTTTTCTTTGTTCTCCAGGGTAACTTTAGGCTTTATCAATCCTGTGGATAAAACCATTGATTGTACCCCTCCCATGATTGGGGTGATAAGGCCTGTGAAGTAAAGGACACCAAATATCCCCAACATTATCCCCCAACTTTTTATTTCTTTTCTCCAATTCATCTGTATCAATTTTATGTAAAAATAAGATCTGTTATTTATGTAATTGGTGACAATTCTCACCTTAAAATTACCGAAACAATTAGGACTTTCTTACCTTTGTACTAAAACGAACCCAATGAAAACAAAGTTATCTATTACCGCTATTTTTGCCATTTTATTAATATTTAGTGCATTCAAAGGAAATGCCCAAGTGCATGTAGGCGTCTATCATGGGGGTATTTTAAGCCATATAGGTGTAGGAACTGATCCAGAAAAGAAAATTTTCGGTGAAGCACGTGTGCTTGCAGGTGGGGTCATAAACCCATTCCTAGGAGTTGAGGCTCTGGGACATTATAACTTTCGCCAAACCGATTGGTACAACCTGCACGGGGGATTAATGTTGGGATACACAGAGATCACAGATGTGCAGGCTGGAATACCATTGGGCTTAAGTTTAAAACCTATAACCACCCACCGTCAGTTTTCTTTACTTTTAGAAGGAGGGCCTATATACGCTAATCACTTTAGTTTTAGAGCATTGATAGGAGTGCGCTATACCTTGAGCAAGGAATACTAATAGGTTTAATACCCGTATTTCTTTCCCCAGAGCTTTTGAAGATTTTTCCTCAAATCATTCTCTCTGGCATTGGCACCAGGATCATACAACTTGGTGCCTTTGATCTTGTCTGGAAGAAATTCCTGGAGTGCAAAATTATTTTCATAATCGTGTGAATACTTGTACGCTTTCCCGTAGTTCAAGTCTTTCATCAGCTTGGTAGGGGCATTGCGCAGGTGAAGTGGGACAGGCAGATCTCCTTCCTGTTTCACTATTGCCTGGGCTGTATTGATAGCCATATAACTTGCATTGCTTTTGGCTGAGGAAGCCAGGTAAGTAACACATTGGGACAAAATAATTCGGGACTCAGGATAACCGATTACATTTACCGCCTGAAAGCAATTGGTTGCGAGCAAAAGTGCATTTGGGTTGGCATTGCCAATGTCCTCGGAAGCCAGGATTAGAAGCCGCCTGGCGATGAACTTCACGTCCTCTCCCCCCTCTATCATTCTGGCCAGCCAATAGACTGCGGCATTGGGATCAGATCCTCTGATAGATTTTATAAATGCAGAAATGATGTCATAATGCTGTTCTCCTGATTTGTCATAAAGTGCTACTTTCTGTTGGGCTACCTTCATGACCATGTTATTTTCGATCACTATTTCTTCCTCCTTAAAACTGTCTATGACAATTTCCAGCAGATTGAGCAGCTTCCTTCCATCCCCTCCGGATATGCGGAGCAGGGCATCAGTTTCTTTGAGAACAACCTTTTTCTTCTTTAGAACAATGTCTTTTTCCAATGCCTGATGCATCATCGCCTCAAGTTCTTCCTTGCCCAATGGGTTGAGTGTAAAAATCTGGCACCTTGAAAGCAAAGCAGCGTTGACCTCAAAGGAAGGATTTTCTGTGGTAGCGCCAATTAGCCTGATCACTCCTTTTTCCACAGCTCCCAACAAAGCATCTTGCTGTGATTTATTGAACCGATGGATTTCATCAATAAATAGCACTACCCCAAGCTGGAATTTGGCTTTTTGGATCACTTCCCTAATGTCCTTCACCCCCGAACTAACCGCACTAAGGGTATAAAAAGGGGCCTTTACCTCATTGGCGATAATATTGGCTATGGTCGTTTTCCCCACTCCAGGAGGGCCCCATAAAATCAATGAAGGAATAGAACCTGATTTGATGGCCCTGTGAAGAAATGTATTGGGTCCAGACAAATGTTCCTGCCCGATCAATTGATCCAATGCTGTTGGCCGCATTCTTTCTGCCAAAGGGGTCTGTTCCATAATGTTTATTTTCTAAATATTAGGTATAGTATTTATACACAAATTTATTTTTTCCAAAGCTTTAATCTGCTTTCAAAGGCATCTAAGTGCTGGTCAGTGAAATCCATATGGGTAACCATCCTGATCTGATCTGTCCCGAATTTAACCGCCCAGATATTTCTTTCTGTAAGTTCTTCTAAGAAGGATTCCGGGCTAATTTGTTCCAATCGTGCAATAACAATATTGGTGGAAACGGGAAGAATCTCTTTGACGAAAGGAGTCTCTTGCAAAATAGCAGCAATGGCCTTCGCTCTTTCATGATCATCCTCCAGCCTGAAGATATTATGATCTAGAGCATATATTCCTGCAGCGGCAAGCATGCCCGCCTGTCTCATACCTCCACCTAAAGCCTTCCTGATTTTTCTAGCCCTCTTTATATCTGCTTGACTTCCCAATAGCACAGAACCAACCGGGCAACCCAATCCTTTACTCAAGCATATGGAAATGGTATCAAACATTTTACCCCATTCAAAAGGTCGTTCTCCGGATTTAACAAGGGCATTAAATATCCTCGCTCCATCCATATGAAGTTTCAGCCCGGTCTCTTTGCAAAGTTGTCTAATAGGCCTTATCTCCTCAAGTGTATACACACTTCCTCCACCCTTGTTCATGGTATTTTCCAAAGATACCAAAGTAGTTTCTGGCAGGTGATCATCATCAGGATTGATGACTATTCGAATGGATTCAGCGTCAATTTTACCGAACCCCCCATCCAAGAGCTTTACCGAAGCTTGGCTATTGGACATAATGCCACCCCCTTCATAGAGGTATATATGGGAAGATTTATGACAAATAACCTCTGTTTGAGGTTTTGTGTGCAATTTTATGGCTATCTGATTGGTCATGGTACCGGAAGGACAAAATAAACCCGCTTCCATACCAAAAAGTCCCGCCAACTTGTCTTCCAAAATATTTACCGTAGGATCCTCACCAAACACATCGTCACCCAAACCGGCATTCAGCATGGTTTCCTTCATCCCTTGCGTTGGCAAGGTCAGGGTATCAGACCTAAGGTCTACCCTCAAATTATTGTCCTTCATCAATCCTTATTGTTTTTTTGATACATTTGCCCAAAACTTGTACGGGTTTTCTTATTCAGGAGATCTTCAATATCCGATAGTTCAATATTGAGTGCGTTGTTCGATATTTGAATCTCTGCCAGAGATATGCCCAAAGAGATCAATAAGCAAAGCATGCTTGCCATAAACACCCAATTAGCGGCAGTATCAAAATCCTGATACAATAAAAACATACAAATAACACATAGAAAAAAACTAATAACCCCATAAGTTTGCATGTTTTTTATCATGGTTAACCTTTTCTTTAGGTTTTTGATTTGACCAATAATGACATCCTCTTCCATGCTGTCTTCCTTGTATTCTTTGTGAAGCCCTCTTATTAAGTTTGCCATAGCTAAAAACCTGTTGGTATAGGCCAACATCAGTAATGTGATGGCAGAGAAAAGTAAAGCAGGTGTAGACAATGTTAGCTCCATATTTATAATCTTTTAAAAGTTTAGCAAAATCAGTTTTTAGGTTTACCAAAACCAGACCAAAATCAGAAAATTCTTTTTGAATTCGGCTATGTTTTCTTAGATCTCTCAACTGATCCATAAACCTGCCATTGACAAGCCTCAATTTAAACTAAAATAAAAACCCCGTCAAATCAATGACGGGGTCCGGTATATATTTTAGGTAAATATTCTAGGAAACTTCTCCTAAGACCACCAGTTTCTCGAGTGTAGGACTTTCACTTCCTCCTTTAGGCTCTATCGTGATGGCAAAAGCTTGTGCACCTGAAGCAGTGTTCATGGTTTGCAAATCAATTCTTCTACCAGGATTAACCAAGCCAATACCAATTGGTCCTTCCTCTCCTATTACCCAGAGTTGATAATCGTTTTCTTCATCTAGGGCTGCCAATTGGTTTACAGAAATTAGCACTTCTTTGCTTTCTTTATCCCAGAAAACATCTACCAAGGCATCTTCTTGCATAGGAAAACCCTCACCTTTCATAGGTATTTTCTCGAAATTCCCTGTGATGAATTTCTCCATTCCAGTATCTAACGATTTCAATTTTACCTGATTGGCATTTACTTCTTCAGCGAGTACCCCATTTTGCTGTAATGATATTGCCAACCTTTCTTCAGCATCTGAATACTGATTGGCGTAATATATGGCTACAGATACGGAAACAAGGGCTACTACCGAAGCGGCAACAGCAAAAGTTTTCCATGGATTGCTATGTGGCACTTCTTTTTCAATTCTCACTTCATTCTGCAAAGGTTTTGCAGGAATATCTGTAGCGCTATGCTTTTTGTTCTCAGCTTCCAGGGTTTCAAAAATTTTATTTTTAATTCCACTGGATGGACTGATACCTGAAACTTCATCTATAGCAAGCATTGCTTCTTCAATTGCAATTATCTCCTGTTCAATTTCAGGGTACTTCTTTGCCATTGCAAGAACCTCTTGTTGTTCTGTCTCATTAAGATCTCCCAATACGAAGAGCTCCAATTTACCGGACGATATGTAGTCTTGGATATCCACTAGATTTTATCAGCTTTCAGTTTCAATACTTTGATGGCAGACCTTATCCTGGATTTCACAGTACCCAAAGGCAAGGAATACTCTTCCGCTACCTCTGTATGGGTATACCCTTTAAAGTAGATACATTCCATCACGAATCTTTGTTCGTCATTCAGGTTATCCATCAATTCTTTGACACCGATTCCGTCAACAGCAGCTGCTGTGCCGGCATCGTTCTCCATACCATATACGTAAGCATCTATCGTATTGGTCTTACTCTTCTTTGAAAATTCTTTCGAGCGGGTTTTATCTATAGCAGAATTCCTACAAATATTGGCCATCCAGGTATAGATTCGACCTTTACTTTCATCATAATTATCTATCTTATTGACAATTTTTATGAAAGCATCATGAAAGACTTCTTCGGCTATGTCCCGATCAAAAATGATCCGAGAAATTACACCAAACAAAGCTTTGGAGTATTTTTCATACAAATACTCCTGAACTTTGCTGTCTCTGGCTCTTAGCCCATATACTAATGCTTGTTCTTCCAAAAAGATTGTTGGTCAATATTTGACTACTACAAATTTTTATTTAACCTAGCTGAAATTTATAAATGTATCACCTCACCATAGGCTGCTGCAGCAGCTTCCATTACCGCCTCAGACATGGTAGGATGTGGGTGTACCGTTTTTATAATTTCGTGTCCGGTAGTTTCAAGTTTTCTTATAGCTACAATTTCAGCTATCAGCTCTGTTACATTATAACCGATCATGTGTGCTCCGAGTAGTTCACCATATTTCGCGTCGAATATAAGTTTCACAAAACCATCTTTGGCTCCAGCTGCAGAAGCTTTACCAGAGGCAGAGAAAGGAAATTTACCGACTTTAATTTCATATCCAGCTTCCTTGGCTTTGGCTTCAGTAAAACCAACAGAAGAGATTTCAGGAAGACAATAAGTACATCCTGGAATATTGCCATAATCAAGTGGTTCAGGGTTCTGTCCTGCAATGTTCTCCACACAGATGATCCCTTCAGCGGAGGCTACGTGAGCCAAAGCAGGTCCAGGAACAACATCCCCTATTGCATAATAACCCGGCATATTGGTTTTGTAAAATTCATCTACTTTAACTTTACCTCTATCCACCAATACTCCAACATCTTCAAGTCCACAGTTTTCCACATTAGACACAACGCCTACAGCGGAAAGTACTATATCGCAATCAATGTTTTCCTCACCACCCTTTGTCTTAACGGTGACTTTACAACCTTTTCCTTTGGTATCAACATTGGTCACCTCGGCACTGGTCATCACTTTGATGCCTTTTTTCTTGTATATTTTTTCTAGTGTCTTGGACACCTCTTCATCTTCATTGGGAACAATCCTGTCTAGGAATTCGACGATAGTCACTTCCACACCAATAGAACTGTAGACATAGGCAAATTCAACGCCTATAGCTCCGGAACCTACAACCACCATTTTCTTTGGAAGTTTATCCAAAGTCATGGCTTTGCGGTAACCAACAATTTTTTCATTGTCAATTTTTAAAGCAGGAAGCTCTTTAGATCTTCCACCAGTGGCGATTATGATATGGTCGGCACTGTATTCTGTTTTGTTGCCATCCTTGTCTTCTACCTCTACTTTTTTGCCGGGTTTGATTTTTCCCCAGCCCATCAATTTTTCAATTTTGTTTTTCTTTAACAAAAATTGAACGCCTTTGCTCATTCCACCGGCCACATCCCGGCTACGCTTGATCATGTCGTCAAAATTCACGCTCGCTTTTTCTACGGAAATACCATAATCGTCTGCGTGATTAATGTATTCAAATACTTGAGCGCTTTTTATCAAAGCTTTGGTAGGTATACAACCCCAATTAAGACAAATCCCACCTAGATCTTCTGCTTCTACTACGGCAGTCTTTAATCCTAATTGAGAAGCTCTAATTGCTGCTACATAACCTCCTGGACCACTGCCCAGAACAATGACATCGAATTTTGTTGAAGACATATTTTTAACTTTTGATTACTATTTTGCTATGCAAATTTATAATAATTAAGTTCAGAAAAAAATTTGGTTTTACATATAAAAGTTAATATAATTCCAATTTTTCCTAAGTCTGAGCACCGTTACTCAAAATGTGTGAGGAATGAATAAACTATTGGGTAGCCAATTTTTTATAATAAATAGCTATTTTTGAATTCAATCAAACAATAAAAACATTGACTATGGGATTACTTACAGGTAAAAAAGCCTTGGTAACAGGCGCTTCCAAAGGAATTGGCAGGTCCATTGCTATACGTTATGCTCAGGAAGGTGCTGATGTGGCCTTTACTTATTTGTCAAGTGTAGAAAAAGGAGAAGCACTTGAAAAAGAATTGGAAGCTTTCGGTATAAAAGCTAAAGGTTTTCGCTCCGATGCTTCAGATTTCGCAGCTGCTGATAAATTAATTGGCGATGTAGTGACATTTTTAGGTGGAATAGACATTCTTGTAAATAATGCCGGAATTACCCGAGATAACTTACTAATGAGAATGTCGGAAGAAAACTGGGATGAAGTAATCAATATTAACCTCAAATCCTGTTTTAATACCGTGAAAGCAGTAACTCGAACCATGATGAAGGCCAAAGCTGGTTCTATCATCAATATTACTTCCGTAGTAGGAGTTAGAGGAAATGCCGGACAATCCAATTATGCAGCTTCTAAAGCAGGAATTATTGGTTTCACCAAGTCTGTAGCATTGGAACTTGGTTCAAGAAATATCCGTAGCAATGCCATCGCTCCAGGATTTATCGAAACTGAAATGACCGCAGTTCTGGATGAAAAAACTGTTCAGGGATGGAGAGATGCCATTCCTATGAAAAGAGGTGGAAAACCCGAAGAAGTGGCTGATGCCTGTGTATTTCTAGGTTCAGACATGAGTACTTATATCTCTGGCCAAACACTTGAGGTAAATGGTGCCATGAACACCTAATTCAATCAAAATAATTTATAGCTTTTATGGCCCAAGGTAATCATCACCTTGGGCTATTTTTGTTTCAGGCTTTATGCTTTTCTTTTCTAATTAATGGGATAATCTTTATATTTATTGGCATTCCGAAAAAGTGAAAAACAACTTCAATGTGATGACCATCAACCAACCTAAAGGTTTTATGGAAAACAAGACCAACTTATCAAACAATAAATTTTGAACAAGGTATAAAAAATAGAGGATATAAAGCATGGATGATTATATCGCGAAATTCCCAATGGATGTAAGTGAGAAATTACAGCATTTGAGAGCCATCATTAAAAAGAATTGCCCCTTGGAAGCAGAGGAATGCATCAATTATAAAATGCCAACCTTTAAGCTCCATGGTAATCTTGTTCACTTTGCTGCCTACAAAAACCACATCGGTTTTTATCCTAGCCCCTCTGCAATCGAAGCTTTTAAAGGTCAGTTAACAAATTACACCTATTCGAAAGGTGCCATTCAATTTCCACTAGACAAGCCATTACCTTTAGAACTAATTGCAGAAATTGTTCGGTTTAGGGTGAAAGAAAACCTGGTAAAGAAAAAATAGAACCCCAAAATCTCTCTTGACCTCTCAACTTCCTAAAACAATCTAATATCATTGCCTTTAAAAAATTTACAATAAAATTAAACAGCATGATCAATCCTTTAATCAAACCGGAAGCTTTACACCAATTGGCCAAGACACAGAATTTGGTTTTAATAGATGCCCAATTTAGTTATTCAAATTATGAAAAAGAACACCTTGATGGAGCGATACATGTCAATTTAAACAAAGACTTATCCAATGTAGGAGAGAATCCTGCTCAAGGAGGAAGGCATCCCTTACCTTCTGCATCGGCTTTTGGGGATACACTTGGTAAATTAGGAATAAGCCCGGAAAGCCATGTAATCGTGTATGATGATAAATCTGCGGCCATGTCTGCTGCCCGATTTTGGTGGATGCTCAAAGCTATTGGCCATAAAAAAGTTCAGGTTTTGAATGGAGGCTTTCAGGCTGCCAAAATTCATGGATTTCCTGTAAATGATAAAATCCCTAACCCTCAACCCTTATCAGCTTACCTAACACAAACATGGCAGTTGCCAATGGCCGAACTGGAGGAAGTATCAACAGCTTCAGAAAAAGCTGGTCAGATAATTATCGATGTTAGAGAGGCCGAAAGATTCTTAGGAATAAAAGAACCTATAGATTTAATCGCCGGACATATTCCAGGAGCAATTAATTTACCTTTTTCAGAAAATCTTGATGAAAATGGATTCTTTTTACCTAAAGAAACTTTAAAGGAAAAATACCTAAAAACATTTAATGGTAAATCCTCAAACGATATTATTGTTCACTGTGGATCTGGAGTGACGGCCTGCCATACCCTTCTTGCCATTGCGCATGCTGGATTGAATAGCCCTAAATTATATGTAGGCTCTTGGAGTGAATGGTCAAGAAATGATTTACCCATAGCCCCCGAAAGGTAAGCTATGGATAAAATCAAAGACAATAGTTAGCCAAAATTTGTTGGTTTTGAATTCTATATCATCAGGTAAAAACCCATCACTTTTCATTCCTTGATAAGACATGAGTTCATTCGTATTGAGGTTCTGCAAGGTACTTGTCCAATTGAGTGAAAACTTTTAAAAACCCGTCAAACACTACTTCTCTAGCTTCAGCGCTTTTAGTTCTAAACCGAAGTGATTTGTTCAAATCTTACGGAAAGGTCAATTGGAAAAGTTCTTCCTGAGCTTTCCGTTCTCCTTTCCTGCATTTGATAATAAGTATCTTAAGCTCTGGTGATACACGAAAATTCATAATATATACTGAGCCTTCAATCAGGTGATGTTATTTCCTTTCTGGGAAGTTGTAGCGCCTCATATAATTGTGAAAAACAAACTATTGAAAACCTCCTATTTGATTAAATGATTGACCTTCAAGTAAAAGGAATCTAAAATCGATACTAATTCGGTTACTCCTCATCATTTTTCGATTTCTTTCTTATTTTTGAGGATAACCAAGCCCTAATGGAAAAGATAAGCACAAATAAAGGTTTACTTGATAGATTTTTAAACGCCATTGAAAAAGCAGGCAATAAACTTCCTGACCCTGCTGTTTTATTTTTAGGATTAATGTTGTTGACATGGTTGTTTTCGACCTTGTTGGCTCCTATTGATTTTGGAGAATTTGACCCCAGGACAGGGGAGAAATTGTTTATCCAAAACTTGCTCACAGGAGAGCGATTGGCAGATTTCCTGTCCCGAATGATCAGTATTTTTATCAATTTCCCTCCTTTGGGTGTGGTATTACTCGCCATGCTTGGCGTGGGGGTTGCGGAGTATTCAGGATATATCAATGCAGGATTAAAATACCTGTTGAGTTTCACACCTCAAGCTTTGCTTACCCCTATTCTAATATTAGTGGCCATTGTGAGCCATACCGCTGCTGATGCGGGATATGTACTGGTAATCCCTCTAGGAGGAATTATATTTTATGCTGCCGGCCGGCATCCTTTGGCTGGTATTGCTGCAACTTTTGCTGGGGTATCGGGAGGCTTCAGTGCCAATTTCATTCCGTCTGCTATTGATCCCTTGCTTCAAAGTTTCACCCAGTCTGCCGCACAAATAATTGATCCATCTATAACTTTAAACCCTTTAAACAATATCATTTTTACTGGTATTTCAAGTATTGTGGTGATAGGTGTAGGATGGTATTTGACAGATAAAATCATAGAGCCTCGGTTAAATCGAACCAACCCGGTAGACAAAGACCTATCTGACATACCTAAAATGGAGGATTTGAAACCAATTGAAAAGCGTGCCTTTAAGATCGCAAGCTCGGTAATGCTCTTGGGACTTATTGGTCTTTTTTTCTGGGCCTCACCAGTAGATTCCAGCCTGAGAAGTGAAAATGGAGAAATCACCTCTTTTGCGGCACCATTGATGCGCTCCATAGTGCCTCTGATTTTTTTAATCTTTTGGATTCCAGGAATTATTTTCGGATTCATTTCAACAAGCTATAAGTCTTCGACTGATGTTATTGCTTCGATGAGCAAGTCAATGGGAAGCATGGCTCACTATATAGTTATGGCCTTTTTCTGTGCCTTGTTTATTGATGCCTTTGCCCAATCAAACATCGGAGCCATGACTGCTTTAAAGGGTGCTGCTTTTCTCCAAAGCTTACAATTACCCTCTCAGGTAACCGTAGTAGGAATTATTTTTCTCAGTGCTTTTGTCAATCTTCTGGTAGGTTCGGCATCCGCAAAGTGGGCATTAATAAGCCCTGTATTTGTTCCTATGCTTATGCAATTGGGTATTTCTCCTGATCTTACCCAAGCAGCTTATAGAATAGGAGATTCTGTCTCCAATATTATAACACCATTACTTCCCTACTTTCCTTTGGTTGTGATTTTCTGTCAGAAGTATGTAAAAAAAACCGGAATAGGTACACTTGTTTCTATCATGTTGCCCTATTCTATTTACTTATTGGTTATTTGGACAGCATTTTTATTAATTTACTGGAGCTTGGGCATTCCATTGGGATTGCAATCCACCTATGAATATCCAGCAATGTAAATAAATAATCATGGTTCGGTTTAATTACTATTGTTACTATTTAATACTATCAAGCGTATTGCTATGCATAAGTACCAGTTCAGTTAAATGTCAACAATTGCTAAATGATTACTTATTAACCTTAGACGGTTCAGTTGAATTGTCATATATCATTCAGGATAAGGAAGGAAATGTCCTTTCTAAGTTGAATGCCGATAAAAAAATCCCTTCTGCCAGTATTATTAAAATCCCCTTACTGATTTACTTCATGCAAAATGTTGAAGAAGGAAAAGTCAAACTTAGCGATAGCTACCAACTGAAAGAAGCAGACAAAGTGGGTGGTTCCGGGAAATTACAATATAAACCAACTGCTTACCCTGCAACGTATGAATACCTGGCCAAGGAAATGATCCGAGTAAGTGACAATACGGCCACTAATATCCTCATTAGGAAGTTAGGGCTACAGCAATTTCAAGAATGGTTAAGAGAAAATGGATATAAAACCACTCAATTGAACAGGTTCATGATGGATTTTGAAGCCATTGCATTGGGTCAACAGAATTACCTAAGTGCAGAAGAAATGAACAGGCTATTACTCGGACTTTTGAATGGGCAGTTACTCAACAAAGCCTCCGCTTATCAGGCTATTGAATGGCTTAAAAATTGTGAGGATGACAATGCCCTCCCCCATTTACTTCCCGATGGAATCGCGGTAGCTCATAAAACAGGTACGCTGGAATATGTGCGGGGAGATGCTGGGATTTTGTATGGGGAAAAAACTATCGTATTGACTGTAATGGTAGAACACTTTTCCAATGTCGCAAATGCGGATAAAATCATTGCAGAAATAGGTAGGCTAGCTTACCAGGAATTTGCCCAATGAAGGGGGATTATTGTTTTTGAGGCACATTTTTTGTAAAAACAAAAACATGGGTAGAACAATAAACCAAACTATATAACCATGAAAAACGAAGCCTTAATTAAAACCTTAAATACCTGTGCAGATGCATGTAATCATTGTGCAGATGCTTGTCTTGATGAAGACAATATCGGTCACATGATTGACTGTATCCGAACAGATCGGGTTTGTGCCGATGTTTGTTCCTCCACTGCTAAAATTTTATCCATGTCCTATGGCCCAATTGATGAGCTATTGAGGTTTTGCGTCAGCGTTTGTACGAGATGTGCAGAAGAATGTAGTCAGCATGACCATGAACACTGCCAGGAATGTGCGAGAGCATGTACAGCTTGCAAGGAAGCCTGTCAAAATATATTAACGGGCTAAGTTCTGTTATACCAGAAATAATAATACCCTAACCAAGTATATTTTCTTGATTAGGGTATTACGTTCAATCCGCAAACCTTCCAGGTTTTGTTGATAATCAGCCTGCTGGTAAAATTAGGGGAGTGAAACCTGGAAGGTTTCATCTCTATAAGACCCAACTGAATAAAGAAATAGGCTGTGGATTTCAAGTATTAACTGATCTATATGTTTTTACTTTTGTCAGGAATTATCTTTCTAACCCATATACCAAGACTTATATTCCGGCATAAATAATAATAATGATCCCCACTATAAAGCAGGCAAACATACTTTTAAGCATGGTTTGGGTACTTGTTGATGCCCCTTTAAATTCTTTCCAAACGAATACACCCCAAAAGGCCGCCACCATGGTAGCACCTTGACCTAGTCCATAAGAGATGGCTGGTCCTGCTTGTTCTGATGCAATAATACTAAACGCCATACCTATGCACCAAATGGCTCCTCCGAGAACACCAACCAGGTGAACCTTAAAATTCCCTGCGAAATAATCTTTATAGGAAACGGGATCGCCATCAACAGGCTTTTTCATAAGAATTGTATTGAAAAGGAAATTACTGAGTAAAATCCCTAAAGCAAAAACAAACACAGCACTATAAGGAGTGAATTTTCCTAGGTCAGGGGATTGAAAGTTCAACGACATAGACTGCTGAACAAGGAAATAGAAAAAGGACATCAAAACCCCTCCTATCAAAGCCAACTTTATACCCTTGGAAACATTTTTAGCTTTGTCTTTGCTATTGTTTTTGTAAGCTTTCGCATCCAATACAATTGCTACCGTCACCAGAGCAACGCCTAAAAATAACAAAATTGGATCTCCCTTTTGCTCGGAAATAAAATTGATCAGCACGCCCAAAACTAAAGCCAGACCTATGCCCACTGGAAAAGCCACCGCCATGCCGGAAACAGAAATGGCTGCTACGATTAAAATATTGGCCAAGTTAAAAACCACCCCTCCAGCCAAAGCATTCCAATAGCTAGAAAGCTCTGCCTGGCTTAAGTCTTCGAGAAATGGCCTTCCCCCTTCACCAATACTTCCAAGGGTCAAACCAAAAACCAAAGAAAGCAAAACTATTCCCAACACATAATCCCAATAAAACAATTCAAATCTCCAATTTCCTTCGGCCAATTTCTGCGTATTGGCCCAAGAACCCCAACACAACATGGTAATAAAACAAAAGAAAACAGCAAGGGGGTAATCGTTGATTATATACATCAGGTAAATGTTTGGGATTATTTAATTTTTTTTTGATCATGTTAACTCAAATTCAGGCTAAAATTATCACATTTCTTAACCGAAATTGAGTCGACTAGGGTAATCTTATACCGTTTATTAAGGATCAAGGAGTAACAAGCACATAGTTTTCCATTCTGTCAAAAAAGTCTCCCATTATGGCTTCCTTGTTAAAGTTTTCCCAGATAAACACCTTCCTAGGGTTATCAGGTCTTTCTTGCCATTCTCCATCTACCAATATTGGAGCAGGGATTTCTTTCTTCTCAGCCCATGAAGGATCTTTAATAATTGCGATTGCTGCCATGTCATACAAGGGTCTTGTTCCTGCCTCATCATAGGTTTGGATATTGTTATACAGACTTACAGAATAATCTCCAAATCGATCAAATGAATCTCCATGTCTACCGATCACTGTTTTGTTCGCTAAAGGACCTTTACCTGGCATTATGCTATTAATTTCAGCCCTATTGGAAGACACTGCAGCTGTACCTGTTTCCTTCCCTCCTCTTACCAAGACAATTTCAAAAGGCACATCAGTATTCAGAATATAATTCATCGATTCCTCGTCATTGTCCTGATTGTATTCTCCAGCATATGGATAATTAGAACCCAACCACACAATCCTCACTTTGCTGGCTATGGATGGGTCCTTCTCTAAAGCAAGGGCAATATTGGTTAATTTACCTACGGGAAGAAGAATCAATTTCTCATCCGCCTCTTTATGTGCTTGTTCAATAATGAAGTCTACTGCTTCAGCACCATCAAAATCAGGTTGGTCCAAATTTGGTCTGATCTCCTGAAAAGATGCATCTGCACCCTTGTAAAGCGGCATGGACTCATAAACATTGCAAAGATCCATTACCCTTCTGGCTTCCTTGTAATGACCTTCAATATTTCCCCCACTTCTGGTGGTGTTAACTGTTATTCCTACTACGTCGAAGACATCGCCATTAAAGAATAAATAGGCCATTGCATGTTGATCGTCCAATTCATTATTGGCATCAGAATCCAATAAGACCCGGTGCTTTCCTGAATTCGTTTGTTTATGGCAACTGCTAGTCAGGATTGTAATGCCCATTACTAATAATAAGGCGAATAAAAGGTTTTTCATTTGGTGTATATCTTGAATAACTATTATAAATACGATATGGGAAATTATCCCTGAATATCTTTTAAAAACGGAATGGAAGCCTGAGCCCCATGTTTGGTCACTGACAAGGCGGCTGCTTTATTGGCAAAAGACACTGCATCAACCCAACCCATGCCTTTGGATAGGGCGGAAGCCAAAGCTCCATTAAAAGTATCACCGGCAGCAGTGGAATCCACCGCTTCCACTTCCGTAGTGGCCAAAGTTCCTGAGAAGTCTGGGGTCGATAGAAAAGCTCCGGCAGCACCTAAAGTAATGATAACAACTCTCACTCCTTTGTTATGAAAAAAATCAGCAGCATGCTGAGCACTTTCCTCACCGGTTATTTTAATCCCTGTTAAATACCGCGTTTCGGTTTCATTGGGAGTAATGGCATAAATATTCGCATACAGTTCATTAGACAGCTTTCTGGCTGGAGCGGGGTTTAAAATAACTTTTTTACCCAGAGATGTGGCTTTTTTCGCTACATACAAAACCGAGCCCAAAGGAATTTCTAACTGTAATAGCACAACTTCTGAGGCATTAATCAAATCTGCATTTTTATTGATTTGCTTAGTGTTTAAGGCTAAATTGGCTCCACCTGCAACCACGATGGTATTTTCTCCTGACTTGTCCACTACTATTTGAGCAACACCTGAGGGCAGTTTATTGTCGAGTACAACACCATCCACATTGAGCCCTTCTTTTTTGAAGTTTTCAATGGTTTGGTTACCAAAAAGATCATTTCCAAGTCTGGCAATGATCGCTACATGCCCACCAAGCCTGGCTGCTGCAACTGCCTGATTGGCACCTTTCCCTCCTGCATTTAAAAGAAAATTATTACCCAGTAATGTCTGACCTGGTAAAGGAAATTTATCAACCCCTATAACCATATCTGTATTGGCACTACCTACAACGAGGATTTTCTGATCCTGATCCATGTCTTTTTTAACTTTTCTGTCTTAAATCTAATGACAATAACTTAAAAATTGCACAGAAACATAAGTAAACGGAAAAAAATCATTTTAAAATATCTTATTTTAGAGAAAACAAGAAATTACTTAAGACCACGATTATTTCAATAAAAAAATTCTTTAGACTTTTAATTTAAATCCAAATGACTGCCCAGTCCTCATCACCTTAAAACAAACTCCTAGGTAATTCTGGAAGAAAGAATTCTCGTCCTTTTAGTAGGATGATCATTCAAAAACACCACTGACCTTACCATCATGGGGATACTTATATTAACGATGGAATCCTTTAAAACAGCGTTTCAACTAGTTTTAATAAAAATACTTTAGCTAGAAAAACAGACACCCTCCATTTAAAGCAGAGGGTGTCATTAAACCCGAAATACGCAATAGACAATCTATTACGTGCTGAAATCGCTTCAAAATCAGCCACTTCGTTGCTGTTTTCAATTCACCATAGCGGTGCTATGCTAAAATCTCCAAACAGCCTGATTTTCTTTCGATTGCAAAACTTCCCGTAAACATGGGACAGGCTTTACCTCTGACTATTGTCAGGGCGGAGAAATCCTATTACATAATCCGGGCAATGTCGTTTAGTTAAGGTTTATAAGTTATAAAATTACTGGGTCTGGCAGTATACCTTTTTATTCTAGGAACTGACCTGTTGGGCCGTATTATTTCAAGTTGAAGCAACAGTTTGAAAGCATAATCAGATATTTTTCCAATGATTTTGTCCATTCCTTGTTTGAGTTGATCAATTATAGATTTGGTTTTACGATACGCCTGGGTTCTGTTGATCTGATAAGTGTTTTTCCGTTTTTTATTACAGTAGTCAATCCCTTTTTTGGTAAGTGTTTTACTGAGAATGTTGCTCAAGTTGGCCCTGAGAATGATTCTATTAAAATCCTTGAGAACGGCCCTGGCCGTCTTTCCGCTCAGGTTTTCAAGTTCCGCCCTAGTTTTGAGTAGCTTGAAAGACTCTTCAACAGGCCATCTTTTCCTGTAGAGCTCACGTATTTCCTTGACAGGGTACTTCTTATGGTCAACTAGGTTGGTTATCAATATATGGTCTTCTCCTGATGCAATCGGTACCCGTACGAGCCTTAACTTGAGTGCCTCAGTAGGAATATTCCTTTCCCTACACCTGTATAAGGCCTCTTTGGAAGGGGACACCTCTATGATCTGCTGTTTTTTGGTAGATGCTAAAAATGCCTTTGCATGTTTCCATCTGTTTGCCTTTACCCTGATGACAAAGGATTTCTGTTGCTGAACCAATGAGGACATGAGCCAAAAGGCCGCATAAGCCCTATCCATTATAAGCAGGTCGCCCGGCCCTAGACAGGGAAGATGACTTTCACACAGAGCAAGTTCACTTGTCCTGTAATGTTTGATCTTGGCATCTATACTGATTTGGTTGAGTACATCGTAGGCTTGGGAAACACGGGCTAACACTACTTTTCTCCCGTTTTCAGTCCGGGTTTCGAAATGGCCAAAACCTTTTGCCAATTCTTTGCTGTAAGGAAGCTGCAAAGTACTGCCGTCGATACCTATAAGCCGAAAACCTTTCCATTTACGGATATGGCTGGCTTTATTATAATAAAAAGAACATTGTTGTTCATTGAGCCATGTAAACACCTTGGGGTTTAGTTTGGATCGTTGCTGACTGAATGCTCCTTTGGAATAGCTGACCGATTTGTCGGAAAAAAAATTATCAAGTTCTTGCTGAACACTCGATTTACCCAGGCCCAACATGAAGTAGATAAGATCTGTAAAACCCAAACACCGCTGACGAACAAACGCTGTGTTAGTCGTACGGAACCTATCGCGTGTTAATCCATTTTCTATATTGTTTTTTAATAGTTTTAAAAAGTCCTTCGAAAAGGAAAAGGACTTGATTGTTGTTAGATTATTTTCAAAAAAACTACGCTCCCTTTTCTTTCCTAAAAATAATAAAAATTCCTTAACTAAACGACATTGATAATCCGGGTTAAAAGCATATTTCCATTATAACAAATTCCATTTAATTCAGGGTAACAACTATTTTCTTATAAATAAAATTGTTACCCTAAATTAATTTTGTCGATTGATGGACATTAGTTTTCTTCCAAGTTCATTGCAGCTTCTGCAATAGCGCCGGTTAATTTTCCGCCTCCACTTGTGACAGCGGAAACATTAAAGAAGCCCTGAACCTTAGTGGAAGATTCTCCGGATACTGGTTGAATATTAGTGATAACATTTGCCAATGGAGTCGAAAATAATTCAGAAAAACCGCCAGGCCTATTGGTTTGTAATATTACTCCGGACAAAAATTCAAATGCCATAGGGTCAATGGAATGAATCTCCAAATACAAGGAGTCTCCTACCACATATGGGGGCAATAAAACGTTTTCATTGTCCGGATTTTTATCCCATGGATTCACGAAATCTTTACGAATGATCTGATTAAAAAGCACTCCATCCATAGTTTGATTGGAAGAAAAACCTGCATCATAGGCGATATTGATTTCAGAAGGCTTGCTTAAGTAAACACCATTTTTCCAAGCCTTGATCCAGTAGGCATCTCCCTGCCCGGGGATATCATTGGCCAAAAACTCTGCAGTAAAATAAGGTTCCTTGAAATTAATGTCTTTCGGATTATAAGCAAACTCCACGGAATCAACCTCAGGTACAGGCCCCAAACCCGCATTGGCAGTATAAGTTACACCTTCCACTTCAATGAGTAGCTGATATTGGTGACCAATTTCCAAAAATCCTTCATCACCCGGTTCCCAAGCATAGTAGGCATCTGTTTCAATAAATGTAATTGTTTCTCCTGAAGAAAGATCTATGACACTTACACTTGCATCCTCTACCTTCTCAGGAAGGGATTGATTAAAATAAGGTTGCGATATTGTCAGAAAAATTTTCTGGGTTTCATTTTTATCATTTAACCAAGCATCCACAACCATCACCTCTGCCGCAGGATTAAGAGTAGGATTGATTTCAGTATCACACGCGAAATTAAGACAGGCCAAAAAGAAAACGACTAATTTTTTCATGATATAGGTATTAATTTGTCTAAAATTAAAATTTAAAATTATAAGTTACAGAAGGTATTAAAGAACCAATGAGAGACATCTGATGGGCTGAAGTAGATAAGGGCTCACCCACTTGTGGTCTCGAGGATGCTTCTTGTGAAAAATAAATACTGAAAGGATTTTTCCTACCGTAAAGATTGTAAACCGAGACGACAAGGTTATCCGTACCTTTCCGCTGTTTCTTTCCTCTCCATACATTGTCTATTGTCAAAGCAATGTCCAATCGGTGAAAATTAGGAATCCGATAGTTATTTCTATCACTTCCATCGATATATGGGATCACCTTTCCTTGCACTATGATCCGATCTGTTGGAAAGGTGGTGGGCGTACCAGACAAATAACTGAAATTTGCTGACAGCGTCACCCTCTTGTTTAGTTCATAAAACCCTGCCAGCTTCAGGTTATGGCGTTGGTCATACCTTGTAGGATACCAATTCCCCTCCCTTGTCAATTCATTGTCACCATAATTTATCCCATCTACTTTCAATTCAGTTTTACCCAAGGTATAACTTATCCAACCCGTAAACCTCCCTTGATTTTTCTTGGCATATAATTCTAATCCATACGCCCTTCCTTTACCTGACAGTAATTGAGAAGCCATAAATTCATTGATAAATAATTCGGCCCCATCGATGTAATCTATTTGGTTTTGGTTCCATTTATAGTAGATCTCAGCACTGGTTTCAAACCGATTGCCAAAAAAGTTTTTGAAAAAACCTAAGGCTCCCTGATTCCCGCTTTGAGGCAATATATTGTTGTCGGATGGTTGCCAGATATCAATGGGCAATGAAGCGGTTGTATTTGAAATTTGGTGTAGATACTGGCTCATCCGATTATAACTTCCCTTCAAGGAACTGGATTCATTCAGTGAATACTTTATTGACAGCCTAGGTTCAAAGTTGTTGTATTGAGCCACCGAGTTCCAGGGTCCATTTTCAGAAATCTCTATCAAAGGCCGTTCTAT
Source organism: Cyclobacterium amurskyense (assembly GCF_001050135.1). Lineage (GTDB taxonomy): Bacteria > Bacteroidota > Bacteroidia > Cytophagales > Cyclobacteriaceae > Cyclobacterium > Cyclobacterium amurskyense. The sequence continues at coordinate 3,766,007 of NZ_CP012040.1, read as the reverse complement.
TCCCGGCAAGGTATCTCCATAGGTATAAGTCTTATCTCCAAAATGATTGAAATAACTGAATCGAAGGCCATATTGCGCTACTAACTTATCACCAAATTTTTGCTCACTACTTACATACAGGGCTCCCTCAACTGCTTTCCGATGATCCAAACTGATATTGGATAGCTCTCCATTATTTACAATTGACGCATCTGCGGGTCGAAAACGATAAGCAATTAATTCTCCTCCAAAGGTAAGTTCATGAGAAGGGTTGGCAAACCAGGTAAATTCAGGCTTGAAATTCCAGGTAGAAATAGCTGCCTGCCAGTCAAACTGATCATTTTCATTGGTTCCAAAGCTGAAACCATAATTGTAGTCGCTGTAAAATGCTGAGAAGTTTGAAAATAATTTACTTCCATAAAGGTGATTCCAACGTATCGAGGCAGTTTTATTTCCCCAGTTAACGCCTTGCGATTCATCAAAATTAAAAACGTCTCTACCCAAATAACCGGATACGAAGAGCTTGTTCTTATCATTTAGCTCAAAATTGGTTTTTGCGGTAAGATCGTAAAAGTACATTCCCGCCCCATTGTCCAAAGCATCTGTAAATGGTCGTGCCAATACATCTGCATAAGAACGACGCCCCGCAAGTATAAATGAGGATTTTCCTTTTTTGATAGGTCCTTCTAAAGACAGTCTGCTAAATACAGTCCCTATTCCACCTGCTACATCATAGTTTTGATTATTCCCCTCTTTCATCCTTATGTCAAGAACAGAGGATAACCTGCCTCCAAAGCGGGTTGGGATCCCTCCTTTATAAAGTTTGACATCCTTGACCGCATCCGGGTTGAAGACAGAGAAAAAACCAAACAAATGAGAGGACTGGTAAACAGGGGCTTCGTCCAATAAAACAAGATTTTGCCCCACTGTACCTCCTCTTACGTTGAAACCGGAAGTGCCCTCCCCTACCGAGCTCACACCTGGAAGCAGCTGTATACTTTTTAGTACATCCACCTCTCCAACAAAGGCCGGCATCTTCTCGATGGTTTTAATATCCATTTTCGCTGTGCTCATTTCTACGGATGATACATTTTCATCCATCCTATCGCTTTGAATGACCACAGTCTCTAACTCCGTATCAGACAAAGCCAAAGAAATATCCATTCTAAGGTCCTTGTCCAGCTTTACTTGTTTACGAACCTCTGTATAACCCACATAACTAAAATGAAGGTCGTAAATTCCTTCTTCTAAAGTAATGGAATAAAACCCATACACATTGGACACCGTTCCGCTTTTAATTTGATCTACCCTAACAGTAGAACCTATGAGTACTTCCCCATTGACCTCATCTGTGAGATAACCGCTAATGGTAAAGGAATTGCTTTGAGCAAATCCGGGGAGCATGGAAAGGAAAAATAGCCCTACTAATACTAATGATTTCATTTTAAATAAGTTAAAGTTGATAAGAATACTACTTTTAAATAAAATTGATGGTTCAAAAGTAGCAGGCAGGGACCTATGGATCGTTCCAATTTATAATTGTGAACCTCTTTGGTAGGTAAAAAAATTACTTCAACCCGTATTATGTAATAGGATTTCTCCGCCCTGTGTCAGGGGTAAAGCCTGTCCCGTGTTTACGGGAAGGGTTGCAATCGCAAGGAAATCAGGATGTTTGGAGATTTTAGCACGTAATAGATTGGGAGTCACCTATTCCGGCTCTGTTTTTTGATAGTGCTTGTAAATTGCACAAAAAAAGCTTCGAGTGTTTACCCGAAGCCTAAGGTGACAATTGTTTTGCATTTCTTTGTCTAATTAAATTTCCTTATACAAATACGTCATTAGCTAAATTATCCGCTTAAGGGAATTAAAAAACCTAGCTTTTATCTATTCAACACCTTAAAAATATCATTGAATTAAAGCTCTTTTAAGAATCCTTCTATATCATCACCGGTCAAAAGGTGTGCATTGTCGGTTATTTTTTGAATGGGCCAATTCCACCATTTTAATTCAAGCAACCGAGTAATGGTGCTATCAGAAAATCTTTTTCGAATTAGTTTGGCAGGATTTCCGCCAACCATAGCATAGGGTGGAACATCAGCAGTTACCACCGAATGGCTGGCAATAATGGCCCCATCACCGATTTTCACCCCCGGCATAACCCTTACTTTATGACCTAACCAAACATCATTGCCTACAATGGTATCTCCTTTGTAAGGGTAGCTTTTTCCTTTCATGGCTTTTTCCCAGCCACGACCAAAAATAGCAAAAGGATAGGCTGAAATAGAAGTACTAAGGTGATTCCCCCCGTTCATTATAAATGAAACACCCGAGGCAATCATACAAAATTTACCTATTATTAATTTGTCGCCTATAAAATCAAAATGATATTTGACGTTTTTTTCAAAATTGTAAACATCTTCTAAATCATCATAATAGGTATAATCCCCCACTTCTATATTGGGATTGGTAATGATATTCTTTAAGAAACACAGTTTGTTATGATTCAGTAAAGGAAAAGATTCATTTTTATCTGGTCCAGGCATTGGATTCGTTCTCATGATACAATAGTTTATTAAATTATTCTGAACAAATATGAGCCTTTACATCTACTGGTGCGTTCTGAATTATAATGTAATACCTTTTGCTTCCTTGCTGGCTATTTTTCCATTTTTTCCTTTTTCAACCAAACACTTGGTGTAACTCCTTCTTTTGCCTTGAAGAAAGAATTGAAAACTGTTTTGGAATTAAAACCACTATCAAATGCCAGTGCAAGCAGCGTTAGGTGATTAAAACGTGGATTGATCGCCATCTTTTTAAAATAATTTAATCGGTAATTGTTCACAAATTCGTTAAAATTAACTTTAAGTTTTTCATTAATTAAATAGGACAGTTTGTTGGGGTGAAGTTCCAATTTACTACCCAAAGCGTTTAAATTCATTTGGGGGTCTAGGAACGGTTTTTCCTTGTCAAAATACCTAATTAACTTTTCCTTTAACACATCCGATTCACTTTCATCCAAAATTTGGGATGGCTTCACTTGGGCAAACCACTCTTCATTTCCAGTCAAGCTAAAGTTGGCCTTGTGTAAGCTTTCAAATCCTTCAATTTCTTTTAAGCCTTGTAAAAAGGGTTCATATCTATAGTTCATTAATTGCCCTCTGCGCATTTCGATCCCACTTTGCAACAACTTAAAGGCTTGTTTAGAGCAATTTCCATTGGCTAGGATAAACAATCTATAGGGCATTATTTCCCCTGTTTCTCTTTCTAAACCCTCCCATTCATCTAAGTATTCTTTAGGAACCTGCCCGATTTTCTTATTAACAATTGCGTAAAGCAGTTTTATCAATGCTTTTTCCTCAAATTTTTCAGCCAACACTTCAACTTCCTCCTCTTTCCCCAACAGTATGAAAACATTCACCTTTAGTCTCACGGCATGGTCAAATTCCGGATTGATCTGCAATGCTTTATCAATATGGTGCAAAGAAATATCAAAAGCTTGCCTTAAATAATAGATATTGGCCATTGTAAAGTGGTGATTGGGGGACAAGGGATCCACTTCCAAGGCTTTCTTCACAAATACCTCAGCTTGATCAAAATAGCCCAAGGCAATAAACAACTCAGCCATTGCCTCCAATGCATCAGTATGTTTGGGATTCATGGCCAAGGTTTGCTGAATGTATTCATAACCCTGTTTAAAATCCCATTCCTTCCACAAGCTTCTTCCTACAAAAGACATGGGATATTCGGGCAGTTCAGTATCAAGTTCCTTGGCAATTATAAAATTGTCTATCGCTTTGCCCATTCCTTCTTCCGCAGGTATAAAGCCCCAAATGACTAATAAACCATAACACTGTAAATTTCCATAATAGGCTCTGGCAAATTCAGGGTCTTTTGCAATGGCTGCGTCGTATTGAACTATGGCTTGTTTTAAAGAGGCGGCGGTCCATTGAAGTTGGTGATATCGACCCTTTAAAAAATGTTCATAAGCAGAAACACTACGTGTTGAAGCTTGAATCAAATGATCCTGAATATTCAAATGTCCAAAATTCTCTCGGATTTGGTCAGCAATTAGTAAGCTTATTTCATCCTGCAAAGCAAAAATGTCCTGAATTTGGCGGTCAAAATTCTTGGACCAATAATGCACTCCATTTTTGGCATTAATTAGCTGCGCAGTAATTCGGACACGATTTGCAACCTTCCGAACACTTCCCTCCAGAATATTGGCTACATCTAGTTTCTGACCTATTTCTCTTACATCCAAATTCTTGCCTTTGAAAGCAAAAGATGAGGTTCTGGCAATCACCTTGAGCCCTTCCACCTTGGTTAGGGCATTGATTATTTCTTCCGTAATACCATCACTGAAATATTCATTCTCTTGATCGTTGCTCATGTTAACAAATGGCAACACCACGATAGATTTGTCTCCTATGATAACCCTTTCAGGAATTTCACCCATAGTTCTCTAGCTTAACAAAAAGATTCTTTTACAAAAAATGTTTTTTTTCAAAGCTAAATATGCAAATTAAATTTTTATAAAAAAAAATACTAATGAATGCTCAGTAAAAAAATAAGCTACTAAAAACTTCATTTAAAGGCTAATCCAAGCCATTTCTTAGGTTAATGAAGAAATGAATTGATGGTAGCTACACCATCTCAAGCCCAGTCAGTCGACTAGTGTAGGAGTTCGGAAAAACTTGTTTTATTGAAAAAAAAACTTGTACCATTTTTGACATTAAATGCACCTAAAGCATAGCTTTCTTTTCCCTCTTCGAAATTAGACTGGGAAATCAAAAGATCTGATAGGAAAAGAATGGCTATAAAAATGCTGACAAGGATAATCTTAAACTTTTTCATTTGACTAAGGCATTAACAATTAACGCTTCAAATATGAAAAAGTAAAATAGGCCTTTCGTTCGGTGTTATAATTCCGAACTTTATTTATGGAAATAGGGCAGTTTTTTTCAAATACCAATTCCTAAAAAAAGGCAGTATGCTGCTTTATGCTAGGTTAGGATACAATCCCTAATTAGGTGACAAGTATTTCTAATCTTTAATATTATTTTTTGACACAAAAAAAAGCATGAAGAATATATCCTCATGCCTTTTTTAAATTTGAATTCAATTATCTATTTGCCCTATGTTCCAAATAGGCATCAAGGTAATGTTGGTTCAGTTCATCACTGTCACCATATTTTTTCCTTGTCTCTTCCAACTTTTCATGCATCATTTTTTGGACCTCAGCATAGGCTGGATCATCATAGACACTTTTCATTTCCGAAGGATCTTTTTCCAAGTCATACAATTCCCACTCATCTATATCATAGTAAAAATGAATGAGTTTGTAACGTTTGGTGGACACTCCATAATGCCGCTTAACTTGATGCTCAGCCGGATACTCATAATAAGTATAGTACACAGCATCTCTCCACTCATCCGTCTTCCCTGCTACCAAATCCTTAAACGATTCACCTTGCATTTCCTCAGGAATGGCTATTCCTGCATAATCCAAAAAGGTAGGTGCAAAATCAAGGTTCTGAACCAATTGGTTAAAACTACTACCTGCTTTAATCTCTTTTGGATACTTCATCAATAGTGGCGTTCTGAAGGATTCCTCATACATAAAGCGTTTGTCAAACCAACCATGTTCTCCCAAATAAAATCCTTGATCAGATGTATATACCACTATTGTATTTTCATCTAGCCCAGTCTCTTTTAAGTAATCCAAAAGTTCCCCTACACCATCATCTACAGATTTGATCGTTCTCAAGTAATCCTTGATATAGCGATTGTATTTCCACAAAGCCAATTCCTTACCGCTTAGATTCGCCTCACGCATGGCCTTATTTTTAGGTTCATAAGCTGCCAGCCAGTCTTCCAATTGTTCAGGATTCAATCGCTTCAACTGATTTACCAACCAAGTGGTATCTCCATTGGTAGGGTCAAATTGAAATTTGAAGTCATGTCCCCAACGTGCATGTCCATCAATCTCCATCTCCTGCGTTTTAGCAGCAGTTCCTCTTCCTTCATAATCATCAAAGAAATTCGCAGGAGGGTCAAAGGTCACATCGTCATATAAAGTCAAATATTTCTGAGCAGGTTTCCAATTTCTATGAGGTGCTTTTTGGTGATATAGCAAAAGAAAAGGCTCGTCTTCCTTTCTGTCATTTTTCAACCAGTTCAATGCAGCATCTGTGATAATGTCTGTGCAATATCCCTCTATCTGTTTCTTTTCTCCATTAATTAAGAAATCTGGATTGTAATAATGTCCCTGACCAGGAAGAACCATGGAAAAGTCAAACCCTTGTGGAAGACCATCCATATGTATTTTTCCAATCATGGCTGTTTGGTAACCATTGGCTTGAAGTAACTTGGGAAAATTATCCTGATCCCAATCAAATGGCTGGATATTATCAACCTTGCCATTGATAAAACTATGCTTTCCAGTCAACATTACGGCCCTACTGGGTGCACAAATTGAATTGGTTACGGTAGCACGATGAAAAATAGCCCCTTCATTGGCTATTCGATCAATATTTGGGGTTTCATTAAGCCCATGACCGTAAGCACTTATCGCCTGATAAGCATGATCATCACTCATTATGAAGATAATATTAGGCCGGGTTTTCTCCTTTATTTCTTCGGGTTTACAACTAATGACACCTGCGCCAAAGGCAAGGTAGAGACTAAACAATAGTAATCTTTTCATATTTTTTTATTAATCAGGCGACTTTAAAAGAAAATTAAGCCGTAAGTTAAATATTTTAATTCAAATTTTTACATATCATTATAAATTCTACCTTCATTAAATCAGAGATCAAATTGAAAATCCCAATTGCATAATAAACTATATCTCATTTCTTTTCAATGCTTTAACAGCATGATCTACAGCCCTTGCTGTAAAAGCCATAAAAGTAAGGCTAGGGTTTTGTGTCCCTGTAGAAGTCATGGAGGATCCATCAGTTACATAAACATTCGGACAAGCATGTAGTTGATGGTGTTTTCCCAACAAAGAAGTAGATGGATCTTTACCCATTCTTACCCCTCCCATTTCATGAATATCTAAACCGGGTGCTTGCCCACTATCTCTTTGCCGGATATCCTTACAGCCCGCCTTTTCTAACATTTCTGCCCCTTGGTCCAAAAAGTCCTTTAGAGATTTTTCATCGTTTTCGTCGTATCCAACATCAACCCTTAGTACAGGCATACCCCATTTATCTTTGACCTCATCATCCAGGTATACCCTGTTTTCTAACTTTGGTATTGTCTCCCCCTGCATCATCATGTACACACCCCAAGCACCAGCTTCTGAGTTGGCTTCTTTAAAACCAGGTCCAAAATCTGTATTTCTCGCATTACCCCATCCACCTCTACCAGCCGAATAAAAGGTCATGTACCCTCTAAGAAAATCCATTTCCTGTTTTTTCACATTTCTAAAATTGGGCATCATGATGGCTGTAGGCCTACGTCCATAATAGTAGTCTTCAAGAAACCCATCCATTCTGGCTGACAATGACCCTCGGTAGTTGTGAAAAGCAATATGAGTCCCTAGCAATCCATTGTCATTGCCTAAACCCTCAGGGAATCGACTTGATTTAGAGTTGAGCAATATAAGGTTTGAGTTTAGTGTAGAAGCATTTACAAAAATCACTTTGGCAAAATACTCGGTGGTTTCTAAGGTTTCCGAATCTACCACTTGCACACCTGTTGCTTTACCCTTAGCATCGTCATAGATCAAAGAATGCACCACTGAATGAGGCCTTATTGTAAGATTTCCAGTAGCTTCTGCAGCTGGCAAAGTAGAAGAATTTGAGCTAAAATAGGCCCCAAAAGGACAACCTCTCTGGCACATACTTCTCGCCATGCATTGCCCTCTTCCTTGTGCCTTGTGATGCGCAGCAGGTTTGGTAAGATGGGCACACCTTCCAATCACGAAATTTCTATCAGGATAGGCTGCGTTTACTCTTTGTTGAATAGTTTTTTCAACCTTGTTCATTTCCCATGCTGGTAAAAACTCACCATCAGGTAAAGTTTCCAAGCCATCTTTATTTCCGCTGACGCCAATAAAGCGTTCCACATAACTGTACCATGGGGCTATATCCTCATAGCGAATTGGCCAATCTACAGCGAAGCCATCCCTTCCCGGCCCCTCAAAATCATACTTGCTCCATCTTTGTACCTGTCTGGCCCAAAGTAGGGATTTACCTCCTACTTGGTAACCCCGAATCCAATCAAATGGCTTATCTTGAATATATGGATGCTCTTTGTCTTTGACAAAAAAATGATCCGCATCATCTTTGAATGCATAACACCTAGAGACAATGGGGTTTTCCTTTTTTACTTCTAGTGGCATTTGTCCACGCAAAGGGAATTCCCAGGGAGGAGTATGCATGGTAGGGTAATCCACCTTGTGCTTTACATCTTTTCCCCTTTCTAATACCAGTGTTTTTAATCCTTTCTCACACAATTCCTTTGCGGCCCATCCTCCGCTAATCCCTGAGCCGATTACAATGGCATCAAATGTATTCTTATTCATTTATTTTTTATTTACTCGTACCGAAGTGATTCTATAGGATCAAGTTTACTGGCTTTATAGGCAGGCAAAAGCCCGGAAAACAATCCTACCAAAATACAGACTACAAATGAAAAAATAATCCAAACCCAAGGAATCAAAAATCCGCCTGGACCCACTGTATTGCCCACAATATTCCCTATACCAATCCCCATTATTACTCCGAGTATCCCGCCTAAAACACAAATAACAATGGCTTCAATTAAAAATTGCTGTCGTATCCGAAGTGGGGTAGCTCCCATTGCTTTTCTAATCCCAATTTCTCTTGTTCTTTCTGTAACAGATACCAACATTATGTTCATCAATCCAATCGAGGCTCCTAGTAAGGTGATAAAGCCTATTCCAAAACCACCAATCCTAAGATACCCTGCAATCTCTTCAAGACTTTCTCCGAGGGTTTGGGATTTTACAACTTCAAAAGAATCCTCCATGCCTACCCCATCTTCCCGAATAGCCCGCATAATACCTGTTGCCTGACCCATTTCGTATTGCAACTTTAAAGGGTCTTGCCCTGCTATGGTAATGGTATACCTGAAACTTCCTCTCTTATCGAGGTTTCTGGCATTAAGTATAGGAATAATAATCGCTCGATCAGCACCAGAATCTCCACCAACACCACCTTGTTTTTCCATAATCCCAACAATAGTATACCGCTTACCATAAAAAGAAATGTATTGATTCAGAGGGTTTTCCTTATCATCAAATAGAGTTTTTTGAATCTCGGTTCCTATGACACAAACATTGTTTCCATACTCTATTTCCACATTGCTGAAACTTCTACCTTTATCTATGGCCACCCCTTTAATTAAAAAATAATTCTCATCTCCTCCTATAATTCGACTATTGGGATTGGTCTTTTTGGAGTCTTTTTTGACTTCTGCTGAACCCGACACGAAGGTAGTCACTGTTGAAACGCCTCTCTGATTGTATTTATCTTGAAATTCAGAAGCCTCTCTAAAGGTAATATTAGGGTAATTCTTTTGAGCAATTCCTGAAGAAGTAGCCCTACCCCCTGAAAATCCTTTACTCCTAACATCAAAATTATTGGCACCAAACCCAGATAAACTTTCTTCGATTTGAGCCTTCATTGCGTCTATTGCTGTAAGCATGCCTACCAAAGAGGTGATGCCAATGGCTATAATCAAGCCGGTTAAAATGGTCCTGAGAAGATTTGATTTTACCGATCTAAAGGCTTCTCTAATATTTTCGAGCAGATTCATAAATTGTCCGTAAGTGGCCAATAATTAATTTTATTCACGTCTTTATCGTTAATATTAACTATAAATACCCTTCATAAAAAGAAATCAAAGGTTTTTTAATTGTTTTTAACCCGGATTATGTAATAGGATTCGTGATGTGTGTTGCAATCGCAAGAAAATCAGGCTGTTTGGAGATTTTAGCATAGCACCGCTATGGTGAAATTGAAAACAGCAACGAAGTGGCTGATTTTGAAGCGATTTCAGCAGGTAATAGATTGTCTATTGCATATTTCGGGTTTAACCTGGATTATGTAATAGTGTTTACCTACGTCACCACGAAATGATTCTTTCAAGTGATAAAAGAGCTATTAGCTAATATTGATATTTTCAGGCTTACAGCAATGGCTAGCAATGTTAACCATGTATTGGATTGGGTATTAACTTATTCCCGTTGAGTATTAATGCATTCGGTCTCCCCTGATCTCTAGTTCTTTCAAAACCTCCTTTTCGTGCGCCAACCACTCTTGCCAACGTAATTCAACCTTTTCAGGGTCCTGGTACTTTTTTGCAAGTTGGATAAAGTTAACATAATGACCTGCTTCAGAAATCATAAGCTCATGGTAAAAATCACAGAGCTCCTTGTCATCAAGGTTTTTCCACAGCAGTTTAAAACGTTCACAAGACCTGGCTTCTATAAGGGCATTCATCAATAAAAGCTCGGAAAGCTGGTCTTTTCTGCTACCCCCTTTCCTCACGAATGACTGAAGTTGAATAACATAATTGTCTTTTCTTGGAAAACCAAACTTATAACCTCGTTTTCTTATTTGCCCCATTACAGCCTCAAAGTGCGCCCACTCTTCTGCCACCACTGGTGTGAGCACATCTACCATTTGATCAAATTCAGGAAACTTAATTATCAGAGAAATGCATGAGGAAGCTGCCTTTTGTTCGCAATAAGCATGGTCGACTAATATGGATTCAAGGCTTATACTTGCAATGTCCACCCACCTTGGGTCAGTAGGTAATTCCAAACGCAACATTTTGTTTTTTGTCGATTCCTGCCAGCTCATTTTATATTTTTAATCAAAGAAGTACCAACTTATCCCTAAATCCAACATGCCTTTTAACCCTGTGTAATCTGGTGTAATAAAATAACCATCATTGGGCATTTGTCCAGAGTTCAAATGGTTGTACCTAAACAAAACCCTTGTTCTATTGATTCGAAAGTTTAGAAAAGCATCCACAACAGGATAGGCATAAACATTGAAATTATTTTGCAAATAGAATTGCTGAGTCGCAGGCATATAGGCCGGAGCATAATTGTCACTTCTATACCTGCCTTCTATACCCAATTGCACGTAGACATGATCATCAAACATCGGCCCGTCAAAGAAAAATCGGGTATTTATAAAAAGTTCAGGTATTCTAAATTTATCTGCAGCACCGCCTGTAATCAATGTATAGTAAGCTTCAGATTGCCAGTGGAATTTACCTGCAAAAACCAAATGAGACTCCAATCCAGGAATCACCATAAAAGCTTCGGATGAAATCTGCTCTGGAACCATTTCTTCATTGTAAAAAATGTAATTGTTAACCCTATTGATGGTCAGGTTAGGCCTTATCTTATAATTCTTAAAGTCTCCTTTGATTGTCCCTTTAATTTGGTCTACCCCAGTATTAGAAAAATCATTCTTCCACATATAATGGTTGCCACTATATTGCTGCTGCATCATATTGGGCTTGTAGAGTGCTTTGGTATAACTAACATCCAAAAAGGGCGAAATAAACAAGCCCTTTACCCTGTAACCATCCGGAATAAGGTATTCTCCCTCTGCTTCAAAGATCCAATTTTCGTTAATCTCTCCTCTTAAAGCTCCTCCCAAAGACAATTCGGTAAAGGAATTGTTTGAAGTGAAAAACCGACTCGCCATTCGTCCAGTTCTAAATTTTAAAAAGGCATTGTAATAGACAGGCCCAAAATCACCTTTAAACCCTACCTCGTTTTTCCATTCGGAAAAATGATTGTGGTTGTTGGTAGTGTCCTCTTTGCTAAAAGCATTGTCTTCATTGATTGAATTAAACCTATTGGTATTAAAATAAGTAGAATCTGAAGTCCCTAAGTTTGAAAAGAAGGTAACAGCTTGCTTGGATTTATCAAATACATGATAAGCTTGCCAGCCCTTTAAAATCTCGTATTCGTGGTAAAGGTGATAATTCTGCCTCAAATCCACTGCTTTGGAGTTACTCAGCCAAACCTTTGCGTCCTCATAAGTGAAATACAAAGAAGTAGTATCCACACTCGGAGGTATAATTCCTCCTTGTTCATTCACATTGTGCTTCATTCTGGTGATGGTGCCTAGCAAGAAATATTTGCCATTGTCAGACTTGTAATTCGAATGTATCTCGTAGGAATCATTCACCACATTATTATCATCTCGAGTAGTGGGGTTAAGTGTTTTTCTGGCCCTAATTGTATGGTAGCCAATTCCTACATTCCAGTTCGGAGTAATATTCCTGGCAAAGCCTATGTCCAACTTATTCCTATTCCCCCCGCCGAAAAAAGCTTCAATTTTAGTGTAGGGTGATTTCGTATTGTAATACCTTATGCTGTCAGGAGTATTGTGATAAAGGTCATAAGCATGAAAACCTGATGTTCTGCCGATTTGATTAGGAACATCGTAAAAAACGGGTCTTGCAGCTGTCCCTAAATTTCCAAGGTCCTGGTATTTGTACCAGGTATTAGCTACCGCTTCGTAATTGTGAAAACCGGTAAGAGAAGTATCCAACTCCATTTGCTTAAACCGGTTATTCCTAACAAAGTGCTCGTAATAATAAAGGGATGTTTTGGGACCATAGACCATTTTGGTAGAATCATCGAGCAACCCTTTTTTCATGGCAGTGTTCCCTCTTTCCTCCTCTGTAGGTCGACTAGCATTACCACCCTGTCTCTGTTGCTGCTGCGCCAAGGAAGGGGCTATAAAGGCAACGGTTATTGCTAAAAGCGCAAAGAAAGTTCTCAGATTAAATTTCACCGTTAGCATTTTTATTAATAATCATGCTTTTAATTATTTTTAAAAGCTGTTCTTCTTCCTTTTGCTCCATATCTATCTCCACTGGCAATACAAATACAGGGATATTACTAACCAATTCCAACAATTTATTATCCTTCAATTTTACAGCATCTTTTTCTGTAGTCAAAATACTTACATTTTTAGTCGCATATTTTTTATATACTTCACTAATGCGCAGCATATCTTTTGCCTTGTAAGAATGGTGATCAGGAAAAGCAATGGTTTCCATGACGACCTTTTGCTTGCCTTCTAAATGTAAACGTATTGGTTCAGGATCTACTATACCAGTTACCAAAATAAATTTATCACCCGGTTCAGAAAATCCCAGATTCAAAGGATAAGGAGAACCATATTTAAGACCAGCAAAGTAAATGGGTTTCTCCCTTACCAGATAATCTGAAATTTGTTTTCTGAACCTATTTTTCTCATTTAAGTCTAAGGTATCGGGGCATTTGGTAACCACGATTAGGTCGGCTCTATTCACATTGCGTCTTCCTTCTCGTAGCCTCCCTACAGGCAAAAGATAATCAGTGAAAAATGGTCTTTTGTAGGTCGTTAATAAAATATTAAGATCAGCCAATAGGTACCTGTGTTGAAAAGCATCATCCAGTATAATCGACTCCACTTCAGGATTTTCTGCAAGAATCATGGGAATGGCAAGTATTCTTTCTTCACCTACCGCCACAGTCACCTTTTCTTTAAACTTTGAATAAACCTGAAAAGGCTCATCCCCTATTTCACTCGGTGTACTTTGCTCATTTGCCAATCTGTAGCCACTGGTTTTTCTTCCATACCCTCTACTTAAAATCGCCAGGTTAAATGAAGAAGAAAGATGATTTATCAAAAACTCCACAAAAGGCGTCTTTCCTGTTCCACCCACTGCCAAATTCCCAACCACAATAGTGGGCACCTCGAAAGGCTGACTTTTCTTAAGCCCTGCCTCAAACATCCTGTTTCTCAACGAAGTGATCCCATCATAGATTAGAGCAAGGGGAAATAGTAAAAAATCAACAAAACGCATTGGTGTTTTTTTTGTAGTTTTGGGAGTAAAACGAAAGCAAATATATGGTTTATTTGATTAAGGATATCATATCTTATCTGGAAAACCTGGCACCAACTGCCTATCAGGAAAGTTATGACAACGCAGGATTAATTGTGGGCGACCCGATGACCGAAGTAAAAGGCATCATCTGTTCCCTCGATGTAACAGAAGATGTTGTAAAGGAAGCCAAAGAAAAGAATTGTAACCTTATCGTTGCCCACCACCCCATTGTATTTAGAGGACTCAAGAGTTTAACTGGTAAAAATTATATAGAGCGTACGGTGATAAACGCTATCAAAAACGACATTGCCATCTACGCTATCCACACCAATCTAGACGCTGTCAGCCAGGGAGTCAATCGCAAAATCGCTGAAAAAATAGGCTTGTTAAACCCAAAAATATTGGCTCCCAAAAAGGGGATAATATCAAAACTCAGCACTTTTATTCCCAAGACTAATGTTGACAAAGTGTTAGAAGACCTGTTTGCCGCTGGTGCTGGAGAAATTGGCAATTACTCCAATTGCAGTTTTAAATCTGAGGGAACCGGGAGTTTTTTACCTCAGGATGGAGCGGAGCCCACACTTGGCAGGAAAGGTGAATTATCAACAGTAGAGGAAACCAAGGTTGAGTTAATCTTCCCAAGTCATCTGGAAAACAAAATCATCAATACATTAAAAACTTCACATCCCTACGAAGAAGTCGCCTATTATATTCAAATACTAGAAAATAAAAATCAGGATGTAGGTTCAGGCATGATAGGTACTCTTCCAGATCCCATGTCTGGCAGAGATTTCCTACTCCATTTAAAGGCTTCAATGGATTTAAAGGTGCTGAAACACACCCATATTTCTGACAAAAAAGTTAGTAAAATAGCTATTTGCGGGGGTGCAGGGATTTTCCTACTGAATAATGCGAAGAGGTCTGGGGCAGATGTTTTTGTCACAGCAGACATCAAATACCATGAATTCTTTGATGCTGAAAAGGATATACTATTGGCCGACATAGGGCACTATGAAAGTGAAATTTACACAAAAGAACTTTTAAAAGATATATTGTCACGAAAATTTAGTAATATTGCAACCTATTTGACAAATGTAATTACAAATCCTATAAGTTACCTATAGTACATGGAAAGTCCAGTCGCACAAAAATTAGAAGCAATTCTCAACTTACAAAATATCGATTCCCGTCTTGATGCAATATTTAAGGTAAGGGGGGCTCTTCCTGAGGAAGTTCAGGATTTGGAAGATGAGATAATAGGATACGAAACCCGATTAAGCAAATTTAATGCTGATATATCCTCCATGGAGGACGAAATTAAAAAGTACAAAGATGCCATAAAAGATTCCGAAAAGCTGATCAAAAAATACCAGGATCAGCAAATGAATGTAAGGAATAACAGGGAGTATGATGCAATTACTAAAGAATTAGAATTGCAGGATCTGGAAATCCAAGTATCGAAAAAGAAAATTACCGAAACACAGGTAAGAATTGAAAGTAAGCAAAAGGACATTGAAGACCTTAACGAAATCTTGAAGGACAGACAAAAAGATCTGGACCAAAAGAAAGGTGAACTTGATACCATTGTCTCTGAAAGTGAAAACGAAGAAAAAAAGCTTAAGAATGACATGGAAAAAGCTGCTAAAAAAGTAGATGACCGGTTGATCAAATCTTACGACAAAATCAGAAAGAATGCTAAAAATGGTTTAGCAGTAGTTTTGGTTAAGCGTGGAGCATGTGGTGGTTGCTTTAACATCGTTCCCCCACAAAGACAAGCTGAGATCAGGGAAAGGAAAAAAATTATAGTTTGTGAACATTGCGGTAGAATTCTTGCCGGTGTTGAAGACGAAATCGTCGAAGAACCAGCACCAAAGAGAAAAAGAAGCAGCAAATCATAAATCTAAAAAATCCGGAAATTAAATTTCCGGATTTTTTTTTACTGAATCCGATTGCCTTATTGATTCGTATATTATAAATGTATATATTACGATTCTATGAAAAAGGTAATTTTGGTTCTAACCGCATGTATCCTTACAGTTCTTTCTTTTGCAAAAGAGAGAACTGACAAGACCTTTTTGATAATTTTTGACAAGGATGAGCTTGCCTATCACCAAGCAAATCCCAGCATCATGGAGCTGAATTTTTCAAGCACCTTCCATACCAAACTTTATTCGGGCAACTCTGAAACTGCATTACTGGTAACTGTACCATTTGCAGATTGGACTGTTTGTGAAATGGGCAAAGCCATTGTGAAAGTATCTGTAAGCAAAGAATTGGCACTTGAAGAAGTTGCCTTTAGAATTATAGACCTGGATGTAAGTAGAAAAAATTTTAAATCACTACTCTCAGACTCTTCAGGTCAAAACAACCAGGGGAAAAATTCAACCAATTAATTTTATTCAATATCCTCCTTCATTATGCTTGGAGACGGATGATAGCTATCCAAATAAATCCCTCCATCTTCTTTTTCTTCCAGGACGTAACAACATAAGTTTTCATGTCTAAATACATCCATATACCTTAAATCATAGCCCAACACAACCGTCATAAGTATTCTTATGGCTCTGCCATGCATACAAACGAGAATGTTCTCGCCCCCTTTCCCAAGGATATACTGAAAAGCACGATTTAATCTTTTTGCTACCTCTAAAGGGGATTCCCCCCCATCTATCTTATGGCCTAACTCACCAGAAGACCACCTGCCAAGCATATCCAGATAATACTGGTTTTCATTATGGTCCATTGGCAAACCTTCATAGTTCCCCCAAGAAATTTCATTCAAGTCCACCAATTGCTCTTGTGGAATTTCTGGTTTTAAAAACTTAGCTATTGACTGCTTGGTTCTGATCAGTCCTGAAAAGTAAATATGGTCGAATGGAATGCCTTTGAAATCCTCATAGAAAGCCGCTGCCTGTAATCTTCCCGTGGAATTAATAGGTGCATCAATACCACTTCCCTGCACTACCCCCTTGAGGTTATAGTCAGTTTGTCCATGCCTTACAACATATATTTTTTTAGTCCTCAAGATTTCCTTAATTTTGGTTCAAGGTTCAAAGAAAAAAATTTTATCCCATATAACATGGTATTTAAGAAAAAACCCGATCTGGATTTCATAAATAGTCTAGGAGAGGACAATATGTCAGGTTTTTTAGAAATCAAATTCACAGATGTAGGAGATGATTTTGTAGTAGCAGAAATGCCCGTCAACAATAAAACCAAACAGCCCATGGGATTGTTACATGGTGGAGCCAATGTAGTTTTGGCTGAAACCTTAGGTTCTATTGCTGCAATGTTGACACTGGATACGGAAAAACAAACCCCTGTGGGCTTGGAAATAAACGCCAATCACCTTCGGTCTGTGACGGAGGGCAAAGTTATTGGTAAAGCTTCACCTATTCATATTGGAAGAAAAACCCAGGTTTGGGAAATCAGAATTACAGATGATAAAGGAAAACTTTCATGCATCAGCCGATTAACTGTGGCTATTTTACAAAAGTAAGACTATGGAAGCCACCAACACACAGTTAAAAGCCTCCAAAGAGCTTGTTATTTCTTCCTTTTTTGTCAATGCTTTTAGAAGTAATGCTTCTATAGCCGTTTGGCGCAAGCCTGGTTCATCCAAGGTAGAAAGCATCACCGACAAAGACCCTGACGGCTACGATGGCCCACTTAAGGATCTAGATCTTCTCCCTCCAGGATTTATGATTCACCCCTTTAATAACAGCCAACAACATCCACCGCTTTACATAAAAGCCAGCAGCTACTATTCTTTCCACCTTAACAATGAGGCACCTGAAGAATCCGAAAACACAGAATTACCAGAGGTAGCTGATGTCAAGGAGGAAGAACTTGCTGCTGAAATCAGAGAATTCATCTTGAAATCGCAGGTAAAATCCACTGCTAATACTTCAACTACGACCAAATCCAGCTTTATCGCAACAGTTACTAAAGCGATTGAAGCAATTAATTCGGGGGATTTGTACAAAGTAGTTCCTGCAAAAATAAAACATATTGAATTACCCGAAGATTTCGACCTTGCCTCCGTATTTTTAAAGTTATGTGAAATTTATCCCAAGGCATTTATCAATTGTTTTTATAGTGAGAAAACAGGTCTTTGGATTGGTGCGAGTCCAGAAACTTTGATTAAAACAAAAGGAGACGAATTCTATACCATGGCCTTGGCTGGTACTCAAAAAGCAAAAGGAGAAGATCCTCTTAAGAATGCAGCATGGACCCAAAAAGAAATTGAAGAACAGGCCTTGGTAAGCCGTTATATTGTCGACTGCTTCAAGAAGATCCGGCTTAGGGAATACAGCGAGATCGGACCTAAAACTACAGTGGCTGGAGGCTTATTGCACCTCAAGTCTGAATTCTTGGTGGACATGAAAAACACAAACTTCCCCCAACTAGGAAGTGTAATGCTAGCCCTGCTCCACCCTACTTCTGCTGTATGTGGTATGCCAAAGGAAAAAGCGATGGAATTTCTTCAAAGACATGAAGCTTTTGACAGAGAATATTTCTCAGGTTTTATCGGTCCTGTTAACATGAATGAGGAAACCGTGCTCTTTGTAAACCTCCGTTGCGCAAAATTAAACAATAAAAAAACCTTGCTATTTGCTGGTGCAGGGATTACAGAAGACTCAGTACCGGAAAAAGAATGGGAAGAGACAGAAATGAAATGTAATATTATAGGCCAGTTCATTCAAACCCAATAGTAATTTTGATACTTCCCCAGCTTACTTACCTAGCCTCTATATGTGCCAATAGCGGCATCACTGAAGCCATACTTTCGCCAGGTTCACGAAGTGCACCTATTTCTCTGGCATTTATCCGACATCCCGACATCCATTGTAGGATAATTCCCGATGAAAGGTCAGCAGCATTTATAGCAATGGGAATTGCCCAGCAACGCAATAAACCTGTAGTGTTAATCTGCACAAGTGGTTCTGCGGCTTTGAACTATGGGCCAGCGATAGCCGAAGCCTATTACCAGCAAATTCCTCTACTGGTTTTAACTGCCGACAGGCCCCCGGAATGGATAGAACAATGGGATGGACAAACCATTCGCCAGGACAATCTATACAGTGCTTTTATCAAATCCAGCTATGTCTTCCCTGACGAGGTTTTACATCCTGACAAACTTTGGCATGCTAAAAGAATAACCAAAGAAGCTATTAACCTTACCCATGAGGCACCTATGGGACCGGTACATATCAACATCCCGTTGAGGGAACCTTTCTACCCTAACCAAGAAGAACAGTATCCTTTCGAAATCACAGACCTTGAACCTGACCTAGATCAGCACCAGACCAGTACTTCATTAAAGGAAGAAAGTGTAATTCAAGTTATAACAGAATTAAAAAAGTACCGAAAAATACTTATCCTAGTTGGACAACAAAGGCCTGACAAACAAATTAGGACATTATTAAAAACAATAGCTGAAAATCACCAAGCAGTGGTTGTCACAGATGTGATCAGTAACATGTCTCAGGAATGTACAATCGAGCATCATGATTTCTTTTTAGGCAAGACTAGTTATGAAATTGCTCCGGACTTAATGATAAGCTTCGGTAAATCCATTATCTCTAAAGCTTTAAAACTCTTTTTAAGGAAAAGCGATACAGCCCACTGGCATATCCAAGCACAGGGTCAAGTACCAGATACTTTTCAACATTTGAACCAAATTATCAGGTTGCATCCCGCTACCTTTTTAGATTTCTTTCAAAAAGAGACAAAAGCAGTAGATTCAGTTTTTGAAAACGAATGGCTAAAGAAAAATAAGTCCATTAAAAATATTTTACCCAAAATGCTTGAAAAAGCACCTTTTGGTGAGTTGAAGGCGCTTGATAATGTTTTAAAATCACTGCCCAACTATGGGAAAATCCACATTGCCAACAGTATGGCCATAAGGAATGTGAACTTTTTAGGCTTAAGTGGAGATGACCTTGAAATAATTTGCAATAGGGGTACCAGTGGAATTGATGGATCAAACAGTACTGCTGTTGGTTGTACTTTCACTACGAAAGAACCTGTTGTGTTATTAACCGGAGACATGGCCTTCTTTTATGACAGGAATGCATTTTGGCATCAATACAACTTACCCAATTTAAGAATTATCCTGTTCAATAATCATGGGGGAGGCATATTTAGAATGATAGATGGCCCTGCAGCATTACCAGAAATGGCTGAATATTTTGAAACTCATCAGAAATTAGATGGGTCTAATTTGGCAAGGGAATTTGGGTTCCAATATCATTTAGCACAAAATATGGAAGAACTTCAGACCGCGCTAAGCGATTTTTTCCATACCTCAATAAATGCAAAACTTCTTGAAATTAAAACGGATAGCGAAACAAATACAAAAGCCCTAAAAATGATAAAGGAAGCTTTGAGTGGCGACTGAATCAGACCGTCAAGATTTCCTAAAAAACGCATCGACTCCCCGTAAATTGCTTAGCAGGTACTGAACCCAGAGAAACTTTAAGCTAGAATCAAAGCAGTAAAGCTAAAATTTCGTTAAATTTAAAGCGAAAATATAATTTTGGATTAAACATTGATTTGTTTTTTCTAACTTTAACGCACTGATAATAAACCTATAATTCATGCGACAGGAATTGACAGATAAAGAAAATGCCCCACTAGATAATATTGAGGATTGGGAGGCTGATTTGAAAGTAAGGTACCCAAAGCCCAAGTCTGAAGAGGCCAAAAGCAAAGCGGATTACCGTAATTACCACGACTCTGAACGAGTAGCAACGGTCAAGGAATTTTATCGCTTAAACCACCAATACCAGACCGTTGATTTTGTTACAAAAAAACAAGATGAGTTTCTCAAATTTGATAAAAAGGAAATGCCTTTTTGGGATGCTATCGATTACCTTAATACACTCGTAGATGATTCTGACCCTGACACCAATCTCGATCAGCTTCAACACTTGCTACAAACCTCTGAAGCAATAAGAGCGGATGGACACCCAGATTGGTTTGTTCTTACTGGTTTTATACATGATTTGGGCAAAGTATTGTGCCTATTTGATGAACCACAATGGGGAGTAGTTGGTGACACCTTTCCTGTAGGCTGTAAGCATTCTGATAAGGTTGTATACCCAGAGTATTTCGAGGCAAACCCTGATAGCAAAGACCAGAGGTACAATACCAAATATGGGATCTATGAGAAAAACACTGGATTGGACAATGTGATGATGTCATGGGGTCATGATGAATACCTATATCATATAGTCAAAGACCACCTGCCAGAACCAGCTTTATACATGGTTCGCTACCACTCCTTTTATGCCCAGCATAGGGAAAATGCCTATGATCACCTAATGAGTGATCATGATAGGGAAATGTTTAAGTGGGTAGACAAGTTTAATCCTTATGACCTGTACTCAAAGGTACCCGTTCCACCAGACGCCAAGGCCCTAAGACCTTATTATGAAGACTTGGTTGCTAAATACCTTCCAGCGACCTTGAAATTTTAATTGCCTTTTACAATAGACCCAAACCTTGATTGCTGCCCAACTTAAGCTGGGCAGCAATCTAATTATATATTATGCTCACAGCCATTACCTTCGTAGGATTTACATTATTTGTTGCAATTTTTTCTTGGTATAAATTACGAAAGGATGACATCAGCTCCAGAGACGGGTATTTTCTTGGAGGCAGATCTTTAACAGGTGGAGTAATTGCAGGATCGATGATCCTTACCAATATTTCAACTGAACATCTTATAGGTTTAAATGGCTCTGCCTATAAAAATGGGATGATCATTATCGCCTGGGAGGTTACCAGTGCTATTGCATTGGTCATTGCTGCGCTTTACTTCCTACCCATTTACCTAAAAATGGGATTGACGACCATACCGCAATACCTGGAACAGAGATATGACAGCACCACAAAAACAATTGTGGCCTTATTGTTAATGATTTCATTTGTCGTCACCTTGCTTCCAATTGTACTATATACAGGTGCAATTAATTTGGAAAGTATTTTTAATGTCTCAGAAGTATTAAATGTCAGCAGGTCAGAAGGGATTTGGATTACGGTAGTCACAATAGGTGTAATAGGATCCATTTACGCCATTTTCGGAGGTTTAAAAGCAGTAGCACTCTCCGACTCTATCAATGCCATAGGCTTACTGATTGGAGGCTTAATGGTGCCAATTCTCGCACTTTGGGATATTGGAGATGGCAATGTATTGGAGGGTATCCAAAAAGTGTATGAGTATGCCCCAGAGAAATTCAATGTTATAGGCAAAGCAGATTCAGTATTGCCGTTTAGCACGATCTTCACAGGGTTGATGATCAACCAATTGTATTTTTGGGGTATGAACCAGACGATCATTCAAAGGGCTTTTGGTGCCAAGAATATGGCTGAAGCCCAAAAAGGTTTGCTATATACAGGAGTGATAAAGATTTTCATACCCTTGATTATCGTACTACCAGGTATTATCGCTTATTATTATTACAGTGATCAGTATTATGACAATCAAGATTTTATTTATCCGGTTTTGTTAACCAGAATAATGCCCCTAGGCTTATTAGGCTTTTTTGCAGCTGTGGTGCTTGGGGCAATTTTAAGTACATTCAATAGTGTTTTGAATTCTGCTGCTACCATTTTCAGTCTTGACATATATAAAAAGTTATTGGACAAAAAATCTAATGACAAAAAACTGGTACGTGTAGGTCGTTTGAGCTCTCTGGTTTTGGCTGTATTTGCAATTATGATTGCTCCTCTTGTTGGAAATGCGCCTGAAGGATTGTACCAATTGATGCAACAATTAAATGGCATCTTTTTTATCCCTATCGCATCCATTCTAATTGCCGGATTTTTCATTCCTAAGATTACCGCAAATGGAGCTAAAGTAGGTTTGATCACTGGATTGTCCTTTTACCTCTTAACTACCTTTATTTTTGATTCCGGCATTCACTTTATCCATATTTGGGCCATAGAGTTTGTGATAAACATATTGGTTATGCTTGCTGTCAGTCATTACTTTCCAGGAAAGCCAAATACCTTTGTCAAAAGGCCTCCTGTTTTGGAAATGAAGCCTTGGCGATACGCGAAACCAGTTTCCCTTGGATTGTGCATTATTACGATTTTGATTTATATATGGCTGGGAAGCTAATCCCAAACCGGGAGCAAGTGTAGGGCGATTACTATGCCTACTCTTGCTCCTTCTTATATGAACCCAGCTTTAATTTTATCAAAGCCAATAGGTCTTTATACTTTTTCCTGTATACTCCTTCTTGACCAATGCTTTGCTTTTTTTCTTATCAAAACTGAAAGAATTAACAAGCATTTTCTACCTACAGAAAGGCCCGGAAACTCCCCTAAAAAAAATCGAAAAACATTTATTTCCAAAACAAATTTGCCCTTAATTTAGCTGAGGAGAAAGTAAGAAAAACCATTAAAATTGACGATTTAATTGTATCAAGGTAGTATTTGCTTTTGTAAGCGGTCAGCCATTCTAAAATTTTTTCTCTATTTTTGTGCTGTGAAAATTGGGAAATACAACATAGGGGCGTTTTTAAACAGGATTGTTTTAACCAATTTACTGGCTGTCTTTTTAATTAGTCTTTCTGTTGCAGAAGGAGAAAAAGCCATGTACAATTTCCCTTCACCAGAATTCGAAATTGGAATGCTGGATTATGATTATTTAGATTTCCCCACTTCTCTTACTAGAACTTTTTCAAATTATTCACCACAAAAAAACGCTTTATTACCCACTTTTTATTTGAGGGAAAATAGTTTCAAAACCCTTATAATAACAACCATTAATATCCCCAAAAGAATCTGCACATCGGTTTCTCTTGAGCAACTTAGACGAATCATCAGTTTGGTGATTTGTAATAATGCACCTTGAGAAGAAGCCAAACTTTACGGTATAATTAATATATCGTAACAATTGTCAGAAGAACATCCCTTAATAATCCAGTAAGATCTCCTATAGAGTTTCTCATAGAAATCTTTACTCGAAAACTATACTATCACTTTATTGAAATTTTAACTTTATTCAAAAGAAATGTTGAACAAAAACCAATGGTTCAGGTCTTCCTTTTTGGAATACCGAACAGTCATCACGATGCTTTATTTGGCTGGTATTGTTTTTACTACCGTGTCTTGTAGTGAGGGTAATGGAAAAAACAAAAAGAATGCGGAAATCCTGGAAGTACCAGTCTTTACCCTTTCGCCAAAAAGTATTGAAGTTCCACAAACTTATGTTTGCGACCTCCAGGCCATTCAATTTGTTGAAGTAAGGTCTAAAGTGGAAGGTTTTGTTGAAAAAATATACGTTGATGAAGGACAAAGTGTAAAAAAGGGCCAACCATTGTTTCAATTGTCATCTGCTGAATACAATGAATTAGTAAATTCTGCAAAAGCCAAGCTAATGCAGGCAAAAGCGGAAGAGAAATCAGCCACTTTAGAGGTTGAAAGACTCAAAGTTCTTGTAGACAAAAAGATCTATTCTCAGTCAGAGTTAGAGTTGGCACAATCGAAAAAAGACATGGCCCAGTCATCCATTTTGGAGGCTGAATCAATGTTAAAAAATGCACAGGTTGGCCTATCCTATACCACTGTAAAAGCTCCTTTTGATGGAATTGTAGATAGAATTCCTTACAAAACTGGTAGTTTGGTGAAAAGTGGTGATTTACTAACCAATATTACTGACATCAGTGAAATTTTCGCTTATTACAGGATTACTGAAAATGAATACCTGGAATTTATGAGGGGTGAATTAGACAAAGGTTCAGACAATGAGCAAATGAACCAGCAAGTCAAAGAAACCCTACAAAAAGAGCAAGAAGAAATCTCTCTTATCATGTCAGATGGTGTGGTTTATCCTTATAAAGGAAAATTAGAAACCATGGAAGCGGATTTTGAACAAGGTACAGGTTCTATTGCACTAAGGGTAAGATTCCCAAATCCTGATCAATTGATCAAGCATGGTGCTAGTGGTAAAGTTCAGATGAAAAGCATGTTGAATGATGTGTTTTTAATTCCTCAAAAGTCAACATTCGAAATTCAGGAATACAATTACGTATACCTGGTCGATAGTGAAAACAAAGTAAACGTACGTAGTTTCAGACCTATGGGAAGACATGGGCTATTTTATATAGCACAGGATTTCAAACCCAATGATAAAGTTGTTTTAGAAGGTATTCAGTTATTGAAAGATGATGTTACCGTAAAAACAAACCCAGTTGGGGAAGATGAAATTTACAAATCCTTGGACCTAAACCTTTAAAGGTTAAAAATACTTACGCATGTTTGATTTATTTATAAAAAGGCCTATCCTTTCGACGGTGATCTCGATTTTGATCACCTTGCTTGGACTATTAGCGCTGTTCGGATTACCCGTAACACAATTCCCGGAAATTGTGCCCCCATCTGTTACTGTAACTTCCCAATACCGTGGAGCGAATGCGGAAGTTATTACCAAAGCAGTTACCACGCCCTTGGAAAGAGCCATCAATGGTGTACCAGGAATGACCTATATGTCCTCTGTAAACACCAATGACGGTGTATCTGTCATTACTGTTTTCTTCAATGTAGGAACAGATCCAGACCAAGCCGCTGTAAACGTTCAAAACAGAGTGGCAACCGTAGTTGATGAACTTCCTGAGGAGGTTATTCGAGCAGGTGTAATGACAGAAAAGGAAGTCAACTCCATGTTGCTTTACCTTAACCTTATCACCTCCGACACCTCACAAGACGAGAAATTTGTATACAATTTTGCTGATATAAACATCCTTTCTGAATTAAAAAGGATTGATGGAGTAGGTAGAGCCGAAATTATGGGAAATAGGGATTATGCCATGCGAATATGGTTAAATCCTGACAGAATGGTGGCTTACAACCTAACTCCCCAAGACATCAGTGCAGCTATACAAAGTCAAAACGTAGAGGCCGCACCAGGTAAATCAGGGATTAGCTCAGACAGAGACCCGCAAGCACTTCAGTATGTATTGAAATACACTGGTAAATTCAACCAAAAAGAGGATTATGAAAACATCACCCTTAAAGCACTTCCTGACGGCTCGTTATTGAAAATTCGAGATGTTGCTGAGGTAGAATTTGATTCAGAAGATTATAATATGGTATCCATGACGGATGGTCAGCCTTCTGCCTCCATCATGATCAAACAAAGACCAGGCTCCAATGCTAGAGAGGTAATCCAGAATATTAAGGATAAAATGGCTGAATTGCAGGTATCGTCATTTCCTCCAGGCATGTCCTATAATATCTCCTATGATGTATCTCGATTCCTAGATGCTTCAATATCCGAGGTGGTGAAAACATTAATTGAAGCCTTTTTATTGGTGTCCTTTGTCGTTTTCATCTTCCTTCAGGATTGGAGATCTACACTTATTCCTGCCATAGCCGTACCAGTTTCACTGGTTGGAACATTCTTTTTCATGAGTTTATTTGGCTTTTCGATCAATATGCTCACCCTGTTTGCAATGGTATTGGCTATAGGTATTGTGGTGGATAATGCCATTGTGGTGGTGGAAGCCGTTCACGTGAAAATGCATGATGACGGCCTAAATGCCCAAGATGCAACCTTTGCTGCTATGAAGGAGATTGGAGGCGCTATTATCGCTATTACCTTGGTAATGTCGGCTGTATTCGTTCCTGTTAGTTTTCTATCAGGTCCGGTAGGTATATTCTACAGGCAGTTTTCACTTACACTAGCCATCGCTATTGTGATTTCAGGTATTAACGCCCTTACATTATCTCCAGCCTTGTGTAGTATACTCTTGAAGCCAGTTCATCATGAAGGCAAAAAGAATATATTAAGCAGGTTTTTCGTCAAATTCAACGAAAAATATGACGGTTTCTCAGGTAAATATGCCAAGTTAATTGGTAAAACAGCTGGGCGTAAGTCATTAACCTTTGGTGTTTTAATCTTGTTTTTTGCTCTCACTTATGGTATGACATTCATACTTCCTTCAGGGTTTATTCCAAATGAGGATCAAGGCATGATTTACGTTAATGTGACCACACCTCCAGGTTCTACTATGGACAGAACCCAGCAAATAATGGACGATGTACAGGCTTCAATTCTTCCTTTTGACGAAGTGGAGACCATATCGACCCTTGCAGGTTACAGTCTACTTACCGAAACTGCCGGTGCCTCCTATGGTATGGGCATGATCAACCTTGTTGGGTGGGATGACCGTGAAGAGAATGTAAATGACCTTATCGTCAAATACCAAGAAAGGACAGCTCATATTACTGGAGCTTCCATTCAGTTTTTTGCACCACCTCCAGTTCCTGGATTTGGTAATGCTTCAGGTTTTGAATTGCAGATGCAAGACAGAACGGGTGGAGATTTGGCATTTACGGCCTCCACAGTAGAAGATTTTCTAAATGAAGTAAGGGCAAGACCTGAAATACAGGATGTATTTACCAATTTTGATCCTTCTTTCCCTCAGTATATTCTAAGAGTAGACCACGACAAAGCTGCAAAACTAGGTGTGGATATTCGAGAGTCCATGGAAACGCTTCAAAGTTTTATCGGTAGTTATTACAGTTCCAATTTCATCCAGTTTGGCCAAATGTACAAGGTAATGCTTCAAGCTTCTCCGGAATTTAGAACTAATCCGGAATCCTTGCTGAAAATGTACACGAAAAACAACACTGGTGAGATGGTCCCTTATTCCAACTTTGTAAACTTGGAAAGGATTTATGGACCAGAACAACTAACGCGTTATAACATGTTTATCTCTGCCATGATTAATGGGGATGCCGCTCCAGGTTATTCAAGTGGAGATGCCATCAAAGCAGTGGAAGAAACAGCCATCGCCACACTACCTAGAGGTTTTAACATTGACTGGTCTGGAATTACAAGGGAACAAATAGCATCCGGAAATCAAGCGGTTTACATCTTCCTGATCTGTTTGGTATTCGTTTACTTGTTGCTAGCTGCACAGTATGAAAGTTACCTCCTACCCCTTCCGGTAATATTGTCATTGCCTGCAGGTATATTTGGTTCCTTTCTCCTATTGCAACTTACAGGGTTAGAAAACAATATTTATGCTCAGGTATCTCTAGTAATGCTTATCGGCTTGCTCGGTAAAAATGCCATCTTGATCATTGAGATTGCCGTTCAATCCAGAGAAAAAGGTATGGGTATTTTGGAATCCGGAGTACATGCTGCAGTAGAAAGGTTACGTCCGATTTTAATGACCTCATTTGCCTTTATTAGTGGTCTAATTCCTCTTGCATTGGCTAGTGGAGCCGGAGCCATTGGTAACCGAACCATTGGTACAGCAGCTGCAGGTGGTATGTTCATTGGTACTTTTGTAGGAATTATATTAATTCCAGGTTTGTATGTGGCTTTTGAATCTCTTTCTGCTTATTTAAACAAAAAGCCAGATAAAGCTCCTGTTACCGAAAAGGTGATCAATTCTACTGATCTTAAAACATCCTAAGGAAGTGACGATGGCCGGATTTATTCCTGCCATCGTTTCTAAAACTGAACAAAATCATGAACAGAAATTCATACCAATATATCGTATTAATCCTCTTGGTGATAAGTAGCCTAACAGCCTGTAAGGTTGAAAAAGCCTCTTTGGAAAATATCAAGGCGCCACCATCAAGTTACCAAGGCACCCAACTAGAAGGGGACAGTACCAATTTAGCCATGGTACAATGGAGATCCTTTTTTGCTGATGAGCATCTAAATCGATTGATTGAAAAAGGCCTTGAAAACAATCAGGAAGTTGCTAAAACCCTGGCGAATATCAGGATCGCAAGAGCAGCTTTATCCCGAGCAAAAATGGGGCAATTGCCTGAACTCAATCTTACTGCCGGAAGTAGTGTTAGGAAATTCGGTGATTACACCATGGATGGTGTAGGTAATGATGACACCAACCTTTCTTCTACTGTTCCAGAAGATAAAAGAATTCCTAAACCATATACAGATTTTATGATTGGAGCTGAGTTCAACTGGGAATTAGACGTTTGGGGCAAATTAAATATGCGTAAAAAGCAGGCTTTGTCTGAATACATGTCTTCAGTAGAAATGGGTAACCTTGCCCGTACTTGGTTGATTGCAGAAATAGCTAAAAACTATTACAACATTATCGGATTGGATGAAGAAATTGAAACTTTATTGGCCAATATTGCTTTCCAAGAACAAGCTTTTGAACTAGGTAAAAGCCTAAAAAATGCCGGTAAAGAAAGTCAATTGTCTATCGATCAGTTTGAAGCCTTGATGTTGAATTCAAAAGGAATTCTTGTAAGAAAAAGAAGAGAATTGAAACAAGCAGAATTAAACCTTTCTTACCTTATTGGTTCTTACCCTGAAAATATTCAAAGGGAATCATTGTCAGAGGTCAATGTCTTGCCTCCAGCATTGGAGATAGGGCTACCATCTACCCTTCTAACCATGCGCCCAGATATAAGGGCAGCTGAGCAAACTTTGCAGGCAAATAACCTAGAAGTAGGTATTGCTCGAACGGCATTTTTCCCGACATTCAACCTTTATGGAATGGCCGGATACAATGCTTTTGAGTTTAGTAAACTGTTCTTAAATCCCGCATCTACAATATATCAACTTGGCGGAGGTTTGGTAGCTCCAGTATTCAATAGAAGCAGGATCAAAGCTGCCTATGAAACGGCCAAAGCCCGACAGAAGGTAGCTTTGTATGATTATGAACAAACTGTTTTGGGTGGATACCTGGAAGTTTTGGGTCTGGTTAATGAATACCAAACCTTGAAAGAGGAACTTTCATTAAAAACCGATGAGGTACTGGTCCAAAGAAGATCTGTGGATAATGCCAACACCATGTTTAAAGTAGGTTATGCAGATTATTTGGATGTGATCAATAGCCAATCCAATTCACTTGCCTCTGAGCTTGATTATATTGAATTGAAAATTCAGCAATTACAAAGTATAGTAAGCCTTTACAGAGCCTTAGGTGGTGGTTGGGAGGAGTAAAAGTTGAAACCCTGACTAAATAAACTGAGCTATTCGCTTAAAAAGTCCCCAATACAATTTTGTTTTGGGGATTTTTTGTCTCTGCAAGTCAAACTGAATTTTAAAATATTATTTATTCTCTGATTATATAATAGAATTTCCAGAACTTTGTTAGGGGAATTTTAAACTTAAGAAAATCTTCAAATGGCACAATAAGGTGCCTTGAAGTGATTTCAATTGTTAATAGTTTGTCATTGGACCTTTCGATCACTTATTTAGTAATGCTAGGATTTAGCTCATTCCAAGCCATTGGCACTAGCAATAATTACTTCCCTAGGTTTTAATTAAAATTGAAGAGATAAAAATATTCTTAATTAATAGCAGTGATATTTTCTAAATGCTCGCATTGCCTTAATTTCGCTAAACTAAGCCAAACTCACCCTTAACTTTCATCAACAGTCATTAGCCATGGAAAGTGAATCATTTCAAAAAGAAACATTTGATCAAGTCGATTATTCCGAAAACCGAATGGAAGGTGAAGCCTACGAACAATGCCTCTTCTCCAACTGTAATTTCTTTAATAGTGATCTTTGCAGGATAGAGTTTATGGATTGTCAATTTATTAATTGCAACTTTTCCATGACCAGTATTATAGATGCGGCTTTTAAAAATGTGGCATTTCAACAATGTAAATTAATGGGAATAGATTTCAGTAAATGTGATGACTTTTTATTTTCGGCTTCCTTTACGGGTTGCACTCTTGATTATTCCATTTTTCAAGCCAAGAACTTAAAGAAAGCCAAGTTTGACCACTGCTCATTAAAGGACGTTGACTTTTCTAATGCTGACCTAAGCTTTGCTATATTTGATACATGTAACCTACTTCAAGCCACATTTTATAACAGTATATTAGAAAAGGCTGATTTCAGGACAGCTATTAACTACAGTTTTGATCCGGCATACAACAAAATTAAAAAAGCTAAATTCTCCCTGGAAGGATTACCCGGTTTATTATCTAAATACAATATAGAAGTGAATTATTGACCTATTCCAAGGTCTAAGCCATAAATGTTTCCAGTTTTGAAATATTAACCCTTACTATTTCAGTTCGGCATTATTTTAGTGAACAACCTATTAAATTTTTCAATGGTTGGTTCAAATTATACATAAATGTCAAAAAGGAAAACATCTAAATGGCCCTATATAATTTCATTTTTATTTTTAGGAAGCTTAATCAGCTTGTATTTTCTCAATTCATCTGTCCATCAATTTTTCAACGAAGCCTGGGAGGTATTGGGAAGCAATGATGAACAAAGAATATCAAATTGGGTGAACCAGTTTGAGTTCTGGGGTCCATTAATAATTGTTGCAGCAATGGTGGTCCAAATGTTTATGTTTATCATTCCTTCTTTCCTGTTGATGGTCGTTACTGTTTTAGCCTACGGCCCTTGGTTAGGGTCAGGAATTATTCTTATAGCTATATTTACAGCTTCAAGCATAGGGTATGGGGTTGGAGTCAATTTTGGCACGCCAGTAATCGATCGTTTGCTAGGAGAAAAAACCGATAAAAAAATCACCGGCTTTTTAGAGGATTATGGTTTCTGGGCCGTTATTGTAACTAGGTTATCTCCTTTTCTCTCAAATGACGCCATCAGTATCATTGCAGGTATGCTTCGGATGGGCTATTGGAGATTTATAGGATCTACAATGCTAGGAATATTACCTTTAACAGCTGCAATAGCCATATTAGGAGAAAACAGAGAGGAGATGAAGACCGGTTTAATTTGGTTAGGGGCTGTGAGTTTGGTAGGATTTATCATATATGTTTGGTGGGATAAAAAAAGGAGAAATAAAAATTAAGTCCCTCGCCTAAAATAAATTAAGCGAGGGATTTACAAGCAAAGAATTCAAGCTAATAATTTTGGGAATTTTAATCTATTGTACCGCTATTTTCTACCCACTCTCCATTTAGCATTACTTTCTTAATGGAATACATGGATTTAATATCCTTAGAAGGATTACCTTCTACCAAAATTAAATCGGCTAACTTCCCTTTTTCAATGCTTCCCAATCTTTCTTGAGTACGAAAATATTCTGCATTGATAATCGTACTGCTAGATATAACTTCTAAAGGGCTTAGACCAGCGGCAACCAACAATTCCATCTCTCTTTGATAAGCAAAGCCAGGTTTTACATATTTACCGGTATTGTGAGAACCAGTAACTATTTTCACCCCTGCCTTATGTGCCATGCCAACAAAATCATGCATGTTTTTAAATCCTTTTGCTTCATAGTCTTTCACTCCATCATCACCAAATTGCTTTTCAAATGTGGCAAGAGTCGGTGACAATACTACATTGTTTTTGGCAGCCAAAGCAAGTACCTCTTTCACTCGGTCAGAAGACAAATCTATTTTTGACCACAACTGATACCTTCCTGCCCTACGGTTATTGCTGTCTTCCTGAACTGAATTCCTGAATTCTTCTGCATCTTTTGGGTCAGCAATAGAAGTACCAAAAGAAGTGACATGCTCAATTCCTTTTAAACCTGCTAAAATTGCATCGTCAGCATCTACCAATTCCAAGTGGGCCACTACAGGAATCTTATGAAAATCAGCTGTTTTAACCACTGTTTCTATGTACTTTAAAGGAAGTCTAAAATAAATTTTTATCCCGGATGCTCCATTCTCAACATACTCCCCAATTTGGGACCTGATATGATCTGCATCTTTCACTAAAGTGGCCTGTTGAACATATACTCCCGGGTAACCATCAAGGTGTGCACCGGTCACATAAACTCTGGGCATTTGGGTAGTAGAAAAATGCTGTGCCTGATAAAACCTGATGGGATGGCCGGGATCTCTCATGGTAGTTACACCATTTTTTAAAAGTGTACTTAAAGACTTATTGTTATTGGCACTATGAAAATGTGAATCAACTAGGCCCGGAAGTAGACTCATTCCTTTACCATCTGTAACTTCTGCACCAGCAGGTATTTTTACTTGGCTCTTAGGTCCTACTTCAATGATCCTATTCCCCTTGATCACAACCGTGGAATTCTCCATAGCAGGCCCACCTAGTCCATCAATCAGGCGAACACCCACAATTGCGCTTACCTTATCATTGGAAGGACCATTAGGTGGATTTATCTCCAATAAGGAAGGATTGGCCTCATTTTGAGAAAAAACCTTACCTGTGAAGAGCATGAGCCCGAGGCAAATCAACATTACCAGAGATCTAGAATCTTTAATTACAGTCATTTTGTATATTATTTTGTGATATTTATCTATTAACCTTTTCTATTGGATTATAAAAATTTTGGCTAAAAGCCAAATAGTTTACGTTACCAAAATCTTTCAAGAATCTTAAGCATAAACAACAATCCCAACTTGATTATTGAAAAACCCCTTCCTAAAATACCATTAGCTTCTAAAGCTAAGTTGTTATTTTTATTTATTGAAATTTTAGTATAGGAATTAAAGCACATTAATTTATTATTTCACTTTGATCCAATTATTTTGGGTGACATTTGAAGTAGTCAAAGAGTCGATTTCGTAAAGCGTGGCAGTAGCATTTTCACCGGTATACATTCCATTCATAAAATGGCAATCTGCTACTTGTGCTTGAATTCTAACAAGGGATTGACCATTTCCTATAATGTTCATGGCATGGATAGTATTAATTTTTCCTGGCAGAGATTCCTCACCATATCCCCTACCTCCAATGAGGATGGCATCATGACGACCCTCGTTGGCTTTAAAAACCACTCCATTGATATAAACATGGTGAATTCCGGCCTGATCACTAGCCCTAATAGCAATGGCGCGATACCTGTTTTCACAGGAAATATTGGTGATCACTACCTGTTCTATATCATCTTCTGGTCCATACCACCTACTGGCTGTGACCATACTGTCGGTAATGTCCCCACTTTTTTTGTCTCTGTCTGGGGCTGTGTCAAGGTTAGAAAGGGCAATAAAATCATCTCCCGTCATGCCAGAAATATTGTTTATTCTGAAATTCTTACAGCCTTGCCGTAAGTTTATCCCATCCTTATTGGCCACCATCATTTTATGTCCATTGACAGTGACAAATTCCTCATTGAAAATGGTTAGGTCAGATAGTTCGGCACCTATAGTGCGCTCAAAACTTATGGTCCAGCCATGGGTGTTTTCAAACCTTATATTTTTAATAGTAAAGTTTTTTACATAGCCGATTAACATC
Organism: Cyclobacterium amurskyense; assembly: GCF_001050135.1. Lineage (GTDB taxonomy): Bacteria > Bacteroidota > Bacteroidia > Cytophagales > Cyclobacteriaceae > Cyclobacterium > Cyclobacterium amurskyense. The sequence continues at coordinate 3,731,993 of NZ_CP012040.1, read as the reverse complement.
ATTATGTTTCTCCAGTCGCCTTTTTGTTTCATCTCAGGGTTACCCGCATCTGTGCCATAGCTAACTCTCCAATTTCCTTTATCCTGCTCTTCCTTTGGATTCAGTGTCAGTATTCTTGCTCCGTCTCCAGTAGACCTAGGATTGCTTGCCCCCTTCAAAATGGCTTTCCCTATCCCATATATATTTATATTTTCATTCCATTCAGGGTTAGTTATTCCTAATCCCACGTTATCGGATCTAAACATATTGTCTCTGCTGGAATTTGATAGTTGAAGGGTACAATTGTCTAAAATTAGCGTGAGATTGCTTGGTAATAAAATGGCACTATCGATCATCCAAATGTTGGTACCATTGGCATTAACCCTTGGTATACGTACCAAATTCGAAGTGTTTTTGGCTTTTTGAATGGCTTGTGAAATTCGCTCTGTATCTGTACCATCAAAGTCATTGGGGTTGACTGATGCCTGCCCAGTCATTGCAAAGACATTAGCAGGTTTTATTAATATAAAGTTTACGAAAAAGACACTTATTACAAACGCAATTAAATACTTGGGCATAAGGAGTTTAAATCTATATGGATTAATCTTCACAACTGTTTATTCAGGCAATTGTAAAAATAACTAAAACATGAATTTATCGAATAATTGTAAGTAAATTCAATATTATAACCATTTTAAACTCGAATTATGTAATAGGATTCGTGATAGCCTGTCCCGTGTTTACGGGAAGTGTTGCAATCGCAAGAAAATCAGGCTGTTTGGAGATTTTAGCATAGCACCGCTATGGTGAAATTGAAAACAGCAACGAAGTGGCTGATTTTGAAGCGATTTCAGCACGTAATAGATTGTCTATTGCATATTTCGGGTTAAATTTAAAACTAAATCCATTTGGGCAACCAATAGTACGGAATTCCTCTAAATCATTACCCAGATTCAATATACTGGTTTACATTTTTAAAAGTCTTTAATTAATCGAAGAAACTTAGAAAAAAGGCCTTCTTCCTTCTCATTCTATCAATTGAAAATCACCTTGTTCAACGTAAGTCAATTCTGTAGATACGGCTGTTTTCACTAATTCTGCAATATTTTTGCCATTTACCAGTGTCACCGGATTACTTTTTACCCCTTCTTCTATAAACGACATACTGTAAGGTGACCCATTTATGGTATACTCGATTTTTGAAGCGTTTGTATTGCGGTTATTGTTTGTTGTAACTTCGATCTGAACGGCGTATTTAATATCGGGAGAAATACAATCTGAATCTAGCACTTCAGTTCCATCTTCATAAACAAATTTAATTCCAATTGGGTGATACCTTTCTTCATTCCCTAAAAGACCTGTATTGTCCTCCTTAATACAGCTGACACAATAAATGGTCAAAAAAATTAGTATAAATATATTTCTTGCAATTTTCATTACTCACTCTTTTAAAATTATTTCTACGTTTTTTTCAAGATCACCCGTTTTCAATAGATAATCGCCGGCCAGTAAATCCGTAAAAAGCACCTCCCCATTGACAATAGGCAATTTTGCATATTCAATCTGGTCTTTAAATAAAATAATTTCCCCTCCATTTAGATCCGATACAACTTTGATGGCTCCTCCATTGTAACAAACAGCATCCTTTTTGTATATTTTTATACTGCTTGATCTTGTGGTATAACGTACACTTATTACCCATTGCTTTTTCATTGATTCATCCTGTGATAAAACATCCAGGTATACAGGACTTGAGAAATCCAGCACACTCGTACCCGAGATTAGTTGTTGACCTCTATGGAATAATTTACTACCATCACTTAATTCAAAAACACCTTTTAGTAAGGTGGGATTAACCCCATTATTAAGATAAAGAACCATCTCTTGGTCATTTTCAGTTTTATTCACTACTTCAATATCCTTAAAACTAAAGTCAAGTAATTGCGCTTCATTATTTAGCGCAGGACTTGCAATACTGAAAGCCTGCGATAAATTACCGCGTAAGGCATTGGTTTCAAATTTTACTGTTTCGGATATATCTGTTACTTGATTTTTCTCAGAATCATAAACCTTAAAATGGATGGTTTCACCTAGGGTATTAGAAAACACATTAAAATACGCATAATACCTGTCTTTGCTTTTCACATAAATCAAATTGGTAGTACCTCTACATTCTCCATTTACAAATGCACCAACTTTATCGCTCGTACTATTTAAATTAAGACCGTCAATATTTAAGAATGAGACAAATGACATGGTATATTCGAAGTTATTTTCCTCTACCACCCATTCAGGCTCTTGCCCATAACCATTTGTACAGATAAAAAAGAGTATTGCCAGCCTAATAATTGATCCTTTCATCATCTATTCTTTTATAACCTTAAAAGTATAAGGTAGGAATGTGTTCTTGAATTTAATCTTCAGAATATAAAGCCCACTCCCCACATCGGGGTTAAGTATGAGTGTATTAATTCCTTTATTTATACTTTTCCCATAAGTATTTACCAACTGACCAAACGTATTAAACAATTGGATATTGATAAAATCATCCTGATTGGAAATTAGCTTTATCTGCAATTCCTCTTTGAAAGGGCTGGGGAAAATTTTAATTCCACCCAATATTTCATTCCCTAATACTACCGGATTTTCTACCGTTCCAAGCACATTGTTTGCAGTGAAATGGAAAGTTTTGTGGGTAGGAATCATGCGCTCACCATCACCTATATAGAAGGTTAACTCCTTATTGGTCTCCCCAAAAACAGTAATAAAACTTAAATTTTGATTCCCAATCACTTGGTTTACTGCTTTTCCTCTTAAATCACCCTTATCATCAATTGCAAACAGTTCGTGGTAGCCTTCGGGTAACAACACTACTGCATTCATATTGGCCGAAAATCTAGCAAATTCAGCCGATATCACTTCCTCCGGTGTTTGAATCTCAAGATTCGACATTCGGGAATTAGAGAAATCCCATAAAAACCTAGGGTAGGTGAATATTTGCTCTTGACTAGATCGCAGCATATAACCTTTATTGGCTTCTAAATAATTTAAAGTACCACTCCAACCATTTACCTCATCATATATGGCAAATTGATTTTGAGACTTAATAACATCCCCTTCATGAGCATCGAAAGATGACAGGCCTTCATTCAATGCAACATTGTTTTTTAAAGGATAGGGTAACCAATTCCAATTGAGCTTGATAGGAAAACTCCATGAATCTAAATTGACAGAAGAACCGGAAAGAATTAAATCCTGTCGATTATTAAACTTCGCTTTATACATGTAAGAAGTAGATAAACCACCATGCTCACTTATTTCACCATTCCATGAACTGGATTCAGGAGAATTCTCATTTTTAAAGTAGGTTTCTAATTTCGAGGGGCTATTGCTCATTAGCCTGTCCGACGTTTCTAAAACCATTCCATCTGTTAAGACATTTAAATTTGAAAAATTTTGATCCTCAACATTTAGAGACAACCATGTCCATCCTTGATTCAATTGTATAATTTGCTCTACAACCCCTGAATTTTCAAACATTGAGGTATTAGTCTGAGTGCCTATTATGGTGTTTTCATTAAAAGTAACCGTCAACTTCTCATCTAAAGTTGCCTGAACAACTTGTCCTTTTGAAGCATCCCATATTTTAAAATTAATTAAATCACTGTAAGCCGAATCACTATAGACCGTTAAAAACACAAAGTATTCCTGATAGGCCTCATCCCAAACCATGTCCGCTACGCCCCTTAGCTCACCATTAGAGAAAGCTGAAACTTTATCATAAATGTCATCAGAATAAACACCATCTATGCTAACTCGACCGACAATATTCATACTATAATTAAAATTATTCGGATCTATGACCCAATCAGGATCTTCTGCTAAGACCCTAAGTTTCAATTGTAGTTTCTCGTCTAACCCGAAATCAGTTTGTAGATATAGGTCTTCTATGTATTCTCCTGTTGCCAGACCTTCATCAACACTAGCTGTTATCACTACCTTACTATCCGGCAACAATGTTCCCGAAGAACTGCTCAAAGATAACCAACTTGGAATGCCAGAAATCGCAAAGGGCTGGGTTTGCCCCCCTTTGTTTAAGATGCTTATTTCAAAGAATGTAGCTTCTTCACCAATTTTGGTAAGGTCAACAACATCGTTGTGGCCGTCTACAAACCAACTCATCTCATTTTTTTGTATAAAAGCTGTCCAGGTTATTGGGGATTGTTGCATATTATCAGAAGCATCAAACATTCGATGAACGGTAATGTCTAATACCTGTCCTTCTACCACTGCCCAATCTGAAATCACAGGTTCCAAAATCATTTCATCTTCATTGATCACATGATTCACCTGAAATTTGATTAGGTTTCTTTCAGGCTTTATGGCAGGAACATCATTTGAAAAATTAACAGCACCGGCATTCATCGTACCATAGGAAGTGCTCATTTCTCCACCACTGACAACGTGGTAATATAGTGGCCCCTTATCAGTTGCAGTGTTAGGTGCATTCATTCTGGCATAAAGTAATAGGCCAATACTTTCCACATCAATTTCATGGTACCTATCTCTAGAAATTTGATCAACATTCCTAAGGGTATTCCAAAGACGGAATTCATCGATTTTCCCAGTAAAAACACGGTCCACTGTTTCTTTATTCCCTAGATCTCTAAATCCTCTCGCTCCTATCCAAACCTTATCCCCGGAAAACCCTCCTATATTAGTCATTGGATTGGAGGATACTTGTTGGGCATCCACGTAGGTTCTTAGAGCACCATTTCGATTGAATAATAGTGTGATGTGGTGCCAAGAATTATCAGCGACACTTGCAGCGGTTAACACATAGGTATTTTCTTCACTGGCCAAATACAAAGCTCCGGACGTATTCATATTGATCGACCATTTATTCGCCAAACCGTTGGACTGGATCGGATCCTTTCCTTCTAGTGTGCCATCACCTATTCCTCTTCCATTTGAGAAAATAGTTGCCTCTTGCGGAGTTTCTGTTTTGATCCAAAAGGAAATAGTTGCATCCATTTCATTGGTCAACTGAACAAAACCAACATCATCCAAGGCCAAGTATTGCCCATTACTAAAGGAATAAGCAGTCCCTTTAGGCTTAATATCCCATTCCGCTTTCACTAATGCATGTTTAAAACGTGCAAGATCATTAGCAAGCTCTCCACGTCCCTCGTTCAGCGGCCAATAACCTACCAAATTAGCCTCTTTCCCTTGGAGCTTGCTATACATCCCGGCATATGCATCGCTCAAAGTTTTTGATACTGACCACAACCGGAGATCATGAATGTTTCCAATGAAAGAATTTCCACCAATAATTAAGGGGTTGTTATTTGTAAATGCTGTGTTTGCCGAGCCGGCACCCCCACCTATTTCCCTATCATCCTCATATATACTTAGCGTTCCCAATTCATTGTTATGCGAAAATGTATAGTGATGAAATAATTCGTCATTTGCGATAGTTCCATGGGTTGTGATATCCCCAAGGGTTACAAATATCTCATGGTCCTCCAAATTGATGGTTAGCCCGTCTTTTTGTTCAACAATTGTAGCTGTGCTTTCTGTAGTGGAATTATTCATCCAAAACTCAAGGGTCAAATCTCCCGACACTAACCTTGGGCTTTCAATAGTTACCGTGTTACTATCCCCCTCAAAATACAAAGAAACACTATGATCAATTGGCAGTTGGTTGGATTGTCCTTTTATCTCAATGGTGCTTACTGCACTATTGAAATACATATTTTCGTTGAATTTTACCCGGAGGTCTTCTCCCACCCCTAAAATACCATCTATAGGAAATGGTGTACCAAATTGCCTTGGGGCTTCTAAATTAACTGTTCCAGAAATTACGTCAGAAATATATACTGTACCATTTTCACATATACTTCTTGCTCTTATTTCGTAAACTCCATCTTGTAACTGAAGTCCTGCAATATCAAAAGGAAAATTAACCTGGGGTGTTTCAATTACAGAAATTTTAGAATCACTTTCCCCATTCAATATGGCTTGATCATAAAACGCTTGAGTATTATAGTAGCTATGCAGGTTTGTCCAGTTTGGTGAGGTGGCTAAACGGTATTCTAAATCTACCTTTTGGAAGTTATCAAATAACTGGTTATAATCTGATAAGGTAATGGACAAGGGCTTTGAAAGGTCCGAATGATTGTCATAAGCTGCATCTATATTGTATACCCAATTATCCTGAGGTGCACTTACTTTTACTTGAGAACAGGTTGGAATAAAATGGGCCGATATTATAACGTCATCAAAAACGTTTACAGGATCACAAAGTGATTGTAAAACCACTCTTATATTTTCATAATCGTAGACATCTGCAATTTTCTTATCCAATGTCAAGGTATAATCTACAGATTGTCCGTAAGGGACAAATATTACGGTTCCATTGGGCGATACATTGATATCAGGTGCACTAGGATTTGTTGTATTGTCGATTATTAACTCAAAGTAATTAAAATTTGCATTATCACTAGTTGCATCTGCTAAATTTTGAAAAGACAGATGAAATTCTGCGGTATTGCTTTCCGGAATATTAAATATTTCTGCAACCTCTACGGTAATTTGAGGATCTTCTGCCTTTTGAGTTGCATTGCTTAAGGTTTCCCTATCCGCCTCTGCCAGAGCAACAATGGGGTTAGCAGGATCATAGGAGGAATGATTATAAAAATGAGACAACTCTTTGCCCTCATATGGGCAAGAGGTTCTACCTCCAACAGTTGTGAAAATCGGTCCGTTACCATCAAATAGGTTAAAAACATCAATACTCAAAATGTTTGCAGGATCATTGTCCTTCAAGGTATATTTAAAGGTCGTAGTTTCAGCTTCTTCTTTGGTGATACCTGCACTAAAATCCTGAGCCAAGGAAAAGACAGTAGTAGAAACAAGGCCTAACGCATCATTAATTTCAAATCCTATATCATATTGCAAGCTTTCTTCCAACTCAATATTATAAGCTAAAGAGGAGGAATTAATAAGCTCTGTTTCTACACTCCTACTTACTTCGCCTACACCCGAATCAAATGAAATATTACCGGATGATTGGGAATTAACCAATGATTTATTGCTAGCGGCAAGGTCAAGTTTTTCCTTCAATAACGCTTGGTAAGGAACACCAACATCTGAACGATTTAATTCGTTCTTTATATCAGACATATAAATATCTAAATAATCATCAGCAGCTTTTATTAACGATTCAGATTCATTTAAAGCCAAATATTTCTTTCGTTCATTTTCAAGAATAATCTTACGCCACAACCTGATTTGTTCTTCGTACCAAAACAAACTATTGGCGCCTTCTACTGGAATATGATTTCTGAGATTTTCTGCAATTAACTCATATTGAGGTATTAAATCATTAATTATGTACTTTTGAGAGTACACAAAAAAGGTATTGGTCGGTTTAGTATTTATATATATAGCTTTTTGCTTATTTAAATAAATGTCATCACCATTTGCATTGGTCAACCTATAATTATTGTTCGGATCTCCAATCGGTGCAATGTCAGCTTTAAAGTCATCATAAGATCCTATGGCATAATTACTAGCGTTCCCTATATACAAATCCCCATCAGCGCCCACAAATTCCGGGTCATCACTGGTCGAAATGGTTTGATTAAACGTATAGGTTTTTGTTAAACTTAAAGCATCTGAAGAAGAAGTTTCTAGCGTTATATTGCCGGTAAGGTCATTGACCACTTCTGTTTTCACCTCAATCGAGGCTCCCGGAACTCCCCCAACAAAGGTAACAGCTCCTCCCATCATTAATTTTAAGGTTTGAGAAAGCCCTCCGGATAAGGTGGACATGGATTCTGTGGTAAAACTTAAGGTTTGACCTGCCTCTATGGATGCAAAACTGTTGGATCCGGGAGGGTCTCGGAGAATAATATCCGGGATTTCAGGAGCTACTGTAAGGGGTGGAGCAGAAGTCCCATCAGGAGCCCCTCCTAGTATAATCCCGTCAGGAATATAATTTTCTGCCGGATAAGAAATACCCCCAATAACATACTGTATATCCAAACTGCGTGTATATGGGAACGTAGTATTGGGAACACCCCCTTGAAATGAATAATAGGAAATACTATTGTCTACTGTATCCTTTTCGATCTCTTCAGAGCCTAAAATTGCTAAATTATTATTGATTTTTAATTCCCCATCTATAATTGGCACAACATCTTCAATTATACTGTCTCCATCCATGTTCACGTATCTTTCAAATGTGGATAGGGTTATGGCATAACTTGCAGCCTGCTCATAAATCAATACCTCTTTACTAGCGTCTGCCAGGTGGGTTAACCCTTCAGTGCTTATAAAGTACTCACTACTATCTGCATTAAAAAACTGTAGTGAATCTGTTGAAGTTTGGTCGATGACACGCAATACTGGCGTAGAACGGTACACAAAGCTTTTTTCAAAATGATAGGGTACCCCTTCCAAAATATCATTGTTTGGAAGAATAAACTCCGGAGTTAAAAGCGGTGGAATACTTGAAAAATTTATACTTTCATTTGATGTTCCAATTATAGCTGAATTAATGCTCTCATTACTGGAAATTGTTAAGCCTGGTATATCTCCCCCTTCAATTTCATAATTCAATGGCATCACTTCAACACGATACTCGCCGGATTCGCTATTCGTTTTAAAGTTAAATTTTGTGTAATCGGTGACACCTCCGGCACCTGGTGGATCATACTGAAACGCAAAACTAGCCACCCCTATATTATTTTTCGAACTAACAACCAAAGGAATGGGCTTAAAATTTTCAATTGTATCGTTGATTACATAAAGCCCATTTTCACCAAATCCTATTGGCTTACTTGCTTCCACTGCTCCACCAACTACACGTCCAACCGCAGTTACTCTGGTCTCATCAATAAATACCACCGGCTCCTGAGCATCTTCAAAAAATTCTTTAAAAGTACCGGTTTCAGCAGGAAATCTACCATTGTAAGAAAAGGAGTGACCATTTTTTTCAACCCGTATAAAATGATTTCCAATAGGTACACTAATTTCAAAATTACCGGCTTCATCCGACAGTACAGGTGTATTGTTTTCATCAATTACGATTTGTCCATCAATGTAGATCGTAGCTCCGGAGACTGGAATACTGGCATAGCGTTCCAGTCGAAAATTGGTAGAGTCGTTCTCATCATAATAATTAATCCAATATTCACCTTTATTATAAGTGCCTGCATTTGCTCCTGTAAGCTTCTCATATCGATTATAGTTTTCATCGATAATTCCGGGACCTGTAACATATTCATCTCCATCATTCAATCCGGACAAATTTCCACCATTTACCTCTACGTAGGAAGGGAACACCTTTCTGGTATCGTACAATATTTTTCCTTTAAAGATAAAGGAGGACTTATCGATAAAATCAATTTTATTTACCACCTCTGAGCCCTGACCTAAAAAGACCAGTTGTTGATTGGGTTCAAACTTGTGTTGTCCATAAACAGGGGTAATTTTAAATGATTCTCCTGTTCCGGAGTAGGGAATGGAATTAATCTGATAATTGCCATTTTCATCGGTTACCCCTAAGATTCCCAATTGACTAGCAGATGGGATTGCACCAGGTCCAGATACAAAAGTGATATTATCTAATTTACCGTGATTTCTATTATATGTATAGTCTTCTCGTGAAGCATCATAGGTATAATCCCCTTGATTTTCGTTGGCGCTTAAATAGACTATCAAACCCGGATCGTCACCACTGATATACCTTTTATAATCTGTTCGAATATCAGCGGCTGTTTCTATGCGATTCCATAAGCGAATTTCATCAATCAGAGCTGTTTTTCCACCACCTATTCTGACCTTGTTCCAAACAGCCTGCCCTTGTTGAAAATTAATAAGACTTGTAGTCTCGAAAATCTCTAAAGATGGAGTATTTATATTTTGGTCTATCTCGGCTCGTGCTTTATGTACAGCATCCCGGTACTCCTTTGTCATTGGGCGGCCATTGATAAAGAGGGATGGAGCCATTCCATCCCTCAACTGTATCGAAAAATGAGTAAAGTAATCATTGAAATTAGCTACAGGGACCATAATATCATCACCTCGGGCATCGATATCTCCAGAAGGAAATACATTTTTGATAAGGAACAAACTCTCTTTTATTTTAACTTCCAATTCGTTTGCCAATATTTTTACTCTGACATTAACATCTATGTTATTACCGTTTGCCTCAGTTAGTCTAAACAGCCTGATCGGGCTCCCATTATCATCAGTATAAGGACTATTGATGTCCGGTTTTACCCAAGCCTGTAAAGTAGCCAACGAATCAATTGGTTTATTTAATTTATTGATCTCAAGCTTAGCGTTAGAAGGGATTTTCAAACTACTCCCATAGCTTATGGAACTCCCACTCGATTCGGCAACTACCGTTACGTTTTTCACCGGATTTCCACCTTCAAAATTAACATTTCCGGTAATGACCGCAGTAGGATTTCTAAACCCTATACCTGTGATATAATTGGTATAAAGCTCTTCATCCTCCATTACATTTTCAGCCAACACTTTATATTCGTACAGTTTTCCTCCATCCACGTACTTGTCTTCATAGGTACCGGAGGGCTGTGGGGTATTATCAGCTATTGGTTGAAAATTTTCATTACTTCCAAGTTCTCTACGTAAAATTTTGATGTTTGTAATGTTGTTAATATTATTTCTAAGTCGCCATTCTATCAAAATCTTATCACCAAAATAACCTTTGGAAACACTAAAAGATTCTTCTGCAAAAGTACCATACAGGTAAAGTACATCCCATGGAAAACGTAAATCTGTTGGAGTGGTGTTATTGGATGTTCCTAAAAAAGGCAGCCCTACCTGAATTGTAAAACCTTCATTTTGTATGGCTTGTGAGACAGTAACTTCCTTGGCTCCTTCCTCCTGTTGTGCATAAAGGAAGGAAATCAACATACTCAATATCAGTGTAAGAAATAATTTTCTCATCCCCCTGAAATTATAATTTGATGATGTAGTTCACCCCATAGTTTATAGGACGAGATTCAGTTCCTTCAGACGACGTATTTCCGGAAACAGCATGGGTATGTATCCCACTTAAATCGGTTTTTACTGTAGATACCCCTCCATCCTGGGCTTGTATATTAAACGCTGTTGAACCGCTATTACCATCATTAACAAACTTCCTGTTCATTAACTTTAAGGGATGTGAGTGTTCACCATTATTAGAAGTAGTTAAATCCACGCTGTGCTGGTGCGCCATATTAGAATCTTGCTGTGTGGAATTTATACCACCATCCCTGCTATTATCGGCAAACTGGGCATCAGCGTTGACCCCTACCCCTCTTAAAAACATAGCCCTCAAATCTGGTGCATTGGTACTCCCCAATAAAGCAATGAGATTTTCAGCCCCATTGATATTTGTTAGGGACTGTCCATCGCACAGCACCCAACCAATTGGAGCTGTAGACCCAACAAAAGGCATGATAGACCCGGTCGGCACCCCGTTATTAGCTGCTATTGCATAAGGAACATGCTTTAATTTTTCCTCTGACACAAGAACATTCCCCTCTGTGATTTTTAAATAGATTTGCTGATTAGCAAATATGGAATTATTGGTAGCAGCAGGACTTATAACATGGGAAAATACGCCAAAAGCATCGGTATTTAGGCTTACTGTTTCTGGAGCCCCTACTTCAACTTTAGCATTTCCATTATTGCTATCTAAATAATAAAACTCGAAAGTAAGGGAAATTTGGGCATCTGCTTTAGCCGTATTATTGTCATCTCTTGCAATACCTTGTATTGCTATATCAGCCATTTCAGCAGAAGTCTGTGCCAAAGAAAAAGAACAAGAGAATACTATTAATATAATGAGAATAAGTTGAGTTTTCATGGTAATTGTTTTAATAAAGACATTCAAGACAAAAGAGAACTATCAACCCTCCTTTCTAATTTTAAACCAAATATTATTAGGTATATATAAGCAGTAAAATGGAAATAACGTACCTAAAAGTAAATCAGGTAAAGGTCAAAAATCAATCAAACAGAATCACTAACAGGTCAATTTGGATAATCAACCGGTCTAATTAACCTTTATGGAGGTTTGGTATTGATTTATTGCGGTCAAATCGGCTGGAAAAATTTTATAATATCTATTTTTAAATGGAAAATGGTCAATAACTTAACACCTAAATACAATTGAATACAATTCGACAACATTGGGTAAACCTTTATAAAGCAATTTCATTGATCGGGTTTGATCCTGACAAACCTAGAGAAAAACAAAAGCAAATAAAGCTCTTGAATATCTTTTGTGGATTTTGGATATTAATCGAAATGGCTTCAATCATTGCTGAAATTTTTGAACCCAATAAGCCCCCTGTTTATATCTTTACCCATCTAGCCAATTTTGCAGGCATTTCACTTGTATTGTACCTTCAGTGGATAAACCGAAATAAAATGGCAACTGCCCTATTTTTTTTCTTGGTATACTTTAGCAATTTTATGTTCTCCAATTTCATTATATCCGGTAAAATGTTAGAAGCCGGATACCTTTTAGCTCCTGCCTTTGTTCTCTTGTTTACCAACAATCGTTTTTATATTTTTTCCTCATTTGTATTGTCCCTAGTTCTTTTTATAATACCCAATATTTATTTTCTCCATTACCCACAAAATTATTTCGGCCCTGATCGTTTCATCTTCATGGTTTTCGCAATCGTATTTGTTTTGGTTTACTATTTCAAACAAGAAAATCTTAAAAGTGAACTTGCATTAGAAATAGAGCGGAAAAATATAGCAGATATTAATGAGCAGCAGTCGCAGTTTTTTATCAATGTCTCTCATGAGGTTCGTACCCCTTTGACACTTATCAAAGGTCAAATCAATAAACTTAAAAAATACAACTCCGAATTAAATGATGCTCAAATACAGTCCATCGTGGCCCAGCTCAATAACCAAGCTGATAAAATAAAAAAATTAGTAGATGATGTAATCGATTTAGCCAAAATGCAGGGTACTAATTTCAGCATGAGCTTACATCCAATAAACTTGACTGATTTATTGAAGAAAATAGCTACTTCTTTTGAACCTTTATTTAAGCAAAAGCAAATAACATTTAAGGTAAATCCAAGTACCTCACCAAAATTTGTTTTGGGTGATAAGCTATATCTGGAACGGGCACTTAATAACATTCTATTGAATGCCTTAAAATATACGGAAAAGAAAGGGAAAGTGACCCTATTCTTAAAGGAAAACCAAACCTCAATAATCATTGGTGTGGAGGATGATGGCATAGGTATAGAAAAGAATGATTTAGAATTAATATTTAATCGATTTTATCAATCAAACAACTCTTTCAATAAATCAGGTGGAAGTGGTGTTGGACTGGCTTTCAGCAAAGAGATAATTACAAAAATTGGAGGAACAATTAGAGTTTCCAGCAAACCTTCAGTTGGGAGCACTTTTGTTATTCACCTTCCTAAGGTTGAGAGAATCAAGAAAGTAAATAGGGTTGAGAATAGCGAAATAAGCAAACTTGAGCTATTGGAACGTTTTTCTTCTACTAATAAAAAAGTTAAAATTTTATTGGTCGATGATGCTTATGATATGCGACTCTACCTTAAAGATTTACTATGTAAATACGAATGCCTGGAAGCCGAGGATGGCCATGAAGCCTTGAAAATAATAAAGAGTCAAGCCGTAGATTTTATCATTACAGATTATATGATGCCAAATATGAATGGATTAGAATTCATTTCAAAACTTAAATCAATACAACATTCTGCTCCAATTTTGATGCTTACTGCGAGGGCAGATAACCAAATCAAATTATCTACTTTAAGACTTGGTATCGACGATTATTTACTTAAACCTTTTGAAGAGGAAGAATTGATCATACGGATAAATAATGCATTAATAAATAACAACAAACGTACAAGGTATCAACTGGAGCAAAAAATAGACCCCTCCCAAAATGATTCTAACAATTGGATTGATAAATTACAGGCATATATTTTTGAACAATCCGGGAAAAGTAAAATCAATCAAACTGATCTTGCCGAGCATTTTAATCTTTCATCAAGTTCTTTATTTAGAAAAATAAAAAGTGAAACAGGTTTATCCCCTAATGAACTTATAACAGAAGTTAAATTACAGAAAGCTAAAATGCTACTAGAAAATAGGCAGGTTCACTCCTTAAAACAACTTGTTCTCGAGGTTGGATTTAAACATTCTTCCTATTTTTCAAAAAAATACTACGAGCGATTTGGCAGCAAGCCTAATTTTAAATTCTAGCAAGTGGCTTTGAACGATAAAAGAAAAATCAACTAAGTACCTAACCAATGGAACTAGGTTTTGGTCAAAGTAATGTAAAAAATACAAGAGATTATTTTCCTGATCACTCCCTTTTTCTTCTTACAGCTGAATTAGATTTTAACTAAATCGACATCAAAATCAGCCAAAGAGTTGAAGAAATATCATTTGCTTATCGTTGAAAGTCTAACAATCCACCGAGTTGATTCAGTTTTCAATGTTATATGGATAAACATTAATGGGTAATTTTATGATACTTAAAACACTTACAAACACCGTTTAATTCACTACTTGTATTGTAGTTACTAATTACTTTGGGTTTGTATTTATTAAAAAATTTTGTTCTTATCATCTCATAATAAATAGTAGTAGGAAACTCTACAATTCTCTTAGTATTAATTAAATCTTTGATTATTGTTTTGAATTCAAATTTGGACGCTTCCATAGGATTCGGGCTGTGAAAACACTATTGTCAGCAGCTACATTTTCTTCTCCTCTCATATATTCAGCAACAGTGATCCAAGTCTCAGCTGGATTGACTTCCATTATGCCAAAATTACCTAGAGCTACACCTCGGTTAGGTACCACTATGCGCTCTGAATCACGAATTACCCCAAGTTTTTCCGAATCCACCTCTGCCATAAAAAGAGGTGCCCTATGGCGAAAAACCTCATCATTATCTGCCCCTCGTCTGGTGTACACCAAGTATAAGGCATCACTATGCCTTACCCAATGTTGCTGGGTGTTATAACTCCCCAAAACAGACTCATCGTCAAATGTCCATTCCTTAAGAGAACTAAAATGCAATCCATCTTTGCTCTTAGCAACATAAGCACTTTTGTCACTACGCATGGTTAGATAATATTCTCCCTTAAAAGAGGTGATGGATGGTTCATAGACCCCCCTACCCTGTTTAAGTATTAATTCATCACCATGTTCTTTATAAATTAAATTTTCACCATCGAAGGTACATCGCACTATTGTGCTGCTAAAACCAAAATCATCACTTTTCATTAAACTACCAATACTGAATGCTTTATCCGGATTAGTCATTGCTGCAGAATACTGTTGCTCAGTTATTTTAAAATAAAATATAGGCAAGAGAATATCTCCATGGGGAAATTCCAACCACTGAGCACTCCCTGCTGCAGGTGACATTAAAAGCATTCCATCATGGTCCAACTCCGGAAGTTTCAAGAATTTGGGAAGACTCCATTGTTCGGTTTCCGGATCAAAACAGGCATACACCACCTTTTTTTTCCAACCGTCATGTGTCCTTTCGTTAGAATAAAAGGGAGAGGTACCTATATTTAAAACCTTATTTGTATAGGAATGCCATTGAGGCCACATATCCACTACAGATCGATAGCCACTATCTTGTTCAATTATTGTCAATGAAGGTATTGCTTCAGGCTCAGACCAGGTTTGGCCCAAATCCTCACTTATCACTTGATACAAGTCATGATAAACATCTGAGCCCTCTTTGAGTGTTTGGGACATAGTGGTAAGCACCTTTGGCTTATCGGAGGGTATTACAGCAGAGCGTGCATGTGTCCAAGTGTATTCTTTTTCTTTTCCCTTTGTAATGGATTCTAGCACAACTGAGTAACTTTCATTTTCAGTAATCTTTCCACTTTTACAACCAATGAGCAAGAAGGTGGTAAAGAAAAGTATAAACTTCATGACATTTTTTAACATTTGCTTATTGTATTAGTGTATAATGAATAAATAGAAAGCAAACAAAAAAGCCCATACAAGATGTTTCTTGTATGGGCTTCAAAATAAAGAGCCTCCTGTCGGGATCGAACCAACGACCTACTGATTACAAGTCAGTTGCTCTACCAGCTGAGCTAAGGAGGCTTCTATATAAAAACACTCTTTTAAAAGTGGTATCAGGAAGACTTTTTCCCTGATTGCGAGTGCAAATATAGTTTTATACTCCTATGAAATCAAAATTTTTGAGAATAATTTTCTAACAAAAATCCTATTTTACTCATAGTGAAGCAATTAAAATTCACGAATAATTGAAAGCTTCTTCTTTAATTTATCCACTTCTTGCTCTGCCTTGTCGATCTTCTCCTCAAATTGATCTTTTAGCTTATCAGCAGTTTTAGAGGCAGCAAAAAACTCAAGGTTATTCCTCCATAAGGTAATGTTGTTTTCCAAGTCTGTGATTTGTCTACGAATTCCGTGTTCTTTTTTGTTAAGGACTTTATTGCTATTTGGATCCGCTTGAAGCTTGTTGAGGTTCAACCTGAACAAAAAGTCGTCCTTGCTTTCACCTTCCAACTCTAATTTAGATACATATTCATTTACCGCATTGTTGAATTTGGCTGAAATGTCTTTCATGCTCTTTCTAGGCACAAATCCAATTTCGTTGAATTGTTGAATTAGTTTTTCAAGGTTCTCAGCACTTGTCTGGCTTTCGTCCTTAGCAGCATCCGAAATCTCTTGACAAACTTTCTCTTTCTCTACGAGATTGTCTTCAAATGCTTTATTGGTTTCCTTATTGGCAGTCCTCCTACTTTCAAAGAAAGTGTCGCATGCCTTTTTAAAACGGTTGTAAAGATCATCTCTAAACTTCTCAGGCATTGGACCGAGTTCTTTCCACTCTTTTTGCAGTTGAATTAACTCATTGGAAGTGTTTTTCCAGTCGGTGCTCTCCAAATAAGACTCAGCTTTTTCTATAAGCTTCTCCGCCTTTTCTTTATTTTGCTGCCTTATTTCATCAAGCTCCTTAAAGAAGAGGTTCTTGTGGTGGAAAAACTGCTTAAAGAGCCCCCAAAATGTTTTATTGATGTCCTTACCAGCCTCTCTTGGAACCGGACCTATAAGTTCCCACTCTTTTTGCAAAGCAAGAATCTCTTTTGTCTTCGTGTTCCAGTCTCTGATTTTTTCGGCTTTGAAGGATTTAAAAGTATCTAGCTTTTCAATAAGCTTTTCTTTTAAAACCTGATTGGCTTTAAATACTTCTCTTTGACTGTCATAATAAGCTTTCCGCTTATTGTAAACCGCATCAGAAGCACTTTTAAACCTTTGCCACAGCGCTTCTTGCTCATCTCTTGGCACAGGCCCTATATGTTTAAATTCCTCATGAAGATCATTGAGGTTTTTAATTGCTTCTTTCACATCTTCAACCTCTGACAATGCTTCAGCCTTTTGGCAAAGATCCAGTTTACTGTCAAGGTTCTTTTTCCTATCTAGTTCTTTTAATTCGAAGTAAATACTTCGATTATCATAAAAACGGTCCATAAGGGCATTATAAGACGCCCAAAGGTTTTTATTCTGACTGTGTGGAACAGGACCAATTTTCTTCCACTCATCCTGGATTTTTTTAATAGTCTCGATGCTATTGGTAGTTTCTTCTCCATCTACTATAGCTCTCAATTGATCCAAAATCAGGTTTTTATCATTGGCATTCTTTTCTTTCGAACGCTCTAGGTCTTTAAACTGCTGGTGTTTTTTCTCTTTAAACAATTGGTAAGAAGCAAAAAACTCCTTGTCTTCATCTGTCCCTCTATAGACAAATCCATCCTTCTCTCCTCCTTCACTCAAAAATTGTTCAAGGGCTTGTTCTTGTTCCTTGGAGAAAAATTCGTCGTATTGGTTTTTTATTTCTTGTACCAACCCATCTCTACGAACGAAATGTTGTTCATTCACAAAGTCCTTTAGGGTTTTTATAAGTTGTGCTTTGGTAAAATTATGGAAATCGAATTCCTCTTCCTCCTCCTCGTTTTCATCTGAACTATCTTTATTGCCTACAGCCACTTCTGCATCGGACTCAGATTCCGTGGTTTCAGCAGAAGATGCCACTTCCACAGACTCTCCTTCGTCTTGAGAAGCTTTGCCCTCTTCTTTTTCCTCCGGAACTTCATTTGACGGGGCCGCATCTGTGTTTACCACATCCACACTTTCCTTGTCAGTTGTTGAGTTTTCGTCCGTAGCATCGTTAGTAGTTTCTCCCTGTATTTCGGTAGATGCTTCTTCTCCTGATTTTTGGCTTTTGGCCAATTCTTCAGTAACCTTGTCTGCATTTTCAGACATTTCTTTATCCTTATCCATAATATTTATTGTATTCCTGCGTAATTCAAACCATACTAAACAAAAGTAGCAATTTTGAGCTAATTAAGTCTTGGGTCAATCGGATAATTTGCCAATACTTGGAAATCACC
This sequence comes from Cyclobacterium amurskyense, assembly GCF_001050135.1. Lineage (GTDB taxonomy): Bacteria > Bacteroidota > Bacteroidia > Cytophagales > Cyclobacteriaceae > Cyclobacterium > Cyclobacterium amurskyense. The sequence continues at coordinate 3,713,532 of NZ_CP012040.1, read as the reverse complement.
CCCCATATTCTTTAAAATAATCCTCCATAAATCATCTGGAGCTACTGTAAATATGTTTTTAGCATGGCTATTATCACAAACAATCCATGTATTTTCTAATAATTCGTCTTTTAATTGTCCTTTTTCCCAACCTGAATAACCTAAGAAAAATCGGAAATCGGAAATATCTACCAAACCTAATTTGTGTTTACCAATCAATTCCTTAAAATCTCCACCCCACCAAAGCTTCTCTCCTAAGGCTACACTATCTTCCAATTGTTGTTCTCCATGATAAATAAAATGAAGGGTATTTTGCTCTACTGGACCTCCTACATAAACTTCCTTATCTAAAAACTCATGTCCCTCTAAAAGCTCCTCTAATTTAAATATAGACAACTTATTCAATACCAAACCAAAGGAACCCATTTCATTATTTTCACACAATAGAACTACTGACCTGACAAAATTTTCATCCTGCAGGAACGGTTCAGAAATCAACAAACTCCCTGATTGTGGAGCTAATTTGGACATATCATCCATCAAAAACTATTTATATGAGGCATTAATATAAAGCAAAAATATTTAAAACCAATATATTTGCATTCCAAACTTAAATTTCCGTACCAAATCCTAATAAAATGAAATTAGCAGACATAAGAATAGAATATTCTTCTAAGAAATTGAATTTAAATGAGATAAATTCAGACCCTTTGGAACAATTCAAGGTATGGTTATCGGAAGCAATTACAGCACAGGTCAATGAACCTACTGCAATGCACCTTAGCACAATTAATGAAAATGGAAGTCCATCTGGAAGAATTGTCTTATTGAAAGGTGCAGACAATGGTTTCGTCTTTTACACCAACTATTCCAGCAATAAAGGACAGCAACTTATAAAAAATCCTGTAGCCTCCCTGACTTTTTTCTGGCCAGAATTAGAAAGACAAGTGAGAATAGAAGGTACCGTTGCTAAAACTTCTGCGGAGGAGTCTGACAAATACTTCAAAAGCCGACCGGAACAAAGTCAAATAGGCGCTTGGACCAGTCCTCAAAGTGAAGTTATTCCGAATCGCGCCTATTTGGAAGAACGTCAGCGTCAATTTGAGATGAAATTTAAAACGGAACCAATTATTCGACCAGAAAACTGGGGTGGTTTTCTACTTACTCCTACTTCGATAGAGTTTTGGCAAGGAAGGCCAGCTCGACTTCACGACAGGGTATTGTACCGTCTCAATGAAGCGACTTCAGAATGGTCAATGGAACGACTAGCGCCTTGATAAGGCTTCCTTCAGGACTTGTTTATAACAAAATAAATAAGCTGATACTGAGATATCATTTAAAAATCTGTTCATCCTAGCACTTTTGGCTTGAGGATAACTTGTACAAAAACTTAACCAATCAGCGTGGTAAGCATAGAAAAGGCAGACTCCCTCTCAATAACGACAAAAATATAATTGTATTTTTGGCGACATTGTTGTGATTTCCCGCAGCAATGTCGCCAAAATAATGGTTTAGATAAAACCCAACTTTTCAAGTTATTTCATCCTGATCAAGAGATCAAAAATCAAGAAACCTCAGGAAGTAATGGGGCTAGACCACTGTACTAAATAAGGTCAAATAGATTTTTAACTCCTGCTACTCTTTCTACAGTAAAACCCTCTCCATATTTCACATTAATCTTATGCCCTAGTTCACGGGATCTAGCTTCTATAAAATCAAGAAACTCTGGACTGGAAATAAAACTTTCAGGTTCTTTAGAGTCAGGATTATGGAATTGGGATTTAAATGCCAAAATACTGTTCTTTTTTATTTCCCAATAATCAGAAACATCAACCACCAAGTCTGGCTCAATGTATTCATTTTGAATATAATGATAGACAAATTTTGGTCTCCAAGGTTCTTGCGCTACCCCATCTATTTCGGTTTCCAATTTTCTTAGGCCACTAATAAAGCATGAATGAGAAGCCAGACTGCCTCCTTTACCATGATCAGGGTGTCTATCTCTAATCGCATTGGCAAGTACTATTTCCGGCTGGTATTTTCGTATAACCTTTGCAATGGCTTCCTGATGGGCTAAATCATCTTTGAAATAGATGTCCTTAAAACCTAAATTCTCTCTAGCGTTTAGCCCTAGTATTTTTGCTGAATCATCAGATTCTTGTAAGCGTATCTCAGGTGTGCCGCGAGTCCCCATTTCACCCTGCGTAAGGTCAAGTATACCTACCTTATAACCTTGGGCTCTATGTGAGGCCAAGGTACCGCTACAGGCAAGCTCTATATCATCCGGATGTGCGGCAATAGCCAAAATATCCAATTTCATTTTTCTTATATTGAAATGACTGTAAAGTTATTATTGTATCTGTAATCGTCGCCCAATTTTCAAAATTGTGCTGGTACTGATTCCATTTAATCTGGTTATCTGGCTTACCCTGACCCCATATCTTCGAGCAATTACAGAAAGATTATCACCACTCCTTATCCTATGGAAAACGGCTTCCCTCATCTTGATTTCATGATCAAAACTTTGCGCGGTGATGTTGTAAGTAGGAGCTTTAATTCTTCCAATATCAAAATCGAAAATTTCGATCGGGTTTATTGAAAGTCCCTGGTAACGAATTTCAAAATGAAGGTGGGGACCGGTACTCCTACCTGTACTTCCTCCCAATCCAATAATATCTCCAGCGCTAACTTCCTGACCCACTTTCACTTCTTTCTTAGAAAGATGACCATACAGAGTTTCGAGACCATTTCTATGTCTTACCACTACATAATGTCCATACCCATACCTATCATAGGATGTGATGCGAACTATCCCATCGAATACTGATCTAACCGGGTCACCTACATTCAATTTCAAATCAGTGCCATGGTGCCAGCGGTAACGTCTCATTCCAAAATCAGAATTAATTTTGGTTTTGTCCAAAGGAGCACTCCATCCAGAACCATAGTAGGAATTGTACAAATTCACAGGTATGGTGTCTTTAAAATCTCTGGGATCAAAATCATAACTATTGATTTTATGACTGTCCCAGAGCCCATAATATTCATACGCCGTAATCCAAATACTATCTATCAATACTTTCTCTGCCACTTCTACCATCACATGAGTTGGTGCCCAAATAAAGGTATCAGTGTTTTCACTAACTAATGACAAACGTTTTTTAAGATTGAGATCATCCTTAAAGATCAAGGCGTCCGTAGCTTTTTCCAAGTCATTTCTATATTGGTCGGCATCAAAAAGATCTGCACCTAAGGGAGCCTTAAGCAATTGTTCGACAAAACCATTGTTATTCTGCTTGTCTACTTTTCTATGCTGTGCTGTGATATCAAAAATGATAGACGAACAAAGTAGAAACACGAGGAACCACCGTTCTTTTAGAATCATATGGATTCAGAACTATTCTTGGGAAGCCAAAAACCTTTCTGCATCCAAGGCAGCCATACATCCTGTACCTGCTGCTGTTACGGCTTGTCTGTATTCGTGATCCTGGGCATCTCCACAAGCGAAAATGCCAGGGACATTGGTTTTTGTACTTCCAGGTTTGGTTAGAATGTATCCGTTTTCGTCTGTATCAATCTGATTAACAAAAACAGAAGTATTAGGTTGATGACCAATGGCTACGAAAAAGCCTTCCAGATCCAAATCCCGCTCTTCACCTGATATTCTATTTTTTACCTTGGCTCCAACAACTTCCTCTTCACCAAGGATTTCTACTGTTTCATGATTCCACAGAATTTCTATTTTTGGGTTTTTCATAACCCTATTTTGCATGATTTGAGAAGCTCTTAATTCATCTCTTCTTACAATCATGTATACTTTCTTACAGATATTGGACAAATAACTCGCTTCTTCACAAGCAGTATCTCCACCCCCAACAATTGCAACGTCTTTTCCTCTGAAGAAAAACCCATCACAAACAGCACAAGCTGAAACCCCTTTACCGTTTAGTCTGGTTTCACTTTCAATTCCTAACCACTTGGCAGAGGCTCCAGTAGAAATAATAACAGATTCTGCAAGCAAAGTTTGATTACCATCTACAGTAACTTTAAATGGGCGCTCACTTGCATCCATTTCGGTTACTATACCATACCTCACATCCGTTCCAAAACGTTCCGCTTGTTTCTTAAAGTCCTCCATCATTTGAGGCCCCATAACACCGTCAGGATATCCTGGGTAATTTTCTACATCATTGGTAATGGTAAGCTGACCTCCAGGTTGAATACCTGTATACATTACAGGTGAAAGCCCAGCCCTTGAAGCATAAATAGCTGCAGTATATCCTGCTGGTCCTGATCCAATAATAAGAACCTTTATATTTTCTGTTTCCTGATTCATTGTTTTATTAATTATTCACTTTTATTCGAAAACGAAATTCTTTCGAATATTAACATATTAGAAAAACAAAAAAGTTTACTGACTTGAATATTTTTTTTGAGGGATATAAAAAAAGGGCAAAGCGCCCTTTTTAAATTTTCTACTTTGTCTAAATAACTTATCCCAGATAAGGTTTTAAAGTTTTACTTCTACTGGTATGTCTAAGTCTTCTGATGGCTTTCTCTTTAATCTGCCTAACCCTTTCACGGGTAAGATTAAATTTCTCACCGATCTCTTCAAGCGTCATCGCATGTTCTCCATTCAATCCGAAATACAAAGTAATTACATCGGCTTCCCTTTGGGTAAGCGTAGAAAGTGCTCTTTGTACTTCTTTTCTTAGGGAGTCATTCATCAAGCCATCATCCGGCTTAATTTCCCCATCATTTTCCAAAACGTCAAGCAAACTATTTTCTTCTCCTTGTACAAAAGGAGCATCCATAGAAACATGTCTTCCGGAAATTTTCATGGTATCGACAACTTCCCCTGCGGTAACTTCGAGTACCTCAGCTAGCTCCTCAGGAGAGGGCTCACGCTCAAACTTTTGTTCAAGTTCAGAAAATGTTTTACTGATCTTGTTTAGGGATCCTACCCTGTTTAGCGGAAGTCTTACAATCCTGGATTGTTCGGCCAATGCCTGAAGAATGGACTGACGAATCCACCAAACGGCATAAGAAATAAATTTAAAACCCCTGGTTTCATCAAACCTTTGGGCAGCTTTAATCAAACCAAGGTTACCCTCGTTGATCAAATCACCCAATGACAAACCTTGATTTTGATACTGCTTGGCAACGGAGACAACAAACCTAAGATTGGCTTTGGTTAATTTTTCCAAGGCGAGCTGATCACCTTCTCGGATCCTTTTAGCCAACACCACTTCTTCATCTGCTGTCAATAAATCTACCTTACCTATCTCTTGAAGGTATTTATCCAGAGATTGACTTTCTCTGTTGGTAATCTGTTTACTGATTTTAAGCTGCCTCATTCAATTTTATTGATTATTTTTTTAACGCATTGATAACAGATATTCCCTGAAGAATAGTTCATTTTTTACAATATGACTTATAAATTCAGAGACCTTCCAGCTTACTTGTCCTTTCTTTCTGGTTTAGGCAACAATGCTTTTCTGGACAATTTGTATTTTCCTGTCTTTTTATCTACATCTATAAGCTTAACAGCAATTTCCTCGCCAGATTCTAAAACTCCATCCATAGATTCAAGTCTTTCCCATTTAATCTCGGAAATATGCAACAACCCATCCTTGCCAGGCATGAATTCAACAAATGCACCAAAAGGCATAATGTTTTTCACTTTCCCAGTGTAAGTCTCTCCTATCTCAGGCTGAGCTACAATTGCCTTAAGTCTGGCAATGGCTGCATCCATAGATTCCTGGTTATTAGAGAAGATATTGATTCTTCCCATATTGTCCACTTCCTCTATGATGATGGTAGCTCCTGTATCTTTTTGTATTTCCTGAATCACTTTACCTCCTGGTCCGATTACAGCTCCTATTAGTTCTTTAGGAATCTGCATATTATAAGACCTAGGTGTATGCGGCTTGAATTCAGGTCTTGAAGATGAAAGGGTTTTATTAATTTCATCCAATATATGTAACCTTCCTTTTCTAGCTTGATAAAGCGCCTCTTTGAGTACTTCATAGTCAAGGCCTTCTACTTTAAGGTCCATTTGGCATGCTGTAATTCCTTTGGCTGTACCAGTCACTTTGAAGTCCATATCACCCAAATGATCTTCATCACCCAAGATATCGGACAAAATGGTATAATTGCCGGTTTTTGAATCTGAGATCATACCCATGGCAATACCTGTTACTGGACTTTTGATAGCAATACCTGCATCCATCAGCGCCAATGAACCTGCACATACAGTGGCCATTGAAGAGGAACCATTAGACTCCAAAATATCAGAAACGATACGGATGGTATAAGGGTTGTCTGCTGGGGCTGGCAATACTTTTTTGAGCGCTCTCATGGCAAGATTACCATGACCTACTTCTCTTCTACCTGGTCCACGGTTTGGTTTTACCTCACCTGTACTGAAACCTGGGAAGTTATAATGTAAAAAGAATTTATTGTAACCTGACAATACTGCTCCATCTACCATTTGCTCATCGAGCTTGGTACCTAAGGTACAAGTAGTGATAGATTGAGTTTCACCTCTGGTAAAAACGGCAGATCCATGTGCAGAAGGCAAATAATCAACTACGGACCAAATCGGTCTGATCTCGTCAGGCTGCCTTCCATCCAAACGCTTTTTCTCGTTTAATGTGAAGTTTCTAGCAGCTTCTTTATGAACCTTACTGAAATATCTTCCTATAAGTCGCTCATCATATCCATGATCTTCACCAAGGCTTTCTACAAAACCATCTTTAATGGCTTTCGTTAAGTCTGAACGCACCTGCTTAACAGAAATTTGTCTGCTGACCACCTCATAAAGGCTGTCATACAATTCTGTTTTAATTTTTTCAAATAATGCTTCGTCATTGTCTTCATGACTATAAGCTCTTTTTTCTTCTTTACCAACAAGCTTAGTTAGTTCTTTTTGAACTTTACAATGCCTTTTGATTTCTTCATGGCCAAACTGAAGGGCTTCGACCATTTCATCTTCTGAAACTTCGTCTCCTTCACCTTCTACCATAAGGATAAACTCCTCTGAACCTGCAACGATCAGCTCCAATGAAGCCTTCTCTAAATCGGATGGTTTAGGGTTTATAAAAAGTTCTCCGTCTATTTTAGCAACCCTAACTTCTGAAATAGGTCCATTAAACGGAATGTCTGAAACAGCCAAAGCTGCTGAAGCTGCCAATCCCGCAAGGCAATCTGGCAAAACATCTTCATCGGATGACATCAAGGTGATGCTAATATTGGTGTCAGCATGATAATCATCTGGAAAAATAGGTCTGATAGCCCTATCAACCATTCTACTGATCAATATTTCATAATCAGATAATCTTCCTTCTCGCTTCAAAAATCCTCCAGGTATTTTTCCTGAGGAAGCGAATTTCTCCTGGTAATCAACAGACATAGGTAGAAAGTCTACCCCATCTCCTGCTTCTTTTTTAGTTACTACAGTAGCTAATAAGATAGCTTTGCCCATCTTAATTACGACAGCACCATCAGCCTGCTTGGCCAATGCACCCGTCTCTATGATTATTTCCCTACCATCTTCAAGAGTGATAGTTTTTGAAATTGTATTTGGTAACATATACTTTTGAGTATGTAAAGTGTATAGTTTTAAAAATAAGGCTTAATAACAGAAGGAGGTAAAAAAGTAAGGTTCCTTATAACAAGGAACCCTACATGTAATTATTTACGGATACCAAGATCAGCAATTACATTTCTGTATCTCTCAATATCAATTTTTATCAGGTAATTAAGCAAACGCCTTCTTTTACCTACTAATTTCAACAAACCTTTTCTACTTGAATGGTCTTTTTTGTTGGTCTTCAAGTGTTCAGTCAGGTGCTTGATCCTGTAGGTAAACAGGGCAATTTGTGATTCAGGAGACCCTGTATCAGTTTCTGACTTCAACCGACCATGATTTTGGAATAGTTCTACTTTTTCTTCTTTCGCTAAATACATGCTTAGTCAAATATGATGTTAAAATTTTTAAAACAGAGCCAAAGGTAGCTGTTTTATTTCAATTTATAAAACATCTTCTTTTAACTTTTTTCTTTGGACCTTCTGCTGATAAAATTTCACTACCTTTTCCCAAAAACCTTGATAAAAATCTGGTTCAAATAATCTTGCATCTTTCCTTGCCTGCCTTAAAAAAAACAATCCGAAAGGAATCAAGGCAAGGTTAGAGAAAAAGGTACCGAACACTGGATCTGACAATCCCTCTTTTGCCCACTTTTCACCAGTAATGGTCAGCATGTAATACATTATAAAAAAAATAATGGATAACAATACGGGCATTCCAAGTCCTCCTTTTTTTATAATGGCCCCTAAAGGAGCTCCTATCATAAACATAACAAAGCAAGCCAATGATTGGGTGTATTTCTGGTACCAGGCCACTTTGAAACTTCGATATTGCCGCATCACTTCATTGACTCTGGCTTTATTGGTTGTGAAGTTGTTTTTAATATTCCTGGCTGTAGTCAATCCCACTGAAGCCATGGATGTCCTATATCTTGATGTCAAAAGCAATGAATCCAATCGTTTCTCCTGATCAGCATTGAGTTCTACTAAATCTGGTTGTTCTAATTTTAGGCTACTGCTCTTATTGATCGCCCGCATATCAACCGCTTTACTGCCTGAATTAGACGCTACGTTTCCAAGACTGTCCTTGCCATTGATGGCGGAATCCTTAGTTTTGACAGGTTTGGAAGCTTCATTCTTTTGGGTAACAGAAGCTAAAGAACTATCTGTTTTGGTTTTGAGCGTATCTCCTACAATATTGGCAGGACTAACTGCCCCGGTTGAATCATTTGAAGCCATGGTCTTATTCTGACTATCCGAACCATTCTGCTTCCCATTTTCCTCATTTTCCAATTCCTGCTGGTACTTGAGGTTTTTCAAGGAATCCGTTTCTTGCTTTTTATCTATTATTTCTTGTGGCGGAAGTAGCTTTCTGGTCCTACCAAAATAATTATACGAGGCTTCTGTATTGGCATAATTGAAAAAATACCAATGATTAAGTTCTCTGTCCATAGAATCAAGATCTACTCGAATTTCCCCAATATTCTTAATGGACTTACTATTCGACCAAAGGTTTTCCGGGGTTCTTTTGAGATCAAAAGCGTCCAGATCAAAAACCATTTTATTGGTTTCAAAACTGTTTCTACTGAAAGACTGCGGAATATCTCGCCCCCCTCTTCTTCCAGTTCCTTCCTGATAGCTATTGCCATGAAACAAGGTCAACATGATGTACCTGTCATTGAAGAAGGGTTCCATCCTTCCCGAGTCGGCAGTGATTACATGAAGATTCCCTTGACCTGAGGTATGATCATAGATCAAAACGTCTTTAAGACGAACCTCATCCAACTTTGAATTTACCTTGATGCTATAACCTGGAATGCCATTGTAAAAGACCCCTTCCTTGATATCAAAAGCTGGGGACTTCATCCGGATATCATACAATAAACTAAAAGTCTTAAGGTTTACTCGGGGAACGATAAAATTATTGGACAAAAAGGCCATCACTGTAACAACTGCCACAAACACACCAATGGGCAACATGGTCCTGTTCAATGATATCCCGCTACTTTTTATTGCTGTCAATTCAAAATGCTCTCCTAGGTTACCAAAAGTCATCAGGGAGGAAAGCAATACAGCCAAAGGAAGGGCCATGGGTGAAATACTTACAACGAAATAACCTATCAGTTCCATATAGACCATAAAAGGCAGGTCCTTACCGAATATCTCGTCAAAGTATTTAAGCATATTTACCGTAAGCAAAATAAAATCTACCACGATAAAAGTAAGCAGGAAAGGACTGAGGAATGACCCCAGTACTAGCTTATCTAATTTTTTCATTAATCGCCTTTACTTTTCATTTATTATCACGAAATAGGTCATCGCCATTCTTTTGTGTGTAGAAATTATCCCAAAATCAGTTTGTTGTTGATTTCCCTGAACTTGCCTATCAGTGCCGTAAATAAGCCATCACTGCCCTTGAAGCACCTGCAAATACAAATCATCCAACAATCCTTCCTGTATACACACAGTTTAACCGAAATATGCAATAGACAATCTATTAGGTGCTGAAATCGATTCAAAACCAGCCACTTCCTTGCTGTTTTCAATTTTACCATAGCGGTGCTATAATAAAATCTCAAAACAACCTGATTTTCTGGCGATTGCAACAGCTCCCATAAACACAGGATAGACATCACCCCTGGCTATCATAAGGGGTGATAAATCCTATTACATAATCCGTGTTTCAAAGACGAAGCAAAATTGAACATATTATGTTAAAAATGATAATTATAAAGCATTTTATCCTCCAATTATCTCTTTTAGGGAGCCAATTAACCCTTCCCAAATAGATTGCTGTTCCTGTTCGTCGTAAGCATCACCATATTCGACTACCCGCAGGTAAAAGGTTTGGGTTAATTCGTTTTCGTCCAATTTAAATTCAATAAAAGGATGGTCGGTTTCTTCATCCTCCTCTTCATCAGGATCAAAGAATTCAAATTTCACATGGTGATTTAACCGCATTATCACAGCGCGGGCATAATGACTCTCTCCGTCATAAATGAAATTATAGACCTTATCCTCATTTATTAACACATCATCGGCAAACCATTGGGACAAACCACTGGCTGTGCTTAAATAAGGATAAATAATTTTTTTGGAGCTATTTATCTGATAATCTGAAACAAACTTAATTTTCTCCATGACCTTTGTATTTCTAGTTGTAAAAAGTAATATTTTTTTTAGGCCCTTGATTTGCAATTCAAGGATTATACTCACATATTTGCATTCCCAATTGGCGAGGTAGCTCAGATGGTTAGAGCGCAGGATTCATAACCCTGAGGTCAGGGGTTCAACTCCCCTCCTCGCTACCAACAAAAAGGTCTCTTATTTTTAAGAGACCTTTTTTTTTGTCATTCATCTCTTTAATCACTGAAAACAAAGACCTTACCTTTATAATTAAAGGTTAATGGTTAAACACCTGTTCTCATTTCATTAATTGCCAATGATTGGGTTCAGGTATTAGTCTCCCAAAAGATAGGTAAACCATAAGTAATATAAGGAAAATTTCAAAAAATAAACCCTTTAAAAAAAATGAGGGCATAAAAAAACCCTCCAAAGAGGGTTTTTTTATAATAGTTTGCACTATTTTTATTTTACTTTTTCAACAATAGCTTTAAAAGCAACTGGATGATTCATTGCAAGATCTGCAAGCACTTTTCTATTAAGATCTATCTCTGCTTTTTTCAACATTCCCATAAACTGAGAATAGCTAACGCCATATTGTCTGGCTCCGGCATTGATCCTTTGAATCCAAAGTGCTCTGAATTCTCTCTTCTTTACTTTTCTATCCCTGTAAGCATACTGAAGTCCTTTTTCATACTTGTTTTTTGCTACAGTCCAAACGTTTTTCCCTCTTCCGAAGTAACCTTTGGTGGCTTTTAATACTTTTTTTCTCCTAGCTCTTGAAGCTACTGAATTGACCGATCTTGGCATGTTTTTTTTAGTTTTTGACTTTTGGTGCTTTCAGATTTTCTGATAAGACTTGTAAACCAAAGGCCTGGTGAATTAAATAACCTGTTGAATTTTAAGATTAGATTCTAAGCATTGCTTTTACTCTTCCCTCATCTGACTCATGTACTTCTCCCATTTGGGTAAGATTTCTCTTCCTTTTGGTAGACTTTTTAGTCAAAATGTGGCTTTTGAAAGCATGCTTCCTTCTTATCTTCCCAGACGCAGAAAGCTTGAACCTTTTCTTAGCACTTGATTTAGTTTTAACTTTTGGCATTACCGTATATATATTAGTTGAATTATTTTTTGCCTGCCTTTGGAGAAACGAAAATATTCATTCTCTTCCCTTCCATTTTAGGTAATTGTTCTACCTGACCATAATCTTCAAGAGCCTGAGCAAATTTCAGCAGTAGCATCTCTCCTCTTTCTTTAAAAACAATGGTACGTCCTACGAAATGGACATAAGCTTTAACTTTAGCCCCATCTTTAAGGAAGTTGATGGCATGTTTCAATTTAAAATCAAAATCATGGTCATCAGTATTAGGTCCAAATCTAATTTCTTTCACTACAGTTTTAGCTGCATTGGATTTGATCTCTTTTTGCTTTTTCTTTTGTTCGTATTTGAACTTAGCATAATCGATCACCTTACAAACTGGTGGTGAGGCGGAAGGAGAAATTTCAACGAGATCAAGTCCATTATCTTCAGCCAGAGCTACCGCTTTATCAGTAGCCATTACTGCGTTACCTCCCTCTACAAAATCTCCTACAACCCTGACCTCTCTGGCCCTAATTTTTGAATTTACTTTATATGGTTCCTCTTGTCTCGGAGTATACGTTCTTTTTCCTCTCAAAATAGTTATGGTTGTTTTTTAAAGTTTCAATTTGCAAATATCTAATAATTTTTTAAATATTAAAAATCAACAAATTATATTCTTGTTATTTATTCAATGATTCCTTTATGATTCCTTGAAAGAAGTCAACAAAAGCGTTCAATTCGAAAGTACCTATATCCCCTTCTCCATGTTTACGGAGGGATAATTTATTCTCCTCTTGCTCTTTCTCGCCCACTATCACCATAAAAGGAATTTTCTTAACCTCAGCATCTCTGATCTTTCTACCGATTTTCTCATCCCTATTGTCAATATCACCGGTAATGCCGTTTTCATCCAAAACAGACTTCAACTTAGCTGCATAATCAGCATACTTCTCTGATATTGGCAATATAATCAACTGCTCAGGTGCCAGCCAAAGAGGGAAATTACCTCCACAGTGCTCAATTAGAACAGCTACAAATCGCTCCAAAGAACCAAATGGCGCCCTGTGGATCATCACAGGCCTGTGTTTCTGATTGTCAGAGCCGGTATATTCCAATTCGAATCTCTGAGGTAATTGATAATCTACCTGAATAGTTCCCAACTGCCAACTTCTGCCAAGGGCATCCTTGACCATAAAGTCTAGCTTCGGTCCATAAAATGCAGCTTCGCCTTTCTCCGTAACAGTGTCTAGACCTTTTTCTTCTGCTGCTTCGATAATCGCTTGCTCGGCTTTGTTCCATGCAGCCTCTTCTCCTATGTATTTACCCATATTCTCAGGGTCCCTAAGCGAAATTTGTGCAGTATAGTTGTCAAAACCTAGGGCTTTGAAAACATATAAAACCAAGTCTATAACTTTTACAAACTCTTCCTTGACCTGATCTTGCCTACAAAATATGTGTGCATCATCTTGAGTAAATCCACGTACTCGAGTCAAGCCATGTAGTTCCCCACTTTGCTCATACCTATAAACCGTTCCAAACTCAGCATACCTGACCGGAAGGTCTTTGTATGACCTTGGTTTGTATTTATAAATTTCACAATGGTGAGGACAATTCATAGGTTTTAATAAAAACTCCTCTCCCTCATGTGGTGTGGTTATTGGCTGAAATGAATCTTTACCATATTTCTCATAATGACCTGAGGTTTCATACAAGGCCTTATGACCTATATGTGGTGTAATTACCTGCTCATAGCCGGAATGATCTTGTTCTTTTTTAAGGAAAGCCACCAATCGCTCTCTCAAAAGGGTTCCCTTCGGCAACCACAAAGGCAATCCCATGCCTACTTTTTCTGAAAACGTAAATAGCTCTAGCTCTCTACCTAATTTTCTATGATCTCTTTTCTTAGCTTCTTCAAGTAGGTAAAGGTATTCTTTCAATTCCTTCGCCTTTGGAAAAGTAATGCCGTATATACGGGTCAGCATTTTGTTCTTTTCGTCACCTCTCCAATATGCCCCTGCTATATTTAGCAATTTAACCGCTTTTACGAATCCTGTATGCGGAATGTGTGGCCCTTTACAAAGGTCGGTAAATCCACCTTGCTCATAAAAGGTTATGGTTCCATCGTCAAGTCTTTCCAAAAGGTCTAACTTGTACTCATCTCCTTTTTCTTTGAAATAGGCAATTGCTTCTTCCTTTGAAATGTCTTTTCTGACAAATTCATTTTTCTGTCGGGCCAATTCAATCATTTTGGCCTCAATTTTTTCCAGCTCCGCTCCTTCTAGGGTCTTGTCCCCAAAATCAACGTCATAGTAAAAACCGTTTTCAATAGGTGGTCCTATACCAAATTTTATACCAGGATATAAATCCTCTAAAGCTTCTGCAAGTAAATGTGCCGAAGAATGCCAAAAGGTGGACTTTCCTCCAACGTCATTCCATGTTAACAATTCAATACTTACATCTTGATTGATAGGACGCGTGGCATCCCATATTTCACCATTGATTTTGGCAGCCAAAACATTCCTCGCCAACCCATCACTGATGCTCATCGCAATCACTATACTGTTTACTCCTTTTTCAAATTTCCTGACAGATTTATCAGGAAATGTTACTTTAATCTCATTATCAATACTTGACATGTATTCATTTTATTTATGATAAATCACCTTTACAAACAGGTGTTTTTAAACGCTTACTTTTCCAAAAATCAAAGTTTTCATTGCAATAAACTACAATAAAAAAGGTGCTATACCGATGCTGTATTCAAACCCATTAACCCCCTTATCCCTCGATAGGAATTATCTGGCATCTTGTGATTTATTCACAGACCACCAAAAGTAAGGCGTTTTCCTGATTTACGGACTGCAAATATGCAAATTCGACAGGGTAAATAAAAGAGTAGGCCTTGCTTATCTTTTGCTTTGAACCTACGGAAAGGTGAAAATATTTCTCAAACGACCGCTTTACCTATTTTAAAGCTTATTAACAAGTATATTTAGTTACTCAAAAGCCACACCAAACTAAAAAAAACATCTTATTATTTTCTCCATGGAAGTAAATGATGCATCCGGTGATCCCAAAGGCTATCCATGGAAATAAATGTGTATAGTTATAATCAAAAGGAAAAAAATAAATCTATGGATTAGAAAAAAAAAAAATTATTTTTAAACCGGATTATGTAATAGAATTTCTTCGCCCTGACGTTAGTCAGGGGTGATGCCTGTCCCGTGTTTACGGGAAGTGTTGCAATCGCAAGAAAATCAGGCTGTTTGGAGATTTTAGCATAGCACCGCTTTGGTGAAATTGAAAACAGCAACGATTGGGTATTTTAAAGCGATTTCAGCACGTATTAGAATGTCTATTGCATATTTCGGGTTTTAAGTATTCCATATAACATATGGCTACGCAAAAAACTGCTTTTTCAAAATATTGAGGTTCCCCAACCTTGGACAAGTACTATAAAACCAACGATGAAATGAAAATTCATACGACCAATTACAAAAACGTTTTCATTGAGGTTGCAGAAGATTGCCCGGTGGACATGGGGGTAATTCCTCCCCTAAAAGGCGATAAGAAAACGATAGCCAACATGCAGTTTGAAATATTGAATAAAGCACCTTATCAATACACCTCTGATGAGGTTTTGTTTCAGGTTTTTGCCAATAGAAATGATTTAACCCAGGAAGAATTTGCCCAAGCGAAATCTGAATTTTTCTCCAAAGGTCAACCTTGTTTTCGGGCCTCTCCATTGACTAAGCGATATGGCTTTGGAATTCACTGTAATGAAGAGAGCAAAATAGCGATGTATGGTATGGAAACTTTAGAATATGCCAAGTACTTGGCCAACAAGTCTATCGGGAAAGTCAAAGCAATGCGATCAAAACGAGGCTGAAATTGTAATCGAAAAAGGCATTATTATTTCTTGAAAAATGCCCGCTTATGTGCGGCGGAGTGTTTGACAATCTCCTGGTACCAGCGGTATTTCAACACGGTTTTCTCCATTTTATTTAGAAAATAGTTTTCGACTGACTTACCTTCTAACTTTTCTTGGAGTGCATAAAGGCAAATGGCAGCACTCACGGAAATATTAAAACTTTCAGTGAATCCTTTCATAGGAATATGAACCAAGCCGTCTGCGGCCTCAATGGCGGCATTGCTCACGCCCTCATGTTCATTGCCAAAGACCAATGCCAATGGTTGATCGATGGACAATTCACTAAGAGGTAAACTTCCTTCTCTAGGGCTTGTAGCTAATATTTTGTAGCCCTTTTGTCTAAGTTGACGAAAGCACTCAGATGTGGCGTTTCCTGAGGCATTGTCGTATTTATGTAAGTCTACCCATTGCGCAGCGCCTCTGGTCACGTAAGGGTTTACCGCATAGCTTTCATTGCCATCTATAAGGTGGACATCCTGAATCCCAAAGCAATCAGCCGTTCTTAAAACGGCTGAGGCATTGTGAGGCTTGTAGATATTTTCCAAAACCATGGTAATGTACCTGGTTCTATTCCCCAATACTTTATCTATCAAAGCTTTTTTATGTGGGGTCACATATTCAGACAAGTAGTCCAAAAAAGCCAGTTCGTCATCGTCCAATTGCTCCATAATGAATGAGAATTAAAACAATCCTAATTGTTCTTTGTCATCCTCTTCACCCGAATCTCCTGACTCCTTCTTCTCCTGATCTGTGGCATCTTTTTTCTTTTCCGGTTGTTTTACTGATTCTACTAATTCCACACCTGTTACTTTATGATTGCTAAGGCGATTCCCTACAGATTTCCACCCTTTCACATCGATAAGCATGTCCATGTCATACACCTTTTCCTCTACACCATCTTCAAGCTTAAATTTGACCTTAACCTGAGGTTGTTTTTCCGTAGACACTACAATTAGCTTCGATTGCTTATGGTCAGAAATAAAATTGAATTTCTTATTTAAGGTAGAAGTTTCGATAACGAACCGCTTTACATAATGCATTTTATGAATTCCATCGTAGTAAATAGAAGAAACCACACTCTCCGGATCGTATTTTTCTATTAGCAAGAGGTTCTCGGCATCAAACCTATTGGTCAATTCAAAGTTTGTCAATTCATAACTTCCATCCTTGAAAAACACCAACACCTTGTCTTCACCTAAGAAGTTGCCTACAAAATCTCCTCTTTCGTCAGTGTTTAACCTTCCTACCGAAGGATCAAAATAAATATCCAGCCCTCCTAGAGTAGAGACCCCTTCCATTTTGAGCTGAATTTTTCGTACTGGGTATTTGGTAAGAATATTTCCTTGTGCCCCCCGGCCTTTGATTTCTAGGTCCTTAAAGTCAAAATCAAAAACCTTGACCCTTGCTTTAGCTCCAGCCGTCAAAAAGACAGTAATGATCTCTGCTTCTCCATTTGCATTGGCTGTAAAGTACAGTACTTTAGATCCCTTGGTCCCTTTGGTGAGCACATATTCTCTGTCTCGGGTGACACTCAAAACCTGAAAGCGTTTGATCATGGTTCTCCCTGAGGCTCCATCCAAATAGATCAAGTTGTAAACCATGCGTTCATCTCCCTTTCGGAAGACAGCGACATGTATAATGTCCTTCCCTACAAAACCCTTGTCCTGAATTTTGGTGACCATACATACTCCATCCCGTCTGAAAATAATAATGTCATCCAAGTCAGAGCAATCGCACACAAACTCATCTTTCTTCAATCCATACCCAACAAATCCATCAACCCTATTGACATATAATTTGGCATTGTTGGCTGCTACTACACTTGCAGCAATGGTATCAAAAGTTCTGGCTTCTGTTTTTCTTTCCCGACCTTTTCCATATTTACTCAGTAAATTCTTATAATACTGAATGGCATAATCAGTCAAGTTTTCCAGGTGATGGTTGACTTCCTCTAATTCCTCATTAAGCTTTCGCATCAACTCATCCGCCTTAAAGGTATCAAACTTGGAAATACGTTTGATCTTTATTTCCGTCAAGCGGACAATGTCATCTCTTGTAATCTCTCTGTAAAAATCCGGTTTGAAAGGTTCTAATCCCTGGTCTATTGTTTCAATAACTGCCTCCCAGGTTTCGCACTCCTCAATGTCTCGGTAGATTCTGTTTTCAATAAATATCTTTTCCAGAGAAGAGAAAAGTAGTTTTTCTAAAAGCTCACCCTTCTTGATCTCCAGTTCCCTGTTCAATAAGTCCTTGGTCTGTAAAGTATTGGTTTCCAGAATTTGGTTGACCTTCAGAAAGACAGGTTTGTCGTTTATGATCACACATGCATTGGGAGAGATGCTGACTTCACAGTCTGTAAAAGCATAAAGGGCATCGATGGTCATGTTGGGTGATTGCCCTGGAGCGAGCTGAATCATAATTTCAACATCCTTCGCTGTGTTGTCAACGACCTTTTTAATCTTTATTTTGCCCTTATCATTTGCTTTGATGATGGAATCTATAAGGGAATTGGTGGTAGTCCCAAATGGGATCTCCTTAATCAAGAGGGTCCTGTTGTCCTCCTCTTCAATCTTAGCCCTAACTTTTACTTTCCCACCTCTCAGGCCTTCATTGTACTCAGAAAAGTCTGCATAGCCTCCTGTATTAAAATCAGGAAGAATATTGGTCTTTTTTCCTTTGAGTATCTGAATGGACCCTTCAATCAATTCGCAAAAATTGTGAGGTAAAATTTTGGTGCTTAAGCCCACAGCTATCCCCTCCACTCCTTGCGCCAATAGCAAAGGGAACTTAACAGGGAGTGTTACAGGTTCCTTTTTCCTGCCATCGTAGGAGAGTTGCCATTCAGTGGTTTGAGGGTTAAACACAACCTCTAAGGCAAACTTAGACAAGCGTGCCTCAATGTACCTGGCAGCCGCAGCCCCATCCCCTGTTCTGACATCACCCCAGTTACCCTGGGTTTCAATAAGCAGTTCTTTTTGCCCCAAATTCACAATAGCATCACCAATAGAAGCATCGCCATGGGGGTGGTATTGCATGGATTGACCAATGATATTGGCAACTTTATTGAAACGGCCATCATCCATTTCTTTCATCGCATGCATTATCCTACGCTGAACAGGTTTAAGCCCATCCTCTATTGCAGGTACTGCACGCTCCAAAATAACATAAGAAGCATAATCCAAAAACCAATCCTGATACATTCCAGAAACAGGGACCGCATTGTGTAACCCTTCGTTTCCTTTCATTGGTAAATCTTTTTCTTCACTCATGAATTAAATTCATTTTTGTTTAAGTAGTCAGATAAAATCCCGAAACACTTAAATCTTATTTCCGAACCGAAAATATTAAGTTGATATTTTTTGAAACTGAACTTAAAAGGCCCATCCCTGATCGCTATGGTGATTTAAAACCTTATCGATTAATTTCAAATTGAAAATTAAATAAGAAATAGGGTTAACTTAAAATTAACCCAAGAAATGAGCTAGACCTTCTATGACAAGTGGCAAGTCTAAGCGACTTCCTTTTCATCTTCCTCCTCTTCATTGTCCTGCTCTGAAGCGCCAAGATCAAGGTCTTTTTCCACCTTCAATCTGCTTATAATAAACTCTTGACGAGTAGGTGTATTTTTACCCATATAAAAGCCAAGCAGGTCAGCTATTTTTGTTTCTTTGTTCAAGATAATTGGTTCCAGTCGTATGTCCTCACCTATAAACCCTCCAAATTCATTCGGAGAGATTTCACCAAGTCCTTTGAAACGGGTAATTTCTGCTGTTTTTCCCAATTTATGAATCGCATGTTGACGTTCTTCATCGGTATAGCAGTAAATGGTTTCTTTCTTATTTCTCACCCTAAAAAGTGGGGTATCAAGAATAAATAAATGCCCATTTTTGACCAAATCAGGAAAAAACTGAAGAAAATAAGTCATTATCAGTAGGCGGATGTGCATACCATCCACATCGGCATCAGTAGCAATCACAATTTTCCTATACCGCAACCCTTCAATTCCATCCTCTATGTTTAATGCATGTTGTAAAAGGTTGAACTCTTCATTTTCATAAACAACCTTTTTGGTCATCCCAAAACAGTTTAGCGGCTTACCTCTCAAAGAAAACACAGCTTGTGTCTGAACATTACGTGATTTAGTAATAGACCCAGATGCTGAATCCCCTTCCGTTATAAACAGCATGGTTTCATTTTTCTGTTCATCTTTGGCCTTATTGTCGTCATAATGCACCCGACAATCACGCAATTTCTTATTGTGGAGGTTGGCTTTTTTGGCCCTTTCATTGGCCAGTTTTTTTATACCGGATATTTCTTTCCTTTCTCTTTCAGACTGAAGAATCCTTTTAAGGATGGCATTGGCCGTATCCGGATGTTTGTGTAGGTAATTGTCCAGTTCAACCTTTACAAAATCATTTACAAAAGTACGTAAGGTAGGGCCATCAGGTCCTACACTCTGAGAACCCAACTTGGTTTTGGTTTGTGACTCAAAGACTGGTTCCATCACCCTTACAGCAATGGCAGCCACCACTCCTTGTCGAATATCTGCAGCATCATAGTCCTTTTTAAAGAACTCTCTTATGGATTTAACAATGGACTCCCTAAAGGCTGCCAGGTGAGTTCCTCCCTGTGTAGTAAACTGACCGTTTACGAAAGAATAATACTCCTCTCCATACTGATTGGTATGGGTTAGGGCCATTTCTATATCACTGCCCTTAAGGTGTATGGTCGGGTATCTCCTACTGTCATCATCTACCTTTCTGTCCAATAAATCCAGCAGTCCATTTTGAGAGTAATATTTTACCCCATTAAAATTTATGGTTAGCCCACTGTTCAAGAAGGCATAATTCCATATTTGATTTTCCAGGTATTCTGGAATAAAATGGTAGTTCTTGAATACAGAAGAATCAGGAGAGAAAATGATCTTTGTTCCATTTCTCTCTGAGGTTTTAGTTATCTCCCGATCTTCAACCAACTCCCCTTTGTTAAATTCAGCTACCTTTGTTTGGCCTTCCCTATAGGATTGGACCATAAAATATTCAGAGAGGGCATTTACCGCCTTGGTACCCACTCCATTAAGTCCAACAGATTTTTGGAATGCTCCTGAATCGTATTTTCCTCCTGTATTGATCTTAGACACACAATCTACCACCTTCCCTAAAGGAATTCCTCGACCATAATCCCTAATTTCCACCTTATGCTCACTGATCTTCACCTCAATGGTGCGACCATTTCCCATCATGTGTTCATCAATACTATTGTCAAGGATCTCCTTTACCAAAACATAAATTCCATCATCCTGTGCACTACCATCTCCCAACTT
This sequence comes from Cyclobacterium amurskyense, assembly GCF_001050135.1. Taxonomy (GTDB): domain Bacteria; phylum Bacteroidota; class Bacteroidia; order Cytophagales; family Cyclobacteriaceae; genus Cyclobacterium; species Cyclobacterium amurskyense. The sequence continues at coordinate 3,692,505 of NZ_CP012040.1, read as the reverse complement.
ACCAATGTACATACCCGGCCTAAGTCGGATATGTTCTTTCCAATCAAGTGATTTTATACTGTCTTCGGTATATTGTACGTTTCCTGCCATATCTTAACTGTTTTCTACCTTAAACTGTACCCGTTTTAACCTGTTTCATTTTACCTACAAGTATGAAAAAGAGTCCCATCACCCAAATAATTAATAATAAAGGGACAAGGTAAAAGAAGACATTGTATTCGGTACTCTTTATTTCATTCTGATTGGTAAGACTATGGATGAAAAAAACCATAATGCATGTACATACATTTAAAACTCCGATAAAGGAATAAATCCACGCCAAGATACGATCTCTATATTTATCACCTACTGGAAAAAGTCGCAGCAGAGAGGCATTACTTTTCATTTCAATCATTTTACCTGGAATGATCAGTAATACATTGTAAATGAAAAATATTATTACAGTAATGTAAAAGAAGTTTTCCTTGCTTAATTGTTTCATAGGCAAACCTTTGCTGTTTTGCTCATAAGTAGCAAAGTCAGGCATGGATGCGTATGCATACAAGAAAACAAATAAGAACATTCCAATTGATAGGAAGTAAAAGAATTTAGCAAAGCGGGTGTACATAATTTTTTATTTAGGCAGCAAATATAAAAATTAATCCAGTACCAAAAGCGGAAAGTCTAAACGCCTTTAAGAAAAGAAAATTTAAGCCGTTGGTATTTACCTGAAATTCAGGATCCGGTCTTCCTCATTGCCGATTCCGTGAATAATTAATTTATCTTTTTTTACTGTGACGATTGCGCCAAGAGCAGGCGTTTCGGCTTCTACCATACCTAAAAAGGTGAGATGATGCATACCATTATCATCCTTGAAATAATTTCCTGCATGGTGATGTCCCGACAACCATGCCACCATGGCTGGAGACCCTCCTATGCGGTCCATAACTTCCTTATGGTTAAGTAAATGCAAGCCATTTTCAGGCAACAACGGATAATGACAAAATGCAACAACGTGTTTTCCATCTTTTTCAGCATTTTGTACTATTGACTCCATCCAAGCCAACTGTTCTTGGCCAACCCCTCCATTCCAGGGTTTTACATTATTGGCTCCTCCCTTTTCCAATGTTTCCATCATCTCTAGGGCTTGTGTGTGATTTTTACTCCCTTCAGGGTGACCTCCCACACTGATGTCCATTCCATTGACAACCATAAATACCATGTTGCCGATTTCAAAAGAATGGTAACCTTTTTGGTTATTTATTTTTTCTCCAACCCTTTGTTTGAGGCTATCCAGAACAGAAAAATCATGGTTCCCCCAGACAAATTGGAATGGCGCTTCACTATCCTCCAAAATCGACAAAGGAGCATCAAAACTCTCAAAATCACGGTCAATCAAATCTCCTAGATGCACAGAGAATTCCAAATCATAAGCATTAAGGATAGGTATGGTGCGTTTTAAAGTTTCCAAGGTACCTCGATAATTGCGTTTGCCGACCGTTTCTACATCAGCATACTGAATGTCTGATAGCACTCCGAAGGAAAAACTATCCGTTTGTTTTTTGGCGTCTAATAATTTTATCATTTGATCAGCATATCTCTCTCCAATTAAAATTTGACTTGGGCTATCAAAATGGGTACTATCAAAAGCGGTTGTACCATAGGACAGAGCCACGCCTGTGTTAGGCATTTCTTGAGGAAGGTTAACTAAAAAATCATTCAACGGCTTCCTTACAGGTTTATCTTCAGACAATTGCCCTACAACAAATGGCAACTCAGGTAAATTTAAACTGTCCCTAAAAGCGGTAATCAAGTGACCTATTTTCCCTAGGTATTGGTCTGCTTCCTTTACATCACCTTCACCTTGGTGCCAGATAATTCCTTTTATCTCGCCACTTTCGGCTGCAAGCCTTGCTCGAGAGAGGATCTCATTGAAAAACAATGTGCCGGGCATCCACTCAGCGATAACACTTCCTCCCTTTGCATTGACCACAAGTCCAATTTTTCTCTCTGGACTTTCACTTTGCATTTTTCGGGCAAAACCATATACAGGGCCGAGGCGCTGCATACTTACTACTTTTCTTACACTTGAATACAAGTTGAGCGGATTGACAGCGGGTATCCATTCCTTCCCCGTGAAAAGATAAACACCTTCTAAAGGTGCTTTTAAATCGGGGAGAATTTCTGCTCTTCCAGCCATGTTGGATTGCCCTATGGCTAGGTAAATATCCAAGTCTTTGGCTTCTTGGGCCTGGAGATTTATAGCAAATGGCAATAGAAATACTAAAAATACAAATTTCTTAAAAAGAGCAGACATAGCAGTGATTAAATTATAAATGGGAATTAAGGCCCTAAGATTAAAAAATTTCCCTTACAAATGCCCGTTTTTACTCTGCTTTTTGCAAAAGTTCTTCTAGTTTTTCTTCAATCAAGGGAATTGACATGTACAGCTCTAAGAAATTGTCAATTATAAAATACCTGTCTTGAAATTTATTCTTCCAATAAGGGGTATTCAAAACTGCCTCCACATCGAAATCAAGGTGCTTGGGTTCTTTGGAAAGGCTATATTGAAGTTCACCAGAAGAACTAAGGATACCTGCGCCATAAGCTTTAAGCTTATTGCCCTCCCTTATCAAACCGAAATCAGCTGTATACCAATAGACCCTTGAAATTAATTCTATAGCCAAGGGATTATCTATAAACCGCAATGCTGAATTGGCCAATTGCTGCAAAAACCCAGAGAAAGTAGGGTCCATCAGCATAGGCAAATGGCCAAAAGCATCATGAAATAAATCCGGTTCAAGCAGGTAATCCAGCTCATCGATTTTCCTAAGCCAAGAGGTGACTGGAAATCGCTTGTTTTGTAGTAATCTAAAAAACAATTCATCACTTACAAGCCCTGGAACCACCTGTATTGTCCAACCTGTGGATTCATTCAATCGGTAAGAGGCATCCTTTAGATTGGCAATACTTTTTGATGAAAAACCTATGGCCTCCATGCCTTTTATCACTTCCATAGCTGCTGAATCAGGTAAATTCTTTGCCTGCTTTTCAAAGAGCGTTTCCCAAACTTTATAATCTTCTGGCGTATAAGTCCTAAAATCCTGCTGCAATAAAGCCAAACTGGGGTCGGAAAAAATCCCTTTGGAAAAAATATTCCTCCTTTTATAATTATCAAATTGATTTGCCATGGGTAAATATTCACTAGTTGGTTTAATATCTTTACTTAAATGTTAAACGAAAAATGACAACTAGGGATTATAAAAATGGTTTGGTTTTAACTTAAATTATGAAATAATACAGCAATTGACTGACTATTTTTTCAAGATTAGGTTAAAACTAAAAATTGAACTCATTAGGTACCAATCTGTTATATTTTCTCATTTCCATCAGACAAGGCTAAGTTAGCAATACGATAATTCCTTACCTTAAATATTAGAATTACATCTAGTATATTGGACTTGCTGAAAGGTCGAAAAATTAAGTGAAAAATGAATCAAATCAGGGAATATTTTAACCAATTAATTGGAATAAATGATAGTGATTGGGCCCTATTTTCTTCTAAACTAAAAAAGGGGGAATTTGCTAAAAAAACACCACTGTTAAAAGTGGGGCAAACTGAGAAGTACCTTTCCTTTATAGAAAAAGGCTCAGCCAGATTCTATTTCCCTGGTGAAGATAAGGATTTGACCTTTGGATTTTGTTTCGAAGGTCAATTTGTAAGTGCATATGATTCTTTTTTGACCCAAAAACCCTGCGGATACCAAATAGAAACCATGACCAAAACTACGCTTTGGAGAATTTCACAAAAAGACTTAGAATTCATTTATGCCAATACAAGTATAGGAAATACCATAGGTAGAAAAGCTGCTGAAAATCTTTTTTTGTTAAAATCAGAAAGAGAACTTTCCTTTTTGAATGAAACAGCTGAGCAAAGGTATAGGTCCCTATTCAACAAACGCCCTAAACTAATCCTAGATATTCCTCTTAAATACATTGCCTCATACATAGGGGTTACTCCTCAAGCGCTAAGTAGAATTAGGAGACGAATTTCTTAACTTGGGTTCATTGTAGCGACTAGGAACTTTACCCACCTTTGTATAAAAAAAAGATGAAACCATTTATACTGTTAATCGCTGTTACAATCCTTGCCATAGGCTATATGAAGCTAGTATATGGTGTTTATAATTTCTCTCTATCTGCTAGAATTGGCCTTTCGGCCATGCTACTTTTTACTGCACTGGGCCATTTTTTGTTTACAGAGGGCATGGCAATGATGATTCCAGACTTCCTCCCCTTTAAAAAAGAGCTTGTTTACTTTACAGGCTTAATTGAAATCATGGCTGCCATTGGCTTACATGTGCCACAATTTAGGTTGGTAACTGCCTGGCTATTGATCCTGTTTTTCGTGTTGATTATACCAGCTAACATAAAAGCTTCTATGGAACAAATTGATTATCAAAACGCCACCTTTGAAGGAAATGGATTAGAATATTTATGGTTTCGAATTCCCCTGCAAATCTTATTTATAGGTTGGGTGTATTTTTCATCGATCAGAATTTAAATCCAATTGCCATAGTTCGATTTAACCCGAAATATGCAATAGACATTCTATTACATAATCCGGGTTTAAAATTTTTGAAGGGGGAATTTATTTTTTTTTGGGCGAGCCAATGATTGGCAGATGCATTTCTGTTTTCCATTTCACGTTTAAAATCCCCATTTCTTGCCCTAAAGGGGAATTTTGTACTTTTAGGAATTACAGGTGCGTAGCTGATTTTGAATTTCATCAGACCGGTACAAGGAAACCAATTAAGCTTTTCTTCCCCATTTCAGAAGATACCCCTTCAAGTGGGTAAGGGGAATTACTACGGGAATTTCCTACTATTACTAGCTTTATATTTTAGAATGTTTGCGTTGAAATCCCCCTTTCTTGCCCTAAAGGGGGATTTTGTGCTTATAGGAATTGCAGGTGCGTAGCTGATTTTGCGTTTGGTCCAGTCCTCTTAATGTAAATCAAAAGTCTTTCTCACTTCAAAAATTTTCCTGATATAACCTATCAACTCACTACTTTGAGTAAAATTCAAGGTTTGCTGCCCATCAGAAAAGGCTTTATCCGGATATTCATGCGATTCATAGATTATACCGTCTGCTCCTGCCATCACTCCTGCCAAAGCCATTTGAGGTACAAAATCCCTGATTCCTATACCATGTGAAGGGTCTACTACAACAGGTAAATGTGATTTTGATTTAAGAATTGGAACGGCATTCAAGTCCAAAGTATTCCTACTTGCTCTTTCGTAAGTACGGATTCCTCTTTCACAAAGAATTAGTTTCTCGTTGCCCCCTGAAAATACATATTCCGCAGATTGAAGCAATTCTTCTATAGTACCTGAAATCCCTCTTTTAATAAGGACTGCTTTATCAATTTTCCCTAATTCATCCAGCAAATTAAAGTTTTGTGTGTTGCGGGCGCCTACTTGAAAAACATCTACATAATCATGCATTTCTTCAATTTGAGATACCTGCATGACTTCTGTTACAATTTTTATCCCAGCTGCCTTTGCATGTTGGTGCCAAAGTTTCAAACCTTCCATACCCAAACCCCTAAAGGCATAAGGGCTGCTTCTTGGTTTGAAAACCCCACCTCGCATCATGGTGACCTGATTCTCTTTTAGGTGGGCAATTACACGCTCTATTTGCTCCTCTGACTCTATGGAACAAGGACCGGATATAATGGCCATGTCACCGTCTTTGATTGCAATTCCATCACCAAGGTCAACACTAGTAGGCTTGGCTTTCCATTTTTTAGAAACCAGCTTGTATTCATCAGAAACGACATGGATATCCAAAATCCCCTCCATTGCGCCAATTTTCCTAATGTCATAAGTTACTTTCCCTATACCTATCAGGTAATTCCCTGCCTGGGTTTTAACTTCGGTAACCTTATAACCTATACTATTGACTTTTTGAATTAGATTTTCTTTGGCCTGTGTACTAATATCAGAAATTAGCTGTATGATCATGATAGAATGCCTTTAATAAATGTATTGATTTCTTCTTTTAGGTTTTTTGCTTCACGCAAAACATTAATGAAAGCACTACCAATAATTGCGCCTTGGGCATGTGAGGAAGCCGTTGAAAAGGAAGCCTTGTCAGAAATTCCAAAACCTATAAGCCTTGGGTTTTTAAGTCCCATTTCTGCTACCCTTTCAAAATAAGCTATTTGTTCGGGACTAACGTCTTTTTTCGCTCCAGTTATGCTGGCAGAAGAAACCATGTATATGAAACCATCGGTCTCCCTATCAATCTCACGGATCCTTTCCGGGGAGGTTTGTGGGGATATAAGGAAGGTGTTTCTCAGGTTATACGCTTCAAACAATCCTTTATAAGAATCGATGTACTGCTTCATTGGAAGATCTGGAACAATTAAGCCATCTACCCCAACCTCTTGGCATTTTTTACAAAAATCCTCCATACCATATTGAACTATAGGGTTTAAGTAGCCCATCAGAATTACTGGTATTTTTAATTTCCCTCTTAACTCTGCCAATTGGCTAAACAAGATTTTAAGGGTCATTCCATTGTTTAATGCAATGGTATTGCTGTCCTGTATGGTTGGTCCATCGGCTACGGGGTCAGAATATGGGATTCCTATCTCAATTATATCGGCTCCCGCGTCCTCTATGGCCTCCATAATACTCATGGTATCATTCAGGTTAGGATAGCCTGCAGTAAAATAAATTGAAAGAATATTTCTTTCCTTATTTTTAAATAATTCTTCTATTCTATTCATAGCCATTAGTAATTCCCCCATTTAATATACGTTTCCAAATCCTTGTCACCTCTTCCGGACAAATTGATGACAATTGTATCTGATGCTTTGTATTTCAGCTGGTTCAATGCAGAAAGAGCATGTGCAGACTCGATGGCTGGAATAATACCTTCCAACCTGCTTAATTCTATACCTGCTTTCATGGCATCTTCATCCTCAACAGCCAAAAACTCACCTCTTCCTGAGGCAAATAAATGCGCATGAACAGGACCTATTCCAGGGTAATCCAAGCCTGCTGATATACTGTGCGGCTCTACTACTTGCCCATCTTCAGTTTGCATCAACAAAGTTTTACTTCCGTGTAAAATCCCTGGTTTCCCCAATTGGGTAGTGGCAGCTGATTTTCCGGAATTCACCCCTAATCCTGCTGCTTCTACTGCGATTAAACGAACCCTCTCATCATTATAGTAATGGAAAAATGCTCCAGCGGCATTGCTTCCACCCCCTACACATGCTATGACAATATCAGGATTATCCCTTCCTTCTTTCTCCAATAATTGAGTTTTGATCTCAGCGGAAATAACGGACTGAAACCTAGCTACCATTTCAGGGTAAGGGTGAGGACCTACCACTGATCCGATGATATAATGCGTATCCACAGGATTGTTTATCCATTGACGCATGGCTTCATTGGTAGCATCCTTTAGGGTTTTACTCCCGGAGTTGGCGGGCACTACCGTGGCACCAAGAATTCGCATTCGCTCCACATTTGGTTTTTGCCTCTCCATGTCTATTGCCCCCATATAGACCGTACATTCCATGCCCATTAGCGCACAAACCGTGGCTGTTGCCACTCCATGCTGACCTGCTCCAGTCTCAGCTATAATACGTTTTTTATTTAGCTTTTTAGCTAGGATAATCTGACCGATGGTATTGTTGATCTTATGAGCACCTGTATGACAGAGGTCTTCTCTTTTAAGGTAAATCTTAACACCGTATTTCTCTGACAACCTTTTGGCATGAAACAGAGGTGTTGGTCTCCCTACATAATCTTTTAGGAGACTATCAAATTCTGTTTTAAAAGCTTCGGAAGCCATAATCTGCTCATAATTTTCTCTGAGCTCTTCTATATTAGGGTACAGCATTTCAGGGATATATGCTCCCCCAAAATCACCGTAAAATCCGTTTTCATCAATTTTTATCATTGGTATTTAATTTTTCTTTGATACAACATCATCTTTAATCGCGGCTGTAAATAGCTTTATCTTTTCCAGGTCTTTAATGCCTTTTGAAATCTCAAATTTTGAATTGATATCTATGCCTACCATGGCAGGGAATTTTTGGAAACAATTTTTAAGACTTTCGGTATCCTCAGGGGCTATTCCTCCACTCAACAAAAAAGAGGTTTTAAAAGGATAATTATTCAATAGCTCCCAATTAAACTGGTGTCCGGTGCCTCCATAAGAGGGCCCATCAGTGTCAAATAGAAAATAATCAACCAGTGCTTCGTAGGGTTCTAGCGTCTGCCAATTCCAATCTGCCCCCACACGAAAGACTTTGATAAGCTTCACATTTGATTTTTCTCTGATCGCTTTAAGTAGCTCCGGAGATTCATCTCCATGCAACTGCACCATGGACAAGCCATAATCAGTTACTTTCTTTAGGATCTCATCGGTATTCTCATTGACAAAAACCCCCACTTTAGGAATGCTCAATTGCTTATAAAAGGTAGGTTCTTGACCGAAATTCGGCACATAGCGCCCTGATGGCGGATAAAAGATCATCCCCATCCAATCTACCTCATTAATATGTGTCAATCCTGAAATATTCTCTGGATCGGCCATACCACAAACTTTGAGAATCATGCCTTTACTTGCTCTTTTGATGCCTTCAATAATCGCCTGTACTGCTGCATGAAATTATATGCTGCTTGATGAGGCCTAATGGTTTTCATGAAATTTTCCCCAATCAAAAAGCCATCATAACCAGCATTTTTCAATTGGACCAATTTGGCAGGATCAGAAAGTCCACTTTCAGATATCTTGGTAAATGTATCAGGAATTTCTCCCACCAAATCCAAAGAGGTTTGGGTGTTTACCTCAAATGTTTTCAGGTTGCGGTTATTCACGCCCACTAAATCAACATTTTCATTGAGGCTTTGTTCTAATTCTTCCTTATCATGAACTTCCAATAACACTTCTAATCCAAGACTTTTGGCAAAGGCCGCCAATTCAAAAAGTCTTTTTTGAGGTAGTGCCGCAGCTATTAATAAAATACAATCAGCTCCTATTGACCTGGATTCTATTATTTGGTACTCATCCACCATAAAGTCTTTGCGGAGAATTGGGCAGAAATTAAACTTTCTGGCCAAGCCAAGATCTGCTTCACTTCCACCAAAGAAATCTTTATCTGTTAAAATGGACAATGCTGAAGCTCCAGCCTGCATATAGCCAATGGTAGTTTGCTCCACCGTTGCTGTTCCATTGATCAATCCTTTTGATGGGGATTTTCTTTTAAATTCGGAGATTATACCCGTCTTTTCAGGATCAGTGACATACTTCTTCATCGAAACCACCTTCCCTTCGAAGAATAGGCTTTTCTCCAATAATTTTTGTGGATACAAGGCTTTCCTTTCGGCTATTTCCTCTTTTTTTCGGGCAATTATTTTTTCCAGTATATTCATGTTCAACTGATATTTATAGAGGTTTTTGGGCTAATCAATTCTTTGAAAACCTTAAGAGCTGTCCCATTCTTTAATGTTTCAGTAGCCTTGTCTCTAGCTGTTTCAAGGCTCCAACTTGGTTTGGAGGTAGTCAGGGCAATTGCCGCATTTGCAATTACCACTGCTTCTTGTTCAGCACTCCCCTTACCTTCCAATATATCCATAAAAATGGTGGCGGATTCCTTGATGGTTTTTCCTCCTTTAATCGTTTCAGGCATTATCGTTTTAAAACCCAATTCTTCAGGGCTGATTACTTGCTCGCCACTGTTGGATATCCATTTCAAATCTCCTGTTAAAGAGACTTCATCATAGCCATCAAGGGCGTGAAGTACACTAAACCTGACATCATTGTTTTGGTACAAATACCCATACAACCTTGCTAATTCAAGGCTGAAGACGCCTACCAATTGTTTTTTAGGGAAACTAGGGTTGACCATTGGGCCCAACATATTGAAAAAGGTTTTAACACCTAATTCCTTTCTAACAGGACCAATGTGCTTCATGGCCGGATGAAATAGAGGAGCATGTAGAAAACAAATCCCTGCCCTATCCAAACTGCTTTTCAGTTTGTCAATATCATTTGTAAACTCATAACCAAAATATTCAAGCAAGTTGGATGAACCACAAATAGAGGACACCCCTACATTGCCATGCTTTGCCACAGGCTGACCTGCACCTGCTACAATAAATGATGCCAAAGTGGAGACATTAAATGTATCCTTGCCATCACCTCCCGTACCGCACAAATCAATAGCATCATACTCAGGGATATCTACGGCTATGCATCTTTCTAACATGGCCTCCCTAAATCCCATCAACTCTTCAACCCTCACACTACGCATCATAAATATGGTCAGAAAGGCTGCCATTTGACTGGTATTAACCTCACCAGAAGTCATCTCTTTCAATACCCCCTTAGCCTGCTCTTTGTTAAGGGTTTTATGTTCTATTAGGTGGTTAAGTATTTCTTTCATTGATTAGTTATTTTTTTTGCCCTCAAGCCAGTTTCTGATTATTTGTACACCGTGTTCTGTAAGAATACTTTCAGGATGAAATTGTAAACCTCTAACATCAAATTTCTTGTGTTTGACTGCCATAATTTGCCCATCCGGAGTATTAGAGATCACTTCTAGTTCCTCTGGAAGGATAGTCGCATCTATTACCCAACTGTGGTACCTTCCAACTGTGAAATATTCAGGCAAACCTTCAAATAATGGGTCAGCTTTAATTTTAATCTTGCTAGCAACCCCATGCACTACTTCCGTAAGGTTGATCAATCCTCCTCCGAAAGCCTCTCCAATGGCTTGATTTCCGAGGCATATTCCCAATATATCTTTTGTTGGTGCATATTTCTTGATCAATTCAGGCATTATACCCGCTTCTGAAGGAACGCCAGGACCAGGGGAAAGCAAGATTTTATCGTAGGCATCCACTTCCTCAAGGCTTATTTTATCATTTCTAATGATATCCATCGACTCTCCGTATCCCAACTCTCGGATAATATACACCAAATTATAGGTGAAAGAATCGTAATTGTCCAGTACCAGTATTTTCATTTGTAAATCCTTTTCTAGTAAAATTTAAATTGTCTCAGCGGACTTCAAGGCAACCCTAAGTGCCTCAAGTTTATTGCTTACTTCCTGAAGCTCACTTTCAATAGAGGACTTGGCCACTACCCCTGCTCCTGCCTGAAATCTCAATTGATTGTTTTCCGATACAAATGATCGAATTAAAATGGCATGGTTGAAGTCTCCATTAAAGCCTAAGAATCCAATGGCCCCACCATAGAATTTTCTAGCACTATTTTCAAGCTCATCAATAAGTTCCATGGCCCTGTATTTAGGAGCACCAGAAAGGGTGCCGGCCGGGAAGGTATCTGCAACTAGTTGTAATGGATTAGCTCCATTGGGCAATTCTCCTGTAACTTTGGATACCAAGTGAATGACATGAGAATAGTATTGTATCTCTTTAAAAACCTCAACATTTACTTTCTCAGAAGACCTACTGAGATCGTTTCTGGCCAAATCAACCAGCATTACATGTTCAGAATTTTCTTTAGGATCATCGAATAGCTTAACTGCCAGTTCTGCATCTTCTTTGTCATTTCCTGTACGTTTGAAGGTGCCAGCAATAGGATAAATTGTAGCCTTATTTCCCTTTACCACAATTTGTGCTTCCGGGCTACTACCAAATATCTTGTAGGAACCATAATCAAAGTAAAACAGATAAGGAGAAGGATTTATGGAACGCAATGCCCGATAAACATTAAACTCATCTCCTTTGAACCCTGTGGAAAATGAACGTGACAACACTATTTGAAATACATCTCCCCTAAAGCAGTGTTCCCTTCCTTTAGCTAATATGTCAAGAAACTCATTGTCAGTATAATTGGAACTTTCTTTACCATCAAGACTAAAAGAATAACTTGGTATATTCTTATTGTTGAGTATCATTTCAATCTTTGGGATACCTGACTGCTCTTCGTCTCCTTCCAGATAGTGTTCGAAAATATACAGTTCGTTTTTGAAATGATCCACAACGATCATGTTTTTATAAACCGCGTAGTGAATCAAAGGTGTTGAGCTTGGCTGCGGATTATTGATTTGTATGTCTTCAAAAAAGCTTACTCCATCATATTGAATGTACCCAAACAAGCCATTTGTAATAAACTTAAAGTCTATCTTTTCTTCCTCAAAAGAATTCCCAAACTGCCTAAGCTCATCCATGATATTGTCCTTTTTATAAAGTTTCTTTACTGAGGTAGGCTCCCTGGGTAAAGATTGGTGAACTTCATCATTGATTAAAGAAAAAGTAGCCATTGGTTCGCAACATATGTACGAATAACTGTTTTCATTTCCATGATAATCAGAACTTTCCAACAATATCGTATTGTTGTACCTATCACGAATCTGAAGGTAGATACCCACCGGGGTGATGGTATCCGCCAATAGTTTTTTATACCGGGTTTTGATTCTTATTTTATTCATTTTTTGGGTATTTAAAATAAAAAAAAGGCTTGCCGGGAGTCCAGCAAGCCTAAGTATATCTGATTGATCAAAATTTGGCAATAGTTAGCTGTTTCCCCTTTAGAAGAAGTAAGAAAGCCACCACCAATTTTGATTTTGTTTTTTCATAACGATCAACAAATATAGAAAAGGGGGATCATTTTAAAAAGGTATTTTAATTTAATTTTCAATTCAAATTACCTAAAGGAAAGTTAAGCCATTATATCCCGTCAAATTTGGTTTGGCTTACAATTCCTTTTATGGTTTTAATTCCTGGGCTATTGCTTTTTGATCAATGGCCTCAAATCTAGATTTATGACTTAAGAATTCAGGCACCATTTTCTTCATTTGCCCTACCAAGGTCATTTCACCTTCATTGCCTTCCATATCCAACAATAAAGCGATTTCTAGATTTACTTCATTGAAATTGCCAGGTCTTACCTGGGCTATCTTGATTTTAGGATGATGCGTTTCTAGAGATTTCTCCTGATCATTTAGCACCTCTTCATAAAGTTTTTCACCAGGTCTTAAGCCTGTGATTCGGATCATGATATCCTCATCAGGTTTTTTGCCACTAAGGTGAATCATTTTTCGAGCCAAATCTATAATTTTAACCGGCTCACCCATGTCGAAAACAAAAATTTCACCACCATTTCCCATCACACCCGCTTCCAATACAAGGTCACAAGCTTCAGGAATGGTCATAAAATAACGGGTAACATTCGCGTCAGTAACCGTTAAAGGTCCTCCCTTTTTAATTTGTTCTTTAAACAATGGAATTACTGAGCCATTTGATCCTAAAACATTCCCAAATCTCGTTGTTATAAATCGGGTTCCACCATTGGAGGATTCCCTTAATTTTTTATCAAGGCTTTGAATATACATCTCTGCAATTCGCTTACTGGCTCCCATCACATTCGTAGGATTCACTGCCTTGTCCGTACTCACTAAGACAAATTTCTCCACACCATATTTCACGGCCAAATCTGCCACTGTTTTAGTACCCAATATATTGCACCTAACCGCCTGCACAGGATACCTTTCCATCATTGGCACATGCTTGTAAGCAGCAGCATGAAATATCACTTCCGGCCTATACGTTTTCATTAAGTGATCCAGCGTGTCTTCATCCGTAACATCAGCCAAAACGGTTTGAAGTCCTAAATCCTGAAACTCACTTTCCAAGCGAATTTCTTGTTCGTGAAGCGGAGATTCAGCTTTATCCAGCATAATTAGAAAACCAGGATTGGCACGTGCAACCTGCTTACATATCTCACTACCTATAGAACCTGCAGCACCTGTCACCAATATGGTCTTGCCTTGGAGATAACTGGCTACATTTTTATTTTTCAACATAATGGCATCCCTGCTAAGGAGGTCTTCAATATTTACCTCTCTAAGGCTACCTGTTTTAGCACCGCCATCAACCCATTCATTTACGGGAGTAATGGTAAGCGCATGAATATTAAGTGTGATACATCTATCGATTATTTCTCTTTTTCTGGCAGGAGAAAGCTCAAGCACAGAGATAATCAACTCTTTCACTCCCTTTTCTTTCACCAAGGTATCCAATAATTCCAGTCCACCGTGAACCCTTACGCCTTCAATTTTTTTCTTTTGTTTGGACGGGTCATCATCCAAAAATCCATGAACGTTAAATTTATATTGGCTACTTTTTGATATGGCTTGGTGAATCAAAATACCTGCTTCTCCGGCACCAAAGATTAAAACATCCTTTTCCGGTAAATTTGGTTCTACTTTGTTCTTGATAAGCCTAAAAACCTCCTTAACAAAAAGCCGGTACACCATCAAGAGGGACAAGGAAAGCACTGAAGTTATGACCAGTACGGATAAAGGAAGAAAATGCATACCGGGTACTACATACATACTGTAGCCAATATCCAACAAATAAGCCAAAACGCCGGTAATCACTGTGGTACGTAAAAGCAATAAGCCATCACTTAGGGATGTATGCCTAACAATGCCCACATAACTCTTTGTGAAAAACATGACCAGAGATCCGATCAATAAATAGGCAACCGCTGCCCTGCCTACCTGATAATCAGCCAATGCGACCCAATCAAAATTGGCCCTAAGCCAAAATGCAATAATCGCACATTGAAACATAATAAATCCATCCAGAAAAGCGATAATCCATCTGGGTAAAATGTTGATTTTTTTGTTAAAGTTGATCATAAAAAAGGTTGGTTATAAAAGTCCCATTAAATGGGGCGTTTCTATTAATCTGGGAATTAAGTCTTGTTAAAAATTACTCAAATTAAATTATTCATCTTTGAATCTATAAAAACTAGCAACCTCAACAAACCCTTTTAATACGCTAGTTTTAAACCAATTAGCTCAAATAAAATTGATTGAAGTTACTGAAAAATCCTAATAATTATAAACTATTTGCTTATTTTTTGAAATCCTACTGTTACCGTAAAAATGAACTATTCGCATAATTTTCAGAAAAGTGGTATGTGAATAAAATGATTAATTCTAGTTTAATTTTCAAAGCGATTTTAATGAAAAACCAATTAAATTCTAAGCCTTTTTAAAACTCCCCAAATATACTAAAATAACTTAAAATGTACTATTAGCAATAAAAATGGAACTCAAACAATTCTTTATTTTTTTTATGTGATTTAAACAAAATTTTCGTTTGAATACTGATTTATACTTTTCACACAGTATTTATTGCATTTCTCTTTAAAAATTTCTTGAGATAAAAATTAAAATTTTATAGAAATAAATTATTTCTCTGAGAGAAAAATCCTTACAAATAGAGTGAAATAAAGTTTTATTTTCACTTCCATAGCCAAATTTTGTAATAGGCTAAGTGGTATATGTATCGATAAAATAGGGAAGTAAGGGTAACTAGAAGAGAAAAAAGCAACCAGAGTTTGGACTATAGAACTGAAGTTTAGTCCTGTTGAACAGGAATGTTAATTGAAGGTAGCATAGAAACACTTGATATTGATTGGTTTCAACCTATAGTGCTAAGCCTGTTGTAAACCTCTGCGTGGATGGGGTATAAAAGAAAAAATTAATGCTATAATGGTTCCAACATAATGTTGACCATTGCATAAAAGTGGTGCTAATTCACCTGATTATTCTATTAAAAAAACAAAGTCACTAGGCTACGGTAAATGGTCTGTATAACCAACCGCTTATCAAAAAATAATGATGAGGCCTTAAAAGTCAGAAGATTTAATTTTTAACGATTAGGATAATATACTAAGTCAAGGCAAAACAAGCCATATCTCCCATCTAAATTTACCTTAAGGCATGAATGTATTAAACCTTTTTATCCAAATCCTCATAAATGGAATTCTTACTGAGGAACTCCGGGATAATTTGTTTCATTTTAAGGACAACAGAAGTATTGTCATGATGCTTATTAATAACGAGCAATTCACTAATCGCTGCATTAGCTTCCCTATAAGGGTATTCAAGTACTTTGGCTATGCTAATCTTGTGATGATGTGTGGGAAGCGTTAATTCAGCAGAAGAAAGCAGTTCCTCATACAACTTCTCTCCAGGCCGTAAACCGGAGTACACAATATCAATGTCCTTACCTTCTTCTAAACCCGCCAGTTGGATCATTTTTTTGGCTAAATCAACAATTTTCATCGGCTTACCCATATCAAAAACAAAGATCTCACCACCTTTACCCATGGTGCCGGCTTCCAATACCAACTGAACAGCTTCCGGTATGGTCATAAAATACCTTGTAATATCAGGATGGGTAACTGTTATTGGTCCACCATTCTTAATTTGCGTACGAAAACGTGGTATTACTGAGCCATTGGAACCCAAAACATTTCCAAACCGCGTGGTAATAAACCTTGTTTTGCAGGTTTCCAATCCA
This sequence comes from Cyclobacterium amurskyense, assembly GCF_001050135.1. Lineage (GTDB taxonomy): Bacteria > Bacteroidota > Bacteroidia > Cytophagales > Cyclobacteriaceae > Cyclobacterium > Cyclobacterium amurskyense. Next base: position 3,676,153 of record NZ_CP012040.1, on the reverse strand, counting down.
TTAAGAGATTGGGTATAAATTTCTGCCAATCGTTTAGAAGCACCCATAACATTGGTAGGGTTAACTGCTTTATCAGTAGAAACCATTACAAATTTATCCACTTCAAAAAACGCAGACAGATCGGCAATGTTTCTTGTCCCTCCTACATTCACCGATATGGCCTCAAATGGATTGTTTTCAATCATTGGCACATGCTTGTAGGCAGCAGCATGATAGACGATCTGAGGCCTACACACATTGAAAAGCTTGTGCATCCTTTCATAGTTGCTCACATCTGCCAGGACTACTTCCATTTTAGCGTTTGGAAATTCATCTTCCATGGCCAGTTGTATCTCATGCAAGGGTGACTCTGCATGGTCGCACAATATCAGCAAAGCAGGTTTGTAAGAGAGCACTTGACGGACAATTTCAGAACCAATGGAACCAGCAGCACCAGTCACCAAAACCCTTTTACCTTCAAGGTCACTTTGCACCTTTTGTTGATCTATTACAATTGGTTTGCGCTGTAACAAGTCCTCAATGCGAAGCTTTTTGATTTGCTTACTAGGCAGTTCACCCGAAAGCCAGTTTTTAGCCGGTGGTATAGTCAGTACTTTAATTCCCAAACGAATGCATCTTTCAATCACTACCCGTTTTTCTCTACCATTCAGGTTTTCGTTGGTGATTAACAATTCCTGAATATTTTTTTGCTTTTCAAGCCTGCCAAGCTCTTTAATATGATAGACTTTCTTTTGCTCAAGGTAATTATTAAGCATACTTCTATCTGTACTTATAAATCCTTCCACTATATAGTGGATGTCGGGATCATTGGTCAATGCCTGTTTAACCAATACCGCATTTTGATCAGAGCCAAAAATCAACACCCTATGAATTGCTCTATTGGTCATTTTACTCATCAGAATTAGAAAAGTCGCTTTGGCCAATAATCTAAAGGCTATCAATAAAGTGGAGACAATAAAGAAATTAACGAGCAAGACCAACATCAAAAACCTAGTATTCAATGAGATCCAGCGTTGCCCTATACCATAATAGAAAACAATAAACAATAAGGTAAAGACCAATGCGGCTACAAAAATATGGAAGAGGTCTGTGGAATTTGAATACCTAAGCAGTCCAGTATGCAGTTTTGAAAAATAAATCACCGGCAAGGCTATGGCACAAAAGCAACCGGTCACCAATATATAAGGTACAAACTCCATTTGGTCAAAACCAAATCCACCAATGATTAAATAGGCAAAAGAAAAGGAAGCAAATACTATAAAAATATCCACCGATAAAATCAACAAAGGGTGAATATGTTTGTCGTTCTTTAAAAAATTTCTGAGTGGGTTTAATTTTGATGTTAGCACTTTTTCCAAATCTGTTGAAATTTAAACTAATAATTAAGCAATAAATATACCGAAATTATGAACTAAATAAATATAATATAAAACCCATAAAATTATAGTATTCAGCGTAAAATTACGAAATAGTTAATTTATTAACTAACCAAATAATTTCACTTAAAGCAATAGCCAAGCTACAATCAATCCCGGTTTAGGCGTTAATTTACAAATCAGTAACATACCCTATTATTAATAGGTACTTATTCTTTGGTCACTTAAATAAGACTAGATTCTATATTGCCCTAAACCTTATCAAGATCAAGCTGTGAAAGGGTTAAAACAAGCCATTTACAATCAAACCACCTAAAATATTATTTTAAAAGAATATGACCTTCACATATACCTGTTATAAATAAATCTCTAAATAAGTTTTGATCCATTTTACTATGATTATTTAGCTATGAAAACTCCTATTTCACGGGGTTTATCGCAAAATAGAATTTGAAAGTATAAAAACTATCCCTGATCGTTTATTGAAATTAATTGACAAAGAAACAGGATAAATAGTACTTAAAACTATTTTTATCCTATAATCAACCGCAAATATACGGTATTTACCTGAAGAGTCTTTCTCTTTAGGTATTATAAATAATAAGGGTATTTAAAAATGTACAAAATTGAAAAGACTAGAAGTTCTTGGTAGCTTATTAGTCCCATTTTTTTATAAGAATACTTTTAGAGACTCAAAATAGGCCATTTAAAATATAGAAAAAAAATTAACCCGGATTATCAATGTCGTTTAGTTAAGGTTTATAAGTTATAAAATTACTGGGTCTGGCAGTATACCTTTTTATTCTAGGAACTGACCTGTTGGGCCGTATTATTTCAAGTTGAAGCAACAGTTTGAAAGCATAATCAGATATTTTTCCAATGATTTTGTCCATTCCTTGTTTGAGTTGATCAATTATAGATTTGGTTTTACGATACGCCTGGGTTCTGTTGATCTGATAAGTGTTTTTCCGTTTTTTATTACAGTAGTCAATCCCTTTTTTGGTAAGTGTTTTACTGAGAATGTTGCTCAAGTTGGCCCTGAGAATGATTCTATTAAAATCCTGGAGAACGGCCCTGGCCGTCTTTCCGCTCAGGTTTTCAAGTTCCGCCCTAGTTTTGAGTAGCTTGAAAGACTCTTCAACAGGCCATCTTTTCCTGTAGAGCTCACGTATTTCCTTGACAGGGTACTTCTTATGGTCAACTAGGTTGGTTATCAATATATGGTCTTCTCCTGATGCAATCGGTACCCGTACGAGCCTTAACTTGAGTGCCTCAGTAGGAATATTCCTTTCCCTACACCTGTTTAAGGCCTCTTTGGAAGGGGACACCTCTATGATCTGCTGTTTTTTGGTAGATGCTAAAAATGCCTTTGCATGTTTCCATCTGTTTGCCTTTACCCTGATGACAAAGGATTTCTGTTGCTGAACCAATGAGGACATGAGCCAAAAGGCCGCATAAGCCCTATCCATTATAAGCAGGTCGCCCGGCCCTAGACAGGGAAGATGACTTTCACACAGAGCAAGTTCACTTGTCCTGTAATGTTTGATCTTGGCATCTATACTGATTTGGTTGAGTACATCGTAGGCTTGGGAAACACGGGCTAACACTACTTTTCTCCCGTTTTCAGTCCGGGTTTCGAAATGGCCAAAACCTTTTGCCAATTCTTTGCTGTAAGGAAGCTGCAAAGTACTGCCGTCGATACCTATAAGCCGAAAACCTTTCCATTTACGGATATGGCTGGCTTTATTATAATAAAAAGAACATTGTTGTTCATTGAGCCATGTAAACACCTTGGGGTTTAGTTTGGATCGTTGCTGACTGAATGCTCCTTTGGAATAGCTGACCGATTTGTCGGAAAAAAAATTATCAAGTTCTTGCTGAACACTCGATTTACCCAGGCCCAACATGAAGTAGATAAGATCTGTAAAACCCAAACACCGCTGACGAACAAACGCTGTGTTAGTCGTACGGAACCTATCGCGTGTTAATCCATTTTCTATATTGTTTTTTAATAGTTTTAAAAAGTCCTTCGAAAAGGAAAAGGACTTGATTGTTGTTAGATTATTTTCAAAAAAACTACGCTCCCTTTTCTTTCCTAAAAATAATAAAAATTCCTTAACTAAACGACATTGCCCGGATTATGTAATAGGATTTCTTCGCCCTGACGATAGTCAGGGGTGATGCCTGTCCCGTGTTTACGGGAAGTGTTGCAATCGCGAGACAATCAGGCTATTTGGAAATTTTAGCATAGCACCGCTATGGTGAAATTTCCAAACAGCAACGATTGGGTATTTTGAAGCGATTTCAGCACGTAATAGATTGTCTATTGCATATTTCGGTTTTAATCTTGTCTCCTCTTAATAGCCCCATCCGGAAGGTTCTTACTTACTACTGCGCCAGCAGCTATTGTGCACCATTTCCCTACCTTCACACCTGGCAATACTGTACTATTTGCACCTACAAGTGTACCTTCACCAATTTCAGCTCCCCCGCATAAAGTAGCTTGTGGAGCTATATGTACATAATCTCCTACTACACAATCATGATCTACCGATGAGCTGGTATTTACTATCACTTGTTTGCCAATAAATGTGTTTACTTTTACTATAGCTCCTTCCATTATTACTGTTCCTTCACCTATTGTAGTACGTCTGCTAACGATTGCTGACTTATGCACTATGATACCGAAACTGGTTCTTTTCTGAAACCTCTCTTGCAAAAGCTTTCTGCGCTTGTTATCTCCAATCGCAATAAACAGCGGTGCATCAAATTCAAAATCCTCAGGAACAGGTCCATTCACTTTAAAGCCAAGTATATCCTTAATTTTTGGGTCATCATCAAATACACCTGAAATTTTTACATCAGGATCCAAAATGTCTATTATTGCTCTCGCTTGGCCTGAGGCTCCGAATATATACATGTAAAATTGAGGTTTGAGGTTAGAATTTTTAGCCCGTAAATCTTTCTGCACTCACGGTATTGTTAAAATTTATATTTTCCCGCATAAGAATGGGCTTGACCGTCCAAAGCAAAATTTTTAGATCCAATAAAAAATTTTTATTGCGAACGTACCAAACATCATATTTGAATTTTGTATTCCAATCAATGGTATTACGCCCTTTCACTTGTGCTAGACCAGTAATTCCAGGCAAAACCTCATGTCTTTTATTTTGCTCCGATGAATACAAAGGCAAGTATTCCGGAAGTAGAGGTCTCGGACCTACAAGGCTCATTTCGCCTTTTATTACATTAATTAATTGTGGCAATTCATCCAAAGAAGTTTTTCTTAAACCGGCACCAATTGGAGTCAATCTGTATTCATCTGCCAAAAGACGACCATCATCACTGCAAGTATCCGACATGGTCTTGAATTTAAGCAAATAAAAAATGTTTCCATTTTTACCAGCCCTCTTCTGTATAAAAAAAACTTTGCCCTTGTATTCCCAAAAAAGCAACACAGAAATCAAAAGCAGGAGTGGTAAAAAAAAGACAAGCAAGACAAAAGAAACAATTAAATCAAATAACCGTTTAGTCATAATCCCCTCATTAAACTGATTTCTCAGAGTTCCAGATTACCTCTTTATGTAATCTATAAACAACATTGATAATTCTATCAAGATCCATCTCAACCAATCCTGACCCGCTTGGTAAACAAATGCCATTTGAAAACAACTTTTCTGCTATGTCACCTCCAGAATAGCTTGCTCCCTTATACATGGGTTGGAGGTGCATTGGTTTCCATAGAAATCTGGATTCAATCCCATCCTTTAATAGAAATTCTCGCAAGTCAGTAACTTCAAAACCGGTAATTTCCGGATTAATAACGATGGTAGTCAACCACCTATTAGAAAAATAACCTTCAGGCTCTTTCAAGAACATTACTCCCGGTAAAGAAGCTAAATTCAATTTATAATAATCGTAAATGCTTCTTCTTTTTTGGATTCTGTTTTCCAACACTGCCAATTGTGCCAAGCCAATACCAGCAGAAATATTGGTCATTTTATAATTGAACCCCATTTCAATATGTTCAAAATGAGGGAAATCTAATTTTGCCTGTGTAGAAAGGTATCGAGACTTTTTTTCCCAAAATCTGTTATTGGTCAATAAGGCACCGCCACCTCCTGTGGTAATGATTTTGTTCCCATTGAAGGAATAGATGCCTAAATCTCCAAAAGTCCCGGTAAACTGGTCTCCAATTTTTGAGCCCACGGACTCTGCTGCATCTTCTACTAAAGGAATGTCATAAGTCTTGGCTACTTCTAATAACCTGGGCCAATTTGCAGGCATACCAAAAAGGTTAACAACAATAATAGCTTTTGGTTTTTTACCTTTAGCAATACGTTCTTTTATGGTTTGTTCTAATTTCTCAGGACACATGTTCCATGTGCTTTCCTCACTGTCCACAAAAACCGGTGTGCCACCCAAATACAAAATCGGATTTGTAGAGGCTATATAGGTAAAGGTTTGGCAGATTACTTCATCTCCCATTCCCACTCCTAATAAATGCAGTGAAAGATGAATGGAAGAAGTACCTGAGTTTAAGGCAACAGTGTGTTGGGATTTAAACCGGTTTTCAATCGCTTGCTCAAATTGTCTGATAAAAACTCCATTTGTAGCAATGTTTTCTTGATCTAAAGCACGCTGTACAAATTCAATTTCCTCACCTGTAAATTGAGGAGAAGACAAATAAATTTTTCCTTTTTCTTTAGTCATTTTTAAACATTTGCTACCCGCCATAGTAAAAGGATAGAAGACAAATCTAAGCGATTCAGAAACAATACCAAAAGGTTTTTTTTAAACTAATAACGCTTAAACTCCAATTTTAAAATCAACAAAATTCAATTACAGTTTTAATTATTGAACTTACACTTTTCCTAATTTAAAATTTAATTTTTAAATTATTGATAAAAAGTAAAATTTAGCTGAGTTCAATATTTTTTTCTGCAGGCTTGGCATATTTACGTAAAAAGTAATAAAAAAGAAGTAAAATGACAACAAAAATCAATCCGGGTACCCATTGAATTTCTTCCAAACCAATGGCATATAACCAGAGAAAATTAATAAACAATTGCAAAAATGCATAGGCAAATGAAATGACCAAATGATTGAATCCTTTTTCATTGGCGAGGTACTGATACAAATGAGTACGATGTGGTTGGAATATATTTTCCCGTTTGGACAAGCGGACAAAAATGGTCATACAAGCATCTACTCCATACAAACTGAAGAAAAATAAATAAAATGGATTTCCCGTAATAAAAATAACTTTAATCATCAGGTAGCCTAGTACCATTGCCATACTAATACTACCTACATCACCTGCGAAGGTCTTGGCCTTTTTACGAACATTAAACCAAGCGAAAATAACACATGACATGCCTACCAATACGATCAACTCCTTATCTGAAGCCAAGGAAGGAAGTTGATAGAATGTCATTAGCGAAACCAAGGCATATAAAACCGTTATTCCATTGATTCCATCCATGAAATTAAATAAATTGGTCCACCCTATCAATAAAAAGAAGAGGACTGGAATCCAGTACCCTAAGGAGGTACCTTGACTGATGTCAAAGATTAATAGACCTGTCGCTAATAAATGCACGGTAATTCTTGGCAATTGGTGTAATGGTTGGATATCATCTACCATACTCACTACACCTACCAATAATATCCCCAATGCCAATGGCCATGTAGCTGCCCCCATTACCCAAGCTAGAAAAACAGCAAATACAAATACAACTCCCCCTCCTCTGATCGTAGGTTTGGTATGAGAGGAACGTTCATTGGGCTTATCAATAATGCTAAATTTCTTCGCAATTTGAAAATAGACTAGCTGGGCAGCTAAAAGCAATAGAAAAAGAATAAAATAGTACATAAAAATTTGGTTTTGGAAGCGCAAATATAAGGAATCTTTAAAAAAATTAGGTCTTTATAATAAGGGAAGATTGTAATTAAACTCAAACAATCAATCATCGATCATTAAGGGGATAAAATAGGTTTGAATATCAACTATTTCTATACTTCCCACAAAACTTCAAAATAGTATACTAACATTAAGCACTATTTAAAGTAGTACTGAATGAAGAAAATATTAGGACATTTATTTTTTAAAGAAACCATGAAATCTCAAATAATGAAAACAAAAAAACCGCAGATCATGATGAGAACAATCTGCGGCTATCTGGTGAATTTCAATATATGAATGTGTTAAATAAAAGCCTTAAAGGTCTTTTTTAATCCGGTTTCAGCAGACATGGGCAATGGTTCTCCTATGCTTTTCACTATTTTGCTATTATCCACTTTGTAACTTTCAGTTAATTTTTTCAAGCGCTCGGAAGTAAGAGGTAAATGAAGCTTATCCCCTACTCTAGCACAAGCAGTAATAAGTGAAGCTGGTATTGCCCATAATTTGGCTCTTTTATTTAGAGAAGCTGCCATTAGTCGGATCAATTGATTGGTAGAGAAGGCACCTTCATCTGCTACCTGATAAACCCCTGATGGAATGTCTTTATTTAATAATTGGAGAATAACCCAACAAAGGTTGTCCACTGACAAGAAAGAACGTTGATTATCAAAGGCAGCCAATGGAAATGGCAACCCTTTTTTAGCAAAGGCAAATAGTAAATTAAGATTACCTTTATTTCCTGGACCGTGAATCATGCATGGTCTAAGGATATATACCTGTTTGTCAGCAGGCAGGTTCTTAAGTATGTATTCCTCCGCTTGAAGTTTGGATTTCCCGTAAGGGGTAACAGGATCACATTTCGTTTCTTCTGTAAGCCAACCCTCTACTGTATCCGCACATGCCTTGACAGAACTAATAAACACAAAGTTCTTTGCCTCAGGATCTGCTAAAAACCTATCATAAAGCTTTTTTGTCAAGCCAAAATTAACATCAAAATAAGCCTGATCGTCGCTTGTCTTTTTTAAATCATGTGCTTTTCCAGCTAGGTGAACATAATGAGAAGCTGAAACGGTGGAATCAGCAAAGAAATCTTCATAGGTTAAAACCTCTTTTCCATCCCCAGCGCTTCTACTAAGCGAAAGAATATCTCCTTTGCCATTATTATTCAGGAATTCATAAAGGTTTTGGCCTACAAAACCTGAAATGCCGGTAATTAGAATTTTATCTGACATTAATTTAGTAAGTCTAGTATGGAAGTGGCCATTTTCTCATTAATGGCATCTCTATTGAATTTTCGAATAAAATCAGACCTATCAACAGGATCATGTTCTTCCGATTCATATTTATTCAGTTTCTCTACCAACTCTAAGGCACCCCCCGGAAAGAACAATAAGGAATCGCCTAAGTTATCCTGAATAAATTCCCTTGCATACCCATTTACTCCTGCCAATAAAGGCTTATTGAACATGGCCAATTCAAAAATCTTAGATGGGAGCACCTTTTTAAAGGCCTCATAATCGTTTAGATGTATCAAAAGATAATCAGCATTATGGTACTCTTGAATAAGATCATTCCTTCCCATAGGATCTCTTAAAATAATATTGCTAACCTCTAGCTCCTCAATCTGATCAATTAATAACTTTTTAGCTCCACCATCACCGATAATATGAAATTCATGACTATGACTCAATTGTTTGGCAGCCTGAGGAACTATTTTATGCAAACCTTGACCTTCCCCGATATTCCCTGCATAAACTATCCGTTTCTTTTCAGATCTGGCTTCTGATTGGTTAACACGCTTATTTTCATCTATAAAAACCTGATCTATTCCATTGCTAAAATAGGAATAAGTAGCTTTTTTATAGGTTGAGAAATAAGGCTTGAAACCAGCGCTTATCAAATTAATATGCTTTGCATAGCCAAAAGTCTTTTTCTCTATGTATTTCAAAATAGGAATTGCACCGATTTTAATTACAGGACTTTTTAATACATCATTTATGGTATCCACAAAAATATCCCGTATATCCAGGTACAAGGGTATATTTCTTTTTTTAGCTATTGTATACCCAAGATAGGCTGTAAATAATCGGCTGGAAGAGGCGAAAACCAAATCATAATGTTGACCTTTTATTCTGGATTTAACTTCATCAAAATAGGTTTTGAAACTAATGGATTGATCCTTAATACCACTATTGTGTTGCGGAATAGCTATTCTTTCGATTTTGACATTCCCATCTACCTCAACTGCCTCGGCTCCTTGAGAAAAAGAACTGTACCGATTAGGTAAAGTAGTAAAAACATCTATTTCAATGTTTTTATTTTTTCCCTGAAGGGCAAGTTCTTCCAAAAGTGGGGAATTCCGAAAAGATCCCGCACATAAGTCTGGTTTAAAATAAAAGGTTAAATAGAGAATTCTTTTCATTTTTTTTCTAAAAATTTAATACTACACTCACCTATAAATTTTACCTCCAAACATTTAGCCGGAACTTGACAATTGTAGCCTGTATTGTATTCATAATCATTAACCATAACTTCTACCTCATTTGAGATGAGGAGAGTGGAACCATTAGAGAATTCAATTTTACCTGAATCAATTAGGTTAACTTCTACTTTTGGGTGAAGGTATAATCTTGAAACTGCTATTTTATCTGATTTTATTTTATCTTCAATTATTAAGGTATTTGAAACCAATGAGAAAGATCTAAAATGCTCAAATTTATCAAAGGATAGGTAAGCTTTTATATTATTAACAGTAGATGCCAATAGGGTAACTTTAGGTCTTTTACCTACTCTAAAACCACTCCACACTTCCGCTGTATTCTGATTATCTATGGTAACGGTATTATGGGCCATGGTACTTCTTTCCAAACTTCTTTTAGCACCAATTTGGTAGGTGGATATTCCCATATCTACTACAAACGGCTGACCAAATGCATATAAAACAAAAGACAATGAATCAGCATGTGCATGACCAGGCTGATAATCAGGGCTTATTCCATGAACATCTGCCACCAATTCAAGGTTATTTGTTTTTAATTTCCGATAGCCTGAAGATTTCAATGGTGTTTTTAAATCCGGAGAAATTTTCAATTTAACTGCTAATCCAATCAATTGCTTGGTCGTAAAAGCTATACCATCTATTGAATCGTTGAAGTGAGGAATATCGCCATTATCAAAAGAAATAGATTTTAACCAGTTAATCATTCGTTTAGCCACAGTATGGAAAATTCCATAACAAGGATTTTCTGAAGGCAAGTAATCAAGCACCTCCAAAATTCGAAAAAGGATAATTTGATGATACATGGGACTCAATTCAAAATGAGCTCCATCATCCAAAATTTGTTCTTCGAGTTCCTTTTTTAAAAGCTTTTCGGCCAAAGTAATCCAAACAGGATTCTTAAAAAAATGCCCCCCCATTAATAGGGCAAATCCATTTTCCAAAAGGTGATTTCCCAGTAAATGATATTCCAGATGTTTAGAAAGATAATTGACCTCACCAAAAACTCTTTTCTGTAGAAATTCATCACTGCTTTCCTGTTGACTTAAAAAACGAATAACGTTCATGATTCTCAAAGAAACAGGATAGGGTTCCAATTTCAGTGCCCCTTGCTCCAAAGCAGAATATAGATCTGACAATAAGGTTAGCTTTATTTCTTCAGAAACATCCTCTTGCCTTAAAAAATCTACATATTGAAGGTTATAATTCCATAGTTTCCCGTAGCCTTCATCCGCCCAATCAATTTTTGAAGAAAATGTTTTATCTTGATTTAAAAAAGTAAATTGGTATTCATTATCCAATACTTTTAAAACAGTTCCTATTTTAGGTAGCGGACTGAAATGCAATTTAGTTTCTGCTACCCTAAAATCCTTATAATATTCAGGAAGTAAAGATGGTTTTGTAAATCGATTTTTTAACTGATAAGCCACCTGAATAGGTTTCAGGTGGCTTACAGTATGTAAAACCCTCACTAGGATATTTAATTTTGAAATCAAATTAATTGGAATTTGAATAGAAACAAAAGAGTGATAATTATAATTTTAGGAAAATTATTAAGTAATAATTTAGATTTTATCAAAAACATTTTTATGTTTTTCAGCCATTTTCTCTATAGTATATTTATTGATACATTTAGTATACAAAATTTCACCTTTTTCCTTAATTAAAGTATGATTTTTATCTAATTCTAAAAAAAGAGATTCAACTTCATTTCTATCATTAAAATTTAGAAAAAACTGATCAGCTTCTTTTGCAAGAATTACTTCAGGAGCATGATTTACATCTGAATTAATTATTATAGGTCTACAATGACAAGCAGCATTCATTACCAATAAGCCAACATGTCCAGGATTAATTACAATATTACTCCATTTAAAATGCTGTAGTAATAAATCTCCATGTGCACCATCAAATAATTTAACATTCAATGGAATTATTTGATCTTTAAAATAATCAATCATACCTGGCCCAACAAGCCTAAAACTAAAACTAGGATAATTATGAGCATTATTAAGAATAAATTCAAGATTTTTTCTTTTTTGAGGACGTCCCACAAAAAGAAAATTAAGGGAATCATTAAATTTATTTTCAAGTTTATGAAATTCATTAACAGAAAATTGACTATTGTCAAAGCTAACTACATTTAAATTCTTTAATCTTTTAGCAATGTCATCTGAATAAACTAAGGTACCAAAAGACTTTTTTAACAACCTAATCCTTATATAATCTAGAAGGAAATTATTAGTTCTACCAAAGATTTGTCCCCACCATACCCATTTAACCTTTGATGAACCAGAAAATAAAAAATTCAAAACGCGAATAGGGTATCTAGGATTTAAAGCAACGCAAATAACATCAGGATTAATACCACGTATTAAACTAGGTAATTCAAAATTAAATCTAAGTTTTTTACCAATAGTTTTCCTAAGTTCAATATAATTATAGCCCACCCGCTCAAAAGGAGGGGTCAAATTATCTCTTTCACATGGGTGAGCAATTACAGTGAGTTCATAATATTGAGCCAATTCCCGCAAAAAGGATTCTCTATAATTAGGTGCATGATCCAATAAAAACAAAACCTTTTTCATTTTACAAATAAATATTAAAAATGAACATACTAAAATTAGAAATACTTAAAATAAAAAAAATAATCAATTAATAGATTTAATTATAAATGATCTAATCCTTTTAGCTTTATCATCATAAACAAAACCATTATTTTTAAATAAATTATAAAATTTAAAAATAATAAAATTATTAAGAGTATTTTTATTATTATGTAAACCATGAAACCAAAACAAATAAGGGATATTATATTTTCGTAAATAAAATAATGAGAAAATTGTAGAAATATATTTCCTATCTCCTAAAAAAATAATAGCATCAAAATCTGAATCCTTTAAATTACTAAAAAGATGTTTTTCCATAAAAAATGTTTTAAAAACCAAATATTTTTAATTGAAATATATTTTTTATATCCTTTAAAATCATACAATATTAAAGTAGAATAAGAAGTACTAACCTCATCTCCACAAATAAAGTAAAAATCATTTTCATCATTCTTCATTAACTCTTCTATAATAGAACCTCTAAAGTGAGCGAAAAAATGGTAAACAAAAGCTATTTTAATAAAATTACTTGAGTTGAAATAAAATAATTTATTTAAAATAAACTACGATTTGTAAATATTAATAAAATTAGATATCTGACCTGTACTAAGTTTATTATAAAAAGAACGAAAATCATTGTTTTTTAACTGAATAATATTCTCAAAATCAGCTTTACTTTCAATATCTTCAATAAAAAACCCACAATTATAGCGATTTACAAAATCAGATAAGACAGGATTATCTTTATTAACTATAACTGGCAAATTCATTTTAATAGATATATAAAGTCTATTTGGAGCGCACAATCGGTTATTAATATAGGTAGGAAGATATAAAACAATACTTGCTATACTCCTTATCCAAAATTTATTTAAATCTAAATAGTTAACACTACCGATAAACTCAAAATTGTTAGGATCAAGATCATACTCTTTAACAAATAATTCAAAATCAGAAAGATTACCTCCTAATAATAAAATTTTAAAATCAAAAGGAAGAATTCTACTAAAATCAGCCAATAGTTTACGTCCCCTTTCCTTTACAATAACACCTTGATGGATAATAAATTTGGTATCATTTAAAATTAAAGTGTCTAAATGAGAAAGTTTAATATTCAATTCAGGATCCTCAAGACCATCCTTAATTGTATCAAAATATGGAAGGTTTAAGAAATATGAACATTTATTTTTAAGATTCAACTCATTTTTTATAAGCTCCATCCTTTCTTTATTTGCAAATAAAACAAAATCAGATATTCTTAAAAGCTTTTTTTCGAAGAATAAATATATTTTACTTTCTATATTTTGATTTTCATTAGGAATTTCGTGGTCATCATAAATTAATTTAAATTTATTTCCTTTTAATATTCTATAAACTAATACTGGTAAAACAACCGCAGAATCTTGAGCATGGACAATGGAAGGTTTTAATTTAAAAAGAAGAAATAAAGATCTAAAGGTAAATTCTAAAATAGTAAAAATCCTGAAAAGCTTAATATGGCGAATAAAAAGATTAATTTCGTGTACTTTTATGTTAGGTGAAAGTTTAATCGTTAAAGGCTTATCAGGCAATAGAATAAAATCTATACTAAGATTAGGAAATGTATTAGATAGAATATTTAATTCATTCAATATTCTGCCATCATTATTTAAATTAGTTTTTGCTATGAATAGAGTTTTCATTGAAATAGAAATTAGTAATTATAAACATAAGTAAGAGAAAAAAGATGGAGTTTTGACCAAATAGAGAATCAACATTTAACGAGGCTATTAAAAAGAAAAAAAACGTAACTTGAAAACAATTATTAAAATCTAATTTATATAATTTAAAAAAAATAAGTATAAGTAAAATTAGTGGAAAAACACCAAATCTAAGCACTACATTTACTATAGACGTATCAGTAATAGCTAATTCCATATATACATTACCTCTCACAGTTGTAAATATAGGTATTTCTAGTGGGAGACCAAATAACCAGTATCCTTGAGAAATATTATTATTAATTCCTTCATAAATAACGTCCCTATTATTTTCGATGGTTGATTCCGTTAAACTTGTTTCTTGAAACACGATAGAAAGAATTCGCCGGTCGATTTGATTTTGAATAATGTCAGATGAGTTATATGCTATTAAACCAGAAATAAAAAATAAAATGGGAAATAGTACTATTTTCAAAAAATTCTTTTTGGAAAATGTTTTATAAGACAGGTAACAAAATTCTAAAACTAAAATTGTCAAGTATGTTCGATTGAATGTCATAATTAAAGCTATAACACTCAAAATTGACACAAACGTAACTAATTTACTAGAATTATACCATAAACCTTTACCCTTAAATAAAAGGTATAAACCTATTACTCCAAATGAAGCATTTGAATTAACTAGCCTCCCCCTAGTTGATGAAAGCACATCAATTCCTTCTTCGAGACCATAATAAATAGGCAAAGGAATGACCAAAGATACAATAGAAATTATAATAGAAAAACCTATAGAAATTAAAAACAATTTCCATATAATACGCACATTTGCATTTAAACCAGAATATAAAATAACAAGAGAGGAAATAAGTGGAAGTCCAATTCTAATCGACTTAAATGAATCTCCAAAACTTTGTTGAAATGCAACAGATTTAATTATAAATTCAACAAAGAAGATAATTAAAACAAAAAATAAAATGAATATTTTAAGTTGTTTATTTCGATTAATAGCTTTATTGGTCGAATAACTTAAAAGATTAAACAATGGAAGCAATAAAAAAGCTAATTCATTAAATTTAAGTAAAACTCCAGGTAAGGGTATATAAAAATTAGAATTTGTCGGAATAAAAAAACCGAGAAATATAATCAAATAAAACAAATAATTGAAAAAAATCATATTGTATAATATTATCTAAAAAAAAGATTATATGCTGACAATAAAGAAAGTACTTGATTTTTTTCAATAGCATTACCGGAATTAAATAAGGTTTTACAGTCATCTTGAAGACTATTGAACTTATTTAATAAGTCAATATTATTTAAATAGTAGGAATCCTGAAAATATTTTAGCTGACTATTACTATTATACCAGAAATCTAAGGGATTCATATGATATTTAGTCTCAATAGCAGATTTTTTAATCCCTAGCTTACTCAATAAAATAGATGAAATTTTTTGGATTGGAATAGATTTTCCTTTATAAGAAATATACGGATTATTAGCACCAAGTTTCCTTTTTGTAGATTCCCAAATATAATCAGCAGCTCCTGGATATTTTTTTAACACCCATTTCTTGTATAGATTGTGATTAATTCTCAAATTAATGGGAATAGACAAACAAAATTCAAAAAATTCTAAATTATAAAATGGAGAAATTGTTTCAGAATAACATTGAGCTGCTAATAATCCTGCATTAGTACCATTTATTCCTCTTTGATACAACATTGTCAATTCTAGGTCACCAAAATCTTTAAATTTTTTTATTGAAGAATTAACTTTTAATTTGAATTTATTAGAATAAGCACCTCCCAAATTATTTAAATTGTTTTTAGAAAGATTTTTAATATAACTTCCAATAATAACATCTCCTAACTGACCTGTATGGACAATTCCAAAATTATTAAAGTTCAATATATTAAAAAGACTATTCCCGTGTGCAAGCCCATAATAAAGCACATTACCACCAGTAATTTGATTAATTCTATCTATATCTTTTAAAAAAATACCATTATCTAAAGCTTTGAAAATCCATTCATGTCTCAAATCAGTAGAAATTTTTTTAGCAATTGTTTCATCCAAATAATTGGTCTGAGAAAAAGTAAAATTAACCTGATCAGTATATCCCATTTCATGGGCAACCCAACTTGTCATTCTTGAATCCAAACCTCCACTGAGGCCAACAAGGTGTTGATATCCATATTCCTTATCTTTTTCAAACTGTAATTCAATGGCATTTTGGAACTTTTTATCCAATTCTTCAATTAATTCATACTGATCATAATCATTTGAGATAAATGATTTGGGCAACTTATAATAAGTGTTAATCGAAAAATTTTGGTCTTTATCGAATTTAATAAATTTACCAGCTTCCAATTTTTTGATCTTTGATGATAAAGTATGGTCATCCAACATATAGCCATAACTTAACAGCATATACCCAGCCTGTTCATCAAAACCTACATCTAAATTGTGGAACTTATAAAACTTGTACAGGTCAGAAATTTCAGAAGAAAGTAGAAGTTTACCATCTGAGAAAGTATAAAATAACTGTTTAGTTCCTAACTGGTCAGTAAAAATAATCCATTTCTTTTCAGTTTTGTCAAATAAGAATCCAGAAAAACTTCCCCTAAATTTGCTGAAAAATGTTTCACCAAATCGTTGATATAAATTAATTACAGTTTTTTCCCAATTTAACGAAGATTGAAGCAATGTAGCTTTATTTAGAATTACTCCTTCTAAGACTAAAAGACACGATTCACAATCAACAAATAATTTGTCATTTTCAAATTTCTTAATAGTAAAATTGTTAACTGTAAATCCATCAGATTCTATTGAATTAAAATTAAGATTAGCACCTATTTTTTTTGAAGGAAATCGAAAATTCCCTATCGATAAATTAAATCCTGGCATATTTGGAATATATTGTAATTAAATAATTTCTAAATTCTTTTAATGTAAAATAAGTATAAACTCCAATTAATAATAATAAAAATAAACTACCTCCAATTGTATTAATTTTACTAATATTGAAGAATAATTTATTAAGTAAAAAAACAGTAATTCCTATTATTAGTGGAAAAAAATGTGGTTTCATAAATGAAACAAATTCTATATTCAATAAACGTTTATAAAATATATACCAAGATGGAACTAAAAATAAAAATTGAATAATAGTCATTAATACAATAATTAATTCAACCGAATACATTGCTCCAATAAAAATAGAAATTGGCATTATAATAGTTGTAATAATATTCCAATAAAAATCATAATCTGTCCTTCCTTTGGTTATGACTATAATACCAGAAATTCCCGACATAGATCGTAAAAAAATTAAACACGCGAATAATTGAACATATGGTACAATAGAAGAATAGTTGTCTCCATAAAATAGTTCAACTAAATAAGGAGCACTAATTGCAATAAATCCATAAACAAAAGAATTAATAGGTCCATATGCCTTTAAAAAAATTAAGAAATACCTTTTTAAGGAAATAACATCATTTTGGTATTTAGGGAATACAGATATACCAACTTTATCAGTTATAGGATTAATAATTTGTAGAGGTCTACGAACTAACTGTTTTGCTAAACTATATCCTCCAAGTAAATCTGTCCCAAAAAACTTTCCAATCAACAAAACATCTAAATCTCTATTAAAGTAATTCACTAATTGCCCACCAACTTGATAGCTTCCAATTTTTAAAAATGGTTTAGTATCACTAAACTGATAATGAAAAAGTAATCCTTGTTTTTTTAAACCAATGATCAAAAAAATGATACTAGAAGAAAAGGATTGAATTACTGATGAGATAACAAGTGAGTAAACACCATAACCATTAACAGCTAAAAAAACTGCAACTATTAATGATAAAATCGAAGTAGATATATCTACAATACTAATACCTTTAAATTGTAATTCTTTTTGTTCAACAATTTTAAATTGACGACCAATTCCAGATATAACTAAATTCAATCCTATTAATGGAATTAATAATTTAAGTTCTTCTTGATTATAGAAATTAACAATAAATGGTGTTATGGTTATTAATATACCATACATGCCTATACCTACTAGAAGATTAAACCAATATAGACTAGCATATTCTTTTTTAGAAATTTCCTGTTTATGTAGAATAGCTGAAGTCAAACCCATATTGTTAAATAAATCCATAAATCCTATCACAAATGTAACCAAAGCCATTAACCCAAAATCTGACTTATCCAAAAATCGGGTTAAAATAGATATTTTTAAGATGGCAGTGGCAGCTAAAACGATAGTACTTATGGTTGTCCATTTAACTCCTGAAAAAACTTGTTTTCTAATGGTCATCCTTAATAGACTTAAATTGTTCTTTCAATTCTTTCAACAAAAATCTTTTTCCAACTTCTCCTTTTAAAATAATTCTGTTTGCATTTTGTTCTTCATGACTTAACAAATTAAATACAGTTGAATTATTTTTATTTAAATCTGTTTGAACAGAAAAAACTTTTATACCTATCCTTTTTAGATATTGATAAATAGTATTCCGTTCATCTAAAAAAATTTTCGCTCCCATCCACAACATTGTTAATACATTACCTACAGCCTGTTGTCGATAATGATTCATGATTACAATCCCACATTTCTCTAAAAATTTATTGTATTCATGAAGTGGCATAAAATCAATTAACGGATGAAAATTTTTCCCGAAAATATCTGTACCCTTTTCAATAATAATATCCCTATATGCAACATCTCCATAGCTCAAAGGAACAATAAGATCCTTATCATTTAGGGTCATTGTTCTTAGTATTTCAAAAATTTCAAGGTGATTATTGGTTTCACTGGCTGAATTACCAATTAGGATTTGATTACTATTGATTCTTTTTCCTTCATCTTTAACCATTAACTCTATAGGGTAGTAAGAGAAGCGTAAAAACTTTGCATGATTTTTAACTATTGACTTGACAAAATTGAATTCTTCTTGAAATAGAATACCTAAATAATCGGCTCTTTTCATTGCCTTAATAGCCTCTAATTGAGGACTATTGGTTTTAAATTTAATCTTATAATAAATCTGTCTAAATCTATCTTTTACAAATTGGACTATTATATCTTTATATGAATCTAAAGAAAACAAAGTTGAAGTTACAGGACCTAATACGGATTTATTTTTAAAAAGGGCTCTATTATTATAAACTTCCATTCCCCATAAAAACCAGACAATTTTACATTTGTCAGGAAGTGCGTTTAAAAAAACACTTCTATAATAGTCTAACCCATGAAAACAAATAATATCATTCTCATTAAAACTTTTGGATAGTTTTTTGATTTCATTGAGATTATTGGGTATTATTTGAAAATGATCGATGTTGGAAACATACTTCAATTCAACTTCAGGGTTATTAACCAATAAATAAAAAAAATTCTGGTTAGGAAATACTTCATTGAATTGCCAATAAGCACTATTAATAAATTTTTCGTCGGAAGCAATATGAATTAAATTCATTAAACTTTATTTATAAAAATCTAGAACAGATTGTATAATATGAACTTGATCCAAATCTGAAAGTTCATAAAACATCGGAAGTCTTATCAAACAATCTGAAAAATGGTCACTCTCTTTTAATTCTTTTACCTTACTTTCTTTAAAATAAAATTCACTTTTGTGAAGAGATAAATAATGGAAAACTGATAAAATATTATTATTTTTTAAATGAGTTATTAATTGATTTCGTTCACTCTCACTGGAGCATATTAAATAATACATATGTCCATTATTTGTTCCAAAATTGGGAACAAATGGAAGTTTAACGCCACCAACTAAATCAATCTTGTTTCTGAAACTATTATCATACCTATTCCAAATATCCTTTCGCTTAGATTGTATATCGTCTAGATTTTCTAATTGTGCATAAAGGAAGGCCGCAATAATATCAGAAGGTAAAAAAGAGCTACCCATATCCACCCAGCCATACTTATCAACTTCACCCCTGAAAAATGCAGATCGGTTAGTTCCTTTCTCCCATATAATTTCCGCTCGGTCTTCAAATTGAGGATCATTAATGGACAACATACCTCCCTCACCGGAGATAATATTTTTTGTTTCATGAAAGGAAAATGCTGCTAAATGACCTATAGATCCCAAAGGCCTTTTAATACCATCTTTACCTGTATAATAGCTATCAATTGCCTGAGCAGCATCCTCTATAACATAAAGATTGTGTTTTTCAGCCAATTCCATAATTTTATCCATATCACATGCAACACCTGCGTAATGAACAGGCACAATTGCTCTCGTTTTATCTGTAATTAAAGATGATAGACTATCTTCATCCATACCAGGATGATCTTTACGACTATCTGCAAAAATTATCTTAGCTCCTCTTAATACAAAGGCATTTGCAGTTGATACAAAGGTAAATGACGGCATAATAACTTCATCACCTGGCTTTAAATCAATCAAAATTGCAGCCATCTCTAAAGCATCCGTACATGAGGTAGTCAAAAGACACTTACCAAAACCAAACCGATTTTTTAAAAAATTTTGGCATTTCTTGGTAAATATTCCATTACCTGATATTTTGCCTGTATAAACTGCTTCATACATATAATGCATTTCTTTCCCTGTTAAATAGGGTTTGTTAAATGGTATCATAAATTCCAATAATGATAAATGTTTGTGATGTCAATTTCTTTAAAATTTGCTTTTTGGTATAAATTACAAGCAGGAATATTTTCCGATTGGGTCACTACTTGAATTCTTTTAAAATTTTTGGATTTTGCCATTTCAATGGCACTATTAATTAATTCTGTTCCAATTCCTCGGCCTCTAGCATCTGGATGAACAGCGATAAGACCTATATCTGCCAAATCACTATTGATTTTCCCTATAGTTATAAACCCTAGTATTTGTTTATTTTCAAGCGCAATTAATACTTCGAATGCTATTTCCTTATTAATGGAATTCAAAATCCATCTAGTGTATAATTTAGTATATTCATTATTATTAAAATTTGAATCTATATTATATCTAGAATAAATCCCACTTGCTAAAGCCAATTCAATTAATTGCTTCTTATCATGTAGATTTTCATCAAAAGATATAAGTCTATTTTTAAATGAATTGTATCCAACATTAGAAATATCATCTTTCCGGTAAATAATTTTCCTATCTACTAAAGTAATAAACTCATAAGGTATTGTTTTTTTGGATAAAATATAAACCAATTTAAAAGATGAAGATTCAGAAATGAATTTTTCAACATTAAATTCGTCACTATTGATTAAATCTAATCTACCAACTTCATATCCAAAGAAGTCGGAATCCCAATTTAGTCTTTCAATTTTTGCCAAAATTTATTGCTTTAGTATAGTACATTATATTAACCATTATTGTTAGAAAATCTTCAGATAATTGATAATAAATTAAATAATAAAGGGGTTATTAAAATTTATTATTAATTATCATTAAATATTAAGTCAAAAAAATTTATTAAAAGAGATTGTAAAGTATGAAATAAATAAGGCTAATTATGAAACTAATTTCATACTCTTATTGAAAGTACTTACTTTGCAATAATTCTTTTTAAATACTTATAATATTCACCTTTCAATTCTAGTATTTCTAATTCAAGTTTTTCTTTATTAATCCAATTGTATTTTAAAGCAATCTCTTCCAAGCAAGCAATTTTTAATCCTGTTCTTTTTTCTACAGCCTTTACAAATTCTGTGGCTTCAGTTAATGCTTCATGCGTTCCAGTATCCAACCACGCAAATCCCCTACTCATAACTTGCAATTTAAGTTTTTTCTGATCCAGATAGGCTTGATTAACAGATGTAATTTCGAGCTCTCCTCTAGATGAAGGTTTTACACTCTTTGCTGTGTTAACCACAGAATTAGGATAAAAATATAGGCCCACAACAGCATAATTCGACTTAGGGTTAACAGGCTTTTCTTCAATATTCAATACATTCCCACCATCATCAAATTCTGCAACACCATATCTTTCTGGATCTTCAACATAATAGCCAAAAACCACGGCCTTTTTTTCCTCCGAAACAGTAGTAATAGAGTTTTTCAAAAGGTTCTGAAGACCTGCCCCATAAAAGATATTATCTCCCAATACCAAACATACATCATCATCTCCAATAAATTCCTCCCCGATAATAAACGCTTGGGCCAAACCATCAGGTGATGCTTGTTCAGCATATTGAATTTCAATACCCAATTGGCTACCATCTCCTAATAACCTTTCGAAATTTGGTAAATCATGAGGTGTTGAAATAATTAAAATTTCTTTGATTTGTGCCAGCATTAATACCGATAATGGGTAATAAATCATGGGTTTGTCGTAAACAGGTAAAAGTTGCTTTGACACTACCTGCGTTAGCGGATGAAGACGAGTACCTGAACCTCCTGCAAGAATAATTCCTTTCATTTTAGTTATAGTTAAAAATTTACTGAAGCATGTAAACTAGGTGAGTCAATTAAAAGTCATTTATTTAATCAAAACTTTGAAAACCTAAACTCCATTATTGAATCTATATAATAATTTATTTAAAATTTTCCCAATACCAAAAGCAGGCATTTTTTAATCCGGTACGAAAAGAATATTTAGGAAAATATCCTAAAATAGTTTGTCCTTTTTTTATAGATGCCAGGGAATGAGAAACATCTCCTGGTCTATTTGGTCCATATTTGAATTCAATAGTAGCTATAGCCTTATCGTATTCAGAAAGTTCTTGTTTTAATACCTTTCCCAATTCATTTAACGAAACACTTTCCCCATAAGCTACATTAAATACCTCAGAAATGCTGGCTTCTGTATTTACTTCTGGAACATCTGAAACAATTTTCTGGTATTGCTTTAACCGGTCTTTAAATTCATTTGAAGGAACTGCAGCAGCCAATAAGTTAGCTTGGATGACATTGTCTATATAAGTAAAATCTCTTGAATTTTTCCCATCACCATTAATTAATGGGCTTTCATGTTTCAAAAGATTTGAAACAAATTTAGGTATTACAGCAGCATAAGCCCCATTGGGATCTTGTCTTCGTCCAAAAACATTGAAGTACCGCAGGCCTACCGTCTCTATTCCATAAATATCTGAAAAGTTTTTGGCAAACAATTCATCCACATATTTAGTAATGGCGTATGGTGAAAGTGAATTTCCTATCACATGCTCTACCTTTGGTAAGTCTTTATGATCTCCATAGGTAGATGAGCTGGCAGCATATACAAAACGTTTTACTCCTGCCTCCTTGGCTGCAAACAACATATTGACAAAGCCTACAATATTTACTTCTGTACTCGTAATGGGATCGGCAATAGACCGAGGCACAGAACCCAAAGCAGCCTGGTGCAAGACATAATCACATCCTTCCACTGCTTTCATACAAGTATCTCTATCTCTGATATCCCCTTTAATTAAGGTGAAATTGGGATTCTTTTGTGCATCCTTCAAATTTTCAATTTTACCGGTGGCAAAATTATCCAGACAAACAACTTTATTTTCATTCTCCAATAAAGCATCGATAAGATTGGAACCTATAAACCCGGCACCACCGGTTACCAATACTTTTTTGGGTATTACTTCGTATTTCATAAAATCCAAATACTACTAATTAAATATTATAATTTTTTTGATTCTCCGCCAAGATCAATAGAGACTTCATTAGTTTCAAAACCTTAATCATTAGCTCATCCAAAAGCTGCATAGTGCAAATACTATTTGATCATATTTCTAAATTGGTTAAACAAAAGCTTATCCTGCTCAGCGGAAACCATAGAAGTATAGATGTTATTATTCAATGCAATATGCGCAGGTTCCAAAGTCAAATTATTCTTAATCAGGTCTTTTGAAAGATCCTGTTCTATACTGTATATTTTCATTCCCTTCTCCCCTAGCCATTTTAAAGTTGGATTCTTATCGCTTAAATAAATCTTAAGTCCACATCTAATACCAATAAAAATATTACCCAATCCCATTTGCCTATAGGAAGGATACACAGCCGCCTTATGCCGGTTAATAAATGTTATATATTCGGAATAGGTCATAAATTCATCAATAATTTTGAAAGCCAAGCCTGAACGAAGGGCATACTTTTCAATTAAAGCGACATAGTTGTCATTTTTTAAATAGCTAAAAGGCAAAGAAACCTTGCCTTTGTATCGATTTTTGGCCAGTATATCCAAAGCATCCAAATGATTGTTATAATAAGAAGCTGAGTTTCCAATCAAGAGGCTATTTTCTTTGTTCGGATCCGGTTCTACCTCATTCAAAGCATTATTTAATGGAGCCTCCATAAAGGTGGGAAGAATTTGCCCCATGTATTTATTTAAGAGCTCGTACTCAAACTCGTTGTACCAAAGAAAATAATCTATTCTTTGACAGGATCTTTGCAACCAATGAATTTTGGTTTTCTTCTTTTTTAATTTATTAAGGTACCTTCCAATTAGCATCCTTAATTTCCCAAAATTAATTTTATATGAAATTCTTTTTAAGGCTTTTTGGGTTTTCTCACTTAGGGTAAGTTGCCGAAACTCGGGAAGACCATAAAGCTCTGCCCCATAGAAAGACCAAATAATTTTCACCTTGCTGTCCTTGATTGCCTCGATCAATCGAAATTTATCAGAATTCAGGTAATAAAGAATAACAATATCATAAGTCTCAATTCCATTAATTATGGAATTGTAGGCTTCCGACTCTGGAGGGAGATAAACTACTTTGTCTTTATGGCTTCCAGAATAGTTGTTTTCATTATTTAGATAAAAGAAATCATTTTCAAAATCACACTCAATGTATTTTTTGATGTGCTTGTCTACAAATTTATTATCATTTAAAAAATGAGCTATCTTCATTAAAACAGATATTAATATATACTTACTAAAAAGAATCCTAAACAAACAACCTAGGTCTAAAATACATTAAATCCCATAAGTTGAAAATCCGAAACCTTTTTAAATATGTCCTTCTTTAATTTAACCCTACTACGCTTAATACTCTGATTCCCAATATAACTTATTCAATGGTATAACCATTGATATCCTCTTCTTTTCCATTTAAACCATTTAAATAAATTATTATGGGTGCTAAAAGTTTATTTTCTGTATGAAGGATACTAAATAATAAAGCATTTATAAAGCTTTTTCAAATAATCAGTTAGAGATAAGCTTTTAATTGAAAGGCTGGTTAAAAAATTGGAACCGGTCTTATATAAAAAACTGAAAAACCATTCAAATGAACCCTTTTAAGTATAATCTAGATCCTTCATTATTACCTCAATTGTTTTGAACCCTTAGTAATAAACGTGCTATTAAGTCCACTTCTTCTGAGGTTAAGTCAAAGTACAAAGGCAAACATAAAATGCGAGAGGCAATATCATCCGTAATTTCCATCGTTTTGGCTTCTACATAAGGCAAGGTGGTGGCCAAAGACGGATAAAAATAACGCCTGGGAAATATACCATTCCCTTGAAGTTTTGCTAAGCTATTAAGCATTTGCTCAGAATTTTCAAAAATGAGAGGGTAATAGGCATAATTTAGACTGGCATTTCCATGCCATTCAGGTTTGCTAGCCCTTAAATTCCTAAGCATTGTATCATACCTTTCCGTCAATGCTTTCCTGTGCTGATGAATAGCTTCGATATAACCAAAATTGGCCAAGCCCATGGCTGCATGAAACTCCGAATTCTTACCATTTATGCCCAACTCGGCAAATGCTTCGGGACCATTAAAACCAAAATTTCTGATATAAGCTAATTTTTTTAGTAACACAGGATCCTTGGTCATGATTAAACCGCCTTCAATGGAATGATACAGCTTAGTGGCATGTAGGCTGCAAGTGGATATATCTCCATAATCAAAAATAGACTTGCCATTTATCCTAACCCCAAAGGCATGCGCCCCATCATAAATCACTTTTAGGTCATGCCTTTGCGCAATTTTTTCGATCGCTTCCACATCACAAGGGTTTCCGTAAACATGGGTAGCTAAAATGGCAGAAGTATTTTCTGTAATGGCCGCCTCTATCCTGCTTGGATCTATATTTAAAGAATTAGGGTCAATATCAACAAAGACTGGGCTGCAGCCCTCCCATACTATGCTGCTGGTAGTCGCTACAAATGAGAAAGGAGTAGTAATTATCTCCCCTTTTAGTTCCAAAGCTTTAATAGCCATTTGCAGTGCTATGGTTCCATTGGTAACATACAGTAAATGTTTCACCTCCAAATGGGCTTTTAATTTCATCTCAAGCTCACTTCCCAATGGTCCTGAATTGGTAAGCCATTGCCTTTTCCAAATACCGGAAAGATATTTTTCATATTCTGCCTGAGGAGGAAGAAATGGTTTGGTTACAGAAATCAATTTTTTTGATTTTTTATAAGTTCAAAAACAAAAGTCAATTGAGGGCTTTTAAGCATCCAATTCAGTAAAACATAGAAAACTAATCCAAATATCCCAGAAATTAATAACTGAAGATAAAGAGAATAATCAGCCATCTCAAGCACGAATAACAACATAAACCCTGCCATAAAGCCTGCTTTTACCAATGTGGTAGATAAATCTTTCACTTGTTCCCAAGTCGTGTAATGAATCATTCGACTACTGTAATGCGTATTGATCAATAAACCTACAAAAGAAGTAAAAACACTACTCCAGACTAAACCATAAATACCAAATTGAAATCCTATAAGGATACTGATAGTTATTAATGCTTTTTTGATCAATTCGAGCTTTAAAAACAAATCACTTCTACCATACACCTTCAATACATTAATGTTAAAAGAATGAATAGGGTAAAATATACCAGAAAAACAGAGTATTTGAAAAAAGGGAACAGCAGGTAACCATTGTTCACCTAATATTAACAAAAATAAAGGTTTGGCCATTGCGGCAGCACCAAGCATCATTGGAGCTATGATAAAAAATGAGAATTGAATCAATTGACGATAAACTATGGCAATACGTTCCTTTTGGTCCTGAATCTTGGAAAGAAGGGGATAGGAAACTTTGCTTATAATGGAAGTCAACATCGTAACCGGCTGACTATTAAAAGAATATGCTCTTTCATAATAGCCTAAAGACTGTACGGAGAAAAATTTTCCTATAATTAATTTGTAAACATTTTTATAGAAAGTATCAATAAGACCGGACAACATCAGTTTATATCCAAAACTATAATGGTATTTTAGTTTTTCTCTAGAAAATACAAGCCCTGGTTTCCATGTGGAGTTAAGCCATAACATCAAAGAACTGACGATCTGGGTAGTTAAAAACATCCAAACCATACTCCAAACACCAAATCCCATATACCCCATGCCAACCCCAACAATCACCCCTAATATTGTTCCAGGAATTTTGCATTGCATAATTTTTTTAAATTTCATTCCCCTATTTAAAATTGCCATTTGAATGGAAGAAAATGCAGAAATGATAAAATTAATGCAGTAAACGCGGACAATTAGAACTAAGATCTCTTGATTAAAAAAATCAGCAATCAGGGGTGCTGAAACAAACAATAGGGCATAAACAAGAAAACTCATCAACAAATTTAGATAAAAAACCGTTGAAAAATCTTCGTTATTGGCGTCCTTGGTTCGAATAATAGAAGCAGAAAGCCCACTATCTACCAATGAATTTCCAATAGCAATAAAAATACTAATCATTCCTATTAGACCAAATTCAGTAGGTCCAAGCAACCTGGCAAGAATAACTGATGCAATAAAGGACAAACCTCTTAAAACAAAAGTATCGGTAAAGGTCCAGAATACACCGGAAAGCGTCTGTTTTTTTAATGACATTTATGAATTAAAAACCCTTCAATAGCCTAATTTGCTATTGAAAGGTAATATTTTTGATTCAATGCCATTTTATAAGGCACTATTAGTAATAAATTTCAAGATTTACCAATTTATATTGGCCCAATAAAAAGAAATTTTCAATTCTAATTGATCCGGCCAGCAATCATTTTAATGACAAATTAAAGTCTGGCATCCACTTTGTCCTTATCCAAAACAGCTTTAACATCATATACCACAAGGTTTTTGCTTTTTTGAATTGGCAAGGCTTTGAATTCTTTATGCGCAACAGCCAATACCACTGCAGAATATTCCTCAAGTGAAGGGCAATTTTTACCACCTATAATGTCCACTCCGTATTCGTGTTTTACTTCCTCAGGATTTGCCCAAGGATCATATACATCTACGGCTATGTCAAAATTTCTCAATTCTGAATAAATGTCAATTACACGAGTGTTACGCACATCGGGACAATCTTCTTTAAAAGTGAAACCTAGGATCAATACCTTGCTATCAATCACTTTTAGATCCTTGCGCATCATGTGTTTGATCACCTCTGTGGCCACATGTTTACCCATTGAATCATTCAGTCTTCTTCCTGCTAGGATAATTTCCGGATGATAGCCTACTTCCTGGGCTTTTTGGGCCAGGTAAAAAGGATCCACGCTAATACAGTGTCCACCAACCAAGCCCGGCTTAAAGGGAAGGAAGTTCCACTTTGTTCCAGCTGCCTCCAACACCTCTTGGGTATCAATATTTAGAAGGTTGAAAATTTTAGACAATTCATTGACAAAGGCAATATTAATGTCTCTTTGGGAATTTTCAATAACCTTTGCTGCTTCCGCAACTTTAATGCAACTCGCTTTGTGCGTTCCTGCTACAATTACCTCTCGGTAAAGACTGTCCACATATTCTGCGATCTCAGGGGTAGAACCGGAAGTAACTTTTAAAATCTTTGAAACCGTATGCTCTTTGTCTCCGGGATTGATTCTTTCAGGGGAGTAACCTGCAAAAAAGTCTTTATTGTAAACCAAACCACTATTTTTTTCCAGCAATGGCACACACTCTTCTTCGGTCACACCCGGATATACCGTTGATTCATAAATGACCACATCCCCTTTTTTTAGGTATTTGGCAATGGTCTCCGAAGCTTTTAACATAGGTGTTAAAACCGGCCTGTTATGCCGATCCGTAGGGGTAGGTACGGTTACGATATATACCTGGCAATCGGAAAGGTCAGCAGGGTTATCAGAATTGTAAAGCCCCTTTTCTTTAGGACTTGAGGTAGCCAATACAGCTTGAAGGTCATGGTCTTCAACCTCTAGCGTGAAGTCATGACCATTGTTCAGTTCCTTTACTCTTTTGGAGGCTATATCAAAGCCAATAACGGGGAATTTTTTGGCAAATTCAACAGCCAAGGGAAGTCCAACATAGCCAAGCCCAATTACGGCAATTTTTACATCTTTTAAAGGAGTACTCATGAGGTTAAAAATATTAGTTGTAATGATTTAAATAAATGAAGGCAAATATAAGTTATTTTAACTTGGATTTTTTATCCTAACTTCAGTAATAACGGAATATTATTTTAATAATTAATAAATGCTACCCATCCGACTCCACCTTGTTAAGGGTGAGTCTGTTTATTCTAAAAGGGACGGTTTCGATTTTGATGGGGTAGTGCTTTTGCCAACTTCAATTTCTTAAGTCCTGCGATAAAATACTTTTCCAGCCGACTCCCTCTTTTTAAAGGGGGTTAGGGGGATTCTTTCGTATTTCGTAATCATCCGTATTCAACTTTACACAGCTTCGCCTCCTCAGTCCCATTTCATGTTGGGAAGAGCTAACAAAAGCCAAGGAAAACAATTTAATAAACTAAGGGGTAAAACCTTAAATAAATACGGGAGACCTAATTTATAATTCGGGTTTAATTATAAACTACCTCCTACTGAACCATTTTTTAAAGAAGCTCTTTTCAACCTGATCTTCTGCGTAATAACCATAGCCGTAACCGTAGCCATAACCATAACCGGTACCATAGCCATAATGCTGTGCATCCTTATCCACTCCATTGAAAAGGATATAGGCTTCTTTAAGGATGGTCTGCTTCTTTAAGTTATTAATATGGTCTATAAATTGCTTTTCACTGTAATTGTAGCGCAGCACAAAGAGAGAAATATCAGCCAACCTGATTAGGTCTAATGTTTCAGAAACCAAGCCTACAGGAGGGGTATCCAATATAACCATGTCATAGCGTCCTTTCATTTGCTCCAACAGTTCAGCAAAGCGCTCAGTAATTAACAATTCAGCAGGATTAGGAGGGATTGGGCCTGAAACAATAACGTCCAGGTTTTCATAAGCTGTTTTTTGAATGACCTGGTTCACATCCTCTTGATTGTGACTTAGGTAGGTAGACAAGCCTTCATTATTGCTAATACCAAAATCTTCAAAAATTTTGGGCTTGCGCATGTCACAACCTATTAAAAGTGTTTTTTTATTGCTCAAGGCATAGACCGAGGCCAAATTGATACTGCAAAAAGTCTTTCCTTCTCCGGAAATACTGGAAGTAATCAAAATCACAGAATTTTTCTCTTTGGGAAGAATAAAATTCATATTGGCCCTTAAAGAACGAAAAGCCTCGGTAATTCCGGACCTGTGTTTCTTTAAGACCACCAAATTGTCAGCATCTTCATTCTGTCCAATAGTGGAAATCAAATTAAGGTCTGCTTTTCTTTCCAACTCCTTGCCATCTTTTATTTTATTGCTGAAAAAAGTACGTACTAAATTTAACCCTATAGGCAAGCCCAATCCGAGTATTAAAGCAATTAGATAGGTTAAGGCAGTTTTTGGGCTAATGGGGTTTGGATTGATTAATGCCGTTTCAATAATTTTATTGCTGGGCGTATTGGAAGCCTTGGTAATGGCCGACTCTGCTCTTCTCTCCATCAAATAAGTGTACAGTCCTTCATTTAAAGTAAACTCCCGCTGAATTCGCAATAAATTTTGCTCAGTTTGGGGCAATCCACTAAAAGTGCTTGTAATTTTATCAATCCGCTGCTGAAGGTCCTGAATCAGCAATTGAGCATTGTTGTCTACATTCTGCAACAATTCCAAAATGGAAAGGTTCATGTCTTTGATTTGCCTATTCACTTCCCTTAAAGGTGGAGAAATTTCAGTTAGCTTAGAAGCATGCATGGATTTTTCCGCCTGCAATTCAAGCAAATTTTGAATCAGTGTATTTAAAATGGGATCCTCTATGCCTAAACCCGAGGGGACGACAATTTGATTGTAATCTTCTCTTTCCAGGTATTGCGTCAATTGCCGGTAATACTCTCTTTTAAATTTTTCCTTGGCCAAATCGGTTTCCAGGGCTTTCAATTGCTCAAAGATCGCTGTACCTTCAGAACTAAGGTCATATATGGAGTTATTGGAGCGGAAACTTTCCAACCTGTTTTCAATAAACATTAAAGAATCTGACAATACCACCAATTGGGCATCGATAAAATCTATGGTATTGGTGGCCATGGTATTCTTTTCCTGCAGTTCATTTTCCAAATAAACCTCCTGCAAGGTATTTAAATAATCCCTTCCTTTCTGAGGGGTTTGTGTGGTAATGGTTAATTTAAGGATGGTGGATTGTTTGTCTATAGCAGCCACCTGAAGGTTTTCCCCTGTATAGTGGTTAATCAAACCTGAACGATCCCTTAAGCGGATAATAATTTCCCCGCTTTCTTCCACTGAAGTTAGCCCTATTTTAAACCGATTCATGGGCAATTCTACCCATTGGTTAAACAAAAAAGTGGCTGTGGGTGAGTTGGGATTTTCCAACTTATTTCTACTCTCATTGTCGGGAAATATTTGCAAGTAAGATTCTCCCAAATAAGTTACTGTAAAACTTTTGCGGTCTTCCCATTTAATCAGCAAATCCCCATTGGTTAGTTGAGGATGGGACCAATCTACTTCTACAGCAATAGGGGTATTCTGGTATATTTCAGACTTTATAAACCTTCCCTCTTTAATGTATTCCACATCAAAGTTCAATCGATCCAAAGTGGCATTGGCTATGGGTCTGGATTTGAGGATAATCATTTGATTGCCCAATTCCATTTCACCGGAACCTCCCATATTTAATCCCGCAGATTCAAATAAGTTAAAGGGATTTTCCTTTTCTTTTATAAAAAATTTGCTAGAAACCTGGTATTCCGGCACTGAATACCGGAGAATCATATAGGCTATGCCTAAGGCCATTATAACAGACAGCACTATATATGGCCAGATACGTAGAATTCTTAATACAATATCCTTGATATCGATTACTTCTTCCTCCTGCCCTATTACCGGCATTCTATTCGATTCAGATTGATTCATTTGCAATTATTTGATGGCGTTCAATACAAGTAAAACGGCAGAAAGGGTAGTCACCGCCAATTGAAATGTTTGAACAAAATTAACCCCTGTACCCAATTCACGGATTTTCATAGGTTCTGCATAAAGCATGTCATTGGGACGAATAAAATAAAATTCCGAAGCTATCAGTCTTTCATCTGTAAGATCAATGCGAAATGTTTTGGTACCTTCAGGATACTGTCTCATTAAGACCAATTGATCCCTTTTGGCAGTCGTAGTCAAATCGCCTGCATGAGCAATGGCCTGAAAAATACTGATTCGATTTTGAAGAATGGTATAATTGCCATTCTTATTGAATTCACCCAGGGCAGAAAAACGAACCCCTCCTAAACGAACCCTTACAAAAAAATCTTCTTTATTGACATAGGCTTTCAGTTCTGATTCTATCAATGCTTGGGCTTGTTTGGTGGTTAAACCCAATAATTTGATTTCACCAAGCAAAGGCAATTCCACCATACCGTTTTCATCCAGGGTATAGCCATTGATAAAAAAAACATCTCCCCCATTTTGGGCTCCCTGCATCATACTTGTACTTGAAGTTTGGTTTCCTGCAGCTATACCAAAAATCTCATTAAGCTCAGGAGAAGTGGTACTAAGATTAATGTCTACCACATCATTGTATTGCAGGTAGTATTCTGCAGCATTATTGGCTACAAGCTCAGATTCTGTAAATAAGGGATTGTCTTCTTCGGACCTGTCCTGCATATAGATAATCTTTTTGTTGGATACGCAAGAACTGGCAGCAAGTAAAATCAAAAGGGTAAAAAATAATCTGTCGAGTTGCTTCATTTTTATTAAATAAAATGAACTTTAAAATTCTTGACAAAGATATTTAAAAGTAAGACAGTAAAAAAACTGTTTAATACCTTTTTTTCTTCATAAAATTCAAACAACATTATTGATATATTTAAATACATTAATCAATATACGAACTGTTTTTTTCGGCAAAATTTGAATGATTTTTAGCCGGGGTAATTTTGTTGAACAGTTAACCGGTAACTGATAAAAAATGCCTAATATCCGGACTTTTTAAGTAAAACTCTTAGTTTAAGGGGTTTGCCTCTCTTGGCTAGGTAAAGGTTGTACAATGAATTGTAATTTGGTTTGATGTACATAAGCAAAAGCTCATTCCTATTGTGTTGTTGCTTTAAAAAAAAAAGGGGAAATGAATAGGTTTGAATTGAACCCGAAATATGCAATAGACAACTCCAAAATATAGGGATCGAAAAATCCCCCTTTTCCCCTTTCAAGGGGGATTATGAGCTTTTGGCAATTGAGTGACTTTTGCTGAATATGGGATAGTATCTCTTAGAAAAACCGCTAGACCCGAAGGAGGGATTGCCCCACCCGTTCCCTACACAACACCTCTCTAAAAAGGGTTCACAATGACGTTCTGGTGGTTGGTTAATTAAGTACATGCCGGAACACTTCCACAAGCTCAGTGGCCGGAAGGTTGTGTCCTTCACCATCTTTCCTAACAAGGAATCCTATTTAATTAAGGAATAGAAGTACTCCCTAAGCACTCCTGTACCATAACCTATCAATTGCCCGTAGGAGGTGAGTACCGCTAAAAACCCAACTTGCAAATTAGTACAAGCACTAAAAAATAGAGCCACCGTCCAAAGCAAATAGCAGGCTGCTATCATATAACCTATAACCGGACAAATAATCAATGAAAGGGGAAGCAATAGCAATCCTATAAAAAATGCCACTGGAAGCAAATGAACCAGCTTGAGGGCATCTTTATGAAACCGTGTGATAAAGACACGATTCCTGCCAAATTGGTGGCTTTGACGAATAAAAGAGGCAAAATCATTTTTACGGTGATGGTAAACAAATGCATCTGCCACCAACTCCAACTTAAACCCTGCTTTCTTGATGCGAATGCTCAGTTCAATGTCTTCAGCCATATTGGGATGAATAAAGCCTCCAACCTCTTCGTATACGTCTCTGGAGAAGCCCATATTGTAGCCACGGGCCTGGTACTTGGAGGGATCCTTCATTTTTCCACGTATGCCCCCTGTGGTCAAGAAAGCGGTCATGCTGAAGTTCATGGCCTTCTGCCAGGAAGAAAATTCATCGCCGGCATCATCTGGTCCACCATGTGCATCAAGGCCTCTTTCTTTGATAACGCTATTTAGTATTTTAAAATAACCTGAAGGAATCACACAATCGGAGTCAAAAAAAACGAAATAATCTCCTTTTGCCAGTTCCATGCCCTTGTTGCGAGCAAATCCCTGCCCGGTATTCTCCTGAAAGTGATAACAGATATTCAGCTTCTCTTTGAATTCTCCTGCAATAGTTTCAGCAGTAAAGTCGGATCCATCCTCCACTATCACAACTTCAAAATTACAAAAAGTCTGATTGCTTAGACTCTGAAGTAAATTTCGGAGTTCCTCAGGACGATTGTACACAGGAATGATCACCGAAAAATACATTGCTATTTTCTATTAATTTCGTCGGCAATATTATAATCACTTTTATGGGTGTTATTGGAAGTCATCATTTCGGCCATAAACCCTGTGAGAAATAACTGCACCCCTACAATTAATGCGACAAGTGCTAAGAAAAACAAGGGTTGATCTGTGATTTCTCTAACTGGCAAACCATTCCTAAGACCAGCGATTTTCTCATAAATCAACCAAACCGTAATCAAAAAACCTGTCATAAATGAAAGCGTGCCCATACTACCAAAAAAATGCATGGGATTCTTCTTGTATCTGTTAACGAAAGAAACGGAAATCAAATCCAGAAACCCATTGACAAAACGTTCGATTCCAAATTTGGTGGTACCATATTTTCTGGCTCTATGCGCCACTTCCTTCTCTCCTATCTTCCCAAAACCATTCCATTTAGCTATAAGCGGAATATAACGGTGCATTTCACCGTAAATGTCTATGCTTTTGACAACTTTCTTTGAATAGGCCTTTAATCCACAATTGAAATCATGTAGCTTAATCCCGGAAATAAATCTGGTCACGCCATTAAACAAGCGGGAAGGAATGGTTTTAGATATTGGGTCATGGCGTTTACGCTTCCAGCCACTGACCAGGTCAAAACCATCTTCTGTGATCATACGGTAAAGCTCAGGCACCTCTTCAGGGCTGTCCTGCAAATCAGCGTCCATCGTGACCACAACCTCACCAATGGCCTTGGAAAAACCTATATTTAAAGCTGCAGATTTACCGTAATTGCGAACAAACCTTATGGCTTTGACATTTACGTCAAGGACTGACAAGTCTTTAATCACTTGCCAGGAGTTGTCTTTAGAGCCGTCATCTACATATATGATTTCATAACTGAGCCCTTTGGTTTCCATTACCCTTTTAATCCAATCTTGAAGTTCAGGTAGCGATTCTTCTTCGTCGTAAACAGGTATAATAAGAGAAATTTGGGGCATAATTCAATTAAAAATCTGTTGATTTGTCTCTTTTTTTAATAATTGCACCTAAGATTAAGGAAAAAATAGCATATATGATCAACGAAACCCCGAAACCTTTGATTTGTCCCGCAAAGGTAAAAGCATCTTCCATCTCTGTACGCATCTCGTTGATTTGGTCACTTGATATATTGTCTCCAGCGCCAAAATTATCCAGCATGGCCAGCATATTTTCAAGCTGAACTTTTACCAACAATTCGGAAAGTCCAGGATCAATCAACTGATACAATACTATATTCCCTAAGGTGCTTATTAAACCTGAGACAATTAAAGTAACGAAGGCAAACTGGAAAGCAGGTCCATATGGCATAAAACCACCTATTTCCTTGCGGTACTGAATACCGAAATAAATCACTAGTCCGAAGAATAAAACGAACACGGCGAAACCGTACCAAGCGGCAACTAATAAACTATAATCAATAAAATAAATTAAAAACGAGATGACAAGCATTACCAAGCCGATGGTTACTCCGGATTTCAATGCTGCCATTGCAGGAGATGTTGATTGTTGTTCCATAATAAAGACGATTAAAATTCAACGTTTCTCTTTAAAATTATGGAAATTATAATGGTAAAGAACAATCCCGGGAATATTTTTCTTAAAAAATCGTTTAAAGCAACATCAAAAATGCTCATTTTAGAAATATTCGCATAGGTTTCTTCATAGGCTTCCACATTTAATTTCTCTTGAAGAATCGCTTTATTTTCGCTCATCAACTCCAAATTGATTTGTCTAAATGTGGTAAATAATTCCTGATCAATCTGTATACTACCTAAAATATACAAAGCCGAAAGCGTGGCTATGATGGTATAGGTAAAAAAACCAACCGTCATTCCCTGGCCAAAATACAAATTACCCCCGTTAAAATTGTCCCGAAAGTTTTTCACTCCAAAAAACACAAAAACCGGAGTTACAAGGTACCCAATAATCAGGTTCATACTGATGGGTTCTATTCCTAAAAAATAAATCGTCAAGTAGCCCAAAAAACATAATCCTCCGCCATATAGCCCAAACGGTAATGCGGCTTTTAAGTACCTATTCATTTAACCCTTCTATTTTCCCCTGATTTATCAGGTATTTTACTTTTCCTTTCTGTGATTGATTAAAATAGGGGTTGTTAGCCGCTAGTGAAGCATTGCTTTTCTCATCAAACAACCACTCTTCATTTGGATCAAAAATAGTAATACTATCCCATTCATTGGCTTGATTACCTAAAATGGACTGAGGACCATTGGTTAACTTATCAATCAACAAAGGATAAGTTAATTTTTCTGATAGCTTCACTAATGCAGGAATAAAAGTAGGTAACCCAGCCATCCCAAAAGGTGCGTGGTCAAATTCCATATTTTTTGCATCTAGCTCATGTGGGATATGGTTGGAAACCAAGGCGTCTATAGTCCCGTCTTTCAATGCATCGATTAATGCTACTTGTTGAGTCTTCCCACGGAAAGGAGGTAAAACTTTAAGCCTTGTGTCAAAATCCAATAAATCATCATCCGTGAAAAGCAATTGGTAGATAGAAACATCAGCAGTTACTGCCAAACCTTCCTGCTTTGCTTTTCGAATATGTTCCAGGGCACCACTTGTACTGACCGTTTGAAAATGCAGCCTTCCTCCAGTATAACGTAGTATTTCAAGATTTTTTTGAACGGCTACTTCTTCGGCAAGATCAGGAATGCCTTTCAGACCTAACATAGTAGAAGAAACACCTTCATGCATCTGCCCAAAAAGTGCTAACATTGGGTCCTGACTCTGATCAAATAATACACCATTAAACTTCTGAAGGTATTGTAAGGCCTTCATCATGCGGTCAGAATGAGACAGGGAGACCAAGCCTTCGCCAAAGAGATTTACTCCATATTGGTTTAAATCCAACATTTCTGTAAGTTCTTTGCCTTCAAAATCTTTTGTGACTGCTGCCTGAATATGAAAAGTAGGGAACAATAAATCACTATGGTTTTTCAGATAGGCGACCTCACTTTTGGATTGGATGGGAGGTGTGCTATTGGGGAGCAATACAGCAGCTGTCATGCCTCCCTGTATAAGTGCATTGGCAAGGCTTTCAAGGGTTTCGCGGTATTCCTGCCCTGGTTCGCCAGAAAAACACCTGAGATCTGTCCAACCTTTAGAACCCAAAAAGCCTTTACAATCTACCAGTTTTTCATCCTTACCAGGACTTTGTGTGGTTGCTGCTGTTATGGTTTTCCCATCAAATACATAATCAGCGGCAGGAAGGATTTCTTTTTCTGTGATGATTTTCAGTGACTGGAAGCGTACGGTCATGAGCTGTTTTTATTTTTGCAAAACTGCAATTTTATTCCCTAAAATGGAAATAAAAGCGATGGAAAGGCTTTGGTATTGGTGAATTTTACTAGCTGTTAAATTCTAGTTCAAATTAAGTCTTGATATACAATCAAGAAAGATAACCGCAGATGGCTACCTGGCTAAAGCCCATACAGCAGTCATTGCCCTAAAAAGACAATAAACATTCTATTAAGTGATGAAATCAATTGAAAAACCCAATTGCATAAGCTTGGGTCAAACGGCATTATTTATTTAAAATCGGATTTCAAAACAACAGGAAGGATGGTAGTTTGAAGAGATAAAACCTCATCATGCTGATTTGGGGAAGGTAAAATCATGATTTTGTCAGTAATACTGTATTTTTCCTACAATAATACTGACAAAATCACAGCTCCTGATCCTCTAAAATTCCCTACCGTATGGATTAAAGAAAAATAAAAGACCAAATCCTCAAAACAGCAACCTATAAAATCATAGCAAGGATTTTACAATCCTGCTAAGTTTTCTTTGGCTAGTTCGAAGTCAGGATTGATCGCCAAGGCTGCTTCAAAGGCAGTTTTAGCCTCAGCCATACTTCCCTGATCTTTATAAATCAGTCCTTTAAGATTTTCAGCAGCTGCGACCATACTTACTTCCTGCATTTCATTGTTTTCTCCTTTCGGGAAGTTTAATTTTTGTTCTGCTGCCTTGCTGTCCTTAATCAACATATTAATGGAGTTAAGGCCTTCCTCATATTTCTTAAGAGTATATTGTAAATAGCCAGCTTTGTACAAACTGAACAAATCTCCGGACAATAAATGAAGGGATTCAAAATGTGGCAATGCACGTTCTAAAGCACCCAACTGTTCAAGAGAAAACGCGGCTACTTCTAGGCCTGTCAAACTTTTGTCATTTCTTTCCAATAAATCCAAGGCAACAAGCGCCGCTGATCCATACTGCTCCATTTCAAAATACATGGAGGCAAGGGTTTCGGCATAGACAAGGTTGCCAGGATTTCTTTCCATCAACTCATACAGCTTCAATTTTGCAACAGAAGCATCATTGTACCTCATTGCAAGTGAGTATATCCTGTTGTCCGTTTCATTTTTAGCTTTATTACTTGTGATGGGTTCCTGAGTAGCAGGAGTAGTATTGGTGTTTTCCTGGGCAAAGGAAATATTTTGTGCGCTTAAGCACAGTATCAAAATCAATACAGCAAATTTCATTTTCATCATTTATCTTGAGTTGTTTTCACTATTCCTTTTTTTGCAGCTAACTTGTACATTAACTCCAAGGCTTCATTTTTATTGTTTTGAATATGTCCTTCAAGGATAGCTTCTTTGATTTCTTCTTTCAAATCTCCTACTACCCTTGATGGTTTCAAACCAAATATAACCATGATTTCGTCACCAGATACAGGAGGTTGGAAATTTCTTACCTGATCTTTTGATTCTACCTCCTGAAGTTTGAGATCTACCTTGTCAAAATTAGCCAAGAATCTTTTTACTTTGTTGTTATTTTTTGAGGTAACATCGGCTCTGCAAAGCTGCATCAGGTCATCCACATCGTCTCCAGCTTCGAAAAGCAAGCGCCTTATGGCTGCATCCGTTACCTTGTCGTTGACCAATGCTATGGGTCTCAAATGCAATCTTACTAATTTTTGCACATATTTCATCCTTTCATCCATTGGAAGCTTCAATCTTCTAAAGATTCCCGGAACCATTCTGGCCCCTTTGTCCTCGTGTCCATGGAAAGTCCAGCCTACTTTCTGATTAAAACGCTTGGTAAGAGGCTTGGCAATGTCATGCATGATAGCTGCCCAACGTAACCAAAGATTATCTGACCTCATGGCCACATTGTCCAGCACTTGTAAAGTGTGGTAAAAATTATCCTTATGAGACTTGTCCCCTACAGAATCGACTCCTTGAAGTGCAACCATCTCCGGGAAAAACTCCTTCAATAAACCACTGACAAAAAGTAACTTAAACCCATAGGAAGGTTTGTCAGTCATAATGATTTTATTGAGTTCAACGATGGTTCTTTCCCCAGAAATAATAGACATCCTGTGGGCATTATTAATGATCCCATCAAAGGTAGTCGCTTCAATATCAAATTTCAATTGGGCCGCAAACCGAACAGCCCGCATCATTCGCAAAGGATCATCTGAGAAAGTTATATTGGGATCGGTAGGGGTACGTATGATTTTTCTTTTGAGATCTTTTACACCGTCAAAGGGATCCAAAAGTTCTCCAAAATTTTTAGCATTTAAACCTATTCCCAAGGTATTGATGGTGAAATCCCTGCGTTCCTGATCCTCTTGAAGTGTTCCTGCCTCCACCTTAGGTTTTCTCGAATGGTCCTGATAGGACTCTTTTCTCGCTCCTACAAATTCCAGTTCCCAATCCTCCATTTTGATCATGGCGGTACCAAAATTTTTAAAAACTGAAACAGGTGGTTTATTTTCTAAAGAACCAGCCACTGATTTAGCCAGCTTTATCCCATCACCAATGCATACAAAATCAATGTCCTTGCTTGGTCTTTTT
Organism: Cyclobacterium amurskyense; assembly: GCF_001050135.1. Taxonomy (GTDB): domain Bacteria; phylum Bacteroidota; class Bacteroidia; order Cytophagales; family Cyclobacteriaceae; genus Cyclobacterium; species Cyclobacterium amurskyense. The sequence goes on along the minus strand of NZ_CP012040.1, from coordinate 3,635,615 downwards.
AAAAGTATATCTCGAACATATCCACCTACTACATAGGTTTCCGTGCCCAAATTATCTGCTATTTTGCCAACCTTTTCAAAGATTTGAATATTTCCTAAAGAACTTGTCAGATTCATCCATTTATAATTTTCACACGACCATCTTCATGCAGTTGCATCACCTTGGATTCCCTATTAAAAGGAAAAGCCTGGAGCCCTTTGATCGTTGAAGGAAGTACCTCATTTTGCCACCTCAGAAATACAATTTCCTGAACTTGGTTGAGTACTTGCTTCCAAAAGGGTGAGCTTACCAGTGCAAATTTAATTAATCCGCCGGATTTACCCTTATTTATATTCCATGCCGGCTGAGGGCTCTGGAAAATTGTCTTATCTGCAGCAAATTCTACAATATCCAAAGCTACATCAGAGAAATTACCTACCAGTGACTTTAACTGATAGATTTCATGAACCAAAAACACGCCTTCCATTTCCGGCTTCCAATCAGTCACTTTGATCCATTCAAAGTTTGTCCCTTTCGTATCCTGAAAATTTAACTGACCTGATTTAGCAAATTCCTTACTTATTTCCTTATAGTCCACTTTTGTTTTTCATTTAACCCGAAATAGGTAATAACTATTCTTTTCCGGGGTCAAAATAAGTCAATCTTTACCATTGCATTGCCTTTCCCTAATGAATATAATTTAACAAGGGAATTAAAACACTTCCTTGGCTACCTTATAAGTTGTGTCTGCCTTACTCATGGTGTAATAGTGCAATGTAGGCACACCATACTTAACCAATTCTTTGCTTTGGTGTATGGCCCATTCAATGCCCACTTCCTTTACCTCTGCGTTATTTTTACATTTCTCCAATTCCAGCATTAAATCATCCGGTAAATCTAGGAAAAACGTTTTTGGTAAATTAACGATCTGAGACAAGGTAGTGATTGGTTTTAACCCTGGAATAATCGGCACATCAATCCCTGCCTCTCTTACCTTCTCTACAAAATCAAAATATTTTTGATTGTCAAAAAACATTTGGGTTACAATATAAGTAGCCCCAGCATCAATTTTCGCTCTTAACTTTTTCAAATCAAAATTCAAACTTGGCGCTTCAAAATGCTTTTCAGGATAGCCAGCCACACCTACACAAAAGTCGGTTTGGAAACCTATTTCAGTTTCGTCATGAAGGTATTTGCCTTCATTCATTCCTATGATTTGGCCCACAAGTTCGGAAGCAAATTTGTGCCCGTCTTTATTTGGGATAAAATTCGCCTCTGATTTAGGTGCGTCTCCCCTCAATGCCAATACATTTTCTACCCCTATAAAATACAAGTCAATAAGTGCATTTTCAGTCTCTTCCTTAGAAAACCCTCCACACAATAAATGTGGTACTGCATCTACCTTAAACTTATTCATTATGGCTGCGCAAATACCTACTGTTCCTGGCCTTTTCCTCGTACTTATTTTTTCAAGAAGCCCATTGGCATGTTTCTTATACATGTATTCTTCCCTATGGTAAGTCACATCTATAAAAGGTGGATTAAAGTCCATTAAAGGAGTAATTCCGTCCAATAAGTTAGTCAAACTCTGTCCTTTTAAGGGAGGAAGAATTTCAAAAGAAAAATGTGTTTTATCTGTATTCTTTAAGTAATCGGTAACCTTCATGTTAGTCTATTGTTAAGCAACCAAGTTGTGCTTTAAGAAATATTTGGGCCTGTTTTATTTACCCAAAACTTATTTTAATTGTACTAAAGGGCCTGATTTTGAAATTCTAATTAACCAGTAATTCATTTCAAAATCAACATCCTTGTGGAACTTAAAACCCTACTTAGCCTCTGAAGTAAGCTTAGGTGTGTAGGCAAGGTTAGGTGACAGCCATTTCTCAGCCTGAGCCATCGACACGCCTTTTCTACGAGCATAATCAGACACCTGGTCTTTGCCGATTTTTCCTAAACCAAAATATTTACTTTCAGGATGACCAAAGTAAAAACCACTTACAGAAGAGGTTGGAAGCATGGCAAAGCTATCTGTTAGTTTCATCCCTATAATTTTTTCTGCATCAAGCAAGTCAAAAAGGGTACGCTTTTCTGAATGTTCCGGACAAGCAGGATAGCCGGGTGCTGGACGAATACCAGTGTAATTCTCCTTTATCAGCTCCTCATTTTCCAACGATTCTGTCGGAGAATAGCCCCAAAATTCTTTTCTAACCCTCAAATGCAAATACTCTGCAGTAGCTTCCGCCAAACGATCAGCCATTGCCTTCAACATGATGTCATTGTAATCATCACCCTGCTCTTGAAAATCCTTAAGTTTTTCCTCTATGTTTAAACCAGCGGTCACTGCAAATCCCCCCATATAATCTGTAGCCTCTGGATGAATATAGTCAACCAGAGACCTGTTAGGAACTCCTTTTCCTTTTCGACCTTGTTGCCTTAGAAAATGAAACGAATAGGGTTTTCCTTCCGTGAATTGTGGATCTATCACTAAATCATCACCCGACCTTTGCACTGGAAAGAGACCGAAAACTGCACTTGCTTTCAACCAACCTTCATTTACAATCCTATCCAACATTTTATTGGCGTCATTGTACAATTTGAGTGCTTCATCTCCTACTACAGGATCTTTTAGAATCTTCGGAAATCTTCCAGAAAGCATCCAGGTGCTGAAAAATGGCGTCCAATCTATATAATCTCTAATAACGGAAAGGTCCATATCTTCCAACACGGTCACCCCTAATTTCTTAGGCTTAAAAGGTGTGTAGTTAGGCCAATCGATGGCTACAGGATTTGACTTAGCTTCTTTATAAGTAGACATCTGCTTTACTTCCTGCTTGGCAGCATGTACTTCACGAAGCTTTTGATAAGTTGCCTTTATTTCTTTTTTATACTGATCTCTGGTTTCTTTACTAATGGCCTCACCTGCCACAGGAACAGATTTGGAAGCATCAGCAACATGAACCACTATACCACTGTATACAGGGTCTATTTTTACAGCTGTGTGAATTCTGGAAGTGGTGGCACCACCTATCAGTAGAGGAATATCCAAACCTCTCCTTTCCATTTCTGAAGCCACATTAACCATTTCATCAAGTGATGGAGTAATCAGACCACTTAAGCCTATTATATGTGCTTTACTGTCCAAGGCTTCCTGAATAATTCGATCCGTCTCTACCATCACCCCTAAATCAATAATCTTGTAGGAATTACAGGCCAATACTACCCCGACTATGTTTTTGCCAATGTCATGAACATCGCCTTTAACTGTAGCCAATAATATTCTCTTTATATTGTCTTCTTGCTCACCCGTAGTGGCATTTGTGCCCGGCAAGGGCATAAATGGCTCCAAATAGGCAACCGCTTTTTTCATTACCCTGGCACTTTTCACTACTTGAGGCAAGAACATTTTCCCTTCACCAAACAAGTCTCCAACTACATTCATGCCATCCATTAGAGGACCCTCTATGACTTTCAGCGCATCTTTTAACTCTAGCCTTGCCTCTTCCGTATCCTCTATGATATAATCCAACACCCCTTTTACCAAAGCATGTTGAATCCTTTTTTCAACAGGTGAACTTCTCCAGGCTTCATCTGCCTTGCCTTTCTTTCCTTGAGACTTAACCGAATCTGCGAAATCAAGCAAACGCTCTGTAGCATCTTCCCTTTTGTTCCACATTACATCCTCAACCCGATCCAGTAACTCTTTGGGAATATCATCATAAATCTCCAACATGGAGGGATTGACAATTCCCATATCCATACCATGCCTGATGGCATGATACAAAAACACTGCATGCATGGCCTCTCTTACGGGATTATTACCTCTAAAGGAAAAAGACACATTACTCACACCGCCACTTACTTTGGCACCTGGCAGATTTTCTTTAATCCATTTCGTCGCACGGAAAAAATCAACAGCATTGTTTTTATGCTCATCCATTCCTGTAGCAACAGGAAATATATTGGGATCAAAAATAATGTCCTGAGCCTTAAACTTTATTTTTTGCGTAAGCAGGTCATAGGATTTTTTACAGATATCTATTCGTCTTTGATAGGAATCTGCTTGCCCTTTTTCATCAAAAGCCATCACCACAACTGCAGCGCCAAACTTTTTGATGGTTTTGGCCTGTTCCAAAAATTCTTCTTCACCATTCTTCAAACTAATGGAATTAACAATTCCCTTACCTTGAATACATTTAAGCCCCGCCAAAATAATTCTCCACTTGGAGCTATCGACCATCACTGGAATCCGGCTGATTTCTGGTTCTGAGGCTACCAGATTAAGGAATTTAACCATTGCAGCTTCTCCATCTAGCATGGCTTCGTCCATACATACATCCAAAATCTGAGCGCCGCCTCTTACCTGGTCTAGCGCCACCTCAAGGGCCTCATCGTAATTGTCGTTAAGTACAAGCCTTGCAAATTTCTTCGAACCTGTAACATTGGTTCGCTCACCTATATTTACGAAATTTAGGTTCGCATTGAAAACCAATGGTTCTAGTCCTGATAGCTGTAAGCTAGGCATTTTTTTAGAATTGCTCATGAATTAATCTTCTTCGGTTAATACCTGCTGAACTCTTGGAGGGAAATTGCTGGCTGTGTTTGCTAAAGCCGAGATATGCTCGGGAGTAGTCCCACAACATCCACCAACTATATTCACCCAACCTTCTTTTAAAAACAAGCTCACTTCCTCAGTCATTTCATCTGGCCCCTGATCGTATTCTCCAAATTCATTGGGAAGACCTGCATTGGGGTAAACACTCACATTAAATGGTGATTTATCTGATAGTACTTTTAAATAGGGCCTAAGCTCAGCGGCACCTAAGGCACAATTCAGACCAATACTTAATAAAGGTACATGGGAAATGGAGATCAAAAAGGCTTCGGTGGTTTGCCCGGAAAGTGTTCTTCCTGAAGCATCAGTGATGGTACCTGAAACCATAATAGGCACTCCACCTTCCTTAGGTTCTAAAGGAAGATCTCGTTTTTCAAAAACTTCTTGAATTGCAAAAATTGCTGCTTTTGCATTTAAGGTATCAAACACCGTTTCAACAAGAAGAATATCCACTCCGCCGTCTAACAAACCTTCCACCTGCTCGGAATAGGCGGCAACCAATTGGTCAAAATTAATGGCTCTAAAACCAGGATCATTGACATCTGGTGATAAGGAAGCTGTCCTATTAGTCGGTCCAATTGCACCTGCTACAAACCTTGGTTTATCAGGCTCTCGGGCAGAAAATTCGTCTGCCACTTCCTTTGCAATCTTTGCAGACTCGAAATTAAGTTTATAGGCAATTTCAGCTAGCCCATAATCTTCCTGAGCTATTGAAGTACTACTGAATGTGTTGGTTTCAATGATATCTGCACCAGCTTCAAAATAGGCCTTGTGGATATCTTTGATGATCTCCGGGCGGGTCAAAGAAAGCAAATCATTGTTCCCCTTTAAAGATTTTTTTACAGCCGCAAGTTCTTGATTTCTAAAATCCTCTTCCTGAAGACCATATCTTTGGATCATGGTACCCATAGCACCATCCAATATCAAAATTCGCTTTTGTAATTGCTGAAGTAATAAGTTGGTTCTTCTTGCCATGTGAATCGTATATTAATTAAAAAGCTTATACGAGCATGAACCGATGTAAAACTAGAGGGTATTTTCTAACTTTTGCGGCTCATCTTTATCCGGCATTTCCGGAATGGGAATTAGCACCTTGTCAACTCAGGTTGCTAAGACATCATAGGGCCCTACCCTCCGTCTTTCTCGATAAGCAATTCAAAAGTAACATGAATTCAGGAAAAAAATTCTCTTTTTGCGAAAAACTTTAATTCCTCCTGCTATAAGCGGGTTCAATAAATGCTGTTACTCAGCAATACAAAACATTAGTAACAAAATAAACACAGTTAGAATAAAATATTATTTTTAAAAAATATACAAATACCAAACAATAAACGTTTCCAACAAAACATTGGTCTTTTACTCCAAATAATATCAATTCTCCACAAGGTGCATCTTTATAGCTCAATTAATCAAGTTGATACAATTATGGTCTTAAACCAACCCCAAGTTGAAGATAAGGGCCTGCCATATAACTCGACATATTAAGCTCGCCAAGTTTATAAGTGCTTAGTGGTAACTCATATCCAGCATGTGCAGAAGTAACAATCCTAAACATTTTATTAAACACAGGAAACGCATAGGCTACCATTACTTCAGATTTGCCCATTATTCCTCTGCTCTTCAAATAGCCATCATAATCCGGTTCTTCAAACAAAATAGGAAAATCAGGCTTTTTGACATTGGTTAAAGTATAACGGATATTTCCATACCCTAAACCGGCAAGTACCCCTAATTCTAGATTTCTCATTTTATATAGCTGGTAACCATAGTTACCATAAAGCCTAACACTATTTAATGTCTGCTCCCTATTTTCATCAGCTATACCTGAATTTGCTATATTAAAAATATCAACTGAATAGATCCACCTTCGGTTTTCTCCGATTATTTTCATTCCCAAATTATTGGGTCTGTCCTTAAATGGAGCCAATCCATTGTTTACCAAATAATCATTCAGGCCATCTGGGTTGGTGAAATTGTACCCATAAAAAAAGTGCACTCCAATACCAGCATCGGGGAAGAACAGATTCTGATCCGGCATAGAAATACCCGCTCCCAATCTAAAAAAAGCACCACTTTGCAAGTTGTCAAAGGTAATGTCATTCATTTCCCAAGCCCCTTCAAATGGACTGAAGGAATAACCAAATTTACCAAGTAAACCGACCGTTTCTTCCAAACCTGGCACACTAAAATCGTAGCCAAATTGAAAGCCAATTTCGGTCAAAAACCCACCAAAATTTTGCGTTCCTTTATGAATATTGCGTTCTCTTAAAATAAAGCCTTGGGCTGGTTGCTGTAAGAAGGCTCCAAGGTCATCGACCTTTCTCTGGTTCTTAAGCATTTCAAAATTGACATACCCTGCACCTAAAGACATATAATGAATAAGGTGAAACTTACCTTCCTCTGTGAGCGAATAACCCACATTCATATAAAAACGAGTACTCTTATTGTCTATAATATAATCCCTATAGTAGGAGTTGGCGCCTGTATTTTGGTACAGCTCGAAACCTAAAATAAAATCAGAAAGGCGGTATTGATAACCAATCCCCAAAGTAGAATATCCTCCTCGAAGATTTGATATTCCTTTATCTGAAAGCATTTCATTGAACTCTCTGATATTTGCTCCAGACGAACCGGCCAGAACATAAATCGTAGATCGCTCAGAGACATTGCCCTGTGCATTCAAATTAAAGGCCAATCCCAGCCAAAGCGGTATATATAAAATCCATCTCATAGGGCTATTTAAAGATGCAAAGATATCATTTTAGCTGAGGAATTCAGCAACCGTTTATGCATAAAAATCAACACTATATCAGAGATAATTGATTATTTTGCTATAAAGGTTCTCTGGGGTAAATGGTTTTGATATATAATCGTCCATTCCTGAGGCTTCAAGTTGCTCTTTTACTTCTAGCAAAGAAGAAGCGGTAAGGGCTATAATTGGCACATTCCTTTTTGAAAGCAAGTCGAGTTTACGGATGATTTTAGCTACCTCAAAACCATCCATCTCTGGCATCTGAAGATCCAAAAGCACCAAGTCAAAATCATTTTTGATAAAATGATCCAGGGCAATTTTACCGTTTTCAGCAAATTTGATCTCCCCAACTCCCCATTTGGATAAGTATTTCCTTAACAACACCTGATTAACCAGGTTATCCTCAGCTACCAAAATTTTCTTGTCACCAAGTTGCCCATCCATTACTAGGGCTTCGGAAACAGTTTTTAATTTTTTCTCATCCTGAACTTGGAAATTGATGTCAAACCAAAAGGTAGACCCTTCTCCTATTTTGGACTCCAAGTGTATCTCCGTACCGAATAACTTGGTAAGTTTTTTAACAATAGCCAAACCTAAACCTGTTCCTCCATACTTTCTGGTAGTATCTGTACTGGCCTGAGTAAAGGCATCAAATATAGACTTAACCTTGCTAGGGGCAACCCCTATACCTGTATCTTTTACCGTAAACCGGACATTTACCCTGTCATTTTCCTGACTGATAAGCTCCAGGGCTATTTTTATAAAGCCTTTATCAGTGAATTTTATAGCATTACTTATAAGGTTATTGAGAATTTGAGCAATTCGAACAGGATCTCCAATTAGTAGCTTTGGTAACGAAAAATCCGGTTCATAAATTATTTCCAAGGATTTATCCCTTATTTGATAACTGTAGGAATGAATTATTCTATTGATGAGGTTTCTCGGTTCAAATGGTACTTTTTCCAGGATCAGTTTCCCTGAATCTATCTTGTTAAAGTCAAGAATATCATTGATCAGACCCAGTAAATTCTCTGCAGAAAACTGCAATGTACGCAGATTTTCAAGTTGATCTTCCCTTGGTTTGTCTTCTATCAAAAGATGAGAAAGTCCAATTACTGCATTCATTGGAGTTCTGATTTCATGACTCATGACTGACAAGAATTGGCTTTTTGCATTTAGCGCAGCTTCAGCCTTTTCTTTGGCTTCAAATAATTCCTTTTGAGTTTCTTTTAATTTGGTAATATCTCTTGCTATTCCGGTATAGTACCTTACCTGATTGTTTTCATCCCGAATTACTTTTCCACTAGAACTAAACACCCTATAGTGTCCACGCTTATGTCTTAACCTGAACTCAAATTCAGGATGGTCTTCAAAGTATTTTATTGGACGAGAGTTACCGTCCTGCAAAACCTGAGCATCTTCAGGATGCAGATAATCTGTAAAATCACCACTGGTAAATTCATAGGTTTCGTAGCCCAGAAATTGTTTGATATTTGGAGAAACATAACTAAGCTCAAGTTGGGCGGTAATAGAAAATATAATCTCAGTCGACTCTTCTACCAGACTTCTGTACTTAATTTCGCTTTTCTTCAATTCCTTCTTAGCCAAGTACTCCTCTGAAATATCTCTTACAATCCCCAGAACATACTCTAATTTTCCCTCCTTAAAAATGGGTTTGGCCGTCAATTCATAGACGCGCTCAAGATAGGTTATAAGGTCACTAAGCGTTTTTTTCTTTTCTACCGCCTCCGTCACTAAGGGTTCTACGACTTTACGTGTAACGGTGTGCACTTCCTGAATGGTCCTACCTAAAAAATAAGATTTATCAAAACCCCAATTGGTGAAGTTTGAACCCTCAGCAACTAAATACCTATAGTTTTTATCAATTAAAAAAACATTGGTGAAGGGAATATTAGACGCGAGCACTCGGTACCTGTCTTGGATCTTTTCAATTTCAAGCCGGTCCTTTTTCCTTTCTGTAACATCATGAAGTAAACCTTCATACAAAATCACATTCCCCTCTGTGTCAAACACAGGCCGAATTTTATCCTCAACCCATCTGTAACCGCCATCAGCAGACAGCAACCTATACTCTCTATTGTATTGGGTTTTTTCGGGATTGATGAGTTCCTTTTCGAAAATAAGACGATCATCTGGATGGACAAAATCTTTCAGACTAACAGAATCCCTTACAAGATCCTCTGAAACATAACCAAATTGATTAATGTTTTCGGTGATATAGGAAATCTTAAATCTCTCATTAGGTTCTACTTCAAACAATATTGCCGGGCTGTTTTCAATAATCAGCTTGGCCTTTTTTGCCATTTCTTCACGTAGAAGTAAGGTAGTTAGATTCCTCACCAAAAAGGAGTAACCTATTTTCTCAACCTCAACATTTTGTATGGGCTTAACGGAAACCTCAAAAGGTTGAACATTTCCGGTATTGTCCAATATCTGAACTTCCTCCACCCACATCCCATTGGCTGAAGCTTTTTCTATTAAACCCTTGAATGATATGGAAGGGGCATTGATGATTTTGAAGAAATCAGTAATTTTCCCACCATGGCCGTTTTGAAAAGGCTCTCCCTCAAATATGGCCACCTCATTCATATAAATTACGTTCAGATTAAGATCTGTAACATAAATAGGTTCATTGACTTGGGCTAAAATTTGGGATTCAAAAAGAAGTCTACGCTCTACCGTTTTTTTCTCAGTTATATCATTACAATAACCAAAAACTTCGAGGTTGCTTTTGCTGGTAAGTTGATTTACCTGAATTAGGTAAGAAATATGCTTTTCTTTTCCATTGGAATTGGTAAAAATAAACTCACCTGAAACAGATTTCCTGTTCTGGAGAGCCTCCTGTACTTTAGATTTAACCAGCTCTCTGTCTTTGGCAGGGATCAATTCTAAAAAATCACTTATTTCAATCACATCAATGGACAAGTCCAAATCGAAAATTCGGTTTATCCCTTTAGATAAAAAGATCTTCCTACCTGAATTTTGCAGTCTCCATGATCCTGACTTGGCCAATACTTCAGTTGAACTAAGTAATTTCTCATTTCTAAACAACTTAGACTTAGTAGAACGGTTGATAAGTGCCGCTCCAAATACATCTGCCAATTGTCTAATCCCAAACCTATTTCTATGGTTGGAATTCCAATGTGGTTGCGGCTTGGAACTACTAAGTGTAAATAATCCCAAAAGATTGTTTTCAGCAAAAATGGGGACTATGATATAAGCTACAAAGCCTAGTTTGTCAGCAATTATAGCCTCAAAAGAGTTTTTATTTTTTAAATTTCTTAAATCGTCAACAGCAATAAAACCAGAAGTCCCTACATTCTCCAAAAATTCTTCCTGTCCCTCTAAGGAAATGGTTCTATTTATCTTCAGTAAACCTGCTTCGGGATTGACCTTGTACTCAAAAAAACATTCAAGTTGTTGTAATTCATGATTTACATAAAAGAAATTGCCATTCTCTGCTTTTTGCGATTTGACAACCATGGACAAAGCCTTCATAAAAACCTTATCCCATTCTTTTTCAGGGGCATTTAAAAAAGCCGTGGACACTTCATTGATCTGTTGATCAAATTCCATTTTACCTTTTAAAATGGCCGCAGCATCTTCTTGACCTAAGCTAACAGACCGTTCATTGTCCCAAAAGATTTCATCGTAATCTTTTGAAACAAGGGGCTGATACTTTCCATTTACTATACAAATCTTCCCTTTTCCATGCACAAGCTTACCTTCAAGGGAGATTTGAAAATCAGGATTTTGTGCATGTATATAGTTACAATGCATTTGAGTTTGGTCCTCGTCATTAAAAAATGATATCACTTCATTGACCAAACCATTAAATCCTGACAAACAGGTATCCCATGAATCTCCATCCAGCAATTGGTCTGGCCAATTTTCGGAAGAAAATATTACTTGGTTGTAATCGAATACCAAAAATAGATCAAGGCTTTTCTCATCACCTTGAAAGAGATTTTTATCAAACTCTTCTTTCATGATTAAAATCAGGAATCATCCTGTCACAATACAAAATTAAAAACTGAGAACCAGTCGATTTGGCTCAATAGGATTAATTGTATAAGTTACTAACAATAATTAATTCTCTAACAATTTTGAATAAAAAAAACTTAAATTCAATTAAATCTTGAAACTGTACCAAGCGAAAATACACATCACCAAAGGTGAAACCATCTGAAAATCAGGTATGTTATATCGCTACGGCGATATCAACAAAAAATATAGTTTAAATAGCTTCTAAAAAAGGCTGTGTCTCAGAATTAAGATTACAGAATCCCTCTTTTATTTCACATAAATATTTGTAACCATAAGAAAATCAATACTTCAAAAGCCAAGATAATACAAAAGTGAAGGGCTATGAAATTTGAAATGATTCCAACTCCTAATAGTGGGAAAAATAGGGTTTTTATTACTAATAACCGAAAACTGGTTACGCCAGATCAATTACTATTTATGGAGGTTGCTTCTAAGTAAAAGTAATAATTTATCTTTGTCTCCCTTCTTTATGAGTTCATGACCAATTACAGCCACTGGTCCGGATTTACAACAATCCATACATTTAGACTTCACCAGTTTAAAATTACCTCTGAAATCATCCTCTTTAATGGTATTTTTTATGACTTCAGTGAAAGATTTCGCATCATTTTTCTTACAGTCCTTCCCATTACAAACAAAAACAAATTTCCTTCTTGGTTTCATCGTTTCTTTCTTCTAGCCTCCAAATGCCAATTGCAGTAATATACCACAAATATAAGCACCATAGGTACCCACACCATATCCTAAGACGGCCAGTAATACACCAACTGGTGCTAGTGCCGGATGAAAAGCTGAGGCTACTATCGGTGCAGAGGCAGCCCCGCCTACATTTGCCTGTGAACCTATGGCTACATAAAAAAAAGGTGCTTTAATAATAAAGGCAACCATAAGCATAAATAAAATATGAAACGCCATCCAAATAATTCCAACAAGAAAAAATACAGGATTATCCAATACAGCTCCTAAGTCCATTTGCATACCTATGGTCGCAACCAAAACATAAAGCAATGCGCTACCAATCCTGGATGCACCTACTCCTTCTAGTTTTCGCCAGCGCGTAAAGGACAACAGCAATCCACCAGTAGTAGCAAGAATAACCAACCAAAAGAAAGTAGAATCTAAAGAATAGGGTTTTAGTTCAGGGAAATTTTCTCCAATAAACCCACCCAAATAATCCCCAAAAAAGTGGGAACATCCCGTGATAAAAAACCCCAAACCCAAGATGGTCATGGTGTCTTGTAAACTGGGAATTTTAAGGTTGCTTTTTTGATGGGCCTCCACTTTTTCCTTAAGAGCGGTAATGGCAGAGGTGTCGGCTTTTAGAATTCTATCAAAAAAACCTGGCTTACCTGCCCAGTACAACAAAAATGCCATCCAAAGATTTGCGACAATAACATCTACGGCTATCATCTGACTGAAAAGTGTTGGACTAGCTCCAAAAAGCTCCAACATGGCCGTTTGATTAGCACTACCACCTATCCAACTTCCAGCTATGGTAGCAAGTCCTCTCCATGTTTCATCTGCACCTACCCCACCCAAAACTTCAGGGTAAAATTGTGCTACGATATATAAGGCTACTGGACCTCCTATGATGATCCCGAATGTCCCTGTCAAAAACATGATTAAAGCTTTTGGTCCTAATCTGGATATGCTTTTAAGGTCTATACTTAAGGTCAATAAAACCAAAGAAGTAGGCAATAGGTACCTGGAGGCCACAAAATAAAGCTGAGAGTCAGCACCTGAAATCAATCCTGTTGTATTAAACAAAGCGGGAATAAAATAACAAAGTAACACTACCGGTACTATCCGATACATTGCTTTAAAAAATGGATGCGCACTGGCAGAAGTGTAAAACACAAAACCAAGCACTCCCATCAAAAGTCCAAATACTACCGCGTCGTTTGTTATCAATGCACCTTCCACAATTATTCGATTTTCTTCAAAAGAGTTAAAAATTCACTTAATATCATGGCCGTAGCTCCCCAAACCACCTCTTTATTGATTTCATAATAAGGAGCCTGAATTTGCGTTCCACCTGCAAGATTCATTCCTTTTTTCTTTACAATGGCCTCATCTGTCAATTCATCAAACTTACAGATTACAAGTCGATCTACTTCTCTTTCATCAATTTGAAATACGGGAGGGAATGAGGAATAACCAATATATGGCCTTACAGAAAAATTACTTGGGGGAATGTAAAGGTCGGATAAGTTACCAAGGATTTGAATATGCTTTCTAGGCACTCCAATCTCTTCCTCCGTCTCTCTCAGCGCTGTTTCTCCCAAATCCGTGTCTCCCAAATCCTTTTTACCTCCCGGCAAGGCGATTTGTCCACTGTGCACTCCTTCATAGGTAGCTCTTTTAATAAAGGGAATAATAATGCTTTTATTATCCTCAGAAGGACAAAACAACATTAACACAGCCCCTTTTCTAGCATTTAAAATCTGCTGCTTATCAAAACGCTCCATTTCAAGAGGAATTGGAGCCATCCGCTCTTGAGCAGATCTGCCTGGTAAGGGGCCTTCCAGAACTTTTGTCAGCTTATTAACCAATTGAATAAAATCCATACCTGGTATTTATATATTAAAAAAAGGCCTGAATAATATTCAGGCCTTTTTTACTTATCAAACCTATTAAACCTATTGTGTTTTATTCAGAAATGAATAAACTCGAACGAAATTAAGGAATAAATTTGCAATTCCAAAGGCTATTTATTTTGTCCTAATAAAATAATAACCTAATATCCACCTCAAAACAATGCCAATAAAAAAAGGGAATAGCCATTATGAATTCTGAACTTATAAACCGCATAGTAAAAACTATCTTAAATGGTTATGCTGCCTATATTGGTGATTTTAATCAAATCACTCAACGAATCCCTGGTAATTTTAAAGAAAGGAATTGGAAACAACTTCATGCCAATCATAGGGAAAGGTTGCGCTTATACAAAGACCACCTCAGGGATATCGTTTGTGACTGTGAGGAATTACTAAAGGACAAAAATGGAGACAGGTCAGTTTGGGAAAAGCTCCACAGTTCTTATCAGGAAGCTATATCAACAAATGAGGACAAGGAATTGGCAGGAACTTTTTTCAATTCCGTATTTAGAAAAGTGTTTCCTGGAAAGGTAATTGATGAGAAATTGATGTTTTACAATTTACAAGGAACTACCGATTCTGGGAAAATCGATGAATCCTTGTTCCGAAACTACCCTGCTCAAATTGACCTCCACCAAGCTTTCGATAATATTCTTGAAGATTTTTATTTTGGGGTTCCCTATTACCAGAGAGATAAGGACATTGACCATTTAGTAGACAGTGTAAAACAGGTGATCCTTAGTAGATATAAAGCTACCAAGGAAACGACCACCCAGGTTCTAAGGGATGTTTTCTATCGCAACAAGGCAGCTTATTTAATTGGCCGGACTTATATGGGCAATAAATGGATGCCATTTATTATACCTTTTCTACACAATGAAAAGGGAGTATTCGCTGACACTTTGATTTTTGATCCGAACATCATGAGTGGGATTTTCAGCTATACTAGGTCCTATTTCATGGCCCCTATAGCAATCCCAGCACAAACGGTAAACTTCCTTCAATCTGTCATTCAGCACAAAAGGCCTTATGAGTTGTACAATGCAATTGGCTTTAATAAACATGGAAAAACAGCTTTTTACAAGGATTTCACCAATCATCTTGCTCAAAGTACCGATCAATTTGTTCTAGCGGAAGGAATTAAAGGGATGGTCATGACTGTGTTTACCCTTCCCTCCTACAATATCGTTTTTAAGTTGATCAAGGATCATTTTGAACCTCCCAAAAACATGACCAGACAACAGGTTAAAGAAAAATACAAATTGGTGGGGCTACACGACAGGGTTGGGCGAATGGCGGACACCCATGAGTTTGAAAATTTCAGACTACCGCTAGATCGAATTGACCCTACCTTAATGAAAGAACTAAAAACAAATGTGAATTCCCTTTTGTCTATAGAAGGAGACACACTGGTAATAAAACACATGTACATCGAACGTAGGCTTCGCCCATTGAACCTCTACTTAGAAGAATGTAGCCTGGAAGCCGCTAAGCATGCTGTTGATGATTATGCCAAAGCCATCTTACAAATGGCTCAGGCAAATATCTTCCCAGGTGACATGATGACAAAAAACTTTGGTGTTACTCGTCAAAACAGGGTGATTTTTTATGATTACGATGAAATTGAATTTCTAGATAAAATGAACTTTCGCGTCAAACCAAAACCTGAAACCTATGATCAGATTTACGCCTCCAAGCCCTGGTATGAGATTAATGAAAACGACGTGTTTCCCGAAGATTTTAAACGATTTATGATAGGTCGTCAGGATGTGAAAAGCTATTTCATCCAATCCAATCCCGAACTATTTGATCCCGGGTATTGGTCTGCCATTCAGGAGAAACTTAGAAAGGGTGAATTGATCCACGCCTTTCCTTATCCAGAATCCATGAGATTCAGACCCGATGAGCTGGTCTAAATCATTCATCTTTATACCAACTTGCATATTTGGGGTAATTGGAAGCTATTCTTATAATTGTTGCTTCCATTTCTTTCCCAGTATCCTTTACTTTCTTGGCCGGAATTCCTGCATATATGGAATTGTTTTCAACTATGGTGCCTGCGAGAACCACTGCTCCCGCGGCTATAACTGCACCTTCGCCTATGATCGCATCATCCATAACTATGGCCCCCATACCAATCATTACCCGGTCTTTTATAGTACAGCCGTGAACAATTGCATTGTGAGCAATGGAAACTTCTGAACCAATATTTACAGGGGACTTTTGATAAGAGCAATGAATAACCGCTCCATCTTGAACATTGGTATTGTTTCCAATCTTAATATAATGTACGTCTCCTCTGATTACAGCATTAAACCACACAGTACAGTTATCGCCCATTACTACATCCCCGGTAAGGGTTGCATTGTCTGCAAGCCAGCAGTCCTTTCCCCATTGAGGAGATTTGTCATTTACTTTTTTTACAAGTGCCATATTCCTATTATTATTTATTGCAGCTATTGTGCGTTTTGTAAAGGTTGAAAAGTGTTTAACCCAATGCCATTCCTAGTAGCTTTTTGATTTAATAGAGAAAGGACATAGCTGTTCTCCACTTTACAACTACTATTATCCCATCATTTTGTTGCAATTTCAACACCTTCTTCGAATTTCAAAGCAAAAAGCCACCATAGTTTAACATGAAATAGGCAATAGACCTACTTTTAGGTGATAAAATCACTTCTAAATTAAAAAAACCTCACAATTTCATCTACACCTTTAGGTCAACTTTGCCAATATCCAAACAACCTGATTTTCTTAATATTAGATTATAAGACAGCCAAGCCAAGGAAATATTTAGGATTAATAGGGAATGTCCTTGAATCCTATTTAAAATATTTTAAATTTATTGAACTTTTTAATTTACATTTAGTTTAAGTGTATATACATATAATTTCGAAACCAATCTTAACTTATTTAAATCACTACACTATTATGAAAACAATTAAATTATCAGGTTTTTTACTTTCAGCAGCTTTACTCACTTTCTCATGTGGACAAAGCAGTAATACTGTTGAAACAACTGAAGCGCAAGAAGAAGCACAAGCAAGTGGTAAAACGCTTCAATTGGACACCAATGCAAGTACAGTAAACTGGAGAGGTTATAAGCCTACAGGTCAACACCATGGAATAATTCCTATTACAAAAGGTGAAATTTCTGTAGAAGGTGATGCAATTACTTCTGGAGAGTTCACTTTTGATGTTACCAAACTTGAAATTCACGATTTGGAAGCGGGAAGCGAAAATCACGGTAAATTGTCCAATCACCTACAGTCAGATGATTTTTTCGATGCTGCAAATCATCCTGAGGCAACTTTTGTGATCACAGAAGTTTCTCCCTATTCTTCAGGTGATAACATAGAAGATCAAGAACAATTTGAAACTAAAAACACACCAAAGAGTGAATCTGAATTGGCACCAGCTTCACCTACTCATTGGGTAAGTGGTAACCTAACCATCAGAGGAACAACCAAGAACATCAAATTTCCTGCTGCTGTATCTATGGCTAATGGAAAAGTTTCAGCTCAGGCAGGTTTCAATATTGACAGAACAGACTGGGGATTGTCTTATGGAGACGAAGCTACAGCTACAGACAAGGCTAAAGATAAATTTATTTACAACTCTGTAAGTGTGAGTTTTGATATCAAATCAATTTAATATTTTAAAAAATATTAAAATTTTATTAAAAAGGGGGATAGAAATATCCCCCTTTTTTCATGTCATTTACCTATTTTTGCAGGAATGTCATCCCTTGAAAACAAGCTCACCGTACACAAAACCTCAAACTGGATTCCTCAAATGTTGGAATGGGCCAATCTTAATTTTGGCTATTTTGGTTATTTCACTTCCAATGAGGTCAACTATCCTTCCGGAGGATTTGAGCATGTTTTTTATGCTGGTTCACATGCGGTAAACTTGGAAAGTATCAGTCAACTGCCTATTAGCAAGCCCAAAATAGGGATCTTAAGCTATGACCAAAAAAATAAATACGAGGATTTATACAGCAACAATAGGTCTGAAATAAACTGTCCGGACAGCTTATTCTTTAGTCCTGAATTGACCATTTATATTTCTTCTGAGGAGGTGACAATCCAATGCCAAAACCCAAATGTTGTTCATACAGGCATTTTAAACACCAACATAGCTACAACTGCAGAAAGTAAGGGTAGCTGCATTTTACATTGCTCGCATGATCAAGAAAGTTACACAAACACCTTTAACAAAATCCAGGAACATATCCTCGCAGGAGATATCTATGAACTGAACTACTGCATGGATTTTCATGGTAAAGCTACTCATATAGCGCCAATAGACATCTTTCTAGACTTATGCGCCAATAGTCCAATGCCTTTTAGTGCATTGTTTAAGGCTGCAAATTTATATCTTTGCTGTGCCTCACCTGAAAGGTTTCTGAAGAAGAAAGGGCAAACACTACTAACTCAGCCGATCAAAGGAACGACTAAAAGAGGCAATAGTATCCAAGAGGATGAGAAGTTAAGAAGAAACTTATCAGAAAGTGAGAAAGAGCGGGCAGAAAACCTGATGATCGTTGATTTAATGAGAAATGACCTAGCCAGAATGGCCATAACAGGTTCAATTTCAGTAAAAGAATTGTTTGGGATTTATTCATTTAGGCAAATCACCCAGATGATCTCTTCCATCACCTGCCAATTACCTCCAAACACAAGTTTTGAAGAGATTCTGGCCAATACCTTCCCAATGGGAAGCATGACAGGGGCACCAAAAATCAAGTGCATGGAGATCATTGAGGCTTACGAAAATTTTAAAAGATCTTGGTTTTCAGGCAGTATAGGATACATCGATGAAAATGGAGATTTCGATTTTTGTGTAATTATTAGAAGCTTAATCATAGATAAAACTAAAAATTCCTTTTATTTTGGTGTCGGTAGTGCCATTACCATTGATGCTGATGCACGGGATGAGTACCAAGAGTGCCTTTTAAAAGCCTCTTCAATAATTAAAACTTTAGAAAATTCATATTCAATTATTAATAACCCAAACTAAATGTCGACACTGAAAAACATCCTACAATCCATAACTGATAAAAATCCCAACGAGGCAGAATTTCACCAAGCAGTAGAAGAAGTTTTTGAGAGCATACTCCCTGTACTTAAAGCCAATAATTTATACATAGATGCCAAACTTTTTGAAAGAATCTGTGAACCTGAAAGAATTATTTCTTTCCGTGTTTGCTGGACAGACGACCAAGGGAAGGTACAAATCAATAAAGGTTATAGGATACAAATGAACAGCGCATTGGGCCCTTATAAAGGAGGCTTGCGTTTTCACCCTAGTGTCAACCAGAGTATACTTAAATTTTTAGCATTCGAGCAGGTATTTAAAAATGCTTTAACAGGCTTACCTCTTGGCGCTGGAAAAGGGGGCGCTGATTTTAACCCTAAAGGAAAATCTGATGGAGAGGTAATGCGTTTTTGCCAGGCATGGATGATGGAAGCCTACCGCCATATTGGTCATTTTACTGATGTTCCTGCTGGTGACATTGGCGTAGGTGAAAGAGAAATCGGTTACCTTTTCGGAACCTATAAAAAAATTCAAAATGAATTCCAGGGAGTACTGACTGGAAAAGGAAAAGACTGGGGCGGTTCCTATTTAAGACCTGAAGCCACTGGTTATGGCCTTATTCATTTTGCTCACTTCATGCTTACAGAAATCGATGAAAACTTAAATGGCAAAGTTTGCTTGGTATCTGGAGCTGGTAATGTTTCTCAATTTGCCATCGAAAAATTATTGCATGAAGGAGCCAAAGTAGTAGCGTTTTCTGATTCTACTGGATTTATCCATGACCCTGAGGGCATGACGGAAGAAAAGTTAGAATACTTAAAAAATGTAAAAAACGGACAGAGAAAGAGTATTTCTGCTTTTGCCGATCATTATGAATCAGCCACCTTTACTGCCGTAGGAAAGAAAAACCTTTGGTCTATTCCTGCAGATTGTGCCTTCCCATGTGCTACACAGAATGAATTGAATGAAAAAGACGCTAAGCTTCTTAAACAAAATGGTTTGATGCTTTTAGCTGAAGGTGCTAACATGCCATGTACACCAGATGCGATCGGCTATTTACAGAAAACAAAGGTATTGTACGGGCCTGGTAAGGCTTCTAATGCTGGTGGAGTGGCCGTTTCTGGACTGGAAATGACCCAAAACAGAATGGGCCGTTACTGGACTAAAAGCGATCTCGAGAAACAATTGAGAACCATCATGAAAGATATTCATGAAAAATGCCTAGAGACCATTAGCAAACATGAATTAGAAAAACAAGATTATCTTAATGCCGCCAATATCGGAGCATTTGAAAAAGTGGCCCGGGCCATGCATGCCCAAGGAACTGTATAAGACAAACCATGGAAAACTACCGGAAAATCATACATGTAGACATGGATGCATTTTTCGCATCGGTAGAACAATTAGATCATCCTGAATACAAAAACAAACCCCTAGCAGTTGGGGGAAACAAAGAACGGGGTGTGGTAGCTGCTGCCAGTTATGAAGCCAGAAAATATGGCGTAAGGTCAGCAATGTCCTCTAAACTGGCAGCACTAAAATGCCCCAACTTAATCTTTGTCCGACCAAGATTCGATAGGTATAAGGAAATCTCTCAGGTGATCAGGAAAATATTCCTTACCTACACCGACCTAGTAGAACCCCTGTCTCTGGATGAGGCTTTTCTGGATGTAACCACCAATCATTTCAACCTTCCTTCTGCCACCTTAATCGCTAAGGAAATACGTCAAAAAATCAAAGAAGAAACGGGATTGAATGCCTCTGCAGGTATTTCTTACAATAAATTTTTAGCCAAAATAGCCTCTGACCTAAATAAACCTAATGGACAAGCAGTTATTACACCCGAAAAAGCGGTGGAATTTCTCGAGAAATTACCAATTGAAAAATTTTTTGGTATTGGAAAAGTGATGGCTAAAAAAATGAATGCCTTAGGAATCTACAATGGACACGATTTAAAAGAGTATTCCTTACCATTTCTTACCAGTAGATTTGGAAAATCAGGCCTTCATTATTATAAAATTGTCAGGGGAATTCATGAAAGTGAAGTCAAACCTAACAGAATTCGGAAATCCTTAGGCGTAGAACAGACCTTTGAAAAAGACCTGATGCCTACCTCTGATATAAAAGCCACAATAAAAGAAAAGCTATTGCCTGAGTTTTACCGAAGGCTGGAACGCAATAAAGCCAATGGTAGAACACTAACCCTCAAAATAAAATACAACGATTTTACACAACACACAAGGAGTAAAACACTATTGAGCCCAATCCCAAATACAAGCATGGAAAACATAGTGAATGAGCTTGTTGACCAGGAACCATTGAATTTACCAGTGAGGTTATTAGGTATCAGCCTCTCCAATCTCACATCCAAAGACCAAGACAAGCCCTCGGGAGAACAACTTAAGATCGATTATTGAACCCGAAATATGCAATAGACAATCTATTACGTGCTGAAATCGCTTCAAAATACCCAATCGTTGCTGTTTTCAATTTCACCATAGCGGTGCTATGGTAAAATCTCCAAACAGCCTGATTTTCTTGCGATTGCACCACTTCCCGTAAACACGGGACAGGCTTCACCCCTGACATTGTCAGGGCGGAGAAATTCTATTACATAATCCGGGTTGAATTGTATGCTAAAAGTGATGACAATTCAATTCGGCATTAAAATTGCCAATAATCTTATGAACTAAACACGAGAACCATGACTACTGAAAAAAAATACCAGGAATTTGGCTTAAAATATGGAATTCCATTGGCCATAATTACCTCTACCCTTGCCATGAAAAAATCCAGTGGACTAGGGAAATTAATTACCTTCTCCATTGTCACACCTGCAATGTTGGCCTATTTATACAGCTTAATTAAAACAAAGCAAATTTCTGACTTAGACCATTAAAAAGGGTAACCGATAGCAAAATTAAATATTAAATTATTCTTTCTCCATTCGCTATCCTGCACTTTAAATTCTTTTGCCCACCGTTCCCCTTCAGGCAAGTATGGACTCCTAAGGGGAGCGGCTAGGTCAAACCTGACCACAAAGAATTCTATATCTACCCTTAGGCCGATTCCAGCTCCAACAGCCAATTCCCTGTACCAATCCCTACCAAACTTACCTCCAGGTAAGGCCTCATTTTCATTTACCAACCAAACATTTCCTACATCCACAAATGTTGCCCCTTTGAGGTAAGAGACAATGGGGAATCTGAATTCTAGATTTCCTTCGAGCCTAATGTCACCTGCTTGGTCAAAATAATTGCCAGTGGTTTCGTCATCAGGCTTAAATGAACCCGGACCGAGAGACCTTATTCGAAAGGCCCTTATGCTATTGGGCCCTCCCGAGAAAAACTGTTTTGAAAATGGGAGTGACACTGAGTTACCATAAGGCAGTCCTAGCCCTCCAAAGAAGCGGAAAGCAAGTAACTTTTCTTCAGTAAATCTCCAGTAATACCTAAAATCAACATCTCCTTTATTGTATTGGGCATAATTAAAACCCAAAAAAGTGTTTTGATCCTCACTACTCAATAATTTATTGGCCAGCCGAAGTCCTCCACCTGCCAGGTCGATATTGGCACCGAAATAAATGCTATGCTCCCTATACTTGTCCATTAACTTGTTAAAGGCAAAACTATAGGTAAGTCCAGCTATAAATTGATGTTCAAAACTTTGCCTTAAAAATGGATTATTGTCTAATATTTCCTCAAACTCGCTGGAGGTCTTGGACATGTCCACAAAGTTCAAAGCTATAGGTGTGATCTCATGGTATACAAAACGATTGGCATTCCAAAAATAACCATAGGAAGCAGAAATTGTGTTTAATCTGTAATACCCTCTTCTATCTTGGTACTCTGTCCCTAAACTGATCTTTGTTTTAGGTACTGAATAAGCAAATCTTTCTTTGATCGAAATTGGAAATACAACCCTGGGGAAAATTAAATCCCCCTTCAAACCTACTTCAAAAGCACTTAAACTTTCCCTTTGTCCAGAGGCGATCTGACTTTCATAGCCAATTTGTGCCGTAAGGTTAAAGGTTTCACCTCCATAAAACAGGTTTCTATTTCTATAATTAAGTAATAAGGCAGGACCAGCGAAATTGTTCGATTTGGAAACCCCCTGCAGTTCTGCTCTTAGGGAACGTTTATCCAGAGGAGTTAGATAGATATTGGCATCCAATTCCCCTTTACCCTCACTAAGAGTCGAGTCTGTCTCTGTGTATCTTAAATTAACAAATCTATAATTCCCTATTCCTGTTAACCTACTGCTGGTAAGCTTGGTATCCTTTGCATTGAAAAGGCTGTCCTTTTCAATCAATATATATTGGTGAAGTAGTTCAGGTTTAAAAGACAGACCATTTTGAATAAATGCAATGTTCTTAATTTTAGTCGTATCTGTTTTCTCACCATATTCATCAGATGAATAATTGGGATAAACCCGAATGTTTTTGACTTGATAAGGGACAATTCCTTTATCCGGTGCATTTTGCTTAAGCCTAAGAAAAAGGTCGTATTTCTTATTATCGTATTGATTTGTGTCTGCTTCAAAAATTAAAAAATCAGGGTTGAAATTATAATAACCTTCATTTTTAAGGCTTTCGTCTAACCTTATCCTTTCTTTCTTCATCATTTCCAAGGAAAAATAATCCCCTTCAGCAATTTCTGTTGAAGCGAGCAATTTCCTTATGCTTCGGTCAATTGGCAAACTGTCTTTGTCGTAAGTATAGGTGGCCAATTGATACGGTTGGGCCAAGTCTACAGAATAATTAATTGCTGCTTTTTTCGGTTTTTGTTCCACCTGAGCACTTACCTCTGAAAAAAAGAATCCACCATTATCCAGCCTATTTAAAATAAGTTGCTGGGTTTTTTCCAGTTCAACACTGCTTAAATAAACGGGTTCCTCCCCGATTTTTTTATAGATAAACCGGTTAATGAAACCCGGATTTTCCTTTTGAACTTTATAATAACTCCATAAGCCAATACGCATGCCCAAAATTTTACTATTGGGCTCTGGTTTTAGCAAGCCTTCTAATTCAGTATTTACCTCCTTGAACCCTTTGACTGAAAAGTCTCTATTGATTTCCAAGTTAGCTCCCGTATATAACTTTTCGTCTTCTGGAATAAATTTTGATACACTGCACCCTACTAAAATCCAAACAGGCACAAGGAATACAAGTGTCTTTTTAAATCTGCTGTAATACGGTTTGAGCGAACATGTGTATTTTTTACTTCTCATTTCTCTCCTCTCCTGCTTTTGTTTCTGAGTCTCTTTCCTTTAATTTAGTTGTTATCCCTTTCCACAAATCCTCAAATTTATTAAACTCCCTATTATAAATTACTGAGAGCCCTGTTACAACCAGTTGACCATCTATAAAACTTTCAAACTGATTTTTTCTAAAACCTCTAATTCGGTAACGGCCATTCTCAGAAAGCAAATATTCCACGCTTACATTCCCCAAGAGAGAATTGCTAGAACTAGAAGAAGATGAGCCTCCTTCAATATCTATCTGACTCCCTACCTGAACAACCAAACGGTCATCAAGAAAGCGCTTACTCGCATTTACATTAAGTTGTGTTCTAGACTCGGGAGAACTCCCTTGGTAATCCTCGAAACTATCCAGCCCAACATCCAACTCCAAGCCTGTATCTCCCACAATACTATTGGTAAAAGTATTTAGCTGCCCTGAAAGTAACTGACTGACACTAGACCTTGCCATGCCTGTAGTTCCCCCACTCCCAGAACTCTCCCCACTTGGAAAAAATCTATTCAATACCAATAGTGAAAAAACTTGACGATTTAATTCACCTTCCTGGTTATTCAATTGTTGTACTTGAGAATATACTGCCCCACCTATTGCACCCCTTTGATCTTCGGGCATATCCATGTTGAAGGAAATTTCAGGCCTAAGTAATTCACCGTCTATATTAAGGTAAACAATAAAAGGCAACTCCTGTCGGTATTTGGTCATCGTCTCCCGTGAACCTCCAGCTGCCGCTGCAGTCATCAGATCAGCGGCAGAGGTTTTGATGCGATAAATAGCCGTAATGTCCATATTGGCATCCATAGGATCTCCAGCCCACGCTATGGTACTTCCACTTTGAATTTCAAATTTCCTACTTACCAAATTATACAAACTCAGTTCATAATGTCCTTTGGAAAGCTCATAAATCCCAGTAAGTGTAACTCTTCCATTTGGATCCATATTAAGACGAAGATCTGCAGCACCTTCGACCAAGAGGTTGTCCCCCGATCGCTCATCAACGACAATATTAAATACTGCCTCTTGGGAAATATTCAAAAGCACAGCCACCTTGTAGCCTGTATATCCGGTGTTGCTGGTTTCCTCCAGTCTTTTTGTTAAAATATCTTCTGGGTCCTTGCGATTTACGAATACCACCACCCCATTTCTTTCTACTATATCCAACTGACTTTCAGGAATTACAAAACTTATATTTGTTCCCTTGTCCACCCTTAGCTTGGCATCTATAATTGGTAAGTTTAGATCGCCTTTGATCGTCACATTGGCCCCTATGATGGCATCTCCATAAAACAAATCATTGTCTTCTTTGGTGGAATTCAACACCATAAAATTATCCGCAGTCAGGGAAAGGTCAAATTGTGGATTAATAAAGTCATCTGTTAATATTTCTCCATCAAGAATAAAGTTATTTCCTTGTTCATCTTTTATAGTTATTTGATCCAGAAAGACTCCTTGGTTATCTACCTTAATTTCATCATCAGCAATAGCAAATCTTGAATTCAAGGTTGCTATTGTAAATTCAGTCTCATTGAATGCCAGATTACCGGCATAGCGTGGATCGGTAGTACTCCCCTCCACCTTGAAATTCCCGGAGATGAAACCTTGCCCTCCACTAATTGCTCCATCAGAAAGTCCCTCCAGTATATTTAATTCAAATTTGTTCAAGTCAAGAACTAGGTTTAATCTCGCTCCCAAAGGATCGGCAGTGAATTCACCTAATAAATCCAAGTTTATTCCTTTGTCTTTTACTTTTAAATCAAAATCATAATTCTTTTGGTCATTGCCTGTGGCGTTCAAAGATAAATTACCTAAAGGCACTTCAAGCAACTCCATGTCCCTTACCGTAATCCCCGCTTGTAAACCCATGGCTTCAAATGGGTTTTCAATTTTAATTGATCCATTTACCAGGCCTGCAGCCAATATATCTTCAGGATTTAGCAAACTGGTAAATGTCCTCAACCTGAAATCATTAAAAGCAATGTCAATGGCGTTTTCGTCCCGCTCATTACTAAATGATAAAAGTTGCTTGCCTCTTGAAAATTCAAATTCCTTAAAATCAAACCAATCTTCTCCTAAAGTAAAGGAATTACCCTCCGGCACATCCCATTTCACCTTATTGAAAACCACACTATCAGGAGAAATGTGAAGACGCAATGAATCTTTATTTATCCCTAGATCGAAATTAATATGAGCCAACACCTCGTCCTCATGAAGTGAATTAAAATTAACATAGAGCAGATTTTCAAGAACCTCACCAGTAAAATAGGTAGGTCCAACTACCAAAGGACCTGATGACAACCCCATAATACCAAAATCAAAGTTAAATTCTGAAGAATCACTTACCACATTAAGGTCTAAACTGTCCACTATAGAACCAGCATAAGAAATGTAGGGAAAACTAATTCTACCATTTAAGGTAGATTTTCCTTCATCAAAAGCCATCCTAATCGAGCCCTCTTCCATCCTTTCCAGTTCTGGCAATATCACCTGTTGTAATAGCAAGGTAGACGGAATAGTAAAATCCATTTCTACATTGACCGGCTTTTGTATTTCAGAAAGGTTTTGAGCTGCACTATCAAGAAAGTATCGATTAAAATGCCTGGAAACTCCTTCATACGTTTCGATAGGGCTTACATTGGAATGTAACTGACCAACCAAGAGATTGCTTTGAATATCCAAGCCTGTTGAATCTGGTAAAATTCTCAAGTTCAAGTTCATGTCTCCCATTGGATAGGCTTGATCTTCCAAGACTACCGTTCCCTCTACCAACTTGGATTGGAGTTCAAAATTTTCTGAATCCCCCGAAAAAGTAGCATCCATGGAAAATTTAGTCCGAATTTTTTGCGCTGTAAAGTTAAGCCCATACAAATCCGCTCCATTTAAATCCAAATCCATAGCTATATTATAGTTGGCAGTATCTAGGGAAACCGCTGCCAACATCTTCAGATCCAAAAACTCGTCTTTATGAATTAAATGAATTTCTCCATCCCCAATCACAATTTCAGCGTCCAACTTTAGTCCTTTATAGTTGTGACCATTATAGCCTAAATTGGTAACGACCGATGCTAATTGCAGGTCTATTTTATCCAAAGGACCTGCATTACCTTTGGCGGACAATTCCATATCCAAGGGACCATAAGCTATCGAATCACCCAATATTTCACCCAAAGGCATTCCTTCTATCTTGGTGTTTAGATCATAGTGATAAGCACCTTCTTTAGCTGTCAATTTAGCATCTACTTTTACGGAACCTTCATAGGCCTTGAGGAAAGACTCAAGACTGAACGCATTAAGTGACCCAATAGTAGCTAAAGATAGGTCAACTTGCTTGGGGTAATTAAAACCTAGACTGTCTTCAGGAACAAAGAGATTTAGGTCCTTTTCACTAGAAATAAAATTAAACTCCTCTACATTCCACGATACACGCTCTGTAACAAGCGGTTCGGAAACGAAACCAGAAAGTGATATCCGCGTAGAATTCCCCCATTTTGCAGAAAGCTTTTCTAAATTCAACTTGTCCATTTTTCCAGAGACAAGTAATGTTGCGTTAAGCTTATTCTTCGCAAATGTCTTTACATAAGTATTATTTTTAAGCCCTGGAGAGAAATAATAGGCATCTTGAATACCAAGATATACGGAATTGAGTGCCAAATCTAAAAATGAACTTTCTGGATTTTCTATAAAAGTAGCCAAACTAGGGTATTGCAGCTTTAACTTTCCTTTCAAACTGCTATTGCCCGTGGCTATAGTTAAATCGGCCAAGTCAAAAGATTCATTATCTAAATCAAATCGCCCTTGAAAGTTATCTAATCTGAAACCAGATTTTTCCTCAAACTCAAATTTATTTAGGGTCAGCCCAGCCTTTTCAGGCTTTAAAAACATATTATTGACCTCTATATCAAAGTTTTTTAATGCAATATTATTTGGGTTGAACCCAGTAGATGACCCATTATCACCATTTACCTGATAATTTATTTTGTTGTTGGTCAGGTTTAAGCTTGATAATTCCACTTCCCATAGAGGCCAAGAAAAGAATGCTGTTGAATCCTTAGTTTCGGGACTGTTTTGTAGGTTGTCTAGTGTGCTTTTATAATCAATAAAGGAATCATGAAGAGAAAAGGTTTTTATTAACACCCTTTGCTTCTCAAGATTGGCTTCGGGCATTTCTAACAATAATTCACCTAAACTAGATTGCAAGTCCATGCCATCGGGCAAAGAAGTGTAGTCGATATTTATACTTTTTAATGAAAGCTCTTCCAGCACAAGTAGTGGCAAAGGAGTCTCACTGCTGGTAGAATCATCACTTGGAGGAAAAGCTTTGGATTGATGGTAAGAAATGGCAGAGTTTTCCCACTGAAACTTGTTAACATGAAAATCCATTTTATTGAGATCCAAACTATTAATTTGGAGCAACAACTTACCAAGGCTAAGTTTCCCTTCCAATTCTAACATTTGATCTGAATAGTTCAAGTGCCAGTTTTCTAATTCTATTGGTCCCACACTGATATCAGGATAGCCACTATCCACATTGGAGGCCGTATCAATCGAAGCTGTGTCTAAACTTGTCTCTTGTCCAGAGAAGGCATCAATAAGATAATTGAAGTTAAAATTCCCTAAACTATCCCTACTGATATTCGCAGTAAGTCCCTCCCATTCAAGCCTTGATATACTGATCTGATTATTTCTTATGAAAGGAATTAGTTCTAAACCTGTCTCTAGTCGGTGACTGTAAATTAGCGTATCTCCTTTGGTATCTTCCAGATAAAGCCCTTCTAAATACAAGTTCCCACGAAAAGTCACAAACAGCCTATCAATGTTAACTTTAGTATTTGTTTTTTCTGCTACATATTTGGTAACCTTATTCACGATAATTTTCTGACCGAAAGGACTTCGGACGAATAGAATTAATAGAAGGACCAGTATGGTAAGACTGAGTAAAACCCATCCTCCTATTTTTAAAATTCTTTTACCTAAGGTTTGCTTCAAAGCTGTGTTTTTTACTAAAAAAAGGAGTGGAAGAACCATCCACTCCTGTGTAAATTTGTTACAATAAGTGCACTATAACTAATATCAATTATTATACCAACTCTATTAATGGGATCCCGCTGATGAAGCCATGACGGCATTAATATCTACACCCAGGCCTTTTGCTATACGCATACCAAACTCTTCATCCATTCTAAACCAGTGACACAGTTGGCGATTGATAATAACTTCTCTTTTGGGTCCTGAAATTCCGCTCATAGCTCCTATGGTATTGTTGATGGTATTGTCTTGCTCTTCTTTGCTCATTACATCCCTAAACAAAGCTCTTGGCTGAGAATAGTGGTCATTGTCTCCAACTTTACTATTTCTGTCATACCAATCTGCAATTGTATCTTCAAGTTGTTCGGATGGTTCCTCATATTGCTTATCAACTACAATATCATCAAAACTGTTTGGCCAATAATTGGGTTTTTTACCTCCATTACCGTCTACCCTCATCATTCCGTCTCTTTCATAATTATTTACAGCATAAGGACATCTATTTACAGGGATTTGTTCATAATTCCCACCCAATCTATACCTATGCGCATCGGGATAAGAAAGCAACCTACCTTGAAGCATTTTATCTGGACTATAACCAAGTCCATCCACTAAGTGTGCAGGGGCAAAGGCGGATTGTTCTACGTCTTGAAAATAATTGTCAGGATTTTTGTTCAATTCCAATACCCCCACGTCCACTAAGGGAAATTCAGAATGTGGCCAAACTTTGGTCAAATCAAATGGATTGAAATCTACTTTTTTGGCCTGATCCGTAGTCATTACCTGAATCTTCATGTTCCATTTAGGGAAATCTCCATTGTCTATTGCTTCCAAAAGGTCTCGCTGTGCAAAATCCAGGTCTTTAGATTTCATTTGTGCAGCCTCCTCATCAGTGAAATTTTTAATCCCTTGGGCTGTCTTAAAATGATACTTCACAAAAACTTTCTCATTCTTTGCATTGATCATTGAAAAAGTATGCGATCCATACCCATTCATATGCCGAAACCCTACAGGTGTACCTCTATCACTCATTAAGATCAATACCTGATGCAAAGATTCAGGTGTCAAAGACCAATAGTCCCAAACCATTGTCGGTGATTTGCAGTTGGTATATGGATCTCTTTTTTGGGTATGAATGAAATCAGAGAACTTTTTTGGGTCCTTTATAAAAAATACCGGGGTATTGTTTCCTACCAAATCCCAATTTCCATCTTCGGTGTAAAATTTAATAGCAAATCCTCTTGGATCTCTTTCGGTATCAGCCGATCCTTTTTCTCCCCCAACAGTGGAAAATCGAAGAAAGACTTTGGTTTTTTTTCCTATTTTATTAAAAACTTTAGCCCTTGTATATTGGGAAATGTCTTCTGTGACGGTGAAAGTACCAAAGGCCCCAGATCCCTTGGCATGAACAATTCTTTCAGGAATTCTCTCTCTATTAAAATGAGCCATTTTTTCGTGAAGAATATAATCTTCTAAAAGAATTGGACCTCTAGGTCCTACCGTCTTCGAATTCTCATTTTCCACATAAATCCTTCCGGATGCGGTGGTTAGTTTATTGTGCTTTTTTTCTTCTGACATGATGCTAGATTTATGTTTTTGTTTTTGTTTAACTTTTGATTCAATAAATATAGGCACATTAGATCAATAGTTAAAATTGATTGTTTCTATAATATAATAGATATAATCAATAACTATTGTCTAACTGTCCACACTGCTCATAAAAACTACATAAATAATTGTCCTTTTCAAGTTTCTACCTTGAATCCAAAATTTTATGTAGTTAATGTCAGAATAATAGCCTGAACTACTGTCAATATGTCGGTATTTTACTAAATTTGCGATCTGAAATTATAGTCAGTCAATGGAAAATATTATAAAAGATATCGATATCATCAATGTTGAGGAAGCAGAGAGCTGTGATTTTAAGGTGACTGCTGAGGAAAATACTGGCAAAACAAAGCGATTGTACATCGAAAGTTATGGTTGCCAAATGAATTTTTCTGATAGTGAGATTGTCGCTTCCATCATGAAAGAAACGGGATTTGATACCACTTCAGATTTCAATAACGCGGATGTAATTTTATTAAACACCTGTTCTATTAGAGAAAAGGCTGAAAATACTGTACGAAAAAGACTAAGTCAGTTCAATCAAATCAAGAAAGCCAAACCAGAATTAATGATCGGTGTCTTGGGCTGCATGGCAGAACGATTAAAAGAAAAGCTTTTAGAGGAAGAAAAGCTTGTGGATTTGGTAGTTGGACCTGATGCATATCGGGACCTACCTAACCTTGTCGGGCAGGCAGAAGATGGCCATAAAGGTGTAAATACATTTTTATCACGGGAGGAAACCTATGCGGACATATCTCCGGTACGCCTAAACTCTAACGGAGTAAGTGCCATGATCTCCATAATGAGAGGTTGTGACAATATGTGCTCTTTTTGCGTGGTTCCATTTACAAGGGGCAGGGAAAGAAGTCGCGATCCTTATTCTATAACCAAAGAAGCCAAAGAACTATTTGACCATGGCTATAGAGAAGTAACCTTATTGGGGCAAAATGTGGACAGCTATAAATGGTCTCCTGAGGAAAACAATAAAGCCCGGCTTAATAAAAAAGAGGCGGAAATAGCTGAAGTGGTCTATTTTTCAGATTTACTGGAAATGGTCGCTAAAGTAGATCCTAAACTTAGGATTCGATTTTCCACTTCCCATCCCAAAGACATTACAGATAAGGTCTTGGAAACAATGAAAGAATACGACAATATCTGTAAATACATCCATTTACCTGTTCAAAGTGGTAACAGCAGAATTCTGGAGATGATGAACAGGACTTATGACCGTGAATGGTACTTGAATCGAATTCAAAAGATCCGTGAAATACTGGGTGAGGATTGCGGGATTTCTTCGGACATGATCGCAGGATTCTGTACAGAGACAGAAGAAGAACATCAGGATACCCTAAGCATGATGGACATCGTTCAATATGATTTCTCTTATATGTTTTATTATTCTGAGCGTCCTGGCACCTTAGCAGAAAAGAAATACAAAGATGATATTCCGCTAGCCGTTAAAAAACGTAGGTTGCAGGAAATCATCGATAAACAAGGTCAACTTTCGCTTATAAGACACAAAAGAGAAGTTGGTCAAATACAGGAGGTTTTGGTAGAAGGATTGTCCAAAAGGTCCAAAGACCAATTGAAGGCAAAAAATTCAGCCAATAAGGTGGTAATTATACCTAAAGGCAATTTAAATATTGGAGATTATGTCACTGTGAAGATCACAGATTGTACGTCAGCGACGCTTTTTGGAGAAATTGTCAATTAAATAAAAAAACATGATCTCTATAAGCCCTTCGGAAATTTTAAGCATCAAGCAAAGGTTTGGAATAATTGGCAACAGTCCTTTATTAAACCACGCCATCCAAGTGGCCATGCAGGCTGCTCCTACTGAAATGACGGTATTGGTTACAGGAGAAAGTGGCAGTGGTAAAGAATCATTTTCAAAAATAATTCATGCGCTTAGCAAACGTAAACACGGTAAATTTATAGCAATAAACTGTGGCGCAATACCTGAAGGAACGATAGATTCCGAACTTTTTGGTCATGAAAAAGGATCATTTACCGGAGCTCATGAGGCCAGGAAAGGGTATTTTGAAGTTACAGATGGCGGTTCACTGTTTCTGGATGAAATCGGAGAAATGCCTTTAGGTACCCAGGCCAGGCTATTGCGTGTGCTGGAAAATGGTGAGTTTATCAAAGTAGGCTCCTCAAAGGTTTTAAAAACTGATGTTAGGGTCATCGCTGCCACTAACGTTAACCTTTTGAAAGCCGTAGAAAAAGGGAAGTTTAGAGAAGACCTTTATTATCGATTAAATACAGTTCCCATTTTTGTCCCACCATTAAGGCAAAGAGAGGATGATGTGGCCTTATTATTTAGAAAATTCACAACTGATTTTTCTGAAAAATACCAGGTAAGACCAATTACGCTTACAGATGATGCAAGAAATTTGCTACTCAAATTTCCTTTTCCTGGAAATATCAGACAATTAAAGAATTTAGCAGAACAAATTTCGTTATTGGAGCAAGAAAGGGAGGTAGATGCTGAAACATTAATCAAATACTTACCAAAGGAAAAAAGCAGTTTGCCGGCCTCTATACAAGGAAAAAACGACAAGGGAGATGCCTTTTCGGATTTTTCTGAAAGAGAAATCTTGTATAAGGTCTTATTCGACATGAAAAAGGACATGACGGATTTGAAAAAGCTTATCTTAGAGTCCTATCATTCGGGCGGTCTGGACCAAAACATCATGAAGAAGCACCAGAACCTTTTTGATGACATGGAATCGACCACACATTATGAGGACAACCCAAGCCCTTCGAAAAATTTACCTTTGGTATTGGAATCCTTAAGTGCCAAGAAAGAGTTAAAAGAAGACAATGAGATCTCAAGAAAAAATTACGAAGAGGACGTAATTGAAGATATTATTCACGAGGAGGATGACAATTCTCTTTCTTTGGAAAAAAAGGAAAAAGAACTGATTACCAAAGCATTAAAAAAACACCATAACAAGAGAAAATATGCTGCTATGGATTTGGGGATCTCTGAAAGAACGCTTTATAGGAAGATCAAGCAATATGACATTCAATAAAATAGGATTATGGTTACTAAGTTTAAGTCTATTAGTAGCCTCTTGCAAAATTGAATACAGTTTTACAGGAACCACCCTTGATTACAATGTGACCAAAACCTTTTCGGTAGCCAATTTTTTCAATGATTCAGGAGGGGGCCCGGCCAACATGGGGCAATTATTCACTGAGGACTTGAAGGACTATTTTCAGCGGAATACCCAATTGGAGTTGATACAAAACAATGGTGACTTGCAGTTTCTTGGAGCCATAACCCGCTACACGATCACTCCTCAGGCAACTGTATCCAGCCCTAACAGTACACAACCCGACAGGGCAGGTCAAATGCGCATTACAATAGGCGTAGAAGTAGAGTTTATCAATTTGGCTAATGAAGAAGAGAATGCGAAAAAATCCTTTTCTTTTTTCCAAGATTATGACCCAAGAAGCACTACTTTACTGCAGGTAGAAACAGAATTGGTAGAAGTGATTTTTGAAAGTATCATTCAGGATATTTTCACATCTACTGTTGCCAATTGGTAAAAATTGTTAAATTTAAAAGAACAAATTTAAATATTAGCCCTGTGAACGCTCAAGCATTTTTAGAACTCATCAATAAAGCCGATAACCTTGACAATGCTGATTTAAAAAAAGCGTTGAAACTGCAGGAAGAATACCCTTATTTTTTGGTTCCAAAAGTACTTGCTGCAAAATATGAATGGGATAAAGCTTCAGGAGAATCCAAGACCTTACTTCATTGGGCTGCTGTAGTCAGTCCTGAAAGAAGACGATTAAAGCACTTGTTAACAGGCACAGCTCCTATAGTTCCTGTTTCCACGGAAGTAGAAAAAAACACTCCGGCACCAAGTCTAGAAAAAGAACTAGAAGACATTCCTGTTCAAAATAAGCTTGAGAATGAAATCAAGGCAAAAGAAACACCTGTGCCAACTGAAGGAGTAAATACTTCTGAACAAACGCTTACTGAAAACATTTCCAGACCTAAAAGAGATGAAATACTCAGGCGGTTGGAGGAAAATCTGAAAAAAATAAAAAAAACAACCTCGAACAATCAAAATAATTCTGAAAATCTAAAAAAAAAGGACACCCCAGAGGAGGGAAATGAAGAAGTAAATGCTTCAACGGATTCCCCTCGTAAAAAAGTCAAAAAGCCAGAAGCAAAAAAGGCCAAAAAAACCCAGCAAGAATTAATTGATAATTTCGAAGAAAAACCCATCCGTTTGACAAAAGAGAAAATGGATGAAACGGTAGAGCTTCCAGATTTGTCGGAGCAAAGCACCCATTTAAATCACACCATGCTGTCCGAATCATACGCCAAATTATTGGTCAAACAAAATAAAATAAATGAGGCAATAGAAATATATCAAAAATTAATATTGAAGTTTCCAAAGAAAAGGACTTACTTTGCAGATCAAATTGAGAAATTAAAAGAATAAAATAAATAACAAGCATGTTTGTAGTAATCATCAGTATCATTATCGTTTTGGCCGTCTTATTGATTTTGGTCATTCTAGGTCAAAATTCTAAAGGAGGTGCAGGAGCAGCTTTTGGTGGCAGTGCCTCACAAATCATGGGTGTAACTAAAACCGGTAATATTTTAGAGAAAGCTACTTGGGTTTTAGCCATTGCTATTCTGGCCTTGTCTTTGGGTTCTTCCGCATTTCATGAGAGCAGTAGTTCTTCAGGATTTTCTTCTCCAAATGTAGAAAATGCTCAAAAGCAAATTCTAACTCCTTCATTTGACAACGAATCTATTCTGCCTTCTGATGAAAATGCAGAAGAGGCTCCAGTAGAAGCCACACCAGATACTGAAGAGTAACAGCAAATAAAACACATAAAAAAAGGCCTGTTGAAAATCAACAGGCCTTTTTTATTTTAAATTTTAATATTATTTAAGTTAGTAAAGATTGAAGAAGCGCTGGAATATGATTAAATTGTCATTTTAAAATCCTTAAAAAAACAACAAAGTTTATATCTATGTTTGAAAATCATTTAAGTATGGAAGACTTAGGCGCAGACAAATGGCCTAATGTCATTTTATGGGCTGCTCCTGTGATGTTTCTGTTGGTGTTTATAGAATGGGGCATCAGCTTATATCAAAAAAAAGATACTTACGATAAAAAAGATTTCTTGGCTGCCTCTACAATTGGGCTCGTAAATGTAGGTATTAGTGCCTTAATAAAAGCCTTTACATTTGGCGTAGCACTGTTTTGCTGGAACATTGTTCCATGGAAAATCCCTGCTACCTGGTGGTCATTTATATTTTGTTTCTTCGCTATTGATCTTGCCAGGTATTGGGCACATAGGGTTACTCATGAACAACGATTTTGGTGGGCAACACACATTACACACCATAACTCTGCAAAATATAATTTTTCTGTTTCCTTTCGCTTAGGATGGACTCAGCATATAAAGATTATCTTTTTTGTACCGGTGATGTTAATGGGATTTAACCCATTCGTTTTCTTTATCTGTCATCAGGTAGCCGTATTGTATCAATTCTGGATCCACACCGAATACATCAAAAAGCTACCTAAGCCAATTGAATACTTCTTTGTCACTCCTTCCCATCACAGGGTTCACCACGGAAGCGACGCTCATTATTTAGATAAAAATTACGGTTCTACCTTCATTATTTGGGACAGGATTTTTGGAACATTTAAAGCCGAAGAAGAAAGACCTACATATGGTATTACCAAGCCGGTAACTTCCTACAACCCAATTTATTTGGTATTTCATGAATGGGCAGACATTGTAAAAGACATTAGAAAGGCCAAAGATGGCAAAGAGGTGTATCAGATTCTATTTGGAAAACCTGGAGATGAGGTCATTAAAAACCGCGAAATCAGGGAACAAATGGAAAAAGAAAACGCTAAACCAAAAGCGCCATCTACCACTAGCCCTACCCCTATATTGGTCTCGAATGAAAATTCGCTACTGAAAAAAGAAGACTAATCTTGGCTTATCCAATAGGGTCTTCCTATTGCAGGTTAAAATAAAATCATAATAAAAAAGGGGAGACTTGATCTCCCCTTTTTTATTAAACGGATATATTCCTTAGTAATAAACGCTTACTAATGGGCAACAAACTTTCCTGTAAGGGTACATCTTGTTTGGAATAAATGCGCCAGGTAGATGGATTGGGCAGATCTGTAAAGTTCTTGATCAGATCGAGTTTAATGCGGTTACAGGTATTGCTGAGGCTTTTCCTGAAGGCGGCAACAAACCGTAACACTATCCCCCTATATTTATCCAGGCTATTTTGAAAAAGGTCAATTTTGTAGCGATAAACCAAGATGTCCTTCGAGTTTCCATTGGACACTAAGGCATAGCCTTCTTTTTGGTAAAGAGCAGAAAGTCCAACAGGCTCTATTTCTAATTGACCCTCAATAAATTCATAAATGCTCTTTCCTTCCTCTATTTGTTTTTTGATTTGAGGTAAAGCATAGGAGATGATCTCCCCCATCTGTTTCATTACTTCATCCTCATTGGTTTTATCTTTATAAGTAATGGTTAACTTCTTCAAGTCCACCTTATCAACCTCTTTAGGAAACCCCGATTTCAACTCATTTCTTGTTTTATCAAGGTTTTCAAGTTTTTGATAGTGGTGAATAAGTTCAGCCAGCGGAGGATAAAGTTTTACGGATTTAAAATCCTTTTCAACATCTTGTAAACAGGCCAAAAGAAGGTATTTCTTGTACTCGAAATCAACCCAGCCTTCAGAGATCCAATTATCCGATAGTTTTCCCATAATTTATCTTTTTAAATCATAAAGATAAAGTACATAAATATGACATAATTACCAATTCTTCACAGTAAAATTGACAGGCTAACTAAATAATAGTCTGGTCCAACCTGTCAGTATTGAAGAATAAATAAGACTTTATGTCAGTAAAAATGTAAATATCACGATTGGCACAGAAAGTGTAAATAAGGATTTTGTATTACAGAAATCAAACTTTAAAAATAACTAAATCACATGTCTAAAGTTAACATCCAACCTCTAGCAGACAGGGTTTTGGTAGAACCCGCTGCCGCAGAAGAAAAAACGGCTTCAGGCCTTTATATCCCTGATACCGCCAAAGAAAAACCACAAAAAGGTACAGTAGTAGCTGTAGGTAATGGCAAAAAAGATGAGCCATTAACCGTAAAAGTAGGTGACACTGTTTTGTATGGTAAGTACGCTGGCACCGAGCTATCTGTGGAAGGTGCTGATTATTTGATCATGAGAGAAGCTGACATTTTCGCTATCTTATAATTAAAGATCCTATAATCAAGTTTAATTAATTAAAACTCAAAAAAGTTTAAAAAATGGCTAAGGAATTATTTTTCAATACCGACGCAAGGGATCGCCTTAAAAAAGGAGTTGACGCCCTAGCTGATGCAGTAAAGGTAACATTAGGTCCAAAAGGCAGAAATGTAATTTTGGACAAAAAATTTGGCGCTCCAAGTATAACTAAAGATGGTGTAACTGTAGCTAAAGAAATTGAATTAGAAGACGCTATAGAAAACATGGGGGCTCAATTGGTAAAAGAAGTGGCTTCCAAAACTGCTGATGATGCTGGTGACGGTACTACCACAGCCACAGTATTGACCCAGTCAATTTTTTCTGTAGGTATTAAAAACGTAGCTGCAGGTGCCAATCCAATGGACCTTAAAAGAGGAATTGACAAAGCTGTAGAAGCTATCGTTGCAGAATTAAGAGCTGCATCTAAAGAAATCTCTACTTCTAAAGAAATCGCACAGGTAGGAACCATTTCTGCAAACAATGACGAGGAAATCGGCAAGATGATAGCTGACGCTATGCAGAAAGTAGGTAAAGACGGTGTTATCACTGTCGAAGAAGCAAAAGGTACTGAAACAGAAGTAAGAACTGTTGAAGGTATGCAATTTGACAGAGGATATCTTTCTCCGTACTTCACTACCAACACTGAGAAGATGGAAGCTGAATTGGAAAATCCTTACATTCTTATCTATGATAAGAAGATTTCTGCAATGAAAGAATTGCTTCCAGTTTTAGAACCAGTTGCTCAATCAGGCCGACCATTGTTGATCATCGCTGAAGATGTTGATGGAGAAGCGCTAGCTACATTGGTAGTGAACAAAATCAGAGGTGCACTGAAAGTTGCCGCTGTTAAAGCTCCAGGTTTCGGAGACAGAAGAAAAGCCATGTTAGAAGACATCGCTACGCTTACAGGTGGTACTGTTATTTCGGAAGAAAGAGGTTACAAGCTTGAGAATGTAACTGTAGATTACCTAGGTACTGCAGAGAAAATCAATATCGATAAAGACAACACTACCATCGTTAATGGTGCTGGTGAAAAAGCGTCAATCGAAGCTAGAATCAACGAGATCAAATCTCAGATAGAAAAAACTACTTCTGACTACGACCGTGAAAAACTTCAAGAAAGATTAGCTAAGCTATCTGGTGGAGTTGCTATCCTTTACATTGGTGCTGCCACTGAAGTAGAAATGAAAGAGAAAAAAGACAGAGTTGATGATGCACTTCATGCAACCAGAGCTGCTGTACAAGAAGGCGTAGTAGTAGGTGGTGGAGTTGCCCTTATCAGAGCTTCTGTAGCACTTGACAAACTTAAAGGTCTTAATGAAGATGAAGATACAGGTATCAACATCATCAAGCAGGCTGTTGAAGCTCCTTTGAGAACAATCGTTTCCAATTCAGGAGGAGAAGGTTCTGTAGTTATCAACAGAATCAAAGACTCTAAAGGAGATTATGGTTACAATGCTAGAACTGACAAATATGAAGACTTGTTCAAAGCTGGTGTAATTGATCCAACTAAAGTAACACGTCTTGCATTAGAGAATGCTGCTTCAATCGCTGCCTTATTGCTTACTACTGAATGTGTAGTAGCTGACATTAAAGAAGAATCTCCTGCAGGCCCACCAATGGGTGGCGGAGGAATGGGTGGAATGATGTAATCCATTCGCATAAAACGCTGAAAAGGGAAGCCATTATGGCTTCCCTTTTTTTTATTCAATTTTATCCAGTTTTAGCTTTAAACATTTGATTATAGAATAAAACCATCTCCTAAGCAATTAAAAGTTGTTCCTTATAGTTCTACCTGGAACTTACAAGGGATTGCAATAGCAAAACCTAAAAGCCTGTCATCAAATGGCCTTATATTCTTGCGGTTACCTCATTTGGAGAATGAAATCGAGAAATTTTTCCGCATTGTTTTACTTTGACACATATACTGATCCTGACTCATTAGTTGAAATTTAAATACATTCAAACCAGCAAAAATTTAAGACTTTATTTTAATAGTGGAATTATAATGTTAAATTTCAGTCGTAAGAGAACGAGAGAGAGAAAAGTTTTTATTTAAATATAAATGTATCCATTCGATTTAATTGTTTTAATTGATGATGACCCAATAAACAATCTGATCAATAAACGGTTAATCAACAAATTAAATTTATCACCTAAGACCATCGAATTTTTAGAGGCTGAGGTCGCATTACAATACCTGAAAGATCCAAACTTGGAAAAAAGGTTATTGATTCTTGTCGATATTAACATGCCTGTAATGAATGGTTGGGATTTTTTAAGCCAGTATCTGGAACTTGAAAATGGCAGGAACGATCGTATCATAATGCTATCAAGCTCTATTGACTTCCAGGATCGGCAAAAATCAAAAGAGTTTCCCTTTGTGAGTGGGTTTATTGAAAAACCACTCACCCACGAAAAATTAGAGTCGCTGCTTTAAAGCTATTTATTTTCGCCCTCAGGTTGAAATGATAAACTGATTTACCTTCTGAAAGCTCTTCCCTAATTTTAACCCGAAAAATAACAATGTTCGAAAATCTGTTGCTTGCTGATGGATTTACAATTTCAGCATACCGCAGCTATTTACGATAAAGTTTTAGCTATCTATGCTGGCTTGAATTCCCATGGGAATGGTTGCAGTACCCCGTAGATCTGGATGTCCCTGGATACAACTTAGACTCAATGAACCAAATATACTTTTGCATGCTCAATAGCCTCTGTGGAGTTTTTAATCCATACGATTTTATTACTGGGTAGCAATTTATTCAATTCCTCCTCTCTTATAGGATCTTTGGTTCCAACCTGCCTAATGTACACAGCTTCTATCCTATGTTTATACTTGCTAATTATTTCGGCATAAATTTCAGGATCATGCTGACCGCTGTCTCCTAAAAGAACAAAATTCAAGTTTGGATAAAAATCCATCAGAAAAGATATCTTTTCAACTTTATGCTCATGGCTGCCCCCTCCAGACTTCCAAATATTTTTCAAATCCATATGCCTATCTTTTAATAATATAGGACCTACCGGAATCTCCCTATATTTCAAAAAATCCTGGATCAGGTCGAAGAGATTCCAATCACTACTGGAAACATAAAATACTGGATACTGAGCATTTGCTGATAATAATCGGTAAAACTCACTTACTCCTGGAAGTGGTCTCCTTGTATAGGCATTTTTAGAGACGGACAACCAAAACTTTTCCTGAATATTGGTGGCCTTAGAAACAATGATGGTATCGTCTATATCTGAAATTATTCCATGTGGATAATTCTTTTGAAATCTTAAAATCTCTTTGGTTATAGATGGAACTTCTGGCTTAAGCCCCTCATCGGCCAACAATGAAAATTGGACTGTTTTTGTGGATTCAGAGGTTTTTTCATCTAAGTCATACAAGCCCTCAAAAACACCTTCTTCATCCGTGACCAATTGTTTATTAAGTCCAGCAATTCTCAATTCGACCCTCGCATCCGGAACACTGCTCCCAGCATACCTTCTTAAAGTTGCCAAAATATTATGCAACGTATTGTGCTTATCTGAAGGCCTACTTTGTTTGTAAGCTTCGATCACCCTACCCTTAACAAAAAGGTGAGAAGAATTACCTAGCACCACAAAAACCTCAACACGCAAAAGATCAAGTTTTCCCAACTTTCTCTTAAGTATCGAAAAAAAATAACGGAACGGCCAAGTCAACCCTCTGAATAGATAAATCTGCTTCATATTATTTAAAAGTCCTCAAATCCTAGGCCAGCCGCAGATCTCACCTTTGAAAAGGCAATATTTAAGTCTACATAAAGGGAATTATTGACTAAATGGGAATCAAACAGACTCGTCTCTCTGGCATTGATTAAAAACAAGGAACTCTCCCCTAGTTCAAATTTAATTCTTTCTCCTTTCAATAAATTTTCCAGCCCTTTTACGTTTTGTGAAAATATTTTTAACTGCTGATCTAAAACTTGGTATTCATTGAAGAACTTCCTGAGCTTTGCACTCAATTGCTCGAATTTTAAATCTCTTTTATAATTTACATCTGCTATTTTTGTCTTTGTCAATCCCAGATCACCTCTTTCCTTTCTTAATAACAAAGGAGTCGCCACCTGAAGTCCGAATTTATAATTATTCTCTAAAAAACCAAGCTGCTGCATCCCTCCAAAGGTTTCTGTTAAAAAATTATATTTAAGCTTGATTTTAGGCTTTAGCTGCTCCGCCTTATACCTGCGCTCAACATCTAGGTAATCAAGGTCGTAATCAATTAAGCGCAATTCAGGATGGTCTAGTAAAGCCTCACTATAGAAGTCCTTATTTAATTCCTGAAATGGCAAACTAAAAAGCGGCTCAGGCACAGCTAAAGCTTCAAGACCTATAGGTCTTTCCTCTTCATCCCATAGGTAAACATTCAATTCCTGTGTACTTGAGAAAAACTCATAGCCTGCTTTTTGAAATTTAATACTTCTATTCAATACTTGGGTATAAGCTTCTAATGTATCGATGGCCGGAAGATCTCCTTGCTCAAAACGGCGTATCACCCCTTCAAACCTGACCTTTGCTAACCTTAACCCTTCCTCATGTACCTTCAAGTCTGCATAAGCCCCAGCCCATTTCCAATATGCAACAGTGGCATCATAATAAAGGTTAATCAAACTAAGCCTCCTTTCTTCAATGGAGGCCAAATTGTAAATTTTCGCCTGTTGAAGTGCTGCCCTGCGTTTGTCAATCAACAAACCATTACCCACATTCACTGCTGCGCCTACAGCATAAAGTCCATTACTAGGAACATTTTGTTCTGGATTAAGGTAGGTTCCCCTATTATTTTCCACAATCCCCTGAAATTCTACCCCTCCTACTGTTGGAATTAGCACCCCTCCTTCACGTTTGTTATAATATTGCTTTTCCTGGTATTGCTTTTCATCAATACTACCATACAGATAGGGATCAAAGCCTCCTCTTGCTTTCCGAACTTCTTGCTTTCCAAACTCCAGATACAAGTCAGCTTGCTTTACTACCGGATGGTATTGTCGCACCCATATCATGAACTGGTCAAAAGTAAGGGGCTTATCCTGGGCGCTAAGCGGAGTCAATACGAATGCAAATAATAGTCCAAGTAAACCAATGCTCTGTTTCATTTTGCTTGTTTTTTCATTTCCTTAGCCTCTTGAAGGGTATAATAATCTGGTGGGAACCCGTTCATTTGACGCCATATTTCGTACCAAACAGGAACATCGTTAAGCAATGCGATTCCGTCTGCTCCTGCTCCAATTCTTAAAGCCTCAGGCCATGGTTCTTCATCTGGATCAGGAACTACCAATACCCTGTACTTATTATTAGTGCTAGTAAAGTTGTCAATGGCAATTACCTTTCCTCCAAACGTGCCATTTGACAATTCTGGCCACCCCGAAAACACAATCGCCGGCCAACCATCAAAAATGAATCTGATTTTACTGTCTATTTTAACTAATGGCAGATCTATTGGATCAACATAAATCTCTACTGCCAGGGAATAATTTTGAGGCATAATGCTTATTATTTCTGCACCCTCTTTAATGGTTTCACCTATCCCTACCTGTATGGCTTTTGTGATGTATCCCGACTGAGGAGCCAATACATAATACATGCCCGACCTTACGGTATAGTTGGTCAATTCATTCTTTAATTTATTGACACCAGCCTCAGCATCATATTGACCAGAAAGCGCCGAGAACCTTTCTGAATTAACTTTGGCCAATTTGTCCCTGAAATCATTATCAATGGCATTCAACTCTATAGTAGCAGATATGTATTCATTCCTGCTTCCAAGCAATTTATTCTCCGCACTCAATGCTTTTGCTTGGGCTTCCTGAAGTTTAATTTTCCTTGTTTCCAGATCAGTAAGAGATTTCAAGCCTTCCTCATACAGCTTTTCCATCCTTTGGAACTGCTTTTCGGCAACCATAAAGTTGACCTTTTCTGCTTCCAACATTATACTATCGGACAACACCTTTAAATTTGCTTGTTTTAGCTTATTTTGTGCCTGTTCTTTTCTCAATTTGTTATTTCTTTCTAAAGCAGAAAGTTGTTGTTCTTGAGCATTGATCTTTGCTTCATAGGATTTTACAGAAAGCTCCTTTGCATCTACTTGCAATTGTGTTCTATTGAGTAAATCAGGGTCCATATACTGTTCCTTAACTTCCGAGAGGTAAAGAATAGTGTCTCCTTTAGCCACAAAATCACCTTCTTGAACATACCACTGCTCAATTCTTCCAGGAATAATGGAATGTATGGTTTGTGGCCTGTGCTCAGGTTTTAGCGCTGTCAA
The DNA here is from genome assembly GCF_001050135.1 of Cyclobacterium amurskyense. GTDB lineage: Bacteria > Bacteroidota > Bacteroidia > Cytophagales > Cyclobacteriaceae > Cyclobacterium > Cyclobacterium amurskyense. Next base: position 3,591,067 of record NZ_CP012040.1, on the reverse strand, counting down.
TGTACCTTTTGATCTGAAGTTTTGAGTCCATGGCAAGAAAAGAAAGACAAAACCAGCCATCAATAGATACAATAAAATCCTTATCCTTCTTCGGCTCTGATTGCTTGATACGGTCAACCGATAACTGTCAAAGGAATTGAGATCAATTAATTCTTTGATCGAATTTCTAGAAATGTTTAACATGGATTTAACGTTTATTCTGCTTGCTGTAATTTTTATAGCTAAGGTAATCACCTTTAAAAGCAATCTCCCCAGACTTCATGGCCACTATTTTATCCGCTCTTTGCAAAATTGAATCTTGAGTAGAAACCATTACCATGGTCCAGGGGCCTGAGAAAATAAAATCAAAAACCCTGTCAGATTCTTCCTTGTTCAGGTAATTAAGCTCTTCTTCAAGCAATAATAATTTTGGAGAGAAACACAGGCTTCTGGCCAAAATTATTTTACTTATTTGAGCGTTACTAAGATTTTTACCTTCTGGTAAAAGGGTAGTTTCAAGGTCATCTTTAAGTTTATATATGTATTCGTTCAATCCAACAACCTCTAAAACTTCTCTTAACATGCTCTCTGAAACACCCTCATTTCCCACAGTTATGTTCTCCCTAATTGTGCCATGAAAAACCGATTGTCTTGACAAACTATCACCTATTAAGGACCTTAATTTCTCCAAAGACAAGGTGTCGATGGGCAACTTATTGACAATTACATTACCTTGGAAATCTTCTATCAACCCGGCCATGATTTGTAAAAGGGTGCTTTTACCAGCGCCGCTTTCTCCAGTAATGATTATTTTTTCACCTCCTCTAATTTCCAAATCAATCTGATTCAATATAGGAGCAGCATTATCTCTAGAGTTATAAGTAACGTTTTTAAATACATAGGACAAACCGGATATCTCTTCATTTAAAGCATTAACCTTACCTGAAGCTCTCTCCAGATCCATATCCATTATCAACCCTAATTTTTCGGTAGCAGTAAGCGTGTCATATACCGTTTCTAAGCTAAGTATGATTTTCTCAACAGAATTGATAATCAAAACTATGATTATTTCTGCTGCAACAAATTGACCTATACTGATCTCATTGTTCATTAACAATAAACTCCCTGCCACCAGAAGAATGACAACAATAAGCACCTTAAAGGCAATTAATACCTTAAACTGAAAAATCAGCACTGCAAAATGAGAATTTCTGAAAGTGACATATTTTTTCACCAATTGATCCACTCGATTGAAAGGCAATGGAGAATAACCTGACAGCTTAAATGTTTCTAATGTCCTGGCAATTTCTTCCAACCAATATGCTATTTCATATTTAGCAGAGGATTCTTTCAAACTAGTCTTCATTCCTTTTGGACTTGTAAACCTGAAAATCAAGTAAATGGTAAGAATCAAAACCAATGAGAAAATAATGAAAAATGGATGGTAAATGGCCAACAAAATCAACCCAAAAAAGACTTGCAAGGAAGCTGTACTAAAATCTATTAGTAATTTGGATAATCCTTTTTGCAAATTTATGGTATCGAAAAATCGATTGACCAATTCAGGAGCATATTCCCCCCTTAAAGACTCCATTTTTAACCTTGGAAGTCGATAAGCAAATTCAATTGCCGATTTACTAAATACACGTTGCTGTAATTTTTCGGATAAATAAAGCTGACTAACTTGTAGATAACCACCAAATATAACTCCTAGTGCCACAATGATTACAAGGATCACCCATGAGGTGGTAAGTCTTCCTCCCAAAATAAAATTTAGAATAGCCTGGATTCCTAGAGGTAGGGATAGGGAAACGAGACCATTGAGAACGGCATAAAAATATATGGCGTAAATCTCTCTTTTTTCACTCTTTAAAAGACTGAAAAAACGCTTTAGGGGCGTATTAATTAAACTTTCATCCATTTTTAAGAGAATTAAAAACCAAATTATAATAAAATTCAAGCTTAGGTTGACCTTTAAACTTATCCTCGATCAGATTTGGCATATGCTTGGAACAGTAGGTATTTAAAACAGAGGACCAGATCAATGTTGAGACAAACGCCTTGGGGAAGGGGTGATTGGGGTTTAATTCATTAAAGATCTGGATTAACCTTTCACTAAAATTATAAAACTGGTTAAAATACCCACTGCTATTTTCATTGTCCACTTCCTTGGTCATAAAAGCCTTATTCGATTCTTCGGTAACAACCTTTCTGAGTAAACTAATGTTTAGATATAAATTTTCATTAAAGACCGGACCTTCAACCAGCAGTTTTATTGCCATTTTGATCTTTTCTTTCGGACTTTCCATATTGGCAGTACCATAGACCAAGTTGTGCTCAAGCCAGCCCCAATACCAATCAATATAGTAAAGCAATAGTTTGTGCTTGTTTTCAAAATACCTATAAATAGCTGCTTCAGTGCTATTTACCTGTAATGAAAGTCTTTTAAAATTAAAAGACTCCATTCCTAGCTCGTCTATTAAGGACAGGCTTTCTTCTAAAATTTTTTTTCCTAAATCTGAACTCAGAGGATCTTTAATGAAAATTCCCGGTTTGACTGGGATTATGGTATTGTTTAATATACGATGCATAATAAAGATATAGTAAATCTAACTCAAAAATTAAACGAACTAATTAAAGGTAAGTTTTACTAACTATAAAAAAATATTACTTATTACCGAAGTACATCTGTCAGATTAACGATTTGGCGATCTCCTTTTTAAACCCCAAAAAGGCAATTAAACTTCATTTACCTGAAGCAATCACTTCCCTTGAAGAAAAATCAGGACAGGCTGAGAATGTCAGTAAACCCTATTGAACAATCCGGGTTAAAGGTGTCCTATTCCCAAAGCTAGCCCTTGCACCTTTTTTGAAAAAGCCTTATTTTGCGCGGAGTAATTTTGGGATTTCGTGAAAGTGAAAACTTTTCTACTCAAGCATTATTTTATCTATTTCTGTTATCTCTCACCCCTCAGAAGTCAAATAAAAGCCATTGTATGTTTACTTCAAAATGTGACGAACTGATCATTTCAGATTGGAAAATTGAGTACCTTTGACCATTATTCTTCCTTCAACTTTGGAATAATATTTAGTGTTGAATGGAAGGAGTTTGAGATGGAATCCTCTCTGGTTATGAATTAACTACTCTTAATGTGCTTTTTTTACTCGTATTGCTGTATGTTATTCCCCTATTTCTGATTGCGGTTTATAAAATCGTAGTCAAGGGCAAATGGGAATGGGTGATTTTCTTCTTTATTTTATATCTACCCTTCTATATTACAATCCTAAGTATTGTTTACCAGTCCACAGGCTCCGTTTTATTGGTTAATGTCTTTCAATATTTAAAGGAGCTGATGCTTTTATTGGCTGGCATCTCCTGGCTGGTTTACCAAAGAAATGTATTTGAATACACGTTTAGAATTCAATTAATTGACAAGCTTTTTTTAGCATTTTACCTACTCTGCTTTGTATTTCTTATTGCTCCAATTGGTAGCGCCGATTTTATAACTAAAGCCATTTATTTTAAGAATGTGCTTATAATGGGACTTTTATACTTTTTCGGACGAAATACCACTCTGAGAGATGGTGAATACCGCAATTTATTTTTGATTTTAATATTCCTTTTTATTGCTGCATTTGGCGTAAATATTTTTGAAACATTAATTCAAACCCACTCTCAAAACCTTACTGGTTACGCATTGTATAATAGCGTTATTAATAATACAGAACCTTCAGGTAATTACGGGCTCACCTGGTCATTCGAAACCCAAACCACAGGGATGAGGTTGGCTTCCTTCTTTTCCAATCCGTTGGAATTGGCAAGTTCGTGCCTATTGGGGTTTTCAGTTGGCCTTATTGGCTATCTTACCTCCAAACGAGAACAATCCTGGGTATTTATTCTTATGATGCTTGCAACGATTGGTAGCCTGTTTTCTGCTGCATCCAGGGCATCTTTTGCCTCCTTTTTTATTCAATTGTCTTTTATCGCCATCATCTTTAGATTGTATGGATTGATCAAAATAGGCATTGCACTCTTTGTGTCTTTGGTCTCATATATTATTTTCTTTGCTTCAGATGAGCTCTATTACTTTGTTATAGATACGCTAACTTTTGAAAATGCCTCCAGTTTAGGGCATGTTGTAGCATGGTTTGAGGCATTAGACCAGATGATAGTGGCTCCACTTGGCTCGGGTTTAGCCACGAGTGGAAATGCAAGTACCGTGACGGATGAACTCAGAATTGGAGGAGAAAATCAGTTCTTAATTTTTGGAGTTCAACTTGGTGTATTAGGGATGCTACTTTATACAGCCATATTGGCTACTGGAATTTGGACGGCTGTCAAAGCCTTTAAAATAGCTGATAACACACACTTGGCACGAATAGCATTTATAGGGGCCACTACTAAGGTGGGACTGCTTTTACCACTTTTTACCGCCAATGCAGAATTGTATGCATTCGTATCATGGATAAGTTGGTGGATGATAGGCTTAAGTGTAAAAACCTACATTTCCTGCTCCTTCAATCAAAACAGTATTGTTGAAAGTAATTCGTAATCAGAAGACAGCTATCAAAATAAATCGAAGCATTGGGTTTACATGAAAAATTGTGGCAAAAATCAAGGAATACACCTTATCCAAGTATTGTTAAGCGTTTAGTTATTCTCTATTTTTACCCTTATTAATAAATAAATTTAACTATAAATGATTCTTCATAAAGAATGTCCACTTTGTAATTCCACATCACTATTAGGGTTTGCCATTGATACCAAAAGAAGAGGGCCCCATATTTCCAGGGTTCAATGCAGCTCTTGTAAATTGGTTTTTGCCAACCCAATGGCTGACGCAGCTGAGTTAAATAGTTATTACAATTATTATTATGAAAAAGATCATTATATGGCTATGGATTATAAAAAGATAATACTGGATCAATATGAGTACTTTAAAACCATTAAGCCTGAGGACATTGGTAAGGAAACAAGACACCTCAAGATGCTAAAATCAAAATCTAAATTTTTGGATGTAGGTTGTGGTTTGGGTCTGGGATTGGCACAAGCAAATCAGTTAAATTGTGAACTATATGCTACGGAATTTGATGAAGGAGCATTGGAATTTGTTAAAAATCATTTTAAGATACAGACTTTTAAGGGTGACCTTTGGGGAGCCAACTATCCAGACAATTTTTTTGATTTTGTTCATATTTCACATGTTATCGAACATGTACTTGATCCAAGAGCTTATGTTCAAGAAATGTCAAGAATTTTAAAACCAGGAGGATTTTTAGCAATAGGAACTCCGGACATCTCCAGTTATCTATACAGGATGCACAGGTGGATTAATCTATTACAGTTGAAAGTTCCAGATGTCATCGATGGACTTGAACACACTTTTATTTTTCCAAAATCAGGACTCCGTTCTTTATGTATTCAAGAAGATCTGGAAGTAGTAGATCACTATACCTATTCTCTTGGGGAAAAAATAAGTAATCTTAGACACTACAAAATGCCACTCTCAAAAAAACTCAATCGGTTGATTCAAAATGCTTTTCATATTAATCAATGGATTGTTTGCCAGAAAAAACCTTCAATCTGAAACAAGCGCTAGAAATTCTATTATGTGCTGAAATATCCAATCATTTTTATTTTATTGTGTTTGCAACACATCCCCTGAAGAAAAATCAAAAATTCCTATTTCATAATCTGGGTTCAAATTAATAAACAGCACCAAGGAGGACGAGATAAAAATTGGATGAATTATCAGTCGGATGGAAGTTATTCTTTCCCTCCATCCGACTGATTACCCCTCATTTCAAAACCTATTGTAAGTTTTAGTTGTAGTTATTTCAGGTTTGGTTCATAGGATATCTTACCCATGCCATATAGATACAAGACTTTAGAATACCTTAACATAATAGGCAACAATGCTATATTAAAGAAAACGACGGACACGATGTAGACCATAAGGTCTGGATCATCAAAAACGTAATTCAGAACAATCATTACGTTGATAAACAAGGCAACCGAAAGGGCATAGCTAATGTACATTGCTCCGTAATAAAAGTCAGGTTCTGGTACAAGTTCTACACCACAATTAGGACAATATTGATTGATCTGGCTTAATTTTCTAAAACTAAAAACTGAAACAGGGAAAAGATTTCCTTTTCTACATTTTGGACACTTGGCCTTCAAAATGGCTCCAGTCAAACTTCTTTGTTCATTCATGAATTTATTAATTAAAATTACCGGACTTCGTCCAAGTCATAATCTTTGCCTTTACCCCAACGCAAAAGCTCTTCGAGTTCATAATACTCCAAAGTGGCTAAATCTTTCATCTTAAAATTTTCTCTTCCGATTCTTTCCATAACCTCCAAGAACCTGATTTCCCCATAATTTACTAGCTTGTAAACACGGCCCACTCTTATATTGTCAATTGCTAAAGGCATTCAAAAGTTATTTAAATAGGAAGATCATTATTCAAAATACGCTCGGCTTTCAGCCACGAAGAATTCAAAGTTAATTTGTTTTAAGTTCTAATTTTACTTGAAATCCAAAAGCTTTACCATTTCCACTTAAATTTTGGCAAAGAAATTATCAAATTACCTGTCCGTCATTTTTTTTTAGAACTGAAGCAGAGTTATTTTATATCAATAACTTCAAATTCCCCGATAATCTATTAATTTTGCAACTCATAAAAAAATGCTTTAAAATGACCGGTACCAAAAAGTTTATTATTGATTTTGACAGCACTTTTACCAAAGTAGAGGCTTTGGATATTTTAGGTGAAATTAGCTTGAAGGATGATCCTTCGAAGGAAGAGAAGCTAAAATCAATAAAGGACATTACCGATCAAGGAATGGAGGGCAAACTCACTTTTAGAGAGAGTCTTATCCAACGGGTAGAGATTTTGAATGCCAACAAGGATCAAATCTCTGAATTGATTTCGGTTTTAATGAAAAAGGTGTCTGATTCCTTTACAAGGAATAAGGAATTTCTGCTTGAGAACAGAGAAGATATTTATATAATATCCAATGGTTTCAAGGATTTTGTAGTTCCTATTGTTACAAGCTTCGGGATCAAACCTGAAAATGTATTTGCAAATGAGTTTGAATACGATGAGTCTGGAAAGATTACGGGCTTCAATAAGAAGAATCCACTATCTCAAAATAATGGCAAACCAGATACAATAAAGAGGTTGAACTTGTCCGGAGACATTTATGTCATTGGTGATGGTTATACAGACTATGAGATCAAGGCATCAGGGGTAGCCAATAAGTTTTATGCTTTTACTGAAAACATTCATCGTCCTTCCGTTTCTTCAAAAGCGGATCACATTGCGCCAAGTTTGGACGAAATTTTATATGTGAACAAATTGAATAAAAAGTTTTCTTACCCAAAAAGTCGTATCAACGTTTTATTATTGGAAAATGTACATCCGATTGGCGTTGAACTTATGAAAGCGGAAGGTTACAATGTAGAAGTGATCAGCTCTGCGCTTTCAGAGGATGAGCTTGCAGAAAAAATAAAAAAGGTATCGGTACTAGGTATACGATCCAAAACGCAGGTTACCAAAAAGGTATTGGAAAATGCCAATAGATTGATTTCAATTGGCGCTTTTTGCATAGGAACCAATCAAATAGACTTGGAAACTTGTCAAGAGAAAGGAATAGCCGTGTTCAATGCACCATTTAGCAATACTCGATCAGTTGTAGAACTTGCTATTGCAGAAATAATCTTCCTAATGCGTGGAATGGTTGACAAAACAACCAGTATGCACCAAGGAAAATGGGACAAAAGTGCGAACGGTAGTTTTGAGATCAGAGGCAAAAAATTAGGCATAATAGGCTACGGTAATATTGGTTCTCAATTGTCTGTTTTAGCTGAGAATATGGGCTTGAATGTTTATTATTATGATGTAATAGAAAGACTAGCTTTGGGCAATGCGACAAAAGTAGATTCATTGGATGAATTACTTGAATCCTGTGATGTCATTTCCCTTCATGTAGATGGAAGAAAAGAGAATGATCTTTTGATTGACAAAGAAAAGATAGCCAAAATGAAAAAAGGTGCCTATTTAATTAATTTAAGTAGAGGCCATGTGGTAGATGTAGCTGCACTTCGTGAAGCGTTGACTTCAGGTCATCTTGCTGGTGCAGGTATTGATGTGTTTCCAAAAGAACCAAAAAACAATTCGGAGCCATTCGAATCTGAATTAAAAGGTTTACCAAACACTATCCTTACACCACATATAGGAGGAAGCACCTTGGAGGCGCAGCAGAACATTGCTCAATTTGTTCCGGGAAAGATTATTGAATACATCAATACTGGTAATACTTACAATAGTGTGAATTTCCCTAACATCCAACTTCCATTTTTACATGATGCACACAGACTGATTCACATTCACTTGAATGAGCCAGGTATAATGGCAAGGATCAATAAAATTTTAGCTGATTACGACATCAATATTGTAGGGCAATATCTCAAAACAAACGAAAAAATCGGCTATGTAATTACAGATATTGACAAAGCTTATAGTAGCAAGGTTATAGATGAGCTGAAGGCAATAAATGGTACAATAAGATTCAGAGTACTGTATTAAGAAGAACAAAAAAATAAGGGGGCTGACAAGCAGTCCCCTTAAAATATGGCCCGAATCATGGAGTGTTACAAACCTCCGGTAAAACAAGATTTGAGCTGCACCTTTCTCGCAACCTTCCACTGTTATCCTGCACCTAAAAAGGTACGAGGTCTTCCAAATGGAAGATGAGGCCTGGTTTTGAAAATGTGCTTCACTCGGTATATTAATCAATTGTGAAGTTTGAACATGTCGCTGACCCGAACCACAATGCAAATATACAATCAATATGAGGAAACCTCAAACCCCTTCTTCTTGTATTTAAAATTCACAAAGCAATATTGACAATACCAGAAACTTATTAATTCCTTTATATTTCACAACTGAACTACCTCAAAATCAAAGACTATTACGTAATTACCCCCAAGGATTAGCAGGCTTAAGCCTAATCCTCAAATAAACTGATTTACATACAATTACATGAAGCAGTGAGAATGTAATTCTTTAGAAAGGATTAAAAAAAATAAATTTAAAATATCCTTTCCTCCCCTCTCAAAAAGAGAAACCAAAAAATTGTAATAAGAAATTATTTTACTAATTTAAAAATCGTAGGCACGTATAGCTTACAACGTACAAAAATGATTAGACAGCTTTTACATAGAATCTTTAATTATTTTAAATAATGTATCAAATCAAAAAAATCATTGTTTGTCTTGATCAATCAGAGATGGACAAAACTCTGGTAAAATTTGCCACATTTATAGCAAAGAGCAACCAATCCAAGAAAATCTATTTTACAAATATCATTAGAAACCTTAGTATACCTAAAGATGTTTTGGCTGAGTTCCCAAACCTAATTGACAATATGGTTGAGGAGCGAAAAAGCCAAATGAAACAGGTCGTAAAAGAAAATCAAGATCCTGATTTTAATATCAGTACTGCTTTCATCGTCAGAGAAGGACAACTTTCAAAAAAGGTACTCAAATTAGCCAATGAGAAATCGGCCGACTTAATACTTGTAGGTAAAAAGACAAGTATTCCAGGCTCAGGAGTAATCTCACAACGATTGGCAAGAAGAGCTTCTTGTTCTCTTCTAATTGTTCCAGAAAATAGTCAGCCGAAAGTTAAAAAAATTCTTGTTCCTAGTGATTTTTCAGATTATTCCAAAGATGCTCTTGAGGAAGCCATTGAAATCACTGAAAAAAACGATGGTAAATCCGAAATAGTTTGTCAGAATGTTTACTCGGTACCATCGGGATATCATTTTACAGGAAAATCATACGAGGAGTTTAGTGAAATCATGCTAATGCATGCTCAGGTAAACTACAAAAAATTCATTCGTAAAATTGACACCAAAGGGCATACGATTACACCGCTATACACCAGAGATGAGGACGATGATCCAGTGGTAGACATCCTAAATAAGGCAAAAGAAATAGAGGCTAGCATTATCATCATCGGTGCTAAAGGAAGAACCGCAGCTACAGCTCTATTCATTGGCAGTTTGGCTGAACGTCTAATTCAAATCAATAATAAAGTCCCTCTATTGGTTACAAGACCTAAAGGTAAAAATGCAGGAATTATTGAATACATACTTGAAATTTAGGTTTTCACATACAAAAATATATTGTTTAGGACTTTTTATGAATAATTCCTAACTTTATACTATTCCAATAATTGAATACATTATGAAACTAAAGTCATTATTCCTACTAATAATCGCTTTGTCTTTTTTTAACCTTGATGCCCAATCCCAGTTATTAAGAAAACTAAAAAAAGCAGCATCTGATGGGGTATCTAGAGCCGTAGAAAAAACCGTAGAGAAAGAAGTAGAAAAAGCTACTCAGAGGCAACTAGAAAAAACTTTTAGAAACCTTTACGGGGACGGTGATAACAATGGTGATTCCGAAAATGGGCAGGGATCTACTGACAATCCTTCTTATGATTTCAGTAAGGTGATGGGCTCAATCAACATGAATGTCGACACAGAAAGCGAATACAGCTTTTCAGGGGTGGCCATAATGGAAATCAAGAGTACAAATGAAAAAGGAAAAGAAGAAGATCCAGTGATATTCAATTCCTTTTTATCTGACAACCCCAATTATTATGGGATGGAATTTATTGATCCAGACCAAAAGAATAAAAATGAAAAATCCGTTATTATAATGGATCATAAAAATAAAGCTACCATTATATTGGTGGAAAATGACGAAGAAAAATCCAGCATGGCATTTGGAATGGACTGGGGAGGAATGATGGAGAACTATTCGGAAAGTACTGACAACAATCCAATTGAAAATGCCTCATTTGAAAAAACAGGCAATACCAAAGACATTCTAGGTTACACCTGCGAGGAATATAGTATGACTTCTGAGGATTCGGAAGGCAGCTATTGGATAAGCAAAGACCCTATAGAAGGGCTAGAAGGGTTTTGGAGTAAAAACAGTCCCTTTGTAACCAAAAAAATGAAGGAACAAAACAGTACTTTTTATGGCAGTTTTCCTGAAGGAAACATCATGGAAATGACCTTTAAAGACAAAAAGGAGGGTAATACCTCAGAAATGAAAATAGTAAAAATTGACAATTCTAAACCTACAAAATTTGATTTGGCAGACTTTCCAAACCCAATGAAGGCAGCTAATTAATTCTTTAAATTCAAACACGGAAATTGATCGTATCTATTATAGTAGCCAAAGCTACCAACAATGCCATAGGCCTAAAAGGCGATTTACCCTGGAGGCTTCCTGCAGACCTTAAACATTTTAAAAATGTAACTTCGGGTCATCATGTGATAATGGGGAGAAAAACCTTTGAATCCTTAAAAAACCCTCTTCCCGGCAGAACACACATTGTAATCAGCAGTAATACCAATTATAGGGTTCCTGAAGGTCATGAAGTAGTACACAGCTTGGAAGCAGGCTTGACCATAGCAAAACAGAAGAACCTTGATAAAATCTATATTTTAGGCGGAGCTGAAATTTACAAATTGGCTTTACCTTTTTGCCAAGAAATGATCATTACAGAAATAGAAGCAGAACCGGAAGCAGACACCTTTTTCCCGGATTTCAACCATCAGGACTGGACGATTACTGAAAAAAGCAACCATTCCAAAGACACAAAAAACCCATTCAACTATTCGTTTGTCACCTATAAGAGAAAAGATGATGCTTAATGAGCGAATTTCATTAATTGAGTTATAAATTTCGCCCTTTATTAAACATTACTGATAGGAAACAATTAATTTTGAATTTACAAAAGGTTAAATCCGTGTCAAATGCATAAACCTGTTACAGCAGAAATCATATCCATAGGTGATGAATTACTTTATGGCCAAATCCTCGACACTAATAGCAAATGGTTGAGTGAAGAAATGGATAAAATTGGTGTTAGAGTCATACGAAAAACCACCATTGGAGATGATCCGGAGGCCATGATTCAAGCCTTTAAATTAGCATCAAAGAAAGCCGATATTATTTTGATGACAGGTGGCTTAGGACCTACCAAAGACGACCTAACCAAAAATGTATTGGCAGAATTTTTCAATTCATCAATGAAACTTTTTCCTGATGCACTTGAAGATGTCCGCCATTTTTTTGAAAGCAGGGGTCGTGAATTGTCCCCAACAAACCGAAGTCAGGCATACCTTCCTTCCAACTGCACCTATATTCAAAATGCAGTAGGAACAGCCCCAGGAATGTGGTTTGAAGAATATAAATCCGTATGGATGTCAATGCCAGGTGTGCCTCATGAGATGAAATACCTCATGGAAAACGCAGTAATACCTAAAATAAAAGAAAAATATAAACTACCTGTAATCTACCATAAGGTAATAAAAACCATTGGAATAGGTGAAAGTTGGTTGTCAGATATAATTTCTGAATGGGAGGATCAACTACCTTCACACATACGTTTGGCTTATTTACCATCCTTGGGAGAGGTAAAACTTAGACTGACAGGGTTTGGTAATTCTTTTGATCTAATTGTAAAAGAAGTAGATGAGGAAATTGACAAATTGGAGCCATTAATTTCCAAGTACATTTATGGATTTAATACTGACACAATCGCTTCAGTAATAGGTCAAACCTTGATTCAAAATAATGAAAACATAGCTATAGCCGAAAGTTGTACAGGAGGCTATTTATCTCATGTGGTAACAAGTATACCGGGAGCAAGTAACTATTACAATGGAGGAATTATACCATATCACAATGCATTTAAGGAAAACTTGCTTGATGTAGACCCTGTTACCTTATCTACAAAAGGAGCAGTAAGCGAGGACACAGTAATTGAAATGAGCAAGCAAGTTAGGCTTAAATTTAAGTCTACTTATGGGCTTGCCACAAGTGGTGTCGCCGGCCCTGGAGGTGGAAGTAAGGAAAAACCCGTTGGTCTTGTTTGGATTGCTTGCCATGATGGTGAAAAATGCCTGACACGCAAGTTGCAGCTCACAAAAGACCGACTGATCAATATTCAGTTAACAAGCACGGCTTCTTTAAACTTATTGAGGGAGACAATATTACAAAATAGAAAATAAAATTTAGGGGTTTTCCTTTTGTAAACCAATTACTAAATTTTAGTTTTATAGCTAGGGAGATTTTAAAAATAAGCAAAAGCTATGGCAACAGTGGAAATGGTGATGCCCAAAATGGGAGAGAGCATTATGGAAGGCACTATTCTTTCATGGCTAAAAAAAGAAGGGGATCGAATAGATCAGGATGAATCGGTACTGGAAGTAGCTACTGACAAAGTAGACACTGAAGTTCCTGCTACCCACTCTGGCGTTTTAAAAACTATACTTGCCAAGGAAGGCGAAATAATTGAAGTAGGTAAACCTATCGCTATAATTGAGGTAAAACTCGAAGATATGGAGGAGATTAAAACTACTGATGATCTGGAAAAACCGGCCATTGACCTTGAAGAGAAAGAACTCTTGCAAGATGTACCTGAGTACACCTCACTAATTTTAGGAAAAGAATCCTATAGCGAGCCAGAAGAGTTAGAAGATAAAAGGTTTTATTCTCCATTGGTACAGAGCATCGCCAATCAGGAAAATGTAAGTTCTTCGGAACTGGCTGAAATAACTGGAACCGCAAAAGGCGGAAGGGTAACTAAAAAAGACATCTTGAACTACCTGGCAAAAAGGAATACTCCTCAACCACCAGCCTTTTCAGATGGGGATAACGAAATCCTAGAGATGGATAGAATGCGGAAGATGATCGCCCAACGTATGTTGGATTCGAAAAACATTTCTGCGCATGTTACCTCCTTTGTGGAAGCTGATCTGACAAACATTGTATTTTACCGAAACCGTATAAAAGACGAATTTCAGGCTAAAGAAGGAGAGAAAATAACCTTCACTCCATTCTTTGTTCAAGCCATAGCCAAGGCCCTGAGAGACTTCCCAATGATGAATATTTCCGTTGAAGGAGATAAAATCATAAAGAAAAAAAACATCAACATTGGGGTTGCCGTAGCCTTAGCAAATGGGAATTTAATCGTACCTGTTATTAAAAATGCTGATCAATTGTCTCTTTCTGGCCTGTCCAAAAAGATCAATGAATTAGCACTGAGAGCTAGAAACAACCGATTGAGTGCTGAAGAACTAAAAGGAGGGACGTATACACTATCAAATATAGGCTCATTTGGAAACATTATGGGAACTCCCATAATTGTTCAACCACAAGTAGCTATTTTGGCAGTAGGTACCATTACTAAGAAACCTGCGGTTATAGAAACACCTACTGGTGATTTGATAGGTATTAGACATAAAATGATCTTATCACATTCATATGACCATAGGGTAGTTGATGGGGCACTTGGAGGAATGTTTGTTAAAAAGGTTGCTGATTACCTTGAATCATTTGATACGAAAACCCTTATTTGATTTGGTTTTCTTTTAGCAAGATGCAGTTTTTGATTCTCTCTACGATCTGATGAATCTTTACTGGTTTGGTTAGGTAATCATTCATACCTATGTTCATTGCCAGCTCGATGTCTTCCTTGAACACACTAGCGGATAAACCAACGATCATCATTTTTCTGCCATTAGGCATAGATCTGATGATTTTTGTTGCATCCATCCCATTCATTCTCGGCATTTGATTGTCCATAAATACCAAGTCATAACTTTTTTGCTCCACCGCACTTATGGCTTCAACGCCATTTAACGCAACATCAGGATTATAACCCATCTGGGTTAAAAGCATTACCATAAATTTTAGATTTATATCATTGTCTTCCACTAGCAATACATCTAGAGGATGCTTGTCCGCAAGATTCTCAATGGCTAGGTTCTCATTTTTCTGTGCCGTATTGCTTAATAAATTTAACTTTTGCTCACTAGCTTGGGAAATAAGCGCAAAAGTAAAGGTAGATCCTTGGTCAATTTCACTTTCAATATGCAATACACCCCCCATTAACTCTATTAATTTACTAGCAATGGCAAGTCCCAGACCTGTACCTTTATAATCCCCATTTGAGGCCTGACTTGCCTGGGTAAAAGGCTTAATTAATTGAGGAATCTTGTCTTTAGATATGCCCACCCCATTGTCCTTAACAGTACATGTCAGGATTAAATTTTTGGTAAAAATTAACTCCCCACTAATAATAACATCAATACGTCCTCCTTTTTTTGAGAACTTCACCGCATTGCCTATAATATTAAAAAATATTTGAGCCAACTTGTCTTTGTCCAATACAATCATAGCTGGCACACTTTTTTCAATTTTTAGGTTGATCACTAAATCTTTCTGAAGGGCCATCCCCGCAAAAACATTGATGATCTTATCCATTTCCATTGCAAAATCCATTGCAACTGGATCCAATTCCATTTTACCCGCTTCAATTTTGGAGTAATCAAGAATGTCATTTACGATATTTAAAAGAGATTCCCCGGAATCTCCAATTATCGATAATAATTCATTTTGTTTTTTTGATAGCGGCGTTTTAAATAATAAACCTGTAATCCCCAAAAGCCCATTTAAGGGAGTTCTGATTTCATGACTCATATTGGCCAAAAAGCTTGACTTTTCTCTATTTGCCAATTCAGCAGCCTCTTTTGCTTCACTTAGACCCCGCTCCCATAGTCTTTGTCCTGTAATGTCACGCCCAACAGAAATCACTCTTTTTTCATCTAGTTTAAAGAACCTAACCTCAAAGTATCTCCTACCTATATCTAGTAGCAAATCGAGTTCCTCAGTTTGCATTTTTCCGGTTGAAATGACTTTATTAAATGCCCGCATTGCTTTTTCACCTGCCTCGCCTGTCAGAACCTCATCAATTTTCTTGCCCAGTGATTCTTTTGGGTTCACAATCAACAACTCCTCATGTTGGACATAATAATCAAGATACACTCCTTGGTTATTGTATATGAAAATAATATCAGGAAGGCTATTTAAAACAGAACGCAGTCTATTTTCGCTTATAATAAGTTCTTGATCAGCCTTATACTTTGCATTGATGTCAGTAAAAATCCCAACCGAACCTATATAATCTTTGTCTTCATTATAGATTAATTTTTCAAAAACCTTCGCCCTAATAGGACCTTCATCTTTCTTTTCGGAGGTGAACTCAAAAGAAAAAACTTCTTTTTTCTGCTCAATATGAAGACTCCTTTTTTCCAGAAAATCAGCTTTATCTCCAAGGATAAAATCTTTAAGCTTCTGATTCACCAATTCATCGGGCTGATTACCTAAAACCTCTTTAACATTTTCACTGACTTGATAAATTACATCCTCTTTATTTTGGTAATAAATAAAACCTTTGGACTGTTGAAGTAATATCGTTTGCTGTTTTAAAAGTTGATTGAGGTGTTTGGATTTTTTCTCCAAAAACAGGTTGTTTTCATTGGTGATTTTGAAATATTTAATAATCAAAAAAATCACCAAAGTTAATAGTCCAAACAGTGCAATAAACAAATGGAAATAATTTCCAAAAATGGCAGAATCAATGGTGTTTTTTTCCTGGGCAAAAGCAAAGGCATATTTCCCTTTTAGATGCGTTAAGGTAAAAGGATATTGAACAAGGAGGAACTCCTGTGGGTCTGCATTGTATACATTTGAAATAAACGCTGAATAATCACCTCTAATCCCCTTATCAATTTCCTGAATAATGTTTTCATGAATTAATTCATCTTGAAAAAACATTTGCCCTTCCCCATTAATCTTAAAAAACCTGTCGTTCATGAAGACAAGTTTATCCGTATTGGATCCCAAAAAATAGTTATCCAACAACTGGTCGAAGTATTTAGAAATATTTAATTTTACAATTAGCTTAAAGTCCTCTTCACCTGAAATTACAATAATATCTTCACCCTCATTAAGTTCTTCAATCGAACTTGAATTAATTGAAGTAACCGACAGCTGATTGGGTTCATTAATTTGATAAACTTGTGCAAAATCATCTTTTTCAATAATTAGGCTATCTATCAAGTTCAGGTAATTATTCAACAACTCCCTAATATTTAACTCATTTAACTCTTTCGAAGCATCATTATTTTCCCATCGCGCATTGATTTTTTGTGTATTGACAAAAAAGGCCAGGTCTTCATCAAGGTTGCGGAGGTTTGCCTGTGCTTCATTTGCAGCGTATTCTAGCTGCTTGTTTAAAAAAAAATTCCTGTTGTCTATTAAATTATTTGATATTGAATTATAAAAAAACACGGCTAAAGTAAGCGTTATCAAAACCGCTCCTCCACCGAGCCCAATCAACCACCAAAACCGCTTGGGTTTAAGCTGTCTTTTTATTTTATTCTCCTGATATTTCCCTGTATTAGTCATGAATATCTACCAAATACCAATCCATAACATTCAATTTTCTACTGTACGCTTCAAAAGGCCTTCCTTGCAATTCAAACTTTTGATAATTTTCTTTCTCCAACAAAAATTTAGATGCCATTCTACGTACTTCCTTACTTTTGCTCTTGTAGAGATTAAAATCTTCCTTTCTGAAACTATCTGTATTAACCGTTTGTAGGTAGGTATGATTTTTTAGCGGAGGCATATTTAGTGCCTTAATTGCCTCCTCTCCCCCTGCAACTATGACACCTTGACTATCTATGATAACCAATTTTTTATCCGAATTACTTAAGAATCTTCGCATTAGTTCCGACACGGTTATATCTAAGCCTAACACACCCTTTAGCTCGTCCTCATAATATACTGGCTGAATCAAAGAAAGGATCCACCCTCTTCCCATTGGATCAATATAAACTTCCTCAACCCAAACCGATTTCCTTGTGGGGTTTCTCAGTTCATCTCCCAAATAATAGAAATTAAACGAGGTAAAGTCCACATCTGGTTCGACAGTATTGAAAACATAAGGTGGGTAAAGCCTACTAAAATTACTCGCTGAATTAAAATACACCTGACTTACCAAAGGTCTTTTATCAATGATTTCTTTAAATGCACTGTCCAACTTCTCAGTCCAATAAACTTCTCTTAAAGCTATTTCCTTATTTTCCGTAGAGAGTGAAACGAAAACGGTACTTGCATCAATCTTATCACCAGATTGATGCAAGACACCATTTTGAACCTTTACATATTTATTTTTATCACCATTCTGAGCTAGTTCATTAATCCCCCCCTGTTCATATAGATAAGTCGATAATATTGCTAATTCTTTGATATCAGCTTCTAATGGCAAAAGATCAGCTTCAACAATTCGAATAATTGAATCTAATAATAATATATGATTATCAATTGGTTCCTTAACATCCGATTGACAAGAAGAAGATAACAAAAATATCAAAATGTTTACAAAAAATAAATACTTCATCTTTAAATAATTAAATTAAGACAAATTTAGAAATTTTTTGTAGCATTTTGAAGTGATTGGTGCATTTCATCAAACCTTTTTTTGACTTCTGTAAAAAAAGCGCCCTCCATTAGGGAGTCCAAATCCTTTTCTTCCAAAACTTCCATTGCCGGGATCTTGTAAGTCTGTTCTAAATTACCTAACTCAAACTTTAGTATAAATTTGTTATTCCATTCAAATAAACTGATCCTTATACCTTCTATACTACTTTCTCTAACTACCCTCATACAGGTTTCTTTATTTCGGTAGAATAGCTGATCTCTGACTTCAAACTTGAAGCAACGGAACAATATTTATCTACCGCCAGCTTAATAACCTTTTCAAACTCCAATTCGGTGGCATCAGAAGAAGTGAGAATAAAATGCAAATGAATAGATTTATAAAAAGCAGGAGTTCCATCATTCCGAATTCCTTCGGCTTTGATCTCAAAATTATCAACCTGCTTTCGCTTCTTTTTCATCATCAATACAGCATCAACGGCAGAACATCCAGCTAAGCCAGAAAGCAACAATTCCATAGGTGATTGAAATTTCTTTTCAGCACCATCATACATGTCCATTTGAACCTTATTTCCTTCAGGATTAATTGTTTCATATTCCTTATCAGCAATCATCCGAAGTGTTATTTCTTTCTTATTCATTAAAATTGTTTTATGGTTTTTACTCTTTGCTATTCGATTAAAATCAAAGCCCTAAATTGACAATATATTTTATTGCATATATTGTAATCTCCTACCCATTAAACAAGGAGGTAATTAAAAGATCAATTGCATTTTTTGGGTTAATAGGGCGAAATTAAGCAAGCTTAATCTTTTATTTAAGCATTATAACTTCAAGATTATAATTTTCGATCCTTTGGCAAGCGATTTACCTAATAATTAATAAAATTTAACGTCTAATCCTTAAAATAGATTGGTAAATCGAAGATTTCTTTACGATTATTCCTCAATTTTTATAAAAAATAAAATGAAAATGAAAAAATGTTCTCTATTCCCATTCCGAGAAAGCAATTCAAGTAAGAGTAGAACTTTAACATGGTAACAATCCTTTAAAGTCAGCCTTATTTTTGTTATTTTCGCATTCTACTAACTATTGAACATCTATTGAGGAACCTGAGTAAAAGTAATTTTTACCTATCTTAAAAATTGTATTTTTTCCAGACATTTAATTTTGTCAAGCCTTTATTTAAAATTCAACAGCAATGAAGAACCATATAAACATTGTAAGCCCTGAGGAGGCTGTAAAATGTGTTAAGAGCAATCAAAGAGTATTTGTTCATGGAAGCGCTGCTACTCCAACAGTGTTACTGCATGCATTGGAAAAGAGGAAGAACGAGCTAAAAAACGTAGAGGTAGTTTCGATTACTACTCTGGGAGAAATGCCTTTAACGCATGAATCCTGTAAAGGCAGCTTTTATTTAAACTCTTTGTTTGTCTCACAAAACATAAGAAATGCAGTCAACAGTGACCAAGGTGGTTATGTACCAGTTTTCCTTAGTGAAATAGGCCGATTGTTTAGGCAAAACATCATGCCTTTAGATGTGGCATTCATCAACGTATCTCCACCAGACCAACATGGTTATTGTTCCTTAGGTACTTCTGTAGATGTAGCAAGGCCAGCAGTGGACACTTCTCAAATTGTAATTGCTCAAATCAATAAACAAATGCCCAGAACAATGGGCGATGGACAGATTCATGTCAGCAAAATAAATGCTGCCATCCTAGTAGATGAGCCTCTACCAGAAGTAAACTACTCCAACAAACTCCAGGAAGCAGACTTTAAAATCGGAAAATACATTGCAGAGTTAATCGATGACCGGTCTACCTTGCAATTGGGGATTGGAGGAATTCCAGACGCAGTATTAAAATCCCTCACTAGCCACAAGGATTTAGGTATCCATACAGAAATGTTTTCTGATGGTGTTATTGACTTATTAGAATCTGGTGCAATCACCAACAAATACAAAATAAAACATCCCGGGAAAATTGTTTCGTCCTTCGTAATTGGAACAAAAAAGCTTTATGATAGTATCCATGACAACCCAGCCTATTCATTTCATGAAGCAGCCTACGTTAATGATACTGCCGTGATAAGAAAAAACCCAAAGGTAATTTCCATTAACTCTTGCCTGGAAATTGATTTAACTGGCCAGGTTTGTGCAGATTCCATAGGTAGTTACCAGTATTCAGGTGTAGGTGGTCAAATGGACTTCATTAGAGGTGCCGCACTATCAGATGGTGGTAAGCCAATAATGGCTTTGCGAGCGACCACCAATAAAGGCCAATCTAAAATTGTACCTTTCTTAAAACAGGGTGCAGGCGTGGTCACTACCAGGGCACATGTTCATTATGTAGTAACCGAATATGGAACAGCATACCTTTACGGGAAAAATCTATGTCAAAGAGCACATGAATTAAAAAATATTGCAGCTCCTCAACATCAGGAGGATTTGGATAGGGCAATCTTTGAAAGGTTTGGTAATTTTATTTATCCTCTCAGTTAAGGTGAATTTAACCGGGTATTCTAAAATGAGAAATGAACCTTCTTTCCGGTAATAAAACGATGAGTGGCAAAAACCACAAAATAAAACCTTTATAGACTAAGTTTTTATCAATAATTGCTAAAAATTAAATCGTTTGGCAAAGTTGGGTTTCTATCGCTTGAAATATAAAATGAAGTGAGACCCAGCTTCGGTCTTACTTTCCATTTTTAACATGCCCCCATTAAGGTCAAGAAATTGCTTTACAAGCAATATCCCCAAGCCTGTGCCTTTTTCATTGGCGGTCCCTACCTTAGAAGGCATCCGGGTGTAACTTCTGCTATTGATCAAATTATTGTAATGTTCATCAACACCAACACCTGAGTCCTCAATATGGCAAATCACATAAGACTCTTCAAGCACATAGTAAACTTTTATAATACCATGTTCAGGTGTGAATTTAATGGCATTCCCTATTAAATTTTGAAGGATAATCTTTAGCTGAACCCTATCAATCCTTATAAAAATCCTTTTATTTCCATTATGCTCCGCATTTAAAGATTTGGTCTTTATTTGAAAACTATAGCCTATCAACACCTCACTAACGACCTCAGCCAGATCAACATCTGACGGATTAGGCTCCAGGCCATCCAATTGACTGTTCGCCCATTGCAAAAGTTCATTGAGCATAATTTCCGTATTTTCCACCTGCAATGTCAAAAGACCATAGGCTTCATTTTCATCATCCTCATTGAAATAACCTTTACCTTTCATTTCTAAAAGTTGCTTGATTGAGTTTATGGGAGATCGCAAATCATGAGATATAATACTTAACAGTTTGGTTTTAGCTAAATTAATTTCCGATAAATTTTTATTCTGTTGACCAATGTAATTTTTTTGTTTTTCAATGGCCCTGTTTTTCTTCTCCAAAGACTTATTGAATTTCTCCTTCAATCTTATTGTTTTTCTGAAAAAATAAACAGTGAAGCCAAGGAACAATATTAGGAGGGACAAAAAGACTAATAGCCTATTACGTTGTTTTAGTACCGCCTGATCTATTTCACTTTCTGCCTTCAATTTTTCATTTTCCGCTTGCGACAACTTAAGGTGAAGCCTTGCAATCTGCCTGCTTTTTTCTTCATTATAAAGACTGTCGGTATAAATTTGACTAAGCTCCAAAAACTCATAAGCCTTATCAAATTTCCCTTTCGCCTTATAAATGGCACTAAGCAATTCGGTGATCTTTTGCAAGTCCCAATTAGCACCATGAAACTCTGCAGTACTCAAAGCCTCTTTGCCTAAAACCAATGCTTCATCTAAGTCACCTGTTTCAAGTTTTAATTGAGCCAACCCGGTTAAAGCAAAAGTCTTTTCCCAATTGGTGAGCGAAGAACTGTCTTCAAGGACAAGTCTGTATTTTGACAAGGCATTATCAAATTCTCCCATTTCAAAATAAACCTGAGCCATCCTATTATTCACCATAGAGTTTAGGCCTTGTTTTGGGAAATTGACCAAAAACTCAAGTGCTATATCTAGATGAGACATGGCTTTTTCAAGCTCAAACAATTCATTATGAAGAATCCCTAAGTTAAAATGGTTTCTTGCCAACCTTACACTGTCTCCATGTATGGTGTTAATCCCTATACATTCTTCAAATAAACCCTTGGCCAATTCAAACTCTCTTTCCACCATCAAAACAAGAGCCCTGCCATTCATTGCATACTCTTTTTGAGAGATAAAATCACCCTGAACCGCGTAATCAAAGGCCTCCAAAAATCGCCTAAGCGCGAGTTCGTAATCACCTGAGATGTAATAAACAGTTCCTTCCTGATTGTTTATTCTTGCCATCAATTTCGGGTCTTCCACACCCTCAGCTAGCTCTCTAGCCTTCTTTATGTATGCAATAGCCAGTTCTTTTTGATCGTATTGAACAGCCTGCGATTCACTTAATAATGAGTCGATAGCCTGTAAATCAGCGCCATAAAGACATCGAAAAGGCAATAAACAAATAAATAAAAAAAATAAGGTCTTGGGATAAAGCATAAAATAAAACCTGTCAAATAAACTTCAAACTACATCAACTGACATAAAAAGTAACCTTAGCTATTGATTAATTTCTTTGATTAAATCAAAGTTACTATAATAAAGGTAATCAAAACAAGAAAAAAACCATTAAAACATTTTCTTAATCACCTGTTTTTCCGCATAAAACCCACACAACCCGTGACGCCGTAACCAGAAAGAAGTAGCGGATGATCAGATGTCATGATGAAAACGCCGAAGTGAAACAATGCAATAGCCGTGACCAGGCCGTTTGGGCCTGAACCAACAACTATTGCATCATAGGATTTCTCTACCATTTAATAATTTATTGCACCTTTTACTTTTTCGCAAGCTCTTCCAAAGCATTAACCAACCTGTCAAGATCAGTAGGACGAGTATAGACATGTGGAGAAACCCGTACAACATTTATATTTTCATAACTAATGGGCGAGGTATGTATTTTATAGGTTTTTAGAAGTGTACTTTCCAGCACTCTCGGCGTCATTCCATCTATAGACACTCCAGCAATAGCACAACTATAGGCAGGCTTAAGCGATGTATGGATATTTACCCCTGGGATTTTTAATGCTCTTTCCGCCCAATAATTTTTCAAGTACCTTGCCCGTTCTTCTTTTCTCTTTTTCCCAATTCCGTTATGAAAATTGATAGCCTCACCTATCCCCTGCTCCAATGGAAAACTCCGGGTACCTAGCGTTTCAAATTTTCTAATGTCATCTCTCACAGGGTCTGCATCACACAATAAAGGCCAAACTTTTGCTATATGCTCCTTTTTTATCCACATCATTCCTGTACCAATAGGTGCTGAAAGGTATTTATGCAGGCTAGTTCCAAAATAATCCGCTTCCAAATCAGGTATATTAAAATCCAGCAAGCCAAAAGAATGCGCTCCATCAACTATTACTTCTATACCTTTTTCATGGGCCATTTGGCAAATTTTCTTAACAGGCATTATCTGTCCCACCCAATTGATAACATGTGTCACATGGATGATCTTTGTTTTTGAAGAAATGGCTTGCCTGTACATGTCAACGATGGTTTGGTCATCTTCGATTGGAAAATCAAAAGACAATTGCTTGTAAACGATGCCTTCTCTCAAAGCACGTTGTTTCCAGGCATTCATCATGTTGGGATAATCTTGTATGCTGCCTATTACTTCATCCCCCCTATTTAAGTCTAAACCATGTATTATGGTATTCAACGCCTCAGTGGCATTTCTATTGATAGCAATTTCTTCAGGATCACATCCACCCAACAGGGCTAGTTTCTCTCTTAAGGGCTCTCTGCCTTGATCAAGGATTCTCCACATATAATAAGACGGGGCCATATTGGCCATTTTATCATAACGGTCTACAGCATCCAAAACCAATTGCGGGCTAGGTGATACACCACCATTGTTGAGGTTCAAAACTGGAGAGGAACTTGCAGGGTAAGCCTGCTGTATCAAGGACCAATAATCCTCATTACTGGCTATTTCTGCTGGACTTAGGTCTTTATAAAGATTGGCTTTTTTTTCAAAATCTCCTGCATAAAGTTGATTAAACAGGCTTCCTGATGAAAATGCTCCGGCTAATACAATTGATTTTTTAAAAAAACTTCTTCTTTGTGGACTATTTTTCATGTTTTTCTTTTTATTCCGGGGTAATTCTATTTCACGGAGATACTGGTTAATGTAAAATAGGTATCTGGGCAATTCAGGCATGCAAAATACTACAATTAATCCAAAAATAAAGGCAGTCCAGCCAACTGTATTAAACCCAAAAGCTTCCGCTTTGTAACTTGATTCAATTAGCTCTTTGCTCGTTTTTTTAGGAGGCAATGTACACCCAATGGGCATAGCACTTTTATGAAAGATAATAAAGAAGCATTAAACTGCTGAACTTTAATTTTTCACATCCAATTAACAAGCCTTTTTCACCAGATTGCTGGTGAAATTATCAATTATAGCTCAGAGGAATTACCTAGTGGTTGTTGTTGAAATAACCTGGCAAATGCAGTTACATTGGGGTAAACATTCATTTCATCAAAAACATCTTCGGCTGAAAAAAAACGAATCTCCTTACATTCATCTGTGGCCTGAAAATTCAAATTTTCTAAACTGGTCTCGTACATCACGTTGGCTATAAACACACCATTATGATTTTTGACAGTAAAAAAATAACAAGGCTGGGTTGCGATATGGGTGATTTTCAATTTCATTTCTTCCCAAATCTCTCTTTGCAAGCCTACTAGAGGAGCTTCTTCAAAATCCAACCCTCCTCCAGGTAATTCCCAGAAGCCATTGACCTCCCTCACAAGCAAAAAACGATTTTTTTGATCACGTATCAAAGCCTTTACACTTACCCGGTAAAAGCATTCAGGCACTTCTATTTCCATCTTTCTTACCTTATTTATCCAACCAAGCTACCTTTTGAGCGGCATCATGTTCTTTACCAATAATATCTCTGTAGAGTTCAGGCCGACGTGCATTTCTATAGCGGTATCCTCCAGCTAGCTCTAGTTTCTCTTTGGTAAGGTTGGCGATTACAAAATCATTATTAAGTTTTCGACATTCTCCAATGACATCCCCAAATGGATCTATGATCATGGAGCAACCATTTTTTAATTGATCATCATCCATACCTATTGGATTGGAAAAAACCACATAAATACCATTGTCATAGGCCCGGGCAGGCAACCACTTCATTAGCCAATCCCTTCCTTTCATACCGTCAAACTCAATCCTTAATGAGGTAGGATCTTTGGCTCTGTTTTTCCAAAGTTCAGGAGCTACAAATCCTGCACCTGGCCTGGTGGAAGGTGTGCACATAGTAACATGAGGCATGAAAATGATTTCGGCTCCCAAGAGGCAAGTCGCTCGTACATTCTCAATTATATTATTGTCATAGCAAATCAAAATCCCACATTTCCACCCTTTGTAATCAAAAACACAATAGTTAGAGCCAGGTTTAATATTTGGATTAATAAATGGGTGTAATTTATGAAAATTGGCCTGAAGTCCATCGGCATCTACACAAACATAGGATTTGAAAATTTGCCCCTTATCATCCTTCTCAAAAAGACCCGCCAAAATCGTGATTTTATTCTTTTTCGCTATTTGTTTCAGTCGCTGGACACTAGGCCCGGCAGGAATGAATTCAGACAACTCCAACATTTGTTCCCTGTTCAGTTTCCTAGCGAAGGAATAACCCGTAATCGAACACTCGTGAAAAGCAATAACATCAGCACCTTCTACGGCTGCTTTCTTGCTTAAATCGTCTATAATGTCAAGGTTATAAGACTTGTCCCCACTTCTATTTTCAAATTGAGCTGTAGCTATTTTTATGTCCATATAAATTCTGTTTACAAGTTTTTTGGTTATCAATTTTACTAAACATTTCCTGTTCGGCTATTAAAAATAAACATTCATTCTAATAGAAATGACCATACCTTTTTCTCAGCGATCCTAAATCCAACTAAAGTCAAATTTAAGCTTTATGCAAAGCCTCAAACCCTAAGATAATAGCTTTTTAACCCGGATTATGTAATAGGATTTCTCCGACCGACAATGGTCAGGGGTGAAGCCTGTCCCGTGTATACGGGAAGTGTTGCAATCGCAAAAAAATCAGGCTGTTTGGAGATTTTAGCACGTAATAGATTGTCTATTGCATATTTCGGGTTTAATAAGCGAGTATAGCAAAAACTGGTAAATGATCAGATGCATAGGTTTCTGGGATCACTTCATGATGGTTCACTGTAAATGCATTTTGCGGCTTAAAAAAAATAAAATCTATTGCCTTTGTGGGCTTATCTACTGGAATCGTTGGTGGACACTCTCCAGCACAGGTTCTAGCGAAGGTTTTGTCTATAGAATTTATCGCTTCCGAGCCTATCACAGCATTAAAGTCTCCTGCAATAATTACAGGTATGCCTTCCTTTTCAAAATAGGCCGTCACTTCTTTTGCTTGTTGGGCAGAATTAGTAGCACTACTAAAATCAAGATGAGTGGACGCAAATTTTATTTTTTTATTGCCCGGCAAGGTGATTTGTATGCCTAAAATTGCTCTTGGCTCCGTTCCAACTTCGGCAGATAATTGTAGAAAAAAACTATCTTCTATAGGAAATTTAGAAAGTATGGCATTTCCATATCCCCCTCCTTGAAATGGTATGGATTGCTTAAAATAATAATTCAAGCCCGTTAGCCTGCCTAGTTCTTTGGCCTGATTTAAGTCAATGCCAGAACGTCTGGAATTGACATCCACTTCCTGAAGTGCTACCAAATCCGGATCAGATGCCATTATCACTTTTGCAATGGCCTCCAAATCAATAAAATTGGGTTTGGAAGGAGGATTGGCATGATGAATATTGTAAGCCATCACCTTCAAATTACGTTCCTGCTGTGCTACTACTCGAATAGAAAAAAACGAGGCCATAACAATGGTGCCTAAACAAATACAAAGTGGTAGAAAAGCTGAATTATTAAAAGAAATTCTCATAAAATAAATCTTAGTTTATTTAATTAAACGACTCACCAAAGTTACCATTTACATGTTATTTTTATTCGAGGTCTACAAGCAATTATTACCGTTAAAATTATTTACCTCCGATAACAAGCCCTAATCAGATCAAATCCACTTAACAAAATCAGGATAAAGAAAATGTATCCTACTAAGATTAAACTGGGGGAATTTTGATGAAGTTAATCGATACAATAAGATAGGAATGTAATTTGACCAACTTGCTTTTTAATCAGTATTCTTCAAGACATAAAATTATAAACGCATATAAATAAAATTTTTAAATATATCGATCTTAAAATCAATTACATCACCGATTAATAGTGTTTAACCATGTTTTCGAAATAAAAATTTATTAAGCCACTCTACCTTAAATTATAAGCAGCCCTTTAATTTTAAAATTCCAACTTTCACATAATGAAAAATGCTATATAAATGATTTATTTTGATTATCGAATATTATGATGGACTTTTCCACGCGGACAACATAAAAATTACAAGGGCTTTTCTTAGGAAATACTTGTAATTTTCTTTAAAATCACCCTTTAATAGAATGAATTACCCCTAATGAGTATTTCCGATTACAAAGATCCAGAAAGGGACGCAAATTGGTTGAAAGCTGTAAATGCTATTCAAACATTGGGCAGTATGCCTGATATAAATTTTGATGATGTAACCGAATTAGTTGCGGATACATGTCAAACACCAATTGCATTGGTGACGATTCTAGACAAAAATAGGATTTGGTTTAAATCGAAAATAGGGTTATCAAAAAGTGAATTATTACGCAAGGATAATGAAGGCTTTCATTTCCTCATAAAAACCGGGGTTTCAGAAATTGAAGACTTTTCGAAAGAGGATAATTATTCTGGTGGTAAACTTGAATTTGAAGGTAAACCTATTGCATTCTATCAAGGCTTTCCAATTCTCTCCGAAAATGGATTCCCTATAGGTTCATTGTGTGTAATGGACTTTAAACCTCGTAAACTTCAGATCAACCAAATAAAAACCCTGAGGGTATTGTCAGGGGAGGTTCAAAAAAGAATTGAATTAAGTTTAAAAAATCACGACCTTAACTTCTTCACCAAAAAAACAGGAAACGCACTTAAAAACGTCGGGGACATTGTTTTCTTAATCGATAGAAACTTTGCTATTACGGACTATTTCACAGCAAAAGACGAATATTTAAAATTTTCCCCTAATGTATTTATTAACAGGAAAATAAGTGACTTAGACTTTCCTCCAGAAACAAAGGTTTTGTTTGAGAAACTATTTAAATATGCTATAGAAACCGAAAAAATCCAACAAAAGGAATACAGCCTTGAAATCAATGGTAAAGTAGAATGGTTTGAGGTTAGTTTTGAAAAATTGTCTACTTCAGAAAATGAAGTGATCTGTATTGTTAACAATATAAGTCATCAAAAAAGCGAAGAGATAAAGGCTCAAGACAACATAAAAGAATACCGGGATTTCTTCGAGAACACCCAAGGGTTAATGGTAAAGCACGACTTAGAGGGAAATATTTTGCACATTAATAAGTCAGGAGTCAGGATATTAGAATACACAGTTGAGGAGCTTTTGACGATGAATATGTCAGACTTGGCCCAAAATCAAGACAACTATCTTGACTATTTAGTTAAAATAAAAACGAATAAAGCATTCAATGGAATCGTCAGACTCACTTCTAAGTTAGGTAATGTCGTTACATTTCAAATAAACAATGTATTGTTCGAACCATTATTTGGTAAGTCTTTTGTACTATGTAATGGTATAGACATCTCTCAAGCACTTAAGGCACATCAGGAATTGGAATCCGCCGCTGTTTCAATCAATAAGGAGAGGTCACTTTTAAGAACCATCATAGACAATATTCCAATAAACATTTACACCAAAAACATCGAATTTGAAAAAACGCTCATCAATAAAAAAGAGCTGGAATATCTAGGTCTTGAAGATGAATCAGAAGTTTTAGGGAAAAAAGATGAAGAATTATTTAACTCTGTAACGGCCAGAGAGTCTAGAACTGAAGATGAAATGGTGATAAAAAAAGGCCGGTCCATCATTAATAAGGAAGTCGTTCAAGTCCAAAAAAATGGAAATAAAAGGTATTGCTTAATCTCTAAATTACCTCTAAAAACAGAAAATGATGAAATAATTGGTATGGTCGGCATCACCAATGACATTAGCGAAAGAAAAAAGGCCGAAATGGCTTTATTGGAAAATGGGAAGCGGCTCAATGCCATTATTTCAAGCACCAATACGGGAACATGGGAATGGAACATGCAAACGAACCAAATCCTAGTCAACCAAAGGTTTTGGGAAATCATTGGTTATACCATTGATGAGCAAACCATCCTTTTTCAAAAAGACTGGGAAAAATTGTGCCACCCTGATGATTTAAAAGAAAAAGAGAATGGTCTAAATAAGCATTTTACTAAAAAAACCGATTTTTACCAGAGTGAAATAAGATTAAAACACAAGGATGGACACTGGGTGTGGGTTTTAGAAGTTGGTAAAGTTTTTTCCTGGGACCATGAGGGAAATCCTACCCTTATGTACGGTACTTATCAAGACATAAGTGCAAGGAAAGAATTTGATACGCAGCTCAATGAAGCTAAAGAAAGTGCGGAAAATGCTAATAAGGCTAAATCCGACTTTTTGGCCAATATGAGTCACGAAATTAGAACGCCGCTAAACGGAGTTATAGGATTTTCAGACTTATTAATGAAAACACCACTGTCTGAAACCCAACTTCAATACATGAAGACAGTTTACCATTCTGCACATTCTTTGCTAGACTTAATAAATGACATACTGGACTTCTCAAAAATTGAAGCTGGGAAAATGGAATTGTCCATCGATAAGGTTGATATTTTTGAACTAGGTACGCAAGTAACAGACATTATCAATTACCAAGCTCATTCCAAAGGCTTAGAGTTAATTTTGAATCTTTCTCCACATCTACCAAGATTTATCTACGGAGATGATGTCCGGCTTCGTCAAGTGTTGGTAAATTTATTAACGAATGCAATAAAATTTACTGTAAAAGGAGAAGTTGAGTTAAAAGTGGAAATCCTTGATAAGGAGATTCAAACCAATTCACCTATGAAATTTAGGTTTTCTGTAAGGGATACTGGCATTGGCATCTCCCCAGATAAACAACATAAAATCTTTGATGCTTTTTCTCAGGAGGATGCAAGTACTACCAGGAAATTTGGAGGTACTGGACTAGGGCTAACCATATCCAATAAGTTGTTAAACTTAATGGGAAGTGAACTTGAACTCAAAAGTGACCAGAATAAAGGCAGTCTTTTTTATTTTGATATTCACCTTAAAGCAGAGCAGGGTGAAGAAGAAAAACACCCTGAAAACTATGGACTAAAGAAAGTATTGGTAGTTGATGATAACCAAACAAATAGGTATTTGGTTAAAGAAATCCTAGAAGTAAAAAACATACAGTGTTTGGAAGCTAGCAATGGCTTGGAAGGTCTCAGCATTTTAGAAAAAGAATGGCCTCTAGATTTAATATTAATGGACTTGAGGATGCCGTTCTTAAATGGTATGGAGACAATAGGGAAGATACGTACTTTAAAAAATGAAACCATCGCTAAAGTGCCAATTGTTTTACTTTCCAGTTCCAGTGACAATGACCTTGACCTAAAGCAGCTTGCTTCTTTTAATGTCAAACACAGATTGATTAAGCCAATTAAAAACCATCAAATGGTTCAAATATTTAGTAAGTTGAATAGCTCAGAAACTGAAGGAAAAACAATAACTCAAGATATCCCAGAGTCGAACGACTTCCTATTGAACCAGGATTTCAGCGTCTTAATAGCCGAGGACAATCCGGTCAACATGAAGTTATCGAAGATAATTTTATCAAAAATAAGCCCTCGCATAAAAATAACAGAGGCAGAAAACGGCTTAATGGCTTACGAATATGTGATCAGCAATAATCCTGATCTTATCCTTATGGACATTCAGATGCCAATAATGAATGGTTACGAAACAGCCAAAGCCATTAGAACCATTGATCATGGTAGAGACATCCCTATCATTGCTTTGACAGCAGGTACTGTAAAAGGTGAAAGAGAAAGATGCATAGAGTCTGGCATGAATGATTATATCAGTAAACCACTGGTTCAGGGTCAACTAACAAAAAGAATTGTAAATCTGCTGAAGACTCGAAACACAGAAGCTCCACAACATGAAAATGAGTCAATAAATAAATTTACCTACAAACCAGAGCATTTTGACAAAACCCATCTGTTAGATTTGTTTGATGGAGATAAGGAAATAGGCAGGGAGCTTTTAAAGGTGGCCCATGTAAATCTTGAAGAAAACAAGGCAATTCTGGACAAGGCCATTGACAAAAGGGATGCAGAAAAAATAGTAGAGGCCAGCCAGAAATTAAAAAACTCGGCCAGCACTTCAGGATTTTTTATTCTTTTGCAGCTTACTGAAAATATTGATAAACAAAAGCAGGAGGAACAACTGGTTGATTTAGGTTTAAAAATTCAGGAAGAAATTAATTATTTATTAAAAAACATTGATTCATTGAAATTATAATAGCCTAAATTGGTCTCATAGGTGGATTGGTAAAAATAAAATACCTTTGTTTTATTTTTACCAAGAAAAGGTAACCGTATTTTTTTTCTTACATTTGTTTTTCCTTTGAACAAAAACCACCTAAAAAAATAATATCATGCCGGAGACCAAAATTTTCTCAGGTTCGAACACGCCACTCTTGGCGCAAAGTATTGCCAAAGCTTATGGTCAGGCACTTGGAGACTTAACTTTAGCAAAATTTAGCGATGGAGAAATGTCCCCAAGTTACAACGAATCAATTAGAGGTTGCAATGTCTTTTTGGTACAATCTACGAACCCCTCAGCCGACAATTTATTGGAGCTATGTTTAATGATAGATGCGGCAAAAAGAGCCAGTGCTTACAAAGTATGCGCTGTTATCCCCTATTTCGGGTATGCAAGGCAAGATCGCAAAGACAGACCTAGGGTTAGCATAGCTGCCAAACTTATTGCCAATATGATCACCTCAGCAGGAGCTGATAGAATAATGACCTGTGACCTGCATGCTGGTCAAATTCAGGGATTCTTTGATATTCCTTTGGATCATTTGAATGGATCAGCTATCTTTGTGCCCTATTTGAAAAGTCTGGATTTAGGAAACCTGATTTTCGCTTCGCCAGATGTAGGAGGAGTAGGGAGAACCAGGGCTTATGCCAAGCATTTTGAAGTAGACATGGTCGTATGTGATAAGCACAGAAAAAGAGCCAATGAAGTAGCTTCTATGCAGTTGATAGGAGATGTAGAAGGGAAAGACGTAGTGATGATTGATGACTTGGTAGATACTGCGGGCACTATGTGCAAAGCCGCCCAAATCATAATGGACAAAGGCGCTTCATCAGTTAGAGCCATTGCTACCCACGGAGTATTGTCTGGTAAGGCTTATGAAAACATTGAGAACTCAGTTCTTTCTGAATTGGTCATTACTGATACCATTCCAGCTAGTCAGGAATCTTCTAAAATAAAAGTATTAACAGTAGCGCATCTATTTGCCAAAGCGATTCATGCAGTTACCGGAAATACTTCTATAAGTTCGCTATTTATTTAAGCATTCAATATTATTATAACTAAACATTAATTATGAAATCAATTGAGATTATAGGGTTTAAAAGAGCAAATCTCGACAGAAGATCTCTTGACGCAATCCGTGACGAAGGAAATGTTCCTTGTGTAGTTTACGGACCAGGCATCAAAGAACAAATTCACTTCACTTCTCCTGCAATTCTATTCAGGGACTTGATTTACACACCAGAAGTTCACATGGTGGATCTTAATATCGAAGGTACTATTATTAAAGCCATCCTTAGAGAAGCACAATTTCACCCAGTAAGTGAAGTATTGCTTCATGCTGATTTTTTAGCATTCAGTGATGAAAAAGCCATTAAAATGGAAATCCCTGTTAGACCTTATGGTTCTTCTCCAGGTATTATCAAAGGTGGTAAACTTGAGATCAAAACCAGAACCCTTTTGGTAAAAGGATTGGCAAATGATCTTCCTGATGAAATTCCTTTTGATATTTCTACTCTTGAATTGGGTAAATCTGTAAAAGTAGCTGATTTGAGTGTTGAGAAATTTGAATTACTTAACAGTCCAAATGTAACTATCGCTACCATTGGTATCCCTAGAGCATTGAGAGGCAAAAAAGGTGAAGAAGAGACAGAAAATTGATTTCTGACATCTTAAAATAAAATTATAATCCTGTTCTGTTTTTCACGGAACAGGATTTTTTTATATTCGCTTGAAAATAAAATGCTTTTAAACCCGAAATATGCAATAGACAATCTATTACGTGCTGAAATCGCTTCAAAATACCCAATCGTTGCTGTTTTCAATTTCACCATAGCGGTGCTATGCTAAAATCTCCAAACAGCCTGATTTTCTTGCGATTGCAACACTTCCCGTAAACACGGGACAAGCTTCACCCCTGACATTGTCAGGGCGGAGAAATCCTATTACATAATCCGGGTTAAAATAAGTTTTCAATGTTCCTATCTCTATTTCCATACCCATTTTAAGCTATTTTAGCCAAGAATAGGACCTTGGGGTAAGCTTGGCATATTTGCTAAAAAGTAAGATGGCTCATCAATCTTAGATTTATGTCTTCCTATTCCAATGATTTAAAAAACTGAATTTCAACTAAAGAGCCTGTTATATACTTTATAACACTTTGTTAAGAGAGTAGTATAAAGAGAAAGATGGGGATTAAGCAAGTTAATTATTCCCCAAGTTAACACCTGAAAAAGTCAAACCAAACGCATGAAATACCTTGTAGTAGGGTTAGGAAATATTGGCCCAGAGTACGAATTGACCCGACATAATGTTGGCTTTCTAATATTAGACAGACTGGCTGATGAAAATAAACTAAGCTGGGAAAGTGATCGGCTAGCCTTCACCTGTCTGCTAAAACACAAAGGCCGTCAAATCCATTTGATCAAACCTACCACTTATATGAACCTAAGTGGAAAAGCTGTTAACTACTGGATGAAAGCTTTAAAAATTCCAAAAGAGAATGTGCTTGTGGTGGTCGACGATTTAGCACTTCCATTTGGTAAACTTCGGTTGAAGCCCAAAGGCTCAAGTGCTGGCCATAACGGATTGAAGAACATTGAAGAACTGACAGGAGGGCAGAATTATTCTCGACTTAGGTTTGGAATTGGTGACGATTTCCCAAAAGGAAGACAGATAGATTATGTATTGGGAAAATGGTCACAAGAAGAAATTGACACCTTACCTATCTATATGGACAAAGCCATCGAAGTGATCACAGCTTTCAGCACTATTGGCCTAGAAAAAACCATGAACTTTTATAATAAATAAGAAGATGAAGAACATTAATCTGGGTATTCAAATCGTACCAAAAAGTAAAACACTTGACAGCTATCAATTGGTGGACAAAGCCATTGCAGTCATTGCCGCTTCAGGGGTGCCTTACGAAGTCACACCATTTGAGACTGTCATGGAAGGTCCTGAAACTAAATTGATGGCAATAGCAAAGGAAGCCCAAGAAGCTGTTCTAAATGCTGGTGCTGAAGAAGTATTGGTTTACTATCGCATGCAAATACGTAAAGGAAAGGATGTAAGCATGGAGGAAAAAACACTCCCTCACAAGCATTGATCCCCGTCTAAAATCACTCCTAGGTAATAAAAAAAGCCTTTCATAAAGAAAGGCTTTTTTTAAGTTTTACTTGGTCCAATAATCCACTACGGTCACATCCTCTAAATGAGGACTTAAAACCTCCACAAAGGCTTTGTGTGCAGGGTGAGGCAAATAAATTTCTCTATCTTCTTCACTTTCAAAAGTAACAAAAAAGCAATGCGTCAAACCCTTGTTAAGCCCTTCGGGACTATTGTTCGTTCCCCACTCAAAATCTTTAATCTCTGGGATTTTTCCCTGTAGGGCAATAAAAGCGTCCTCAACTCCCTTAATATCTGATGGACTTGCTTCCTCTTTAAAGGAAAATAAGACCACATGTCTTAACAAAGGCTTGTCAGCGCTTACAGTTTCTTTCATCTCTTTGGGTTCTTCTTTGGTTTCTTTAATTTCTTTAGGCTGGCAGCCAGCAACTAACAATAACACTACTGCAATTGAAAATAAACGTTTCATAGCGAGCTTTAGGGTTTAAGTGATTCCTCTTTCTAACCGTAAAGTAAAAGAAAAATAATAAAAAAGGGTGCTTGACACCAAATTAAGTTGAAATATAGACTAACCAATATTGGTTTTTAGCATAAATGGCACATATTAATGGAATTAAAATATTGAACCAAGACCTTAAAAAGTGTCATATATTAGAATTTTCTAAATAAGAAGAGTATAATTTAAATTAAATCATTTACATTTAACTTAATTAAGACCGTAGAATTAGTATTGCAATTATCAGAGTATAAGACTAGGCCTATAGAGATAATAAAACCTTTGGAATTTAACCTAAACTGTAATTTACTTTGATACAATTGTTTAACTTTCTACAAATGCCTTTGTGTATTTGAGCATTGGCAAAAGGTTTTGTGATTGATAAACCTAAGTCTTTTACGAATGTTCCGAGAAAAAAAATCATTTTTATGTGTAAAATAGGGCTTACTTTTATAGTAGATGATGATCCACTATATAATTTTGGTACAAAAAAAATAATGGAAATAACTTCGTTTACCAATCAAGCTCTATTTTTTTCAAACGGAGAAGAGGCATGGGAAGATTTTCATCACAGAATCACAACAAACAGGCCTTTGCCAGACGTAATCCTTACGGATATCAATATGCCCTTGATGAATGGCTGGGAACTATTGGATAAAATTGGCAGTGTTTCCTACGATCATCCCATAAAAATCTTCGTGATTTCTTCTTCCATTAATCAAGAAGAAATGGACAAAGCCAAAAAATACCATTATGTCAGTGATTATATTGTAAAACCACTAACACTGGATAAAGTAAAAAAACTTAAAGCCAAAATCCTAGAAGGACAGTATTGATTAAACTGTAGCTTGGTCCATTGCCATTTATTATTGGTGGCTCTTTCACAAACCATTGGTATTGATCGTCTAACTTTTCTTTTGGGAAAGTTTTATAGATTATTCATTCAACCTTGCTTTTTTCATCGCCTTGTAAACTTCCTCCATAATATTCGTACGTAAATTTAATTTATAGATGTTTCTATTTTCCCTTGTAGGGTGAACTCTATTTGAGAGGAATACATAAACGATTTTATTTTCCGGATCAATCCAGGTATATGTCCCTGTAAAACCAGAATGGCCAAAACTTTGCTCAGAGGTACTTGCCGCTGCATTGCCATTAGGATCTCCTGGCTTGTTCTGTCTGTCAAATCCCATTCCTCTGTAATTCCCCTCTTCACAATACACGCATTTGGAATATTCCTTCACCACGCCTGAGGCAATTAACTGCTCCCCTGCATACAAGCCATCGTAAAGATAAAGGTGCATCAACTTGGCCAGGTCATTGGAAGTACCAAATAAACCTGCATGTCCACTGACTCCACCCAACATGGCCGCACCTTCATCATGGACCGTGCCATGTAAAAGTTGCTTCCGGAATGCAGAATCATATTCTGTGGGAACTATTCGATCCATTTCAAAATTTAAATAAGGATTAAACGTGAGTGTTCCGGCCCCTAATGGCTTGTAAAGGTTTTCTTCAAGATAAGTATAAAATTCCTCCCCTGTAATCTCCTCCACTACCTTAGGCGCAAGAATAAATGACAAGTCACTATAAACATATCCCGGCTCAGCATTCAGAGGAGAGGAAAGTATCTCCTTATAAATTTTCCTGTCATATTTGCGATGTATAAACAACTTATCGGCTACTTTGATAGGAAAACGTCTGGAAGAATCCACCTTCATGGTATACCATTTGAACTTCCCGCTTTTTCTAACCGTGGACATCCAAAAAGGAATCCATGAACGCAGCCTTGCCTGGTGGGTTAAAATATCCCGGTAGACCAAATTCTCCTTATTGGTCCCTCTGGCTGCTTTCAAGTAATGGCCCAATGTCTGGTTTTCATCAAACTTGCCCTCTCCTTTTAAATGCATAAAAGCTGCCAAAGAGGTGCTGATTTTGGTAATGGATGCCAGGTCATACATATCATCCACCCTTACCTCTTGTAAAGAATCATAGGTATGGTAACCAAAAGCTTTGTGGTAAAATACTTTGCCATCCTTTGCCATTAACACCTGACCTCCAGGAATGGCCTTCATTTTGATGGCCATCCGCATCATGGAATCTATTCCATCTAAATCCATAGAAGCCATGCCCACCCCTTCCGGCAAGGTATAAGCCATTCTTATTCCTCCTTCAAGTTTCAATCCGTCCCCTCTGTTAAAGGCATGGTTTATGGTCACAGGCAATTTCCCGCTTGCACCAATCCCTCCAAAGATCATTTGCGCTGTAAGGTCTTGGGTCAAGGGAGTTTCCTGGTAGGCGGCTATGACTCCAGCTGCATTCTCCAAGCCTTGAATTTTCCCCAAACTATAAACATTACCAAAAACACTAACAATCACCGTATGCTTTTCAATAAGGGATCTCAGTAAAGTCACCATCTCAGGACTGATGCCAAAATCATTTCTCCCTTCTCTAATTCCCAAACCATGGATTCCTACCAGAATCACCTGATGATTAGAAAGGCTTTCATTCAATGCATTTATATCTTCTATACTTCCCTCTTTAGGAAAAATAAAATGATCCATAGGACTGTACCTATCAAGGTAATGCTGAAATTCAGTCCTTTGGTTTGCCCCTATGGACAAGCTTGCAATCTTTGTTTTTCCTAGCCCCTTGAGGGGTAACACATTCTCCTCGTTACGAAGCAGGGTTAGTGAAGCCTTTGTTAACTTCTCAGCTAAAAAATTGGCTTCTGAATTGTTTAAATCTGCGATTAAATGCTCCGTTTCAACCGGTTCCCACTTATCCAGACCAAGCCATGCTTTGGCTTTTAAAACTTTGAGCACTCTTTTGTCTATTTCTTCCTGACTAATTTCCCCTCGTCCAAGCGCTGCTTTTATTTCTGTAATTGCGGCAGGAACGTTCATGGTATTTAACAACATGTCATTGCCTGCTACCAATGCTTTGGCATCCACTTTCCCCGGAGGGTAATATTTTGCCACAGCCTGCATATTAAGAGCATCAGTGAAAATAAGCCCCTTATAGCCCATCTCATTTTTCAATAAGTCTGTAACGATGGGTTTGGACAAACTGGAAGGACTGTTTTCTGCACTATCAAGAACCGGTATCTCCATATGGGCGACCATTATACTTCCCAATCCCTGGTCCATCAATTTTTGAAAAGGATACAATTCTAAATCTTTTAGGCGTCTTTTAGAAAAGTTAAGCACTGGAAGCCCATAATGCGAATCAACATTGGTATCTCCATGACCGGGAAAATGCTTGGCAGAAGCCAGAACTCCATTGTCCTGCATGCCTTTCATATAGGCCAGGGATTTGCTGGTCACATTTTCTTTTTCCTCACCAAAGGAGCGAAAACCAATCACTGGATTATTGGCATTGTTATTCACATCCACTACTGGTGCAAAATTCACATTAATCCCAGCCCTTTTGGCTTGCCTTGCCACCTCTGCGCCCATATCATAAATAAGCTTTTCGTCATCTACTCCACCTAAAGCCATCTGATAAGGGAAACGCACAGTGCTGTCTAACCTCATTTTCAGCCCCCACTCCCCATCAAGGCTTATCATTAATGGCACTTTAGAAAGTTGTTGAAATTGATTGATCATATGTGCTTGACGAACGGGGCCTCCCTGAAAAAAGATAATTCCTCCCACGCCATATTTCTCCACCAATCCTGCAATGGAATCTACATGCACCTTGTCCTTATTGGAGTAAGCAGGAATCATGATCAACTGCGCAATGCGTTCCTCTGGAGTCAATGTAGACAAAACCGAATCCGCCCAATGATCGTATTTCCCATCCAAAAATGGTGGTGCTTGCGCAAAGAGGGAAATATAATTAAGGGTTAGCAACAGCAAAGTGAGCACTCCCCTTTTTGCTAAATCAAGTAAAGAATAGTTTAGGCTACTACTCCCTAAAGCATTTCTGGTACTCTTAGTATTATCGGTCATACTTTCAAACTAATCAATTTCGGTTGAAAGATACCACTTTTGTGGCTTCTCATTAAAATGATTTAAAGAAAATGCCTATCATTGGGTATAAAAATTCTATTTTAAAAAGAGAACCATGAGTCCATTGCTCGTTTTTGGTGTGATCGCCATCTATTTTGCACTATTGTTATTGATTAGTTACCTCACATCACTGAAATCTGACAGCCAAACTTTTTATACAGGAAACAGAGAATCACCCTGGTTTTTAGTGGCATTTGGCATGGTAGGAGCCGCCTTATCAGGGGTTACTTTTATATCAGTTCCCGGAGAAGTAGGCAATACCCATTGGGCCTATCTGCA
Organism: Cyclobacterium amurskyense; assembly: GCF_001050135.1. Lineage (GTDB taxonomy): Bacteria > Bacteroidota > Bacteroidia > Cytophagales > Cyclobacteriaceae > Cyclobacterium > Cyclobacterium amurskyense. Next base: position 3,551,163 of record NZ_CP012040.1, on the reverse strand, counting down.
ATTTGTGATGGGCAATATGGTGGGCTACGCTGTTATTGGACTGGTGCTAATACCACTGTTTTACAAGTTGCATTTAATTTCTATTTATGAATACCTGAAAACCAGGTTTGGACCCAAGGCCTATGTTTCCGGTGCAAGCATTTTTCTTATTTCTCAAACCATTGGTGCTTCGTTTAGGCTTTTTCTTGCCGCTACTGTTCTACAAATAGCATTTTTCGATGCCTTTGGCATTCCTTTTTACGGTTCTATACTGACCACCATGGTCTTGATCTGGCTCTATACTTACAAAAGCGGTATCAAAACCATCGTATGGACAGACACATTGCAAACCCTTTTTTTGCTTTTGGCCGTCCTTATTACCATAGTGGTAATCGGAAATCAACTTGGAGTGAGTGGTGGTGAATTGCTTGCTATAGTTAATAAAAGCGACCTTTCTTCCATTTTCGTTTGGGAAGGCAATACAAGTCAGAATTTCTTTAAAATGTTTGCAGGAGGTATTTTCATTACCATTGCGATGAATGGGCTGGACCAAAACATCATGCAGAAGAACCTAACCTGTCGCAATCAAAAAGACGCGCAGAAAAATATCTTATGGTTCTCCATTACCTTTTTCTTATCCAACCTTTTATTTCTGGGTTTGGGTGTACTGCTTTACCATTATGCTGAAATAAACGGCATAGCAATACCCAAAGCGACCGACGAGTTATTTCCTTACTTAGCCCTGAATCACTTTGGAACCTTGACAGGCGTAGTTTTCTTACTAGGGATTACGGCTGCGGCCTTCTCAAGTGCTGACTCCGCTTTGACAGCCTTGACTACCTCTTTCTGCATAGATATAGTCAAATTACCCGAGCGAAAAAACATCAATCAGGATAAAACCAGACGATGGATACATATTGGCTTTACTTTCCTGGTGTTTTTAACCATTGTGGTATTCAATGAGGTGAATGACAGAAGTGTGGTAAGTGCGGTATTTAAAGCTGCAGGATTTACCTATGGTCCTTTGCTTGGCCTATTTGCCTTTGGACTGAGCAATAAAATGGCCGTTAGAGACAAGTTTGTCCCTTATATTTGTCTTTTAAGCCCTTTCCTCTCTTTTATACTCGACTGGAATTCCGCCGACTGGTTCAATGGTTTTCAATTTGGCTTTGAAATATTACTCGTAAATGCGGCTATCACCTACATCGGCTTACTCCTTTCAAGCAAAGGAGCTACATCAGCGTAAAAGAGTAAAAGGCAACATAAATAAGGCAAATATCATAGAAAGGGTGAGGGTTACCCCAAATCCAAGCAAACGGAAAGGCAATAATATCAACCAAATTAGCGGGTAGAGCAATAAAACAATTATGGCAAGGGGCCAGCAAAGCACCAACAAAATGGCCCAAAGTATCATTCCGGTAAATATTCTCATGGATAAAATTGAATCTTTGAAAAGAATAAAGACCAATTAAGTGCCAAAAACCAAATAAGGCCTTGAACATCAATTCAAGGCCCTTAATACATTAAAGATGCTTTTCTTGCTACGGTTCCGTACAGAATTGTGTCCGAAAATGTACGGAAAAATACTTTCTTTTCACTTGAAATTATTGCGTCCTTTTACCAGTCTTTTTTCCAGATCGGCCCTCCTTTGTATACCTCTCCCACAGGATACCTTGGGGAAGGAATCACCATCGTCTCCATTAGCCTATCGATTTTTTTCACCAGTTCAGGATGATCATTGGCCAGGTTATGTTGTTCGGAAATATCCCTAGCTAGGTCATAGATTTCTATTGCTTGGCCCTTCCCTCTTCTGATTCCTTTCCAATTTCCAATCCTAACAGCCTGATCATACCTTTGTCGGGTATGTCCAAAATCCCAGTAGAGCACACGGTTATTTTCAGTAAGGACTTTCCCTTTCAAGGCATCAACTACAGAGATACCATCGATATTTTCAGGTATAGGCGCATTGGCCAAACCGGCAAAGGTGGGCAACATGTCCTGAAAGCCTATCAGCGCATCAGATTGTTGACCTGCAGGAATGACGCCTGGCCATGAGGCGATAAAAGGAACCCTTATTCCTCCCTCGTACATGTCCCGCTTGTACCCTTTTAATTGTCCATTGGTTTTGAATCCTTTCCATGTATTGCTATGTCCTCCATTGTCTGAGGTGAAAATAATTAGGGTATTTTCTCTAATCCCCAACTCATCTATGAGTTTAACGATTTTGCCCACATCTTTATCGAGACGGTAAATCATGGCTGCATATTTTTTAGCTGCTTCGGGCCAGTCTTTGTCCGTATAAGGATAGGTGGAAGGGACCGTAACACCGTGTTCATCTTCTTCGAGGGCCGAAAAATGAGGAAGGGTATAAGCAGAATAGAAAAAGAAAGGGTTCTTACTATTTTCACGGATAAAGTTTAAAGTGGCATTCGTGAGAACATCATGGCTGTAATTGTTTCTTAGGATGGGATTATCCGGCAATAGAATCTTTCTTTCGTCATGATCCAGGTAACTGGGGTAATAATAATGGGCATGGTCCTGATTTAAATATCCTGTCCAGGTATCAAAACCCATATTGGTGGCCCGGCCTTCCGTTTGGGCATCCCCCAAAGACCACTTTCCTACTCCTCCTGTTCTATATCCTGCCTCCTTTAACACTTGAGCCAAGGTGACATCTCCCTCATTTAAATAAGTGGGATAATGAGGCACATTGTCTCTGGCCACTGTATGCCCATTGTGTAAACCGGTCATAAGTACAGATCTGGAGGAAGTACAAACTGGCCCACCAGCATAAGCTTGACTAAACATCATGCCCTCATTGGCCAAGGCATCTATATTTGGTGTTTGGATCAATTCCTGACCATAAGCACCTAAATCACCATATCCCAAATCATCGGCCATGATAAAAATAATATTAGGCCTATCTCCATTATTGATTTGCTGTGCGGTAACAGTTTGGAAGCCTATCGATAAAATCAATAGTCCCATCCCCATGATATTCTTTAGTAAATGCATTAGTTTTAGTCTATTAAAAGAATAGTTTTATTTCCACCCTCAATACCTCAACGGGTTTCACTGCTAGTTCAAAGACAATATACCAATTCAGCTTGGATCATTAGAGGAGCGATTGTCTAATTCTCTCCGCTAATTTTATTAACCAATTGAAACACGGTATCCTTTAATACCCATAAAACCAAAATGTTCCCCCTCTCAAAGCATTAAAACTTAAAAAAATGGGGGGGTTTAAATCTAACCTCAACAAAACCAATTTTCTTTACGTCTTGGGTAAAACGAAAGATAAAAGCCATGAAAAACCCATTTACACTACTACTTATAGCCCTAATTTTTATTGTTTCCTGTGTGGAAGATCCTCTACTTTCTGCTTCCGACACAGGTCCTTTGCCTGTTGGCTCATGGAGCAATGTCTCCTATAATGAAACTGGGATGACTTTGGAAAAAGTAAATAAATTGCAGGACAACACTTATGGCTATCGTTTTCTTGGTGATGGCACTTTTATTCACCGTGCCAACAGCGGCTTTTGTGGCACTCCTCCTATTGTCACAAGTGATTTTGAAGGCAGCTGGACCAAAGACGGTGACATTCTAAATATTCAAGGTACTTTCTGGGGTGGAGAAACGGTAGAGGAATGGCAAATAATCTCTTCCGACAATAATGTCCTGACCATCAAAGTGCTTAAGAATGAACTAAAGATGGAGGAGTAAATTCCTAATAGGTAGTTCTAACAGGCAGGCTATTGGTTAGGTCTATATTTATTTTAGATCGAATTTTTAATGAAAGTTACCCTGAAGCAGAACAACTCAAAGCTGATTTAAATGAACGTTTTAAAAATTACACTCCCTCTTTTCAGTTAATTTTTAACCCGAAATATGCCATAGACCTTCTATTACATAATCCGGGTTTAACTCAGGATTTAAGAATTACAACTATTATTTTTTGGATACCCACCCTCTACCATTGCTATGATTAGCTATTGGTAGAATATTTTTTTTAGGGTATATTCAAGCCTCGTTTTCTTCCTTATCATAATTTATGTCGGGAATTTACAAACAAACCATTTTTAATATTGAATTGATCTTAAAAGTCAAGAACCTAAGCACCCCATGAAAATACAACTGCAGCCAATAAAGGTATTGTTTACAATTTGTTCCTTATTTTTCTCTCTTGTTTTCGTGGCGCACGCGCAAAAAGATGGGCTAATTCACATTTGGCCTGGCAAAGTACCAGGAGAGACGGCCGCCAAACAGCCTGCAGTCGTCACAGACAACAATAGTGGTGGAGTTACCCGGTTAACGGATGTCACCGACCCTACCTTAAAGGTATTCTTACCAGATGAAAATGTGAATAATGGAGCAGCCGTTATTGTTTGTCCTGGAGGAGGTTATAAAATCTTGGCCATCGATAAGGAAGGATATGAAGTGGCCGAATGGTTGAATACCTTGGGTTACACTGCCTTTGTACTGGAATACCGAGTACCGCAAAAACAAGATGGCGCTTTGAATGATATACAGCGTGCCATACGCATAGTTAGAAGTGGGGCAAGTGACTGGAAATTAGACCCGAACAAAATTGGTGTAATTGGTTTTTCTGCAGGTGGAAGTTTGGCCGCACGAGCAGGCACAAGGTACGATGAGGAAACCTATACACCTCAAGATGCCAAGGATAAAGTGTCATCAAAGCCTAATTTTGCCATGTTGATCTACCCTGCCTACTTGGACAAAGGAGAAAACAGAAGCCTAACCCCTGAATTGAAAGTAGACGAAAACACTCCTCCAATGTTTCTTTTTGCAACAGCTGATGACACGCATGCCAACAGTGCGCTAGTGATGGCAACCGCATTGCGAGACAACAAAGTACCTGTTTCCTTGCACTTACTACCCAAAGGCGGACATGGGTATGGACTAAGGGATGGCAACCCTGCCGGAGAATCCTGGCCAGCATTGGCTGAAACCTGGCTTAAAGGGATAGTAAAATAATCTAAAATCAAGGACTGTTAAATATAGAAAATGTCTTGGATATTTTTCTGAGAGAGCATTTGAAGCCATTACAAATGGCCGGTACAGAATGTTTTTAAAGTACATTTTTGATTAATATTAAGGTGTAATTGCAAATCACACCCAGCTGCGGCAGCTGAGCGAAGTCCATCAGTGGCTGAGTGAAATTGGAGCCAATCCTGTAATTGATGTACCCTCATATAAATCAAGCAGTTAGTCAAAGTAAAAAAACCAAAAGAAGTAACAGCTTCTAAGATAAGGTTTGCTTGGCCCTTGGGAATTACTTACTGTAACAATTGTCACCACTTTAATGAGGTAACCCTTCTACCTTTGTACAGAAAAATAAAGCTTAGCTGCGGGTCCTGCTTGGTGGTTAATGATTACATCAAAAACGAAATACTATAAAATGGTCAATAAAGAAGTCAAAACAACTAATAACCCTATTAATAATTGGCTTTTGGTAGGGATTATGTGTGCCTGGTTGGGATTGGCCCCCTTTTTTCCAGAGCCGCATATTTGGGGCAAGCTCAAATGGATTGCAGGAGGTGCCCATGGCATGCAATTAATCGATTGGGGAGATTTTTTAATGCATGGCTTCCCTTGGATTTTATTGGGCCGCCTTGTTTTTCTTAAATTCAAACCTAAGGCAGTAAAGGTTTGATAGGGTCGTTTGTAAGGTGATTTTTTAATGTTTACTGCGATAGAATTACCGACCCTGAGCGGAGCTGAAGGGGTAGGTAAAACGAATACGTTAACCTGGGGCTTGGCTCCGCTCAGCTGCCGGTAGACTATACCTTTGAGAACAGATTAATAGCAAACCATTACTAAAGGTCGTATCAAATGATTTACATAAAGCTATCAGCTTTTGATAGAAAGGTGTAATTGCAAATTATACCTAGGTGAGGATAACTGCGAGCCTAAATTCCTCAAGATAGCCTAGCTTTTTTTCTTACGCTTCTCATTAAAATCATCAACAACTTTTTGAAGGATTATAATGTTTTTATTTAAGTCCTCATCTGTATCATCCAATTGTTGCGCTTTTTTAAAAAAGAACAATGAATGATTGTACATTTCCATCCTCTTCAAATAAAGCCAGCCGAATTTTTTTGGGTATTCTAATTTTTTATTGGCCTGCTTTCCGATTTCATTTGCTTGTGCAGTACAGGTGAATCCCATCTCAAATAATGTATCAAAATCGTATTCCTGTAACTTTACTGCATGCTTATAGTTTGAAATTGACTTCCTGAAAATTTCTATGATCTCTAGGAAGATTTCGTCATATTTTTCAGGTTGATCTATGAAATTATTGATGTCGTTTTTAAGTAAGGTTGCTTGTTTACTGTACACAATTCCTAAATTATAATAAGCATCCACATTTTCAGGATTAATCTCAATTGCTTTTAAATAATAGTTTTCTGCTTCATCATAATTTTCATTGGCTTGTTCAAGTACGCCAATATTAAAAAACAATACATCGTTTGCGTTAGCTGACTTTTCCCCTTCTTTAAGTAGTTCTAAAAAACGGTCATTATTATTGAGTTTATTATAAATATGTGCTTCAGATATTATTAAATCATAGTTGTTAGGGAAATCCACTCTAGCTTTTTGAATAAGCGATAGGGCTTTGTCAAAATCCCCGCTTTCAGACAGAACTTGAGATTGCGAAATCAATTTTTGAATTTCTATTTTTTCATTTTCAATAAGAGCGGCTTTTTTTTCTTTTGCCAATTGTTCTTCAACAAAATCATCCGGATTTTTTCCGGTTAATTTTTTATCTCTTTTTAACTTATCTTTTACAAGTGCATTAGACGCTGAATTTTTAAATCCATATTTTGAATTTAAGAATTTATACAAAGGCATTTTTTCTTTCCCTTTGGTTCCATTAAATTCAATTTCATAATAATATATTTTTTCGTTTGTATTTTCCAAAAACAACTTCAATAGTCTGTCATCTTTTATGTACAATTGATCCCAAGCTAAATCTTTAACATAGTTTCTTCCAAAAAGCACACCCTTTAGCAATAACTTTTTGGTTTGATCATTGGCTGCTTTAAATAAATCAATGGCTTTCTTGTCATAATAGTCGCTGACATAATTTTGCCTTACGTAAAAAAATATTTCATAAAAAGGATCTAAAAATTTATTTGTTTCATTAGCGGCTAACATTTTTCGAGCTCTTTCACTCTTCTCTTCGTCAACAAAATTTCTCCAAAACTTGAACAATCCATATCCTGTTGATCCATGAACATTATTATTATGATAGCCCAAATCTGTAGACAAATCTCCTGCGAAATCAACCAGTTCATTTAAATTAGCATAATAAAACTCATTGATTAGCTCCATATTTTCAAGTTCCTTCTCATTTTTTAATAGCTGTGCGGTATTGTACGCTAATATTTTCCTTAGTCTATTTACTTGGTTGGAAAAAATTTCTGATTTTAAATTTTTATACCTTGCGTCACCTTCCTTTTCAATAAGCCAGTTTAAATTATCAATGGCTAAGTTTTCATAACTTCGTAATGTTTTTTCCTTTACAAGAAAGGCTGAATAATCTGTGGTATACAAGGCTTCGCAGTCCTTGTCTAAAGGGATTATTTCCTCAAGATATTCCCTTATGTTTTCATTTTTATTATTTACATTCCTAATCCTAGCTTGTTGAATATCGTTGGCAATACTTAAACCCACATTAACTATTTGAGTAGCTGCAGCTTCTAAATTTTGGGTATAAACTTGTTGTCTTTCTAAGGCGTTTTGGTAATGTGAATTGGCTGCACTTGTGCTACTTTGGTAGCTTGAGGAATTTGATTGAGAAGTTTCGTAGCCATTATTGTTGCTTACCGGTTGGTCGGAGTCAGTACTTGGAGTAGCTGATGCACTTTTATCATTCCTATCATTTTCACCTAAAGCATACATTTTAACCAAATGGAAATTTACTGCATCGATATAAGTGAGGCGCATATTTTTAATAGAAAACGCATTGCTTAAAAAAATCTCTTTAGCTCTCTCTCCACTTGGAAGATTTCGCTTGGTGTGTTCTGCATGTATATGACCCTCGAATATGTTTAGCCAATCTCCTCCATAGGTCATATTTCCTTTACTATCGAAGCCTATTGATGTAATAAAACTACTGCCGTCATAAAGGTCTACCACAAATCTTGGGTGTTGCACCCTAATCGCATTGTAGGCCTCTTCTCCTATTTGCTGCCTTGCATATTGTTTTCCTTCGAAATAAACGGTATTCCCTTTTTCAATGGTATAAGAAATATTGACCCATGGCCTGTCATTTTTTAAATAATAATTGAGCTTTAAGTTTACTGTTGCATCACATCCATTTTTCCCATTTTCAGGCTTCCACCGAAAAGTAGTTTCAAAAATTTTGCCACTGGTATTTTGTACAAATAGGAAAATATTTAAAAATGTAAATAGTAAAACTAAATAAGACTTATCAAATTTCATGGATCTGCTTTTTCTCTCATTAAATGCCTCAGGTAATATACTGAAATACTTTTAAAAAATATCACCGTAAAGTACAATTTAATTAAGTAGAAAGGATAAATAGCCATTAATTGAGCTTTTCCTTGGTTTGAATTTGAGGTGTAGGTCAAGTGTTTTAGCTTTGGGACCACTAGATTGGTTGCCGGCAATTAAATAAAAATAAGCTGCCCGGTTTATCCTTATTACTGCCCTTGCAAGAATCTGGAAAATATTTTATCTGCTTCCTATCTCATATCTAGCATCGACTTTAGTTGGCCATTGCAAATGGCCATTTTAGAATGGCTTACTAAATTTCAATAAGGTGGATAGAAAGGTGTAATTGCAAATTACACCTAGGTGGGGGGTTAAATGATGCTAATTTTACCTGAAATGAAACTTAGTTAGTTGATAGTAAAAAAACTATATAAAAAAACTATATTTACAAATATTAAGTGTCGAATAAATAATATTATTTTGGAATTAAAAATCAATTGAATTAATTAGACTCAATTATGGGGAGACTTTTAATAGGATTGATAAATTTAACTGCATCAATCATTACAATTCTAAACGTATATTTAGCCATACCATCTGTTTTCAAAAATTTTGAATTATCATACATCATGGAAATTACGGAGCGGAATTTCGCTCTAAAATTTGGGTTTATTTTGTTTTTCCAGTTTTGTATTGGATTTTTTCATTCTTCAATTTTGCTGCAGTTAAACCGCCTAACAAGTATTTTTTTAAGAAATGCATATTCATTATTCATCTTATTATTAGTAGGATGGCTTACAATTTTTAATGTTACTGAAATACTCTATTCCAATAAGGAACTAATTTCAAGCCTTCAATATTTTGGATTATTATTCTTTCTAATAATTTGTTATCTTATTCACTCAATAATTTTGCTTATGTCCCAAGATGCAGTCAGAAACTCAAAATCAACCGATAATTGGGCAATTTTTTTGGGCATTTTACTATTAGTTCTATATATGGTGTACTGGATAAATGGATAATATTGTGGCTAACATGATTCAAATTACATAAAATGATTTCCATATTTATTTCGCAACCCATGGGGAATGGGATTATTTACTCAGTTTATTCGTACTTATTATGGACCGGTTTCCCAAATGGGTTTTATAAATCTCCACAAAATGTAGAGTTTGCAACTACAACCTTCTATTATTTTCAAAAAAATGAAGTCCTCTAGTATTTCCACAATTCCACCCCTTCCGGGAATCTAATGAATATATTTCATCCATACTTAAGATACAATATATAAAACCACAATGTTCAATCTGTTTTTACAAATGCCCAAAAAAGGATTACGATTTCAAAGAAGGTTAGGAATACTAGGACGGCGTGGATATTGGCCCCAGTTAGGTGTAGTTTATGCCTTCGTGAGCTGGGTCTAGGCTTGTAACTACACCCTACAATCTTTTCCAATTTGCAATTGGAAGATGGACGGAATTACCAATAATCCACGGCTATTAAACCCTATAACTCAGACTAGATTCTGGCACTTAAACACCTATACTCTTTAGGTTTTTCTACGATTCCTGCCCTTACCGGATTCTCATGAATATATTTCATTCTACTTTCGATTAATTATGGTTGAAACCGCTCAATAGCATGGTTTTCATGTGTCCAAAACTGCATTTTCCCGGATCGTTTATTAAATTTTGCATGATACGAAAAATTCATCACATCCATTTCTTGCTCGAAAACACATCCCCAAGCCTACCTCCCAATTTGTTAAAAAATACGACATTTACTAATCGTAGATTTGATAAGCCTTTATAACAATTTAAAATAGTTTATCTCCACAGGAATTACAAATAAATACTAACCGTTTATAGAACAAAGCTTGGATCAGTTTGGAGGCCATTTTCGAGCATTAGCCTTATAATGGTCAGAATTTTAAATTTTCATTTACTAGGAACTGCTTTAGTATGTCATTGCATATGACCTAAAGAGGATTCACTTCTTCAAAGAAGATTAGGAATACAAGAATGTAGTGAGTAAATCTCCCAGCTTGATGGAGTTAATAATATTTTGTATGATAAAACAATGGAACAGATAATCCGACATTAAAAACGCTTCGATAATAGTCGGGATTCGAATTAATAGTATACCTAGCCAACACTTGAATATACTTAAAACTTAATTTAGATGCAAAACTAGCAAAATAATATAAGGAAAAATCTTGAAAAGAACTGTTCTTTGAAATTGATTCAATGTTGCTATCATGCATCTCATATGAATACCTATTTATAAAGGTTGAACTAATACCAAAATCAAAAGCAAATTTAAAAGCAAAACTCGAATCATGATTATACTGGTTATTATTAAAATTAAGAGGAACTTCCAATCCGTATGACAAATCTATATTTCTAAAAGAATAGCCTTTATTATCAGAAAAAACAGAATCAGCACTGGAAGAATCATATAAAAAACTAGATTGACTTGATGATAGAACAATTGATTTTACTCCTCCATTAATACCTAAATCTTGTTTAAAATTAAAAAATAATTTAATATTGTAAGGAATTATAGGATAAATTAAATCACCATAATCAAAATCGGATCGCCCTATATACTTATACTTTTCACCTACAGGAAATCCTAATTCGAGACTCACAGGATTGAATAATTTTGTGACTAATAAATTAGAAAGTTTAATCTTTTTGTTATACCCTAGCATTTGAATATTTTCTTCCAAATTAACATTTATATTTTCTCCTGTTTTTTCTAATTCAATAGTATAAGCAAGAAGCCCCCTAATTAGAGGATCGTCAATTTCATCATATAACTTCCTTTTTTCTAATATTTCAACAATTTCTAAAAACCATTCATCAAAACTTTTACCCTTATAACCATCAGAAATACCCGCTTTAATTACATCAATAGCGCTTTTTAATTTCCCATCGTTTAATGCCTCATCTAACCCGACTATAAATGCAATTATATTAGAATTTCTTCTTATCCTATTTTGCTCACGCATAATATCCAGTCTATACGAATTTAAATCATAATCCATTACAATATTTGATTTCCTAATATCAGATTTATCGCTTGTAACATTTAGCAAAGTTCTTTCCTTCTTGGGCTGAATATATAGTGTATCAACTGTTATATTATTTATATTAGAAACTATATACCGTAAAGTATAATCTGAATTATTTCTAATAATAACTTTATCATTATAAATCCTAGCTTTTTGAGCAATTACGTTTTGATTTAGTAAAATCAAAATAAACATTTTTGTGAATATAATTATTTTCATTGTTATAAATTAAGAAATCTTTTAGCCTATTCGCACATTAAATAAAACGAAACATCTTACTTTCATATTATAAAAAAAAGTATCCTTACCAAAATATAAACTTAAACTTGAGTTATTTGACCTATAAAAACAATACTCAATTTTTAACCATTAAAGTCCATCTCCTGATTAGTGAATTATTGATAAAAGCAATTTTTCACACACCTAATCTTTCGGGTATCTTTTTACCAAATCTCTTAATTTGAAACTAACCCAAAAAAGAATAAAAGCCCCTCCAATAAATTTTAATAATTCCAATATTTCATCCATTACTAAATTTAATAATTTTTAAGAAAAATCAAAAGCTATAGAAATATTAAATTTTCATTAATCCTTTCATTTTCAGAGTGAAATAAAGAAATTAAATATAAAATTGGCCAAGAAGGACATCTAAATATTAAATTAAAATAGGTGGAAAATGTCCTTAAAATATACTTTTAGTAAAGCTGTTTTAAATTCTTTATTAAAAAAGAGGGACTTCTTAAGTCCCCTCCCCCACTTAAATAGTCCTCTCCCCCACTTATGAAGTGGGGAGTACCACCTAAAACTGACAAGCTTGAAGTTCTGAACTCAATTGCTGAGGTTCAGAAGTGGGGATTTGAACCTTAGAATTAGTTATTTTCACTAAAAAATGACAATCATAGTGTTTTAAAATGAAAAGACTGACAATTTTACAGGGTTTATCAGATTAATAAACTAAATTAGGGGACTTCGAAAGTGGGGGGAGGTACTTCTGAACTAGGTATGTCAGGTTTTTTTATTCAATCGTCCAGTTCAGAAGTGGGTATTTGAGCTTATTAACTATAAAATTTGATCTTTTTGGCAGACAATTGAGGCTCAAAAATGATCAAGGAATGCAAAAACTGACAAAAGTGAAGTTCAGAACCTTATCCTTAAATAAAAAAATCTAACTAAAACATTTAAGTACTCAGTAATATAAATTTAACAGTGATGTTTTTTTAATAATCAGGTAAAATAAAATGGGTCCAGCCTGAAGAATTTTGACTGCACCCATCAATTAATTGTAGGTGACATAAGCTAAATTATCGTGATTATACTTCTGAATCATTTGATAAACCATTTCCTGATTTTTCAAATCGTTGTTTAAGATCCTCATAAATAACTTTTGCATCAACAGCATTAACTTTGGCACCATACTTAACGGAATTATAATAGCTTAGTGCACCAACATAGGCCTCTGAGCCAGCCATCATTAAGGTGTCACTTAAATTGCTATTTATCTGCTGTATATCCCTTAGCAAAGGCATAAATTCTTTTGCTAATTTCCAGTCTTTGTCCATCTCTTCCATATTTAGATAAGGAGGCAAAAATTGAGTATCTTCTTGGGCATAATCCATTACTTTTTCCACAAATGGAATAGTTCCATCACTTACCTTAGGTAATGTTTGTCTTTCAGATGGACTTAAAGCAATAAGGTGAGGTGCTAGAAGGGTTTTGAGTCTTTCCAGAGAATCTTTAATAATTTGAAGATCTTCATCTGGAATTTGAATAGAAACTGAATTTTTCGTACTCATAATAAAGATTTTTATAATGAAACATAATTTCAACAATTAAAATACTTTTTTATATTGTAAAACACAAATTATTAAGCATGAAATAAACTATTTTATTAATATTAGACTATATTTTTACTTTATTTGAAATAAAACCCTACTCTAACATCCTTAATTATTTAATTCAAATAATTATTTTTTTCTAAGCTTTCAAATATCTTTAAAAAATTCTGATATTACCTAACTCAGATATTTAATAATTATATTTCTATATATTTGGCTTTGCTAAATTCATACTTCTTTTTTATCTTTAGACAATATTTGTCAAGTCAATGAATAGCAAATGAATTACTTAGGGACAAGGCTTAGAGAATTAAGAGAAGAGAAGGAACTTCTATTGAGACAATTGGCAGCAACGCTAGAAATAGACACTGCCCTACTAAGCAAAATTGAGCGTGGGGACAGAAGAGCTAACAGAGATTTAGTTGAAAAAGCAGGAATAGCACTCTCAGCTAAAAAGGATGAGTTAATCATACTATGGCTAGCAGACAAAATAGATGATGCAATTGAAGGGGAACCATTGGCAGAGCAAGCACTGAAATTAATAGAAAGCAAAAAGCAATGATGCAATACACTAAATATCAAGAGGAAGCGATAAACACAATCGATCAGAATCTTCAGATCATTGCTTGTGCTGGATCAGGCAAAACGCAGGTTATATCTCAGAGGATAGTTAACATTTTGAAATCAAAGGATGATGTTAACCCTTCGAACATAATAGCATTCACTTACACTGAAAAAGCTGCTGCGGAACTAAAAACTAGAGTCCTCAAATTGTGTCGTGAGCAATTAGGAGACATACAAGGTCTTGCTGAAATGTATATTGGTACGATACATTCCTGGTGCCTGCAAGCTATTCAGGATAATATCTATGAATACCAAAAGTTCTCAGTTCTTGATGAGATCAAGTTGAAGTTGTTTATTGACAAGCACTATCAGCAAATTGGGATGGCGGATGTTGGTATGGATAGATACACTGATACAGGCCGTTTCATAGCCATCATGAGTATTCTTAGAGAGGCTGAAATTACGGATGGAAAGGAACTCGATCAGGAATGGATCGATGCTCAGGGGAAGTATGAGCAAACATTAAAGTCAAGTGCATACTTCGATTTCACTATGATTATGACTGAGGCAATCTTAAACCTCAGAAACAATCCCGATTTCAAAAATAAGATTCAGGAAAAACTCAAATATCTAATTGTAGACGAATATCAGGATGTTAACCCAATACAGGAAGAACTTATTTTTAATCTGGCAAGCTTGGGAGCTAATATTTGTGTAGTTGGTGATGATGACCAAACAATATACCAATGGCGTGGTGGAGATGTTAGATACATTCAAACGTTCAGTGATAGGTATCCCAACGTTCACTACATCAAGTTGGAAGATAATTTCAGAAGTACTAAAGGTGTAATTGATGCCGCATTAAAATGCATCCTCAATAATACAGACAGGCTTCCAAAAATAATGAATGCCTCAGGTCACCAGAAATATGACTTGAATGACATTATATACAATCAGTTTGATGAACTAGATCAAGAGAACCAATTCATAGTAGATACTATACGAAAAGTTCGTAGTGAAAGTGAAGGCATTGCCTTTCAGGATAAAAAAGACTCCAAGCTAAGGGGGATTGATTATTCTGACATGGTTATACTTATCCGCACCTGGCGTAAGGCTGAGTCAATAATGCATGCTTTACAAGACAACAATATACCATTCGTAGTTAGTGGAGTTAATGAGCTTTTTCAAAGACCTGAGATAAAGGCTGCAAGAGCTTTATATGAATTTCTAAGTGACGAACTTGAAGAAGACTCCTTAAAGCTTTATTGGGAATCAGTATCGGACAATATTGATGAAGAAAGCCTTGATTTTGCCATTGCTGAATTAGCCAAGAAAAAACCTAAACCGAAAACCTATTATGCCACCTTCTCTATTCAGGGGATATTTTGGGATTTCATAGAGAATGCAAAACTAACGGAAGAAACATTTTTTGACCCTGGTCATGACGGTGTAATTGGCAATGAGATTAACGAGGTGATTTTCTACAATCTTGGGATGTTCAGCCAAATGATTAATGATTTTGAATCTATTCACTTTACCGATAAACCCTCATATCGCCTTAGAGGATTTCTAAACTTTCTGAGGTATTCAGCAGACGGTTACTATCCAGAAGGCTGGCTAAATAACTCATACAAAACACCAAATGCCGTACAAATAATGACAATATTCCAATCTAAAGGATTGGAGTTTCCAGTAGTCTTTATTCCTGGCATGAACAAAAACTACCTCCCTGTTAAAAAGCCAGGAGGCAAACAGATCTGGCATTTCATTGATAAGGAATTGATTAAAGATCAATATAGGTATGAAACCAATGTTGAGGACGAAAGACGACTTATGTATGTGGCAATTACACGTTCTCAAAAGTATCTCTTTGTATCTAGGTCGAAAGAAAACCGATTATATCAAAAAGAGTCCGTCTTCTGTAAAGAGATCAGTAATTCAGACTACCTAATATCTACAACCTCGTTTGACTATTCTGACAAGCTAAAAGCTACACCAGAATCCAAGAAAGAAACCAACTCAATACTTCTAAATTTCTCTGTACTCAAAGCTTATTTTGATTGCCCTTATAGATTCAAATTGATTTCTTTATATGGCTTCAATCAGCCTATTTCCGCACAAGTAGGTTACGGTCAGTCGTTGCATAACATTCTAATGGAGATGCACCGGAGACACTTAGATGGGGAAACTATTGATGAATCACAAATTGCACAATACGTTGATAGACACCTTCACCTACCTTATGCACATGATCAAATCTTTGAAGATGTTAGAGAAAGCTCCATTCAGGTTAGCTATGATTATTTAGCGGAGAACAGAGAAGATTTTGACAGTATAGAATACGCTGAAAAGGAAATTCAAATTGACCTGGGTGACGGAATAATGGTCAACGGCAGAATGGATTTGATAAAGAAGAAAGACCTGGACGGCAACTTCATTACCACCATTGTAGATTTTAAGAGCAAAGATGATGTACAAGCTAGAGAAATAACCATGGAGCAGCTATCCATGTATGCACTTGGCTACAAAGAATTAACGGGTGAAACTGCTAATTACTTACAAATCTTCTCGCTTGATGAAGAGCAACATAGAAAACATACACAACCTTTAGCGAACGACAAGATTGCAGAAATTAAAACTAAAATCGTGAGTTCAGCCAATGATATAAGAGATAATAAATTGGACAAAACCCATGATCCTAAAGCCTGTGCATCTTGCTATCAACGGAAGCTATGTTCGGGTGCAAAAGTTTAAAATATGGAGTGGTATGAAATAATATTAGCAATAGCAGCATGATTAGTTGGCCTTTGGCTATATGGCAAAAGGTACGGTTACGATAAAAGGAAAAGAAGAAACAAAAGATATTAAAAGTCAAAAATGGCAAAGCAATACAAAGGATCATTAACCCTTGAGTGGTTTAACAAACAAAAGGCTATCATTAGCCTTAGTGAAAATGACATTAAATCTTCCTCAGACACACCTTCTCCTCGTATAAACTGGATTAACAAGGAAGAAGCACTTTTCTATGATCTGTCCTCAGAAAATGGTGTTGGTAATACGCCTTATTGGGTAGATCGTGACGACATCAGAGTCAAAGAGTCCAGACCTCTTTCATTTCAACAAGCGTATCGTTCCTCTTTAGTAGATAAAGCCGGATCTATTCCTGGAACCAGTCAAGTATTTAAAGTAGAAGAAATTACTGTTGAAGAAAAAGCAAACGATATAGACAACATGCTTATCAAAGGGGATAATCTCTTAGCCCTAAACAGTTTGAAGAAGATATTTAGTGACAAAGCTGATACGGATAAAGTCAAATGCATCTACATTGACCCTCCCTATAATACCGGTAAAGCGTTTGAACACTATGAAGATAATCTCGAAGCGTCAACTTGGTTGACAATGATACGTGATCGAGTTTCATCACTTCGGGAACTCCTTAGATCTGATGGTGTATTATTTATTCAACTAGACGAGAAATTTATTTTCCATCTAAAACTCCTCCTCGATGACGTTTTTGGTAAACACAATTTTGTGAATTTTTTCACTATAAAGACCTCTGACCCATCGGGTTTCAAAACGGTTAATCCTTCACCGTACGATGGTGCTGAGTATATTCTAATGTATGCAAAATCCAAATCAGAATATAAATACGAAACAATTCATGTCTCCTCGGATCATGATTTTGGTTACAATCAGTATATAAAAAACATTGATTCCTATTACACCAAATGGGAAGTAATTGGAGTTAACCAATTCATTGCAGAACGTGAGGGGCATGAAAACACTCGTGCCGCTAAAAAGGCACTCGGTGAAGTGGTATTTAATTCTCTTGTTTCAGAGTTTGCTATTAAAAACGCCAGGTCAGTATTTCAAGGTACCGCAATAGGAAATGATGCTGGTTCTGATATAATAGAGTTGAGGAACAAATCAAAGAGTAAAGCCAATGAGTTTGTGAAGCTAGCCCGTGATAACGGAGCAATCGAATATGCTTACAATGGGCGCCAAGTTTATTTCTATTCTAATAAGGTTAAAAATATTGATGGAAAAATAACTCCTACTAAACAGTTGACTAATATTTGGTTGGACATCCCTTATAATGGAATTTCTGCAGAAGGCGGTGTTAATTTTAGTGAGAGCAAAAAACCAGAAAGGTTAATTAAACGACTGCTTCAAATTGCAAACGTTATGCCTGGTGATATTGTAATGGATAGTTTCAGTGGGTCAGGAACTACTATTTCAGTTGCACATAAAATGGGAGCTAAATGGATTGGAATAGAAATTGGTGACCATTGTGATACACTCATAATCCCAAGACTAACAGCAATATTGGATGGTTCAGATCAAAGTGGAATTTCTCAAGAATCTGAATGGAAAGGTGGTGGTTCTTTCAAGTACTATCATCTAGGTCAGTCGATTATCAGCGTTGATTCCGAAACTGGAAAGGGTGAGTTTAATTGGTTATTAGGTAAGAAGTTTATACAGGAATCCCTCCTTCTTTCCTATGACTTCATTATACAAGATGATATTAACCTGTTCCCATCGCAATTATTTCAGGATGAAAAGGATAAACCAACACTAGGCAAGATTTCTAATAACAATAAATCAATATATGGAGTGGCATTTCTTGCTGACCCAAAAGACTCTAATCTGACTATCAACAATGAAGAGGTAAAAACAATCTATTCTACACTGAGAAAGCAAGATGACTTCAAAGCACTTGTCATTTACACCAATAAAGGAATTGACATTGCACAAGACACTATTCCCGAAGATTTAGATATAATCAAAGTTCCACATGCAGTATTTGCTGAATTAGAAAGGTAGTTATGGCTAAGAAAGTAGAAAAACCTTATTATCAGCAGTTTCAACGTGTTCTGAATTCCAAGTTAGAAGATGTTAAGTCTCAAATTGAGCCTTCAGATACGGTATTATTTGATTCGTTATCTCCTGACGCCTCCTTTTTAAAATCGCTGGAATCGGGAGTTACTAAGTTTCCACTTCGCTACTACCAAAAGGAAGCTATTTATACACTTCATCATATCTATAAGCAATCAATTGATGTTTGCAGATCACCAGAGGATGTTCAGAAAAACCTATTACGTCAGAAAAATTATGACCACATTAAACCTCTTTTAGAGAAGGTAAATAGTGAAACAGGTCGCAAAGCCCCCTTTATAGGCTTTGAGATGGCTACTGGCTCAGGAAAGACCATGCTCATGGGTGCATCGGTCTACTACCTTTTTAAGATGCATAATATCAAGAACTTCTTGATAGTGACCCCATCTTCTACGGAGATATATAAAAAGACAATTCGAAATTTTACCAAAGGCAGCAAAGACACGGTTTGGAATGATGACATCCCTTTCAAATTCAACTTGATTAACGGTGATAACTTCAAAGACACAAAAGACCTTTATCACTCAGATACGGACGCCAATATCTTCATTTTCAATATTGACAAGTTTGGAACCAATGCAACTCAAACTAAGAAGAATTGGGAAGGCTCAATCTGGAAAGACAAAGAAGGCAATACCATAAGTCTTTTGGACTTTTTAGCAAATGAGGATCTGATCATAATTACCGATGAAGCACACCACGCCCAGAGCAGAAAAGCGAAATCAGTAATCAACGAATTTCAGCCCTTGGCGGTAGTTGAATTTACCGCTACAGCAGTAGAAACAGAGACCAACAAGAATAAGAAGAATCAAACAATTGTCTACAAGTATGACATTAAACGATTTCTAGAGGATAAGTATGGAAAAAGAGTAAAGGTCTTAGCTCTTCCAGGCGAAGAATCCAAGCCAAAGGGCAGAGCAAACGAGCTATCTGATATTGAAAAATATAAGCTCCAAACATTCTTCCTGGTACATCTTCTAAAAAAGAAAGCCATTACTCAGGACATTAAGTGTCGTGATTTAAAGTGTATTGGATTCGTGAAGGTAAAGAATGAAATAACTTTCGCAGAAAAGGTCGAGAAGTACATTAAAGAAGAACTATCCAATGACACTGGCAGCCTAGAAGTAATCATTGAAAAAGCAAAGAAAGAAGATACTGAAACAACCAATCTAATACTTGAAATGTATGAGTCTGACTTTGGTTCAGACCTCTCCAAATTACAAGAAGCTATTAGCGAATGTGCTTCTAATTCAATATTGCTTCATTCTCAATCAGACAAGTTGGTCAAAAAGTCTTTTGATGATATTCAAAAGAACAAAGTTGAGATAGTCATTTTCATTGATATGCTCAATGAGGGAATAGATATGCCTAACATATATTCAATGGTGGTAATCAATGATAAGGCAACTGATTTCAAGACTTCTGTCAAACAGATTGTTGGCCGTGGGGTAAGGTTAAATAAAGAGCAAAGAGAACACGATGAGGTTGATGACAATGACCTTCTCACCCACTCTGAGAAGCTGCACATCATTTGTGATAAAGGGGCTTCTTTTGAGGAGGTTGTCTTGCAAATACAACATGAGTTTGGCCTTAATGACAAAACGTTCTCAATGGAACGTGGTGAAGAACATACCATCGACAATCCTGTAAAAAAGGAAAGGTTAAAAGGCATTCAGATTCCTAGAATTAAGATAGACTTCAAACGGAAGCAGGGAGTATCAATAAAGGACGTTATTGAAAACTATGATAAGATCATAGAAGATTATACAACCGCCAATTGCTTTAATAGGTCAATAGCGGAAGAACCAGCAAGTTTTATTAAATACACCCCGGAGAGCTTCTTCACAGAAGTTGATCTTTTCACAGATGAAAAGACCTTTCATAAAATGGGTGAAGAACAAAACTGGAATTATGATGAGTTAGAAATAACTGACAAGGATATTAAAGAAATCTATGGCAGGGTATTGTCCAAATTAAAGCCTATTCCAGACGTACCAAAAACCTACAAGATTTTTCAAGAGTATGGCAAACTTCTAAATGAATCAGGATTGCATTTTTACAATCTCGATGACATTGACTACAAACTTGCCGTTCAGAGGTTTAAGGACAGTTTCGTTTACTTCTACATCCACTATGTTGAAAACGAATATTTTGAACTTGATCTCGACACCCTAGATTCCGAGTCAAACAGTTGGTTACTCCAAAACGAGTTTAAGTCCACAAAAATCAAAGTCCGTAAAAAGGACATTGAAAACACACTGAGATCATCCACTGACGAAAAAGAATTGATCGCCAGAATCAAAGATGGTTACTATTTCTATGGCTATGAAAACTCTGCGTATGACTATGACAAATTTGATTCATTGCCAGAAAAACAACTTGCAGATTACATCAATCATTTGATTGAAATAAATCCTAAGGGTGAGCCATTTTGGGTTCGTAACGAAAGAAACATATTCTTTGAGTACGGTACACACAAATATTACCCTGACTTCATATTCTTCTATAATAAGATCATCTATGTCATTGAGATCAAGGGTGAAGCATTTTCAAACGTCAAGAAGAACCGTCTGCTATTGGAACTCAATAATGTCCCTGGCATGGGCAAGGTAGAAAACTACAAAGGTGTTGTTGTCTTTCAGGTTCAAATGTCTAAACTAAAAGACCTTACTAAATCATTTGATGACTTTGTACATGAAGCAGAGGCATACTTTGAACAGGTACAATCCAAATCGTCTTTAATTCCAGATTCGGAGGTTGATGAAACACTCAAATTCAAAACATTCATCCCTGCCTATGATGCATCAAGAGCATATAAGAAGTTTATTCAGAAAAAGGATTCAAACCCCAATGGTTGGATAGAAGTGAAGAAGAAGGACTATCCTGAAACTGTCTTTGCAACTATGATTAAGGATGAAGACTTAGGGGCGGAATTGAAAAACAAATGGATACTTTTTAATGCTGATACTTCTAATTCAATTGAAAATTTTATTGCTAAAGAAATATTATGTTACCACCCATTGATTAAAGATGAATTTTACAGTAAAAAAACTACAATAAAGGTACTAGATTTACAGAAAATTAAATTAAAAGTTGGATTATTTGACCAAACAATTAATACTATCCACCTTTTGGACGTACACGGGAATATCAAGATTGAAATTTCAAATGATTTAAAAAAACTTGAAGTAATAGGAATCAAATATCTATGATAGATCACAGTTAGACATACTTTTTAGAATCAAATCCAAAATTTAAAACTCCCCACCTTCACCCTTCTAAAATGAAATTGATTGGCATAGATGGTGGCATTGGAGGTACTGTCATTTTTATCATTGTAGAGGCTTTCTGCCCTTAGACAGAGGTCCAGTTCCTGGTTTTTGGGGCTGTCCGGGGAAAGGGTAATGGGGGTGGTTTCACTTGTGCAGCTGGCCTGATTGAGTCGCTCCAGGTAGTGCATGCTGTTTACACTTGTATAAGGCTGTGCCGGATGGTTGAGCAGGTAAGTGTGGTGAAAGGTATTGGTGTCTTTGGGGGCCAGGCCCTGTGGCAGGCGCAGGTAGAAGAGTACTTCTTCTCCCACTTCCCAGATGCCATTGCCATTGCCTTCTCCCCCTGACAAAGTCTCAAAAACAATGCTATCCATCCCCTGCTGGTAGATCGGTACTTCGGGCACGGTTCTACCATCCAGAAGGATCAGGTCTCCCCTAGGGCTGTACACGGCTTTGGGGGCGGCAAAAGCCATTATCCTAAGGGTATCGGCCACTTGACGGTCTGCCCTGATCACAAAGTCTACTCCGGCCACAAAGCTGGAATCGGAATAGCGCCCAAAGGTAAATTGAAAGGCCTGCTCGCTATCGATCGCTGCTTTGGCTTCCAGGGCTGAGATGGTGATTTTTTCGGGGCTTATTTTTAAATGGGGATGCTGGGTAACCGGGATGATCTCGATTTCTTGTGCGGGGGCATTGCCTATATTAACCAGGGAGAAACTCAAGCTTTCTGTTTTTCCCTCCTCAAAATAAAAATGCTCCTGGTTGTTGGGAAATACCATGCCTAGTTGGGCTTTTGGCTCAGCTTCCCTGTTGATTCCCAGCCAATGGCCTCCACCGGACAATGCAAAGTCCAGCTTTCCTTCTTTGTCTGCGGATACAAGGTTGTCTGCTTCAAAAGCATGCGTAGAAAGATTGAACGATCGCAGAAGGTAGGTTTCCTCGGGCGCATAGCTTCCTGCCGTACTGCCAGCAATGGTTTCTTCCAGGACGATGGGTCCATCAGGAATAAAAGTTCGGGACAAAATCTTTAATTTGTTTGCAGACGCATTTTCTATCAAGGTTAGGGCCGGAATTTCTCGCTTGATCTTAAAAGTATTTCCGAACACTTCGAAATTGTCAAAACCCGGATTGACATGGTTCCATTTTGCAGGCAGCGCGGGTGTCTTGGCAAATTCATTGCGGTGAAAATCAAGTTGCTGTTCGGTATCTGCTGTCCAGTGATTGGGGTAGTCTGCGGTATGGGTTTCAAAATGGCTAAGGTCCGCACTTCCAAAAAGCTGGGTCATGTGCCAGTTGTTGTACTTAAGCCAGTCCCCATCGGTCTTGGTCAATCGCACGGCCAAACCCTTTAGGGAGCGGTGCATTTCAAGGACGGGGAAAACCACCTGTCGGCCTTTAGGGCCGTAGTAAGGGAGGTTAGCGGCAGGATCGAAAGCACTGACGGAGGCCACCAGGTCTTTGTTTTGTCCGGCTACATAATAGGAGGTCAAGCCGCCCATGCTCAGGCCTGTGATGGCTCTTTTGCTGCGGTCAGGAATGCTTCGGAAATTTTGGTCTACATGCTTTACCAGTTCCCTGAAATGGGCGCTAAAATCCCAGCCCCAATGTTCCCGCTCGGTTTCATGGGCACGTACATAATCATAAGGAAGGGCGTTTCCATAGGGTATGCCTTCCCGCTCCTTTTTACCAGGGGATAGATTGGGTTCATAGCCATCCCAGGTGACGATGATCAGGTTATTTTCCTGGGCATATTTTTTCCATTCCATCACAAAGGGAGGTTCCAATCGGCCGTT
Organism: Cyclobacterium amurskyense; assembly: GCF_001050135.1. Classification (GTDB taxonomy): domain Bacteria; phylum Bacteroidota; class Bacteroidia; order Cytophagales; family Cyclobacteriaceae; genus Cyclobacterium; species Cyclobacterium amurskyense. Next base: position 3,527,267 of record NZ_CP012040.1, on the reverse strand, counting down.
TTCCGGATAGTGTACATCGTCTTCCAGGTCGTAAGCATCCCATTTGTACCTGCCCCCATAGCCATGAAAATAATACACCACCGGGTATTGCTTGTCCGGTTGCTCAGCATAATCTCCCGGCAGATAGATCCTGTAATTTCGCTCGGTAGCGAAAGCATCACTGTAGAAGGAAACGTCCTGATAGGGTTCGGTTTTTGGGGTTTCGCAGGCCAGGAGGCTTAGCAGGGCGAGGAGTATTGTTAATCCTTTGCAGGACAGTAAATGGCAGAGTGGTTGGTTGAAGGGCATAGTGGCGTTTTTATTGATGTTTGAACCTCGATGTTAGGTTTGATTTTGTCAGCATTGTTGCGGAAAAAAGGCAACAATACCGCCAAAATCATATCGTTTCTATTGTTTTACCAAGGGCTTTCACCCTTGGCTGTTGTATTTCGCCCTTTCAGGGCTGGTGAAAAGAAGGCAACTAATCCCTCTTACCTGAAAGGATTGGTGCCCCATTCGTATCTTTTCTCTGGATCAAAATCAGGATTGGGAACTGGGTTTTGGGCATTGGTCGCTACTTGCCATTTCTTTAAGGCTTGCTTCATTTCGGCCAACTTATCAGGGTAACTGAATTTCAGGTCTGTCATTTCATTGGTATCATACTTCAGGTTGTACAGGTCAAATTCCCCGGTGACCAGGTTTTCAATTATTTTCCAATCTCCTTTTCTCAATGCCGACATGGGCACCTCATGGTGGTAAACCGGGTAATGGGTGAACACTTCCCTTTCCGGGTCAAAGGAGTTTTCTGTTAAAGACGAAACCAATGAGACCCCATCCAAAACCTGGTTTTGTGGGCGTTTTCCTTTACCCAAATCTAAAAAGGTAGGGTAAAAGTCAACACTGGAAACAATGGCCTCAGTAGTAGTGGCTGCTTTCACCTTCTCAGGCCAGCGAACAATCAAAGGCACCCGAATCCCTCCTTCATATAGCGTTCCTTTTCCTGCCCGAAAGGGGGTGTTGGAGGTGGCGATATAACGCAGGGGATGACCTTCTGGGTAGACATCCTTGCTATCTCCCCCCAATAAAGGGATGTTGTCATACCGGTTGTCCACTCCCCCATTGTCTGAATAGAAGATAAATACTGTATTCTCCGCCAAGCCCCTTTCCTCAATGGCGGCCATGATATCCCCAACACTTTCATCTATATGGGAAATCATAGCGGCATACACCGCATTGCTGGGATAGTCGGGATCTTTGGGTTTGTTAAGGTATTTATTGATAAGGTCTCTGTCTGCATCCAATTGTACATGCACATCGTAATGAGAGACAAACAGGAAAAATGGCTCGGCTTTGTTTTCCTCAATAAAGTCAACTCCCATACGGGTAAGGGTTTGGCTCAGTCGTTCATTTTCTCTGGGTTGGTATTCGGGAACAAACTTTGGGTGGTAAAAACCCCCACCCGCATACATATACGCCTCATCATAACCCCTGTTATTGGGCAGGTGCTCGGGGTTGTTTCCCAGGTGCCATTTCCCAAAATAACCGGTTTTGTATCCTGCAGTCTGCATGGCGTTTCCGATGGTTGCTATCTTATTGGGTAGGTGTTGCACCTGATGGTGGGGAACTGTTACTTCTTCATTGGGGCGCCAATGGCCGGGGATAAAGTCGAAAATGCCTACTCTAGCCGGGTACTGACCTGCTTGTATGCTGGCTCGGGTAGGCGAACAAACGGGAGCTGCATAGGCATTATAAAACAACATTCCCTGGCTGGCCAATTTGTCTATATTGGGCGTTTCATTGAATTGGTTACCATATGCAGGCAAGTCCCTTCCCCCAAGATCATCCGCCATAATCAATACAATATTGGGTCGGTCCTGGGCCGAAAGAGAAAAGGAAAAAATCAGTAGGCACAGGAACAGAACGGGTTTTAAAAGATTATTCATGGGTTTATGGGTCGGTAATTAGAAAAGGGAGCTATAAATAAAGATAAGGATTGAATAATGATAGCCATTGTATTAGCCCAATACAAAGCTTGCCAACAGTTTTTGGACTTCATATACATCCACGGACTTATTGAATTTCTTACTGACGGCAGGTTGGTGGTCGCTGGATATCCAGATCTTAAGCTCTGCATCCAAATCAAAGGTGCCTGCTGTCTCTATGCTAAACCTTGAAATGCTCTTATAGGGCAAGGAAAGGTACTCTGATTTTCTTCCGGTAATACCTTGTTTGTCTACCAGGATCAGTCTTTTGCTGGTAAATATAAAAGTGTCCCGAATCAGTTTAAAGCCGGTTTCAATTTGTTCCTCGGCGATTAAAATTTTACCGAAATCTTTCAGTAGGGTTTCTTTGTCTACTACTCCGGCATTGCCTAATAATGAATTAAATAATCCCATACAATTGGTTAATTGAGTGTTTGGTTTGCTTGTATTTAGCGGATTAAATTTACTAAATATTGTGGAGAATAAGGTTTTATCGAAAGAAATATCTAAGAATGGTTTGCTATAAAGTTGGAGTATTAGCTGAGCTAATTACCTCTCTGAATGTCTGCTACAAATTTGCTCCATTTTCTTGGCCCTATCTCAACTTGATTTTTACAAGGATTCTGAAAAAATCTTCCTTTGTCCTCATTATTTAAAGGGGATGCAGGGGGATTTTAACGGGATGGGACAACGTCTTCAAATAAAAAACCCCTCCGCGGTGGCGGAGGGATAAAAGCATTGTAAATGGAAACCAGTTGGTTCCTAGTATTTATTCATTTGAAAGCTCTCTACCGTCAAATATTTTATCCAATAATTCGGTGTTTTTTCCTCCTGCATAGGAATCGTTTTTCTGAAGGAAATCCAAATACTCCTCTAGGTATTTTTGAGAGATCTCTGAGTTGTCACCATATTTTTCTCTCAAGCCCTCCAATTTTTCATGCAGTTCTGCTTGAATTTCTACATAGGCAGGATCATCATAGACATTTTTCAGTTCCATTGGATCATTGATTCTATCGATCAACTCCCATTCATCTGCATCAAAATAGTAATGTACCAGTTTGTATTCTTTGGTGACAATGGCATAGTGACGCTTCACCATATGAACAGAAGGGTATTCGTAATAGTGATAATACACTGCATCTCGTATCCATTCACCTTCTCCTGTCAATAATGGTAAGAGACTTTCACCCTGCATATCTTTGGGAGCTTCTATCCCTGCTGCAGCCAGAAAGGTCTGGGCGAAATCCAGATTTTGAACCATTTCATTGGTTGTAGAACCTGGAGCTACTTTTCCGGGCCAAGCTACCAACAATGGTGTTTTAAAAGATTCGTCATATACAAAGCGTTTATCAAACCAGCCATGCTCTCCAAGGTAAAAACCCTGATCAGAAGTATAAACGATAATGGTGTTTTCCATCAAGCCATTGGCTTCCAAATAATCCAATACACGGCCTACATTTTCATCCACAGCTTTGATGGTACCCAAATAATCCTGCATGTAACGCTGGTACCTCCACTTCATCTTGTCGGTATCCGTCATGTTCGGATAGGCCTTTTTAAAATCTTCGATCATCGGATTGTAAGAAGCATCCCAAACAGCGCGCTGCTCCGGATTCATGCGTCCTACTTCTCCATCAAAGGCCGCCTTGTCCCAGCTGGAATTGGGTGCTATGCCCAATTCATCCATCACTGCTGGCGGAATTTTGGAATCTCCTGCCCAGTGCATGTCCGTTAGTAAATTCATTTCAGCCTCATGGGCCGCACGACCTCTACCTGAATAATCATCAAACAAGGTTGGAGGCTCCGGGAAAGACCTTTTGGTAAACTCTTCTACATGTCTGCCTGCAGGAAGCCATTCTCTGTGAGGCGCTTTGTGCAGGTAGAAAAGTAGGAAAGGATCATCTTTTTTCCGTTCATTCTCCAACCAGTTTAAAGTCATGTCAGTAATGATATCTGTAACATAGCCTTCAACTCGAATATTACCTTCATTTCTAGTGATAAAATTCGGATTGTAATATTTTCCCTGCCCGGGTAGGATTTTGAACTGATCAAAACCTTTTGGGCTATTTCCAAAATGCAACTTGCCAAACATGGCTGTCTGGTAACCTGCCTCCTGAAAAATCTGCGGAAAAGTCACATTGGTGGTATCAAAAGGAAAATGGTTGTCTACCTTTCCATTGATATGGCTGTGCTTTCCTGTTAAAATCGTGGCTCTGGAAGGTGCACAAATGGAGTTTGTCACCGTAGCATTGGTGAAAAGCATACCCATTTTCGCAATTCTATCGATATTAGGCGTTTCGATCAGCGTATTGTCATAAGCAGAAATGGCCTGATAGGCATGATCATCTGACATGATAAACACTATGTTTGGCCGATCAGAAGTCTCTTGCTCATCAGAGTTTTGACCACAGCCTGTAAGGCCGAGAAACAAAAGCAAGCCTGCTATTATAGACGTATATTTTTCCATTAAGTATATGATTTATTGTTATAAGCAGGAAAATTAGGGCTTTGGCTTAATAATTAAAAATGTTTTCTCAAATTAACCCTGATTATGTCATTTTGAGTAGTCCATTTTATTGATTTCCGAAAGGCTGAGACAATTAGTAGGTAGACCGCATCTTTTAAATCCAAACGTTACAAAATCCCCCTTAAAAAGGGGGAGAAGGGGGATTATTACGGGAAAGTCCTCCTATCTCAAGTTGATGTTTTAGAATGTTTGCGTCAAAAATCCCCCTTGGCCCCCCTTTAAGAGAAAGGGGGAGTTCGTAATTGCAGGATTAACGAGTTCGAACCTGATTTTGCATTTGGTTGGCTTATTTCAATCTTACCGAATCAGTATTAAATTCCCAAATTAGCAATTCCGCCTTTAATGGGGGATTTTGATTTATTCGGATCAGCAGGTGTTCAGATTAATTCTAGCAATCAATTACTGAACGAATAAAATTAAAAAGCGTCATCTACAAGGGAATAAAACCCTTCGTAGATGACGCTTGCATTCTTTTGGAAAAGCCTTTCGGGCCCTCCATTTTTATTTTTTAAACCTTTCAGGAATAATAAACTCATAGCCTTTAGGAGGCCATGGGCCTACGCTCTGTCCTTCAGGACGTGGGGCTGTTGGTCTGATAGGCTCAAAACCGGCTGCGGAATATTTAATATTCAAGAATGGTGTTTCTATTTTTTTTCCATCTACAAGAGACCGGATACCCATGTCTGAAATACCACTGGTAAGCAAGGTCCGCTCCACTGGGGCTGTTGGCTTGCCTGTGACAATAAACTTCTGGATATTGAGTGTCAGGTAACTGAAATGAGAATAACTCATGCTATGGTCCAGCACAAATTCAGTAGCTACCTGGCCTTGGGAAGTGTTGGCTGCATAAGCCCAACCCTGATTAACATATCCTGTGAGCATTACAATCGCTCCTTTGGTGCCATCTGTATATTCTACAAGAATGGCATTTGGATCTTTTACCAAATCCCGCATATTCCCTTCTTTTCTACCTTGAATTTTACTGCAAGCAGCTTCCACCAATTCCAGATTGATGCGACCATCATCCATGGCTTTCCACACATCGGCTCCGCTAAGCCCTAGTACACTAGAAACACCAGTTTCCCCTCCTTCTCTTCTTTCCACCATGCATTGTAGAATCTCTGCTACATGGAAACCATAAGCATCCAGAGAAGCATAACCAATCCCGACTGCTTCAGAGATTTTCACTCCTAGCGGATGTTCCAGTGGTTTATCCCTCCAGCAAAAAGGCAAAGAAGATCCTGCCATCATTGGCACATTCAATTCCTTAGACCTGTCATAAACCCATTTGCTATCCAACCAACTGTAAGACAAATGCTTGTCATTGAACAAAGGAACTGATTTGTTAGAGGCATCAAATACCCTAAAAATCTGCTCCAGGTAATTCATTCTCGGGTACATTTTTATACCATAGCGACTTTTGTCATAATCACCATGCTCTCCCACATATATCACGGCATCAACAGCCAACTTGTCTCCCCCAAGGGTCAATGCACCTGCAATGGTATCGTACATTTTTGCACCATTCATACCGGCAATCTGTACCCCTGTATCATTGTCTCCAATCTGGTCAATCCAAACCGATACAATCTTTACTTGAGGAGCTACCATGCCATCATCCGTAGGTATCCCTACAAAAAGCTTGGTGGCAATTACATCAGCATGGGCACTGTTTCTGTAGATATTAGCAATCAAGGCAACTGTTTTTTGCTCAGAAGCAGGCTTATCACTGTTTAACTCAATGACTTTAGCCATGGCTTTTGCTTCAGATTCCCAGAACAAGCCTGATAAATTGATAGCAGTGGCCGCCAAAGCTGATTTCTTTATAAAATTCCTTCGTGGGTTTTCTTTTTCGTTGTTCATGTTTATAGCCAATAGCGGTTAATTTTTTAAGGTTACTTATCGTTTATGCATTTGGCATCAATACCCAAAAGTGTTGTCTCCTGGAGATTAACCAATTATAGCCAGTTTTTTACCAGCCTACTGCATAACCATTTCTTCTTGGGTCAGCACCTCCCATAATCCATCCGGTTTTTCTGTCTATGGAAACGCCTTGCGCACCGCCCACCGTCATGGACCAATCTCCTAAACTGGTATCCAAAAGGTAGCCCATTTGTCTTAAACTTTTGAGGACCTCATTATCTACTCTGGTTTCAATTATAATTTCTTTAGCTGGAACAGATCCCAATTCGTCTTTCCATCGAAACCTAGGCGCACTAATGGCATCCTGTATGTTCATACCAAAATCAACATAATTCATGGCTACCTGCGGTACAGACTGCAAAATCCCAAAACTACCTGGAGAACCTACCACCAATTCAGGTTTGCCATCCTTATGGAATTGCATCATACCTCCTACACACCAACCTACGGCCTTCCATGGCTCTACACTATTGGCCAATCCTGGTGTTTTTTCCATCCAATCTATGGCACTATTGAAAATCAATCCGGTTTTTCCTGCTACATAGCCAGAGCCAAAGCCTCCACCGTGAGTTTGGATGATTACCACCGCATTGCCCCATTGATCCATTGCAGAAAGACTAGTGGTAGCGTACTGGTACTTTGGATCCATCTTGTCTTTCAAATTCCCCAACAACTCAAGTTCAGATTCAGTGAAATCACTTTTTTCTGCTATTTTACGGTTCTTCACCCTTTCAACCACTTTCTTGCGTTGTTCATCAAGATAACTATCAGAAAGCAACCTGTCAACAGGTACATCAACATAATCAGGATCACCTACATACTTGTCAGTATCTATTCTACTCAAGTAAATGGCTTCCATTAAATGGGCAAGGTATTCGGTGCTATTGTGCCCCATGGCTTTCAAGTCAAAGCCTTCCATGATTTTCAAGGTTTGCAACTGCTGAATTCCCATTCCCGGAGGAGGGTTATTGTACACTTTGTATCCCCGATAATCAATTGAGATAGGATCTGTCCATTGTACGCGACCTGGCACCATTGCCAAATCTTCTACCGTAATAAAACCTCCGTCTTTTTTAAATGCTGCGGCAATTTGTTCCGCTATATCTCCCTGATAAAAAACTTCAATACCTTCATCAGCTATTCGTCTCATGGTTTTTGCCAAAGGTTTATTGGTAAAAATATCACCAATTTCATAAGGATTTTCTCCATCCTTAAAAAGTATGGCTACTGATTCCTTGTGAGGTTTTACTCTTTCGACAGTACCTCTCCACATGGCTTGATCAAACTCGGTAATTGGAACACCATTTTCTAAATAATCAATGGTTGGTTCAAATACCTCTTTTAAGGTCATGGTTCCATAATCTTCCAAAGCTCTATTCCATCCGGCAAGATTTCCGGGAATGGCTACAATTCTAGGTCCCACTGTTTCAATGGCACCATGACCTGCACCATCAGCAGCTTTTGCTTCACCCTTTAAAGATTGGGTTTTAAAAGATTTGGGAACCCAACCACCAAACACAAGTGATCTCACCCTGTCCTCTTTGGCCGAGTAAAAGAGCATGTACCCTACACCAGCAGTACCGGACATATAAGGTTCTACGGCATTCAATGAGACTGCCGCTGCAACTATGGCATCAATGGCATTTCCACCATTAGCCAAAACTTTCTGGCCTGCAAGACTTGCCAAAGGATTCGCTGAAGCCACCATTCCTTTTTTACCCATTGCTGCGGGACGAAGGTTTTCTTTCGCTACCTGCGCAAAAGAGTTAAAGCTTAGAATGGTCATTATCAAAATCACAGCAAACAATGCGTTTTTAAAAGCAAGTCGTTTTTTGTAGTTGGTTTTCATACTTTCTTAATTTTAATTTTAATCTCTTTGGACAATTAAGTATCTATTTAATAAAAGCTTAAGACCAAAGTTTTGTTTTATATATTAGGCCAATCAAGACTCCCCTGAAAGCCCTATATTGCCTTTTTCATCCTCTTTAACAACTTCCGAAAGATTGGCATCGAGGGATTCCGGCGGATTTTTACCATTCCAATAAGAGGCTAAAACAGATGAAGTGAAACCCATCAAAGGCCCACAAACAGCAGAAGCTAGCCCTACTGTGGCTATTTTTCCCATCTCTTTGGCTATACCAGATACAAGTCCCGCATTTTGCATACCAGTTGTTATTGAAATTGTTCTGCAATGCTGTTCTTCCAATTTGAAAAGCCGAGCCATCCAATAGGCCGATAAGTAACCTAGGAGGTTAAGTAACAGGACCATCAGCACCAACATCAAGCCCATATTCAAAAGGCTTTCTCTTCCTGCTGCCATAATTATGGCCACAATGAAAGCGATGCCCACCATAGATACGATTGGCATGGAAGCATCCAACCATTTGGCCTTACCATGCAGAAACTTATTGAAAATCAAGCCTGCACCAATTGGGAAAAGCACCATTTTAACGATACTCCACATCATACCCAAAACATCAATAGGAATAAATCCGCCTGCATAAAATTTCATTAATACAGGGATAAACAAGGGAGCCAAAAGGGTGGTTACAGATACTATGGTGATGCAAAGGGCTACATTTGCCTTGGCCAAATAAGCAAAAACTGGGGAAGCCACGGATACAGGTGCACATCCCAATAAAATAAGGCCGGCAGAAATTTCAGGGGAAAAACCACTTGCTGAAGCTAAGGAGAAAGCGATCAAAGGCATTAATAAAAACTGTGCTGCCACACCTACAATTACCGATTTCGGGGATTTCCCTAGGGCAATAAAATCCTTTATCCCCATGGAGGTTCCCATCCCAAACATGATCACTTGAATCAATGGCGTTATTAAACCTGCCAATTCATACCCTCTGAATTCTAGAAAATTATTCGGGAAATTTAATGCTGTAGCAACTACCGTCAGTATTATTAAAGTAAAGGAAAGTCCTTTGGTTGCTTGAAATGCCCTAACCCCAATAGCTGTCATTAAAAAAAACGCCATCAGAATCGGACCTAAGTAGCTTGTATTCTGAGTAAACAGCAACACCAACACTGCAATAAAAAGCAAAATGGCGCATGCTATTATTATTTTATAAATCCCATGTATTTTCAAAGCAGATGGTATTATAAATGTTAGGTGATTTATTTAATATTTTTGTTTTATTCTTCTTTCAGCTCTACTATCATTTCAATTTCTACAGGGATGCCAAAAGGTAAAGACCCCATACCTACAGCAGAACGCGCATGTTTACCACTCTCACCGAATACTTCAACCATAAAATCAGAGAATCCATGCATAACTATTGGCTGCTGCTCAAAAGTAGGTACACAATTGACCATTCCAAGCACTTTTACGATTCTTTTTACTCTATTAAGTGATCCTATGGTATGTTTAAGTGAGCTCAATAGTGAAATCCCTGTCAATCTTGCAGCTTCTGCTCCTTGTTCAACAGTAAGCTCTGAACCAACTTTACCTTTCATGTATTCACCATTTTCTTGCATAGGGCCATGGCCTGAAAGGAATACCAGGTTACCAACCTGAACGGCCAATACAAAATTAGCTGTAGGCTCGCCAGGAACTTTTAGGGTTATTCCCATTTCCTTTAATTTTGCTTCGGGATCGTTACCTGAATTTTGTGCAAAAGTGGATTCTAACTGACCAACCAAAAGAAAAATTGTCAGTAATAGTATTTGATGAATTTTAATAGTCATAACAGGAGTAAATTTAAAACATGTGGGTAATAAAACACCTTCAAATATGCAAATCTAATTTGATTTTGGGCACTTATCCCTAAATTTGATTGGGCATTTTTGATGAATGGTGCAAATCTCACATAAACCAAGGCATTTGCAAGCCATTGATCATACCATTCTATCTTAGTAAAATAATCCATTCCCCGAATTGACTTCAGAGAATGGATTAGAGAATTAGTGGTTATTAGTGAGTGGTTTTTCTATATACAATCTTTAGAAACCAGGAACAATTGGCAACAGTATATGACTGGGCTTAGGCCCTCCATGGTGAATTGTTTGTTGCGCAACCCGGGTCTCTGTACTGCTTCCCAATGGTGCCCCAGTATTTGGATTTCGGTCAAATTGAGGAAAATTACTTGAAGTAATGTCCACCCTTATTCTATGACCGGGAAGGAATACATTGGCAGTTCCGGTAAGGGTTATTTCGTATTCGTATACCTTATTGGGCTTCAATAGCTCTATTTTGTCTGTTCCATTTCTGAACTTTGCTCTCAAAATTCCTTCGGATATTGGGTAAGCAGTCCCATCAGGATAAACATCTACCAATTTTATCATCCAATCTGTATCAAGACCGTCCGTAGCTGCAAATAGCTTCATGGAAACCGGCCCAGCTATACTTATAGGTTCTGTTAAAAACTCAGAAGTGTAAACCAATATATCGTTTCGCCTCTCGAGGATTCGTTGGTCCTTTGGTCCTGATTGTGTAGGTGTGCCACAGCAGTTGTTCCCGCCATAAGTAGGTACCGGAACTTGCGGATCATAAGTATAGGTATCAGTAACTGCTTTACTTGGTTTTTCAAAACTCAACTTTCCTCCACCTCTACCAGAATTGGCTGGTGCATCTCCTCCAAGGTACAATTCCTTGTATTGTGTTTCGGGAATAGGCCAGTCGTCTTCATGACGCCATTTGTTTTCCCCCATATAATAGATTTGAACAGGCTTTTCTTTGTCCAATCCATTTTGAATTCCTTTCAGGTGGAAGTCATAATACTTCAACTCTTCCTCAAATAGATCTATATAAGCATCATCGGTAAATTTCATGTCACCAAATGAGGAAGAAGGGCCATGTCCCCAAGGCCCTATAAGCAATTTAGTGCCCTTTCTTGCTTCCGGAGTTCCTCCATGGTTTTTCATCCCTACATACCCGTTGATTGTACCCATCACGAAGATATCAAACCAACCTCCCGTATTGTAGGCAGGAACGGTGATCTTACTAAATCGCTCTTCATCACTTACAGACTTCCAATACTCATCGTAAGATTCATGGGCGATCCAATCCCTATAAAAAGGAACAGCTTTCCCCGCACTTACCAAGTCACCATCCTTGAGCGGTAGATGATACAGTATGTTTTCATACTTTAGTTCTTCGGGAGTATACTTGGCCGTGTGCCAATGTTGTGGCAACATGATCTTATTTGGCATTCTCACCACTCCCCAACCATAGTTAAAGCTCAATCTAAAAGCCCCACCCATGGTAATCCAATTGGCATATACATTGGTAGAGGCTACGGATGGAAAAATCGCTACCAAACCAGACGGATCCTGACTGGCTCCAGCCCATTGGTTATGCCCCAAATAGCTACCACCCTGTGTGGCTACTTTACCGTTTGAACATTCCAATTTTGCAGCCCACTCTATGGTATCAAAACCATCGTTGGCCTCATCTCTAAATGGATCCCACAAGCCTTCACTTTCATATCTTCCTCTTACATCCTGAACGATAGCCACATACCCTCTTTGCGCAAATTTTATCATTCGCTCATGATGTACCCCATCTCTTTGTACGCCGTATGGAGTACGGGTCAATATGACAGGATATTTCCCGTCTTTTACCGGTCGATAGATATCGGCATAAAGAATCACCCCATCTCTCATTTTTACCGGCTGATGTCTTTCAATCCTGATCTCGTTCAGTATTGGGTCTGGATCTGGGATATAATCCGCCTTCACCATTCCTATTGAGATTACCAACAGAAAGGCCAATAACCATTGGGATTTCCCGCAAAGTTGCTTTACAAAAAATGGATGTTGACTTATAGTTTGTCTTTTTCTCCTCATATTTAATTTGGTCGACTATTTTTATTGTTACCAAAATACAAGCCTGAGTTCGACCAATAGTACATCGAACTCAGGTTATATTTATTGTTAGAAATAAGTTAATCTATCTTGGGAATTTGGGATCCCACCAAACAGTACTTGTCAATAAATTACCAACACCTTGTCTATTGTAAGCTTCCATAAAATTATCCTCATTAAGATTCAATTCGGAATCTGGAATAATAAGCCTTCTAGGTATGGTACCACCAGTAATATTACCGGGATAATTGGTTGGAATTAGCTCCGGATAACCAGTTCTTCTCCAGTTAGAAAATATCTCATAATTGTCAAGAAGCAATGACACCCATTTTTGGGTACTTATTTGCTCAAGTTTTTCCTCAAACGAACCGCTTTCCATAAATGGATTCTTAGCAATATAAGCTTCAATTTTCTCAGTTGAAATGATACCCTCATCGCCAAATAGCGCCCAATGTCTCATTCCTGCTCTTACTGCATCTTCATAGGCTGCTTTTGCACTACCTGTGTACCAACCTCTGATACTGGCTTCCGCAAGCAATAAGTTGGTCTCGGCATTGGTCATTGTCAACACTGGGCTGGCATAACTCAATACTGTATTTGGATGTGGTTCAGAATAGGTGTGAAAATCGTCAGGCTCACCGAATAAGGCTCCATTTTTCATTCCCCTCTGAATACTTGTAGCTGTGTCGTACACATATCCGTCTCCATCAGGATTGTCTACCCAAACTACGGAAATAACGTTCAACCTAGGGTCTCCTGTTGCTTTTAAATGTTCGATTAAAGTCTCGGCATATTTTCCACCTTGGGTATTACTAACCCCTGCCTGTGGATTCTGGTAATCCTGCACAAGGAGATTGGCAGCTTTAGGATTCCTACTGTGTTCTATTTGACCATCAAGGTAAGTGACTTTAGCAATTTCTTCGTCAGTCATAATCACTCCACCAGCAATTGCTTTTTTGGCCCAGGTTTCTGCCAAATCCGGACGAACCTCCGTCAAACGCATACTTAATCGAAGCATAAGAGAATTGGCAAACTTTTTCCATTTGTCTATGTCTCCGCCATAAAATAAATCAGAAGGACCAAAAGTAGGGAGAGAAGGATTAAATGAACTTCCTGCCTGCTCCAATTCTTTTAGCATGTCTTCATAGATGGCTTCCTGTGTATCATACTTAGGCTGTAATAATCCTTCAGCACTTTTCAATGCTTCAAAATAAGGTACATCTCCATGTAAATCCGTTACCAGATGAAACATATAGACTTTCCATATCCTCGCTGCAGAAAGCATATTGATCGAATTGGGATCATCCTTCACGCCATTGATCACTCGCTCATTGTCAGCAAGAGCGGTATTGTAAACAGCCCAATGACTTCTTGCGGCACTTTCATTGAAATATTTATCACCCGTACCTCTTACTTCAGAGTGGGTGGCAAAATGCTGCATTGCTTGGGCAAAGATAAAATGTTGCCCATCTGCTCCATTGGTGAAGTTAAAGGACACCCCATCGAGCAAGGAATTGGTAAACAGAAATTCCGGTATAACCTCTTCATAAGCATTGGGATTCTTATTCAAGTCGCTCAGACTATCTGTAAAATCATTACAGGAGGTCAAGCCCACCAATGCCATGGCAAGACCTATTATATATATATTTGAATACTTTTTCATAATATCATATTGGTTAAGAAATAAATTGGTGAAATGCAGGATGCTTTTCATTAAAAACCTATCCTTAAATTAAAACCTATCTCTCTAGTCCTGGGAAGCATTACCCCAGAGAAATTCTGAGAGTTGCTATTAGGATCTGATGCTTGCTCAGGATCGAAATGATCAGAGTTTCTATATAGTATGGCAAGGTTCCTTGCAACCAAAGATATTTGTGCTGTTGTCAGGTTAACGAAATTCAGTTTATCAACTGGGATGTTATAGTTTAACACAACACTTCTTAATTTCACAAAACTTCCATCAATCATAAAATTAGTAGCATACTGTCCATCATTGTTATAATATGTGGACATAAAGCTAGAAGGCCAGGTTTTAGAAAATGCATCTCCATTTTCATCCACGCCTTCAACGGTCAGGCCATTGTCTCTTCCTGGAAGGGTTTCCTTAAGAAAACCGAATCTCCACATGTATTGCTTGGCCTGTGAAAAGAACTGATTTCCGAATTTCGCATCAATTAGTGCGTTCAGGGAAAAGTTCTTGTAAGTAAAGGTGTTTTCAAATCCCATAGTATAAGGAGGAACACCTATTCCAAGTGGCATAGTTGGACCCAACATTGCGTATCCACTTAGGCTATTGTAAACTCTGATACCATCTTCATTATACTCATAACTTCTACCAAACCTTGTACTAGAATCTTTACCTAGCAAACTGCTGTTACCTGTTGCCTGACCCGGTGCTAGAGTAAGTACTCTGTTTTTATTGTAAGCAAGATTATAGCTTACATTCCAAGAGAAAACGGAAGTTCTAATTGGGTTACCAGTCAATAGTAACTCTATCCCTTTATTGCTGATTTCACCTACATTCAATAAGGTGGATGTAGCTCCCGAAGAAGGGGCAATGGAAGTAGAAACGATGTCATCCTGGTTGATTTTACTATAAAGCGTGAAGTCAATACCAAACCTATTGTCGAAAAATTGAGCATCAAAGCCTATTTCCGATGTAGTAGAAGTCAAAGGTCTCAATTCAGGGTTTGAAATCGCTGAACTTGAAGTTTGTACCGGCACGCCTAAATGTCCTCCCAAACGGAAGCCATACAATTGGTTAATGGCATAAGCATCCACAGTAGCAGAACCTACCTGAGCCCAAGAACCTCTCAACTTGGCGAAGCTAATCGCATCAGGAAGATCAAAAGCATTGGATAAGATCACACTACCACCAACTGATGGATAAAAGATTTTATTATTACCAGGATTAAGTGTAGAAAATTGATCTTGTCTTCCTGTGATACTCAAGTAATAAGTTTCTTTAAAGTTAAAATCCAGAGAACTGAATACTGAATTGGTACCTGTTCTATAAAAACCTTTGGAAGGTGCCAAAATATTTAAGTTAACAGGGCTAATCCAGTCTGGAATAATGTATTCGGATCCTATAAGGTTAGACACATCCAGTATATCTCTTTCCAAATTACCTCCAACCATAGCTGTTAGATTAATACCGTTTCCGAAAGTGGTATTGTAATTGGCAATCACACGTCCATTGGAACGGGTACGAAGTTCTTCTTGAGAACGGTAAGTTCCCAATGGTCTGAATGCTGTACCAACCGGATAGAAATCCTCTTCTCTCCAGCTACTAAAATCACGCATAAAATCCGCTTTAATAAATAAATTAGGCAATAGATCATACGTCAAACTTCCCTGAGCAATAACCCTGTCTTTCACATCCTGATTACCCATTCTGTCTCTGGCAAAGTATGGGTTAGTAGCTTGATTTACGTGTTGCCATTCTACTTCCTGTCCTGTTTCGGGATTGTATCCTGGAGCAAGATCCGTAACGTCTACTGTATTGGCAAGCAAATACACTCCCCATGCTGAGTTTGTCCCTACATACCCAACACCTGGACGATTGGTGCCTACTTCATAGTTGTATTGCACCTGGGTATCAAAACTCAATTTATCACTCAAAAATGCTTTCAAGTTAACATTGGCAGTTTGTCGATCATAGGTAGACCCATGTACAATGGCACCTGACTGAAGATCTGAAGCTGAAACCCTGTAGAGAACAGATTCATTACCACCTGAAAAGGATACCGTATTGACAATATTTGTACTGTTTCTGTAGAATGCTTTGATATTGTCTTTAACATTCACAGGTGAATAAGGCCGCTCAACTCCGTCAAATTGTACGTAAGGTTGACCATCCATCGGCTCTCCATAAGACAAACGCCCTGTACTGATTGCTTCTCCTTGACTTTGTGGACGTACGCCTAAGCTGCCTTGTCCATATTCATATTGGTATTCTGGGAAAATATTAATGGTTCCAAGGGTGAAATTTGAATTAAGCTCTATGCCTATTCCCTTTTGTTGTCTTGTACCTTTTTTGGTTGTGATAAGGATAACTCCATTCGCCGCCTGACTTCCATACAATGCAGCAGCAGCACCGCCTTTTAGCACACTTATGGATTCGATGTCATCAGGGTTTATACTGGATATTCCATCTCCCAAATCCGTTGTAGCTCCATTGGCCTGATCCTTTACAGTAGAAGGTCTATTAGAGATAGGCATACCATTGATTACATATAGTGGTTGGTTATTGCCATTTAATGAGCCATTCCCCCTAATTACTACACGACTGGAACTGCCTGGCCCACTTGCCATACTCGTTGCATTTACACCAGCGATTTTACCTGTCAATGAATTCGCTAAATTGGTTTCTCTGGATTTGGTAAATTCCTCACCTTTCACTTCAGTCACTGAATAAACCAAAGATTCCTTTTTTCTTTCCAGTCCAAAGGCAGTAACCACTACCTCTCCTAAGGCCTGGGATTCATCTACCATGGTCACATTAATAATACTTCTTCCACCGATCGGAATTTCTTGGGAAGTAAAGCCTATAAAGGAGAAAATCAAGGTTCCATTGCCATTTGGCGCTGTGATGGAGTATTTTCCATCCATATCAGTAACAGAACCAATATTGGTTCCTTTAAGAAGCACATTTACCCCAGGTAATGTTTCTCCATTTTCTGAGGAAACAGTTCCGGAAATGCTCACTTCCTCCACTTTTTCTGTCCTGTTGGTTTCTTTCTTTCCAGAATTATTGGATTTAGCGGCAGGGAGATTAATTGGGGCTGCATCATTGTTAATGGCTCCTTTCTCCTCCTTATCTGTGATCACATAAAATCCATCATCCAATTTATGATAGCTCAAATTGCTCTTAGAGGTCATTTTGGAAAGATGCTCTTCTACAGACTTTGATTTGTCTGATACATTATAAGAGATTTTTGTATGAATCAAATCACTGTTACAAACAATAGAAACCTCATACATTGGTTCCAGTACCTTAATCAAAGTCTTCAAATTATTAATTTCGACCTTTTTCTTGACGTATCCCGTCTGCGGATCATCCCTCAGTGCGAGTTCCTGGGCTTGTACATTCATTATCCCAATCATGAAGATGAGTAATGAAAATTTAATTTTGTTAAGTTTTTTCATATTCGCAATTGTTAGGTTGTTAGTTATAGATGCAGATCACTTTCAATACAACAATTAAGTTAACGCATTGATAATGAACATTTTTGGTTAAATCTTATTTCCTTTCCTTTAGGTATTTAATCAGTAGAGATTAAAACCGATAGAAGGGCATTAGGTAATCTATATAGTGGTTTAATAAATCCAATTCTATTGCGCAATCCTTTTTTCTCTATTCCCTCTTAGGCTTTATTTTATAGTGACCAATTTTCCTTCAATCGAAATTTGATTTCCGAGACTTCTTTCAAGACCTTTAAGCAATAAGGTTATGTCATTGCTGGGTGCAGACCCATACAAGCGTTTTTCCAGTAGGCTTTCATCCTCAACTATTACAGTCAGTCCATATGTAGATTCCAAAATGGATTTGATTTCAAGCAATGAGGTGTCATCAAAGAGCAATCGATTGTTTCTCCAAGATGTATAGACCATCGGGTCCACTTCCTTCTTTGTCAAAATCTGGTCATTGTGCGTATACTCGGCCATTTCGCCAGGCAGCATCTGCAATCGCTCAGCTTTAGCCGAATTTTGCAGGTTGAGCATAACCTTTCCAGATGACAAAACAACTTTCGTTTTACCACTTCGATTCAGGACATTGAATTCAGTACCTACCACTTCTACATTGAAATCAGATGTTGCATGAACAATAAATTTCTGCTGATCACCAAGGTGATTTACTGTAAAATAGCCTTCTCCCTCAAGCCATACCTCCCGAATCTCATCCTTTTCCCAAATCCTGGAATGGGTCAGAGTGGAATTTCCATTTAGCTTTATTTCAGATCCATCTGGAAGTGTAATGTTTTTGGTTTCTCCAAAGGCAGTAGTGTGTGAAACAATATCCTCGTTAAAAGCAAAATAATAAATGCTACTAACCACTAATAAACCAACAAATATGGCTGCCCACCTCATCCAAATTCTTATGGATGCTTGTTCTTTAAACTTATTATTCTTCGTTGATCCTTTCGGAATTGCGTCTTCGTTTTCTTTGTTGATTGAATTCTGAATCCGTTGAAAAATCAAATCCTGTCGAATATTCTCAATACTGGTTTTTTTAAAATCTATGGAAGAGGCTATTGCCTTTGCTTGCTTAACTTGTGCTTTTCTTTCTGGGTTTGTCCCTTGCCATTCTTCCCAGTACCTATTGTTTTCTCCATTGGGATTTTTTATCCAATCAAGGAAAGAAGGGTCTGATAATAAATTATAAATAGAATGAATATCCGATTTCATTTACAGTCATTTATGGAATAAAGGATGGGAAATTCCTTCACATTTCCGGTGTATATATACTAAGGGCTAGGTAAAAAGGAAATTACCTCAAAAAATTTAGAAAATTTTTAAAAAAAATATTTTACGACTAGAAGAACTATCAAATAAAGTTATTCCCCTATTGAATACATCTTTAATAGAAACGAAAGCAATAGGATATTCCCCATACTTCCTTTCATTGCGGCGAGAGCTCTGTAGAGTAGGGTGTAAGTGGATTTTTGGCTGATATCTAGCAATTTAGCAATTTCACTAAACTCCATCCCATCATAAAACCTTAATACTATAATTTCCTTTTGCCTTCGTGAAAGCTCGTTGAGTGCTTTAAGAATTTGTGCTTTTTTTATGGTAGAAATTTCTCCCGCAATTATTCCAAATTCATGGGACAAGACTATTTCAAAATCGTGATCATTGAATGCTTCTTTAAGAGGTAGTTTTCTTTTTTTCTCCAGGTTTTTAAAAATTTTCCTTTTCAGGCCCTTGTACAAATAATAACGAACAGAGTCTGCTTGTGCTATAGTTTTTCTGTTTTTCCAGAGTTCTACAAAAAGGTCATGGATACTATCTTCAATCAATTCCCGATCAGAGGTAATTATTTCGCCATAGTTATATAACAATACAATATAGCGTTTATAAAGGGCTGAAAACGCCACTTCATTCCCGGCTTTAAACTGCCGCCAAAGCATGGTATCATCATTACTATGTTTGAGATTCTTGGAAGTCGTATTCCCTCCTTCCGAAGTCTCTCCTTCAGGAGTAAGTGTTAATTGAAGGTCTCTATTTTCCCTGCTGGATAGCCCCATAATAATTATAACTCAATCAAATTACAGTAATAGAATGGCAATTACAGCTTGACTTGGTTAGGTAGTCGCCAATCCATTTGTTACTAAATCCTTTAAATCCGAAATACCCAATAATAATCATATTAGATTCTACAATCACTTCATAATCAGTTAATCGTTGTTTTTCGGAACTTCATCGTAGCAGTCAACTGCCATAATTTATAATCCCAGTGATCAATTTTTTATCTCCACCAATCATGGCAATAGTAAACGTATTATTCGGGTTTAATAGAATTGAAATTGAGTATTGACTATTGAATCAGGAATAAGCAATCGCAAATCAATTTTGTAGCAAAAACCCTGGTAATTTCAGGTTTTTTTTTAACTACGTGAAATTGCATTTTGAAAACTCTATTTCTACTTTTTTCTCTATATCAACACAATGTCCATCAGGCTACTTAGATCAATCTTTATTAAATTAATATTGGTTGAATCAATCAATATTAATCTTGATCCGAAGTCACCCCACAAGCATATTAAAATTTACTGCCTTATTCTGTTAAATAAAAGTTTTGCGACTGATTTTTTCGAATTCTAGGTATAATATAGCGGAATCAAGTGCTGGGTGGTAAATCAGAAAGATAATCCACTAAAACTTTCGATTTTATCTACTCTCTCAAACACTCCTGCAAAAAACAGATGTCCTTAAAAAAACTTCAAAACAAAATTTAAGAGCTTGTATAAGGACTACATTTTTCAGCAAATTAAATCAAATTTATTAGTTTTTATTCCTTAGCCAAACTCATGCTTAGCTAAAGCATATCGTAAAAAACTTCTACCACTCCATACATTTGATATTTCATATTTATTAAAAAAACAGCATATTATGGGACAGTATTACAAAAATCTAAATGCTACATCAGACTATAACCATAAAAGACATTGCGAGGGAATTGAATATTTCAGTTTCTACAGTTTCCAGGGCTTTGCGCGACACTTTTGATGTGAGCCTCGAAACAAAACAACTGGTACTTGAAAAAGCAAAAGAATTAAATTACAAACCGAACTTCAATGCACGTGGACTATCTCAAGGCAAGACCAATAATATTGGGATAATTTTACCTTTTATAACCAATTACTATTTTTCGACAGTTATTACGGGTATTCAAAAAATCGCTTACGATTTTAATTACAACATTATTCTTTACCTGACCAATGATTCTGAAGAAAGGGAAAAGCTTATAATGAGCAACCTTACCCTATCAGGACTTGATGGAATACTTATTTCTACTTGTGCAAGTAACTACGACCACGTTCATGAAGTCATTGGCAAGGGAATTCCCGTTGTGTTTTTTGACAGAACCAACCCTCTCGAGGCCTCCAAAGTAAGACAAGACGATTATAACGGGGCTTTTGAGGCCACTAGTCACCTTATTTCCCAAGGTTTTAGTGAAATTGCTCACATAACGGGTCCACAAGATCAAATTTTTACTCAAAACAGACTTAATGGATACCTAAATGCATTGGAACACTATGGAATCCCAATAAGAAGTGAATGGATCGTCCACACTGGGTTTTCACAAGAATGCGGATCCACCGACCTACAGTCATTAATGAGTCATTGCAAAAAACCCGATGCCATATTTGCTGTAAATGACAGAAAAGCCATTGGTGCCATGGTACAGTTGAAAAAAGAAAATATACGAATAGGACAAGATTTTGGTGTGGTTGGTTTTACAAATGACCCTATTTGCACACTTATTACCCCTACGCTTACTACAGTTTCTGAATCCGCTTTTGAAATTGGTAGGATTGCCTGTGAACTGCTACTCAAACATATTCAAAAAGTAAACCTACCCTCCAAAGAGGTCATTCTTCCTGGGGAATTAATTATACGAGAATCCAGTATGCGGACTACTTTAGTAGACTAAAATAAAATCCAATTAGGCAAACTCAGGCCGGGTTTGGCTATAGAACTTCAGATAGACAATGGAACCCTCTATTCTGAAGAAAAAATAAAAAGCCCCATCCGAAGACCAATTATTAGTCTTGGAATAGGGGCTTTTGGCTTAGTGGTTTATTTCTCTAAAGCATTGGTTAATAACTTCGCAGATGCATCATCTAGATAGATGCTGCATGAAGAATGTTCTTGCAGGATGCTAGAAGGGTTCATATTGCTTACTTCACCTTCAAGGCAATCTTTAACAGCTTGTGCTTTACGCTCATCAGGAACAGAACAAATGATATGTTCTGACTTCATGATTTGTTGGATAGACATACTTATGGCCTTGGCCGGTACATCCTCCATGGTTTCAAACCAGCCCTCATTCATTTGTTGCTTTCTGCAAGGCTCATCCAAGTCCACAACTAAATAAGGTTCCTTGGTATCAAAATCAGCTGGTGGATCATTGAAGGCAAGGTGGCCATTTTCCCCAATACCTACAAAAGCCACATCGATGTCCTGGTCTGAAATCAAAGCCTTTAGCCTTTCACATTCTTTTTCCGGATCATTTTCTCCATTGATATAATGAATAGCTCCCAAATTCTCCACCTTATCTACAAATCTCTCTTTAAGGTATTTGCGGAAACTGGCAGGATGAGTTATTGATATCCCTATGTATTCATCCAAATGAAAAACGGTCACTTTGCTCCAATCAATATCTTCTTTTAAAAGCTGAGTAATGGTTTCAAACTGACTTGTACCCGTTGCTAAAATCAAATTGGCTTTTCCCTTACGTTCGATAGCCTCACGGATAAGAGGTGCTGCTGCCTCTCCTGCTGATTTACCAAGGCCTTTTGGATTAGCTGATTGAATTATTTTCATAAAATTGATATTAAAGTTAAATAAAAGACATTTTAATCGTCACTATGTAGTTTATACCTAAGCAAAGGTTTATTAAGGGTTCATTTATCCGGTAGCGTACCCTGATTTTTCAGGAGATTTACCTAATTCTTGACTTAAACCCGAAATATGCAATAGACAATTTATTACATTATCCGGGTTAAACAGAAAGTTGAAACCCTTTTTAAGTGGCTATTCCATTGATCCAAATACCAAGCCTTTCTGCCCTGTTTAATCCATAAATTTCGCTTACAATTTACGGCTCATTTCTACACAAAATAAACCGCAGAAAATCACTTGACCTTGAGGGGGCAAAGATTGATCTACAAATAAAATTGAATAAAAAGGTCAAGGTTTATATCTCCATCTAGTAAAAGGCTTTTTTTTAAATAGCCTGAAAATTAAACACTAAAAAAGTGTTACTAATAAATTAATTAAGCAAGAAAGGGATAACAAAACACTTTTCTAATTACTGAACTTGTCCAAAATTAAAATAGGCTTTTCCCTATAAAACTGTCTATATAAAATTAGAATCCCCTACAAGCAATTACTTCAAAGCTGCTCTTGCTACACGTAATACATTTCCGCTCAGTATTTTTTGAATGTCCTCGTCCGAGTATCCCATTTGAACCATCCCAACAGTAAACAATGGCCAATTGGTCCAAGCCATGCTTTGCGTCATCTCCTTGGTGGTAGTAAAGGGTTCTTTCGGATCTGGCCAAAGTGCTTCCCATCTATTCCTACGCTTCCTATAAGCAGGCACTTTCTTGTTTTCTTCAGCAGCGTATTGAGAATTATGCGCTACGTCTGTTCCGATGGCCACCCGGTCGCTTCCAAATTTTTTGACCATATAATCAATGTGCCTCATCATGGAAGCGATATCTCCTGAACCACCTAGGAACCAAGGTATACAACATATCCCTAGGTATCCGTCTGTGTCAGCAATGGCTTTAATAACATTGTCTGGCTTGGCACGGTAATGTTCATACAATGAATTCACCGTACTGTGACTGGCCACCATTGGTTTTGTGGAATACTTGGCAGCGTCCAGACTTGTTTGCCATCCTGAGTGAGCAATATCTACAATCACACCTACCCGATTCATCTCCTCCACTACCGTTCTCCCAAAATCACTCAAGCCAGCATCATTCGGTTCTCCACAGCCATCACCTATCATATTTCGCCGATTATAGGTAAGGTGCATCATGCGAATACCAAGTTGGTAAAACACCCTAATATAACGGAGCTCATCCTCCACAGAAATCCAGTCCTGAGGAAGAGGAACACCATTTCCTGTAAAGTAGAGTGAATGCTTGTTCTGTTGTTTGGCTAGCAAAATATCCTCAGGAGTAACGGCCTTTATCAAAGTGTCCTTCATCCAGTCCGTAGCATAGGTAAACCTGGACAATCGTTTGAGCAGCCTTTCTATGGCACTTCCTTCCTCTCCTGAATTTTGGATGACGCAGGTAACTCCTGAAGCTTTCCAAGCATTGATAAACTCTTCGGTTTCTCGCTTGACTTCCACAAAACCTGTCATGGTCATGTCTTCCTGCATATCCTGAAGCTCTAGAGGAGAAGCATTTTCCTCCACAGCTCCTTTCATTCTTTCCCCATCGACTGCGGCTCTGGGCATAAAGCCATAACAATCAACCACCACAGAATTGCGATGAAGTTCAAGTCCATGTTCCAACTGGCTCTTGGTAGGTTTTAAAACCTTCAATGCTACCTGATAGGCCTCTTTCATTGCTGGTGTAATTTGAAAACTTGTAGGGTCTTCCATAGGCATAGCGGGATTGTTTCCCGATTGCCCGGCAGCAAAACCTTCCAATACCCCTAAGCCAGTAACGGCCATTCCTGAAACCTTCAAGAACTTCCTTCTGCGGTGGTTCATGTGTTAATAATTAAGATTAAATCGATATTTTAAAGGTAAAAACTTCGTTCACAGAGAATTCTGCTCTATAAATCAGCCCTTTCTAGCTACTGGAACAAGAGAAGTAAGGTCTTCTATTCTGACAATTTTCCCCGTCTCAATACTATTTCTTGCTGCTATACCAATCAATGCAGACATGGCGCCATCTCTAGAACCTGCAGATTGTTTGTAAAGATCTGGTGAATCTGGATACCTGAATATCTTGTCTTTTAGCCTAGGATCAGAACCTCCGTGTCCGCCGGACTCAGGCATGACTTTTATATTTTTGACATTACCGAATAGGTTTCTGATCGTGATTTCCTGGTAAGGAGGTACTCCTGTTGGCATTGAGGACTTTATCCAAGCATCCAACCTGCCCTTGGTCCCATTAACGGCAAGTCTGTAGCCTTCGTAAGGTGAGCAAGCCGTCAGTGAGTAATTTACCTTAACACCGTTGGCATACTTGTATTGTACCGCCATGGTATCATAAATATCCACCTCTTTACGATAAATACAGCCATCACGTAAATATCCATCATGTTTTTCATGGGCTACATACAGGTCCATTGAACTTTTGCTTTGGGTAATGTCCCAATAAAAATTGCAATTGGACTTATGGGGACAAGGCCTACAGTTGGTACTATTGAACTTGCTGTTTTTCTGTCCGTAATAATCCAAGGAACCGTAAGCAAAAACCTCTTCCGGTTCTGAATCCATCCAGTAATTCAAAGCATCAAAATGATGGGTTGCTTTATGCACAAGTAAGGTTCCTCCATGCTCTTTCTCCCCATGCCAACGTCTGAAATAACTTGCCCCATGACTGGTATCCAAATACCAGTTAAGGTCTACTGATTTTATATCCCCTATTTCTCCATTTCTCAGCAGTTCCCATATCTGTTGAACATAGGCTGAATAACGCATATTAAAAGTGACAATTACCTTGTTTCCTGTCCTTTTTTCCGCATCAAAAATTTCCTGACATTTAAACTCATCAGTAGTCATCGGTTTTTCTGAGATTACTCTCAAACCAGCTTCCAAACCTTTGATAATGTACTCATGATGGGTTGCATCAGTAGTCGTGACAATCAAGGTGTCGGGCTTGGTTTCCTTCATCATCTTGTCAAAATCTGTATATACAGGGCAATCGACTTTCATTTTTTCTTTGGCGTATGCCACCCTTCCTGGATTAACATCACATAACCCAACAAATTCCAAAATGTCATTGTACTCTTCCTGAACTGGCGCACCCCACATACCGATACCTCTACCACCAGTACCTACCAATACCACCCGGCTTTTATTCCCTTTAAAACCATAACTAATTGAAGGTGCCAAAAGGCCAGACGCTGCAAGTAGCCCCGTGTTTTGGATAAATTTTCTTCTGTTTATCGATTTCATAGTTTATTTGTATTAAGCTTCTAAATTTTATTGGTGGGTATTAAAATTGAAATTTAACGCTTCCTTTTCCTTTAAGATAAGTTCTTATGCTGGCAAATTCCATTTTCCATTCATTTTCCTTCGCTGGAGATATCGATTCTCCAGACATGGTTACGGGGTTCTCAAAGGTAATTGGCAAGGAAGCCAATCCTGCAGCTAGTGACACATCTCCCCATTGAAGGAATTTAGGCAAGAAGATGGCAAGGCTAAAATAGTCTACTCCTTCACGGTTATCAAAAAGGTAACTTACCGGAGTATTTCTTAGGGTAAGTGCTTCAAAGGTTCCTTCTTCCAAAGCTGCCAAATACAATCCTGCTAACCCAGCCTCTTTGTCTCCATCAAAGGTCAAAACAGATGGTGCATAATGCTCTTTCACAAACTCAGAGACCATGTTCAATTCCCCAACCCATTGTCCAAGCATTGTTTCTCCAAGCCATAATCTAGCTCTTGCAAGGGTATGAAAAGGAGTAAGGTAAGCGACCAATTGATCCTCTTGAGAAGCAGCCTCCCCCGTACCACTCAATTCCACTATGACTACCCCCTGCCCCTTATTTATTAATTCATCAATTCTTGCTTGAGGAACTTCATGTTTCCCATTTGCCGTGGCAATGATAACATAGCCCAATGCTGCATTACTTGGTTTTCTGATAAGTAGCGGGGTGAGTAAGTTATTAGAAGTTTCTAAGGCTATCTTTTCCCATCCTGCTTCGGAGGAATAACTGTTTACCTTATCAACTTTAGGATAACCTTTGATTTTCAAAAGTTCTTTCAACCCTGATTTCACTTGTTGCTTGTCTATAGAGGTTTGCCCTAAATAGCTTTCTCTCAACTTCTGCCCTTTTCTCCGGCTGTATTCTGCAACACCTACAACCAATGGGTCCCGTTGCCCCTCAGGAAAGACCATTAATTTCTCATAAGGAAGCACTTCAAAAGGAATTTCCTCTCGAGAACTTCCATCCCCTATTCCTTTAAGGTGTAGGTCAAACCAACCCAACATGGCTTCCCTGTCTTCCGGCCAATAGCCATGTTCCAAATCAAACAACTCATAGGCTATCTTTTCTTCGGCCCCAAACTGCTGAAAGACTGGTTTGGCATTGTGGTAACTTCTCAGCATCTCTGCTGGAAAAAAAGTAGAGTTACTGTCCTTATTGTGGTTGCACATTTTCAAAGCCCTGGGAGCATACAGTGCCAAAATACCCGAAGTCTCAGTAAATGAAAGCCCATTGGGCATCAACTCGCAAACGCAGTTGGAACCCATTACTGCGGATTCAAAAGTACCTACACTCACTACTGGCATGGCTGCTTTAACCCTTTCATCCATGGCAGCAAACCACATGGTCTGATTCCCTCCACCACTTGCACCTGTAGCGCCAATGTTTTCGGCATCCACATAAGGCAAGCTGCTCAATAGATCAACCGCCCGCATATTGTCTATTACTTGGACGCCCAAAAGGGTCTCACCTACGTTCATCAATGAAGCACCTAAATTGGATCCATGGTATTCGAAATCCATGTGTTTGGTTGATCTTTCTCCAGAACCAAAAGCATCAATACTCAAACATACATATCCATTTTTGGCCAGGCTATGTCCTACAGATTGTATGTTTTCGGCGGCCTTACCTTCAGTCCAATGTCCATGCATATTGATCACAGCTGGAAATGGGCCCTTGCCCTCTGGAATATAAAGGTTGGCAGTAGCATAAATGCCGGGTTGGGTTTGAAAATAAATGTTTTTTATCGCATAACCATCCATTTGGACAGTACCCGTTATCCTCATATCCAATTCCAGGTCATGATCTACCTTAATGCCACTATTTAAAATTACCTCTCGAACTATTTCGCTTTTTCTCTTTTCCCAATCAGCCAAGGTTTCCGGTAAAATGTGCGTGGCATATTTTATTTGGGCCTTTTGCTTCATCCTTCCACCTAAGATATCAGCCCGCTGAGCAGATAGAACGGAGGGTAAACTATCTTGAGGACTCCAATGCAGCGCAGTACCATCATAGGCTTTTGTTACACTGGGACTGAAGAGCTGGACGATAGAAAAAAGACTTCCAAACAGAAAATTTCTCATGGCTTAATTAGATTACATGTCATAAGTGTACGTTTTTAAATTAAAGGTTAATCCCTGTATTTCCACCATGAGTCAAATTTATGTCCACTGGGGAGTTTTGCTTCCATGAACCGCCGGTAAAATCAGGCACATCGATAGCCGTTGATCGATTGGCTACTGACCATTCACTTAAAGGAAATACAGAGCTCCATAAAGCTGCATCATAAACATCTTGTTCCAAAGGCAAACCATTTCTTAAGCAATCTATTAATCGCCAATCCATCAAGAAGTCCATTCCTCCATGCCCTCCTACTTGCTTGGCCAATTCTCCTATTCTTTTTACAATTTCTGGTTGGTATTTTTGCTCCAAAACTTTCATCTCCTCTTCAGGAAGCCAACCCTCATGACTTGTAGCAATACGGCCTGGCAAAGGGTATTTCATGGCAACCCCTTTGGTACCACTTACCAAATGTATTCGTGAATAAACCCTAGGGGAAGAGACATCATGCTGAAGCATAATGGTACTTCCATTTTTGGTTTTGATGGTGGTTACATTCATGTTCCCCCTAAATGGTTTCCCTACAAATTCTTTGTAAACATCATCCTCTTTAGCCAATTTTTCAGTCATCTCTCCAAGGACAAAATCCTTACTCGATACTGAAACAAGAAAATCAAGTTGATCTCCCCTGTTGACATTCATGGCCTGACAAATAGGTCCCAGTCCATGAGTAGGGTATAAGTTTCCGTTTCGACTGGCATTGTGTCGAAAGCGCCACATATTCCATTTTTCTTTGCTGAAAATGCTAGGGATAAAATCATGGATATAGGCTCCTTCACAGTGAATAATGTCACCAAAAAATCCTTGACGCACCATATTCAGTGTCATCAATTCGAAGAAATCATAACAGGTATTTTCAAGCATCATACAATGCTTCCTGGTTCTTTCAGAGGTTTCTACAAGGGCCCAGCATTCCTCCATGGTGATTGCTGCCGGAACTTCCACTGCTGCATGTTTATCACTTTCCATTGCATAAAGAGCTATGGGGGTGTGCAGTTCCCAAGGAGTGGTAATATAAATTAAGTCAAGGTCCTTTCGCTCCACCAATTTTTGCCATATTTCCGCATCTCCTGTATAGAGATCAGGAGAGTGAGCGGTATTTGCAAGCTTTTGCTTGGCTTGTTCGGCTTTTTCTGGTCTCAAGTCACATAGGGCTTTTATAGCAACCCCTTCAATTTTGCTAAGTCTTCTTACAGCCGCTGAGCCCCTACTTCCTAGGCCTACCACGCCTATCCTAACCGTATCAATTTTAGGAGCTGCATATCCGGACATATTAAAAACCTGCTTGTGTTTTTTATTCGCGAGGTTTTTTATTTTTTCGTATCCGATGGTTTCCTCAGCACCGTAAGCTGAGCCTGGAAACAAGGCCGATCCAGCCATACCTAAACCGGATAATTTGAGGAAATCTCTTCGATTACTATTCATAGAACAAATTATTTAGCACTCAATATATGAAAAAATGATGTACGTACCTCAGATTAAAATACGTACATCATCATTTTATTTAAATTAACTTACTGTTGGGCCACATTATAGCCTGGATTTTGCTCAAGCAATCCATTTTTGTTGATTTCGGATTGAGGAATTGGGAGCAAATAATTGGCTGGGTTGAAATTTCCAGTTTTCCAAAAGGCTACTTCATAAGTCTTTGTTCCATCTGCTTGTTTTCTGATGATCATTCGTGTGCGGTCTTTGTCTGCCACTTCCGGAAGAATTTTCCAACGACGAATATCAAACCAACGATGTTCTTCAAAGACCAACTCAATTCGCCTTTCGTTTACTATTCTTTCAAATAGGGCATCCCCACTTTCAGTAACATCAGGCATGTTTACACTTGGTCTATTTCTTACTATATTAAGGTATTCTCTGGTAATGTCTTCGTTACCCAGAAAATAGTTAGCCTCTGCATAATTCAACAAGATTTCAGCATACCTAGCAAATGTCCACGGGGTTTGAGACATATTATTTCCGCTTGGATTAACAATCCTTTCATTTGCAAATTTCAACTGGTAATATCCAGTTTGTGTGGCGTTCCATGCCGATACTGGCCCCTCATTTGAATCTAAACCACCTGGTAAGAAAGTTTCCACTTCTCTTCCTTGGAAAGGTGCTCCATCATGTAGAATAGTGGCATAAAACCTAGGGTCTCTGTCTGCATAAGGATCATTGGGATTGTAATCAGGATCATCCTCTGGCTGAAGGCCATTCACCGTTTCGAAATCATCTACCAGATTATGTAGCGGATGCACTTGCCCAAAACCATTGTAGCCATTAGGATACAAACTTAATTCAACGTACACCCTTTCACTACTTACAAATTGATTGTAAGGACGCTGCCATATCATTTCTGGATTGTAGATATTTTCTTCAAGAAACATGGTCCTATAATCCTCAAAAAGCTCATATTGTCCCAAATCGATGACTGCCTTTGCAGCATCTGCTGCTTTCTGCCATTTTGTTGGATCCATTGCTGGATTGTTCAATTCACTGGCGTAGTATAAGGTAGCACGTGATTTTATGGCCATGGCTGCCCCCTTAGTGACCCGACCCTGATCGGCATTATTGTAAGTTTCTGGAAGCAAATCAATCGCTTCATCCAATTCTGCCAACACAAATTCCATGACTTCCTGATAAGTATTTCTTTTTACTTTAAAATCATCCTCTAAGGTAAAAGTCTTGGTAAACAATGGCACGCCACCAAATAAACTGGCCAACTTAAAATAACTGTAAGCCCTGATGGTTTTCATTTCACCAATCATCCTATTTTTGGTGTTTTCACCTATTGGCACAGCTCTTTCCCTATCTATATTTTCGAAAAAGATATTGGTGCGGTTAATTGGCTGCCAATAATTAATATTTCTATCGTTTGCTCCTGTCCAATAATCCACTTCTCTAAGGTCATCAGGATTAAGGTTACCCTCCCAAACACTCCAGGCCCAAGAGTTGCTTCTAGCATTAATTTCATCCGTAACCACAGACAGTCCATACAAACTATAGCGAAGGCCACTTGGAATGGTTCGGTAAGCATTGCCAATGAAAGCTTCTATTAAAGATTCATCCGCCCAAACTGCTTCGTCTGTAAACCTGTCTGCAGGTATAACATCTAATACCTCATCATCGCAAGCTATATTCAGCGTAGCAACTAGCAATAGCATGGAAAACATTCCTGTTATTCTATTTATATACAAGTATTTAAATATCGTTTTCATAATAGGGAATTTTAAATTTTGCATCAATTGATTAAAAGGACAGGTCAACACCCAAATTAAAAATTCGACTTTGTGGATAGAATGAACCTCTTTCATTATCCCCTTCCGGATCAAACCATTTGATTTCCGAAATGGTAAGGAGATTATTGCCATTCAGATAAATCCTCGCTGAAGACAAACTTAATTTCTTAAGTAAAGCAGCAGGCAGGTTATAGCCTACTTGAAGGGTTTTGAACCTTATGAAACTTGCATTTTGCAACCAAAAAGTACTTTGAAGCCCACTTGGCTGAGTCCTTGTTCCCAAATCAGGTAGTATGGGATATTTAGAATCCATGCTGCCTGGCGTATATCTATTTTCGATCAATTCAGCCAAACCGTTTACCGCAATTCTTGCATTTTGATGATAGTATTGCCATGCGCCTCCTTGCCCTGCAAAATTGGCAAAAAGCGAAAATTGCCCATAGTTCAATGTACCATTAAGTCCAAATGTAATTTGTGGAATATTGGATTTGTCCATTCTGACCATATCCTGAGAACTAATGATTCCATCATTATTGACATCTCTGTACTGTAGGTGGCCCACTAGAGTCCCCGGGAATACAGGATTTGAATCAACAGCCTCCTGAGTTCGGAAAATCCCGAGTGCTTCATAATATAGTCCTGCCCCTAAGATCCTGCCCTCAGCTTTTTGGTAATCAGGAACATCCTGAGCTTCCGAAATATCAATCACGGTATTTTTATTGAAAGCGATGTTGCCCCCAACTGAATAAGAAAAACCGCTTGGTGATGTAGCTTTTCCACGATGATTCAAAGCCAATTCTAATCCTTTATTCTCAACTATACCTATATTTTCATCTGGCAATTGCAAGCCTGTATAAAATGGAACTTCGAGGTTTCTTTTGGTTAAAATATTTTCACGCCTTTGTTTAAAAACCTCCAAAGTAAAACTTAATCCACCATTCCAAAACATCCCATCCAAACCAAGGTTATAAGTAGTGGCTACTTCCCATGTAACATTAGGGTTTGGTGTCACACCAGGCACTACACCCAATTGAGAGTTAGTAGGTAATCCAAAATGGTACCCATCTAATCCAAGATTGTAAGCAGGCATAAATTGAAAAGGACTAATTCTGTCATTTCCCATTTTACCTATTGAAGTACGTAATTTTAAATCATTGACTCCTGATATGTCTTTTAAAAATTCTTCAGACAATACCCAGGCAGCAGATACCCCAGGGAAAAACCCGAACCTTTTACCTTCTGGGAATACATAAGAGCCATCATACCTTGCATTAAAATCGATAATGTATTTTTCCTGATAGTTATAACTTACCCTACCCAAAATACTTTGTCGAGAAGATTCTGCAGATACCCCATCATTTTGCTGGGTAGCAGGATCTCCTGCAAATAACTCTGATAAGGTTGGAGAAAGGTAGTTTCTTCTAAAGGCTTCATAATACGCATTGCCCCCTTTAGTTTGTTCAGCACCAATAAAAGAGTTGATGTAATGGTCTCCAAATTGTCTTTCATATTTTAACCTGAAATTCAAAAAAGTACTACTGACACTTCTGGTCGATTGGGTCAATTCTGGAGCAGTAATCCTTCCCCCTCGAAGAGGAAGGTATGTATCGTTTGCCATGTCATAATTATAAACAGTCCATGGAGTTCT
The DNA here is from genome assembly GCF_001050135.1 of Cyclobacterium amurskyense. Lineage (GTDB taxonomy): Bacteria > Bacteroidota > Bacteroidia > Cytophagales > Cyclobacteriaceae > Cyclobacterium > Cyclobacterium amurskyense. The sequence goes on along the minus strand of NZ_CP012040.1, from coordinate 3,494,639 downwards.
CCATCTTTTATCTAGAATGTCTTCATTGCTATAAACAAAATAACCATCCAATCCCAATCCTTCCACCCAAGGAGCCTTGATATTGAAACCAACTTTTGAAATAGCTCTCTTGGTTTTTGTATTGTGATCTCCCGAGGCCGAGGTAGTCATTACAGCAGGGTTTAGACCTTGCTCAATACCCGCTGAGGGATAACCGTTTTCATAGTACACCGGCATCATAGGGATTGCGTTCAACCAACCCCACGGATTTTCCGTTCCAGGCTGTGATCGATCATCCAAGCCTAGGTTCAGATCAAGATTTACAGTGATGTATTCATTGACATCGGCATCCATATTTGATCGGATTGTATAGCCTTTGAAATCATGGACCCCCTTCTTAAATATACTATTTTGATGAGAATAGGAACCTGACATTGAGTAGCGTACTGATTCGGAACCGCCTCTCAAACTTAGGTTATGCATACTTTGAAGTGAATAATCTTTTAGAACCTCTTTGTACCAATTGGTATTGGGATAATTGGGATCAGTACCATTTCGGAACAATTCAATTTCCGCATCTGTATACCTGGGATCCTGTCCATCCCTGACCATCATTTCATTAACATAGCCCGCAAATAAAGAAGAGCCCGCTAACTCAGGAAGTCTCGTCGGTTGACTTATACCCTGATTGAAAGTATAACTTAAAGTTGGCTTTCCCTCTTTGCCTCTTTTGGTGGTAATTAAGATTACACCATTAGCAGCCCTAGCGCCGTATATAGCTGCAGAAGCATCTTTTAACACCGAAATTGACTCTATATCATTGGGATTGATCCTTTCCCAACCCGGAGGATTTTGAACCCCATCAACGACCACAAATGGACTGTTGTCTCCAGTGGTATTACTCCCCCGAATCAGTATAGAAGAGTTATCAGCACCAGGTTCTCCGGAACGATTTAAGGCAACCAACCCAGGTAAAAGACCAGACAAAGAGTTGGTTAAGTTTACAGAAGGATTACTAATCACTTGTTCACTTTCCACACTAGTAACAGACCCTGTAAGGGTGGCTTTCTTCTGCGTTCCATAACCTATGACAACGAATTCATCTAGGTCTGCTGTTTCTTCCTCTAATGTAACGTTTATCTGACTTCTGTTTCCAATGCTTACTTCACTAGTAAGCATTCCCACAAAGGAAACAATTAACACTTGAGCATCTGAACCTACACTGAGACTATACTTTCCGTCCATATCCGTGACGGTACCATTTGTAGTACCCTTCACCAAAATGGTGGCTCCAGGGATAGACTGACCATTTTGGCCAGACACCGTACCATTTAACACCCTTGTTCCTTGGGCAATGGCATTTCCGAAATTCATTCCTCCCAACAGGACTAGGAGGATGATTAAATAGCTAGTAGATTTTTTCATAGAGCGTAAGCATTGAGTTAAACCTTATTTTACATAAACTTTAAGTTCAATTTAACCAATAATCAAATTATATAAATTGAAATAGTGAAATTTAATAGCGATAACGTTATCGAAAACCCAAATACTCACCATATGAAAAAAGAAATACACCTAATGTGTAAATATTAAGAGAGCTAATTTATTTTTAATTGGAATAGTTGAAAAACAGGGGTTTATTTAGATATAAAACAACTAACAGTGGTTTATAGCCTGGTTTTCTATTGATAAAAAAGGAAGAGAAAATACAATTTCTCAATAACCTCCTGTCTTAGCTGGTGTAATTGGATTATCCCGAAATATGCAATAGACATTCTATTACGTGCTGAAATCGCTTTAAAATCAGCCAGTTGTTGCTGTTTTCAATTTCACCATATCGGTGCTATGCTAAAACCTCCAAACAGTCTAATTTGTCTCGTCCTGAAAATGGTTGACACTTTTGTTTTTCAAATATAGTAAGTGTTTTAATTTCTAAGAAGTTTCATTTAACTTACAGTACCACGATAAAGCGGAGGCAAGCTCTGCTGAGGAGCAACTTGCCAAGGAATAGTCGTTTGGTCCGATAGCGTTGCTATTTTCAGACCGGGCCTTGACAGGTTCGGTCTTCTTTTTCCAATTATATTTCTTTCCAATAACGCGTTCGGTATCATGCCTTGTAAAACCTTCGTCATGTACTTGGTTAGGTGTTAGATTTCCTAAACTCTCGTGTGGTCTCATATCATTATAGATTTTGATAATTTTAATGATGTATTTTTTCGGGTTGATATTTGTTTCTCCTGCAATATCCTCCAGCCACTCTTCCTTTAGGATTCCATTTACTCTTTCCGCTATGGCATTTTCATGTGGTGAAGCGGGCTTCGTCATACTGATCCAAACTTTCTTCTTTTTCAATAGGTCGGTGTAATCATAACTGCAGTACTGTACCCCACGGTCCGAATGATGGACAAGGGAATAATGGTTAATGTTTTCTTGAGACTGGAAAGCCACCTTCAGGGCTTCAAGTGCTGATTCAGCCTTCAGATCCAGAGAAAGATTCCAGCCCACTATTTTCTGGGAATAAGCATCCGTAATAAGATACAGATACATGACTTGCCCATTTAGTAAAAGGTAGGTAATATCGGAAACCCATAACTGGTTGGGCCTGTAGACAACCATGTTTTCTACCAGGTTATGGTACTTCCTAAGCCAATGATGGCTTTGGGTAGTGAAAAACTTCCTTTTTCTTTTGGTTACTAATAACCCGTTCACTCGAAGCAAATCAAACAGTTTATCCCTGCCTATCTTGATTTTCATTCCTATTAGGTCTTTCTGAATCAGAGGGTTTATCTTTCTCAACCCCCATCTGGATGTTTTGGCCTTCTTTCTGATCTTTAAAACAAGACTCAAGACCACCTCTTCCTCAAATGCCCCGCGGTAAATATAATTTAAAGCTTTATAGTAGCCCTGCCTGCTCTTGCCAAACAATTCACAAAGTTGGGCCAAACTTACTTTTGGTTCTTCTTCTCTGAGTCTTTGAACTGTTTGGCACCAGACTTTTTTTCAAGATCTAGCCCATATTCTTCTTTGGCAATATCTACCATGATCTGGTATGCCCTGCCCTTCAAACGGCTAAGCTTCAGCTCTTCTTCAAGTTGCCTTATACGGGCTTTTAACTCACTATTGGAATCCTCTTTTATTGCCATGTTTTTTAAAATCGGAAGAGGATCTTTAGGAAGCCTTCTTTCAAGACCAGCAAAAATCCTCATCCATTCCAAGATAGCGGATTTGCTTTTAATTCCATAAATATGCCTTGCCTGTTCTTTGCTTAAAGTACCTGAAAGTACTTCCATAACGATTTTTCTCCTTGCATCTTCGGAGAACTTTTGTAATTCACTCATTTTGTCCGATTATAGGTTTACAATTTTTAATTAAATTGTGTCAACCTATTTCAGTACACGACCATTTTCTTGCGATTGCAACACTTCCCGTAAACACGGGACAGGCTTCACCCCTGACATTGTCAGGGCGGAGAAATCCTATTACATAATCCGGGTTAAATATTTGTAACAAGTAATTGTATTATGACATAGGTGGCTGAACCTGTCGAAGTCAGCGGTGTCGGAGTCACTCTTGGCCTATTTAATGAAAGTTGAAAGCTTTCGGCTTCTTGAGTCTAAGTTACGCTTTGCTAAACTTAGACCGGATCAGGATACTTCGATAAGCTCAGTAACCTGACGTACCCTGAAAAAATGGAGTAAAATTTGAAGAGATGTTTTTCATTTGGCAAAGGACTATTCAATAAATTCACTTTTATTCTCTAGGTTTTTGCTAAAGCCAGATAAAACGATATTACCTTAAAAAATGGGCTGAAGCCCATCCCTATTGAATTGCCCCTGAAGGTTTGGATGGGAACCATCACTAAATAAGTCCACCGCCTACCCCGAAAAAATCTGGTATAGGCTGTGAACTTCTTATTTCATCAACTTGATGAGGAAATTGTTATTTTTTTAATCGTCATTAAGCAATAAAACCACAAGGAAATCAAGTCCAGTTAAGTACCTTCTCAGCATTGGTTCTATACAGTTTTTCCAATACATTCTCAGGGAGTTCGAGACCATAGTATCTCCACCAAACTCTACCTGGCATGTGTTCATCCCCACTTTCCAACAAACGCCACCAAGCTTGGTACATCTGTTTATCCAATCCCATATCTGTCCCAAACAAAACCCTATCACTGTACTTGGTCAAAAATTTGGCTGATGCCCTAGGTTGTCTTCCAATTTCATAATCCCTGGCAGAAATGTCCAGATAAAGATTATCGAAATCATCTAACATGGCTCCAAGGCGATTCAAGTCATTGCCCAAATTGGCCATATGACATGCGATAAAGGTGGTTTTTGGATGCTTCACCAATAACTTGGGAAGATAAGTTACCAGCTCATCATATGTCAGGCCGTCTGTGTCATATTTATTGAACTGCTGAAATATAGGCGTCCTTTCCTGGTAAACATCAGGTGGTGTCCAGGCTGAAGGGTGATCGGACTGGTGTACGTTAACAGGTATATTCAATTCTCCACATTTCGCCCAGAATGGATCCAATCTATCATCATCGATGTGCATTCTTTCTTCGGGCTTCAAAGACTGGTCACGAGAGACACCAAAACCCTTGTCTGTCACTTCTCCTACTCCTCTAGCGCCTAATTTATAACAACGTTCCAACTCCTTCACTGCCCTTTCAGGATAATCCGGCTTGTCAATCCCTTCCATTTCAATGCCGCAAAAAAGCTGGAACCTGTCTGCGTAATCGGTCAAATAATAATCAACCATCTTGTCAAATTCTTTCCCGGTAGCCACAGTAAGCACAACTGATTTTTCTACCCCTACTTCATCCATTGTCTTCACCCAATCTTTTATGGCCTGCTTAGGATTTCCACCTTCTTCTATTTCCGTATAGTGATGAACATGTGCATCAATCACAGAAAATTTGGCTTTGGGAATAAATGTTTCCTCAGCGATAATAGTGGATTTAGGTGCATAATCCTTTACCAAAACCCCATCCATGGGACCTGGACCAACGGGCACTCCCGGACCACTCCATGCGCCATATTTCACTTTTAACCACTCAGGGTCAGAGGTCCATTCTTTAGAAAGAGGTGTTTCTATAATTTCTTGCTTCTTTGGCCCACAACCTTGAACATAACTCATCCCGGATGCACCAAGACCTAGTAAACTTGCCTTTTTTAAAAAACCTCTTCTGTTATTTTTCATTTTTATAAATCATTTAGAACGCATCTTATTACCTGGAACTTACCCTTCTATTTAAATAAAATAAGGGTAAAAAGGAAATAGAAAACTTTAATTTCGACTAAAAACTTTACCAAAGGCAAGCCTATAAATGGACTGGTCAATGCAAGTTTTAAATAAATTCAGCAATCGCAAAATAAGCTGTTAGCAGACTAAAGAGAATAACTGCTACCAACCCAATATTCTCTTTCAAGCCAGCCACATGTATCTTCATAACCTCCTTGTTATTAATGAGAAGAAAAACAGGAATAGCTACTGCTGGTAGAATAAAGGCCTGAAAAGCCTGGGAAAAAACCATAATCAATGGAGGTCTGGCATCCAAGAACTGCATACCAAAACCAAACAGTATCCCGATAAATGCCAGCCACCTGTACATAGGTGACTTGATATTTCTGGGCTTCCCAGTAAAATCACTAATCAACCATGGCGCTATCAATATAATAGGGAATACAGTAGATATACCTGCACCCACAATACCCAGTATCAAGATAAAAGCAGCAAACTCTCCTCCTATTGGTTCAAATAACTTGATCATCTCAACTGTGTTATCCAGCTTCAGCCCCATCACATGCAAAGTACCTGCAGCAACTGCCATAATGATCACACTAAGCACAAACATCATGGTAGCAGATACCATAGCATCTTTTTTTTCGTTTTTGAGGTCTTGAATTCCCCATCCTTTTTCAGCTACAACAGTACTTCTAATAATAAATACAGCTGCAGAACAGGTGGTACCTGCAATGGCTGCTATCAATCTCAATACGCCAGGTTCGTCAGGAATAGATGGTGCCATGCCTGAGACAATTGTGGAAAAATCAGGTTTCAATAAAACAAAAACCACGATAAAAGAAATCACCATTAAGGCCACAAAAAACACCAATACCTTCTCGAAAATCAAGTAATTACCATACCAGAAAAGCAGGTAAAGCGCCACCACCAAAACAGATGTAATCCAAAAGGTACTAAAACCTTCTCCTCCAAACAGTAACCTTGATCCTTCCTGAATGAGGTCGGCAATGATTCCAAAAATCCCCATCAAAGCCATTATCTCACCAACCACAAGGGCAATTATGATATAGACTGCCAGTACAGTACCGTATTTCAACTTGTGCTTGATATTAAAGAGGGCCGTATTTCCGGTAACGAGTGTAGTTTTACCGTAAGCCACCATCAATACATAAGTAAACAGGCAAGATAGCACCAATGCCCAAGTCAGCATCATACCGTATTCAGCGCCCACTTTGGCCATTGTAGTAATACTTCCAGTTCCAATATTATAACCGATCAGGAATAACCCGGGACCGATTAGGCTAATGGCAAAAATGAGCTTCTTAAAGAAAACGTTGTCTTTCATAAATGAGTTAAAGTAGGATGAATTGTCTATTTATTTTTAAAAACCTTAAGATAATAAAAGCCTAGTTACTTCAGCCAACGATCAAACCAATCAAAGGCATCTCCTTGCATTTTTTTGTTGAATTGATGACCACCGGGGTAAAAGGAGCACTTGTATTTGTCTTCAGCTCCAGCTTTTTCAAAAACCGAAGAAAGTATTTTATCTGCTTCGTGCATTTCATCCAAAGAGTACAAACCGTCCTCTATTGAATTTTGCACCATGGTAGGTAATGGAACCCTCAAACCTAGAATTTCGGGAAAATCAAGTGCCGGAGGCAATCCTGGAGCAAAAGTCATCCATGTATGGGTAAAAGATTTGTGCAGAACCAAATCCTTCCAAGTAGTCATAAAACCTACGCAAACAGCACATTTTATTCGCGGGTCTAAACCACCCGAAAAAACAGTCCTCATTCCTCCACCTGAAAGGCCCCCACAGCCAACTTTATCAGCCTGAACATCATTCCTGTCACACAAAATATCCAATGCTTTCTGGTCCTCAGCCATAAAAACTCCCGGCCAGCTTGTGCCTGCACTAAAGAGTGACTTGGCCATGGTGTCCTCCTGCCCTTTCGCCCAATTGTTGTAAGCTTTGGCATTTTCTGGCAGATCAGGATTATCATCATTTAAACCCTGTCTAAGATTTTTAGGAACGTCCTTAAGCAATACCCTCCTGCTTGCAAAGGGAAAAGCATCCGGCACCATCACTACATAGCCTCTTTTGGCCACTTCATTGGCCCAAGCCAAATCCTCATAATACATCCTTTGGTGATCTACCATCATAGGATGCCTTTCATCACTTGTCCGGGTAATTTTTCTTTTACCGAAATATTTCCAACCCCCATGGTCATGGAAAGCCATAATCCCAGGCAATTTCCCTTTGGCATTGGCTGGCTTCAACACAATGCCCTCTGACCTACCTCCCGTAGGAAGTACCCAGCTTATTTCTTCTACAGAAAGTCCGTCGTATACGTATTTCTTGTCAATAGTAACCTTTGGTGTACCGCCTAAATCAGGTGCGACCAACTTCTCCTCAGTGATTTTTATGGCCTTATTTTTCCAATCCTCCAAACTTTCCCATTTATCTCTTCGGTAGGAATGACTGGGGATTTTACCATCTAATAAGCTGTTCGCCCATTTACCATAATCACCAATTATGCTCTTGCCCGAATCTTTAGAACCCGGAATTTGATAATTATTCCTCATACCTTGATCTACCAATGGCACCTTACTTTCGGTATCACCGAATGCTTTAACACGATTCATTAAACCTAAGCCTAAAATGCCTGATAATTTCAGAAATAACCTTCTGGTATTTTTCATTTAATGTTAATTTAAACCTCAAATTGAGCAATGACATTTTCATCCAAGCCATGGGATCTTCAAAGCCGATCTATTAAAGATTTCAACTTGTAACAGGTAACAATCAAGTATTGATTCTCCTGATCCTATCGACCTATTACATGGTCTTAACTGATCTGAAGAGTAAATAAAAGACTATATATCCAATCTAAATTTTAAATAAAAGTATCCTTGTGAAAATAATAACGGAAACGTTCTCGAATTTGCAAATAAAAAATGGCATTGCCATTCAAAAGCCTTGCATATTGCTATTATCCATTAAAAAATGGAATTAATACATCTGTTAAATCCATTTTTATTTTATTATTAATCTAACAAACCACGCATTAACCTATACACCTTCTAGCAAAACTAAATCATTAAATTGGGTGCTAATTAGGCAAAAAACCAAAAGAGAAAAAATAACCTAAATCCCTTCCAATCAAATAGATTTTCGAAAGAACAAATGAATACAATAATTGTAAAAATGGAATATATTATTAATTTTAATGAACTTTAATTCAATTCTCTTCGTAAAAGAACATGCGTATTGATTTGAGAAAATTATTATTTATTATAGAGAAAGCCATTATTAGACAATTTCAATATTTTTTTATATCTTGATTTAAATTATCTCATGATTCAACCGTTCAACCATATCGCCGATTTCAACAATGCGCTAACAAGGGTATTGAAGGTGGATTGGATTGTTCTCGCACACAATAAAGCCTTTATCAAATCTCCCTCTACCATATAGATCAAGGTAGGGGGCACCATGACCGGTATTTAGGCTATACACTATTCCTATTTATTATTTACTAGCAAACACCAATGAACCGTAGTGGGAGTTCCACCTTACGGCTAATGGTTGTTTTTAAAATTTAAAAACAATGAAACCTATAGTTAAAGAATCAGATTACAGTACAATTAAGAACATTATTAACAATCTTACTCCTGCCCAGAAAACCAAAGAGGTTGGACAATTGATGAATGAGTTAGAATTGGCCAAAAAGGTACCTGACAAAAAGATCCCTAAAGACGTTATTCAATTGAACTCTTATTTTGAGGTAGAGGTGGGAACCCCTGCACAAATCATTAAGATGACAATGGTGATCCCTAAAAATGCAGATTTAGCCCAACATAAGATTTCCTTATTCTCGCCTTTGTCTGTTGCCTTGATCGGGTTCCGAGAAGGAGCCTCTGTAGATTGGGTACTTCCCGGAGGACTTAGAAAGTTAAAGATTCTAAAAGTAACCAACCAAGTTCAGCAGGAATTGGTGGCCAAATAAGAAAAAAACGAACTGAGATAATTTTAATTGGAGTTAATAAAAAAGGAAATCAAATATAATAACTACTTTGCCTTGCTAAGTAAACGTTTCCAAGAGTTGTTTAAGACCATTTTGCACTAAAAAGGAACGAAAGAAGGTTGAAAGCTAGCTAAAGTAATTAGCTATTCTTGTGAAAATAAGGCAGTAAACTTTGGTTTCTATTGCAATTGAAGGAATTAACTTCTATCTTTGTGTCCCTTTTTGAGGGTGAAATGTATTTAACAAGCTAATTATTAAACATTTACACAGTGAATACTTTAAGCTATAAGACCATATCAGCGAATGACGCCACGGTGGAAAAGGAGTGGGTAGTAGTGGATGCCCAATCCCAGATACTAGGTCGATTTTCAAGTGAAGTGGCAAAAATGTTGAGAGGGAAGCACAAGCCAAACTTTACCCCTCATGTAGATTGCGGAGACAATGTTATTGTTATCAATGCCGAGAAAGTGAGACTTACCGGAAGGAAGTGGACTGAGAAGGTGTATGTTCGTCACACAGGATTCCCTGGAGGACAACGTATCGCTACTCCCAAGATCCTTTTGGAAAAATCTCCTCGAACTCTGGTAGAGAAAGCAGTAAAAGGAATGCTTCCAAAAAACAGACTTGGCAGAAAATTGTACACCAACCTGTACGTTTACGCTGGATCAGAGCATCCACACAGCGCACAGAAACCTAAAGAAGTAAAACTTTAATGCTACCCGTCAATGGAAGTAATTAACAAAATTGGAAGAAGAAAAGAATCCGTAGCCAGGATTTACGTCAAATCTGGTAACGGTAATATCACGGTAAACAAAAGGGCACTTGATAAGTACTTCCCTTTTGAGCTACACCAGATTGTGGTGAAGCAGCCCTTGGTATTGGTCAATGAGGACGGTGCCTATGACATTAATATTAATGTTGATGGTGGCGGAATCAGTGGTCAGGCAGAAGCTATTCGAATGGCAATCTCAAGAGCCCTTTGTGAAATCAACGAAGACCATAGAAGTCCGTTGAAAAAAGAAGGATTCTTAACACGTGATTCCAGAATGGTAGAACGTAAAAAACCTGGACGAAGAAAAGCAAGGAGAAGATTCCAGTTCTCTAAAAGATAATTGGGGATATATATTCCTAAATACTATAAAACAACAATTTAATAAATGGCCAATATCGAATATAAAGACTTACTGGATGCTGGTGTTCACTTCGGACACTTAACAAGAAAGTGGGATCCTAAAATGGCGCCTTATATCTTCATGGAGAAGAATGGTATCCATATCATAGATCTAAACAAAACGCTCGTTTGCCTTGAAGAAGCATCCAACGCAATCAAGCAGATCGTACGCTCAGGCAAAAAAGTTATGTTTGTAGCGACGAAAAAACAAGCCAAAGATTTAGTAGCAGAAGAAGCCAGAAGGCTTAAGATGCCTTTCATTACTGAAAGATGGCTTGGTGGTATGATGACTAATTTTGCCACCATCCGTAAATCTTTGAAGAAGATGTCAACAATAGACAAAATGTCTAAAGATGACTCTTACACTAACCTGGCGAAAAAAGAAAGGCTGATGATCAGCCGTCAAAGAGAAAAGTTGGAGAATGTATTGGGTGGTATTTCCGACCTAACACGACTTCCTGCTGCACTCTTTATTGTAGATATTAAGCGAGAGCACATTGCCCTAGCTGAAGCTAAGAAGCTTGGTATTCCTGTGTTTGCTTTGGTAGATACGAACTCTAACCCTAACGAGGTAGATTTCCCTATCCCAGCAAATGATGATGCTTTTAAATCCATTTCACTATTAGTAAAAGCTTTCGGTGCTGCTATTGAAGAAGGTTTGTCTGAACGTAAGAAAGACAAGGACGATGCTAAACTTTCTGAAGAGGAAGAAGCAAAAAAAGCAGCAGACGCTGAAACAAAAGAATAATCCACTTTGACATTTTATTTACAAAAATTGGACACTGGCACTAGCCTGCTGTTCAATTTTTGTTTTATTGTCATCACCTATATTTAATTAAACAAAAAAATATAAACCAATGGCTATTACTGCACAAGAGGTAAATAAATTGAGACAAAAAACCGGGGCCGGTATGATGGATTGTAAAAAAGCCCTTACCGAAGCTGAAGGAGATTTTGAAAAAGCTATTGATATCCTAAGAAAAAAAGGACAGAAAGTTTCTGCTTCCAGAGCTGACCGTGAAACCAAAGAAGGTGTTGTGGTAACTAGCGTAAGCGAAGATGGAAAAACGGGTACCTTGATTTCTCTTACCTGTGAAACTGACTTTGTTGCCAAAAATGAGGAGTTCTCCACATTTGCAAACGCTATACTTGCTGAAGCAGTAAAAGCAAATGCTAACAGCATTGAAGCTGTTATGGCTTTGCCTTTTGAAGGCATCACTATAGGTGAAAAAATCACTGAAATGACCGGTAAAATCGGTGAAAAAATTGAGGTGTCTCATTTCGAACAAGTAACAGGTGAAGTAGTAGAGCCTTACATACACTCTAATGGTAAATTAGGCGTATTGGTAGCACTTAGCAACACTGCTGGTGCAAATGCTTCTGATGCTGGTAAAGATGTGGCTATGCAAATTGCTGCAATGAATCCAGTAGCACTTGACAAAGATGGCGTTGATTCATCTGTTGTTGAAAGAGAAATTGAAGTTGGTAAAGATCAGGCCAGACAAGATGGAAAGCCTGAAGCTATGTTGGAAAAAATTGCCCTTGGTAAATTGAATAAGTTCTATAAAGAGAACACTTTGCTAAGCCAGGCATTCGTAAAAGACCCTAGCAAAACAATCGCTCAATACCTTGACAGTGTAAGTAAAGGATTGACAGTGACTGATTTCAAAAGAGTTTCTATCGGATAATCCCGACAGTAAACAAACAATATTTAAAGCCTGACCTTATATTTTGGTCAGGTTTTTTTTTATTTTTATAGCTTGTCCCGTCATGAAATAGACCGTTGATCTTCAATTGTATGATGGAATCAGGAAGCCATAACACCTAATCCTAGCTAAAGAATGGAAAAGGTGGATAGTTAATACCCCTTAAAAAGCCATAATACCCCCTATGGGCAAGTGCTAATTCAACTGATTTAACATCTCCTCTACCTTCTTTTCGAATAGGGCTTGCCATTCAGGAGCCAAAAAGGTGTCACTATCTTCCTGTGCCGCGCCTGTATTTCTTAGCTGTTCAGCAGTTGGTGCATAATAGATGTATCCATTGGTATAGCCTGCCACAAAAGTGGACGCATATTTGGATCGCTCTTTAATGTTCAATCCTATTTCAACGGTCAACTCTCCTGGAAAGGTAACCATATAAAAATCACCAATATTCACAGCTAAAATTTCAACTGGAATCATAGGTTCGCCCTGAGCCAATTCATTGTGCATTTTCACCAATGCCAAGTTGGTGTTGACCCGAATGAGTTCTTCCATGATGTAAATATTGTTTTGGTAATTTGTCATGTCATTCTTATTGACCTCATCCCAGGTCTGCAATCCACATGCTCCAATCATGGCTTCATGCATGTATCTGTAGGCATATGCTGAAGGATAAGTCGCTGAATTATTGTGTTCATCCAATAAGCCAAGAAATGTTTTTAAGTTTATATTGGTGCCACGAAAAGATTGAACCAATTTCATTTGCCTGTCCTCTAACGCTTTAATTCGGCTTTGAAAATCGGCCATGGGAAGTTCCATGCTTTCATTGATAAGTTGTATTTTACTGACTTTTTTACTAGGGATTTCCTTTAAGGCATTGAGTACGCTGAGCCCAAGCATATTTCCCAATGGTTCTGCATCTGGAGGTGTACCTACCCCTTTATAGGAGACAGGGTTAATATCTCCTCCGCACCCTTGCAGAAAAAAAGCCATGCTTCCTTCTAGATTATCCTCTATAACCTTCGAAGCAAAACCAATCATATCTGCTGTATTCCCTCCGTTTGGAACGCCTTGTATGGGGTGAACAGCGAAATTATAGATCACTGCCAAATTATCACCATTTAGCTTATCCAACCTTAAAATTCCAATCTCAGGATCAATTGGACCTATTTTGGCAATTTGTTCGTCGGGAGGAAAAGGGTAAGCTCGCCTCATATCTACTTGTTCCCCGTTGGTTAAATAAACCCTCCTATTTTCCATGATTCTATTTTCATGACCACTTCCTGAGCCTGCCTTCACTTTTACCATGTTTTCACTCGCTGCTAAAACGGCTTCTATCGTCAGTTGATCCACATCCTTCCTAACGATTCCATGGCAATGGCTGGCATTAATTAACACATTAGAGGGAGGAATGCCTAGTTTCTTTTGGATTTGACTTCGGACGGTTTTCATGAACCCTTCAGGGATGGGACCAATCCCCTCCACTGCCACAACATCAAGGGTAATAATAACCATCTTTGTAGTTCCATCATCCAAGACCATTGCTTTAGCAAAAAGAGGGTCATTGACGGCTCCTGCGTCCCTATCGGTGATGTCCATTTTGCCCACTCCTGCTCTCATTTGGGCCAATGCAGGTGAACAAAAAACAAGTATAAATAGTAATAAAAAAAATAAATTCTTCGGAAAGATCCGATCCGATTCTGAATGCGCTAAAACCAATATAAATTTCTTCATGTTTTAATTATTTGGGCGTTAAGGCAATATACCCAAATATATTTTTAATTACTCGGGTATTTCTATACTTAAATCTACTGTTATAATCATTATAAACTCTTTGCTGAATTTCGAAAAAGAGAAGAAAAGAGGGTATTGTTTTGCGTGGAAACCAAGATGGGTCTGGCTAATTCCTTTTAGATAAGGTTAAACCCGAAATATGCAATAGACATTCTATTACATAATCCGGGTTAAAAAAACCATTGTCTTCCAACTTCTATACTAAAAAATATCTCTGTATTCTATAGCGTATATGCTATAATCACCTAAAATGTGGAGGATTCAAGGAAATAGAATTTTATTTAGACAATTGTTTACCCTTTGTATTTGACAAAAACACCCGAAAGTGAGGTAAGCATAGAAATAAGGAAGAACAAAAGACTAAAGGCTACAGCCACATTCTGGTCTATTCCAACATACTCATGGGCAAGAACAAAAACCAATTCTCTAGCCCCTACTCCTCCAATCGTTAGCGGTAATACAGATACAGTGCTTGAAACGAGAAACACAAAAAGGTAGGGAATTACTTGTTGTTGCACCCCTAAGCTCATTAAAATAAAATATGCACTGCACAATTGTAGGCCTTGGTTAAGAAAAGAAAAGCCTGTACTCGATGGAATGGTCCTCATGAATTGTTTAAAAAACAGCAACATCACCAAGTAAAACCCTGGGGGAATGGCCACTAATCCTAAAATACCTAGCCAAAACATAGACACCGGGAAATCCCATGGCAGATTCAGAATTAGCATTAGACAAAACATCAACCAAAGTAAAACAGCCAGTCCATTGCCTCTGTCAAGCAATACTGCACTGAGTAATTGTTTAACTGGGATTTTATGAATTTTATTTAGCAAGTAAACCTTGTAGCCATCTCCCCCTATCCCACCGGGAAGAAATAAATTGTAAAACATGCCTATGGCATACAACTTTACATTTTTCATCTCAGGAAGTTGTAGGCCTATGTCCTTGAAATAAATATTTAATCTTATAGCGCTAAAGAATTTAGAAATTACAAAAAGCACCCATGCCAGAAATAACCAACCTGGATTGGAGGATTGGATTACTTTCCAGGTAGTCTTGGTATCTATTTTGTTGAAAACCAGATACAGTGCTAAGCCGGTAAGGAAGATCTTTAGAAAAAATTTAAGCCTCTTTTTTATCACCTTGGAAAATTGCTTTCACTGTATACGTCTTTTTGTTCTGGGATTCGAAATAGGTTCTTACAATTATTTCAGCTACAATTCCAGTTGTGATTAATTGGACTCCACCCAACAACAGGATGAACCCTACCAATAGTATAGGACGTCCCCAAATATCCTCTCCCATAATTTTAAGGATAAGTAGGTAGAAATTAATCAAAACCCCACCTGTGAAAGCAAAGAGCCCCAGGGTTCCGAAAATATGTATGGGCCGCTGAAAATATTTCTGAAAGAAGAGCATCAGAATAAGATCAGCAATTACTTTAAAAGTTCTGCTTAGTCCGTATTTTGACTCTCCATGTATTCTAGGATGATGTTTGACATCTACCTCGGTCATTTTTGCACCTTCCTGCTTTGCTAAAACAGGAATAAACCTATGCAATTCACCGTATAAACCCATATTCTGGGCAATATGCGCTTTATAAATTCTTAAACTACAGCCATAATCAGACAAATAAACCTTAGTGGTATGTCGGATCAACCAATTGGCCATTTTACTTGGTAATTTTCTAAGCACGAAGCCATCCTTTCTATTGGCTCTTCGTCCAGCTACTACATCCCAATCACCATTCCTCACCATGTCAAGCAGCATAGGTATATCGCTAGGGTCATTTTGAAGATCCCCATCCATAGTCACAATGTATTTCCCATTGGAATGGTCAATACCTGCAGCCAATGCTGTGGTCTGACCATAGTTTTTATTAAAAACCAGCACACGAGTCCTGTCATTTGCTAAAAGCTTCATCTTCTCTACTGAGCGATCTGTGGAACCATCGTCCACCAAAATCAACTCATAATCTATTGCCGATAAGGCACTGTACACTGCTTCATGCAAAGGTGCAATATTACCTTCTTCATTAAAAATGGTAATGACAACGGAAATCTCTGGTTGGGTCATGATTCAAAATTTACACGAAATTAATGCTTTTTAAAAGCTGTGGCAAATTGATTGCCTAAAACCTACCCTTAAAAGATCACCAAATTGAGACATCCTTCACTTTTCCACCTTTGACCAAATAGTTAATTTGATTATATTGAATCCAAAACAAGCAATAAATGGATACAAAAGGACTTACTTTGACAATTATTCCAAAAAAAGAATAATTGTCACGCTTTTCTAGCAATGTTATCGACTGTAGCCGTTTATTAGCTAAAGTCAATCAATAACTGGTCAATTAAACAAAAGTCTTTTTTAAAATCTTTTACAATCCTAAACTAGCATACCCAATTCTCTAAATACAGCATATTATTATACCAAAAACCTAACCCTATGAATACCCAATCCAGAAGAAATGCGATCAAATCAATAGCTTTAGGAAGTAGCTTGGCCCTGATCAATCCCTACGAATTATTAGCCGCTAAAAAAGGACGAAAACTAGGTGTGGCCCTTGTAGGTCTAGGCTATTACAGCACCGATCTTTTAGCCCCAGCTTTGCAGCAGACAGAACATTGCTACCTGGCGGGCATAGTAACAGGCACTCCTGAAAAAGCAGTAGCTTGGAAAGAGAAATACCAAATCCCAGAAAAAAACATTTACAATTATGACACTTTTGACTCCATAGCAGACAATCCTGACATTGATGTAGTCTATGTGGTTTTGCCGCCTTCAATGCATGAAGAATATGTGATTAGGGCAAGCAATGCAGGAAAACATGTCTGGTGTGAAAAGCCCATGGCCGTTACCAGTAAGGAATGTCAAAACATGATCAATGCTTGTAAAAAGAACAATGTACAACTCACCATTGGCTACAGGTTGCATCATGAACCAAACACTCAAGAATACAGGTCAATCATCCAAAACAATAAGTTGGGTAAGGTGAAATATGTAAACTGTGCAGCAGGTTACAGAGAAAACAGGACCGACCATTGGAAACAGAAAAAAGAAATGGGTGGGGGCGTAATTTATGACATGGGTGTTTATGCCATTCAAGGTGCCCGATTGGGCATGAACATGGAACCTATAGCTGTGGTATCAGCCAAAGCCATCTCTACCCGACCAGAAATTTATAAAGACGGCCTAGCAGATGAAGTAACGGCAAAACTGGAATTCCCAGGGGCTGTGTTTGCGGACATAAGAACCAGCTTTGCTGAAGGTACTAATTTCATGACAGTGGAATGTGAAAAAGGAGATATCGCTTTGAAACCTTTCTCCAGCTATGGGGGAGCTAAAGGTGAAAGTCCACTGGGAAAAATCAATCATTCCTATGAAGTCCCTTGGCAACAAGCCAGTCAAATGGATGATGATGCCTTGGCCATAATAGAAAACAAAGCACCATTGGTGCCAGGTGAAGAAGGCCTCCGCGACATCCGAATAGTGGAAGCGATTCTCAAGTCTGCCAAAAAAGGTAAAAGAGTAAACCTTTAATTTGATTGGGGTCCTCTAATTCAGCAGGGCAATAAATCGTTGTTTATTGCCCTGCTGAATATTTTTTGCATAAAATCTGGCTCTTAGGCCTCCTACTAATTAAATGCTTTATCCCGAAAATGGCATTAAACAATCTAGCAGTTCTTAAAATCGTTTCAAATTCAACGTTCTTTTAGGTAGAAAACACCTCCCAAGCATTTTATTTTTTTAATTTTACTCCTTATTCTTTTCCGCCATGAACAAAACTCCAGGATGGATTAACTCCTACGGCTTCCCTATGCTAGCATTTTTAGTATTGGTAGGTCCATTTGCGCTAGATTTTCATCTCCACTACCCAGATGAAATGTATTATACTGATGCGGCTATTCGTATGATGCAAAATGGAGACTATCTTACCACCTACCTAGGCAGTGGTGAATTACGATTTAAAAAACCCATACTGACCTATTGGTTCGTTCTTGCGGGCTTCAAGACTTTTGGTGTAGCTGCCTACTCTTCACGGATATTATTTCTTCTATTCGGTGCTGGGATAATCCCTTTGGTTTATCATATTGCTAAGATGGTAGGGAGAAGCAATAAACTCCCTATATGGTCAGCATGGATAGTTGCCACCCACCCAATTATCATATTCAGCAGTACACGTTCCATCCCAGATATTTTACTGGCTTTTTTTATGACTTTGGCTGCTGTAGGCATTACAGGCTTGTTGAAGTATGGAAATAACAGTCCCAAAAAGTACTTCTGGTTTTTTTATTTAGGATTGGCTTTTGCCTTTGAAACAAAGGGATTACCTGCTGCTGCTTTAGGTTTGGTCGCAATTGCCTATATGCTATTCAACCCTTGGCAACGCATCAAACTGATGAAATTATTGTACCTACCTGCAATTGCCCTGGCCTTGTTTATATCCTTGTTTTGGTTTGTCGCCATGTACATGAAATTCGGATCAATTTATTTGGACTCCTTTTTAGAAGATCAAGTTGGCATGCGTGTAGGTAGCAGGATATGGATGATCGTGAAACATTTTATCTTTGCTGTGCTATTGATGGTTGGGCTCTTCCTTCCTTGGGTCAGTCTAAAAATCAAGGCGCTTCCATCAGGGTTAAAATCCATTTTCAGTCAAAACAAAGCATTCTTTGGTTTTGCTATAATCTGGACCTTATCGATCATTGGCATGACAGCGATGGTATCGACCTTCTATGAGCGCTACCTCCTACCCGTTACTCCTATCTCAGCGATTCTCCTTGCGGGGATTGTTTTGAAAACAACTCCTAGACCGACCAATGCCATGAAGCTTTGGACAAAGGTTTTTTTAGGCATTAATTGGCTTGTTCTGTTTGTCGCTTTATTTGCCCATGTGGGACTTGGTAGTTCCTTTTGGATTTATGGCCAATGGATCATTGGCTTTGGTTTAAGCGTTTTGCTATGGAAAAAAGTAAACCAACCGAATTACCAAGTGCAGGTTTTGGGACTTTCTATTCTACTCTTGTTTCTCTCGGTATCATTGGTAACCCATCCCTTATCCATACCTAACCAGGGCAGACAAGTACAAGCCTATATTTCGACTCATGAAATACCTGAAAATAGCAAAATTGCCTTCCTTGGAAACTTACATTATGCTAGTAAAATAAGAATAGGGCTAGGACCGGAATTCTTCATGAAAACATTCTCTTCCTTAGAAGAAGTGCCTGAAAGTTACGCTTATTTCATTTGTGATGAACCTAATAAAAGGGCCCTGGATGGCTTGCTTCCGATTAAAGATGTTGTCAGTTTAAATTGGGATCCTAAATATATAAAGGAGATGATAATGTCCATATTAAACGGTAACACCACAGAGGAAAAGATGAAGTGGGGTAAAAAGTATTATTGGATTGAAAGATTCCCTGCTTAGATAAAAAAAAGGGTTACCAAATGGCAACCCTTTTTTAATTTTTAATGATTATAACTATTGTTTAGATAGAACAAGTTTTTCTTTGTGCTTTTTAATTTGTCTACGAAGGGCTTCTATGGAATCATCAGCTGCCGCTTCAAAAGAGTCGTTTTGATTTTTTGCAAAAAATTGTTTACCTGGTACATTCAGTTTGATTTCCACGATTTTATTTTCACTTTTATCATTTTTATCCAACCTCATAAAAACCTCACCATCAATGATCTGATCATAATAAGTATCTAGTTTATCTGCTTTTTTCTGAATAAAATTGGTCAACTTCTGATCAGCGACGAAATGAATTGAATGCATTTGTAATTTCATAATAATAAACGTTTAAAAGTTAAACTTAATTTTTAAGCTTTTGGATGTGCCTGTTCATACACAGCCTTAAGTTTCTCAATAGAATTATGAGTATATACCTGGGTGGCTGCTAAACTAGCATGTCCCAGAAGGTCTTTAACAGCATTTAGATCTGCTCCTTTATTTAGTAGGTGAGTTGCAAAGGTGTGTCTCATAAGGTGAGGACTACTCTTGGTATTTCGGACAAAAAGATTTAAACATTTCTTGACGATTCTATAAATCATCATGGGATAAGCTTGCTCTCTATTTAATCTAACGATAAAAAAATCATTTTCGTTTTGAATAGAAAAACATTCTTCAAAAACTTTTTTATAGCTAAGGATAGCTATTCTAAGTTCACTAGAAATAGGGATAATTCGGTATTTTTTGCCTTTGCCAAGCACTTTTATCTGTAACTGACTAAGGTCCAAAGCAGACCATCTCAATCCTATCAATTCTGACAATCTAATACCTGTGAGGTAAAGGGTTTGCATGACCATTCGGTCCCGTTGTCCCTCAAAATCATTGTCAAAATTTGCTTGTTCAAGAAGGCGATAAATTTCTTTTTCCTGGATAAAGGCAGGAAGGTTTCTGCCCTTTTTTAATGACCTTATTTTAAAAGTTGGGTCTTGGTTGATGATTTCGGAGTGCAATAAAAATTTATAGAAAGACCGTAAAGTGGCCATTTTTCTGTTTACAGTGGCGACTTCTAGCCCCTCTTCAATTAAATCCACCATCCATGCCCTGATCTCGGCATGACCAGCATCCTCCGCATTTTCCAAGCCAAAAGCTGTATTTATAAAAAGGAAAAACTGTTCCAGGTCCTTTCTATAAGCCAAGACCGTGTGTGGACTTACCCTTTTCTCGTGTTCCAGGTAGCTAATAAATGAAAAAAGCATATCGATGTTTTAGAACATCAATATGCTTAATATTTTTCGAAAAAGAAAGGTTTTCTTATTTACCTTCTTCTTCTTGCATGCGCTGCTTGTAAGCTGCTTTAATTACTTCTGTTCTTCTTGTGATAGAAGGTTTTTCAAAAGCCTGTCTGCTTCTCAATTCACGGATGACTCCTGTTTTATCAAACTTCTTCTTGAAACGCTTTAGCGCTTTCTCGATAGATTCGTTCTCTTTTACGTTAACTACGATCATATAATACACCTCCTTTCAGGGGGCAAAGGTAGAGAATCTTATTGGTAACCCCAAAACAAACACCGATCCTATTAAAATGATATAGCAAATTAGCAAAATCTGAGATGATTTACCGCTAACTAGACGCTAATCCATAGAACTTTAGGGGCTTTTACCTGACAATAATTACAAGGTGAAATTGAATTCAAATTCATAATAATGATTTGAATCTTTAAGTAGATAGGACATGCACAATATATTAAGATTTATTTCTTTCTAAGAATAGGATAAAATTTTATATTTGACAATGGAAAAAATTTTAATAACTGGTGGGGCCGGATATATCGGTTCCCATACGGCGGTGGCTCTTTTGGAAGCCGGCTACCAGCCCATCATCATTGATGATTTTTCAAACTCCGAAAAAAGTGCTTTACTAGGTCTGAAAAAAATTACAGGCCAAGAGATCCCTTGTTACGAAGGTGACTGTAACGATGCTGATTTAATGGATCGGATTTTCACAGAAAACAAACTTTCTGGGGTCATTCATTTTGCCGCTTTCAAAGCTGTAGGTGAAAGCTCAATGCTTCCATTAAAATATTACAATAACAATATAAGTTCCTTATTGGTACTTTTGGCTACCATGGACAAGCATAATGTGGAGAACCTTGTTTTTTCTTCCTCATGTACTGTATATGGACAGCCTGACAAATTACCTGTAAAGGAATCTACACCAAGAAAAAAGGCAGAGAGTCCTTATGGTAACACCAAAAAGATCTGCGAAGACATATTGGTAGATCAGGTCAACAGTAAAGTTGCTTTATCGGCTATTGCACTTCGTTATTTCAATCCTATTGGAGCGCACACTTCCTCAGAGATCGGAGAATTACCCTTAGGTGTTCCTTCCAACCTTGTCCCTTTTGTTACGCAAACAGGTGTGGGAATAAGAAAAGAATTGACAGTGTTTGGTGATGATTATGACACCCCTGATGGTACTTGTGTTCGAGATTACATCCATGTGATGGATTTAGCTGAAGCCCATGTAAAAGCAATTTCACACCTTAAAGGAAAAACAGCTCCATTTTATGACATTTTCAATGTGGGCACCGGCAATGGCAACACGGTAATGGATGTGATTAAAGCTTTTGAAAAAGTAAGTGGAAGACCACTTAATTATAAAGTTGGTCCAAGAAGGCCTGGTGATGTGGTAAAAGTTTGGGCTGACACCTCAAAAATAAACCAAGAATTAAATTGGAAGGCACGATTCAACTTAGAGGAAGCCTTAAGAGACAGTTGGAACTGGCAGCTGGCACTCTCCAAAAAATAAAAAAATAACCTTATGATAAAAAATATCTTCAGACTATTTGCTTTGCTATTGGTACTCCCATCGATGGCATTTCAGGCAAAAAAGGACCCAAAACCCGTTGATCAAGTTTACCCACTTTTGGATGCTGCAAATTCAAGGTGGTTTTACTTTAGTGCTGCCACCCGTCCCTTTGGGATGGTCAATTTAAGCCCTGACCATACAATAGATGGCGCTTGGGGCAGTGGCTATCGTTACAATGAGGACACCGTAAAAGGGTTCAGCCATATCCATGCCTGGCAAATGTCTGGTGTATCTGTAATGCCGGTGAGTTTCTCCAAAACTCCAGAGGAGTTATTGGAGGATTATTACTCTGCTTATGACAGAGACAAAGAATTAATTAAACCCGGTTATCATAAGGTTTATTTAAATCGCTATGACATTACCGCAGAATTAACTGCCACGCACAGGGTAGGTCTTCACAAATACAATTTCTCAAAAGGCAGCAATCAGGCAGTCCTTTTTCATCTTGACGGGGTTTTAGGACCTAGTAAAATGATAGATGGCAGCCTGAAGCAGCTTTCTCCCTATATTTTGGAAGGACAAGTTACCAATTCTCCTACTTCAAGGAGACCCAATACTTTGACCGTCTATTTTCAGGTAGAGTTTGATCAGCCAATTGAAAACTGGGTTGACAACAATCAATCGCCTCATAAAATAGTGACTTTTGGTGAAAGCAAAGGTCAACCTTTACAAATGAAGGTGGCACTATCCTATACGAGCGCTGAAAACGCGGCCCTCAATATGGCCGAAGAACTTCCTCACTGGAATTTTGACAAAGTTGTAAAAGAGACTCAGGACACTTGGAATGAACTCTTAGGCAGAATAGAGATAGAAGGCAATACGGAGACCCAGCAAAGGCGTTTTTATACTGATTTATGGAAAGCACTGCAAGGCAGAAGGACAATAAATGATGTCAATGGCGCCTATCCAGACAATACTGGAGACACCTTCAGAATTGGACAATTACCTGTAAATGACCAAGGAAAACCCTTGTTCAGACATTTTAACTCAGATTCTTTTTGGGGGGCACAGTGGACCATTAGTGTCTTATGGGGCTTGGTATACCCTGAGATAGCAGAAGAGTTTGCCAATAGCTTCCTTCAATATTACAAAGATGGTGGATTGATCCCACGTGGTCCTTCAGGGGGTAATTATACCTATGTAATGACTGGTGCCTCAAGCACACCGTTTTTTGTGGGATTGTATCAAAAAGGAATTCGTGGTTTTGATGTGGATTTGGCCTATGAAGGCCTTCGTAAAAACCACCTATCAGGAGGCATGATGAGCAGGTCTGGCTATGAGCACAAAACGGATAAGGGAGGCAATGTAGAAGACTATATCAGCAAAGGATATGTGCCCTACCCCAATCCAAGAGGTCGCTTTGGAGGTCATGAACAAGGCGCAGGGCAAACTTTAGAGTACAGTTATCAAGACTGGACTTTGGCACAGTTGGCGCTTGCCTTGGGCAAAAAAGAGGATGCAGAAAACTTTTTGGCACGTTCTGCCAATTACAAGAACCTCTATGATGAACAAACAGGCTGGATTAGACCTAAGGACGTGGATGGAAACTGGTTTAGTCCATTTGACCCATATAACTATGCAAAAGGCTATGTGGAAGCAAATGGTGCTCAGTTTACCTGGTTTGTACCTCACGATATTGCAGGCTTGGCCACGCTTATGGGCGGAAAAGAAAAAGCTGCAGCTCGACTGAATGAACAATTTGAAGAAGCCGAGAAACTAGGTTTTACTTCTGGCACCTCTCATTCACTTGAAACACATCCAGAGTACAGGAGGATTCCTATTAATTACGGCAATCAACCTTCCATGCAAACGGCCTACATTTTCAATTACCTGGATCGGCCTGACCTGACCCAATATTGGTCAAGAAAAGTTTTGGACAAAGCCTTTTCAGGATTATCTCCTGAAAGTGGCTTTAATGGAGATGAAGATCAGGGACTAATGGGTTCACTCTCTGTTTTGATGAAACTAGGATTGTTCCAGATGAATGCCGGGACAGAAGAAAATCCTATTTATGAATTGGGAAGCCCAATTTTCAACAAGGCAGTCATCCACCTTAACCCTAAATATTACTCAGGTAAATCCATTACAATTCTGGCCGAAAACAACGGTCCGAAAAATTATTTCATCTCCAAAAAGACCTTTAATGGCAAACCAATCAAGGACATTGGTATTCGCCATGGAGATTTAACCAAAGGAGGTATTTTAAAACTTCAAATGAGTTCAAAATCCAAATAAATAAAAAAGGGGCCTAAGTTTGGCCCCCTTTTTTATTACCCGGATAATGCAATTGCGCTTTACTGATTCTCCACTCATCTTGTTTCCAAGTGAAATAGAAGTGCTATTGCCTAATAAGAATTTATTTTTTAGGATAGTGAATTTTCACCAAATCCTGAATTTCTCCCCAAGGTTTTTGCATCCTTGCCATGGTAAAGACATTTGCATCTTTGTCTATGGCAATGGCATTCACATAGGTAGGAATGCTACCATCCTCATAAAATGCCGGACCATGGTCGGTATAAGTATTGGTAGGCAGGTGATAAGTTACCAAATGCAAGTTCTCCAGATTTTTGGCCGCTCCTTTGGCTATCTGCTTGGTTCCATCATTTGGTGGCCTATCAGTCAAAGGACCTCCAGTAAGGTAATACAAGGTCTCTTTATCTGGTCCTAAATCAAAACCTAAATAGCCATAACTGAATTGGTCATACATGCCCATTCGCTTGGATGGAAGGGAGGACAACCTTTCTATTAGTTCAATTTTTGAATTTTTGGGATCGAATTTAAAAAGGTAATTGGAGTTTCCATGAATACCATAAGCGACATTGTCTTCATCATGCCAGAATATTCTTCTCCAGTTATACCCCATATTGCCAGGTACTTTTGGGTCATAGCTTCCGAAAAAATCCCTTCTCATATTAACATCTTCTAATTTAGCAGGTCCATCCATGCTATTAGGACTGTAGCAAAAGATATTCCCATCAGAAGTCGTATAATAGACATTGCCATTTTCAGGGCTAACCAATATAGACCTGCACAAGACCCTATAGTCTTCACCAACTACTCCTGCTTCACCTTTTTCAGAGATTGGCCCAAAGTTTTTCAACTCACTGGTATTCAAATCCAGATGCAAGAAATTCCCGCTTGGCCAAGTGAGGGCATAAATTTGATTCCTTTCGGTATCCATGGTCATGGTAAGCACTCCTTCACCATCAGGTACGATAGCAAGGTCTTCCATCACCTTATTCTCCATATCCCAGCTTAGAAAATGACCTCCAAGGTAGTTCTCTACACCCTCCATAGGGTTGACAGGAAGTCTCTCCATGTCATCGATCATTTCATACACACCGATATGAGTACCGAAATACAATTTGCCATCTTTTTCAAAAAAGGGAACATGGCTTTTTCCTTGCGGAATAGTATTGCTATCTATTTCACCACAAGCCTCAGAAAGGTCTGCTAACCACTCAATCTTATCAGTCTCCGGATCAAGACTATAAAGTTGACCCGCTTTTGTAAGCGACTCAGATGACAAAACATAATAAATTTTCCCATCAGAGGCACTGCTTAATGCCTGGTAGGTATCATGGGCTATTTCAAAACCTGAATAATAAGGTTGGGCCAATAGCCCCTTGTTTTTAGTATTTGATTCCAATTGTATAGTTGGTTTTATTTATGGTAATAATTTATCCTTTATAGTTAAGTAATTCCTCAGCATTCTCATGGATTTTCATAATGGCATTGGCTATGTCATCCATATCAGACTGGCTGCCTAATAACATACTCTGCGAAAGCCAAACAGCCTCCTCATTGCACAATTTATCGGTTATTGGGCATTGGTTATTGGCTACGTAATTGTCGAAATCCAATTCATTTGCCTGGTACATTCTTCGGTAATTTTTTGAAGTAAATGCATCCTTTAAATACAATTTATCATTTAGCGGAATGTAACCACTTGAGCAAGGAATTCCTTCAGCTCTTAAGGCCTTTAGGAAAACATCTCTCGAAAGCCCTTTAAAGCCTTCACTATGAAATCTAAAAGGGAAAAGGTGAAAGACTGCACGAGTCACATTGGGATACAGCACATAAGTACTAAGCCCTGAAACTCCTTCTAATTTCTGCTTAAGGTAAGATGCATTTGTTTCCCTCAATTGGGTTTCACTATCCAGCCTTTGCAATTGACTTAAGCCGATGGCTGCCTGGTATTCGGTAAGCCGAATCTTTGTCCCCGCTATAACGGCACCTTGATTGACGGCTCCTACCAAAGAGCCATAAGCATAACCATAATTATGGTAGGAAAAACACCTGTCCATAAAATCATCATCATCACTTACAATGGCTCCACCTTCACCCATAGGTAAATTCTTGGAGTTTTGAAAACTAAAACATCCAGCGAGTCCAAATGTACCTACTTTCTTGTGGTTTATTTCTGCCAACCAACCCTGGCAAGCATCTTCGATAACCACGAGGTCATTTTCTTTGGCTATGGCCATAATACTGTCCATATCTGCAGGTAAACCTAAAATATGTACTGGTAAAATAGCTTTGGTTCTACTGGTAATTTTCTTCCTTATTTCAACTGGGTCGATTTGAAATGTTTCAGGGTCAGAATCTACAAATACTGGCATAGCACCCGTCTGCAAAATGGCTGCAACGCTGGCAATAAAAGTATAAGAAGAAACCAAAACCTCATCTCCTCCACCTATGTCTGCCTGCACTAATGCGGCTATTAGCGCATTGGTACCGTTAACGACAGTTAGACACCTTTTAGATCCTATGGTATTTGCCCATTTATCCTCAAACTCTTTTACTACTCCGGATCTGGACCAAACCCCACTCCTCAACACTTCCAGAACTCTAGACTCATCTGTGTCAGGATTCCACCTTGGCCAAGACGGCCATGAAGCAGTTCTTACAGGTTTACCTCCCATAAGTGCGGGTTTTACCTCCGGTTGGATGAAGTTAAACCCCATCAATGCTCCTGTACCAACAAGGGCATTGGTTTTTACAAAATCTCTTCTCGTGTATTTCATGATTAGATGGCTTTAATAGTGAAATTATGCAAAAACAAGGAGAAAACCTGATCTAAGCAGGTAAAGGTTAAAAAAAAGACCACAATCATGCTTATCCAGCTAAAATGAAAAAGGGGTTAATCGTAGATTGCAAGGCATAATTCCTCATGTTTAGTAAAAACACAATTGACTGATAAACAGATAATAGACACTTATTTATCAACTACTGCCCTGTCATACCTATACAAGACTGGATTTACCCTTAATTTTTTCTCGCTTAATGTAAAATAAGTATTTCCTTCTGGTGAAAATGCTATGGCCTCACCTTGTGGTTCAGGCTCATAAGGAAGTAAAGTGGCCTTCCCTGACAATGTTTGTTCCAATGTTTCACCTTCTGTTCTCTCCCAGTAATAAACTACCCAATAATTTTTTATAAGCACCTGTGAACCATCGGCAGAAACATCCCCTCCTACCGAAAGCGTAATAGGCAATTGCATTACTTTTTCTAATTCAACAGTATGCCCATCCTTCAGCAAATCCCCTGCAGCCTTATAAAGTGTGTTTTTTGCTTCTCTTTTAGTTAGAATAAATAAATCTCCGCTGATGGGATCTACCAGTAAAGTCTCAGTATCTTTTGGCCCATCAGGGAAAATCAGCTTAATGATTTCTGGTGAAACGGTCATCTCTTTTTCCAAGCTCTCCGGCTCAGGAATCCTGTATATGATCAACCCCTCAAATTTTCCGAAATTGTCACCAATATCTCCAATATACAAATAGGATTTCCCCTCTTCTGGCCCTGGTCCAATAGCCAAATCTTCCCAGTCACGATTCTCCACCCCTTCCAACCTTATGGTTCCAAGAAAAGTACCTAAAGTATCCAAAATATAAACCTCAGGCTCACCACCACTATCATTGTGAACGTAAATCCAAGATGGGTTTTTTCTGGAAACAGCCATTCCGCTGGTTTCTTCAATAAACTCCTCGCCAATCAGTGCTACTTTTTTAGGCCCAGTAAAATAGGTGTAGGCTATCTGTGGATTGATCTTCATATCATATTTTTTCTGAAGTTTTTCAGAAAGTAAAAATGGTATGATGGAAAGTATAAAAAATAGCTTTAATAGCATTTCAATAAAAAAACTCATTTTAGCGTATTATTAAGCATATGACACAAACTAAACAAGACAACTCACTCTATCCGTCTAATCAACTATTGGCATCGAATGGTTACGGATAGCAATAAATATTAACTCTTTGCAGCTAAAAAAAGTTCATGTTCAGGCAACTACAGGCTCTGTCCCTAAAAAGATCTAACCATAAAAAAGGACAGTGATAAACACTGTCCTTTTACTATTTTAATCCAAAACTGGTTTTAGTCAGCTTTTTCTTTTTTGTTTACTTTAATCTCCAGCTCCTCACCTTCACCGGAATAATCTGCAAGGATAACATCCCCTTCAGACAATTCTCCTTTCAGGATTTCCTCAGCCAAAGCATCTTCAAGGTACTTTTGAATCGCTCTGTTCAATGGCCTTGCACCGTATTGTTTGTCATAGCCTTTCTCGGAAAGGAAATCTTTTGCTTTCTCAGAAAGTTCAATGGTATAACCCAAATCAGTAATTCTGGCAAACAACTTCGTTAAACTGATATCTATAATTTTATGGATATGCTCCTTGTTCAACGAATTAAAGATGACCACATCATCCAACCTGTTCAAAAACTCAGGGCTAAATGCTTTTTTAAGGGCATTCTGAATAGTAGACTTCATCACCTCATCCATATTCTCTTCCTTGGCCTTGGATGCAAAACCTATACCTGCGCCGAAGTCTTTAAGATCCCGTACACCAATATTGGATGTCATGATGATAATGGTATTTCTGAAATCGACTCTTCTACCAAGCCCATCGGTTAACACACCATCGTCAAGCACCTGCAAAAGGATATTGAATACATCAGGATGCGCTTTTTCTATCTCATCTAATAAGACTACAGAATAAGGTTTTCTTCTGACTTTTTCAGTCAATTGACCACCTTCTTCGTATCCCACATAGCCTGGAGGCGCTCCTACCAAACGAGAAACACTGAATTTCTCCATGTATTCAGACATGTCAATTCTCACTAGAGAATCGTCCTTGTCAAACAAGTAAGTAGCCAACATTTTAGCTAATTCTGTTTTCCCTACCCCCGTAGGTCCAAGGAAGACAAAAGAACCAATAGGCTTCTTAGGATCTTTCAGTCCTACCCTAGTACGTTGTATGGCCTTGGTTAACTTTTTAATGGCTTCATCCTGACCTACCACTTTACCTTTCAGTTCCTCGCCCATATTGAGCAACTTGGCGCCTTCATTCTGAGCTATTCTTCTGGCAGGTATACCTGTCATCATTGCAATCACCTCAGCTACATTGTCTTCTTCAACAGCATAACGTTTGGTTTTACTTTCTTCTTCCCACTTGGCCTTGGCGTTTTCCAATTGCTCAAGAAGCTTTTTCTCTTTGTCTCTAAGTTGAGCAGCCTCTTCGTATTTTTGGCTTTTAACTACTCGGTTTTTCTCGACTTTTATCTTTTCTACCTCGTCTTCGAGTTTTAGAATATTTTCAGGAACGTGAATGTTTTTGATATGCACCCTTGCACCTGCTTCATCTAAAATATCGATTGCCTTATCTGGAAGAAAACGATCAGAAATGTATCTATCTGAAAGATTAACACATGCATTAATGGCCTCCGGCGTATAAATTACATTGTGATGATCTTCGTATTTATCCTTGATATTTTCTAAGATTTGAATGGTTTCTTCAGGAGAGGTAGCATCTACCATCACCATCTGAAATCTTCTGGCCAAAGCCCCATCTTTTTCAATATACTGTCTGTATTCGTCCAAAGTCGTCGCTCCTATACATTGAATTTCTCCCCTTGCCAATGCAGGTTTGAACATATTGGATGCGTCTAGGGAACCACTGGCTCCACCAGCTCCTACGATAGTATGTAGCTCATCTATAAACAAGATGACATTTGGAGATTTTTCAAGCTCGTTCATTACGGCTTTCATTCTTTCTTCAAATTGACCTCTGTATTTTGTTCCTGCCACTAAAGAGGCAAGATCAAGGGTCACTACTCTTTTATTGAACAGTACACGAGAAACTTTCTTCTGTATAATCCTAAGAGCTAAACCTTCTGCAATGGCTGTTTTACCAACTCCAGGTTCTCCTATTAATATAGGATTATTTTTCTTTCTCCTGGAAAGTATTTGAGCCACCCTTTCTATCTCCTTCTCTCTTCCAATGATTGGGTCCAGTTTATCTTCTTCGGCCATACGTGTAAGGTCTCTACCGAAATTATCCAAAACAGGAGTTCTGGATTTTTCTGTAGTTCCTTTTGCACTGCCTGAGGAGCCACCTGAAGCCCCAAATAATTTGGATCCTTCTTCATCAGGATCATCGGCCTCTGTACCTGATCTAGGCGTTTGGTCCGTTTGAAATTCCAACATTTCTTTTACAGTATCGTAAGTAGCGTCAAATTTTTGGAGAATCTGAGTTGCGATATTGTCCTCATCCCTTAGTATTGACAGCAACAAATGCTCAGTACCTATTAGTTGGCTTTTGAAAATTTTTGCTTCCAGATAAGTGATTTTCAACACTTTTTCTGACTGTCTAGTTAAGGGTATATTGGCCAGGTTTTTCACATTGTGATTGGCTGTACCCTTTACTGCTCGCTCCACGGCGTTTCTCAACTCATCCAACGGAACACCCAACTTCTTTAGAATGGAAACAGCTACACCTTCACCTTCACGGATCATTCCTAACAAGAGGTGCTCTGTACCGATGTAATCATGACCCAAGCGCAAAGCTTCTTCGCGGCTAAGAGAGATCACCTCTTTTACTCTGTTTGAAAATTTTGCTTCCATTATATATATCCTTTCTTATGGTAATATTTCAATTCTCAATTTAATACAAATGAATTTGTTTTTAAACACAACTTTTTCACTTATTGTTCAATTACTTTCGGGAAAGGTTCAAAACTTCGTTAGCTGCCGGCCCCTCACAAAACAACAAATCCACAATAGACAGGTTAGAAACAAAGTTTGGGCCAAAAATTTGCATGTAAGGATAAGGCTTATACACCAAATCACTGCTTGTCAACAACTTAGGGTGAATAATCCCTCTTAAGTCATTTTTTTGGTCACCTTCCTCTTCCTTTTCCTTTACTACCAAACTGACATTCCATCGTAAAAATTTAAGACAAAGTGTCAGTAAATCTAAATTTAAATCTATCAAAAAATTTGGCTTGCGCAAATAAATTTGCTCTAAATCGTCATAAAAATACTCAAAAAATGGGGATTTCCCATAGGCACTTTTTATCCCTCTCAGGTGAACGTTCAACCATTTTTGATGATAATCTATTTTAACGTCTTTTAAGGCAAGCTTTTTCCTTAATCCATGTACTGGAACTATTAAGGTTTCCCTTTTATTTGTAAGCAGAATCTCTGCCTTATTCACGTAAGACTGCCTACTAAGTTTTGCATCTGCATGCACATGTACTTTATCAGCACCACTAATTGCTACAAAATAGGCCAAAGGTGGCAAATAGAGCAAATCAGTTGTCATTACCTTACTTTCACTGGTCATCTTTCTCTGTTTCCCGAAAGTTAGTCCCAAGAAATGCTAGAGGCAAAGGAAATAGAGAAATTATCAGATTATTTCAGAAATATCTCCCAGGCCTTCCCTTACTACTTCAATTTGATCACCTGAACAATCAACAACTGTTGAGGCTACATTATTGCCATATCCCCCGTCAATGACTACATCTACGAGGTCTTTGTATTTTTCATAAATCAGCTCAGGATCTGTACTGTATTCTATTACATCATCCTCATCCCGGATTGAGGTGGTTAGTATAGGCTGACCAAGTTCCTTTACTAGCAATCGGGGAATACTGTGATCAGGCACTCTTATTCCTACTGTTTTTTTCTTACTATTAAGCAATTTTGGCACCTTATTGTTTGCTGCCAAAATAAAAGTATAGGGTCCCGGAAGTGCCTTTTTCATTAATTTAAATACCGGAGTACTCAGTGTTCTGGTATATTCAGAAATATTACTTAGGTCATAACATATAAACGAGAAATGCTCCTTTTTAGGTTTCACTCCTTTTATCAGACCAATTCTTTCTATTGCTTTTTGATTGAATATATCACAACCCATACCGTACACTGTGTCTGTAGGATATATGATTACTCCCCCTCTCCGAAGGACGTCTATAATCTGACTAATTTTTCGTGGGTCAGGATTTTCAGGATACAACTTTATGAATACAGCCGCCATAATTTACTTTATTTCAGCTTTGAACAGGCCAATACACTGTTTATAATTACGGTTAAATTAAGATAATTATACCGCAAATTAAAAGCCAAGTATCATTTTTAGAGGTATTTTATTTTCCATAAAAAGCAAGTGGCTGATTTAATAGTATATTTGCATCATTAAATAAACCTAAAGCGAGTTCATTTTAAGGCCTCAATTGGCCGGATAGTCAATATTTACAATGCTTACAGACAAAAAAAAGAAGTACATTTTGGTAGGGTTAGTAGCTTTTTCGGTACTGCTAACCTCCCTTAGTTTTTATTTTTATCAGGCATTCTTTTCCCCCAATATCCTGATATACAGTGATGAGCCTGCAGTATTGGAAATTCCAAAAGGCAGTACCTTTTCTCAGGTTAGAGACAATTTGCTGGACAAAGACATCGTAAACGAAGTGGTTACCTTCAGTTTTGTGGCCAAAGTGATGAACTACTCTGAAGGAGGAGTCAAGCCCGGTCGTTATATCATTGAACCTAAACTCACAAACCGGCAACTTGTAAGCCTTCTGCGCTCAGGAAGACAAACCCCTGTTAACATAACTTTCAATAATATCCGGTTAAAAGATGAATTGGCAGAGAAAATCACCAGTAATCTAGAAATGGACAAGGAAGTTTTTCTCTCATTAATTGAGGACGAAAGTCTAATAGAGAAATACGGCTTTGACAAGCAGACCATCATGGCCATGTTCCTTCCCAATACCTATGAGGTTTATTGGAATGTCAGCCCTCAGGAACTGTTCGAAAGAATGTACAAGGAATACAAAAGGTATTGGACAGATGAAAGACTGGCCAAGGCAAAAGAGATAAACATGAGTCCCCTAGAGGTAGCGACATTGGCCTCCATCGTTCAATCGGAAACCAATAAGGCAGACGAGCGACCGGTAGTTGCCGGTGTGTACATCAATAGGTTAAAGAGAGGTATTCCCTTGCAGGCTGACCCGACCTTGCTGTTCGCCTTAAAGGACTTTACCATCAAGCGGGTACTTAACATACACAAAGAAGTAGAAAGCCCCTACAATACCTACAAATACGCAGGTTTGCCTCCGGGACCTATAGTGTTACCGGAAATAAGTTCACTAAATGCTGTGCTGAACTACCAAACCCACAACTATTTGTACTTCTGCGCTAAGGAGGATTTTTCTGGCTACCATTCCTTCGCCACCAATCTGAGGGACCATATGGTCAATGCCAGACGTTATCAAAATGCATTAAACGCAGCAAAAATTTTCAAATAAATGTTTACAAAAGAACACCAGATCAGAGTAAGGTATGCTGAAACAGACCAAATGGGTTATGTTTATTATGGCAACTATGCGACCTATTACGAAGTAGGGAGGGTCGAAGCCCTTAGGAGCGTTGGCTATTCCTACCGGGAAATGGAAGAAAGTGGTGTAATGATGCCTGTATTAGAAAACCATAGCCGTTACCTATTACCGGGGAGGTACGATGAAAATTTGACCATAAAAACCAGTATTAGGGAAATGCCAGGCGTTCGTATCCGCTTCCATTATGAAATATTTAATGAAAGCAAGGTATTGATCCATGAGGGAGAGACTTTACTCACTTTCCTAAAAACAACTTCTCACAGACCATGCCGGCCACCTGCAAGGTTTATGGAACTATTACAACCCTATTTCAAGACAGAAGTGTGAAAGATAGGATTAACATTCTTTTAGAGAAGCTAAGCAACAAGGCACTACTCCTTAAGCCTATTCATTTTGGCAATCCTGATCAAAATCTTTATGATGTAGGAAAAATTTTCCTACATCATCTTCAAAAGGATGATGTGTTTGAAAGAGCAAGCGCCATGGCTTTTAGCTTTACTGTGGCACTCTTCCCCATGCTTATTTTCCTACTGAATATGATTCCATTTATTCAGTTCTTTTTGCATGATGTCACAACAGCCAACATACTTGTTTTTGTAAGTGAGGTATTGCCGGAAAGCATTTACAACGAGGCTGCCCCAACTATCATGGACATCATAAGCAAACCAAGACAAGGCATGCTTTCTCTGGGTTTCTTCTTTGCACTTTACTTGTCCACAAATGGGGTAATATCCATGATGAATGCCTTCAATGCAGTGTATCGAACCCGGGAATACAGGGGATTCTTTCAAACCCGGTTGATTTCGGTAAGCATTGTGATGGTTTTAATCCTCAGTGTTTGTGGAGCGGTGCTTGTCATGATTTTGGGTAGTGAATTGTTGTATAAAATTTCAGAGTTTGAATTTGTCTCTAATAATATCTATTATTATTTACTGGCTTTTTTCAGGTTTTTCGTTTTACTGATCTTATTTATCATAACCAATGCTTATATATTCAGGTTTGCTCCGGCGGTAAGTAAAAAGTGGAAGTTTTTCTCTACCGGCTCTGTGGTTTCAGGTTTACTAATCACCTTGGGTTTTTTCCTATTTTCTTATTACCTGACCAATTTTGCCAGCTACAATAAATTGTATGGTTCCATAGGTACCATGTTGGCCTTGATGTTATGGCTTTGGATCACATCTATATTGGTTTTGGTTGGATTTGAAATCAATGTTAGCCTACAAAAAGCGGCAAACAAAAAGTCGCATAAAAAAACAAGTCCTTCACTTTCAAAAAATTAGCATTTTTCGCAAAAATTTTACCCCTCCAGCATTTGCTTTAATTAGAATTAGAACTACCTTTGCCTTCCGATTCACATCAAAAGAGATGTAATCAAAAATTAAAGAATAAAAGGCTTGTATTTAATTCAATGAATTAACAAGTTTTATTAAAGCATCAGACCCAACTAGAGGAGTGGCAGAGTGGTCGAATGCGGCGGTCTTGAAAACCGTTGTACCGCGAGGTACCGGGGGTTCGAATCCCTCCTCCTCTGCACAAAATAGCTAGGCAAATTGCCTGGCTATTTTTTTTGAGTCGTCGGGAGCCACCCTGCAGGCTGGCCCCACGCTAAAACAGTCCACTGGACTGTTTTTTAACGCTCGATCCTCTCCTTCTCTGCTAAACAAAACCATAACTACCTAAAGTCTCTATAGTTACTTTTTTTTCTGTAATACGCGATGGGACACCTAGCTAAGTTTTCATGATAGCTGTGATAAATTTTTGGTGTTCACCTGTTTGTTTTAAAAGTATTGTGGTGTAGGTTTTAGACTCTGGCAATACACTCTTATCTGATAAATCTTTATTATTAGTTCTAAAGCCTTATTTGCTGAAAATGAAAGTTTCTTTATTTTAAAATCCTGCCAGATAATTAAAGTTTCCAACTTAAATTCCAGATTGACCTGTCCAAGGATCTTATAAGGGATGACCAATTCTTTAAGAATGTTGAAAATTGTGGTCAGATTTGGGGCGAGGCTAATGTTCTTTGCTCTGGTAAAAAATGGTTACCTGCCCTCTAAGCCGATCAATTTCTGATCTGGCTTCTCGTTCCATAGTATCCAACTCACTTCCATCCGAAGAACAACCCATAGTCTTAACAACTTTGTTGATCCTACCTACTTTTTGAATAATTTGTACACTAAAACTACCACTTGCATTTCTTTTTCGCCTGATAAACATAGGTTAAAAATATACTGAGACACCCATTATTGCAAATTTTCGATACTGAAAAACAGAATTAAAATTTTAAACTAAAAAGCACCCGCACAAACCAGAAAAAAGGAATGGTTTCATGCAATTGTAAACATCCTGAGAACAGTTGATTTTGATTTTTTTATCCGGTTGTTCAAACATCCTTCTTCTACCCAATTCAAATGAAGTTACCATAGCCGTGGCCCTGGCATATTCAATTCCTTCTATTTTCAGCCATTTTTCCATGTCCCACTTGGCCAATTCAGATAGTTTATTGTTTGCTAGGGCAAGAATCTCCCGAGCTTTGTCGACTTGAATGTTGGCTATAGCGGCGATGATATGATAGTCTGTCATGGCAGATTTTCCCTGGTTATAAAGCATCTCTGGGGGTTCTGATAATAAATTAAAACGTTTCACAATGTGCTTACCGAGGGCACTGGAGGGCTAAATGAATGATGCGCAGGGGAGTTTTTCACTAAGCACCGGATAAAGCATCTCAGTCATTCCCTTCCTATTATGCCGTAGTTCCTTGGAACATTTCAGACAGTCAAACCAGATGCAGGTGAAAAAATAGCCCATACCTTTGGTAAGTCATTTGTTTGGCATTTTGCGTCTTTAACACCTAATAATTAGAATAAAAGGGGAACAATTTTTTTTCCTTCTTGCCGGATGATGCCGAATTTAAGATAGAGTAACTCTCTACATTTCAATAAAATATTTCACATTAACTCTACTTTTATCCACGAAAACAATAACTCCTTCAACACGGAAAATGGGACATCCGTGCCTTTGGATATCACGTTCTTCTTCAACTTTGCCCATGCGGTATCATTTTTTAATGCACCTAAAAATTCATGGCCCTCCCAGGTTAAAGCCGTTGGATAATAGTATTCTCCTGAATTATTGTTAAGCACTTTTGCCTCTATCAACTCTCCTTGCCACAATAATTTTAAGTGATAGTAGAATTCATGTTTTTCAACATTTTCCACGAAAACAGTGTTTTTGGGTTTGAATGGATCGGTATCCTCCTCCATCCGGAGCAGGATTTTTTTTATTAATTCCAAATCTCTTTTCATTTTCTATAGAAATTTAAATCCAATTTGAGTGCATTTCTTGCCCCATTTTACGGTACAGTTTTTTGGGTCAATTCCAACAAAACTATTCATTTTCAATTCTGCAAAATTTGTTCAAGTCAATTTTCAACAAGCTATTGACTTAATCGTCGAACTGAGTCCAATTCAATTTATGTGATTTGACTATATTTCAACTGCCTCACCGAACCTAGTACTTACCACTTTACTTTCGAAATCACTTAGGCCTTGAAAGAATCAGCCTCCAATATCCCCTGGTCCCTCCTACCCTCTCTAAAACACCTTTCTCCTTAAGGGTATTTACATGTTCTTTAGCGGTGTAGTAGTTTATCTCTAACTTTTCAGAAATTGTCTTTACTGAAACCTTTGGATCTTTTGCTATCAATTGTACGATCCCTTTTTGCTTCTCTGGCAAACCGATTGTGACGGGTATTGTGTCGGGTTCATCTCCGGATTGGGGGGGGATTAGGGGGGGTATATGGGGGGGTATTTGGGGGGGTATCTCCCTCTTCTCAATCTCTTCCAAAAACCAAGGATGAATGGGAACATTTACCTGAAAGAAACTCCGTTCCTCATCTGTGATAAAGTCCGGCATGGGAGAGCCATTGACTTTCATTACCTTACGGATGGTAGGAATTCCTGTTGCTTTGCCTTCTGTTAAATCCAGTTCCTTAAGAAAATCCCCTAAGCGCCTGTTTCGGTACCTGCGGGGAAAAACGCTGCTTTTTTGAAATTCAGTTAACTTAATACTCCTATCCGGTCCTCCATAGTTGATCACCATTACCTTTTCCGGATAAATCCGGATTTCTACTGGTTCCCGGGTTTGGTATTCTCTATGATAAAGCGAATTGGCTATTACCTCTTCAAATGCCTCATAAGGGTAATTCCAAAC
This sequence comes from Cyclobacterium amurskyense, assembly GCF_001050135.1. Lineage (GTDB taxonomy): Bacteria > Bacteroidota > Bacteroidia > Cytophagales > Cyclobacteriaceae > Cyclobacterium > Cyclobacterium amurskyense. Next base: position 3,456,506 of record NZ_CP012040.1, on the reverse strand, counting down.
ACGCAAAGATTCGGACTGCCCCTTAATTTTTCGGGTCATCTGTTTCAGTACATTGATCTTAAGGTAATCCATGGTGCGATTGATCATGTAATCCACCGGACCAGAAATATAAGGTGCCTCAAAAAACTCCGGATCCGCTTCACCCTTGGGGAAATGCACAATCTCAACCCGGGAGTAAGGGAAATACTTTTCAGGATTTTCGGTAAACATCATCAAGGCTACATTCCTGGGATGTAGTCTTTCCGGTGGACCATAAAGCAATTGCATCTGGGAAAGCAGTTGTTCCTTTGAAAGGGTTTCCATGGAGGCCAAAAGTTTACTTTCTACTTTTTTCAGATAATCCCGCACCAGGGTCAGCGAAACTTCATCGAAGCTAACCTGTGTGTTTGGTCTGTCATCATAAGGTGTTTTTCCACTCTGGGAGATTAGCTCTTCCCTTTGGTTTTTATTTACCCTGACCGAGCTGGACCCATAACGTATGTAGTAATAATACTTTTTATCCTTCGCCTTAATTTCAGCCGGAACTTCGTATGGCCTGTTGTCTCCCGCAAAGGCCCATATGACAAGTATATGCTTGCCCTGAATTTCTTCAACGCTGATTTTGGGATGATAGGCAGGATTAATCAGATTATTCATCTGGATCATTTCTCTTTGAATGCCATCGAGTTCTTCACCACTTAATCCTGCAGGAGGTAATAGTGGTCTGCCATTTTCCTCTTCAATTCCCACAATAATATAGCCACCACCAATATCATCGAAATCATTGGCAAAAGCGCAGATGGATCGGTAGATGGGGCCAGGGTTCCAGCCCTTCTTGTATTCTATGCGTTCGGATTCCACTGCCCGCCCATTGATCAGATCCAATATATTAATAGGTAATGCCAAATCAATTCTATTTAAAAATTTAAGTTTGGAATTTTGAAAGAAATCCTACTGCCTCAGTTTACTAAGGTTTTACTTTTTCTTTTACTCGAAATATACCTCTTGTTTGAGGTAAAATTGAGTTTCCTACCCCCAATTACATTTTCTCACAATCTCTAAAAATAAAACCAAAAATTTAAATTTACTTACTTAAAACCTCACCACCTCACTCAAAGCCTCCGAAACTTCCCCTACCAGTCTAGCGGTATATTGGAAAGCCTGAACTTCTGTATTGTCTCCAAAAACCTTGATAGTAGCACTTAAATCATCGAAGTCTTCATCGGGAATATCACCTGTGTGGACAACATTAAAATTAAACCCGAGAGTATGAACAGGCTCTTCTGATTCAACTACAAGCTCGGAAAAGTTGGAAGTGGTGGAAAGGTTAAAGGTATTGGCCTCATCGATGACTTGGGTCCATTCAAGGTCGTTTGGTTGAAGGATGGATGCACTGACAAAATCGCTTTGGCCTTGGTAGAGGGAGTGGACTCCGAAATTAATGAGGTACTGTTCCACACTTCCTTCAAAAGCAATTTCTATTCGGGCTGTTTTTTCAATTATGGGTGCCTCCTCAGTGTCATTGTTGCAAGCGATTGTTAAAAAAATGAAGATGTTAACCAATAAACTCTTAATAAGCATTTATCAAATATTCATAAAGATGTTGATAAATTGCCAATCTATCTTCAAACCTATTTTAGCTACCTTAAGCCAACCAGGGATTTTCAAGAAATTGATCAAAGTGGTCTTCTTTTTTTACGATTAATGCCATGTCCTTGCCATCCTCATTTAGTGGACTGAAGGCATAATCGTAGCAGATGAAATAGACAAGGTTAGCAGGAGCAGGGGACCGATATACTCCAGACAAAAACCGGTAATTATAGCCCATGGCATCAAGTACTTCTTTACTTACGGTTGCCTTGCCAACAGGGCAAAGTGTTTTCAATATCCGGCGGTTTTTTCTGATAATGCTGTTTACCTTTTGGATCTGCTTGTCATCTGCACGTTTAGTCTGATTGTTATAGCTATTGCGACAATAATCATTACAGTATTTTTTGTCCAATCTTCCAGTAATTGGCTTGGCACAGTGCAAGCATTTTTTGGTTTCGGGTTTTTCTATTTCCATTTTGGTCAAAATCACTTGTCTGTAAATCTAATCAATATTATCCATTTATTTAAATGCTTATAAACGACTAAATCTGATTTTAAAATGTTTAGAGCAATGATAGTATATTTATTGCCATTTTATATTTTAGACTTTTCAGAGCGTATTTCGAGGTAGGAATACAGGTTTACACCTAAGTTTCAAATAAAATTAAGTAGAAATCGATTGGGTATTTCTCCGAAACACTTAATTTAATAATGGCTAACAAGAGAAACTTTTACTTTATTCTTAATACCACATGATGCCGATAATAGGAGTCTCCAGCCTTGAGGAAATTTGAACAAAATGAACCCTAAAGGACGATAGACAACCTAATGCCTGATGGGAAAACTTCCCCGAAAAAAAATCAGGGCAGACTAAGAAAATTCAGGAAACGCTATTGAAATACTGGGTTAAAATAAAATGACAGGATCAAATAAACGTTCGAAGGATTGATTTTTATACAAAGCTAAAACCATAAATATTTAATAAATGAATTTTTCAAAAATCATCTTTTGCTGCTTTTTAGTCCAGTGCTTTTTGCTCAAGAGTCAATAGACAAGGTGAAAAGTATTAATGGTCTTGAACTTGGCGCCTCACTTGAAAGTCTTAAAAGAAATTTAGAAGCCGGAATACAGGAAGGAATTTATCAAGGCCATCCCTTGAGAATTATTAATGGCGTAGAAGCCCATGACCTGAGGTTGATTTATTTATCCGGTCTGTTATATAAATGTCGATGGACATTTAACAAACGTGACCTACCCAATATGGAAAGTGGGTTCAAAGACTTCATCAATTTCTTTAATAAAAAATTCGGTCCTCCTACCGAAAAGATCTTTAATGATACCTTTATCTGGGAGGGAGATATCAATAGGCTCACCATAAGTTTTTTTGATGGAAGCATACAAGTTGAATGGAGGGACAATCTTTCCGATAAAAAAGCACCTCAACTCACTCAGGATTGATCAAATCTCAGAACAAATAAAAAAAATTAAGGATCGGAAAAACTAGTAAAATTAGGTGGAAACTTATACTTAGCTAAAAAACTGCTTTAAAGTCCATTTGTGATGGTCTTAGCAATTGAATTCATTTACTATGCGGAAGACACTAATTTGGTATGAATTAAAGAAGGCAGGTTTGATTTAGGAACCTGCCTTCTTTAAATTAGGCTCAGGCTTTATTAAAAACCGAAAGTATAGAATGCGCCAATTCCTGCAACATTTCCTCCTTCTTCCATGTTTAATAAATAGGAAACCCTTAATCCTACTGGAATGCCGTTAATTAAGGCACGAACACCTCCATTAAGAACAGGTCCTGAAGCTTTATTGGTAGAGACACCATCAAAATCACTTCCACCACCTAATCTGTTAATACCATAACCTACGCCAGCATAACCCCCTACTGAAGACCTGGTATCAGCATGGGCTCCGTGGCCAAAGTTTATTTCGGCAACTACAGGTAAATCCAATGCAAAGGATGCGCTCCCTGTACTGGTGTCAGCACTGAATCCCAAACCCAAGTGTGTACCAACAGAGACAGTCATTTCTTCACCTAATTCAACCACATTAATTCTTGGAGAATACAATATGGCAGGAGAGCCAATCGTAGAGGTGGACTCAGAATATTCAGTTATGATGGTAGAAGTACTTACATAGTAAGCTGCTCCTAAAGAATGGGAGAAAGAAACTTGCCCTAAAGAAACTTTAGGAAGTGCAATAAAGACAAGGGCTATAGCAGCCAAAAGTAATGTTTTTTTCATCATGAAAACGATTAAATAATTTTAACAAAAATGTCCTTTTAAATATTTAGTCAAAGGTAAATGAAATAATTTAAAAATCATAAAAATGTAATTCAAATATATAAAAAAGTATTTAAAAACAATTAATTCGTTTTAAGCCCACTTTTAAATTGATAATTTCATGATTTATTCGTAAGGAATTCCCTGTATAAACACAGCCGAATAGACCTAAAAAGATAAAGACATAACAAAACATTAAATTTTTAGTCTGAAAACCAAACAATTATCAAATTCTAATTGGTGCAAAATAGAGTTCCACGCAAATCGTAGAAGTTCAGGAAGGATTTAATTGAGGGAAATTCATTCCTGTTATTTTACTGACTGCTTTAAGTTGCGAAGGCTCGTTCGTAAGTTCTTGACTTTCCTGGCATAACCTGGAGAGTTAACAACATTAACGGTTTCATTGGGATCATTCTTCAAATCATATAATACCTCGTAATCATGTTCTGGATAATAAATGTACTTGATGTCTTTTCGGATTACAGCCTGAGATTTCAGGAGTTGCGGGCTCCCCAAGAATTCATGCTCGTAGAAAAACTCCTTTCTATCTAATCTTTTTTTGTTGGACGAAATCATCTCCAACAGGTCGATTCCCTGCATGCACTTTGGTATTTCAAGATCAGCTAATTTTAATATGGTGGGGCCCAGATCTATATTCAATGCGATTTTCTCCGTTGCCTTTCCATTAGATTCAAGGTTTCTTGGATCATATATAATTAATGGAACCCTGATGGATGCTTCGAAGGGATACCATTTCCCCATCAACCCATGTTCGCCTAAAGAGAAACCGTGGTCACTGGTATAGATGACAATCGTATTTTCATCTATACCTAGCTCTTTTAGTTTTTGCATGATTGTACCTACGGCATCGTCCAGGCCGGTTACCATGCGGTAATAATTCTTTGCATTTTTTTGAAAAAGCTCAGCACTTGAAAAGAAACCTTGCCATCTAGACCTGGCGATATTTTTATCGGTTCGGAAAAAATCAGGGAAATTATCCCAGTACTCAGGGGCCACGGTCTCCGGAAAAGGGATCTCGATATTTTCATACAAAGGAAGGTACCGTTCCTGAACATCATAAGTTGCAGGTTTATCTTTAGTAGGATCAATCTCATGTGCGGCAGAAAAACCGAGAGACAAGAAAAAAGGCGCCTCCGATTGGTACTTATCGAGGTAATTTACCGCTTTCTGTACAATATTGTCTGTTTGGTGCAGGCCTGAGGTTGTTCGCCATGGGATTTTACTGTCCCAATGATCAAAGTGCGACACAGGAGGATTTTTCCCTATGCCCCAATTGCCAATAAGACTGATCTTATACCCTCCTTTTTTGAGTACCAATGGATAGGTTTCCAACAAAGCCTCTTCGGAAAAATCCGTGGCAAAATCCTCTATTCCATGACGGGACATGTATTGTCCAGTAAAGAAACTGGCCCTGCTTCCGGTACAGATTGCGGTCGTGACATAAGCATTTTCAAACCTTACTCCCTCTTGAGCCAATTGGTTTAGATGAGGCGTCTGCACAAAAGAATTCCCAGCCACTCCTAAGGCCTCTGAACGATGACTATCGGAAATAATAAAAATAATATTGGGTTGTTTCTCCTGCCCAAATCCAGACAGTGTAACTACTAGAAATAACAAGCCCGTTATAACAAACCTTGTTTTACTCATTTTTTCGAATCTTAATGAATTAATTTATGGTACCCATTCAGGAATGAGTAAACGGATAAAGCTTTACACTTATATCTTGGGACGTAAATTACCACTTTATTTTAGCTTCTTTTTGGTTTCAATGTAATTGAGATTTTTTTACTCTGCTTAGACTTCAGTTTTACCACATATAGACTGCATTCGCAAATTCTTCTAAAGGGTGAAATACCAAACCAAAGTAATTTACTTCCAAAAACAGGTATTTCTTCTCTATATAAAAAACAATACCACCGATTGATTTATGGTCAGAATTTCATAAATTGATACTTGAAAAAAACCCTCAATGCAAGACACTTGGTCCAATTTCAGGCGTTAATGAGGATTATCTAGGGTATAAATGATTGCTGTGGACGAGCTAAAGTAAATACATTATCCTATGAATACATCAGGCTACTCCGGCACTCCCCTTGCAAAAAAGCTAGGCATTAAAGATGGCTTCAAAATAAAAATTGTGAACGGCCCAGATTATTATTTTAACCTGTTTACAGATTTCCCTTCAAACACGCATGCCATATTGGATTTAAACACTAAAAAGGATTTTATACATGTTTTTGCCAAAGAAGAGGCTGAACTCAATAATATCATCAATCAATTGAGTCAGGAAATCGAACAAAATGGAATTATATGGATCTCATGGCCTAAAAAATCGTCAAAAGTAGAAACAGATCTTAATGGAAATAAAGTAAGGAAAATAGGATTGGAGACCGGCCTTGTGGACATAAAAGTTTGCGCAATAGATGAGATTTGGTCCGGACTAAAATTTGTAATACCGGTTAAGAACAGAAATAAAGAATAAAAGCCAGAGCACTAACATGATTTGTTTATACTAGCCACATAAAACCAGAACTTTATCTCAAAAGAAAAATGCCGATTCCCAGTGCCAATCAAAAACCTCAATGGCCTCAATAAAACCTAAAATAAAATGGCAAAAAACAAGTTTAGCGGAAAATTGGGAGAATTGATTGCAAGGGCAGAGAATGGAAATGCTGAAGATGTAGACTATATAATAAGCCATTTGACTGAAGAATCCAGTTTGGCAATGACCCGATATGTAGACTTTGCTTTAAGTTTAGTTGAAAATGAAATGGGGGTTTTACGTCTGGAGTATTATTTATTTAATGGGACGCTTATTCAGCGCAATTATTGTGGCTTGTTTTTTAATAGGAGATTGGATTATGACCTTGTGGACCGAGCATTTAATGCAGGAGCAATAGACGAAATTCAAGCCTTCTCCAGATAATAAATTTCATTTAACCCGGATTATGTAATAGAATTTCTCCGCCCTGACAATGTCAGGGGTGAAGCCTGTCCCGTGTTTACGGGAAGTGTTGCAATTGCAAGAAAATCAGGCTGTTTGGAGATTTTTGCATAGCACCGCTATGGTGAAATTGAAAACAGCAACGAAGTGGCTGATTTTAAAGCGATTTCAGCACGTAATAGAATGTCTATTGCATATTTCGGGTTTAATACGCTGAGAGCAGAAATAGCCAAAACATGAGCTGTTTTTTATCGAAGGAAAAACAAAGATTAAAAGAAGAGGTTGGTAATTTTAAACTGACAAAAAACGATTTAAAATATTTACGGATAGTTGGTCGAAAGTAGTAATAATGACATTGTGTCAAGGTATCCATTCAATGACAAGGACATCACCAAACATTGTATTATTAATTATGCGCATAAATCTGTCACCTATCAAAATCCAGACAACAACAATTTAGCAATTGATATCATTATTTCCATGTCAAAATTTTACCTGGAGAATGCTGTTAGCAACACCAGCCAATGGTTTTACCGAACAATAAAATTCCTAACCTTAATTGATGATATAAAATTGCATAAAATAGATATGAGAGAGGTTTTGCGAAAAAAATCAATTGTTGAGCTAGACTTATTCATTAACAACCAATTGGTAGGGCATTCATTTGGTGCATCAATAGCGTAGTTAAACCTCAAAGAAATTAAGCAAATAACAAAACAGCTGAGGCCTATGATTAAAGTTCAACCCTCAGCATTATTTCCCTCTAAAAACCACTGGAATCACCTCTTTTTTTCTAGGGAAGCTACTCCCCGACTTGATTCTTAAGTAATTCAACCCCATAAAAGTGGCCCTATCCGAATTAAAAGTAGCTAATAAATCCTCCCCGCTAAAAACCTGGAGCTGAGCATCAGAGGCAGCAAGGTTCCATTTCATTTTTAGTAATACCTCTTCCGAAACCTTCTTTTTATCCAAATACTCCGACAAGTCAAAATTAAACATTGACGCAGAAAAGGCCTCCGAATCTGCGGGTGCCGAAAAATGATCTGTCAAAGCAAAACCTAAATCATACAATTCATTAACAGACAAAGGCCCAATTTGAATACTGCCCTCTTTGCTTGCTGGGAAGTTTATAACCACATCCTCATGGGATAAAGATGAAAACACCAATGTATCTCCATGTGATTTATCCATTTCTTTTCCTATGGCTAATGGTAAGTCTTTCTGAGCAGCATCTAAAGAAAGGTATTTTACCTGACTTTTCTCTTCCAGCCAATCGGGCTCCAGGATATAAATTGCCTTGGATTCTCCCTGACCTGAAACCAATAAAACCCTTCCCTCTTCAATCTCTATGGCAGATGAATAGGCTGTACCTCTATCACCCTTTTCGGGAACTTCCGCATGCTCTAAGGCTACTTCCCTATTGCCTTCCCATGTCAAGCCATCATCCCCACTGATAGCAGCATGAAGCACTTCTCTTCCTCCCATTGCATAAGAATTGGGTTTATCATAACGCTGGCAACTGTTAAAGAACACAATCAATCTACCATCCTTTAGCCGCAGTGCTGAAGAAGGAGAATCTGAGGAGATAAAGGATGTTGGCCTGGCTTTCTCCCAGGTTTCTCCTCCATCGTTTGAAAAAGATTGGTACAATACCCCATGTGTAGTTCTAATCAACATCCAAATTTCACCATTTCGCATTTCCACTAGTTCCGGCTCAATGCCTCCATATCGAGTAGTTTTGGTATTGTCTATTTCAATTTCTATTGGTTTTTTTGAGATATCCCAGGATTTACCATCATCATCAGAATACATGGATACAATATTGTTCCACCCATAATCCACCTCTCCATTTTGGGGGGCTTTTTCCCTTTCAGGAACTGCCCTGGAAAAAGCCAACAGCAACCTTCCGCTCTTTAGCTTTATCAAGCCTCGGATTGCCCCCACATACCCATTGTATATCTTAAACGGTTCTCCCCATTCCCCATTTACTCTTCTATTGACCCAAAGATCCAAGTGCCTACCTCGGTATCCATTTTCCCCTTTACCAAAAATATGAAAAACGGAGATCAAGTCATTATTGCTACTATGAACCATTTGTAAGGCATAATATGCTTGTCCTGGCAAAGCAAACTCTTCCTTTGCTTCACTCAACCCTTCCCCTGTCCAATCCATGGACATTATCTTGTCTGCATTTCCCGGACGATTGACATAAAATAGCCGAGGAATCCCTTCATCATTGAGCCATACAGCCTCATTGGCAGGTGATTTACTGATTTTCTCAGGGGAAAAATCCCCACTAAAATCGAGGACCAAGAAACTTGTTCCTATTAAAAAAATAATCATTGAAATGGCTTTAGGATAGTTAGGCATAGAAAGATTTAGTCAGGCTGGATTCTTAATTTGAATTTGCACCTAATTTCTCCTACAAAAAAGAAATGCACAACTAAATTGGTATAGATGGGGAGGTGGATCCAATTTTAACCTATTTTATGTCCTATTAAATAAGAACCGATTGTTATTAGGGCATTTGGATAAGGCAATCCCTCTTAAAAACCATATGCCTTTTTCACCTCTATTTTTCACTTAGGTATTTCCAGTATCGTTTGGGCACATGACGCACATGTAGCTTTATGTTTTTCCTTGAAGGGATGTTGGTACTTTCAAAATAGTCCTTCCATAAGGTTTGAAATTCTATTTCTTCAACAGCAAAATAATCAGGAGATGTTTTGCTGGCATCAAATCCCTCGGGTAAGGTCAAGTTGATAATTTCCACCCTATCCAAATCATAATAGAGGCCATAATTTCGCTTAAGGTCATAAATCACCCACTTTTGATCGGCATATCTACTTTTGAAATGTTTGGAAATAAGCGGGAGTACATCAAAATCAGGTTCAATGGTAGCAAAGTACAGCCCGTCTTTTGTCAATCGAAATCTAACAAAAGCCTCCATGCGGTGTTTTTCCCTGCCTACGCTTTTAGCAACCTTACTCAATTCCAAAACATCAGGATTAGAAAAATCTGAATCAACCGGTAGACTACTTTCAAAGATATATTGAATATAACGTAACAATAGGTTTTCAACCCACTGTTTTTCACTCAAAAAGCCATAATAAATACGCAGTCTTCCCGCATTTGATGTTTTTTTCCCTAAGCCTTTCCACACCCGATCTGCTTTAACCGGATCTGCTGCCACTACATTTTGCTTCCCGAATAAAGAGGCTTGGGATTCACTATCTTTTTGGATAATGACTTGTTTTAATTTCAAATCATAGACCTGAAATACACAGGTCAAAAAACCATCAAAACTACCATCGTAAACGAGTATGGAATCTTGAAGATTCAGCATTTATACAAACAAATTCATTTGTGGACTTAGTGTTTTTTGATACTTACTTGTTGTGTTTTGAAGAATAAGTGATTTCAGTTGAGGACCTGTTAAATCCCTGCGTTCAAAATCCTGTGAGGCACAGACAAGGAAATATTTGGCTCTGTTCATGGCTATACCTATGCGCTGTAAATGCTCCCAATTAAGTCTTCTAAAACGTCTTGCCTGAATGATTTTATGCACTGATTTCATGCCCACTCCCGGTATACGTGCCAACATTTCCCGATCAGCTGTATTCACATCCACTGGAAAGTATTCCAAATTCCTTAAGGCCCAACCCAATTTGGGATCTACCTCCAAGTCGAGGTTTTTGTGGGACTCATTCAAAATTTCATGCACTTCAAAACCATAGAAGCGCAATAACCAATCTGTCTGGTACAGCCTATTTTCTCGTAACATAGGTACTTCTGTGCCAATATGTGGCAAACGCGAATCGTAACTGATGGGTATATATCCGGAATAGTAAACCCGCTTTAAATCAAACTTTTTATAAAAATAATTGGAGGTCCACATGATTTGCTGATCACTTTCTCCGCTAGCCCCTATAATCATTTGCGTACTTTGCCCTCCGGGTGCAAATAGTGGGGTGCTTTTTATTAGCTTTTTTTCAGATTTGTATTGGATGATCTCATTTTTAACTTTTATCATTGGCTTGATAAAGTCTTCACGATTTTTTTCCGGGGCCAATAGTTTTAACCCTTCTTTGGTGGGAATTTCAATATTTACACTCAACCTATCGGCATAAAGACCTGCCTCCTTCATTAATTCATCGGAAGCTCCGGGAATGGACTTGAGATGAATGTAGCCATTGAAATTTTCTTCTGTTCTCAACTTCTTTGCCACAGCAACCAACCGCTCCATGGTATAATCTGCACTTTTGAAGATTCCTGAACTCAGAAACAAGCCTTCGATATAATTTCTACGATAAAAATTAATGGTCAGGTCCACCACTTCCTGCACCTGAAAAGCGGCTCTCTTGATGTCATTGCTTTTTCTTGTTACACAATAGGCACAGTCAAAAATGCAATGATTGGTCAGTAATATTTTTAGCAAAGAAACACAGCGACCATCTTCGGTGTAGGAATGGCAAATCCCCATCCCTGTTGCATCACCGAGCCCCTTATTGGTGTTGCTCCGCTTGCTACCACTGGATGCACAGGACACATCATATTTGGCTGCATCTGCAAGTATTTTTAATTTTTCTTGAGTACGTGTAAACCCCATATATGGTAATAGAACTTGGATAAATTGCTGAAATTCTTCCCAAAATAATGCCCATCAAGATGGATAATCTAGCCTAACAAATAGAAGAGAACAATAGATTTCTTTTAGAGGACTATTGATTTGCCAGACCAAATTGTATACCAAACTTTCCGAACGGTTTATAATTTGTAAACAAAATCATTAACCAATTGTTTAACCCGGATTATTGTAATAGGATCTCTCCGCCCTGACAATGTCAGGGGTGAAGCCTGTCCCGTGTTTACGGGAAGTGTTACAATCGCGAGACAATCAGGCTATTTGGATATTTTAGCATAGCACCGATAAGGTGAAATTGAAAACAGCAACGAAGTGGCTGATTTTGAAACGATTTCAGCACGTAATAGATTGTCTATTGCATATTTCGGGTTTAATCTGAAGCCTTTTACAAACATTAGAAAGCTCAGGAATGTTACGTATGGATTTAAATCCGAAAAAAGAAATAGGTCATGATGGAAAACTTTGGAAAATGCATAAAAAATCACCATTGTGGCGGCACTGTGCTTATTTCTGATGAGCGATTTAATTCCAAATGAGTGGATAGCAAAAAAATTTTACAGCCTATCCAGCAAAACCATCTGTTGTGTAGCAATTGAATTGATACGATTAAATCAATCTTTATTTCAGTTCAGCCACATAGATATTGTTCATTGCTATGGTTTTTTCTGAAAGGCCCCTAACAGCCTGTTCGGTTTCGTTATGTTTGGCAAACCAATTGTGATGTATTTCACATTTTTCTTCCGGGACACCTCTAATCACTATGGATGTTTGAGGCGCATTAAAAGTGTTGTTATAAATTTCTATTGTAGTCCCGGCAATATCTGTATTGTCTTTCCTGTCCCTGCCTCCATGCATATCAAAGCAATGACTTAATGATATGCCCAGCTCAATATTATGCCTAGCTATGTATCCACAACCCGACACCCCGGTACCTGCAATAGAATGCCTGTTTTCATTGAATAAATTATATTCGATTAGAGAATCAGCTGCGGCATGGCTTATCCCATAACCGAGGCCATTGTACTGGCATTGATGGATAAAATTATGATGAATATGGTGTCCAGAACCCTTTTTAAGAAAAATGCCGCTACCTGAAAAAGCTGAAACCTCACAATTGTCCACTTTCAATTCAGGATATTCCGTCACTATTCCTCTCGAAACTGGGAATTTGTAATAATAATCACGTCCCAAACCTTCAGGTCCAAAAGCGCGTTTGTGATGTTCCAGATGCCGGTCAGGATTTGGCCCTTGAATTCTTAGCCCCGATATTCGTACCCCTGGCCCATGGGCACGAATCAGGAACTTGGTCTCCAAAGCATTGCTTTGCAACATCCCTCCTTTAGAACCTTCATATCCGCGGTTCCCGGCCAAGGTTACCCCTTCAGGAATTTCTAAAACCAACTTTTCAATAAAAACCCTAGTGGTTAGGTCTATATTTATTTCATCGGGAATAAAGACAACTTGTCCCGACTTTGCTTGCGCAAGTGCATCCAACAATTCATCCAAGTTTGTCGCCTCAAAATCTCCCTTTACAATTGGAAAGCCATATCCATTCCCTCCACCAATCGGCCCCATATCACCAGGTTTGGCGCCATAAATCTCATCATTAATAGCGAGCCAACTTGGCTTTTCCGGATTTTCGCCTTCAACAGGTTCAGTTAAAAATGTACTTGGACTCCACTCTTTCAAGGGAAACCCTAAAGTGCAGGCCACTAAACTGCTTTTAGCAGTAGTAGATAAAAATTGCCTTCTGGAATGTTTGCTATTATTATTTTCTTCCATAATGTCTTTCAATGCAAAATACTAAACTGGTTTCAATCCAAGTTCCTTAAATCTAATAATAAGGGATTAATTATGATAAAAGGAATGACCAAACCTTCTAAACCTACATAATGGCAAATTTTAAGCTTTCTTTAAATCCCCGGAATACTTTCTGATCTTATGAATGGCTTGCGCAATCTGTTCCATGTCTTGTCGGGTCCCAAGCAACATGGTTTGTGAAAACCATACCGCTTCCTCACAAAGCTGGTCATTCTGCGGACAGTGATTTTGCTCCATCCAATCGTTCATCGCTTTTTCACCATACACTTTTAAGTAGTGCTTGTTTTTTGCAAGATCTGTCACGTATTTCTCCTTGTTTAACGTGCCGTATCCACCAGAACAGGGAATGCCTTCTGCTACCAAGGCTTTCAAAAATTTATTGCGGTCCATGTCCTGAAATTCCCTTTTGTCATACCTAAACATATATAGGTGATAAGCACTTTTGGTTACACCTTCATAGAGTTTTGCAGGGTGAATTCCTGGGATTTCTTTTAAGAGACTGGTTAAGTAGGCTGCATTTTCCCAACGATGGTTAACCTGCTGCGGGAAACGTTCCATCTGAGCAAGCAATAGGCTGCCCTGAAATTCTGTCAATCGGAGATTTGTTCCTCGGGTAGGAGCATAGAGATCGTTTGGATCGCTAGTATGCCTTCCCTGGTTGTGGAAATTATAACAGCTTTCAGCAAATTTCTCGTCATTGGTCAACAAAGCCCCTCCTTCACCAGAAGTAAGGTTTTTGCTGGATTGAAAACTAATGGCCCCTGTAAGGCCTAATGTCCCCACTTTTTTACCTTGCCATTCGGCCATCGGTGCCTGACATGCGTCCTCCACAATAGGTATATTGTGTTTATTGCCCAAACCAAGAATGGTATCCAAATCTGCAGGAGAGCCTCCAATATGAACAGGCATTATGACCTTTGTTTGCGGAGTAATGGCCTTTTCAATTTGATTGGCATCTATCTGAAAACTTTCTATATCCGTGTCCACAAACCTGGGAAGCCCATAATTCAAAACCACCACATTGTAAGTGGCAACAAAGGTATATACCGGAATAATAACTTCATCTCCTGGACCAATGTCTAAAGCCCCCATAGCGGTATACAATGCGCTGGTGCCACTAGATACACCCAAACAATGTTTTGCTCCGCTCATGTTTTTGTAGGCATCTTCAAAATTAGCGACCGCCTTGCCATTCAGACGACCCCATTTTTTACTTCGCAAGGCTTCCAGAAGTGCATTTTCATCAGGTTTTTTTACAATAGGCCAAGCAGGAAAATTTGTGGGATGGGCCTTTGGGCCTCCCAATAAGGCAGGTTTAGCATCTGTTATTCTTCCAAATGTTACCTGTGGTATACCAATGGCTAAGCCGGTACCAGCTATGGAGAGGGTGCCAATAAAGTTTCTACGGTCTAATTTCTCGTTCATGGCTATTGTTCTAGGTAAATAGGATCTATTGTTTTAATAGTACTGCTTGCCTTCATTCATCAGAGTCAAAGAAAATTGAAATAAAAAGCAAGCGGCAGACATCAGCCTAATATAAGTTATATAAATAATAAATACACAGGATTGGAAATCCCCTATTAGAAAGGGACTTATGCATTAGATTCAATCTGACAATAAAAGGTTCTGTCAACCAAAATGGTAAGACTATACCGAGAAAATGGTAAAAAAAGGCGTAAAATCAAATCCATATAGAATAAATGCTCCTTCCCAGCCGATTCCCTCCAATTGAAATTAACCCTATTATCAGAAAACTTCCCTTTCCTTTCTAGGGGAAATAGCAAGGACACTAACAATCAACCCCTTACAAAACTCACTCCTTCACCTTCAACAAAAACCGCTCTTGGTTGCGAATGAATTCTTCGGGTTTATTGTGGTTGGCTTTCTTCTCTTCATATATTGGCAGGCCTTCCCATACTGGTCCTTCCTTTTTAATCTCTTCCAGCAGTACCAGCAATTCATTTTTCATGTCCTCAAGCTTCTCCGGTTCGGTACAGGAAAGGTCCTTTTGTTGGCCGGCATCACTACTTACATTGTACAATTCAAAAAACTCGGGTTGAATCCTTTTTATAAAAGCCATGTCTATATCCGATACCCCATGGGTTCTTGGTACTTTATCATTAGACCTGCCCATTAACATATAATCTCCCTTCCGCATGGCAATCTCCGGAGAACTTCTATAAAAATACCACAGCATGGGCCTTTCCCTTTGTAAGACTCCTCCTTCTAATAATGGAAGCAGGTTTATCCCATCATATTTTCTGTCTTCAGGAAGGGCCACACCACACAATTCGACAATGGTTGGCAGTAGATCCTGGAACCAAATGGGTGTGTCAATTTCCTTTTTGCCTGGAAAAGAACCGGGGTAGGAGAAAATACCGGGAACCTTGATGCCCCCATCATATACCTCCCCTTTCAATCCGCGTAGTTCCCCTTGAGAACCTATCCGATAAGGACCGTTATCCGATGCAAAGAAGACCATTGTATTATTATCCAATCCTTTTGATTTTAAGGCTTGCAAAATCCTACCGGCTGCCAAATCCATGTTTTCTATATTGGCAAAGTATTCAGCTGTCTTCTTGTCATAACCAGGGTAATTAGCGATCAAATTTTCCGGTGAAGCTACTTTTGCATGGGGCTCATGGAAGGCCACATAGAGAAAGAATGGCTTTTCTTTTTCATACTTTTGCTCAAACCAAAGTTCTACCTCCTTTGCTACTAGTTGGCAAGAATAGCCTTCCTGCTCACCTATTGGGATCCCATTTCTAATAAAGTTGACAGGATTGAGATGAGAAGGTTCCGCATTGTTTTCGGTGCCCAAAGAATAGTCAAACCCTTGTCGATGGGGTTGAGGCTGATTTAGGTTAGGGTCTTGGGGAAGAACACTCAAATGCCATTTCCCAAAATGAGCGGTCTGATAGCCCGCGGGCTTTAGTAGTTCGGCAATCGTTACTTCATTGTCCGGAAGATGCATGGGAGAACCGGGAGGCCTATAGCTGTACATGCCTGCACGTGCAGGAATCCTACCTGTCAACAGTCCAACCCTTGACGGAGAACAATTGGGAGCACCGGCATAGCAATTGGTGAATTTCACCCCTTCAGATGCCAAAGCATCCAAGTTTGGAGTGTTGGCTACTCCACCGAAACCTTGAAGATCCGAATAACCCATATCGTCTGCAAGGATGATCACCACATTTGGGAGTGTTTTCCCATTCTCGCTCTTTGTTACCTTATTGTTTTGGGACCAATTATTTTGAGCATTCACCGCCTGAGTCAATCCAGAAAAGAGGAAAAGTAAGCAGAATAGAATTTTGGGCGTTTTTATTGGGATTAACATGCTAATAATAGGGTATATATTTATCCTTTTTAGGATTAGAATGTAAAATCAAGTAATTATCGGTGAATATTTCCGTAAAATCAACTAGAGCTTTAACTATTAGCACAATTCTCAGCCCTTTTGTATAATAAACTCAAACAAGTCCCAATTATTCACTTATTTAATGATAATACATGGACATGTCAAAAAAAAATTATATTTTTTGTTTACAATTTATGTTTTTCACTACTGTCTGTACTTTATGCCCAACAGCAGGTTTATCTGGGTGATTGACCCTGGCAATACTTTTTTCATCGTCCACAACCACAACTGGCAACGGTTTACAGACCGATTCAATGTCATGGAAATTCAATCCATTGTTAAACTTGCTTATACCTTGAGGTTTTAAGGCAGTGAATAGGTCTTAAATCTCGACAATAACCATAAGAAATTAAGGTTTACATTTTTCATTCCTTTAAGTGCTCACTGAACCTACCCAAGGTGTTGGAAATCAAAATAAATCTCCGGTTTTTGAATATTTTTCATTAAACTAATTCGTAGGTATCGTTTGGGCTTAGAATTTTTAGCCCACAATACCTACAAAAATGCTTTTAACCCCACACAACTAAGCAATCACACCATGAAATTTCGATTCAATCTGCTATTGCCTATAATATTGTTAGCCTTTGCCTGCCAAAGCAATACGGAGAAAAAAAACATTGCCAAAAAAAGTAAAAAAACTGTACCGGAAGGCGTTATCTTCAACAAAGAAACTTTAAAAAGATTGGGGGCCAGTGGTGACAATTGGTGTCTCACCTGGGCAGCGGATGGTTCGCAGATTGTTTCAATGTGCGATGGGAACTGGCTGGATCAAAAAAATTATGCCTCCCAGATTCACAACCACCTTTATAGAATAAAAGGTGGTCCAGAAAACTTTGAAAGGGAAGACCTACCCAATTACCCTGAATTCAGTGGCAAAGAAGGAAGTTGGTTTGGCTATGGGATTGTTTCTGTAAACGGAAAGGTGTACTCAGCAGCCTCCAAGACACCTGGCCCCTCTTGGTCAGGTCCCTTTACAGGTGTTAAACTTTTGAAGTCAACTGACAATGGCCATTCTTGGTCCCGTGTAGACAGAGAAGGAAATGAACTTGCACTCAAAGCCATGGACAGCATGAGAAATGTAGTCAATGAGCAGGAGATGTTTTCTTTAAAGGAGCATGGAATACCTCATCAAACCCAAGAGGCTTATCCTTTTTCTTTTTTCGATTTTGTGCAAAACGGCAAAGACAATTCAACTGCCAAGGATGAATACGTCTATATTTATTCCCCGGAAGGAGCCAAAGCCCATCAACTGACCTTAGCTAGAGTACCTCATGATAAAATCGGAATTCGAAGTGAATGGCAATATTTCACAAAGTATGACCAAAACAAGGAACCCCAATGGTCAAATAAAATAACTGACAGAGGCTATGTGCATACTTTTCCGGAAAAAAGCAGTAAAGACCATTATTTTGGATGGTATTCCTGGTTGCCTTCTGTTGTATGGAACGATGGGTTAGGTCTTTACATTATGGTCAACGGTGGTACCTATGGTGGTTATGGCATGAGCAACTCGGATGAGGATTATTACCACAGTTGGATGCATACTGAGACGGGCAGCCTAGGTTTTTGGTATTCAGAAAATGCCTATGGCCCATGGACACAATTCCACTATTCGGAATACTGGACAGTAGACGATCCCAACAATAGAACCTACCAACCAAAGCTTTCTCCAAAATGGATCAGTGAAGATGGTAAAAAAATGATCCTGATCTGGTCCGATGCCATGAAAAACGATCAGGGAAATTCTCATTCGATCAACTATATATGGAACCAAATGGAGATCGAAATCGAGGTGAAATGAGGTTAAAAAAAAATTGGTTATAATTCGAAGATTTGGATTAAAAAAGGGGTAACCACCAACCTTAACTATGTATTGTATTTCACTACACAATGAATAAAAATACATAACTATTACAATCGTTGTTTGCGACAATTCCTTAAATAGAATTGTAGCAAACAACCTCAAGACTCAACAGGAAATATCCAAAGACAAATTGGAAAGGGGAAGACTTAAATCGATTTACCTTCTCTCATTTTCCGGCAGAGATAAATTGGTAACCTTTTTCTCAGTATGCTTTTCAGGGTCGTAAAGAACAATCCTGTCCAAAAAATGATTGGCAGACCTTGCTGAGACCTCTATCGAATAGATTCCTTTTTTCTCGAAGCAAACATAAATTTCATGGGGATCATTGTCACTGGTTTTGGTGCGCCATGTCCAGTCAGTAGTGCCATTGCTATAAATTTTAAACCAACCTTCCTTTCCCGCTCCTTCGGGACAATCATCCTGACATTTTCCGTGAGGTCTTACAATATGTTCTTCATTTTTCCCAAAAAACCCTGCTGCCTCAGGCACTCTAAGCCAAGTGTCATTGTTATCAGTTGAAGAGGTCCCCAGACCTACCTTGGAATGCCAAATGATTTTATATTGCCCAGGATTATTGATTTCAATAGGATACTTAAGTGTCTTATTCCCGGGATCTTTAAAGTGCTCAGTTGTGGAATACAAGTAATGGATCGTACCTCCTTCTATATTCACACTATCTCGAAACCAATCCCCTACCCCTTCTACCGACTCAACTTCTATAATCAACAGGGAATTTTGCTCATTGAAAGCAACTTGCGCTGCCGCTTGAAAGCTTATCAGGTTAATGAATAAAAGTAACTTTGCCGGTATGTTTTTCATAGGTCATTTTGAATAAACAATATAACACGATTCAATTTAATCAATTTTCACTAAAATACGCTGTAAAACAATGAACATCAAATAGGGAAATTAAGTACATGGAACTCATTTATATTTTGAGTGAAAAAATCGACCCTCCAAAAGTTATTTTGACGGAAGCATACAAATAGAATGGAGAGACAATATTTCTTAAAAAAAAACAATGCATCTCACCCAAGATTAATCAAATCTCAGAATAAATGAAAAAATGTAAAGGTCGAAAGGAAAAGTATTAGAAGGGTAAACTTATGCTTGATAAAAAAAATATCATAAAACAGCTTTGAAGCCCTTCCGTGATGGTCTTAGAAATTGAATTCTTTGCAATTGCAGAAAAACACTAATAATAGGTAAGGTTCAACCCGGATTATGTAATAGGATTTCTCCGCCCTGACTGTCAGGGGTGAAGCCTGTCCCGTGTTTACGGGAAGTGTTGCAATTGTAAGACAATCAGGCTGTTTGAAGATTTTAGCATAGCACCGCTATGGTGAAATCTTCAAACAGCAACGAAGTGGCTGATTTTGAAGCGATTTCAGCACGTAATAGATTGTCTATTGCATATTTCGGGTTTAATATGGTAGGGCCTAGACCTATATTCGATGCGATTTTCTCGGTTGTCTTTCCATTAAATTCGAGATTTTTTGAGTCATAAAGAATCAACGGAGCCAAAATGGATGCTTGGAAAGGACACCATTTAACTATCAGATAGAGCCAAAAACAGCAACGAATTACTAATTTGGAAGTGATTTCTTCACTCAATAAACATCTTATGCATGTTTCGGATTTAAATGCAGCATTTTTTAATTGTACGGTTTTTCTGCTCTCCGCTATCGTTTGGGTTGATACCTCTCTAGGGTTCAATAAATAGAATTTAGGTAAATTTCCAACATCGTATAACCGTCTTTACCAACCTTGTTTCCATCACTGACTTGTTTGGGATTTAGACCATTTTGCTTTTCATATTCATCTGGAATTCCATCGTGATCCGTATCAACCATGGCAGGGCTACTTTTTAGCGCTGGCCATCCACCAACATCTTCTTGAGTATCTATGATCCCAGTCTTTCTAGAACTATCCGCAACCTTATGATCCTTTTTGTAGGTTTCCCCTTCATAAGTTGCGTAACCATTGCGTACTTCATCAATAATTCGAAGGTCTACAGCATCACGCTTAGGAAAAACAGCACCCGCGTTCTCGAGAACAGAAACAAAAGCGTCCTCGGCAGACTCTTCATTGATAGCCATCGATGGCCAAGGTTCCTCCAGCTTTAAACCATCCAAATATTCGCTACCGCCTTGAGGCTGCACTCCACCCACCCAATTGTTCGCTGAAATCCAAGAATTCCCTTCAACTGTGTTGTCTGAAATGTACCATTTCCCATAGTCCGCTGCCTTGTTTCGAGACCAGGGCGAGGCGATACGGTGGGAGATTTGACCGGGTGCTGTTGCAGGTCCTGCCTTATAATAGTTTCCTACCATATTGATGTTAGTGAAATTGAACTTGTCATTGCCTACCTGAGCAACTTCACCTCCATAAGTAGATTCATATCCCCAATTGTAAACTACGTTGTTTCGGAAATCAATATTTCCACCTCCCGATGCAAAGCGTGGATTACGGTTGGAATGATTGGCGATTAAATTGTGGTGATAGGTGCTGTAGTTTGATCCCCAAATACCGCCAAAACCATGATTCCCCTTTTGATGATTGGATTTATAAAGACTTTCTGATGTTATACACCATTGAACTGTTACATTTTTACCATGGTAAATGGACATGGTTTCGTCAATACTCCAACTTGCCGATACATGGTCCAAAATAAGATTGGTAGTATACCTGCTGGATATTGCATCAGTTTCACCTCCTGATTCGTTCCCGAGTCTCAACCTGATGTACCGAATGATCACTTCATCTGCATTTATCATCAACGGGTAAGCCCTGAGTGTTATGCCCTCGCCAGGAGCTGTTTGACCTGCTATCGTGATATATGGATTTTTAATTCTTAATTCACTTTCCAATTTGATGGTTCCTGAAACCCTGAAAACAACTGTTCTTGGTCCTTCAGCTTCAACAGCCTCACGAAGGCTTCCTGCCCCAGAATCATTAAGATGGACCACTTCGTAAACCTTGCCCCCACGTCCACCAACAGTGAATTTCCCATAACCTTCAGCAGTCGGGAAGGCCAGTTGTTGCGCATAACTGTTCAAACCAATGAATGCCAATGCAATACTTAAAATAGTTCTTTTCATTATTTCCTTAATTAATTGACAACTTCGTTAAAAGAGTACCTTGAATTTTATAAGGCAGCAATTTGAAGTAACAAGAACAGATCCTCTCAATTGCCAGAGAGAAGAATACCCCATGATTCCTTTACTTTTTTAATGGCATCCAAACTGCCATTTCTGATTCTCCTCTATTCCCCCAAGCGAAATAGGGAATCAACCTGATATTGATGGGATTCAGTGTGTTTTTTTGATCTACTTCCTGGTACAATTTACCGGCCCAATCGGGCTTTTCTTGTAACAAGGCCTGCCCCTCCAAGAAGGTTAGCGAGGAACCTTTCACCATTTTTTTGACAGGGGTAAATTGAATGGCAGCAGGAAGCTCAACATCAAAAATGCGAACATCTTGCAAATCTGGAGATTCAATACAATAAACAATTGGCCCTCGCACAACGGCTACCTGATTCCTGGTTTCCTCCACCAGCGGGTTGGCCTCCATCAAACGGGCCTTCATTGGTAAATTTAATTCAATCACATCTCCCTTTTTCCAATTTCGGAAAAGAGAAAAATAACTTCCGGCTGTTGGGTTTCGGTCTGTTTTCTCTCCATTTACCGTGATGTTAGCCTGACTGGCCCAGGCAGGGATTCGTAGATCTATGGCAAAGGGATCTTGCCCGGTTTTTTCGATGCTTAGCTTTATCTTTCCATCCCAAGGGTAATCCGTCTCTTGTTTTAACGCTAGGCTTGAACCATTTGGCAAACTGGTTTTCAGTTCATTGCTACCATACAAATTAACGACCAAACCATTATCAGATAATGCATAGGCATAATTATGGGTTTCCGCAACCGTTCTGACGACATTGGGAGGACAGCAGTTCGATTTTGAAATATAGGGTTCCCTGACCTTGTTCCAGCGAAATGTAAAGGGCAAGTCCTTATCTACTCTCAGGGGGTTGGTATAATTAAAATTGGTCCCACCCAGATCAGTACCGGACAATACACTATTGATCAAGCTAAGCTCTAATATATCAGCAAAACGGCTGTCTCCTGTTACCAAAAGCATGCGGTGGTTCCACAAGACATTTCCAATATTAGCACAGGTTTCATTGTAGGCTGAAATATTGGGAAGCTGAAAAGCCTGCCCATAAGCCTGGTGGACTTGCTGAATAATTGACTGCTTGTAGGTGGTTCCATTTGGGGACACTCCGTCATACAAAGCCCCTGTAGCTCCAGTGATGTAGAGTTTTTTAGTGACCACATCCTTCCAAATACTTTCCAATGCCATCATCAAAGAATCCTCCCCTGTTTCTGCATAAAGATCCGCTACGCCAGCGTACAGGTAATTGGCACGAACGGCATGTCCTACGGCTTCTCGCTGTTGCCGGAATGGGATCCGATCCTGATTGTGGTCTGTACCATCAGTTATCATTCCACGAATATCAATCATTTTACCTGCAAGGTCGAGGTATTCCTTGTTTCTAGTGGTTCTATACATTTCAATTACTCCCATATAATGGGAAGGACAGATCGCATTTTGAGCTTGTTCGGCAGTTGCATTTTCATGGTAGGCAACAAGAAAATCTGTTGCCTTGATCGCAATGTCCAAAAAGTCGGTCTGCCCGGTTATGCGATAATGTAAGCTGGCCGCCGTCATCAAATGGCCCATATTATACGTTTCAAAGTTCATTCGATCTTCAAACTCTACCGCATTTTCAGGATTATTTCGCTGTTTAATTATTGTAGAAGTATGAATATAACCATCTGCTCTCTGTGCGTCCGCGATCACTGTTATGATCCGCTCTAGCTCATCATAATACCTTTGGTCTTTTGTGCTGGCATAAACGGACACTAAGGCTTCAAGCGTTTTATAAAAATCTCCGTCATGAAAAGGAGCGCCCCTATGTCTTCCTTCTTTGTATCCCGCTGCTATTTCAAAATTGAGAAAACCATGGCTAAGGGTATCATTCTCATAAATGTGCAACATATTCATGGCCATGGTGTCCTTACTGACATCCGCCCAATGCCCCCAAAAGCCATCAGTCCATTTTACCGCATCCATGTCCACCGAAACTTGTTTGGCATACGGGCTTTTGGAGGTGTTTACCAAAGCTTTTTCCTGAGCATTTACCGGCAATAGTGGTGCGAAAATGATTGCCGTAAAAAGGCCAATCCAATTACTACTCCATTTAATATCAAGCATATATTTGTTATTCTGGGTCAAATATTAATTGATGCTATTTAAATATTTCTCTAGCATGGTGTAACCATCCGCTAAATTGTTTCTATCCGCCGCATTCGAAGGATCAAGACCGTTTATCTTTTCCCAATCATCTGGCATGCCATCGTGATCTTTGTCCTCAGGTGCTGGTGCACTTTTTAAATTTGGCCAGCCCCCTACATCTTTTTGTGAATCAATTATACCGGATTTTTTGGACTTATCTGCGAGCGTTTTATTTTTCTTATAGCTTTCACCCTCAAAGGAAGCCTGTCCTTCTTTTGCTTCCTTAACTATTCTTTTGTCCACAAGGTCTCTTTTAGGCAAGGTGGCTCCTGCATTTTCGAGGACTGCCTCAAAGGCTTTTTCCGCTGTGTGCTGGTGAATAGGCATAGAAGGCCAGGATGCTTCCATCTTCACAAATTGAAGATTTTGGGCTCCTCCCTGTGGCTGCACTCCTCCATCCCAATTGTCAGCAGTCACTTTGTTATTTCCTTCAATGACATTGCCAGCAATGTACCATTTACCAAAATCACTGGTTTTCTTGCGCATGGATGGGTTGGCAATCCTATAGGAAACCTCTCCCGGAATTGTGGCCGGTCCTGGTTTATAATAATTGGCCACAATATTGAACTTTGAAAAAGAAAATTTAGGATTGCCAACTTGTTGATTTTCTCCACCATAGCAACTGTTGTACCCCCAATTGTAGATTACATTGTTTCTATAATCTGTGTAGCCAGAACCTGATGCCATTCTCGGATTGCGACTGCCATGACTAGCTATGAGGTTATGATGGTAGGTACCATAGTTTGAGCCCCATATCCCTCCAAAACCATGTGCTCCTTTTACGTGATTGGAGTTATACATACTTTCAGAAATAATGCTCCACTGAACAGTAATGCTGTCGCAATGATAAATAGACATGGTTTCATCCACACTCCAACTGGCTGAAATATGATCCAGAATAATGTGTTGGGTATACCTGCTTGAGACCGCATCGGTATCTTCGCCTGATTCATTCCCCAACCTAACCCTCAAATACCTAATAATGACATGGTCTGCCTCTATTATCAATGGATTCTTTTTAAGGCAAATCCCATCACCAGGGGCCGTCTGACCGGCAATGGTGATATAAGGATGCTTGATCCGCAAAGGAGATTCCAGGGAAATAGTACCTGAGACTTTAAAAACCACTGTTCTTGGCTCCGCTGCCTCCACTGCAGCTCTTAAACTTCCTTCTCCACTGTCATTCAAATTGGTAACTTCAAACACAACACCACCTCGACCCCCTTGAGAAAATTTCCCGTAGCCTTCGGCTGTTGGAAAGGCAAGTTGTTGGGCACCGCTATTAAATACTATCAATAGCAATACTGCACTAAGGATTAAATGTTTCATGGAATGTTTTATTTTAAAAGGGCCCAAATGAAGCGGAAAACCGAACTTTTGTACTCTTGTTAATTGTGTTTATTGTCCTCAAATTATTTGATTGGTATTAAAGAATCGATTAAAATCCATTTCATAAAAAAACAAATTGCCAATTCTTGTTTTAGTTAATCCCATTTCTTTTTTTCCATTCCGGGTATTTTTCCAGCATTTGTTCCGGAGCCCGGGTGTACCAGCTATAGCCGTTTCTTCGCTCATGACCTATCTCCGTTATGGAATCCTTTTTAATACCGTCTCTATCGCAGAAATATATTTTCTCGGTTTCCAAGTCATAAAATCGGCCCCAATGTAAAGGCGCATTTTTATCTTCTACCACAATTCTGTCCTTGCTTCCATCAGGCATCGTCTGAGTGTCTACCCTTAATCGTCCTACGCTGTGGTCTTCAAACCATTTTACAGCTCCATTTATAGAAGCCTTGACTTCATTGGATGGGTTTTCTATTTCCATAAGCATAAGCACTATTCCTACAGATTCCGATCCACTAAATGAAGGCAATTCATAACTTCTGGCTTTTGCGGGTGCAAGGGTTACAGAATCATGTTGAGCACACCATGCGGTAGGCTCCCCTTTGACGACAATCTGAGTATTTAGAAAACACGCTATTCCTTTGTCATAGGCTTCCTGAATTTTGGCTTTTTTACTGTCCGACAATTGCATGGACTGAAAAGCGGGATCATCGGATAGCAATTCTTTTAGGAAGCGCATTATATTGACCATGGCATCGTCATTGAAGGTGATGTGGCCGGAATACGCCACACTTCCTTTGCGTACCGGATAAAACTGAGGCCAACCCCCATTGTCGTATTGTGCCTTGAGTATATAATTTATACCTTTTTCAAAAGCCTGCTTGTAGCGTTCGTCCTTGGTTTTTGAATATACATTGGCGAGAAATCTCAACTCGGTAATGGTTGCATCATTATCAAATGTTGCTCCAATTTCATCTTTTGTTTTTAGGTAAGCTGCTTTTTTACCAGCATCCATTGGATGATGATAGGGCTTGTTTTTTTCCCAACCACCAATAGCTTTTTGGGTCAGCAGTACATTTTCTGCTACAAGTTTTGCTTCATTGGAAGCATACCAGGCTTCCGGCATTTTCACAGCAACATCCTTCCAGCGCATGTCTTGAAAATCTTTGGAATCTTTCTGACCCATTGCGGAGCCAATCGCAAAAACTGCAATTAACCCTATTAATCCAATTGTTTTTGAAAGTGCGATTCTATTTTTCATTGTAATTGAATTTCCTTATTTGTAGTAATATTAATCCCTAAGTAGGCAATAGTTTTTCTATTACGTTTACTTCTCCAACCATTTCCATCTATCTCCCCAGTCGCCCAAAAAGGCTTCTCTGAATTTAGCAATGGTTTTTGCTCCTTGTTGGTCTTTTATAAATAATCCTTCAGCTAATCGGTCACTGTACCAGTTGGAACCTAACTGGTAATCGTCTGAAGAGGGTTTACCTGGCCAAGGAATGGTACTGATATATTCTCCTTCCAAGCCATTCAGTTCAGGGATTTCACTACTGGTTTTGTATTTACCGTGTTCAGCCTTTTTAGAGCTATATTTCACTCCGTAAATCCCCTCTCCGAGGTAATAACCCGGCCAAACCTGACCTTGTATTTTGATATGAAAAACTGTAGAATCCTCCGGAACCATTATTTTAGGCCCTTTAAATCTCCATTCGATTGTAGCATAAGCGGCCACTGTATCTGCCTTGGTGCTGCCACCTTCAAATACACTTCTGGAACTGCGGTCTATCTTCTCAAAGCTACCACCCCAACTTTCTCCTGTAGGGTCTTCCGGGTCTCCATTCATAACATAAGCCAGTGAAGGGGTATCTCCCATTTTTATTTCTCCATTATAATAATTGATAAAATCCTTACCCATTACACCTCGCCCCTGGATAAAATTATCATAATAAGTTTCAGCTTTAAATGCTTCAGGAGAATCTTCATCCATAAACCAGCCCCTATAGGTCGCATTGGTCTCTATCATCCAAAGGTCTCCGTGATTGGCCGCTATATAAGAGTAGGCATTGATGCTCCATTTCTTATTAGGACCTCCTATCCAATACACCCTTATATTCTCCTTTATTTCCGGAGCATCATGCAATGACTGAGCGAGGTCTTCTATTCCTCCCCAAACCAAAACCCAAAGCGGCTGATCACTTTCTTTTTTGGCGCATTTAATGATCCAATCTGAACCTTCCGTAGAAGTAGAATACCCCTGAAAAGGAGCTGCCTGAATGGCACCCTGCTTGACCACCGCTCTCAAGGCAGCGGGTTTCGGAAGGTCACTTGCATGTTTTGCTAACTGGGCATAATCTTTTTCATAATCTTCAATTATGTCCAAAAAATTGCTTTTACGTCCATCTCCGAAAGGTGAAGCTACCAGCCCCTCAATTTCAAATTGATCCGCATACATTAATAAATGTATCATGGACTGAAAATCATCAGGATCAGTCCCCCCTATATCAGAACTTATTAAAACCCTGGGCTTATCCTGCCCCCTTACCTTGCTTCCACAACCACAAAAAGTGACAATTAAAACAAGTACTATGAACCTTAAACCTACTGTTTTCTTCATTATTATTTATGACTAATTTTCTTTTATTTACGTTTTACAATTCAATCACTATTAGTTCAATTTCAGCTTATTAAATACTATAAACATCCATTATCTATTTAAATACTGGGTATAAATGTATCAAAAAGAAAGTAAAAGAAAAATTAAAAGTAATTTTTCGAAAATATATTTTAAAATATTTTTATTTTAAATCTTATTATGACTAGATTTATACCCGACATATTTACCATTTACTTTCTTTTAGTTTCTTTATTTTACGAATACCGAGAAAATTATATCAAAAACCTATTCAAACATACTATTTAACCTTTGCTGTTAACAAATCCCAAAAAACCATGATGAAATATTCTTACATTAAAATCCCTCCATCATCTGGAGGTAGGCTTTTAAAAACAGCCTTGTTCGTCATTGCCTGTTTTATGCTTATTCTTTCTGAGCTATCTGCTCAGAACACCACTATTACTGGAACTGTTAAATCATCCGACTTAGACGATGTGCTTCCGGGAGCAACTGTTCTGGTAAAAGGCACCAATATTGGGACTGCAACTAATATTGATGGCAAATTCACTATTTCAGCGGCGGCAGATGCAACATTGGTCTTTAGCTCCATTGGGTATATCCCGCAGGAAGTAAAAGTAGGTAACCAAACTTCTATTCAGATTACCCTGACTCCCGATATTACCAATATGGAGGAAGTTGTCGTGATTGGATACGGTACGGTTAAGAAAAGAGACCTCACAGGAGCGGTTACCTCCGTCAAAAGTGAGGAAATCAGACAAGTACCGGCTCAAAACCCTTTAGAGTCCATTCAAGGAAAAATTGCAGGTGTGGACATCACGCGAGGCAATGGTTCCTCATCTTCTGGCATCAATATTAGGATTAGAGGAAACAGATCCATTGGAGCCAGTAACAATCCTTTATTTATTGTAGACGGCGTTCAAACGGGAAGCATTGACAATATCAATCCCAACGATATTGAGTCAATGGAATTTTTAAAAGATGCTTCTTCTACAGCCATTTATGGGTGGCAGGGTGCAAACGGTATAGTTATCATTACTACCAAAAAAGGAAGCTCCGGAAAGCCTTCGGTCACTCTTAACTCCTATTATGGGGTGTCAGAGGTTTCCAGATACCCTTCGGTATTGAATGGAGACGAATACGTGGCCATCAAAAGAGAAGCCAATAGGACTACAGGAAAATGGAACTCGGTGGCTGATGACCCATTGATTTTTAATACCCAAGAACTGGCAGCCATCGCAAATGGAGATTGGATTGACTACCAAAGCTTACTATTAAGCAATGGTAATCAGCAAAATTACAATCTTGGAGTTAATTCCGGAGGGGACAGAACCAAAGTATACACCTCTCTGGATTTTTATGGAGAAAATGGCATTTTGAAATTTGACAATGTAAAACGATACACGCTTAGAACCAATGTAGACCATACTTTCAACAGTTGGATAAAAGCCGGTATGCAAGCGCAGGTGGCCAATAGAGATGAAAGTTACCGTAGGGATCCATTGAACATGGCCAATAAAATCATCCCTCTTGGAACTGTATATGATGAAAATGGAGATTTCATTGTCTATCCACTCGGAGGATCCTCGATTAGCCCTTTGGCGGATGAACAACCAGACATATTCTCAAACAAAGGCAAAATAACAAATGTACTCGCCAACGTATACTTGGAATTGAAGCCTTTTGAAGGGTTTAACTTCCGGACAAATTTTGGCACAAATATCAATAACACCAGGGTTGGTCTTTTCGAAGCATCCAATTCCATCAGTAGAAACGGTGGCACCAGTCGTGCACAATACACCGCATCCAATAGCCGCTTTATCAACTGGGACAATGTTATCAATTACCAAAAGGAGATTAAGGACCATTCATTTGCCATTACAGCATTAAGCAGTTTTGTGCAGGAAGAGTCGGACAATGTTCTTGCCCAAGGGGAAAACCAATTACTTCCTGGCCAATTGTTTTTTGGACTAGGGAATGCCCCTGACAACATTTCCATTAACAGTGGGTTTTCGAAATGGAATGTACTCTCCTTCGCCGCACGTTTGAATTACAGTTATAAAGGCAAATACCTGATAACCCTTACAGATAGAGCGGATGGCGCTTCAAGATTGTCCAAAGGAAATAAATGGGCCTATTTCCCTTCAGCAGCATTTGCTTGGAGAGTAGTAGATGAGAACTTTATGCAGAATGTAGCTGCTGTTAGTGAGTTAAAACTTCGCTTGAGCTATGGTGTAGCAGGAAACTCAGGAATTAAAGCCTATGGAACACAAAGTTCTTTAACCAGAATCCCTATGGCTTTCGGTGAATCAAGTTTCCAAGGGTTTACCTTCTCCCCACTCTTAGGCAATCCAGATGCTGGATGGGAATTGTCTGAAACAACCAACTTTGGCATTGACTTAGGACTATGGAGAAGCAGAATAAATGCCACAATGGACATTTACGACACCCGCACATCTGACCTTCTTTTGCCACGTGGCCTGCCACCAACTTCAGGTGTACAGCAGGTGTACCAAAACATTGGTAAAACCAAAAATCAGGGAGTTGAAATCGGGATTAATTCCCTAAATATCGAAAACGAAAACCTGCAATGGGAAACCACACTTACCTTCACTAGAAACAGGGAGGAAATTGTTTCCTTGGTTACCGAAGGAGTGGACGATATTGGAAATGGATGGTTTGTTGGTCAACCGATAAGTGTTTTTTACGATTATGAAAAACTGGGAATATGGCAAACCAATGAGGCAGATGAAGCCGCAGTTTATGGGCAGGTGCCTGGTGACATAAAAGTGAAAGACCAAAATGGAGACATGAAAATTGACGCCGTCAATGATAGACGTGTTCTTGCAGGCAATAATAGACCGGATTGGTTTGGTGGTTTAAACAATAAAGTAACCTATAAGCGAATTGACTTTAGCGTGTACCTATTTGCCCGTTGGGGTCAAACGATTGATCCTGACTTTCTAGGCAGATACGATCGGCAGTCCAATTTGAGCAATAGTACGAAGGTTATTGATTATTGGACCCCGGAAAACCCAACCAATGAATATCCAAGACCAAATGCTGGAGTATCCGGCTCCTCCACTCTTTACTGGAGCACAATAGGCTATGTAGACGGGTCTTACCTCAGGGTACGAAATCTTTCACTGGGCTACACACTACCAAGCACGGACAAATCAATATTCAGTAATATGAGGATTTACTTTTCCGGCTCCAACCTATTCACCTTTACCAAAAGCAAAAAGCTGGATGAATATGATCCTGAGCGAGGTGGTGGAGAAAGTTACCCTATGTTAAAAAATTATGTTTTCGGAATCAATCTTGGCTTTTAATCGATTCAAAATGAAAAATATAAAAACACTATCAGCAGCCGCATTATTCGTGGCCCTATTTACGACATCATGTAATGATGTGCTGGAAGAATACAACCCCAGTGGTCTTACTGCTGAAGCGGTTTACAGTACACCTGAAGGGTTTGAATCTTTGGTCAATGCCGCATATTCTTACCAAAGGTGGTGGTATGGAAAAGAAGAAGGTTTTAATATGACTGAAATGGGCACGGACATATGGATAAGCGCCGCAGGTGATGTTTGGCCTGACCTTACTACATATACCAATTTACAAGGCACCAATGCACCAATTACCACCGAATGGAGGGAATTGTATGCAGCGATAAACCTTACCAATGCAGGAATTAACCGTATTGAGGAAGCAGGTTTCACCCCCTCCATGCGCTCACAAAGAGAGGCTGAATTGAAATTTTTAAGGGCCTTTTATTACTACCATATTGTGGAAACATGGGGAGGCGTACATTTTACGCTTGAAGAATCCCAAGGAATCATCACGACAGCCAATAAAACACCTGTAGACACCTTTTATGACCAAATACTGACAGATCTGGATTTTGCTGTAGCCAATTTATCCACCACAACTTCAGACTACGGAAGGGTTACAAAACCTGCAGCCATGGCTTTCCTGGCACGGATTTACCTTACCAGAAAAATGTACAATGAAGCATCCCAAATGGCTGAATCAGTCATCAATGGGGGTTTTGGCTACGAGTTAGTCTCAAATTATGCAGATCTATGGGATATGGGAAATAACCAAAACAGTGAAATTGTTTACGCAGTTAATTATGCAGAAAACCTAACACTAAATGACCTTCGGAATTCCTCTACCAACCCATTAGGACATGGAAGAGGCAGTAACAATGGTCACTTGCATTTCCTAATGAAATACGACAACCTCCCTGGGATGACAAGAGCAATTGAGTACGGAAGACCCTTCAATAGGTACATGCCTACAAGGGCGTTTCTTGACCTTTTTAGCGAAGAAGACTCCAGATACGAAGGTTCATTTATGGAGGTTTGGTACGCCAATTCAACCAACACACCGGCCGGAATGACTGTTGGTGACACGGCAGTGGTGGCTACCAGAAGCACTTTCACAGGTAGTCCCGGTCATGTGTATCAAGTATACAACAGGAACGACATCTACAATGAGAATGGTACTGTAAGGGACAACCTTCGCTACCCTACCCTGACCAAGCACATGGACAATACCCGGTCTAGTGCCAATGAAGCGCAAAGCTCAAGGGATGCTTTTGTCATCCGATTTGCTGAATTGTACCTTATTGCAGCAGAGGCCCAGATGTTTCTTGGCGACAAACAATCAGCAGCAGACCTTATCAATGTAGTAAGAACACGCGCAGCAAAACCTGGTTTGGAAGAAGCAATGAAAATCACTGCGGAAGAGGTAACCCTTGATTTTATTTTGGACGAGCGTGCTAGAGAGTTTGCCGGGGAGCAATTGAGATGGTTTGACTTGAAAAGAACAGAGAAATTGGTGGAAAGAGTTTTGAGTTTAAACCCTGATGTCACCAGAGTAGAACCTTTCCACTTGATAAGACCGATACCCCAAGCTCAATTGGATGCGGTAACCAATCGGGAGGAATTTGTTCAACATCAAGGTTATCAATAAAATAGAATACATACCTATTATTCCTATAATTATGGAGCGTGGGCAGGCTTAATTGCTTGCACACGCCCATATTAACTAAAATCACCATTAAGAAATCTTTGAAATTAGCTTAAATCCAGACCTTTGATTTCTTATTAAATATAGTGTATTGAACACAACAATAAATTAAAATCATTATTGATAACTTTTAACCAAAACAAAAAGAAAAAAAAACTTACGATACTATTTAGAGGTTAATTATCTTCGTTCTTCCGCAAAATACAAAGAAATAATGTTGCCAAAACAAAGAAAAGAAAAGATACTTGACTTACTAAAAGAAGATGGATCTGCCAAAGTTATCGACCTGGCCAGAATCTTTAAAGTCACAGAGGTCACTATAAGACAGGACCTAGAGAAATTGGAGAAAAATGGATTGGTCATTAGGGAGCATGGTGGTGTACATTTAAAAAATGTCGAAGACCAGGTGCGTAATTTCTCATTAGTACATCAGGATAACCTAAAGGAAAAAGAAATTATTGCTGAAAAATGTCTGGAATTCATTCACCCCGGAGACACAATCATTCTTGATTCTGGCTCTACTACGACAGAGATCGCTAAAAAAATTATTAATATCAAAGGGTTAACCGTCATTACGAATGCCCTAAATATAGCACTGATGCTAGGAGCAAATCCAAACATAGACATTATCATGACCGGAGGTGAATTCAAGGCGCCTACCTTATCACTTACCGGCCAAAAAGCGGCTGACTTTTTTAAGGGACTGAATGTGCAGAAACTCTTTCTGGCTACTGCAGGCATATCCTTAAAATCTGGCCTTACTTATCCAAGCCTTAGCGATCTTGTAGTGAAAAAAGCCATGATTGATGCCGCAGACATTACCTACCTGGTAGCTGATTCTTCAAAAATTGGAAAAAGTGCTTTTGCCAGTCTCGGAGCTTTATCCCTTATCGATTACATTATCACCGACGAAGGGGTCGAAAATAAACACAAAGAAGTCTTCAAAGAAAACGAAATCCAATTAATCATCGCTGAAGACAATAATTAAAGAAACAGAAAGTAAAAAGTACCATTTCTTACAAAACAATGAAAAATCAAAACATTACTTTAGGCATTATCATAGGAAACAGAGATTTTTTCCCTGACAAACTTGTGTCAGAATCAAGGGTTGAGGTCTTAAACGTACTTGAGAAACAAGGTATAAAAGCCGTTATTCTTGGAGAAAATGAGACTAAACTTGGTGGTGTTGAAACCTATACAGATGCAAGGAAATGTGCTGATCTTTTCAAGAAGCATAAGGAAGATATAGCAGGTGTTTTAGTAGTACTCCCAAATTTCGGAGATGAACGAGGAATTGCAGACACTTTACACCTTGCTGATCTTAAAGTGCCGGTACTTATTCAAGGATACCCTGATGAGCTGAATAAACTAAATGTAGCCAACAGAAGAGATTCATGGTGTGGGAAAATCTCAGTTTGCAATAACCTTTACCAATACGGTATCAAATATTCGATCACTACCAAACACGTGGTCCACCCTACCGACCCATCCTTTCAGGCAGATTTACAAAAATTCCTGGGTGTTTGCCGTGTAGTTAAAGGGATGAAAAATGTTCGAATTGGAGCCATTGGCGCCAGACCCACTGCTTTTAACACGGTGAGGTACAGTGAAAAAATATTGCAAAAAAATGGTATTTCTGTAGTCACCTGCGATTTGTCGGAAATACTTGGCAAAGCCAATAAATTGGATATTACCCATCAGCGGGTAAAAGATCATTTGGAGAAAATTCACAATTATGCTTCTACCGGAAAAACCCCAAGTGAGTCTTTAATTCAGATGGCAAAGCTTGATGTGGTATTGAATGACTTTATGACTGAAAATCAACTGGATGCCAATGCCATTCAATGTTGGACTTCGCTTCAGCAAAATTATGGCTGCAATGTTTGCACCAGCTCAAGTATGTTTAGCGAAGGCATGATCCCTAGCGCCTGTGAAGTAGATGTGACGGGAACCCTCAGCATGTATGCAATGCAATTGGCCTCTGGTTCTCCCAGTGCTTTGGTAGACTGGAACAATAACTATGCGGACGATGAGGATAAATGTGTGCTTTTCCATTGTGGAAACTGGGCTAAATCCTTCTTACCAGACATTGAAATAAGCAATGCTCCAATTCTAGGTACAACTGTAGGAGTGGAAAACACCTATGGTGCATTGGACGGGCGTACGCCTGCCTCCCCATTGACTTTTGGAAGAATCACAACAGATGACACCAAAGGAATCATGAAAGCCTATATGGGCGATGGTGTTTTAACAGATGACGAATTAAAGACTTTCGGAAATAGGGCCGTTGCCAAAATCCCAAACCTTCAAAGATTAATGAATTATATATGTAAAAATGGTTTCGAACATCATGTGGTGATGAATGCCTCACATACCTCTGATGCTTTGAAAGAAGCATTTGAAAATTATATGGGGTGGGATGTGTACCATCACGAAGGGTAAAAAAAAGGTTAATTGTTACCAAGAAGACAGAACAATAATGTCAGATAAAGAATTAGAAAAGAAGTCAGTATTCCTGAGAAAAAATATTCTCAAATACATTTACAAAGCAAAAGCTGGACATACTGGAGGTAGCTTGTCTTGTGTGGACATATTGAATGTATTGTACAATAAAGTACTTAATGTAGACATCGAAAATTTCAGAAACCCCGATAGAGACCGCTATATTCAAAGTAAAGGACATTGCGTAGAAGCCTTGTTTGTCACGCTTGCAGACAGAGGTTTTTTCCCTGAATCAGATCTGGAAACGCTTTGTCAGTACCAATCCCACTATATCGGTCACCCTACAAAAAAAGTCAATGGTGTGGAGCAAAATACCGGAGCTTTGGGCCATGGTTTACCAATCTGCGTCGGAGAGGCTATTGCAGCCAAACTGGACAAAAAGCAACACCGGGTATTTACGCTTTTAGGAGATGGTGAATTGCCTGAAGGCTCCAACTGGGAAGCATTTCTTTCCGCATCGCATTATAAATTGGACAACCTATACGCGATTTTGGACAATAACAAACAGCAAATCACCGGTTCAAATCAGGAAGTAATGAATACTGATTCCCTTCAGGAAAAATTAGAAGCTTTTGGTTGGTCTGTGAAAGAGGTTGATGGTCATAATTTAAAAGAACTGACAGAAGCATTAAACAATGGCCCATACAATATTGGTAAACCAAATTTCATCATTGCCCATACAGTCAAAGGAAAAGGGGTGAGTTATATGGAAAGCGTTTTGAAATGGCACCATGGCGTCCCAAGCCCCGAACAATACGAATTGGCTATATCAGAACTAGACGCGGCTGAGGCATTAATCTCATAGATCATGGAACTGGATAAAATTGTAAATAAAAATTTAAAAATGGGTAGAGCAAACCAAGAAATTTTTGCTGAAACCCTTGAAAACTTAGCTGCTGCGGACCCATCGATCATTGCCGTAACGAGTGACTCCCGCGGTTCGGGGAAACTCGTTCCATTTGGACAGAAATATCCAAATCAGATTGTAGAGGTTGGCATTGCTGAACAAAATCTAGTAGGCGTAGCAGCAGGACTGGCTTCTGCAGGAAAGAAACCATTTGCTGTTTCACCCGCTTGTTTCCTTACAGCAAGAGCACTTGAACAAATCAAAAACGATGTGGCCTATTCGGATAACCCCGTGAAATTGGTAGGAATAAGTGCTGGTGTAAGCTACGGTGCATTAGGCACCACACATCATAGCCTACATGACTTTGCCGTGCTTCGGGCCATCAACAATATCACTATTGTCGTACCTGCAGATAACTTCGAAACTGAACAGGCGGTGCGTTTAGCCGCCAATCTTAAACAACCGATTTACCTTCGCTTTGGTAAAAAAAGCGTACCCTTCTTGAGTGAAGAAAACCAAACATTCGAATTTGGTAAGGGGAGAGTAATCCGTGAAGGAACTGACCTTACCATCATTGCCAATGGGGAAACCGTCCAACACGCATGGCAGGCAGCCGAGGTTTTGGAACAGCAGCATGGAATCACTACCAAGGTTATCAGCATGCATACCATCAAACCTTTGGACACAGAGCTTCTAGATGATTTAGCCAAAGCTGGGAAACCAATAATTACAGTAGAAGAACATATGGTAAACGGAGGATTAGGAGAAGCCTGTGCTTCCTACCTCTTTCAACAAGGGGCGAGAAACCCATTCCATATTATGGGCATTCCCGATGAGTACACCGTGACCGGTTCCCAAAATGACATCTTTAAGCATTACGGGATTTCCTGTGATGGCATAGTAGCGAAAGCAGTATTAGTTTTAAAAAATTAACACCCAAACCCAAAATGACCAATTTCAACCCCTTAAAAATGCTTTGCTTTTTTGCAATAGCATTGATTTTAAATGGCTGCGGAGGACCTGATGAACGCGCCTTGAATCAACCTAAAAAGGTGGCCGTAATTGTGTCCACTCTTAACAATCCCTGGTTTGTAGTATTGGCAGAAACAGCCGCAGATCGTGCTACTGAATTGGGATTTGAGGCCACTATTTTTGATTCCCAAAACAATACCGCACTAGAAACAGATCATTTTGAAAACGCTGTTTCTTCAGGATATGATGCCATACTTTTCAATCCTACAGATGCAGACGGCTCGATTGCCAATGTAAGGATCGCCAAAGAAAAGGGGGTGCCGGTATTTTGCATGGACCGAGAGATCAATGCAACGGATGCAGCCACAAGTCAGATTCTTTCAGACAGCTATGCCGGCTGCGTAGCCATTGGGAAATACTTCGTTGAAAAGCTCAATAAAAAGGGCAAGTATGTTGAGATACTAGGCTTAGTTGGCGACAACAATACCTGGAGCAGATCCAAAGGATTCCATTCTGTGGTCGACAATTATCCCGAACTTCAAATGGTTGCCCAGCAAAATGCAGATTTCGACAGAAACAAAGCCATGGAAGTTATGGAATCCATACTACAGGTGCACCCCGACATCAAGGGGGTATTTTGTGGCAATGATGCCATGGCGATGGGAGCATATCAGGCACTTGTTTCTTCAGGCAAAGCAGATCAGGTAATGGTTTTTGGATTCGATGGTGCAAGCGATGTTATTAACTCCATCAGAGACAAGAAAATACTGGCCACAGGCATGCAATTTCCCAAATTGATCGCCAGAACTGCAGCAGAATACGCACAATCCTATTTTGATGGAAAGCGGGATTTTGCCCAAAAGGTACCTGTAACCGTAGAAATGGTCAACCAGGAAAATGTGAAGGATTACCAAGCCTACGGAAGCAAATGAACAGGAAAGCAATTAAATACAGCATTGGAATACTTGTCATCGGTCTATTGGGATATAATTCCGTCTATTTTCAGCCAATGGATAAAAAACTGGCAGATGGAAATGAAATAAGCTTTGATGCAAATGCCTATGTAAATGGCATTTGGAGCAATGAATTAAGGATGGTCTATAAAGATGCACCAGACATTGCGCTCTTAATAGAGAGCTTGGAACAAAATACGGTTGCTGCTTTTGAAACCTACGGATACGCACTGGGCATTGGGAATATCGGCTATTTCAGAGTCAAAGGAGAAGGTCTGGTTACAGCCGTCAATAACAACAATGTCCTACTGCAAGTGGGAAGCCATGTGATTGAAGTGGAAACGGAATTTGTGTATGGGAATGCCATCCGAGACGCTTCAGGTTTAGTCAAGTTAAACGATTATGACAACTCCTCTGATTTTAACAGCATCTCTGAATCCATCAATGAAAAAATTCGAAAGGAGCTTATCCCGGAATTCAGGTCTAAAGTAAAAACAGGAGATAAGGTAAGGTTTGAGGGGGCGATTGAGCTCAATAAAGCGCACCTAAAACTTAGCCGGATTGAGGTGATTCCTATTACTCTTCAAATAACAGAATAGCATGACAGCGCTACTTGAAGTCCGACAAATAACCAAGAAGTTCTCCGGGGTTACTGCTCTCAGCCAAGTGGATTTGCGCCTCGAGGGAGGGAAAGTCACCGCCTTAATTGGTGAAAATGGTGCTGGAAAATCCACTTTATTGAAGATCATGTCGGGAATTCACACCGATTACGAAGGGGACATTTTATTTAAAGGTCAGGAAATCAAATTCTCCAGACCGAAAGACGCCCAGGATATGGGCATATCCATTATCCATCAGGAATTAAACCTTATCCCCTACCTCACTGTAGCCCAAAATATTTTTCTGGGTAGAGAATTGGTCAATGCTTTTGGATTTTTGGACCGTGATAAAATGATCCGAAAAACCAAAGAACTTCTGGAAAGGCTAAAACTGGAAGTAGAACCAACCGCTAATGTAAGCACCCTGAGGGTGGGCCAACAACAAATCGTGGAAATTGCCAAGGCACTTTTGACTGAATCGTCAGTGGTGTTTATGGATGAACCTACCTCCGCAATAGGAGAAAGTGAAACGGCTGTTCTTTTTGAAATAATTAACAAGTTAAAAGCAGAAGGAAAAGCCATTGTCTACATTTCACATAAGCTGGAGGAGTTGTTTGCCTTGGCTGACA
Organism: Cyclobacterium amurskyense; assembly: GCF_001050135.1. Classification (GTDB taxonomy): domain Bacteria; phylum Bacteroidota; class Bacteroidia; order Cytophagales; family Cyclobacteriaceae; genus Cyclobacterium; species Cyclobacterium amurskyense. The sequence continues at coordinate 3,417,060 of NZ_CP012040.1, read as the reverse complement.
ATTTTGTGGTTTTACGAGACGGAAAAGTCGTTGGACAAGGTGAAGTTTCAGCCATTTCCCGCCCCATGCTGATCAATATGATGGCTGGCCGTTCAGTAAACGTCATTAAAAAATCCAATAAAAAGTCCTCTGAAGAAAAAGTCTTACAAGTCAAAAACTTGCAATTAACAAACCCTGACAATCCCAGCCGACCTTTGCTTAACAATATTCATTTTGACCTGCACAATGGGGAAGTACTGGGAATTTATGGATTGATGGGTGCCGGAAGGACAGAACTTTGCGAAAGCTTGTTTGGCCTCCACCACCGCAGAATGACCGGGAGTATCGAATTGGAAGGAAAAGAAATGCTTTTCAAAAACCCGATAATGGCCATTGAAGCAGGTATGGCACTGGTGCCGGAAGACCGTAAAAAAGACGGGATTGTACCCAATATGTCTGTAGGCAAAAACCTAAGCCTTTCCGTAATGGAGCAGGTAAGCAGCTATGGATTCCTCAATACTGCCTTGCAAACAAAACTTTACGACAAATATGTAGCCTCACTAAAGATAAAAGTACACAGTGAAGAACAACTTATTAAAAACCTAAGTGGTGGAAACCAACAAAAGGTTATTCTCGGCAAATGGATAGCCCGGTCTCCAAAAGTTCTTATGCTGGATGAGCCCACCCGAGGCATTGATATCAATGCTAAAAATGAAATCTATGAATTGATATCCCAATTGAGCCAATCGGGCATCTCTATTCTCGTAGTCTCTTCAGAAATCCCAGAAATTCTAGCCATTTCTGACAGGATACTTGTGATGGCTGAAGGGGAAATTTCCGCTCAATTCTCGAGTGAAGATGCTACAGAAAACAATATTATGAATGCCTGCATACCGGAAAACCTGAACCAATGATCTCTATAAAGAAAAATTTAAATATCGCTCAGTTTCAGTCTCTCATAGCCTTGTTTATTTTATGCCTGGCCCTGGCTTTGATGACAGACAACTTTATGACTACAGACAATTTCTGGAATGTCATGCGTCAGATTTCAGTAAACGTTTGCATTTCAGTGGGCATGACCCTGGTGATTTTAACTGCTGGAATTGATCTTTCTGTAGGTTCAATTCTGGCTTTTTGCGGGGCTGTTACGGCTGGCCTGCTTAGCAATGGAATCAGCATTCCTGCTATCAATTTATTCATAGGCTTTACTGTTTTAGGAGCTGTACTTGCCGGTCTACTTGTTGGGGGTGGCTTAGGATTTATCAATGGGTATGCCATTACCAAATTTAAAGTGCCGCCCTTTGTGGCTACCCTGGCCATGCTTACAATGGCACGTGGTTTCACCATGCTTTGGACCAAGGGGCATCCGATTTCGGGTTTGGGCGAGACCTTTGGTTTTTTAGGCACAGGTTGGTTTTTGGGCATCCCCATGCCGGTTTGGATATCAGGAATTGTGGTCGTCACAGCGATAGTTCTAACCGGAAAAACCCGGTTTGGCAGGTACATCTATGCCATAGGTGGCAATGAAAATGCCTCACTGCTCTCCGGAATACCCATTGCAAAAGTTAAAATGTGGGTATATGCCCTTGCCGGCATACTTGCTGCAGTAGGTGGGATTTTGGTAACGGCTCGTCTGGATTCTGCTCAACCCAATGCCGGCTTCAGTTATGAGTTGGATGCCATCGCTGCAGTGGTGATTGGAGGAACTTCCCTATCAGGTGGAAGGGGAACCATCCTGGGAACTGTGTTAGGTGCTATCATTATCGGAGTCCTAAATAATGGGCTGATCCTTATGAGCGTTTCCCCATTTTGGCAACAAGTAATTAAAGGGCTGGTCATTCTCCTTGCGGTAATCATTGACAAGTCCAACCAGAAAAGTGAATAAACAAGCGTTGCTTAAGTCCTAATAACAACGAATTACGAAAATAAAAATGTCTTATATATTAGCCATAGATCAAGGAACAAGCAGTACCAAAACCATCGTTTTTGATGAGCAAGGTAAAGCTTTGCACAAGGAGACCGCACCACTAAAAACCCACTACCTTGATGGTAACCGGGTAGAGCAGGAGCCTGAAGAAATCTATCAAAACATATTAAACTCAATAGGCAAATGCCTGGAAGGATTTAAGGCTAAAAATGGTGATTTGAGCAAAATCAAAGCCTGCGGCATTTCCAATCAACGCGAAACTTTTGTCCTGTGGAACAAAGCAGGTGAGGCACTTTACAATGCTGTAGTTTGGCAATGTAAACGATCTGTCCCTGTTTGTGAACGACTGAAAAGCGAGGGGCTCGCACCCAAAATCAATCAAAAAACAGGATTAATCATTGACCCCTATTTCTCTGGCACAAAGGTGATCTGGCTGTATGAAAACGAGCCTAAAATCAAACAGGCAATAGACAATGAAGAGGCTTTTTTTGGCACCATTGATACCTGGTTGCTTTATAAATTAACCAAGGGGCAATCCTATTTGACGGACTATACCAATGCTTCCAGAACCTTGTTTTTTGATTTAAACAAGCTTTGCTGGGACAAAGAGTTATTGGAGGATTTCGGTTTGTCAAAGCTGAATTTACCAATAGTAAAACCTTCTTCCTTTCATTTTGGAGACACCAACTTTGAAGGATTAATAGATCATTCTGTCAGTATTTCCGCCATGATTGGGGATTCCCATGCAGCGGCTTTTGGAGAAGGATGTTTTGATCAAGGAAGTGCAAAAGCAACCCTTGGCACTGGAAGTTCTATTTTAATGAACATAGGAAGTAAACCGAAAACTTCTCAATATGGCATGGTGACCACCATTTGCTGGAGCACTGAAGATCGGGTGGATTATGCACTGGAAGGAATCATCGTTTCAGCCGGTGCCACAATTGAATGGGTTAAAAACCAACTCGGTTTATTTGAAAATGCTGCAGACTTAGAGGAAATATGCTATTCCTTGCCAGACAATGGTGGCGTATACATCGTGCCTGCTTTCTCCGGATTAGGAGCACCACATTGGGACATGAAGCGAAAAGCGTCCATTGAAGGGCTTTCATTTGACTCCACCAAAAATCATGTGATACGGGCAGCGGTAGAGTCTGTTCCCTATCAAATAAAAGATGTGATTTCAGCCATGGAAGCAGATTCAGGCACCCCACTTTCTGAACTCAAGATTGACGGAGGGATTACCGCAAATAAATTTGTATTGCAATTCTTAGCAGACCTGCTTGAAAGGAAAGTCACCAATATAGCCATTGCAGATGTTTCCGCTTTAGGAGCTGCCTATTTGGCTGGACTTCAATCAAAAATATACAAAAGTCTGGAGCAACTCCAGGGATTTAACCAGACTGCCAACAGCACCTTGGCGGGAGATGGAAGGTACAAAGCAAAACAGGCCTATAAAGGTTGGAAAAACGTGATTGGATAAATTTCACCTCCACAAAGAAAACATACCATGAAAAACAAACTCAAAATACAACTGGCAATTACGGCTTTGCTGGCATTAGGCTTCAGCAACCTAATCGCTCAAAATAAGGCAGTGGAAAAGACAAGGGTCATCGTCACCAGCGATGGAGAAATAGACGATCAGTGCTCTATTGTTCGCTTTCTTTATTACGTCAACGAATGGGATGTGGAAGGAATCATCACCTCCAGCTCTCAATACCATTGGCATGGTCATAAATGGCCCGGAGACGATTGGATTGAACCTTATCTGGATGCCTATGAAAAGGATTACCCAAATCTTGTAAAACATGATCCTGAATTCCCCACAGCAGCTTTTCTACGCGAACGCACGCTATTGGGAAATGTAAAAACTGAAGGTGAGATGACCGAAGTTACAGCAGGTTCAAGCCATATTGTCAAGGTTTTATTGGACGAAACAGATGACCGACCTATTTGGATTCAGGCCTGGGGAGGAACAAATACAATTGCCAGGGCCTTGAAAACCATCGAGGAGAATCACCCTGAAAAAATGAAATATGTAGCCAATAAAATTCGCCTTTACCTGATATGGGAACAAGATATTACTTTTCAGGAATACATTCGACCGCATTGGGGTAAATACAATATTCCAACCATCATCTCTGATCAGTTTGAAGCCATAGCTTACCGATGGGCCAAGGTTCAGCCCAAAGAAATGCTGCCCTATTTTGAAGGACCATGGATGAAAGCCAATATTCTTGAAAACCACGGCGCATTGGCAGCGCTTTATCCGGCTATGGAAAATGGTGATTTCCGTTCTGAGGGCGACTCTCCTGCCTTTTTACATACCATACCCACCGGACTGCGAAGCTTGGAATCGCCTGGATATGGTGGCTGGGGAGGAAGGTTTGTCAAAGTACGTGAGAACACCTGGCTTGATCCTGTACCTGTATCAGGTTATCAATACCCTGAAGGCAGGTGGTATGGCAGCAATGGCTGGGGCAGACAAAGTTTGCGTGAAGGAAGCAAAGCTACACCTGCACAGCGGCATGAATATTTCAAACCCATGTGGCGTTGGTCAGATGCCATGCAAAATGATTTTGCAGCTAGGGCAGACTGGGCTGTGAAATCTTATGAAGAAGCCAACCATGAACCTGAGGTAATACTTAAACATAAGGACGATCTTAGTCTGAAAGCAGGGGCAAAAGTCAAGCTTGATGCTTCCCTATCAACGGATCCCGATAAAGATCAATTGAACTTTAAGTGGTGGAAACATCAAGAGGCAAGCACTTATCCTGAAAGTATTGCTATTAGAAATTCTGAAAGTGAGAAGACTACTTTTACCATTCCTGAAAATGCTTCCAAAGGGCAAACCATCCATATTGTCTGTGAAGTAAGTGATAACGGAACACCAAAATTAACTAGGTACCGAAGGATAATCATCACTGTAAAATGATACTCTTTAGACCGTGCCTAAAATTAGCTATTGCTAAAGGGTCGGTCTTTTCAATACTTTGTCATTTATTCCACTTAAACCCAAAAGTAATGATCCCGATCAAACATTTAGGCTATGCCCTCTTTTTACTGTTGATTTCAGTCAATGTTTTTGCGCAGGCCCCATGGGAATCACATGGACCACTTGAGGTAGCATCAAATGGACACTATATCGCCCATGAAGATGGCACTCCCTTTCTATGGATTGCCGATACGGGCTGGGGCTTGTTTCAGCAACTTACCAGAGAGGAAGTAGACATGTACCTTGACCATAGACAGAAAACCGGCTTCAATGTCATACAGACCGTAGCCTTTTGGTATCCCCATGGAGGAGGAATCGATAGTGGTCCACACAATGCTGCCAATGCCTATGGTCACAGGCCATTTACCGGGGGTGAGGATGCGCCAAATACATCCGAACCATTAATCGTAGCGGGAGGAAGTACTGAGGCGCCCAATGATTATTGGGACCATGCGGATTACATTATTCAGGCTGTAAAGAAACGGAATATGTACCTGGCTCTACTTCCGAATTGGGGCAGGGCATATATTTCAAGTCAATTTGGTGGGGCGCATACCGAATTTACTATACAGGAAGCCAAAGACTACGGTTCATTTCTTGGCAAGAGGTACCAAAATGAACCCCATATTCTTTGGGTATTGGGTGGAGATGCAAAAGGCTTGTACAAGGAAGGTGAGAAAACCTTTGATTCACGGTCCATTTTCAGGGCCATGGCTGAAGGGATTGTTTATGGCGTTACTGGACAATCGCCAAAATGGAATGAACCAAATCCTGCCTGGAAAAAAGTTTTTATCACCTATCACCCGGATGGGGATGCCACTATAAATTCCTCAAATTGGTTTCACGAGGATGCCTGGCTGACCGCAAATGGGGTGGAAGTATGGAAGGAAGTTGAAAAAGTGTATTCAAGCATGTTGAGGGAATACAATTTGGATAATCCCAAAAAACCGAGTTTATTCTTAGAGGGATCCTATGAGTTTGGCGCCTACGGGCATGACTGCGGATGGATTACTCCTGTTCGTTTACGGCGCCAGGTCTACCATACCTTTTTTGCAGGAGGGGCCGGACACACTTATGGCGCAGGTCCGATTTGGCCCATGCGAGGCAATAGAGGAAGTTACAGCTGTGGGTACACCTGGCAACAAGCCCTGGATTTTCCTGGTGCTGTGCAGTTTGCCCAACTTGCCAAAAAATTTCTTATCGACCATCAATGGGCAGAATGGATACCCGATCAAAGTATTTTGCGGGGCTCAGAAAGTGAAGGAGAAAGCCTGAAAACAGCTGTAAAACTGGACAATGGTGAAATGCTATTGGTGTATTTTTCCAATATATCCCAGGCCACTGTTAAAAATATACTTTCAAAATCAGCAGAAGCCAAATGGTTTGATCCAAATGAAGGCCGGGAAGCCAAAGCAGAAGCGTTCAAACCTGGTGAGCTACGTAAAATAACTCCTCCATCGGCATGGGAAGATGCCATTCTGGTCTTAAAAGCAAAAGAGTAAATACTGCCTCCTTTTCAGGAGCTTTCAAATTGTTTTAAACCTATTAATCATGTATAAATTATTACCAACCAAAACGGCTCATCTCATGAAAAATTATTCATTCAAATTTTTCCTCCTTGGCCTAATCCTTTTAGGAAGCATTGATCTAAATGCACAAAACACAATGGAGAAAGAGCGAATCATCGTACTCACTGACATAGAAAACGAACCAGATGATGCCATGTCACTCATTCGGTTCCTTACCTATTCCAATCAATGGGATGTGGAAGGCCTTATTGCCACTACTTCCCGGCACCAGCGCGATCAAATTGCTGCTTGGCGAATTCGTGAAATTCTAACTGCTTACGATAAGGTCAGGGAAAATTTAGAAAAACATGAAAAAGGCTTCCCAACCGCGGACTATTTTTTGTCTATACTCAAGGAAGGTATTCCAAAATTTGGCATGGAGGCAGTTGGGGAAGGCATGGATTCTGAAGGTTCAGAATTAATAATCCAATCCGTGGATGCAGATGATTCCAGACCTGTTTGGGTATTGGTTTGGGGAGGTCCCAACTGTCTTGCTCAAGCCCTCTGGAAAATTAACCAAACCCGTTCTCCTTCGGAAGTGGATAAATTTGTAGCGAAACTAAGGGTATATACCATTTCTGACCAGGATGACAGTGGTCCTTGGATAAGAAAAACTTTTCCCAATTTATTTTATATCGCCAGCCCGGGAATACATCCACTTGGGGCCTATCACCATGCGACCTGGACAGGCATCAGCGGGGACAAGTTTCACGGACGTTTTTCAGGAGGAAACTTTGAAATCGTGGACAATCCATGGCTTGATGAACACATTCGAAGCAAGGGACCACTGGGTGCGGAATACCCACATATGGATTATCTGATGGAAGGGGATTCCCCAAGTTTTATGCATTTGATTCATACAGGGATGGAAAATCCTGAACGACCTGATTTCGGCAATTGGGGAGGGCGATATGAGTTCTATCAACCTAGGATGGAAAAATGGTTTTCTGAACCGGAAACCCATGCTCTTTGGACAGATGCTCAGGATGAGGTATTGGGCATGGATGGGAGTTACCATACCAGTAATAAGGCAACCATTTATCGTTGGAGAGAAGCTTTTCAGAATGATTTTGTGGCCAGAATGGACTGGACAATCAAGCCTTATGCCGAAGCCAACCATCCTCCGATTGTCAACTTAAAATCAGCCGATTATATCAATGCAAAAGTTGGAGACACTATTGAATTGAGCGCTGAAGGAAGCAAGGATCCGGATGGAGATAACTTGACTTATAAATGGTACCATTACAGAGAACCGGGGAGTTTTACCCAGTCCGGAGGCAAAGCACCAAAACCAATTGAAATTAAAAATGCGGATAAAGTGAATGCCCAACTTACTATCCCAAAACCTGAAAGACTAGGAACGGTCCATATCATTTTAGAAGTAACAGACAATGGTTCTCCTTCGCTTACAAGATATAAGCGGACCATTATAAGAGTAAATTAATGCTGCATTAAAAGTAACTCCCCATTTAAGAAATGGTCTCAATTGCATTGAATTGAGACCATTATTTTTGGTTGATAAATTATATGTACTAAAAAGGAAGAAGTACTACCATTTGGCATCATTTTTAGGTAATTTACTTTCAACCAAAATATTTAAATTTTGCAGGAAGCTTTTCAAAAATTAAAAGGAATCCTTATGGGAGATCTTGAAAGTGCGGAACAATTGGCTGTTTCATTGGTAATCGGCACCTTAATCTTTGTTTTTTTTATTTATTTATCCCGATGGATAAGAAATTTAGTCAGCAATAGGCTAAATAGGAAAACCGATGACCGCTTACTTACCGATTTCATCAGTGCGGCCATTAGAAGCCTTGTCATGATTTTTGGACTGGCCATTTTGCTTCGTTTTCTAGGACTTACGGGTGTGGTCAACAGTCTTCTTGCAGGTGCAGGTATTACTGCCTTTATTATAGGTTTTGCGCTAAAGGACATAGGTGAAAATTTCCTCGCAGGGATTCTACTAGCCTTTAAGAGACCTTTTAAGATTGGCGACATGGTGGAAATCAACGGTATTAACGGAAAAGTGCTGGCCCTTAACCTTCGGGACACCCAGGTCAAAACCGTAGATGGCAAAGATGTCTTTATCCCCAATGCCTCCATCATAAAAAACCCTATGATCAATTATACCATTGATGGCTACCTGAGTTACAGTTTCACTGTGGGGCTGGATTATGGATCCAACTATGCCGCTGCAATGAAATTGATTTCCGAACTTATTCAATCTATACCAGGAGTCCTGGATGGAGACAAAAAACCTACCGTATTGGTAAAGGAGATGGCCTCTTCTACCCTGAATGTAAAAGTCACCTATTGGGTAAATACCTATAATTATGACCAAACGGATGCCAAAATACATTCCAATGCCATTCTTAAAGTGCTGACAGGTTTGGAACAAGAAGGGTTTAATTTGCCAGGAAATATCGTAGAAGTTAAAAATCGCTAAAAATTGGCACCAATAATAGCCTGATCAATCATGGAAACAGGTTTAAACCCGGATTATGTAATAGGATTCGTAATAGCCTGTCCCGTGTTTACGGGAAGTGTTGCAATCGCAAAAAAAATCAGACTGTTTGGAGATTTTAGCATAGCACCGCTATGGTGAAATTGAAAACAGCAACGAAGTGGCTGATTTTAAAGCGATTTCAGCACGTAATAGAATGTCTATTGCATATTTCGGGTTAAACCTATATTCAAAAACATGGAGCGGATGCGATGACACCAAAATCAGTTAATACCCATTTACAAAACCACGGGCTAAACCCGTGGTTTTAATTTTTCACCCTTTCGAGCATGATAAATTCGTGCAATGACTCAATTTTACCATGATTACGCTAAGGCTATTAAGCGTTAGATGGTATAATGTGAGATAGGGTTTACCTCAGAAATTAATCTTCTCCCAAGGCCCCCACTTGCCTGTCTTCCTCTATGTATTTAATGCCCGATATTTTCAGGTCTTCCAACTTGCTTTCATTTCCGGAACTACAGCCTGTAATGATTCCGGAAAGCTTTAAAACCTGCTTGATGGTACAGCCTTTTCGTCTCAATTCCCCTGCAATCTGGTCTATCTTTCCAGTTGCATTCTCTTCAACCGAAGCAATAAAGTTTCTTTTCATGGTTTCTCAATTTATTGCGGTGCTTGTACCAATCCTGTTCCTGCATCTCTAGCGGGTAAACCAACGTTTCGCGCGCTGGTAGTAAGCTTATCCCAAATTTCTATAGGACTGGCATCCGGATAAGCTTCACACAATAAGGCTGCTACACCGGCCACATAAGGCGTTGCCATGCTTGTGCCGCTAATGATAGCATATTCCTGAGGCTTCTTCCATGAACTGTAAATCTCCACCCCAGGACCGGCTATGTCCACGCTTCCTCCATCAGGATTAAGGCCTCCACATGAAAAATTGGCTATGGCAGAGTTCTTGTCTAAAGCTCCCACCGCCATGATATTGGGACAATTCCCAGGATGATTGACGGGTTTTATGGAGTCATGGCTTCGTTGACTGTCATTTCCTGCTGCGGCAATGATAAGGGTACCCATATCCATGGATCTTTTGGCCAGATCATTGTAAATGTTTGAATACCGTGCATTCTCACCAACAGAGGCCCCTAGCGACATAGATATTACTTTGCATTCGTTGTTCACTGCCCACTCCATACCTGCTAATATTCCACTATCGCTACCCACACCTTTATTGGACAAAACTTTTCCAGCATAAAGGGTGGCCTCACTGGCTGTTCCATAGCGTATGCCGGTGCTGGCATTTATCCCTCCGGTGGCTATACCAGCGCAATGCGTGCCATGTCCGTTAAAATCGTCTACTGTCTCACCTGAAATAAAGGATTTGGAGAATACCTCCCTGTTTAGGAAATCAGGATGGTCAAGGGTCATGCCGGTATCCAAAATGGCCAAATTCACTCCCCTACCCGTTTTGCTACTTTGCAATGCACCCAAGGCATGAATGGCCCAATAAGCAGTTGCATCATTTTCAAATACAGGAGGTACAACTACAGGAGGGTCTTTGGGTACAGGCCCTGGTTTTTTTATACCAAAGATTTGGCAAATGAAATTCCAGAGTAACATCCCTATATTCGTTTGTGGGGGTGAATCCAAGGCATATACAAAGCGCTCCGGCTCCATGTATTGGAAAGATTGCTTTGCTGCCATCAGGCTGTTCACCTGTTCATCATGGTCCGCATTGATTACGGCTACATTGAATTTTTCAAAGACAATGCCATCACCTTCTGAAAATGCTTTTTCATAATCTTCCTCTTTGCTTTTGTAAGCTCCAGAAGGCGCCAATCTAAGCGAGGCACCATTGGCTTCCTCATTGATATTTTTAAAACTAGCCTCAGGGTGAAGCAACACCAATTTTTTACCGGTAAACTTAGGTTTGTTTCCCGAAGCTGCTTGGTTATTGATATAGGGATCCATAATATGTAGTGGTTAAAGGGTTTGGTACTAAAATGAAAAAACTTTAATCCCTGTTAAGTTAACAAAAAATCCGTGAATTCACTTAGCCAAAAACCACATAACTTACTGAATTACTGATAAATTCAGAGCCAATCAATTAGGATTTCCCCTAAGACCTTGCACATCGATACAGAGTGTTGTTTTTAACCCGGATTATGTAATAGGATTTCCCGTGTTTACGGGAAGTGTTGCAATCGCAAGAAAATCAGGCTGTTTGGAGATTTTAGCATAGCACCGCTATGGTGAAATTGAAAACATCAACGATTGGGTATTTTGAAGCGATTTCAGCACGTAATAGAATGTCTATTGCATATTTCGGGTTTAAAAGCTATTCGATAGAAAGTTTACGCATTAATTATGGTTAAACCTTCGTAGCCAAGTTCTATTGTTTCAATGGCCACTTCCTCTGTATTCGAATTAAGGTCAAATCCGGTAGCTTTGCTGACCCAGGCATTGGATAAGGACCATGTCATTGAAGGATTTCCGGATTCATCTAACAATTCAATTATAACATTCTCCCGTCTTACCACATTCATTTTTATTGAATTGATCCAATTATTGAATTTACCCTCATCTGGAAAAAGGCCTTTTTTTAGGGCTACATTACCACTTTTTGAAATTCCGGGCATTTTTATGGCTGAAAAGGACTTGCTTTCACCTCTTCTGTATTCCAAAGACGCTGCTTCTGGATCCAAACCTGATACCTCCTGAAAAGAAACCGGGTTATCCAGTGTTTCAAACTTTACCCTAAAGTAAAACCTTGGTTGTGGCCAAACTGAATCCTGTTTTTCTCCTGCCATAATTTTCTGATTGTATAAGCCTATATCTAATTTTGAATTACTTTTTGCAATTGTGTTCCAATACCTTTTTCAGCAGTTCTGGCTCAGCAGTTCCCACCATCACCCTTTTACTTTCCCCTTTGCTTTTAAAATTTATCTGCAATGCTTTCCATCCATGTATGCTGTATAGCATGCCCTTTGGGGTGATCCTGATTCCAACACCGTAATACCACGGCACCCTGATAATCTCCGTTTCCTCCAGTACATCGATATTAAATTTAAGGTTTATCAGTCCAATGCCATAAAACAGTCTGAGAGTAGTGCCCTTAACTTCTACCGTAAGTTTGTAAAGCATTAGCCCTAAAATCACAAGAATTGAACTCAGTGCTAGGAAAGGAATAAAAGGAAGTGGATTGCCTCCCCACTGAAAGGCATAAGCCAGGCAGAGAAAAGCTACCAAAAGTGTAAACAATATAATTACAACCCATCCAAACTGCGATTGCTTGTATTTCATAAGTGGAGGAATTTAGGTTTATTCTAATAGTACAAGATACTGATTTATCTATCAATCTCCATCTAATTTTAGGGCAATGCATTAGAAAAATGGGCTTTTAGGCGTTCTTCATTTACGTTTTGAGAATGATCTAATTGGCAATGCTAAAACATGCTATTTTTGAGAGAGAACCATTCCAACTGCAGTACAATGTCAGACCTCCAGATAGAGGACTTTACATCTGGATTTAATCAATCTCTTTAAAGTTGTAGATTTAACACCAGTTTAAAACTGAGGTTTTAGTATAGCTTGAATACTTTAATAATTTGCTTGCGTAGGCTAAACAGGCCAAGATATCCTCTTCTTCCAATTTAGGATAATCTTCCAGAATTTCGGCATGAGTTGATCCTGCGGACAAAAGGTCAAGAATCAAGTCCACCGTATACCTTTTATTTCCAATTGTGGGTTTCCCATGGCAAATTTCAGGGTTAACCGTAATCCTGTCTAAAAGTTGAGTCTCCATATATTTAAGTTACGAAATATTCAATTAACTGGTTAACCTGCCAAAGTTAATAATCATTATCCTATATTAAGATTATGAAAAAATCATCATTTCGGAAATTAACATTTTAAAAACGCAGCAAACAAACAGGTAGTATTCAATGCAGCAATCCAGAGGAGTGCAGCCTTTGTAGCCCTAGGTATGCCAACGAAGGGGCGCCACCCAGGGTATTAATGATTTGGCTTTGAAGGGCAATAGCCTTCAGTAAGGTCAATTTTGAAACCGGCTTTTCGTTAATGTCTGAGGCCTCCTGCCTTTGGTTTTTAAAGACATTTAAATCGATCTGGAGTATTTAGGAAAGTTTTGATTAATGTTTTAAAGCCGGTGCTCTCAATATATGATGCCTCCAGCTAAAGTAGGCAGCTATTGAATAGCCGGATATAATTCCTTTTTCCAAAATTTTAACCAAAAATGATTGGTCTAAAATCATTTCAATAGGAATGGGTTAAAGACCATTCCTAAGACAATAGGAGAAAACCTTGGCCTTAGCCAAAATTATAAGAATATTTTTATGCTTATTTTCTAACATTAGTTGAGTAGATAAGAATAATTTTACTTCAAGTCTATCATCCTCAACTTTAAAGTAAATATTCAGAGGGCATTAATATTTTTTTTGTCTTATTGAATTAGTGTCTACTACTGTTAGAGTCCGGTTAAAGGACAATCCGGGTATAGATGTAAGATGTTCAAGTATCTTACTTGGTTCCAAAGGTTCAGAGGGTTGATATCGAATGAAAATTACTCCAGCTTTTGGTTTATAGCCATACTTAAAAATGAGTTCCCCATAATCACTATCGTATGTAATAATAGTACGCTCTTCGGCAATAGCAATATTCATAACTTTGTCATCAGAAATGCTAGGATTGTCGAGACCAATTGCCGTTATGTCAAAACCCTGAGATTTGAGATAAATTACACTTGAAATAGGAATATTTTCATTTGCTAGAAATTTCAAACCTTAGCAAATTACGCGTTCGAATAAAGAAGACCGTCTTTCAGGCATTCTTGAATATAGGAGAATACTGCCTGCAAAGACTCTTTTGTTAATCGTGGGTGATTTTCGAGGATTTGTTTCTCAGTCCATCCCTGGGCTAATAAGCCAATAATGTGCTCTACAGAAATTCTTGTTCCTTTAACTGTTGGCTTTCCAAGAAGCACATTCTGATCCGCTGAAATATACGTTCTCCATTCCATATTTAAATATACGTAATATTATCAAATTATGGTTTAGTATCTATGAGACTCACTAACTCCTGTTTATAATAGGCATACTTTAACTTGACGAATGTCAAAAAAAGGAGCGTATGTGAAGGTGTAATAAAGTAACTAAGCCAACGTAGGTATTCTAAACAATAATATGATCTTTTTAACTTTGTATCAGAGTAAAATCATTGATAAATCCCGGTGCAAAACCGGGTTCATGTCGCCCAAAAGTGCTTTATTGTCCTTCAATCAGAAATAATCACTCAGCATCTCCTCCCAACTTGTTCTTGATAAAAGATTCGGCATTGTCAAGGTGGGTCTGTTGTTTGTCTTTATCCATTTTGTCAAGGGAGTAAACCAGCATATTGGTGCGGTGATTCTTCCGGAAAAAATCCTCCTGTTTCATGACAAAGCGCCAAAACATACCATCCCAAATTTCTTCCCAATCGCCACCGGGATAATTGCTCATCTTTTTGATATAATTAGACCCTCCGATATAGGGTTTGGTAGCAAAAGTTCCTCCATCAGCAAAGAGACACATGCCATATACATTGGGTACCATCACCCAGTCATACGCATCAATAAACAGTTCCATAAACCAGCGATAAACTTCATTAGGATCAAATTCACACAATAGCATAAAGTTACCCAATACCATAAGCCTTTCAATGTGATGGCAATACCCGGTCTGAAGTACCTTTTTGATGGTTTGGTCCACGGGTAGAATTCCAGTGGTTCCTTCATAGAAGGATTGTGGTATTTTTCTTTTGAAATCCCAGAAGTTGCGGGTACGGGAATACCTACCCTTGCAAACATACATCCCTCGGATAAACTCCCGCCAGCCGATTATTTGGCGAATAAATCCCTCTGTGGAATTGATGGGAATCCCCTCTTCTTCTGCAAAAGAAAGGGCACGTTTTACTACTTCGGAGGGTAAAATCAAGCCACTATTCATCAGGGGTGAAAGCAGGCTGTGGTTGATAAATGATGATTCTTTCAATAAGGCATCTTCGTATTTGCCAAAATTATGGAATCGATAAGTTAAAAACTGCTCAAGCCAATCCTTTGCTTCCTTGTGATTGACAGGATAAATCCGGTCTTTGGAAACATCACCCGGATTTTTATTGAAATGCTTCCTTGTATACTTACAAGCTTCTTCCCAGGCTTTAGATTTTGGCGGAAATGTAATGGACGGAGGTGTTTTTCCTCTAGGAAATTTCTTCCTGTTTTCCGCATCAAATGACCATTTTCCTCCCTCAGGGTTCTGTTCATCATCAAGCAATATATCGTGTTTTTTTCGCTGCTGTTTGTAAAATGTGGCCTGCAAAAATGATTTTTTATCCTTTCGAAAGAAATCCTCCAATTCCTCTTCGTGATTTAAAAACTGGGGACTTGGAAAAACCTTGACTTCACAGTATTTGGAGAGACTTTGAATGCGCTGCATCAACCAATCATCGACAGGGTCTATCAGACTGATGGACTCAATTCCCTTTGCTTTAATTTCTCGGCGAAAATTCCTGATATCAGACAAGTCATTGTCGGAGTCAATATAATGGACTTCGAGACCTAATCCTTGTAGGTTTTCTTCATACGATTTCATGGAAGCCCGGTGAAAAGTTATTTTCTGTTTGTGAAACTTGTACTGCCGAAAGAAAAGAAATTCCTCAATCAGGTAAGACTCCTGTCCATTTTTTATAAGTTCACTCGCTTCAAAAAGCTGATGGGGAAAAATAATATTAATGCCTTTCATTGTCTTTATTTCTTTTGCATTTTTCACTGCAGTACTTCACTTGCTCCCAATCCCTTTTCCATTTTTTTCGCCAGGTAAATGGGCGTTTACAAGTCCAACAAACTTTTTCGGGAAGGTCTTTTTTCTTCATTTCAGAAGTTCTTTCTTACACTTTTTCCAAAAAGAAAAAAAGGAAGGATAATACCCTATCACATTACTGAGCCATTCTCTGGGCTCCTGAATACCTTGATAATGTCCATTGAGCGGGTGTTCCTTATAAATGATTTTCTCCGGGCTTATTTGGGTAAGAAGTGCATCAAACTCCCCCACAAACAATTGAATGTCGGGAATATTATCCGCCAGCCCCATTGCAAAATCAATGCATTTTTGATGAACCGGAAATTTTTCGAAAAGAGAGGGTTCCAAAAGCAATATGCGCTGAAAATCTTCTTCCCTGTGCCAATCAGGGTCCAGGTTATAATAGTTGTAGATCAGGGTATTTTTATTTTGAATTGTCACGGGCTTTGAGGGCTGTGGCAAGTTAAACGCTACTTTCAAAGCTCTATTTTCTTTCAAAACTTCAGGGGTTTCCATCTGTCCAAAATACTCATAGGGCACATCCAGGAAAGTATCGCGCTGCCTGCTGTAGAAGAAGCGATTGATATTTTCTTGATTGGCATAATATTTCTTATTGGAAAAAGTACCGGCCACCCATTGCCAACTGAGCTGATTGCTCGCAATATCTCCATCCAAAAGATGGGCGTACATCCACCTGGCAGGTGTCAACCAATGGGAATGCGCCAGGTTACAACAAATGGCTGCCACATACATGCGCATATGGTTGTGCATATAACCTGTATCATACAATTCCCTAATGCCTGCATCTACTACTTCAATTCCCGTTGATGCCTCCACTATGGCTTTTGGTATCTGATTATTTGAAACCGGCCATTGTTCCTGCTTCAAGTCTGTATGAATGGCTTCTCCTTTGGCCAACCATACCTGCTGCCAGTAATCTCTCCAGGCAAGCTCTTGGATAAGTTTTTCTGCTTCTCCAATAGGCATTGTTAAGCTAAGGATATGCTCATAAACCTGCCTAGTACTTAACACCCCTCTGGAAATATAAGGACTCAGTCGGGTCACCGCCCCATCTGCGTAATTGCGGGAATTGGAATAGCGTACAGGATCAATGGCTGCAATTCGCTCTCTGATGGCCTCTATATTCGTAGGGAAAGTTATCTTTTTGAAATTTTATTGTTGGAGATATCTCTTTGTCTGGAAGATTTAAAACGGCTGATAGCTTCACTCCTTTTATAAAGGTGCTTTTTGCTGACACCGCTGTTTACCCGTTTTCTCCAGCGTTTAAATGAGCCGGGATGTAGGGATCTTCGCATAAATGCAATCACCTCTGCCTCCTTAAGGCCAAATTGGGTATAAATGGCTTCAAAAGGCGTCCTATCTTCCCATGCCATCTCGATAATTCTGTCTGTATCAGTTCCTGTCATTTCTTAGGATATAACTGATTCACCCCTCCGTTGTTTAGATAGACTCAATTAAAAAACTATTGTCACGAAAAAAGCACCCAACCTAAGGGGTAAAATTGAATACAAAAAATTAAGAAAAAACCATTCTCATTCTAAGCCTAATTCCCAAGAAACACAGGAGGCTCATGAACCTGACAAGTCTTGCATCCGTAAAAACACTTGGTAATTGTAGGGCGTTATTTTAGTGTTTTTCTGATGCTGTACTTCTAGCATCCGATATCAAATGAGCAGTAATTTCCCATTGGTCAGTTTTTTCAAATAATCTATAATGAGTTGTATTTCGAGTACCTAAGCTTATATTATCAGCAGTTTCCTGCCCCATTCTTTCAACTGTTGTAATTACAAGAATTGCTTTATCAGATATCTTTTTAAATTTTAGTGAGGTCTGTACCGTATTTCCAGCCATCACAAAGTCAAATCCAAAAACTCTAGTCAGATATTGTTGTATTGCTTCTTGTCCAATCATATTAAATCCGAAAGCATTGGTGAAATCAGCATTCTTTGAATACCATTTACAGGCTAATTTCACATCTTTTATTTTCCAACCTTGATTCCAATCATTTATTTTATTTATGACCTGCAAACTATCAGGTTCAGAAAGAGTTTGAGCATTTGTTGTTTGCACCCCTAAAACAAATATAATTACTATTAATATATGTCTCATACCTAAAGGATTTAACAGACTACTGCCTGACATACAATTACTTAATCTCCTATAAAGATAATAAAATTAAGTGAATGATCAGCACCTCCTATGACTCCGGTAAACCATTGCGCTTCACATTGCAGTTATTCAATCAGTAAGATACCAGCTACAGGACCCCTTCTTTAACACTTGAGCCTACCGAGCTTCGTAAGCATCCGACGAACCCATATAGATTAATTTTGAGTTGTTGGATTTTATGCTTTGAGGAGCTACTTGATTTTATGTTTCTCCCAATTGGAAGGTAGTAGTTGATAGAGATCTTTTTGCTTGTGGCTCTGGATTCTTTCGAATACGTCCTTGAGCCATTCAAACTCATTAATTTTGTTCTTTTTGCAGCTGGCCATGAAAGAATACATGGCTGCTGTCATCTCCGCAGCCTTGTGCGATCCTGCAAATAGATACGCTTTACGACCTATAGCTAGTGGACGAACGGCATTTTCAACCAGGTTATTGTCTATTTCCATTTGTCCATGAAGTGCATAAACACTCAGTCCTGCCCATCTTGACCTCGTATATTCTATAGCCTTGCCCATTGGACTTGTTGGCCTATGGCTGTATTGGTGCTTTTCCAGCCATTGCCCTAATCTGTCCAGCACAGGAGTGGCATGCTCTTTTCTCTCCTTCGTTTTCTGTAGATAGTCATACCCCTTTTCTCTCATCTGTGCTTCCAGCTTATAGAGTAGTTGCATCTCATCAAGGACATGGTTTGCCTGTTCTTCATTGTCATTGAGCGCTTCTACAAACTTGCGTCTGGCATGTGCCATACAAAACGTTAAATGAATAGTGTCATGCTTCCCATAAAGGGAATCATACACCTTGTAGCCATCCGTTTGGATGATACCCTTAAAGTCAGCAAGCATTTCTTTGGGACCCGAGCGATCCCTTCCTTTTCTGTAATCAAAGAGTACTAGTCTATCTACCGGCGCATGATAAAGCCACATGAACCCCTGATGAATACCTTTTTTGTTATCTCTATCTAACACTTTTATAGGCGTTTCGTCTACCTGAAGGTATTTTTGACTTAGGACTACCATACTGAGTAGATCGGAGAGTGGCTTGAGCTGTTCCCAGCCCTTAATTACCCAGTCAGAGGCACTCGAAGCAGGGATTCTTACGCCCATCTTGCTGTATTTATCCAGCTGCCTGTGAAGCGGCATTCCGTAGACATATTTGTCTACGATAAGTTGAGCAATCACTGATTCTGAAGGTATTCCCTTTTCTATTACTCTATCTGGTAATGTACCAATGAGGATGCCTTCACCGTTCGGTCTTGCGTATTTTGGACGCACGTAGCGTTTCACATAAAAAGATGCCGGAACTACTTCCAATACTTCGGTTACTTCCTGACCTATCTGTACACAACCTTCAGTGGATTCTTTTGGCTCTATCACCACTTCTTCCCTTCTGAGCTCTTCGGGAAGGCTCATACGAGAGGTGCCCTTGGCTCTTTTCTTTGGAGTGGTTTTTTGCTCTGTGGTAGGTACTGACTCGGAAAGCTCCTCTTGTACAGCTTGGGTAGTGCCTAGCTCGAAAAGCCCCATCTGATTTAGTCCCACATTAGCGGTTCTCTTTTCACTCTTGGTGCCAAAAATATACCCCCTGAACTTTTCAAGTTCATGCTGTAGGTCTGCTATTGCACTTTCCTTTTCGGAGATGGTCAACAATGACTCCTGATGGGCTTGGAGCTCTTGCTCATATAGCTTTTTGTAGTCGATTGTCTCATTTTCCATGACATAAAAATAAGCATAAAAAATAGGTTTGAAGTAGTTTTAATGCACTTTTTTACTTAATTCACCTGTTTATTTTCATGCCCTTTTTAAGGGTGTGTATCGGGTTCTGTAGCGTACCGATTCTAGCCTTACCCCCTGTAAGAGGAAGCTGAGTTGAGTACTCGTAATGGCTGTTCCGGTGAGAATAGGACGTTCAAAAGTGCCTCGTTCCAACTTTTTGATATATAAGGCAAAACCATCTTTGTCCCATTGCAAAAGTCGGATTTGGTTGCCTCGCTTGCCAATAAAAATGAACACATCTCCATTCATGGGGTCAAAACCAAGCTTGTTACGTACCAGTCCAGAAAGGGCATTGATACCAAAACGCATATCAGTGGGCTTATCATATAAAAAGTAACGACATGAAGAGGATAGCGCAAGCATTCGTTAGACAAGAAGCGTTTTAATAAACTCAGGTGAGACCCCATCATAGATTTCCAGGCTGATTCCTGAAGGATAATGAATATGCGCTATTACTCGGCCAACTCGACCAACAGATGGGATAGGGTCCAGCAATTGAAAAGCTTTTCCATTATTTGTTTCTTCTTCCTGTGCGCTGAATTTTTTGGTCCAATAATAAAAAGTTGTTCGAACAATACCATGCATATCGGAAAATTCTGATCTGCTAACCCCTGAGGATAACCATTCTTGATAAAGTTTACGCATATTGCTTTCTGTCTGTCTTTTCATGACACAAGTTTAGCAACAGATTAGCTTTCGCAAAAGATGTAGTTTGTCGGATGGATACTTATATTCCTCGACTATTAGATGTCGCTTTGGTTTCTTTATTTTAATAGGAACTTCGGTATTAGATTTATTTGGATCGACGTTTACAGTTACTTCCACGTTTTGACTGTTTCTATTTCTATTATCATTTGTATTATTATTTACGAATTGTGGTCGAAGTTCTTCGTCATTTCCAAAAAAACACAAATACAAATATCCAAAAAATTGAAATAGTGATAAAGCAATCAATATTAAGGGTTCAGGATCGAAATTGCTCTTGTAAGCCCAAATAGAGCCTCCAATAATTCCAATAATGGAGACTCCAAAAGATATATTATTTTCTATAATTTTCTTCATTCTTAGAAATATTAATTAATTAAGCCCAACGTCCAGCTAAAGCCCACAGTGCACTTTATTCGCCTTCCATCTACCACTAAAACTAAGGAATAAATATCAAATAAAAAACATAAATGATAACCTAGGCTTACAAGACGATATTTTAGTTTGAATACTTGTAATCCAACAATATTTTATTAAACGTTTAATAAAACGGATAATACCAAACTAACTTAGAATATTAAGCTCTTGGCTTGAGTTATTCCATAAACAATCTCTATTTAGCTATAAAAAAAGGCCCCGGCTGGGTGTAGAATCCTCTACACCCTTTTATTCCTAACTTACTTTGAAGTCGAAATCTTTTATATGCCATTTGCAATGGCTTCTGAAGACCCCCTTTATGTAAACAAATGGACAAAATTTTGAATACTGTACTGAAATTTGAGACCCCAACCTAATCAACAATACACTCGGGCGGCATTCATTTGCAATTCATTCAAGGATAGACTATTCTTAGTTATGGGAGAGGCTTATCAAATAAGAGATCAGGAAATCGAGCATGACAAAATCGTCAGGCCAAAAAATGATTATTGTAGCGAGATTCCACCCCGATAAACCGGGGCAAGTTATGACCTTTGGAAAACAAATATAAACAGATGAAATGCCCTATTTTTTAACATTCCAAGTGGTGGGATGGGTAGCTATGTTTTCAAGAAAAGTCTATCGAAATTTTATCTTGGAAAATTTGGCTTATTGTAGAAAGGAAAAGGGACTTTTCCTCTTTGGTTATGTCATCATGACCAATCACCTTCACTTGATTGTTCAACAAAAAGATGCGAATTTATCAGGATAGGTGCGTGATTTTAAGAAATTTACAAGCAAGAAATTGCTCAAAATGATAATTGAAAACCCTCAGGAAAGCAGAAAGGAATGGTTGAAGATAATTTTTGCCTATCATGCGAAATTTAATAAAAGAACTGGGGAGATGCAATTTTGGACACATGAAAACCATGCTATCGAACTTTATCGAACTGAAATGATTGAAAGTAGAATGAATTATATACATGAGAATCCGGTAAGGGCAGGAATCATAGAAAAACCAGAGGATTACATGTGTTCAAGTGCAAGGAATTATGCTGGATTGGAAGGTTTGATAACCGTGGATCATTGGTAATTCCGTCCATTTCCTACTGCAAATTGGAAAGGATAGAAGGGTGTTTTGCAAACCTACACCCAGCTCACGAAGGCATAAACACCTAGGGGGGGGAAAGCTACCGGAAGCTGAGTCCAATCCCGATCGATCGGGACTACAATGAACCGAAGTCTTACTTCGCATCATTGTAGCTTAATTGTTGTACACTGGCTTTTCATTCAGTTCGCTTTTTTAAATAAATTCTACGTTTAGTCAAATACCTTTCTCCCCAAAATAAAAACTTTTTATGTCGGCTGTATGCTTGTCCACGTTTTACCACATAACCATCTAAATGAAAAGCAAACAATTTTCCGTTTTGGTATTTATATTTCTTGTTTTCAATTTTTGAATTTCCAGAAGATAGTAATTCCGCAACAGTTTTTTCTTCCTCCTTTTCATTCTCAGATTTTAATAAAACCTCGTTTCTATTATTGATTTCATATATTCCGTTTCCAGTTTGATTAATTAAATCTCCACTAAATTCATATTCAAAAGTATAGTCTTTATTCAATTTTATTTTTGTCACGAAAAACCCTAATTCCGCAACATTACTTGTGTAATACCCGAATATTTTTCCTTGTCCAAATAAATTATTTGAAAAGATAATTATGATAATAAGTAAGAGGCTTTTCTTCAATTCGGGTTGTTTTTTTAGCTTTTGTACAACAATAGGGTATCTACTGTTTGAAGAAGACAATATAAGGACTAGTTACGCCTATTCAAATTGATAGATACCTACTGTTGTAATGCCTTTTTCTTTGCCTTTGTAAAAACAGACGCTTCTCCTCCCGCTCCTGCGGGCATCTCTAAAGAAAAACGGAGTTGGACAAACTTTACCTATTATCTATCAGGGTTTTATTTTTGATATTTATATTTTCATTTATTAGAATCTCTGATTTTGTTGAACTACGAAATTTTAAGGCATCTAGATAAACTTTACTAATTAATTACCAGTCTCAAAATAATCTCCGCAGAATTAATTTCTCCTTGAAGAATTTCTTTGTCATTGTATAGATAACAGCTAAATTTTATTTTAATCTTGTAAGTATCCTCAGATTTTTCAACCACTGAAACAACCTCGAGTTCAGAAAATTCCCCAATCAGTTTTTCTCGAATTGGATGAAAAATGTCGGTTTCTATTTCTTCCTTATCTACAATTTTTCCATACTCTAACTTAAACCCTTCTTTGTCAGTGTCAGATAATTTACCAATAGGGAATAAATTAAGAACTTTTTCTTTATTAGTTACTTCTGTTTCTGGTGTAATAATTAAAATATTTTTATCTCCAATCTCAAATGGATATGTAGTGAATCCAAGGTCATGTTTTCCAATAGGAGGTTCATCCGAATTGGAACTGCTGCCTGTATGAATTTGATAATTATCTTCATCAGCATTTATAACTACCAAGTCATTATTTACGGTACCGGAGAAATAATATTCGGAGGAAATGGAAGGAGCAAGAGGAGTAAAGTCATCTTCATTGCATGAAAAAAAAGCTAATAGAATACTAAGAATTAAAAATTCATATTTTTTCATAATAATGGATTTAAGTTAATTGATTCTTATTGCCGAATTTTCAATGACCATGCCAAACATAAGAACGAAATTAAAATCATATAGACTACTTGCATTTTACAACATTGGGCACAACATCCGGCTAAAGTGCACAGTGCACTTTATTCGCCTTCCATCTACCACTAAAACTAAGGAATAAATATTAAATAAAAAACATAAATCATAGCCTAGGCTTACAAGACGATATTTTAGTTTGAATACTTATGATCCAACAAGGTTTTATTAAACGTTTAATAAAACGGATAATATTAAACTAACTTAGGATATTAAGCTCTTGGCTTGAGTTATTCCATAAACAATCTCTATTTTAGATATAAAAAAAGGCCACTGAAACAGTGGCCTTTTCATATGGCATAATAATGTTGTTCTAATCGTTACGCGACATTCCTTGCTACATGGATGCTACCAAACTTGGTTCTGTGGATCAGCTTTTGTCAAGCGGTACCTTCTTTTCCTTTGTCCAAAAAGGTTTGGATAACGTACAGCTGTATGGTGATCCATGGCAATACAATTCTTTCCCTGATGGCTATGGATTGATTACTTAGCGGACTGCCTTCCAATAAGCCCATCATTCCTGCCCCCTCTGGTTCAAGTTTAGCGTAGCCTAACTTGGACCTATAATGAAGAAAGCTTTCAATTTTAGTAGAAATGGACGGATAACTTTCCGGCAAACTCTATACGGCTGGCTTCGACAGGCTCATCCACCGGACATTATACGGTAATTGGTTATAATAGAAAAGTAGCACAATTGAAAAGCACTTATTTTCGGTTTAGCCCTACGCTAAATCTCCCCGGCTGGGTGTAGAATCCTCTACACCCTTTTATTCCTAACTTACTTTGAAGTCGAAATCTTTTATATGCCATTTGCAATGGCTTCTGAAGACCCCCTTTATGTAAACAAATGGACAAAATTTTGAATACTGTACTGAAATTTGAGACCCTATCCTAATCAACAATACACTCGGGCAGCATTCATTTGCAATTCATTCAAGGATAGACTATTTTTAGTTATGGGAGAGGCTTATCAAATAAGAGATCAGGAAATCGAGCATGACAAAATCGTCAGGCCAAAAAATGATTATTGTAGCGAGATTCCATCTGACCTTTGGAAAACAAATATAAACAGATGAAATGCCCTATTTTTTAACATTCCTAGTGGTGGGATGGGCAGATGTGTTTTCAAGAAAAGTCTATCGAGATTTTATCTTGGAAAATCTGGCTTATTGTAGAAAGGAAAAGGGACTTTTCCTCTTTGGTTATGTCATCATGACCAATCACCTTCACTTGGTTGTCCAACAAAAAGATGCGAATTTATCAGGATGGGTGTGTGATTTTAAGAAATTTACAAGCAAGAAATTGCTAAAAATGATAATTGAAAACCCTCAGGAAAGCAGAAAGGAATGGTTGAAGATAATTTTTGCCTATCATGCGAAATTTAATAAAAGAACTGGGGAGATGCAATTTTGGACACATGAAAACCATGCTATCGAACTTTATCGAACTGAAATGATTGAAAGTAGAATGAATTATATACATGAGAATCCGGTAAGGGCAGGAATCATGGAAAAACCAGAGGATTACATGTGTTCAAGTGCAAGGAATTATGCTGGATTAGAAGGTTTAATAACCGTGGATCATTGGTAATTCCGTCCATTTCCAATTGCAAATTGGAAAGGATAGAAGGGGTTGTTTTGGAATTGAAAGGATACTTTTCAGGTAATGTTTGATAAAAAGATTTGAAAGTTTTTATACGGAAACGGTTCCCGCCCTATCACGAGCCCCAATTGTATAAGTCAATTCTTCTAATTTATAACTTATCAATGAATTCCATCAACTTTATTTTGGCTTCCTGTTTTGCTTTGAAATCACCACCCTCAGTCCCGCCAAATTCATAAGTATACTCTTTTCCATCAATGTTGACCCTTCCGGTTCTAAGGCGCTCTTTATGCTCAGGATTGTTAGAAATTAAATGTCCCGCATTGTCATATTTAATATTCTGAAAGGCATGCTCAAAGTCATGTTCCGTCAATCTCTTTTCTATCAAGTCTGACATGACTGAGGATGGCCAGACCTTGTCATCCGTTCCAGAAAAAAGCAGGATAGGCCCGTTAATATTTTCTACCTTGATCATGGCTTTTTGAAGTAAATCTTTTTTCGCCAATCCATCCAACCAATAGCCTTCCATCTCAATTTTATTGGTCTTATTTCCCTTGATTTTATCCATAGGCAGATAAGGAATATCAATTCCTTTGTATTTCCAACTCGCTTTTATTTCATTGGAATTATAGGGCAAAACAGTATTTGACCAAGACACAGCACTTGGGGCATAAGCCACCACGCCACGAATGTGTTTGGGTAATACTGAGGCAAGCACCAGCGCTAATTCAGCATTTCTTGAAGCACCCATCACCACTATTTTGTTTGGATTAACCTCTGTTTGCGCTTTAAGCCAATTGAGGACATTTTCAAAATAGGTCAACTCAATTCCTTCAGGCAATTCTGGCAATCCTTCCTTTCCTATATAAGGTAGCGACAATCCAACCAAGCCTTTTTGAGCAAATTGTTGGCCCCAATAATCTCCCCATTGGCCTCCACCTATCAAGATTACTGTGGGGCTATTCTTAATGCTTTCCTTGGCAAAGAAGTTTGCTTGAAAACCATTCCCGTCTACAGCCCTGGGTTTAACCCCACTGAAAAGCATCTTGTCAGCAATAAAGTAGCCACCAAATAGGAGGAATAGCATTCCAACAATTAAAATATACTTTCTATTTCTCATCGTTTTTTTCAGATAGATAAGTAGGTAAAACAGCTTGGCTTTTGTTTTCAAAATTAGCAAAGACAAAAAATTTACTGCCAACTTTATTCACTTTTAAAGTGACGGTATTTATTGTAGTGATAATTGGTTTCCTTCACAAGGATTTGCCTCATTTTTCAACCAGCCAAGTAGCAAAGCGACTAATATCCGACTAAATTTAACATTTACGGTTCTTCCTTTTTCTAAAATTACCTGAACACAAAAAAATAAATGCCTAAATTTAAAGAATGATGTATTTATAATCGCCATTGTTTATGTCAATGTCATAAAAAGGAAAATGATGCAAAACGACTTTATATTATTACCCAAATTGAAAAAAAACAGTCTTTTGTGTCTGACAATTCTGACCTTGGCATGTACTAATGAAAACCATTTCAAACCTATACCTGTGGAATACCCAATTACCGAAAAATCTGATCATGTTGACTTGTATTGGGGGGAAGAAGTAGCAGACCCTTACCGATGGCTAGAGGACGATTATGCTGAAAACACCAAAGAATGGGTGATTGCCCAAAATAAAGTCACTTTTGATTACTTGGATAAAATCCCTTTTAGAGAGGCCATAAGAGAAAGGCTTGAAAAAGTATGGAATTATGAGAAAGTAGGGGCTCCTTTTTTCTACGGTGACTGGACTTATTACTTTAAGAATGACGGACTGCAAAATCAGTCTGTGCTGTACAGATCACGGGATGAAGGAAAAGAAGAAGTCTTTTTGGATCCCAATAAGCTGTCTGAAGATGGCAGCACTTCCTTGTCCAGTATTGCCTTCACCAAAGATGGAAGTTTATTTGCCTATGCTGTTTCTGTCGCAGGATCGGATTGGAGGGATATCTATGTCATGGACACCGAAAGCAAGACCTTACTAAAAGATCAAATCAAGGATGCCAAATTCACAGGCATTTCATGGGAAGGAAAAAAAGGCTTTTACTACAGTACCTATGCCCAACCTGACGGATCCAAGCTTTCTGCATTGACCAATGATCACAGGCTTTATTTCCACGAATTGGGTACCACACAAGCTGAAGATGTACTGGTATTTGGAAATGATGAAACACCTAAAAGGTATGTTTCATGTACTGTTACGGAGGATGGTCAAGTCCTTGTTATTAGTGCTGCTAACAGCACCACTGGAAACGAATTGTACATCAAAGATTTAAGCAAAGCAGGTAGTACCATCAAGCCCATCGTAGCAAACATGGACAACAACCATGGCGTTTTGGATCATCGGGAAGGATGGCTGTTGGTCCAAACCAACAAGGATGCACCCAACAACCAACTGGTAAAAATTGACCTGAACAATCCCGAACCGGAAAAATGGCAGGTGCTTGTTCCTGAAAAAGAACAAGTCATGCAAGTATCCAAAGGTGGTGGGAAGCTATTTGCTACTTACTTAAAAGACGCCATCAGCGAAATTCGCCAATATGACTATGAAGGCAAGGAAGAAAGCAGAATCGAACTTCCCGGAGCAGGTACTGTTAGTGGTTTCTCCTCCAAAAAAACGCAAGACAGCATTTATTATTCCTTCACTTCCTATGTGCAACCGGGAAGCATTTATCGTTATTCAATAAGAGAAGGGAAGAGTAAACTTTACCGACAACCCCAACTGGATTTTGACCCAGAGGCCTATGAAAGCCATCAGGTTTTTTACACTTCCAAGGATGGCACTAAAGTACCTATGATCATCACCCATAAAAAAGGCTTGGCCTTGAATGGCAAGAACCCTACAATATTGTACGGATATGGCGGTTTTAACATTAGCCTCACACCTGCTTTCAGCATAGCCAATACCGTATGGTTAGAAAATGGTGGTATTTATGCTGTCCCTAATATCAGGGGAGGTGGAGAATATGGTGAAAATTGGCACAAGGCTGGCACTAAACTTCAGAAGCAAAATGTATTTGATGATTTCATAGCTGCGGGAGAGTATTTAATTCATGAAGGATACACTTCAAGTGACTACTTGGCCATCAAAGGCGGTAGCAATGGTGGTTTACTCGTGGGCGCTACGATGATCCAAAGACCTGATCTTGCCAGAGTGGCTTTGCCTGCTGTAGGAGTTATGGACATGCTAAGGTACCATCAGTTTACTGCAGGGGCAGGATGGGCCTATGATTACGGAACTGCAGATGAGAGTGAAGAGATGTACCGGTACCTAAAAAGTTATTCACCTGTTCATGCCTTGAAGCAAGGAACAGCCTACCCGGCAACTTTGGTCACTACGGCCGACCATGATGACCGTGTGGTTCCTGCACATTCCTTTAAATTTGCTGCAGCACTTCAGGAAGCCCATAAAGGAGAATTGCCCGTATTGATCCGAATCGAAACCAATGCAGGACATGGTGCAGGCAAGCCTACTTCGAAGGTGATTGAGGAACAGGCAGATATCTTTGCCTTTACCCTTTATAATATGGGGGTGGATTTTGGAGGGAAAAGTGAGTAGAAGAGGAATGTTTGTAACCTATTTAGGTTTTAAAATAATCATTTGCGATTATTGCCAGGACGTATGATACAAGTTTTTAGAAAACCTGATATGGAATGGTAAAGTGCCAATCGCCAGCAGGTATTGGTATTCGTTCATCTCTTTTAAACTCAAGTTCTTTTATTTTTTCATCTATTAGATCAACATATGGTCTTATCGGGAGAGGATAATCCTTCCATTTATGGCCTTTATTTATAGCATCTCTATACTGAATAAACCAATTTCCTCCACCGTCTTTTAATAATAACACTACCCATTCAATATTTACAATATTAGCATGGGTGTCCATTTTTAAATGAGTAATAATTTTACCGTTAATTCCTTCAACACGAAGAGTAGGAGGTAATTTTAATCGATGATAATTATTGAGACCTAGATAATAAGGATCTCCAGTTTGACCATGGGAGGTATAAATGATCATGGTTAGAAAAAATAGGATTGTAAAACCCCTCATTTAATACGCTTTAGTAAATGTGCAAAATATCGGATCTACCTCCTACTTGTTTTAATGTCACCAGTTTATAACAGACTAGCATTTACAAAAGATCTTATTTTCGGATGGATACAAGAATATGGATATTTTCCCCGTAAGCTTTGTCATCCTTTCATTCCGAGGTATTCCTTGGCAGACAATACTGGAATCTTCGAATGCTTAAAATCTTTTTGGTTTCTCGTAATGATTATTCTAACTCCATTTTCAATAGCAGAATAATACTGTATCGCATCTTCAAAATCTTTAAATTCCGAATCAAGCGCCAATTCAATCACCTTATCATCTATGGGAACAACTTCAACCAATACCTTGAACTGCCTAAGTACCTTTCTCGCACTTGAAACCTTCAATTGCTGAGAAAGGATATAATAGGTATTGGCAAAAGTAAGTGCTGACACAAATAATTTCACCTTTCCTTTATCACTCAGGGTAAATAGCTCCTGAGCCTCTTTTAAAAAACTTTCCCGTTTCCCTAATAAATCCAAAACCACATTGGTATCTACAAGTATTCTATCCATTAGTTATACTTATTGGATAAATAATCAATGTATTTTCTATTCTCTGCACCTTCTTTCAATTTAACCACACCTGTTAAACTCTCGACCAACGGGCTTACTTCTGCCTTTCCAGCATTTCCCTTTGTAAGTGCATCCAAATAATTTTCAATTAATTTTGACAAGCTAATGTTCTGTTCTTTGGCGTACATCTTCGCACGCTCAATTACACCATTATCAAGTTTTAAGGTCAGTTTTGAATCCATAGCTCTAAATTGTACGTACAAATTTAAAAATATCATACGTTATACGCAACACTTAACTATGATTTCACTTATACGACGTTGGGTTTTATAGGACCATCAGTTTACTGCAGTAACAGGAGTACCATCATAAAGGTTTCAAATTACAAGCAATTCTTGCTCTTTATGGGGTTCAGGAACTTCAGTAAGTAATTTTCCCTAAGATAGATTTTTTAAGGCCTCAATAATCTCATCAGGTTCTGAACGTGTTCTATAATCAACATTGACATAGCTCCACTTGACCACCCCGTCACTTCCTAACACAAAAGTGGCAGGAAGTGGTAATATGGTGCCATTACCGTTATTGATTTTTTCCAAATCAATTTTACGATCTACTCGCATATGTTCAATCAAAAATTCCGGTACCTCCCAAGCAACACCATATTTTGAAGCCACCTTGGCATCTTGGTCAGACAATACAATAAATTCCATTTTACTAATTTCATTTTCTGTCATTGACCCGTCAGGCACTTCAGGACTGATGGCAACTAATGTAGCGCCTAATTCATGGATATCACTCAATTTGGCTTCTAAGGCTCTTAGCTGTAAGTTACAGTAAGGACACCAACTTCCGCGATAAAATGTAATCACAACAGGCCCTTTATTCAATAAAGAAGTTAAGGAAATGGTATTCCCCTGTGGGTTAGGTAGCTCGAAAATTGGCGCTTTTGCCCCAATTTTAATCGCATTCTTTCCCTGTTGGAAAGCTTTTGCCTTAATAATTATTTCATCAACACCTTTCATAAAGTCAGGCTATCTTTCGCCCTGCTTCAATTTTAGCATCTGTTTGTTCTTTTAATTTTCCCATAGTTTTTCTTTAATCCAATATAGTTACAACTCAAAGATTCATTTTTTTATCTCATTATTGTCTAATTTAATCCATTCGGTGTTTTTCAGAAAGACAAGGTTCAGAATATTCAATTTCCCCTGCTTTTTCTAATATTTCCAATCGTCCTTGAATGGTTTTGTAATTTATTGGCCCCCTCTGGTTCAAGTTTAGCCTAGCATAACTTGGACCCAAAATGCAGAAAGTTTATAAATTTTATTAAATATTAGTCGGACAACTTTCCGGCAAACTTCATATGACTGGGCAGGTTCAGCCACTGGTGATTATAGGGTAAGTAGTTATAATAGAAAAGTAAACATCACCTGAAATATTTTATTGAAGTTGACCCTGTACATTTCTCAAGGTTCAATCGAGTAGACGGTCGTGAGCCAAAAGCCCACGATGCGCCTCTCACACCACCGTACGTACGGTTCTCGTATACGGCGGTTCATTGAATCTCAGGTTTAAATTTCAAGTAATAATCCTGCATACTTTGATAACCTTTTCTTCGGAGTCTTGAAAGAGTAATCGTGGTTCCCAAAATTGGGCTTTGAGCTACTGCCCATCCTCCTTTTCTGGTCCTACTCCAAGCATACGCTAAACCTTGTGAAACTCCCAACCTTATCAGATTTTTACGTTTCCGCACTGGCTTTTTCTCCCGGTCGACCGGGACCAAATACAGTATCTCAGACGATTCCTCAACCACTCATCAAGCTTAATAAGTTTGGATTTTATATTGGCCAAACGATAATTGTTTATCCAGCCCATCCATACCTCTCTGAGTTTATAAAGCCGCACTTTAAAACTGTATGGCAACGTTTTCTTGGTAATGCCTTTAAGTTTTCGCCTTAGATTCTCCCAACTACCTTTCTTGACAACTAATTGGTAATCGCCTTTTTCCCTTTTCCCGTAAGTAGGAGTAAATCCATGTCCAAGCAACACGAATTTTGTAGGTCTTCTAATACCGCTCTTTTCCCTGTTAATGGGCAATTCCAGCTTGTTTTTGA
Organism: Cyclobacterium amurskyense; assembly: GCF_001050135.1. Classification (GTDB taxonomy): domain Bacteria; phylum Bacteroidota; class Bacteroidia; order Cytophagales; family Cyclobacteriaceae; genus Cyclobacterium; species Cyclobacterium amurskyense. The sequence goes on along the minus strand of NZ_CP012040.1, from coordinate 3,385,090 downwards.
GGAACAAGTAAACTTCATTTCCCACCTTTCGGGCCTCTGCCTTGGATTTCGTATAAACACTAAAATCGTCAGCATAACGAACGAATTTCAACCCTTTACTTTTTAGGTATTTGTCCAGTTTATCCAAGAGAATATTAGATAACAGCGGACTCAGGGGACTTCCCTGTGGCAATCCTTTTCTGCGTTTGTGCAGCTTCCCATTAATCTGGATCGGTGCTCTCAACAATTTTCGAATCAGCCACAAGATTGTCGGGCATTTTACTTTATTATAGATTAGTTGCAGTAGTTTGTAGTGCTGTACTTCATCGAAAAACCCTTTCAGATCAATATCCACAATGTCCTGATAGCCATCATTGATGTTATTAAGAGATTGGGTTACTGCTCCGTGAAGATTCTTTCCAGGACGGAAACCATAGCTTTCTTCTTCAAAATCTAATTCGAATTGGACAGCAAGTTGTTGACTAACCCCCTGTTGAAGCCACCTGTCCACAACACATGGAATTCCTAGTAATCTAGTCTTCCTGTTACTCTTGGGGATTTCCACCCCTCTGATAGCTTTCGGCACATATTCCCTGCTAAGAATTTCCGTTACTAAAGATGGTTTATATTGGTCTATAAAGAACTTCAAACCATTCACTTCCATACCGTCTACTCCTGCAGACCCTTGGTTTCCTACCACTTGACGATAGGCCCTATAAAGATTTTTGGATTGTAGTACTTTCGCTATCATTGCTTTCTCTTCCTTGTCTGTCCGCTTAAGGTTAGGCTATACAAATTTCTCAGCATTCCAAACCGAATTAAGACGCGATTCAATGTTCAGTCCTTCATTATCAAGTGAGACCTCTGTAGCTCTTACAGCTCGTTTCCGATAACTAATATGACTTCTGCTGACTTCTTGGCACATAGAAACTGAATCTATTCCAAGACCTCCCCAGGTAATGGCATATTCCTTCCCCCAATATCCACTGGATCTACCGGTAAGACACCTGTTAGTTACCCAACCTTTGGACGTCAGTATGGTGTGCTACCTCATCCTACCTTACCGGCCTCCGTATCCAGTTTCCCGATAATCGGGACAGGCTCTGTTCGTTGGAACCGGGGTTTGCAGTCTCGCTTCCTTCAGTGCTTACCTCACGGCAAACCACCTTGCGACTTGCTAATGCTTCGGGACATTAATTCCCGCACATAAGGGACTTTCACCCTCTGGAATAATTTGGTATCTTCGATACCAGATGCCCATGCTGGGCACACACACTGCATTCAGACTAGGCTGTTCCAGCCGTCAGAATGCTTAGTTATTGGCTGCAGGCTATTTATATCTTGTCATTGCTCCTTAAAAATCTTAATAATCTTTGTAGAATTTCCTTTTCTTTTTCATTTACCAATCCGAAATTTTCAGCAATTAAGTCATTATAATTCTTAGCAAATTTTTTATCAAGAGAATTATTAAGGATTGGTTTAAGGTGTTCTTTAGGTATTTTTCCTATAATATTTTCTTCAATTGCTGTTCTCATAAAGTCATTTAAATTAATGCTATAGTAATGTGAAAGGATATTATAATAAATTTGACGATTCAAATATTCTAAAGTAATTTTCCCATTACTTAATCCTCTATACAATTCCGACATACAGAGGGACATTGAAAAAGGAATAAAAGAAATATAACTACTACTTTCATCAAAATAGCGTTGTGTATCGTAAAATTCATCACTAAATAACGTCAACCAATTACTTTGTAAATCAAAAATTTCACTAATAAGCCAATGATAGTTTGAGGGATATTCTTTATTAGAGTTTTCTTCTACTACCAATATATTGTTAACCATTTGCTTCACAATACTTGAATAAATGGTTTGCATATTTGTATACCTATGAGATATTGTTGAAATATCTATTTTATTCTCAATTGCCGAAGAATACATAAGTCCAATGAAACGTATATGAAAGTACATTGGTAAATCAAAACCTTCTTCTTCTTTTAACCGTGTATGGTAATGTTCTTGATTGTAAATTCCCTTTTTTCCATGCTCTGACTGTAAATGTTGTAAAACATGGTCAGAAAAAACCATAAGTATTCCATTATGTATTGATTGTTGTAAATTTTCTTTTAAAATCGTGTTTAAGAATGGTTTGTCGTCAAGCAAACTGTAACTATTCCAATGTTCTTTTATCTCAGAGTAATATACGGAATTTGGGTTTTCAAGGAATAATCGAAAAATTGATTGGAAATCATTTTCACTATTAAACTTTCCCCAAAATTGTAGGAGGTACGAAGGTCTGCTTTCTAAAATCTTATTCAAAAATTTTGGGCTAAAAAGCAATTGTTTATAGTTTTCCCAATCATCTGAAATGTATTTATCAGGTGTGTATTTAGTAAATAATTTAAAGAATTCTTCGAATGGCTTTTCATTGAGTAATTGGGCGAAAAAGTCAATAGATTCTCTATCAGCTTTAGGTTTAGATTTAATAAGAAACAAACGAAATAAAAGCCAAATGAAAGATATGTAGAATAATGCAAAAGCTATATTTTCCGAGTCAAATCCCCAAGAAACAGTGAAGTGTTCGAAAAATCCAAATCGATGAATTAACTCCTCAAAAAATAGCAAATAAGGAACAATTACAACATTGATTAACAAAAATAAAACTATTAAAATCTTACTTGTTCTCTGAAATCGCAGAAATAAATCCTCCTTAGGCAATAACGTAAAGACAGCCATAAATACTGTGATTACTGTTAGCCAACCATTAATATCCATTTTTTAATTATTAATGTTTTAATACTAAAGTCTATCATTTCTCTTAAATATAATGCTGATTTTATGAAAATTATAAGTCAGTCTATTGGGTATCAAAAAATTAATTTAGAGCTCATCTGTTTCAATTTAGTAGTGTCCCAAGCTTGCACCCAACATCCGGCTAAAGCACACAGCGCACTTTATTCGACTTCCAACTATCATTAAAACTAAGGAATAAATATTAAATAAAAAACATAAATCATAGCCTAAGCTTACAAGACGATATTTTAGTTTGAATACTTATGATCCAACAAGGTTTTATTAAACGTTTAATAAAACGGATAATATCAAACTAACTTAGGATTTTAAACCCTTGGCTTGAGTTATTCCATAACCAATCTCTACTTTAGATAAAAAAATGTTGTTCTAATCGTTACGCATCATTTCTTGCTACATGGATTCTACCAAACATGGTCCTGAGGATCAGCTTTTGTAAGGCAGTATCTTCTTTGCCTTTGTCCAAAATGGTCTGAATGGCATACTGCTGAATGGTGATCAACGGTAAAACAATTCTTTCCCTAATGGCAATGGATTGATTACTTAGCGGACTGTCCTCCAGCAAGTCCGTCATTCCTGCCACAGTTAGGATTTTTTCATAAGACCTCTGGTATTCACCGTACATCAGGTCCCAGAAACCTCCGAATTGCGGATCGTCCTTAAGGTATGCGGTCGCCGGATAAAAAGATTTTGCAATTGTCTTGAACTAGAATGAAAGATTATTAAGTAAGAAGCAGAGATATATCTTCCTGTTTCATAAGGAAGTGAAATAAACCAAGGAAATGCCCCCTAAGCTAACTGAAGAATTCAGTTGTCAGAGTTTTGTTGCTCGAGTGGAGTTTTTTTATTCCGGCTTATTCCTTTTTCTCCGTCAATTGTAATTCTCTTTATATTTAAAAAGGGGCTTTTAATTAAAAAAAGAAATGTTTGCTTCTTATCCTCATCAAACTCCATCAAGCCGTATTTATTTTTCTGTGCCGGCATAGTTTTGAAGGTCCCAAAGATCCTGTCCCAGACTATAAATATGTCGGCATAATTGGAATCTGTATAATATTGGTCTTGCTGATGATGTACCCTGTGGTGATCAGGCATCACAAAAATCAATCCGATTGTTGAATTAAGCCATTTTGGGTAGGTAAGATTGGCATGTTCAAAAAAGAAAAACACATATAAAAATAAATAATATACTGCCATAGAAAGAACGTCAGTACCAAATAGTGCAGCAGTCAGGATATTCCCCATTCCAAATACTAATATTAATTCAAATGGGTGAAATCTAAAAACTGTTGATGCGTCCATTGAGGTATCACTATGGTGTACCCTATGAAATCTCCACAGCAAAGGAATTACGTGCGTACCCCTATGTATCCAATATGCTGTAATATCATATAAAGCGACAGAGATAAAAAGCTTAATCCAGAAGGGTAGTTCTATCAGATACAAGAGTCCAATATGATGCTCATTTAACCACTCTATAGAGAAAACTTGAAATGTCACAAAAAATACATTTAGGCCAACAAGAATAACTTGAAATAGTAAATTATGAAATAGGTGATGGATCCGTTTTTTAAAATTAACAGGGGATTGGGATACTTGCTCCAATGAAAAGAAAATTGCAATTAACCCAATCACAATAAAATTTGGGTCAATACCCAGTATCATATCTAAAAACTCCATATCATAAATAAATAAAACGAACGATAACGCCAACTTTATCAACTGCAACCACCGAAAAGTAATGCCTTCCCTTAACCCCTCCAACCTAAAAATAACAATTAAAACACAAATAACATCGTATCAGTTTGAAAAACAGGGTTTTATATTGAACTTTATCAATTCAGCCAAATAAATAATTTTAAACCAAATATTTACACATAAAAAAAGGCCACTGTAACAGTGGCCCTTATATTAGCATTAGAAACGTTTCTATTTTGTATTAAGCAGCATTTCTTGCGGCATTAATGATTCCAAACATGGTTCTTAGGATTAACTTTTGTAAGGCGGTATCTTCTTTTCCTTTTTCTAATATGGTCTGGATAGCATACTGCTGTATAGTGATCAATGGTAAAACAATCCTTTCCCTGATGGCAATGGATTCTTTACTCAATGGACTGTCCTCTAGCAAGGTGCTCATACCGGCCACACTAAGAATCTTATCATAAGATCTTTGGTACTCACCGTACATCAACTCCCAGAAACCTCCGAATTGTGGATCATCTTTGAGGTAAGCTGTTGCTGGATAAAAGGACTTGGCAAGGGATTGCATGGAATTCCCCAATAGTGAGCGGAAAAACAAAGAATCTTTGTATAACTGCTGCACCTCTCCTAACCTGCCTTGTTTTTCCAACTCTTCTATGGCTTTACCCACGCCAAAGAAACCTGGAATATTTTGCTTCATTTGGGCCCAAGCGCCTACAAAAGGTATGGCTCTCAAATCCTCAAATTTCATGCTACCGCCTTTGCTTCTTTTTACCGGTCTGGATCCTATATTGGTCATTCCAAAGAATTTCAATGGAGTAACTTTTTCCAAATACGGTACAAATTGTTCGTGGTTCTTAAGCTCTTTATAAGCATTATAACTGATATCGGCCATCTCATCGATAAGCGACTTTTGCTTATCAGTCAAACTGTTTTCGCTTGAAGGATACAAATGACTTTCCATGCCAGCACTAAGTAATTGTTCTAAATTATAAGAGCAACTAACTGGCTTGCCATAATTGGCACTAATGGTCTGTCCTTGTATGGTAATCTGGATTTCACGGTTTTCCACATTGGGTCCGAGAGAAGCATAGAAGTTATGAGTGTTTCCCCCACCCCTTGCAGGCGGTCCACCTCTCCCATCAAAGAAGACTACATCTATCCCTTCCTCTCTTGCCACTTTGGTAAGCTCTTCCTTAGCCCTTAATATAGACCAGTTGGCCCTGATGTAACCACCATCTTTGGTTCCATCAGAAAAGCCCAACATAATCGATTGCTTGTTTCCTCGCTTACGAAGGTGGTCTCTGTAAGTTTTATTGTTATAAAGAGATGACATAACGCTGTGTGCAGCAGCCAAATCGTCAATGGTTTCAAATAAAGGCACAATATCAAGGAACAAATCACCACCATTTGCAAGTAGTAATTTATTTAACTGATAGACCTCCAAAACATGCAGTACAGACTGGTTATTGGAAATAATGTACCTGTGGCAACCCATAGGTCCATTGTTTTTCTGAATGTAGGCTATAGAGGAAATGCTCTCCAGCATTTCTCTATGAAATGGATCTTCCAGAGAATTGATTTCTGGCAACTTATCAACAGAAAGGATTTTTTGGATTTTCGCCTCCTCATCCCCTTGATGGTAAACCTCCAAAGCAGCCTCTCCTTCACTTTTCTCTAAAATCTCATCCCAAAGGGCATCGTGTTTCCTACTGTCTTGCCTCACGTCCATGCTGGCAAAATGGAACCCAAATACCCTCACTTTAAGAATGAACTCATCCAGCAATTCAAGTGACAAGCCACCATGCTCTTCTATTATGCCTTTTCTAGCCTCATATAAAACAGCTAGTAATTCATCTTTAGAATGGAAAACCTCACCCTCTCCACTGAATAAAGTATTGTATATACCTTTTTCTGCTTTAATAAGATGACTTTCAACATTATGAAAGGTTAATCTTCTTCTTACCTTACGTATATCTCTATAGTAACACTTAAGAATGCTGTTTTGTAGCTTGTCAGAAACCTTTTTAGTGATTTCATGAGTAACGAAAGGATTACCATCCCTGTCACCACCTGGCCAAAAACCCACTTTTAGCAAATTGGGATTCTCCCAATCATGTAGCGGAATATTCAGTTGGTTGAGGATTCTGATCATGATATCCGATATGCTCGGATAAAACACATACTCCAAAAACCAGGTTAAACTTACAGCCTCTTCATAAGGAGAAGGCTTCTCTTTGTTAATGAAAGCTGTTTTACCCAATTGGCGAAGCAAAAGATCCACATCACCAAGGTCATTTTTCCTTATTGCTTGCTCCAGATCAGTGATAATCGCCAGAACATTCCCAGGATAAAATTGCGTTGGGTGTGCCGTAAGTGTCAGTCGAACAGAAAAGTTCTTCAACTTTTCTATGAGTTCTTCCTTTTTATGGTCATTCTCCGCTCTGGCAATCAATGCCGTCATGGTACCTTTACCTTTGATGTCATTGAATTTTTCGAAGGAGGCATCTTCTATCGAGTCAAATAACACTACCTGACGTTCGATGTATTGTACCATTTTAAAAAGAAGATCATGCCTTTCTTCTTCAGGTTTATCGGCCATTAATTCTTCAAAGAATTGGCGGATAATTTCCTTTGGCGTTTTATTTTCTTGAAACCCACTTTGGCATGCCTCAGATAAGATCGGCAACAATGTGCCTGTTCTATATATTTGGTCAAAGGGCAGGTCTAAAAACAGACTGTTATAAATCGTGAAACGCTTTGCGACTTCAGTCTCGTAGATGTTAGCCATGGTTGAAAAGGTTATATTTATTCTTTGCAATAACTCAAAAATGCACATTTTTTTGAGTTATTTCATCAAAACTCCGGTATAATTTCTCTACTAATTACCTCATTTATTATATTTTGCTTACAATCAGTGCCTTATTAGGTTTATCAACTAACCATTAATGGAAACGATTATATTAGACCTGTCTTATCACATTATTTTTCGTATTTTAGGCTTTCGTTAAACAAACTCGTTAAATAATCGCTGATGTTGATTGCTGTAATTTCGGGATTTATTTTGGCTTTAGTAATCCCACTGATAATGGGCTGGATGAAGCCTAAATCTACCATTTGGGTTGCCATTCTGCCATTTTCCATCTTTGGGTTTTTCCTTTCAAAATTACCCTTAATACTGGCTGGGGAGACTTTAAAGGTCAGTTATCAATGGGTGCCCTCCATAGGGGTGAACCTTGATTTTAACCTTGATGGATTGTCCTACCTTTTCGTTTTACTGATCAGTGGAATCGGAACCCTTGTATTTATATACACTTCCTCCTACCTAAAAGGCCATCAATATCTAGACAGATTCTATGCCTACCTGGCCATGTTTATGGCTTCCATGCTTGGATTGGTCCTGTCTGATAATATCTACACTCTTTTTATCTTTTGGGAACTTACTAGTATCAGTTCCTTCTTCTTGATAGGTTTCAATAATGACAACCCTGCTTCTAGGAAATCAGCGATCACAGCATTGGCTGTAACGGGCTTTGGTGGTTTGTTTTTGATGGCCGCAATGGTCGGCTTGGGTCAAATTACGGGTGAATATCAAATATCTGCCCTTGCTCCTTTGGCTGAATCTATTCAATCCAATGACCTTTATGGGTGGGTATTGCTGTTCTTATTTATTGCAGCATTTACCAAATCCGCTCAATTTCCATTTCATTTCTGGTTGCCTGGCGCAATGAAAGCCCCTACCCCTGTATCTACTTACCTCCATTCTGCGACGATGGTGAAAGCAGGAATCTATTTATTGGCAAGGTTTACACCAGTATTGGGAAACCATGAATGGTGGAACAGTACACTTATAATAGTTGGTGCGCTTACCATGACTTATGCAGCCATCCATGCCTTGTTCAGGTTGGATCTGAAAGGAATCCTAGCCTATTCAACCATCTCAGCTCTAGGAATATTGGTTTTTTTAATAGGCCTTGGCACAAAAGAGGCCTTATTGGCGGCTTCAGTTTTCATTTTAGTCCATGCCTTATATAAGGCGACACTTTTTCTTGTCACAGGAATTATTGATCATGAAACTGGCACCCGAGACATACGCAAACTTGGAGGTTTAAATAAAGTAATGCTACCTGTGGGGATTGCAGCCATGTTAGCAGCTATCTCTAATGCAGGAATCCCCCCTTCCTTCGGTTTTGTTGGAAAAGATTTAATTTATGACGCTACACTAGGCATGGGTGATATAGCTTGGTTACTTACGGGATTGGCTGTCTTCACCAATGCAGCCTTGTTATTTGCAGGTTTTTTAGCTGGGATAAAACCTTTTGTAGGAAAATTGCCTGAAGAATTCAAAAAACTTCACCTACCTGGTCCTGCCATGTACATTCCTCCTTTATTACTTGGTGTTTTAGGAATCTTGTTTGGCCTGGCCCCAGGTTTAATTGAAGGAAGCATAATAAAACCTGTAGTTCAATCTATTACAGGAGCCACGCCTGATTTTCATTTGAAACTTTGGCATGGCATTAACCTGATTCTGTTATTGAGTGCCATTACCATAGGTTCGGGTACTGCTTTGTATTTCTTATTAAAACCTTCTGAAGGCTTGCTATCCAAGGTTACAAGGTTTGAGAAGATTTCTCCTCAATCGATTATCGTTGGCCTGTCTAACAGCTTTGTTTTGTTAAGCAGGCAATGGACAAAGTTCTTTCAAAATGGCTATTTAAGGTATTATTTAATTACCATTCTTTCCTTTTTGACCATTTTACTGGGCTACCGTTTCTTCACAGGTGTGGAATTGTATGTAGATACTGCCAAACTTACAGAGGTCACCCTATATGAAGCCATTGTAATCATTATCATGGCCTCAGCAATATTCTTTACTGTCTTTTCCAAATCTAGACTTACTGCAGTTGCCTCTTTGGGTGTGGTAGGTTATTCCTTTTGCATGATATTTTTATTCTACTCTGCACCGGATTTGGCCATGACCCAATTCTCTATAGACACCTTGACAGTGATTCTATTTGTATTGGTTTTATACAATCTACCTAGGTACCTTGTATTGTCGGATAACAATGATAAAATAAGGGATGGATTGTTGGCCCTTGTATTTGGTGCCTTGATCAGTGTATTGACCTTAGAAGTCATGAACGAATCTGTCACCAAGGAAATCAGTGAATACTATGCAAAGAATGCTTATATTCTTGGAAAAGGTAAAAATGTAGTCAATGTAATCCTTGTTGATTTCAGGGGCTTTGATACCATTGTAGAAATCACTGTATTGGCGATTGCAGCCATCGGTGTATTTGGCCTTTTAAAACTCCATCTAAAAAGTACTGAAAAAGAATAATTATGAAAACCATCATATTCAAGACGGCCTCGGTATACCTGCTGCCGCTATTATTACTCTTTTCCATCTTTATATTATTGCGTGGACATTATTTACCAGGAGGTGGCTTTGTGGGAGGCTTGATGGCCTCTATCGCTTTCGTCATCCATTCATTCGCCAATGGAATAGAAAAAACAAAAAACATCATGTCTATTCATCCAGGTTTCTTAATGCCTGTTGGATTACTTTTGGCTTTGGCTTCTGGTGCCTTGCCCCTGTTCTTTGGGGAAGCGTTTATGACTGGTCTTTGGATGGAGAATGCTGTACCTGTAATAGGATCAGTTGGTACCGCCTTGTTTTTTGACACTGGCGTTTACTTGGTAGTTATTGGTGTCACCCTCACCATTATTTTCACCATATCAGAAGGTTTATAATATGGAAATTTTATTGGTCATTATAATAGGGCTCTTGTATGCCGCTGGTATCTATATGATGCTGAGAAGAAGTTTGGTAAAGTTAATTATCGGACTGATCTTACTCGGTAATGGAGCCAATTTATTGATATTCTTATTAGGAAAAATAGTTAAAGGAAAGCCCCCTATTATAGCCTCCTCAGAAAAGATGTTGGGAGAAATTTATGCAGACCCTGTACCTCAGGCACTAATCCTTACCGCCATAGTAATTAGTTTCGGCCTTCAAGCCTTTGCCATTATACTAATCAAACGTGCCTATAAAGTGGTCAAAACAGATGATCTGGACGAAATGAACGCAACCGACGAAGACCTATGAACAACCCGTATATTGTTTTACCGGTAATTTTCCAGCTTTTAATAGCCATTTTGCTGATGTTTTCATGGAGCAGCAAAAACATTCAAAAGCTGATCTCTGTAACCGGATCCATAATAGCACTAATAATCAGCCTGTTGCTACTGATAAAAGTGGACAATGAAGGCATTCAAATCATGCAAGCAGGTGGATGGGCCGCACCTTTTGGGATCACTTTTGTGGCCGATTCTTTTAGTGCCCTTCTAGTCTTACTAACAGCCATTGCAGGGCTTGCTGTCAGCGTGTATTCGGTAGGAAGTGTAAGAAACGCCCGTATCAAATTCGGCTATTTCCCTATTTTCCACTTACTAATTATGGGATTGAGTGGGGCCTTTTTGACTGGTGATCTATTTAATCTTTATGTTTGGTTTGAAATCATCATTATCTCTTCTTTTGTTCTATTGACCATAGGGGGAGAAAAAGCCCAAATAGAAGGTGCCATAAAGTATGTCACCATGAACTTATTGGCTTCTGTTATATTTCTTACAGCCATAGCCATACTGTACGGTTTGACGGGAAGTTTAAATATGGCCGACCTTTCACTTCGCGTGGCTGAGATAGAAAATAGAGGATTGGTAAATGTAACAGCCATCCTCTTCTTAGTAGGCTTTGGAATTAAATCAGCAGTATTTCCACTCTATTTTTGGTTACCTGCTTCCTACCATACCCCACCGCCAGCCATCTCTGCCATATTTGGTGGACTACTTACCAAAGTGGGTGTTTATGCCATGCTAAGGGTTTTTACCTTGATTTTTGTACCTGACACTTTCCTTTCTACGGTGATCATGGTGCTTGCTATTTTTACCATCCTATCAGGAGGTATAGGCGCATTGATTCAGAATAACATTAGAAAAATATTTAGCTACCTTATCATTTGCCACATTGGTTTTATGCTTGCAGGTTTAGGAGTCTATAGCTCTCTCGCCATTGCAGGTACCATATTCTATCTGGTACATGACATTATTGTGAAAACGAATCTCTTTATGGTAAGTGGGCTAATCTTTAAATTCAAGGGCACCTATTCTATGCGTTTACTTGGTGGTTTTTATAAAGAACATCCTAAACTAAGTCTACTGATGGCTGTACCTCTTTTCTCTTTAGTAGGTATTCCTCCATTGTCTGGCTTTTGGGGCAAGTTACTTCTCATTCAGGGAGCTCTGGACCAATCAAATATTTTAGTTGTCGCTTTCATAATCTTAGGAAGTTTCCTTACCTTATTTGTAATCGCAAGAATGTGGTCAGAGGTATTTTGGAAAGATGGGCCTGAGTTACCAGAGAAAAAGCACATCAAGTATTTCAATGCCCTAAAACCACTAAAGAGAAGAGCTATGATTGGGTCGGTGTTTTTTCTTTCTATAATATCGTTAGGAATAGGTTTTGGAGCAGAATGGGTCATGCGATTATCTATTAAAATCGCTGAGAACCTAATGGACCCTACCTTATATATTCATGCAGTTTTGGGCAATTAATTCAATAGAAAAATGATAAAAACCAGGTTTCTTAGTAACCTATTGCTTTCCTTTATCTGGCTGGCAGTAACAGGTACATTCTCCTTTGTGAATTTCGTCTTTGGTTTCACATTGAGCTTTTTTCTACTGTGGCTCATATCCAGAGATGAACAAAACAATAGATACCTCTCAAGAGGACCAAAGCTTATAGCCTTTATCTTCTTCTTCCTGTATGAATTGATCAAAGCCAATTTACAGGTAGCCTATGATGTGAGTACACCCAGCTATTTTATGAAACCGGGGATAGTAAAGATACCTTTGGATGCCAAGACGGATGTAGAGATCACCTTGTTGGCCAATCTAATAACCCTAACTCCTGGTACTTTAAGCTTGGATGTTTCTGACGATAGAAAAGTACTATATGTACATGCCATGTACGTGAAAAATAAAGAAGCATTTATTGCTGATATTAAGAATGGATTTGAACGTAAACTTTTGGAGATTTTGAGATGAGTGTATACGACTTCCTATATTATATAATACTACCTGTACTGGCCATTTCCACCTTGCTAATATTTATCAGGTTCCTCATTGGCCCTACACTTTCTGACAGGGTTGTAGCACTTGATCTATTGCTTACCACGGGGATTGGAATAATTACTATTTACAGTATTTATACTGATCAGCCAGCCTTTCTAGACATTGCCATGATCATGGCCTTGATCGCCTTTTTAGGCACCGTTGCATTTTCTTATTATTTAGATAAAAGAGAGAAAAATGAATGAATACCTGATCCTATTTTTGAGTTCTCTAGGAGCTCTTTTCATACTACTTGCAGCCGTTGGACTAATCAGAATGCCTGATCTTTATTTGCGGATTTCAGTAACCACTAAAGCGGCTACTTTAGGAATTGGTTTGTTATTAATTTCAGCTGCAATCTATTTCAATGAAATTGGAATTACCTCAAGAGTGTTGGCCATCATCACTTTTATATTGTTAACGGCACCAGTTGGCGCCCATATGATTGGTAGGGCTTCCTATTTTTCTGGGGTAAAGCTTTGGTCCAAATCAAAGGTAGATGACCTTAAAGGCAAATACCACCCAAAAACACACGGATTGGCAAGTGGAATTGACGAAATCGAAGACAAAAAAGAAAATGAAAAATCTAATTAATATTAGTTTATTGATATTGTGCCTTGCTTGTGGTACAGCCTCTAAAGAAAAAGTGGAAATGAAAGCAAAAGAAACCCCTCTTAAGCATAGGTTTTTACTTGGTACCTATACTAACTCTCCGGAACAGGGCATTCACCTTATGGAGTTTGACACAGATTCAGGAAAAATCAACACCCTTTCTACTGCCTCTGAACCAGACAACCCTTCTTTTGTCATAGCAAATCAAGCTCAAAACCTTGTTTATGCTGTAGAAGAAACTGGTGGAGAAAATGGCGGAAAAGTAAGTTCCTTTAGCTTAATAGATGATGAACTGACAAAACTAAATACAGTAAGCGCAGAGGGACAATCACCGTGTTACATTACTTTAGACCCAAGTGAAAAGTTTATTATAGCGGCCAATTACTCTTCAGGTGACTTTACTGTAATCCCTACCGACGAAAATGGACAACTAAAACCAGCTGTTCAAGTACTTGCCCACGAGGGTGGCAGTGTAGTTCCCAATCGGCAAAAGCAATCTCATGTGCATTCAGCTATATTCCACCCTAAGGATGGCCGGCTTTTGATAGCTGACTTAGGAACAGATGAAGTAGTTGTTTATGATTTTGATAACAATCAGGAGAAGCCTCTAAATACCAATCCCGCTTTTAGATTAAAAGTAGCCCCTGGGGCAGGGCCACGTCATATGGTCTTCAATGCTGCCGGAGACAGGCTTTATTTGATTCATGAGATATCTGCTGAAATTGGGGTTTATAGCTATAATGATGGGGAATTAAGTCATTTATCAACGCATAAATTAACGAAAGAGAATTTCGAAGGAAAAGTCGGGGCTGCAGAAGTGCGAATTAGTCCTGATCAAAAATTCGTGTATGCATCCAATCGTGGTGAAGCCAATGAAATCATTGCCTTTACAATAATAGACATTGGTGATTTGAAGCATGTGCAGACAATTTCCTCTGGGGGAGAAGCACCGCGAAATTTCAACATCACGCTAGACGGAAAACACCTTTTGGCTGGTAATCAGAATTCAAACACAATAGTAGTTTTCAAAAGGAACATTGAAACTGGGGAGCTACAACAAACTGACATACAAACAGCTATACACAAACCAGTATACATCAATTTTTTACCTTAAATCTGGCTTTGGTCCTTAATATTTTCTTGAATCAATTCTTTTCCTTAATATTGGGGCCGATTTCCAGAAGAATGACAAATAGTGATCATAGTAAATATATAAAAATGGTGTCAACTAGTGAGCTGAAATACAATTGCTTATTAAACAGGAGGGAGACAGAAAAAGCTATAGACCTCATTAAAACAAAATTTCCTGAGATGATGTCTCAGAGGTTGAATCTTTTCAAGGTGTCTTGTCCCCTAGTGATTATGGATGGCACAGGAATTAATGATGACCTTAGCGGAATAGAACGTCCGGTAAAATTCCCCATAAAAAATCAAGCAGATGCACCTGCAGTAGTGGTGCAATCACTTGCCAAATGGAAAAGGTGGCAACTAGCAGAACTTGAGACTGTAGACCGTGAAGGTATAATTACTGACATGAGGGCTTTGAGACCTGATGAAGATTATTCACCACAACATTCCTTGTATGTAGACCAATGGGATTGGGAGCAAAAAATAAACGATTCCGACCGTAAACTAGAATACCTAAAGGAGGTTGTGGAAAATATATATGGTATTTTTCAGGAAATGGAAAGTAATGTTTGTTCTCTTTTTCCACAGATAAGCCCTATTTTACCAGAAAAAATAAAGTTCATTCAAGCGGAAGAATTGCTACAAGAATTCCCCGATTTAACGCCTAAACAAAGGGAGTACCAAGCCTGTAAGGCCCACGGTGCAGTCTTTCTAATTGGCATTGGAGATGAATTAAGCAATGGTGAAAAACATGATGGTCGTGCACCTGATTATGATGACTGGAGTAGCTATAATTCAGAAGGACACAAAGGATTGAATGGCGACATTTTGGTTTGGAACCCACTTCTTGAAAACTCATTCGAACTCTCCTCAATGGGAATTAGAGTAAATGCAGAGACCCTTGAAAGACAGTTGAAAATGGCTGGTGAAGAAAAACGAAGAAATTTATTCTTCCACAAAAAATTACTGAATGGTGAATTACCTCAAAGTATAGGTGGTGGAATAGGTCAGTCCAGAACTTGCATGTTTCTGCTTCGCAAAAAACATATAGGTGAAGTACAATCTGGAATTTGGCCTGAAGAAGAGGTGCAAAAATGCCTAAATGAGGGAGTAAAATTAATGAAATAATAATCCTATTAAACGGGTGAATCGTACTGTTTTTGTCCAATGTGTGGCCACAGTATTTTATGTAATCTTTTAATTCCTGAAAATAAATTTATTCAAGAGTTTTTTTTGCCAAAAGATTCCTTATCTTTACCCCAGTAAATACAATCAATTAATATTATTATGAACACAGGAAAAGTTAAATTTTTTAATGAGTCTAAAGGATTCGGTTTTATTATCGATGATGAATCATCAAAAGAGTATTTTGTGCATGTCTCTGGACTTATTGACGAAATCAGAGAAGACGATGATGTATCCTTCGACCTTAAAGAAGGAAGAAAAGGTCTGAATGCAGTGAATGTGAAGGTAGTTAACGCATAACATAACATTGACATCAGTAGTGAAAAGCAACCTTAAAGGTTGCTTTTTTTTGTTTATACCCAATTATGTTCAAAATATTTCCTGCGGAAATTACTACCTAACAGTGGATCCGGACACCTTACTTTAATATAAAAAATGGCTTAAAACTTCCTTTTTTTTGGGGAAATTCGTAGTCACAAAGGATTGGTAAAATCCCCTTTTACCAATTAAGACTTTTAAAAATTTGCTCACAATAGAGTTTAAATACACAAATCCATTGTGAGCAATAATTGTTTATTCACTAATCACCATCTTTCCTGATTGTATACGGCCTTTGACGGTTACCGCTGCATCATTATTTATATACAAATCTTCACTACTGGATTCGTTTCCTATTTCCAGTCTACCACTACCTACATTAAAGTCGAAGTTGAAATTACTAAGAGAAGAAGTGGTATTCACTTTCATATAACCTGAAGATACAGAAAGTTTGGTTTCCGGACCAAGTCCACATTGGCTAGCATCTAACATTCCTGAAGAAAGACTGATTTCTCCCAATTGATTTATCCTCTTCAAATCTGCTTTTCCAGAGGACATGCCACCTGAAATCAGACCATCTACATCTGAAAAACTTACATAACCACTAGACCCACTAAATTTAACATCACCTTTCATGCCTTTCAGGGTTCCCATACCCGAGGACACTTCCATATTCAGGCTACCTTCAATATTCTCCAATTCTAGTTTACCTGAGGAAATTTTAACCCTTAAATTTGGGGAAGCAAGGTCCTTTCCTTCTACTTTTCCAGAACTACCTTTCAATACAATTTCATCATTGTTAACATTAGATACTTCCATTGTTCCTGAAGAATTATGAATATTTAAAGCCATATCTATAGGTCCGGATAGACTTATATAACCTTCAATATTTAGAGAGGAAAAAAAGGACCCATTATTCCCTGATTCAAAGCTCACATTCAATTCATCTCCTACCTGCTTTACAAGTACACCTTCCATGTCCATATCACTGGCCTCTACAAAAGCATCTATGGTCACATTCTCCATATCCTCTTTGCCTGTATAGCTAACCTCAAGAGCTCCTCCATTTAGGTTGATTTTAGTTATTCCATCATAGGAATCCTCCATATCTGTTATGGTATTCATTGGAACTGGATTACATCCAGATTGAAGTCCAGAGAAACCAAACAGAACAAATAAAAACAATATTGGATACCTATTCATCTTTCTTAGTTTTAATATCATCGCTCAAAGCAAGTAAAGAAAGGGTTTCATGAGCCATTTTTATATTGTATTCGTAGGTCAAACTTTTATAATTAACAAGATCTACAATTGTCCCTATAAAACACAGACCTAGAGTCAACATATAAAGAATCCCAAGTCCAATCTGTCCTAAAATAAATCTGTGTAAACCTGCGAATCCAAAAAAGCCAATCAAAGTCAATATTAAAATCATTTGACTGTCCTTCCTTCTGGCGCGATATACCTGAGCAAATAAACTTGCTTGCTCCTCATTCATATCCTTCAATATTCCTTGGATATAGCCCAATTCCATTCCTTCAAGTTCCGGAAGGTGTCTTAATACATTTGCCATAATTTTATTTTTAGTTTAATTAATTCATAAATTCTAAACAAGATAACCGATACCCCAAACCATCCCAAGGGGTGGTAAGTAAGTGAATTACTGAAATCACCCATCATAAAATAATGCATGGAGCGACCAATTCCGCACCCGGGGCACCAGGTCAAACCAAAATTATCCAATGGGCATAGACTAAAAGTATGTGCAGAAGCACCGCCAAAGGCATACAAGCCAATAAGTGCAAGCAGCCATACCATCAATTCCAATACACCTGAATGGTTAACTTTCATAACACTGAATATACGAATAGAATGCCAGTTATTAAATATAACATTGAAGCGATTAGAGGGCTATTTATTATAAGGAAGTGTTCGATTTAGATACAAATAATGTTCATTATCGTACAGAATTCAAGCTGAGATATAGAAAAATT
Organism: Cyclobacterium amurskyense; assembly: GCF_001050135.1. Lineage (GTDB taxonomy): Bacteria > Bacteroidota > Bacteroidia > Cytophagales > Cyclobacteriaceae > Cyclobacterium > Cyclobacterium amurskyense. The sequence goes on along the minus strand of NZ_CP012040.1, from coordinate 3,367,191 downwards.
GATCCTTGGATCCATGGCCCTTTTATGGAATAAGAATTGTGCTATAATTGCTAATGATTCCAAGGAGCATTTTGTACATTAGAAAATTAATTGATCCATCAAAACTATGTTTAAATTGAATATGTTCGGCGGCACAAATAAACTTTATAGTCTTTTTATAATAGTGTTTTTTTTCCTTTCAATATCCTATGGTTATGCCCAGGAATCAACGGATTTATTTTTAATCCAGGCCAAAAAAAGTTTATTTGGTTTTAAAATATACCCGGAAACGGTGAAAAAAATCACTAAAGGAAATAATTATGACAACCAGCCTACTTTTATAAATAAAAGCCAATTCGTATTTACCTCACAGGCTGAATCTGGTTATACTGATATTATAATGTACAACCTGGTCAATGGCAAATTTACTAACATGACCAGAACTTCGGATATAAGTGAATACTCTCCAGACATTACAAGTTGCGGTCAATACATCTCTGCCGTAACGGTGGAAAAAGACAGTACGCAGCGATTATGGTTATATCCTATAAACTTGGGAGAGCCTGAACTGCTTTATGATGACATCAAGCCCGTGGGTTATTATGGTTGGCATGGAGAGACTGCCGCGTTGTTTCAACTGGGAACACCAAACCGATTGGTCTATCCCTATAGCAGAGAGGATATATTTGAAGTAGCGCAAAATCCAGGCCGTTGTATTAAGTCTCGTCCAGGGACTGACGAAATCGTTTACCTCGACAAAAATACCAACATAATCTCAGATGGAAAAGAGGTATTTGAATTGAAAGGATACAATGTAAATAGCAGGCAATCAGAAAAGATTGGTACCGCTTTAGGGAATGCTGAAGATTTCTGTTGGTTGGACAAGAACAATCTAATAATGGCAAGGGATAATTCCATCTACCTTAAAAACATTAGCAAAGGTACAGATTGGGAGGAAATAGCTTTCATTAATATGCCCGGATACCAAAATATTAGCAGAATAGCTTTAAGTCCAGATAACAAAAATTTGGTCATTGCGATGGAGCCAGCAAATTAAATGGGATTTATAATCTCTAATAAATAGACCTAAAACTATTTGAAGTCACAATTATGAAAGAGTTAACTGAATTAACTTTCACATTAACATCTGAAGGCATCCATCTACATAGAAATAAATTCACTTTTCAATTAATGAAAAAACTGTAGGGTTTTATAATATGCTTGGCAATGGTTTTATTGCCGTCTTTGCATTAGTTGGGTCGGACATAATTGCTATTATTAGTGCCTTCAAATCCGTTACAATCATTGAATTTGGTGTGAATAATAAATCATATAAACTTAGGCTTATAAAGAGTCCAAATAAATTAGAAGAGCTGTTGAAATTTTTGATGCGCAACAAAATAGAAGTTAATACAGGAGACCTTCAGCAATAAGGTTACTTTATTCCGCACGGAAAAGAACCTTTCAGTAAGTCTTTTCAATTAAATGGAATGCTGAAATTGATTTAGCAGTATCACAAATACTATGGTATCCCCATCTTGTACTTAACAAAAGTAAGCTCTAGGTGTAGATTGCATCTACACCTTTTTATTCTTGTGCTCTTTAATTAAAAAAAAATAAATCTTCAATAGCTACATGATTACAGTAACACTGTATTCCTGCTGTATATAGAGCCATATACGGATTCCGGGCTTGGTAGAGATTACCTTATCAATAGTGATTCTGGCAGGTAAACCTAGCTTATACAGTAAGTAATGAGCCCTTGTGTGAGCACCTCGCTTTTAAAAACTGGAGTATTGTCTAGGTTTATTTACGCAAAAAGGCAAAAAAAAAGACCCTTAGATTTCTCTAAGGGTCAATGAAGGCGGCGACCTACTCTCCCAGGTGTAACCCCAGTACCATCGGCGCTGCAGGGCTTAACTTCTCTGTTCGGGATGGGAAGAGGTGGGTCCCCTGCGCCGGGCCGCCTAAATCTTCGTGAAGCTCTGATAGCTTTCACTTAATTTCTTTAATTATATAAATGTCTCAAGTAAATTGACTTGTCTTGTGGAAAATGCAACGTAGCAAAGGTGTTCAAGTTTTCGGGCTATTAGTACTGCTCGGCTATGTCATTTCTGACTTTACACCTACAGCCTATCAACGTCATCGTCTCTGACGGCCCTGTTTAGAAGTCTCATCTTGGGGCGAGTTTCGCACTTAGATGCTTTCAGCG